>NZ_CP060192.1:1830000-2165000 GCF_014250415.1 Bacillus sp. PAMC28748 | reverse complement strand
ACAACCCCAAGAGGCAAGCCTCTTGGTTTGGGCTGTTCCCGTTTCGCTCGCCGCTACTCAGGGAATCGCATTTGCTTTCTCTTCCTCCGGGTACTTAGATGTTTCAGTTCCCCGGGTCTGCCTTCTCATATCCTATGAATTCAGATATGGATACTGCTCCATTACGAGCAGTGGGTTTCCCCATTCGGAAATCTCCGGATCAAAGCTTGCTTACAGCTCCCCGAAGCATATCGGTGTTCGTCCCGTCCTTCATCGGCTCCTAGTGCCAAGGCATCCACCGTGCGCCCTTTCTAACTTAACCGTTAAAAAGAATCACTACGTGATATCTTGCATTACAATTGAATGTGAATGTCTACTTTCGTTATCTAGTTTTCAAAGAACACGCTTTGAAGGAATGATCCTTCAAAACTAAACAAGATCCAAACGCACCTGTCTATAAGACCGCAAGGTCTTATATTCCGTATAATATCCTTAGAAAGGAGGTGATCCAGCCGCACCTTCCGATACGGCTACCTTGTTACGACTTCACCCCAATCATCTGTCCCACCTTCGGCGGCTGGCTCCAAAAGGTTACCTCACCGACTTCGGGTGTTACAAACTCTCGTGGTGTGACGGGCGGTGTGTACAAGGCCCGGGAACGTATTCACCGCGGCATGCTGATCCGCGATTACTAGCGATTCCAGCTTCACGCAGTCGAGTTGCAGACTGCGATCCGAACTGAGAACAGATTTGTGGGATTGGCTTAGCCTCGCGGCTTCGCTGCCCTTTGTTCTGCCCATTGTAGCACGTGTGTAGCCCAGGTCATAAGGGGCATGATGATTTGACGTCATCCCCACCTTCCTCCGGTTTGTCACCGGCAGTCACCTTAGAGTGCCCAACTGAATGCTGGCAACTAAGATCAAGGGTTGCGCTCGTTGCGGGACTTAACCCAACATCTCACGACACGAGCTGACGACAACCATGCACCACCTGTCACTCTGCCCCCGAAGGGGAAGCCCTATCTCTAGGGTTGTCAGAGGATGTCAAGACCTGGTAAGGTTCTTCGCGTTGCTTCGAATTAAACCACATGCTCCACCGCTTGTGCGGGCCCCCGTCAATTCCTTTGAGTTTCAGTCTTGCGACCGTACTCCCCAGGCGGAGTGCTTAATGCGTTTGCTGCAGCACTAAAGGGCGGAAACCCTCTAACACTTAGCACTCATCGTTTACGGCGTGGACTACCAGGGTATCTAATCCTGTTCGCTCCCCACGCTTTCGCGCCTCAGCGTCAGTTACAGACCAGAGAGTCGCCTTCGCCACTGGTGTTCCTCCACATCTCTACGCATTTCACCGCTACACGTGGAATTCCACTCTCCTCTTCTGCACTCAAGTTCCCCAGTTTCCAATGACCCTCCCCGGTTGAGCCGGGGGCTTTCACATCAGACTTAAGAAACCGCCTGCGCGCGCTTTACGCCCAATAATTCCGGACAACGCTTGCCACCTACGTATTACCGCGGCTGCTGGCACGTAGTTAGCCGTGGCTTTCTGGTTAGGTACCGTCAAGGTGCCGCCCTATTCGAACGGTACTTGTTCTTCCCTAACAACAGAGTTTTACGATCCGAAAACCTTCATCACTCACGCGGCGTTGCTCCGTCAGACTTTCGTCCATTGCGGAAGATTCCCTACTGCTGCCTCCCGTAGGAGTCTGGGCCGTGTCTCAGTCCCAGTGTGGCCGATCACCCTCTCAGGTCGGCTACGCATCGTCGCCTTGGTGAGCCGTTACCTCACCAACTAGCTAATGCGCCGCGGGTCCATCTGTAAGTGGTAGCTAAAAGCCACCTTTTATGATTGAACCATGCGGTTCAATCAAGCATCCGGTATTAGCCCCGGTTTCCCGGAGTTATCCCAGTCTTACAGGCAGGTTACCCACGTGTTACTCACCCGTCCGCCGCTGACCTAAGGGAGCAAGCTCCCGTCGGTCCGCTCGACTTGCATGTATTAGGCACGCCGCCAGCGTTCGTCCTGAGCCAGGATCAAACTCTCCATGAAGTAATGGAGAGCAGATTAAGTTCGTCACATTCTGTGACAACATCTGCATGGCCTGCATCGTGCAGGCCCCTGACTACGCACATTCGCATGTGCGATTTATTTAATGAATTAACAGGTGCGTTTTGTCTTGTTTAGTTTTCAAAGATCATTTCCGCTTCTGTCCGAAGCGACTTTATTAGTATAACATTTTCAACGAGAAGTGTCAAATGTTTTTTTGATTTTTCGTCGCTGCTGCTTTCTGTTCAAAAACCGTTCCGCTAACAGCGACGCTTAATAATATATCACCGTTATAAATTAGTGTCAACACTTTTTTTAATAAAATATCCTCGGTGAAAAATCTTTTGGCCCTTTGTCTCTATCGGCTTTACTCCGACTAAATCCTTTTCAGCCAAGAACTCCAGTATAACTCCCAGGTCTGTCGTGAAATACTTGAGATCCGGATGTTTAAGAAGTTCGGCAAATTGCCAAACCGATTTTTCATCCATGACATTGAGAATATAGGCAGCCCCTATTTCGGCTTTTGAATGAATGAGAAAATCGCTTGCGAGGAATAATAACTCCAGCCGTTTTTGCAAGCTTTCATTGCTTTCAATTAATTCCTTATACAATTTATAAACCTGAGGTTCCATGTGGCGGACTTGGTTCCATACCGTAACTTCAGGGTGAAAACCCTTATCGATCACTTCGATTCTGGCCAAATGGTGGAGGGCGTGTACGATGGAATTGTAGGCATCCAAAAATTGACCGTCCTCAAAAAACGATTTTCCTTCTATATATCTTCTGATTAATTTCCCGTATTCAAGTCCGATTTTTAGTTTTCTTTCTGAAAACGGAAATGTATTGAGCTGCTCAATCAGCTTGGCGATAAATTCGTTTCGGTCGAAAAGCACCTTTCCATTGAGAACCCAGTCTATGATTCTCCTGTTTGTTCCAAGCAGAATCCATTCCTGAAGCTGTTCAACAGAAATAATATGAAGAGAAGCCGTTTTTCCGTCGAACTCATAATGCTTCACGAATACAGGGTCTTCAGCCTTATTAACGATAATCAACAATGCCGCATCAAAATTATCTGTTGCAGATGAAGTTTGATTTCTCCTCTCAATCAGCATGACAGCGAGTGTGTCAGGGCGGCTTGCTCTTTCTTGGTAAATCGGACGGAGAAGATTTTCCATCACCATTCCTCCAATACGATGTAAATACGTTGCATAAAAGCTTCTCTCTTGTTTCTACCTATTTCTACGAGCCAATAAAAACTCCTTTATTTTGAAAACACATTGAATTATTATAATCAATTTCCCCAAAACTCTCTATAGAAATTTTCCAATTGATTCGTTTTAATTAAAGAATAACACATCTTTGATATGCTATATTAGAGACAGGGGGATGGATATGGCCAAATACTCTAGTAAAATCAACAAAATCAGAACGTTTGCGTTGAGCCTTGTATTTATAGGCTTCATTATTATGTATGTCGGGGTCTTTTTTAGGTCCTCGGTCCTCTTGATGTCGGTGTTTATGATCTTGGGGGTATTGTCTATCTTGTTGAGCACAGCGGTTTATTTTTGGATCGGCATGCTTTCAACGAAAGCGGTTCAAGTCGTCTGTCCAAACTGTGAAAAACCGACCAAGATTTTAGGCCGGGTTGATATGTGCATGCATTGCAGGGAGCCTTTGACATTGGACAAAAACCTCGAAGGAAAAGAGTTTAACGAATCGTATAATCGAAAGTCTCAGTAAATGCTGCAACAAAAATAAGCTGACCGTTAAAAAAGCGGCCAGCTCTTTTTAATGGCTTTCTTTTTTGTCGCATTCCTGACATAAACCGTATATCTCCAGTCTATGGTGACTGACTTTAAATCCTGTCACATGTGAAGCAAGCTGCTCCACTTCGTCGAGGCCGGGATAATGAAAGTCGACGATTTTCCCGCAGCGTTCGCAAATTGCGTGATAATGCTCGGAAGTCACGAAGTCAAACCGGCTGGAGGAATCTCCGTACGTTAATTCCTTAACGAGCCCTGATTCCTTAAAAACCCGCAAATTGTTGTAGACCGTTGCTACGCTCATGTTTGGAAATTTCCCTTCCAGAGCTTTATATATATCATCTGCAGTTGGATGAGACATAGAATTCACGAGAAATTCCAGAATGGCATGACGTTGAGGAGTAATTCGCACCCCGGTTTCCTTCAACGCTTCCAACGCTTCTTTCAGGTTATGTTCAGCCATCGTCATGCACCTCTCTTCTAAAAAAAATTCTTACATTATAACGTTTATAATTAGTGTAACTCCTGATCAGAATCTTTGTCAATTCCAATCCCTGTGAAAAAGCTATTTTTAAGGCGAAAAATGCCGCTATGATCAGCATGGCCGATCAGACAGGCGAATATGAGCGTAAAAAGAGACCAAACTAAAATACAGTCCGGCCTCCCCAGCGAGCTTTATGCTTCCGCGATTTCTTTTACTGCTTGAAGCGCTTCTGCGACATGGTCTTTTACCTTTACTTTCCGCCACTCTTTCACAAGGCGGCCTTCTTTATCAATCAGGAATGTCGACCGTTCGACACCCATGTATTCCTTGCCGAAATTCTTCTTCAGCTTCCATACGTCAAAGCTTTCAGCGAGCTTGTGTTCATCATCGACGAGCAGCAGAAACGGCAGATCGTGTTTTTGCTTGAATTTTTCATGCCTTGCCTGATCGTCGGGGCTGACTCCGATAATGACGGCATCAAGTTCCGCAAAGCTTTCATGACGGTCTCTGAAATCGCACGCTTCCGTTGTGCATCCCGGCGTCATATCTTTCGGGTAAAAATAGAGCACGACATACTTTCCTTCAAAATCCGACAGCTTTACTTTTTCTCCGTGATCGCCCAGCAGTTCAATATCAGGCACCTTTTGTCCAATTTCAACAGTCATTGTTTTGCCTCCTGTTATGTTTAATCGCTTGCTTTCCCCTATTATAAAAAACAGCGCCCTCTTGTTCAAATGTTCGGCGGCTTCTTTTTTGCGCTCTGTCCGCCTCGTGTTACAATATAGAAAATATAGAAATAGATAAAGGTGCAAAAATGAGGAGGATATTATGCAGCATACTCAATCTGAAAAGCTTCATGAAGAAGCTCTTCAACATATAGTCGGAGGCGTCAACAGCCCCTCAAGGTCTTACAAAGCGGTCGGCGGAGGTTCTCCCGTCGCGATGGAAAGGGGAAGCGGCGCTTATTTTTGGGATGTGGACGGCAACAAATACATAGACTACCTTGCCGCGTACGGACCGATTATTACGGGCCACGCCCACCCGCATATCACGAAAGCGATTCAAACAGCTGCTGAGAACGGGGTGCTTTACGGTACGCCGACAAAGCATGAAGTGACATTTGCCAAGATGCTTAAGGAAGCGATTCCTGCCTTGGATAAAGTGAGATTCGTCAATTCGGGAACGGAAGCTGTGATGACGACGATTCGCGTCGCCCGGGCCTATACAGGCAGAACGAAAATCATCAAGTTCGCCGGCTGCTACCACGGCCATTCCGATCTTGTGCTGGTGGCGGCCGGTTCAGGACCGTCAACGCTCGGCACGCCTGATTCCGCCGGGGTTCCAAAAAGCATCGCCAACGAGGTGATTACCGTTCCTTTCAATGATATCGACAGCTATAAAGAAGCGCTCGATAAATGGGGGAACGATATTGCGGCAGTCCTCGTTGAACCGATTGTCGGAAACTTCGGGATCGTCAAACCGAAGAGCGGATTCCTCGAGCAGGTCAATGAACTTACGCATAACGCGGGAGCCCTGGTCATCTACGATGAAGTCATTACCGCTTTCCGCTTTATGTACGGCGGCGCCCAGGATCTTCTTGGCGTCAAACCTGATTTGACGGCGCTCGGCAAAATCATCGGCGGCGGCCTGCCGATAGGCGCCTACGGAGGCAGAAAAGAGATTATGGAACAAGTCGCACCGCTCGGACCTGCTTATCAAGCGGGCACGATGGCGGGGAATCCGGCTTCCATCCTCTCTGGCATCGCCTGCCTTGAAGTGCTGAAAGAAAAAGGCACATACGAAAAACTTGACCGCCTCGGCGCCATGCTTGAAGAAGGCATCCTGGCACATGCCGAGACCCACGGCATCGACATCACTGTCAACCGTCTAAAAGGCGCGCTCACCGTATACTTCACGAACGAAAAAGTCGAAAACTATGAGCAAGCCGAAAATACGGACGGAGACATGTTCGCGGCCTTTTTCAAACTGATGCTTGAGCGCGGAATCAATCTTGCGCCTTCAAAATATGAAGCATGGTTTATCACCACCGCGCACACGGAAGAGGACATTAAAGATACGCTCAAAGCCGTGGATGACTCATTTAAACAATTGAAACAGCGCATGTAAAAAGAGAGCGGATCCGCTCTCTTTTTTATCAAATGCGGAGCACTTTGAAAGCGCGGTGAACAGGCACTTTCCGCCGGCTTGTCTTTCTTTTTTGTCAATGATTTGTTTTTTCTTAAAAATGGGTTGAATATTTCGGAAGATCGCTGTATATTACTTTATTGTTTGGCAAATTAACAGAGAGGGAATGTTCACTACAATTCATTTTCTGTAAAGAACGAATTTTATTATAGAAAGGGATGCAAGTACAGCCTAATGAAACTTGGTGCCCGTATTTTCAAAACAGGCATTGCCATTACGCTTGCGCTTTACCTCGCGTCTTGGCTCGGCCTTCCGACTCCTGTCTTCGCGGGAATCGCGGCTATCTTCGCGATCCAGCCTTCGATCTATCGTTCATTTTTGACGATTGTCGATCAAGTGCAGGCGAACATTATCGGAGCAGCCACAGCCATTATTTTTGGACTTATTTTTGAACCCAGTCCGATCATCATCGGATTGACGGCGGTAATCGTCATTACGATCAACTTGAAGCTGAAGATCGAGAACACGATTTCGATCGCTCTTGTCACCGTTATTGCCATACTGGAGAGCTCCGGCGACAACTTTTTATGGTTTGCTTTGGTGAGAACCGGAACGGTTATTTTGGGCGTGTTGTCTGCGTTCTTGGTCAACCTGATTTTTCTGCCGCCTAAATATGAAACGAAGCTCGTCAGCCATATTGTTGAAAATACAGATGAAGTCATTAAATGGATCAGATTGTTGACGCGGAAGACAACGGAACATTCCATGCTGAAAGAAGACATTGAAAAACTGAAAGAAAAAATGATGAAGGTTGACCACCTTTACTTGCTCTACAAAGAAGAAAGAAGCTATTTAAAACGTTCCACATATGTAAAACAGCGAAAGCTCGTGCTGTTCAGACAGGCGATCATTGCATCCAACCGTGCGCTTGATGCCCTGAAAAAGCTGCACCGGCTTGAAAACGAGTTTTATCACATGCCTGAAGAATTTCAAGAAACGCTGGTCGAAGAGCTCGATTATCTCCTCCATTGGCACGAACGAATTTTAATGAGATTCGTCGGCAGGATCAAAACGCAGGATCACGTCGACCTGCACGAAGAAGGAGACGTGTACAAACAGCACTTGACCGAATCATTCCTGAAAAACCAGGACAAATTAAAAGAAGAACTGTTGGACTACAATATGCTGACCATTATGGCGAGCACTGTAGAATACCGAGAACAGCTTGAGCATTTGGAAACCTTGCTCTCAAGCTTTCAGACGTACCACAAAAAAGACAGCGAGCTTGAAGTTGAGGAAGAATAAACCGGTTAAAGAATATGTTAACCGGTTTTTTATTTTCCTTCCTTCATTTTCGGATCAAGGGTGTCGCGCAGGCCGTCTCCCATCAGATTAAAGCCGAGAACGGTCAGCATGATCGCAAATCCCGGAAAAAACAATGTCCATGGAGCCTGCGCCAAGTAAGGCCTGGCATCCGCAAGCATTTTTCCCCACTCGGGGTTCGGCGCCTGCGCCCCCAACCCTAAAAATCCGAGCGCGGCCGCTTCTATAATCGCGGTTCCAATATTCAGCGTCGCTTGAACGATAACCGGGGCCATGCTGTTGGGGAGAATGTGTTTAAACATCAGCCTTATATTGGACATCCCGACAGCACGCGCTGATAAGATATACTCCTCCTGCCTGATGCTGAGCACTTTTGAACGAACGAGCCTGCCAAACGTCGGAACGTTGATGATGGCGATGGCAATTAGGGCATTTTCAAGAGAAGGCCCCAGAATCGCTACAATGGCGATCGCCAGCAGAATGCTCGGAAACGCGAGCATGATATCAAACAGCCGTGAAATCAATGCATCAGCCCATCTGCCGTAAAAACCGGCGATCAGCCCTAGCAGCGTCCCCGCCAAGGCCGATGCCAAACAGGAGAAAAAGCCGACCCATAAAGACAGCCTTGCGCCGTAAAGCACCCTAGAGAAAATATCCCTGCCAAAGTCATCCGTGCCAAAAAGGTGTTCCGCAGACGGAGCGGCGAGCCTGTCTGACAGTGACTGGTCGTTTATTCCGTATGGTGCGATGAGCGGCGCGAAGATGGCTAGCAGGATAAACAGCGCGACTAGAATCGTGCCGGCGGCAGCCAATTTATGCTCAAAAAACCGCCGAATATGTTCCGCCAAAGGCGAACGCACCTTCACGTCCTCCCTCTGCTGTTCATTTTGAAGCACAACCATGTTTCCCGCCTCCTAATATTTAATTCTCGGATCGATGACGGCGTACAGCAGATCAACGATGAAGTTAATCATGACGAAGATGAAGGCGATCACGAGGATGCCCGATTGGATAACCGGGTAGTCGCGGTAGCTGATCGCATCATAAATGTACCGGCCGATGCCGGGCCAGGCAAAAATAGTCTCTGTTAAAATTGCGCCGCCCAGTAACAGTCCGGTTTGCAGGCCGATGACGGTCAATACCGGAATGAATGCATTTTTTAAACCGTGCTTATAGATGACGAAAAACATATGCACGCCTTTTGCTTTTGCCGTGCGGATATAATCGGACTGCAGCACCTCTATCATGCTGGCTCTCGTAATTCTCGCAATGATCGCTGCGGGAATGGTGGCAAGAGCCGTTCCCGGCAGAATTAAATGGCGGATGGCTTCTGCAAACTGATCAAATCTTCCGTGCAAAAGGGTGTCCAATGTATGAATGTACGTAATGGCTTCGACCGGATTTCTGACATTCTCCCTTCCTGTTGTCGGCAGCCAGCCGAGCTCGATCGAAAAAAACAACTGGCCCATCAAACCGAGCCAAAAAATCGGCATCGACACGCCGATTAAAGCCACCAGCATCGCGATATAGTCGAATACCGAGTTCTTAAACCACGCGCTGATGATTCCGGCATTCACGCCGACAAACACTGCGATCAGCATCGCGAAAAAGGCAAGTTCGAGAGTGGCGAACAAATATGGCTTTATTTCTTGCGTAATCGCCGCTCCCGTGCGGATTGATGTCCCGAGATCCCCTTTCAGCAAATCCCCTATATATCTGGCATATTGCATATACCACGGCTGATCAAGGCCGAGCTGGACGGTCAGCTGCTGCACCGCTTCCTTTGTCGCCCTCTGGCCGAGAATAACCTGGGCGGGGTTGCCGGGAATAAAGCGGATGATCGAAAAAACGACCAATGTCATGCCGATGAGAACGGGGATCAGCATGGCCGTCCGTTTTAAACAGTACGCAAGCAATGGCTGTCACCACCTATTTAAACTCTACGCCGGACAATACTTCACTCCCTGTCGGGTGCGGAACATATCCGTCGATATCTTTTGAACCGGCCAAAATCGGCGTGGAATGGACAAGCGGAACCCAAGGCGATTCTTCATGGAGGAGCTCCTGCGCATCTTGATACAGTTTATTTCTTTTCTTTTGATCAGGGTCTGACTGCGCCTCGATTAAGATGTCATGAAGCTCATCATTGCTGAAGTACGTATAGTTGTTACCGCCGATATTATCTTTATCAAGCAGCGTATAAATGAAGTTGTCCGGATCTCCGTTGTCGCCGGTCCAGCCCATTAAAAACGCATCAGCTTCCCCTTTGCTCACCTTATCCAAGTACGTCGCCCAGTCGTAAGTGACGATTTCCGCTTTGACTCCGATTTTTTCAAAGCTTGATTGAATCACTTCGGCTATTTTCATACCGTCCGGCATATACGGCCGCGGTACCGGCATTGCCCAAAGCTTCATTTTAAACCCGTCCGGGTAGCCGGCTTCTTTTAAGAGTTCTTTTGCCTTTTTTAAATCATACGGATATTCCTTAACCTGGTCGTTGTACCCTTCGAGCGACGGAGGAAGCGGGTTTTTTGCAGATTCAGCGAGACCTCCGTAGAAGGAGTTGATAATCGCCTGTTTATCGACAGCATGGTTCAGCGCCTGGCGGACCAGCTTATTGTCAAATGGCTTTCTCGTCGTTGTCATTCCGAGATACCCGACGTTCATTGAAGGCCTTTCAAATATTTTCAGATTGCAGTCTGCTTTGATGCTTTCGATATCAGACGGATTGACGCCATCCATTAGGTCGATTTCGCCCGTCTTCAATGCATTTAAGCGGGCTGAGTTTTCAGGAATGGCTCTGAAAATGATCTTCTGCAATTTCGGTTTGCCTTGATCCCAATAGTCTTCATTTTTCTCAAGGACGATCCGGTCGTTCGGCTTCCATTCGACAAATTTGTAAGGGCCAGTGCCGACGGGGTGCTCCCTGAATTTTTCGCCGTATTTTTCAATGGCGGCAGGACTTGCAATCCCGAAAGAAGTCATGGCAAGGTTCTTTAAAAACGGCGCTTGCGGGCGTTTTAAAATGAACTGAATCTTATGGTCGTCGAGAACTTTTATGTCTTTGATGACGTGCCCCTCATCTTTCTTATAGCCTCCGAACATGCCGTAGTAAGGAAATTTTTCTTCATCCCCGTTCATCCACCGCTCAAAATTGTATTTGACGGCTTCTGCATTAAAATCCGTTCCATCATGGAATTTCACGCCTTTTCTCAGCTCCAATGTGTAGGTCAAACCGTCATCTGAAGCGTCCCATTTCACCGCGAGGCCTTCCTTCAGCGTTGTGTCTTGTTCCCCGTAATTCAGCAAGGTCTCAAACATATTGATCGTCACTTTAAACGCTTCGCCTTCTGTCGTTGTGATCGGATCAAGCGATGTCGAATCACCTCCTCTGCCGATGATCAGCGTATCTTTTCCGCCGTTCGTCCCTCCGTCGTTCTTTCCGCTTTCGTTACCGGAGCATCCCATTAAAAAAGCGGAAACAGACAGAATCATTCCCAAACAGATCAGCCAGCTTTTCTTTTTCATCGTACAGCCTCCTTATTGGTAAAATGGCATGCAGCATAATGCCCGTCCGCAGTCTCTTCAAGAAGCGGCTCCGCTTCAAGGCAGACGTCCGCCCGCTTCATGCATCGGCTGTAAAAAGGACAGCCCTTTTCACTCATGCGGGGCGCGGCAATATCCGGCGCCGTATGAACCGCCTCTCCTTTGCCGATGACGGGTACTGCCGCTAACAGTGTTTCTGTATAGGGGTGTTTCGGTTCTCTAAATAAAGAGTCGGCGTCCGCCATCTCGACAATCTTTCCGAAATACATCACGGCTACCCTGTCGCTGATATAGCGGACGACCCCGAGATCATGCGAAATAAACAGAAACGTTAAATTGAATGCCTCCTGCAGATCAGACAGCAGATTTAAGATCTGCGCCTGAACGGATACATCAAGCGCGGAAACAGGCTCATCGGCAATGATTAATTTCGGCTTTGTGATCAGCGCTTTTGCAATACCGATCCTTTGCCTCTGGCCGCCGCTGAATTGGTGTGCATATCGGTCGCCGTATGAAGCATCAAGACCGACAATTTCAAGCATCGAGCGAACGACTTCTCTCCTTTCCGCCTTCGTTCCGAGTTTATGAACGATCAGCGGTTCCTCCAAAATATCTTTTATTTTCATGCGCGGATTCAATGAAGCGTACGGATCTTGAAAAATCATTTGTATATGCCTTCTCATGTTGCGAAGCTGTTTTGCATCAAGGCCGGTCATCTCCCGCCCGAGAAACGTCACCTTTCCAGAAGTCGGTTCGGTCAGCCGCAGTATCGATTTTCCCAAGGTTGATTTTCCGCAGCCGGATTCCCCGACGATCCCTACGATTTCGCCTTTTTTGACTGACAGTGTAACATCATCGACCGCTTTGACGATTTTCTTGCGGGACACGCGGTAATACGTTTTCAGCTCTTGGACGTTCAGCAGTTCATGATTCATGTGAAAGCACCTTCCTCTTCGTAGAGAAAGCAGCTTACAGCATGGTCATCCGCCAGCCTGTTCAATCCGGGCTCCTCCTCTACGCAGCGTTCGCGTTTATGAGGGCACCTCGGCGCAAACATACAGCCTTTTTTTATCGACCCCGGTTTCGGCACCTGCCCCTCAATCGAAGACAGACGCTCGGATTTGCCTGTGAATGCCGGAATAGAGGCGAACAAGCCTTTTGTATAGGGGTGTTTCGGGCTGTCAAAAACAGCGGTGACACCGCCTTCTTCAACGATCCGCCCGGCATACATGATCATCACGCGTTCACATGTATTGTGAACGACGCCAAGGTCATGGGTAATAAGGAGAATGGCTGTGTTAAATTCGGCATTCATTTTTTTCAAAAGGGACAGAATCTGAGCCTGGATGGTGACGTCGAGAGCTGTTGTCGGTTCATCGGCAATCAGCAGTTTCGGTTCGCAAATTAATGCCATTGCGATCATGACCCGCTGCCTCATGCCTCCCGACAGTTCGTGGGGATATTGCTTCATCAGCTGGTCCGTCCTCGGCAGGCCGACGGTATCCAGCATTTGAACGGCTTTTCTTCTTGCTTCTTTTTTATGAATATTGGTATGGCTGGAGAGTGCTTCTGTTAGTTGATCGCCAATTGTAAAAAGGGGATTGAGGGAGGTCATCGGCTCTTGAAAAACCATCGCGATGTCATTGCCGCGCATCTGTCTCCATTCTTTTTCAGACTGCATGAGAAGGTCTTTGTTTTGAAACTTGATCCGGCCCGTCGTCCGGGTGTTTGCGTTCAGCCCCATTAAAGCCAAAGAGGTGACGCTTTTGCCGCAGCCGGACTCTCCGACGACTCCCATGATTTCTCCGGGATGGAGATCGAAAGAAACGCCTTGCACAATCGGGGTTTCGGACTTTTTCTTTTGAAACGAAATCGATAAATCCGATACTTCAAGCAATTTTTCTTTTGTCACTTATACACCTCCGGAGCTTGTATTTTTTAAATTGTATTTAAACGAGATAGGAAATATGTACGAAATTTGCGGGGAAAGAAAAAGCCTGACATCCGTTCAGCTTCAAACGAAAGTCAGGCTTTTTGCGGTTTTAGTTTAATTTTTGAATGGTGAATAAATGCTTATAGTGCCCGTCGCGGCTCATTAGTTCGTCATGTGTGCCGATTTCCGCGACACGTCCGTTTTCGATGACAACGATTTTGTCAGCGTGGGTTATCGTCGACAGTCTGTGAGCAACGATAAAGGTCGTCCGGTCTTTCGCGAGCTTTTCCATCGCTTCCTGGATATAGTGCTCGCTTTCAAGGTCAAGCGCTGACGTCGCTTCATCCAAAATTAAGAGCGGCGGGTTCTTCAGGAACACCCTGGCGATTGATATCCGCTGTTTTTGGCCTCCGGACAGCTTGACTCCCCTTTCTCCGACCTTTGTATCATAGCCTTGCGGCAGCTCCATAATAAAATCATGGGCATTCGCAGCTTTTGCCGCTTCAATGATGTCTTCCATCGAAGCTTCGGGATTCCCGATCGATATGTTTTCGCGTACCGATTCGCTGAATAAAAACGTATCCTGGAGAACCATGCCGATTTGGTTTCTAAGGCTTCGCGCCTCATAATCGCGCACATCGATGCCGTCGATCTCCAGGCTTCCGGCTGAGACATCGTAGAATCTCGGAATGAGGCTGACAAGCGTCGATTTGCCGCCTCCGCTCATCCCGACGAGCGCAACCGTTTCGCCCCGTTCGGCTTTCAAAGAAAGATCCTGCAAAATCATTTCCTCCGATTTTTCGTATTGAAAGGAAACGTTTTTAAATTCAACAATCCCTTTTAATCGCTCTGCTTTTACAGCATTGGGCTTATCTTTTAAATCATACGGTTCATCAATAAATTCAAACAGCCTGTCCATTGATGCGATCGACTGCGTCAATGTTGTCGAGGAATTGATCAGGCGGCGCAGCGGGTTGTAGAGGCGTTCGATATATCCGAAAAACGCCACCATCGTTCCTACAGTAAGGTTCCCGTGAATCACATGATAACCTGCAACCGTAATGATGATCAGCGGAGCGAGGTCTGTAACCGTATTGACGACGGCAAAGGTTTTGGCATTCCAGGCCGTATGGCGGATTGCTTTACCGAGAAAATTCCCGTTCTCGTGATCAAATTGCTTTTGTTCATAATCCTCGATCGCAAAACTCCTGATGACAGGCATTCCCTGAACCCTTTCATGAAGATGGCCCTGCACTTCGGCCAGCGCTTGGGAACGTTCTCTCGTCAGCTTTCTGAGCCTGCCGTAGAAGAATTTAACAGACAGTCCGTAAAGCGGAAACAGCACGATCGAAATAAGCGTCAGCTTCACGTCCATCGTCATCATAATGGCGATGGCGATAAAAATCGTCATCACGTCAAGCCATACATTCATCAATCCGATGATGACGAATTCCTTCGTCTGCTCGACATCATTGATGACCCTTGAAATAATTTCTCCTGCGCGGGTGTTCGCATAATACCTGAGGCTCAGCTTTTGTATATGCGCAAAAAGCTTGTCCCTGATATCATAAAGCACCTTGCTTGCCGTCCACTGCGCGAAATACTGACGGTAATATTCGACAGGCGGCCGAAGCACCAAAAAAATGGCGAACATAACCGCCATTACCATGAATAATGTGGATGTTTTTTCCTCAGCAGTCCCGCTCCCCTGGATGATGTCGTCCACGACGTATTTCAGCAGAAGCGGGATGACCAGCGGAATAGAAAATTTAATAATACCGATTAAAACCGTCAAAACGATTTTCCATTTATACGGCTTCACAAATTCCATGTACCTTCTGATTACCCCCACACGTCTTCCCCCCTCTATATCTTGATGTGTGAGTACACCGCAAAAAACCTGTTGGCCTCAACAGGTTTTTTAGGATTATTTTGTATAATGCAAATACCGTTCATACCAAATATCAATAAATTCAGATGCAAACGGGCCTTTTCTTTGGTGTATCCAATGCAGCAGCGTATTTAAGTGGTACCTTAAAATGCCGTCGATTTCCTTCGGATAATTCATCGCCTTTTTATGATCCGCGTACTCATCTTCATCAAGAATATGATACGTCATATCCGGGAAGACCTTTACATCTAAATCATAGTCGATGTATTTGATGGCTTCATCGTCCAAAGCAAACGGCGAGCTGATGTTGCAATAGTAATAAATCCCGTCTTCACGAAGCATGCCGATGACGTTAAACCACTGCTTTGCATGGAAATAACAAATGGCGGGCTCTCGCGTCACCCATGTCCGGCCGTCAGATTCCGTGACCATTGTCCGGTCATTGGCGCCGATGATGCACAATTCCGTTGCTTTTAAAATCGTTGTTTCGTTCCAAATCCGATGAATCTGCCCATTGTGCTTATAGCTATGAATTTGAATGGTTTCTCCTTCCTTGGGAAAGCCCATGTTTTCTCCCCTACTTTCTTTGCAAAAGCCTTACAAGTCAGTGTGTCACATCGCCTGTCCGACAGTTCTTTTATTTATTATAACGTTTGAAAATAAAAAATGAAAATAAAAGAGCCACTCCCGAACAGGAATGGCTCTTTTCTAAAAAACGATAAAGAGAGGCTCATGCCTCGATTCTTTGATAAGCCTGAATCACCTGCTCCGTCTGCTTTTGGAACAAATCCTGAATCTGAGCAAGATCTTTCCGCTTCTGGGATATATCTTCCCGGATCGATAAAAGCTGGGCTTTCTTTTCAAGGGCAGCCAGTTCTTTTTCAATTTTCTGGCATCTTTCAATCTCCGCTTGCAGATACAACAGCTTATCCATAATCTCCATCTGCCCCTGAACCAAATTTTCAAATTCCGGCATTCGGGATCCTCCATTCTATGCTCTACTCCATTTATTGCCTAAGTATCATTTCTCTATACATGCCGGATGTCCTTTGACTGATTCTGGCTAAGATTCGGAAGTTTTGTCGGAACAAAAAGAAAAAAGCACCTCATCCGATGGTGAAGTGCTTTTTCCTGTTTCAGTGATTAGCTGTTTTGCTGTTTTTTTTGCTCAGCTTGTTGGTTATTTTGTCTTACTTGCTGCGCGTCAGTTTCGCTGGCAAATTCAGTGCCGAACTGACCACCTTGTGCAGAAGCTTGGTTTTGTTGTCTTACTTTTTGTGCGTTTGTTTTGGATTGTTGGTTAGCCATTGTATATCACCTCCACGACCATTAGATTGTGCAGGAGGGTGATATCCTATTCATTGAACGCGAAAAATTTATACGAGCAGTGAACGGCCGCCGTCAATAATGATCGTCTGTCCGCGGATCATGTCCGCTTTCCCTGACGTTAAAAATTCCACCGCATCGACCATGTCGCTGATCTCTACCATGCGGCCGGCAGGCGTATTTTGCCGGGCATCTTCCAGAAGCTCTTCGCGGTTCGGAAAATGCTTCAGGGCGTCTGTATCAATCGCGCCTCCCGAAACCGCATTAACGATGATGTTTTTCTGCGCAAGCTCTACGGCAAGATATCTCGTCAATGATTCAAGCGCAGCTTTTGAAACGCCTACTGTCGTATAGTTTTCCAAATAACGGATTGAACCGAGCGAGCTGATGCTGACAATGTGGCCGCCTCCCGTTTTCTCCATCAGCTTTGCCGCTTCCTGCGCGCAGAATAGCAGAGCTTTCGCATTGATGTTCATCGTCCAGTCCCAATGGCTTTCCTCAAGCTCCATGACAGGGCGCAATACGCCGGATGCAGCATTGTTGACGAACACGTCCAGTCTGCCGAACGCCTCCTCGATTTGCTGAAACATATCTTTTATTTTCGCCGGCTGTCCGACATTCGCCTTGACGACCAATGCTTTGACACCGAGCTTTTCGATTTCTTCAGCCGTCTCAAGGGCCGCTTTTTTGCTTCTAGCATAGTTGATGACGATATTGTAGCCGTTTTCGGCAAACCTCAGCGCTGCTGCTTTGCCGACGCCGCGGCTGCTTCCTGTAATAAGGGCACATTTTCTTTGTTCCATCTGTCATTCATCTCCTAGTATAGTGATTGAAAATCTGATAAAAAATAGCTCATAACACGATCAAAAAGGAGGCATTCGCCTTATGTACGTAGGACGCGATATGAGCGAGCTCGACCACACGCCGAAAAACGAGTGGAAAGATGCGGAGCTTCTCTATTTTCACCGCGCCTTCCAGCAAATCATGCCATTTCTCAATGAAGAAGGGCATGCCGAGTACCTGGAGGTTGTGAAAGAAATTCAAGCAAGAGGCGGACTGTGCCGCCAGGAAGCCGATTATACGCACGGCACCACCATCCAGTACGACTAACGGGCAGCATGCACAGTCAAGCTGCCTATTTCATATACATATTCCATATTTTCTGATGCGAAACCGGGAAGGCGTATTCAGCAAGCTCTTCTTTCGTGACCTTTTTAAAGTATGAATCATCCGGTTGATCGAGAGTTTTCCCGAAAAAGACAGAAATGTTCCAGACAAGGTGTGTAAACACATGCTCTACGACTCCTTCGAGCGGACCGATTTCAGCTTCTATTCCGGCCTCTTCTTTCAAAAACGCCGCAAGCTGCTCGCGCTCGTACTTCAGGCCTTTCTGCGTTTCTGTGTTTGGGAATTCCCAAAGGTTTGCCAAAAGACCTGATGCCGGTCTTTTATGGATATAGATGTATCCTTCTTCATCAGTCAGGACGACAGCTGCAAGGGTTTTTACCGAAGGTTTTTTCTTTTTGCTTTTAACCGGAAGCTCTTTTTCACAGCCTTCTGCAAAAGCAGAACAGTGCTCTCGGACCGGGCAGAGAAGGCATGATGGCGATTTCGGCGTACAGATGACAGCGCCCAGCTCCATCAGCCCCTGGTTAAACTCGGACGGTTTTTCCTCAGAAATAAACGCTTCGACAATTTTTTCAAACAGGGTTTTGGTTTTAGGCTTTGCAATATCATCCCATACGGAAAGAATCCGTGACATGACCCGCATGACATTTCCGTCTACCGCGGGGACCGGCTGATTGTAGGCGATGCTCAGCACCGCGCCTCTTGTATAAGGGCCGACGCCTTTTAAGCTGCCGAATTCCTCTTTTGAAGGAGGGACCACACCCCCGTATCGTTCGTGAACTTCCCTGACAGCGCTCTGCAAGTTCCGAACCCTTGAATAGTATCCCAGTCCTTCCCAGGCTTTAAGCACTTTTTCTTCGTCGGCTTCAGCGAGCGCTTCCACGGTCGGAAACTTTTCGATAAAGTTGTTGAAGTAAGGAATCACCGTGTCCACTCTCGTCTGCTGAAGCATTACTTCCGACACCCACACCTTATAAGGGTCGCTGTCTGAGCGCCAAGGCAGATCCCGTTTTTCTTGCTCATACCAAGAAATTAAATCTTCTTGAAATTGTTTGATGTTTTTTTGCTCTAATTTCTTTTGCAGATCCATCATGAAACTTCTCCTTGCCTGTGCACGTCACATTTGCATACCGATCTTTTGTTACTTCGGCTTTTTGTTGTAAACTATATGCATATACGATAACATGTTACATTAAAAGTGAAGAAAGCAAAAGCGTTAAATATTTCAGGCAAGGTCCATCGTTCGTTCTGTTTTTGGAAAATAAAAATGATTTTCTAGCACCATTAGGGGAGGTCACCAATGGATACTGGCACACATGTTGTCATGGGCGTTGCACTCGGAGGCATCGCGACGCTTGATCCAGTTGTCGGAATGGACCCATCAATGGCTCAAGCCGTGATGATTGCGACAATCGCCGGATCTCAGGCTCCGGATATCGATACCGTTTTGAAATTGAAAAACAACGCTGTTTATATTAGGCACCACAGGGGATTCACCCACTCCATCCCCGCTGTTCTCGCCTGGTCGCTGATGATTCCGGGCATTCTCATGCTGTTTTATCCCGAAGCCAATCTGCTTCACCTGTGGCTTTGGACCCTTGCCGCGGTCGCGCTTCATGTGTTCGTGGATATTTTTAACGCATACGGGACACAGGCGGTCAGACCGTTTTCAAGGAAATGGGTAGCGCTCGGCTTGATTAATACATTTGATCCGTTTATTTTCGTCAGCCATCTCATAGCCATCGCCTTTTGGCTGGCAGGCGCGCATCAAGGCTATACATTTTTGGCTCTTTACATCGTCTTGGCCGGTTATTATCTGGTGAGGTATTTCATGCAGAGGAAAATCAAGCATGAGCTCCGTGAAAAAATCGATGATATTGAAGAAATCATTATTTCGCCTACGATGAAATTCAGGCAATGGCGAATCGCCGTCAAAGCAAAATCGGCTTTTTACGTCGGACGGAGCATGGATGGAAACGTCGTGATCGTCGACACATTCAACAGGGTGCCTTTACCGGATACGGATGTGATGAAAGCGGCGAAACAGGATAAGAACATTTCGGCGTTTCTTTCGTTCTCACCGGTTTACAAATGGGAGATCGATACGTATAAGGATCATTACGAAGTCCGCTTTATCGATCTGCGATACCGCAGCAAAGGACACTACCCTTTCGTGGCGATCGCACACATCGACAGGGACACGCTCGAATTAATCACCTCCTATACCGGATGGATTTTCAGCGAGGAAAAACTTCAAAAAAAATTAAAGCTTGGCTCTGTTTAAGAGCCAAGCTTTTTTCTCCTTCTGCTGTACCAGATTCCGATGATGAGGCTGATGACTGTAACCGCCAAGGTAGCTTTGAAGTACGGCGGGTAATAAACGAGACGGATGTTGTTCTTCCCTTTTTCGATGGGGATTCCAATAAACGCGTAATTTGCCTTTTGAACGGTTTGCGTTTTTCCGTTTACAGTGACTTCCCAGCCTTTTTCGTACGGAACCGGCAGCACCATGTAGCGGTCTCCGTTTTGATTGTCAAAGCTGATGGACACTTGATTGTTCCGCCAGTTCAAGTCGGCGGCCGGCGTTTTTTTGGCGGCGGCTTTTTTCAGCAATTGATAGTCTTCCTGGTGCAGCCTCAAATGGTCCAATTGATATTTCCCTTTTGGCAGCCTGATTGAAATTTTATCTGTTTTCGGCACCCTGATCGTTAAATCGTAAACACCTGTTTTGTAAATCGACTGGTTTGACTTTCTTGATGTTACATAATCATTGACCCGCAAGTTGAAGAACTGGTCTTTTGCAAGGCTTTTTAAATAAAATCCGACATAATAGTCGCCTTCTTTTGGAACCCCGCCTTCGGGAATGAGATCGATGCCTCCGTTTTCAGCGGTGACGTCGAGGAAGCCGTTATGATAGCTCGCCCCCTCGGTTTTCAGCTTCGTCTGCTTCATCAAATCAGGAACGCTCGGCGGCTGCTCTTTTCCGTTACCGCCATTCTCAAGCACGATTCCTTCAAGCATCGCATGCTCCCGCGCTAAAACTGGCGCATCTGCTAAAGCTTTTTCCGTAAACAACGTTCGCGCCGTCCGGATAAACGGCAAGGTGTATTTGTTTTTATAAACTGTGTAGTGCTCTGATTCATCCGTTTGAATAAACCCGTACGGAACATTGGCGGCATTGTCTTTTTCCGTCATGTAATACTTGCCGTACAGCAGACTGTACAAGTTGGCCCGGTCGCCCATCGATGCGTAGCGGCTGACGCTTTCCCTTCCCATATCGATTTGAAGGTCTTCCCAATAAAACAGAAGAAGATCGCGATTGAGAATGCTTGAGTAGGCGCTGAAGCCGTTAAAATCCTGCATCAGCGGAGTATTGTTGCGGACGCCGTTCATCCAGTCGATCCTTGTATAGGGGTCACCCTTATCGTCTTTTCGAATGTTGTTCAGGAGGCGGCGCTGTTCTTCGCCATTGTACTCATTGCTGGTCAAATAGCTTTTCGTGACGTTTTTAATGCCGCTTGACTCAGACAGAACATACTTTTGATACGTGTTCGCCACGAGGACGGACGATAATAAAATGCAGACGTGCAAAAAAAGCTGCGATTTCTTATATTGAAACCCCGCCGCCGTAAATATGGCGATTGTCAGGAACAGAAGCACAATAATGCTCCAATTTTGCATAAGTGATAAATCCAAGTCTTTCCGCCAAATGACCGCGATATAAACCAGAAGGACAAGCAGGATAGACCATATCATCTCTTTCCGCCTGATGTTTTTCAGTTCGGTCATTCCTGCGGCCGCCGCTCCCCCGATCGTAAAAGCGAGCAGGTATTCAAAGCGGTTCTGCGGAGCGGAGAAACCGTTGAATGCGCTTGCCGCAAGCGGGCTGTAATGCAGAAGCACAAGCAGCACACTGATTGAGGCAAACAGCCTGAACGTTTTATTTTTATAGAAGGAAAATGCGAACAAGAACAGCATAAAGACAGCCGGCAGCAAGACAATGCGGCTGGAAAACAGAATGTTGTCCGTCAGATCGTATACAGCGACAGCCTGGTCATACGGCGGCCGCAAATTGTTTAAAAAGCCGTAAACTGCAGGCACAAAGGAAATCGCGCTGATTCCGAAAGAAATCAGGCCTGAAGCGGCGAACATTCTGAATTGTTTCCACCTCGGCGCCTCCTTTTCCGGGTCAAGCCTGATCAGCCAGCGGAAGATGATATAGATCGCAATGAAAATCAAGTTGATATAGGCAAAATAAAAGTTATTGATCAGCGTCAAAGAACAAGCGGTAATAAACAGTGCTGTCCGCTTTTCTCTGATGACTTTCTCGGCTCCGGCGACAAGCAGCGGCAGCCACAGCATGGCGTCGCTGAAAAATTCCCAGAACACCGTGTGCCTGAAATAGATTACCGATGTGCCATACAAAACCGCACCCGTAAAGGCGGCAAGCTTGTTTTTCACCATACCGTTTAACGCATACGCTGCCGCTAAAATGATCAGGCTGAGCTTGATGACACTGATGAATACGGCGGCCTGCGCCCAAAACAAAGGATCCGCATCCCCGGCCAAATGCAAAAGCTGCATCAGAAAAACGGCCGCGAATGAAGCGATGAAGACAAAAGAAGTCGTGAAATAATAGCCGAGCTGGCTGTAGATGCCGCCCCCGAGACCGAAAGAATACGAATAAAAGAAGTTCCCTTGTTTGTATTGCTCAAAAAGAAACGACTTAAAAATGATCATTTGTGCAAGTCCGTCGCCGTTCCCCGTCATATAGCGGTCATGCGCCCATTCATACAGAAAAAAAGAATGGGCGGCCACGGAAACTGCAATGCTTGCGATCACAAATAGAAAAACTGTTTTCTTCATACTCTTCCCCTGTCTTTTTTCAAAATCTTCCCTGTCACTAAAAATGTCAGAGGAACGGTTAAAAACATGGAGGCAAGCGGAGCTGCCTCACTGTTCATCTTGAAAAAATTCACAAACGTGTAGACGAACAAAGAAGATACCGTCAAATTAAAGAGCTGTGTCAGCGGAAATTGCAAAAACTTTGCCAGCGTCGGCTTGATTTTAAAAGTAAAATAGCAGTTCAGAAAAAAGGAAATCACAAGGCTGACGAAAAAAGCTGCAATATGCGAAACCATATAATTCAACTGAAGCAAAACATGCAGCAGCAAATAAACCGCATAGTAATTCAAAGTATTCACTACACCGACAACGGCAAAGCGAATAAATTCAGGATTCACGATTTTCATGAGTTTCTCCATGAGCGATGTTTGCCTCCTGTATCAAGTAATGAGGCCGCTTTTTCGTCTCATAATAAATGCGCCCGATGTATTCGCCGATAATTCCGAGGCTGAGAAGCTGAACGCCGCCGAGAAACAGGACGGCGGAAATAATCGTAAAATAGCCGGGAACAATCACACCGTATTTTAAGATCCTGATGAATGTGGCCGCGATATAAATAAGCGATAGAAAAAGGATAAAAATACCGGCGTAAAAACACATTCTCAGCGGTCTGTTGTTGAACGACACAATCCCGTCGATTCCATAGTTCAACAAGTGGCGGAACGACCACTTGGATTTTCCGTTTTTCCTTTCGACGTTCTCGTAATAAACAATCTTTTGGTCAAAACCGATCCAGCAAAACAGCCCTTTTGAGAACCTGTTGCCTTCGCTCAGCTTCAGCATCGCATTAACGGCTTTTCTGCTTAAAAGACGAAAATCGCCGACGCCGTCCCTTAAATCAACCTCTACCGCATTGTTGATAAAGCGGTAATAAAGGGATGACAAATAGGAGCGCACGGGGTTGTCTCCCTTTCTGTTGCGCTGGGCTACCACTTGATCATAGCCTTCCTCATACCCTTTAATAAAATCGTGCAGGAGGTATGTCGGGTGCTGCAAATCCGCATCCATCACCACAACAGCATCGCCGCGGGCATGCTGAAAACCGGCAAGGATGGCTGCCTCCTTGCCGAAATTCCGTGAAAACGAAATATATTTCACATGCTCGCTTTTTTCGGCTAGTTTTTTAATTTCCTCCAATGTTCGATCAGTGCTTCCATCATTTATGTAATAAATTTCATAATCATAATCAATGGATTGAAATTCGTTCCTTAACGATTCATAAATCAATTTAATATTGCTTGCTTCATTGTATGAAGGAATAATGATTGAAACGAATCCTTTCTTCACTTAAAGGCACCTCTTTTGGACATAATAAAATTGCATCCGGCATCCGCTTGGCAGGATACTTGCATCTAGCCGCTTCCCACACAACAAAAGGAAAACTGTGGGCACGCTGTACTATTTTCTACAAGATTATTTTGTCATTATATCAGACATCTATGAACAAGTGGTAAAAAAATGATATTCCTTTAGCTTCAATCAGGGCAACATAACAATTTTTCCTTTTGCGACATTTTTCACATAAGTTCAATCTTCCCCGAAACCAAAGCAGCCGCAAGAGAACTTGCATCAGGACTGATTGTTAGGGGCCAAACCCCGCCGCCGCAATCAAATCCGTTTCCTTGATATGTTCGGGCAAAAGGGAGCAAGTCTTTGTCATCGGGCGAAAACCGGATCTGGCTCCGCCGCCGGCCGTTTTCGCATGACAGCTTCACTTTCCCATTCCGCAAAACGGCAACATGTTTTCTGCCGCCCGAAGGAGAGCTTTTCGGCTCTTGCTCGGCTCTCTCTGCAAGCGGAGGAAAAAGCTTTCTTCTTTCACAGTTCGTTAACCGGACGATTTGACCTCGCGGCGCGAAAGCCGCTTCATTTTCTTTATATTTGCTGACGCGGAGCGCACCTGTTTTAGTGTACCCTTACCGTCCTCATCCAGTAAGGCCAGTGCCAGGCGGCACAGTCAGACAATGCATCATTTCCTTCTAAAGCAATGCTCAATGAAGCAGCCCGCGGGCTCCGGAGAACAGATCCTGGTAAGAAGGCTTGTCATTTTGAAATAAATGCAACTGGCTGCCGTAGTGCTCAATCCACTCTTTGACGACTCGCTCTGTCAGCTCTTTTCCTCTGTACGGGTGGCCGGCCTTTGCAAATGTCGCCTCGAAATCCCCCCACAGCAGTTCAACCCATGTTCTGGCTTGTGCGTAGCTCAGCATATGATTTTTTTCAAGAAGCGCATTTGTCAGTTTTTCAAAGTACTCTTCCACTTGGCTTTTCCCCCTTTCCCTAAGGAAAAAACTTTCTTTTTGAAAACGTCGTCCTTTTCATATACTAACCTTACGTCTTCCGAACCGAAGACGCAAATATTTTGGACTTGATTGGAGGAGCCTAAAAAGAGATGCGAAATAAATCAAGAGGCTTTCCGAACATGAACAACAATAAATTTGAAGGCGAGCCCCGGGCCAAAGATGATTTTGCTTCAAAGCGCCCTGACGGAAGCACAAATACTCATCCTCAAGAAAGAATGAGGGCTTCCGGCAAACGCTAAACTTTTCTGGGATGGAGTGATTTCTGTTGTGTGCAAATCGCAAACCGTATACAAACGATTTTAACCAGATGAAAACGCAAAACTATCCGCAGCCATGGGCAAACACAAAGCATGCGCGCGCGCAGGTGAACGGAGAAACGCAGCAGACTCAGGATCTCATCATTCTCCAGCGCAACACGCGCATCCGGACAAGATAGCAGTTATGAAAAGGGTTTAGGCTTTTTGTCTTAGCCCTTTTCTTTTAATAAAGAAATTGGCAGAGCCTCTTCATGATCCGGTGACGAAAGACGGTATCCCCAGGCGAATACGCCGTTTAAATAGCGGATATGGAAATCGTCGCCCCCATCTTCGATTTCGTATACGTTGCCGGCTTTAAAATCGGCCGGATCAAGAAGGTAGGCTTTCGCCATCGCGATTTTCCGTTCGTGAACGGCCAGTTCATTCACAATCCCCATTTGTTCCGCTTTTCTTGCCTTTTCGGTCAGACCCGCAATTTCCTGGTGCAGTTCGTGTGCAGTCATTTCACTGTATCTTTTCTCCATCTTCTCATCCCTTTTCATCTAAAAATTGGTCAATCAAGTCAATTGAAAATCCTTTTCTAAACAGATACTGTTTGACCTTCATTTTCGTTTCGTATGATCCGTCATAACCGTACCTCTTCATTGCTTTTTCTCCTTGCTTCTCAAGCGCTTCTCTCTCAGCGCCATCGTCGTTTTCGTAATCGGTTTCCTGAAGCGCGGCCGAAATGACATCGAAGGAGAAACCCTTTCTGACAAGGTGCTGTTCGATGGCCTGCTTCGTCTCTTTGGAGGACAGCTTTTTTTCTTTTTTCAGTACTTTTTCCGCATGCTTGACCGCGGCCTCGACCTGATCGGAAAACGAAAACGAACTGAGCGCTTCATGAATCAGTTCATCATCGATCCCTTTCAATTTAAGCTCTCTGAATAAGACATCAGGGCCTTTGCCGCTCGTTTTTCTGTGGGTGCTGACATATGCAGCCGCAAATTCGCGGTCGTCCAAATATTTATAACCTTTAAGCATATGCAGAATTTCTGTGATCGCGGAGTCTGCGACGCCTTTTTTCTTAAGATGGTCTTGAACTTCCTTTGTCGAGCGCATCCGGTATGACAAATAATCGAGCGCTTTTTTGAACCCTTTTTTAACGTCGTCTCCGTATTGAATCTCAATGATATCAAGCTCATCAAGCTCTTTGCCTTTTCGCAGGTCAAACTTGACGAGCACGTCCAGGTCGACGCTGAACGCATATTTTTCATCCAGAAAAATATTGACCCGCTCTTCATTGTTTTTCTGGGCAGAAATCTTTGTAATATATGGCATAAATAACTCCCTTCTTTTGTTTTCTTCTTTTACAATAAGGTTAATGATCATGAAAGGGAGGAATCATGATGAAGATTGCGATTGCCGGGGGGACAGGTTTTATCGGCAGACATTTGACAAACGCCTTAACCGCCCGAAGACATCACGTCTATATTTTAACAAGAAAACCGGCCGAAACCGAACAAAAAAACACTTCTTTCGTTCTCTGGCAAAAAAACGGCGCCCGTCCTGAAAAAGATCTGACCGATATCGATGTTTGGATCAATTTAGCCGGAAAATCGCTTTTCGGCCGTTGGAATGAAAAAACGAAGGCGGAGATCGCGACAAGCCGCCTCCGCTCTGTGGAGGAGTCGGCCCGCATCATACAAAGTCTTCAGAAGAAGCCGAACACCCTCATTCAGGCGAGCGCAGTCGGAATTTACGGAACCAGTCTTGAACAGACATTCACGGAGGAATCTCCAGTTTCGGCTGAGGATTTTTTAAGCAGAACGACAGCTTTGTGGGAACAGGCAGCCGAACCAATCGAAGCGCTTGGCATCCGCACCGTCTGGATGCGTTTTGGCCTTGTGCTTGGAAAAGACGGAGGCGCGCTCCCGAAAATGGCGCTCCCCTATCAATTGTTTGCAGGCGGACGCATCGGCTCGGGGCGGCAATGGGTGCCATGGATTCATATCGAAGACGCCGTCGGCATGATTTTATCTGCGATTGAACAGACGCTGATGTCCGGCCCCGTCAATGTCACGGCACCGAATCCCGTTCAGATGGATACATTCGGGCAAACCGTCGCGAAAGTAGAAAAACGCCCACACTGGCTCCCGGTTCCCGAATTTGCGATAAAAGGCGTACTTGGAGAAATGAGCATGCTCGTGCTGAAAGGACAGCGCGTCCTCCCGAAAAAAGCGCTTCAGAACGGCTATCATTTCTTATATCCCGATCTGGAAGATGCCCTGCACAACCTTCTGGCATAAAAGGCGTTTTCCGGCAAAATCCTTGTAGCTTTTCCTTTCCCAGCTGCGTAAAATGTAAGTATCTTTTTAGCAGCATACACGTACAGGGAAGGCAAATGGTGCGCCACCAGATCTCTGGTTTTAGTGGGTTCGATTCCCACCCCGAATTTTTTAATGGATGTGCAAGATACGCGGACAACTGCTTCCGCTAATTAAAAAATTCCGAGGGTGGATTCACGCGTCCCGTTCTGCTGTAAAAGCCGCCCTCAAACTAAGGAGGGGCTGCCATGCTGAAGAAACGGGAACTGACCGACTGCTATGCACTTTTTGAACTGATGATTCATCCGGATGTCTTCCCTTTTGTCAGAAATAAAGCGGAGACGATTGAAGAGTATATGTTTCATGTCAAAAACATGATTGAAGAGGAAGAACAGGGAAAGCTGATATCGCGAACAATACTCGATGAATGGGAAAACCCGATCGGCTGCATCAGCTTGTATGAAATCGAAGAGCAAAAAGGCTTCCTCGGCACATGGCTCGGCAAGCCTTACCATGGAAAAGGCTATAACCAGCGGGCGAAAGACGCGTTTTTTTGCGAGCTTTTTTATGAAAAGCAAATTGAAGCCGTTTTTATGAAAATCAGAAAAACAAATATGCGCTCCCTCAAAGCCGCGGAAAAGCTCCCATATGCCGTCAAGACTGATCTTGACTGGGCCGGCAGCGATACATTTCACCTGTATGAAATCCCGAAAGATTTGTACACGCTGTACAGCATGAGAACATTCGAGGAGGAAAACAGCCGGTTAAAAGAAGCTTAAAACTTGTATAAATGCCGCGGAAACGGACAGCCTGTGAATAACTTAGGTTTTTAGGAGGCTTAAAAGATGGCTGACAAGAAAAAACGCGAACGTTTTAAATCCACTCTGAACAAGACGCAGGAAGTCAGATATTCGCGCGTATTTAAAATGGCAGAACGCGCCGCAAGGGAAAAATCGTAATGCATAGCGGGAGCCTGATCAGCGAACAATAAGGCTTGACCGGCCGATTATTGATGAGGAGTGATCATATGGGCAGAAATGCAATCCACAAAAACCGGGATAAAAACAAGCAAAAACTCCCTCAAGTTCCTGATCAGTATAAGCGAGAAGCTGACGGAGTGTATGAGGAATATTCAGCAGAACTCGCCGATCAGGATGACCGCGAAGCACAAGCCCGCATGCAGGCAGCTGATAAGCGCGCGAAAAAGCGGCAGTCAAAATAATAATCGAGGCCCGGGATTCGACGTTCCGGGCCTCATTCTTTAAGTTAATTCGGTAAAAAGCTGTGCGGCCGGCGTCCTGTGCTTCGCTTCAGGAATTTCCGCAGGATATCCGATCTGCAAGAGAGCTGCTACCTGCTCATCGCGCTTCAGTCCCATTAACCTGTGCAGTGTTTCATGAGAGAGAACTTCCCCGCTTTTCCATACCATGCCGATGCCTTTTTCCCAAGCGAGCAGCTGCAGATTTTGGATTAAACAGCTGACGGCTGCAAAATCATCCCGTCTGACCCGTTCGTTTTCGTCTTCTTTCATAATAACGAAGAGAAAAGCCGGAACGCTGAGAATATGCTCCCTGAACTTATTGATTTGTTCTTCCTGCATATTCGGCTTGAGCTCTTTAAACGCCGCTTTTAAATTGTCGGCATGCTTCTTTTTCCCGTTTTCCGTCCCGATATAAATGAATCGCCACGGTTCTGTCAGCTTGTGGTTCGGAGCATAAATCGCATCTTCCAAGAGTTCCAGCACCACTTCCTTTGGCACCGGATCCTGTTTAAACTTTCGAATCGTTCTTCTATTTCTGACGCAATCGCGAATACTTTGGATTTCTAGCGTGTCGTTCATGTGGCCGCCCCCTTAATGAAAATGATTATCATTGTTGATTATAATGTTAACTGCTGGCGTTTGCAATGATCTCCACTCGCTAAAAAAGGCGGTGTTTGTTTACACTTCAAAGCTTTGCTTTTCAGCAAATACAGCGGTTCCTGTCATGCGCACTTTCATGATGCCGTTTTGTTCCGCAACTTCGATTTTCACTTTTCCGTCTTTCCCCATTTCCTGGCCCTGTTCGATCTGAAAATCAGTCTGGCCCTCTTCACAGAATTCCTTTCCGAACGTTTTCATATAAGCGCCCATCACTCCTGATGCCGTTCCTGTGACAGGATCTTCGCTCGTTCCGGAATAAGGCGATGAAAAATGCCTGCCGTGAAGCTGGCAATCCCGATGGATCGTCTCCAGGCAAAACGGGTGGACAGATGCTCGCGGCATCTCGGTTAAAACGTTCGGAAATTCAGCTTGAACGGGCTTCATCCTGCGGATTGCGGCCAAATCTCTCACCGGCACAAGCAATGTCCATATACCTGTGCTTCCATAAACAACGGGCAATGCTTCATGAAAGTCCGCTTCGCTGATCCCCAGCGCTTCCGCCAATTGGCTTCTGCTTCCTGTGAAAGACTGAAAACACGGGGGCGCCTGCTCCAGCGTCACCAAAAAACGCCGATTGCCGTCTGAGGCGGTATACACAGAAAGGACGCCCGCTTTTGTTTCGACCTTCAGCTCCGCGCCAGCTTCAATCGCGCCTTTTTCCAAAAGCGCATAAAGAGAAGCAACAGTCGCATGTCCGCATAAATTCATTTCATGGCCCGGCGTAAAGTAGCGGATCCTTATGTCGGCCGACTCGCTCGGCAGCAGGAAAGCCGTTTCATTATAGCCTGCCTGTTCAGCGATCTTCTGCATCTCCCAATCGGTCAACCCGTCTGCTTCAAGCACGATGCCCGCCGGATTTCCTTGACCCGCAGTCTTTGAAAATGCGTCATATCTTAATACTTCAATTGGCTTCATTTTGATCCCCCATTTGTCGATTCGATCCTTCCCTTCCAATCATTTGCAGTATACCGCCTTTTGAGTGCTTCTTACAATGGCAATATAAAAAAAAGGCCGTTTTAATAAACGGCCTCATTTCGTTCTCCTTCCGATCAGCCTTGTCACAAGGATCATCGTTACCGGGAGAGATCGGTTTTTCCGATAGGCTAAATATTTCCCCCGCCAAACCGGCTTATATTTTTCTTTAAAAGACCGCAGTCCGCTGAAACTGTACATGTAGCTGACATTGTTGAAAATCACGGCGGCCAGCCGCTCCGTCCAGAATGACTGAAACGTTGTCCCTACATTCGATAAAGGGGCCATTCCCATATTGAAGGCCGTGTAGCCCTGTTCTTTTCCCCATTGAAATAAATAGATGAACAGCGCATCCATGATTCCTTTCGGCGCCTTTTTCGAATAGCGCATCAGATCGATGGATATTTCCCCTTCGCGGTACATCGGCATGATATTCATAAACGCGACGATCTCGCCTTCTTCGCTTTTTAAAACGGCAATTGGCGCCTTTTGCAAATAATCTTCTTGAAAAAACCCGAGCGAAAAGCCTTTTTCTTTTTTGCGGCCGAGCCATTCATCAGACACCTGCCTCAGCTCGTTGAGGAATTCTCTCGAAAACGGCGGCTGTTCGACATGGAACGTATACCCTTCCCGTTCAAAACGGTTGTAGATCGCCCTTAGTCCGGCCCGCTTTTTTCCGCTGATTGTAAAGGTGTCAAGGTCGACAATCGCCTCTTCTCCAAGCTTGAAAAAGCGGTATCCGAAGTCATGATAGAGCGCCATGTCTTCGCGTTCGATCTGATAGAAAATGACAAGATACCCTTTTTGGTCAGCCGCATGAAGGAATTCTTTGATCACGAGCGGAAACGAGTCTTCCCGGCCGGACGGGTCGCCGAGCACAACGAGGCGCTGGCCGACTTTGGCGAATTGAATCAGCGCATTCCCGTCGCTTGAATAAAAAAACCGCTTGTCCCCTAAAAAGCCTAAATGGCTCAAAGCGTTGCCGCCTTTTTCTTCTAAGAATGCCTCCAGTTTCTCCGGATCAGGCTCTTCACCGATCTCTTTCGTTTTCCTGTTAAACGCCCAGATGAAAACAGCGAAATACAGCGGAACGAAAAATAACGCAAAAAACGTCGCGAAGTCGACATGGCGTTCACTGTGAATGAAATAATCTTTCACAAGAAGATGGCCGAGCGCCTCCCAAATGTGTGAAGCGATAATATTGTAATTCAATAAAGTAAAGAGGAAGATAAAAGCTCCCCATGCGATTTGCCCGAATGTGTAGACAGCCCGCTCCCTTGTAAACTGCCCCCTCAGCAATACAAACAGGGCAAACACCACAGGAATCATGAAGACGGCGCTAATATTAAAGCCTTTAAAAAGCGTGAACAGAAAGGCAAGCGCCAAAGCGGTCAGCGTCATATAATAAGATCTCTTTGTCCTCCGATAAAGTTCAAGCGGCAGAATCAGCAAAATCAAGCCGAAACTGAGGGACAAACCGTTAAAAAACACCAGCATGAACTTCGAAATATTCGGTATCAATGTAATCCTGTCAATCGGCAGCGCCACAGATGCGATCACAATCGCTCCGCTGCAAAATGCGATGACTGAAAGCGAACCGTTCAGCAGTCTGAATAGGAGCGCTCTGTGTAAAATCAACAGAATATTGGTCGTTTCTATTGCCGGGGCAATAATCGGTTTTTCTTCGAGCCTCTTCATCGTATTTCCAGTCAAATCGGCTGCTGCAAAAATAAGACCGAACACAAAAGGGATAAACGAATAGGCGATCCGGTAGAGCACAATCGCCGTCAGAGTGATTTCCTGATCAACCCCCAGCTGGCTCATTCCGACCAAAAAAAGCAGGTCGAACGAACCGAATCCGCCGGGAACGAGACTGATCATTCCGGCCACCGAAGCAATCGTAAAAACGCCGATGACGGTTTTTAAGTCCAATTCGACGCCCATCGTTGCAAGGGAATAATACATGACCGCTGCTGCGGCAACCCACTCGATCACCGATGCACCCAGATAAGAAAAGAAGACCGAAAGCCGCATGCCCTTTTCGGCTCCTCTGCTTCTCTTCTTTTTGATCATTAAAATGACGGCCGCACCGGGAGCGATCATCGCCGTACCGGCAACAGCCAGCAGCACCCACGTTTTTTCTGTAAACAGATCCCCGGCAGGCAGAATTCCGGCAAGGACGAGAAGGCTGAGGACAGACAGCCCGAGAAGAACCGAAGACGCAAGCCAAGCGATCCCCCTGATCAGCTTCTTCACATCATCAACATGCTCTTTGTAAAGGATCGTTCTCAATCCTGCACCGGACAATCCGCCGAACCCGAGAACATTGTTAAGTGAGTTGGCGATCCATGATACTTTGATCGTTTTCCATTTCGAAACCTTCATTCCGAGGGAGCGGACCAGAACAAAATCGTATAATGTCATCGCCAAAATGGCGGCAAGTCCGAGAAAAACAAGGATGAATAGGTCAATCCGATTAATTTGATCGATAATCAAAAATGTTTCTTTAAAAGACAGCCCGGCCAGTTCTTTTTTCGCTTGAAAAAAGACAAACAAAAGAACAGCCGCCGGAATCACGATCCTTAAAATCGCCAGCGCATTTTTTTTCATGAAAAACCACTTCTCTCTAATCTAATCGCAAGATAAATCCATCACGTTTTGGGTGATAACTCATATATCTTACCTTAATTTACCGGCTAGAAAAAGCAATAACCAACGATTCCGCTGTTATGTTATTGTTAACAATCCCCTCTGAAAACAAACGGCAAACAAAAAACGCGCCCGCGGCGCGTTTTTTTCAATTCCAGCCCATTCTTTTTCGATGCGCTTTAATATGGGCAATATGGTGTTGTGAGTGCCACACATAGAGAGCAAGCGCTTGATACAGCTTCATCTCCTCACCTGTGCCAGGATAAATGTACGCTTTTTCAAAATCCGCTTCTGTCAAAGATTCAAAAAAGAGCAGCCCAGCGCAGATGCAGCGTGTCTAAAAGCGCCAGCGACAAATCCGGATCCAGCGTTCTGGCATCGGTAAGCCCGGCCCAATTCTGTTCGTCAAACGTGCGGATCAAAGGCGTCTCTTCTGTCAGCGCCAATTTGCTTCGAATATACCCGTTCATATGGCTGTCGGCAAGATGGTGAACGACTTGGAGGACAGCCCAGCCTCCGGTCCGGTACGGCGTATCAAGCTGTTCTTCATTTAGTCCCGCCGCCGCGCTTCTCAGGAGATCCGGCGCTTGCTTCAGATCCCCGATCCATTTTTCCAGTTCCCTTTCGTCCGCTTCAAGCGGTTTAGAAAAGGTGCCGATCGGATATTTCAACTGATCCATTGTCTGTTCCTCCCTTAGTCGCAATACACTTCATCATGTTTTTCAAAAAGATATTCGATCTGTTCATAGGTATTCCTTGCTGCCGATAATTCAGGCAGATTCTCCAATGAGAAAAAAACAAGGTTTTGTGTTTCAGTCCCCGCTTCCGCCTTGCCTCCGACAATTTGACAGGAGATAAACAGCTTATAGATGTGGAAGGCAGAAGGGGGGTGGTTGTGGCGCTTTTTATCCATGACCGCCAGAAGTTTATGCGCCTTGACTTTCAAACCTGTCTCTTCAAGCGTTTCTTTAACCGCGATTTCTTTCGGCGTAAAGCCGATGTCTGCCCATCCGCCTGGCAGCGCCCATTTGCCGTCTGCTTTTTCCTGGACAAGGAGGAGCTTATGATCTTTAAAAATTACGGCTCTCACATCGACTTTAGGCGTTTGATAGCCCGATTCCCCGGCAAAAAGCTCTTTCACTTTAGAGAAGTCCGTTTCCGTATAATCGGCGATGATTTCGCAGCTCAGCTCGCGAAGCTGCTCAAAACGTTCACGATCAAAGTCATCTTTTGTATAGGCAAGCCCCGCCTGGGCGATAGCTTGAATTTCCTTTGCCCAATCCAGCCACTTCATCTCCTTTGTCATTTGCTGATCCCCCGATCTGCAGGAGCTATAGACCGGTAGACACGGTCAAGCCATTGCGTGCGTTTTTCTTCAGAGCTGTCTTTCACGCCGGCAAACAGCAGGCGCTTTACCCGCCGTACGCCGCAAAACTTCAACATCACATCTTTAACCGTCACCCAGTCGGCATCCCGCTGCCAAAACCGCAAATACCAAGACGGAGCGTCAGCCGTGTAGTAAACTGATGCCGTGCGCGCCTTCAGCAGGCCTTTTGGCAGCTTTCCTTGATATGTATAGGCTTCTCCGGCGGCAAAAACGCGGTCAATAAAGCCTTTCATGATCGCTGGCATTCCGCCCCACCAAAGCGGATAAATGAAAATCAGATGGTCGGCGTTTTTGACAATTCTTCGATATTCGGCAGTTTCCGGATCGCGTTTCATATCTGAGCGCCTTTTCTTTTCATCAAATAATAGAACGGGATCAAACCGGTCTCTATACAAATCAATGACGTCATAAAAATGCTTACCGTCCTCAAGCGCCTTTATGACTTGATTTAAAATGGCTCCGTTGAAACTGTTTGGATTTGGGTGTGCATATATAACGGCAGTCTGCATATCGCTTCCTCCTTTTCGTCCTATGATGGAATTATATTGTTTATTTTGCAGAATTTAAAGAAAATGAACTTGGAGCGAATACGATGAAAAACCCTTTCCTTTTCAAAAAAATGGAAAGGGTTTTCTGTTTAGTTTGCTTTTTTCAGATCTTCATTCAGTTCTTTCATGATCTTTCCGCCGCCATGCTTCTCCCATTTCAGGACTGCCTGGTCAAAGCTTTTTCATTGATTTCCCCGAGAATAAATTGAAATGTGGCGTCATCAATGATTTTCTTCAATTCTGTTCCCCTGTCCATCTGTGCGGCAGAATACAGCGGTTCGGCCGGATTCTGGACTGCGATTGCCCGGTTGTCCTCCTCAAGCTTTTCATTTTTGGCGCGGAGCGGATCTTCAGCGCTTTTTAAAGCTTGTTTATTGACGCCAATCAGCTGGTTTAACGGCTGAATTTCCGCTTCCCACAGATGGTAGTTTTCCTGCTTTCGAAAATAGCCGCTCCCCCCTTTCTTTTCATAGTGTACGCCTTCTATTCCATACAACATCAAATTGTTGAGGTCTTCTTCAGCGATTCTGTCAAAAAATGCGAGGATTTTTCTGACCTCTTTTTCAGTCTTGACGCTTGATTTCGAAATGGCGAACATCCCGCCATGCCCGCCGAGCGCCCATGTGCGCTCCTTGCCGTCGGGGCCCTTGATCCGGTTTGCGATATCAAGCTGAAAGCCGGGGTTCAAAGCGAGTCCCTGATCACGCAAGTTCATGGCATCGCTCATCGCGCCGATATAGATTCCCGCTTTCCCCTGAATCACTAAATCCTGCTGCTGCGTTTTGCTTGTCACCGCAAAGTCCCTGTTCATCAGGCCTTCTTCATAAAGCTTTTTCATGTATGCCATTGCGTCTTTATAGGCCTCATGCTTAAAATAGGGGAAGAGATTTCCGTCTTCGTCCGTTCCCCATTCGTTCGGCGCGCCAAAGTACGAAGCCAGGGTTTTAAACGCTCCGAAGGTGAGATCATTGCGGTCGGCGAGACCGAACGTGTCGTCTTTTCCGTTTTGATCGGGGTCCTGTTCTGTAAATGCTTTCGCTATTTTATAAAGGTCATCAACGGTTTCCGGCATTTCCAATCCGAGATTGTCGAGCCAGTCTTTCCGAATCACGACTCCCTGCCTGGCCATCGGCCTTTCTCTATAAATCCCGTAAACTTTGCCATCAACCGAAATATTTTTCAATATAGTTTTATCAAGTTTTCTTAAATTCGGATAGTCTTTGAAATACGGTCCGATTTCCCAGAACATTCCCGAGCGCAGCGCGCTGACAACCGCTGAATCTTCAAGATCAGGCAATGTCATTACTTTAGGCATGTTTCCGCTTGCAAGGGTTGTATTGATCCGCTCTTCTTTTGTTGAATCCGGAACCCAGATGAGCTTCAGCTTTGTATTCGTTTTGTCTTCAATGATGTCAAGCGCCTTCTCTTTCGGAGGCTGCGGTGTGTGGAGCGGTACGAGCCAATTGATTTCAAGCGCCCCGTCCTCTTCCGTTGATGCCTTTTGCTGAGTACAGCCCGCGGAAAAAACCAAGACCAAGATCAGGCAACATAACTTTTTCATACGATCCCTCCCGTTTGTTAAGAAAACGCTCTCAAGGAGGAATGCCCGACATGCTCCATCCTAAATATTTCATAGCCGAGCATTCTTTTTCGATTCAATATATGCAGAGAAAAGGATTTACCGAGATGAACGCGCCGCATGTTCATGAAGGCTATGAACTGTATTATCTGCTGAGCGGAGAACGCACGTATTTTATTAACCAAAGCGTCTATACCGCGGAAAAAGGCACGATGATCATCATCAATCCCCACGACCTCCACCGAACGTCAAGCACGGAAGTTCAAGAGTTCGAACGCATCCTGATTAATTTCTCGCACGATTTCATAGAACCATTGCTGAAGTGCAGCCATTATCGGCTTCTTCCGTTTCCGGAAAATCAAAACTTCATCGCATTTTCCCTGCGTGAACAGGCCGCAGTCGAACATATGCTGATGGAGATGAAAAAGGAGTGCAAGCTGAAAAAAGAAGGACACGAGGATGTCGTCAGGGCGCTGCTGTTTCAGCTGCTTTTCACCATTTACCGGAGCCTTGCGGGCGGCGGCCGCAATCAAACACGGCCGCTTCACCCGATGGATGAAAAAATCTCGGAAATCGCTTCATATATCAATTGCAGCTTTCAAGAAACGATGACGTTAGACGGATTGGCCGGACAATTTTATATCAGCCCATCCTATTTAAGCAGAGTGTTTAAAAAAGTGACCGGCTTTCATCTTCAGGAGTATATCCGGCACATCAGGATCCGCGAAGCGAAAAAACGGCTTCGTGATACAGACGAGAAAATATTGGACATCGCTGCGGATACCGGTTTTAAGCATATCAGCCATTTCAATAAAGTGTTTAAAGAGATCGTCGGCATCCCGCCGCTTCAATACAGGAAAAAAAGCAGAGACATTTAATATGCAATATAGCGGAACCAGTCAAAATCAGCGGCAGCCTTTCTGCCGCTTCCGCCGTTATTGGCGAATATCCCGACCATCGTTCCCGTATGTCCCTTTGCGTCACGCGAACCCTCATCGCTTAAAAAACTGGCGTCCTCTGTACCGCCCGCGTGGTGCCAATGCTTCCCTTCATAACTGTAGTAAAAATCCCTCTTTTGCTTATTGATGACAGCTTTCAGAAACAGCGGGCCGGCCTCGGCATGTTTTTTCCCCAGCGTTTTTTGGCAACCGGAGCGATTTTCCACGACCTTGATCTTCAATCCTTCTTCATAGATCAAGCAGCATTTCAAATAATTATTCGTGCTGTAGTAGCAGACGATCCCCGCTTGCTCTCCGGAGGCCGAAGGTGAAAAGTCGAGTTTCACGCCGGCGCTGTATAGGTGGTGCTTTTCCCTTCTGACGACCGTATTTTTTGCACGGATGTCATGTAAATCCCAATCACCTGTCCACAGCCTGAGATATCCCGGTCTCTCGGTCAAAGACCAGCTGGAATGATCGGGATTCCTGACAAACTGCCAGTCAAGACCGAGCGTATCCTCGTCAAAATCGTCGAAATTCTTTTCATCCCATTTGACTTGGGGGAGGTTTGGAGCGCGCTGAACAAGACTCGGGCCCTTCAAGTTGTTGATGACAAACCAGCCGTCATCCGTCCATTCGACGGGATCCAAAGCGGTCTCCCTCCCAACCGTTGTATAGCTACCTTGATTGGGCCGTCCGCATAGATACACCGCCCACCATTCTCCATTCTGGGTTTCAACGAGCTTGCCGTGTCCTGCTCTTTGAATCGGAGCATCCGGGTCTGTCTGCGTTAAAATCGGATTATACGGGCAGGGCTCATAAGGACCGTACAAATGCGTTGAGCGGGCTGTCGTAATCGAGTGGGAATATCCGGTTCCTCCTTCTGCCAATATCGCGTAGTAATAACCGTCTTTTTTCAGCAAATGCGGCCCTTCAGGCGCCCTTCTCCCAGTCCCTTCCCATATCTGAACCGGCTCGCCGGAGATGTCTGTGCATTCTTCATTTAGAGGAAAGAGCGTGCAGGCAGGACTGAGCAGCATATAGTGTTTCCCGTCGCCGTCAACGAAGTGAGAAGGATCGATGCCGCTGCCTTCATCAATGAAAACGGGCTTTGAATAAGGCCCTTCGGGGCGGCTGGACTTGATCATAATCTGTCTGCGGATCAGCTTTCGGCCGTTGATGACAGTCGGTCCGTTCAGCCTGTGCGTCGCGAAGATGTAGAAGGTTCCGTTATGATACGAAATATCAGGCGCCCAAATGCCGTGCGAATCATTGATATCCGACAGGTCCAATCCTTCATTTTCCGTGATTCCGTGGCCGATGATCTTCCAATGGACTAAATCTTTAGAGTGGGAAATAACGATTGCCGGGAAATACTGGAACGTTGAGTTCACCATGTAATAATCTTCCCCGACTCTGATAATTGAAGGGTCCGGATGAAAACCGGTCAACACCGGGTTCGTATATGTGTGTTCACCGCTCATGGCATTCCCCTCCTGCCGGTTCGACACTGAACCATTCGATATCGCACCATCCGTCCTGTCCGTCTTCTCCGCCGGTATCGGCGCAATATACACCTGCTTTGGCACCCGTCCACAGTCCGGGAACAGCCTGAAACGAATTCCCAATCTGTGTGAAATGACGCCGGTCCATGCTGCAGCTGAAACGGCAGACCGCCTGTTCATCAACAGTCACGCGCAAATAGACCATTTCCGCATGTACGCCGCGCTCTTCTGTTTTGACATCTTCCTGATCACCTTCTATACGGCCTTCGTATACAGAAAGCCGATAACCGTTTTCTGATTTCGAGAAGCCGAGATAGGCGTATTCCCTTCCCATGACAGCCAAGCCGGCCATCATAGTTTCCGACAAGGCGTTTAGCGACAATTTGACCGTTGCTGTGAAGCTTGGCCCCGAAAATTTCTGCATCAGAAGGTTCGGCAGGCGGCTCAGTTTGAACGGATGAGCGATGCCGCGGCTGTATAAGCGAAGCCGGCCGGGACTGGCGCTGAGAGAGTACCATTCTTGCTTCGGATTCGCTTCCCATTGCCAATGAAGCGCAAGGCGGTCTGAAGAAGAAAAATCATCATTGCCATGATCAAAGGGCAGTTTCACTTCTTTGGCGCCCGTCTTCGGCTTTTCCCAATGCAAAACCGGTTCTCCGATCCCGTCGCCGTTTATGTCTTCACCCATCAGCGGCCAGCCGTCGAACCAGCGGACAGGTTGAAGTTGCACAACTCTGCCGAATGCTCCGCGATCTTGAAAGTGGATAAACCATGACTCTCCGGAATCAAGTTCAACCCAGCCTCCCTGGTGCGGACCGTTAATGACCGTATTTCCTTGGTGAAGGACAACCTTGTCTTCATAGGGACCGTAAATCTGCTTGCTCCGCAAAACCGTCTGCCAGCCTGTCTTCACCCCTCCCGCCGGAGCAAAGATATAATAATAGCCGTCTTTTTTATACAATTTCGGTCCTTCAATCGTAGGGTGGTTCAGCGTGCCGTCAAAGACGATTTCTCCATCGTCTTCCAAAGCCGTTCCGTCTTTTTTCATTCGGCAAAGATTCAGCTTGCTCTTGATCCCGATTCTGCTGTTTGCGTAAGCATGGATCAGATAGGCATTTCCATCGTCATCCCAAAATGGACAAGGATCAATCCAGCCCTTTGTCTTTTTGACCTGTATGAGAGGCTCCCATCCTTTAAACGGATCTGATGTTTTGCTCATGAAGATTCCTTCATCAGGCGTTGCGAAATACACCCAGAATTCTCCGTTATGGTATCGAATGCTCGGCGCCCACGCTCCTTTGCCATGAGCAGGGGCCTCATATTCGCCGAAGGGGAGCTCGTCAAACACATGGCTGATCAATGACCAGTTCACCAAATCTGTCGAGTGCAAAATGGGAATTCCGGGAAAACAGGAAAAACTTGAAGCCGCCATAAAAAAGTCGCTGCCTTTCCGAATGACATCCGGATCTGAGTAGTCCATGAAAAGAACGGGATTGCAAAACCGCCCGCCGTCAATGTTCGGATTCCAGACAGGCGGATGATGTTTCGCCTTGCCAGTCAGGCTTTTTGCCATCAACCTTCACCCCTCATTTCCAGATTTTCAAATTCATGTTAGCATAGCTGCTGCCCCTGAATCTTTGTTATTAATGTCTGTTTCTTCTCATTCTTTGCTTTTGTTGTCCTTTGATTGAATGGCATAAAAAAAGGCGAAACTGGAGTTTCACCTTTTCAAACGGTCAATCTGATATCAATACCTGATGCCGGGTCTTTAACAAACCATGCGTTTTCTTGATGCTCAACGGCATAACCCGAGCTTTTCAGTTTTTTTGCAATTCGGTCAAGTTCCGCTCGATTCGGTAAAAGAACCGTGTAATACGCCATGCCTGCCGCATCAAGCGGGGCAAATGGCGCATGCTGTCCGGCCCAGATGTTTAAGCCGATATGATGATGGTAGCCTCCGGCAGAGACAAAAAGCGCTGACATGTGTTGATAATCTCCTGTGATATCAAATCCCAGTACAGAGTGGTAAAATTCTTTCGCCTGCTTCAAATCCCGGACGTGAAAATGGACGTGTCCGATTTTTGTTTCCGGGGGAAGACCTTGCCATTCGTGGCCATCGGCTTCTTCCAGAAGTCCTTGGACATCAACCGGCTCCGTACCCATCACGTAGTTCCCCTGCTCATCGCGCTTCCATCCCTCTCGCGGACGGTCGCGGTAGATTTCGATTCCATTTTGATCAGGATCTGACAAGTAAAACGCCTCGCTGACAAGGTGATCTCCCTGGCCGAGTTCAATGCCGGCGCGGATCAAATGCTTCACAGCCATGCCGAGCTGCTTTCGGTTTGGAAGCAAAATGGCAAAATGATAAAGGCCTGCTGCCGATCGTTCAGGAAGAACAACAGCATTTGGAATCTCCTCAATGATCAAAAGCGGATTTTTTCCGTCAACTGTGAACTCCGCCGTTTTGCCGTCCTGTTTTAATACTTGAAAACCGATCACATCCCTGTAAAAAGAAACCGATCTTTCAAGACGGCTCACCTTCAGCTTGACATATCCGAGCTCAGTGCCCGGGTGGATTTGCTGCGTCATCTGTTTTTCCTTCTTTCCTTGATTTCAGGATCATTTCCCCAAGGGACAGCATGCTGCTTCCGCTCAAGGCCAAGTATACAGACATTGCAAGAAGCGTAACGTCAAATTCATAGCCTGCGCCTCCATCCGTTCCCATGAAACCGGCGGAGAGCTTAACAGTGAAAATGGCCCCCAGCATGACAATCGCAAATAAAAGGCCAATCACACGTGTACCGAGCCCGAGAATCATCAAAGCCCCTCCGGCCAATTCGATAATCGCTACGATATAGGCGAGAAAGCCCGGAATTCCGACACTGCTGAAGAATCCTACAGTATTTTCAATCCCGCCTTGAAATTTTGAAAGCCCGTGAAGCAAAAATGTAAGACCTGTAACCAAACGTAAAATTAATGCACCTAATTCGTATTTGTTGCTCATTATTTTCTCCTCTTGTTCAATTTTTATTTTAAAGACCAATGACGAACGCCAACTTTATCCATCTATCAACATATCCCCTTGAATAAGTCTGCAGTGTCCTCCTTTTTTCGTTCGTTACTTACTTTGTGTAAGTTAGTATATATAAATAACAAACTTACGTCAAGACATTTTATGAGCTTTGCTCATTCATTGATATACCGTTATAATAGACCTAGAGAGGTGAGGAACATGAGCCTATCATCTTTATGTCCGAAATTTGAAAAAGGAATGAAAATGATAAGTCAGCGCTGGAACGGATTCATCATTCACCAGCTTCTTAACGGCCCGCAGCGGTTTTGCCATATAGAATCTTCCCTTCCCATCAGCGGAAGGCTGTTATCCGAAAGATTAAAAGAACTCGAACACGAGGGCATCATCCACCGGCATGTGTATCCAGAAACTCCGGTGCGGATCGAATACTCCCTGACTGAAAAAGGGCAGGCGCTCGAACCGGTCCTTAAAGGAATGGAAAAATGGTCGCAGGAATGGATCGATCTGGACGAAGCCAATGAACGGGAAAATCATTAAAAAAGGCGTGCATCTCAGGTGCATCGCCTTTTTGTTTTGCTGATTAATTCCGCATATTTTCAAGCTGCCCCCAGCCCCCCGTCTTTTTAACGCTTGCCTGAACATCAATTTTTAATCCTCATATATTAAATAGGGAAAGATGACGAAGATGTCTTGAGAGGAGAAAGAAATGCGGAGATGCTTGAAAATATTAGTTCTGATTAAAACGTTTTGGAAGACCATGCCCAAACATGAAGTAAAGTATAAAATGATGAAATCTCTTGAGGAGTTTGCCGAAGTCATGTACTGGCATACGGACGGCTATCTTCCGGATATATTGGACAAAATCCAATTTCGTCCTGATTTCATTTTCCACTACGACATTGCCTACGGCTTCTCATTGTCCCCAAACATTAGGGGGCTCAAAGATACAAACATCCCCACCGGCGCGTTTGTGATCGATTCTCATTTTAATAAACAGATCAGAAGCAGCTATTTCGAAGACAACCAAATTGATTTAATTTTTTCAGTGACAAAAGAGCATTTTTTAAATGAATACCCCCAGTACAAAGACAAATTCAGATGGGTTCCATGGGCAGTTGATCCAGAAATATTCAAGGACTGGAAGTTGAAGAAAACGATAGACTATTTGCTCATGGGGCTTGTACATGAAGGAAACAAAAGATATCCCCCAAAAGGAAAATACCTTTTTAGGGAGGCTGTATTGCAGACCATGAAGCATGAAGAAGGGTTTGTTCACCACCCCCATCCCGGCAATGTCATAACTGACGAAGAAGAAATCAAGCAGGCTTTTTTGAATGAAAAATATGCCCAGGAATTGAACAGAGCAAAGATATTTTTCACATGCGGAAGCGCCCTCCGCTACCCGTTGTTAAAATTTTATGAAGCCCCTGCCTGCAGAACGCTGTTGCTGGCGGAGCCAAATCAAGATATTTTCGATCTTGGCTTTAAAGACGGCACCCATTTCATTGCTTGTGAAGTTGAAGACTTTTATGACAAAGCAAAATACTATCTTCAAAATAAAAAAGAAAGGCAGCGTATCACAGACAACGGCTACCGTCTCGTTCATTCACAGCATACCTATCATGCGCGTGCACAAGAAATAGTAGACACAATAATAGATTTTTTAGAGCAGCAGGAACAATGATGAATAGATCTATTTTTCTTATCGGCTGGATTCTTCCCGCACGCATTTTCTTTCCGGACATATATTTCTATTACTGATGATTTAAAAGATTTCGAGGTGAAAAACATGGGAACGGAAATGCCAGCTGAATTTTATGATCAATTTATTGACCGACATCTGATTCCGCTTGAAAAAAGCCCGTGGAGAAAGGTGTATGAAGAAGCTGCACGTTTATTGCCGGAGTCCAAAGATGAAACGATTGTCGATATCGGCTGCGGCACTGGGAGATTCGCAAAGCTTTTATATGACAAAGGATACAGAAAATATTTAGGCATCGATTTTTCCAAAGGAATGCTTGAAGAAGCCAAAAGGTATAATCCCTCGTTTACTTTCATCGAAGGAAATGTATATGACGAGGCGATCGTCCGGATGCTGCAAAAATATCATGTTTTTGTTTTGCTGGAAGTGTTAGAGCATATAGAGAAAGACAAAGCGTTTTTATCGAGTCTTCCTCAAGGGAGCGACATGGTGATTTCTGTGCCTAACTATGATTCACGCGCCCACGTCCGCCACTTCAAACATATTGACGAAGTCATCGAAAGATACGACGGCATTTTGGATTTTCAGGGCACCGAAAAAGTTGTCATTAAAACATCTGAACGGCTGAAGAATGAAATTTACGTGCTGAATTGTAAAAAAAGGTAAACATCGGCATAGAGCGAGCTAATGTGGATAACCTGTGAAGCGTTAGCTTGTCTTTGCATTAAAAGAGCATCCCCCAATCGCACATGCAAGTCTCTGCAGCTTGCATGTGTCATTTCAGGAGATGCCATTTGCACCGGCGCAATTATGATTGGTTCAGCAGCTTCTCGACCCTTTCACGGACTTGCGGAACCGAAAGACCGATAATAATTTGCAAGGCTTTTCCGTTTCTGACGACACCGTGAACGCCAAAGGACTTAAACGTACTGTCCGGCTCCACTTTTGACTCGTCATACACGCTGACTCTCAGTCTTGTCGCGCAGTTTGTCACCTCCGCAATGTTTTCTTTTCCGCCGAGCGCTTTGATGCAAAGAACCGCCTGATCGGTCTCAGCAATTTCCTGCGCCGCAGAAACCTCTTTTTCGGATTCTTTTTTCGCCTTGTAATCTTTTTTCGAATAAAATTTTGTCTCCTGCTGCTGGTCTTTTTCACGCCCCGGCGTGGCAATATCCAATTTTAAAATCAAGAACCTGAATACGAAGAAGTAAATGGCGGTGAAAGACAAGCCGATCAAAATTTGAAAAACATAAGTGCTGCCGTGCTGATGAAACAGAGGGATCCAGTTGAGCGTTAAAATCTCGATTAAACCGCCGCCCATATTTCCGACCACCCCTGCAGCATACATCAAGGTTGCCATCGTCGCGGCCAAGAGGCTGTGTACGAAAAACAGCAGCGGCGAAATGAACAAAAACGTAAATTCAATCGGCTCCGTGATCCCCGCAATTACCGCTGTCAGCGTGATCGGAATCAGCAGACCGGCAACGATTTTTTTCTTTTCTTTTTTGGCTGTTACATAGATGGCTAGTGCGATCCCCAGAATTCCGAAGATTTTGGAGTTTCCGTGGAGCGCGAATCCGCCTTGAGGAAAGAGCTCTTTCAACGGTTCAGAGCTTGCTGAAAACTCGCTGAGATGCTGCGCCCAATAGGTGACAATCCCGCCTTCAACTACGGCCGGGCCGAAAACAAATGGCGTGTATATGAAGTGATGCAGGCCCGTAGGGATCAAAATTCTTTCTAAAAATGTGTAAACCCATACACCGAAAGCACCTGAGGCGACAAGGAAGCTTTGCAGCGACGCAATGCCGTCCTGCACCATCGGCCAAATCCACGCGGTTGCCAGTGCTACCGGAAGCATAATCGCAAATGAAATAATGACGACGAATGAAGAGCCTTGAAAAATCCCTAAAAAATCGGGCAGCTTCTTATCAAAATAGCGGTTGTGGATATAAACGACAATCGATGAAATCAGAATCGCCCCGATAATGTTCGTATCAAGGGTTTTGATGCCGGCAATTTCTGCAAGCCCGCTTGTTCCTCCTGCTTCCTGAGTCATATCAACTCCGAAAAAGTCGCCCCATACAGTCAAAATAGCGCTGACAAAATAATTGAAGGTCAAATAAGTAGTAAGCGCTTCCAAACATGCCCGCGCTTGCGCTTTTTTTGCCAGTGCGATCGGAATTCCGACCGCAAACAACAGCGGCATTTGCCTGAAAACGGTCCAGCCGCCTTCCTCAAGGATATACCAGAATTGATACCAAAAGGTATCCTGACTGGCAAGCGATCCCATCAGCTGCTCATTCTTAAATAATGTGCTGAGGCCCACGACGATCCCGGCAAAAGCAAATAGCAAAACCGGCACAAACATGGCGCTTCCGAACCGCTGTACTTTTTGCATCAATGCGAATCCCCCCTGTTACTCCTGATTTTTCTTTTCTTCAGCATAGTCGACATAGCTGCGAAACAGCGCTTCCCCAACGAGAAAAAAGGGTGCAAAAGCGGTCAGCTCTGTTTTTGGATAAACCGTCACCGTCTGGCTCGGCGCATAGAGATTGTAAGGAGTGAGCTGGGCGAGCAGATTATTTTTCAAATTCGTCAAAGAGATAAAAGGAATGCCTTTAGCCGACAAAGACTGTGCCTGCGGAATCAGCGACGGGGTTTCTCCTGACAGCGAAATGATGATGATCAGATCGGCCGTGCTAAAATCAGGAAACATGAGGTCGAAATCGATTTGATCTTTGATCACCGTCAAATAACGGTGCTGAGAAACAAACATTCGCTGCAGCTCATAAGCGCACGTCGTCTGAGCCGTGCCTGAACCATAGACAAAAATCCGGTCCGCTTCGTCAATGAGCTGGCACATCTTTCGCAAATCCGTATTTTTCAAATATTTCATGCTCGCTTCCATATCCCTCATGAGGCTTTCAAAGGAACGGCAATCTTCCCGCTCTTCTTCCCGCTTCTCGGCCTCCCACTTCAGAAACACCCTGAACTCGCTGTACCCGCTGAAATCCAGTTTTTGAGAAAGTCTTAAAATCGATGTGCGGGATACATTGCACTTCTTTGCTAATTCGTTGATGCCCAGCTTGTAGCAAGTGTCTTGATGGTTCAAAATATATTTCAAAACATGAAAATCGTTTTCGTTCAATTTTTTATAATGCTTGTTCATTAATTCTTCCAACTGCATCATTTTCACCCCATTTATTCTCTGTCTCTATTATATAAAATACGAGAATAAATGGGGGGATATGCCTGGGCTGGCGGTCTGGCTCAGGAGCCCCAGGCGCTTTCATCCTTAAAGCGACGGCTGAAGATTTTCCGCGGAGAGCTCCGGCCAATAGCCTTTGTTCGCTTCAATCAGATCATCGAGAATCAGTTTGGCTGTTCGTGCATTCGGCACAGTCCGCGACAAAATCAGAGCCTGCCAAAGCTTTTGATACGATTTTTCAATCCAGGCTTCAACGACAAGCTTTTCAACCGACACCTGCTGTTCCATCAGCCCTTTTTGGAACTGCGGTATTTTGCCGATTGTGATCGGCTCCGGACCGTTCTTGCCGACAATGCAAGGCACCTCTACCATCGCCGATGAATCGAAGTTTTGGATCGCTCCGTTATTTTCAACGATTAAAAGCATCCGTTCACCGGTATTGAATGCAAGGGCGCGCGCAAGGTCGACAATATATGAAGCATGATCATCAATTTCGATTTTGCTGCCGGCGCTCGATTGGGCTTTTGCGATTTTTTCACACTCGCCGAAAATGAATTTCTCCCGCCCTTCCATTACTTCGTTCGCCCGGGTAAATTCAGGGTTTGATTTTTTCACCATATCATCAGGATAAAAATAATATTGCAAATACGTATTTGGAAGCGTCTCAGGATCGAGTTCAAATACTTCCCGCGCTTTTTTGAACGTGTCATTCCAGCTCGCCTCAGCCTTTTCATGCTCCTGTTCCGGAATATAGCCGAACCTCCTGACATGCTCTTTGATCGCCGGCATCAGATCGTTGCCGTCTTTATCACAAATTGACGTCCACCAGCCAAAATGATTAAGGCCGTAATAGCGGACAACCATCTCCTTCCGCGAAGACAGTCCGAGAATCTGAGCCATCCTGTCTTCGATACCGATCGGCATATCGCAAATGTTCAGCACTTTTGATGTCGGCCGCAGCCTTCTTGTCGCTTCGGCGACGATTGCAGCCGGGTTTGAATAGTTCAGCATCCACGCGTCAGGCGAATAGGTTTCCATATAATCAATGATTTCAAGCACGCCGCCAATCGACCTCATTCCGTACGCAATCCCTCCGGGTCCGCACGTCTCCTGGCCGACGACTCCGTATTTCAGAGGGATCTTTTCATCGAGCTCACGCATTGCATATTTACCGACTCTGATATGAGCCATGACGAAATCAACATCGGAAAACGCCTCTTCCGGATCGGTCGTCGCTAAAAATTGAATATGCGGAGCTCTTTCTTTAACCAACACTTCACAGGCGCCGGCTATTTTGTCTTGCCGCTCTCCATCATTGTCATACAATTTCAGCTGTCGGATCGGGAAATCATCCAGATTGTCCAAGAGCATCAATACAATCCCCGGGGTAAATGTGCTTCCTCCGCCTGCAATGACAATTGAATACGTTTTATCCATTTTTAAAGCCCCCTTATAAGCGTTTACAATTTACTTATATCATGCTGAAGGAGCCGTTCCAACAGGTTCGGGGGAGACAGTTCCTATACTCGCGTTCTGTTTATTTTCCCGAAAAACGGGAACTTTCCCGGCCGTTTTATGTCGTGTAGAATAGAGACAATTCACGTGAATTGGAGTGTGTTGTTGATGATGATCGCAATCGGTTTATTTTTACTGGCGGGTTTGGCTGAAATCGCGGGCGGCTATCTCGTATGGCTGTGGCTGAGGGAATCCAAACCATTGTGGTACGGGTTGGCCGGAGGGCTGACTTTAATCATTTACGGCGTCATCCCGGCTTTTCAGGCATTTCCATCGTTCGGGCGCGTCTATGCCGCGTACGGGGGCGTATTTATTATTCTGGCTGTGCTTTGGGGGTGGCTGGTCGACAAAAAAACCCCCGACCTCTATGATTGGGCCGGGGCTGTGATCTGTTTAGCCGGCGTCAGCGTCATGCTTTGGGCGCCGAGAGGCTAAAGGTTATATTTTCGAAGCCGCTTGTAAAATGTGCTTCTTGGAATTCCGGCCAGCTTGGCCGCTTCGGACACATTTCCTTTCGTTTTTTGCAAAGCTTCCATCATCGTTTGTTTTTGAACACGTTCTCTGAATGTGAGCCGGTCTTCTTCAGAAGGTGCGCCGCTGTTCCAATCGAGTCCGTCCAGCACCGCGCTGTATTGGGACGGATCGATCAGTCCGCCTTCCGGAAATAAAACCCTGAGCCTTTCAAATGTATTAAAGAGCTCACGGATGTTACCAGGCCAATGATATTCCTGAAGCCGCTTGAAAAAATTCGGCGGAAACTCGGCCTTCCACTCGTGTTGTTGTTGATAGTGGCGGAACAAATCAGGTATGTCCTCTTTGCGCTCTCTGAGCGGCGGTATTTTTACGGGGTAAACATGAAGGCGGTAATACAGATCTTCACGTATCTTTCCTTTTTGGAGAAGGTCTTTCAGATCACGGTGTGTTGCTGTGATGATTCTGATGTCGAGGGGAACTTCACGGGTTCCGCCGATCGGAGTGACCTTCCGCTCTTCGATGATCCTTAAGAGCGCCACTTGCATCTGATAAGGGATCTCACCGATTTCATCGAGAAAAATCGTACCGCGGTGAGCCTGTTCAAACTTCCCTTTTGAACCGCGGCGCTTTGCTCCTGTAAATGCGCCTTCGGCATAGCCGAACAATTCGCTCTCCATCAAGCTTTCAGGAATGGCGCCGCAGTTGACGGCGATAAAAGGGCCGTTTCTCCGTGCGCTCGCCTGATGAATGGCCCTCGCGGCAAGTTCCTTTCCGGAGCCTGTTTCCCCCCATATGTATACATTCGCATCCGTCTTAGCCGCAAGCCTCATGTGGTGAAGCGCCTGCTGAAACGCCCGGCTTGTTCCTGTTTCACCCGGATAGATGAAACGGGATACGAGTGATGGAGCTGTTTTATTGCGGGACACTTCAGCCAGTGCAATCGACTTACCGAGGGGCCTCCCGTCTTTGGCGGAGAAAATTGTCTGCTTGTGCCCCCCGGCAAACCCGCGCTCATACAGATCATTGACATCCATTCTCCTCCAGTCGGAAAAACGTTCCCGCACCGGTCTGCTCGCGGCTACGATTTTGTCTTTTTCATTGCAGACGATAAACGGCTGATCCGAATCGATTTTTTCAAGACAATGGCTGATGAGCTCGGCTTCGTTTTTTTTCGTATGTGCGCTGATCTCGCGTTCGATGGCGTGTGCGGCAGTGGCAGCCATCCCAAGCATAAAGGGATGCCTTCTATCCGTGAGGCAGGAAATATCGATTAAACCCATAACGGTGCCGTCTTCATCGCGAATCGGTGCAGCAGAACAGCTCCAATGGTGGGAAGCGACCGAAAAATGCTCGGTCCCGTGAATGGTGACAGCTTCGCCGATTTCAAGTGCGGTTCCGATGGCGTTCGTGCCGACTTCTGTTTCCGTCCAGCGCACGCCCTCGACAAAATTGATTTTTTTCGCCTCTTCAAGCGTCCTCCGGCAGCCGGCCAAGCTTAATACGTACCCGTCGGCATCGATCAGGAGCGCCATCATTTCCGACTCTTTTAATTCACGGCTGATATTGTGTAGATAAGGCAGGGCGATATCGAGGAATAACGAGTGTTTCTTTTTTTGAGCGTCGAATAAATCCTTTTTTAAAATTGACTGTCCTTTATCTAAATACGGATTGACATTTCGATTTTTGCAGCGGTACCATGATTCCATGACTCTTTTGTTCAAGCGGGCCTGATCAAGAAGCCCTTCCTGAACAAAGCGTTTCCACGTATTTAAATAGCAGGGCGTCGGATTCATTCCATCCTCTCCTCATGCTTTTTCCTCATTATATTATAAAAGCGCTTTCAATATCGATAAAAAAAACTCCGCACTCTCACGCTGTGCGAAGTTCTCCCTTATTCAGCAGTGAATGGCCCGACCTGCGGCTTGCAGCAAAGCTTCGTGAATCGTTTCCGAAAGAGTCGGATGGGCCGCGATGAAGTGCTCCATTGCGTCTGCCGTCAGCTCTGCATGCAACATTACGGCTGCCTGGCCGATCAGTTCGGTTGCTCCCGGACCCACGATCGAAACCCCGACAATTTCCTGATACTCCGGCTCTATGATGATTTTGACCTTGCCGGCAGTTTCATTCAAAATAAGCGCTTTTCCGTTTGAAGAAAACGGAAACTCTCCGATACGAACATCCCTGTAGCGCTCCCTCGCCTTTTTTTCATTTAAGCCGACGCTTGCGATTTCAGGCGAAGTATAGATGCAGCGCGGAATAATGTCACTGTTGACCTTCATGTCTCTGCCTGAGGCATGGGATGCGGCGACGGTTCCTTCGTGAAAAGCGGCATGCGCCAGCTGAACCCCGCCTGTGATATCCCCGCACGCATAAATATGCGGGATGTTTGTCTGCATATGCTGGTTGACATGAATCCCTTTCCTGTCATATTGGACTCCGATATGGTCAAGCTTCAGATCATCAGTCCTCGGCTTTCGGCCGACGGCGACGAGACATCGATCAGCTTGAATATTAAAGCTGTCATCGCCATTTTTCAGAAAGACGCGCTGCCTGGCAGGATCAAGACGCTCCACTTGTACAGATGTGAAAACACGGACGCCGGACTCCTCGAGACTTGTGCGAAGAAAGGCGGCAATATCCGGATCTTCCTCAGGCAGAATCTGTTCCGCCTGCTCGGCTATGATCACATTCGCTCCCAGCCTGCTGTATATACTGGCAAATTCACAGCCGATGATTCCTCCGCCGATAATAAAAATCGTTTCAGGGATGGACGGCAATGACATGGCATCTCCGCTGTGGATGATCCAGCTCCCGTCAAAAGACGCAAAAGGCAGTGCGGCAGGTGCTGCCCCTGCCGCTATAATCACATGCCCGGCATTGATGACCTCCTGTTTTCCGTCCTTTTCAACAAGTATGTCGTGTTCGGACAAAAACGATGCTTTTCCTTGCAGAACCTTGATTTTATTTTTATTCATCAAATATTCAATACCCCCGGCGAGCCGCTGAATGATCTCTCTCTTACGGCTTTGGACGGCCTCCCACTGAACCGTCGGGCTTTCGCCTGACAGCCCGATTCCGAATGCGCCGGCGGATTTTATTTTCTCGAACATATCTGCGCTTTCAAGAAGCGCTTTGGTCGGTATGCATCCTTCATTTAAACACGTTCCTCCGAGGGAACCATCTTCAATCAGGATGACTTCTCTGCTATTTTTGGCCGCTGTAATCGCCGCCACGTAACCCGCAGGTCCCCCTCCTATAATTGCAAGTGTCACAGTCTATCCACCTTCTCTCTATAAAAGAATTGATGCCGGATCTTCCAAATAGTTTTTCACATCTGAAAGGAATGCTGCAGCAGGCGCACCATCAAGCGCGCGGTGATCAAAAGTCAGACTGAGCGGCAGAATGGCGCCCTTTGTCAGTTCTCCGTCTTGATAAACGGGTGCCGAATACATTTGGCCGACTCCGAGTATCCCGGTTTCCGGCGGATTCAAGATCGGGGTAAAGTGCTCGACACCATATGCGCCGAGGTTTGTAATCGTAAATGTCGATCCTTCTATTTCATCGTGTAGAAGCCGGCCTTCCCGCGCTTTTTTGGCGTACCATTTGATTTTCTTGGCCAATTCGATCAGCGGGAGTCGCTCGGCATGGCGGATGACGGGAACGGCCAGGCCTTCGTCCAAAGCGGCCGCCACTCCTAAATGAACATGCTCAAAGGTCGCAAGCCTTCCGTCTTGATAAACACTGTTCATGGCCGGATGATCCAAAAGCGAAAAAACAGCTGCCCTGGCGGCAAAATCAGTGATCGTCAGCTTCGTATCGTATCTGGATTGAGCGGTTTCATTAAGCTGTTTTTGCAGGACTGTTAATTTCGTGATGTCCGCCTTCATCGTAATCGTCAGCTGGGCGCTGTTTTGCAGGCTTTCCGTCATTCTTGCGGCTATCGTTTTCCTCATCGGGCTTGCCGGCGGCCGCTCTTCAGCTTCAGCCTTAGCCGCCTGCTTGTTCGGCCGGCCGGGAAGCGCCTGCAACACATCCGCTTTCGTAATTCTCCCCCCGGGGCCTGTGCCCTTCAGCGTTTTGATGTCTATATTTGCGCTTTGCGCAATTTTGCGCGCAGCCGGAGAAATTTTAATCCGTTCTTTCGTGGGATCCGGCTGTTTTGTTTGGCTCTCCTGCGTTTGTTCGTTTTCATTTCCGATGCGGCAGATGACGGTTCCCGGCGGCACTCCCTCTCCTTCAGATACTTGGATGTCCAACACGGTTCCGTTTGCCGGAGATTCGATTTCCATTTCGATTTTTTCGGAATTGATGCTGGCAATGCTTTCTCCTTTTTCAACGGCTTCCCCGACTTTTTTATTCCAGACGGAAACCGTACCTTCTTTCATCGACATCCCCAATTTCGGCATGACCACTTCGACAGCCATGTTCTCCTCTCCTTTCCAATCTTTACACCGTATGTGTTGATGTTTCTCCGAGCATCTCAAGCACGGTGTTCACGACTTTTTCCGGCGTCGGCAAATACAGGTCTTCAAGAGGCGGTGAAAATGGCACCGGCGTATGCGGAGCCGTCACCTTTTTAACCGGTGCGTCAAGCGAATCAAATCCTTTATCTGCCGCCAATGATGCGATATCCGCGGCGATGCTGCATCTCGGATTGGCCTCATCGACGATCACAAGCCTGTTTGTTTTTTCTACGGATGCAAGGACGGCCTCTTCATCAAGCGGCGAAAGGCTTCGCGGATCAAGGATTTCGGCTTCGATTCCCCGCGCTGAGAGCTGTTCCGCCGCTTGAAGCGCCGTATGAACCTGTTTGCCGATCGCAACAATCGTTACATCGGCGCCTTTCCGCTTGATATCTGCTTTTCCGATTGGAAGCGTGTAATATTCTTCCGGCACATCGCCTGTCATGTTGTACAGCGTTTTGTCTTCAAAAAAGATAACCGGGTCCTGATCTTCAATCGCAGCGAGCAATAATCCTTTTGCGTCGTACGGGGTCGACGGCACAATCACTTTCAGTCCGGGAATGCTTGTAAATAGGGCATACAAGCTTTGCGAATGCTGGGCGGCCGCCCTAAAGCCGGCGCCGTGGGTCGTCCGGATCGTAATCGGAACTTCCGCTTTGCCGCCAAACATGTAGCGGAATTTCGCTCCCTGGTTCAGCACCTGGTCCAAACATGTTCCGATAAAATCGTTAAACATCAATTCCGCGATCGGCCTTAAACCGGTTGAAGCAGCAGCCATGGCTGCGCCGATGTACCCCGCTTCACTGATCGGCGTATCAAGGACGCGCTCCCGTCCAAATTCCTGAACAATCCCTTTCGTGACGCCGAGCACACCGCCCCATGCTTCATCATCCTGCAGATGATCGACATTCGCTCCTCCTGCGACATCTTCCCCCATTAAAATGACGTGATCGTCCCTTCTCATCGCAAGTTTGATCGCTTCATTCAATGCGGCTGACATGCTGATTTCCCTCGTCATGTTTCCTTCCCCCTTCATGAATTAATAGGATACATATACATCCGTCAGCAGTTCGGTTTCTTCCGGATAAGCGCTTTTTTCGCTGAATGCGACCGCTTCCTCGACCGCTTCTTCAACTTCTTTTTCAATCCGCGACTGCTCTTCTTCACTCATCAGCCCTTTTGCCAGCAGTTCGCTTTTGAACACGGCAATGGCATCTTTTTCTTCCTGATGCACCGCTTTTTCTTCATTTGTTTTGTAGCGCTGGGCATCTCCTTCAAAATGGCCGTAGTTCCGGTATGTCATACACTCAATGAGCGTCGGTCCTTCTCCGTTTTTGGCACGCTCTATCGCCCGGCCCGCAGCCTGGAAGACCGCGGCCGCATCTTTTCCATCAACGCGAACGCCCGGAATCCCATAAGCGGCCGCACGATCTGCGATCGACTCGCAGCTTGACGCATAGGAAAACGGAGTCGCTTCGCCATACCCGTTGTTTTCGGCGACAAATATGACAGGGAGCTTCCAGATGGCGGCAAGGTTGATCCCTTCGTGAAATGTCCCCTGGTTGTTGGCGCCGTCGCCAAAAAAGCAAACGCTTACATTTTTAGTCTTTTTATACTTTGCAGTGAGAGCTGCTCCGCAGGCCAAAGGAAATCCCCCGCCGACGATTCCGTTTGCGCCTAGCATCCCTTTGTCAAAGTCTGCAATATGCATCGATCCGCCTTTTCCTTTACAAAGTCCTGCAGATTTTCCGTATATCTCGGACATCATGCCTTTCAAGTCGCACCCTTTTGCAATGCAGTGCCCATGGCCGCGATGTGTGCTCGTGATGGTGTCTTCATCATTCAGATGAGCGCAGACGCCCGCAGCGACCGCTTCTTCTCCGGCGTAAAGATGGACAAAACCCGGCAGTATTCCTTTAGCAAACAGCTGATGAACCTGATCTTCGAAATAGCGGATTTCCAGCATTTTTTGATACATCCACACTGCTTTTTCCTTTGTCAGTGCCTCTTCCATATGAAAAAACCTCCTGTCTTTTTTACTCACACGTTATGATGCAAAAATCGTGCCAGCTCTCCGAAGCGAACATAAGCCGCTTTTCAGGCGGACATCCTTTCAGAACAAGAGACAAAACGAGACAGGTGTCTCAATTTGTCTACTTCGTCAGTTGCGGAAATGTCGTTGCCGCGGTTAGAATGAACGGTAGAGACGAAGGAGGTTTTTTCATGAAGAAAGCGTATGTTTTTTTAATCGACGGATTCGAAGAAATTGAAGCGATAGCAACAATTGATGTTTTACGAAGGGCAGAAGTTGAGACCGTCACCGTCTCGCTTGATCCATCGCGCAGCGTGAAAGGCGGACATGACATTGTCGTCGAGGCAGACGTCATGTTTGACGATGCTGATTGGCAAGAAGCGGATATGCTGATTCTTCCGGGCGGAAATGTAGGCAGCAAAAAAATGCTGGAGCATCAAGCTCTGCATAAGACGCTGACAGAAGCGGCAAATGCAGGAAAATATGTTGCCGCCATTTGTGCGGCAACGATGACGCTCGGAAAAACGGGGCTTGTCAGCGGAAAAAAAGCGACCTGCTATCCGGGAGTTGAAGAACATTTAACAGGGGCGGATGTCACCGCACATGAAAACGTCGTCGTTGATGGAAATATCATTACTTCCAGAGGGCCGGCGACCACGATCCCGTTTGCCCTCAAGCTTGCCGAACTGCTGAACGGCAAGGAAAAAGCCGGTGCAGTCGCCAAGGGAATGCTCGTCTGCTAAGACGGCATTCCTCTTTTTTATCCAATAAAAGAACGGTATTGACATCATAAATCTTAAAAGATATGATATTTAAAAAGTAATTCCGTAAAATCAATAATCGTAATCTCATGCAAAAGAGCTTTAGCATTCGGCTATAATCCCATTATGGTCGCATGAAAAAGCAACCTTTACCATGCATGACATTAACATTTTGATAGGACGGTATATTTCATTTTCCCTATTCTCTTGTATAAGGAAAAGAAATATACCGTTTTTCAGGAGGATATAGCATTGGAAAAACAGAAAGTGACGAAGGGGTCTTTGGAGGCGGAGATAAGCAAAGCCTTAACCCAATGGGAAAAAGACTATTTGGGACGCGGATCCGTATCTGTTAAAACAGATATTATAAGAAATATGGTCATCGTTTCCCTGAACGGTATTTTGACGCCCGCCGAATACGAACTTTGCAGTACAAAAGAAGGCCTGCTGTCAATTAAAAGAACCCGCTCCGGTTTGGTGGAATCGGGTATAGAGCAGCTGAGCCGCATGATGAAGAAGCTGACCGGTGAAGAGACGATCAGCTTTCATACGGATATCAGCACGCGCACAGGCGAACGGATTATGGTGTTTAAATTGGCAAACGACCTGCAAAAAAAATTGTCATAGAAAAACGGAAGATCTTTAAAGCATGAACATGAGTTAAAGATAAGCCGGTATCATTCAGAAAGATTGGCTGAAATAGGCCAGTCCTGAATATACCGGCTTTTTTTACGTTTTCAGAAAGGAAGGCAAGATATGAAACAGTATGTTCTATTCCATCATCCCGACGGAGGGATGCCGGATGTTTGATATGCTAGATTCTTTATTTTGGCTGAAAATATTTTTCGCGTCGCTTGCGCTTTGTATGTTCAGCGCACTGCTCGTCCTGAATCGAAAGGTTCCATTGGCATATGTACGGATTCATGCCAAAATCATCGCCCTGCCTCCGCTTGCCGCGCTGGCAGCATTGATAACGGCAAATCCCGGGCAGGCTGAAGCTTCTTGGCGCTTGGATTCGCTTGCTTGGCTGATCGCCTTGTTTGTCTTGACTATCGGCTTCATCGTCCAGCGCTACTCTGTCCGGTATTTATTCGGCGACCGCTCCTACCGTAAATTTTTTGTGCTGCTGACGCTTACGACAGGAGGAGCTTCATGCGCCTGGCTGAACGATGATCTTCGCTGGCTCCTTTTATGCTGGGGGATCACGCTGCTCGGCTTGACTGCGCTAATCGGCTTAAACAGCGCGTGGCAGGCGGCGAAAAATGCCGCTTTGTATGCGGGCCGGATCTTTGCGCTCAGCTGGCTGGCGATAGCAGCTGCCGCTCTTTGGCTGTCTCTTTCGACGGGACACTGGCGATTATCATCCGCCATAGCGGAAGAAAGCCTTGTACAGCTCAGCTCATGGGAGAAAACCGGAATCGGCCTCCTCGTCATTTTAACGGTGATGATTCCTGCGGCACAGTGGCCGTTTCATCGTTGGCTGCTCGATTCAGCAATCGCTCCGACTCCCGTTTCCGCAGTCATGCACGCCGGACTTGTAAATGTAGGCGGCGTCATGCTGACTCGTTTTGCACCGATGTTCAGCGGTGATGTACTGCAGCTTATTCTGCTTGTACCCGCCGTCCTTTCCGTCTTGCTCGGAACGGGCATGATGATCGTCCAAACGGACTACAAGCGGCAGCTCGCAGCTTCAACGGTCGCGCAGATGGGTTTTATGCTCGTCCAATGCGCATTAGGGGCCTATATTGCGGCTGTTATTCACCTCATTTTGCACGGCCTGTTCAAAGCCGCCCTTTTCCTGCAAGCCGGATCAGCGGTGCGCCGTTATGAATCGTTCGCATCTAAACCGGGCAGACCGGCTCTTTTTTGGAACATGATAGGCGGCGTCTTTGCTCTTGCTCTCGTCATCGGAATCTGGGCCTCAGCTGCGGACGATGGCTATCAATTGATCAGCGCCCTTGTTTTAGGCTGGGCACTGTTCATTGCTTGGAGGCAGCTTGTCACAGCCAATTACGGACGCGTCACACGAATTGCCGGACTTTTCATTTTAACAGGGGCTTCACTCGCGTTTGCCATCATTCATTCCGTTTTACACGGGCTCCTGAAGGATGCTGTTGTACAGGGGGCTGAGCCGCCTGCAATGGCGGCCGTTTTGACGGCAGTCGTTTTGTTAGCCGGCAGTGCGGCCGGCGCGTTGATCGTTCGGCAGCGCTTTGCATGGTCCGGCGCACTTTATTTACGTCTTGTGAAAACGGGTGAACCCCATTTCGAATCGGTCGAAGAACGGCCGAATTATCTTGACCAATATCTTACTCAGGGAGGTCGCCAATCATGAAAGCAGCACCCACATTGTCTAAACAATTGATATTCCAATATGAACATCAGACTGCGGACTTTAATATGGATGAGTTGGTTCAATCAGCAGCACGGGTCATCGCGCCGCTTTGGCCGATTGAAACCTTTGCCGCTCGTCATCCGTGGATGGGCCTTGAAGAACAAACATTTGAACAGACGGCCCGGCAGCTTAAACAGCAGCTTCATGTTGATATCTACCCAAAGTCCTCCATTTTCCGTTCCGCAAAACAACGGGGAGAAATCGTTGAGACGATTCTTGAAAAAAAGCTGATCAATTGGCTCGATTCACATCAGCCCGGCATGCAGAGGGAAACAGCGGAGGCATTTTGCAAAGCCGCCCTCAAGCTGGACGAAATACCTGGACAGCTCTTGAGATCCCGGCAAGTGAAAAAGCTTGCCAAACAAGCGGCCCGCGGGACAATCGATGGCCGAAAAACAAGCTTTATCAAACCGCTCAGCGTTTTTGCCGGACAGAAAAGTGCTCACCTCCTTGACCATCATGTGATTAAATGGTGCAAGCTGTTCCTTGATGAATCACAATCGGCATGGCGGCTTCCGCATCGTGAGAAAGGGTTTTACAGCGCATGGCGGCAGCTTGTTGAACATGATCCCGCTCTGTCGCGCGCAGAACGCCAACGCCTGAATGGATGGCCGGAAGAGCCGCGGGACGCTATGAAAAAAGCGCTCCGAGCGTTTGATATTTCCAATGCAGACGTTCAGGCATACCTTGAAGCTCATCTGCTTTCTCTGCCGGGATGGGCCGGGATGATGCTTTGGCGTTCTCAGCAATCGCAGGACGAAGAAGAACTGCTGCTCGAGTATTTGGCTGTCCGGCTTTCAATGGAATGGATGCTTATTGAGCCTTATTTACCGATGCCTAAGCCGAATCCTGAAAAAGAGATGCAGCTCGTTCCTTTGATTGCGTCCTGGCTGCATTGGGGCGGCCTTACGCCTGAAGAATGGCTCGAACTTTCCGCAGCAGAGCAAAAAGCGAGATTAACACTCGCCCGCCGCTTTGATGATATAACGCGCAGGCGTCTCTGGCTGGAAGCTTGGGAACAAACATACGCCGCTGAGGTAAGGAAGCTCATCACGGCAAACAAACCTGCCGCTGCTGACAAAAGCGAAACGGTGCTGGCCCAATTCGCATTTTGTATTGACGTCCGTTCAGAGCCGTTCCGCAGGGCATTGGAAAAGTCAGGCCCTTTTGAAACATATGGAACAGCGGGCTTTTTCAATATGGCAATCGAAACGTGCGAACTAGGCACTAAACACAGCCACAGCTCTCTGCCGGTCATCCTAAAACCGCAGCATCGAGTAGAAGAAACGGCCGAAGAATTACCCTTTAAGTCGTATCAAGAACATAAAAAAGCGGCAGCCTCACTGAGCTCCGCCTTTAAAACGATGAAACAGAATCTATTGGCGGGCATGCTGCTTCCCGAAGTGAGCGGGCCTTGGCTGAGCCTGCAAATGGCCGCGCGCAGCCTTGTCCCCCGCGCAGCCGGGCAAGCATTCAGAAATGCGCGGAAAACATGGCTGAAGAAGCCTCAGACAAAGCTCTCGCTTGATCGCATGGAAACATCTGAAGCCGGCATTCCAGTCGGATTTACGGAAGAAGAAAAAGCCGCTTATGCCAGACAGGCATTGAAGATGATGGGCATCACAGACCGGTTCGCTCCGCTGGTTGTCATTTGCGGGCACGGCAGCAGAAGCACGAATAACCCTTATGCCTCTGCACTGGACTGCGGCGCCTGCGGGGGCGCCTCAGGCGCTTTCAACGCACGCGTCCTAGCCGCTTTATGCAATCTTCCAAGCGTCAGACAGAGGCTTCGCTCCGACGGCATTTTTATTCCGGATGATACGGTATTCGCTGCCGCAGAGCACATTACAACTTTGGATGAACTGCACTGGCTCTATGTACCTGAGCTGCCGGCTAAAGCTCAACAAGCGTTTGACCGCATCAACTCTGTGCTTCCCGATGTGAGCCGTACTGTCGGAGCCGAACGCTTAGAAGAGCTGCCGCAGCTCGGCTATCAAAATCCGCGGAATGAAGTTGAGCGCTTCGCCGAAGATTGGAGCGAAATCCGTCCCGAATGGGGGCTGGCCCGAAATGCCTCATTCATCATCGGCACACGCCGGCTTACACGGGGGGCCGACCTTGAGGGAAGGGCTTTTCTGCACAGCTATGACTGGCGGAATGACGAGGACGGCTCCATCCTTAGCGGCATCATTTCAGGGCCTGGAACAGTGGCCCAATGGATCAATCTGCAGTATTACGCGTCAACCGTTGCACCGCATTATTATGGAAGCGGAAATAAAGCAACTCAAACCGTCACTGCCGGTCTCGGCGTTATGCAAGGAAATGCAAGCGATCTTTTGGCCGGTCTCCCATGGCAGTCCGTCATGCGGTCAGATGACGAAATCTATCATGCGCCTCTCAGGCTGCTGATCGTGATTGAAGCGCCGGATGATGATATCGAACGGCTCCTTGACCGCGATCACAGCTTCCGGCAAAAGGCGGAGAACGGATGGATTCATCTGGCATCTATTAATCCGGAGGGAAAATGGAAGAACTGGACAAACACGATAAATGAATGAGGTGAAATGTCATGGAAGAAAACAAAAAAATACTCATGATTATCGGAATGGAGAAACAGCTTGAACAGACCATCTGCCGGGCAGCAAATATTCAGCCGGAGGACGCCCTCGTTTTAAAAAGCGTCTTCCCTGATATTTCACAGCCCTACGGTGATTTCATGAGGGATATCATCACCCTTGTCCACCGGAACAAAGCGGAAGAAATCTGGATTGTCCGCGACAAATACGAACCATCGGCAGATGAAGATATTTCTGACCTTTTAAATAGAGACAAAGATTTAAAAGATAGAATGCAAACTTTAGAGTACCTTTTCCAAAACTGCAGTCCGGAATTTACGCAAGGCAGCATTGATGAATGGCTGTCACCGAGCGAAAACGTGGCCGAAGGTGTACAAAAAAGCGTCGCCGCCATCCGCAGGCACCCGTTAATCCCTTTGCACGTCAAAGTGAAAGGATTTCTAATCGATAAATCGGTTTTAACGGAAGTTGAAGCTTTAAACAAAAACGGAGCCCGTTAACAGGGCTCCGTTTTGTCTTAAACGCAGGCATCTTTACACGACAGCAGACCGCTGATAAAATCTCTGAATATGCATGGTAATGTAGCACAGCTCTTTTTCCGGAAATTCAAAGCCATACTCCCGCTTCACAAATGCCCCGATTTCTTCTGCGCACATAAACGCTTGTCCAAACTTCTTTTTAATGAGGCTGATCATCTCACCATCCATTTCGTAAAATGTCTCTCCCGACTCGATATGCTGAATGGCGAAACGGAGATGGTTGACAAGCCGCTCATACGAAATCGTCTCATCCTTTATTTTAATGTTGAGTTTGTTTTCGATGATCTCGATAATATCCTTGATCATCGTTGTGAGATCGAGCGTTTTTGTCATATCTCCCGCGTTTGTTTTGGCTGTGTGGATATGCAGCGCAATATTGGCGACTTCATCCTCGGGGATATCGATCTTCAGCTTTTCTTTAATGAGAGCCTTTGCCCAGCGGCCGATTTGAAATTCTTTCGTGTAGAGGACTTTGACTTCTTGAAGCAGCGGATTTTTAATGACCATTCCCTTGCTTAACCGTTCTATCGCGAAGGATAAATGATCTGAAAAGGCGACATGGATTCGCTCATTGATTTTGATCCCGAGCTCTTTTTCCGCATAAGAAATAATATCCTCCGCCACCTGAATATGATCTTCCGGCAATGTTTTTAAGATCTCCTCGAATTGGCGGTATTCTGATGAATCTTTCATCACGAATATTTTTTCAATTTTAGATCTGTCGACAATATCATTCTTCTTTTTTTGAAATGCGATTCCGGACCCTAATACGATCTTTTCCTCGCCGCGATCCTTTACGACGAGCGCATTGTTGTTTAAGATTTTTTTTACTTTCATAGCTGCCTTCCTTTCATCCTGTTTTAATGAATGAAAACGGAATTATTCTTTTTCATCTTTAAAGCCAAGACACAAAGTCGCAATGAATGCTGAAATCACCGCAATCGCAAAAGCGATTAAATAATGAATGAGATTGGCGGTGCCAAGAGGGAGAATAATTGAAATCATCGGGATGCCGGACAATCCGTAAGAATTTGCCGCCACGTGTGTGAAGACGGCGTATGCACCTCCGAGTGCGCCTCCGATCGATGCGCCGATAAACGGCCTGACGAGTTTCAGGTTGACGCCAAACATGACCGGTTCGACGATTCCCAAAAAGGCCGTGAGAGAAGCCGGAATCGCAATCTTTCTGATGCCGGCATTCTTTGTTTTCAAAAATACGGCGAGTCCCGCTCCTCCCTGCGCGACATTGGCCATCGACCATATTGGAAGCAGAAAATTGACCCCGTATTCGGGATCTGCGAGCAGCGACGCTTCAATCACATAAAAACTGTGGTGAAGGCCGCTCAAAACGAGTAAGGCGTAAAGCCCGCCAAATAAAAATCCGGCGCACGCCCCCGCAAAATGATAAACAAACCCGAGACAGTCGCTTATGAAATGGGCGATCATCAGTGAGAGCGGGCCCATGATAAACAGCGCGGCAAACCCGGAAGCCATGACTGTAATAAACGGGGCAACGATCAAATCTAAAGAACTGGGGACGATTCTTTTCAAGAATTTTTCGATTTTGCTCATCATGTAGACGGATAAGAGAATCGGAATGACTGTCCCCTGGTATCCGATCAAAGGGACTTCAAGGCCGAATACTTCGATGGATTCCGGCTTTTGGCTGCCGAGCATTGAAGGATCGAGCAAATCAGGATGGGTCAAAATACCGCCGATGACGGCGCCTAAAAATGGATTGGCTCCAAACTGTTTAGCCGCACTGAACCCGATCAGCACAGGCAAAATGACAAACGCTGAGCTTGAAAAAATGTCGAGCATTTTCATCAGCGGGCCGCCATAAGCGCCGAGGCTGAATTCTTTAAGCACACTAATGAGACCCATGAGCAATCCGCTCGCAACGATTGCAGGAATGATCGGCACAAAGATGTCTGACAGCCTTTTGGCAAATCGCGTCAATACGTTCATGTTCGGCCGCGCCTCCCGACGGGCTTCTTCAAAAGGAGCCGGATCGCTGTATTGGATCATTTCCTTATAAATTTTATTGACCACACCTGTACCGAAAATGATCTGGAACAAACCGTATCTGAAAAAAGTCCCCTGCACAGACTCCATCTTTTCAATAGCAGCTATATCGATTTTTTCTTCATCCCTGACATTGAAGCGCAGCCTTGTCGTACAATGGCTGATGCTGATGATATTCTCCGCGCCTCCAATGAGGGGCAAGAGTTCTCTTGCAATCTCTTTATGCTGCACCCGCACCTACCTCCTCCAATTTTTCTATCCTATCAAATCAACAGAAGACGATCAAAATGAAAAATGTGTCATTACGTCTAAAGCCCCCTGGCGAAAGAAACAAAAAAAGACCTAAAACATGCGAAAGCATCAGCCGATAGGCGCAAAAAAGCACACTAAGGGCTGCGGTTCCTTTAGCACATTTTAGGTCTTGCCTGCCTTACCAGTAACAATCCCGGCGATATTGGTTCTTAATATGATTCTATTCTCTTCGGCCATGGACATCAATAGTGCAAACCACCTATATATCCTGCATATATAAAAAAGAGAAGGCGCTACAAGCGCCTTCTCTACGTATTCAGGTGGCAATTGCGCGTTCCTTGCAGCCGGGCCGTTCTTCCCCCTTCTAAACCCATACTGTCAATCTCAATGTTTTCATAATGGCTTTCTTTTTCAATTCAATCAACTCTTTCCAAATTTTCGCGTCCGTCTATTATGACGCAGAATTCAGACATTAGGCAAGCTCTTTCTGCTTCGTCTCGGTCCCCAAAAAGATGATGGCTGCGACGGCCGCAACAACGGCGATGCAGAAGATGAAAAAGATCATTGAAATCTCTGTTCCCCGGGCGACGAGATAGCCGACAAGAAGCGGGCCCAGGATGCCGCCGATTCGGCCAAAGCCGGCTGCCATTCCTGCGCCGGTCCCCCTGATTGACGTCGGGTATTGTTCCGGGGTATAAGCGTAAAGCGCACCCCACGCACCAAGGTTGAAAAATGATAAAAACATGCCTGACACAAGCAAAAGCGCCAGCGATTCAGCCGATCCGAAGAAGTAGGCGCTGACAGCCGTCCCCAGCAAGTAGACGGTAAGCACCATTTTCCGACCGGCTTTTTCAATCAGCCATGCCGCGGAGAAATAGCCGGGCAGCTGAGCCAGCGTCATAATCAGGACGTACTCAAAGCTCTTGATCATGCTGAATCCTTTCATCACCATGACGCTCGGCAGCCAAAGAAACATGCCATAGTAGGAAAAGACGACGCAAAACCAGACGATCCACAGCATGGCCGTAGGCCGGGCATATTTGCGGGACCAGACGCTTTTCACATTTTCCATGATGGTCGGCTTCCTTTCCTGCGCAAGCTTCTCATATTTCGGAGAATCCGGCAGGGCAATCCGCAAATATAAGGCGTAAAAAGCCGGTATCGCAGTTATCAATAAAGCAATCTGCCAGCCGTAGGCCGGAATAATAAAATACGAAATGAGCGCTGCAGCCAGCCAGCCGAATGCCCAGAAACTTTCGAGCAGGACGACGACTCTTCCCCTCCGATCAGGCGCAACGGTTTCAGATACGAGCGTAGATGCGACTGGAAGCTCTCCCCCGAGCCCCATTCCGACGAAAAAGCGCAGCACTAAAAATGCCCACAATGTCGTCGTTAAAGCGGACAACCCGCTGCCGATCGAGAAAAACAGCAGCGTAATAATAAAAACATATTTTCTTCCGACGCGGTCAGCCAAAAGGCCAAAGACAAATGCCCCGACAGCCATGCCGATTGAGTTGACGCTGCCGATCCAGCTCATTTCCTGCGGCGTCAACTTCCATTCCGCGTGCAAAGCGGCGATAATAAACGATAATATACCAACGTCCATGGCATCAAAAAGCCAGCCGAGGCCTGCGATGCCAAGCAGTCTGCGCTCTGAAACAGGACGGTTCTTCATACTCACAACACCTCTTTTACTCTCTTAGCAGTTTACATGAGTATTAGTTTACACCTGTCTTTACACTTTTGTCACGAAGAAAATGAGGCGCCGTCTTTTTCAGTTTAATGAATGTGATGCGGGCGAAACTTTTCTTTATGGTGCTTCCACTTTGGCAAAAATCCGTCTTCCCGCTCTTTTTCATAGCGCTTTTCAATATGAGACTTGATTTCCTTTCCCCTTTCCTGATCAAGTATTCCGTACTCCACATACTTATTGATCAGCTGTTTTTTCTTTTCCATAATGTCCTTTTGCAAAGAAGCCAGTTCATTTTTCTGCTTGTCCGTCAACTCTTGATAAACGCGTGTTTCCCCGTAGGCAGAGGGCATGACAGCCGTACATGACAGCGGAATGACGAGAAGCAGGCAAACGCACAGTTTGCGCATCATGCAACATCCTTTCTGATCTATGATTCATTCTATTTTTTTCTTTTTTGCGGTGTTTATGCATAAAAAAAGCCGCTTAGTAGCGGCTTTCTGTTATGGCTGCAGCGGCTTTTTTCCGCGCCGTATATTCATCAATACGCGCCAATGCATCTTTAATGTCCATGCAGTTGCTGAAGCTTTCATCAATTTTTTGAATACCTTCCTGATATTTTCCGTCAGTGAGCACTTGTTCTGCTGCATCTCTCAATCTTTCAGCATTCACTTCTTCTGCAAACAGAGGATATCCCGCATTCAGCTCTTTCAAGCGCTGGGCGATCATCGGCTGATCTTTATCATGCGGAAGCACGACCATCGGGACACGGTAATGGATGCCTTCATTGACGCTGTTCATGCCGCCGTGCGTGATGAACACATCGGCCTCTTTAAGCACCTCTAATTGCGGCACATACGGGGCGATGATAAAATGCTCCGGCACTTCTTTAATTTCCGCGTAGTCCGATTTTTCGCCAGCGGCGATGACAACCTTGCCGTCGAAATCACGGAAAGCATCAATGCACATATTGAAAAAATCCGCAGTTTTGCCAAGTACGGTTCCCATTGAAATATAAATGACTTTCTCATTCTTCAACGATTCTACCGGAAAATCGGTCTTGTCCAGGCGCTTTGGAAAACGCGGGCCGATAAACAGCACATCATCCCCAAAACGGCCGCTGTCAGGCTGAAAATACCGGCTTGTATACACAACGGTCAGCTCCGCCTGATTGCTCATAAACTGTCCTGTATGCCTAGGCGAGACGCCGTACTTTTCTTTCAGTTCCGTAAGCAGGTCCTCACATTCTTTGTCCAAGTGCAGCTCCGCGCCTGAATCCGGATGCAACGGCAGAATCTTCATATGTTCTTGTCCGAAGAGAAATGAAGCCGACGAAGCGATTCCCGGAATGTTCAAATAATCCCTGACCAATTCACCCGCACCGAATGTGTCATAATACACGACATCGAACGAAATGCTTTTGGACAGCTCTTTTACAATGTCTAGAATATACAGCGAGGTTTTGAGATGAATTTTTAAAAATTCAAGAAGGCCGGACGGTGAATTCGGATCAATATGCGCGTTTCTCACCAGATCTTTGTATAAATGAACGGTAGCTCCGACGCCCTCCAGCCTGTCTTTATACTTTTCTGTTGAAAGATAGTGCACATTGTCGCCTCTGTCAGCAAATGCTTTGGTGATCCCTAATGTAGGATTGACATGACCTTCCGCCGGAAAATTGACGATTAGAATATTTTTCATGATCATAACTCCTTTTTATCCTTTTTGAAACAGGTTGACATCAATTGAGCGCCTGATTAGACTGATGTTAGTTACTACTAACTATCATAAAATGGGGGTAAACACCTTTGCAAGAGACGAACGAACGGATCATATCTGCTGCTTTAGACTTAATGCAAAAATACGGATTCAAGTCGGTGACAATAAAGGATATCGCGCTTCATTCAGGCGTCAGCGAGATGACGGTCTACCGCCACTTCAAAACTAAGCTTGGACTTTTGGAAGCGGCCGTTCAACAATTTTCTTATATACCAGCCTTTCAGCGCGTATTTGAAAACGATATCACTTGGAACCTGGAGAAAGACTTAACATTGATTGCAGAATCGTATTTGCTTCATATGGAAAAAAACAAGCCGCTCTACCTTATCGCTGTTCAAGACGGCGGAAGGATGACTGATCTTTTCGGTTCTCTGTTAAAGCATATGGAGGAGCTCCTTTGTTATTTAACAGACTACTTTCGGACGATGCAGGACAAAAACCTGATGAAAAAGGGAGATGCAGATTCACAGGCCTTCGCTTTTCTGTCATCTTTATACGGATACTTCTCGTCTGGCGCATTGGCTGGCGGCCGTTTTCAAAAAGTCGCTAAAGACACTTATATTAAACAGATAACCGCCGCCTTCTGCGGCGGCTTGCATGTATGATATCATCCTTCAAACTGAAGGATGGATCGTTAATCATTTAGCTCTTCAACATCCTTCAGCTTGATTTCCGTATTTTTTTCAAAGGAGGTGCTGTATTTAAGATAGCCGATCTCCTCGTCTTTAATATCTTCCCCATCAAAAATGTTGGCATTAATCGTCACGCTTTCGTAGTCGTACCCTTCTTCATTCAACAGGCGCTGAATCTTTTGCGCCGTATTGTATACTTCTTTTCGGCCGGCATTTTCGGCATCAAGTAAAATATGAATCTGCATCGGCTTGTCTAAGCGGATGCTTTTCTCCCATTTTGCGTCATTTTTCAGCTTTCCTTTTAATACTTCCACATGCACGTCAACGTCTTTCAGTTGGTCTATGCTTTTTGATAAAAGCGCTTTGATTTCTTTTCCTGCTTCTTCTCCAAGCCGCTCCATCAGCGGTTCATTGAGGTTCTCTTCATAGATTCCGTCCGTGTATACTTCAGGTTGAACAAACCCTCTCAAAGTAAGCAGATAGGGATCTTTGCGCTTTGGATCACCGGTGTCAGTGACTTCAAATACATATTCCGTGAACTTGAAATTATAGATGCCGCTGTCGATCCGCAAGTCTTTTTCAGGATAGCGGTCAGTCAAATAATGCTCAAGCGCCGTTTGAGACAGCTTCTTGCTTACGGGATTTCCGTTGAAGGCGTTGTAAGCGGCAAGCACAAAGGAAACGAGCAGCACAATCAACACGCTATACAAGACTTTCTTTTTCATCATATCTTTCCTTCAGCTTTAAGAACAGCCAGCCGATCATCATCCCAACCGCGGCGAAAAAACAGTGAATAACAGCGAGCACGAAAGCGCCAAAGACGGCATACAGCAGGTGCTCCACAACCCCTGTACCGCCGGATGCGTCCCATTCGGCCAGAATATCCCCCATCCCCCAAACGAAAATCGGCGCATAGGTGAGGAGCATTACGAGTTTCATATCCCGGAAAAACAGATACCCCGCAAACCCAAGCACGGCGTACCACAAAATAAAGCCGAAGCTTTCATTTAACAGGGATGTGCGAATCGCGAGAAAAAATGAAATCGCCATAAACATCAGCTGGTACAAGGAGAGCTTTCGATTGATTCTTTTAAACATTTGCCCTTCATGAACAGACGACTCGATATGTTCCTTCGGAAGCTCGTCTTCCGACATCTTCAAAAGCTTTTGAAGCTCCTCATCGTTTTCGGCCGCTTCCTCAATCCATTCAGCCGTCTCTTTGCTTAACAGCCCCTCATGGTATAAAGGAAGCAAATCTTCGAATATACTGCGTTCCTTATCCTTCATCATACCCCTCCATTTCTTGCTGAAGCTTGACCTTCGCCCTGTGAACCCCCACCATGGCATCGTTTTCGGTTTTGCCTGTGAGCATGCCGATTTTCGTAGATGCGGAGGCTGACAATCTCCTGTAAATTCTCATCAAGCCGGTTGATTTCCTCGAGAAGCCGCCGCTCTTTCACGGTTTTCAGGAAGTGTTCTTCCGGAGATAAGCAAGCAGCCTTAACTTGGTGAATCATTGTGTTTGCCCCGGCTTTCGACGCTCCTGAACGAAAGTGTTTTTTTAGCAATCGCAAACACCCGTGTTTTGATTGTCGGCTTTCCCAAAAATGTGTGGGAGCCAGCCTTTCACAGCCTGATAAAATGCTTCCTGTGTTAAATCTTCCGCTGTTTCTTTAATTTTTCCATTCACTTATTAGTACCGCTGACCTTCTTTTCGTTACAAAAATCACATAAAAAAAAGAGACAAAAATGAATATTTCATTTTGCCTCCCGATATCCCAATCGCCAAACAAACATCTTCCGGTCTCTCGGATGATGCCCTGTCCTTTATTTTGAGGGCCCTGCCAGCGATTTTAAAAAAACTCATTTTTTTCATGTTCACCAAGTTCCCGGCCTTCATCGACAGCCCGCTTCAGCGCCTGCAGCATATAGCCGATTCCCCGATATCCCGCCAGCGGGTATATGATCTGCTGTCCGCTGCCAAACACGTTCCTCAGTACAGGCCTGTATTTTTTTCCGCCGAGCATGACGATTTCATCGCAATCCATCAGGTTTTTCCGTTCACCTTGAGCCTTCAGCCCGCCATCCGGCATAATCTCTGGGTGGCGCATCCCAAATGTGACGTCATAGTTTTCAGGAACGATATCTTCAGGTTTTAAAAAACCGTGTTTTGCTGAAAGAATCACCCAATCCGTAAAAAATGTCTGCGCATATGCGCGGCACGCCCGGTGAAATGGGCTTAGATAGACATCCTTTGCGGCGGACGGGCCGATGTCCGGATCAACATCCCAGATTTTTTTCGCCCCGCACGGGATGATGCAAAGTCTTTTCATCATGTATCCCCCTTTTGTTTCCGCTAAAAAACGCCTTTAAAAAGGCGTTTTATTTCAGCTTCAGCGATACGACCGATTCGACGTGCGCCGTCTGCGGAAACATATCGACAGGCTGAATGTATTCTACATGGTAATCCTTCGCAAAGTACTGCAAATCTTTCGCAAGTGTTGACGGATTGCATGAGACATAAACGAACCGCTTCGGCTTAACCTGCCTGATCGTATCAAGGAACGTGCGGTCACAGCCTGTTCTTGGCGGATCGACGATGACGACGTCGGGCCTGAAGCCTTCTTTTGTCCATTTCGGCAGCCAGTGCTCGGCCGTTCCTGTTACATAGCGCGCATTTTCGATTCCGTGCTTTTTGGCGTTTTGGTTTGCGTCATCAATCGATTCTTTGATGACGTCCATGCCGCGGATTTCTTTTGCCCCGTCGGCGATCCACATTCCGATCGTGCCGACGCCGCAATATGCGTCGACGACTTTTTCGCGCCCGGTCAGTTTTGCCGCTTTTTTCACTTCGTCATACAGCTTGACTGTCTGGATCGGATTGAGCTGAAAAAAAGCGCGGGCGCTCAGCTCAAATGAAACCTCTCCGAGAAATTCCTGAATGACCATATTGCCGGCTAAGAGCCTTGTATCATCGCCGAAGACAACCGATGTTTTGGCTTTGTTGACGTTTTGAATCACAGATGTCACTTCAGGCAGACGCTTCTTGATTTCTTCTGCAATGAGCTCCTTGCGCGGCAGGTCTTCTTTTGACGTGACAAGGACAACCTGCACTTCCCCCGTCTCGAAGCCGACCCTCGTCACGATCGTGCGGACATCGCCCGTGCGCTTCCGTTCGTTGTAGACGGAAATGCCGAAGTCTTCAAGAACCTGCTTGACGGTTTGCGTCGTTTTGTTCGTCGCCGGATGCTGAACAATGCATTCCGTAATCGGGACAAGACGGTGCGAGTCAAGGCCGTACAGCCCGGCCACCATCTTTCCGTTTTTCGAAAGCCCGAGCTGAAACTGGCTTTTATTCCGATAGTGCCACGGGTTTTCCATGCCGATCGTCGGCCTGATGTCCATTTTGCCGATGTCAAAACGGGTGTGCCGTTCGAGCGATTGAATGACGATGTCCCGTTTTCCTTTCAGCTGCTCTTCATAAGCCAGATGCTGGAGCTGGCAGCCCCCGCATTGCTCATAGATGATGCAGGGCGGCTTGACGCGGTGCTCTGAACGTTTGCGCACCTTTTTGACCCGCCCTTCGGAAAATTTCGGATGAACCTTTGTCGCCTCGACGACGACTTCTTCTCCCGGCAGCGCGCCGGGGACGAAGACGACTTTTTTCTTGAAGTAGCCGACGCCTTCGCCATTGATGCCGAGGCGCTTGATCGTCAGCGGAAATTGCTGTCCGACTTTTAATTCTGCTGATGATCCTTTTTTGTCACGTTTCACTGATGTTCTCTCCATTTCTACTCGATGCTCCTCCATAAATACAAGGAAGCATAGCTTAAATGAGGGTGCCATTCTTTGCTCATTTCAAGCATTTGTTCTTTTGTCGGTTTATCGTTTAAGCCAAAATGGCGTTTGATGGCATTTTGGATGCCGATATCGGCTGCCGGAAACAGATTGGGACGGCCGAGTCCGAACAGCAGAACGTTTTGGACGGTCCACGGGCCGATTCCTCTGATTTTCACCAGCTTTTCCATAATATCTTCATCTGATAATTGATCAAGCTCATCAAGATCTAAACGGCCGTCTGCGATCATCCTTGATGTATCGATGACATATTCAGCCTTTCGCATGCTGAATTGAAGTTCGCGCAGGTCGTTGTAGTCAAGCTGTGCAATCGTTTCGGGAAGCGGATAAAACCAGACCCCGTCCTTTTGCTCTCCAAAAGTGTGAACGAACCGCCCCGTGAGCGTATAAGCAAAAGACAGGTTCAGCTGCTGGTGGATAATGCATTTCATCAGGCAATGATACAAATGAAAATCGAGCACCAGCGGCGTTCCGGCATGCTCCTCAAAAATCGATGATAGGCTTGATTGTGAAAAGTGATCCAGTACAGGCTGAAGACTTTCTTCCCATCTGAAGATCCGTTTCACTTCTTTTATCATGTCATCTCGATCGTCTATTCCGCTGACGGCAAACGCCGGGGCTTCAGCAGTTCCCGTCGCCTGCACAGCGACAACCCGAGGCTCTTTGTTTTGATTGCGGAGCGGCAGCTTGACCTCCCTTTTGTCGAGGTTGACCGCATTGAGCGGATCAAGCGAAAGCCTGTCCAACACGCGGTCAAAATGATAAGGCGGTGTTACGCTTACAGTTTCCTTCCACATCGCTTCCCATCCCTTTTTCTTCTTTGTCCACAGTATACCATGTTTCAAATTCTCTTAAAAAAGAACAACATTTTATTTTTCATCGAATGAATCACAGCACAGCGCAGCATCCTATGTAAGCGGAGGGGTATCGATGATTAAACATTTTGCGATGACAAAGGACGGACGGCTTTTATCCGACAACAAAGCAGAAAGGCTGACAGATCAAGATATTGAGTGGTTTTGGACCGATTTCGATCAGCCTTCGGAAGAAGAAGTCTCCTTGCTCAAAAGCCATTTTCACTTTCACCCTTTATCGGTCGAAGACTGCGTACATCGCTTGCAGCGTCCCAAGCTCGATCAATACGAAGATTATCTTTTTTTCGTCATACATGCGTTGAATCAAAAGACTTTGGCGTCTGAAGAAGTTGATTTATTCGTTGGAAAGGATTTCATCGTTACATTTCATTTTCATCACTCAGACGGCATTGAAAAAGTAAGAAGACAGCTTTCGGAAAACAGCGAGTTGTGGAAAAACGGACCGGGCCACATCGCCTATATGGTCATGGATACGCTTGTGGACGAATATTTCCCGATTCTTTACAAAATAGAAGACCGCCTCAATGAAATTGCCGAAAGCGACAGCAGGAAAACGTATGGAACGCTGATGAACGAGGTGTTTGATATCCGTGGCGACCTTTTAAAGCTGAGGAAAACAATCATTCCGATGCGGGATTTGCTTTACCGGATTTTAAACATTGAAATTTCAAAAGAAAACCGCGAACGAAAAGCGTATTACAGCGACATTTACGACCATCTCTTGAAGCTGGCCGAAATCGTCGAAAACAACCGTGACATGACAGCCGATTTGAGGGACAGCTACCAGACGCTCAACTCCAACCGGATGAACGCCATTATGATGACGCTGACGATCGTCTCAACGATTTTTATTCCGCTCACCTTCATTGCCGGAGTGTACGGCATGAACTTTGACAACATGCCTGAACTGCATTGGCGCTACGGCTATTTTTTCATCCTCGGAATAATGGCAGCCGTTGTCGCCGGCATGATCTTCTGGTTCCGGCATAAAGGATGGTTTGACATTTTCAAGTAAAACCGGAAACCTTTTTCCTCTCTGTTCGACTATTTCTACAACTGAGGAGGGAAAGAAATGAAGGTACATACAGGGCTTGCCGGCATCATCATGATCGTTATCGGGCTGTTGATCAGCGCCGAGAATCATCAAGGCGCGTCTGTAGCAGACGCGCTTTCGGGCTTTTTAAAACTGCCCATCCGGAATTTAGTGGTTCTGATCTGCATGTTTATGATCATCGCCGGCTTCATTATGGCGTGGCGCCATTATTATGGAGTACCGTGGATCCGCTTTAAGCTGTTTTTGTTTATCATCGGTAATTCAGTATTTTACCCGCTGGTCACAGAACAGCTGATGTTCTTTCAAAAATGGAATGCACAAGGCGATAGCGCCGTGGAATATATGAAAAGGGGAAGCGCTTGCAGCTATCAGGGCGATATGGAAGCAGGAAGCATGGACTGTGAGGTGAAAGTCAACAACTACGGGAAAAAGACCGCACGCGTCCAGCTCACCCCTGATATAATAAATGAATTTGACTTTCAGCCGGAAGAGCTGGAACTGTCGCCGCATTCACAGGAAACGTACAGCGTCACCTTTACGGCTCCGGGAAATGAGGATGCATTTGCATCCGGAATTGAAGAAGAGCCGAGGTTGAAGATTAAAGTGGTGAAATGAACGGCTGTCACACGAGTCAAACAGCTCGTTTTTGGGAAACTGCTATAAAAGAAATTCATAATTTTACTCTGGGAAACGTACCACACAATTCATATTCAAAAGCACGGACAGACCGCCGATTCACAAACTAATATACTAACCCAAAGCAGAAAGCCGCTCCTTCACGGAAACGGCTTTTCGTCTATTAATCGTGATAAGATTCTGCAATCGCGTTGGCGGCGACGATCGCATTGTAGACGTCGTCAGGGGTGACTGGGAACGGCATGTTGCCCATTGTGTCGCCTTCCGCGCAAGCGCTTTGAGCGACTTGGCGCCATTCTTCTTCGACAAATTCGTCGACTCCGAGGTCTTTTAATGTCAACGGAAGACCGACGCCTTTGATAAAGTCAATAACGGTCTCCAATTCTTCGGCCGGCGCGTTTTCAAGAACAAGCTGCGCCAAAAGGCCGAACGTGACTTTTTCGCCGTGCTGAGCCCTGTGCAGAGAAGGAACGGCTGTCATTCCGTTGTGGATCGCGTGTGCGGCGGCAAGACCGCCTGATTCGGCACCGACGCCGCTTAAATAGATGGTCGCCTCGATTGTATCTTCGACCGCTCGTGTGGAAACGCCGTGCTTAACCGCCTGCATCGCTTTCACACCGTTTTCCAACAGCGTATCATAGCAAAGACGGGCAAGTCCCAATCCAGTTGTTGAAGGCTTCATCAGCACGAGGTTATCGCCGTTTGCTTTAAAGCAGGCACGCGCTTCAAAATACGTCGCCAAGGCGTCACCGATACCGGCTGCGAAAAAGCGCGGCGGCGCGGATGCCAAAATCTCAGAGTCCGCAAGAACGACATCTGGGTTCGTCGGCAAAAACAGATAGCGGTCAAACGATCCGTCGTGTTTATAAATGACGGCAAGGGCCGTACATGGAGCATCCGTAGAAGCAATTGTCGGGAAAATCACAACCGGCAGCTTCTCGTAATAAGCGGTGGCTTTTGCGGTATCAAGCGTTTTACCGCCTCCGATCCCAACGATGATATTAGCGCCTGCATTGCGTGCAAGCTCCCGGTTGCGATCGATTTCTTCCTGTGTGCATTCGTAATTGAATTTTTCAAAAACGGCTTGATTGCCGGCTTTCTGAATCGAATTCCCCGCTTCTTTTTGAGCGCGTTCCAAAATGAATTCATCGCAAATGATATATGCGTTGTCGCCAAAATCTTCAATGTAGTCGTTCAAGTTCTCCAGCAGTCGTTTTCCTGTAATAAATTTTTTAGGTGATGTGACTGATTTTACTGATTTTGACATGGTAATTCCCCCTTCACTATCAATGATATACCTATTTTCTTTTTAAATCCAGTAATATATGTATATAAAATGGATTTTTATTCTATAGAATTGACTAGGGGAAATAAAAAGAGCCTGAAGCATCAATTTTTTCAGCCAAAGCAAAACCCCGGCAAAGCGGCCGGGGCATTGTTCTTTCAAAGGGTCTCAAGCATCATAGATTTTTCAAACATCAGGTCATCGAGGCTTTTAAATGTATAACCTTCTTTTTTCAAGTCGGTGATCGCCTGATCAAGCGCTTCGGCATTGTCTCTCGAGACGGTGTGAAGCAGATAGATGGCGCCGGGGTGAGCCTGTTTCATCATATTGTCGTACGCATAGCGCCACCCTTTTTGGGCATTGATTTTCCAATCGACAAAAGCAACAGACCAGAATACCGTTTGATAGCCGAGCTTTTTCGTTTCTTCGAGCACCCGCTCGCTGAAAATGCCCCGAGGCGGTCTCAGGTAGAGGTTGTTTTTTTCGCCTGTGATTTTGTAAACCTCCTCATCGACCGATTCCAATTCCTCTTGAATGACGCGGCTTGTTTTCGTCGTCAGATCCGGATGGTGATATGAATGATTCCCGATGATATGCCCCTCCTCGGCCATTCGCTTGATCAGCTCCGGCTGATCTTTGACAAAATGGCCCGTCACAAAAAAGGCCGCTTTGACGTTTTGTTTTTTCAGAACATCGAGCACCTGAGGGGTGTAGCCGTTTTCATAGCCGTTATCAAAGGTCAGATAGATCGTTTTTTCCTTTGTGTTGCCCAAATAAAAGGCGTCGTACTGCTGTAAAAGGTTGGTCAGCTCTTGACCCGCATCTGCCGGCTGATGGTTTTTGCTTTTTGAAAAACCCCAATGGATCGCCTTGTTGGAAATCGCTTCAGCATTGCCGCTGAACGCCAGCGTCAGCAGGAATCCGCAGCATATGGCACAGATTCGTTTCATCATCTTCTCGCTCCCAGTTTTATTTTTTCTTATTGTGCAGAAGGGCTGAGCATTTCATACCAAGCAACACTTGGAAAACAAAAAAAACCGCGGCAGAGAATGCGCGGTTTTATTTCCAGTCTTTTTTAAAGCGCTCGTATTTGGCTTCCAAATCGTCGAGCATGCTGATCAGTCTGTCAATATCTTCAAGGTCGGTCGATTCCGGGTCTAAAGAATCGATGACTGACATAAACATATCCAATCTGTTTTTCAAATAATTGACTTGCTGTTCTTTGTCATGTACTGCGTTACCCATGATTCTCCTCCTTTTGTTCCTTTATCGTAGCCTATAAACGGCCTTTTTTCAATCATCCATGACTTGCATGCCTCAAGGATCAGGTCTAAAATGAATAGTTGGGCTATATTAGTATGTCCTATCATAAAGGAGTTAGATATGTCATGACAGAAAAAATGCAGGCTCGTCCGATCACCCCGGAATATGATCCGTGGGAAGCCTACATGGACGTTGACCAATTTGGAGATATACAGCTGACGAACGTTGAATTTACGACGACGACTCTTTGCAATATGCGCTGCGAGCACTGCGCCGTCGGGTATACGCTCCAGACGAAGGACCCGGACGCGCTGCCAGTCAGCCTTCTGTTGAAACGGCTTGATGAGATTCCCCGCCTTCGTTCTTTAAGCATTACGGGCGGCGAGCCGATGCTCTCATTAAAATCTGTAAAGGAATATGTCGTTCCTTTATTAAAATACGCTCATGAACGCGGCGTGCGGACGCAGATCAACTCAAACTTGACGCTCGATATCGGCCGCTACGAGCTGATCATCCCCTACCTGGATGTGCTTCATATTTCCCACAACTGGGGAACGGTCGAAGACTTTGCAGAAATCGGCTTCGCTATGATGGATAAAAAGCCGACGTTTGCACAGCGGGCGCGCTATTTCGAAAAAATGATCGAAAACAGCCGGACGCTTGTTGATGAAGGGGTCATGGTCTCCGCCGAGACGATGCTCAACAAACGGACGCTTCCTCATATCGAGCATATTCACCGGCAAATTGTCGAAGACATGAAATGCCAGCGCCATGAGGTCCATCCGATGTATCCGAGCGACTTTGCAAGCGCACTTGAATCTTTAAGCTTAAAAGACATGAGAAAAGCGATCCACCGCCTTCTTGACATTCGCGACGAAAATACGTGGATGCTGTTCGGCACTCTGCCGTTTTACGCGTGCAGCCCTGATCCTGAAGATCACGCCCTCTTACAGCGGCTGCGCGAAGCGAAAAACGTCACCGTCAGAAACGACCCTGACGGCAGATCGCGCCTGAACGTCAATATTTTTGACGGCAATATCATCGTGACCGATTTCGGAGATACTCCGCCGCTCGGCAACATTCAGACAGACAGCCTGCCAAGCGCCTACGCGAAGTGGAGAAAAACAGAGCTTGCCAAAGAACTCAACTGCCACTGCCCGCACGTCCGGTGCCTCGGACCGAATGTGCTCGTCAAAAACAGCTATTATCAAGATGTTGATTTTACTTCCAGAACAGCAAGAGTATGAAAAAAGCAAGCCGCAAAGGCTTGCTTTTTTATTTCGGCTGATGGCTGAGCTGAAAGCCGAATGTCAGGTGATCCTGTACAGGAATCCAAGCGCCGATTCCTTGCGAGGTGATATTTTTGACGACTAGCTTTCTTTTGTTGCCTTTTAATACGATGTACACTTCGCCGTAGGTGACTTTTCCTTTTTCATTGACGGCAGGTGCATAGGCGTGTAAATTTCCCAGTTTTTTCGGCTGCACTTTATAAATCTGATCGCGTTTTGTACCGGAGCCGACCACTGTTTCAAAGGCGAGCGGCAGCTTTGTTTTTTCCATGGCTTTGAGCATCATCATATTTTTGACATCTTCCGCCTTTGGAACTTTCGCTGTTAAGCCGCCTTTGATTTTGCTCGTCTGTTCCTGGGAATACGTGAGTTCTGCAGGTGCTTTCCCGCCCCGGTTGTCAAAGCGGTTTGTGTTGATTTTGCGGTATTCCCAGTTCGCAACGGTTTCATTCGAGGTGTAACCTAGCGCCCATCTGCCCAAATAAATCGTCGCCCGATAGCCGATTGCCAGCGGTGTGCCGGAAATGCTTGACTCATTCAGCATTTTAATCAGATGCGGATTTTCAATCGCAATATCGGTTGTTTTCAGCAGCTCTTCGGCTAATTCGCTCGGCTGCAGCCTCGGCTGATCCTGAGAGGCGTTAGGGTATGTGTTCTCTTTGGAAATATTCGTGACAGAGCTTGGAATCTTGATCGGCTTGGCTGCGTCAGCTTCCTGTACAGCGAAAAAACTAAAGGATAAAAACGCAGTCAGCGTAAAACACAAAAGCTTTTTCATACTATCACTCTTTCTGTTTCTTTTTCCTTATTGTTTTCCGGATGCTCTCTGTTTATCCCGATTTTTTTAAAGAAGGAAAAAACCGATTCCCATGATGATATAAGCGGCCAGCAATGTCGCGCCTTCAAACCAGTTCGTGTCCCCGTCGTTGGAAATGATGATCATCAAAAGGACGGCGGAAGCCATGGCGACCAGCTCCGGCAAGGTAAAGACGAGCGGCATGCTCGTTGGAAAAAACAAAGAGCTGATGACAAGAACAGGGGCGACAAACATCGCGATCTGAAGCGTTGATCCGATCGCAATTTCAACCGCGACATCCATTTTGTCCTTATAGGCCATAATGACGGCGGAAGCATGCTCTGCCGCGTTTCCGACGATCGCGACAATGATGACCCCGATGAAAAGCTCCGACCAGCCGAATTGTTCGGCCACCGTATCAAACGTATGGACGAGGTGCTCGGAAATGTAGGCGACGGCAACAGTTGCCAAAAATAAGATCAATGTTGCGCGCTTTCCCGACCATTCCGGCTCTTCATGCGATTCTTCCTGCTCATTTTGATTCGTCTGGTAAACCCCGCGGTGGCTGACAAGCTTGAAATAAAGTGCAGCCAGGTAAAGCAAAATCATGATGATGCTGATGCCGACGCTCATCGACAGCTTCCTCGGCTCTGTCATTTCAGCTGAAAACACTTCAGGGATAACGAAAGCGACAATCACCGCGAACATGAGCAGACCTGAATTGTGTCTCGCATCATACACGTTGAATTCCTGGCGCTTATATTTCAGGCCCCCGATGAAAAACGAAAGCCCGGCGACCAGGAGAAGGTTGCCCAAGACAGATCCTGTCAGCGATGCGAGCACAATTCCGATCAGTCCTTCCCGCAACGCGAAAATCGAAATGATCAGCTCAACGGCGTTTCCGAACGTCGCATTTAAAAGGCCTCCGATCCTCGGTCCCGCAATGATCGCAAGGCTTTCGGTGGCTCTTCCCATATAGCTTGCAAGCGCGATGATCGTCAGGCAGTATATGATGAACAATAAAACCTGCGGCCAATGCAGAAGGCTCCCTGCGACAGAAAGTGGAACACCTGCAGCCATCATCCAAAAGAAAAAACGGCTCATTTTTCATTCCTCTTTTCTTTTTTGGTGTAGGTTATTTTTGTGCGAACTTTTCGCTTTATATACGGCATACTGATCTATTCCGCAGCGGCGCATGTTTTTAAACATCAGCGAATCTCAAATGTTTCGGTGATGTCAATACTGTTTTCAACAGACCTCACCATGGCGCAGTTTTTCAGCGCTATTCTCAGCGCCTTTTTGATTTGTTCTGTACCGAGGTTTTCTCCCTTCAATATGAAGTGAAGATGGATGCTTTTGATGCGGCCAGCCTCTTCGGAAATGCGTTCTTCTTTTGTTTCGATGATCATATCTTTCAGCTGTATCCTTTTCTTTTCCAAAATTTTATGAAGAACGGTTCCGCTGCATGCCGCAATCGAAGCGGCCAGCAATTGATAAGGCCTGAATCCCGCTTCTTCATTGCTTGATATTTTAAGCTTCCCATATTCCAGATCAGCCTCAAAGCCGTTCTGATTCCACACGATTTCCATGAATCACACCTCTTATGAAAGAAAAAGAAAAATCGCCTTGCCTGAAAACTTCTGAAAGTTGTACGATCAAAGAAGGATTACGGATAAGGAGAATCGGCCGATGACTAGATTTCACTTTTTCATTCTCGTTTTGATTGTCAGTATATCAGGTTTTTCGCAAGGGATGCTCCTTCCGGTCATCTCTGTTATTTTCGAACAGGAAGGCCATTCGGCTGCACTGAACGGGCTTCATGCGACAGGCCTCTACATCGGCGTCCTGATCGCTTCGCCTTTCATGGAAGCGCCGCTTCGCAGGCTCGGTTTTAAACCGCTGATTGTCATCGGCGGGGTGATGGTGTGCGCGAGTTTGTTCGCCTTTGTTTTTATTCAGTCGTTTATCGTTTGGTTCTTTTTGCGGCTCTTGATCGGAATCGGGGATCATATGCTGCACTTTTCAACGCAAACTTGGGTGACCACATTATCGTCTGAAAAAAAACGCGGCCGCAATATCTCTTTGTACGGCCTTTCGTTTGGTTTGGGATTTGCAGCCGGGCCTTTTTTAACGCCGCTTGTCAACATCGCCCCATCATTGCCGTTTATCGTCTCAGGTGCGTTCAGCCTGCTGGCATGGCTGTTTATTTTTTGCCTGCAAAACGATTTCCCTGAGAAAAGCGGCTCTGAAAGCCGCAGCGATAACAGCTTGAAGCGTTTCGCTCAAGCCTTCCTGCTTGGGTGGGTCGCGTTTTTGCCGACATTCGGCTACGGCTTTTTGGAAACCGCCCTGAACGGCAATTTTCCCGTCTATGCGCTCCGGTCGGGCATTTCCGTCGAAGGCGTATCGATCATTCTTCCGGCTTTTGCGATCGGAAGCATCGTCTTTCAGTATCCGCTCGGCGTGTTGAGCGACAAGTACGGAAGGCGAAATGTACTCCTTGTCATATTGGCTGTCGGGGCAGGCTGCTTCTTTGCTGCGGGCTTTTCCGAATCCGTTCTTCTGCTTGCGGCATGTTTTTTCATAGCCGGAATGGCTGTGGGATCAACTTTTTCACTCGGCATCAGTTTTATGGCCGACCTGCTTCCAAAACGCCTTCTCCCGGCCGGGAACTTGATGTGCGGAATTACATTCAGCTTCGGAAGCATTTTCGGTCCGGTTGCAGGCGGGTGGTATATGCAGATATTCCATAACAGCAACCTGTTTTATTTGATTACATGCGTGATGGTGTTGATCTGGATCGGGGTGCTCTTTGGCAAAACGAAGAAAAACGGCGCTCTCGAACAATCTGAGGCGGCGCCAATGTAAAAAAGGCCGGCTGCTGGAGCCGGCCTTTTAAGGCAATTTTTAATGATATCCGTTTTGTCCGTTGGCGCTTCCGCTCGTTTTGTTCTTCGGACTTTGCTTTGAATTTTGTTTATTATGGCTGCCGCCTTTTTTCGTGTGTTTTGCCATGATGATCCCTCCGCTTTTGAACTCATGAAACGTTCATATATAGATTGCTCAATTCCGCGGATTTTCTTCAGGAATGATTTTACGCTTATGTAAAAGGGCATTGATTTCCCCTCCAAGAATAATCATCATTCCGCTTAAATAAAACCAGATCATCAGGACGATGATGCCGCCGAGGCTTCCGTATGTCGCACTGTAGTTTGCAAATTCGCTGACATAGTATGAGAACAGGACGCTGACGAGGATCCAGCCGGCGGTCGCTGCAACAGCTCCCGGAAGCACGAATTTAAATGACAGCCGTTTATTCGGAGCAAAAAAGTACAAAGCCGTAAAGACGATCAGCAGCACAAGCGGGCTGATTCCCCAGCGAAGCGCTGACCATGCCGTCAGAAACATCTCCGGCGTACCGTCCAGATTGGCGATAAAATGGCCGATGGCCCTCCCGAATACAGGCAGAAGAAGCGCGACCAATATTGTGAAAACCATCGCGGCGGTCAAAAGGAGCGATGTCAGCCGAACCATGATAAAAGAGCGGTTTTCCTCTACTTCATAAGCATGGTTAAAGGCCCTGACAATCGCGTTCAATCCGTTTGATGCAGACCAGAGCGCCGCAATGATCCCGAAAGAAAGCAGGCCCCTGTTTCCGGTATTCAGGGTCTCTTCAATGACGGACATCGTGTCTTCTGGGGCATACTGTTCGATCAGCCCGATGACATCGCCCGTTTTGACAGGCAGGTAGCCGATCAATGTCAATAGGAAAATCATAAACGGAAACAGAGACAATAGAAAAAAGTAGGCAAGTTCCGCCGATTTGCTCGGTCCTTCATGAAGGAAAAAACGCCAGCCCAGCTCTTTCAAAAAACTCATTCTTTTTCCGGCTCCGTACGTCCTTTGGATTTGGCTGTGAAGTGATCCCTCGTTTCCTCAATCAGGCCGATCACTTTTGGCGTCGTTTCCTTCAGCTCTTTTATCTGTTGATTTAAGAAGCTCAAATCATCCGATATGGAAGCCGTCAGCTTTTTGGCTTCGTCCATTTTTTCTTTCACGCATTCGGTGAGCATGCCGGGATTTGCACGGTAAAGGCGGACTTTGTTTTTGCACGCGGTAAGCTTTGCACCGCACGCTTCCCTAGTCGGTTTGTGCAGCAGTGACATAACCGCCCCGACCGAAGCGCCGAGGAGGATATTTCTGATGAAAACGCGGTCGTTTTTCATAAAAAATCTCTCCCTTCGTTTTTATAGATTGTGTTCTTTTCGAATGTCCTTCAGCAATTCGCGGCACCCTTTCGCGACGAGTTCGTACACCTCTTCAAAGTTCCCGGTGTAGTATGGATCAGGAACATCTGCCGTCTCACAGTCTTCGACATAGTCGAGCAGCCTCCGGATGACGGCTTTGCTCCCGTAGCCGGCAAGGCTTCTCACATGGCCTGCATTTTCGGCATCCATTGCGATGATATAATCGAACGCTTCCGGGTCCTTGTCAGTAATCTGCCTTGCATACAGGCCTTCGCAGCTTATCTTTTTTTCAGACAGCAGCGACCTTGTGCCTTCATGAGGCGGTTTGCCGACATGCCAGCTTCCTGTGCCAGCCGAATCGGCTTCGATCCGGTCCTCCAGTCCGCTTTTTTTGAGCATATCGTTAAATACAGCTTCTGCCATCGGAGATCGGCAAATATTGCCGAGGCAGACAAATAACACTTTGATCATCACTCAGGAGCCTCCTCTATTCTTTCCCCACTTTTCAGAAAGAAAAAACACTTTTGCTTTTATACTAAAGATTTTTCTGTTTTTTTCAACTTTGGGAAGAAAAGATGACAATGCTATTGACAAATCTAACAAACTTTCAGAATATTCTAGTTAGACACAAAATTAAAGGGGGATATTTCGCCTATGGAATTTATTTCACATATTGTAGATACAATGAACGGTTTTTTATGGGGGCCTCCGCTTTTGATTCTCATTGTTGGAACAGGGATTTATTTGACTTTCAGGCTGGCTTTTTTGCAGGTCAGACTTTTGCCTTACTCTTTAAAGCTCGCCTTTTCAAGGCATCAGGATAAATCCTCCGAAGGCGATATTTCCCACTTTCAGGCGCTGATGACCGCCCTTGCCGCTACGGTCGGCACAGGGAATATCGTCGGCGTCGCCTCAGCTGTTATTGCCGGCGGGCCGGGCGCCGTATTTTGGATGTGGCTCGCCGCCTTCTTCGGAATGGCGACGAAATATGCTGAAGCGGTGCTTGCTGTCAGATTCCGCGTGAAAGATAAAAACGGCGAAATGTCAGGCGGTCCGATGTATTATTTGGAACACGGCCTCAAGCAAAAGTGGCTTGGCGTGTTATTTGCCATATTCGGGGCGCTTGCCGCTTTTGGAATAGGCAATATGGTTCAGTCAAATTCTGTATCCGGAGTCATGAGCTCCACTTTTTCCGTTCCTGCCTGGGTAACCGGCATTATTGTCACGACTTTTACCGCCCTTGTCATTCTCGGGGGAATTAAAAGCATCGGCAGAGTCACCTCGCTGTTCGTGCCGGTCATGGCTTTATTTTATGTCATCGCCGGATTGATCATTCTTGTCACAAACTTTGAACTTGTCCCCGGCGCTGTCGGTTTAATTTTCTCTGACGCGTTTACCGGGCAAGCCGTGGCAGGAGGCGCGATCGGAACCGTGATCCGCTGGGGCGTAGCGCGGGGCGTATTTTCAAATGAAGCAGGTCTCGGCTCGGCGCCGATCGCCGCAGCCGCGGCAAAAACCGATATGCCGGCCCGCCAGGCGCTTGTCTCTATGACCCAGGTTTTCATCGACACATTGATTGTCTGTTCGATTACGGGGATATCAATTGTCATGGGAAATATGTATCTGACAGAAAAAACCGATGCCCTGACATCGATGACATTCGCACACTTTCTTGGTCCTGCGGGATCGACAATCGTCGCGATCGGACTGCTGCTGTTCGCCTACTCGACGATTTTGGGCTGGTCGTACTACGGAGAAAAATGCTTCACCTACCTGCTGAATGAAAAATATGCGATCGTCTATCGTATCATCTTTGTGATCGCCGTCTTTTTCGGAGCGGTCTTTAAAAATGACTTCGTCTGGGCGCTTGCCGATATGCTGAACGGCCTGATGGCAATTCCGAACCTGATCGGCCTGCTCGGTTTGACAGGCATTGTCGTCTATGAATCCAAACAGATCCTCGCCAAAATCAAAGCCGAAAAAGAAGAAAAGCAAAACAGCGTATCTGTTTAAGCCAAATGCTTTTTGACAGCCGTCCTTTTCTTCTCGCTTAATTCTGTTACAATAAAGACTACGAAATCAGTGAGAAAGGATGTGCCTTCTTGTCAGATCAAAAAACAGCCGAGCTGAACAAAATGATCGAAGAGATCTCACAGAAATTAAACATGCTGAACATCGGCGTCATTAAAGCTGAAGACTTCAGCAATGAAAAGCTTGAAGACCTTGAATACCTGCACCAAATGGTGATGAAAAAGAAATCTTTCAGTCCGAGCGAAATGCAGGCAATCGCAGAGGAACTGGCCGCACTCCGAAAATAAACATAAAAAAAGACCGGAAATCTATTCCGGTCTTTTTTCATCAGCCGAGCAGCTTCAAAGATTCTCGTGTAAACGCAGGGATGTCGTCAGGCGTCCGGCTTGTGACAAGCTGGTTCTGGCAGACGACAACTTCCTCGTCCTTAAATTTGACCCCGGCGTTTTCCAAATCGACTTGAATCGATGTGTAGCCTGTCGCACCGCGACCGTCCAGAGCCTTGGCGGTGATTAAAAGCTGCGGGCCGTGGCAGATCGCAAACACCGGTTTTTTGTCATCCATAAAGGATTTTGCAAACGATACGAAACGCTGGTCGGCTCTAAGAATATCCGGCGAAAATCCGCCCGGAATCAACAATGCGTCAAAATCAGCCGGGCTGACTTCGTCAATGGACGCATCTGTTTCCACTTGCGCCTCGCCTTGTTTGCCTTTCAGCGTTTTGCCTTTTTCTTTTTCAATAACCGTAAGCTGGTGTCCGGCGTCTTTGAACGCTTTCGCAGGCTCGGTATACTCCGAATCCTCAAAGTAATCTGTCAGAACAACTGCAATTTTTTTGCTCATATTGATCACCCTCCCAGAAGCTTCTGTCTACATAAATCTATTTACCCCTGCCACACTAAATAAAACATCCCCACGCCCTCGCGACAAAGTACCTAAGTCACCCGGCAGACAGAGACAGACTTTGGAATCATTTTCTGAGTGTTTACAATATTCGCAACGAAAGTTCTACAAAACTTTACAAAAAGTTCTTACAATAGAAATTGTTACTCTAATCTGAAAGGTGGAGAAATGGTGGGAATACAGAAAAGACGGTTTTCAAGGAAAAACATTCTCCGTATTCTGCTAACCTCAGTGATGATACTCAGTTTACTCATGCCAAACACCCAGACATATGCAGAAGAACAAAACGAACACCCGCTGATCAGCCTCAGCATCTTGGGTACGACAGATATCCACGCCCATATGATGGATTATGACTACTATGCCGACAAAGAAACGGCTGAATTCGGACTGGCACGAACGGCTCAGCTGATCGAAAAGTACCGGAGCCGGAATCCTAACACGATTCTTGTCGACAACGGCGACTTAATTCAAGGAAACCCTCTAGGGGAATACATCTTCAAACATGAACGTGAATCGATTATCTCCGGAACGAAAACACACCCGATCATTGATGTCATGAACAAACTGCAATATGACGCCGGCACGCTCGGAAACCACGAATTCAACTACGGCCTTGAATTCCTTGACGGCACGATAAAAGGGGCCGAATTTCCCATCGTCAATGCCAATATTAAAACACCGGACGGAAAGAACAAATATACGCCATATCATATTGAAGACCGGACGGTGACGGATGAAAGCGGCCGAAAGCACCAGCTTAAAGTCGGCTATATCGGCTTCGTTCCGCCTCAGATTTTAACATGGGATAAAAAGCACCTGGACGGCAAAATCACAGTGCAGGACATCACCGAATCAGCGAAAGAAACGATTCCAAAAATGAAACAGGAAGGCGCCGACGTGATCATCGCGATCGCCCACTCCGGAATTGAAAATGGCGAACAGGCGGCGGGAGCCGAAAACGCCGTATACGACCTGGCTCTCAAGACGGAAGGAATAGATGCGATCATCTCCGGACATCAGCACGGTCTGTTCCCCGGCACCGACTATCCCGGTAACGGCGTGATCGACAACCAAAAAGGAACGATCAACGGCATTCCTGTCGTCATGCCGAAGAACTGGGGCAGCCATTTAGGAATTATCGATATGCAGCTTGAACTGGACGGCGGCAAATGGAAAGTGAAAGATGCCAGCGCAAAAACGGAAGCGATTGCCGGAAATGTGATGTCGCGAAACGAAACCGTCGTTTCCGCGATTAAAGATACGCACGAAAAAACGCTCGAATACGTCCGCGCGCCGGTTGGCCAAACAGAAGCTGATATTAACAGCTTTTTCGCGCAGGTAAAAGACGATCCTTCAATCCAGATTGTCACAGACGCACAAAAATGGTATGCGGAAGATGTCATGAAGGGAACGGAATACGAAAACCTGCCGATTTTATCAGCGGGCGCGCCGTTCAAAGCAGGAGGACGCAACGGTGCTGGTTATTATACAAACATTAAAGCAGGAAACCTTGCGATCAAAAACATCGGCGATTTGTATTTGTACGACAATACGCTCTATATCGTCAAACTGACGGGAAGCGAAGTGAAGGACTGGATCGAAATGTCGGCCGGGCAGTTCAATCAGATCGATCCTTCAAAATCGGGTGAACAGGCGCTCCTCAATCCCGATTTCAGGTCGTATAATTTCGATGTCATTGACGGTGTGACCTACCAGATCGATGTCACACAGCCTGCAAAATACAATGCCTCAGGCGGGGTGAAAAATCCGCAGGCGAACCGCGTCAAACAGTTGTCTTACAACGGAAAACCCGTCCGCGACGACCAGGAATTCCTTGTCGTCACAAATAATTACCGCGCCTCCGGGGGCGGCGGATTCCCGCATCTGACTCAGGACAAAGTCGTTTATGCGGCGGCTGATGAAAACAGGCAGGTGCTCATGAACTACATTATGGAGAAGAAAACGGTCAATCCCGCCGCCGACAACAACTGGTCGATCGCTCCGATTAAAGGAGCCGACGTGACATTCGAGTCTTCCCTCCTTGCCAAACCGTTTGCTGAAAAAGCGAATGACATCGATTTTGTCAGGGAATCCGAAAACAAAGGATATGGCGTCTATAAGCTGAACTTTGACGGTTCAGAGCCTCCAGTTGATGATGAAAACTGGACATTAACCGTCATGCACACGAACGACACGCATGCCCACCTTGATGGAGCGGCAAGGCGCGCTGCCAAAGTGAAAGAAATCCGCAGTGAAACAGAAAACAATGTGCTGCTCGATGCCGGCGACGTCTTTTCCGGCGATCTGTATTTTACAAAATGGAACGGACTCGCCGATTTGAAACTGATGAACATGATGGGCTATGACGCCATGACCTTCGGCAACCATGAATTTGATAAAGGGCCTAAAGTGCTCGCAGACTTTCTCAGCGGAAACTATACAGCCGTAGACCCGTTAAACAGACACCAGCTGGAAAAGCCCGATTTTCCGATCGTCAGCTCCAATGTGGATGTATCAAAAGAGCCGAAGCTGCGAAGCTTTCAGAAAGAGCCTGCAGTCTTAGCAGCGGGAAAAAAGAAAGAAAGCGGCATCTATCCTTATATTCTGCTTGATGTAAACGGCGAACAAGTCGGCGTATTCGGCTTGACGACGGAAGATACGTCATATACATCAAGCCCCGGTCCGAACATTGCGTTTCATGACGCTTATCAGTCAGCAGAGAAAACGGTGAAGGAACTGAAAGAAAAAGAAAAGGTCAACAAAATCATCGCCCTCACCCACCTCGGCTACAACCGGGATCTGGAGCTTGCCAAGAAAGTGAAGGGCATCGATTTGATTATCGGCGGGCATACGCATACACTTGTCGATCACTTGAAAGTGGTGGAGAACGAAGAACCGACAATCGTCGCTCAAGTGAAAGACTACGGACAGTTTTTGGGAAGGGTCGATGTGGTGTTTGATGAGAACGGCGTCGTTCAAACGGACCAATCAAGGTTCAATTTGATCGCGATCGACGACAAAGTGGACGAAGACCCTCCTGGGAAAGAAGTGCTTGACGGCTTTAAAGAAGATATTGACGAACTGAAAAAGAAAAAAGTAGGCTATGCCGATGTCCCGCTGGACGGAAAACGCGAGCATGTCCGCTCAAAAGAAACCAACCTCGGCAATTTTATCGCGGACGGCATGCTGAAGAAAGCAAAACAAGCCGGCGGAGCTGACATCGCCATCACAAACGGCGGCGGAATCAGAAGCGGTATTGCCAAAGGCGAAATCACACTCGGCGATGTGCTGACGGTCATGCCGTTCGGCAACACCCTTTATGCCGCTGATTTGACGGGGGCGCAAATCAAAGAAGCGCTTGAGCACGGGGTGAGCCAAGTCGAAGAAGGCGGAGGCGCGTTTCCGCATGTTTCGGGTCTATCCTTCACCTTTACACTGAGCAAGCCAAAAGGTGAGCGAATCCTTGATGTGAACCTAGTCAATGACAAAGGGGACGCTGTTCCGCTCGATTTGGACAAAACCTACCGTGTCGCTACAAATAACTTCATGGGCGGCGGCGGAGACGGCTATTCCGTTTTTAAAGAAGCGAAAAACGGTGTCGATCTCGGCTTTACCGATTACGACATTTTTACAGAGCAGCTTGCCTTATACGATTCTGTTTCACCGAACATCGAGAACAGAATCACAGAAGTGTTCCTTCCCGACCGTCAGGCAGACGGCACTTGGACGCTTGCGGAAAAGCCGTTCGAAACATACGGGAAAAACGCAAATCAGGCGATTGCCTATTTCCCTGACACAGAAAAGGAACACATCAAGCTGAATATGACAAAAGCACAGACTGACCTTGTCAAAGAAAGAACCGGTGATCCAAGCATCACCCTGAAAAACGATCGCATTGCGATGCAGCTTCCAGCCGTTAATCTGGCAAGCGAAAAGACAAAAATCAGCATTAAAATCGCCAAGGATATCAAACAGGCGGTCACAAAGGTATATGATTTCAACATTCAGCAGAATGGTAAAACGGTCAGCACATTTAAAGAGCCTGTCGGACTGTTGTTCCAAGTCGATGCTCCTGATAAACATTTGAGCGTCTATTATGTCGACCGCAAAAACAACAGCTTCACAAAAGTAACAAACGGCTATACGAAAGGCCGTACCGTTGCAGGCTATGTCGACCATTTCAGCGAGTATACCGTGATGAATGACAATGATGCCGGGTCGCCTTCCCTTCCGCCGGGTTCCGGCGATGATGACACTCCGGATGGCGGCAGCGGCGGTGAACCCCCTGCTTCGCCCGGCGCCGGCAGCGGCGGAGACGGATCAGGCGGTCATGACAGCGGCGGAGCAGATGACGGAAATGAACCTTCCGATGGTTCAAACGGCGGTTTTTTGCCTGACACCGCTTCAAACGCCTATCATTGGCTGATGCTCGGCCTGCTGTTGCTTATATCCGGAAGCGGCCTGTACCTTTACCAAAGGAAGCGGCGCAAGCTCCAGATCTAAATATAAAAAGTGCGGTCTGCTTATGCAGAACCGCACTTTTCTTATTCGACCCATTTCACGATTTGATCAAGCGCCCGTCTCGTCTTCGGACGCGGCTCTTTCACACGGTATCCGAAAGCGGCCATGACCGAGATGTCAAAGCGGCCATCCTCCAACACCCCTTCTTTTTCAAGGATGTCGTGGACTTTGTCGTAGTTAAAGCCTTCAATCGGGCAGGAGTCAATGCCGATCAAAGCGGCAGCCGTCATCATGTTGGCGAGCGCGATGTACGTTTGCTTTGATACCCAGTCAAACATCGCCCTGTCGCTTTCGTACAAATGAAAATCGCCGTCTTGGAAACTTTCCAGAACGCCGTCTTCTTTCAGCATATTTTCAATGATGTCCTCCGGCATTTTTTTCACATGCTTTAATTGATCTGCAACATAGCCGGAATCACGTCGCATTTCCTTAGCCGTGCGTCCGAGCAGCAAAACGAAATGGCTGGCTGTCGGAAGCTGCCCCTGTGCACCCCATGAGACTTGACGCAGTTTTTCACGCAGCTCTTTATTTTGGACGACGACAAATTGCCACGGTTCGAGGCCGACCGAGCTTGGCGACAGTCTGCCCGCTTCTAAAATGAACTGAAAATCCTCATCTGATATCTTTCTGTCCGGATCAAATTCTTTTGTCGCATGTCTAAATTGGAATGCGTCAAGAATCTCTTGCTTCTTGGATTGCTCTGTCATATTATGTTCTCTCCTTTTCTCTATAGTTTATATTCCTTTCTCAATTTCATTCTAATCATTATAATAGCAATAAGAAAGTACGCACATTTTTGTGGCATAGTATCATTTTTTATACTAAGGAGAGAAGAAAATGAAAAAACATCCGGCAGCATGCGAAGCACCGGACGGTTATTCATGTCCGGTGGAAGCAACGATCGATATCATCGGCGGCAAATGGAAAAGCGTCATTCTGTATCACTTGATCGATGATAAAAAACGCTTTAATGAACTGCGGCGCTTAATTCCCGGCGTGACTCAGCGGATGCTGACCCTCCAGCTTCGAGAGCTTGAGCGCGACGGCATCGTCTGCCGTACAATTTACAAACAGGTTCCTCCGAAAGTCGAGTACAGTTTAACCGAGTTCGGCAAGACGCTGATCCCGATCATCCGGCAAATGATGAATTGGGGAACGTCCTACGCCGGCAAAATCAAGGAAGCGCGCCAAAGATCGGCAGCCGCTGAAAAACTGGAATCGCAAGGCTAATTGGCCGGCTCGATTTTCAAGATAAAGTCTTTGATTTTATTTAAGTATTCCTCAGGATTGTGGCGAAATCCGCCGACATGTCCGGCGCCTTCAATCCAGTACAGTTTCTTGAATCCCTTTTTCCTCTCATACAGGCTTTTGGCCATTTCCGGCGGAACAAGCTGATCCTTTGTGCCGTGGATGATCAACAGCGGCGTGTCTGACTGCTCAAGGTTGCTGACCGGCGATATATCAGCAAGGCTCCAGCCGTGGCGCCGCTTGATCAGCCCGCTTGCCAACGGGATGAGAAACGGCACGGACAATTTGACGGCGGCTTTCAGCTGAAAGCGGCATAGCTCTGTTAAATCGCTGAAGCAGGAATCGGCAATACAAAACTTGATTCTCCGATCCTGTTTCATCAGCTCGATGGCAGCCGCCGCTCCGAGCGATTCGCCAAGCACCCCGATCCAAAGATCTTTGCCGAACCTGTTCTCAAGCTCGTCAGCCCACCTCGCCAAATCATCCTTTTCGTAAAACCCGTAGGAAACGTGTGAACCGCCGCTCAACCCGTGGCACCTGCTGTCGCAAAGCAGGACATTGTAGCCGATGGACTGAAACAGCTCGACGTATTTATACCCGCCAAACAGCGACCACTTGATGCCGTGGGAGATGATGACGGCTTTCCTGCTCTTTTGAACGGGAAATAGCAGCGCATGCAGCCGGCATCCATCCCCTGCTGTCAAAAACAGCTCTTCTTTGTCGTGGGACTCAAACACGTCATCGATGATCTCGCCGTGTTTGAGTCCGCTGAAAAAAGTTTCTTCATATGTGCTCCGGTTCGGCAAAACAAACAAATAGCTGACAATCAGACTGACGGCGAAAATACTGATCCCAATCCCAGAGACCATCAACAGAATTCCGATCCACACGGCCCTCACCCTTTTCGTTCTTGTTTTAACTTATTGTATTCCGAACGGATCTGGGCGTGAGTCGCTGCAGAAAAATTGATTCAGGAGCGCCCGTTTCCGAGCTGGATGACTTTTGCTTTTCCGGCTGCTTCCCTCAGCACTCCTCTCGTATCAAATATCACGTTTGCATGGTTTAATAACAGCTCTTTCGGGAGTGCGTCATGATCAGTTAAAATGACAACACAGTCATACTCTTTCAGCATCTTTGAATCTATCGGCACGCTTGCTAGCTTTTTGCCGCTGAGGTCGAGGTCCGGAACGTGCGGATCATGGTAGGAAACATCTGCTCCCATGCCGATCAGCTTCTCTATAATATCAAGCGATTTTGATTCGCGGACATCCGCGATATTTCGTTTATAGGTGACGCCGTAGATTAAGATGCGGGCGTCTGTCGCCTTGTCTTTCCCTGCCAGCTGCAAGGAGCGCTCTGCGATATAGCGGACGATTCTATCATTTGTCGCTTCCGACAGCTCGATAAAGTCGCTCGATAATCCGCTTTGTTTCATGACAAACTGCAAATACAGCGGGTCGACGGGGATGCAATGGCCGCCGATGCCGGGGCCTGGATAAAAAGCCGCAAACCCATACGGCTTCGTGCTTGCCGCCTCGATGACTTCCCACACATTCACCCCGAGCCTGTCGCATATCATCGCGAATTCATTAATGAATGAAATATTAATAAACCGGTACGTATTTTCGAGCAGCTTTGTCAGCTCCGCTGTTTCTGGCGATGTAACAGGCACAACCTCTTCATAAATGCCGCTGTATAATTGATGCACCTTTTCAAGGCATGCATCCGTCGCTCCTCCTACTACCTTCGGCACGACCTCAATCGGGAACTGATTGCCCGGATCAACGCGTTCTGGAGAATAAGCCAAGTAAAAATCCTTCCCGCATACAAGGCCGCTTTTTTCCAGGATCGGTTTGACGATGTCTCTTGTCGTACCCGGATATGTCGAGCTTTCCAACACGACGAGCTGCCCTTTTTTCAAGTGCGCTCCAATCAATTGCGCCGCTCTTTTCACATAATTCAAATCAGGACCCGCATCATCATTCAAAGGCGTCGGCACGCAGATGATGACGGCATCCGCTTCACCGATTAAACTGTAGTCCGAAACAGGACGAAAGAAACCGGTGCCTATTCCGTCCTGCACCGCTTGATCGTTTATATCCGAAATATAGCTGGTTCCTTTCCGCAATGCCTCGACTTTCTTTTTGTCCAAATCAACACCGATAACCCGCATTCCTTTTGATATCAACAACATGGCCAAGGGCAGACCGACAAACCCCAAGCCGATGACCGCTATCGTTTCGTTATGAATTTCCTGTTTGCTCATTTATCAACTCGCCCCTTCTGTACATTCCTTTAATAAACTATGTTTCAAATCTTTTTTTGAAAGGGACGATCTACCAAAACAAAACCTATTTATTTTTCATATCAGTTGTTTGAAATGAAGAAAGAGGCAGCTGCACCGGTTGCTTCTGCAGCACAGATTGATAGATTCCAAAGATGGTTTCAATCGCCTTTTTTCCTTCATAGCCGTCAACCAATAGCGTGTCTTGGCGCTTGAGGGCGCTTATAAAGTTTTGATACATTGCGGTTTGTTCGCCGCCGATGTCAATCAGCTTTGCCGCTTCTTCAGCATCCGCCTTCTCCCCGTGGATGTACCAGCGGCTGATCCGGTTTAATGCCGGACCTTCCAATGAAATCGTTCCATTTTCTCCAAAAATCGAGAGAGAGCTTCCGATATTGTTTGGCTGTGTGACGATATTCGCTTCTACTACACCTTTCGCCTGACTGGCAAACGTCAGAATACCGACAGCAACATCTTCCGTTTCTTTAGCTCCGGAGCCGCCCAGCATATCTCCGTAAACGCCTTTTACATCACCTAAAAACCATTGCAGCAGATCGATCAGATGTATCCCTTGATTGACCAGCATCCCGCCGTCTTTTTCCCAGCTTCCCCGCCAGGATGCCGCTTCATAATAAGCGGGGGACCTGTTTAAGCGGAGCGATACCGTGCCCAAGTAGATCTTTCCCAGCTTTCCTTCCTCAATCGTTTCCTTCAGTTTTTTCATGATCGGCCGGTGGCGCATCTGGTGGCAGACCATGAGCTTCAGCCCGTTCTGCTCCGCCAGTTCTATAAGCTCATCGGCATCCCGTAATGACAAGGTCATCGGTTTTTCGACGATGACGTGCTTGCCTGCCAGCAGCGCATGTTTGGCCATTTCGGCGTGCAGTCCCGAAACCGCCGCAATAATGACCGCTTCAATTTTAGGATCTGAAAGCAGCGCTTGATACTGCGGATAGCGGGTCATTCGGCTTTCCTCACCGGCGAGGGAAGCATAGTATTCTTCCGCTTCCTTCATTCTTTCTTCCTGCAAATCACTGACGGCCGACAACTTTGCATCATCGCACTCGGCCAGTGCTTGAAGATGTTTTCTTGACATATAGCCGCAGCCGATTAAACCAAAATGAACCGTCACTTTTCCCCTCCTCCTTTTTTCAGCAGCGCAGAAATAATCTGATCTTGTTCCTCGGCGGCTAGAAAAGGATCCATCGGAATGGCGAAAAGGGTTTCGGACAAGGACTCGGCTATAGGAAAATCGCCTTTTTTGTACTGCAGTGAAGAATAGACCGATTGCAGATGAAGGCAGCAAGGATAATACACACCTGAATGAATGTCCTGCTCTTTCAGCGATTGTATGATGTAGTCGCGGTTTTTCGCGCCGATACAATAGAGATGATAGATATGTGTGCGGTCCTCTTTCTCTGCCGGCAGTGTGAGGTGCTCCGCCGTTTTCAAACCTTCTCTGTAGCGGCTGGCCACTCTTCTTCTTTGTTCATTCCAGCCGTCGATTTTCTCAAGAAGAATGAGTAAAGCTGCGGCGTGTAATTCATCAAGACGGCTGTTGAAACCGATTTTGTCATGGAAGTATTTTTTGCTAGTGCCATGGGTTCTGAGTGTTCTTAATTGCCGGGCTGCATCCGGGTCTGAAATCGTCACCATTCCCCCGTCTCCCAATGTTCCCAAGTTTTTTGTAGGGAAAAATGAAAAACAGGCGGCATCCCCGATGCTGCCGACAGGCCGCTCTTTATACGATGCGCCGAACGCTTGGCAGGCATCCTCAATCACAAGCAGTCCGTGTTTTTTGGCAAGCTCCATGATCTCGTCCATATCAGCCGGCTGTCCGAAGATATGGACGGGAATGATCGCTTTAGTAGCAGGGGTGATCTTTTCTTCTATTTTTTTCGGATCAAGATTGTATGTTTCAGGATCGACATCAGCAAACACAGGTTCAGCCCCCACCCTTGAGACGGCTTCGGCGGTGGCGAAAAAAGTGAACGGGGTCGTAATCACTTCATCCCCTTTGCCGATGCCGAAAGCTTCAAGCGTCAGCACCAATGCATCCGTTCCGTTGGCGACCGCGACCGCTTCTTTTACACCAAGCTTTTCAGCTATTCTTTTCTCTAATTCTTCAACCTTTGGCCCCAATATATATTGGCCGCTGTCCAGCACATGTTCAAACTCTTTTAAAATATCCTGTTTTACTGTTTGAAATTGACGTTTTAAATTGACTAACGGGATCATCCTTTGTTCCTCCTCTAAATTCAAAAAGTTCCAAAATAAGTTATGATGCCTGCCGCTAAATTGGCACGGCTTGATTTTATTCATAAAAAAAAGACCTACTTGTTCAGTAAGTCTTTACAATGCTAATTGTTAATGCCTAATTTCCCTTCCAGCAGCTGTTTGTTATGAAGGACGGATTTGTCTTCGGGACGGTATTTCCTCGCCTCTTCATTATGATGATACGACTTTTCAAAGTCTCCTAAATTGTAATAGCACACACACATTTGCAAATGAGGGTACCAAGTATAGTATGCCGGATAGGTGAAGCTCCATTTATTTGAATCAGGCACCAATGTTGTGGCCAGCTCATACCAGTAGATAGCGGCCTTGTATTCCCGCCTCCGCTGAAAGTTATAGCCGATTCTTGAGCATGTTTCGGCACGAGGCGTTTTAGAAAATTCAAATGACTGGAACAGAGATCTCAGCTCATTGTCCATGTCGCCGAGAAAGCGGTGGCAGTCGGCTTTGTTGATGCAGGCGTATACTTTGTCTTCAATCCATCCTTCTTTCATTTCAATGTTTTTATTGTAGCTTTCAATCGCTTTTTCGTAGTGTCTGTTTTCTCTTAATTCATTACCGTAGTAAAAATAGTCGCGCGGGGTAAACGTGTCGCCGCGATCAATCTTCTTTTGGTAAATATTGAGGTTTCGTCCGACAGAGTGGCGGATTTTTTTATGCGTCACTGAAATATCGGCATTGATGATGTTCCCGAATACCTCCAAATATTGATGGCAGTCGCCTTTCCATTTAAAGTTCTTCTCCCTTTTCACCAGACGGTTGCGGCGGTACCTTAATGTCACATTTCCGAATTCGTCGGTTCCAGCATCATAGTACATAGACACGGAATCAACGGAAGGATCAAGCGTTTCCTTCAACTCTTTCAGTTTTTTCTGATCTTCTTCAAGCAAAACATCATCCGCATCCAGATAGAGAATATAATCCTTAGTGGCGTGTTTGAACGATTCATTGCGGGCAGCCGCAAAATCGCCGATCCATTCAAAGAAAAAGACGCGGTCTGTGTATCGCTTCGCAATCTCTACAGTTTTATCTGTCGACCCCGTATCAACAATATTAATCTCATCTACAATGTCTTTCACTGTATCAAGGCATCTCGCTAATACTTCTTCTTCATTTTTGACAATCATACATAGACTGATTGTAACCAAAGCCTTCACTCCCTGAGACTCTTTTTTAAAATCTACCCATAAAATATGAAACAGCAGCTGATCGCGTTTGTGCCACTATCACTGTTTTATATTTTCAAGGCTGCGCCATTTCCAAAGTATTTTTCATAGAACTTTCTTTTTTCGTTTGAATATAGATACTACTAGCGAAAATGTGTTTAACCAGGAGGTTTCAGATGGATAATGAATTGGAATATCTGCTAGACTCTGTTGGGCTTAGCTGGAGAGAAACTGAAATATCCCAACTGATTTTTCATCACAAATGGCACGATGCTGCGCAGAAGCTTGAAGAGAAGCTGAAAGCCGCTCCCTTCGATCCCGGCTTGCTGATAAGCGCTGCTTTTGTCTGTGAAAAAAAGCAGCAGGCTCAGAGAGCGTCTGAATTATATGATGATGCCCTCCTATTTGTCAGGCGCGAACATCGACCTCGCCTCATGAAGGAGAAAGAAGACCTTTTCAAAAAAATGGTCAGGCGTCCAAAAATCATTTTTTTCGTCAAACCGGATTTGGACCGGTTTTTGAATTCTGTCGTTGAGCACCTTTCCGGAACTTACCGGACAAAAAAAATCGTGGTTCATGACCTGAATCAAATCGACGCTGGCATGCAATGGGCGGATATTTGCTGGTTTGAATGGTGCGATGATTTATTGATCCACGGGAGCAAAGTCCCTTCTGCAGCGGCTAAAACATTAATATGCAGACTCCACAGCTATGAAGCATTTACTTTTTATATTAAAAAGGTATATTGGCAAGCGGTGGACCAAGTGATTTTTGACGGAGAGCATTTGCGGGAATACGTATTGGATCAAGTCAAGGCGTTGAAAAAAGAGAAAACGGCCGTCGTTCCAAATGGAATCAAGCTAGATCAATACACTTTTAAACAAAGGCAAAAAGGCTTTCACATCGCTTATGTCGGCTATATCAACTATAAAAAAGGGCCGATGCTTTTGCTGCAGGCTTTCAAAGCACTGATTGACAAAGACCCAAGATACAAATTGTTTATCGCCGGGACGTTTCAGGACGCCCGCTATCAGTTGTATTTCAATCAAATGATTGATGAGCTCCGGCTGACTGACAACGTCCAATTTGACGGATGGCAGGATGATATGAATCAATACTTGGAAGATAAGCATTACCTGATTTGCACGAGCCTTCTTGAAAGTCAGCATATGTCGGCCATGGAAGCGATGGCTAAAGGCATAAAACCGCTGATTCACAATTTTTACGGCGCAAAGACGATATACGATGAATCAGTTGTTTGGAATACAATAGATGAATTCGTGGCCATGATCACAAGCGGTGATTATACATCTCTCCATTATCGGTCGTTTATTGAAGAGCATTATTCATATGACCTGAGCATGCGCAAAATTGAAGAGATGATTTCAGGCTTTGCAAAGCAGTCAGAGTTGACGGTTATGCCAAATCCGCCGCTGATTACGGTAGGCATCATCAACTATAATTACAGTAATTTTATTGATGAATGCCTTCAATCCGTTTTAAATCAACTCTACCCTAATATCGACATTCTGATCGTTGACGACCATTCAACTGACGGCTCCATGCAAAAAATCAGCAGCTATCAAAAAACGCATCCGCACATTCGAACGATATGCCACAGCGAAAATACAAAACTTCCTGATCTCGCTTTTAAGGAAATCTTCCAAGAGGCAAAGGGAGAATATGTTTTGCTTTTAAGCGCAGATGATTTCCTCCCGCACAATTTGGTGATCCATGACTTTATGCAATGCTTTTTTGAAGAAGAGGGATTGGATTATGTTTACGGCGACCTTTTGCTCGTTGATCAACACGGGAAAAATGCGGGTCTGTGGACATATCAAGAGTATGGCGATGAGGAGCTGGTGAGGACGATTTTTCAAAGGGGCGGCTCAGGCATTGTCCCGATGGTGGGCATGTTTAAAGCATCTTATTATCAGCAAAAAGGCTTCACTTGGCTGGTTGATCCGCAAAAGCCGCTTGCAGGGGATGTGCTGAATTGTTTAGCCAATACGAAGCGCGGCTGGAAGCGGCGCTATTTAAAAAAACCTGTATTATGCTACCGCCGCCACCAAAAAAACATTTCCTACCAATTGCATAAAAGAATTCAATCGCTTGTGTACGTCATGGATTATATTGTGAAAGAATTTGACGAAAGCGTCTATTTTCCTCATATCAAATGGAAGGAGCTTGAGGAAAATCAAAGACAGTCCTTGAAATATTTCAGCATCGGGAAAACCTTTTGGAGAATGGCCCGGAGATACGCACAAAACGGATATACCCGGCATCTAGACCATGACGGCAAAAAAGAATGCATTCAGCCGCTCCTGAACAAAATGGATGAGTACTTCCAATTAAGCCTCGCTTCAGACAATCAGTATGAACGATATATGAAAAATATTAAAAAAATCCAGCTGATATAAAACCTTCCGTTCTTTGGAAGGTTTTTCTCTTGCACTCTCGCACAAATACACAGTCATATAGATTCATTTATACGTATGATAGAGCGCACAAAGTGTTTTGTATTCTGCTATTTAAAAGGAGAAATTGAATCAGCATGATCGATGGGAGGTCATCATGAAAGATTTCAAATCAGATATCATTCATTGTCTGGAACAAAAAGAGTGGAACAAAGCCATGAAGCGCCTAAAGGAGTGGGAAGCCGAGGGATCGCATAACGAGCCTGACTTTTATTTTCTTCAAGCCTCTCTTTCTGTTTATCTCGGCCATGACCATAACGCTTGGCTGTGGCTCTGGAGAGGGCTAGATCTTTTTCCTGAAAACAGATCTTTAAATCTGCTGATGGGAAAAGTGTGCCTGCGCACCGGAAGGGAAAAAGAAAGCGCAGCCTATCTTCAAAAAGGAGATGGAGCAGAAACCGCAAGCGCGCCGAAGCTTGACCTTCCTGTTGACGAAAAAACCGAACCTCCGGCTGGGCAAATCCGCATTTTGCAAGGCACAATGGAAATCGCCAATCAAATGAATACCTTGGCTAAAGGGCTCTCACAGCATGGCGCGCTTGCCCACACTTTAAATTACTATCCGTATTATTTAAATTACGCTGCCGACTACACCTGGTCATTGCTGAAAGAACGCAATACGCCCGCCATGAATGCGAAGCTGAGAAGGCTTGCCAATGATCTCCTGCCATCCTATGATTTGTTCCATTTTCATTTCGGCACAAGCTTCACGCTGGACATGTCGGATTATCCCATTTTAAAACAGGCTGAGAAACCAATGGTCATGCATCATTGGGGCAGCGATGTGAGGCTTTATTCAACATTGGCTAAAACAAATCCATACGCCGTTGTTAAAACGAAAAACGAAGCTCGAATTCGATACCACCTCAAACGAATTTCCCAATATGTCCAGCACTGCATCGTCGCCGATATGGAGCTTTACGAGTATGTAAAAGACTATTATGAGCATGTCCACATGATTCCGACCATGATCCAGCTTGACCGCTATACTCCCGACTACAGGTCAAATGAAAAGCCGCTCATCGTTCATGCCCCCACCTCTCCCGGAATAAAAGGAACCCGCCACATCCTTAAGGCGGTGGAATCTTTAAAAGAAAAATACGATTTTCATTTTCACCTAGTACAAGGGGTTTCTCATGAACAGGCAAAGAAAATCTATCAAAAGGCGGATTTGATCATTGATCAGCTTCATATCGGAAGCAACGGATTATTTGCCGTCGAATCGATGGCAATGGGGAAACCCGTTATCTGCTGGATCAGTGATTTTATGAAGGATCACTATCCTTCCGAACTGCCTCTCATAAGAGCAAATCCCGCCAACATTACAGAGGTGATAGAAAGTGTACTGAAAAACCGGGATATGCTGCCGGAAATCGGCCAGAAAGGAAGAAAGTATGCAGAAGTTCATCATGATATGGTGAAAAACAGCAAAAAAACATTGGCTGTTTATCAGTCGCTACTTTCGGAATGAAGTTGAACAACTTTCCCGTCGCGGGATTTGTATGTCAAAAAAACGAAACAAGCAGGTGAACAATTGATGAGCAATATGACAGAGTTATCCGGCCAGCATATTTTCATAACTGGCGGAGCAGGCTTTATCGGATCCTCTTTAATAGGAAAGCTGATAGAGCGCAACAGCGTCACCGTATATGACAATTTTTCAAGAGACTCCCTCCGGTATAAGCCTTACCGGGACCATCCTCACTTGAAAGTGGTGCAGGGAGACATTTTGGATTTGAACGCGCTTAAAAAGGCGATCCAGGGGGCCAGCCACATTGTCCACGCCGCCGGCATCGCTGGGATTGACACGGTCATTCAAAACCCGGTTAAAACGATGCAGGTCAACATGATCGGTTCAGCCAATCTGCTTGAAGCGGCTGCCGGTTTAACCGAATGCAAAAGGGTTGTCTGTTTCAGTACAAGCGAAGTGTTCGGCCAAATCGCTTTCAGAGCGCGCGAGACCAGTCATACTGTTTTAGGAGCGGTGGGAGAAGCCCGCTGGACATATGCTGTCAGCAAACTCGCCGAGGAGCATATGGCATATGCCTATTTTAAAGAACTGGGGCTTCCGACCGTCACCGTCCGCCCTTTTAATGTTTATGGACCGGAACAAGTCGGCGAAGGCGCCATCAAAACGATGGTTCACAGAGCTCTGTTGGATGAGCCGATCTATATTCACGGCGATGGAACGCAAATCCGGGCCTGGTGTTACGTAGATGACATGATCGACGGAATTTTGCGCTGTTTGACGATGAAAGAAGCCGTCGGAGAGTCTTTCAACATCGGCAATGAACGCACTGTGATCACCGTATACGGATTGGCAAGCACGATTATCAGAGTTCTCGGATCAAAATCACAAATCTTCTTTGGGGAGAAAAAAGAAGCCGATATTGAACTGCGCATCCCTCAGGTCAATAAAGCAAAAGAGATGCTCGGTTTCAGCGCTAAAGTTGATCTGGAAGAAGGCATCAGAAGAACAGCTGAAAGCATTAAAAAAAATTTGGAGCAATAAGAAAGGAGGCGCTTTTGTTGAAACAATGGAAAAGCGAAGGAAAAGGTGAATTCACTCTTTCCCAGCTTGGGGGCTGCGGCGAAAACGTCGTTATCGAAGACGGGGTCCGCATTTTTCATCCGGAAAACATCTATATCGGAGATAACGTTTATATCGGCCATGACACGATTTTAAAAGGCTATTATAAGCATGACCTGGTCATCGGTTCAAACAGCTGGATCGGACAGCAATGTTTTATACACGGTGCCGGCGGGGTTACAATCGGAGAATTTGCAGGAATTGGTCCGAACGTCCGGATGCATGCCGCTTACCATACCGATCCTGATAAACCCGACAGTACCATTTTGTTTTCGCCGCTTACATTCGCTCCTATTCATATTGAAGAAAACTGCAACATCGGGATCGGTGCGTCTATCCTAGCAGGCGTTACGATAGGCGCCCACTCCAAAATCGGAGCAAATGCCGTCGTCAATCGCAATATTCCCCCGTACAGCATAGCAGTAGGCGTGCCGGCAAAGGTGATTAAAAACCGAAGAATGAAAGATGAGGATCTCTCATGATCAGATTGATCGAGCCGTATATTACATTTGAAGAAGTGCAAGCAGAATTAAAGGAGATATTTTCCTCTGGCATGCTGACAAAAGGCCCTTATGTCAGAACATTTGCTGATCATATGAGACAGTATGTCAGTGCAAAGCATGCTTTTTTAACAACATCGGCAACAACGGCTTTATCGATGTGCCTTAAAAGCCTGAACGTGCAACCCGGAGATGAAGTAATCGTCTCAGACTTCTCGTTCCCCGCCACTGTCAATGTAATAGAAGATTTAGGAGCCAAGCCGGTTTTTGCCGATGTTGATCTTGAAACATTTAACATGCTTCCAGAAGAACTGGAAAGTCAAATCACGTCCCGTACAAAAGCCGTTCTTTTTGTAGATGCTCTTGGAAACCCGACAGGCATCACCAACATTAAGCAAATTTGTAAGGAGTACGGCTTACCCCTTGTGGATGATGCCGCTTGTGCGATCGGCAGCAGCGAATACGGCTGTAAATCCGGAAAAATTGCCGATCTCACCTGTTTCAGCTTTCACCCAAGAAAGCTGCTTACGACAGGCGAAGGCGGGGCAATTACAACCGACCGGGAAGAGTTGAAAGACTGGCTTTCGGTCAAATTAAACCATGGCGCTGCCATCTCTGACGGAAAATTGGATTTTATAGATTTCGGCTACAACTACAGATTATCCGATATCCAAGCCGCTCTTGGAATTAAACAGCTCCAAAAACTTGATGACATCATTCATCGGAGAAACCTTCAGCAGAAAGCATATAGTGAACAGCTTGAACCCCTCGGATTCCAAAGTCAACAAATCGGTCCTAACGTTGTACACAACATACAATCCGCCGTTTTCAAAGTTCCAAAAAACATCGTTCGCGACGAATTGATTCAATATTTGAGCGACTGCCATATAGAGTCGACTTTCGGAACTTATTGTTTAAGCGGCACTACCTATTACCGCCGCAAATACAGGCAGATTAAACCGAATTCCATTTTTCTGGAACAAAATACGATCACCCTTCCCTGCCATGATCAAGTCAATGTGGATCAGGTAGTCTCAGCCATTCAATCATTTAGCCAACGTAAAGGCTAATCAATCAAAAACATCCCTTTCACAAAATAGTGACAGGGATGTTTTTTTATTCTTAGAAATAAGCAATAGAAAAAAGGCAGTAAACCATAGGTTTACTGCCCCCTGAATCATTCGCATAGCATTCCAGCGAAGTTCCGGAAAAACAAACGGAAAATATTTGCTAATAGTCGTTAAATATTAAGCGCCGGTTGGACCTGTCGGGCCAGTTGGACCTGTCGGGCCAGTTGGACCTGTCGCTCCGGTTGGACCTGTTGGACCTGTCGCTCCCGTTGCTCCGGTTGGACCTGTTGCTCCTGTCGGGCCGGTTGCTCCTGTCGCTCCCGTTGCTCCCGTCGGGCCGGTTGCTCCCGTTGCTCCGGTTGGGCCTGTCGCTCCGGTTGCTCCCGTTGCTCCGGTTGGGCCTGTCGCTCCGGTTGCTCCCGTTGCGCCTGTCGCTCCCGTTGGACCTGTTGGGCCTGTCGCTCCGGTTGCTCCCGTTGCGCCTGTCGCTCCCGTTGGACCTGTCGGGCCGGTTGCTCCCGTTGCTCCTGTTGGACCTGTTGCTCCCGTTGGACCTGTCGGGCCGGTTGCTCCCGTTGCTCCTGTTGGACCTGTTGCTCCTGTCGCTCCGGTTGCTCCCGTTGCTCCGGTTGCTCCTGTCGCTCCGGTTGCTCCCGTCGGGCCGGTTGCTCCTGTCGGGCCGGTTGCTCCTGTCGGGCCGGTTGCTCCGGTTGCTCCTGTCGCTCCGGTTGGACCTGTTGCGCCTGTCGCTCCCGTTGGACCTGTCGGGCCGGTTGCTCCGGTTGGACCTGTTGCGCCTGTCGCTCCGGTTGCTCCCGTTGCGCCTGTCGCTCCCGTTGGACCTGTCGGGCCGGTTGCTCCCGTTGCTCCGGTTGCGCCGGTTGCTCCGGTTGCGCCTGTTGCTCCCGTCGGACCTGTTGCTCCTGTCGGGCCGGTTGCTCCTGTCGCTCCGGTTGCGCCGGTTGCTCCCGTCGGACCTGTTGCTCCTGTCGGGCCGGTTGCTCCCGTTGGACCTGTTGCGCCTGTCGGGCCGGTTGCTCCCGTTGCTCCGGTTGCTCCGGTTGCTCCTGTCGGGCCGGTTGCTCCCGTTGCTCCGGTTACGCCTGTCGGGCCGGTTGCTCCCGTTGCTCCGGTTGGACCTGTTGCTCCCGTTGGACCTGTCGGGCCGGTTGCTCCCGTTGCGCCTGTCGCTCCCGTTGGACCTGTTGCTCCTGTCGCTCCGGTTGCTCCTGTCGCTCCTGTGGCTCCCGTCGGACCTGTTGGGCCTGTCGCTCCGGTTGCTCCCGTCGGGCCGGTTGCTCCAGTTGGGCCTGTTGGGCCTGTCGCTCCCGTTGGACCTGTCGGGCCGGTTGCTCCGGTTGGACCTGTTGCGCCTGTCGCTCCAGTTGCTCCCGTTGCGCCTGTCGCTCCCGTTGGACCTGTCGGGCCGGTTGCTCCCGTTGCTCCGGTTGGACCGGTTGCTCCCGTTGCGCCTGTCGGGCCGGTTGCTCCCGTTGCTCCGGTTGCTCCTGTCGCTCCGGTTGCTCCCGTTGCTCCCGTCGGACCTGTTGCTCCTGTCGGGCCGGTTGCTCCTGTCGGGCCGGTTGCGCCTGTTGCTCCCGTCGGACCTGTTGCTCCTGTCGGGCCGGTTGCTCCTGTCGGGCCGGTTGCTCCTGTCGCTCCGGTTGCTCCCGTTGCGCCTGTCGGGCCGGTTGCTCCCGTTGGACCTGTTGCTCCTGTCGGGCCGGTTGCTCCTGTCGCTCCGGTTGCTCCCGTTGCGCCTGTCGGGCCGGTTGCTCCCGTTGGACCTGTTGCTCCCGTCGGACCGGTTGGGCCGGTTGCTCCTGTCGGGCCGGTTGCTCCCGTCGGACCGGTTGGGCCTGTCGCTCCTGTCGGGCCGGTTGCTCCCGTCGGACCGGTTGGGCCTGTCGCTCCTGTTGGACCGGTTGGACCTGTCGGGCCGGTTGGGCCGGTTGGACCTGTCGGGCCGGTTGGACCTGTTCCTCCGCCTTCTACATCTAATAGTGCTACATCATCTACAATGACATTCGCTGTACCTGCCTGCGGCAAAGTATTAATCAAAATGAAAGCCATAGTAGAGCCAGCTGGAGCTGGGGTCGTCGTTTGATAGACTTCAAGCCATGTATTATTTTGGACAATCGGTAGTCTGTTGAACGGGATATTTAAAAAGAGACCTTGGCCTAAAAAGTTAAATGAACTATCAAAATAAGACACTTGAATTTGCACCTGAGGCGATGGAGCAGGAAAACCTTCTTTAGCTAGAGAAACTAAAAATTCCAATCCTTCTCCTGCATCTACTGGAACAAATTGTGCAATAAAAGAAGTAACAGCCCCGCCCAGTAATCTTGCCGACCAAAAACCTGAATGAGAAAATTGAGTTGTGACGGTTGCATTTTGGCCTACCCAGGGTGGAAGTGCCCCGTTTTCAAAGCTGCCGTTTACAACCAAATTTTGGATCGACATCTAGGATTTTACCTCCCTTTCACTAGATTAGCTTCAATTCCCTTTTCGAGAATGAAGCTAACATATACTATGTCTCCTTGCTAAGCTCGGTCACGTTATTTTCCATACGATTAAAACACATTTATAGAAGTTAAATCCGAGTGAATCAAACTATATTAACTTTAAAGCAACGTTCTTTCACTTAATATGAAACTTCAAAAGGGGAAAGCTCCATTTAGCTTTCCCCCCTCCCTTTAAGGGAACCGAATGAGATTTAAATCTCTATTAAATGCTGCAGCGGAAGTAACATTTGAAGCCGTTGTTACCGCTACCCTAACTGAATAATCAACTGTTGCGGTGGCAGGAACTGTATCAACAATTGTGCTGGCTAATGGAAACCTTTGAGTGCCGGCAGCCGCGAGACTCCTATTAAATATTCTTGTTTGAACTAAAGTTCCTCCTCTATATAGCCTTATTTCAAAAATTATATTACTGTTTGCAGTATTTACAGCTTCTATAGCCAATGCATAATCCACCTTAATATTTTGCCCACTAGTGACCGATACATTAGGAACCGATACAACAGTTACTTCTGTATTTAAAGGAACCGTTGGCGGATTGTAAACAGTAGTAGACCCAAATAGATTGTTAAAGAATATAGCAGTTTGTGGACTGGCTGGTCCTGTTGGTCCTGTTGGACCAGCTGCTCCCATTGTTCCTGCTTCACCCGGCGGACCCGTTGGACCCTGTGGACCTGTTGGGCCGGTTGCTCCTGTGGTTCCGGTCGCTCCCGTTGGGCCTGTTGCTCCTGTCACTCCGGTTGGACCTGTTGCTCCTGTTGGACCTGTCGCTCCGGTTGCCCCGGTTACTCCTGTTGGACCTGTCGCTCCTGTTGGACCCGTTGATCCTGTCGCCCCTGTTGGACCCGTCGCTCCCGTTGCGCCGGTTGGACCTGTCGCTCCGGTTGGACCCGTTGGTCCTGTCGCCCCTGTTGGGCCCGTCGCTCCCGTTGCGCCTGTGGCTCCCGTTGCCCCGGTTACTCCTGTTGGACCTGTCGCTCCGGTTGCCCCGGTTACTCCTGTTGGACCTGTCGCTCCTGTTGGACCCGTTGATCCTGTCGCCCCTGTTGGACCCGTCGCTCCCGTTGCGCCGGTTGGACCTGTCGCTCCGGTTGGACCCGTTGGTCCTGTCGCCCCTGTTGGGCCCGTCGCTCCCGTTGCGCCTGTGGCTCCCGTTGCCCCGGTTACTCCTGTTGGACCTGTCGCTCCTGTTGGACCCGTTGATCCTGTCGCCCCTGTTGGACCCGTCGCTCCCGTTGCGCCTGTGGCTCCCGTTGCCCCTGTCGGGCCGGTTGCGCCTGTCGCTCCCGTTGGACCGGTTGCTCCTGTCGCTCCCGTTGCGCCGGTTGCCCCTGTTGGGCCTGTCGCTCCCGTTGCGCCTGTGGCTCCCGTTGCCCCGGTTACTCCTGTTGGACCTGTCGCTCCTGTTGGACCTGTTGGACCCGTTGATCCCGTTGCGCCTGTGGCTCCCGTTGCCCCTGTCGGGCCGGTTGCGCCTGTCGCTCCCGTTGGACCGGTTGCGCCTGTCGCTCCCGTTGGACCGGTTGCTCCTGTCGCTCCCGTTGCGCCTGTCGGGCCTGTTGGTCCTGTTGCTCCTGTTGGTCCTGTTGCTCCCGTTGCGCCGGTTGGACCTGTCGCTCCCGTGGCTCCGGTTGGACCCGTCGCTCCCGTTGCGCCGGTTGGACCCGTCGCTCCCGTTGCGCCGGTTGCCCCTGTTGGACCTGTCGCTCCGGTTGGACCCGTCGCTCCTGTTGCCCCGGTTGCTCCCGTCGCTCCTGTTGCCCCGGTTGCTCCCGTCGCTCCTGTTGCCCCGGTTGCTCCCGTCGCTCCTGTTGCCCCGGTTGCTCCTGTTGCCCCTGTTGGACCCGTCGCTCCCGTTGCTCCGGTTGCCCCGGTTACTCCTGTTGGACCTGTGGCTCCGGTTGGACCCGTTGGGCCTGTCGCCCCTGTTGGACCCGTCGCTCCCGTTGCGCCTGTGGCTCCCGTTGCCCCGGTTACTCCTGTTGGACCCGTTGGGCCTGTTGCTCCCGTCGGACCTGTTGCTCCTGTTGGGCCGGTTGCTCCTGTCGGACCTGTTGCTCCTGTCGGGCCTGTTGGGCCTGTTGCTCCCGTCGGACCTGTTGCTCCTGTTGGACCCGTTGCTCCGGTTGGACCCGTTGCTCCGGTTGCGCCTGTCGGGCCGGTTGCTCCTGTTGGGCCTGTTGCTCCCGTTGGACCTGTTGCCCCTGTTGGACCTGTCGCTCCTGTTGCCCCTGTTGGACCCGTCGCTCCTGTTGCCCCTGTTGGACCCGTCGCTCCTGTTGCCCCTGTTGGACCCGTCGCTCCTGTTGCCCCTGTTGGACCCGTCGCTCCCGTTGCCCCGGTTACTCCTGTTGGACCCGTTGGGCCTGTTGCTCCTGTCGGACCTGTTACTCCTGTTACTCCTTTTGGACCGGTTGAGCCTGTGGCTCCGGTTGCTCCCGTCGGGCCGGTTGCTCCTGGCGGACCTGTTGCGCCTGTCGCTCCAGTTGGACCCGTTGGGCCTGTTGCCCCTGTTGTACCCGTTGCTCCTGTTGGGCCTGTTGCTCCTGTTGCCCCTGTTGGACCCGTTGCTCCTGTTGCCCCGGTTACTCCTGTTGGACCTGTGGCTCCCGTTGCGCCTGTCGGGCCTGTTGATCCTGTTGAGCCGGTTGCTCCCGTTGGTCCTGTTGGACCCGTTGCTCCTGTTGGGCCTGTTGCCCCTGTTGGGCCTGTCGCTCCCGTTGGGCCAGTTGCGCCTGTCGCTCCTGTCGGGCCGGTTGCTCCTGTTGGACCCGTTGGGCCTGTCGCCCCTGTTGGACCCGTTGCTCCTGTTGCCCCGGTTACTCCTGTTGGACCTGTGGCTCCCGTTGCGCCTGTCGGGCCTGTTGATCCTGTTGAGCCGGTTGCTCCCGTCGCTCCTGGTTGATCAATTGTTATCATTGCAACATCATCAATTAGTATCGGTGCCCCCCCACTAAGAGGGAGTTTTTGAATAGTTACCACTCCTATAACGGTTCCAGGAGGAGCACTATTCGTTGTAGCATATATTTCATTCCACACATTTACTGCAGATAGACGGTTTACTGGAATTGTTAAGCTTAATCCCTGCGACAAAAAGTCAAAAGAGGAGTTGTAATAATCTACTGTTATTACAATCGCAGGATTAGGAGCGCTGCTAGCTTTTGAAATAGATATAACAAATTCAAAATTCTCTCCCGGGTTAACCAGAAAGCTCTGAGCTAAGATTCCAATCGATGAAGTTACCAAGTTAACACTATAAATCCCTGAATGGCTGAAATTAGAAGTAACTACGGCATTAAATCCTGTCCAAGGCGGCAGAGAACCGGTTTCAAACCCTCCATTTATTATTCGATTCTCAATGGTCAATCAAGTTTCACCACCCTTTCTCAAAAATTGAGATAATAATATCCCTCAAACAAAATATGAAATATCTATGTATACCGTTTGGATAAAACTCTATTTCTTTGAATTTTTATAACGCCAATCGCTATAAATGATAAATTTTATAATTTATCATTAGAATCTTTTAAACAAAAACCCCCTTTAAGCTTTATGAAAACTTAAAGGGGACTCTTCATTTTACAATCAATCAAAGATTACAGCATTTAGCGCTCTTGTATTAACATTGGCTGCCAAAAGGTTAGTCCCTGTTACATTAATTCTAACCTCATAAGTTTGTGTTCCTGCCCCTGGTGTATCAACCCATGTAAGGTTAGGAATATCACCATATACACGAACCGAACCTGCCGATTTTTCATCCTGAGAATCAACAGACACTTGTGCGATAGCGCTGTTATTTCTATACAATGTAAAAATTATACTGTATTCAAAAGTAGTAGCTGGCCCTATGATAATATCAACTTCAGCCATAGAATCGAGTTTTATATTCTGTCCAGCTGAAGAGGTAACAGTTGTCGTTAGAATTGGTGTTTCGCTGCCAACTGTGAGTGAAACAGGGTCAGTTGACTGCGCCGGTGTTCCCAACAGACTTCCCGGACCCGTTGCGCCTGTTGGACCTGTTGCTCCCGTCGGACCGGTGGCTCCCGTTGCGCCTGTTGCTCCCGTCGGACCTGTCACTCCGGTCGGACCCGTCGCTCCTGTCGAACCTGTTGCTCCTGTCGGACCTGTTGCTCCCGTCGGACCTGTCACTCCTGTTGGACCTGTCGCTCCGGTGGCTCCGGTGGCTCCGGTCGGGCCGGTGGCTCCCGTTGGACCGGTCGTTCCTGTCGGACCTGTCGCTCCGGTGGCTCCGGTCGGGCCGGTGGCTCCCGTTGGACCGGTCGGGCCGGTTGCGCCTGTTACTCCCGTCGGACCTGTTACTCCTGTTGGACCCGGCGCTCCTGTCGGACCTGTCACTCCTGTTGCTCCTGTCGCTCCCGTGGCTCCCGTTACTCCTGTTGCTCCCGTCGGACCTGTCGCTCCTGTTGGACCTCCTCCACCCTCAACACTCAATAGAGCAACATCATCCACAAGCACACTTGCAGTTCCCGCCTGCGGAATGTTGTTGATCAAAATGAATGCCTGGGTGGTGCCAGAGGGAGCCGGTGAAGTTGTTTGATAGACTTCAAGCCATGTCCCATTTTCGGCTGCCGGTATTCTGCTTGACGGCACAGTGGCAAACAGCCCGTATCCGAGAAAATTAAATTGACTGTCAAAATAAGTAACCTGTATCGTTACAGAAGGTGCCGGGAGAAAGCTTGCTCTCGCAAGAGAAACAAGAAATTCGCTTCCTTCCCCCGCCCTGGCCGGAACAAATTGAGCAATATATGATGTGACTGTTCCGCCAAGAAATCTCGCAGAGAAAAAACCTGAATGCGAAAACTGGCTTGTAACAGATGCGTTTACGCCTAACCAGGACGAGAGGGTACCTGTCTCAAAACCCCCGTTCATCACCGCGTTTCGAATGGACATTTTTCCACCCCCAATTCCTCTTCAATTTGTGGCTGCAATGATCTTTAATAGATATTGAAGCTCTATATCCTATGATCTCTCTTTTTATGCAGACACGTTATATAACACGGCTGAGATGAAAAACCGTCACTTCATCAACCGGCCTGGATTGCCCACAGCCGTTTTGCCTGCGGGAACATCTTTTGTAATGACGGCACCCGCTCCAATGACCGCCCCCTCCCCGACGACAACCGCCGGCAGCAATGTTGCGTTATTCCCGATTTTCGCTCCTCTTTTAATAGTTGGACCTTGATACGGGTAGTTTCCCTTTCCCATATATTTATCATTTGACGTGGAACAGCAGGGACCGATAAACACTTCATCCTCAATCGTCATATCAGCAGTGATATAGCAGCCCGTTTGAATTGTTGCTTTACTTCCAATTCTGGTATTGTTTTCAACCATCGCATTGCGTCCTATAATGCTTTCTCTGCCGATCGCGACATTTTCGCGAATGCTCGCCATATCCCCCACGAAGACGCCTTGTTCCAACAGCACGTCTCGGTAAATCACAGCGCTTGCTCCAACTATGGCATCATCTTCTATCCGCAAAGGGGCTCCTGCCTGCTTCGGCTGGCGAGCCATTTTTTTATTTGAAGAAGCCGCTTTGCCAAGGACGGCCAAATCGCCGATTTTCACCCCGCTGCCGATATGAGTGTCCTTTTTAATAATGGCATGATGGCCGATTGTTACGTTGTCCCCGATGACCACATTTTCTTCAATAACGGCATACTCTCCCAATACCACGTTCTTTCCGATCTTTGCAGTTTCATGAATCATTGCTTACATCCTCCATTTCTCATTTACACCTGCTGTAGCATATTCAATGCGGACGTAATGAGAAACGGCTTCATAAAAAAACACGGCCGCCGTCAGGCGAACCGTGCTACTTTTCTCTTCTTGCAAAATCGACAAACCGGAATTTATCAAGGCGGTGTCTGCTTTCCGTATATTGAAACAAGGTCGTATCATCAAGAAAAACGAAATTTTTCACGACCACAATGTGCTCGTATCCGTTCAGATCCAAATACTCTTGATCCTCTGCCGTACATGGCTCGACTACAATTTCCTTATGAGCATAGCTGATGACGAGCCCGCATTCATCTTCAAGGTATTGATAGATCGAGTCCTCGCATATTTCTTTCGTTAAAAGCGGCACGTGTTTGCGGATAAGATAGTCTTTATCCAGGATGATACGCTCTCCGTTGATGTTCCGCGACCTGACAACCCGCCATACCTCTTCATCTCCGGAAGTGCGGAGCTGCTTTTGAATATATGCGTCCGGATGCGTCAAGCCGAACTCATGGACCGTCGTGCTTGTCTCTTTTCCGAGCGTTTCTGAAAGCTCCTTAAAGCTGACCAAACCGGAAACCGGGAACTGCATTTTCTCCCTGTGCAGCACGACTGACCCCTTCCCTTTAATCTTCTGAATATATCCGTTCTGAGCAAGCACGTTCAGCGCTTTCCGAACGGTTTCCCTCGAGGTGTCGTGCTGTTCGGCAAGGTCGTTTTCAGACGGCAGGATATCTCCGGCATTCAGTATGCTTTGATCGATTTGTTCCGCGATTTGTTTGTAAATCATCATATACTTGTTGATCTTCATTTTTTTACCACCACGCTTAGTTTAGCATGGTTTGGCAAGATGATAAACAATCGATTGATATGGTTTCACTGTGAAGCGTTTAAATGACTCGGGAAGATCGGTGTCATTGGAAATGAGAACCTTGGCATCATAGCCTTCAATATCAATATCGTCAGGCAGCTGAAACTCGGTCTCTTTCCCGTAAAAATTATTGATCACCAGCAGTTTTTCATCCGCTCCGTTTCTCAAATACGCGTAAAGCTCTTGATCGTCTTCCAGTATGAGCTGATAATCGCCGGTTGTAATGATATCGAATTCCTTGCGGAGCTCATTCAGCTTTTTATAATGGTAGAAAATCGAATCAGGATCGTTGAGCGCTTCTTCTGCGTTGATTTCTTTGTAGTTGTCAGGCACCGGAATCCACGGTGTGCCCGCCGTAAACCCGGCATTTTCTTCTCCGTTCCACTGCACCGGCGTCCGCGAATTATCACGGGATTTCGCTTTCAAGATTTCGATGATTTCGGCTTCCGGCTTCCCTGCTTCTTTCAGGATACGGTACATATTGAGAGATTCGACATCCCTGTAAAGGGAGATGTCATCGAATTTCGGGTTGGTCATCCCAAGCTCTTCTCCCTGGTAAATGTATGGCGTTCCCTGAAGCATATGAATCGCGGTTGCCAGCATTTTCGCAGACTTTTTGCGGTATTTTCCGTCGTCCCCGTACCGTGAGACGATCCGCGGCTGGTCGTGGTTGCACCAGAACAATGCGTTCCATCCGCCCCCTTTATTCATTTCCGTCTGCCATTCAGAAAGAATCTTCTTCAGCTTTAGAAAATCAAAATCCGCAAGCGCCCATTTTTCCCCGTTTGGATAGTCGGCCTTTAAATGATGAAAGTTAAACACCATATCGAGCTCACGGCTTTCGGGGTTTGTATACCGGATGCAATCTGCGATTGTAGTCGATGACATTTCTCCGACCGTCATGCTGTCATATTTTGAAAAAACCTCCCTGTTCATTTCATTCAAAAACTCGTGAACCCTCGGCCCGTCCGTATAAAATCTGCGTCCGTCCCCCTCGTCATCATCAGGGAAACGCTGGTCTTTTGAGATGACATTGATGACATCAAGTCTGAAGCCGTCGATTCCTTTTTCAAACCAGAAATGCATCATCTCGTACACTTTTTTTCTGACTGCTTCATTCTCCCAATTCAAATCCGCCTGTGTCACATCATAGAGATGGAGATAATACTGTCCGCTCTCTGCATGAAACTCCCACGCCGAGCCGCCGAATTTCGATTCCCAATTTGTCGGCGGAGCGCCGTTCGGCTTCATGTCTTTCCAAATATAAAAGTCGCGGTACAGATTTTCTTTGCCGGACGCCGCTTCTTTAAACCATCTGTGCTCTGTTGATGTATGGTTGACGACAAGATCCATGATCACCTTTATGCCGCGCTTGTGGGCCTCTTCAAGAAGCTCTTCAAAGTCGGCCATTGTTCCATATTCTTCATGGATGCTGTAATAGTCGCTGATGTCATAGCCGTTGTCGTTTTGCGGCGATTGATAAATCGGCGTCAGCCAAATGACATCACAGGCGAGCTCCTTGATGTAGTCGAGCTTTTCGATGATGCCGCGTATGTCGCCGACACCGTTTCCTGTTGTATCTTTAAAGCTTTTTGGATAAATTTGGTAGACGACTGCTTTTTTCCACCATGGATTTTCTTTCGTTTCCATTTTCAACACCACCGCTTTCTTCTTTATGAAAATGGGAAAAGGGCAGACAAATATGCGCGCCCCTCTCCCTCTCTTATTTCATTTTTAATTTTGCGTAGAGATATGTTCCGGCAAACGGCGCGATCAACACGATCGCCATTCCGATCGCAAACGCTCCCCAGTATTGGCTCATAATAGAGAAAATTCCAGGTACGCCGCCGACGCCGACAGAGCTTGCCAAAACCCCTTGCGAGGAAATGAACATACCGGCAATCCCCGAACTGATCATCGCGATCACGAACGGAAATCTGTATCTGAGATTCACTCCGAACAATGCCGGTTCGGTAATTCCGAGATAAGCTGAAATTCCGGATGTCAGGGACAGGCCTTTCTGCTTCTCATCTTTGACAATAAACATCATCGCAAGCGCGGCTGAACCTTGTGCAATATTGGACAGCGCGAGCATCGGCCATAAAAATGTTCCGCCGAGCTTTGAGCCGATCAGCTGAAGGTCAACGGCAAGGAATGTATGATGCATTCCGGTAATGACGAGAGCGGCGTAAAGCCCTCCGTATAACAGTCCGCCCAGTACGGCGAATTGTTCAAAGACAGCAATAAGGCCTGATGTTAAAACATTTCCGATGGCAAATGTAATCGGTCCAATGACAATAAATGAAGCAAAACCTGTGACAAGCAGCGTAATCGGTGCCACAACAAGGAGCTGAATGCTCTCAGGCGTCCGCTTTGTCAAAAAGCGCTCAATTTTTGCCAGCAAATAAGAAGCGAGCAAAATGGGAAGCACCTGCCCCTGGTAGCCGACCTTCTGCACTTCCAAACCGAATAAATTCCAGACAGGAATCTCTCCGCTTTGCTCCGCAGCCCCGTATCCCCAGGCGTTTAACAAATCAGGGTGCACAAGCATGACGCCGAGCACGATGCCGAGCAGCGGATTTCCGCCAAACCGCTTGACGGCCGACCAGCCGATTAGCGCAGGGAGAAATGCGAAAGCAGTCCCCGCGATCAAGTTAATCATATTAGCGAGATCCGCCCATTGCGGATAGACTTCAACGATTGATTTTCCGCTGAAGAAAATGTCTTGAGCCGTCAGGATATTGTTGATCCCCATCAGCAGCCCGGCAGTGACAATCGCCGGCAATATTGGAATAAATATATCTGCAAGCGTTTTCACGGCACGCTGTAAAGGATTCATATTTTTCTCTGAGGCTTTCTTAACATCATCCTTTGACGATTCGCCGATTCCTGTTGCCTTCACCAGCTCCGCGTACACATTGTTGACCGTTCCTTGGCCGATCACCACTTGAAATTGGCCGTTAGTCGAAAACGATCCTTTGACAACATCTATTTGCTCCAGCACCTCTTGATTGACTTTGCTTTCATCGAGCAATGCAAATCGCAAACGCGTTACACAATGGGTTACCGCTGCAATGTTGTCAGCACCGCCGACAGCATCGACAATCCGTCGCGCTGATTGATTCAAATCAGTCATTCCAATCCCTCCTTCTCCTCTTATAACCTGTATATACACGTTATAGGTATATTGTATTCCTGTATATACAAGTAGTCAATATATTTTTGTAGCGCTTTCAAAAATTAAAAAAAGCCGGATGTTCCCTTCATAAAACGTAGGAGAGCAAGGCTTCCTCCGATTTATGAGCCGGGAACAAACCGGCTGTGATCATAAATTGTTCACTTTTTCGTCACCTTCATAAACGCCGTCCTGCTGACCGATGTCTTTCAAATAATACTTTTCTGATGTAAAAAACTCATCATATAAAGACCTTACTTTTCTGCTCAAGAGCAGCACCGCCAAAATATTCGGAAGAAGAATGAAAACGAGCGCGAGATCGAGGAATCCCCATATCGCCTTTGCTCCTCCGGCAGCACCGATGACGACGGCGGCCAGGTAGATGAATTTAATCACATGTCCCGCGAGCCGTCCGAACAGAAATTCAGCTTGTTTTACACCGTAAAAAATGACTACTGTGATCGTTGATAAGACAAAGAAAACGAGCGAGACAGAGACGAAGTATCCGCCCACAGGGCCAAAATAGCTGCGAAATGCGGCTGCGGCCAGCGCCCCCGGATCGCTTGATGCGTTTTCGCCGGTCCAGACGCCTGATGCGAGCACGACGAAGGCGGTGGTCGTGCAAATCAGCAGCGTATCGACCACGATGCCGATCACCGCCCAGAACCCCTGTCTCACAGGGTGGTCGGTCATCGCCGCTGCGTGGGCAATCGGCGCCGTCCCCATCCCGGCTTCGTTGGAATAAAGGCCTCGTGCAAACCCCCAGCGAACGGTTTCGGCAACTGCCGCACCTGCAAAGCCGCCGAATGCCGAAGAAGATGTAAACGCATTCAAAAAGATGAGAGAGAAAAAAGCGGGTACAGAGGAAAGGTTTGTGACGACAATCAGGAAACCGGCCCCGATGTACGCCCCTGCCATAAGCGGAACTGCGAGCTCCGTCACTTTTCCAATCCGTTTAATCCCTCCGATCACCACTAAACCGATCAAAAAAGCAATCCCGATTCCGGTGTATAAACGATTGAACGAGAACGTCTCAGCCAGCGATGCGGAAACCGAATTTCCCTGCACCATGATGCTCGGTACAAGTTCGATCATCAGCGCTACTGAAAAAAAGACGCCGAGCCATTTCATGGAGAGCCCTTTTGTAATGTAATACATCGGTCCCCCGACATATTCGCCCTCTTCATTTTTTTCTCTGTAGTGGACGGCGAGGACGCTTTCCGAAAACTTGATCGCCATGGCAAACAGCGCGACCAGCCACATCCAAAAAACGGCTCCCGGACCGCCGAACATGATGGCCGCAGGCACACCGACGATATTGGCGGCGCCGACTGTTGAGCTGAGAGCCGATGTCAAAGCCTGCAGCGGTGTAACCGTCCCTTCTCCTTTCGGCTTTTTGCCGACACTTCCGATCGTCTGCTTAAAGATATAGAGAGGATAGCGAAATTGAAAAAATTTCAGCAGGATCGTCAAGTAGACTCCTGTCCCTGTCAGCAGTATGATCAGCGGTGGCCCCCACAGCCAATCTGATATGTATTCAACCCAATTCAATAATCGTTCCATCCTATCACCCTTTTGTTCGTTTACGGGTCAATACCACTACAGGGGAGAAATAAACCTGCTTTTAGCGCTTTTTATTTCCGCTCAGCCTTCGGTACACTTTTTCTTTATAAAACGCTGAGGCAGGCTTGGAAAACATGCCTTTTTTGTCGGCGAGCCTGTCGAGCCTGAGCCGGGTTTCTGTTTTTCTCTCAATTAAACGCTCGCGCTCGTCTTCATCCGCGCACTTTGCGATTAAGTCGTCAATCGTCATCAGTTCTTTCTTTAAAGCGCCTTCATCCCCCGCCATTCCGGCGTTTTTCATCACTCTGTAAGCCATGCGGAGATGCTCTGGAACATGGGCGGCATCGTCTTTTTTCAAAGGTTTCCCCATTCCCGGAAGCCCTTCGAATTCGCCGTCCTTAATGGCCTGCTTAATCTTGTCTTCAGAAACGATGCTCGAAAAATCCATGGTCTAAATCCTCCCTTTTCGTTCATATACTAACAACAGTCTGCCATAAAGATCAGTTCCCGCCAATGCAATACAAGCGTAAAATATTCCCAAACATCTTTTTTAAAGCTGTAAAACCCTGATTTGACAGGGGTTTTGCGATTTTTTTCGCAAGGCCGGTTTCCGCTTTTCTAAATCGGTATTTCATGGTATATTTTATACATTCGTTTTTTTCTTTCGTTCCGATGGTTTTTACTGATCCGGAAAAAAGGAGTGTAACAATTGAAAAGATTTATTAAGGAAAGAGGCCTTGCCTTCTTCCTGATAGCCGCTATATTGCTATGGCTAAAAACTTATGCTGCGTATGTAATTGAATTTAATTTAGGAATAACCAACACAGTACAACACATTTTGCTTTTTGTGAATCCGATTAGCTCAAGCTTGTTCTTTCTTGGATTGGGACTCTTGTTCAAGAAAAAAATACAGCAGACAGCGATTATAGTGATTCATTTTTTAATGTCTTTTTTGCTATATGCGAACGTTGTATACTACAGATTTTTCAGCGACTTTATCACGCTGCCTGCAATCATGCAGGCAAAAACAAACGGAGGACAGCTCGGGGACAGCATCTTCTCGCTTATGCACCCGCTTGATGTTCTGTATTTCATCGACACCTTTATTTTAATCGGGCTGGCTGTTTTCTATAACAGACCATCTGAAACAACAACGAAGCGTCCGTTTAAAATTGTGATGGGAGCAAGCATCCTCGTCTTCCTCGCCAACCTGGCCGTTGCCGAGATCGATCGTCCGGAGCTTCTGACCCGTTCTTTTGACCGCAACTACCTTGTGAAATATTTGGGAACCTACAACTTCACAATCTATGATGCGGTGCAAAATATCAAGTCAAACAGCCAGCGCGCACTGGCAAGTTCCAGCGACGTAACGGAAGTTGAGAACTATATTAAAGCCAATCATGATAAGCCGAATGCCGAATACTTCGGAAAAGCGAAAGGCATGAACGTGGTTTACATTTCACTGGAATCACTTCAGACCTTCCTGATCGATTATAAGCTCGACGGCAAAGAAGTCACGCCATTCTTAAATTCACTGGCGCACGACAATGAAACGTTTTATTTCGATAACTTTTTCCACCAAACCGGACAAGGTAAAACGTCCGACGCCGAATTTATGATGGACAACTCGCTGTATCCTTTATCGCAAGGGTCAGTGTTCATTAATAAAGCGCAAAACACGCTGCAGTCGGCTCCGGCCATTTTGAAGTCTCAAGGCTATACATCAGCGGCGTTCCACGGCAACTACAAAACGTTCTGGAACCGCAATGAAATGTATAAAGCCATCGGTTATGACAAATTCTTTGACGCTACGTATTACGATATGAGCGAAGATAAAACGAAAAACTACGGGTTGAAAGATAAACCGTTCTTTGAAGAATCAATGCCGCTGTTGAAAAGCCTGAAACAGCCGTTCTATACGAAGTTTATCACCCTTTCGAACCATTTTCCGTTCGAGATGGATGAAGGCGATACAGACTTCCCTGCCGGGGATACCGGCGACAGCGTCGTTGACCATTATTTCCAGTCGGCCAACTACATGGACCAGGCGCTTGAACAATTCTTCAACGACCTGAAAAAAGCCGGACTGTATGATAATACGATTGTCGTCATGTACGGGGACCACTACGGTATTTCTGAAAATCACAACAAAGCGATGGCCAAAGTTTTGGGCAAAGACATCACACCATATGAAAACGCCCAATTGCAAAGGGTGCCGCTGTTCATCCACGCGCCTGGGGTCAAGGGAATCAAATCCCATAAATACGGCGGCGAAGTCGATGTAGCCCCTACCCTGCTTCATTTGATGGGCGTGAATACGAAAGATTACCTGATGAGCGGTTCAGACCTTCTGTCACCGGAACACCGTGAAATTATTCCGTTCCGCAACGGCGATTTCGTCTCTCCGGAATATACGAAAACGAACGGAAACTACTATGACACGAAAACAGGAGAGCTACTGAACGAAAAAGACATCGATCCGAACATCGAAGAGGCCGTGAAAAAAGAACTCGAAATGTCGGATAAAATCGTCGACGGAGATTTGCTGCGCTTCTATAAACCGAAGGGCTTTAAAGCGATCAATCCGAGCGACTACGACTATACCAACCACAATCCGAAAACATCAGAATCTGATGCGGCGCAAACAACGAAATCGGATTCCGGACAATAAACAGACAGCACCCGCTTCTAAATAAGCGGGTGCTTTTTTTGTCTTGAAGCCGCTCTGTTCCTTTTTCGCAAACAAATATGGTAAGCTTGAAATGGAATATAAAAAAAGAAAGCGGGAATGAATTGTGATTGTAACGAATGACCAAGAGCTGGAAGGGCTCAAGAAAATCGGCAGAATCGTCGCTTTAGCCAGGGAGGAAATGAAGGCAAAAGCAGCTCCCGGCATGAGCACAAAAGAGCTGGATCTCATCGGAAAAGAAGTGCTTGAAGCCCATGGCGCCGCATCGGCTCCGGAAAAAGAATACGACTTCCCGGGAACGACGTGCATCAGTGTGAACGATGAAGTCGCCCACGGCATCCCAAGCGAATCCAGAATTTTAAAAGAAGGGGATTTGATCAACATCGACATCTCCGCTGAATTTGGCGGCTACTATTCTGATACGGGCATTTCTTTTGTACTCGGAAAAGGCGATGAAATGCTGCACAAGCTTTGCCAAAGTGCGGAAAGCGCTTTTCAAAAGGGGCTTTTGCAGGCGCGCGCCGGCAAGAAACAAAACCAAATCGGCAGAGCCGTATACAATGAAGCAAAAGCAAACGGATTTACCGTCATTAAAAACCTGACGGGACACGGGATTGGAAGGAACCTCCATGAAGCGCCCAACCATATCTTAAATTACTATGACCCGTTTGATAATGCGCTCTTTAAAAACGGAACCGTCATCGCCCTTGAGCCGTTTGTTTCCACAAAAGCAGAACATACCATCGAAGCCGGAGACGGCTGGACATTCAAAACGCCTGACGGCAGCTTTGTGGCGCAGATCGAGCATACGATCGTCATCACGAAAAACGAACCGATCATTTTAACACAGCTTGACTGATTACGCATAAAAAAGCCCGGCTCATAGAAGCGCGGGCTTTTATGCTAAAATAAAAGACAAACTGTGCCGAAAGGAGCTTTACCGCATGCTGTTTGCCATCATCGGGCTGATCTTTTTTATCGAGAGCATCCTGTTAATCGTATATGCTCATAAAAAAAAGAACGGCTTCTTAAAATATATTGGGATCGTCCTCAGCATCGCGATCATTGTGATGATCGTCACCAGTTTGACACACGGCTGACGCCTGCCCTCAAACTTCCAGACTATGTCGAAAGACTCAGTTTTTAAAAATTGCCGCCTATCCCTTTTCAGCGTTTTTCTATAGATGTTAGAATCCCAATTGCATCGAAATATAGAAGGGAGTTTTCTGCCATGCATTACGGAAGCAAAGGCTGGTATGTAGAAGAACTGAAAAAGCTGGGAATGACGAAGTATGAAGGAAGAAAGCTTCAAAGCTATAAAAAACACTTTTTGGCCAACCTGCTTGAAAGCGTCAAAAAATAAACATCCTTTAAGCTCAGCGTGACCCGCAACCCTTGCAGTCTAGGAAGGCCGAGCATCGAAGCAGACTTTCACAGGAGGTGATTACGGCGGCGTTCAGGCAGGACGCCTGGCGGTTAGCCGCCGATCCTTCCTCTATTCGTGAGCACCGACTTAGCAGGCCTGACAACGAATGCGAGGGTTTGTCGACACGCTGAAAGCCGTATTCCTCTTCAGACACGGCTTGTTTTTATGCGCTCAGCTGCTTTAAAAATGAGCTTCTCCAGCTTTCCGACAGCGCTTCAACCTCAAGGATCTTCCGAATGGCTGGGTGATTGCCCATGTCATGGTACATCAAATGATTGGCATACGAGACCGTGGCTTCATGCGCATCTCTTGAAACGAGCTGCAGCCGCGAATCAGGCGCAACAATTCCTTCTTCGAGAACCCTGAAATAGAATCCGCTGTACCCGGTGTCCCTCACTTTTAACACCATATCTTTTTGATTCAGACGTTTGGCCAGCTTGAAACAAGGCTGGCGCGGCTGGCTGACTTGAACAAGAGCTTCCCCCAGCTTAAAGATATCGCCGATGCACACTTCTTTTTCGGTGAGCCCTTTAACTGTCACGTTTTCTCCAAATGCCGCCTCTGGCAGCTTTCGCTTCAAGACGCTTTCCCAATACATGTAGTGATCCGCCGGATAGACGCAAACCGCTTTATCCTCTCCCCCGTGGTGAATCAGATCCGCCTGCCCGTCCCCTTCAAAATTCGTACGGCTCAAATAGACAGGTCCGCTGACAGGCTCCTTCACGATTGCCGTTTCCACCTGCTTACCGTCGAATTCGTATGTACGCGGACGGCCTACATGAATAGATATGATTTCATACTCCTGATTTTCCAAAACCTCACGCCCTTCCTTTATTTTCATATTTTAACGATTCATCCGAAGCATGTCTATCCCATGATCTCAAAATGGGAAATATGGTAGCATAAAAGAAAAGGGGTGTTCTCGATGCTTCAATACAGAATCATTGTAGACGGACGCGTTCAGGGCGTGGGATTTCGCTATTTTGTTCAAATGGAAGCAGATAAACACAAATTGACAGGCTGGGTTCGAAACCGCGACGACGGCACAGTTGAAATCCGCGCCGAGGGACTTGAGGAAAGCCTGAAGCAATTTTTAAAAGCAATTCAAAAAGGAAGTCCATTCTCAAAAGTAACGGATGTAAAAGTGGAAGAAACCAAAGAATTGGACGGATTCCAAAAGTTTAATATCAGCTATTGAGAAATCCGCCGGAGATGGCGGATTTTTTTAATAAATCTTGACTAAATTTTTCTTTTATTTTAGTATTTAGTTAAATAACTAAATACTTATTCTAAGGATGCTAAATATGAATCAAACCTTTAAAGCTCTAGCTGATCCGACGAGAAGAAAGATTTTGAACCTGCTGAAGGACCGGGATATGACCGCCGGTGAAATTTCCGACCAGTTTCAAATGTCTAAACCAAGTATTTCTCAGCATTTAAAAATTTTAAAACAGGCTGAATTAATTCAGGATGAAAAAAAAGGCCAATACATCATCTACTCGCTAAACACTACAATGTTTCAAGAAATCATCGGCTGGGCTTTCAGTTTTACTGAACAAGCCGGCAAAGATAAAGGGGATGCAAAATGAGAAAACACATTTTTTCGCTCGCTATAATCGCTATGAATCTAATCATGTGGGCAATCGCTTATCCGCACATTTCCGGTCAAGTTCCAATCCATTGGTCATCTTCGGGGGAAATCGACAGGTATGCTTCCAAAATGGAAGCGATGCTTGCCATGATTGGGCTGCTCGTTTTTGTATATGTCTTGATGTTCTTAACGCCGAAAATCGATCCGCGCAGAAAAAACTATCAGCTTTTTTCGAAGACTTATTACATTCTCATCAATGCCATGCTGCTTATATTTTCTCTGATCAACGTGCTTGTTATCATGACCGGGCTCGGGTATGATCTGCCGGCGGGCAGCATCGTACCGGTTCTTGTAGGCGCTCTATTAATCGTCATAGGCAATTACCTACCGAGAGTCCGCTCCAACTTTTTTTTCGGGATCAAGAACCCTTGGACATTGAGCAGTGATTCAATCTGGAAAAAAACCCACAGATTTGCGGCGAAAGTATTTACTTTGGCAGGACTTCTAATAGCTGCGGACGGGTTGTTATCAATCAGTCCAGAAATCATGCTTCCGGTTATTTTGGCAACGGTTTTGGCGCCCTATATTTATTCTTATGTTTTGTACCGGAAGGAAATCAATATGAAAAGCTGAGACGATTCAAAAAGGCTCCGATTTGGAGCCTTTTAGCTTCTCCTCAGAAAAGGCGGCATTGTTGGGTAGCCGCTTTTCCTGAGGATTTTATTTGTTAAGGTAAGGCTTTTCCTGATAAAAGTAATTCGGTTTCAGCGTTTTATTTTCATAATAGCTGTGAAAGATATGGGTCGCTGCCGGCGATAACGGCGGAATCAGCCACGTCCAGCTTGCTGCAAGCTCCCTTCCGGCTTCAGCCTCCTGCTCCTCGAACCGCTTGAATTGGCTTGCCGCAGTATGGTGGTCGACGATGCTGACGCCGGCTTTTTTATAGGAGTGAAGCACCGCAGTATTTAATTCAACAAGCGCCTTGTCTTTCCACAGCGAAGTATTCCGCTCCGTATCAAGCCCCATAATGGCTGCCACTTTTTCGAGCGCATTATAGCGGTCTGCATCCGCGAGGTTGCGCGCTCCGATTTCAGTTCCCATATACCAGCCGTTAAACGGGGCGGCATTATAATGAATCCCTCCGACTTCCAGCTTCATATCGGCTATAATCGGTACAGCGTACCACTTCAGCCCCAAACTTTTGAAGCCTTCAATCTCCGGATGTTCAATCCGAACCTCTTTGACGATTTCACGAGGCAGCTCATACCACACAGGAGGACGCCCATCTATTTGAAAAACAAGCGGCAATACGTCAAAAGGCGTACCTTCGCCTTTCCAGCCGAGCGCTTCACACGCCTTTGTCAGTTCCAATGACGCCGGATCGCCGATAACGCCTTGCTCAGTTTCATACCCCGCATACCTGATCAGCTGGTGGTTCCAAATGGACACTTTTTTTTGTCCGTTTTGTTCCGGGGGGAAAACCGTAATGAACGGTCTGATTTTCCCTCCGTTTGTTGCAAGCTGAATATGGTGGAAAAGCGCATCCCGCACCTCTGCCTCGGTTTGAACGCCTCTTTGATCGATGACAGTAAGAGAGTGCCAAAACAGCCTGCCGATGCAGCGGCTGCTGTTTCTCCACGCCATTCTGGCTCCATGTTCGATTTCTTCTAATGTATGTGTATAGCTTCCGGTTTCTCTGATTTCTTTATCTATTTTATGTAAGCGCATCCTTGTTTCTTCTTCGGACTTCGACAGTTCCCCGTAGCAGAGCTCGATGAAGGCCTTGGCTTCCCTCCATAATTCTTCATGTGATTCCAACCGGATTCTCTCCTTCCAGATTTCAGACTGATATTTATTGTATAGGTTTCGATCTCAGTTTAAAACAATTATGTATGAAAAAACAAAAAACCGCTAAAAAGCATCCGTCAAAGACGGATGCCTGGTGATTATTCCTTAAAATTAAGCGTTTTGGTGTTCAGCATGAAGCGGTAAACCGGCAGCTCTTTGCCTTTTTGAGAAGGAATGTAACCTGTGCTTACATAACTGTCAACCGACTCCGGCTCAAGTGCGATTGACAGCAGATTGCTTTGCTGCTGAGCTGTAAAATAGATTTTTGTTCCTTTAGGAAACTCTTTTTTCTGTTTTTTGAGCTTCGTTTCTACCTTGATCACTGGCCGGCCCTCAGATTCTCCCGCTGTTTCTTTCGATAAAACCTCATACGCTTCAGCGGTGAGTTTTTGTTTGAAAGCCAGTGTCACGCTCTTTAATCCCTGATCCTTCAGCTTCTGTTCGATATCTTGATGGCCCGGAAGGACAAGGTAAGCGGTCGGCCGAGTTCTTGACAGCACAGGAACGGCCTCTGAGGCGCTGTAATATTGGACAGGAACGTCAACTGCTTGTCCTGAGGCAATATCAGCGACTTTAAGCGTGTCTTTAAACGGGCCTGCAAACTCACTGTTGATGACCACTTGGTCTTTATCGCTCACTTTAGCGCCGTTTTGTATCAGCTTTAATTTTTCTTTGGAGACAAGGCGCTTGATCTCGGCTGCATGCTTCACTGTCGTGTCGATGATCGTCTCATGTGTAGCAACCTGAGCCGCGACTCTTCTTGCAAAATTTTCGCGTCCGATGTCTATTCCCCTGCTTTCCACCAGGAAGGAAAGGGCAGGCTGGAGGGCGAATGCATTACGCCCGATTCTCGCTTCTGTACCGCCTTCATAGATTTCGATTTTTCCGTCCTTGCTTTTTCCTGTCGTATAATAAGCATCATTAGAAAATCCTTTTTCATCAAGTTTAGCTCTGACGCCGTTCACATAAAGGCTGTCGGACGCATGCCTGATCGACTTGGGAATGTTTAAATTTTTTCCTGATAAAATTAAAATATCATGGTATTTTAATGACCCTTTTTCGCCTATGCTCTGAAATTCGTTTTGGCCGACACCGTATTCATGGGCATCGATAACGACTTCAGGCGAATACTTATTGAATTCTTGGTGAATGGCGCGCACTTCTGGAGACTCGAGCTTGACATGATCCCTGTTTCCGTCGATTCCGTTCGCCAGCCGTCTGTTGAACTGATATGATCCGTCAGGATTGACCCGCGGAACAACGATGACATTGATCTTGTCCAACACTTTGTCGCCATACGGTCCGGCCAGTTTTTCAGCTATCGCCAGAGCAGATTCTCCCGCTGCCGGCTCATTTCCATGTATCTGTCCTTGCAGCCAGACGGTTGGTTTTTTTGATATGGAACGTATTTGCTTGTCCTTTGTGAAGTAAAGCACAGGAATATTTCTTTTTTCAATTGAAAAACCGATATTCCCGATTTTGACATTCGGGCTTTTCTTTGTCAGACTGGTTATAAACTTCATCATTTCTTCTTGTGTCGTAAAGGCTTCCCCTTCTTTTACAAAAGCAGGGGTTGAGAATGTTTCTTCAGGCTCCGGATATAATGATGACACTTGCTCTGGCTGAGTATAGTTCTTTCCATAGTAAGGGGTTTCCGCAGCGTACACCGCATCGGACAGCATCAGTCCTGCAAACATTGCCGAAGTTGCCAGCAAAGCTTGGACCCTTTTTTGAATTTTCATCTTTTCTCAGCTCCTTTCAGGCATACCTGCATTATAAATGAAATATCAACATATTTTGTCTAAAATTTCAGAAAATGATTCCTTTGGTATACATCAACATCCGGAATTTAGAACAATGGACGGCCATCATCACATGTAAAATGGTTAGTTTTTCCCTATAAAAAAACATTCAGCCTGGCTGAATGTTTTAAGCGCAGCATATGACAATTTACGAATCAGAGGCGGGCAAGCGGTCTGATAGATCAAGGAGCGCTTCGGAAAAATCGCTTCCTTTCATCGGTACACCGTGTCCCGTCAATAATGCAGCCGGTTTTAATCCTGCCAGCTTCCGAACCGAATCTGCTGCTTTTGTCCAATCCATTGTGAAATAAGCCGGCGGTCCGTTCAGCTCCTGCTTTTGAATTGCCACTTCAAATAGAGACTCCTGCTCAACAGTTGTAACGGCGTCCCCTGCGATCAAGGTTCTGTCCGACTGCCGGAAAAGCGAAACATGCCCCGGTGTATGGCCCGGCGTCTCAATCCATTTCCATCCTTCAAGAAACGGAAGCGAACCATCTTTATTAAGCTGCTTTACATGGAACGAAATGTTGATGGAGTGCCTCGGAAATAACGGAGACATCTTTGCAACCAGCCCGCTTTTCACTTGCGGTTTTGCAGGCGGATAATCGGCTTTTCCCATTAAATAAGGCATTTCTTTCTCATGGGCGTAAACTGGAACCGGCCATGTTTCGAGAAGACTTTCCAAAGCGCCGACATGGTCGAAATGTCCGTGTGTCAAAACGATTCCTTTAAGCCGAAAATCGCCAAACCGCTCTTTCGCCTCTCTTAAAATGAATGGAGCGGACTTGGGCATACCGGCATCGATTAAAACGGCTTCCCGCGAATCGGGATCGAAAATAAAATACACATTGACGATTTGCACCGTCAAACCAAATACACCTTCGGCATACTCCTCCAGGACCCCGCTGTTAACGGATGTCAAAGGCATGTAAGGATCACTCATCATGTTCACCACTCTCACCTATTATGTATTTTATTATTTTGCACATTTGACTGGGAGATATGCATCGATGAGCACCTTTGAAAAAAATGAAGGAGGGACAAACCAATGGCAGATAGTCAGTGGTTTACTGTGACAGAGCTTGATGAATCCACATATGCGATCAGCGAATACGGGCATTGGGAAAAAGTACACTCTTATTTGCTTATAGGGGCGAAGGATGCCGTTTTAATTGATACGGGTCTTGGCATCGGCAGCATGAAGACGGTGACGGACGGTCTGACCGATCTGCCGGTCAGCGTCATCACAACCCATGTCCATTGGGATCACATCGGAAGCCACGATGAATATCAGCGCATTTACGTCCATGAAGCTGAGAGAGAATGGCTGACGGACGGAATCAAAGGACTTCCGATCGAGCAAATTCGCCGCGATGTCTCGAGAGATATCACCAAGCCTGTTCCGGCCGGCTTTTCCGCTGAAACATACACCCCGTTCAGAGGCGAACCGTCGGGAACGCTGCAAGACGGAGATACGGTCGGCTGCGACTCAAGGCCGCTTGTTATTTATCATACGCCTGGACACTCCCCGGGGCATATTTGCATCTTTGATCCAGCGTCAGGCTACTTGTTTACCGGCGATCTGCTGTATACCGGAGCTCCAATCTATGCATTCTATCCGACGACTGATCCGGCTCAACTGGTTCAGTCGCTTGAAAAAGTTTCGGCTATCGGGCGCGTAAAAAAGGTTTTCGGCGGGCATCATCAGCTCGGTCTTGCTCCTGACATTTTAGAGGAAGCCGGACATGCGGCACGGCACTTGAAGAAACACGGACTGGCACAGCACGGCACAGGCATGCACCGATTTAAGAGCCTGAGCTTTCAATTTTAACTAAAAAAGATGATTGCCTAGCCGGGAACCAACTTTCGCGCTTTCTTCAAAAATGCAGACCTTTCCTGCGGGAATCTGATCCTTTAGCTCCGAACATGAAAGACGTCAGGCAGAAACCGATTACACCGCCGGCCGTATTTAAAATTAAATCATCCACATTAAAGGTTCTCGCCATTATTAATCCTGTCACAGACAGCACAAGCTGGAGACTCTCAATCAAAAAGCTCGTCAAAAAAACAAAAACTGCCGCTTTTTTAAGCGAAGTTTTTCTCCATAGAACGGAAAGATACACACCTAAAGGAATGAGCAATAAAACATTAAAAAATGTAAGCTTGACGGAATTCCAAAAAAACAATCAAAGCCGCTCTGCTGATACATTTGCACCCATTCAGTGACAAAATAAAACGGAATGAGCTGAATGTTCATTTGAGCGTATGCCGGCTGCGGCGGAATGTTGATTCCGCCTATCGTATAGTGATAAACGGCGCTCAAATAAACAATAAAACTGGCAAACACTATTTTTCTAAAAAAACTTGTCTTTTTTCGGTTTTTCACAATGTCGTACAAAAAGTAGACGATCGCATACAAGAAACCGAGCAGCATGAAATCAACTGACCAAAACATTAACGTTCACCCCCTTACGTTCGGTGTATTTAAACAAACCCTTTCTAGACTACAAATCGTGGAATTTCAAATCAACAGCGTCGATATGAACATAAAAAGAAGGACAGGATCTCTCCCGCCCTTCATTTTACCATATGCCCAGTAATTTCCACCATAACCCTCCGACAACAAGCCATGTCACAATATGAACAATCGACAAGATGAAGCCGATTGACCACCATTTGCTTTGCGGAATATAGCCGGCCCCGAAAAAGACGGGAGCCGCTCCCGCTCCGTAATGCGTTGTCGAAGCAAAAAGGTTGCTGAAAAACGCAAGGCTTAATGCTGCGAGAAGCGGCGGAGCGCCTGCAGCGATAATCACGGCGAGAAAGGCCGAATACATCGCGCTGATATGAGCGGTTGCACTCGCAAAGAAATAATGCGAATAATAGTAAACCGCAATTAAAATGAGAAATGCGCTGATCCAGGAGAATCCTGAAACATACGATTTCATCGCATCGCTGAACCAGCCGACCATGCCGAGTTCATTCAAGAAGCTCGCCAGCATGACGAGCGCGGCAAACCATGTCAGCGTATCCCATGCGCCTTGCTCTTTCTTAATATCGTCCCACGTCAGAACCTGTGTCAAAAGCAGGACGGCTAAACCGATCAATGCCGTTGTTGTCGCGTCAATATTCAGGTTGCCTCCGAAAATCCATAAAAAAAGGACGAGCAAAAAGACCGCGACCATAGAGAGTTCCGATTTTTTGAACGGGCCCATTTCTTTGAGCTTCTCTGTTGCGATTTTCGCCGCATCAGGCGTTTCTTTCACCTCAGGTGGATACAGTTTATAAATGACAAGCGGGGTGATGATCAAGCTGACAAGTCCCGGGACGATGGCCGCCACAGCCCAGCTTGTCCAGGTCAGATTCACACCTGCCACATCATGGGCAAGTTTGGCAATCAGCGGGTTTGCCGCCATAGCCGTTAAGAACATCGCAGAAGTGATCAAGTTCCCCTGAAAGCCCACCTTCAGCAAGAAAGCGCCGATGCGCCGTTCCGTGCCGTCCTTGGGCGTCGACTGAAAAGTTTCGGATAACGAACGGATAATCGGAAAAATAATTCCCCCGGCACGTGCGGTATTACTCGGGATCGCCGGCGATAAAATCAAATCGCTGACAAGGAGTGAATACGAGAGTCCGAGTGTTTTTTTGCCGAACATCCGTACAAATAAATAGGCGATTCGCGCACCTAAACCGGTTTTAATAAATCCCCGCGAAATAAAAAAGGCAATGACGATCAGCCAAATCGTCTTGTTTCCAAACCCGCTGAGCGTTTCTTCAATCGACAGCGTTCCAGTGAGCGCCGTGATCGCCAATGCGAATACGGCGATTGCCCCCATCGGCAGCGGTTTTGATATAAAGCCGATAATCGTTGCCACAAAGATTGCAAATAAGTGCCATGCTTTCGGGTCCAATCCGGCGGGCGACGGAATAAACCAAATAACCGCTCCGACTAAAATCGTGACCGCAAGAGGAATGATGTTCAGTGCCGATTTTTGTTCTGCATCTTTTTCTTTAGCCACAGCTTTTCCTCCTATTCATATCGTTTTCGTTTATTATTCTACTCCTTTCAAGCTATCATTCAAATTTTATTTTATTAAAAAAACTGCCGACCATGTCGGCAGTTGCAAATTATACCCAGGATTTCACTTTTTCATGATCCGTAACGAAGAGGAGGACTTTTCCTTCATCAAGCTGTTTCTCGAATTGTTCTGCTTCTTGTTTTGAAAAGCCGATCTCATGAATTTTATTGCGGAGCTCGTCCCCTTTTTTGTTGAAGATATTGCCGACGGCATTTTTGATGCCTGTCTCTTCGGCTCCAATCGTATTGGCATCCGCGTTGTCTGCAAGTCTTTCAGTACGGTCGTCGTCATGTGACAAAACGTAAATATCTTCTCTTGCAACTCCGATTTCCCTGAGTTCCTCAACATCCTTCATCAGTTTTTCATCGTTTGTATATTGTCTTACTACTGGTTTCATATGAATCTCCTCCCTTTTTCATGTTGTATTTAAAACTTACCCTTTGTTCACACGGCTAAACGGAGGAATGCTCTGTCATGACATTTTCATTTCAATGTTACAATTGTTATAAATTTTCAGACAAAATGTTTGAAAGGGTTGCCAATTCAGGTACATTAACAAATAGACAAGGCTTTTAGATGGGGTGATTTAGCGTGTATTATTTTTCACCGGAACAGCAATACAACGCATGGATCATTAGCGATTTGGTCAAGCAGATTTTTTCAAGAGAGGGTCATCAGGAAGCTGATACTCATCGATTTGAATCATTTGCCGCCAGACGATTCGGCATCAATATCGATTATGTCTTTTCGATCATCATGAACATCGGCGATCCGGAAGAAAGGAGAACGGCAAGCAGCACCGAAGACCTCCTCTCTTCTTATCTCCTGTCATTGCTTCCTTTTATCACAAAAGACATGTTCCAATATTCAAGAGAAAATGCCAATCAATATCTTTTAAATGAAAGAAATGCCGATGTTTTTCACCTTTTTCTGCCCGATTCTGTACTGAAGAAAACATTTCGTGCAATCCGCTGATCTTTTGCTAAACCTCTTTTTTACGTGGTAAGTTATAAGTAAAAGGAGGAATCATTATGCCGCAAAAGCAAATTGAACTTGCAAGACGTCCGCAGGGCATACCTGTTATGGACGATTTCCGCATAAAAGAAACGGAAATTCCGGAAGCAAAAAACGGTGAAGCGCTTGTAAAAACGCTTTATGTCTCAGTGGACCCTTATATGAGGGGAAGAATGCAGGATACGAAATCCTATGTCGAGCCATTTCCGCTTGATGAAGTGATCACCGGGGGCGTGATCGGCGAAGTGATATCTGCAAAAGGAGACAAGCTCAAAAAAGGGGATATTGTTTTGGGCCGCTTGGGCTGGCAGGAGTATTCAGCGGTTCGCGAAGACAATCTCCAGAAAATCGATCCGTCCCTCGCACCTGTTACCGCTTTTCTTGGAATTCTCGGCATGACCGGTTTGACGGCCTATTTCGGACTTCTGGACATCGGACAGCCAAAAGCCGGTGAAACGGTTGTTGTCTCCGGGGCCGCCGGAGCAGTCGGCTCCGCCGTCGGACAAATCGCCAAAATCAAAGGGGCAAGAGTCGTCGGAATTGCGGGCTCTGATGAAAAAACGGCATATTTAAAAGAAAAGCTCGGTTTTGATGAAGCAATCAATTATAAAACAACGGAAAATATGGCTTCAGCGCTTGAACAAGCTTGCCCGGACGGTGTCGATGTTTACTTTGACAACGTCGGTGGCGCGATTTCAGATGCCGTCTTCACCCTGATCAATAAGTTTGCACGAATTCCAGTCTGCGGGGCGATTTCTTCTTATAACGTCAAAAGCGCAGAAGAAGATATGGGACCGCGCGTACAAACGGCCTTGATTAAATCAAGCGCCCTGATGAAGGGATTTGTCGTAAACGATTACAGGGACCGCTTTCCTGAAGGAATCAAACAGCTCGCCGAATGGGTGAAAAGCGGACAGCTTCAATATGAGGAAACGATAACAGAAGGTTTCGAGCGGATACCTGAGGCATTTTTAGGCTTGTTTGAAGGAAAAAACCTCGGCAAGCAGCTGATCAAAGTCGCCGATTCCGACAATGCCTGAGCATTCATATAAAAAGAGGCCTGCCGGCGGCAGGCCTCTTTTCTTATCTTTCAATAATCCGTCCTCTTTCATACACGATCCGCTGAAGCGGAATTTCAAGCTTCTTCGCCAGCTTTTTCAGCCTTTCTTCTTCAATGCGGTTGACAAGGCTGATCACGGTTCCTTCATTCCCCGCTCTTCCCGTCCTTCCCGACCGGTGGATATAGCCTTCAACGTTTGGCAAATCGGCGTGGATGACATAAGGGAGATCTTCGATGTCGATCCCGCGCGCTGCGATATCGGTCGCGAGAAGCAGTGTGAACTCTCCCGCCTCAAATGCCTGCAATATTTTGGCGCGCTCAATTTTTTTCGCCTCGCTGTGAAGGACGCCGATTTCTACATGATGAAATTTGAGCTTTTCGGCATATACGTTTAAATTGCCGATGTCTTTAACAAAGACGAGCGCCTGCATGCCTGGAAGCCGAGAGAATTTCTGCAGAATTTTCACCTTATCCCGCTGGTCGCATACGAGAAATTGATGTTTGACTTTTGCCGATTCTTCTTTCGACCTCTTGATCTTGAGAACTTCCGCATCCTTGGTCATTTCACGAAGCTCGCGTTCGGCATCGTCTTTTAAAGTCGCCGAAAAACAGAGGAGCTGCCTGTCGCGGAGCGTCGATTTGATGATGCTTTGTATCGTCCCGCGGTGCTCCGGCGTAAGCAGATGATCGGTTTCGTCAAGGACGATCGTTTTCACTTCGTGCATTTTCAGCTTTTTCATTTTAATCAGCTCAAATACGCGTCCAGGCGTACCTGCAATGATGTGCGGGTGTTTTTTCAGCTTTTCCTGCTGCTTTTTGATATTGGCGCCGCCGATCAGGGAAGCGGCTCTGATATCAGAGCCTTTTTTCCATTCAACGATCACATCAAAAATCTGCATGACAAGCTCGCGGGATGGAGCCAGAATCACAGCTTGCACGTTCTTTTGATCCGCCTCCAGCTTTTCCAGAATCGGCAGGACGTATGCGAGCGTTTTGCCCGTTCCAGTCGGCGACTCGGCGATCACGTCACGCCCGTCCAAAATCAGATCGACCGCGTTTTTTTGGACATTCGTCGGATCTTGAAAGCCCGACGCCTTCCAGTTTTCTTGAATAAACGGTTTTGCTTTATTTAAAAATGGCCATCTTTCTGTCATGTTTTTCTCCTTTTATCAGGTTGATTCTGCTCCTAGTATCTCAAAACAAAAGCGGCTTCGCAATTTTTCTTTTATTGTTCCCTCCGAGTTCGATATAATCTTATAGAATACAGATTATATTTCTTGAGGTGCAAAACATGAGTTTACTTACAGTTACAAAGCTGAGCCACGGTTTTGGCGACCGGGCGATCTTTCATGATATATCCTTTCGCTTGCTGAAAGGCGAACATGTCGGTCTCATCGGAGCAAACGGCGAAGGAAAATCGACCTTCATGAATATCATTACGGGCAAACTTGAGCCTGACGAAGGAAAAGTAGAATGGTCAAAAAACGTCCGGGTCGGCTATCTTGACCAGCATACATCGCTTGAGCGCGGACAAACGATCCGCGATGTGCTGAGAAACGCTTTCCATTATTTATTTGCGATGGAAGAAGAAGTGAATGCCATCTACACAAAAATGGGCGAGGCCGACCCCGACGAGCTTGAAAAGCTTCTCGAAGAAGTCGGAACGATTCAGGACGCCCTGACCAACAACGACTTTTACGCGATTGACGCAAAAGTTGAAGAAATCGCCCGCGGCCTCGGGCTCAACGATCTCGGACTTGACAGGGATGTCGCGGAATTGAGCGGCGGTCAGCGGACAAAGGTGCTGCTCGCCAAACTGCTCTTGGAAAAGCCCGACATCCTGCTGCTCGATGAGCCGACAAACTATCTGGACGAACAGCATATCGAATGGCTGAAACGCTATTTGCAGGAGTACGAGAACGCCTTTATTTTGATTTCTCACGACATTCCGTTTTTAAACAGCGTCATCAATCTGATCTACCATGTGGAAAACCAGGAGCTGACCCGCTATGTCGGCGACTACAACCAATTCCGCGAAGTATATGAAGTGAAAAAACAACAGCTTGAAGCCGCCTACAAAAAACAGCAGCAGGAGATTTCAGAGCTGAAAGACTTCGTCGCCCGCAACAAAGCGCGCGTCAGCACAAGAAATATGGCAATGTCACGGCAAAAAAAGCTCGATAAAATGGATATGATCGAGCTCCCTTCGGAAAAACCGAAGCCTGAATTTCACTTTAAACAAGCAAGAACATCCGGAAAGCTGATTTTTGAAACGAAGGAGCTCGTCATCGGCTATGATGAGCCGTTGTCCCGCCCGCTGAACTTGAGAATGGAGCGCGGCCAAAAAATCGCTCTGTACGGAGCCAACGGCATTGGAAAAACGACATTGCTGAAAAGCCTCCTGGGGGAAATTTCACCGCTGTCGGGAGAAGTCGAACGCGGCGAACACCTTCATATCGGCTATTTCGAGCAGGAAGTCAAAGAGACCAACAACAACACATGCATAGAAGAAGTGTGGAACGACTTCCCGTCCTTTACACAGTACGAAATCCGCGCGGCCCTGGCGAAGTGCGGGCTGACGACAAAGCATATCGAAAGCAGGGTTTCCGTATTAAGCGGAGGGGAAAAAGCAAAAGTCAGACTATGCAAGCTTATCAATTCAGAAACGAATCTGCTTGTACTCGATGAACCGACAAACCACCTTGATGTTGAAGCAAAAGAAGAATTAAAAAGAGCTTTGAAAGAATACAAAGGCTCTGTCCTGCTCATCTCTCACGAACCTGAATTCTATATGGACATAGCGACAGAAACATGGAATTGCGAGTCATGGACAACGAAAGTTTTATAAACAAAAAAGCTTGTTTCCTTTTAGGGAAACAAGCTTTTTTCATTAATGACCGGCTTTGATGCCCGCCAAATAACGGCGGCCTCCAGCCAAGACGGCGATGCCGGCAAGCACGGCGATGCATCCTGCAAAATATGGAGTATGCGCAGTAAAATGATCGGCTAACACACCGGCGATCCAAGGCGCAATGGCCCCGCCGATGAACCGGATGGAGCTGTAGGCAGATGAAGCAACAGACCGTTCGACAGGCGCGGCTTCCATCACCGCGGTTGTCAAAATCGTATTGATCATGCCAAGAATACCTCCGGCTATGATGATCGCCCCGATGACGAGCGCCATGTGCTCCGTCCAAATCCCGATCGCGAGCAAATCAGCTGCAAACAGCATAAACAGAAGGATCAGAGATCGGACGGTTCCGAAGATCCGCTGTACGGCCGGAGCGATAAAAACGGAAGTGATCGCAAGAAACAGCCCCCAGCCGAAAAAGACATAGCCGAGGCCCCGTTCATTTAAGTCAAGAACAAACGGCGAATATGCAAGCAGGGTGAAGAAACCGAAATTATATAAGAATGCGGCTCCTGACAGCGTCAACAGCCCTTTATAACGAAGCGCTTTGATCGGCGCACTGACGGAAATTTTCTTCTGCGGCTTTTGGACAGGCGGCAAAAGAAAAAAGATGGCCAAAAGAGCAGCGGCCATTAAAACCGATACACCGAAAAACGGCGCTCTCCACGATATCGTGCCAAGCTCTCCGCCGGCAAGCGGTCCAACCGAAATGCCCAATCCCAAAGCAGCCTCATACAAAATAATGGCTTTTGCGCTTCCGCCAGAAGCCACGCTGACAATGACGGCAAGCGCAGTGGAGATAAACATGGCGTTTCCGAGTCCCCAGCCGCCGCGGAAGCCGACAAGCTGAGAGATGGAATGCGAGAGCCCGCCCAGGCCCGCAAAGACGATGATCAGGATCAAACCGCTGATTAACGTCAGCTTTGCTCCAATCCGGCTCGAGACAGCGCCTGATAAAAGCATGGCAAAACCTGTGACTAACAGATAGCTTGTAAATAAAAGCGAAACCTGGCTGGGGGAAGCATGCAGCTGCTGCGCGATCGCCGGCAGAATCGGATCGACGAGCCCGATCCCCATAAACGAGATCACGCAGGCAAAGGCTACCGCCCAGACCGCTTTTGGCTGTTTAAACATACTGGAGTTCTCAGGTGGTTGTTCATTCATTATCTATCAAACCTTCTTTCCAAATAAAGAAACGCTATGAAAATAGCGTTTGTCTTGTTTAATCAATTGATTGTAGGGCATTCTCGGCTTTTGCCTGCATACCTTCCAAGCGCTTCTTGAATGATTGAAATTTTTCAATCTTTTCATCAATCATTCTCATCTGTTCATTCAGCATCCTCTGAATGTCTTCAAGCTTTTCTTTTCGTTCCCGTTTATCCAGCGACAATAGGTATCCTTCTTTATTCATCTCCAGGTGCTTGCCCGTTTCCATGAACTGCTGGAGCTCCTGCAGCGAGAATCCCAGCACTTCCTTCGCGCTGATCACTCTTTCAAGTTCCTCAAGATCGTCTTCAGAGTAAAGACGGACTCCGCCTTCCGTCCGCTTCGGTGAAGAAAGCAGACCGATTTCTTCGTAAAAGCGGATCGTTCTTTTCGTCAGGCCGCTTCGCTTGGCCATTTGATCAATCTTCATCCACTCCACGTCCATATCCCCCCGAGATTTTTCTTCTTTTCTATTATACTACCTTTATACTTTTACGTAAACGTTAAGTTTTCGATGCGAAAATAAAGGAACTGACTTGACATCTTCCTGCTGTTGTAACGTATCATAGAAATACATCAAAACAGGAGGACAAATAACAAGAGTGAACACTCATCAAAATCGATATTCGGTTCAAAGCAAGGTTTCGGCATTGATTAATTGCCGGCTGTTTCAGTCATTCATCACGACGGTCATTGTGTTGAATGCCATCTCGATCGGTTTGGAAACTTACGCTTTCTTTAAGCCTTATCAAAAAGTATTTTTTATTGTGGATTGCTTGTTTTTAACGATATTTGTAATCGAACTTTCTCTTAAACTGTTCGTTCAAAAACAGCACTTTTTTAAAAACAACTGGAACGTTTTTGACTTCGTGATCGTCGCCGGCAGTTTGATTCTTTACAATACGAATTTCGTCAGCGTTCTCCGTATTTTCCGGGTGCTGCGGGTCCTGCGGACGATCACTTCGGTCCCCTCATTAAGACGGATCGTCAACGCGCTGTTTATGGCGATTCCGACCATCAGCAGCGTCATTATCCTGATGAGCATCATTTTTTACGTGTACGCCGTCATCGGTACGATGTTCTTCTCCGCCATCGCGCCGGAATACTTCGGCAACCTGCAGCTCAGCCTTCTGACACTGTTTCAAACCTTTACGCTCGAATCGTGGGCAAGCGGCATATTCAGGCCCATTTTTGCCGAGAGCGGCTGGTCATGGCTCTATTTCGTTTCATTTATCGTCATTGCGACTTTCATTATGATCAACTTGATCGTCGGGGAAATCGTGAATAATGCGCAAAAAATTTCTCAGGAAATAGAGGATGAGACAGGCGAGCTGAAAGAGGATACAAAAGAAATCAAAGAACTGCGCGCAGAAGTCAAAGAATTAAAGGCGCTTCTGCAAACCTATATTACCCAAAATGAAAAGAAAGATTAAAAAGGGCCGGCACCTGTAAGCCAGCCCCTTTTTTCGTCGTCTTTAATTGAGGATGACAGGCAGCTCGGCCAGCGATCTAAAGCCGATTAGCCTGCGAAATGGAACGTCTGTTGAAGCAAGCTTCAAGTTAGGCAGCCGCGCCAACAGTGCGGGAATGGCAATTTGCGCTTCGAGCCGCGCCAATGCCGAGCCTAAACATACGTGCGCACCGGCTCCAAAGGCAAGGTGCGGATTCGGCTTTCTTGTGATGTCAAATAGATGCGGGTTTTGAAATATCTTTGGATCGCGGTTGGCGGCGCCTAAAAGGATATATAAGTGCTCTCCTTTTTTGATGATTTTCCCGTTGATTTCGCAGTCCTCCGACGCGGTGCGCGCTGTCAGCTGTGTCGGGCTTTCATAGCGAAGACATTCTTCGACGGCCGACTCAATCAGCAGCGGATTTTCTTTCAGCTCACTGAGCTGGTCAGGATGTGTCATGAGCAAAAACAACCCGTTCGTCAAAAGGTTGACTGTCGTCTCATGTCCGGCAATCACAAGCAGGATGCACGTCGCAAGCACTTCTTCATCAGCAAGCTGCTCATGACCGGCGAATGTGCTGATCAGGTCTTCAGAAGGATGCGCTTTTCGCTTTTCAATTAAATTTTTAAAATAAGCCGTCAGCTTGGCAACGGTATCACCGCCTTTTGCCATTACCTTTCGTGTACGGGTCAAATCGATCGTTTGAATGAGATCCGCCGTCCATTGCCTGAATTGGTACCTTTCCTCTTCCGGGACGCCGAGCATGCCGGCAATGATAAGGCTTGCCAAAGGAAAGGCGAATTCCGATACCATGTCCGCCGTCTTCTTGTTTTCAAGCTGATCGAGCAATTCATGGACGGTTTCTTCTATAGCAGGGCGGAAAGTTGCCGTCTTCTGCGGCATGAATTCTTTGCCGGCAATCGTCCGCATCCGCTTATGGCCGGACTCATTTTGAAACAGCATCATATTTCGCTGCAATCGCTGAAGTTGTTCATATTTAGTAGAAGCTTCTGGGAGAGGAACGCGGTTTATAAATGCCGGTTCCTTCAAAATCGCTGCCGCTTCTTCATATCCGGTGACATACCAGCCCGGATGCTTTAAAACGGTTCCTTTATATACAGGATGAATGGACCGCAGCTGATCGTAAAACAGATATGGATCTCTCCAAAAATCCGAATCCGATTTCAGGCTCGGCCCTGCCTCGTGCAGTTCTGTCGTCATGTTATATCTCCCCCGTGCTACCGCTGTAAACTGGCTTTCATTTCTTCGACCGATTCGACTTCGAACCCTAAATCATGAAGCATCTTATGGTCCTCTGTTTCATTCTGTCCTGCCGTCGTTAAATAGTCTCCGACGAAGATTGAATTGGCGGCATACAGCCCCAACGGCTGCAAGGAGCGGAGGTTGACTTCGCGCCCCCCTGAAATGCGGATTTCCTTTGTCGGGTTGATAAAGCGGAACAAAGCTAAAACCTTTAAACAATAAAGCGGATTCAATTCATTGACCCCTTCCAGCGGAGTCCCGTCGATCGCATGCAAAAAATTAACTGGAATCGAGTCGGCATCCAGCGCCTTTAAGCTTTTCGCCATATCAACGACATCCTGCTTCGTCTCTTTCATCCCGACGATGACGCCCGAACATGGGGACATCCCGGATTTTTTGGCTGTTTCCACAGTGTTCACCCTGTCATCATACGTGTGGGACGTTGTAATATTTGAATGGTTGGTTTTTGATGTATTGATGTTGTGATTGTACCGGTCTACTCCGGCTTCCTTCAGCCGCTCGGCTTGCCCGGGCTTTAGCAGTCCGAGGCATGCGCAGATTTTTAAACCGTACGTTTCTTTGATTTCTTTAACGGCGTCGACCACTTGATCGACTTCTCTGTTGGACGGTCCTCTGCCGCTCGCCACGATGCAGTATGTTCCGATATTTAAATCGTGCGCACGCTTTGCGCCTTCAAGCAAGGTCGTTTTGTCGACCATCCGGTAGCTGTCGATCGGCGCTTTTGATATCGAAGACTGCGAGCAGTAGCCGCAGTTTTCCGGACAAAGGCCGGATTTTGCATTCATAATCATATTGAGCTTTACTTTTTTTCCGTAGTAGCGTTTTCTGATTTGAAAAGCGGCATGCATAAGCAGAAGAACGTCGTCATCCGGGCATTCCAAGATGGAAAGCGCCTCTTTTTCAGTTACTTCCCCGCCATCCAGCACACGTTCTGCAAGTTCCATCCACTGATTCATTTTTCTGCCCCCATTTGCATTTGATTCATAATCAAGGAAACATCGACATGATCCTTGATCATGTGGTGAATTTGTGTTGGTGAAGCGTCTTCAAGCTTCGGTGTAACGCCGAGGAGCGGTACACCGCAAAATCTTTCAATCATGTCCGGATTCGTCTGTTCGTCAAGTCCCGGCCGGCTGCTGATGCCGTTGATCACGATGCCGATCACGCGTATCCCCATTTGTTTTGCGTATTGGGCGGTTAAATACGTATGGTTGATCGTTCCGAGATTGGGACGCGCCACAATGACGGCCGGCAAATCGAGCGCTTTGATCAAGTCGCTGACGAAATAATCCTCCCCGAGCGGCACAGCAATTCCGCCTGCCCCTTCAACGATGAAGCACTCGTGCCGATCCTTTATCTTTTTCCAATGGTTCACGGCATCTTCCAGCCCGACTGTCCTCCCTTCGAGCTTCGCAGCTGTGTATGGTGCAAGCGGCTCTTTAAAAATAAAAGGCGTAACCTCTTCATCAGTAAGAGGCGTTTCAGACATGTTCTTTAAAAGAGCTGTATCACTCTGCGGATCGCTAGCGAGCTCGCCGCTCAAAAACGGCTTAAACACGCCGACATCTACATGCTGCTCTTTCAGTAAAGCGGCAAGACCGCAAGCGATAAACGTCTTCCCGACTCCCGTATCTGTTCCCGTTACAAAAAAACCCTTCATTTCACCAAGTTCAACTCTCTTCCCATTAATTTAAACCCCTCTAATAGATCTTCAATATCTTTCAACCTGCGTTCTGCGGTGACGGTCAGCCTGATCCGGCTCTCTCCTTCTGCAACAGTCGGCGGTCGGATGGCCGGGGCTTCAATCCCCTTCTCCTTCAGGCCGTTTGCAAATTGAACAGCTTTTTGGGGATCTCCGATCATAACGGGTATGATCGGCGTATCTTCTCCGTTGACCGTAAACCCGATATCCACGAGACTCCGTTTGATCGTGTTCACCGATGATTGCAAAAGCCGGCGTTTAGCCCGGCTGTCTTCGATGATATCTAAAGCTTTGCATGCCGCCGCACAGCTTGCGGGCGGGACAGCCGTTTGAAAGATAAACGTTCTCGCATGATTCAGCAAAAAATCGATCAATGTTTTAGAACCTGCGACGAAGCCGCCTTCTGCGCCTACAGCTTTACTTAACGTACCGATCACAACATCGGGAGAGACGCCGAAATACTCGCTCGTTCCCCTGCCGGCTTCTCCCAAAACCCCTGTTGCATGGGCATCATCTACGATAACAAAGGCCCGGTACTGCTTGGCGAGCAGCATGATTTCGTCAAGCGGCGCAATCGTGCCGTCCATGCTGAACACGCCGTCTGTCACAATAAAGCGGCGTGCACGGCTCTGTGCGGCGCGGAGCTTTTCTTCAAGATCATTCATATCCTTGTGGCGGTAAACAACCGTATCAGCTTTTGAAAGGCGGCAGCCGTCGATGATGCTGGCGTGGTTCAATTGATCGCTTAATATGACGTCTCCTTTTTCAGGCAAAGACGAAAGCACGCCGACATTGGCCAAATATCCGCTTGAAAACAAGAGAGCCGCTTCCGTCTGCTTAAAACCGGCGATTTTCCGCTCAAGTTTTTCATGCCATGCGGTATTGCCTGACGTCAGCCTTGATCCTGTGCTTCCGGCTCCAAAGCGGCGGAGCGCTGTTTCTGCGGCATGAATCAGCCGTTTGTCGTTCGCCAGGCCCAAATAATCGTTTGACGCCCAATTCGTACGTTCAGCTTGAGGCAGTTTAAGCGAGCGGTAAAGCCCGGCTGCTTTCGTCTTTGCGAGCCGGCTGCTGAGCCATTCGTCAATACGCACGGCCTGTAACCTCTTGAATCGCTTCTTTCATAATCGACACCATGGCGCGCAGGTCATCGGCGGTGCTGGCGAGCGGAGGAAGAAATGCGACAACATCCCCGAGCGGCCTCGTCAGCATGCCAAGCTCTCTCATTTTCAAAGACACCCGGTATCCGATTCGCTCTTCGGGCGGATAAGGCTGCCTCGTTTCCTTCGACTGAACGAGCTCGATCCCGCTCATAAAACCGAGCTGGCGGATGTCGCCGACATGAGGGAGCGCTGCCAGATCATGAAAGAGCGATTCCAGTATTTTCGACTTTTCCGCAACTTGAGCGACGATTTTTTCCGATTCGAACAGGCGCAAATTTTCCAGCGCAACGGCACAACCAAGCTGGTTCCCCGTGTATGAGTGGCCGTGGAAAAACGTTTTGAGTTTGTTGTAGTCATCATAGAACGCCTCATAAATTTCCTCTGTCGCAAACGTTACGGCGATCGGCAAATAGCCTCCGGTAATGGCCTTTCCAGCCGCCATCAAGTCAGGTTGAACACGTTCATGCTCACAGGCAAACATTTTCCCGGTTCGGCCGAATCCTGTCGCCACTTCATCGACAATCATTAAAACGTCATATTTCGTGCAGAGCTCCCGGACGCCTGCCAAATATCCTTCAGGCATCACGATCATCCCTGATGCCCCTTGAACCATCGATTCGACCGACATCGCGGCGATCTCATCGTGCCGCTCGCTCAGGAGCCGTTCGAGTTCTGCGAGACATTCATCGCGGCACTCGTCCGGGTTGCCGCTTTTCGAGCGGTATACGTATGGAACGTTCACCTTAAAGCTTTCAAACATAAGCGGCCCGTATACATGGTGGAAGAGCTCGATTGCACCGACGCTGACAGCGCCGATCGTATCGCCGTGATAGCCGTTTTTCATCGAAATGAATTTTTGTTTCTCCGGCTTGCCGATGTTTTTCCAATATTGAAAGGCCATCTTCAGCGCGATTTCCATTGCTGCGGCGCCGCTGTCCGAATAAAAAACACGCGTCAGATTTTCCGGCGTGATCTTGATTAACACCTCGGCAAGTTCTGTCGCCGGAACATTTGTCATTCCCAGCAATGTCGAATGAGCGATTTTGCCGAGCTGTTTTTTGATGGCCTCATCCAGTTCCTTCTTGCGATGGCCATGGACATTGAGCCATACTGAAGAAAATCCGTCGTAGTACACCCTGCCGTCGATATCTTTCAGCTTGATTCCCTGCCCGCTTTCGATGATCAGCGGGTTTTCGTCATAGTCTTTCATTTGGGTAAAAGGCAGCCAAAGATATTGTTTGCTTTTCTCAACGAATGATTGATTCATGATTTACCTCCTGACCAATGAATACAGGCTGTTTTTCCAAATCGTCTATGCAGCTTTTTACATCTGCTGATCCATCAACAAAAAAAATCCGGCAGCCGCTTTCGTCCCCATGCTCTTTCATCTTTGTCATCCGCTGATAACCCAGCTTTTTAGCCGCAACATAGCCCGTTATGTAATCAGGGTCATCCGACCAGCATAATTCGGCGATGACGGCCGGGTGCTCACATACCTTTGAGGCGATGGCAAGCGCCTCTTTCAACCGTGGATTTGGCGGCACCCCGCACAAAGCGGCCCACCTTTGAAAATCGGCCTCCGGCCAATCGAGCCGCGAGACGCGCACTCCTTTTTCTTTTCTTCCGTCAATCCGCCGGCCGGAATGAATATCAAACAAAACGGCGCCCCTCACGCCCCAGTATTCGGCAATGCCTTGAAACGCTTTTTCAACCGCGCTTTCCGGCACGCCGGCGCGGCTGATCAGCTCACGGGCGAGCGCTTGTCCTTCTTCCGCTGATACCGTTTCATTCGTTTCAATGCGCAAAGGTTGAACAAGCTTTATCGGTTCGTTTACAAGATCGAACTGAATTTGCATAAAGTCCGGCCTGCCCCGCGAATGAGACATACCTTTTTCCAATAAATCGCTGACGGCATCATTTAAACCGATGAAAGGCACAAGCCGCTCTCCTCCGGATATGTGTTTTCCCCCCTCTTCATGGGGACCGTTCTCGGAGGCTCTCATTCTCACACTGTAATACGCTTCCCCCTTCATGCTTTCATCCCCCTTCTTGTTCATATGTTAACCTATTATTAATTAGAGTTAACATTACAATAAAATATTAGTATTCCTTTCCTGATATGTCAACATCGCGTCCAAAACACCGGTTTGTTGGAAATAAAAAAGACAAAAGAGATGTCTCTCTTTTGTCTTTTTTTAGAATTATCTAGCTCTTTCAATCTGCCAATCGAACGGGTCAGATAAAAGCGACCAGTCGGCCGCCATCTCCGAATCTGTTAAAAGGCATCGATCCGCTTCTGCGGTAATTTCAGACGGCGACAGATCCAATCCGATAAAGACGAGCTTTGTATGGCGGTCTCCGAATTCTTCATTCCATTCTTTTAAAAGCTCAGGGTTCTGTCTGAGAATTTGTTCCTGTTCCGGTTTGGACAGTGCGGCCACCCAATAAGAGATCGGTTCCAGCGACACGGAAGGACCCGCCTGCGACATCAAAAGGGCAAGGGTGTTGCGCGTCGCACACCAGGCTATTCCTTTCGCCCTGACGACGTTTTCCGGCAGCGAATGAATCCAGTTATAAAACCGCTCTGTATGAAAAGGACGGCGCGCTTCGTATACAAACGAAGATATTCCGTATTCTTCAGTCTCAGGCGTATGCTGGTGGTGTCCTTGGTTTAATTCCCTGATCCAGCCTGCTGAACCGCTCGCTTCGTCAAAATTGAAGAGACCGGTGTTTAAGATGGCCTTCGGATCGACCTCTCCTTTGACCGCTCTGATGATGTTTGCTTTAGGCTGCAAAGTTTTCAGCACTTTCTCAAGCTTTTGCAGATCTTCCTCGGAGACAAGGTCGCATTTATTCAAAATCAGCACATCGCAGAACTCGATTTGATCGATGAGCAGATCGGCGATGTCGCGTTCATCCTCTTCGCCGACAGCCTCTTTCCGGTCCAGCAGGCTGTCCCCCGACTGAAAATCGTGCCAAAAACGATTGGCGTCGACAACCGTCACCATTGTGTCCAAGCGGCAGAACCGGGTCAAATCAATACCCAATTCTTCGTCGATGTAAGAGAACGTCTGAGCGACCGGGATCGGTTCGCTGATACCGGTCGATTCGATCACGATATAATCAATATTTCCCTGCTTCGCCAGCTTTTCGACTTCAACCAGCAAATCCTCTCTGAGTGTGCAGCAAATGCAGCCGTTTGACATTTCGACCAGCTTTTCATCCGTCCTCGACAGGCCGCCGCCTTGCTTGACAAGCCCTGCATCAATGTTGACTTCGCTCATGTCATTAACAATAACGGCGACTTTCAGCCCTTGGCGGTTTTGCAATATGTGATTCAGCAGCGTCGTTTTACCCGCCCCCAGGTATCCGCTTAATACTGTCACAGGAATCTTTTTACTCATTTTTTCATTCTCCTTCCTCTTATCAAATCGTAATTATTACGATTTATATTTTATTTCACCACACTTTATTTAAAAATGCAAAGCGTCAGCTTCAAGATGATCATGATGATCAAAACCGAAACGACTGAAGTGGCCATCTGTTTTCCCATAATGGCTGCCGCCGTTTTCATCCCCAGTTCCTTGGCAATTGTCCAAACCGTCACCATGCATGGAGTAAAGGTTGATGCCAAGTAAATGAGCAGAAAGAGCGTTGCTCCCGGCAGCATGTCAAGAAGCGCTCCATTCCCTTCATTGAACAAGAGAATGCCGTCTTTCCTGATCAGGGAAAAAACAAGGCCAGGCGCCGCATCTTCTGGAGCGCCGAACAGGCTTAAAACAGGCGAGACAAGCAATGTCACAAGACGGATGACACCGAGTTCATTCAATACGGTCGCCGCCAGGCAAATGATGAGAAAGATCGGCATCGCCTGAAAGATAAATTGCTGAAGCACTTCTTTTACTCGAAAGACGATCCCTTTCCAGGACGGCTTCTGCAAAAACGTTTGCCGTCGCTCGAAGTAAGCGGCCCATTTCTGATCGATGCGATACCATATCCGGTTATGAACGGCCGCTGCGGCAACAAGAACAGCGAGGTAAGGAATAAACAGCCACTCCCTTCCCGCAGCATGAAAAATCGACAGCGTCGCACCGATTTGGTAGCTGCACGCTGATCCGAAAGAAATAAACGATACACAGCGCTTTCTCGTACACATGCTGCATGACCGCGTCTGCTGAACGGACACGACATTGCAGCCAAATCCGGTCAAAAGCGGAACTAAATCACGGCCGTTCAGACCGATCTTCCGCATCAGCGGGTCCAATGAATCGACGATCCGGTCCTTTAAACCCGAATCATCCGCTGCCGCATTCGCTATAGACATAAACAAAACGACAGGAAACGCCCAAACAAACGAGTAAATGCCAAGGGATAACAGGCCATAGTTCCCCGCCAATGCCGCGCCCAGCCATGACGGCAAGCCCCCGACCGCATTTTGGAGCGGACAACCGCCCATTTGTCCGCAGATTGCTGCACCCACTCTGATGTATGATAAGCCAATACGATCGGCGCCATAAACAACAAACATAAAAGTGCAGCGCTCACTACAGGCCCCGCTACGGGACGATGAAACACAGACTGCTGAACAGCCACACTTTCAAGTTCAATCTGTTTCATCCGCCTCCGTTTGAGCGGATGAAATTCAGCCTCTTTTCTTAAAAAAGCGATGATCCGCTCTTTTTTATCGTCTGTCACGGTTCTCGTATCAACCAGCAGGACCGGGAGACTGTGCTTGGCCACTTGCTCAGAAAGCTTCCGGCGCATGGCGTCCGTCATTTTATCCTGAAACGTAACGATAAAGCAGACGCGCCGGGCTTCCGGCGGAATCAGCTCCAAGACCGCGTTCAGCTCTTCAGAAAAATGGGTGCCGCGCAAGACGGCAACCACCTCATCGGCCTTTTCGATCTCTTTTTTCAGCGCTCGTTTCGACACGCTGCCATCCTCCCGAATGCCCGGTGTATCAATGGCTTGCCAGCCCGGAAGGCTTTTGATCTCCCGTTCAGCCGCAAATATCGTCGATCCTTTCACATTTGCTGCTTCGCCTGCCCTCTGATCAGTGATCGCTGAAAAAAGCGTTGTTTTTCCGACCGATTCGAGTCCGATGAAGAGCATGCGCTGCCGCCGCGTTGGTTCTTTCAGCATTCACACTGCACCTCACAGCAGCTCAAATCTGTGAGAAACATTTGATTTTCCCTGTATTCTGTCAGCACCTTTTCATCGATCGAAAACCTTCGTTTTTTCAACAAATGCTCGGCGATGACGGCGAATCGCTGCCTGAATTTATAAATGAAGCAAAAGACCGCGTTTTGATGCTGAACGCTCGGCCCGATTAAATAAAGACCGTCCGTCACGGTCGACATGTCTTCATTTGTTAAAAGCGGCTTGCCGTTCTCTCCCCATTCAAACAAATGCTCGATTTGTTTTGCGCCGGAATGAAAGCCTGTCGCGATAATCGGCCGTGTTTCCGAACGGATCTTCCTCCCGTCTGACAAATATAAATCATAGGCTGGTCCGTTTTTCGCCAGTTTCTCTACAACGGCTTTTTCCAAAAACTGAACCTTCCCTTTTTCATACGCATCTTCTAGACGCTCCCATGTGTAAGGTGAAAGCGACCTGCTCGGATCGGCTTCAGCGTTTTCGCGGAGCGAATTCGGCATCACAACCGTCACATCGCTGCCATAGGACGCCAGTTGTACCGCCGCATCCATTGCGCTCTCATAGCCGCCTACCACGTAAAAATGGGCTTTTTCAAATTGGCTCCATCTGGCGACCTTGCTGTTGTGGATGCCAATCTCTGCACCATGAAACGAATATTTCGGGAATTGGAATTCACCGGCTCCCCAAATAACGTCTTTGGCCTTCATAGTGCCTTTATCTGTTTCAACTGAAAAACCGCCGTCGTCTTTATGAACGCTGCGAACCGATGTGCCTTCTTGAATTGGAAGCTGAAAATGATCGGCCAAAAGCGCCAAATAATCTCCATACTCCCGTCCGCTCAAGTGCTCGCGTTGAAAAGTAAAGGCAGGGGATGTTCCCGGAGCAACAGCGTTTAAATCCAAAGCCCCGAATCCCTGCCCGGTAAAGGACGGCGTTATCAGTTTCATTTCTTCAGGCCAGCTTCGGAATGAAGCTCCTGCACGGTCTTTTTCCAAAATCGTAAACGATTTAAAACCGAGTTTTTTCAGAACGATCCCCATTCCAATACCTGCGGGTCCCGCTCCAACAATGACGATTTCGCTATGCTGCAAAACAACCACTCCCTAAACGAAATCATTTCGATTTAATTTGCATGCTTTAGACATGACCACTTGATTTTATCACAGCATTGCCTCAAAATAAATAGGAACTATTTCGATTTACTGAAGAAAGGGGTCTCATCAATGGAACGCAAACTGCATTTGCCCGCAAAACCCGAACGCCACCGCCGCTTCGGATCTGTCGAAGCCGTGAAAGGAATAAAACCGACTGATAAAGAACAGATGAAGGATATTCAAAATACACCGAACGACTATTTTTTTGACATTGACCATGTCGGTGTCTCAAACGTTTCGCATCCGATTTTGATTGCTTCCTCGCTCAAGCCGTTTACACAAACGACGATCGGCGCTTTTTCCTTTACGACGAGCCTTGCGCGCGACCGCAAAGGAATCAATATGAGCCGCCTGACAGAACAGCTGCAGCGCTATCACGAAGCAAACTGGACGGTTGACTTCCATACACTGAAAGATTTTGCAAAGGATTTAGCCGGCAATATGGAACAGGAAAGCGCATCCGTCTCCGTCAGTTTTCCATGGTATTTCGAACGCATCAGCCCGGAAACCAAATTGTCCGGACTGATGCATGCCGATATCCATATGACAGTCTCTTATCATGAAAACAAAGGCTTTTCGCAAACCGCCGGCATCACCGCCCATGCGACGACGCTCTGCCCTTGTTCAAAAGAAATCAGCGAATACAGCGCCCATAACCAGCGCGGCATAATCAAGATCACCGCGCATATCAATGAACAGGCGGAGATGCCGGACGATTTCAAAGCCGAGCTTCTTGCCGCAGCGGAAACGAACGCAAGCGCAAAGCTCCATCCCGTCTTAAAAAGACCCGATGAAAAGAGAGTGACTGAACAGGCTTATGAGAATCCAAGATTTGTAGAAGACGTCCTCCGCTTAACAGCTGCCGACTTATACGAAATGGACTGGATCTCCGCCTTTGAGATCGAATGCCGGAACGAAGAATCGATTCACTTGCACGATGCCGTGGCGCGGCTGTCGTTTTCCAAATGTTAAAAAGCTCGGCCGAAAAAATGGCCGAGCTTTACAATTTTAATGATGAGCGTGGTCAAGCAGACGATGCTGAACATCATAAAGAATGCCAGCGAGCCTCTTCTGTTTTCTTTGCGGCAGCCCATTGCTTTTATAAACAAGAGAACACATAATGCGGCCATCAGCAGACAGTTACGATTGTTCAAGCTCTTCGATCAACAGCGACAGCTCTGTCCAGCGCTCCATTGCCGCTTCGAGCTCTTCGGCTGTTTGCGCCTGCTCTTCCATCAATGTCTGGATTTTGGCAAAATCGCTGCCGGCGGCGGCGATTTCCTCTTCAAGCCGTTTATGCTTTTCTTCCAGAGCGGCGATTCTGTCTTCGATGCCGTCCCATTCCAGCTGATCTTTATAAGACAGTTTCTTCCTTTTCTTTTTCTCAGGTTTGACAGGTTCTGCGGCTTCAGACGCCGGCTTTTGACGGCTGTTCTCCTTTTGCTTCTCCATATATTCGCTGTAGGAACCTTGAAAACGCGATACGTTTCCGCCGCCTTCAAATACAAGCAGCCTGTCGACTACGCGGTCAAGGAAATAGCGGTCATGGGATACGGTCACGACAACGCCGGGAAACTGCTCCAAATAATCTTCGAGCACGCCGAGCGTCTCGGTATCAAGGTCGTTTGTCGGCTCATCGAGGAACAGGACGTTCGGCTCCTCCATCAGCACTTTCAAGAGATAAAGGCGCCTCTTTTCCCCGCCTGACAGCTTGCGGATCAAGTTGCGCTGCACGCTCCGCGGAAAGAGGAACCTTTCCAGCATCTGCTCCGCTGTGACCACTTGTCCGTCGGCCGTTTTGACGACCTCAGCCGTCTCCTTGATGTATTCGACGACCTGCAGCGCATCGTTCATTTCGCTGTGATCCTGTGTATAATAGCCGATTCTTACGGTCTGGCCGATCGTGATCTGTCCTCCGTCAGGCTTAATGCGCCCGGCAAGCGCGTTTAAGAGTGTTGTTTTGCCGATCCCGTTCGGTCCGATGATGCCGATCCGGTCCCCCGGCACAATCAGTTCATTGAATGAACGGACAAGCTGATTCCCGCCGCGGCTGATGTCAACGCCTTCCGCTTCAATCACCTGCTTGCCGAGACGGTGGGAGCCGATCGCGAAATCAAGGGAAGAACCGGTTTCAGGCGCGTCCTGCTCCTTTAGTTCCTCCACCCGCTGAATTCTTGCTTTTTGCTTTGTCGAACGGGCTTTGGCCCCCCTTCTCAGCCAAGCAAGCTCCCTTCTGAGAAGGTTTTGCCGCTTCGTTTCGTTTTGTTCGGCGAGCGCTTCTCTTTCGGCCCGCTTTTCCAAAAACACTTCGTAGTTCCCTTTGTATGTGTATAGGCGCCCTCGATCCAGTTCATAGATCCTGTTGGTCACCCGGTTTAAAAAATAGCGGTCATGGGTGACGAGGACGACGGAGCCCGGATACCCGCTCAAATAGCCTTCAAGCCATTCGATCGTTTCATTGTCAAGGTGGTTTGTCGGCTCATCCAAAATGAGGAGGTCAGCGGGCTGAATTAATGTTTTCGCAATCGCAACACGCTTTTTTTGCCCCCCGGAAAGGGAGCTCACTTCTTTTGCCACATCCGCGACGCCAAGCTTCGTCAATATCGTTTTTGCCGCCGTATTCGCGTCCCAGGCGCCATGTTCGTCCATTTTCCCCTGCGCCGCCAGCAGGTTTTCCTGCTTCTTCGGATCATCAGGCGCCGCATTCAGCTCCTGAAGCGCCTGCTCATACGTCCTCATCGTCCGCATCATCACGGAATCTCCCGAATAAATGTGCTCAAGCACGGTTTCCGGACCGTCCAAATCAGGATCCTGATCCAAGTACTCGATATGGAGGCTGCCGGGCTTTGTGATGTCTCCTTTTTCGGTCGATTCATGGCCGGCGATCACTTTCAGCAAGCTGCTTTTTCCCGTTCCGTTCGGTCCGATCAAGCCGATCCGTTCGTTTTCTTCAATATGGAACGATATATGGTCAAATAATGTTTTGTCTCCGTAAGTTTTATATAAACCTTCCGCTTTAAAAATGCTCATCTGTCTACCAATCCTAACGTAATGTCATAACTTTATTTTAATGCAGATGATGCAAGAAAACTAGTGAGAGCTTTTTCGCGGACATTATTGAAAGACGGCCGGAAGCCAAAAATATGCGCTGATCACAATCAAGAAGACACCTGCGATATTGAGCCAAAAGCCCGCCCTGACCATATCCTTTATCGTCAGCAGATTGGAGCTGAAGACGGCCGCATTCGGCGGGGTGGAGATCGGAAGCATGAAGGCGCACGATGAAGCAAGCGCAGCTGCCGCCATCAGCCCGTACGGCTCGACCTGAAGCGCGGCGCCAAGGCCGATCGTCATCGGAATCACCATATTGGCGACAGCCGTATTAGACATGATTTCAGTCATAAATAAAATCGCAGCCGTCAAAATAATCAGGACAAATAAGTAAGGGTGGCCTTCCAACAGCTTGAGCTTGCCGCCGATCCATGCTGTCAGATTGGTCGCCGAAAAACCGGCCGCAAGCGACAAGCCGCCTCCAAACAATAGAAGCAGTCCCCATGGCAGCGACTGCATATCCTTCCATTCCAAAATCCGTTCATCCTTTGTACTCGGAATTAAAAACAGCAGAACCGCTCCGAAAATCGCGATCGACGTATCTGATATTTGAAACGGAAGGATAAATTTGAACATCCACAAACATGCGGTTAATAAAAAAACGGTAAAAACCGATTTTTCCTCCCTCGTCATTGCGCCAAGCGCCTTTAAATCATGATCGATAAAATCAGGCTTTTTTCCTTGAAAAGCGCTCACTTTAAATTTTATTTTCGTTAAATAAACATATAAAATGGCAAGAAACAGAATGGAAACCGGGAACCCGAATAAAAACCATTCAAAAAACATAATTTCGTGATTGAGCATCTGCTTGGACATCGCGGCAAACACCGCGTTCGGAACGGAACCGACCAATGTGGCAAGTCCGCCGATCGACGCCGCATACGCGACAGCCAGCAAAATGCTTTTGCTGAACTTCTGCAGCGATTCGCCTTTTAAAATTTCTTTTTCCTGCACTTCTTTAATGACTGCTAGCGCTACGGGAAGCATCATCAAAGCGGTGGCAGCATTCGAAATCCACATCGATAAAAACGCAGTCGCCGCCATCACGCCAAGCACGATCCGGTGGCTTTCAGCCCCGATCCGCTTTAAAATGTGCAAAGCCATCCGTTTATGAAGATTCCATTTTTCGATGGCGATCGCAATGATAAATCCCCCCATATACATAAACACAATCGGATCGCCGTATGCTTTGGCCGTCGTTTCCATATCTAAACCACCCAATGTCGGCAGCAAAATGACTGGCAAGAGCGATGCCGCCGGAATCGGCACGGCTTCCGTAATCCACCAGACGGCCGTCCAGGCTGTAACCGCAAGAACGATTCGCGGCGCGTAAGCCAGCTCAGCTTCCGGTATCAAGCCGAGAATCAGCAAAAAACTGATCGGCCCCAATAACAATCCGGTCAGTTTAGTCGTTGTATATACTCTCATCTATCCCATCCCCCTTGAAAGCGGTTTCCCATTCATCACTTTTCGCTTTGACCGGGGAAAATTCCTCTAAAAAATTTAAAATAAAATTTTAATAAATGAAAAATTAGAAAAGCCCGCCGATTTTGCCAGCGGGCCTGTGAAAGTTCTAGTCTTCAAATTGGTGTTCCGCCATCTTGGCAAGGTTTTGCGCGTTGCTGCTGATCTCCTGCATCGTGGCGGAAATTTGTTCAACACCTGCGGCCTGGCCGCTCGTATGTTCATTGATGACTTCGATCGAATGCTCAAGGTCTTTTAATAACGCGTGGATTTTCTTCGTGATTTGGTCAATCTGGCCGACGTTTTCTTTTGAGTGTGTCGCAAGCTTGCGGATTTCGTCGGCGACGACGGAGAACCCTTTTCCTGACTCTCCGGCTCTCGCCGCTTCAATCGCCGCGTTCAGCCCGAGCAGGTTGCTTTGATCTGAAATGCCTTTTACGGTGACTGAAATTTTCTCGATTTCTCCGGCGCTTTCACTGACTTCCTTCGCCTGCTTGGAGATGTCGGACATTTGTCCGGAGAAGCCGCTGACAGATTCGGCGATATCCTGAATGGCCGAAGCCGTCTGCTCGACGATGACCGACAGGCTTTCCGCGACGCGGTGAAGCTGATCCGATTTTTCAAGGCTCGTGCCGAGCCCGACTCCGCCGATAACCCTTCCGTTCTCGTCGTGGAGCGGGATCGCTCTCGCCGCAAGAGGGAAGCCGAACAGCTCCTTAGGCACCATGCTTACTTTCTTTTTGTTTTGGCGGATGGCGTCTGTAATAATATCGCCTTCCTGCAAAGGGTCACCCGCTTTGACATTCAGGGAAAATGTCTTTCCCGGGATGTTGACGATCAGCTTTTCGGTATCGTAAATCCCCACTGTCACATCGTCCTGAATCAGCTGATTCAGGAACGGCGCCACTTTCACAAAAGCATCCAGCAGCGGGTGGATGTCCGTTTTTACTGCTTCATTCATGTATCAAATCCTCCTCTTAATATGGAAAACTCCTTTTTTGGTGCTGGACGGAAATCCATTTTAATGTCGTAAATTCGTCAAGGCTCCACTCTCCGTTCAGCCTTCCGATCCCCGATTGCTTTTCACCGCCGAAAGCGACATGCGGCTCATCGTTGATCGTCGTGTCATTGACATGGATCATGCCCGTCTCGATTTGCTTTGCGATGGCAACGCCGCTCTCCACATTTCCCGTGTGTACGGCTCCGCTCAGTCCGAAAGGCGTGTCATTCGCGATCTCAACCGCGTCTGCTTCGGTCTCAAACGGCATGACGCATACAACCGGACCGAACAGCTCTTCCTTGGCGACAGACATATCAGGCGTGACATCCGCAAGAATCGTCGGCTCGACGAGATTGCCTTTAATATCGCCTTTCAGAAGCGGTGTGGCGCCTTCTTCGATGCCTTTTTCAATCGATTTTCTTAAATGTTCAGCTTGGCGTTCATTAATAACAGGGCCGATAACGGTTTCAGGGTCCAGCGGATCGCCCGTTTTAAGCCCGGATACTTTTTGGCTGAACAGCTTTAAAAATTCCGGATACACTTCTTTTTGAACAAGAATCCGGTTGGCCGACATGCAGATTTGCCCTTGATGTGTGAAGCGGCTGAAAGTCGCGGCATTGACGGCGTATTCCAAATCGGCATCCTCGAGAACGATCAAGGCGCTGTTTCCTCCGAGTTCAAGCAGCGGTTTTTTGAAATGTTTGATCGCCAGCTGCCCGATATAGCTGCCGACCTTCGTTGAACCGGTAAACGAGATGATTCGCGGAATCGGATGCTCAACGAAGCTGTCGCCGATTTCCCCGATATCTGTGACCACGACATTCAGCAGTCCCTTCGGAAGACCGGCTTCTTCAAAAATCTTTGCAATCAGCGTGCCGCCGCAAATCGGTGTTTCCTCATGCGGCTTTAAAACAACGCCGTTCCCGGCGCCAAGCGCGGGCGCAACTGATTTTACAGATAAAAAGAACGGAAAATTGAACGGACTGATGACGCCGACCACTCCCGCCGGAATGCGGTATATCCGATTTTCTTTCCCATCAACCGGTGAAGGGAGAATTTTGCCTTCCATTTTGAGCGGGAAGCCCGCCGCTTCTTTGATCATATTGACGACAAGATCGATTTCAAAAGCCGCTTTCAGCCGTGTTCCGCCAAGCTCCTCCATAATGAGAAACACAATCGCTTCTCTATTGTCTTCAATATAAGCCGCGGCTTTTTCTAAAATTACCCTTTTTTCATAGGGATTGACGCCATCCCATTTCTTTTTCGCCTCAAGCGCAGCTTTGTAAGCCGCATCGACATCCTCCCGCGTCGCTTTCCGAAAAGAGGCAATCGTTTTATGGGTAAAAGGATTCAGATCGGCCAACACGCTTTCACTTTGGCCGTCTCTCCATTCCCCTCCTATGTATTGACGGTTGAGGTCAGTTATTTGAATCATTCAGTCCATCTCCTATCAAACAGTTTTGGGAAAAGTTAGACTACATCTTATGTATCGGCAATCTTTCAAGAAAATTCAATCTTATGGGTCTTTTGGATATAAAAAAAGATTTTACCGATAAATCGGTAAAATCCGGATACAAGGGGAACAGCACCGCTCAGTTTTTCTGAGCAAGATAAACGGTTGTGATCAGCATTGATAAATATTGCAGGATATATAAACCTGTTATTAGGAAAAATGAAAAGGATATTCCTTGGAAAATGATCACCAACGCCCAGGCAATTAAAATGGCCGCCATTGTAATGTTCCAGGAGAGCGCCTTAGCCTGATAGCTAATCTTCTGCTGGCGCTCATCGAACAGCCTCTCTTTTTTTCCAATTCGTCTGTTTACTTTGTAAACAATTGCGATCCCGAGCACGCCTATTCCTAAGCCCGCTAAAGCGATCAGTATGTTTGTCATCGTTTCAGTCAATATTTTCATCCCCCTCAAAAATAAATAAATCTTCAATCAGACATTCAAAAATTTGAGCCAGTTTATGCGCCAGAACGAGTGAAGGTTTATATTTTCCCTTTTCAAGGGAAATCACCGTTTGCCTCGACACATTAAGCCTTTTAGCCAGTTCTTCTTGTGTCATGTTCAGCGAAGTGCGCTTTTCCTTTATTAACGTTTTCATCTTTCCTCCATTGGGAATGTAAAGTTCACTATACGTAAAGTATACTTAACAAAAAAATAAAATGTCAAGTTAACTTTACAATAAAAAAAGATAGACAAAACAGGTCGTCCTCCTGTTCATCTATCTTTTCTTTACCGATTTTTTCAGGGCCTCTTTTTACGCCCCTAAATCGACATTATGGTAAACTTGCTGAACGTCTTCCAGATCTTCCAGCGCGTCAATCAGCTTTTCAAACTGTGCGCGCGCGTCCTCTGGAAGGGCGACGTCATTTTGCGCGAGCATCGTCAGCTCGGCCACCGTGAACTCAGTGATGCCGGCGTTTTGCAGCGCCTCCTGTACGGCGTGGAACTGATCGGGCTCGGCATAGACGATCACTGCATCGTCTTCCTCTAAAATATCACGGACATCGATATCCGCTTCCATCAATAATTCGAGCGTTTCATCAGCCGTTTTGCCTTCAAAGCCGATGACGGCCGTCGGATCAAACATGTAAGCGACAGATCCGCTCACACCCATGTTTCCGCCGTTTTTGCCAAATGTGGAGCGCACATCGGCAGCCGTGCGGTTGACGTTGTTTGTCAACGCGTCAACGATCACCATCGCTCCGTTCGGACCGAAGCCTTCATAGCGCAGCTCGTCGTAATTTTCCTCAGAGCCGCCCTTCGCTTTTTCGATCGCCCGCTCAATAATCGCTTTCGGGACATTGTATGTTTTGGCGCGCTCAAGCACGAATTTCAGGTTCTGGTTCAGTTCGGGATCGGGCTCTCCCTGCTTTGCCGCCACATAGATTTCGCGGCCGAACTTCGCGTAGATTCGGCTCGTATTCGCATCCTTGGACGCTTTCTTCTCTTTTATATTGTTCCATTTACGGCCCATGATGTAACCACTCTCTTTCAACATTGAATCTTTCATTCACAAAATCTATTATACCGCAGGGCCGGGCGATTTCATCAAATTGATGCATCGAATTTACGACATTTTTTTGGAAATCCTTCTAAGACGCGAGTTTTCCGCTGCCTTTCTTCTGCTCCTTCTTCACAACCGTGACAAAGATTCCGGCAATCACAAACACGATTCCGGCCAAATGAACGAATAGAGTAAAAAGCAAGCACCGTAACAATCATCGCATAATAGTCGCAGCCGCACTATCGAGAAAATAATTGGTAACAGTTTGGGATGACATCGCTTTTCCTCCTGATGTATGGATAAATAACCGGCTTTAAGAAAAAAAAGGATGTCACCATATAATATGAGACACCCTTCTTAGGCACAATCTTTGATCAATCTCTAAATCGCTTCCGCTAAAATCATAAACCGGTACTGTGTGACGTCAAAATAGCCCTTTTCTTCAATCATTTTATGAATCTCGTACAATTCATCCTTGTATTGATTCACTTCAAAACCGGGCGCCTGCCAGGGAATGGCTTTCAAATAATAGACCAGAGCCCCAATATCATAAAACCTTTGAGTCGGACACTCTTCTCTGCTTTTTAAAATCTTAAAATCATGCTTTTCCATCTCTTTTAACGCTGTTTCCAAGTCCCAATCCTTAAATTCTTCATTTAGCGGCACGCCAAGTTTTTCATTTATTTCTTCGCAATCAAGCCCGCCGACTTGCTGAGTGAGAAACCGTCCTCCTTTTGAAAGGATTCTCCTCACCTCTTGTGCTGAATATGATTCGTGTTTATTGATGATCAGGTCGAATTGGCCGGATTCAAATGGAAGCTCTTCATCATCATCAATTTGAACGACCTGAACCCCTAAAGGCGTCAATCGTTCCTTTGCGACTGGCACATTTGGCATATAACATTCAGTAGCGTATGCTGACGGAGGAAACGGCCCCAATTTCGATAAAAACTCGCCGCCGCCTGTCCCCATATCGAGCATGGATTTGGAATCTTGTATAAGAGACAGAGCCATGCTTCCGTATGACCATGAAAGCAGGTCGCTTTTCATTCGTCCTGTGTCTTCAATGAAAGAAAAATCCCAGCCGCTGAAAGGCTTGTCTGCGTGCTTTAAATATGAAAGAAATGTTTTGTCATTCATAATATTCCCCTCCAATTTTTAATGTTTAAATATGTTTTAAACGATTGGAGGGCCTCTCGCGAATCTGGAAGGTTTTTATATTTCATGCTCTGGCAGATTCATTGTAATTCCACACCCCGTTTCATGATTTAAAAAAGAAGCCCTGTAAAAGGACTTCAGCGAACATTAACCCCCAACCGGCAGCTCCGCTGTTTGAACGCCGCCTGACGCCTGATTGTGGCTTTGGGATAAAGCAGCTCCGCCTAAGACCATAGCAGTTAACGACAAGCAAAGAATTAATTTTTTCATGACAATACCTCACTCCCTAATGATCTCATTTTGTTTTCGGCTTTCATGAATATTTTAACAAATTCCAGCGCTTTCTTGTCATCTCCTTTTTTCTCAAAATAGCTTGAGATGAGCAAAGAAAGATCGCAGACACCGTCTAAATCATTCATCTCGTCCAAGGAATGGATGTCGTCTTTGATGCTTTTTACGTTTTCATGGCAATACAGCTCATAAATAATATTTATTTTCTTTTCATAATGCTTATTCCCGTTTTTCTTTAATTCCTCCTGTCCTTTTTTATGATAGAACAGGGCCGCTTCTGTTTCGCCGATTTTGAAAAACTCTCTGGTCAGCATGTAAAGCGAGTTGATATAGTAGCTTGACTTGCACCATTCGGCGTTGCTCAAAGCATGCTGGACGGCGAGAATGCATTCCTGAGACCGGCCGGAATTGGAATACAGAATGCTGATATTGTGATGAAGCATCGCTTCTAAAAATGAATCGTCAATCTTTTTGGAAATTTCAATCGATTCTTCAAAGTACTTCTCCGCATCTTTAAAGCGCTGCATCTGCATGTAATTTGTCCCCATCACAACTTGGGAAATCGCCAGCTTTTTTTCGTACCCGTCATGCATTTTGTAAATATTCATCGCGTCTCTCGCATAATTGAGAGAAACCGCATTTTGCCGAAGAGACATATACAGCCAGGACACTTTAAAATAAAACTCGGCCGCTTCAATCTGATCGGGCACCTTCGCCAGTTTTTTCTCGGCAACCTTGTACAGACTGATCGCCCGCTCAACATTCTTGTTGTACGCTTCATGCATCGCCTCAAAAAAGTAGAAATAGTAATCGATCATATGATCCGTCTGCTCGATGCACTCGATTTGCGAATCATTAAAGTAAGACTCCCGCGGCAGCCGCTCTCCCCTCGCATCATAAAGCATCATCCGGTACCGCTCCTCAAGAAGCGAAAAATAAGCCAGCACATTCTGATCCTCTTCCATCTCGGAAAACATCGACTTCGCCTCATCAAAAAGATGCTTTGCCTGCTCAGTATCGTGCTTTTTAATGGCCAAATGGAATTCGTTCAACACCCCCGCAACCACCTCTGAAGCGACCTTGCTCATGCCGAACCCCCTCTTTCTTTTTAAGATTGTTCTCTATCTTTAACATGATCTTATCACACGTGTAAATTTTTGTAATGACCTTTTGTCAATTAGTAATCTGTTTTTGTCAACAATTGAAAAAGCCTTTTGTTGTCAATTTCAACTGTTGGTAGTGATCAACAACTCATCTTGCCTATAAACAAAAAACGCTCCTTCTTTTTCAAAAACAAGAAACCACTCGCCTTCCACAAAGGCAAGTGGCTCTCATTTATTTTAATTGCTGATAAGAAATCAATCGATGAATATGGACTGCCAAGTATGTCAGTTCATCATTCGGAATGACGTTTCCGTGTACCTGCTTGATATAATCCTTAATTTTGAAAGCTACATCCATTGCTTGCGGATATAAATTAGCAATTTGCTCAAATAATTCATTCTCCTGATTTGCCAGCAATTTATCAGCGTAAAATCTTTCAACGAAAAATTTAACGTGTGTGATAAATCTGCTGTAGTGGATGTTTTCTTGATCTAATTTCATGTTTAATGTGTAACGGACAAGGTTGACAATGCTCCCGATCATTTTTGCATTTTTCATTCCATCTTTTGACTCTGTCTCTTCACCTAATGCATTGATTAAGTGGAACGCAATATTTGCCGCTTCCTCTTTCGGCAATTGGATCCCAAATGTTTCATTGATGAGCTGAAGCGCATAATTCCCTGCCTCAAACTCTTCCGTATAGTAGTTTTTAATTTCCCAGTAGACGCGATTCGTAATATTGATGTTCTTTTTATAGCGCTCTACTGCAAAATTCAAGTGATCCATTAATGTGAAGTATACACCGGAATTTAGCTTTGTTTTTAATCTTTCTTCTGCATGCTGAACAATTTGCTGGGTCAATTCAATAAATTCTTGCGGAATTGAATCCAACAGTTGGAGAAATTCCTTTGCCTTCATATTGTCTACTGGCATAAACACTTGATCAGCCTGTTTTTCTTCAATCATATTCCCAGGTTTTCGTCCGTAACCGATGCCCCTGCCGCATAAAACCATCTCCTGTCGGTTCTGGTCTACAGCCAGTACCACACTCGAGTTTAAAACTTTTTTTATTTTAAACATCGCCATCACCTTTTCATGAATGCGGTTTTTTAGTCTAATACTTCTCCGTTTGTCTCAATCACTTTCTTATACCAGTAGAATGAATCTTTACGTGAGCGCTTCAATGTCCCGTTGCCATCGTCATCTTGATCAACATGGATAAATCCATATCGTTTGGACATTTGAGATGTTCCCGCACTAATAATGTCAATGGGTCCCCAGCTGGTATATCCAAAGAGATCAACACCTTCTTCAATGGCTTCTTTCATCTGACGGAAATGCTCTCTGAAATAGCTAATACGATAGTCATCATGGATCGATCCATCGCTTTCGACAACATCTTTCGCACCCATACCGTTCTCCACAATAATGAGAGGTTTTTGATAGCGATCATACAATTCAATGAGCGAAATCTTTAAGCCGACCGGATCGATTTGCCAGCCCCAATCTGTTGACGGCAAATATGGATTTTTCACACCGCGAATCGTATTGCCATCTGTTTTTTCCAGACCCTCCTGTGCAGATTCTGTCAGGGACATATAGTAGCTAAACGAAACAAAGTCTACCGTATGTTCTTTTATAATGGCAAGATCGTCCGCTTCCATCTTAATATTGATATTTTTTCGTTCCAGCATGCGTTTGATCAATGGCGGATATTCGCCAAACACTTGAACATCTGCATAGAAATAGTTATCAAGGTTTTGCTTCAGTGCGCGTTCAACATCACTCGGATGACAAGTGTGCGGGTATGTCGTGAGTTTCGTTAGCATACATCCCACCTGACTGCCGGGAATGATGCGATGACAATCTGCAGTCACAAGAGCGGATGCCACAAATTGATGGTGCAATGCTTGATAAACCGTTTCCTCTATTTTCCCTTCAGGACAGCGATCAGGAATGATTCCCGCTGTAATGAAAGAATGGCGATGTATACTGTCAATTTCATTAAAGGTAAGCCAGTATTTTACGACATCTTTATAGCGTTCAAAACACACATTTGCGAACTTCACAAAGAGATCGATCACTTTTCTTTCAACCCATCCGTTGTATTTCACACTAAGTGCTAATGGCATTTCATAATGTGACAGAGTCACGATCGGTTCAATGTTATGTTTTTTCATTTCTTGAAACAGACGATCATAAAACTGAAGGCCTTTCTCGTTCGGCTCAGCTTCTTCTCCTGTCGGGAAAATTCGGCTCCATGCAATCGATATACGCAATGTTTTAAAACCCATTTCTGCAAAGAGAGCCAAATCTTCTTTATAGTGATGATAAAAGTCAATCCCTCTGCGCTTCGGATATTTTTTTACGTCCGGGTCTTTCATTGCACGATCAATGTTTTCAGAAGAAACAGCAAGGTGTCCTTCATAATCTTCCACACTCAAATTCGAACGGTACATGGCAATATCAGCAACAGACGGTCCTTTTCCATCAACATTCCAGGCTCCTTCTGCTTGGTTTGCGGCAATCGCCCCGCCCCATAAAAAGTCTTTCGGAAATCCTTTTGTTTTTGTCATCATGATTACCCTCCTAATTGTGTAACAACCATCAACGTATCTTGACGATTGACCTCTTTTAATTGCGTGACTTTTATATCATATTGATCCGTATTCGTAATAACTGCTAGTGTAACTGGATCATAACCTGCTTCTTTAATTTTCTCCAGTTCAAATTGAATGAGCAGATCACCCGCTTTGACTTGATCCCCCACTTTTACCAATGGTTTAAAGAACTTGCCCTCTAGCTGAACGGTGTCGATTCCAATGTGGAAAAGAACCTCAACTCCGTTTGCTGTTTTCATACCGAGTGCATGGTTTGTTTCAAAGAGAAGAGAAATCTCGCCATCTATCGGTGCATATAGTTCACCCTTTGAAGGAATAATGGCAATTCCTTCTCCCATTACCTTTGAAGAGAATATGTCATCTTCTACATCAGACAGTGAAATCATTTGACCGATGACTGGACTTTTGAACGTCTCATCTGCGCCAAGTTTTTCAGCGAAAACACCTGGCTCTGCTTCTTTTTCTGTTTCTTCTGTCTTTCGATCCTTTCCTAAAATAAAGGCAGCAACAAACGCAACAACAAATGAGATGGCAAAACCAATCACTGCGAACATGAAGTTGCGCGGAAGCTCGTCAGATATGAACATCGACATACTTGCAAGACCAGGTCCAACAAGAACAAACGCTTGAAGTCCGACAAGTCCAACGAAGATGCCTCCGGTGAAAGAACCGATCATGACACTGCCAAGCACACGTTTATTTTGCAGTGTCACCCCGTATAATGCCGGTTCGGTAATGCCAAAAAATGCTGAAATCCCTGCAGAAATGGCAGTTGAACGAAGCACTTTATCTTTTGTGCGAAGGGCAACTGCGAAACACGCCCCACTTTCAGCGATATTATGTGCAAGTGATGCAGGCAAGTAAAGTGCCTCTTTTCCGAGATTGCCCATTGTCGTTACAGCGTATGGCACCATCGCTTTGTGCATCCCTGATGCGACCATAAATGGAAGGACTGCTGCCAGGAACGCAACCGCAACCCAGCCCACTTTGTCAAACATAGCAAGGATGATCGCTGTGAAGCCTTGCCCTGCTGTAAAACCGATTGGTCCCAGCAGCAGGAGAGTGATCGGAACTGTAATAACCAAAGACATCATCGGTACGAAGAAGATACGAATGGGTTTTGGCGAAATACGAGTAAACCATTTTTCCACCTGTGCATACAACAGGACAGATAAAATCGCCGGAAACACCTGATAGGCATACGCAATATTTTTCACATCGAATGAAAATAATTGAGCGCCTTCTGTCAGCATCGCCGTCATGTTTGGCAGAATAAGAGCGCCGACTGCCGATAATGCAACAAGCGGATTCACTTTCAGTTTATTGGCTGTCGTCACGGCGACTAGCAATGGCAGGAAGTAAAGCGGCGCATCGCCAACCATATTTAAAATCTGATACGTTTGCCCTTTGGCATCAATTAATCCGAATAACGAGAAGAGGAGGAGAAACGATTTTAAAATCCCTCCACCCGCAATGGCTGGAACAAGCGGTTGAAAAACACCGACAATGAAGTCTAATAGTACAGTCCCTACTTTTCGCTTTTCCTTCGGCTGATGGGAAGACCCATTTTGTCCAGAAAGTGCTCCGCCGAGAAGGCCGGTCAATTCCTCATAGACTTCGATGACATCGTTTCCAATCACGACCTGGCATTGGCCCGACATACGGACAGCGATGACACCTGGTGTTTTCTCAAGCGCAGGTACATCCGCCTTGTTTTGATCAATCAATGTAAAACGGAGTCGTGTCGAACAATGCTCCAAATGGGCAATATTCTCTTTATCGCCGACATGCTGCAATACGTCTCTTGCTGTTTGTGTGTAATTCACTGTTTCTCCCCCTTTTCTGAAACATGAGACCTATATTTAGGCAATAAAAAAAGGACCCAAACCGACAAATTAAAAAATTTATCGGTTTTAGATCCTGCCTGCATGACCAGTCACATGTCTAATTTATCAATATTGGATTTGATTAAAGTATATATCGGTTTTATGAAAGCGTCAACATTTATTTTATTTTTTTCGGAAAGAAGCGAATTTCCTGGTCAAATGGCCTATAGTTGTTTCATAATAGCGATGATAAACATCTTCATGCATCCTCAAATTGCGCGCCAAGATTCCATGGTTAAAAACATAAACTACACGCTTCGAATTTATCTCAATAATTGTCCGCAGCAAAGCATCATCCGACACAGCTCCACAAGCAGCGAGAAGTAACGAGCACATTCTAATTCTCTTCCACCTCGAAAAACATTGACTTCTCCTGTTCAATATTTATGCTTTTTAGTTGCCAAATGGAATTCGTTCAACAACCTCGTAACCACTTCTGAACCGACCTTGCTCATGTCGAATCCCTCTTTCCCTTTAAGATGTTATCTATTATTAAAATGATCTCATCACATGTGCAAATTTTTGTAATATCCTTTTGTCAATTATGTTAAAAAGCAAAAAGCCTTGGTAGCACTTGACCAAAGCTTTTAATTTGAATCTAATTATTCGATATTTCATATATTCGTTTAAGTTCTGAAAAAGTAATTTCAATTCCTACCTTTTTTAAGTGATCCTTACGCTGATCATACAGTTTTTTCAACAGTTTTTCCTTCTCCTCATCTTGACCATAATGAATAAGACGATGACAGTGTGGACATAGGCTTACCAAGTTTGCTAGTTGATCTAAGTCATATTTGAACTTCACTTGCTTAGCGATAGGGACAAGATGATGACATTCAACATAAGGCTTGTTGGTAGATTTAGAGATAAAAGTTTTGTGTGAATGATCAATTTCACAATTGTAGTTCGAAAGCACCATAGCTTTTGAGGCAAGACTTGCATTTCTTGTCCATTGCCTTTGACCACCTTGATTAATGATAGGTTGCGGACGTTCTCTCTTTTGATTGATTTCATATCCGACATTCGAATTCTCGGATATGATGAAGGTTTGAGCCGCTATCTGATACTCCTCTTCGTTAACCCGGTCTTCTAAAAATTGGCCATCTTCCTGCAACAGAATAAAATCATTAAACTGTTCTATCGATCGATTTCCGATAAGACCTTCTACTTCTTTGTATGTAACTAATAGAGCTTGTAAATCGTTTATAATGTCTTCTGAACTCGGAAAATTGCTTACACCATAAAAACAACCACATACATGTCCTAACTCATAGCCCCTCGCAAGATCACCTTTACCCTTTAAATCGATATTTGAAAGGTTCATATTTTGAGGGATGGTATTTAGTTTTTCTCTAATAATAGAAGCTGTTTTTTGGATTTTCGCCCTACCTATCTTTGTACCATACTTTTCTTTAAAGTATGTCCATCCTTGATTCAAACTTACATAAACACCGCTTCCATCTGCACTAAATAAGTAAACAATATAGTAGCCTCTTGTCGCCGAAGTCGTTAAGTTCTTTAGAAAAATTGAAATCCAAGGAATCTCAGCCCAACGGCCTTTTCCAACCGAACCTGCTACATGATATATATTAGGATCTAAGTCAACAACTTTAAAAAGAGTATCCTTTATTTCACGACAAATAAGATCTAACAAAGGGTGCCCCTTAAACTCCTCATTTTTTGCTTGTTGATATGTTGATAAAACGCGCTTCATTTGTTCACTAATCGTTAGTTGATTCGAGATTTTCTGTTCTATTTTGATACACCTCTTTTATTCAGTAGGACTTTATGCAAGAAATGGAACCTTCATATAACATTATAAGCCTCTCCTGGGTTGGAGAGGCTTATGTTTTTAGATTTTTATTTATCTTTTTTGACGAGTACAGCCACACACTCCACATGCGCCGTATGCGGAAACATATCAACAGGCTGTACCTCACGCGTCACATACCCGCCATCCTCCAGCACCCGCAAATCGCGCGCCAGGGTTCCCGGGTTGCAAGACACATACACAACCCGCTTCGGCTTCATCTCAATAATCGTCCGCAGCAAAGCCTCATCGCAGCCTTTGCGCGGCGGGTCAACCACTAGCGTGTCAGCCGCAATGCCTTCCTCATACCACTTCGGAATCACGACCTCAGCTTCGCCAACTTCAAACTCAGCGTTCTCAATGCCATTCAACTCAGCATTCCGCTTCGCATCCTCAATCGCTTCCGGCACAATCTCAACGCCGTACACTTTCTTCGCCTGCTTCGCTAAAAACAGCGAAATCGTGCCGATGCCGCAGTAGGCGTCGATGACGGTCTCTTCGCCGTTCAATTCGGCGTATTCAAGCGCTTTGTCGTAGAGCACTTTCGTTTGCTCAGGGTTGACTTGGTAGAACGATCTGGCGGAGATGGCGAATTTGATGCCGCCGATTGTGTCGTAAATGTATTCTTCTCCCCAGATGACCGTTGTTTCGTCGCCGAAGATGACGTTTGTTTTTTTCGGGTTGATGTTTTGGACGATCGATTTGACGTGCGGGAATGCCGCGGTGATCTCTTCGACGATTTTCGCTTTGTGCGGGAAGTCGTTTGTCCTTGTGATGAAGACGACCATCATTTCGCCTGTGACGGCGCCGTATCTGACCATGATGTGTCTGAGCCAGCCTTTGTGGCGTTCTTCGTTGTACGCTTTGATGCCGTATTTGCCGCAGATCTCTTTAATCGCTTGAACGACGCGGTCGTTTTCCGATTGCTGGATCAGGCATTCGTTCATGTCGATGATCTCATGGCTGCGCTGCTGGTAGAAGCCTGCGATCAGACCGCCTTCTCTTTCGCCGACAGGGACCTGCGCTTTGTTTCGGTAGTTCCACGGGTCTTCCATGCCGAGGGTCGGGTGGACGGTGATCCGGCTTAAATCGAGCTTGCCGATTCGCTCGAGCACGTCTTTGACTTGCTTCTGCTTGTAGAGAAGCTGGCCTTCGTAATTGATGTGCTGCAGCTGGCAGCCGCCGCACTGCTTGTAGATCGGGCACGGCGCGTCCGTGCGAAAGCGGCTTTCTTCTTTCAAGTCGATGAGGCGGCCGAAGGCGAAGCCTTTTTTGACCCGGGTCACTTTAATCTGCGCCTTTTCGTCAGGCAGCGCGTTCGGCACGAAAATCGGGAAGCCGTCGACTTTGGCGACGCCGGCTCCTTCGTGTGTTAAATCTTCAAATACGACATTGTAATATTCATTTTTTTGAACGGGGGCTTTTTGTTTCATCTTTTTCACCTGCTATAAGAAAAACTTGGCCAGCTCTTTAGACCAAGTTCAATCATCCAATTTTCTCGCTTTTTCTTTTGACATGACGACGTCGATATGGCGGTAGAGGTTTTCGAATTCGCCCGGCAGTTCGCCGCCGTATTCGCCGTCAAGGTTTAGGAGCATTTTATCTTTGACCGTCACTTTGACGCGGTTCGCTTTCGTATAGATGATATGCTCGTCATTGATATGTTCGCCGCGGAGGGCAAGTCCGACAAGTCTGATGAATTCGGCGAGGTTTGCCCGCTTTAAAATGACGAGGTCAAACATGCCGTCATTCAAGCTTGAGTCGGGGGCGAGCTTCTCAAAGCCGCCGACGGAGTTCGTCAGCATGACGAGAAACAGCATCACTTCTCCTTCAAACAGCTTGCCGTCGTATTCGATTTCGACCTCGGTCGGCCGCAGTGAAGGAAGGAGCATTTCCATTCCTTTCAAATAATAGGCAAGATGGCCGAGCATCGTCTTCAATTTGCTTGGTACGTCATATGTCAGTTCTGTAAGGCGTCCGCCGCCGGCGATATTGATGAAATATTGGCCGTTGACGCGGCCGATGTCAATCGGACGGGCTTCTCCCTCTAGTATTGTGTCAACCGCCTTTAAAATATCCTCGCGCGGAATGCCGAGCGCTCTCGCAAAGTCATTCGTCGTTCCGACCGGAATGACTCCGAGCTTGGGGCGGTGTTCCAACGGCGCCAGTCCGTTGATGACTTCATTTAATGTGCCGTCTCCTCCGGCCGCAACAATTAAGTCAAATTCCCGCTCAGCGGCGTGTCTGGCGGCCTGTACGGCATCCCCTTCCCCTGTTGTCGCATGGCATGACGTTTCATAGCCTGCCTGCTCGAACTTCTGCAGAACTTGGGCAAGGTTTTTTTTGAAGATTTCTCGTCCGGAAGTCGGATTGTATATGATTCGTGCACGTTTCATGTTTTCATCATCCTATTAGAGTATCCGTATCATTTCTTTACCAACAACCTTTAATTATACTAGCTGTTGAAAAAATCGCAACAAAATGGGTATCATCATTTGTTTAATTTTAGATAAAATATCCTAATTAATGGTAAAAAAGACTTTAGGATCTAATTGATGTAAAATAATTAATATTAAGAAAAAAGGAGATGTTGCTGTGAAAAAGCCCGTTTATTTTAACCATGACGGAGGCGTCGATGATCTCGTCTCTTTATTTCTGCTATTGCAGATGGAAAATGTCAAATTGATCGGAACATCCGTCATACCGGCGGATTGCTATTTGGAGCCTGCTCTCAGTGCCAGTCGAAAAATCATTGACCGCTTCGGTTCGTACCAGGTCGAGACTGCGGCATCCGATTCGAGAGGGGTGCACCCGTTCCCGAAGGAGTGGCGCATGCACGCCTTTTATGTCGACGCTCTGCCGATTTTAAATGAAAAAGGCGAAGTCCGGACTCCGGTGTCAGACCCGCCCGCTCACCTTCATCTAATTGAATGCGTGAGGCAGAGCCCGGAACCGGTGACACTGCTGTTCACCGGCCCGCTGACAGACTTGGCGAGGGCGCTTGAGGAAGAGCCGGCGATCATAAAGCACATTGCAAAACTTGTCTGGATGGGCGGCACCTTCCTTGAGAAAGGAAATGTAGAAGAGCCTGAGCACGACGGGACGGCGGAATGGAACGCTTTTTGGGATCCTTACAGCGTGAAGACGGTATTCGAGAGCGACATTCAGATCGAAATGGTCGCGCTTGAAAGCACGAACCAGGTGCCTTTGACAAACGAAATCCGCTCACATTGGGCGAGCCTCAGAAAGCATATCGGGATCGACTTTATCGGCCAATGCTATGCGATGTGTCCGCCGCTTGTCCATAACGAAACGAATTCGACATACTACCTTTGGGATGTGCTGACGACGCTGACGCTCGGCACAGTCGATATGACACGCTCGCGCAGCATCAAGGCGGTTGTCCATACACAAAGCCCGCGCCAAGGAACGACAGAAGAGCATCCTGACGGCAGAATGGTCAAAGTCGTTGATCAAGTCGACAGGGATCAATTTTTTGCGTATTTTGAAGAGTTGATGAAAAGAGCCGACCGCATTCCATCTTTATAAAAGGAGACTTTCCATGATTAAAAAAGGGACAAACATTTACATCAGGCCGCTCACGGCTGAAGACGCCGAGGCATGCCTCGAATTGCAGAACGCAAACCGCCCGTTCTTTGAACAGTTTTCAATGGAGCGGAACGAGGAGTTTTATACAATCGAAGGACAAAAGAAGAGGCTTCAAAGATTATATGAAAATATGGAGAACGATGAAGATTATTATTTCGGCATCTTTGATCCGGCAAACGATGCGCTGATCGGAACGATCAACCTTTTCCAAGTGCTGCGCGGTTCCTTGCAAAGCGCCTTCATCGGCTATTTTTTGGATCAGAAGCACAACGGCAAAGGCTACACGACCGAAGCCGTCAAGCTGATGGTCGAGTTCGCCTTTCACGATCTCAAGCTCCATCGCATCGAAGCCGGCGTCATGCCCCGTAATATTGCCTCGATCCGGGTGCTGGAGAAGGCGGGTTTTCACAAAGAAGGCATCGCCCGGAAAAACGTCAAGATCAACGGAAAATGGGAAGATCATCAGCTGCTGGCTGTGATCAATCCGCATGATTAGCCGCTTCTTCGCCGGCTGGAGAACGCAGCATTAAAAAAGCTTGTCGATGAAGATCACTTCAACCTTTATCGACAAGTTCAAAACTTGCTTCATCTGCTTTTTGTCTCTTTTATGATGCGGAAAATCACTAAGATGATGACACCTGCACATACAATATAAAATAAAACATCAGTCACAGGATTTCTCATATTTTTTAAGAGAAAAATGACTCCTATCAACACGATCGGTATGATCCAGGTGAGCCGCTTTACGATTTTGGGGCTTGGTTCGCTGTTTCCTTTCGATTCCATTCAATGCCTCCTCATCAAGTTGCCTTTTCTAACAAAGCATAACACAGGATATTTTGTTAAACACCGACGATCGTCTCTTCAAAGAAAAAACCCCTTAGAATGGACCATTTCCTGTGTCCATTCCAAGGGGTTGATGTTATACCATCTTACTCTTCTTCCATACCCGGTTTTTTCCGGCGGAATTTCGCCAGTACTTCGTATACGATCGGTACGATCAGCAGGGTGAGGAGCGTTGAACTGATCAGACCGCCGATAACGGTGACGCCGAGCCCTTTTGAAATGACCTGGCTGCCGCCTTCAAATCCGAGCGCCAATGGAATCAGGGCGCCGATTGTGGCGATGGCCGTCATCAGGATCGGACGGAGCCTTGTAGAGCCGGCTTCCAGGAGTGCTTCTCTCGTTGAGAGCCCTTCCGCTTCCTTATGGATGACGCGGTCGATTAGGACAATCGCGTTTGTGACGACGATACCGATCAGCATCAGCATTCCGATCATTGCGTTCAAGCTGATTGTTTCTCCTGATACGTAAAGTCCCACCAAGGCGCCGATGACGGTAAACGGCAGCGAGAACAGGATCGCAAATGGCGCGAGTGCTCCGCCGAATGTAATCACAAGCACGAGGTAGACGATCGCAACCGCCGCAAGCATTGCGAGTCCGAGTTTTGTAAAGGAATCTTCGATATCAGCGGATACGCCGCCGGTATCGATTGTGACGTTGTCAGGCAGGTCGATCTTGTCGATGTTTTTCTGTACGTCGACTGATACGGCCGTGACGTTGTCTGATGTGACTTCCGCCGTGACATCGGCATAGATTTTGCCGTCCCGTTTCGAAATTGTGTCGGATGTCGTGCCTTCCTTCACTTTCGCGACATCGCCGATTTTCACTTCCTGGCCGGTCGGAGTTGTGATTTTTTTGTCTTCTAAATCTTTGACGCTTTTATATGTTTCTTCTTCTGTTTTAATCGTAACATCAAGATCTTTCCCGTCTTTTTTCACGGTTGTAAGCGGCGCCTGCGATGTTTCTTTCATGAGCGCCTGAGAAATCTGTGATGCCGTTAACCCGAGTTTGCTTAATTTCTCCTGGTCAGCGACAAATGTATATTCGTCATATGTGCTGGACAGGCCTGAGCTTACGTTTTTCAGGTCTTTTTGGTCTTTCATTATCTTTTCGATCTCTTTTACAGTGCCTTTAATCTCTTTTTCAGAATCCCCGTACACATAATACGTTAACTCATTGTTGTTGCCTGAGGAGCTGAAATCCTGAGTTTTCCATTCTCCGCGTTTGGATTGCTTCTGAATGTCTTTTAAGACGCTGTCCTTTTCTTGATCAAAATCAGGCGTGTCTTCCTCATATTTGATATAGAACAACGCGCCGTTTGAACTTCCGCCCATCAGCGGATTTCCCGCTCCTAACGTATACTGAACCGTATCGACGTGTTTGCGGTCCAATAGGATTTCTTCAGCTTTTTGCGCTTCCTTTTCCGCTTCTTTTTTCGTTTCTCCCGGTTCAGGGGTGTACGTGATCTGCACCATTTTTTCTTTTGTGGCAGGCAAGTAGCTCGCTCCGATCAGCGGCACGAGGAACAAGCTTCCGACCAGCATCAGAACCGCGATGATCGATGTGATCCATTTATGGCTGAGCGACCAATTCAACACTTTTTTGTAGAAGTTGGCCAGTACCCCAGGCTTGTGTTCTTTCGCCTTTACCGGCGCGCCTGTCAATGATTTTTTGAAGAGGGTGTGCGCAAGCATCGGCACGAGCGTGATCGCGATCAAGAGGGATGCAGCGAGCGCGAATACAATCGTTAAAGCAAACGGCATGAACAATTCGCCGATTTGACCGCCGACAAGTGCGAGCGGCAGGAATACCGCGATTGTCACGATCGTTGATGACATGATCGGCATGAACATTTCCTTCGTCGCTTCGCGCACGAGCGCTTTTCCGCGCAGCGGCTCATCTTTCAGCCTCATGCGGCGGTAAATGTTTTCGATGACGACGATCGAGTCGTCGACAACCCGTCCGATGGCGACTGTCATGGCGCCGAGCGTCATGATATTCAGCGTGATATCAAGCTGGTTCAGGACGAGCAGTGCGATTAACAATGACAATGGAATCGAAATGACCGAGATTAATGTTGATTTAATATCCCTTAGGAATAAGAGAATGATCACAACCGCAAAGATCGCTCCGAAAATCGCTTTGCTCAGCATCGTCTCGACCGACTCGGTGATCGGTTCGGCCTGATCGTATGTCGAGCTGTATTTGAAGCCTTTGTGGTCTTTTTTGAATTGTTCGAGTTCAGCTTTTACGTTGTCGGCTACCTCGACGGTATTGGCGTCGTTTGCTTTAATGACGCTGATGCCGATGCTGTCTTTGCCATTGGTTCGTGAAATGGATTCGGCTTTTTTGACATCTTTAATCGTTGCGATGTCAGACAGCTTAACCGTCGGGACTCCCGCGCTTTGCTGAGCTTGTCCGGCGCTCTGTGCCCCGGCTTGAGCCTGCGCCCCCTGGGCCGCCTGCGCACTTTGCGCTCCGGCTTGCGCGCTTGCGCCTCCGGCAGACGCCGCTGGAATTCTCATATTTTTCAAGTCTTTAATTGTGTCGATATCGCCGCTGACGACGACCGATTTTTCTTCTTTGCCGAATGTGTACAACCCAAGCGGAGTCGTCACATCAGATCCTTGAATCACTTGCTTGACTGTATCCTCGTCAAGCCCGTATTGCTTCAATTTGTCTTTTTTAAATGAAAATTCGACTTCTTCAACCTGCTGACCGGAAAGCTGAACGGAAGCTACGCCTTCAAGGCCTTCAAGCTTCGTCAGGAGGCTGTCTTCCACTTTTTTCGTCAAGCTTTGAAGATCGTCTTTATCACTGGACACGCTGAGCGCGAGAATCGGGAAGGAATTCATGCTGTAGCGCGAAATGCTCGGCTCTTTCGCATTGTCCGGCAGATCGAGATTCGCCAATGCTTCAGCGGCTTCCGTCTTCGCTTTGTCCATATCCTTTTCATAATCGTATTCAATCATCACCGATGATGCGTTTTCATACGATGTGGACGTCACAACGCTGACGCCGTCCAGATTTTGCACGGCTTGTTCAACCGGCTTTGTGACTTCATCAGCTACCTGGCTCGGAGTGGCTCCGGGATATGTCGTGCTGATGGTCAAATAAGGCATGTTCACATCAGGAATCGATTCCTGCTTCATATTTAAACCCGCATAAATGCCGGCAACCGTAACAATAATCGTCATCAGCCACACAGCGAACTTGTTCTTTAGTACAAAATTAATGATAGAATTCATTACGACCTCCATTGTGTATCATTTTCAGAATACAGATTGACTGACTGGTCATTCTATACAATAATAAACTTCAAAAGTAAACAGCGTCAACTTATATATGTTAAAATTTATTCAATTTTAAAGAAGTGTTAAAGGGGTACATTCATGACAGAAAAAGAAGAAAAAATCATTAAAGCAGGCCTGCACCTGTTCGCGAAAAACGGTTTTGCTTCCACAACGATTCAAGACATCGCCAATGAATGCAACATCTCAAAAGGCGCTTTCTACCTGCATTTCAAGTCGAAAGAAGCTCTTTTGCTCGCAATCATTAAGTATTATATCGATCGAATGATGGAAAATATGAAGATCATTCAGCAGAAGAATTTCCCTCCTAAGGAAACGTTCAAGGAGCAGATTGCTTATCAATTCAGCGAGAGCAAGGAGCACCGCGATTTTATTCTCGTGATGATCAGCGAACACAGCATACCGGAAAACAGCAAGATCGAAGAATATTTTAAAAATGTCAGCCAAAAATTCCACGAGACGTATCAAAACGCGCTGTCAGCCGCCTACGGTGACATTGTGAAGCCTTATCTGTCAGACTTGTCCGTGATCGTTCAAGGCATCGTGCAGTCTTATCAAAATTTGTTTATCTTTAATGAACTGGATATCGATTTTTACGAACTTGCGGATTTTATTATGAGAAGAATCGATGACATGATTGATGGCATGGTTCAAAACGGGGAGCAGCCGATCTTGGCCGGCCGGACGTACAGCTATTACCGGAACGCCGGCAATACGGCCGATAAACATACGATTTTGCGGGAGCTTGAAGATGCCAAACGTCAGCCGGAGCTTTCGGAAGACATTCTCATTACACTGGATGTGATCGAGGAAGAGCTGAGAAAGGATTCGCCCCGCGCACCCGTGCTCCAAGGCATGCTGACAAACTTGCAGCATCAGGACAATGTTCAGCATCTATATGGAATGATCACCCGTTTCCTTCATTCATAAAGCAGCCTTATGGCTGTTTTTTTATTCCCTTACAATAAGACGATCTGACCATGTATTTTTTGGAAGCAGCATGTATAATAAGATCGCTTAAGACAATCTATATGTTTCAGGGGGTTTTACCTTAGTGAAAAAAAACATCGTTTGTTCAATCTTCGCGCTGCTCCTTGCTTTTGCCGTTTCGCAGCCGAGCTATGCACACACCGTTTCTCCGGTGAACCCGAATGCCCAGCCGACGACGAAAGCGGTGATGAACTGGCTCGCCCACCTGCCCAATCGGACGGAAAGCCGGGTGATGTCCGGGGCGTTCGGAGGATACAGCCTCGACACATTTTCAACGGCTGAAGCCGACCGGATCAAACAGGCAACAGGACAGCTGCCGGCCATATACGGCTGCGATTATGCAAGAGGATGGCTGGAGCCGGAAAAGATCGCCGATACGATTGACTACAGCTGCTACCGTGATTTGATCGCATACTGGAAAAGCGGAGGCATTCCGCAAATCAGCATGCACCTCGCAAACCCCGCGTTTACTTCGGGTCATTATAAAACTCAGATTTCAAACAGCCAGTATGAGAGAATTTTAGATTCTTCCACTCCTGAAGGAAAGCGGCTTGAGGCGATGCTGAGCAAAATCGCGGACGGCCTCCAGGAGCTTGAAAATGAAGGCGTGCCCGTTCTATTCAGACCCCTTCACGAAATGAACGGCGAATGGTTCTGGTGGGGGCTGACGCAATATAATCAAAAAGACAGCGAAAGAATCTCCTTGTACAAACAGCTCTATGTGAAAATCTATGACTATATGACAAAAACAAGAGGCCTGGATCATCTCTTGTGGGTGTATGCGCTGGACGCCAACAGTGACTTTAAAACGGACTTTTATCCGGGCGCATCATATGTGGACATTGTCGGGCTTGACGCTTATTTTGATGACCCGTACGCCATTGATGGCTACGAAGAGCTCACATCGCTGAACAAGCCGTTTGCCTTTACAGAAGTCGGACCGCAGACGACAAACGGCGGGCTGGATTACGCGCGGTTTATCCATGCCATCAAAGAAAAATACCCGAAAACGACGTACTTCCTGGCGTGGAACGATGAGTGGAGCCCGGCTGTGAATAAGGGAGCGGACACCCTCTATCTTCATCCATGGACGCTGAATAAAGGAGAGATATGGGACGGCGATTCTTTGACGCCTGTCGTGGAATAATGAAAAAACCTTGGAGAGTCATTCTCCAAGGTTTTTTTGAAACAGCTTGTTCTGTCCTTTTGAGGCTGATCCTGTTATTTAATATCCATGGCTTTCATTATTCTCATTTCTCTTTCCCGCTTTTTTTTCAAAGCTTCTCTGCCTTTAATCCATTCTCCCAACAATAAAGCCAATCCGCCGATAAGAGGAAGAAAGAATGATGCGAAAGATTTTCCTTCATAAATGGATAATGCCACGAGAAAAACGATATAAGCTGTAGGCAGTATAGCTCCCCAAAAGGTATGATTTCTGGTCGATAAAAAATATTGAATCCCTAGTATTGTAAAGCCAATGAGTAGTATATAAATAGGATTCATTTATGAACACCCCGCTCTTTTTTGTATTTCTCAATGATTAGCTTTGCATTTTCCAGACTAATCTGATCATCGATAGCTAACTGTTTTATAAAGTTAACAAAAGTCTCATTTTCTAACTCGTCAATTAGTTGAATTTTTTGAATTAATCGATCCAATCTAACCCTGACTGTTGGATAAGATACTTGATAACTCTTTGCAATTTCTTTTAAAGATCCAGATTTCAGCATAAAGTTTTTAATAAATTCTACATCTTCTTCTTCTAAAGCTAAGATCCACTCGGGTACATCCTTTCTTTCCATAGACAGCCCCTCTTATTAACAAATTTAAAAACAAAATTCAAATAAATGATAATATATTATTAAATAAAATTCAAATAAATTTTAATATTATTGAACAGAAAGAAGTTTTTTCATTTGTATTTTCATACAAATAAAAAAGGTCCTCAACATGAGGACCTCCATTTAATTAGGCATAGTCTATTTTTATCGTTTATTGATTTCTTCAAGAAGAAGCTTGTTGACCATCGGCGGGTTCGCTTGTCCTTTTGAGGCTTTCATGATTTGGCCGACAAGGAAGCCGATCGCGCGGTCTTTTCCGTTTTTAAAGTCTTCGATTGATTGCGGATTGTTGTCGAGCGCTTCTGTGACAAGCTTTCTGAGCGTCGCTTCGTCAGAGATTTGCACAAGGCCTTTTTCTTTGACGATTTTTTCTGCGTCTCCGCCTTTTTCAATCAATTCTTTGAAGACCTTTTTCGCGATTTTCGATGAAATCGTTCCTTTTTCGATCAGCTTGACCAATCCGGCAAGGCCTTCAGGTGTGAGTTCGACATCCGCAAGCTCTTTTTGCTGGGCGTTCAAGTAAGCCGATACTTCACCCATCAGCCAGTTCGACGCCAGCTTCGCGTCTGCGCCTTTTTCAACGGCCGCTTCGAAGAAGTCGGACATTTCTTTTGTCAAAGTCAGCACTTTCGCGTCATAGGCAGGGAGGCCAAGCTCTTCGATGTAGCGCTTGCGGCGCTCGTCCGGAAGCTCAGGAATGCTGTCTTTCACGCGTTGCTTCCACTCGTCGTCTATGTAAAGCTCGACAAGATCAGGCTCAGGGAAGTAGCGGTAGTCGTCAGATCCCTCTTTGACCCTCATCAAAATCGTCGTTTTGGACGCTTCATCATAGCGGCGCGTCTCCTGCTGAATGACACCGCCTGACAAAAGAACCTGCGCCTGGCGTTTTTCTTCGTGCTCAAGGCCTTTTTGAACAAAGGCGAATGAGTTCAGGTTTTTCAGCTCTGTCTTTGTACCGAACTCCTCTTGTCCGATCGGACGGAGCGAGATGTTGGCGTCGCAGCGGAGCGACCCCTCTTCCATCTTACAATCGGACACGCCTGTATACTGAATGATTGATTTCAGTTTTTCAAGGTAGGCGTAAGCTTCTTCAGGCGTTCTGATATCGGGCTCGGAGACGATTTCAACGAGCGGTGTTCCCTGGCGGTTATAGTCGACAAGGGAGTAGCCGTCGCCTGTATGCGTCAGTTTTCCCGCATCCTCTTCCAAATGAAGGCGGGTAATGCCGATGCGCTTCGTTTTTCCGCCGACTTCGATTTCGATCCAGCCGTTTTCGCCGATCGGTTTATCAAATTGTGAAATTTGATAAGCTTTCGGGTTGTCGGGGTAGAAATAGTTTTTCCGGTCGAATTTCGTTTCTGTCGCAATTTCGCAGTTGAGCGCCATTGCGGCTTTCATCGCGAAATTGACGGCTTCTTTGTTCAACACAGGCAGTACACCTGGATAGCCTAAGTCGATAACGCTTGTCTGCGTGTTGGCCGCCGCGCCGAATGGCGTTGGAGAACTGGAGAAAATTTTCGATTTTGTTTTGAGCTCCACGTGGACTTCAAGTCCGATTACCGTTTCAAAGTTCATGTTTTTTCACCCCTTACAGTTCAGGTTTTGCTTTATGGTGGTCTGTCGCCTGTTCGAATGCGTGGGCGACGCGGTATACTGTGCTTTCGTCAAAGTGTTTGCCGATGATTTGCAGGCCGAGCGGCAAGCCGTTCGCAAATCCGCACGGTACGCTGATTCCCGGAACGCCCGCAAGGTTGACAGGAATCGTCAGGATGTCGTTGGCGTACATGGTCAGCGGATCGCTCGTTTTTTCGCCGATTTTAAATGCCGGCGTCGGCGTTGTCGGTCCGATGATGACGTCATAGTTTGCAAATACGTCTTCAAAGTCCTTTTTGATCAGCGTTCTGACTTTCTGCGCTTTTTTATAGTATGCGTCGTAATAGCCGGAGCTCAGAGCAAACGTACCGAGCATGATGCGGCGTTTGACTTCGTTTCCGAATCCTTCGGAACGCGTCTGTTTGTACAGGTCGATCAGGTTGTCGGCATTGTCCGTGCGGTAGCCGTAGCGGATGCCGTCGAAGCGCGCCAAGTTTGCCGACGCTTCAGATGAAGAAAGCAGGTAGTAAGTCGCCAGCGCGTATTTGCTGTGCGGAAGCGATACCTCTTCCCATGTCGCGCCAAGGCTTTCGAGCACTTTCAGCGCTTCAAGCACGGACTGCTTCGCTTCTTCGCTTACCCCTTCGCCGAGATATTCTTTCGGAACGGCGATTTTTAAGCCTTTAATATCGCCTGTCAGCGCAGACAGGTAGTCAGGCACGTCCACATTGGCGCTCGTTGAATCCATTTTGTCAACGCCTGAAATCGCCTGCAGAAGGTAGGCGTTGTCTTCGACAGATCTAGTGATCGGGCCGATTTGATCCAATGAAGATGCAAATGCGACAAGGCCGTATCTGGAAACGCGTCCGTATGTAGGCTTTAAGCCGACGACGCCGCAGAAAGATGCCGGCTGGCGAATCGATCCGCCCGTGTCAGATCCAAGTGAAAACGGCACTTCCCCGGCCGCAACCGCAGCCGCTGAGCCTCCGCTTGATCCGCCAGGAACAGTTTCGAGGTTCCACGGGTTTTTTGTCTTTTTAAAGCCTGAGTTCTCTGTGGAAGAGCCCATCGCGAATTCATCCATATTCAGCTTTCCGATGGTAACCGCTTCAGCTTCATGAAGACGCTCAACAACGGTTGCATCATAGATCGGATCAAAATTCTCGAGAATTTTGCTTGCGCACGTTGTCCGCAGATCTTTTGTTACGATATTGTCCTTAATGCCGATCGGCATCCCGAAAAGAAGACCGTGCTCATCCCGGGTATCAAGCGCTTCGTCCAATTCTTTGGCATATGCGCGGGCTTTTTCTTCATCAAGCTGCAAAAAGGCTTGTACCTTTCCGTCAACTTCGTGAATCCGTTTGTAAGATTCATCGACTAAATCTGATATGCTGATCTCTTTATTATGTATGAGACGTTTTAATTCAGATATTTTATGGTCAAACAGTGACATGTTTTCTCGCTCCCTCCTTTATTAGTCCAAGATTGACGGCACGCGGATGTAGCCGTCTTTATGATCAGGCGCATTTTTGACGACGTCTTCAACCGGAAGCCCTTTATCAGGTACATCTTCCCTCATGATATTCTTCATTTGCAATACGTGCGTTGTTGGTTTAACATTCTCTGTATCGACTTCGTTCAGCTCTTCTGCAAATGAAATAATGCTGTCAAGCTGTTCGGTAAACATCGCCGCTTCCTCGTCCGTAATCGCCAGTCTGGCAAGATGGGCGACATGCTTTACTTCTTCTATAGAAATACGCGACATACTAAAAACACCTCCAAGGTTATTCTCGCTTAGTCATATAATACTGATCATATCAAATTTTAGCCTTCTAAATCAACAAAACCGCGATCTTCGCCCCATTTGGCGCCTTTTATTTCATTGTACATGAAAAATTCAGTAAAACGGCACGTACTAATATTCAGAATATTTTTACTTTGTATATCATTTGTAAACGCTTTCATAATGATGCTCATCAAAACCATCACGCCCTTTTTCAATAAAATCGGATGTTTTTCACGGTTGATTGATTGGGAATAGTTTGATAGGTTAGGTAACTAAGTACGATCTAGGCAGCGCCTTAATTCCAATACTTGATCTTTTATAGAGGAGGCCCTGCAATTTTCTTCGTACCCGCAAATCAGTATTGTTGAAAATTTTAAAGAGGTGATGCCACATTATTTTTAAAGAGGAGAGATATGAAACGTGAGTGTTGAAGTATTTATTTCGTTGGGGATTTATTTTGCCGCGATGCTCTTAATCGGCTGGTACTCCTATAGAAAGACATCCAATTTGAATGACTACATGCTTGGCGGCAGAGGTCTTGGGCCTGCTGTTACGGCTTTATCGGCCGGCGCGTCTGACATGAGCGGCTGGATGCTGATGGGACTGCCCGGAGCCATGTATGTGACAGGACTTTCAAGCGCCTGGCTTGCCGTCGGTTTAACAATCGGAGCTTATGTGAACTATTTGGTGGTCGCTCCCCGGCTGCGCACATATACAGAAGTAGCAAACGATGCGATTACAATTCCGGACTTTTTCGAAAATCGGTTTAATGATACAACAAGAATCTTGCGCCTGGCATCAGCCATCGTCATCATGGTGTTTTTCACATTGTACACGTCGGCGGGTATGGTGTCCGGAGGAAGACTGTTTGAAACGGCGTTTGGCCTCGATTATAAAATCGGTCTTTTCTTAACGGCCGCAGTCGTAATTGCCTATACGCTGTTCGGAGGATTTTTGGCCGTCAGTCTGACAGACTTCGTGCAAGGTTTGATTATGTTTATCGCTTTAGTGCTCGTGCCGATCGTTGCCTTTACTCAATTAGGCGGAATTACGCCGACTTTCAATGTGATCGAAGAAATCAATCCAAGCTTGCTCGATTTCTTCAAAGGAACGACCGTCATTAGCATTATTTCATTTCTCGCCTGGGGACTAGGCTATTTCGGTCAGCCGCATATTATCGTCCGCTTTATGGCGATTTCATCCGTAAAAGAACTGAAGCCTGCGCGCCGCATCGCGATGGGCTGGATGATCATCTCCGTAATCGGCGCTCTGCTCGTCGGACTGACCGGTGTGGCGTATGTCCATGAGACGGGTACAGCGCTTAAAGATCCGGAAACGATTTTTATCGTGTTTTCAAAGGTATTAATCCATCCGCTCATCACCGGATTTTTGCTTTCCGCTTTGCTCGCGGCGATTATGAGTACGGTGTCTTCCCAGCTGCTTGTTACATCAAGCGCCATGACGGAAGATTTTTACCGGACGTTTTTCCGGCGCAAAGCTTCGGATAAGGAACTCGTTCTTGTCGGACGTCTGAGCGTTCTGCTTGTCGCCGTCATCGCGATCCTTCTGTCTCTGACACCGAATAACACGATCCTTGATCTGGTCGGCTATGCGTGGGCCGGGTTTGGTTCTGCATTCGGACCCGCCATCCTTCTCAGCTTGTACTGGAAGCGGATGAACCAGTGGGGCGCATTGGCCGGGATGATTACAGGGGCCGTGACCGTGCTGATTTGGATTCTGACCGGCCTGCAGGAGAAGACGGGTATCTATGAAATGATCCCTGGTTTCTTCCTGAGCTTGATTGTCGTTTACGCTGTCAGCATGATCACGAACAAACCGGCAAAAGAGGCAAGAGATATGTTTGAAGAAATGGAACAGACGCATGAGGAAGAACATTCTTAAATGATCAGGTTACGAAAGCCGCCGGGCGATATCCGGCGGCTTTTTTGCTCAGACGGAATTCTTTTGATGCCACGCCGGCAATATAATGATAGGAGTATAGGCTTCTTGCAGATGAATGGTTCCAGGACATCCCCCGGCACTTCAAAAACAGTTGTCCATCCAGGGCGTCTGTGAGAAAATCATATCAATCATATAAGATATTGTCGGAAAGGAGATCATGGGCATGGATTGGCATATTGAAACTGAAACGCTGTTAAAGCTTGGAATCGCAACATTAATCGGAATGGTCATCGGTCTCGAAAGGGAGCTGAAAAACAAGCCGCTCGGCTTAAAAACGTGCATCGTGATTGCGATCAGTTCCTGTGTTCTGACAATGATCAGCATTGATGCGGCATACCATTTTCCAAGGTCGAACAGAATCATGATGGACCCTTTGCGGCTTCCCGCACAAATCATATCGGGGATCGGCTTCATCGGAGCGGGCGTGATTTTACGCAAAAGCAACGACGTCATTTCCGGCCTGACCACTTCAGCGATGATCTGGGGAGCGGCCGGCCTCGGCGTCGCCATCGGAGCGGGCTTTTATAAAGAAGCGTTTGTCAGTCTGATTTTCATTTTAATCAGCGTCGAGTTTTTGCCGTGGATCGTCGGCAAAATCGGGCCCAACCGCTTGCAGGAAAAAGAAATCCGCGTCCGCATGTCCCTGAATGACAAGGATAAACTGACGGATATCTTAAAGGAAATGAAAGCGAAAAAAATCCGGATTCATTCCGTCCGGATCGATGATATGCGCGATAATGAATTTCCGATCATGGAAACGAAAATCATGGTTCATAAGAAAAGGTATGTCACCGATGTCTATTACGATATCAAAGCGATCGACGGCGTTGTCGGAGTTAAATGTGATACGCTGTAAACGCAAGCTTGATTCAAAAGAAGCAGCCGAAAAAAAGGCTGCTTTTTCTTTTATGAATCATCAATATGAACGGTCGGTTCTTGAGGATGATGGCTTCCTCTCGCCTAGAATTGATTATCCACTCTTCTCTCCTTTTCAACTGTTCGAGTAAACAATATGAGGACAATCAAAACCTGTATATGTAAGTCCTTATCAACAAGATGGAAATTTGCTATATTCAGTCGTTTTTTGGCTGATTGATGGCTAGAAGATACCTCAAAGCAATGCCTTGTGTAAATTTTCAATGTAATTAACCGATTTTGTCAGTCATTCAATTTAATGAATTTTATTTAAGGCTGCGTCATCTGCCATCACCGTCACATCTTTATGTTTCCTTAAAATTGAAGCAGGGAACTCTTGGGAGACACGGGTGCTGTTCAGCAGCCGTGCCAAGGCTTCAGATTTTTCATTTCCAGACACGAGCAGAAGGATCCGCTTACTTTCCATTATTGTTTCAATGCCCATTGTTAATGCCTTTGTCGGTACTTCGTCCAAGGAACGAAAGAACCGGGAATTTGCCTGCCGGGTTGATTGATCCAAATCAACGATATGGGTTCTGCTTTTAAAGCTTGTCCCCGGTTCATTAAAACCGATATGACCATTCAATCCCATTCCTAATATTTGTATGTCAATTGCTTTTTCAGAAACAAGTCTGTCGTAGCTGAGGCATTCTTGTTCCAAATCTTCCGCCATCCCATTGGGGATATTGATATTCCTTCGACTAATATCCAGATGTTTGAATAATTTTTCATTCATATAATAATGGTAGCTGTTTTTATTTTCTTTAGCCAATCCAACGTACTCGTCTAAATTAAAAGCAGTAACATTCCTAAATGAAATTTCCTTTTGCCGATACTTTTTTATCAGGCATTTATATAAACCAATCGGTGTCGAACCTGTTGCAAAGCCGATAACAGGATTATTTGAATTTTGAATGAGCTCAGCCATTAGATCAGCCGATTTTCCACTCATTTCTTCATAACCTGATACATGAATAATTTTCACGTTTTTCTCCTTTCCACAAAATAAAATGTCCAAGACTGACTACTGTATTAAACTGCACTGCAAAAAGGCCAAGCATTTTCGCCACACCTTTTTCAGTAAGACAATCCATTATTCAGGCACTTCTGCCGATAACGATCATTCACTCGATTACATTTCCTTTAGAATCATATACACCGATAAGTTCAGGATCTTCAGCAACGTTTTTTAAGATGGCTATATGTGCATTCGTAACAAAGACTTGTGTACGAAAAGCAAATATTGCCGTATCGCCGACTTTTGCTTCAACTGTGTTTAATGAACCGTAATAATCAATATGATCAGGCGTCATTTCAATAGCTTGAACCTTCTTAAGATGATCTTTGTTTGTTCCAACGAGCGCCGCTTTCATATGTGAACGCGGATAGAAACCGCCGCCGAAAACATAAGCATGATGATTAGATATGTGGGACACTTCGGTTACATATACCATCGCAGGCCTTTCTGCAAGTTGTTTCGTTGCATGTATGGGTGTCGTTCCAATTAAAGCATGGCCGGGTTCGCCTTGAGTTGCACCATTTTCCTTTAACAATTTCATTGTTGCACAAGATGTTGCACTTGGCATATTCATCTCAAGCTTTTTATACCCTCTTTCCATTAAAAACGATTTTACGGTTTGCATGGATGCTACATTCGGAGTAACTGCTGGAAGGCCGTCTTGGATCAATATGCAAGGAAAGCTTGTTAAACCTGCAATTTCAAGTCCTTCTAATTGTTCAATCGATTCGATATCCTTAACGATTTGCTCAAAAGTGAACCCTCCCTCTTGACCTTTATATATATAATCCTCTTTGTTTGCGATACGCAAAAAAACTTTTTGTTTTCTTCCCATTTTCTTAGCGACTCTATTAATGTTTTGAGCATTTTCAAGGCTGAAAACCGTAACATAATCAGGATGAAGCTCCAATATTGCGGGTATCATATGAATAGGTATTTGAACAAGATGTCCGACATGCCCAATTTTGATTCCATTTTGGCTGAGTGTGATTGCTTCCCACGGGTCTACAGCAACCGCTTTGCCGATTCCGCTTTCGGCTATAGCTTGTGCCACCAACGGATTACGACCAAATTGCTTTGTCATAAAAAACAGTTCAATATCCTGTTTTCTGGCTTTTTCACTTAACACTTTTGCATTTTTTTTGACGGTGTCCAAGTCTAATACATAAGTGTTAGGTGAAATGATTCCCTGCTGATGAAAACTCAATGCAGCCTCTATTAATTTTTTGTTATATTTTAATGTAGATTCCAAAAACATCAGTATGTCTCCTCTTTTCCTTTTTGCATTAAATGAAGGAATGAACTGCCGTTTTCAGTATTGCGAAGCCCTAGATAATCAGCAGAAGTTGCAGCAATGTCGGATAGCGTTTTTCTTTCCCCGATGTGAACAGGCGATAATTTTTTGTGATAAGCCAGCAAATATGTTTTTTCCCGTGTGTGTTGGTTGTGGCCGATCGTGGGATCATTCCCGTGATCTGCACTAATCATCAGCAGATCCTGATCTGTCATTTTCCGGAGAATTTCCGGCAAATATCGATCTACCATTTCAATCCGATTCGCATAACGGACGGGATTCTGTGCATGTCCGGCCAAATCGGTTTCTTGTACTGTGGCAGCAATCAAGCCTTTTTTGACGCGGTCCATCTCCTGAATAATATCCTTCATGACTTGTTCTGTATCTACACCTGGAAATCTATTTGCACCTTCACAATAAATGATGTCCTGCATTTTTCCGATAAGAGAGACTTCCATTCCCCTATTTCTCGCCAATGTCGGCAACTGATTTTCGGGAGAGATACCAAATCCTAAGTGACGAACTTGATATCCTTGCTTGTATACGTTAGATTTAGGCGAATTCACCCCTATTAATCCGTCTTCTCTTCTTTCAACCGATCTCTGCAAGTGTTCAGGTGTTACGTTTTCTCCTCCAAGAACAATCACGCGATTTACTTTAACATGATGACGGACGCATCTTCCTATTTTCAATACTTCATCAAACGGAATATAATCCAGCGGAGCGCTTACATTATAAATTTGCCCGTAATCTGTTTCGATATTATCAGCCACGACCACTAAATCGTTTACCAATAGATACGGCAAATCTGAATTCGGTATGTTAACTTTATAACCTTGATCTTCCAAAGCGAGTTTAACATGATTGAGATGTTCCGCAAAAGGAGCTAAATATGTCTTTTTAGGCTTTGTTCCCATGATTTCATTATGTCCTTCAAAACTGTCCGCTCCTTGATGCATCAGGTTTAAAACACCATAGCTGGCAATATGATCTGTTTTTTTCAATTTAGGATGGTGCAATATTTTATTAATACCCAATTTTTCGAGATTCGGAATGTTTAAAGAGGGCACCGTATCAAGTATGTGATAGAAAGTATTGGCGCCAACATCTGAAGGATGATAATCGCTTGCATCTTCCATATAACCGACACCTAAGCTGTCTAATATTATGATAATGACTCTTTTATTCATTTATATCATCGCCTTTTGAAGAATTTACGCTGAGATCTTCTGTTGCTCGATGAACGGATGTGTTTAGAATTCTTAAAATGGTCTCAGGACCGCTTCTTAATGGATTAATGCGGATCATTTTTTTTGCCAGTGATGGATCCGCAGATAAAAAAGTGCCAGACACTCTATAAAACATTGGTGCAAACTCGTATTTTGATTCAGCACCTATCGGATGGGGTGCTGCTCCCAATTCATTAGCATGATGAAGCACTTTTTCTGCAATTGGTTTAACAAACTCTACAAGTAAGACTTTTGATTGTGCATTTGCCAAATAAGCCTTTTTAACACCCTTAATGGCTCCATTATTAAGCGAGTGAACTAACTGATCATTGACACTTGCTTGTATTGCCAGCATAACCGGAGCATATATCAGACCCCTTAAAGCTTCTAAAGCTTCATAACCTTGAACTTGGCTTCCGCCTGAATAGTTTATTTTTTCTATTTTTTCTATTAAATTTTTTCTTCCTAAAATGACTCCAATACCTTCCGGACCTAATAGCTTGAACAATGAAAAGGTGGACAAATCGGCTTTGAGTTGCGCTCCAATCTTTTCTGCTTTCATCGCAGCATAGTTGTCATCCGTAATAATAACTAGATCAGAATAAATGGAACGTATTTTTTTTATCGTTTCAGCCAAATCATAATGGTCATCTATTTTTTGCCTCGTATGCTGAATCAATACACCTTTTAACTTCGGGTGTTTGAGGATGGCTTCTTTTATTTGTTCAGAATCGTGAAAATCCGCGTATATTGGCAAGATCCCCATCGACTCTAACGTTGTTTTACTTGTTGGATATATCGGTGCATCATGGACAAGGATCTCGTCACCCGGCTTTAAAAAGCTCATAAAACCAAACCTCAATGCCCCTGTTCCTGCACCACGAACTAACATTGCTTTCTCTGTGCCAAAGAAATCAGCTAGTGTCTCTTCTATTTTTTTTGTGAACCGCGGTTTATTGATTCCTTTTACAACGCCTAAATCGCCAAGTGAAAGCAATTCTTCTCCTCGAAAATGTCTTGTCATGACATCAACCAATTTAAATTGTCTATGCATGGCTTCTTCAATTGATAGGCTATCTAGAGGATAAGTATCCATGCTCATTCACTCTCCCCTTTCATAAAAGCGCGAGGATTTTTAATCAACATCTTATCAATTGATTCACCAGTTATTCCATAGGTTTGCAAGAGAGGGATAAACGTGTCTATCAAATATGAATAGCCCACCCCGCCTTTATATACAAGATGTGATTTTCTTGTGATATCCATGGACAACAGAACCTTGTCTATATACCCTTTATCCTGTATTTTTTTCAATATTTCGGCCCGAACACGATCAGGCATATAATTTTCTTTACCTATTGTATCGAATTCTACATATACACCTTCTCTCAGCATTTTCAATATATAATCGGCATCCCCAGATAAATCAACATGCCCTATCACCACTCGGTTTAAATCAACTTCATGTTTTTTAAAAAATTCTACTTGTTCATGTCCTAATGTTCCTATGGAAGTATGGGTTGATATTGGTTTTTTTGTTTGCTTATGTGCCACAACAACCGCTTCAAAAACTTTTTGTTCGGTTTCCGTCCATTTATTGTAACTTGTTCCAATTTCACCGATGACCTCGGCATTGGCATCTGTTCCTCTAATTCCTTCAACAATCTCCATAATCATTCTTTCTGCCAGCTTTTCTTTCGATTCACGAAACACATGGATCGGGTAAAAAGAATCTTGATAGAAACCAGTTGAAAAGACAATATTAATGCCTGTTTCTTTTGCAACTTTTTGGACGTATGTAATATTTCTCCCCATTCCAATATTCGTAACATCAACAATATTCCGTACGCCCTTTTCGTATAAACTTTTAAATTCTCTGACGGTTTCAGGAAATACATCCAACTTACAATCCTCATTGTTTTTTACTTTGGAAAGGTCTATCGTTGTATGTTCATGCATATAGGTCATTCCGTCTTTCAACATTCGGAAACTTCCCCTCTTTCGATGATTTAGCCAACCTGCCATAAACCGACTGCATAGAGAAGATTAGCGACAATCCCCAACAATATAACTGCAATTGGGCCGACAGCCAATTCAACAAGCGGTTTTGATGCTATTCGGTTTATTAAATAAAATCCAATAACCCAGAAGAAGCCAATGCCAGGAGCAATTTTTTCCCCTGCCATCGCACTGCCAATTAATATAGCCATTCCTAGAACATCTGACAGCGAAGTGCGGATATGCTCTCCCATCTCCCTTACACCAGGCAGTTTGTCCATGCTTTTTGATACTGCGGATAATGATATGACCTCTAAATACATGACTAAAAAGCCCAACAGAAATGCTAAAATCGGTATATCCCTGAAAATAAGACCCACTGCAAATACCAGTGTGGTACCAGCTAAACCATAAACCCCCGTTACGATTGCAGTTGAAAAAACTAAAGGGATGAAACCAATTCCACGTGCAAATGTAGCGATTGCCGCCTCTGTGTAAAGCTCTTTATTAATCAATGCTTGAGGCATTGCATCCACTGCTAAAATCAGCATAGATGATGTTAAAGAAACAAGCCCTCCCATAAGAGCTAATAACCAGCGGTTTTTCTTAATTCGATTTACACGCTCATTAAATATATTCACTAAATTTGCATTAGTAGATTCATCTCCTCCTCTAATTCTCGCTGCATAATAAATCATCATTAACATTCCTGCTAATAAAGCCATCCCTTCAGGACTGAGCGAAATTTCATATCCCGCCGCTTGAAATGTTCCAAACTTTTCGAATAAGAGAAAAGAAGCTAAAGTTACAATTGCAGTGACGGCGGCTTTTTTTAAACCGTGCTGATATCCGACCGCTACAGCTGGAAATACTGTAAATGCGATAATAATAGGCTGGCCAATAAGACTTAAAGAGTCTATAAAATTCACGGGAAACTTGCCAAATAAATCTACTACAAATTGCAATCCTAAAACGATCCCAATACTATAAACGGCACCAATAACTCCTGCAGTTGCCATGCCTATTTTGTTTTCCGGAGTCCAAATGCCAATGATGTCACAAGCCAATAAAATACTGTGTCCAATAATGATTGTTGCTCCTATGGAAAGCGGAATACCAAACCCTATGATTAATCCAAAACTTAATGCAAAGCTTGTTGCAGCAAGCTCCCCTCTTGTCATTCTCCCCTCTAGGTATTCGGGCATAATCGGACGCAAACCATCATTAAATACAGCTACCCCGCGATTGACTAGTATAGAACCTAATGCACCAACAGCCGCTATGACAAGACATTGAATCAAAGAAAGGTCCATTACATTATTCACCTCTATGATTTTTCTCACCTTCTGTACATCATGTCATCCACGCTTCTTTTATTTCGAGCATCCAAGAAAGCGCTTTCCTTAACTGAAAAAAATTTAAGCCTGTATAACAAAATATATATTGGAAAAGTTCGCTTATTTTAATAAATAAGGAATTAAAATGTTTAATATATTTTGTGATGTTGAAGCGGTGAAACCAAAAGCAATTTTGCCGCTTTCTACTTCCTTCTCGATCTCTTCCTTGTTTTTTATGGTACTTGGAGAAGCCAAGGTGACGCATTTATCTTTACCTAATAATGCAATTGCCATTGCAAGAGCACCGCCAGATCCGGTTTCACAGGCGCCAATATAATAATCTGCCTTATTGTTTTTCACAGCCATAACAGCGTCCAAATCACCTTTGACCAATACTTCTACATTATTTCCCCCAATTTCTTTAACAAGTTTTTCAATCGCTTGTTTTTTCAACTGTCCGCCTATTACAATTCTCACCATAATAAAATCCTCCTATTTATTAGATTCTATGACTTTATGAAGATGAAGATAAAAATAAACGAGCTCACCTTCTGGAAGTTCTAGACCTGCCAGTGAATGTATAAAGTCTATCACTTCTTCTATTGCACTTTTATATGGTGTTTCATACATTTCATTGATGATGGCATTTGCAGGAACTTCTTCGCTTTCTCCCTCCTGAATTCTAGTTAAAGCCATCGCCATGTGCGTCCAAAACATTTCAGAGTCTTTGATCACCTCCTTTTTCAGCTTTTCTGATAAGAAAACAAATGTGTTCAATGTTGTGTTGAAAGCATTTTTTGTAATCACTCGACTCGTTAGTAAAATAGACAACTTTTCTTCCAGCTGTATTTGATTCACGCCAGTTCCTCCAATATACTGTATTTAGTATTTTAAATTAGATTTTAAATGCTAACCCATCGCCTCATTTATTGAATGACAAGTCGGATGGGCCGGCATTTTAGTAGCGCGGTATTTTCTCTCCCTTTTCTACGCTTTTTTGGGTGTCTAATATCTGTTTCTCATTAACCAAATTCCACTTTTCTGCTATTTCTTTTTCTCTGTCTCCTTCAATAACAATAACGGCTTCTGTTGTATCCTTGGAAATTTTCTTTGCTTTCGGTGAAAAAAAATCGATTGCTTTAAACGTTTGAATCATTCTTTTGTCATCAGCATTCCAAACTGCTGCATCAATTTGTTTTGAAAGAAGCATATCAAAGAGCTGCATATAATTCACATTGACAAATTCAGCATTTTTGTTTTCAAATTCAGCCAATGTTAATTGTTTCTGATCTAGAGATTCCAAATCAACACCTACTCTTACGCCATCCTTGCCTATTTCCTCATCTGGATGAGCTAAGAAGATTTTATGGGAAGATACATAACTACTTTCCCCGAATTTTTTGAAAATTTTCAAATTTGGATATTCTGCTATGATATGATCTGCCGTCATCTTAGAAACAATTGCAAAATCACTTCTTTTTGTTCGGACTGCTTCGATTCGATTCACTCCGCCACGCATGTAGATCAAGTTAACTGTTTTTCCGGTTGATTCAAACCCTTCCACAATCCCTGTTGCCAGACCCTCATATTTTCTTGAATACGGAAGTGGCATTGAGCCGATTAATGGTGCAATACCTGCAATCTCAAGTAATAAATTGTTATCCTTACTTACCAAAAACGTTCCTAAATGCCCTCTAGCCTCCAAATGAATCGCTTTCATATCAACTAATAAATTCAGCGCACTTTGCACAGTCCCCCTGCCGATGGATAACTTATGACAGTAGTCTGAGATACGGGGAATTTTTTCACCTGCTTTGATATTCATCAATTCTTTAGCAATATTTTTAGCTGCCAAACCATTTTTAGAGTAAAATTTTTCCCACATAATTAATCTTCCTTAAAACAATATACTATATTCTGTATAATCAATTATAAGAGTTGTGTCCTAATTTTGCAATAGTATTTTATTCAGAATACGTTAAGAAAAATTTGTTGGTGCTTCATAAATGAATGATAGGTCTCCATATCCCTTTTCTGCGTAATAAAAGAAGCAGCCAAAGGGCTGCTTCTTTTTTATGAATCATAAATATGGACGGTCGGTTCTTTGTCTCCCGGCTTTTTCAGAATGACGGCTTCCTGCCCGGCTGACGAATTAATGTTGATCTCAACGTTCAGTCCGCTTTTGCCGTAGTAGTCCATCACTTCACCGGTCAAGAACTGGGTAAAGGCGATGACTTCGCTTTTGCCGTAAAACTGCATCGGGATGTTGATTTTCATGTCCTGCATTTGGTCGTCTTTATAGAGAGCCGTGCCGACAACCCCTGTGTAGTTTGGAAAATACGTATCGACTTTGTTTTTAAAGCGTTTGAAGAGCTCCGCGTCATCCGGATGCTTCTCCGAACCTTCTGTTGAAGGGAAGAACGTGTACTCTTCATTGATTTTATCCCAGCCGCCGATCTCGCTTGTCCCTGCTTTCACATCGGTTTTGGCGATAAAGTTTCCAGGGACGATCGATGACTTAGGCGCCTGCTTGTAAAGCATGATCGTCAGCGGAATATTTTTTAGATCATCCATGTTTCTGATCCGTTTCGCCACTTCTTCAGCGATTTTTTCGCCTTCCTGCCTCAGCTTTTTGTCGCTGATGGTCACTTCTTTTTGCGGGTCGCCGACATTTTCGCGGTAGTAGTGGACAGAGTTCAGCGCAAGGCCGATCACGACGCCTCCGAGCTCAATCGTATCCTTGTCTTTGCGGACGAGGTAGTCGTGCTCAAGCATATGGGCGAGGTATATCGGGCTTTCTTCGTTTTGCTTCTCTGTTGATCCGCTTCCGGAAAGGGCCGGGTTCAGTCCGAGGTTTTTGAAGTTTTTATCGTCTTTCTCCGCTTTTTTCAAGTCGTCCCCCGTTTTTTTGCGGGCGAGCCAGCTCGATACCGTATCCTCATCCAGGTATTGTCCTTCTTGAAAAAGGTAATCGTCAGTAGAAAATGAATCTTGCGCAAGGCGCATCATGCCTGTCTCAAATTCATCGATATCCAGCCGCGTATTCAGGCGTTCGGTCGTCAAGCCGCGGGCTTTCCCCGCCTTGAAAGGAAGAACCATTTTATAATAAGAATCGGAGATGTTGTATTTCGGAATGATGGCTTTTTCTTTCGACTTATCCGTTTTCTGCACCATCTCCTGCTCTTCTTCTCCCCCAAAATTCGGCGCACAGGCTGAGAGCATGAGCATACCCGCAGCAGCCGCCAAACATAATATCTTTTTCAATAGAAAACACTCCTCTTATTTCTTTAGCTCACTGATCAGTCTTGCCTCATCCCATACTTCGATGTTTAGGTCTTCAGCTTTCGCCAGTTTGCTGCCTGCCGCTTCGCCGGCAATGACGAGATCGGTTTTTTTGCTTACACTGCCTGTGATTTTTCCGCCGAGCGCTTCGATTTCCGCTTTCGCGTCATTCCGCGACATCTCGCTGAGCTTCCCGGTCAGGACGATCGTTTTCCCCGCAAAATACGAATCGCTCGCTTCAGCGGCCGCTTTTTTCGGGCCTTTATACACGGTGTTGACCCCGAGTTCTTCAAGCTCGTCCAACAGCTTCAGAATCTCTTCTTTTTCAAAATAGGTGACGAGGGCGTCCGCCATCTTGTCGCCGATTTCATCGACTTCGATCAATTCTTCTTTTGTCGCTTTTTTAAGCTTATCGAGCGTTTCAAAATGCATCGCCAGCGTCTTGGCCGCTTTGGCGCCGATGAAGCGGATGCCGAGTCCGAAGAGAAGCCGTTCCAATGAGTTCTTCTTCGATTTTTCAATCGAATTCAATAAGTTGTCGGTCGACTTTTCCCCCATCCGCTCGAGATTGATCAGCTGCTCGCGCGTCAGCTTATACAGATCGGCGACATTATGGACGAGGTCTTCGCGGAACAGCTGGGTGATGACGCGCTCGCCGAGACCATCTATATTCATCGCATTCCGGGAAACAAAATGGATCAGGCCTTCCCTGATCTGAGCCGGACATTCCGGATTAATGCAGCGAAGCGCGACTTCTCCTTCGATTCTGACAAGCTCGCTTCCGCATTCCGGGCATTCCTTCGGCATGTTGAATTCTTTTTCTTTGCCCGTCCGCTGTTCGACGAGGACGTTGACGACCTCCGGAATGATGTCTCCCGCCTTTTTGACGACGACTTTGTCCAGCAGTCTGATATCCTTCTCTTTAATTAAATCTTCGTTGTGGAGAGAAGCTCTTTGGACGGTCGTTCCCGCCACTTTTACAGGTTCGAGAATCGCAGTCGGGGTCACTGCGCCCGTCCGGCCGACGCTTAATTCAATGTCCAAAAGCGTCGTAACAACCTCTTCGGCAGGAAACTTGTAGGCGATCGCCCAGCGCGGGCTTTTCGCCGTAAAGCCGAGCTCTTCCTGCTGGTCAAGGGAATCGACTTTAATGACGATCCCGTCGATTTCATACGGGAGGTCGGCGCGTTTTGTCTTGAGCTCTTCGACAATCTCAATGACTTCTTCGATCGTGCTGCATTTTTTTCTTTCATGATTGGTTTTGAAGCCGAGTTCGTCGAGGAAATCGAGTCCCTGGCTTTGCGTTTCAACGCCCATTTCATCAAGCTCCGCTATACTGTAGACGAAGATATCGAGATTTCGTTTCGCGGCAATTTTCGGATCGAGCTGCCTTAATGAACCGGCAGCGGCGTTCCGCGGGTTGGCGAACGGCTCTTCATCACGTTCGATCCGCGCTTTGTTCAGCAGTTCAAAGGAGCGCTTCGGCATAAAAGCTTCGCCGCGCACTTCAATAGAAAGATCGCGTTTCATTCTGAGGGGAATGTTTCTGATGGTTTTCAAATTTTCCGTAATATCCTCGCCCGTCGTACCGTCGCCTCTCGTCGCACCTCTGACAAATACGCCGTTTTCATAGCGCAGTGAAACAGCAAGACCGTCTATTTTAAACTCGACGTTGTATTCAACGTCTCCGACCGCCTGGCGGACGCGGCGGTCAAAGTCGCGCAGATCTTCTTCATTAAACGCGTTGCCGAGGCTCAGCATCGGCGTTTTGTGCTGCACTTTTTGAAAGGCGTCCAAAACGGCTCCGCCGACGCGCTGAGAAGGAGAGTCCGGCGTTTTCAGGTCGGGATGCTCTTCTTCAAGAGCAATCAGCTCTTTCATCAGCTTGTCATATTCGGAATCAGGCACGCTTGGATCGTCAAGGGTGTGATATTCGTAGTTGTATTTGTTAATCAATGCATGCAGTTGTTCCACACGGCGTTTAGCTGCTTCTTTTTCCATTGGTTTCGTCCTTTCATTTCAGGTCTTTTGCCATTATTGCTTTTCAATTGGCGCAAAGGCCGCGAGAAGACGCTTCACTCCGGTCGGGCTCGGAAAGGCGATGTCAAGCTCTGTCGATTCGCCGGATCCCTTGACGCTGACAACGGTTCCGACGCCCCATTTTTTATGGGAGGCTTTGTCGCCGACTGCCCAATTGACGCCGTCGCCGCCGGTTTTGCTGTACGATGCAGCCGGACGGGTAACGGGGCCTCTCCGCTCGGGCTTTCTTCCAAACGGCGTTTTCAGATCTTTTTTCTTCTCGTTTAGATTGTCCAATAATTCCTCCGGTATTTCCGCAATGAACCTTGATTCCGGGTTCATATTCGTTCTTCCGAACAACGTCCGCATCCGCGCGTTCGTTAAATAAAGTTCTTCCTCAGCCCTCGTGATGCCGACGTACGCGAGTCTCCGCTCTTCTTCCATCTCCGCTTCCTCCATCAGGGAGCGGCTGTGCGGGAACACTCCTTCTTCAAGCCCCATCAGGAACACGACCGGGAATTCGAGTCCTTTTGCAGCATGAAGCGTCATTAAGATGACCGCGTCTTGATTTCCGGTCTCTTCTTCCTTCTGATCAAGCTGATCGATATCGGCGATGAGCGCCAAATCGGTCAAAAAAGCGACGAGCGATTTGTCTTCGCTTTGCTGCTCAAAGTTTTTCGTTACGGAGAGAAATTCGTCGATATTCTCAAGGCGGCTCTGCGCCTCCAAGGATTTTTCCGCTTTCAGCATTTCGCGGTATTCGGTTTTTTCAAGGATTTCTTCCGTAAGCTCTGTGACGGATAAGTATTCCTGCATATTCGTCAGGTTTTCGATCGTCTGTCTGAACTCATCAAGCGCGTTGGCCGCTCTAGCACTGAGGCCGATAAAGTCAACCTGGCCGAGCGCTTCAAATAAAGACATACCGTTCATGTCGGCATAGGCCGCGATTTTATCGACTGAAGTCGCACCGACGCCGCGCTTCGGGACGTTCACGATCCGCGCAAAGCTGATATCGTCGTCAGGGTTTGCGACGAGGCGCAAATACGCGAGGATGTCCTTGATTTCTTTTCTGTCATAGAACTTCGTGCCGCCGACGATGTTGTAGTTGATGTTCGCCTTCATCAGCGTTTCCTCAATGACCCGCGACTGGGCGTTCGTCCGGTACAAAATCGCGATATCTGAGAAGGATCGTTTTCCAGAGCCGACGAGCTCCCTGATTTTGCCCGCGACAAATTGGCCTTCGCCAAATTCGTTGTCGCCTCTGAAGTAGGAGATTTTCGCCCCTTCGTCATTTTCGGTCCAGAGGTTTTTCGGCTTTCTGTTTGAGTTGTTCTGAATCACTTCATTGGCCGCGTTCAATATCCGCTTTGTCGATCTGTAGTTTTGTTCGAGCAGAATGACGCTCGCATTCGGATAGTCTTTTTCAAACGACAGGATGTTGGCGATATCCGCTCCGCGCCATCTGTAGATCGACTGGTCGGAGTCCCCGACAACGCAGATGTTTTGGAAGCGCTGCGCCATTTTTTTGACGAGCAAATACTGCGCCCTGTTCGTATCCTGATACTCATCGACATGAATGTATTGGAATTTCCGCTGGTAGTATTCAAGCACTTCCGGCACCCGGTCAAACAGGACAATCGTCGTCATAATCAAATCGTCAAAATCGAGCGACTGGTTTTTCCGCAGTTTCTTCTGATAATCTTTGTAGACATCGCTGACGACTTGTTCAAAAAAACCGCCGGCTGTTTTCTCGTATTCTTCCGGGGCGATCAACTCGTTTTTCGCACTGCTGATCGATCCTAGTATGCTTCTCGGATCGAATTTTTTCGGATCGATGTTTCTTTCTTTCAGGATTCCTTTAATGACGGAAAGCTGGTCAGACGTATCAAGAATCGAGAAATTCCGGTTGATGCCGATTCTGTCGATGTCTCTCCGCAAAATTCTGACGCACATGCTGTGGAACGTCGAAATCCAGATGTCATCCGCTCCCGGTCCGAGAATGCTTTCCACACGTTCTTTCATTTCTCTGGCCGCTTTGTTCGTAAATGTAATCGCCAGTATGTTCCACGGGGCAACGCGCTTCTCCGCCATTAAATACGCAATGCGGTGCGTCAATACCCGCGTCTTTCCGCTTCCTGCTCCTGCCATGATCAAAAGCGGACCGTCCGTCGTTTTGACCGCTTCCTGCTGCATCTTGTTCAATCCGCTTAATAATTGGTCGCTAATGTAATTCAATTCCGTTCACCGCCTATTCAAACATATGTTCTATTATAAACCAATCCGGTTCGTTGTGCTCATCCTTTTACGGCCTGTACCGTTTTCAGCGCTTCTTCGAAGTTCTCATAAATCGCGTTTCCGACTACGATCACATCGGCGTGTTCAGCCATTTTAACCGCCGTCTCCGCATCTTTGATGCCGCCGCCGTAAAACAGCGTCGTTTCCTGAAGCACGGCTTTCGTTTCCTTAACGGTCTCTGAATCACCCAGCATGCCGCTGTATTCAAGATAAAAGACCGGAAGGCGGAAAAGATGTTCAGCTACGCGGGCGTACGCTTTAATATCCTCAATGTCAAGCTCGGTATCTGCGTTCGTCAAAGCGGCAGCCTTGCAGTCCTGATTCAAAATACAGTACCCTTCAACAACAATCTCTTCCGGCGACATCAGCTCGCCGTATTCTTTCATCGCCTTTTTATGTAAGCCGGCAATCCAGTCTGTATCCCTGCTGTTGAGCACAGTCGGAATAAAATAGAGGTCAAACCCCGGGACGATCGCATCGATCGTCGATACTTCAAGAACGCACGGCACTAAAAAGCGGCGCACCTTTGACATCAGCCGAAGGACGTCATCTTCTGTGACATGGTCGCTTCCGCCGATCAAAACCGCGTCTGTTCCGGATTCGCACAGCTGTTCAAGCTGATCATCCGTAATATCTTTATTCGGATCGAGTTTAAAGACGTGCTTCCACTCGGTAATATCGTACATGAAAAAGCTCCTCCATTCGCGTTCTTACCATTTAAATATTATAACAAATTCAGCCCCTTTCGAAAAACGGATAACAAATAAACGATAAACGGGCAGAAGCACAAAAAAACCGCCGGTGCTCAGTGCCCTGAGCCAGGCGGTTTCATGACATCATGAAGATGATTCAGATTGATTTGCTTTGACGCGGTCCAGCGCCATGATATAAGCGTCATTTCCGTAGTTCAGGCAGCGCTTTACCCTGGAAATGGTCGCGGTGCTCGCTCCGGTTTCCGTCTCAATTTTATGATACGTGTTGCCGTCGCGCAGCATTCTGGCTACTTCGAGCCGCTGAGCCAATGATTGAATTTCATTTATTGTGCATAAATCATCGAAAAAACGATAGCATTCTTCGAGATCTTTTAGTGATAGTATGGATTGAAAAAGCTGGTCCAGCTCTCTCCCGCGCAATTTATCGATCTGCATCTTTACACACCTTCTCCTTTGCTAATAGAAACCTTGCTGAGATCGGGAACGATATTGATCCACGTTTTTCCCGGCACGAACGGAACGGTTTTGCCGTCAGCCGTCGGTATGATCCGGCCGTTTTCGTTCTTCCAGCTGATCCGATGGACTTCCCCGTTTTGCAGAAGGAGTCCTTTTCCGCCTGAACGAAGGTCAATATCCCTTCTCCCGTACGCATCTTTCATATGATGTTCGGCTTCCGCTATTAGAATGTTTTGAAGAACAACCGGTTCTTCTGTTTCAAGGTCTGTTGTCAAAACGCCGTCTGACTTTCTCACATAGCCTTCAACCTTTTTATCATAACCATATTCGACACGGTTTGTAACGGATTTTGTTCCATAGTCTAACCGTATAGAATAAAGCGCATCCGAAGGTTTATCAGGGCTTGCTTTAAAAGTGAGCGGTTCTGTGCGGGTTTCGATGGCATATCCTTTGTCATCTGCTGCTTGCTTTACGTTTTTGTATGATGTGTACGAATTATGCGGCGCTTCCCGAAAATCGGCTCTCCAAAACAGGGTCCCGTCGTGATCCATTCCATTGATATGATCGGCGTCGCCGTTCAACAGGCGGTCTTTTGCCCCCGGACTCCAGCCGTGATGCACAAGGATGCTGTCAAAACCGAGAGCCAAATCAATGAAATACTCCCGGGCGCTGCGGACTGGGCCAACCGCTTCAGGCATATCGCTTTGATAGATCGCCAACAATCGTGTGATCGGTCCTTCACTGAGAGCTTCAATGACAATGTCAGCCTTGCTTAATCCCGACTGCGGCCTTGCTTTTGAATGATTGTTCACCACAACGGCAATGGGCCGCTGCCGAATATCTCCGTCCGCCTTCAACCCTGTCAGCGGATGAATGTTCTTTTCCTTTTCCTGCTGTTCCTGCGACTGGCACGATGCAAGCAGTAAAAGCGAAGCAAAACAAAGCAGTACTCTTACATATCGATTCACCATAGATTAGCTCCCGCTCTTTTATATTTTAACGCATTATCGATGGAAAGAGTACAGTTTTTTTCATCACATCAAAGATCCCTTTCGGCGTCACCCTGATATAAGGCAGATGGGTGCTTTGCAAAAAGAGCAGGGTGTAGATCGGGTCGTCGAACGTATAGCCTCTTTCAAACAGAAGCTCTTTTAACGCTTTTTCCCTTTCAAGCACCTTTTCATACGTCTCAATTGATGCGCCGCCGCTTAAATGAAGAGGAATTTCGTGCAGAATTTTTCCGTTTTCCGCTAATACGATACCTCCTCCGATTTCTTTCATCCGTTTGAAGGCCAAAAGCATGTCTTCCTTGTTTTTGCCGATCGCGATAATGTCTCCCGTTGTCGAATAGGAGCTGACGAAACCTTGGATGCGGGTTGCAAAGCCTTTCAGCATCGTATTGACACGCCACTTTCCGTATTTGTCGAACAGCGAGAGATAGCTTTCATCATGATCAAAAGAAAGCTGGTTCACAGAGTTGTCAATCTCAATCGTATAAGGCTCCATAATGACGGAATTCCTCATTTTCAAGCCGAGCGGCATGGAAAACTGCAAATCATCCATCGTTAGATCATATGAAAGGTTCAGAGGGACAAGACCCCCTTTTTGCCAATCCGGAACTGAAAACGCATTCATATTTATGCCGCCTGATTTGATCAGCCGACCTTTTGCCAAAACCGTCTCCGGATTCGGTTCATCAGGGCTATTCAAAATGTTGAGCGTCGCGTATCTGCCCGGTGCAACCACCCCAAGGATGTCCTCCATATGGTAATACTTCGCGATATTAAACGAAGCCATATTATAGGCGTCGATCAGCGGCACGCCCTCTTCGATGGCGATTTCAATCAGCTTGTTTGTCATGCCTTCTTTATAATAGTTCGGCGTTGCGCCGTCCGTTGTATAAAACATATGGTCATAATGGTGAAAGCCTTCTTCGTGCAGCTCGCGCAAAATTTTTCGCAAATCAGGGCGGATGGAAGACTGCCTCAAGCCGACGTGGTAACCAAGTTCAAGCCGCTTCAGCACTTCCTTTCCAGTCATGGCTTCATGATCGGCGTCAGCGCCGAAAAGCTTCATCTTCGTCAGCGTTTTTTCCGATGCCCCCGGAAAATGGCCCTCGATCCGCTTTCTCCTTCTTTTCGTGCACTGCATGCAATGAAGGATCAGATCATCGCCGTCCAAAAGGCGCGGCCAGCCTGTCATTTCTCCTCCCTGGATGACATCCGGGTGTTCTCCCCAATGTTTTCGGTAATCGATCGATAAGATTTGATCTTCATTCAACACTTCGGTCTGCAAGTCATACCTTGACCACCAATAGTAGTGGACAGGCTGTTTTTTCAGTTCCTCCAGTATAGAAAACGCTTTCTTTTTTCCGCAATGTAAAAGCAGAAACAAGTTGTCATTTACGAATGTGGTCGTTCCAAACTGTGACACATATTCGGCCAAAGTTTGGGGATTATAAATTTGAAAAGGATGTACATGCGGCTCAATATACCCGGGTACAATGTATTTTCCTTCACAATCTATTGTAGTTTTAACAGCCGTCTTCGGCAAGTCACGGCCGACATAAACGATTCTGTCATGATGAATCCATACGTTTGCTGGAATCCATTGCTTTACATACGGGTTCAGTACAGATGCATTTCGTAAAAGGAGCGTTGGCTGCAGCCTTGAACTTACAACATCAACTTGCGATCTGATGTGCTTGTTTTTCCAAATTAAGGTGCGTTCGGACATTCACATACTCTCCTTTACATGTAATGATCCTATGTTAACACATTTACTATCGTCACGCATTACCAATCCGTTACAATTTTTTGAAAAAACACTTTATTTAATTATTTAAATAGGAGGAATAAAGTATGAAGCAAAACATCGGACTGTTTGACGCCGTTTTTCGCATTGCCTGCGGACTGACGATCCTGTCGGCGGCAGCGGCAAAGTTTACGAGAAAACCGTGGTGCAGAATGACGCTTTTCTGCATGTTTATGGGGGCGATGAAGGCCGCTTCCGGCATTTTACGATTTTGTCCCATGACATATGTTTGCCAAACGTATATGAAGCAACAGGGAGAGACTGGCGAACAATCATAAAAAGCACCTTTTATAGGTGCTTTCAGACCGTTGACAAAATAGGTCGGATTTCTAAGATCCGACCTATTTTTGTCCAGTTTATTTTGTTTTTTCGATGAAAAGGCTGGCGATTAGGGCCTTTCCACGTCCAATTCGCCAGTTTTTTAGATTCATGGCAGCGAAAACAAGCATCGCCTGCATGGACAATTTTTTCTTTCCCCGCAGGGTTGTCCAGCGCAGGCCACGCTTGTGTTTTAAATCCGCAAAAACCCGTTCGATGGTTTCGCGCATGGAGCGATGCCCAAACACGTATTGAATCAGAACCATTTTGATCAATACAACGGGATCAATGCTTGGACGTGCTTTTGAAGAATAAAGAGGGGCAACTTTTTCATAAATAAATGAAAAATCCATGGCTTCTTCCATCTTCCTGACCAGTTGATCTTCAGGGACAAGTTCACTTAAGGCAACGACTTCAAGCTGTTTACGCTGATCTTTTGAGTGCTTGGGCAACATAATCTAGATTCCACTCACATTTTTTTAAAAAAGCTTGTCGATGAAGCCACTTTTTATGACTTTGTCGACAAGCCGAAACATCCCAAACCGGGATGCTTTTTTCTATTCGGTCAATTTTTCAATCTGGCCCATCACATCGCTGATCTGCTGAGCGCTTTGCACCAATTCTGACTGCTCCAGCTTCTCGACTGTTAATTTTCCTTCCTCAACACTTTTCAAAACATCCTCAGCGCTTTTTTGCAGTGTTTCATTATGCTTCTCGATGGTGTTATGAACCTCGGCTGCGGCATCAGGAGGGGTTAATTCATTAAAATCGGCTGCAGCCTGCTGGATAGACTCAAGCTGAGTTTCCAACTTTTCTTTTGCACCCGTGTCGTTTACAGCCTGTTCAGCCAAGGAAGGCGCCTCCTCCGCAAATGTCTTCACTTTTTGGATATAGCCGGCCGCTTCATTTGTATAGTTCAATCCGTCATTCACCTGATCAAGCATTCCGCATCCGCCCGCACCTAAAAGGCCCATTCCGGCAAGAACTATAAGAATTCTTTTCATTGTTTGCCTCCTTATCGTTTCTTTTTCATTTTTTCTTTCAAAATCGGAATTAATTTTTCTTTCGCCAAAGGCAGACCTTTCTTCACCAATTCACGCTTCAGCCATTTCCCGAGCTTAGACACGGTCAGTCTCCTTTCCCTTTTGATAAAAATGAAAAAACTCCACCGATTTGGTGAAGTGGATAAACAAAAAGACCTTCACCAAATCAGATTTGGCAAAGGTCTCGCTAACAATTAGATTGCCAGTAAAGCCGAGGATCTAGGACATCCCGTAATGACGACTTTACTGTGACAGCTACTCCCCTTTGGAGTATTCATTTTTATTACTTTCATTTTAAAGCACGAGGCTTATCCAGTCAAATTCCTGCTGACCTGCTTATGCAATGAAAGAAATGCCCTGTCCGTAAAAAAACACCTTCTTGGGAAAGAAGGTGGCAGATTGTTGACGAAATCCTAAAACGGTTTAAAGTTTTAGGATTTCGTCACCTTTTCAGCGTGATTGAAAACCTTGCAGTCTAGGAAGGCCGAGCATCGGAGCGGACTTTCACAGGAGGTGATGACGGCGGCGTTCAGGCAGGACGCCTGGGCGGTTAGCCGCCGATCCTTCCTCTATTCGTGAGCACCGACTTAGCAGGCCTGACAACGAATGCGAGGGTTTGTCGACACGCTGAAAGCACCTTTTCGGTGCTTTTCTAATTAGTTAGGCGCCGTTTCCCCTGCTGACTTCACCCGCAGACGGAAATGTTTCAAGCCGTACATGCTGCTGTCGGCCATCGGCACGACCGCAAGCTTTTCCATCGAGGCATACTGCTTTAAGAGCGCCTCAATGGCGATCGCCGCTTCCAGCCTTGCGAGCGGGGCGCCCAAACAAAAGTGGATGCCGTGCCCAAATCCGATATGCGGGTTCGGATGGCGGTGAATATCAAATTCGTGCGCCCTCTCAAATTTCGTTTCATCACGGTTGGCAGAAGCAAGGAAAGCGATCACACCTTCTCCTTTTTTCAAGCTTACTCCTCTGATCTCGGTATCCTGTTTAACGAAGCGCACAATCATCGGCGCTGGCGCCCGGAAACGGACGGCTTCCTCGACTGCCTGCGGAATCAGTTCAGGATGCCTGGCGAGCTCGTCATACACGCCCGGTGTTTCGAGATTGCTGTAGACCGCATTTGAAACTAAATTCGTCGTCGTTTCATTCCCCGCCATCAAGAGCAGATTGCAAAATGGAACCAATTCATCAGGGGACAGCTTGTCCCCTTCTTGTTCGGCTTTGATCAAAAGCGAAATCAGGTCATTGCCGAGGTTTTGTCTTTTCTCTTCAATCATCTTTTCAAAGAATGCGGTCAGCTCTTCTTCGCCTTGGTCCCTGATGTTTTTCCACTCGTTCACATCTTCCGGCCGATCGCTCTTCGGCAGGCTGACCAACAGGTCGGACCATTCTTTGAAATGATGCTTATACACCGAAGGAACGCCGAGCAATTCCGAAATGACGATTACGGGCAACGGATATGAAAAATCCTGTACAAGGTCGATCTCTTCCCTGCCGCGGACATCAGCGAGCAATTCATTCGTCAGTTCGCGAATGCGCGGCTCCCACTCCTTCATGACGCGCGGTGTAAAAGCCTTGTTGACGATCGATCTGATTCTCGTGTGTTTCGGCGGATCCATGCTGATCATCGTTTTCGCAAACGTATTGCCAGTTCCAAGCTGAGGGAATTGATTTGAAAAAAAGTCTTTGTCGCTGATCACTCTTTTGACATCGTCATAGCGGAACACACTCCACACTTTGCTGTCTTCATCATAGTGAATCGGTGATTCGGTGCGCATTTTTTTATACCACGGAAACGGATCATACGGGTCTTGTCTGTTCTTTCCGTTAATCAGCGCTTTCTGAATGGGGTTCTGCTGTTTTGTTTGACTCAATCGCTTTCACTCCTTCGGTTGCTTGTCAGCTGATTCATGAAGTTCAATATGTTAGTTTTAAATTAATAGATTCCATCTGGCCATTCAACCAACAAATGGAAAAGAAGTGTCGAAAAAGTGATTGAGGAGGCGGCTGAATTGGCTGACAGCTACCGCGGGGACAAGCGGATCACAAAATCGAAAACAAACTTAAAAAAAGCCTTGTTTGAACTGCTTGCTGAAAAAGAATGGGGAAAAATCTCTGTGCAGGATATTACGCAACGGGCAAACTTGAATCGAACGACATTTTATCAGCATTATCAAGATAAATACGATTTGCTTCATCAACATATGAGGGATATGTTTGAGGCGATGAAAGAGGATATTTTTTCGCCGCTTGATATAGATAGCAGCGGGAAAAAGCCAGAAGCATACTGGTATGTGCTGCGCTTTTATCATCATTTGTAACAGAACAGCGGCGATTTTGCGATTATCATCAACAGAAGATATGAGCTGAACATTAAGGAGCTGCTCAATGATTTTTGGAATGACAGCTTTTTGACGGGAATCAAAAAAACGGCAGCTGCTGATACTGACCGCTCAGTGCCTCTCGACATTCAGCGGCGGTTTGTGATTTCCGCCTTCGCGGGCACAGCCGCATGGTGGCTTGAAAACGGCATGCCTTATCCGCCCGAATTGATGGCTGAATCGATGATCAAGATCATCCAAAAAAATTGAGCTCAAAAAAAGAGACAAAACGGGTGCTCCCGCTCTGTCTCTTCACCTATTATTTCTGTGCTGCCTTGAGCGCACGCGAGCCGATGTCCATCCGGTAAAACAGCCCCGGTTTTCTTACTCGATCCACCGCTTGATAGGCTGCTTCCCTTGCCGCATCAAACGTCTCTGCAAACGCGGTGACATTGGCGACGCGGCCGCCGTTCGTCACAAACTGATCGCCGCTTTTTTTCGTGCCTGCGTGAAAGACGACGGTCTGCTCCATGTCAGGCTCAAGCGTGCCGATCGGCGCGCCTTTTTCATAGCTTTCCGGATAGCCGTCAGATGCAAGAACAACGGTGACTGCCGCCGTATCCTTCCACTTCAGCTCCACTTCTCTGTCTGCGAGGAGATCAACCAAGACCTGGACAAGGTCTGATTCAAGACGCGGCAGGACGACCTGGGTTTCGGGATCCCCGAATCTCGCGTTGAATTCGATCACTTTTGTTCCTTTTTCGGTCAGCATTAACCCGGCATACAAGACTCCCGTAAACGAACGGCCTTCTTTAACCATCGCTTCGGCCGCCGGCTCCAAAATCGTTTTAACGGCGTCTTCGACGACCGCATCCGAAATCTGCGGCACCGGAGAATACGCGCCCATTCCCCCTGTATTCGGGCCCTTGTCTCCGTCAAATGCCCGCTTGTGATCCTGTGCAATCACCATCGGATACACTTTCTCACCTTTGACAAAAGCCATCAGCGAAAATTCTTCACCGCTCAAAAATTCCTCGATGACGACAGATGCGCTTGCTTCGCCGAACTTTTCATCTTCTAAAAAGTCATGCAGACACTGAACCGCTTCTTCGGCTGTCATCGCGACTGTGACGCCTTTTCCGGCGGCAAGCCCGTCGGCTTTAATAACGATTGGAGCGCCTTTTTCCTCAACATACGCCTTTGCGTTTTCAAAAGATGTAAACGTTTCGTATTCTGCTGTCGGAATCTGGTATTTTTTCATAAGATCCTTGGCAAACTGCTTGCTTCCTTCAATCACAGCTGCATTTTTCGACGGTCCAAACACCGGAAGGCCCGCTTCTTCAAATGCATCAACAAGCCCTTCGATTAAAGGGACCTCAGGACCGACGATCGTCAGTCCGATATTGTTTTCCTTTGCGAAAGCGAGAAGCCCTTCGTGATTGCCTTCGTCAAGATCAACGAGTACGGCGGTCCCGGCCATTCCGTCATTGCCGGGCGCCGCATATACAGTGCCGACAAGAGGGCTTTGCGCCGCTTTCCAGGCGAGCGTGTGCTCCCTGCCGCCTCTGCCGATAATCAATACGTTCACGCTGGTCACTCCCTTAATGTTTGAAATGGCGGATTCCGGTGAACACCATCGCGATCCCGTATTCATCCGCTTTTTTAATTGAATCTTCATCACGAACCGAGCCGCCCGGCTGAATGATTGCCGTCACACCGGCTTTAGCCGCTTCTTCGACCGTATCAGGCATCGGAAAGAAGGCATCTGATCCGAGCGCGCTTCCTTTTGCTTTCTCCCCGGCTTGCTCAATTGCGATTTTCGCCGAGCCGACGCGGTTCATTTGCCCGGCGCCGACGCCGATCGTCATATCGTCCTTTGCCAGGACAATCGCATTCGATTTGACGTGCTTCACGACTTTCCAAGCAAGCTTCAGGTCAGCCCATTCCTGTTCGGTCGGCTCCCTTTTCGTCGGAATCGTAATGTCAGCGTCGTCAAAGCCGTGCATATCCAGATCCTGAATCAAGAGCCCGCCTTGAACAGATGTCAGCTGTTTTTCGTTTTTCACAGGCTGATTGACATCGAGGGTCAAGAGGCGAAGGTTTTTCTTGGATGTTAAAATATCAAGCGCTTCTTGGCTGAATGCCGGCGCGATAATGATTTCCAAAAAGATTTTGTGAAGCGTTTCAGCAGTCGCTTTGTCCACTTCGCGGTTCAGGGCGATGATGCCGCCGAAAATCGATGTTTCGTCAGCGGCGTATGCTTTGTTAAACGCCTCTTCGATCGTGTTGCCCGTCCCGACGCCGCAAGGGTTCATATGCTTGACGGCAACCGCAGCCGGCTCGGTGAACTCGCGGACAATTTGAAGTGCCGCATCCGCGTCTTTGATGTTGTTGTAGGAAAGCTCTTTTCCGTGCAGCTGTTCAGCTGAAGCGATCGACCCTTTGACAGGGAGCGCGCTTTGATAAAAGACTGCTTCCTGATGCGGATTTTCGCCGTAGCGGAGCGATTGTTTTTTCTCAAAAGTGACGGTGAACTGTTCAGGCTCTTTTTCACCGGTTACATTTGTTAAATAGTCAGCGATCAACGCGTCATATGCTGCCGTGTGGCGGAACACCTTCGCCGCAAGCTCGCGTTTTTTCTCAAGAGAGACGCTGCCGTTTTCTTTCAAGTCGTTCAGCACAGGGCTGTAATCGCGGGGATCGACGATGACCGCCACGTCCTGGTGGTTTTTCGCTGCAGCGCGAAGCATGCCGGGGCCGCCGATGTCGATATTCTCAATCGCTTCTTCGAATGTGACATCTTCTTTAGAAACCGTTTCTTTAAAAGGATATAAATTGACAACGACAAGGTCGATCGGCTGGATACCCTGCTCATTCAGCTGCGCCATGTGCTTTTCGTTGCCGCGTACGGCAAGAAGCCCGCCGTGAATATTCGGATGAAGGGTTTTCAGACGGCCGTCCATGATTTCGGGAAAGCCCGTCACTTCAGAAATGCCGATGACGTCAACGCCGTTTTCCTGAAGAAGTTTGCTTGTGCCCCCTGTTGAAATCACTTCAACGCCAAGCTCTGTCAATTCTTTTACAAAAGGGACAATGTTCGTTTTATCAGATACGCTGATTAATGCGCGTTTGATCGTCATTCCTTTTCACCTCTGCCATTTAGTTCAAGAAGCTCTTTGATTACTTCGGGATAAAGTTCATGCTCCAATTTGTGTATCTTTTCTTCAAGAGACGCGAGTGTTTCGCTTTTTTCAAGCTCAACGGCGCGCTGGGCGATAATCGGACCGGTGTCCATGCCTTCGTCAACGTAGTGAACCGTGATGCCTGCCACTTTCACGCCTGCTCTGTACGCTTGTCCGACCGCGTCGATGCCGGGAAACGCCGGCAGGAGCGACGGATGGATGTTGATGATTTTATTCCGGTAAGCCGAAAGAAGCGTATCGCCGATCAGCCTCATATACCCCGCCAGCACAATCCATTCCGCTCCGTGAAGGCGGAGCTGTTCAACGATCACTTGTTCAAATGCAGCTTTATTGTCGAACGATTTCGGCTGGAAGGCGAACGACGGGATTCCGGCTTTTTCCGCCCTTTCAAGCACTTTCGCATCGGGCTTGTCACAGACGACGAGGACAATTTCGGCATCCCAGTTCTCTTCTCTCATTCTTCTTTCGATTGCTTCAAAATTCGTTCCACTTCCTGATGCAAATACCGCGAATTTTTTCATGAAAGACCGGCACCGCCAAACACAACGCCGCTTCCGGCTTTCACTCTGCCGATGAGATAGGCTTTTTCACCGTTGTTTTCGAGCGTTTGGATCACGTCTGTCATATCCTCTTCTTTCACCGCAAGAACAAAGCCGATTCCCATATTGAAAACATTAAACATTTCCTCGGATTTCAGGCCGCCTTTCTCCTGAATGAACGGGAAGATAGGAGGAACGGGCCAGGAGCCGATGTCGATTTCAACGCCGAGGCCATCGGGCATCATGCGCGGCAGGTTTTCGATAAAACCGCCGCCGGTCACGTGCGCCATGCCGGCGATTTTGCCTGATTTCACCGCTTCAAGGACAGGCTTGACATAGATTTTCGTCGGCTCTAAAAGCTCTTCGCCAAGAGGCCGTTCAAAAGGTGCATACGTCTCATCAAGGTTCAGACCGGCATCTTCAAGAAGAACTTTCCGAACGAGAGAGAAGCCGTTGCTGTGAAGGCCGCTTGAAGAAAGTCCGATTAAAAGGTGCCCTTCGCTGATATTTTCGCCCGTGACGATGCCATCTTTTTCGGCAGCTCCGACCGAGAACCCGGCGATATCGTATTCATCCTCTGTATAAAGCCCCGGCATTTCCGCCGTTTCTCCGCCGACAAGCGCTGATCCCGACTGTACGCAGCCTTCTGCGACGCCTTTTACGATCTCTTCAATTTTGACGGGATCGGCTTTTCCGACCGCAAGGTAATCGAGGAAGAAAAGCGGCTCCGCTCCTTGAGCGAGCACATCGTTGACACACATCGCGACGGCATCGATGCCGATCGTGTCATGCTTGTCCATCGCAAAAGCGAGCTTCAGTTTTGTGCCGACACCGTCCGTTCCCGAAATGAGAACCGGCTGTTTGTACGGCAGTTCCGACAGGTCAAACATGCCGCCAAACCCGCCAAGTCCGCCCATTGCGCCGATTCGCTTCGTTCTTTCCACATGTTTTTTCATTCGTTTTACGGCTTCATATCCGGCTTCAATATCAACCCCGGCGTTTTTATAGCTTTCAGACAACACAATCACTCCTTATTCCGCGCTTGTCCATTCGTGATATTCAAAATCAAAAGAGCAGCCGCATTGCCTCTGCTGCCCTTTATTCATTTCAGCAGGCCAGGCGCTTCAATCGCGCCGGCCGGTTTATTTTGTCAAAACGATTTCTTTCACGTGAGGAAGAACAGTATCCTGATAAATTTCGGTCGGATATTTTCCTGTAAAACAGGCCATGCACTGGCCGCAGTTTTCACCTTCATACTGTCTTCCGATCCCGGAAAGGAGTCCTTCAATGCTCAAGAATGACAATGTATCGGCGCCGATTTCCTGACGGATTTCTTCCACTGAATGAGAGGACGCGATCAGTTCTTCGTGCGTCGATGTGTCAATTCCGTAAAAGCACGGATGGGCAATAGGCGGGGAACTGATTCTGACGTGCACTTCCGTCGCTCCGGCTTCGCGCAGCATCGTCACAATCCTGCGGCTCGTCGTGCCCCTCACGATTGAATCGTCCACCATGACGACGCGCTTTCCTTCAACGACCCCGCGGACGGCTGACAGCTTCATTCTCACGCCCTGCTCCCTGAGCGACTGTGACGGCTGAATGAACGTTCTGCCGACATAGCGGTTTTTGATCAATCCGAGTTCGTAAGGAATTCCCGTCGCTTCGGCATAGCCGATCGCCGCTGAAATGCTTGAGTCAGGAACGCCTGTCACCACATCTGCTTCAATGCCTGATTCCTCGGCGAGCTTTTTGCCGAGATTCTTTCTCGCGCTGTGGACGTTAATGCCGTTAATATTGCTGTCAGGTCTTGAGAAATAAATGTACTCCATGCTGCAGATCGAACGGTTGATGTTGATGGAGAACCGCTCTGACTTCATGCCTTCATCATTGATGATCAGCATCTCGCCCGGTTCTACATCGCGCAGATATGTCGCGCCGACCACATCAAATGCGCACGTTTCAGAAGCGACGACGTACGCGTCGCCAAGCATTGCGACAGATAGCGGTCTGAGTCCGTTCGGATCAAGCGCCACGATCATTTCCTTTTCCGTCATGATCAGGAAAGCATAAGCGCCTTTCAGCATAGAAAGAGCGTTTTTGATTTGATCTTTCAGCTCGAAGTGGCCGCTTCTTTTAATTAAATGGGCGAGCACTTCCGTATCTGAAGACGTTTGAAAAATGCTGCCCTGGTTTTCAAGCTGCTGTTTTAGCTGAGTGGCGTTCACTAAGTTTCCATTGTGCGCAAGCGCAAGGCTGCCGTTGTTTTGCGAATGGAAAAGGAACGGCTGGACGTTTTCGAAGCCGCCGCCGCCCGCCGTTGCATAGCGGACGTGGCCGATCGCTCCCTTTCCTTTCACCTTTTTGAGCTCACCGTTTTGAAAAACTTCGGTAATCAGCCCCTGGCCTTTGTGGGCGGACATTTTTTCGCCGTCTGTTGCGACGATGCCGGCGCCCTCCTGGCCTCTGTGCTGAAGGCTGTGAAGGCCGTAGTACGTAATTTGCGGTGCTTCTTCATGCCCCCAAATCCCAAATACGCCGCATTCTTCATTTAAGCCTTTGATTTCAGCAAGCATGGGATAGCTCCTTTCCATGCGCTTTCGAGCTCTTCTGTCTGCGCATGAATCCATTGTTGTCCTTCCTGGCTTTGAACAGCCAGCACGCTGTCTGACGTTACTTCACCGATTAGATCGGCGTCTTTGACAAGCTTTTCGAACGCTTCTTGATGGTCTTTTTTCACAGAGACGATAAACCGTGATTGTGTTTCGCTGAATAACAATGCAGGTTCGCCTGCAAGCGTCACATGGGCGCCGAGCCTTTGAGAAGATATAACGCTTTCCGCCAGCGCCACGCCGATGCCGCCTTCTGAGACGTCATGCGCCGATTGAACGAGTCCGGAGCGGATCGCTTTCAGAAGAGCTTTTTGACGCGATTGTTCGACTTCCAGGTCAATCGCAGGCGCTTTGCCGTAAATCTTTCCTTCGGTCAGTTTTTGCAGCTCGCTTCCGGCGAACTCAGGGAATGTTTCGCCGATGACATAAATCAAATCGCCCGCTGCTTTAAAGTGCTGTGTCGTAATATGCTCCGTATCTTCGATCAGTCCGACCATTCCGATGACAGGCGTCGGGTAGATCGCGCTTCCGTTTGATTCGTTGTAGAGAGAGACGTTTCCGCCGATGACCGGTGTGCTGAGCACGTTGCACGCCTCGCTGATCCCGTCTGCCGCTTTTTCGATCTGCCAGAAGATCTCCGGCTTTTCCGGATTTCCAAAGTTGAGGTTATCCGTAACGGCAAGCGGTTCTGCTCCGGAGCAGACGATATTGCGGGCCGCTTCTGCGACGGCGATTTTCCCGCCTGTTTCCGGATCAAGGTACAAGTAGCGGGCATTGCAGTCCGTTGTCATGGCGAGCGCTTTTTTCGTGCCGCGAATCCTGAGGACGGCTGCATCAGAGCCCGGTGCGACAACCGTGTTCGTCCTGACCATGTAGTCATATTGGTCATAAACCCATTCTTTGCTCGCAATGGTCGGCTGCTTTAGCAGCTCGAGAAGCGTTTCTTTCGCATCTTCGACTTTTGGTGCAGGGACGTCTGTTTCAAGGAACTCTTTGTAATAAGCCGGTACTTTTGACGGCTTATGGTAAACAGGCGCTTCCTCTGCAAGAGCATCGACCGGAAGCTCGGCAACCATTTCTCCGTTATGGAAAAGGCGCAGCATCTTGTCATCAGTCACATGGCCGACAGCAACGGCTTCAAGATCGTACTTGTCAAAAATATCGATGATTTCCTGTTCGCGGCCGCGTTCGATAACCAAAAGCATGCGCTCCTGGGATTCCGAAAGCATCATTTCGTACGGCGTCATGCCTGTTTCGCGCTGCGGAATCAAGTCAAGGTTCATCTCGATCCCAGACCCGGCTTTGGATGCCATTTCCGCGCTTGAACTTGTCAGGCCTGCCGCACCCATGTCCTGAATACCGACCAAAGCGTCAGATTTGATGACTTCCAGACACGCTTCAAGAAGCAGCTTCTCCATGAACGGATCGCCGACTTGAACGGCCGAGCGCTTTTCTTCTGATTGGTCAGACATTTCCTCTGAGGCGAACGTTGCGCCGTGGATGCCGTCGCGCCCCGTTTTCGCGCCGACGTACATGACGGTATTGCCGACGCCTTTCGCCTGCCCTTTTTTAATATCTTCATGGTTGATTAAACCGACACACATCGCGTTGACAAGCGGATTGCCTTCATAGCAGCCGTCAAACTGAACTTCCCCGCCAACGGTCGGAATGCCGATGCAGTTTCCGTATCCGGCAATGCCCGCGACTACTTCTTCAAACAAGTACTTCACACGCGGTGAAGTGAGTTCGCCAAACCGGAGAGAGTTCAAAACAGCGATGGGACGCGCGCCCATTGAAAAGACGTCGCGGATGATGCCGCCCACACCCGTTGCAGCTCCCTGATAAGGCTCAATCGCTGACGGATGGTTGTGCGATTCGATTTTGAAGACAACCGCCTGATTGTCGCCGATATCGACGATTCCTGCGCCTTCCCCCGGTCCTTGCAGGACGCGTTCGCCTTTTGTCGGGAACTTTTTCAGGATCGGCTTGGAATTTTTGTAGCTGCAGTGCTCTGACCACATGACTGAAAAAATCCCGATTTCCGTATAGTTTGGAAGCCTTCCGAGAATCGATTCAATCATGGCAAACTCGTCATCGCTGACACCCATTTGCTGATAAAGTTTCTCTTCCTTAATTTGTTCTTGACTTGGTTCAAGCAGTAGCGACATGAGTTTCCCTCCAATTTTTCACGATAGATTGAAACAGTTTAAGACCGTCGGCGCTTCCGAGCAGAGAATCGACTGCGCGTTCTGGGTGAGGCATCATGCCTAATACATTGCCTTTTTCATTGACGACGCCTGCAATATCGGCGACGCTTCCGTTGATATCCGTTCCGTATGTGAAAGCGATTTGATTGTTTTCTTGTAATCCGGCAAGCGTTTCTTCATCACAGTAGAAGTTTCCTTCGCCGTGAGCGACTGGAATCGTGATGGATTCGCCTTTGCCGTAGGAAGATGTAAAAAGCGTTTCATTGTTTTGGACGATCAGTTCAACCGGACGGCAGATAAATTTCAAATCTTTGTTGCGTCTCATTGCGCCCGGCAAAAGACCGAGCTCCTGCAAAATTTGAAATCCATTGCAGACGCCGAGCACAGGCTTCCCTTCTTCAGCCGCTTTTTTGACGGCCGGCATAATGTTTGCGAAGCGGGCGATCGCGCCGCATCTTAAATAATCGCCGTATGAGAATCCTCCCGGAATGAGGACGCCGTCATATTCATCAAGACTTGTTTCTGTATGCCAGACGTATTCAGCTTCTTCGCCAAGCTCATCCTTGATCGCGTGGAACATATCGATATCGCAGTTTGAGCCCGGCAGCACAATCACCGCAAATTTCACTGTGCGACAACCTCCTCGACTTCGTATCTGTAATCTTCAATCACCGTGTTAGCCAAAAGTTTTTCGCACATTTCTTTAACAAGAGCGTCAAGGTCGCGGTCCGATTTTTCGATTGTGAGCTCCATGTATTTGCCGATGCGGACGTCCTGAACTTCTTTGTAGGACATGCTGTGCAAAGCATGCTGAACGGCGCTCCCCTGAGGATCTAAAACACTCTCTTTTAAGCTGACATACACTTTCACTTTGTACATATTACATGCCTCCAAGTCTTTTGAATATTTCTTCGTATGCATCCGTCAATCCGCCCAGGTTTCTTCTGAACACATCTTTATCAAGCTTTTCATTCGTTTCTTTATCCCACAGCCGGCACGTATCCGGGGAAATCTCATCGGCCAGCAGGACCTCGCCGTCTTTATCGAGCCCGAACTCAAGCTTGAAATCTATCAATCTGACATCGCAAGCCGCGAAAATCGTCTCCAGCTCTTCATTTACCTGCCTCGTAATCGATTTGATTTTCTCCACCTGTTCAGGCTCAGCCGCTTTTAAAATCCGGATATGGTCTTCTGTGATCAGCGGGTCGCCGAGCGCGTCATCCTTGTAGTAAAACTCGATAATCGGCTGCCCCAGCTCCGTGCCTTCCGGAATGCCGAGCCTTTTGGACATGCTTCCGGCTACGACATTGCGAACGACGACTTCAAGCGGGATGATCGTCACTTTTTTAATGAGCTGCTCCGTTTCAGAAATTCGTTCAACAAAGTGGTTGTTGATTCCCTTCTCGTGAAGCCTTGTGAAAATCAGGCTGGAAATTTCGTTATTTAAACGGCCTTTTCCGTCAATCTCGGCTTTTTTTTCTCCGTTAAAAGCCGTCGCTGAGTTTTTGTATTCGACAAACAAAGTGTTGTCATCATCCGTCCGGTAAATCTTTTTCGCTTTTCCTTCGTATAAAAGTTCATTTTTCACAATATTCACAGAAGGCCTCCTAACCCGAATGTTGGAAATATTTAAGCACTTAGACCCCCGCCTGTAAAAGCGGGCGGTCTATTCTATGCCAAGCCTAAACGTTCAAAAATGTAGTCGACATTTTTCAAGTGGTAATTGTAATCAAAGCAGTCGTTAATTTGTTCCGGAGACAGTCGGGACGTAATTTTTTCCTCAGCCTCGACAAGCTGGCGGAACGGCACTTGTTTCTCCCATGCTTCCATTGCTTTCGGCTGAACGGTGTCATACGCTTCTTCGCGCGCCATGCCGGTATCAATGAGAGCGAGAAGGACGCGCTGGGAGTAGATCAATCCGAGTGTGCGGTCCATGTTGCGCTTCATGTTTTCAGGGAACACGGTCAAGTTTTTCACAATGTTGCCGAAGCGGTTCAGCATGTAATTCAGCGCGATCGTCGCATCAGGCAGAATGATGCGCTCTGCTGATGAATGCGAAATGTCGCGTTCATGCCAAAGCGGTACATTTTCATAAGCGGTCAGCATGTAGCCGCGGATGACGCGCGCCATTCCCGTCATGTTTTCCGAACCGATCGGGTTGCGTTTATGCGGCATGGCAGATGAACCTTTTTGGCCTTTTGCGAAAAATTCTTCGACCTCGCGTGTTTCGCTTTTTTGGAGGCCGCGGATCTCAACGGCGAATTTCTCGATGCTTGTCGCAACAAGCGCCAGCGCAGCCATGTAATCGGCGTGGCGGTCGCGCTGCAGCGTCTGTGTTGAAATCGGCGCAGGTTTTAAGCCAAGCTTGTCACATACGTACTGCTCGACGAATGGATCGATGTTCGCGTACGTTCCGACGGCGCCTGAGATTTTGCCGACTTCGATGCCTTCTTTCGCTTGCTTGAAGCGTTCCAGGTTGCGCTTCATCTCTTCATACCAAAGGGCGAGTTTCAAACCGAATGTCGTCGGTTCTGCATGTACGCCGTGTGTGCGCCCCATCATCACCGTATATTTATGTTCCTTCGCTTTTTCTTTCAAGATGTCAACAAATCTCTCAATGTCCTTGAGCAAAATATCGTTCGCCTGTTTTAATAGATAGGAAAGAGCGGTATCGACCACATCTGTTGATGTCAGCCCGTAGTGCACCCACTTTTTCTCTTCGCCAAGCGTTTCGGACACGGCGCGGGTAAATGCGACGACATCGTGACGCGTGTCCTGCTCGATTTCGAAGATGCGGTTGATGTCAAATGACGCTTTTTCCCGCAAAACCTTCACATCTTCTTTCGGAATGACGCCGAGTTCAGCCCAAGCTTCACAAGCCAGTATTTCAACTTCAAGCCATGCTTGGAATCTGTTTTCATCCGTCCAAATCGCAGCCATTTCCGGTCTTGAATAACGTTCGATCATTGTTTTCGTCCTCCATCTCTTTCAGTCCACTTTTCTGTCATCTTCCCGATCCATTCATCGTCGGGTGTTCTTAAAAATGTGATGTGCCCCATTTTGCGGCCCGGTTTGACTTCATGCTTTCCGTATATATAAAGCTTCGCTTCTTTTAAAAGTTCGGGGTCTTCTTCAGCCATGTACACTTCGTCTCCGAGAAGGTTCACCATCATTCCTTCCTTCAGAAGGTCCGTTTTGCCGAGCGGCAGCCCGCAGACAGCCCGGATATGCTGTTCAAACTGGCTCGTTTCGCAAAGATCAAGGGTGTAATGGCCGGAATTATGCGGCCGCGGCGCCAGCTCATTGACGAGAAGCACGCCGTCTTCCTTCAGGAAAAGCTCAACGGCCAGCGTTCCGACAAGCTGAAGTTTTTCGGCAAGCCTGAGGGCAAGTGCTGCCGCTTGTTCCTGAATCGCCTCATCGGCTCGCGCCGGGACGATGCTCTGGAATAAAATATTTTGTTTATGAATGTTTTCTGCCGCCGGAAAGACGGTTGTCTCTCCGTGAACCGATCTTGTCACGATCACGGACAATTCCATTTTGAAAGGAACCCAGCTTTCCAAAATACATGTGCCGTGCTGTAAAAGAGCTGCGGCTTCCCCGATTTGTGCATGTCCCTTCAGGACGTACTGCCCTTTTCCGTCATACCCGCCGCGGCAAGTTTTCAGCACCGCCGGAAGACCGAGCTCCGCTACGGACGCTTCCAGTTCCGCCCGGTCGTGAATGATCCGGTACGGCGCGACTTTGCAGCCCGCTGATGCAATCGCTTTTTTCTCGGTCTCCCTGTTTTGCGTAAGGAGCAACAGCTCGCTCCCCTGCGGAAGGTATGCGTGCTCCTTCAGCCAGTTCAGCGCATCATAATCGATGTTCTCGAATTCGTAAGTGATCACGTCGCTCGCTTCGGCAAGCTTCCGTATCGCTTCCCTGTCATTATAGGCAGCCGTAATCTCAAGGTCGGCGACCTGGCCGCACGGTGATGAAGGAACAGGGTCAACCACCGCGATTTTATAGCCCATTTGTTTAGCCGCGACCGCCATCATTTTGCCAAGCTGTCCGCCTCCGATAATGCCGATTGTCGCGCCCGGAAAAATCGTTTGTTTATACAAGCTGATCACTGCTTTCCAATACGGTTTGTCTGATGCTTTCCCTTCGTTCGTCCAATCTTCCGGCAAACTTTTCGTCAAAAGCTGACAAAATCTGCGCCGCAAGCAGTCCGGCGTTGACCGCTCCCGCTTTGCCGATGGCAACGGTCGCAACGGGTACTCCGCCCGGCATTTGAACGATTGAAAGCAGCGAATCGAGGCCGTTCAGCGCTTTTGACTGAACCGGCACACCGATGACGGGCAGCGTCGTTTTGGCTGCGACCATTCCCGGCAGGTGGGCGGCTCCGCCCGCTCCGGCAATGATGACTTTCAAGCCTCTTTCCCGCGCCGTTTCGGCATATTCAAACATTAAATCAGGCGTCCGATGTGCGGAAACGACCTTTTTTTCGAACGGAATTCCCAGTTCATCGAGTATGCCGCAGGCATGTTTCATCGTTTCCCAGTCAGATGTGCTTCCCATGATAACACCAAGAAGAGGCTGCATATCTTTTTGTCCCACCTTTAGCTGTTATTCTTCGCAAATAAAAAGCCCGGCATGTATTGCATTTGTAGGAAGCAACACAAACCGGGCATGGCGCGTGTATCGTCAGTTAGTCCGCTTCTCGCGATCTCCATGTCAGTTTATTGTCCACTTTCCTGCATAGTCCGATGATTTACGGTCATCGGGTAGAGACTTATGGGCCATATTCCCAAGATTATATGAGGATGTGTTTTCATGTCATGTTTATCTTAACAACGGACTGTGATAATGTCAACGACATTATCGAACGATAGTATATTTTGTTGGTCTAATGTTCGGGTTTAGAGCAATTTCCCTTCGAATATAATTTTTCTTCCGCACGGAACAACCTGAATCGTTCCATTTTCCTTTGTTTCTTTGAAGACCGGCTCCTCCATTCGGCGCACCGGTGTATAGCCTTCTTCCTGCATCTTCGTCAACACGGTTTCGATCGTTTCGCCTTCCGTTACTTCAAAGCGCTTTTTTTTCGGCTTTGTCATTATTCTTTAATTCTCCTTTTCTTTACGGCTTTAACCCAGAATCCGCCGTGTATCGTCTTCGGTTCGTAGGAAATGATAAATGCTTTTGAATCGATTGATTTAATCGTTTCGTACAGTTGCAGTTCGTATTTTCTCGGCGTCAAAACCTGCATCGCCGTTCTGTCTCCCTCAAGTCCGCCGACGACCCAATGGGTGACCCCGTAGCCTTTTTCCCTGAGCTGTTTCGGCAGATCCAAATCGAGCTCTTTCGTAATGGCGTTAACGGTAATATAGCCCAAAGCGAGCTTTTCTTCAATTTTCGTGCCGACGATGATGCCGATTCCAAATCCAACCGCATAAGCGATCACGTTTTGGATTTGATTTAAATTATCTAAAACAAGACCCAGCCCGACGACGTAAACAAGCATTTCGATTGTCCCGATAAAAGCGGCGAGATACCGCTGGCCTTTTAGAGTCAGTATCATGCGAAGGGTTAAAAACGTTACATATATAATATTGATAACCAGAATAATTCCAACCATGATCACACCGTTCAATAGTGCTGAGTGAAGCAATTGAAATCCCTCCTTTAGATGCAAAGCAATCATATTCTACTAGAGAAATTCTCCATACACAATCCTGTAATGGCCCTGCTTCACCACAAAATTTTTCGACATTGCTCACTTCCATCAGTTTACCCTTTTTCTGCCGGTTTCAAAGCATTTAAACGCCATTAAAAAAGACGTTCAAATGAACGTCCTTAGAGCTGGTGTTTATGATCCCGCTGACGAACTTCATCTAATTTGTGCAGCTTCCGGTGTTCCTTTTCCAAATCGCTCAGCGTGTATGACGAGAGGTCTTTCAAATTGTCCAGCCGTCCTGATTTTGCGAGCTGCCTGATTAAATACTCCTTTTTTTGCTTTACAGCTTTTCGAAGAAAGTTAGCCATCGATCACTCCCCCATCCGTTCGTATGATTGGTTACAATATAATACATATTATTCTTATGAGTCAACTCAGAATTAATGTTAAGAAAAAACCGGTTCTTCTTAAAGAACCGGCTGTATCTCCTTATACAGGGATAAGCGAGGACAGCAAGTATCCGCCCACCAGCTTCCAAGTTGCCCCAACGAATACCAATTCAAGCAAAAAGACGGTAAACACGCAGTACATCAGGTCAAACCGCGGTTTTTCGCTTTTTTCATAAATCGATTGAATCAATGTAAAAGTGCCGAAGGTCAATCCCATAAAGATGACGATCGAGAGAATCACCGTCGCGGCCGTGAAGTTGATAATCGCGAAAATCATCCACAGAGCGGCGGGGACGATAAACGGAACCAGTAAAGAGCCGTACTTTGCCGTGATATCGAAAAATGAAGCTTTATACCTGAGCATAAAATTCGATACAGCCCAGCTCGCTGCCGCCATCCAAAACATGAAAGCCATGCAGTAGATAAACACAACCAAAAACACTTCCATAAACGGCACCGACACGCCGAACCCGAGAATTCTCCCCCGGCCCGCAAGCAGCTGATAAAAGTTGCCGAGCGAAAAGAAAACAGCTAAAAGCGTCATTGAAATAACGGAATACTTAAAATAAGACCGGTCATAATCAAGTGCAGTGCGCACCGGGGACTTTAAAATATCGAGCACAAAGCTGAAATAACGGAACAAAGCGGCAATCACACTCTCCATCACCGATTTGACTTTTGCTGCAGACGGATTCGTCTCCTTGCTCTTCTTCGCTTTTTTCCGGGAATTCCTCGACATCCTCGAAGCAGGTTCTTGTTCTATATCATCTTCGTTTCGTTTGTGATGTTCTTCAATCATATAAGCAACTCCTCTTCTATTCAAAAGCTTTACATAAATGAAAAGCACTTTTATAAATTACATAAGCTGTGTGAAACAGTCAAGACAAACCTCTTTTTATCATAGATGCAGCAGCCCTTATATATGACGAAAAACGAAGGCGGAAGGTTCCGATTTTGATGAATTGGAAATAAAAAAAGGCGCTCGTTCAAATGAACAAGCGCTTTTTCCTACAGCCTATTTCAAGAAAATGAAATAAAGAATAAATACGACAGCCAGTCCGTACATAATCGGATGGATCTCTTTTGCTTTGCCTTTAAAAATCATCGTGATCGGGTAGAAAATAAATCCGATCGCGATTCCGGTGGCGATGCTATATGTCAGCGGCATCGCGATCATCGTGAAGAATGCGGGCACCGCAATCTCAAATTTGGTCCAGTCGATTTTGTTGAGATTCGCCACCATCAGCACGCCGACGATGATTAAAGCAGGCGCCGTCACTTGTGAAGTGATAACGCTGAGTACGGGCGAGAAGAACAGCGACAGCAAGAACAAAACGCCGGTTACAATCGCCGCAAAACCGCTTCTCGCTCCGGCCGCTACCCCGGCGCTTGACTCAACATAAGCGGTCGTTGTCGATGTACCAAGGATCGCTCCGGCCACAGTTGCGGAAGAATCGGCAAGCAAAGCTCTTCCCGCGCGCGGCAGTTTGTTATCCTTCATCAAACCGGCTTGTGATGCAACACCCACCAAAGTACCGGCCGTATCAAAAAAGTCGACGAATAAAAACGTTAAAATGACGACAAGCATTTGCACCGTAAAGATATCATGAAGGTGGATAAAGGCTTGTCCAAATGTTGGCGCAAGACTAGGAACGGCACCGACGATTTTGTCAGGAACGTCAATCTGTCCGAAAATCATGCCGACAATCGCCGTGATCAGCATCCCGAAGAAAATGCCGCCGTTGACGCGCAATACCATTAAAATGACAGTGATGATCAGTCCGAAAACAGTCAAAAGAACGGGACCTGAATGAATATTCCCAAACGACACAATCGTATCCGGGTTGGATACGACGATTTTGGAGCCCTGCAAACCGACGAAAGCGATAAACAGGCCAATCCCCGCACCGACAGCCATTTTCAGCTCATAAGGAATCGAATTGATAATTTTTTCCCTTAAACCGGATAGCGAAAGAACGATAAAAATAAGTCCGGAAACCATAACGCCTGAAAGAGCCGTCTGCCAAGGAATCTGCATATTCAGGATGACTGAGAATGCAAAGAATGCGTTAAGCCCCATTCCGGGCGCCAGAGCGATCGGATACTTCGCGAGCAGCCCCATGATAAAACAACCGACGGCTGCTGCAACCGCAGTTGCCGTAAAGACCGCGCTTTGATCCATTCTCAATGCATCCGGGAAATTTTCCACCGACGCCAGAGAAAGGGTAAGCGGGTTGACGATCAAAATATATGCCATGGACAAAAATGTGGTGAGTCCGCCGATCATTTCTCTCCGATAATTTGTGCCCAATTCTTCAAACTGAAAGTAACGCTTCAAAATGGTATACTCCTCTCGTTTGTCTGTCGCTTTTATTGTTTCATAAACCTTTGCTTTTAAACAAAAAACGCCCCAACTGGCGGGACGCTTGACTACGGCATATTTCATACTGAAAAAATGATTTTTCACGGATAAAATATTGTATACAAGCGTAGTCAAGCTATTTACGGTAGCTTGGTAGAAACTTATGGGCCATATCCCCATGATTATACGACAAGTCTTTTTTAAATTACTATACTATTGTAGCAATATCTAACGTTGAACACAATACAAAAAAACGAACATTCATGATTTTAATGTTCGCTTCGTTCGTTGTTTTTCCAAATTCTGATCGTGGTCTGAAGGGGCTCAATCCACGGTTTTCTTTCAATTCAAATAAAACACGCTCTTTTTTTAGCGTGATATTCTGTTTCCGCGTCATATCCTCCGACAAGACCGCGCTTCGAACACCGTTTGAACTGTATCGTAGACTTTAATGCCTTGTTCGGTTGTCACTCTGTGATCGGAAGATTCATGGCACAGCGGCTGCGGCGATGAAAACGGAAGATATAAGCGTTATATCATCCAATCTACTGCTCCACCAATAAAAAATGCCCCAGCTTCATGCGGCTGAGGCATTTTTCTTATTCCCACTCGATTGTTGCAGGCGGCTTGCTCGTAATATCGTAAACCACGCGGTTAATGTGCTTCACTTCATTGACGATCCGTGTCGAGATTTTCTCAAGGACATCCCAAGGAATTTTCGCCCAGTCTGATGTCATGCCGTCAATCGATGTCACGGCGCGAATGCCGATCGTATAGTCATAAGTTCTTGCGTCTCCCATGACGCCGACGCTGCGGATATCAGGAAGAACGGTGAAGTATTGCCAAATATCTTTTTCAAGATCAGCTTTGGCGATTTCTTCGCGGAGGATCGCGTCTGATTCGCGGACGATTTCAAGCTTTTCCTCCGTCACTTCTCCAAGAACGCGGATGCCAAGGCCCGGACCTGGGAACGGCTGGCGCCAAACAATTTCGTCAGGGATGCCAAGCTCGGTTCCGAGCGCGCGCACTTCGTCTTTGAAGAGCGTATTCAGCGGTTCGATCAGTTCAAACTGCATGTCTTCAGGAAGGCCGCCGACATTGTGATGCGACTTGATCGTCTGAGCCGTCGCTGTTCCGCTCTCGATAATGTCAGTGTATAGCGTTCCCTGTGCAAGGAAGTCAATTCCTTTCAGTTTTTCCGCTTCATCGTCAAACACGTAGATAAACTCATTACCGATGATTTTGCGTTTTTGTTCAGGGTCTGAGACGCCTTTAAGCTTGTTCAGGAAGCGATCTTTCGCATCCACTTTGATCACGTTCATGTTGAAGCCTTCACTGAACGTTTTCATCACGCCTTCCGCTTCACCTTTTCGAAGGAGCCCGTGGTCTACGAAAATACAAGTCAGCTGGTCGCCGATCGCTTTATGGATCAAGACCGCAACGACAGAGGAGTCAACCCCGCCGCTCAACGCGCACAGTACTTGCTTGTCGCCGACTGTTTCGCGGATTTTCTGCATTTCAATCTCAATAAAGTTTTCCATTGACCATTCGCCGACGCATTCACAAACACCGAAAACGAAGTTCTTCAAAAGGTCGTTTCCGTATTCTGAATGGCGGACTTCCGGATGAAATTGAACGCCGTACCATTTCTTATCCTTCTTGCTCATTGCTGAGTTCGGGCAATGATGGCTTGTCGCATCAACGGTAAAGCCTTCTGGAACTTCAACAACTAGATCACCATGACTCATCCAGACGACTTGTTCGTTTGGAAGATCTTTAAACAGATCCGGTTCACCCTCGATATGAATGTTTGCTTTTCCGTATTCGCGCTGGCTTGCCGCTTCTACTTTTCCGCCAAGGTAATGCGTCATCAGCTGCATGCCGTAGCAAATTCCAAGAACAGGGATGTCCAGTTCGAAAATCTTTTCGTCGCAGCGGAAAGATCCTTCGTCGTAAACGCTGTTCGGACCGCCGGACAAAATAATTCCTTTCGGATTCATTTTTTTGATTTCCTCTGCCGTCAACGTATGAGGATGCAATTCACTATATACACCAAACTCACGAATGCGGCGGGTAATCAGCTGGTTGTACTGACTTCCAAAATCCAACACAAGAATCATTTCATTTACTAACTTCGTCATGGTGTCACCTCTTTATCAAATTGTCTTTTTGCACAGAAAAAATGGCGGCAGACACACGGCCGTCCTGCCCCCATTCACGGGACAAGGCCCGGCTTGTCCGATAGATAAGCCGCCGAGCCTGCCAGCAAGAATATATAAGGGTTTTTAATATTCACTTATTCTAACAATACGACTGAAAGCGGTCAAGACTATCTCTTTTTAATTAAATTTTCCCATAACTCAGCCGAATCATTCCAAAGCTTTGCGGCGTCTTCCTTTCGATACAAAGCCCGTTCATATTGAAGAGTCAAAGCCGTCATGTCCCCGCTTTGAAAGCGTTCATCAACCGTCTTCGCAAACTCGCGCAGCGTCTGGCCTTCTTCTTTTTGCATGCCTTGGCGCTTCAGCTGGCGGAGCAGTTCGTCGTAGGCTTTAAAGAAAACCGCTTCATCACGCCGTTTTTTCAGCCTGTTGATGATGATGTGCGGCATCCATTTCACCCTTGTATAGTAAAGCACCGCTGCAAACGCCAGCAACAGACCGAGTACGGCCGCACCAGTCAAAAGAGTACGGTCTGCATCATCGCTTCCGGCATGGGAATCGGCTTTGGCATCACGCTTTGCCTGGGATTCGGGCTTCTCTTTGTTGTCTTGTTCTTTTGCATCCTGCGGACGCTGGCCTTCATCATTTTTCTTATCATCTTCTTTTTTATCAGAAGCCGCGCCGGCTTGCTGACCGCTGGACTCTTCAACGAGCTGCTCGGGATTTAAAAAGCCTTTCGTCGGTTCAAACGTAACCCAGCCTTGCCCTTCAAAATACACTTCAACCCAGGAGTGGGCATTGTTGTTTGTCACCTCGTACATCGTGCGTTTCCGGTCTGCCGTCGTTCCTGCATATTCACCGGATGTGTAGCCTTTCACCCAGCGGGCCGGTATTCCGGCCGACCGCAGCAGTACGATCATAGCCGTGGAAAAATTGTCGCAGTAGCCGATTTTCGTCTCAAATAAAAACTGATCGACGTAATCCTGGTCTCCTTTAGGAACAGCGACATCTTCCGTCTCATAAGAAAATTCGGAAGAACCGAGATACTTCTCAATCGCTTTCGCTTTGTCATATATATTATCTTCGTCTTTCGTTAAATCGTGCGCCAATGTTTTCACGCGGTCGGGAAGGGAAGTGGGAAGCTGCAGGTACTTCTCATGGCTCCTGGCCCATTTCCCCTCCGACTCCAAGCTGACTTTCCTCAGCTGATCGACATCAAAGACGGGTGATTTATAGGTGACCGAATAGCTTTCCAGATTCTGAATGTCCGCGCCTGTCTTGCCGGCCGGTTTTATTTTCTCCGTATTTAAGTTCATGCGGAGCGGCACAAAGAAATTATTGAGCTTGATTTCGGTCGTCCCGATCGGATACAGGACATGATCGTACCGGTAAGCGGGATCGATATCGACGATCGCTTTGCGCGTTTCGGTCTTCACGCTTTCGTCGTACCACTGGTAATCCAGTTTATCCTCTTCAAGCTGAATGGATGCGCCTGATTTTTCGTCTTCAATCCAGCCTTTTCCTGTATAGCGGCTTTTTGTTTCCACCCTGAAATAGCTTCGTTCATTTCCCTGCCATGTAAATACCCATGTATCGTCTTTTGAAAATGGACCGCCCAATGCCTCATCATTCGTTCCATAGCCGACTTTGCTTCTGCCTGAGGAAGCAAAATCGCCGGTCGCAGCCGTCTGCAGAAACGGCACCGGATCAGGCCAGACGGGATCGGCTTTTGGCGAGACCGCGCCGATGCACACGGCGGCGGCAGTCATCAATAAGAGCGGTGCAAACCATTTGGCAAACCGCGATTTCGAGGATTTGAGCGCTTCTGATTCCCTGATCCGTTCCAAATACAGCAGGCCGAGAAGCAAAAAGCCGATCAGCACGATCCTGACGATCGCATATGACGCGTCAAACGGCGTAAATGTATCGATCACCGCGACATAAACAACGGTCATAATAAAAAAGAATAAAATTCTGCGCTGATAGATCACCCAGTAGTGCAGCAAGTATACGAGCAGCCAAAGAAGGACGTAAAAGAGCAGCGTCCGAAACAACGGCGACATATCCCGCCACATGCCGGAGAAAATATAGGAGAAATTTCGCTTTAAATCCTGGAAAAACAGGGCAATCCATGAAGGTGAAAACACCGATCCTTCGTAAAAAATCGTGTGCAGTGCAAACAGAACGAAGCCAAGGCTGACCGGAAATCTGATAAACCAAGGGACCTTAAAAAATGTAAGCAAAAATACAAGAGCGATAAATAAAATAAAAAAGACGGTGTGCCCCGTATCGGTAAAATACTGCAAAGGACGGAGCCACTCCCACAGCAGCAAAAAAGTCAGCACATAAAAAAGCAATAAACCGAACCTGTTTCTTTTTCCCCCGGACAACATTTTCTCACCTCGCTTCAGCCAAACCCCGGGAAAAATGTTCCCCGTAAATGACGTTTACTTCGATTCCCCGCGCTTTTAAATGCTGGACAGCCGCGCTTTCCTCGCTTGATAGATCTCCGCCTTTTTTCTTCACCAAACAAATGACGGGCCGCCCGCCGGAGAGCGGTTTCTTCAAAGCCTGCACCAGTTCGATCGTGATGCGGCTTGTCACAATATATTTGACGGCTTTTCTCATATCGGAATGTCCCAATTCCCCCTCTATCAGACTGTGAAACGGCTGGACTGCATTGCAGTCGGCAATCGCCAAGTAGTAGAACAGCTTTCTCAGCTGCTCTTCCCCCTGCCGAACCGGGAAGACATTCCGCTCCTTACCAATGGAAACAAGCCCTGCATTCGTCCCGCTCCGCATTGCCGAACGAATGATGGAAGCGGTAAACGTGACGATCTCTTCAAAAGCCTCAGACGGGGACTGATCCATAAAGACGAGCAGGTCATCCCCTTTCGTCTGCTCAAATTCCTTCGTCATCAGCTGGCTGCGGCGGGCTGACGTCTTCCAGTCGACCCATGCAAAACGGTCGCCCGGCTGATATTCTCTGATACCTGACGCCAGTGTACTGTCCTTGCGGCGAAGCTCTGAAACGCGGCCTGCATGCTCGTCATAAGAGCCTCCGCTGGCGCGGTAAGCGATCTCCTGATAGGAAGGCAAAACGAGAAAGGAAGCTTCCAATTGAATCTCGCATTCCCTTTCCAGCAGGCCGAGCGGATCACCTGTACGGACTCTGATTTTTGCTAAACGGTGGTCTCCTCTCGGAACCGAATCGATCGTGTACGCCATTTTAATTTCTTTTTTAAACCAAGGAAAGAGAAGCTGTTTGGCCTCTGCCGAACCCCTGTTTTTCCCCAGCGAATCAGGCAGGCAGTCTTCCACGATCATAAACATGATCGGAAAAGGCCATTTTCTCTTCAGCACGACGAAAGCCTCCAATTGATCACCGGCTTTATACTGCCCTTGGCTCAGCCTCCGCTCCGCTGTCAAGTTCTTCAGCGGATAAAAAGCAAACAGGAAAGCATAAAGCGCAAAGGGGAGAAATGAGTAGAACAGAAACCAGCTGACAAATCCCCCTTGAAACATCGCATAGCAAAACGTTGAAGCAAACAGAAGAAACAGAATAAACAGCTTCCATCCGTACATCACAAGACCGATGCGCTCTCTCATCAGCTGCTCATCGGCCTTCCGACGGGAACTTCGGTTTTTGACATGATGTCCTGAAGGACAGCTTCAGGCCGCTTTCCTTCAAATTTCGCCTCTGACCGCAGGATCATTCTGTGCGCAAGGGTAAAAGGCGCCAAATACTGAATATCATCAGGAATGACATAATCGCGGTTATATAAAAATGCAAACGCCTGAGCCGCCTTCATCAAGGCGATTGAGCCGCGCGGACTCACCCCGAGATAAACGGCGGAATGACTCCTCGTTTTTTGGGTGATCCCAACAATGTATTCTTTAATCGCAGCGTCTACATACACCTTTTCAGCTTCTTTTTGAAATGCGGCAAGCTCTTCCTTCTCTATGACAGGCTCAATTTCCTCAATGGGGCTGCGGTTTTCCTGAAGATTGAGCACTTGAAGCTCTTCGCGGACTGTCGGATATCCCATTCTCAGCTTGAATAAAAAGCGGTCAAGCTGAGCTTCCGGCAGCGGGTATGTCCCCTCATACTCGACAGGGTTTTGCGTGGCCATCACAAAAAAAGGCTTTGAGAGCGGCATTGTCACACCGTCTACTGTCACACTTCCTTCTTCCATCGCTTCCAGAAGCGCCGACTGGGTTTTCGGCGATGTTCTGTTGATTTCATCGGCGAGGATGATGTCCCCCATAATCGGACCTGAACGGTATTCAAATTCCAGCGTTTTTGGATTATATATGGAAACCCCTGTTACATCTGAAGGCAGTAAATCAGGCGTAAACTGGATTCTTTTAAATTCAGCGCCTGTTGATTTTGCCAGGGTGCGAACCATCATCGTCTTTCCGACGCCGGGTACGTCTTCCAGCAGAACGTGTCCGTTTGCAAGAATGGCAGTCAGGCTTAAAACGGCAATATGTTTCTTTCCTACCATTACTTTGTCAATATTATCAGCTACTTTTCCCAAAACGGGATGCAGCATTTCTTCGTATGACATCCTCTTCCTCCTCATTGCTGACGAATCGAATTTATTTAACTTTACCATAAACGATGTGCTCCCAGAAAACAACTGACTGGCGGAAAATAGAATTTTGTCTTTTTTCATTTCGAATTTACAGAGTGATGAGTGATGAAAGTAAAAAAAAGCGGTCAGTGACCGCTTTTTATTTTTCTTTAGAAGGCTCTATGTGAACATGGGAATGAACGATCGAGTGCTCCTCCTGCATTCTTCTCTCTATTTCATCGGCGATGTCATGGCTTTCTGCAATGTTGAGATCTGACCTTACCTCCACGATAATTTCCACGTGGATGGCGCTGCCCAAATAACGCGCTTTTACATCTTTGATGTTGCCGACGCCGGGAACTTTCCGGATCGTTTCTTTATAGGTTGAAATATGTTTAATATCGAATCCGTCCGTCAAGGAATGGGCCGCCTCTTTAAAAATCCCCCAAGCCGTTTTGCAGATGATTAATCCAATGATAAACGCGGCTGCCGTATCGACCCATGCAAGGTTAAATTGCGAAGCAAAGATGCCTGCGAATGTTCCGATGCTGACATAGGCATCTGATTTATTATCGGCGGCGGCTGCATAGAGGGCATGGCTGTTCACCTTTTTTGCCAGCCTTTTATTGTAGAGGAAAACCAAAAACATCACGACGGCGCTGCCTGCAGCCGTCCAGGCCGCAATCATGTCCGGTGTCGTTTCCTTCGGATTAAACAGCATTTCGCCCGAGCTGTACAGCACTTCAAGACCGACCACCATCATGATAAATGAAGCGATCATCGAGGCGATCGTCTCAGCGCGGAAATGTCCGTACGGATGGTCTTCATCAGGCGGCTTCTGCGAAATCCTGAGGCCGATCAGCACCGCTAATGAGGCGATAATATCGGTTGTATTGTTCAGTCCGTCGGCTCTGAGGGCTTCGGAGTGAAATGCAAGCCCGACGGCCAATTTAACAGCCGACAGTACAAGGTAAGCGATGATGCTGACCCATGCCCCGGTTTCACCTTTTTTTAATTCATCATACCGTTCCATAAAAAGCTTCCTTTCCCATCCGAGTTTTCGCTTTTAATCATACAAAGCAAAACTTGAGTGAGTCTATAGAAACATGATTCACTTCTTGCAGAAATATAGTCAGAGTAGAACTTTTTTTATTTAAGGAAACAAATTTCAGTTTGGTCAAAACCGTTAAAACCCGCTCTATATAAGGATTTTTCGAAAACCTCAAATTATTCAAGCGTCATAGGATGGAAAGGACGGTTTCTTCTTTCAGAATATTTTTTCTTTAGAATCCATGAATGATTCTTCTGAAAAACATTAAACAAACTCAAAATTTAAACGATATTAAAAAAGTCGAAAATAGTCCTTAAAGCTCTGACGATTAAAATATCATAATAAAATAGACTTTTTCCTTTTTTTGGATTATTATGTTTCAGACATTATTACATAGATTATGAGGTGGACATTACGATACATGCACCGACAATGGCCAGCGCAGATAGCAACCTTTTTATATCGCTGCTGCAATAGGAGGAACTGTCGGCGTCAGCCTGGCATATATCGTTCCGCTTATCCTGCTTTTAATCGGCGGATGTAAAGCATTGTTCAGCGGCGGGAATAAAGGCCTTGTCTATAAAAATGGTGGTTCTATGTCACGATTATTGGCTCCATCGTATTCGTCATGATGTTCGCTTCAAGCGGCTCTTCTACTCAAGAGAGCAAATCGTCCGGAAGCAGCGCAAAGACGACAGCCGCAAAAACTAGCGAAGAAAAAAGCAATGACGATGCCAAAGAAAAAACTGAATTCGGTTTAAATGAAACAGCTGATCTTGACGGCACACACATCACAGTTACTAACGTTAAAAAATCGATGGGCAATGAATATTTCAAACCAAACAACGGTAATGAATATGTAGTTGCAACACTTAACATAGAAAATAAAAGCGATAAAGATATTTCCTATAACCCGCTCGATTTTCAAATTCAAAATGAAGATGGACAAATTACGCACAATACGTTTGGACCATCAGATGATAACGACCTATCTTCTGGAAATCTGACACCAAACGGCAAGGTATCTGGAACAATCACTTTCGAGACTAAAAAGAGCAAAACATATAAAGTTATCTACACTCCTGAATTTTGGAATGACAAAAAGATTACTTTCAACCTTAAATAATTCAAAAAAACTTGCAAAGAAAACTTTGCAAGTTTTTTTAATTGCATTTCTTCCGCCCAAGTACGATCGGATACCGGTTCAACAAAAAGATGCAAGGCACCATTACAAGCAATGTCATGCCGGTGTAAAGCGCGCTCCACAACAGGGAGCCGTATGTCTCATCAAGGGAAACCTGTGTGAAGTAGTAGACGACGGCTTTCAGCATCCTGATGACCGGATAGTGCAGTACGAGAATGATCAGCGAGTTTTTGCCGAGGAATTGGAGAAGCCTTGCTTTTTCAAGGTGAAAGCTGCTGAAAATGACGCCTGCCGTCCCCAGAAATGAGGTCATATAAAAGAGCGCCATGTTTCCGTACTCATTGGCCCTCATATCCACTCTGACGTTCAGGGTCTGCAAGCAGCCGACCGCGATGAATAAAAGAAGCGTGAGCAGCAGCATTCTTCGGTCTCTCATCTCTTTCAGATTATTTTTCAACAGAAAACCGGCCGAATAAAAGACGATGGCGGTCAGGGCCACTTCAATATTCCACGGCAGCTTGATGCCGAGATATTGATAATTCAAAAAGCCTAAAGCGGCTGAGACCAATACGGCTATGACGATAAACAGTCTGCCTTTCCCCCATCTCTTCACGATGAAAAACAGTATTTCAACGATGAATAAGCATGTTAAAAACCAGAGCGCCGGGTTGTGTGTCAGCATGTAGTCATCAGGCATCGAATAAAAAATCCCTTTAAACGGTACAACCGGGTCGACATCCGAACTGCCGGTGAACGTAAAATGCCTCTCGACGAGAACCCAGAATAAATAGGCAAGAACGGAGAAGATGAAGTACGGCAAAAGGAGCGTCTTTATTTTTTTTAAGAGAAAAGATGTAAAAGTCATATTCCCATCATGGTAAACGAGGCCGGACAGAAAGAAAAACAGCGGCATATGAAATGCGAAAATGAACGTTTTCAGCCAATCCGGCGTCGGTGTATGGCCCAATACGACCAATATAATTCCCACGCCTTTCGAAACATCAATCCACTCTATTCTTTTCTGCAACACGGGTATCTCCTTTCAGACCGCTTCGCCCCATAAGAAAGGGTTTACACATAATGTACCATCATCCCCGCCTTTCTTCCTCCGCGAATCACGCCTCAAGGCGATTTTTAATCGTCAGGAAATATTTTGTTCATCTTCTTGTAATGATCGATTCTATTTTTTAACATACTCAGCACATACTGCGTTTCTTATTCTCATCATGAGGAACCAGACCATGCAACCCGTCTTATAATGTAATGATCTTTTCATCAGAACAAAAGAGGACAGGTGAAACATGAAACTTGAAAAATTCGTTGACCGGCTCCCCATTCCGCAAGTGCTTCAACCCCAAAGCAAAAGCAAGGAAATGACCTATTATGAAGTCACCATGAAAGAATTTCAGCAGCAGCTTCACCGCGATCTGCCGCCGACTCGGCTGTTTGGATATAACGGAGTTTATCCCGGCCCTACCTTCGAAGTGCAGAAACACGAAAAAGTCGCAGTCAAGTGGTTAAATAAGCTTCCGGATCGCCATTTTCTCCCCGTCGACCATACGCTTCACGATGACGGCCATCACGAACATGAAGTGAAGACGGTCGTTCATTTGCACGGAGGCTGTACGCCTGCTGACAGCGACGGATATCCTGAGGCTTGGTACACAAAAGACTTCCATGCAAAAGGCCCTTTCTTTGAAAGGGAGGTGTATGAATATCCGAATGAGCAGGATGCTACAGCTCTTTGGTATCATGACCATGCAATGGCCATCACAAGGCTGAATGTATATGCGGGGCTTGTCGGTTTATATTTTATTCGCGACAGGGAAGAGCGTTCATTGAACTTGCCGAAGGGAGAATATGAAATCCCGCTTTTGATTCAGGATAAATCATTTCATGAAGATGGTTCATTGTTTTATCCGCGGCAGCCTGACAACCCTTCGCCGGATCTTCCGGACCCGTCGATTGTTCCGGCTTTTTGCGGTGATACCATTTTAGTCAACGGCAAGGTATGGCCTTTCGCTGAACTGGAACCCCGAAAATACCGTTTTCGGATACTGAACGCCTCCAATACGAGAATCTTTGAGCTGTATTTCGATCATGACATCACATGTCATCAAATCGGCACGGACGGCGGTCTTCTGCAGCATCCGGTCAAAGTCAATGAACTGGTGATCGCGCCGGCTGAAAGGTGCGATATCATCGTTGATTTTTCACGAGCAGAAGGAAAAACCGTGACACTGAAAAACCGGATCGGCTGCGGCGGACAAGACGCAGATCCCGATACTGATGCCGACATCATGCAATTCCGCATCTCAAAACCTTTGAAGCAAAAAGATACAAGTTCATTGCCGAGAATATTGAGAAAGCGCCCATTTTACCGGAGACACAAGATCAATGCCCTCAGAAATCTGTCATTGGGCGCGGCCGTTGACCAATATGGAAGACCTGTTCTGCTTTTAAACAACACAAAGTGGCATGAACCGGTAACCGAAACACCCGCACTCGGCAGCACTGAGATCTGGTCGATCATCAATGCCGGAAGGGCGATCCATCCGATCCATTTACATCTTGTTCAATTTATGATTCTCGACCACCGGCCGTTTGATATCGAGCGGTATCAGGAAAACGGAGAACTTGTTTTTACCGGTCCGGCAGTTCCTCCGGCACCGAATGAAAAGGGGCTGAAAGACACCGTCAAAGTACCCCCGGGTTCAGTGACGCGCATTATCGCCACCTTTGCGCCGTACAGCGGCAGATATGTTTGGCACTGCCACATCCTTGAGCACGAAGATTACGATATGATGCGCCCTCTTGAAGTGACAGATGTTCGTCATCAATAAGAAAAAGCCTCCGCATTTGGAGGCTTTTAAAAAAGCACAAATCATCAAAAAAACCATCGCTTGATCCTGTACAATAGGATCATCAAATCGTAAAGGCTGTGGATGAATATGAATGATTACGAAAGAATTCAAAACGCGGTTCAGTTTATCGAAGAACACCTTCAAAACGATTTAAACATCACGGATATTGCGGCTAAATCGTGTTTCTCCCCATTTCATTTTCAAAGGCTTTTTCAGGCGATCTCCGGTTTTTCCGTTTATCAATACATTCGCAACCGGCGTCTGTCTGAAGCTGCGCTTCTGCTTGAGAAAACAGACCGTTCCATTCTCGACATTGCAATCAATTTCGGCTATGGCTCACAAGAAGCTTTCAGCAGGGCTTTCTCACAGTACTTCGGCATCACTCCGGCCAAGTATCGCAAAGCGAAGGTCAAGCTTGATTTTCAATCTAAAATTAATTTCCTCGAATATAAAGAAAGGATGACTGGAGATATGAACATCCCAAAGCCGCACATCACTCATTTAAACGACATACATATGATCGGATATGAGTACCGGACAAATTTAAACGATGAAAAGTATTTCGAAGATATCCCGAAATTCTACAACGATTTCGGCAGAAATGGATACTTTATGCAAATTCCTCAAAAAACGGATCCGAATATGTGTTACGGGCTGTCATGCCGCTTCCAGGATGACGGAGGTTTCTCATTTATTATCGGGGAAGCCGTTCGCGAAACAGCAGCCGGGGAAGTGCCGGAGCCGCTTATCTATACGAAAATTTCCGGCGGCAAATACGCCGTATTTCATGTAAACGGATCGACTGAATCAGTGCAGAACACAAGAAGATACATCTATGGATCATGGCTGATGAATACCAATTACGAGAGAACAGAAGGACCGGACTTTGAAGTGACTGATGTGTGCCGTTCCGTACCGCCGAACGAGATGAAGATGACCATCTATATCCCACTTCTGTAAAAACGCCGGGGAACCTTCTGACCACAGGTTCCCCGAATCCTTTTATATAGATTTCAGCGCCTCGGCGGGCGTTTGATCACCCGAAACCAAATCGAACGAACGACGGAATGTGTGCTCCTCGGTGAGCGCCGCCAAGATGGTATCGGCCACATCTTCACGCGGAATCGTTCCGCGCTCAAGATTTTCCGCGGCTTTCACCCGGCCTGTGCCCGGTTCGTTTAACAGGCCTCCCGGACGGATAATCGTGTAGTTTAATTCGCTGCCTTCAAGCATCCGATCCGCATAATGTTTGGCGACATAATACGGCTTTAACGCTTCATTCCAATTTTCACGGCGGTGTGCCTGCAATGTGCTGACCATAATAAAGCGGCGAATGCCTGCTTTTTCGGCGGCTTCGATCGTTTTAACCGCCCCATCCAAGTCGACCAAAAGCGTTTTGTCAGCGCCCGTATTGCCGCCTGAGCCGGCGGTAAAGACAATCGCGTCGCAGCCCTCCGCCGCTTCTGCGATGCTTTCAACGGTGCCTTCTAAATTAGCGAGCGCTGTTTCTGTTCCCGATTGTTTCAAAGCTTGCGCCTGCTCTTCATTTCTCACCATTGCCCTGACCTGATGTTCGCTGCTCTCATTCAAACTTTTCGTCAAACGGCGCCCGATTTGTCCGTTCGCCCCCACTACAAACACTTTCATCTGCTTATCCTCCTTGTTGCCAGTTTCTTATTTCATTATTTCACTGTCCAGATAATTGTTCAAACCGTCCGCTCGCCAAAATGCGCAAATGCTAAAAAGGCTTCCCATCCTAACTGCAGGCAGCCTTTCAGATCGTTGACAAAATAGGTCGGACTTTTATATTCTGTCCTATTTTTATGCAATTCATTCTGTTTTCTGGCGATGAGGACTCTTTCAAGTCAAGTCGCCGGATTTTTGAGATTTTGGCAGCAATGTTAAACGTAAATTCGCCTTTTCTCCGCGGGCTGAAGCCACTTTTGTTTTTTATATCCGGACTGTTTATGCTCGAAGCCAAAAGTATGTTGCCAGTGCCAATAAAAGCAAATAAAGGCCGGCAATGAAACGAAACACCCCTTTTTTTTCGGAAAAAGGAGGGTTGATTAACATGACAATAATAGTGGGTGCGAATAATACAATGAGAAAATATTTGTATTCTATAAAAAACGTACATATGGAAAGAAGAATAGAAATATAGAAAACTGCGATAAAACCACTTCCGAACTTTTTCTTCAGCTCTCCTTTTTTTTCTTCAAGCAGATGATCTATCTGTTGTCTATTAAACATAATGACCTCCTATCAGAATTTATGTAATATAGTACTTCAATCATTGCAGCAAACAACGTAAGAATTGCGATAACAATAAAAAATATTTAGAACAACTAAAAAACAAACCAAGAAATACGGTATGTTGCTTTGGAGCGAAAAAGATAGTTTTTTGATTACATGTTTAAAGAGTACCATACACTAAATTGTTAAATCGAGGATTTTTTAGTTATTTTTGTTTGGGTAATCAGCGATTAAACAGGCTTTTATACCAAATTAAAGGCAATCCTTATAATTCAGAGAGACCTAATTCTGCAACTGCGATATCAAAAACTGGCTCTAATTTAAATTTAAGTGAATAGTAGAATTGCCGCCGTGCTCAAGCATAGCGGCTTGGTTTAAACCACTTTTGGTGACTTTGCGACAAACAAAAAGACTTCCCATTAGGTATCATGGGAAGCCTTTTTGTTTTCTATTCTATTCCGCCGATCTCATTGAAAGGGAAATAACGGAACTCAACTTTGCCGACAACGGAGTCCATTGTGATAAATCCGAAAAAGCGGCTGTCTTTGCTGTTTTGACGGTTATCCCCCATCACGAACAAGTGATCTTCCGGCACCTTTTGTTCACCTGTTAATTTCTCCAATGTGAAATTATCGGTTAAATGTTCATGAAGCGTCAGCTTTTGCTTGTTTTTCTTTAAATAAGGTTCATCGTATGCTTTTCCGTTTATATAAAGGACATCATCCTTCATTTCGATCGTATCTCCCGGGAGCCCGATCACCCTTTTCACATAGTTTTCATCCGAATCAGGCGCGTGAAAAATAATTTTATCAAAGCGCTGAATATCGCTGATCTTACTAACCATGACCATGTTGCCGTCCTCTAAAGTCGGATACATTGAATCTCCCAAAACGGTTGACGGCGTAAACAGAAAATAGCGGCAAACCATCACAAGCGCTGCGGCGATGACAAGTGTTTTCACCCACGATAAGATCTCTTTTTTTCTACTATTTTTCATAAGTACTCTCCTTCACTTCCGGATCGTTTCATCGGCATTCCGCTCCTTCTATCATATCAGGCCGTCCGTCTGAATGCTTTCCGCAAGCACCGGCAGGCGCAGCCGTAAAAAAATGGTTGATACATATAATATTAGCGGTTGAAACGAAAAATCCTTTATTCAATGTTGAATTTTGTCAGTTGATCAGCTTATTAACAGCACGAAAAACCGTTATATATGCACAGGCAAAACGCCCCTCTTTATAATACATTATCATATCATGACCCAAAGGCGGTGATTGCCTCAAAATGAGCAGCTACGAAGAGTACTATGACAATTACGATCCATACAGCCCTGAGCGGGAAAAAGAAAGACAGTCAATGAAAGCGCGGCGTTCGGCGGATAGTAATAAAACAGATAAAACGAATAAAACAGATAAAACAGCTAAAGCGGATAAAACGGATAAAACCCGCAGCTCTGACGATGACCGGTTCAAATGCAGAAAAAGAAAGTGCTTTTCTGATGACGATGACGACCGCTTCAAATGCCGCAGAATGAAGTGCTGACCGTTGATCTTTAAAGCCGATTCATATATGATAATCGGCTTTTTTACATAAAATCACGGCTTCACCGCTTCAAACCGGAACATTCATCCATCGGGTGAATACCATGTATCTAAAAGGAGATGGAAAGGAATATGAGTGTTCCGAAAGATGCCGCTTGCTCGATGCCCCATGATCATCAAAGGTCTTTGCACGATTTATGCCGCAAATACATGCACTATCACGTCGTGCTGAAAATGAAGGACGGCAGTTCTGTTCACGGCATTCTTGAAGGGGTGAACCGTCAGGAAGCATCTGTCCTCATTCCCGAAGACGTGACAGATGAAAGGCAGTTTTACGGCGGTTACGGATATCCGCGCCGACGATTCAGGCGGTTCAGGAGAAGGATCTTCCCGTTTGTTTTTATTGCTGCGCTGTATCCTTTTCCATATTATTAAGCAGAAGCCCGATATGATGCCAAATCCCTGAAACTTATTTCCCTTTGTTTCGTATATACAAAAACACGCAAACCTAGGAAGGAGATAGATAAATGGCATCTGCTAAACTGCAGCAGCGATTGGATCAATATAAAGCAATTTACTCTGAGTTAAAAAGCGATTTAAAATGGAAAGTCACAGATCAGCGGACATTAATGATGATTGCTTCCATGTATGTCGTCAACAAGCGGCCTTTTGATAAAGAACGGTTTTTAAAGCTGAGTGAGGCTGTCAAACAGGCCGCCGGTACATTTTCGCCGTTGAGGTCAGCCCATCGCTACACTTTTGCCGCTATGTTTGACGTACGCTTCGAAGAACCTGAAACGCATATCAGACCTTTTTTCACTCTTTATGAAAAAATGACCGGCAACGGATTCAAAAAAAGTATTTTCACTTATTTGTCCGCTCTTATTCTTTTGACAAAATACCGTGATGAGCATGATCATGACAGCAAAATCAATCGGGCTTTGTCTATTTACAAAGGAATGAAGGACAAGCACGTTTTTTTAACATCTGCCGGCGACTACCCGCTCTCCGTGCTTTTGGCCGGTTCAGATATGGAGACAGGTGAACTGATTGACTATATCGAAGCGTTTTACCAAAAGCTTAACCAGGCGGGTTTTCGCAAAGGGAACGATTTGCAGTTTCTCAGCCACATCCTCTCGCTTATGCCGGAGCAGGATTCAGATCAGCTTGTCGCCCGCTCCCTCCGGATATACGATGAATTGACAAAAAAGCATAAAAGACCAAAGCCTGTCCATTACCCGGAAATCGGACTGCTCGCGCTGCTTGAGAACGGCGAAAAAGACATAGATGCCATCACTATCATGGCAGGCGCATTGAACAGCGATAAACTGTTCAGGTGGCAGAAAGACATGAATCTGAAAACGGCCGTCAACTTGTACATGAGCGAAAAAACGGAAGACCCGGCGCTTTTGGATACAGGGCTTTATCAAACGCTTGAAGCTGTTATTCAAGCACAGCAGACGGCAGCAATCGCCATTATGACAAGCTCTGCTGCAGCGTCTCAGGCAAACGGCTCATAAAAAAACAGCCGGCGCAGTCTGTTTGTGCCGGCTGGTGCCCGTTTATTCGTCAATGACCGTAAAGGTGTTGATGATCCCGTTTGTTTTTTCCCAGGCTTTGCTCACTTTTTTCGTATCCATATCATACGAATAGATCGTTCTCACCCTTGCTTCGCTCCCCGTTTCATCTTCAAGCAGCTTCGCATCTTTTGCTTCAGCGAGAAAGTAAAGCTTTTTCCCGTCTTTCGAGAATTGCGGCTGTGCTGAATCGACCAATGAAAATGCCTGCTGATCTGAAATGATCGCTTTGTATTTTTTCGTTTCGGCATCCATCGCATAAATCGCCTTCTGATCATCAGCCGATTCTGTAAAGACAATCGTTTTTCCATCCGGCGAAATTGCCACGTCATTGATAAATTTTGCTATCGTTCTCACCTTTTGCCGATCTTTCACACCCGCCATGGAAATGTTCATATTCGTCGGTTCGGGCGGCACGCCTTTGTTGTTCGCATCATCTGTTTTTTGATAGTCTTCCTTCAATGAATAATGCAGCATAACGAATTGATTGTCAGCTTTGTTGTACTGATAGTAGCTGACAGTTTCGTCCTTGTTTTTCAACGATGGATAGATGACATGAAACGCCTTTTGTTTTAAATCAAAGGAAGCAAGGTGAAAATTCCTCTCTTCCACAAGGTTGTATCTCATGAACAGCTTCGAACCGTCCGCCGATAAACTGAGCCCGTCGACATATTCATCTCCTGAATATAGGGTTGTTTTTTTGCCCGACTGTAAATCCAGCCTGATCAAATGCTTCACATTGCTGTTATCGGTGTTTGTATAGTAAAGAATTCGTTTTTTCCGGTCTAATGCCATAGCCGGATAATCCGTCATCTTTTCTTCATACAGCTTATTTTGATTTTCATAGTAAGCGGTCATCAGCTTCTGATCGGTTATCGATACAAGCAGGTCTGAACCGCCGCTCTTTGCCGGCTCCGCTTTTTCCGGGACGAAATAGCGGACGGCCGCAAATGCGCCTGCGGCTAAAATGACTGCCGCCAACAAAACAACTGAAACTTTTTTCATATTCGACCCCGCCAATTGAAAGAAGCAAGAAAACGATTTTTCTTGCTTCATTTCTCCTATTTTTTATATGTATAATGTCCGGCTACCTTTCCTTTGCTTGTCGGAAATCCCAAAGCTCTAAAAGCTTTCGGGCTTACATCCAAAACAGCGCCCGGCATTCTGCCGACATCATATTTATAGACTGTAATGACTTTGTGCGGTTTTGCTTTTGAATAGGCTCTTATTTTTGTGCCTTTTCTCGGAACATCGAAGCCCATCTTTGTGGCGCAGTCCCAATGGCCGAGCCTCTTGCCGTCAGCGCCGATTTTGCCCACTCCGTTGTACCAAGTGATATAGCCGCTGACTTTTTTCGTTTTAGCACTCGCTTCACCGGCAAAATTAAAAGCCAATAGCAAGCTGCCTGCCAAAACAAAAACAGAAAAAAGTATCTTCTTCATATAAAAATATCCTCCGTGAATGGGATTTTTTTCTGACATTCAAATTATACCTTTTTTCATAGAAATGGTATTTTACAGTTTGTTTACGTTTAAAATGCAATTGTTACGCCCTGTTTTCTGCCAATCTATTTTGAATAGATGACACCTTTGCCCGGATCGTTCGTATATAAAAGCGAAACCGAAATGAATAGGATGATCACAGTGAAAAAATCGAAACTGATCTCTTTATCCGCGGCTGCGATGCTTTTAGCCGTTCCCTTATCAGGATGTTCATCATCCGCTTCAGACCGTTCACAGGAGGTCGCAGATGACCAATCCATTCAAAAATACGATCTCGTATGGTTTGATTACGTGAATGACAGCGAATCCGACAAAGCACCATTACTGAAAGCAGCATACGTGAAAGATGGAAAAGAAAAGACGGAGACTTTCAAAAAATATGTGGAAAATGTAGAAAATGTCGAACAGCCTTATATTAAAATCCGCGATCAGGAAGCCTTCATCTTTCGTCCCCCATACATTAAATATGATCAGGAGCCGCTTGAGGGCGTCGTCAAAGACAAAGTTGAACAAAAAAGCAGTGATGAACAATGAAGAAAAAAAGCGCTCCTCTTATTTTGATCATGGCGCTGTCCCTCTTGCTGCCTTTTGCTCAAGCAGAGGCAGCAGGCAGCAAAGGAGCATCCGGGGTGAAGGCTTCGAGTTCCTCGGCTAATAACAGCGCTCTAAAAACACGTGCGGGTTCAGTCAACCAGAGTATGCGCAGTTATATGAAACAGTCTGCGAGCCGACGATACTTAAACAAGAACAGTCAGTTCAACACCATTCAGCGGACACTGCCTCCCGATGCCCTGTACAAAGGAAGCATCAAGCGGACACTCAATCAAAATCCTGCTGGATCAGCCTTTTTGAATTACTACTTTCCATATTGGATGATCTTCCACGTAGGCGGATATACAGCGGAACAAAAAAACATCCTCCGTACCGCAGGAATCAAAGAAAAAGCGCTCTCTGAACGAAAAGAAAAAAGATATTGGCTGTTGATTGAAGATCAAAACGGAAAGAAACATGCCGTCCTCGTCTCGAAAAAACAATATGACAGCATTCAAAAAGGGGACCGAATTGAAGTGCGCCGCAAACAGATCACCAAAAAATAGCTGAAACAAGCGCCGGTCATCATCATGATGCCGGCTTTTCTCATCATGTCAAACAAGGGCTTGCATTGATGGAGACCGTCTGTTAAAATTCATTTCATAGCTAATAATTCTGAAAATAAAAAGGCAGGCGTCACGATTGAATAGATCCCCCCATCTTCGACAGGAAGAACACGACACCCTCAGCAAGCTGAAGCGCATGCCGATCGAATCCTTGAATCTTGAAGCCATTTCGGTCGCCACCAACCTTTACCGGTCGGCGCAAAAGCTCCGCGTCAAAATGGAGACCGAGGTCCTTTCCTCATATCAATTGTCTTGGACGGCTTTTTCGATTCTTTACGATCTATGGGTATGGGGCAGGCTTGAAACGAGAAAACTCGCCGAACTGTCAGGAATTTCAACAGCCACTGCGAGCAATGTCATTAAAACGCTTGAGAAAAAGAACTTTTGCGTCAAAAGCGCGGATCCGAGAGACCGCAGACACGTTTACGCCGAGATCACACCGGAAGGAAAAGCCGCGATTGAAGAGCTTTATCCGGCGTTCCACAAAGGGGAAACAATGCTGATCAAGGGCATGACAAAAGAGGAGCAGAATACATTGATCGAGCTCCTTCGAAAAGTGAATGACAATCTTCATAAACCATAAGCAACGACGGGAACGAGTAGCGGACTGTCTCCCTGTTCCAGAGAGCCGGCGGCTGGTGCGAGCCGGTACAAAGGCAGACGTGAATTACCTCCCTGAGCTTTCTTTGTGAACCTTCAAGTAGCAAAGAACGGGAAGCCGTTACCGGAAATTGAGCGGAAGATGAAGGTCTTCAATCAGGGTGGTACCGCGTGCATTTGAGCCACGTCCCTTATCGGGATGAGGTTCTTTTTTTATACAAAAAAAGGAGGAGTTATCATGCAGCAACAACAATTTGATCAACTGACAACTGCCGAAAAGCGGGAAGTCGAAAGGCAGCTTCACTTATATATGGACGGAGCGGAGGAGGTCATTCCCCCGGAGGAACTGCGGGCAAAGCTGGCCAAATCGATTTTGACCGGCGAACCGCTGAAAATTAAGCTCGGCCTCGATCCGTCTGCGCCTGACGTACATTTGGGCCACACCGTCGTCTTGAATAAGCTTCGTCAGTTTCAGGAAAACGGACATATCGTCCAGCTCCTGATCGGCGATTTCACGGGGAAAATCGGTGATCCAACAGGAAAATCCGCCGCCAGGAAACAGCTGACGGACGAAGAGGTCCGCCGCAATGCCGAAACATACTTTCAACAGTTTGGAAAAGTGCTTGATCAGAACAAGGTCGAGCTTCACTACAACTCAAAATGGCTTAAACGATTAACCTTGGAAGACGTCATTGAGCTCGCGGGCAAAATTACCGTCGCCCGTTTAATGGAACGCGATGATTTTGAAGAAAGAATCGCCATGCAAAAGCCGATTTCGCTTCATGAGTTCTTTTACCCGTTGATGCAGGGGTATGATTCAGTCGTTCTGGACAGCGACATCGAACTGGGCGGAACGGATCAGCATTTTAACGTGCTCATGGGCAGACACTTTCAGGAAAAGTACGGAAAAGAAAAACAGGTCGTCATTCTCATGCCGCTGCTTGAAGGGCTTGACGGCATTGAAAAAATGTCTAAATCAAAGAACAATTACATCGGCATCGATGAAGACCCTCATGAAATGTTCGGGAAAACGATGTCTCTGCCGGACAGTTTGATGAAAAAGTATATCCATCTTGCGACCGACTTGGAGGCGGAAGAAAAAAAACGTCTTGTCAAGGATTTGGAAACGGGGGCCGTTCATCCGAGAGACGCGAAGATGCTTCTCGGGAAAACCATTGTCAACATGTATCATGGAAGCAAGGCGGCAGAAGCGGCCGAACAGCAGTTTAAGAAAGTTTTTCAGCAAAACAGCGCGCCGGACAATATAACAGCCGTACACTGGCAAGGTGGCGGAACGGTGCCGGTCACCGATTTATTGGTGACGCTCGAACTCCTTCCTTCCAAAAGTGAAGCCCGCCGCATGATCCAAAACGGCGGCGTTAAAATCAACGGCGCCAAAGCGGAATCGATTCATGCGGACATTGCACTCGAACACGGCATGATCATCCAAGTCGGCAAACGAAAATTTGTCAAATTGCAAATGCACCAATAAACAAACAGCCTAATCATCCTTTTAAAGGGATCGATTAGGCTGTTTTTCTTGAAAAACGCAGGCGATAGACTCTGCAACAGGACTGTATCCAACCGCCTGATAGATTCGAAGTCGGGTTGCTGAGATCGGTTGTATAACCAGCAAAACGCATATCTGAACGGTCTCCCTCTCCGGCCAGCCGAACGCCTTGATCTTGATCTTGTTCTTGGTATTGCTTCCCTCTCCGATTGCAGATAAGGCCGCCAGCGGCGGCCTGTCATTTTATGATTCTCGGGTTGCTTTTCATTTTCCTTCTCTTATACAGCAATAGCGCTGCCATCCTTCATTCAGCAGCTCAAACGTCAGCTCGTTTGTGTTGTGCACGATCAAATCGGCTCCGCGCAGCGATGTCTCATCACCGACTCCCACCGCGAACATCCCTGCGGATTTGATCGCGGCGATCCCGGCTTCAGCATCTTCGATTGCTGCACATTCAGACGGAGGCACACCGAGCAGTGCAGCGGCCGTCAAAAAGATTTCGGGGTCGGGCTTTCCGTGAGCAAGTGCGGCCGGATCAACGACACCCTGAAATTCGTCCATGACACCGAGCCGCTGCAAAATAGCAGGCGCGTTTCGGCTTGACGAAGCTAACGCAATGCTTATATGTTCTCTTTTCAATTCGGCAAAAAGCACGGAGATTCCCGGCAGCAGGTCGTGCGGAGTCAAGTTTTGGATCAGCTGTTGGTAGTATTGATTTTTCCGGCGCATGATCTCTTGTTTCTCCGCCTCCTGAAACTTTCCGGCCGCGCCGCCGTGAATCAAAATCTTATCAAGCGACTGCTCTCTGTTGATGCCTTTCAGCCGTTCATTAAAGCTCCGGTCAATCTCAATGCCGATTTGTTCTGCAGTATGTTTCCATGCGAGATAATGATACTCGGCCGTATCCGTGATCACGCCGTCCAAGTCAAAAATGACCGCTTTCATGATGTGTAATCCTTTGCCCGGCTGATCATCATGAAAGCTTCATAAGGCTCCATGTCGATACTGCCGCTTATATTAAGCCGCTCTCGGGCGTAGTTTGACAACAGCACATCCCATCTGTCCTCAAGCAATTCCGGCGAAGCATGAAACAGCGCCTTTTCTTCTGATAAATTCACGGCGACTAACAGCTTTTCGCCCCGATATTCGCGGATATACGCAAAGATTCGCGGATCTTCCTCGAGCAGCAGCCGATAGTCTCCGTACACGATGACTTTATTTTGTTTGCGCAGCCCGATGAGCTTCTGATAATAATAGAAAATCGAATCTTCATCGGCAAGCGACTCTTTCACATTGATTTCTTGATAGCGGGGATTTACCGCCAGCCAAGGCTCTCCATCCGTAAAGCCCGCGTATTTCCCGTCATCCCATTGCATCGGCGTTCTCGCATGATCCCGCCCTTTTTTCGCCACGGCTTTTCGAAAGTCTTCCTCTGTCATCGTTTTGTTTTCAATGACAAGTTCGCGGTATGCGTTTTTGATTTCGAGATCATCATACATTTCGAGCGGCATCTCGCTGTTTGTCATGCCGATTTCTTCACCTTGATAAATGAACGGGGTTCCCTTCATGCCGTGCAGAACTGTTGCAAATGCTTTGGCGCATTGTTTGCGGAGCTCGCGGTCATTGCCCCAGCGGGATATGACCCTCGGCTGATCATGATTTTCGAAATAAAGCGTATTCCAGCCGACATTCATTAAAGCGGTCTGCCACCTCGTCATCGTCTTTTTTAAAGCGATCGGGTCAAACGGCTTCATCTGCCATTTCCCATTCGGAGAATGCTGTTTGGTATCAATATCCATATGTTCAAATGTAAAAATCATGTTCAGCTCATGTCTGCTTGGATCCGTGTATTTTTTCGCTTCTTCAACATCTGAGCCGTTTGCTTCGCCGACCGTCATACAGTCGTAACGGGACAGCACTTCCCGGTTCATCTCTTGTATAAATTCGTGCAGACGGGGGCCGTTCGAATGATAGCGGCCGACGACATATGGACGGCTGTCATCTGTTTCATAATCGGGAAAGTCGACGAATTTGGAGATGGAACCGATCACGTCCATCCGCCAGCCGTCCACGCCTCTGTCCATCCAAAATGTCATCAAATCGTATACTTCGCGGCGAACCGCTTCATTCTCCCAGTTTAAGTCAGGCTGCTTTTTCGAAAAGTAGTGAAGATAATACTGTCCTGTCCGCTCATCGAGCGTCCATGCCGGCCCTGAAAAGATCGATCCCCAATTGTTCGGCTCTGAACCGTCCGCCTTTGGATCCTTCCAAAAATAATAATCACGGTAAGGATTGTCCTTTGACTTGCGGCTTTCGGCAAACCAGGCATGTTCATCAGACGTGTGATTCACGACAAGATCCATAATGATTTTCATTCCGCGTTTATGCACTTCATCAATCAATTGAAACATATCATCGTTCGTCCCGAACTTTTCGTATATGCTTCTATAGTCGCTGATGTCGTAGCCGTTGTCATCCTGCGGGGAATCAAACACAGGACACAGCCATATGACATCGGCTCCAAGGCTTTTGATGTAATCGAGCTTTTGAATCACCCCCTGCAAATCACCGAAGCCGTCTCCGTTGGAATCATAAAAACTCCGCGGGTAAATTTGATACACGACTGCCTCTTTCCACCATTGGCTCATCGGGCCATCCTCCTTTCATACCGTCCGTTCAGTGCGATCTGTTCTCCATAAACTGTCATAGAAAGCGGTTCTCCTTTTAAAAGACTGAAAACGACGCTGTTTTCCTCTACCTGCACATTGATTAGCCGGTCTCGATAATTGATGTTGAACGAATAACCGTCCCATTCCTTCGGCAGAAACGGAGCAAAAGACAGCTTCTCATCCTGAGTGCGCATGCCGGCAAATCCTTGCACGATGGCGAGCCAGCTTCCGGTCATCGAAGTGATATGAAGCCCTTCCTCGGTGTCATGATTGTAATTATCCAGATCAAGCCTCGCTGTACGCTTATACAGTTCGAGCGCTTTCTTTTCCATTTTGAGCTCAGCCGCCAGCACCGCATGGACAGATGGCGAAAGGCTCGATTCATGAACTGTCATCGGTTCATAAAATTCAAAGTTGCGACGTTTTTCTTCCATTGTAAATCGGTGATTAAAGAAATAAATGCCTTGCAGAACATCAGCCTGCTTAATAAAACTGGAGCGGAGAATTTTATCCCATGACCAGTTCTGATAGAGCGGACGGTCACCCGGTTCAAGCTCATCCGCTGCCTGAAGCTCTTTATCCAGGAAAGTATCATGCTGAATAAAAACATTTAATTCCTCACTGTATGGATAGTACATTCGCTCGATGATATCCTTCCATTTCTCGATTTCGGCTTCCCGTACATCAAGCCGGCGGCGTTTTTCCTCCGGGAGGATAGCGAGGTTTTCGAGCGTGTACTCAAGCGTCCATGACGCAATCAAGTTCGTATACCAGTTGTTGTTGACATTGTTTTCATATTCATTCGGCCCTGTGACGCCGTGGATCATGTATTTATTGTTTCGTTTTGAGAAGTGGACGCGGTCCGCCCAAAATCTGCTGATTTCGACGAGAACGTCTATCCCGTATTCTTTCATGTAGTCCCGGTCGCCTGTATAATTGACATAATTGTAGATCGCATAACAGATCGCGCCGTTGCGGTGAATTTCTTCGAAGGTGATCTCCCATTCATTGTGGCATTCATCGCCTGTGAAGGTGACCATCGGATAAAGGGCTCCTTTCAGCCCCAGTTTGGCGGCATTCCGTTTTGCTGCCTCCAAATGATGATAGCGGTACAAAAGCAGATTCTTCGTCACCTCCGGCTCTGCCGTCGCCAAATACATCGGAACGGCGTACGCCTCAGTATCCCAATAGGCGGCTCCTCCGTATTTCTCGCCGGTAAATCCTTTCGGCCCGATGTTTAAGCGTGAATCGGCTCCGTAGTATGTCGAGAAGAGCTGAAAGAGGTTGTACCGGATGCCCTGCTGAAGCTCATCATCCCCTTTAATTTCAATGTCCGCTTTTGCCCACCTTTCCATCCAATGTTCGGTATGCCTCCGCTTCGCTTCTTCATATCCCTGCCGAAGAACATTCGCCAAAAGCGCCCTGCCCTGTACTAAAAGCTCTGCTTCTTCAAAATCCCGGGACGTTGTGACAATGATCAATTTCTTTAAAGAAGCCTTTGTTCCCGGTCCCACTTCGTAACAGTAGCGGTTTTCCGCGTACATTGCATCCGTTTGAAAATGCTCGCTGACATATCCTTCCGTCACATTGCACATAGAAGCAGCCACCGTAAAACGCGGGGTTCCAAACGGATTCTCAATCGTTTTCGTCACAAGATGGCCGCGATGAGATTCGGCGCCTTTCGCTTCTTCCTGCCAAAACCGCTCTTCGAAATTGGCATCCTCATTTGCGACATTTCCATCAAGATAAGGAACAAGCGTGATGACCGCTTCATCGTTCAGGCATTCCGCTTCATAATGGATCGCGCACAGTTGCGGGACATCGAGGCTAAGAAAGCGCTCGGACGAAATTTTGACAGCCTTTTGATTCACACGGACGACAGCGCTTCTCCGCAAGATGCCTTCTTTCATATTAAGCTCCAATTCAAACGATTCGATGTCGTTTTGGCTGAGGTCGACTTTTTCGTCGTCTACATATACATCAATTCCGATGAAATTCATCGCATTGATCACTTTCCCGAAATATTCGGGATAGCCGTTTTTCCACCAGCCGACACGCGTTTTGTCAGGGAACCAAACCCCTGCGATATATGTGCCTTTGAGACTTTCGCCTGAATAGCTTTCTTCAAAATTCCCCCTGATTCCCATATATCCGTTCGCCAAGGATGTCAGACTTTCCTGAAGCCGTTTATGTTCCTTTTCAAATTTGTTTGTTTTGATTTTCCACTGGTCGATCTCAAATAGCCGCTGATTTGCCATGATTTCCTCCTGACTGTAGATTTTCGTTATGATGGCGGTTCTTGAAGATGTGCCTGAAAATGAAAGAGACCATCAAAGCACTACCGCACGAATGGATGAGCAGCATCGCGATGAAGTCAAAGCTGATCATACCGAAAGCCATTGCGGCTCCTGCCGGAAGCGCCGATCCGCACACCGCCGCTGCGGCCGCTTCCTTAAACGACCTTATCCCGGTCATGTTGGATTTTTTGGAGATCCAGATGCCTCCCGCCAGAACGGCCGTTAAAAAAAGCGAGATGATGAAAACCGCCGAACAGGCCAGCATGATGATAAGCGGCTTATATTGGGCAAACCACATTGCACCGATAAAATCCCCCAAATGACCGGCATCCAGATCATTCAGCCCAGCCTTTGCCGGATAGCGAACGGAAAACCCCGCTCCGCTTTGATCACTGATGATCAGATGATCTGACTGAAAGATGAGCGCATTTTGATAGCCTTCCGCTTTTATCCGCCCGTTCTCACCGCTTGTTTTTAATTCATCCTTCAAATCGACGGCCAGCAGGGTTCTCCCTTTCTCCACACGGTACAGCTCGTCTTCGCCCTTCAATCTTCCGTTTGTCAATTGGTAGCCTTTTAATTGTTTGATGAATGCCGCGTCAGCCTCTTGAGCGACGTTCGGGATCAGATACCCGGCATTGAAGCGGTCCATTTTCATAAACGCAAGGGTCATAGGCGCCATTAAACAAGCAGTCAAAAACATAAACAGAAAAGAAATTTCGAGCCAGCTGAATGCATGTTTGCAGCGCATGACGCCCGCCGGTGATGCCGCTGCTTTAAGAAATCGGACGATCAGCTTTTCGTTTCGCATGTCGTTCATCGATTTATCCCTTCGTTCCGCCGGATGTCAAACCGGACACAAAGTTCTTTTGGAGAAAGAAGAACAAGATGCAAATCGGCAGAGCTGCAAGAATCGCCCCAGCTGCAAACAGCGCGACTTTTTGCTGCTGCGGATTGGAGATGAATGTCTGCAAACCGACGGCGATGGTCAGGCTTTCCGGCGACCGAAGCAGAAATTTCGCCAGCAGATAGTCGCCGAACGGCCCCATAAACGCCCACAGCGCCTGGACTGCAAGCATCGGTTTCACAAGCGGGAGAACGACCGAAGCAAAGATCCGCAGGTGCCCCGCTCCATCAATTCGCGCCGCTTCATCGATTTCTCTCGGCACTGTATCAAAGTAGCCCTTCATCAGCCATGTGTTCATCGGAATTCCGCCGCCGATATAGATTGCAGTTAAAAACCAATATTGGTCCAAAGCTCCGATCAGCATGGCCAGGACGTAAAAAGCGGTCAGCGCCGCCATCGTCGGCACCATTTGAATGATCAAAAAGAAAATGAGGCTCTTTTTTCGGCCCGCAAACCGGTAGCGGCTGTACGTATAGCCGGCAAGCGTCACAATCGTCACCTGGAACACCATGACAGACAGAGCGATCACAAGTGTATTCCCGTACCAATTGAGGTAAAGCGTCTCTTCAAACAGCCGCTTAAAGTGGTCCAATGTCCATGCGCCCGAAAAATCGAGTGTAAAAGCCGCTACATTCCCGACCCGGAATGCGGATGATGCTGTGATCAAAAGCGGATAAATAATCACGATGCTTAAAAACGCCAAAAATATATAGGTCAAAACCTTGTTCAGCATCCCGGTGAACCGCGTATTTTTAAAAAGCCCTCTCATCTACATGACCTCCTCATTGCCAAAGGCATTCGATTTCTTAAAAGCAATCAGGGAAACCCCGATGACAATGAAAGAAATGAGCAGTGTGACAGCAGCCGCCACGGAATACTGCGGCGACGTCCCCGTCGTCAGCTTATAGATCCAGGATATTAAGATGTCGGTTGACCCGGCTCCGGCCCCCGCACTCCCCGGACCGCCTTCATTAAATAAATAGATGATCGAGAAGTTATTGAAATTAAATGTATACTGGGTAATCATCACCGGTGCGGTCGCAAATAAAATCATCGGCAGCGTAATGTGTTTAAAGCGCTGAATAAATGTCGCGCCGTCAATCTTTGCCGCTTCATAAAGCTCTCCGGGAATCGCCTGAAGCACCCCCGTCACCATGACATAAATGTAGGGAAAACCGAGCCACGTCTGGATCATAATCAAAGCCGTCTTCGTCCAGAACGGATCGGTCTTCCATGCGACAGCCGGGATGTCGACGAACGGAAGCTGGTTCAAAAGCGGGATCACCTGGACGTTCATCGCGCCCGCCGAGTCGTTGAAAATGTTGGCGAAGCTCATAATCGTAATAAATGCCGGAACGGCCCACGGAAGCAGGAAGATGATCCGGAACATCCGCTTGCCTTTAATAAAGTTCTGATTGACGATCAGCGCCGTCACGATGCCGAGAACAATTTGCAGCGTCGTCGCACAGATCGTCCAGATGATCGTCCAGCCCAGCACATCGGCGAATGTTTGCCGATACGAGCCAAGGAAAAAGATATTCATGAAATTTTTAAAGCCGACCCAGTCGATGAGACTGTTTGGCGGAATATGATAAAAATCGTAGTTTGTAAACGCGATAAACAGAGTCACCAGCACCGGAAAAATAATCACAAACACCATCATGAGATATGCCGGCAGCGTAAATAAATACGGAAACCCTTTGTCACCTGCATTTCTGATCATGTCCCCAGCCGTCTCGCTGATTTTCAAACCCGCCGCCTTCATCGCGGCGGTCTTCCGGGCATCATACAGATTAAAGATGTAAAACATCAAGAAAACGAGCGTCAAAATCAATTGCAGCGTGCCCTCTATCAAGAGAAACAGCGAGTGGTCTTCTCTGGGGACAGTCCCCAGCGTCACGAGACCGATCAGCGCCTGATAACCGAAAATCGCTAACTCACAAATAAACAAGCCTGTGATGACTAGAAAAAGGATCCCCTTTGAAAACTGCCGGTTTGCAATCTGGCCAGCACCGGGAATTATCGATAACAGCGCTGCCTTCCGGCTCCGGTTTGCTAGTGTTTGGTCTTTGTTCATTTTTTTCGCCCTCTATTCTTCCGGACGCTAAAACCGCCGTTTTATTTCACATACTTTTCTTTAATGTTTTCTTTGATCACGCGCACGGCATCATCCGCTGATTGCTGAGCCGATTTTTTCCCTGCTGCCGCGTCAAATATCAAGCTTTCTGCACCTGTCCACACTTCGGCCATTTCCGGAATATTCGGAGTTGGAGTCGCCGTTTCGTATTGTGTGATGACCGCCGACGTCAGCTCGCTTTTTTGCTCCCCTGCTTTCTTTCGAGCAGCGAGGTTGGCCGGAACTTCGTTCGTATCTTCATAAAAGCGGTAAGCGTTTTCGTCATTTGCGGCATATTGAAGCCATTTCTCAGCAAGCTCCGGCTCTTTCGTATATTTTGAGGCGACCCAGCCTTTTCCGCCTGCAAACGGGGCATACTCTTTTCCGTTCGGCAATGTCGGGATTTTCGCTGCGCCGTAGTTCAAACCGGCTTCTTTATAATTGGAAGCCGACCAAGGACCTCCGATAACAGCCGCTGCTTTTCCGTCCATAAAGGTCTGCTGGATAAAATCGTCTGCGCTCGTATTGTCCTGCATGCCTTTCGGCCAATATTCACTAAACCATTTTTCGGCGTATTCCACCGCCTCTACGGCTCCCTTGTTGTTCAGACCGATGTCTCCGGAATCCGTGCCGTCAGCTCCGAATACATATCCGCCGTATCCGGCCATTAAACCGTATGACATGTAAAAGTCCGTCCATTTTGCAAGAAAGGCGGTCGATTTTCCTTTTTCCGAAGAAAAAGCGAACCTCTTGTCTTTTGTTAAATCCTCGAGCTCGTTAAAAGTTTTTGGCGGCGTTTTTAACAGGTCTTTGTTGTAATAGAGTACGAGAGTTTCAATAACAAGCGGGATTCCATAGACTTTTCCGCCAACCGTCACCTGCTGCATTTCTTTGTCTCCGAAGCTTTTTGTGTCAGACGGTTTGACTTCCAGCAAATGACCTTGCTGTCCTAAGCCGCCGATACGGTCGTATGCCGCAAGCATGACATCGGGCGCATTGCCTGCCGGACCGTCAAGCGGAAGCGCTTCAAGCTGGTCGAACATCGGCTTTTCAACGATTTTGACTGTCACATCATTCTCTTTTTCAAAACCTTCCTTTATGCTTTCGACGTAAGGTTTATAGACCTCTTCTACAGACACGGTCAGCACTTTTTTCCCGCCGCTGCCTCCCGTTTCCTTTGAACTTGAACAGGCGGCAAGACCGAACAGCAGAACTGACGCCAGCAGCACTAAAATTCCTTTTTTTAAATGTTGCATCTTTTTTCCCCCTTCTATCTTGGAATCTGAGACAATTGTAATCCTCGACAGAAAGCGGTTACAATAGTTTTAAACCTGTTACCGGTAACAGAATTTAGACCGCCCCCAAAATGAAAAATCCGCCTGGCTGAATGTCGACCACATCATCATGCTGAAGCGCTTCTTCCGTCCACGCATCGTATATTCTTTTATCGCTTGCAATCTTCAAATCCCGCAATCTGACACGGCGCACCTCGCTGCCCTGGTGGAAGAAGTAGATCAGCTCTTTTCCTTCATGCGTTCGAGAAAAACTGACAAAATCGTTTTGGTCATCAACCAGCTTCCACTCAAGCGCGCCATAAGTCAATACATCATTCTCTTGTTTTCGCAAAGCGATCAGCCGTTTCATAAATGCGAGCATCTCTTGATTCTGTTTTTCCTCTTCCCAAACCATGCACTTCCGGCACAATGGATCATCGCCGCCGTCAAGCCCGACTTCCGTTCCGTAATAAATGCACGGCGAGCCTGTCTGAGCAAACATGAATGCCAAAAGAGAGCGCACCTTTTTGTCATCTCCTCCGCATCTTGTCAAAATCCGCTTCGTGTCATGACTGTCCAGCAAATTAAACATCACCTCATTGACCTGCTTCATCCCGCTCATTAAATGCGAATTGATGCGGCTGGCCATTTGCGAAGCTGAAATCGATCCGTCTGCAAAATAGTCAATCATCGGTTCTGTGAACGGGTAGTTCATGACCGAATGAAATTCGTCTCCTCTAAGCCACGGATCAGCCTGATGCCAGATTTCGCCCAATATAAAAATGTCGGGCTTTTCTGCCGTGACGGCTTGCCGGAATTTCTTCCAAAACGCATGATCAACTTCATTTGCCACATCCAAACGCCAGCCGTCGATATCAAATTCGCGGATCCAGTACAGCGCAATATCAAGCAAATAAGCCTGAACTTCCGGGTTGGCCGTATTGAGCTTCGGCATCTCGGGAGTAAACGCAAATGTATCATAGCTGCCTTCTTTAACAGGGAAAGAATGAATATGGAACCAGTCTTTATAGCGGGACGTTTCACCGTTTTTGACAACATCCTGCCACTCTTGCGAAGCGCTGCCAATGTGGTTAAAAACAGCATCAAGCATGATTTTCATTCCCCGCTCGTGAATCCGGCTGACCAGCGTGCGAAAGAGCTCCTCATCGCCAAAATGCGGATCGATGGAGCAATAGTCCAATGTGTCGTATTTATGGTTGGAAGGCGCGGCAAAGATCGGCGTCAAATAGATTCCGCCTACCCCCAAGTCTTCCAAATAGTCCAGCTTGTCCATGATCCCCTGCAAATCCCCTCCGAAAAAATCGTGCGCCTCAGGATCTTTGCTTCCCCATGGCAAAGCGTTTTCCGGAGACAAATCTTCCCGCCCGCTGGCAAAGCGCTCCGGAAAAATTTGATACCAGACGGTTGATTTGACCCAGTCAGGTGCATCAAATGTGTCTGCCTCATGAACAAACGGAAATTTAAAACAGTGTTTGCCTATATCCGCCGCTTTCCCGGCAAACGGACATGCACCATTGCTTCCGTAAAAAGTGTCTCGATCATCAGCGCCTGTCAGGATAAATCCGTATTGCAGACGCCTGAATGGAGGCGCCACTTCGGCAAACCAGTAATCATGGGTGCTTGTTGCGGCAATTTTCGCCATCGCAAGCTCGTTCGCTTTCCATGTGCCGCCGGTGTATTCGTAAGGATCGCCCCAAACCAAGCGGACGTGTTCGGCATCATCCTTTTTTGTACGGATCTTGATGTGCAATGTCCGTCCATTGTAAGAATAGGCATCAGAGCTGAAAGGCTGATGATGTATCGCTGCATATTCCATCATGTTTCCCCCTTTTGGTTGTCCGGCTGTGATAAACCGGCTTTTATTCTGAAATTATCATGACGGCGGTAACAGGAACAATCATTTTCAGCTGTTAACGGTAACAGAATGAGACACCCTACAAAGTCGATTCGCGGACAATAAGCTCCGGCTCAAAAAATTGATTGCCTTGCGGCGCTCCGTCTTCATTGATTTTTTTCAGCAGGATTCTCGCGCAAGCCTCTCCCATTTCAACAACAGGCTGTCTGACGGTTGTCAGGCGAGGCGAAGCGATCCGGTCGAGAAACACCCCGTCATAGCCGGTGACCGCGACATCTTCCGGAATTCTTTTACCAAGCGATTGCACCGCGCGGATAACCCCGAGCGCGATTCGGTCCGAAGCGCAAACAACCGCTGCAGGTGCGTCAAAGGATGCAAGCACTTCCCGCGCGCGTGCTTCACTTTTTTTTGAACTGTTTTCCATCCGGAAAATCGCTGCTTTTTTCAGACTGCCTTCCATCGCCTGAAGGTAGCCTTTTTCCCTTGACCGTTCAAAGGGCTCATCCAAATCGATCCCAAAAAAGACGACATTGCGGACGCCCAGACCAATGACGTGACGTGTTGCCATATAGGTTCCTTTTTCATTGTTAACATCAATAAAATCGTAGCCCATTTCATTTTGCCCGAATACAACGACAGGCTTTTCAAAAACCTTGATGAGCCCTTCAAAATCGGCTTTTCTCAACCCCGTCGCAATAATGCCGTCGCACTGGCCGATATTGAGAGATTTCCTTGTGACAAGCTGCAAAGCATAATGATGACGGTCCAGCTCGCGGCTGATTCCCGTTAACAGATTCATATAATAAGGTTCTGTTGTATCCATTTCTTCCAGTATGAGCAGCTTGACGACCTGTGTTCTGTTTTGAACGAGCGCTCTTGCTGCATAGTTCGGTATATAATTGAGCTCCTTCATTGCGGAATGAACAAGCTTTTTCAATTCATCCGTCACAGTCTCAGGATGATTGATCACCCGCGATACCGTCATTTTCGACACATTTGCTTTCTTTGCTACATCAGATAACGTTGCCATTTCATCCCCGCCTTACCTATGCGATTCAAACTGTCAGCAAGTCCTTCCTGAGGGCTGATGACACTTTGTTAAAATTAATTATAAAATGTAATCAAAGAAATTTATAAGACGGGCAAAATAAAAAAACGGATTTCCTTCAGGAAATCCGTCCTCTCTGCTCTTCTATCTTTGAACATAAATTGAAACCGACCCGCCGTTTACGTGAAACTCTCCCCAGCCTTCCGAATTGATGACAACCGGCTCCGAACGGTTTCCGGTAATGTCATGCCATGTCTCACCGGCGTTTTGCCGGCCGACATACATTCGCTTTGCCCCACCGGGTCCGTCTGTTATTAATGCCGCCAAACCTGAATTTGCAACCGAGCTGTCGCCTTCCCTTGTCCAGCCGACAATGTCATGGTGGTCGAAATAATCATGCTGTGCTCCGTACGCATACTGTTTTCTCGCTTTTAAGATCGGTTCAATTTTGTGTTTCAAGGCAGGAATTTCGCGCTGGGAGTCTCCTTTCGTCCCGTACATATCCCCGTAGAAAACCTGAGGGTATCCAGATTCCCTTGTGAGAATAAAAGCGTAAGCAAGCGGCTTAAACCATGTTTGGACAGTCGACTCAAGCGATTGCCCCGGCTGTGTATCATGGTTATCGACAAATGTAACCGCTTTCAACGGATGCTTGGAAACGACCGTACCGTTCAGCAATTTCCTCATATCATAGCCGCCTCCCTGTGTCGATGCAGCATGGAACTGATAATGAAGCGGCACGTCAAACACTGAATGATTAAAATTTGTTTTGTTCAAATAGTTTTCCAGCGCGCCCAAGTCATTCTGCCAATATTCAGCTACCGTAAACATTTCCTTCCCCGTTTTTTCCCTGACATGATTAACCCAATCCCGCAAAAAAGAAAATTTAATGTGTTTGACAGCATCAAGACGGAAACCGTCCAATTGCAGTTCATTGGCATACCAAGTGCCCCATCTCTTAATTTCTGCTGCGACATCAGGATGGTCATAATCGATGTCGGCATACATCAAATAATCATAGTTGCCGTTTTCATTGGAAACTTCCCAATCCCAAGCCTTTCCTTGAAACTTATAGATGCGGTTCAGCTTTCGGGACTCGTCCCAATCGGTTCCGTCAAAATGGTACCAATGCCATTTAAAATCGCTGTATGTGCTGCCGCGCCCCGGAAAATGAAAATGTGTCCAGGCTTTAATTCGGTGTTCTCCTGAAATTACGCGGTTGCGGTCAGCGGGATCGACTTCAACCGCGGTTACATCTTCGGTCGCATCAGCGCCGCCTTTGTGGTTGATGACCACATCCCCGTAAACGTTAATGTCGCGGGAATGAAGACTTTTGATCGCAGATTGCAGCTCTCCTTTTGTGCCGTACTTTGTCCGAACCGTCCCTTTTTGATGAAACTCCCCTAAATCATAAAGGTCGTAAGCACCGTAGCCCACATCCGCTTGGCTCGTTCCCTTATATGCCGGGGGAATCCAGACGGCAGTAATACCGTGTTCAGCCAAATATGCCGAGTCGTTTTGCAAGCGCTTCCAATGTTGGCCGTCATTGGGCATGTACCATTCAAAATACTGCATCAGCGTCCCTTTAAGATTTGCCGCCGCTGCTGCAGAATGAGGCAGCAAGAAGATGAGCGCAAATAACAGCGGCAGCAATCGGGCGTAAAGCCGTTTTTGTTGTTTCATGATTCTCCTCCCCTTTCAATGTGAAACATATGATATTGTATAAATATTCCGAATTTTTAACAAATACCATTTTCCCTATATTTTCTTCCAAAAGAAAAGCGCCGATATGGCGCTTTCTACTCATTTATTCAATAGCCTCTCTGCTTCTTCACTTCTTCAAGCTGAGATACAGTTACCAATTGATAGCCTTTTGCTTTCAGCTTTTTAATAATCTCTTCAGCAGCATCTGCGGACGTTGCATAAATATCGTGCATTAAGACGATTTTTCCGTCTCCCGCATGGCTCATGACATGATTGACAATCTTTTGCTTATTTTTGTACTTCCAATCTTCCGGATCAACATCCCACAATGAAACCTTCAGATTGGAAAGCGAGCGGACGGAATCATTGATCCCGCCGTATGGAGGACGCAAGTGTACAGGCAGGTGTCCGCTGATTTTTTCGATCATTTCTTGCGTGTCGTTAATCTCCTGATACGCTTTTTCATTTGACAGCCTTGTCAATAACGGATGGTCCCAGGAATGGTTGCCGACTTCGTTTCCTTCCTTCAGCATCCGTTTTATCGTTTCGGGATAATATTGCGCTCTGCTTCCAAGCACAAAGAAGGTCGCATGCCCTTCATGCTTCTGTAAAGCGTTTAATATTTTATTCGTTGTAGCGGGATTCGGACCGTCATCAAATGTGAGGGCAATCACTTTTTCATCGGGATTAATTTTCGCTTGCTTCGGAAGCGGAACAGGCTCCTGATCAGGTTTGGCCTGAAGACGATTCTTTTTCATATCCTGATATCGGTCTTTTAAAATATCTTTTACCCATTCTTTTTTTATTTTTACAGACTGTTCAAGACCGGTTTGTTTTTTCTCAAAATAAAATTCCACCTCGTTTTCAAGAAGCGCGAAGCGGCTGAAATGTTCTTCCTGAGGGCTCGTCCCTTCTTTTAATAAAGCCATGTCAGCAGACGGATTCCGATTTTTCAATTCCTGATAGGCAATGCTTGAAATCCTGTTCAGAAAATCTGAATTCTCTTCAAACAGATCTTGAAGGGACAGCAGCTTTTTCTGCTTTAAATCAGCGTTAAACGTCTTGACAGATGTTGTACCCGATACGCCGCCGGCCTCTATGTATTGATTCAGCACAACACTGGCCGTATCCTTTGTATAATAGACAACCTTATATTTAATGTTCAGTTCAAAAGGCCCGTCTTCATCCTGAGCCTGGGCCTTTGCGTTATCCTCTTTAAAACCGGCCAATTCTTGATTCACATAATCTTTTATTTGTTCATCGATTTCTTTTATGTGAAACACCGGATAATGGATGGCATACCTCTCTTGTTTGCTGTCATTGACCATGGATTCGACGCCGAGGCCGGATTGTCCGCGGTCTTTTTTTGGCTGAGGGGGCTCTTGGCTGTTGCTTGACACTTTATTGTAAGAGTACCCTGCCAAACCTATTAATATCGTTAAAAAAATCAACATTTTAACCCATCGAAATGATGGTTTGCCAGACATCGCTGCTCACTCTCCTGTTTCACGACTTGCTCTCTCTGTTTCTATTACAAATATTAGATCTAATGCCGGGGCTAATATAAAAGCGTCGACGGAAGCTTTATTTCCTGGTTTCCGGCTGCATACGGGGCGATATCATACTGCTGAAATACAATTGAAATTCCGCTGCTTGTATAATAGAATGCCGTATGTTCATCCAAACGGATATCGCTCTTTTTAAGATCAGAATAAAACTGTTCCGAATGTTCGTTGATATAGCTGAAAATATAGTTTTTTGCCTTTTCGATTTTCGCCTGATTGTTTAATACGTCAGTCAGCACGACTTGTTTATGCTTGTCAAAGTCAAAGTTGTAGGATGTTACGGTGTACTTGCCGTGCGCACCGCCGGAGAACTGATAGTCATAGATTAAAAAGCTCAGTTTGCCTTCCTCGTTGTATTTGACTTTGTAGGACGTTTCATAAACGTTTTCTTCATCCTTATCCTTCTTTTCGGCATCATTAACGATTTTTTGAAATTCTTTATAGGAATTTTTTAAATGAAGTTTTACCGCATCGTTCGCCAGCTTGGCATCCTCTTCCTTCAAATCGCTGAATACCGGAAAAGAAAGCGAACTGATGTCTTTGTAATACTCCGTGTGAACCGCGGCTTTTCTATTTTGTGAAGCGTTTATTTGAGATGTTCCTTTATTGATGATAAATAGCAGCGATGCTGTGAGTACAAGGAATCCTAAAATAGCCATCGCTTTTTTCATAAGCATGCTCCTTTGTCAATCTTCTTTTAAACTCGTAACATATCATTTTCTTTTGTAACAAAAATGTAATATTAATATCATATTTGTAATGATACTCACTTTTAAATCTGCCGTCAACTTTTTTGGGTAAAAATTTCTTCTGACGGCAAAAATAAGACACTCTCGATTCCTGAGAGTGTCTTTATCTGGAGGATGAAGAAGACATGCGTCTTCACGCGTTTTTTGCGGAACTTTAAATGCAGAAAAACGCAGGCTGCGGTATACCGGAGTCTTCATTTCAGCCGTATTGTTTCAGCATGTCGGATAATGTCCGTTTCATCCTTTCAATTAATTTGGAAGGCTTCTGAATAACCGCTTCCCGGCCGAACGAAATGAAATAATCCGCAAAAAAATCGATATCCTTCGGCGCGATTTCGCCTTTCAGCACGCCGGACCCATCTTCTCTTACATGCAGTTCAAGGTGCGGCCATTTGAGTGAACCGTGCCGCTCTACTCCCTTTTTTGTCAGCTCGGCGGATAATTCCAATGTCTCCCTTGGCCGGGACAAAGCCGAAAAACGGTTCTTTAAATTGAGGCCGGACAAATCAATCGGTGCCTTATGTTCATCAAGCTCGGCCCGCTTGATCCGGTCGCACCTGAATATGCGGTAATCCTTTCTTAAAAAACAGTAAGCCGGGCAATACCACTTCCCTTGATTGGCATAGATTCCGATCGGCTGAATGCTCCTCTTGCTTGATGCGCCATTTGCTTCATACTCGATGATCAACACCTTTTGCTGAACCGCTGCCTCAAGCAGCACCTTTAAAACCGGAATGTCGTCTGTTTGCTCATAAGGCGTATAAAAAGCAACGCGGTCCTTCATACTGTCAATCGCATCCCGGATATCTCCTGAAAGGTTTAAATAAAATTTCTTTTTGATGGATGCGTACTGGGCATCAAACGGCAGGGATATATAATGCTTCAGTGCATCGATCGCAAAGAAGATTGAGATCGCTTCGTTCTCGCTGAAGGCGATGGGAGGAAGAATCCTTTCATTTAACACCTGATATCCTCCGTGGGGGCCGGTTTCAGAATAGAGGGGCACCCCCATTTCGCTGAGCTCTTGCAAATCCCTTAAAACCGTTCTCTTTGAAACCCCGAATTCCCGCGCCAGCTCCCCGACCGTAAATCGTTTTTTCCGGTTTACCATCATGATCATTTCATTCAATCGTTTCGCTTTAGACATGAATACCTCCAATTATTTTTTAACCATGACATTAGTTGTCACCATTATAATATACAATCTCCTTAGATCAACAAAAAAGGAGATGTTCCCCCTATGAAAACGCGATTCACACCTTATATCCTGATGAATGGAAGAGCAAAGGAAGCGATTGATTATTACCGTGATGTACTCGATGCCGAAGTAAAGTTCAGTCAGACGATTAGTGAAGGCCCCGCAGATGAGGCAGCGAACTTTAAGGAAGACGAATTGGATTTCATCGCACATGCCGTTTTGACAATCGGCGACGCTGTCCTGATGATCGCCGACATTATTCCTGAACTGCCTTTCCAAAGCGGAAACCAATTGTCCATTTGCGTAACGGCAGCCGATGTTTCTTCGGCCAAGCGGCTTTTCGGCAAGCTGAGCGAGCGGGGCGAGGTCAAGCTTGAGCTGAAGGAAACTTATTTCAGTCCCGCATACGGCATTGTCACTGATCCGTTCGGCGTTACCTTCCAAATTTTTGCCGCGCGTCCCGCATAAATGAACAAGATATTTCAAACAGGCCGGGTTTTAATGAACCGGCCTGTTTTGCACTAGATCAGCTGCTAAAGGAATGAGCAGGGTTCCGGCTAAGAAAAAACAGCATTTACTCAGTTTGACCGCAGAACGTTTTAAGAAAACTGCGGTTTTTCAAATTTGCATGTCAACGGACATTTATGGAAACAACTCTGCTTTTTGGTATAATAAGGGTTGGCAGCAGTTCGGTTCTATATAAGGGCGGTCGGCTCATCCTCCATCTCTTGAAGAGAAAGGGGGTGAGCATGTGACAGTATCAGAGGCCTTGCAACTCATGGTGTCTTTCGGCATTCTCGTAGTGGCCATTCTGTCATCAAACGACAAAAAAAAGTAAGATCGCCCTTGATTCCCACAACAAGACGATCTTACTTTTTAATTGGGATCTAAAAATAGAGCCGACTCCTTTTTATGGAGCCTCTCTGTTGCTTCCGGGAGATGTTGCCGCATCTTCCGGTCTTTTTTAGTTTATGCATTCATATAAAGAGATTATTCTGTTTCATACACCTTGAATATATCATGATTTCCTTTATTTATCAATATGAACGCATTTATATGTATAAACACGTCCCGGTCAAATTCGATATGAGAAGACAAAATCAACAATCGTAACTTTGAGATAAAATTCTCCACTTCAAAGTTAAGAAAAGACTCTCTACAAAAGAAAGGCCACATCTTTTTTAACTCCCCGCTTAACATGTGATGAGAGGTTGACCAATATCCCGGCTGTCGTCAGCATGAACAATAACGAAGAACCTCCGTAGCTGACAAACGGAAGAGGAATTCCGGTAATGGGAAGAAGGCCGAAAACAGCGCCCAGGTTAAATAACGCTTGAATCATGATCTGGAAAGTAAGGCCGACCGCCAGCAGCTTTCCAAACGGATCATCGATTTGCACAGCGATCCGAACCCCTCTGAACATGATCAACAGGTAAGCCCAGATGATCACCGCCAGCCCGATACCGCCGAGTTCTTCAGTGATGACCGCCATGATAAAGTCCGTATGGGCTTCGGGAAGAAATCCCAGCTTTTGAACGCTGTTCCCCAATCCATTCCCCCATAACCCGCCCGAATCAATGGCAAGGTAGGAATTGATCAACTGGTAGCCGTCTCCGTTTTCATTTTGAAAAGGATCGCTGAACGATGTCAGCCTTTTTAACCGGTACGGCGCTGTTATTGCAAAATATGCGATGCCAGCCCCTGCCATTGTTCCGAGAAGCAGCAAGTGCCGCATTCTGAGGCCGGCGCACAACAGAACCGCTCCGCAGCTTAACAGGATGGAAACGGCGGTGCCCAAGTCAGGCTGTTTTAAAATCAAAAAAACACAGCCGCCAAAATCAGCAGCGGCGGCATGACGCCCTTTCCGAAATCGGCGATGTAATTCTGCTTTTTTGCATACACATAGGCGAAATAAATAACCATCACAAGCTTCACAGCCTCAGACGGCTGAATCATGAGCGAACCGAATTGAATCCACCTTTGGGAATTGTTTTTCTCCATCCCGATTCCCGGCAGCAAAACGAGAATCAGCATTAAAAAAGAAAGCTTCACCAAAAACCGAATGAGTTTGCTGTAAGCTTTGTATGGGAAAATGGCGGCAGCCGAAAAAAAGGCCAAACCGATGAGCAGCCATTGCAGCTGCTTCATAAAAAAATAGCTGCCATCATGATACTTCATATATCCGAGGGGGTAGCCGGCGCTGTATACCATCAGCAAGCCAAACGCAGATAAAAACAGTACCGCGGCAATCAATACATAATCAAGTTTCTTTAGATGGGAAAGAATCATTTTGAGCAACTTCATCCCCAATCATTCCCAAACATGTAATGTTTAGATCTGATATTCACACTGAAAACGAGACCTAAAGCGATCATGTTGGTCAACAGCGCGCTGCCGCCATAGCTGATAAACGGAAGAGCGAGCCCCGTGATCGGCATTAACCCGATCGTCATCCCGATATTTTGGAACACTTGGAATACAATCAACCCTGCAACCCCCGCACATATATAAAGACCGAACAGACTGTTGGACGAAAGCGCAATCCTGATGATTCTGTAGATCATCAGAAAATACAGACAGACTAATGTTACGGCACCCAAAAAACCGAATTCCTCACCAATCACGGCGAAAATAAAATCAGTATGAGCCTCCGGAATTTTCCCTCCCTGAACTTGGATTCCTTGAGTAAAGCCGCTCCCTGACAGCTGGCCTGATCCGATCCCCAATAACGCCTGCGTCAGCTGGTATCCATATGTAGAGGCATGTTCATGAGGACTGAGCCAGCCATATATCCGGTCAAGCTGGTGAGGCTTAATAATCTTTGAAAATATCTCAAAGTAATGATTGTGCAAATACGTCAAAAAGGCGACCAATGCCATGAATCCAAGTGACAGGGACACGATCATCCTGCCCGAAATCCCCGAGACCAGCATCAACGTGAATGCGATCGATAAAATCACCAATGCGGACCCTAAATCTGGCTGAACCAATATAAAGAAAAACGGAATCACCGTGTACATCATGATTTTTCCCGTCGGAATGATGCTCTCGGCGAAGGAGAACCTTTTATGCTGAAATTGATTGAGTATCGAAGCCAGCAGAAGAATCAAAATGATCTTCATAAATTCTGAAGGCTGGATTTCGATGACCCCGAAGCTGATCCACCTTTGCGAACCGTTTTTGTAAGTTCCAAAAAAATGAACGAGAATCAGAAGAAAAACGGCTCCCACAAATAAACGAAGCGCCAATCGTTCAAGCAGCTCATAGTCGATGTAGGCCGTTCCCGCCATGACGCCAAACCCGACAAGATACCAAAAGACCTGCCGTTTGGCAAAATAAAAAGGGTCCTGTGTTTCATACTGGCCCGACCCGCTGTAAACGGCCAGCAGGCTGATGATAAACAAACAAAATAGAATGAGCAGCAGACTGATGTCAATGTTGATATGCTTTCTTTTCATCTTGAACATGCTCCATCATGATTTATATGACAGCTGGTTGAAAACGAAATGAACCGCTGCCGCATCATCGATATAGCCGATCGGAAAAATATAATCCGGTATGACATCAACAGAAACGATGAAATACAGCAAAGCGCCGCCCATCAGCAGCAATTCACGCGGCGTCCCCCGCCCCGAGGTAAATCTGCTGTACATGTCGTGCAGACGGGTCAGAAAAGGACCAATGCCGGCAACTTTGTCGATTTTAGATTCAAACTCAGCCAGAATGGTACGCTTTCCTTCCTCCGTCTGAGAATATTGTTCGCACTCATTCAATTTGTTTTTCAGTTCTTCCATGGTAAATGACCGATCATAGACATTTGAGGTTTGCAAAACATCTTCAATTTCGGCAACTGACGAGTGAATATCCGGACGTTCGCTTTCCTGCGTCTTCTCCATCGCATAGCCGGCCGCTGTCATCAGCTCATCAAAAGAAACGCCGAGGCTTTCTGAAAACCTTTGCAAATGGTTCAGGTTTGCTTTTCTTTTGCCATTGATGATTCTTGAGATGGTCGCTTTATCGATTTGAGTGCGTTCGCTCAATTCTCTTAAAGATAATGATCGTTTTCGCAACTGCTCTTTCAGCAGCACTCCCAGCTGATTTTTCTTTTGTTCATCCACGAGCTTTTCTCCTCTCACGCTAAAAATGTATCAATCTATCAGCCCAAAGACCAAGTCGGTATAAATATATAGAATCGTTGTCAAAATGTCAACGAATAACCATAGCACTCTTATTTCATCTAGTGTTTTCTATCAAATAATCGTTGACAAATAAACAAAAGAAGTGAGCCAAAGCGCTCACTCGTTCTCCAATATCAATCTAAACCCGTTTTAACGCCAAATCCGACAAGCACCAGACCCGCAGCTTTTTGAAAGATCTTCTGGAATTTCACGCTTCTCAGCCATTTCTTTGCGAAATCGATCAAATATACGAGGATGAGGAACCAAAACACAGCAAGAAAAGTAAGGATTAAAGCGAGGATGATCAACTGCTGGTTGACGCTTTCTCTTAAGTTAATAAATTGAGGCATAATCGTGATATAGACCAAAACAGTTTTCGGATTCAGAATGTTGCTGAACAATCCTTGCATAAAAGAATCCTTATAATGCCGGCTTGATGCGTTTTCGTTTTTGTTCTTCTCGGCTTGTATCTCTTCCAAAGAAAACATTTTTTTCGCGAAAAAGCTTTTAATGCCTAAATATATTAAATAGGCCGCCCCCAAGTATTTGATCGTATTGAACAGAATCACCGATTTCGCAATCACCACCGCTAAGCCGAGAACGGCAATCAGCGTCCAGAAAGAAAGCCCCGTCGCCAAGCCGAGAACATTGCAGCGCCCGGCGTTCGGACCGTATCGAAGCGTGTTTTTCACCACAAGCATCGTATCGGCTCCGGGTATCACCACCATCATGGCTGCAATCGATATGTATGACAGCAGGCTATCCATCAGATGTCTCCCCCCATACTGTTTTTATATAGTGACTACTCAAGTAACCACTTATAAAAAGTGTATCAGCGGACTTGAAATAAATCAATACATCCAGCAAAATATGAGTGACAAAGGTAGCGACTCTTGTTGAAGCTGGAGGGCTTATGAAGGAAAACATATTAGACGTACTGAAAAACCTGAATTTCACCGAGTATGAATCGAAAGCATACTTGGCGCTCTTGGAAGAATCGCCGCTGACAGGCTATGCGGTGGCAAAAAAATCGGGTGTTCCCCGGTCGAAAATATACGAAGTGCTGGAGAGCCTTGTAATCCGCGGCGATATATTTGTCAGCTACGGCAACACACCGCAGTACATTCCCGTTCCCGCCAAGGACCTGATTAAAAACCGGCGGATGAAAGCGGAAGAGACTTTTGAACAGGCAGAAAAATATTTCGAGAAGTTTGAGCGCACTGCAAATGACCGGGAAAATATTTGGAACATCACCGGGCGAAGCGAGATTCTCGATAAAGTAAAGGCGTGCATATCATCGGCCGGAAAAAGGATTCTCCTGGAAATTTGGAAAGAGGATTTTCCTGAATTGGAGCCTGAGCTCAAGCGGGCCGCAAAAAAAGGCGTCATTGTGACCATTATTGCATACGGCGACATTGAAGCGGATTTCGCCAATGTCTATCTACATGACAACAGCAGGCAAATTACAGAAGAGTATGACGGACGCTGGCTCGTATTCAGCGTCGACGATTCAGAAGTTGTGGCCGGCATTGTCTCGCATGGGAAAGACAGCCGCGCAGCCTGGACGATGCATGTAGGCTTGGTGATGCCGATTACCGAAGTGATGATTCATGATTTGTACCTGATGGAAATCATGGAGAAGCACAGAGAGGTATTGGAGGAAAGTTTCGGCGAAAACCTGATCCATTTGCGCCGCAAATTTTCGATACATCCGGATTTTAAAAAGCATTATATGAAATAAAAAGGCCTGCGCTAAAGCGCGGGCCTTTCATGTTATGACCTTTCGGATGCCTCCCAGCGGGATACTTCTTCCCTGACGAGCGGCGCCGTTTTTGTTCCAAAAAGTTCAATCGCCTTCATGACATCTTCGTGCGGCATCGAACCGACCGGAACGTGAAGCAAAAATCGGGTGATCCCGACATTCTTGCGCAGATGAATAATTTTTTCCGCCACCGTCTCAGGATCGCCTACATAGAGCGCCCCTTCAAAGCTTCTGGCTGCATCGAAGCTCGACCGGCTGTACGGCCCCCAGCCCCGCTCTCTTGCGAGCGTATTCATGGCCTGCTGGGTGGAAGGGAAAAAACGATCGGCGGCCGTCTCGGTATCCTCCGCGATAAAGCCGTGGGAATGGGAAGCGACAATCAGCTTTGAGGCGTCATGCCCTGCATGTTCCGCTGCTTTGTAATAAAGCTCAACAAGCGGGGCAAAGTGCTGCGGACTCCCGCCGATGATCGCGAGAACCAGCGGCAGGCCGAGCAGGCCGGCGCGAACGACGGATTCCTGGTTTCCGCCGCTTCCGATCCATACAGGTAGCGGCTTCTGCACGGGACGCGGGTAAACGCCTGTATTGTGAATAGCCGGGCGATGCTTGCCGCTCCATGTGACCCTTTCCGACTTTTGCAGTTCGAGCAGCAAATCAAGCTTTTCTTCAAAGAGCTCATCATAATCGTCTAAATCATATCCAAACAGCGGAAAGGATTCGATGAAAGACCCCCTGCCCGCCATGATTTCCGCCCTGCCGTTTGAAATCCCGTCGAGCGTCGCAAAATCCTGAAAAACACGGACGGGATCAGCCGACGACAGCACGGTGACCGCGCTCGTTAATCTGATGCGCTTCGTCTGTGAAGCTGCTGCGGCCAGGACGACGGCAGGAGAAGAAGCTGCGTAATCTTGACGATGATGCTCTCCAACTCCGAATACATCCAAGCCCACCTGATCGGCAAGGACGATCTCCTCCACTACTTCGCGCAGCCGCTCCGCATGGCTGATGACTTTTCCGGTTTTGATATCAGGGGTCGTTTCTACAAAGGTGCTGATGCCTAATTCCATGTCGCTTTTCCTCCAGATTGTTTCCTTTGATTATTCTGTACATCCTTGATTGATGTATGCCGCATTCTTTTCATCCGACATCATTGTTATATATAGAATACGGCGGGCGCTCTGATCACGCAATTAATCCGACTTGTGTATCAGGATCAGCTTCTGTTCCATCAGTTTCCGGCTTGGTATGCCGGCGATCGTGCCGGCAGCGAAAGCCCTCATTCACATAGAAGATACCAACTTTGCCGGCATCAACCGATCCCCCCGCTTACACTAGCTTCTGACCGCAGTTCGGACAGAAATTGGCTTCGCCCGTTTTCGTTCCGCAGTTTGGACAGAAGTTCGGTTTTGCCGCTGGCTGCGGCGCGCTTGGTGGCGTCTGTGTTTGCGCCTGCTGATTTTGGTTCATCTGATTCATCATTTGGTTCGCCACGTTCATCCCCATCATCATGCCGGCCATGTCAGATGCGGCACCGCCGCCTGTCATCTTTCCTGAAGCCATGCCGTCTGTCATTGAAATCTGCTGATATCTGTTCAGATCGCCGACCATGCCGTGGGAAGCGTTTTTCGTGATCATGTCCTGGACTTCTTTCGGATAATTGAAACTCATGATGTTAAAGCCTGTTATCGTCATGCCGTCGCCGACAATCTCCATATCAAGATCTTCCTTGATTCCCTTTGCGATATCAAAGGCGTTGGCTTGAAGGTTGAACATATCTTTTCCTTCTTTTGTGATCCACTTCATCAGAAGCTGATCGAGAATGGATGTGATCCGTATTTTGATATCTTCCACAACATACTGATCTTTCACACCGGCAATTTTATCGATTAATGCGACATAATCATTCACCTTAAAGTTAAATGTTCCGTTCGCCCTGATCGGCATGCCGCCCGGAAGTCCTGCAGCCGGGATATTGATGGCATTCTTCGTCCCCCACTTGACGGTAAATTCCTTCGTGTTGACAAACAGGACTTCGGCGCGCATCCCGCTGTTAAAGCCAAATTTAAAACCTTTTAAAGTGGATAAAAAAGGAATAATTTCGGATTCAATATCATAGTCGCCCTCATCCTGGAAAATGCCTTCAATTTTTCCGTTGTTTAAAAAGACGGCATCCTGACCGGGGCGAATGATCAGCCGGCTCCCCTTTTTGATTTCGCGGTTGTTCCATTTATAGAAAATCATATCATCGCGAAATTCATCCCACTCTACTACATTTGCAAATTGATTTCTAAAAAACACCATTTAAGCTCTTCCTTTCCCTTTCTAAAAGCTTCCCCGGCTGCCGCTGTGCGAATGGCCTCCGCTCGTCGTTCCGCCGCCTGAGCTTTTATTATTGGACGGTTTTCTCTGTTTTGTGACGGTCGTTCTGATGTATTCGTCATTATTTCTGATCACTCCGGACGTATCACCGTTCATATAAGTGCTTGCACTTACTGTCACTTTGCCGCCTGAATTGTATTTCATAATGGCGACGGCAATTCCCGCGATGACTGCCGAAACAAGCAATTGAAACCACGTCTTAAAAAAGATGCTGTCCGCCCACGGTTTCTTCTCCATATCATCATGCGCCGCCTTCATAAACATTTCGAATGCGGCCTCATAATGCTTGTCGGATATATCCGGCGTGATTTTTTCTCTAATTTTGTCCAGCCTGGCGTCATTCAAATATTCTTCAGCCTTTTTAAAGCCGGCAAGATAGACTTCTCTATGCTCCATATCTACCGTTAATACGGCTGCATTTCCGTGCTTCTTCTGGTAGCCGGGCGCTTTTTCGTCATAGAAGTCCTCCGCATATTTCTTTACATCGCGGCCGTTTGTATCATTGGTCGTCACAATGATAAAGTCGGTCTCCCGTTCGGCGCCCAATTTGGCTGCCAGCGTTTCCAGCTTCTCGATTTCCTGTTTGGTCAGAAGCCCGGCTTCATCATAAACAAACCGCTTCTGTTCAGAGGCTGCCGCACCGGAGGCTATAGGGATGAAGACAAGGAAAATCATACATAAGATCATCGCGCTTCTCAATAAACTTCTCATCACGCCCCGCCTCCCATTACAGCAGCAATGATTTTCCAGAGTGCAAATATGGAGACGGCCAGCCCGCTGAACCACATTTTTTCTTTAAATGAGCTGATCGGCGGCTTGCCGACGACTTTTCCCGTTTGTCCGTTCATGGCAAAGATGTAATCCTTTTGTTTGTAGTTGTAATTGACCATCCAGACGGGCAAAAGCACATAAAAGCTTTTCACTTTTTGTGTATCGACGTGTTTCGTTTTCACATCGACTGAGCTGTACCCGGACAGGGTGGAATCGATATATGACTCGATGTAGCCGCTGATTTTGCTTTTCGCCCGCGGAAAAAGCTCTTCATCATCGTAATTATATTTTTCAGCGATGTAGCCTGCCAAATAGGCCGTTTTAAAATCTTTCAGCTGATCATATGGATATGGCTCCAATTTGTCCATCAATTGATCGTTCATCTTTTCTGAGGCATCCACCGGGACTTTGATGTAGTCGAGATTGATATCGCGAAACGCATCATAATGTTCGGTCTCCGTGTAGATATAGTCGCCCTGTATATACCTATGTACCTTTGTGCAGCGGGCGCTGACCTGCACTTTGCTGTTTAAATCGTACATCCAGAAAGGGACGTACATGCCTGTAATGCTTTTAATCCGGTCAGCCGACATAAAGCCCTTTGGTGTGAGCAGCCCTTTTCTGCACCACTTGCGAAACGCGTCCGCCGCCTCCTCTTTGCTGATCGTAAAAGGAATGACCTTTGCCGGAGCAAGGCTTCCGGACAGGCGGTCGGCGATCACTGCCGCTCCTCCGCAAAAGCTGCAGGATGTAGCCGTCGTTTCTTTCTCAGTGATCAAAATAGCGCCGCAGTTTTGGCAATGATATTCTGTTGCTTCATCTTCAGTAAATCTCGCAGTTTTCAATTCTTCCGGAATGTTTTCAATCTTGTCCTGTCTCCCGCAGCTGCGGCAGGCGAGCGTGCCCGATTCAGCGTCAAAGGCCATGTCATCCCCGCAGCCCGGACATTTATAAGAAATTACCATGTCTCTTAACCTCTCACTTTATTCATTTCAAATGATATGACTTTTGACTCGCCATTTTCGCTTTCAATGCGGCAAGCGCATCATCCACATTAGAAGGGCTGTCATATTTAGCCTTCAGGTCTTCTATGTCATCTTGAGGAGCGGCGTTCAATTCAGCCATCGCATTCGCTTCATCAAGCGCCCGGTTTGCCTTTTCTTCCATTCTGCCGAAAGCGGACATTGAATGGTTGGCATTCGCTGCAGATGCACCGAGTTTATTCATTCTTTCCTGTGTTTTCGCCGCTGTCCATTTCGCTTTGATCGCGGCGCGGCGTGCTTCAAGCTCCCCGATATCGGAAACGAGCTTATCGTGCATTTTTTTCATTTGATTCGCATTGGATGACGCCGTTTGAAACGCGGTTTCTAACTCGGATGCCTTCGTTTCAAGCACCGCTTTCTTTTCTAAAAATGTTCGGGCATCCGCCTCGCTGCCGGCTTCCAAAGCCTTCATTGCATAGCGCTCAAGCTTGTCGATTTCCGCCCGGCAATCCGCCAGTTCTCTTTTTGCCCTTTGCTCGGCCGCCATGACGGACGCCGTTTCCGCCTTTACTTTGTTTAAGTCGCTGTTTAAGTTCCTGACATACTGATCCACCATTTTTTCCGTGTTCTCCGCTTTATCCAGCAAAGCGTTAATATTGCTGGCCATAATGTCTTTGAACCTGCTTAATATACTCATCTAAGAAATTCCTCCTTATAGTAAAATATACTTAGTTTAAATATACTATTTTCCAGAGGAAAAGTTTCGGTTTTTTAATAAAAAATTGATATAATGGCAGTTTTTCGAGAAAAAAATCCAAACAAAAACAAAAATATTCAGACGGAATATTCTGATTTTTATGTTGATTTATTTTTGTTTTCCGAATAAAGTAATACTATAAGCAAAACATTCGGAACAGCCTGAAGGCTGGAACGGATGCAGGGTCGGGATTACCACGAGATGATAACGCTTACAATTTTGCATGACTCGCTAGGGTAAAATCGAGCATTCAACGCATCAATCCGGCTTCTGTCAGAAAAGAATTCTGATTTGAAAGGGGAACGAATCATGCCAGGGAGAAAAAAAGGCAGTTTGAAGTCGACGATTACGGTCGCCATGTCCAACTATTTGGAGGCGGGATCCATCGTCGCGGGGGCCGGCGGGCTTTCGTTATGGGTTGAATATTTAGGATTGGACGACGCCCGGGTCGGACTTCTCGGCGCCTTAAGCGCAAATGGTTTCGGCGCGGCGATCGGCGCTTTTCTCGGCGGTTTTTTAGTCGACCGTTACGGGAGAAAATTCATATATAAATACGATCTATTAGTCTATATGCTTGGCGTTTTACTGATCGCCGCGTCGTTTAATTTTCCCATGCTTTTAACCGGATACATCGTGACGGGAATTGCGGTGGGCGCAGCAATTCCGGCTGCTTGGACTTACATTGCCGAGGAGGCCCCTGACCATGAACGGGCCGGACGCGTCGGCTGGGGGCAGCTGGCATGGTCGGTCGGACCGGCGCTTACGCTGCTGTTATCAGTTGCCTTGGCGCCGCTCGGTTTAATGGGAAGCCGGTTGATTTTTGCCCAATTATTCGTCGTCGCAGTCATCACCTGGATTTTGCAGCAGCAGATTCACGAATCGTCCATCTGGGAGGAGCAAAAGCGAAAAGAAGCCGAAGACAAAGCAAAAGGAGTTGAAGAAAAGGCGTCGATCAAAGAGCTGTTGACCAACAAAGCGAACCTTCGCGCGATGATTCTCCTCATCGGAATTTATGCGTTTTGGAACCTTGTTGCCGGGACGATGGGATATTTCATGCCGTATATCTATGAGACGGTCGGCGGCCTAACAGCGGCACAAGCCAACCTGCTGCAGGCATTTTTATGGATTTTGACTGTGGCGTCCACATACTTCGTCTTTATCCGTCTCGGCGATAAAGTCAATCGGAAGTTGCTTTTTGGCATAGGAGCAGCTATGGCAACCGCCGCATGGGTCATCCTCACCTTCGGCACGATGAACATCACGGAGCTTTTATTATTCGTATGCCTGTGGGGCATTTCTGCGGGTTTTGGAGCGCAGGCGTTTTACGGACTGTGGGCGGCAGAGCTGTTTCATACGAAATACAGGGCGCTCGCTCAAGGCTTCATGTTCTTCATCGTCCGCATCGGCGTCGGACTCATCTCATTGGTCGTTCCGGCGATGATTACGGGCTTGGGCTTCAAAACAGCCGGCGCCGTCATGATTGCATTTCTCGTCATTCATATGATCATCGGGCTCCGTATGGCGCCGGAAACGCGCGGCAAATCGCTTGAAGCCATTCAAAGCGAACGCTATCATCAAAGCGGCTGACCACACAGGTCAGGCCCGCTTGTTCTAAATCTGCGGGTTCGGGGCTGTCAACATCTTTCTCTTATCTGAATAAGGATCGCTTTCAACTGCGACCTCTTGATCAAAAATCAGCGTTTTCCGTGAATCTTCATCATAATCAGGCCAGCTGACATCATCGGTGCTCGGATTTCCGGATCGGGCAAAAGACACCCAGGCAGCCTGGATCTGTTCAGCAAGCAGCTGCGCTTCTTCACCGGCCTTCGTACCTGTCAGCTGTTCCAAAATGTCCATATTTCCAAATACAAACGGAATCTCTAAGCCGTGCGCAGCTTTGTTGAACGGCGGCTGCTCTGAATCCGCATGCCAGTCAAACCGGTACATAAAGACAGATGCATATCGTGATTGAGCCGAAGCGAACACAACAGACGGATGCCAAAAGATCAGATCTGTCATCATATCAACATGGCCTTCCAATGACCTCGGATACAGAGAGGAGGCGGCTTCGGCGGCCTCTTTACCCATGTATTCTTCTAAAATCTCGTTGATCTTGCTCTCAGGCAAAAGATCCGAATCAGAGGGAAAAAACAAGACGCCTTCATCACGGTTTGTTCCGATTAATAGATTGATCTCTTTTGCCGCGCCTTTTGCGACGGCGACCTCCGGCTTCAGCGGCAAGGTTTTTTCGTCAAGCGCAGGCAGAAAAATCAATTCAAAAATATTTTCTCCCATTAAAGTGCGCAGCTGATCGGCGGCTTCAAGAAGTTCTTGATCAGATACATCATGAAGGCGCTCCAGATGATGATGATCAATATCGAGAATCCTTAAGAATCTTTCTGCTGCAGCTTTCGCAAGCTTATCGGACATAGTTGCGGAAGCCCCGCTTTCCATAATGGCCTGTTGAAAAAGCCCCTTTGCTTTCGGCATCGCCAAAAGCGAAGCGATGCTCATCGATCCCGCCGACTCTCCAAAAACCGTAATGTGATGACGGTCTCCGCCAAAGAAAGCGATATTGTCTTTCACCCACTCGAGAGCCGCGATTTGATCCAGCAGGCCAAGATTGCTGCTGTAGGAATCATCAATTGAGGATAGATGCAAAAAACCGAACGGACCGAGGCGATAATTGATGGTGACCACGATCACCTTTCCCTGCTTTGCAAGCTGAGTCCCGTCATAGAGCGGTTCACTTCCGGCGCCGAGATAAAAAGCGCCCCCATGAATCCACACCATAACAGGCAGATCCCCGTCCGCCTCTTCGGGTGCGTACACATTTAAATAAAGGCAATCCTCAGACTTTTGAACCCCCGCTGACTCAGGCAATACCCCATCAGGCTGCGGACAAACCGGGCCAAATTGAAAAGCATCCAGCTCACCTTCCCAGGCCTCCATTCGCTGCGGTTCCCGAAACCTTAGGTCGCCGACGGGAGGTTTTGCGTATGGAACGCCTTTAAAGATACGGACTCCGTTTTCCGCTCTGCCTTTCAGCTTTCCGAAGCGTGTTTCGACAGTTGTATCATACATTTTATTCCACCCCTTTCACTTTTCAATGATAATGGAATCGGAACATACCGTCTAATCAGAATACTTGCATTTTGGAAAATAAAGGGGCATTATAGGGTCAGAAGAGATGCTCAACCTATTGTTTAAAATTTGACGGAAAAGAGGGATTCCAATGGAACTGTCGGGAAACACAGTGCTGATCACAGGCGGCGCATCGGGAATCGGCTTTGCTTTTGCCGAACGATTTATAAAAGCGGGAAATACCGTTATCGTCTGCGGGAGAAGGGAAAGCAAGCTTAAAGAAGCAAAGGAAAAACATCCGGAGCTGATCACGCGTGTATGCGATGTGGCCGTTGAAGCGGAACGACTGGCATTATTTGAATGGATCAAAGAACATCATCCGGGAGTAAACGTACTTGTGAATAATGCGGGCATACAGCAGCGCTACCACATTTTAAAAGCCGATGTTATAGACAATTGGGCTGACTACAATAAAGAAATCACCGTCAATATGGAGGCGCCTATCCATCTGGCCATGCTCTTTAGCCAATGCTTTGCCGAAAAAGCCGGGAAAACTGCGATCATCAATGTGTCGTCAGGGCTGGCGTTTACACCGATGGCGGTCGCACCAATCTACTCATCGACAAAAGCCGCTCTCCACTCCTTTACGATGAGTTTAAGACACCAGCTTTCCGAGGCCGGCGTTGAGGTCATAGAAGTCGCTCCTCCTGCGGTCAATACGGATCTGGGCGGTGTCGGACTGCATGATTCCGGAGCTCCTCTGGATGAATTTGCCGATGCGATCTTTAAAGGGCTGGAAGAAGGCCGGTTGGAAATCGGCTATGCCGTATCGGAAAAAGCCTTGCGGATGTCAAGAGATGAAATCGATGAAAGCGTCAGCCAATTGTACAGTTCTTTAAAACATTCCATCGAATAAACGGGATTTTGGCATTGTCTTTTTCAATAGGGTTGTTCCTTCCAGCCTGCCGTTTTATCATAAAATGAGAAGGAGTGATCCGCATGCCGTTTATTCTCCAGCGCATTTATCAAGAAAACCAGCAAGCAGAAGGACGCCGCATTTTAATCGATCGTGTGTGGCCGCGCGGCATATCAAAAGAAAAAGCGAACCTCGACTGCTGGATGAAAGAAATCGCTCCAAGCCCCGAATTAAGAAAATGGTTCGGTCATGATCCGAAAAAATTCGAATCGTTTAAAGAAGCCTATCAAAACGAAATTAAACAAAACGCTGAAAAACAGAAAAGCTTCAGGGAATTAAAAAAAATGGCGGCGGACGAAACCGTTATTCTGCTTTACGGGGCCAAAGATGAGCGCCATAACCATGCCGTCGTTCTTTATGAGATGCTGAACCGGCAAAGCCTTTGACCTTGAAACTTTTTTCAATCCTTTTCGTATGACAGATAAAGCAATATGAGAAAAGGATGGTAAACGTGGAGATGAACCTGTTTTGGATCGGACTTGGTTTAGCGGCTTTAGGCTATTTTATCGGTGACGGCTTGAAAAACTTTAAAAACCCAAAGGGAAGTTATTCAGGCTATCCCTATTTAATCAAAGAAGACGATTTACATTATTATTTAGGCTTGAGCAAAGTAGAACGAAAGAAATGCTGCGTAAATATCCTGACATACCTAAAATTGAATTAAATGGCACGACCTATTATCCGTATCAGCAATTGATGGATTGGATGTTGTCCGCCGACCTTTATAAGAATTAAAGCGCAAGCTTCTAGCTGCGCTTTTTATCATTCGAGTATTTCAACATATCCTTCCGATCCGTTAATCCTGATCTTCTGTCCGTCTTTAATTTCTTTCGTCGCATGCTCAACTCCCACCACCGCCGGAAGCCCGTATTCCCGCGCAATAACAGCGCCGTGTGTCATGAGGCCGCCCACTTCAGTCACCAAACCTTTGATTGAGACAAATAACGGTGTCCAGCTCGGATCTGTAAAAGGCGTGACAAGGATATCCCCCTCTTCGATATCGGCTTCCTCCAATTTCAGAATCACTCTTGCCCTTCCTTCGATGATCCCCGATGAAACAGGAACGCCCGCCAACGCTCCTGCCGGAATGTGATCCCCCAAGGCTTCTCCGGTGATGACCTCGCCTTCTGAAGTCATGATTCGCGGAGGCGTCAATTTTTCATAATGCCGATATTCCGCTTTTCTTTCCTCGATCTTCTTCACATCGAGACGGTTTGTGCACACGGCTTCTTTCAATTCATCAAAGGACAAATAATAAATATCCTCCTTCGCTTGTATCAGCTTCTTTTGCTGTAAAACAGCGGCTTCTTTCATCAACGCTTCCTTATATATGAAATAGCGTTTGATCAGAGCATATTTGGGATATTCCCGATAGCCGATAAAATTCCGCAGCACGCTGATCATCTTCTTTGTCCTTTTTGCCTTTTGTCTGCCTCCCTTTAGTTGTTGCTGACGGCTTAACAAATCCCTCTCCTTTTTCTCCGCTTCCAATCGCCCCTGTTCAAACTTAGCCGTTCGCGCGCCGGGCTCAAAATTCTTGATGTTGCTCAAAATGATTGGAGCAAGAATGGAAGGACGTTCGCTCCAGCGGGTCTTGGTTATATCGATCTCACCGGTGCAGCGCATGCCGTACTTCTCAAGGAATGCCCGCAATGCGCCGATAAAGGCGGGACCGCCGTCAAGCTGTTTGAGATCTTCAAAAAAGGTTTCATTATTGGCATATGCTAAATACTTCTGAACCTCGGGGTATCCTCTGGCAGCATCTGATACATCCAAAAGCGCCAATCCCATTTCAGATGTGACATTGTACAATACCGATTGAGAAAGGGTATCGGCGACATTTTTTTCGCCAAGCCATTTCTCCATTTTTCGATTGAGCCAGTAAACGGCATATAAACCAACCATAATTACAGCCATGCTCTCTGAATCATAGAGAACTTTTTTCAAGCTTTTTTGATCCTCTTCTATCTGTGCAAATAACGTTTCACCCGATGCGTTTTTCAATCGCTGTTCAGCCTCTTGAATGGATGCTTCCGCTTTCGACATGAGCCGTTTGACTACATCTGTGTCGTTTTTCCGGTAAATCTTCAGCGCATCACCCGGCAGCGACCATGACAGCCCTTCAGCCCCTAATCTAAACATCCGCTTCCCTTTCGGCAGGGTTTTGACAAGCTCCTTTCTTTTCAAAAAATTCACAAGAGCGCTATGCATGAAAGGATCATTTTTCCCCGCCGTACTGAGGACGACTTTCCGCCCTGCAAAAGATGCCAAATCGTGTGATAAATCAATAAAAAGCCTTCCGCCGGCACAAGTCAGCTCATAATCCGAGATCAACCCGAAAAACGATATTCCAAGCGGATTGATCGGTTCTGTCATCATTTGCTGATGCCCGACAGACATATAGACGCGAAGCTTGTCATCGCTCTGTTTCGGAAGAGGAAACAATGTCGTTATAGGCCGGCTCTGGACAAAGAAAAATTCGCCATCAGCCAGACACCATTCAATATCCTGCGGAAAACCGAAATGGGCTTCGATTCTCCTTCCCAGTTTTTCAAGCCGGATGATCTGTTCATCTGTTAATGTTTGCTCTTTCCGGCAGCCCGCTTCGACTTCGCGCGCCTCAGTGCCGCCGCTTTCCAAAGAATAGACTGCCGTCTTTTTCTCGGAAATCGTTTTTTGAATGATCGCGCCTTCACGAACCTTGTAGTTGTCTGCTGAAACTGTACCAGATACAAGCGCCTCTCCCAAAGCAAAGCTTGCATCAATCGAGGTGACCTTCCGGTTGGATGTAATAGGATCTGCCGTAAACAAAATGCCGGACGCATCCGGGAACACCATCTGCTGGACGACGACCGATAATTGAACTTTGCGGTGGTCAAAACCGTTTTGAATCCGGTAGATCACGGCCCGCTCTGTAAACAGTGAAGCCCAGCATTTGCTGATATGCTTCAAGATCGCCTCTATTCCTTTTATATTTAAATACGTATCTTGCTGCCCGGCGAAAGAGGCATGAGGCAAATCTTCTGCCGTAGCGCTTGATCGGACCGCATATGCATCGCCGCCAGCATTTGAGTGAGCGCTTTTAACCGCTTCTTTGATCTCTTCGGCGATTTCGGCCCTTTCAATACCATTGCGGATCTGAAGGGCAAGATCGTTAATCTGTTTTCTGTCCTTCACTTTTAAAAGAGACAGCTGATCAATCTGTTCACTGACCTTATCGTTTTCACCGATCATCTTTTCATATGCTTTTGTTGTTATACAAAAACCGGGAGGCACTTGGATGCCGTCCATTTTTGACAATTCGCCCAAGTTCAGCCCTTTTCCTCCGATAAGCGGCAAATCGGTTCGATCGATCTCATGAAAGCCCAATACATAGTGTCCCATCAGGAATCCCCCTTTTTATTCGCCTTCAATGCCGAAACGAATCATATCCAAAAACCGTTTTCGTTCTTCAAGAAGACGTCTGCTCCAGGCTGGATCAAAATCGTCCTCAGCCGTTACTTCCGCTAGAAACTTTTGTTCAAAATGCCCCATCATGACCATGATAAGTTCGAACGCCTCTTCACGATCCACTCCTTCCCTCAACGGAACTTTCGCAAAAAGCTGTTTTAGAATACGATTTCTAACGGCAAATTGCTCCCCATACTTTGCAGCGATTTCTTTTTTTAATTCGGAAGGCGGTGAATAAAAGGCATCTTTCGTGAGCTTGTATACATTTGAATAATCCGCGAAAAACTCAAGCTTAGCCATGCTTATTTTTTCTTTCGCTTCAAAGAAATCATCATAAGACGCCAGGTCATCAAGGGAAAGGCGCGACTTTACCTTCTCAATACAATAATCGAGCACAGTTAAGTACAGATCTTTTTTGCTTTTAAAATGATGAAAAATCAGCGCCTTTGAAATGCCGGCCGCTTCCGCCAGCATTCCGGTCGAAGTCTTTGCATAGCCATGCCGGGCAAAAACCTCCAAACAGGCATCGAGTATTTGCTCTTTTTCATAAAGCTGTAAAGGCATTGACCATCATTCCTTTTCGTTATTGACCAATCGGTTAGTATAAATTGCAACGATTGCTGACCATTCGGTCAATATAATAAAACAAGAAAGAGGTTTTAACAGATGAATTTATTGGTAAAATGAAGGTGGAGCTTACAAAATATGCCGGGGTGAAAAGGCAATGCTGGTGTTGATGGTAAAGTTTATTTTGCTCTTTATTTTATGTTCCATTTCGTTTTCTTTATTTAAAGCATGTGTTTACACAGCGGGTAAAAAACTGATTGACCGGACCGCGGAAGGATCGGCACTCAACTGGACCTGCAGTGTATTCATCAAAAACGGCGTGGCCATGACGGGCGATGACTGCTTTATCATGGCTGTTTCAGCGGCCTTGTTGGCCATTTATATATAAAAGCCTCAAACTTTCAATAAACAAAAAAAGGTGACCTAAGATGTGCGGCAGGTTTACGCTGTTTTCTGAATTTGATGAGATTATTGACCGTTTCGAGATTGATCAAATGGCGATTGAAGATTACAGCCCCAGTTATAACATCGCGCCTTCCCAGTATATTCTCGCCGTCATCAACGACGGTTCGCATAACCGGCTAGGGCGGCTGCGGTGGGGATTGATTCCGCCGTGGTCAAAGGATGAGAAAATCGGTTATAAAATGATCAATGCGCGCGCTGAGACTTTGGCGGAGAAGCCGAGCTTTCGAAAGCCGCTGATCAGACAAAGGTGCCTCATTCCGGCAGACAGTTTTTATGAGTGGAAGCGGACCGATGCAAAGACAAAGCGGCCGATGAGGATCAAGCTCAAAACAAATCGACTGTTTTCATTTGCTGGGCTTTGGGAGAAGTGGCAGCCTGCAGGCGGCAAGCCCGTCTATACATGCACAATCATTACGACAACGCCCAACGATTTAATGAAAGACATTCATGACCGCATGCCCGTCATTCTTGATCGCCAGGCTGAAAAAGAATGGCTGAATCCGAAGAATCAAAACCTTGCATACTTAGAAAGCCTTTTAAAACCATATGCGTCAAAAGAGATGGAAGCGTATGAAGTCGCGCCTCTCGTCAATTCACCGCATCATAATTCTCCTGAGCTCATCAAAAAAGCCCCTTAAAAGGGGCTTTTTAGCTAGGCGGCCGGGCATGACAACGAAGGCCGCTCCCACTTGATTCAAAAAACTAATTTGTCAGAAGATAAAAATCACTGCTGAAGCCGATGCCTTCCCAAAAATGCAGCGCCGATTGATTATCGATATCGACCGATACTTGAACGTGAGAGACTTGATGTTGTTCAAACCAATCCATCATACGGTCTGCAACAAGCTTCCCCAGCTTATTTCTTCGATAGTCCGGGGCTATGTACACTTCATCGATTTGCCCGCTCAGACAATCGCTGACCAAATCTTTCTTAATAGAGGCCAGCCCGTATCCGACCGCTTCTTGCTTCTCATTCACGACGGCAAAAACCGCTCCGTATGCGGATTGAACATATTGTTCCAGCTGCTGGTGTATCATTTCTCTATCTTGATCATCTAATGCACAATCAGCCGTTTCCAACGTATTATCATTCCACAAATTGATCAGTTCATCAACAAACTCACGATTCAGAGGGGCTTCAAGCTGTTGAATATGTATGGTCATGGCGTTTCTCCCTGTGCAAGACTTTTTATCAACCTCATTTTAATTTAGAATAATATGCAATACAAGGATTTTATTGCTAATAAAATGAAGAAAGGCGATGGTGAAATGGACAGCCGTACAGCACGTCAAAAAGAAAGAATCGCTGCCTGGTTATTTTTGATCGGTTACGGCGCTGTCAGGCTCTATTTCATATCATAATAAAAAAGCAGGTTTTTCCTGCTTTTTAAATCAAATCCGCCGTTTTCATCCCCCCGCATGTTTGCAGACTGTCAGAACGCAGACAATAAGCGGCCGTCTTTTTCTTATATTGTTTAACGACGTCTATATGATCATCGTATCTGTATACAAACAGCTTCACAGCGTTTTTTCCTTTAGTTGTTTCGATCACAAACGGTGTCCCGGCGTTTTTCGGATTGACATACAGCGGCTCATCTCCCGGGTATATGTAGTACCGCTCCATAAATACCGCTTCATTAAAGTTTTGAATAAATCGACTCTTGTCAGATCCCTCTAAACGTTTTCCGCCGAATGTCACTTGAACATTCGATTCCTCAAGCTTCACATGAACTTGAAATTTGCCGGTCAGCCACTCTACGACACCGCTCGGAAGGCAAGTGACCAATATTTTAAAAAGACTGAAGATCACCAAAAAGGTTACAAAAAGCCATGTCACTCGATCATCTCCTCTTGTCTGAAATTTAAAGATGTCCTTGATTCATCCTATCATACAGGCAAAAGGATTTTATTGTACATTGTGTGAACAAGTGCAGCGCCAGATGAACATTCGCCTTTAGTGATCCCCGCTTTGATGCTCTTCTTTTGGAATTTGGGCCGGAGCCTTCGGGACTTTTCGCAGCTGATGATTGACCACATCAGAAGAATAAAGCGTCACAACCATCGTTCCCCCGTGCCGTTTCGCCCGGATCAAGACCGGCTGGTTATATTTGTTTTGAAAGCGCAAATCAGGTCCGCCCCAGCTGACCGTCGCGTCGCGCCCCGGCGGAACATAAGGGACACGCCGGCTGTGGGAATAGCGCTGGACGATTTCGAGTCCTGCCCGGTCAACAGCATTAAACAATGTCGACGAAACCTGGCAAATGCCTCCGCCCACTCCTTCAGACAATTCGCCTCTCACAATCACGGGAGCCTTCATATATCCCTTGTCCGGCGTCCTCATTCCGACAACTTTGTTAAATGAAAACGTCTCATTAGGAAAAACAACATGATTGTCGATTGCCTTTGCCGCGAGAGAAATATTGTGCGTCCTGCTTTTATTCCCGGAATTAAAGTACGTCACATACTGGCCGATCCGCTGTGTCCGGATATGGGAAAGCAGTTCGCTGTCAACTTTCGGGTAAACATTCAATTCAGGCACTTCTATTGTGGACGGGCCATCCCCATAAAAATACGCGTAAAACTGCTCCTTAAACCCCTTCCGGGAAAGGCTGTAGCCAACCTTGCCGGGAACGATCCTTCCCTGATCGTTGATCACGGCGTTGACAGGATCCTTGTGTACTTTCCGTTCAAGCCTGTCAACGAATTCGTTGTATTTTTTATCATCAATCATCGGTGTTCCGGGAAGCGGCATTGTAAAATCTTCGCGGTTCACAACGGCCACTTTCTTCCCTTGCTGAGTGATCGTTAAGCTGTCAGAATGCCCCGCGGGCTGCGCTAATAGTAAAAGTCCAGTCATCCAAATTTTCAACATAAGTCGATGTACCTCCCGATATTAGTATGAACAGGAGATTACATTTGATGTACTGGACATGTGATGCTTTTAAGAGATCTATATTATGGATTGGAAAAGGTTACACTAGCGGAGAGAAGCTAAAATAAGTATAAAGCATGCATTAAGCCTGTTTATCTTTATTGATTCCTTTTCTTTTTAGCCTGATTAACATTACGGTGGTTGCGATCAGAGCTGTCAAAAAAATAATACCTAAGTACAGGAACCCGACCAGCTCCACGCCATTAAATTTGTACGTAAAATAACTGCCGATAAAAAAGATTGTCCCCAGTAGTGAAAATGAATTGAATCCATTTACAATTTTTTTGACCATCTTTTTAAAATCCCCCATTTTTCACAAAGAATCAAATTTAGGTCTTGCGGTTTTAATGCCATTTGCTGACGCACTGGCCGTTGAAAGAGATTACGGGCAATAGCAAGCTCCGATATTCAGATGCAGAATTAGAGTGACGTTTATTAAGGCTACTCTTACCGATGTTCATAATATAAAATATATGCCCTTCTCTTTGAGAAGGGCATGCCGCTACTTGTTCTGTTGATTTTCTTTTATAGTGAGATTTAAAAATAGAAGAACCAATAAAATGAATGCAATGTTCACCAGCCAAGGCTTCCAGCTAGCCGCAGGGTCCACTATTGTACCATGCAGGTGAATAATAGATGAAAATGATAAAGCAAAAACATTAGTTTGTTGTGCGACATCAATTGTTTAACCTTTCTGTTAAAAATTCAGATGCTAATTATACCATAATCCCCCAAAAGGAAATTATTCCATGGATAAAAGGGTATTTATATGTCATCGCAAGTTAAATAAAAAGATGCTCTTTTCCTTGATATATCAGCCGTTTTTGACGCTGGGCTTACATCATGCCGCATACACCTTCAAATTCCGAAACCGTGACCGATTTTGTAACCAAAATAGCTAAAACACTGTTTCCATTAATTCACGATTGAAACTCAAGGAGATAAACACCATGAAAGATGACAACTTGAAAGATCGGGGATCAATCAAATGAACAGCTATGATGCTGTCGGAACACCTCAGCCTGCTCCGCGAATTAGAAAGCAATCGGAACAAGGTTAAAAGGCCGGTTCTTGACATGGTTCAAATAGAAGACATGGATAAGATAATATGTGAAGCAATGGAATTTAATTTAACAGTTCTGTTCTCTGTATTTAAACCGCTGCCCTTTTTAAATAGAGCAGAATCAGGAGAGACTATTAACATAGAAGGAAAAATTCATTACATAAATCATATCCGTAAGGTTATTCATATTGTGGAAGGAGACACCAATTTAATTAAATTTGAGGATGCTGTTTTTAGAGAAATAAAGTAAGACCTATAATCCAAAGATCAACATAGTTACATCATAACATCCTTCATCTTAATCGTTTTTTTCCTTCTTAAATTAGCCCTCCATATTCTAATTAATCACACCTAGTATAATTTCATTACGCACAAGATTTTAGATGGTTCTTTTTTACTGTTATACACATCATGCCGCAAATTACCTTGTTTTTCAAGTAAAATGAGGTTGATCTATAATAAGAAGGGTGGCATTATCGTGAAAGAAAAGAAGCACAATGGTTTTAAGACATTTGTTATGGTACTGACATTAATATTGGTTTCACCTGTATTTTCAATATAGTATCAGCGTCAGAACTAACTGACAACGAAAAACTACATACTGAAACTACTGGAGCATATAAAGGAAATTCTGCACCCGATCAAAAACTGAACAGCGAAGAATTTAAGAATGTAAAGGTGAGTATGAATGATGTAAAGAAATTAGAAGCTTATCTTAAATTAAACGCAGATGGAACTCTTACCTTAGATCCATCTTATACTAAACTAGATATTTCACGTTCTGTCACCAACGAAGTTCAAGACTGGATTAAATACTTGAACGATTTAGTGAAACAAAAAGAAGCTGTCATTAACTCCGATTTTAGTGTGAAAATTTTAGACAAAGACGGTAGTGTATTGACACTGGAGAATGGAAACAATCATAAAATGAAAGTAGCGAAAAAAGGCTGCGGTCGATCTGGTCATGATCTCTACTGGTGGGGATATAATCTTTATTTTGACTGTAATGAAACAAGAACACTATATCAATCATTTAAAGCAGGCGGTGGAGCAACCTCTGGTCTTGCTTTAATATCAAGGGTTATACCCGTACCTCCTACACAATTAGCAAGCGTAATTTCCGGAGTAATCGGAGGCGGACTAGTTGGTTTTGGTCAAATGATTCAAGACGAACATGAAGGTCATGGTGTTAGAATACGTTTTACTGGACTCGGATATGCAGCTGTTCCAACTGGGGTTTTTCCACAATAAAAATGAAAGAGGGAAAATATGACTTTCTTAGTTTTAATGGCAGGGTTATTTCTTTTCATTTACATGAAAGAACCATTCAGCAAAAAAGTGTATGCTTATGTTTACGTGGCTTTTTATTTAATGGTTTTAGCCCTATATATTATTAACACTACATTTGTAAATTTAATATCTAGCAGACTATTATTAATTGTAACAGTAATTGTCATTTCACCATTGTTCATCAGTTACCTTAAATCCTCAAATGAATCTCGTTAGTTTCAAGATAGAGGAGCAGGCATTATGCCTGCTCCTTTTCGTTACTTCAATAACGCTTCAAGTTTTGAAAAAATAAACTTTTAAACCCGTTTAATCGGGTTTTCAAATCACCAAAAAGAGAGCATCAGTTTTCATTATACAGGGGGATTTTAATGTACTACCTTTCAAAATTAGAAGAAGAAGTTCAATACATATATATATAAATAAACATAGCAGAACCTTCCCAAGTCGATATGAAAGTTATTGCTGATAGATTAGACATTCAAATTAGGTACATGCCTAACAAGTGTGGGATCTTTAAGTTTTGTTTAAGTAATGTGGTTTTTTTCGATAGTCTCTTAAAAACAAGGAGCAGCACTGGAAAGACTTCTGCCATGAGTTAGGTCAAATAATGAAACACTCTGGGGGAGATTATGAAGAGAGTTGGCCATACTGATATGAGAGCCACAATTGAAATTTATACTCACATAACAAACAAGATGAAGAAAGAAACATTTAATAAAATGAAATGTTTCCTACAAGGTATCACAAGTTTTAAAACCGAAAAAATGTGATTTTTATGTGATTTTTTAAAAAAAGAGGCTCTAAAAAGAGCCTCTTTTCCTTGATATATCAACGTTTGGACGCTGGGCTTACATCATTCCGCCCATTTCTGTTATGGTTGCCCTTTAGTGCCTTGCTAACCCCTTCTATCCCTTATAGCACAAGGGGTTTCTGGTGTTCTCATTGCCCGTCTTTACCCTATAAAAAACAAGTGAAAATAAGCGAAAATTTCCCCCACTGTGGGCAAAATGTGGGCAAGAAGATGAACAATCTTTGCTATAATAAAACCACAAATACAAAAAGGAATGAAGGAAAATGAGTATCAACAAAATCAGATCAGCTTTATATAAGTCAGCCAAGATTTTGGGAGATGTAAACGCAGTGAAAAACGGAACGATAGGAAAACGTATAGCTCGACGTGCCGCTGGTAAGGCAACTGGCAAATTATTTAGAAATTTATTCAAATAAAGAATTAAAACAGGCCTTCCGTGTAACAAGAGGCCTGTTCTATTTATTGGCGTACCCAGCAACCGCATTCACAACTGAAATGAACATGTTTTTCGCCTTCCCAATCACAGATATAATTTGTTGATTTTTTTTGACATTGAGGACAAGTTATTTCCGGTTTTTCTTGGGGTTCACCTTGATGTTGTTCATAAATTTCCACAACTTCATTTATTAAGTTGATCATTCTTTCAAGTTCCTCATTTCGCTCTTTTGACAATTTATTCACTTACATCACCTCAGAACAATAATAACAAAACATACGTTTGATACCTAGTAAAATTTAAAAGCACAACAATGCCACCAATTTAAATGGTGGCTTTTTCTTTACGTAATAAATGCAATGTTCTCGGCTTACCTTCTTCCCAATCAACAAGCCCCTTTTTACGCAACCGGTCAAGATGACCTTTTGTTGTACTTGAAGATTTTAAACCAACCCTTTCACCTATTTCCCTAACAGATGGCGGGAAACCTTTTTCTTTAGTTAATTCGTCTATAGCTTCTAATATTTGTTCGGTTCTTTTCATAGTATCCCCCTTCATTGGTTTGTTTTACCTATGATAATTATACCAAACATTCGTTCTTTTTCCTACAGGAAGAGAACGTATTTTTGCATGCAGAGCATTATTGACCAGCTTCAAGTTCCTGCTTTTAAAATGTATCTTTTTTACTATTTTTCAATATTCAGAGGCGTTACCACTCATTTTATGGTAATCTATACAATACCAAATACATTAAAAGGGAGAGAGAAAAGTGGAGACGATAGCTAAAAGAGTCTGTAAACCATTTATCCTATTGCTAACAGCTGTCTTATTAGTAACCTTTGTTGTACCTCAAATTTCACAGGCAAGCGAATTTTCGAATTCCCAGGTGAAAAGCTATTCCGATTCTGGTGATTATTCAGAAAAGGAATTAGAGGAAATATTAAAGTTTTACTTCGAAGAAGTTGGGGAACTAACTAATGAGGGATATGTTATTAAAAACAAGGAATTGTTTGATAAAAAAGTTTTGGAGGGCGACCCTGCTGCCTTGAAACTAAAAGAATTAATAGCGTCAGACTCTTCTTTTCAGAAGTCTAGTTTTCAGGTTGCTAGTGCAACATCTTTTGGTAAATGTGTTGTAAACAAAATGATTGGTAGTTATGGAAATATAGCGCGTCAATTTTTAAATGGTGCTATCTTTACATATATCAAAACTAAGCAGTATGATTTAGCCGCAAGATTAATGTTCAAAACTTTGATTAAATCTGGGATGAAAGTTAATGCAGCGTCTCTTGCAATAGAGTTGGGATACTATGGATGGAAATGTCGAGGGAAGTGGTAAAAATGTCTCCATTAACAATAGTTGAAGTCATCTTAGCGTTAACCGTTTTAGGTTTATTTGCATGGACATTTAAAAGTAAAAAAAGTGCTGATGACGATGATGTGTATAGATATGCAAGGTATATGATTTATTTACTTGTAGCTGAAGTTGCGATATACGTCATATTCAGTTTCATTTAAAAAAACCCCCATTTGGGGGTTTTTATTGTGCATAAAAGAATTTTGAATATCGCCAAAAAATTTTCTTTACTTTAACAGAGATTCAAGCTTCGCCTTCGTTTTAGGACCGTAAATTCCATCGGCAGACAGCCCGTGCATCAGTTGGAACCGTTTGACCGCGTTTGCCGTTTTCGGCCCGTAATAGCCATCTATGCCGTTATTTTTGGCACCTTTGTCTGGATAATAATATACAGCCGCTAAAGCCTCTTGAATCTGACGGACAGCCGTTCCTTTCATCAGCGGGCTTTTCACTTTATAGATGCCGGACGGCAGCGTGTATTTTTTGCTCGTTTGCTTTTTGCTTGAGGATGATGACTTTTTATCTGGTGTTGTTTTGGAAACCGTCTTCTTTCCAAGCAAGCTATCGACTTTTTTCCGGAAAGCTGTAAGCTGGCTTGAATCGCTCACCCACGGCGCCGGACAGTTTTTGTTTGTCACATCGTAATGGCGGACAATTTTGTTTGTAGAAAGGCCGTAACGCTTGCACAGATCGGCAACCAGTTCAGCAGCATTTTGAATCGTTTGGCTGTGAATCTTGCCATCTTTTTCGACACACATTTCCACGCTGATCGACTTTGTGTTGGCATTCGGTTTTAGAAAGCTGACATAACACCGGTTTTGATCATGTGCATGGTATGCGACTTCATTTTCAGGGATAATCAGCTGCGCTTCTTTACGGTCAACAAAATAATGTGCTGATGCGTAACGTTTATCAGCGATACACGTGCCATTGAAATAATTCCGCTCATTCAGTGCGGACGCGCCGGGAGTAGCCGTCCAGTGCATGACAATCCCTTTCACTCCTGCCAACTTCAACCCTGGCCGAGTATATTGATTGACTTTCACATAATTCTTCACAACTTTAACCATCTGAACCACTCCTATTTTGTTTTAAATAAAAAAGGCTGCCAGCCGGCAACCTCATTTCGTTAACCCTTTTTGTTTTAGAACTTCTTTTTGCTGCTTTCCTTTGCCAGTGACATAGTTATTTTTGAACCAAGCGACCACAGACGTAATGATGGTGAATGCCGTGGAACCGGCCAAATACAAAGCATCAGCCAGCGTATTCACCTGGTCCTCGCTGATAGGCAAAGCTGCTTTTCCGAACATGATTAAAGTCTGGTTTACCAATGCAATAAAAAGAAGCACCGTCCGGACGACCGTGCCTTTGTCAAAGTTTTTCATATTGTGTTTTCCTCCTTATTTCTGCAGTAGATTATAAAAAACAGCGATTGCGCCGCCGATGATGCCGGTGCTGACCGCTGTAATAATCGCGCCGGTGATGCTGCGCTTGATCCAAGTTGTGTTTTCCTCGATCTTGTTCAGCTTTTCATTGATAGAAATGATTTGCTGATCATGACGGTCAGTTGTTCTTTCGAGAGTAGTGATCCGCTGATCTTGTGTTCTTTGATCTGCTTTAATTTCTGCGATTTCTTTTTGTAAAACATCATAATCATTGGGTTGTGTCATGTCCTGAAATCCTCCTGTTCTCACATCGTTTTCACCTCCCTAGAGGCAAAATAAAAACACCCTTATCGGGCGCTTGTCATTCCTAAATCCGCACAGACGGCGGGTTTGTCATAGCTCCGGCCTGTTATTTCTTCATATTCTGCCGGGGTAATATGACCCCATTCTACGTAATCTCTCATGATTGAGTCATCATCATAACAACCCCAATCATAAAACTGCTTAATAGCCGCAAAGTCTGGATACATCATGAGGAACCATCACCTTTCAATGATGCAACTTCTTTTTGAAGACGGGCCAATTGATAAGAGAGTAAAGCGTTTTGCTTTTTTAGTAGTTCAATTTCACTCGCTTCAGGCTCCGAAGGCAGCAAGCTTTCAATGTACTCTTTTGTAGCCGTCTCCTTCCACACCTTTTCGTCCGGAAAAAACTTCGGAAGATATAAACCCGGGTCAAATGGAATGTCTGTCCATCCATCCGGAATTTCATAGTTCCCTTGATCATCAGGCTGAATGATATCATTATCAATCAACAAGAACGTCTCTTTGTCATATTTAAAAATGTTTTTCATGACTTATCTCTCCTACAGGGGAATAATTTCGTCCAAACCATAAGAAGTTATGTTCTCGGATTTATCAGCGATTTGCCCCTCCAACCTCATATTTCCGTTTGTTTCGATATACAATTTAGTCATCCCTGTTGTACCGAATATAGGAACAAGTCTACTGCGGAGCTGGTCAGGTCTATATGAAGCTGGTAGCGTCCCAAAAATCACGCCTCTATTGGTGATAATCTCGCCTTTTAAACACAGAAAACCGCCAACCACCGCACACATAACTTTTCTAGCCCCATGTTTCGCGCCGTTTTTTAAAGGAACTTCAGTCCAGGCGGGGTCAAAGTCAGTGGAAGTTAATATTCTTTTCCAACCCCTAAAGTCACCATTTGTATGGATGGTCGCGAACCACATCTTATTGTGGTAACTTGCTGTGGCTATAATTGTTTTTCTTCCAGAGTTTCCATCCATAATGTCATAATTGAACCATCCAGCATCATCAGGGTCGGGGTTATTAAGCAGTCTATTATTGATACCGTAATAAAAACCAGGCGGCAAAGTTAATAAATCAGTACCATCAGGAATAAGGATTCGCACACCATTATCTTGTGTCAATTTATACAGTTGCCCCTTATTCCACTTAGTCCGCTCATCAGCGGTAATATGGCGCACATTATCCGCAGTATGTGCATCAAAATCCGTTTTCGCTGCCTGTTTTACGTTGTCAACGTTAGCCAATCCAACTTGAGCCTTCGTTACAGCGTGAGGGTTGCTCTTATTATTAGCGTGGCTATCAAACTCTGTTTTCGTCGCTTGCTTGACGTTATCAACGTTGGATAACCCGACCTGCGCTTTCGTTACCTTGTGCGGATTGTCCGTCTTAGCTGCGTGTGCATCCGTATAGGCCTTTGCATGAGCTTCCGCAGCATCTGCCTTTTCCTGCGCTCCCTCTTTCGTCTCAATCCGTCCGAGGTCCGAGAACTTCGCTTTTAACTCGTCAAGCATTACTGTTTCTTCGTCATACATCGCTATGATTAACGCCTTTAACGATTCGAAATCATCGACGTAATATTCCGCGAGAGGTGCCATGTTCTGGTCCACAAGACTTTGCGATACTTCAAACCCGAATTTGTGAGCAGAGAGTGATTGGCCGTTCGTATATTTCAGAATGAGCTGACAGTTGAATTTGCCATACATTTTAATTTCGTCCTCGTCTAAAACGTACTCTGCGATACCTTCAAACGGATCAACTATCGTAACGTCCCTTATTCTTTGCTTGCCGCTTGAAGGAATGAGGACCACTTTTCCGGTTACAGCTGACAGTGGCAAAGGGATGCCATCCTTGCGCAAATAAAATATTAACTTTGCTGTATTAATATCTTGCGTTGAAAATATAAAAGTCGAATGATAAACCCCTTCTGTTTTCGCGTTTATATCGAACGCGTAAGAGCCGGTTTTATAAATAGCCAACAGTATTACCTCCCTTTCTTTTAGTATGTTGGAGTTTCAGGCAGCTCCGCATCATACCCGTAATTTCCGTCAGGTCTTTTCGATATCTTTGGAGCTTTACGCATTGTAGGTCTGAGATCAACTTGCTTAACGGTATTTGTGCTGTATATCTGATAATATCTCTGGCATTCAGCTATTTCTTCAGTCAACGGTCTTGCGACATACGGCGTAGCAAGCCTTCCTTTTTCTAATTTGACTAGGTAAAATTCTACCCATTCGCCGGGAGCCAAACTATCATAGGAAGAACTGTTTGTTGTGTCGACATCTATTTGAACTTCAACGTAGTCTTCTTCCTTAAATTTATAAGCTGACATATCAGGCATCTTTATGTTCAATACAAAGAATGTGAGCCTGGTTGTTACTTGACAAGAACGGATTGCAAGATTGTCGTGTTTTCCATCATGTGTCATATCAAGATGAAGTTTCATTCTGTGAGAGGATTTATTGGTCCTCGCCCATAAAGCTAAAGTATAATCTTCGCCGCTTTTAAACTGAGTTGGATTTTCGATCCGTTGAATTAGATCAGTACGCGACATATTCGAAACATTTTTCAATTTCGTTATTCTCAACCCGTACTTATTTGAGAATGGCGCACTCATCGGCTTTTTCACTCTCTCGGTCCGATTGATCCCACTCTCATTTGTACCAACAGCATTAACGAGCCACCTATCGGCTGTAAATACACCGTCGTTAGTAAAACTTGTTCCGCGCTGCCATACATCAAAGGCGCCGTTTGTCACAAAGTTTCTATTCGGCATATGCAAGGCAACTTTGTCATAAGTTATTTCAGTAATATTCGGCCTCTGCACGGGCTGTGTAGATATTAACATCCCATCTTGTGCACCGGCCAATGTCACAAATATTGTTTCTTTCCCGCTCCGTTCAACTGTGACTTGTAGCAAAGCCGGAATGACATAGCCGTCATGGTTAAACATACAGATCCCTTCATTTTCAAAGTCATAATTATTGCGGTCAAAATCATAATTCTCTTGTATTAAGTCCGCGAAAGAATCTTTCGAAAATGAATATGATTTAGCGATACTTCCGTCTAAATTAATGACTGTAATCGCCGGGGTTCCTTTTCCTTGACCTAAAATGATTTTGTTCTCGTGGAACGTAATCCCTTGAACTTTTTCGAACATAATTTCTTTGTTGTTTACCATGACTTCCATCAATAAATTCGGACTACCCGCAACTATACTTTGGAAATCATAAATGTATATTCGATCCATCTTCTCATTCGTTGAATTACCAGAAATAAAGTATTTTTTGTCGATATCATTACCGGTTTTGTACGAACCAAGAACTTGCATCGTTTGTACAATTTCCCCAGATGTATAATTGAAAATAGACAACTCGTTTTCGAATTTTTGTCTAACGAGAAAGCATAGATCGCCGCTTGAATTCTTGAACCAAGGAAGCCCCTCGTTGTAGGTAGAATTTGTGATTGCAAATTGCTTCGAATCTTTAAATTTGGCACTAGACAATTGATATCTTGATATTATACAGACGGTTCCTCCGTTTTCCTGTCGTGCTATATATAACTCATCATCATCTTGATTTATTGAAAGCGCCTGAGGGAATGGGCGTGTATGATCCCTTGCTGGCACCGAAAAAATAATTTTTTGATAATTGAGATACTCCTCAAACATCAAATTCCTTTTTGCTAACTCCCTATACAGTCCGTCGATGTTCTTCTCTGTATGAAATAGCCGATCATTTGCTGTATTGAAAACCTCACCTTTATGATTGACCCGGAGGTCGACGACCTCTTTAACATTGGACCCATCGGCATTTAAAATTAGGTTGTTTATCCGTTTTTTTGCTCTCTCGATCTCATCCGATACTGTCAGACCGTCAAAATGGGTTATTTGATCGGACGTATGGGCGTTTTTAGCTTTTTTATGTTTTTTTAAATTGCTTGCATTTTGGTTTAGTGCATTTTCCGTTATCCAAGCATTTTCATCCAATTGTGAAAGGAGCTTGGCATTAGGGACGGGATTATGCTGCTTCTCTAATTGATACATCGTTTCACCAACTTTCCTTTTAACTGTATCCCACAATCAGAATAGTTATTTTTGATCCTTCTGGAGCGTTTGATGGATCCAATAGTTTTCCGTTTTGAAGAAGAGAAACTGTAAAACTGTCTGTTTGGCTCCCTTCATAATCAACAGAGGCCGAAACATTGTTTTGTTTCATGACTGTTGAACTTTCAGATGTCACATACTTAATTTGAAAATCATCATCCGTTTCCAAAAGGAGGCCGGTAGAACTGACAGAAACATTCCCCAGACCGCTCGTGACTGCCCAAACACCAGAATTAAAGGTCAGTGTATACGTAAAGTTTCCGGGGATTTTGCCCTGTGTTGAGTTCACTACATTAAAAAGCTCCGCTTTGGCCGCCTGTATTTGGGCCAGTATCTGATTTTTTTGCTCGATCAGATACCTTTCTTGTTTTTTGATGCGACGCCTGCTGTCCAGTTGAATATCAATTAGGTCCTTCTTAAAGTTGGAGAAAGTGACTTCTGGCTTTTCGGTGTCATCCAACGGATTATAGACCATACTCACCGCGCGCAAATCGTCCTCAAATGTAATACCGTTTTGAGGCGTGTCCGCAATGACGTGGAGGGTATCTCCTTTTGTGATCTTGTCTTCTATGCCTTTCAACTCAGGGACTTCAATTTCTTCAAAATCAATATCAACTGTGACCTCCGGAAACGGATTGACTTTTTGTTTCAAGAGAGCTTTCATATCTTCTGCCTTTGTGATCGATTCATCTCTTATGGTTTCTGCCCATGTCGGCTGCCCTTCAATTAAAAAATCCTTTTCATTCGGATGAACAAAAAGGACGGGAGGAAACACATATTTTTCGGCTTCATTTTTAAATTCCCTGTAAATCTCAAATATATTTCCACGAAGCAAGTACATAACCGGCGCAGCACCTTTAGTTCCTTTTGTGTTTGGGTTTTTGCTGTCTTTGCTTTTAAAGGTCGCAACCACATTATGTTTTTTATGGTCAAGGCCTCTAACCACTTCAATGACTTCCTCTTTCGGATCATTGTCTTTATAGACTGAAATCGTCTTCGTTGTATCTTTATCAATGACAAATTCCCATTTACCGCCAAGCTTCGAAGTCAGAGTTTTAAACCTGAATCCTGTGCCTGTAAAAGAGAAAGTAAAAGCTGAACCAATTTTTGATGTTTTATCAGCTTTTAATGACTCATCATAAGTCCATGAACCAGTTTTTGCTTCGTATCCGATTGATTCGTCACCCAACATGTCTTTTTCTTCTTTTTGTTTCCCATAGCCGCGCCCGCGTGTGGCCGTATTATCTTCGGATATTTGAATCTGCAGCCCTTGTATATTTGCCCTGGTATCAAGGGTTTTATTAATTCTACGGCCCATCTTTTTATAGACGTAGATATGACTATTATCCACATCAAATTCAACCTTGTAATTAGAGGCGATAGAGTCCATCAGATCAATGGAAAAAGCATCCCCAAAACTATCAGTTTTTACGGGCTTGATGTCTCTGGCATCTGCCATAATTTCATAAGTGAAATTGCTGCCTTTCAAGGCATGATTTAAGGCTTTATCAAGGGAAATGTCCCCCGTTATCACATCATCAACACGATTTTTTCCAAGTAAAAAGACGTAAATATGATTAGCCGAGATCGACTTTGATAGCAATTCCCCATTTTGAGAGATTTGAACGTTACGAATGACATATTTTTGATTTTTAAAAACCCTCTCATCAATAACGATAAGATTACGGCCAGTCAACGCATTAAATGCTAATGGATCACTAAAACTATTTTCAAGAGTGAAACCCAGACTCTTTTTCCCGTCAACTCCATCCGTTACACGCGGGGTGACGTCTGCAATTTCATATTTTTGACCTGTAAACCGATCTTGCACATACATTTGATTCACCTGTTACCGCCCCCTACTTATAGTAAAATCGTGTAATGAAATGAAGGTCACTATAATCTGCATTTTCAATTGAAAACTTATTTTCACCTGGAGCAAGTTCCGGGAATCGGCCACGGGTAGAAATGACATTACTTCCTTTGACGATATATTGTTTGACCACCGTCAAAAGATTCTTTTTTGAATGGCTGCCGGAAAGCGTTATACTGTCCCCGGTTGTTTTATTTGTGATCTTAATGTCTTTGCCTTCAAAGTACATTTGCACTTTGTAATCATGCTCAATAGGTGAAAGGGTGGCATCCCCAAAATTGTATACGCTGAATCGATTCTTGTTTTTAAACTGAAAAGGCTGCTCGCTGAATTTGCCTATATTCATTCCTAGATTAAATCGTTCTCCCTGCAAGTTCACAGGAATGGTACTGTCATAAACAGATTCAGCCAACCCTTGAATAGCCGTAAATGTAACAGAAAAAGTGTTTGCCAGTTTCCCGTTATCCTGGGAAATAGAAAACACATCATCTGCTGTCACAAGCCATCGTTTATTTGGCTCATATGAGTGAATCACATGATACGGGTCTTGAGTGACAAGCAAGGCATATAAATTCGAACGATACAAATAGAATTGCTCTGGGTTATGGGCTTCGACAGCAAATTCAGCCGCTATTTTTCTTTCTTTGTAACGTCCCGGACTGTTTTTTGATGGACTGAGCAGACCGTTTCTATTTTTCAAGGTAACGGTCTGCCGCTCATAAACAGGAGATTCAGGGACGAATGAAAGGAGAGACACACCAGGCAGAATTTCGCTAATGGGTTTATCACCTATGATCAAATCCAAATCCCTCATGAAATCCCTCCAATTAATGAGCTTCTATCATTGAATTCTTTTGTACTGATAGCCGTTAAGACCTTGCCGACTTTCTTGCCGCTCATGATTACATTACCTTCTTTTGCTGCAATTTCTCTTAAAAGAACGTTTTGTTCTATTAGCAATGCAATTTGTTGATCCTGCCGCTGTGTGATCGGTTCAATGGACGGCATTTGCGGAACCGTCTGCGCTGGGATACCTAATTCTTGCCCGGCTCTGGCCCAAATACCGATACTTCTTTCGCGATATTTCGGGTCCGTCGTAATGATATGCTCGTCATACCCTCTTTCGTTCAAAGCCGCAAGTTTTGTACCGCCTGCGCCTGGTGATACTCCGCCCGCAGCATATCCAACATATCCGCCGCCTCTGGCCATCGATTTTAAACCCGGATGATTTGATATATCTCCATAACGCGCCTTGATATAGTTAATGGCCGCTAGAATGTTGTCTATAGGGTTTAAGATGTTATTATGTCCCGGGAACTTATAGGCGTTGAATGTGGACGGGATGGTTTGCATTAGGCCCTGACTTGGGTGTCCGGCTTTTGCGTTAGAATCCCATAGGTTGATAGCGTTCGGATTCCCGCCGCTCTCCTTCATGGCAATTGTAACTAGCCCAGGAATCCATGAAATAGGCACGCCCGCGATGCCGACCGCTTCCGTTACCCATTGGTTGACGGCTTTCGTCCCGCCAGTTCCTTTGAATGTTTCCTGGTCCGGCATAACCCCTTTCAGAAATTCGGCAGCTCCATTTTTTAAGATCTTGAATATGCCGGTTCCAAATGAGTCAATGCCTTTCCCTGATTTGTATGGGATCAGCCCATTAAACAATTTTTTGATTAATTTACCTGGGCCGTGGGTAAGCAAGTCCATTGCAGTTGCGCTGACATCCCCGACTTTATCCGCGACGCTTTTTCCAAAAGATAAAGCCCCATTGACCATCTTTTTAGAGCCATCCACAGCTTTTTTGAAAAAGTCGCCGACACCGCCGGCATAGCCAGGCATCTGCGTCATAGATGTTAGCTTTTTAGATTCATCATGAGGAAGTACAGAAGTTCCACGCGGGAGGTCCCAGATTTGCGGGCCGCCCATACCGACAACATACGTTCCAATTCCGGGTGAATGCGCCAGCTCCCAACCTTCCTCACCGACTAATGCCGCCCCACCAGGGTGAAAATTTGTTCCTTTTGCATATTTACCATTCAGCTTTTTACCATTTTTGCTATTGTAGCCTTTCGGTGTCCATTCTGGAATGGTTGGGATATGCATAAATTCAAGAACCTTATTAATTCCCCCGGTGACGCTATTGATAAAGCCGGCCAAATCAATAACAAATGAATCCCATTTAGTAAGGACATCGCCTGTTTCTTTGTCAACTTGTTTGATATGCCCGCCTGCTTGTTTCTCTGCTTGCTTTACAACATTTTCGTGCATTTCCTCTGCTTTTTTAACAGAACCATCGCGCTGCCGTTTTGCCTCTTTGATCAACTTATCTGCTTGTTTCTTGCTGATAGAACCTGTCTCATCCCGTTCGCGGACGATTGCTGCCACAGTTTGATCATATTTTTTGTTCGCTTCTTTCACCGCGCCATCACGGGCTTTGATACTGTTTTTGATTGTATCGGCTGCCTGGCGAGCTGTAATATTTTTCGACTCGTTTTTTAGTTTACTCATGATGGCCTTTTGTTCTACCTCGCCTTTGCTCATGGTTTGAACAGCCGTGTTCATCATTTTCTTTTGAATGCTGTTGATTTGGGTCCGTTCTTTTTGTGTAAGCTGGCGTTTTTCTGCGCTGGCCTTGTTTAATATTTCTTTGATCTGTTTCTGCCCTTTATCGACAGCCTGGGTTTCTTGATTTTGCTTCTTTTTCACATTGTTTAAAATGGCATTTTGTTCCCTCTGACTCAGGCTTTTACTGGATGAAAGGAATTTACTAAGGGTCTGGTAACTTTGGTTTCCTTTTGTCTCAATACTTGTTTTGATCTTGCTACCCATCTGTTCAAAGTTTTGTGCGATACTGTCCGCCGTTTTTTTAGAGACAGTTTCACCTGACCATTGCAGCTTGTTAAGCTGGACAGTTGCTTGATCATTTAATTTTTTGTAGCCCAAAACAGCTTTTGTCGTGGATTCAGAAACCTTGTTCCCGAAGCTGTCTAGCGTCGGAATTTGTTCTTGTTTCATATGGTTATATAGCTTGTATCCACCTTCTGCTAAAAGGCTGACGCCCGTAACTGCAAGCCCAACGGGGCCGCCCAGAGCGCTAAAACCAAGCCGAGCAATTCCAGCGACTCGCGAAACACTCCCGAGACTCTTAACAAGACCCAGAGCCTTTGCTCCAAACCCGGCAAATTTGCCAGTTGCTTGAGCTGCACCGCCGCCCAAAGTTTCGGTTGCCGCTGTTGCTGTTCGTGCGCCTCCGCGGAAGTTAAAGAGTGATTTGGTGCCCTTTATAATTTCAGGCGCGAACGTTGTTGCGATCCCAAGAACAGACCCCCATTTACCGCCAAACATCGCAAGAGCACCGCCAGCAAGTCCGGCAGCGCCCCTGAACCCGCGAAGGCCCCGAGTATTTCGAGATAATGCAGTGCCGCTTGCGTTCATTTGGACAGTTGCAGCCGTATTCGCGGCCGCTAATTGTGCTGTTGAACGTTGGGTCATAGCTGCTTCTGCTCTGTATCGACCGAATGCTGCGGCACCTCTGCCCAGGGCACCAGTGAGGGTGCTAATGCTTGATACAACTGCACCCAAAGCAATGACAACAGGAGGAAACGCCGCAGCAACCAATCCTGCGATAACGATTGTGTTCTGCATGGCCGGTGATAGACCTTGAAACCAATTCGTAAAGTCTTTGACTGTCTTTCCTGCCGCCTGCAAAGCCGGTTCGATCTTATCAAGTAAAATTTCACCGACCGGAAGTAAATTAGACTGCAATAGCCTAAAATCTTGGGCCACGCGATCACCAAAGTTGTCTTTCAAAGCCTTTCCTGCCTTGTCTGTGGCTCCTTTAACATCACCAAGCATATCCTTGGCCGGATTCATCGCGGTTACCACTTTGCCCCGCAAATCTTCCCATTGCGTGCCGAATAGAGCGACACCGGCCTGATCCTTTTCTAATGGGTCTTTCATGGCCGCTAAGGCGGACACGGTTGCCATGAAAGCTTGTTCTCCTTCTTTTCCACCTTTGGCGATGGCTGTCCCCATCTTGTCAGCGTCCAGGCCGATAGCTTTAAAGCCTTCGGCAGTCGTTTTTGATCCATCTTGGGCACGAATATTAAATTCTTTGACCGCATCCCCAACCTTATCCATGTTCCAAGCGCCATTTTGTGCGCCTTGAATCATAATGTTAAACATGCCGTCAATGGAAAGCCCTGCTGATTTGAACTGGGCTGAGTATTCTGAGATCGTATCTAAAAGCTCGTTTGAATAATCGCCGCCTTTTTGTGCAGAAACGGTGATGTAATCAAAAGCTTTCCCTGCATCCACACCAAAGTTATCAATCAAGGCTTTGGCTGCCCGAGTACTTTCAGGTATTTCAAATTCAAAAGTATCTCTGAGAACATAAGCCCGTTTTGTGGCCTGTTCAAGTTCTTCTCCCTTTAAGCCTTGAAGATTTTTTCTCACATCAATAACGCCCTGGTTTGCTTCTTCGAGTGATTCACCGAAGCCGCTAACCCACACATCTTTTGATATGTTGGCTACTTCCTGCGCCTCTTCTTTCGTCATGTTCAAGGAAGATGAGATTTTCCCTTGGGCTTTTTGGAAATCTGCTGCGGATTTAAGGGCCAAACCCCCGAGTACTCCGATAGGAGCCGTAATCCCGGCGAATCCTACCTTTCCTATCGTCTGTAGGCGTTCGCCTTGGGTTTGAAGGCGTTCGCCATATTCTTGCAAGCTTCTGCCCGCTCGGGTCCATGCAGAATTTTGGGTGTTAATTTCTAATGTCGTAGTCCTTAACTGCCGGCCGAGACGGTTATACATGGCTGTTTCATTGTTGATCCTCTGGGCCAGTTGTAAAGCAGCTTGTGAGTTTTCCCCTTTTTCACGTGCGAGCTCTTCATATTTCGCCCGCAGCTGTTCGATTTTTGAACCTTGCAGCTGATACAGTTTGGACAAACCTTCCTGTTTTTGGCGTAGCTTGTCGGATGCGTCCCCAAGCTCTCCAAACTGCGATGCAGAAGCCTTCAATTCACTTCGAACCAACGCCATTTTTTCCGCCACGTTATCTATTCCGGCCGAAAAACCGCCATCATCAAACCCTAAGCGATAAATCATATTTCCTAAGCTTTCCGTTGCCACAGTCTCACCTCCCACCTAAAACACATGATCTATCGGCACAGTTTTTGCTCGCTTGCGTTGCTCTTTCGGGTTCTTGAGTTTTTCCCGATGCTCAAGCAATTCAATAAAAAAAGGATAGTCGCTATTATCAATTTCATTTAGCGTCCATCCTCTTTCGTCCATCAATTGAACGTATATATCTTTGACGTTGTCTAATGCCTGATCTATTGTGACTCTTTCTGTACCTTTTCCAGCAGCTTTCCCAAATCAAAATCCTCTTTTTCTTTTTCGATTTCCTCACGGGTTGGATAGCCGAGAACCCCTACCCCGATAATGTCATAAATCACATTCCGGTGATCGATCGTATTCAGACCGTCATTAATCTGCTTTCTTGTGAATTTTTTATCAAAAATTTCAACGATAAGGTTCAACTGTCTGTTTTCAACTTCCTCTGGATCTGCCTCATCGCTTCTCGCGTACTTCTCAATTTCAAGTGCTTTACGCTTAAATTTAAAAGGGATAAATTCCTGCGTAAACGCTACATCTTCGCCGTCAATTCGTAATGTAATTTCCAAAGGTTTAGACATTATGCTGCTCCCCCGCTTGTACTTGTTTTAGTTGTGGTTGTTGTTGAAGCCGTAGCCGTTGAAGAACTATCAAGTTTAGAGACGTCAAATACTGCATCAAAGAATGTATCTCTGTATTCGTCATATCCTTCCACGCTGCTGTCACCGGTGATTTTAAAGACCTTGTCACTACGTTGAATAAATGTGCCCTCAATTTCTTCTGTTTGGAAATCTGTTTTATCTTCAGCGGTTTTCCAATCAATGCCTGGGATTCCAAAGCGCCCTTTGGTTAGCCAAACATGGCGTACGTTTCCGTCCTCTTTTGTTCCTGTAAACCCGAGGGCGACATATGGAGGAACAACACCTTTTTTCCACACAATGACCCCTTTCACAAGTTTTTGTCCTGTAATATCTGATAGGACCTCTTGAGGAATTTCAGAAATCCCCAATTTCACTTTTGTTTCTCCGATATTGGAATTGACGATAATCGGCCCGTTATCGGCATATAGTGTACTCATTTCATTAGTTGTATCAACGTTTGCTTGAATAGCTGGTGCAAAAGGCTGTACAGGCCCGTATTGAATATTTCCTTTTTCGTCTTTGATGAGCTTGGCATATACTAAATTTTCAAGACCTACATTAACACTGCCCATTTAATCTTCCTCCTTTAATTTCACAATTGTTCGATATAAAAAAGCCTTTCTAAAAGCAGAACGTTCCTCTTCGTCAAAAGGAGTAACAGACATTCTCTTACATTTGAGAGCTTTCATTTTTTTATCTACCGCGGTTTGTAAAGGCCCTATGTTGCCATCAGCCTTCACCCATATATTGACTTGAATATCAATTTCCGCTGATGCGGCTTTATTGTCCTCATAGTCCTTATCAACGTTATCCATTTCCAGAACTAAAATATGAGGATATTCACGAGATTCCTCTAAAGGGAAGTTTCCGGCATATATCCGGCCGTCAGTCATCTGAAATACGTCAGGATCATCTAAAAGGGCTTTTACGATGTACGGTTCATAATCAATCATGACCTTGCCCCTTTCCGCATTTCATTCATGACAGCCTGGTTGATTGCCACGCGTTTAAGCCGATAAGCCCGAACAGCAAACGGGTTTCCCCGTACGAAACGGCCGTTCTTTGCAACATAGCCATTATGAACAAACTTCGCCCGCCAAGCCGTTTCCTTTCCGGGGCCAATATCAAAGCTGATTGCGTTTGGAATTGGCCTGTCTTTCTTCGGCGTCTGCCGTACCTGAATATCGTCTTTGATGTGTTTGTGATCAATTTCTGATACAGGAACCTCTGCCCTCATACCGTCTCTTAAAACGTTCCCACCGGCTCGCAATGATCTGACTTGACGTTTTTCAACATCTTGCCCAAACCTTTCAAGACGGCGAAGAGCATCGTCAAAGCCATCAACTTGAACCGCTATTCTCATGATCCCACCCCACACATTGCAATGTCATAAGCTCCTGATTTTGCAAATCGGGAATGACCTTCTCGATCTTAAAAGGTTGACCCTTGTATACAACACGCATAGAGCCTGATTTAATCCCTTTTCGGTGTCGAATGCGAAACCATGCAGTATTTTCCTGATGGGCCGCAGATGCTTGGATAATGTAACGATCCCGCGGCTGCATAATTTCGGACCAAGCTTTTATAAACGTTGTCCAAACGTATTCCGGTTTCATCGTTTTAGGATTGCGCCCTGGCACCCCCTTTTGAATCTCAATTTTATGTTTCAGCTCCCCCGGATTCACCGGCATTGTCATCACCACACATTTCCGCTTGAAGGATTAAAGGGGTCAAGGCATCCAGGGCAAGGCTCATACTTTTTTCCGTCACCCTAAATTCATAAAAGATGCCGGCCGCCAGAATAATCAAATGATCATCCTCACGCCCTGTTGCTCTTCTGATGTAATTTGCAGCCGACTGCAAATAAAAAGACAGCAAGGAATCTTCCTCACTGTCTTCGATTCTTAAATGCTCTTTTAAGCGATCATTAAGCCGATGTAGTTCCGCCATCAGTCGTCAACTCCAATTTAAATACTGTTGGCTCAAATGGTGAGTAGATCAATTGGCCGTCATTTAAGTGCCAGATTTTGAAGCCGACATGGTTTGTATCGCTGTATTTTTCAAGAAGCTTGCTGACTTCTAAAGAATTAATGACATCTTGAATGTGGAATGAACTAAAATCACCAAAGTATAGGCGCGGTACATCCGGTGTGCTGCCGTCCACATAATCAGTTACATCAACCGGATAGCCCAGAATCCTGTAACCGAAGGCTCCTTCAATATAAGCCTCACGCAACAACGGCTTTCCGTCTTTATCTTTTAACGTTTCAATAGCTGTAAGAGCAGCTCTATTCATCATCCAACGAGAATTTTTGAGTTTAGACGTTGGAACAGAATTTTTCAATCGAACAAGCTTGTCATAAACCTCTATATTCCCCGGATTAAATGCAACAGCTTTTTGAATCAAGGAACCGGGATTATCTGTAGAGTTGAAGAAGAAATTTGCCTCTTCTTCTACATAGGATTTTTTCAGCTCTTCAATCACTGTTTGCTCAACAGGCATGTCAGTCATGGCAAGCAATTTTTTGGTGATCAACACCAGCGCATCAATTTCAGAAGGGTTCAGGAATACTTCATCAAAATTGATGTCGGTCTGCGGAATTGGATTGTCCAATGTTCTTTCAGTTTTAATCCGCTGGGCTTTTGCTTTCTTCACCAGAACCGGATAACCTTGTGTTCCTTTTGTCTGAACGCGGGTTCCGTATTTCCGCAACAGGTTTTCTTCTTGGGCATAAGTAATGATTTCTTTTGATAGAGATTCTGGAATTAAAACCTTCCCGTTAGTTGTCTCAACACCCATCGCCCGCGCTTCATTCTCGCTTATACGCCCGACAAGATAGTTTGCGAAGGCTTTGCGCTGCTCCCCTTCTTTTGCCTGTTTGCGGCTTTCAGAGGATAGAGATTTCATGATATTGCTGACAATAGCGTCCCGCTTTTCAGGTGCGATAAACTGCTGGCCGCGCTGTTCTGTTTCATCTGATTCCCTTTCTTCTCCGCCTTCGTCGCCGTCTCTTTCGCCTTCTTCTGGCTGCTTTTCTTCGTCGCCTTTTAAATTTTCAAGCTCCGCTTTTACGGCATCAAGTTCCGCGGCCAGTTCGGCTACCTCTTTTTCTATTGTTTCAATAGAGGAGGATTCCGTTTGGTCTCCTTCTAAATCAGCCCGCAGCTCCTTCATACGAATTTCAATCGTCGCTTTACGTTTTTCTAAAATATCACGTAGTTTCATTTCATAGCCTCCTGAATTTTATTAATTAGTTGCTGCTTTTTTTGCCGCAGCTCATTTTTTTGTTTTGCTCTCTGATAAATGTCACCAGATCGGACAAGTGACGCTTCTGTATCCTCATATGCAGGAAAGGCGACAACGCTAATTTCAAAGAGTTCTACCTCTTGAATCGTGCGTGTCGCCGGTGATGTATCATAATTCCATTCGTCTTTTACTACGTTGAATCCAAAAGAACATTGATTAATGTCGCCCCGCTCCATACTCCGGCGCAGATCATTTGCCCAAGAGGTATCTGGCGGCGTAACAGTAAATTTCAAACCCTTGTCATCTTCTTCGAGTTGGAGGGTGCCGCTGCGTGTCCGCCCAAGCACATAATCCCAATTGTGATTAAAAAGGGCACGAACATCGGCCTGCCTTGATAACGCTTTTTGAAAGGCTCCGGGCGCGATCACTTCGGTGAACATCCCGCCAATATCGGCCGGACTATTAAAAACAGCCCCATAACCGGTTATTTGTGGTGTCTCTTCCTGATCTGCAAGCTGCCGAATTTCCAGCCCCTTGATTTGAAAAGTCCGCTGCTCTTTATCCATCCTCATCACCACCTTTCAGGCTGCTTTTCAGAACATCTTCCAGCCTATCCAAGCCCACAAGGTCCTTACTGATATAAAGCTTGCTGGATTCTTTTGTATTCAAACGTGGGAAACCGATCATTTCCCGTGCATCATCAGGAACGGCGATCGATGTCCGTACCAGATTGTAGGCAATCTCTGTTTTTGTTTTCATTCCAACGAAGTTTAAGAGATTGTGACGGAATTTTAGGCGCAGCCCGCTATCTTTTCCGAAGAACAAAATGGTCAAATGCTCTTCGATGTTGCGAAAAATAGGCTGTAGACAGCTGGTATAAAGCTTCATCATGGCTTGTTCCATGTCTTTTTCTTCGAGCTTGTCCAGCAGGTCCTTATCCATCCCGAAAAACTTACCTAAATCTTTTTTGTAGATATTCAAATATTTGAGCGTCTTTTCATCATCCACAGGGGATTCAAGGGCTTCGATTTCATACCCTCTGCCTAAAGGAATCAATTTTGTTTTCCCTGAATCTTTAATTCCCTCAAGCTGGTCAAGTATCGCTTTTACGGTTTTGGTTTGATTCGTGTTGGTCGGGGAAAGGTGCGTCTCTAATTTAAGAAGGAACGCCATAAGCCCACCCTTTTTATATTTTTCAGTCAGCGCCTTTTCAGCGTTCATGACGCCTTCCAGCGTTTCCTTTGCCAGCTCTAACAGGCCTACACCCTCCAAATGGCTCAAGCCTATATTTTTGATGTGCCTCACCATGTAGGACGGAACGACTTCACCGGACACAGTGATTTTCTCTATTCCGGCGGCGGTCAGCTCGCTATAAACATTATTCAAAATGTGCAGCTGGCTTTGATCGTAGAAGACATACACGTCACCGCGAAGCAAATATACATTTGTCAGCAGTTTCTTAAATTCAAAACCGGTTAAATAATCATTGGGACAATTTAAAATCCGCAAAGCTTGAAGAGCCCGCGGGTCTTTTGAGTCTCTACCCGTCGTTCCATCTTCCACAACAAAATCTGTCAATGCGACCTGGTCGCTGATCAGCTTCATCAGATTGTATGTGTCACTGGATTTCAGGATATTATCGTCATTGACAAATGCACCATAATTAAAATATGAGTTTTGAAACCAATTGAAACTACGTTTGCTGAACCGTCCTGCTAAATTACGGATAAACCCCACTCTCATCACCCCCTATCTGTACAATTCATTAAGCATTGCGTCATATTCGTCTTCATCGTAATCAACCAGCATCATCATGGTTTCTTTATGGGCATTCAAAAAAGCAACAAAGCCGTCAATTTTGGCTTTACTTTGCTTTTTGGAAGGCCGCTTCAAGCCTTGAAAGTTTTTATCCGCTACGACATTTTCTGTGCAGTAGATAAAAAGGGGATTATCCGTCTTAATTCGTTCTTCAAACATTAAAATTTCAGCATCATCAAAAGGTGCATTAAGGACGGTAGAATATTGTTTTGTCTCCACGCAAGTCAATCCCTCAGCCTCAAGCGCTTCAATCACTTTTTGAGAAAGAGCAGGGTCATAATTGACCTGCTCAACATCATAAATCCGAGAACATTCCACAATGAATTCGACAACCATATCATAGTCAATCGTTTTACCAGGGCATAACGTTAAAAAACCCCGCTCGGCCAAGTTCCGATACGGGATGTTCTCCATTTTTTCGCGTGCTTCCAGGTTATGATCCGGGATAAAATACATCTGTTTGACTTTCAACATCGATTTTCCGTTTTCATCATGGGTCGGGATATTAATAGACACGCATGTGAGGTCTGTCGTTCTGGATAAATCAAGGCCAATGACTGCCTGTTCGCCAGATAAATCGCCCAGGTCTTTGATCAGGTTCCCTTCCTTGTCCTCGATCATTTTCTGGACAATATCTTTGTCAAAATACGTGCCGGTGCTGCGGACGAAAATATTCAGATACTTGGCCAAAAACTCATCCTTTCGCTCCGCGCTCATCTGGGCCGTTTTAAACTCACTTTCTAAAAAGTCGGGTTGGACACTGATTCCCCAATTTGGGTTTACCTTTTTCCAGACTTTTCGATCATCCCATTTGTCTCCCTTGTCGGGTTCGGTAATGTATGTGAAATAGGAAATGTCCTCTTCTTCCTCATTTTTGTTATTCAGCAGGCCCCGCGCATAATCATAAATTTGCAGGCCGACGGATGTCGTCCCTTTTCCCGCTGTTGAAATGATGAACATTAACGGTTGCAACCGCGAACCCATACCGGATTTTAAAACATCGTACATGTCGGCATTATTTTGCGCGTGTACTTCATCCAGCAATACGAAATGAGGGTTTTTACCATCAAGGCCCTGTGTATTTTTAGACAGAGGCAAGATGCTATTTTCAAACCGTGTACCGTTGATGGTGTACCGGTAAATGATAGCGTTAATGTGCCCCTTCGGACCTTTATAAATTTGGGTCCGCATGTTAAGATCAGGGCTGTTTTGAATAGTCGCCGCAATTTGTTTCGCGGCAATATTCGCTTGTTCTGCATCGGTCGCCGCTGTAAAACATTCGGCGCCCTTTTCTCCATCTGCGTACATTGCATAAGTGGCAGCACCGGCTGCCAAAACAGTCTTGCCGTTTTTCCGTGGAATCTGAATATAAACAGTCCTAACAGCCCGGACAGTCCTTCCCTTGTCATCCTTTTTATAAAAGCCGTATATGTTTGTGAAAATGAATTTTTGCCACAATTCCAATTCAATAGGTTCGCCGGCAAGCTCTCCTTTTGAATGTTTGCAGAAGGTTTCTATAAAATCCATGACTTTATTTGCTTCATCGACATCAAGCCAAACGTCTTTTCGCTTTTTCATCCTCTTGTAGCGCTCAACAACTTTTATAACCGATTTACAATGCTCTTTTTTATTCTTCAATACCTGATCAGCATATAGATCAGCATAGTTCACACCCCGTTCTATCACCCATCAGCACTCCACTTCGATTTAAAAGTTTGGAAACTGTCGGTATTAGAATTAGGCTGGCCGCCGACTTGTTTTTGAAGTTTCGGAGTAAGCCCCAGCTGTTCCAGCAGCTTGCTTTTTTTGGTGTTCCAATCGGCTACCTGTTGAGCAAGAGGGTGCTTCATTTCATTTACTGCACCAGCTTTATTTTGATGCAGCCGCGTGGCCGGAAAACCTTCATCCCGCCATTCTTCATACATTTGGGTATAGATCACATGAGCATCCAGATAGGTATTGATCAGAGGCGTAAGGGTTTCAGAATATGTCCCCGCCTCTTTCAGCCAGGCTAAAATTTTCCCTTCTTCATCAGCTCGTATTTTTTTCAATTTTCGAGTCCGGGCCGACCGTTGCTGTGGTGTCATTTCCTTCAAATTCCCTCACACCCCCCTTTAAAATTTCATTTTTGTATACACGTGACTCCCCCTGCCCTGTCCCCAAATCAAAAAAATTTTGTGAAAACGGATGGGGGGGATTGTTTTTCCTTGTTTTCTATTTTTGCGTGGCATTTTGGACAAAGAAGAATCAAATTGGTTTCATCAAGCTTCAATTCTGGCTGCTTGGAAATCGGAATGACATGGTGAATGTGCGCGTTCTGTCCAAAAACAAAACGACCGCACTCATTGCAGGTGCCGCCGTCACGTTGGTAAATGTACTCTCTCATGGACTTCCAGGCATCAGATCGATAGAAAGCCTTGTTTGCAGACTGAAACTTGTTTTGCTTCCTGCTTTTCTTCCTTGGCCTGTGCTGATCACAATAATAGCTGCCTTCCTCTAAAAGATTCCGGCAGCCGTCATGAATGCAATATCTCATTTGGTATCAGTCTTCTCGTCCTTCTTTGTCCCTTTCGATTTGGTTGCCTTTGGCTTTGACTTTGACTCTGCTACTTCATTGGCTGCCGTCGATTGTTCAATCTCTGCGGCTTCCTCATGCGTTACGAAATGGGACTTCATTTCATATTTGTCCCACACTAATGCGCCGTGTGCTAACTTTTGAATGATTCGTTTGCTCATTGTTACTTCTCCTTCCTTTCGTTGTAAAAGTATCGATTATAAACAATCGACTTTGATCCAAACTTGCTTTCTTCATCAATGTATTCAATGTCGATATGTGTTGGACGAAAACCTGTATCATCATTCGTTAAGAATGAAAAATCCACACGGATTTTACGTTTAATCTCCTTTCCTTTGTAGAAAACACGTGGGACTGAATCAATATCATCAAGCTCAATCTGCAATAATGGCGGTTTTTCTTTAGATAGCTTTACAACTTTCGTAAGGCTTGGTTTTTCAATGCACAAATGAATCACCTTCTTTGACGAAAAACTCACGTATTTTCTTCTCGGCTTTTGAAAAACTCATTTCCTGTTCACCCGGAAAATAAAAGCTGCCTTCAACTTCAGCGGACTTAAAACGAACGGTGGCTTTTATTAAAAAACCATAGGTTTGAAATCCCATTATGCTCCCGTCACTAAATAGGGTTTCTCCTTTTCTCTCAATACTTTCTATAACGACTTCCATATGTAAGCCCTCCCTTAAATAAAAAACGCCCTCCCATTTGGGAAAGCGCCTGGTATATTCTTTCTAAACCGAGCCCACACTCAGAGGCCCACATTGGCCGCCAATCGTCTATTCTGAGATTCACTGGACCCGGTTTACAGAGAACATAAAAAGACGCCCTCCCATTTGGAAAAGCGCCTGATCATTTACCTGGCTGATAAACCATAACACTACAGAGATATGTGTCTACGCTATTACAGCTTGGATCATCGATGCGGTTAGCAAATTCCTTTTGTGCTTCTTCATACGTTTCGAAGAACTCTTGACCAGCATCGCAATAATCCGAGAAAACCACATACGCATTTTTCATTTCTGGATTCCCCCTATTAAAAAAGGGATGAACAAATTGTTCACCCCCCTAAGGTTGCCCTCCCGCACTCAGAAGTCGCTTTTCAATTTTGACCTAATACCATATTAAACGATCTAAAACAAAACAGAGTGCCAACGTTGTGCCATAATTGTGCCAAAATCATTCCTTATTTTTTAAATAAAAAAAGACGCCTTGAAAGACGTCTTACTGAGAATTCAAAAAAGCTTCTAGTTTCTGAGTGATTCTTTGTTCATCGCTCTTCACCAGATGTCCTTTATAATTATCGATTTGATCCTCAGCTAAGAAAATCAATTTTGAGCATCTTGCTGTTGACGGTTTTGTTAAACCGCATTGTCCCCAATATTGAATAGCTATATCGTATTTATCATATGGTCGAGGACTGTGTTTTGTAACTTTTATAACGAGGTATTCATCTTCTACTTTATCAACTATTATGCAGGGCCTATCCGGCATCAAGTCATTGGGGTCTTCCTCTTTTGGGAGAGTAGCATACCAGACTTCGCCTGGACTTGGTGTCCGATTTCTCAATCTAGTTCAATACTAAAGTTTTTGTTTCAGAACAATCATTTCTGAAACTGTTGGTGTGCTCATCATCTTCTCTCCAAGCGTCGCCCTTTTCGATAACTGTAAGACCATCCTCGTTACGTTTAGTGTTTCTTTTTGCGATTTCAATTAATTTAGAACGGTGAGTGGCTGCTAGTTGCTTTAACATTTTTCCCAGCTCCTTTTTCATACGTATCCCTCCTTCTCGTAGGGTAAAACGTATGCTCTTTGCTTCTTAATTATAACCATCTGATAGTTGGCTTTTCAATGAATTCTTACTGAAAAGAGCAAATTTCATCGTTTACCCTATTTGTCAAATTGTTTTCTTTCCCCCTTTTTATGCAATTTACCCACATTATCCACGAATTAACCATATCTTATATTGTGTCCAATTCAACGAAACGCGGAACCCTTTGCCCTGCATAGTTTCAAGCCATTTTGTCAAAATGAGTTGGACACTTTCTCGTTATGGTTAGTTCGTTAAAATAGGCAGAAAAAAACTCATCCGTTTTGAAAACAGATGAGCTTATAAGCTGAATGCGTCCATTGTTTGGTCCATTGTGTCTTGAGTGATCCCGATATATCGAAGCGTGACGTCCGGGCTGGAATGGTTGAATATCTCTTGCAGCAGAGCAACGTCCTTGAATTTTTTATAGTGCCAATAACCGAACGTTTTTCTCATGGTGTGGGTGCCGATCCCATCAAGTCCGACGTATTCCGCCGCCTCTTTCAATATGTTGTATGCCGTGCTTCTGCTGATTGGTTTGTTAAGCCCTTCTCGGCTCTTAAACAAAAATTCCTGGTCATCCTTGTCTTTAATGTAATCAGCCAGGGCCTTTTTTAGGGCCTTATTTATTTTGATTCGTTTCTGCTTGCCGGTTTTCTTCTCTCTTAAATCGATGTACATTCGTTTGGCGTCGCGGACTCTTAAACGAAGTAAATCGGATATACGCAAGCCTGAGTTTATGCCGGTAACGAAAAGCAGATAGTTTCTTTCACTCCGTTCTCTCAGGAATTTCTTTATATAATAAATCTGGTCCATATCCCGGATAGGCTGCACGAAATTCATTATGAAGCACTTCCCTTCACATACACTTCTTCTTTTAATGCAAAAGCCAGGTTGTAAAAAGCGCGCGACTTAATTCTGAAGTATGTGCGCGGGCTTAACCCAATTTCGTTGTAAACCTCATAATCAAAACGGTGATCTTGGGACATATATCGCATGATGATGATTTGCCGTTCATTGACAGGCAAACGGTTCACAGCCTTTTGCACTTTTGCCAGAAAGGCATTTCGTTCTTTTTCCATTTCGACCCTTTTGATAGCCATATCCTCCGTAGATGAATGAAACGCGTTTGTATTTGACGGCGGGACGAGGTTAAATCCTGCCGTGACTTTTGGCAGTAGATCATCCGGAACTTGCAAGAGAACCACCCTGTAATTATCCAGTATGGCTTCAATTTTCTTTTTCGTCGCTTCTCTATCAATTTCGGGTAATTGAAATAGCATGGTTTATTCCTCCTTTTATTTTCGCTTATAAGCGCCGCCTTTGCCTCGTTTAAGAATCTGCTTGTTTTGCCCCATGATCTCTCGCCAAAAGCGCTCAGAGTGCTCCTGCGTTTTTTCAGGGCGTTTTCTTTTGGTGGGTTTCATGTCTATTTCTCCTTTCGCTAGACCACAGCCGGGACAAATAAAAAACGGACACCAAACAAACAGCGTAAAAGCTGTAAGTTCAGTGTCCGCAGGTATTCCATTTAGGACATTATTCTTTTTCCGTCGCGCCTACAAATTTCAATTTGCAAGCATCGGCAAAATCACAATAACAAAGAACAGCACGGCAACCCCAAGTATCGGCAGCAGAAAAGATTGTTTCTGAGCATAGGCCACGTTGCCCTTAATCGCCAGCCCTTCAGTTCGCTCTATGATCGATTTCACGTAATCCGGGTGAAGTTCGTACTTCTCAGCCAGCTCGTCAATGGTCATCATGTTATCCGGCTGAGCCTTGATTGTATGGAGTAATGAAGATTGTAAGAGTGTCATTCTTTCATCGCCTCTTCTATTTTTTTAAAATCATCCGAATCTATCGCAACATCTTGGATTCCACAGAAAGGGCAAAAAATTTCGGACGGACAATCAGCTTCCGCCGTCTTGCATAGGGCGCACGGGTTCGAAAAAACATTCGGGTCATTCATCCCTTCTCACCCCCCGTCTGTTCCCAATGGATGACAACATCATTTGAATAAATCCGTAAGAAATCCCCTGAATCAAAGCGGACCTCAAAACCGCCCTCGTTATGTGAAAAAGTATTCCGATTATCTACAATATTTGTGACAGTCGCCATCCTTGTGAAGCCTGGCGGCTTATATTTTTGACCAAGCATATATGTTTCAGAATTAAAGGTTATTGTCTTTGCTTTAAACATTCCGTTCCTCCCCCGCAGGGGAAAGCCCCTGCAAATTAATTGAATTTGTGTGATGATTCAAGATTAATCCGTGAAAAGTCACCTTTAAATGTTTCAATGATCGTTCTGCCGTGTTCCGGGGCCTGTGCTTCATAAGCCTTTCCGTTTAGGCCATCTATAACAATGACAGTGACCTTCCCGTCTTGAATTTTGCTTGATAAATCTTGATTGACTTTGATTTCTTTAGGACTGTTCACCAGCCGCACCCCCGTGTTAAAATAAAAGTGTTGGGTTTTTATTTTCCGGGGCTTTTAAAAGCTCTGTTTTTTTTATGCAAAGATTTCATCCGTCTGCCTGAGCATAGCCAGGTTATAAAGCTTTTCAATTTCCTCATCGCTCTTCTGTTTAAGCGATTCCTTTCCATACCTTTCGATCAAATTGATCCATTCGATTTTTTCCATACGCTCCTGTTCTGTCATAAAGACTTCACCTCTTTAAAAGATTTTTCAAAGCGGCATTTTTGTAACGCTTTGGACAATGTTCAAACCTGATAATCACTAAAAGCTGCTGTAAGGATGCTTTTTCAAACGATAATCTTGAACCGCCTTTTTTCTTGTTCAGATGCTTCCTCACCTAAAAGCCCCCCTTTTCGCGGCTGAATCATTCCCTTGTTCCCCTGATCAATGACGAGGAACAATAATTCTTCTATTTCTCTTTTGAAGGATTTTGCTATTTTGATAATGGACTGCCCCCGATTCCACAAATCTCTAAACCTATAAAGCTCCTGATCATACCAGATAAAATTATTTTCAAGGAACGGGATATAAACAGGGCTTTCAATGAATAGCTGTCTTACTCCGTTCTTTTTAGTAATCATCCTTTGGGGACCGATCCATATTCTCGGATTCGCGGCTATACCGTATGGCCTGTGAGGAAGAATCCTTCTTTTTGCAAGGTCCACAATTAGAATCAAAAGCTCGTCCGGTTTTCTTCTCAGAAGATCGGAAGCGTCATATAATGATTTGCCGTCATACCAGTAATCTATCAATTTACAAAGCTGGACATATGACCATTCATAATTCAAGTTATTCAAGGCAATTTCTAAACGATCAGTGCGGACTGCCATTTTCACGCCCAACACTCCCGCACGGTACCGGTATGACGGTGAACAACTACTAATCTTTGTTCATGCTGCAGATTCTTTGATACCAGCCAATTCTCAGGGTTTAAACCGTTCTTTTTGATGATTTGCTTCTGCGCGCGTGTAGGTCGCTTACCATGTTTCATGCGTTCTCCCTCCGTACATTTGACCAATAAGCCAGCCAATTTTCTAGTTTTTGTTCAATTTCCTTTAATCCTTGCTTGAGTTCCTCCGGTGTTTTATCGGTTGCCACATGCCCCCACACGCCCGGCATGATCGTTTTCAAGTTAGTATCCTTCACTTATTTTCATCTCCTAAAAGGTTAAAGCAGGAGCTTTCCGCCCCTTTTTCTCTTTTTGTTTTTCTAAAAACTGAATCGTTTCAAGATGTGCTGTCAGACGGCTAACAGTTTTCTTGTCATAGAGTTTGGTTAAAGCCACACCTGAAAGATTGGTCGTGATGATCGTTACTTTTCCTTGACGGCCAGTAGAAACCCCATACCATACACGATGAATAAAATCATTTGCGGCTCTGTTTTCGTTGTCCGTGTCCCCTACTTCGGCGCCCAGGTCATCGATTACGAGATAATCAACCCTTGTCAGCAGCTCGATTGCAAAAGCCTCTGTCAACTTTTCGGAGTCATCTTTAAATGAGTTTTTAATTCGCCTCATGAGGGCATCACTGTTAACAAAGAGGGCTGACTTCGCGTACTCTTCGGAATCATTTTTGTTCAGTTCTTTAAGGGCGGCCATTGCAAGATGACTTTTTCCGGCGTTAGACTCTCCTGTCAAAAAGATGTTCATCACAGCGCCTGCCTTGATTCGGCTGACAAGCTCCATCATCCTGCGTTTATTCTGCTCGTCCTCTTGGTTGTAGCTGCGGAACGTTTCGAATGTTGCTTTTTTAAGAGTAGGGTCGGCAATTAGGGAGTAAGTCGATAAAATCTGCCGTTCCACCTGGCGGCGCCATATCTCGGCTTCACGCTCGATTTCCTTATTTCGCTGTTCTCTTTCACACATAGGACATTTTATTGAGCCGTCTCGCAGTTTCATCAGTTGAACCGGGTAAGGCTTCTCTTCTCCTCCAATGAGCCTTGTATGCTTGCGGCAATAGACAGGCTTTCCATTCTCATCAGTATGGAATGTCATCCTCCGTGATAACTCGGCCTTGACTCTTGCCGCCCGATCTTTGGTGAAGGTTTCTGTCATGAGGTCTACCTCCTTTTGGCTTTTGGTTAAGATAATTTTCAAATTTAGTGCCAAACAGCGTTTCAGGCCTTAGATACTTGTCCAGATCAGTGCCGCGCCATTCTTCGCATTTGACTAGAATGACATGTTTGAAATCATCAAATCTAAAACCTTCATTCCATCGCGCCTTTATTAAGGTTTTGGTTTTTGGTGTAGTAGGTCGGTACTTTGTTCCAGCGACTTTGTTTAAAAGGTCGATGATCAGTTTGTAAGGAATTTCATCTTTTTCAGAAGATGCCTTGTCGGGCTTGCCCGACAATATATTATTTTCTTTATCTATATCTTTATCTAATTCTTTATCTATATCTGCACCGTCACGTGACGTCACGCTAACGTCACTCTTTTTTTGGGGAGAAGAAAGCTGCAATTGCTTTTTTCTTTCTCTGTATCTCTTGTTTCGTTCGGCGTTGAGTTTTCGAACCCGGTCCATGCCTTCGACATTTTGATGCTTTTCCCAATTTGAAATATTAATGAAATTATGTTCATCTATCTCAATCATGCCGAACTGTTGAAACGTCTGTAATGCCATTCTTACGATCGGTAACGGACGATTGAAAATTGTTGCCAGCATCTCGTCTGTATACGGGATATTTTTGCTTAGGTAGATGTATCCTGACGCATTGGTTTTCCCAGCCTGGGCCAGCAGCTTGACCCATATAATTAGAATGGTGTCGGCTTCCGGCATCTGTTCAATCAGTTTGATTTTTTCGTCTTCAAACATTTGCGTACTCAGCTTGATCCACTTGACCTCAGCCATTTACTTTCAGTCCTTCCGACTTGGTCAAAGGCCAAACTGATCTTTTCCCGTTCACGATCACAGAGCCGAGATCATTGTCTTTGCGTTCATTTTGGATGATGGTACCGCCCTGCTGCATTAACCTGTACAAAGCCTGATTATGCGTATGGACAGATTCACTGATGACGGCATGAATTTGATTATGTAGCCATACATAGCTGACTAAAAACATGCTTGCTCCTCCTTTTTTGGTATAATGTCCCTATCAAATAATAGAAGGTGAAAGAATATGAAACTAAATCATGATTGTGTCCACTAAGAAGATTTTCAAATTCAATTTAGATACATTCGGATACTTAAAGAGTTGCCTTCCGCTGCCAGGAAAAGTTCTGAAGGTTCGAAACCAAAATTTTCAATAAAATCAGATGTTAACTCTTTAATGTACTCATCAATATCTTTTAGTCGTGTGTCTTTTATGATCAGTTTTATACAAACTTGATTTTCAACCTCTGTTGCCGCAGGGGTCGATTTATTTTCGTTTTGGATGCTCATTTGTTTCTCTCCTCTTTGGTATAATGTCCCTATAGGATAGGGGGTGATACTATGGATAAAACTTTTCCAGACACGATAAAAGCAATGCGTACTCATTTAATTAATGGAATGCACGCTGCTGAAAAGAGTTATACAACTCTCAAAAATTCAGGGCTAATTAGTAAATTAAAGATTTCTGATGATCGTCGAATCACAATCGCTTTAGCTCACCTTAACCAAGCGAATACTTTTATTACAGCAGCTCAAACCGTTTATCAATTGGAAACTCCGGGAGAAAACCAAGAAATAGAACGCTTTTTCCATCAATTCCAAGTATTTAATGATGAGTTGTTAGACAGTATTTCAACGGACCATTCTGACCAATGGACAGGCATTGAATTCAGAGAGCTAGTCAAGAATTACAATGAGCTTCCTGAAATATTTGAGCTCAAACCATTTATTGTTGATTAATTTTATTTATCTGATTTCGTAAATGGTTGATTGCGATATTCAATTCACCTAATTTTTGCTCAATCTTTATCATTTTTCTGGATTGCCAAAGGATTTCTTTAGCCAAATAGCTTTCTGGATCAATACCAATAGTTATTTCAGTTTTCTTGGCTTTTTCAATATTTGCCAAGATAGCTATCCGTACAGATTCAGGTAACTCTTTTAAATGTTTTTCAATTTCACCCTCTGTTGCCGCAGGGGTTGTCTTATTTTGTTTGGTCATTGTACATGTTCCTTTCTAATTGGATTCTGTTTTCTTTTCAAAAAGAAAATCCTGTTAAAATCAGACCCGTATTTCTTTTTAAAACCCTGTGCACCTTTTTGACCCATCTCATATCGAGAAAAAACAGGTGTAGTTGCAGCTATATATGGATCCCAACCAAGTTTAGTTACACGACTTTTTAGAGTTTTATACCTGATGCCATTCTTTTCGGCTAGCCTGACAAGGTCTTCTGAAAATTTACGGCGCTTAGTTCTCGGTGAAAGTTCGCACATTCTTTTCATATGTTCGTTTTGATCTATTTTTGGTGTCGTAGCTGCTTTTTCTTCAGTCCAACCACGTTCTAACCTTTTGCGAAACACGGCTCTTGAGACGCCATTTTCTTCAGCAAGCTTTCCCCATTTATCCCAGACCGCTGAGATTTTATCTCTATCTTGAAATTGAACCGGTTCTGTTAAAGCTCTTTGCTTATCCCAACCTTGCCTCCTTATTCTCCAGATGAGTGTATCCTTACAAATCCCGTTTGCCTCAGCTTGTGCAAACTCTTCTGGTGTAATGTAGAAGTCATAAGGGTTGAACATTTTCGCTCCTCCTTTTTGGTATAATGTCCCTGTATAAGACAGGAGGTGAAACTATGAAACTTGATAAAAGCGACTTTGCACCCATTGAACAACTAGAAAATGATATGGAATTGATTCAAAAGGATGCTATGGATATCGCAATAACAGCATTACAAGATGGTTTACAACATGTCTTTGATGAAGCAGACAAGAAAAATTTATCCGATAAAGATTACCTCAAAGAACTTATTTCTGGTGCCTGTGGACTCGCTCTTTCTGCTTCCGCTCTTCATACGAAACATATTGTTTCGAATTATTTTCCGATAATAGTGGAAACGGCTTATCAAAATACTTCTCAACGTATTGAATCGCAGTTAAAACAGAAGTAGTAAAATCCAATTTATTAGTTTTCTTATCAACCTCTGTTGCCGCAGGGGTTGATTTATTTTGTTTGTCCATTTCACAAGCTCCTTTCTAACGGGATGCTGTTTATCTCTTGTTTAACAAGTCTTTTAGCATATTCGGCAATCACTTGTTCAGTTTTTGGCTTATATCTAAATTGATCTAAACAATGTAGTAAGTCTCCATATGTCTGACAAAATGATTTGAGTTGTCTAATGAGGTCTTTTGCTGTATTCTCCAAAGCTTCTTCATATTCAACAGATTTGATTTTTACTTTTTGCATTTCCAATCTAAAAGGCTTCATTTTCTTTCTCCTCCTAGGGTGTCCAGTTTTACCAGCTTCCTTTCCCCATCTTTGGGGGAATCTGCGGCACTTATGCCGATTGACTTCCGTTAAAAATCGGTCTCCATCCTTCAATGAAGCTCATCGCTTCTTCAAAGTCTTTTTGAAGAATGTTCGGATAGGCATTGACTCTGTACGCATCTTTTAGGTTCTTCCATAATGCTGCATAAACTCTTCTGGTCGTTTCATAGAAAGTTTTGTCGACCTTATTTTCATTCCAGAGCTTATGCACACGTTTGTTGACTGCGTTTCTCATGGCTTGCTGCTGTGAGTAATCGAGCGTTAACTTTTTATCCAGATCATGCCGAAGTTGCTTTATGTCCTCTTTCATTTCGCCAACATCTTCGTTGAGCTGGATGGTTAGTTTCATATTGGCAATGATGCTCTCTTTTGCGTTCATCGCTTTTGGCTGCTGCTGTTTCTGGATGTATTCTTTCATCCGCTTAAATTCTTGAATGAATTTAATTTTGGTTTGAACAGCTTCCTTTGTGTTGTAACCGAACACAACCAGTGTGAATGCTTCTTCGGTAAGGTCGTATTTTGGTTTGAGACGGTTTAAAGAATCCTTATAAGAGTTGCGCTCAAAATTGAGCTCATTAAATTCTTCACCTGCATATTCCATTTGAGTTTCAATATCTCTCAATACATTTTTATGTTCCTTCCCAAACATCTCCGCAATGGTTAGGCTGTCTGTGACAGCGATATTTTCTTTAATGAAGACTAATTGATTTTCCATCTATGTGACCTCCTAAAAAGTTTTATTTTGCTCCCCTTCTGATAAAATATTTTTGAAGGGAGGTGTTATTATGAACGACATCGTTTTCACTTTAGAATTTGATGATGATTATGCCAATTCATCTGCCAACGAATATCTTAAAAAAGGTTGGACTCTATTACATGTTGGTCAAAAGTTAATTGACATTTTGGACAATGGACAAGTGTATTACAACACTGTGTATGTTGTAGGCGCTAACCAACAACAGTACGACGAATACCAAACTGAATTAGAAAATGATCCTTTTAATTCATTTTTGAAAATGAGAGAATGACTTATGAATAACATTTTTATAAAGCTCTTCATCTGCAAGGTGCAGAGCTTTATTAATTTCAACATAACTTAAACCACTTTTAGAGCATTCCTTAATGACTGCCTTTAAAAGTTCAAGTGTTTCTTGTTTTAGTTCATTTTTTGTAATGTTCGAAGGCATTCCATCTGTTAATTGAATTCGTCTCACTCTATTAACCTCCTAAAAAATTTTAGTTTTGGGCTTCCATTTTTTTAATCCATTCCAAGTATGCTTCTCGACGTATCCGCCTGCTGTTGCCACTTTTAAAACTTGGCAAATCACCAGAAGTACAACGTTGATAAACAGTATTTGGATGCCATCCCATTAACTCTGAAACTTGCTTAACAGTAAGTATTGGCGGCAATTGATCAATTATTTGCATTGTATTCAAATCTCCTTTCATACGAATGTACCTTTAAACGGTAGTTAGCTGTAAATTTTTTTCTTCTTCATCATATGCCCCATCATTTACAATAGGTAATTTGATTATGTCCTCTGGCAAGTCATAAACTTCTGCGGCTTTCTTAAGTCGGTATCCAGGTATAGCGGTAATACCTTTCTCATAATTCCGAAGAGTTTTTGGTGTTATGCCAATCTCTTTAGCAGCTTGCGCTTGGCTTAGGCCTGCATTGACCCTAGCTGCAGCTAAAGTTATTTTAATCAACACTTTCAACTCCTTTCATTATTCTATGCTCTCAATATACTACCTTTAAAAGTTACTGTCAATACCTTTTAACATTATTTTTACCGAAAAAAAGTAGTTTGATCCTTTACATACTTACCGTTTTTAGGTACTATAATAAGGAAGAAAACAAGGAGGAATTAAAATGATTGATATTCAAAAACTAAAGGAAATCATGGCAAACAATTTAAAAAAACAATTAAAACGTAAGGGAATATCACAAACTATGATGGCTCGAGATTTAAATATTCCAGAGATGACCGTATCTAACTGGGTTAAAGGGAAAACATATCCCAGACCAGACAAAATTCAATTAATGGCTGATTATTTCGGAATTACTCGTACTCAATTGACAGAAGAAGCACCATCCAATCTTACTCCTTTAGCACCACAAACAGTTCCCGTTCCTGTACTCGGAACAATTGCATGCGGTGAACCGATATTAGCCGAAGAAAATGTAACTGAATATATATACGAGTCTCCCGATCAACTACCAAGTGGTAATCTATTTTATCTAAAGGCAAAAGGGACAAGCATGGAACCAACGATTCCTGACGGATCATACGTCTTAGTGCGCGAACAACCGGAAGTAGAAAATGGGGCAATAGCTGCCGTGCTTGTTAACGGCGACACAGAAGCTACCCTGAAAAGAATTAAGCGTCAAGGAGATATGGTAATTTTGATGCCGGATAATCCGAATTACAGCCCTTTTATTATCACCCCGGACAACCCAGCCAGAGTCATCGGACAAGCGATACAATTCACACAAAAGTTGTAAAGGGTGATAAATAATGAAAGGATCATTTAGGCGTCGAGGCTGCAAGTGCAAAAAGAAACGGTGCACCTGTGGCGCAAAGTGGTACTATCGGTATGATATTGTTGATCCGACTACTGGTAAGCGTAAACAAAAGGAAGTTGGAGGGTTTAGAACAAAGGCAGAAGCCGAAGAGGAAGCTAAACGAATCCAATATGAGCTACTGCAAGGAACCTATATTGAAGAGAAAGAAATTACATTCGAAGAGTTCGCGAAAGAATGGCTGATCTGGTACGAAAACACCGGGAAGGTAAAGGTAAGTACGATAAGGGTTCGTAAGCACGAAATCAGTCGTTTGATGGACTATTTTCAGTATTTGAAGATGAAAGATATAACACGCAAGCAATATCAAGAGGCACTCAATGACTTAAAAGCAAGAGGATATGCAGAAAATACAATCGACGGTGCCCACCGAACCGGGAGAATGATCTTTAAACGTGCGATTGAACTTGAAGTGATCAAAACCGATCCGACCGAATATGCGATTGTCCCGAAAGTTCAAAAAACCGTTGAGGAATTAGAGCGAGAAAAAGAATTGCCAAAATATTTAGAGAAAGAAGAACTTGCACATTTTCTCTCTATTATCCCGGATCATCAAATGGATATTCGTGACTATCCAATATTCTTAACGCTTGCCTATACAGGCATGAGAGCTGGAGAACTTTGTGCTCTAAAATGGAGCGACATCGACTTTGAAGAACAAACTATAAGCATTACAAAAACGTATTACAATCCACGCAATGCCATAAAAGAATACGAATTACTCACTCCAAAAACAAAAAAATCTAAACGCGTGATAGATGTTACGAAAGATGTCCTGATCGAGCTTGATAAGCTTAGAAAGGCTCAAAAAGAAGTGCAAATGAAACACCGCAAGACGTATCATAATGAAGGGTTTGTTTTTGCTCAATTGGATGAAGTAAATGCAGGGTATCCGGCTTATGTGAAGTTAATTGAAATACGTATGAAAAGATTGCTTAAAATTGCCAATTTAAATCCATCACTAACCCCACATTCATTAAGACACACTCATACCTCTCTGCTGGCTGAAGCAGGGGTTAGCTTGGAACAAATTATGGATCGTTTGGGACACACTGATGATGATACAACCAAAAATATCTATTTGCATATCACTAAGCCAAAAAAGAAAGAAGCTTCCCACAAGTTCAGCGAACTCATGAGAAGCTTACTTTAATCTGTCAACTGTGGGCAAAATGTGGGCAAAAACTCCACAAGAGGTAGGGAAACCTTGATATAATAAGTTTTTAAAAGCCTATTACATCATTCCGCCCATGCCGCCCATGCCGCCCATGTCAGGCATTCCTGCGCCGCCTTTGTTTTCTTCCGGTTTGTCGGCAACAACTGCTTCAGTTGTCAGGAACATAGCCGCTACAGATGCTGCGTTTTGCAGAGCTGAGCGTGTTACTTTTGTAGGGTCAACGATACCTTTGTCGATCATGTTCACCCATTCGCCTGTTGCAGCGTTGTAGCCGACGCCGATTTCTTCATTTTTCAGGCGCTCAACGATGACAGATCCTTCAAGACCCGCGTTGTGCGCGATTTGACGGATTGGTTCTTCAAGAGCGCGAAGAACGATGTTGATACCAGTCAGTTCGTCGCCTTCAGCTTCAAGGGCAGCTACTTTATTGTAAACATTGACAAGAGCTGTACCACCGCCGGATACGATTCCTTCTTCTACCGCAGCGCGAGTAGAGTTCAGGGCGTCTTCGATGCGAAGCTTGCGTTCTTTCAATTCTGTTTCAGTCGCAGCTCCGACTTTGATGACAGCTACGCCGCCTGCAAGCTTAGCAAGGCGTTCTTGTAATTTTTCTTTATCGAACTCAGAAGTTGTTTCTTCAACTTGAGCGCGGATTTGGTTGACGCGTGCCGCGATTTGCTCTGTATCTCCCGCACCTTCAACAATTGTTGTGTTTTCTTTTGTAACAACAACTTTAGAAGCGCGTCCCAATTGATTGATTTGAGTTGATTTAAGGTCAAGACCTAAATCTTCTGTGATCACTTCGGCGCCTGTCAGGATAGAGATGTCTTCGAGCATCGCTTTGCGGCGGTCGCCGAATCCAGGCGCTTTAACAGCCACTGCGTTGAATGTTCCGCGAAGCTTGTTGACAACCAATGTTGCAAGAGCTTCACCTTCAACGTCTTCAGCAATCAGAAGCAACGGTTTGCCTTGTTGCACGACTTGCTCAAGCACCGGCAGGATTTCTTGAATGTTTGTGATTTTTTTGTCTGTTACTAAGATGTACGGATTCTCAAGAACCGCTTCCATCTTATCGGAATCCGTCACCATGTAAGGAGACGCATATCCGCGGTCGAACTGCATACCTTCAACCACTTCAAGCTCTGTTGTGAATCCTTTGGATTCTTCAATCGTGATAACACCGTCGTTGCCGACGCGCTCCATTGCTTCAGCGATCAGGCTTCCGACTTCTTCGTCTGCAGCGGAGATTGAAGCAACTTGTGCGATTGATTCTTTGCCTTCGATTGGTTTAGAGATTTCTTTCAGGCTTTCAACAGCTACAGCCACAGCCTGCTCGATACCTTTGCGCACGCCTACAGGGTTAGCGCCGGCAGTTACGTTTTTAAGACCTTCGCGAATCATCGCCTGAGCTAGAACTGTCGCTGTTGTTGTACCGTCACCGGCAACATCGTTTGTTTTGCTCGCAACTTCAGCAACAAGCTTTGCGCCCATGTTTTCGAACGCGTCTTCAAGCTCGATTTCTTTCGCGATGGTTACACCGTCGTTTGTGATTAATGGAGAACCGAATTTTTTCTCAAGAACGACGTTGCGTCCTTTAGGTCCCAAAGTTACCTTTACAGCATCCGCCAATGCATCTACACCGCGCAGCATTGAACGGCGGGCTTCTTCGCTAAACTTAATATCTTTTGCCATGTTATTCGAACCTCCTATATAATTGTCTCGTTTTTATTTATGACTTAGCCGATAACAGCTAAAATGTCGCTTTCACGCAAGATTAAGTAGTCAGTACCTTCATATTTCACTTCGGTACCTGCATATTTTGAGAAGATGATGCGGTCGCCTGTTTTAACTTCTAATGCAACGCGCTCTCCGCTCTCTAACACACGGCCTGAACCGGCTGCAACCACTTTACCCTCTTGTGGTTTTTCTTTTGCGGAGTCAGGAAGTACGATTCCGCTAGCAGTTTTTTCTTCAGACTCAACGAGCTCAATGACAACGCGATCACCTAATGGCTTTAACAATGAAACAACCTCCTCAATATTTTCATATGTAATTTTAGCACTCGCACTCGGTGAGTGCTAACACAATTCTTATAATAAAGAATCTCCCAGGCAATTTCAAGTGAAAAGGTCAAATTTTTTTGCGCCTACATTTCTCCGCATATCCTTATCATCCTATAATTTAAAAAGAGTGTGTTACAATAAACATAGTCTGATTTAGATTTTTAGAAAAGGAGTACATAAAGCTTGAGAAAACAATACTGGTTTATTATATTGGCATACGTTCTCATGCAATTGTCGGCGGTTGTCGGCTTGCCTCTTCTCTACTTTTTGGGAGTGGGCAGAGGACAGCCCAAGGCTGAAGCTCAGCTTACATTGACGGGCGTCTGGTCTGTCATCGCGTTTACCCTCTGTCTCGTCATCGTGCTGCTGATTTTGCGGACGGTGCCGAAGACGACGCTTCGCAATCGTCCAAAAGCATCGGTTGCAGCGTCAATCGGATGGGCGGTAGCCGGCGTTTTTCTCGCTTTGTTTGCGCAGTCAATTGCCGCTTCGATCGAAATGAACTTGTTCGGGGTCAACCCGGAATCCGAAAATACGCAGCGGATTATGAAAATCATCACCGCATTGCCGCTGATGGTGTTTGTCTCTTCTGTATTCGGTCCGATTCTTGAAGAAATCATTTTCAGAAAGATCATTTTCGGTGCGATCTATGAGAAAACGAATTTTTTCGTTGCCGCTCTGTTCAGTTCGGTGCTCTTCTCGGTCGTCCATTTGGATTTCAGCCATCTGCTCATTTATACGGCAATGGGATTCACATTCGCCTTTTTATATGTCAGGACCAACCGGATTATCGTCCCGATTTTCGCCCATGTCGCCATGAATACGCTCGTCGTCTTGCTGCAGACATTCCGGGAGCCTATTGAAGAATATTTGAAAAACGTCGAGAAAATGCAAATGATTATTGGAGGATTTCTATGATGAGAAGCCCTAAATTCTGGGGAGTGATTTATTTATTAACGGGTGTGCTGTTTACGTATCTCGCGGCAACCTCGCCCGGAAGCATGTGGTCTTTTTATACGATCCTGCTGATGCTTTTCGCAGCCTATAATATCAGCATCTCCTTTAAAATGTTCGCCCTGGCCGGCAGGATGAAGCGAAAAGATCAATAGCCTTTTATTTGAAAGAAAAGAGCCATTCTGAAAAAAGAATGGCTCTTATTTTGTATGGTCGTTCAAAAACGATTGATTTTCCTCTTGAATCATTGTTTTTTGCGCCTGCCTGTAGGATATTCTTGAAATCACGATACTGATTTCATAAAGAATGAGCAATGGCACGGAGACCATTAAATGCGACAATAACTCAGGCGGTGTAATGAGCGCCGCAATGACGAACAACACAAAATATGCATATTTTCGGATTTTCGCCAAAAACATCGGCGTCACGAGACCGAGCCTTGTGATAAACATGATGACCACAGGCATCTGAAACAACAATCCAAAAGGAAGCGTCAACTGAAGCAGAAACTGAAAATATTCGTGTATTCCGATGACCTGGTTGACATTCAGATCATCTGAGACTCTCGTCATAAAGTCCACGACAAACGGAAATAAAATAAAGTAAGAAAAGGCAATGCCGCCTAAAAAAAGAATGATCGATATTGGAATATAGCTGAGCGTCACTTTTCGTTCTTTTTCATACAGCCCCGGGCTGATGAAAGCCCACAGCTGGTATAGAACAAGCGGCGAAGTCAAGACAGCGCCGATGATGAACGCGAACTGCACGTACACAAATAAAGGATCGGTCAGCTTGAACGCATTGAGAGTCAGCAGCTTCGCTTCATCCGTCTGCTGCAGGTAGATTATGAGCGGCTTCGCCAAAAAAAAGCCTGCCGCAACAAACAAAACAAAAAAGAAAAAAGTGATCACAAGCCGTCTGCGCAGTTCTGTGATATGTTCTAACAGCGACATTTCTTTTCCCTTCATAAATGTCATCCTATCCTACTGATCTTCTTTCTTTTTATTATCGGAATCGTCGTCAGCCAAACCTTTTGTCGCATTTTTAAACTCCCGCAGCGTGTTTCCCGCCGCTCTTCCCAGCTCGGGAAGTTTTTTCGGGCCGAATATCAAAAGCGCCACCACGACAATTAAAATAAAGCTTCCAGGACCGATTGTTGGCATAAAGCCTGCCCCCTTTCCTTTATTTATTTTTCGTTTTCCGTTTTACTTTTCCTGCATTGAATAATGTTTCAGAAAATACACCAGCGACTGAAGTTCCACTGCCAAATCTATATGATGAATGCGAATGTGTTCCGGCACATTCAAGCGAGCCGGCGTGAAATTAAGAATGCCTTTAATGCCAAGCGCCACCAGCCTGTCTGTAATCGACTGTGCGGCTTGAGCTGGAACCGTCAAAATGGCGACCGGGATATCATCATCCGTCATATGCTCTTCAAGCTTATTCAGGTCATAGACGGGAACGCCGCCGACCTCGGTTCCGATTTTTTCTTCATTGATGTCAAACGCCATGGCGATTTTTGTATTATTGTTTTTGATAAAATTGTAATGGAGAAAGGCTGTCCCCAAATTCCCCACGCCAATAAGCGTTACGTTCGTCGTTTCATCCTGATCAAGCGTCTTTCTGAAAAAGGACAGCAAATAATTGACATTGTAGCCGTATCCTTTTTTCCCGAGCGCGCCGAAGTACGAGAAATCCCTTCGGATGGTCGCGGAATCGACTTTGACGGCATCGCTCAGCTCAGCGGAAGATACACGCTGTTTCCCGGATGCATGAAGGTTTTTTAAAAAACGATAATATAATGGCAGCCGTTTCGCTGTCGCTTGCGGAATTTTTGAATGATCCATGTTCATAAACTAATCCTCCATGTCTACATCAGCTTTTTCCCTTTTATAGTCACCGTTTTTCCCGCCTGTCTTTTCGAGAAGAAAGGTCGGTCCTATCACCATTCCCTTATCCGCCGCTTTGCACATGTCATAAACGGTCAGCGCACATACGGAGGCCGACGTTAACGCTTCCATTTCCACACCTGTGCTCCCTTTGGTCTTGACGTTAGATTGTATATGCAGGATGCTCTTCTGCTCTTTCTTCTCCCAGCAAAAGGCGATGTCGACTCCTTTCAGAGCGATCGGATGACACATCGGGATGATGGCGGATGTCTGTTTTGCAGCCATGATTCCGGCCACTTGCGCCACCGCCAAAACATCGCCTTTTCCGATTTCGCGGTTTTTGATTTTTTCATGTACTTCTCGATTCATGGACACGCTTGAAACAGCCGCAGCTGTGCGCACTGAAGCTTCCTTTTCGCTTATATCAACCATCTTGGCTCTGCCTTGTTCATTAAAATGTGTAAACTCATTCATGTTCTTAACTCTCCTTATAATGATCATACACTATTTTTTTCAATCTGTCTTTTTCTTTGGCTAAAATCTTCCAGACTTCACTTAATTGTTTGCTGACTGCGCGGTGATAGGCTACACTTAAAATAGCAGACAAGAGGTGAAAGATCATGATGATTTTACAAGTAAATCAGCTTTCAAAATCGTTTGGAGCCGATACGATTTTAACGAATATAAAACTCGAAGTCAGGTCTCGGGACCGGATTGCGGTCGTCGGACGCAACGGCGCCGGAAAATCGACTCTTCTAAAGATTATCGCAGGAAAGCTCTCATACGAAAAGGGGGACATCATCAAACCTAAAGATTTGACGATGGGCTACCTTGACCAGCATTCCGGCCTCGATTCCAAGCTGACGCTTAAAGAGGAATTGCTGTCGGTATTTGATTTTCTTAAAAAAATGGAAAAAGAAATGCGCGCGATCGAGGAAAAGATGGCGCAAGCCGGACCGGACAAGCTTGAATCATTAATGAAGACATATGACAGGCTTCAGCAGGAGTTCAAGGACAAAGGCGGCTACCAATATGAGGCAGAGGTCAGATCCGTCATGCACGGGCTCGGCTTTGCGGGATTTGACGACTCCGTCCGCGTTCAGGATTTAAGCGGAGGCCAAAAAACAAGACTTGCCCTCGGAAAAATGCTTTTGACAAAACCCGACCTCCTCATTTTGGACGAACCGACAAACCACTTGGATATCGACACCCTGACATGGCTCGAACAATATTTGCAAAGCTACAGCGGAGCGATTTTAATCGTTTCCCATGACAGGTACTTTCTTGACAAAGTGGTTACCCAAGTTTACGAGATTACCAGGTCCCAAAGCAAAAAATATATCGGGAACTACAGCTCTTATCTCCAATTAAAAGCCGAGCAGCTGGAAAGGGAAACAAAGCTTTACGAAAAGCAGCAGGACGAAATCGCCAAGCTGCAGGATTTCGTCGATCGGAACTTGGCAAGGGCTTCGACGACGAAACGGGCGCAGAGCAGACGAAAGCAGCTTGAACGGATGGAGATCATGGACAAACCGCTTGGAGATGAAAAGTCGGCGTCATTCCGCTTTGAAATTACAAGGCAAAGCGGAAACGATGTACTGCGAGTGGAAGACCTGACGGTAAGCTATCAGGACCAGCCCCCGCTTCTCCGTTCACTGGATTTTCGCATTACCCGCGGGGAAAGCGTTGCACTAGTCGGGCCGAACGGAATCGGCAAGTCGACCCTTTTGAAAGCATTGATCCAAAAGCTGCAGCCGGTGTCGGGAACAATCGCGACGGGCTCTCACGTCTCAATCGGATACTACGACCAGGAACAGGCTGAATTGACGTCGTCAAAACGCGTGCTTGACGAGCTTTGGGACGATTATCCGGAGATGAATGAAAAGGATATCAGGACCTGCCTCGGCAACTTCTTGTTCTCGGGAGAAGATGTATTAAAGCCAGTACATGCATTAAGCGGTGGCGAAAAAGCCAGGCTTGCCCTCGCCAAGCTGATGTTGCAAAAAGCGAACTTCCTTATTCTTGATGAGCCGACAAACCATCTCGACCTGGACAGCAAGGAAGTCTTGGAGAACGCTTTAATCGATTACCCGGGAACGATATTATTTGTGTCCCATGACCGCTATTTTATCAACCGGATTGCGACAAAAGTACTGGAGCTTTCTCGCGACAAAGCCGAAGAATATTTAGGCGACTACGATTATTACACGGAAAAAAAAGCGCAGCAGCTTGAACTGAAAGAACTAGAAAAACAGACGGAAGAGCGTCAGAAAGCCGCTTCCGAAAAACCGGGCGCAAAAAAGAGCTATGAAGAAGAAAAAGAGCTGAAAAGAAAAGAACGCCAGCGGCAGCGCAGGATTGAAGACATCGAAACAAGAATTACGGCCATTGAAGAACAAATTGAAAAGAATGAAGAGCTCCTATGCAATCCCGACGTCTTCCAAGACCACGAGAAGGTTCAGGAAATCCACTCTGAAAATGAACAGCTGAATGAGGAGCTTGAACAGCTGTTATCAGAATGGGAAACACTATCTACAAATGAATAAAGGATGAGCCGCTCCAAGCCGGAGCGGTTTTTTTGTCCACAATTGAAATCCTTTATTTAAAAGAAAGAAAGCGATTTACCCACAATATCCACAAATAACATAATATTTATACACATTACTAACAGGTAAAAAAGGTCTGTAAATTAAGGTTTTTAACATTATACACAAGACTGTGGATATGTGTTGATAACTTGTTAATAACTTTTTCCGGGTAAAAAAACCTCACAAAGCGTGAGGTTTCAATAAGACGTCAGATCTAAGCCAGGCTGACCATTCATATCATATTTTCCTCTGATTCCTTTTTCAAAAGCAACCGTACCTGCGGCGGCAATCATGGCGGCATTGTCCGTACACAGCGAGAGCGGCGGGATCAAAAGCTCGATCTCCGGACGGCTGCTGAACGTTTTTTCGAGCGCGGCTCTCAGCCCTTTGTTTGCAGCAACTCCTCCGGCAAGCAGCACCTGTTTGACGCCATAAGCTTCCGCAGCGCGTTCCGTTTTTGTCACGAGGACATCTATGACGCTTTCCTGAAAGCTGGCTGACAAATCTTCCGGAGCTATCGTTTCGCCTTTTTGTGAAGCGTTGTGAAGCGTGTTGATGACTGCAGACTTCAATCCGCTGAAGCTGAAATGATAAGACCCTTCTTCAAGCCATGCGCGCGGCAGCGGCACATTTGCCTCGCCTTTTTGCGCAAGTTTGTCAATGTGAGGTCCACCCGGATAAGGAAGCCCCATCGTTCTCGCCACTTTGTCATAGGCTTCGCCTGCAGCATCGTCGAGCGTCTCTCCGATTACTTCAAATGAGCCGTGCTCTTTCATATATACGAGTTCGGTGTGGCCGCCTGAGACGACAAGGGCAATCGCCGGAAATTGAATGTCCTGAACAAGCCTGTTGGCATAGATGTGACCGGCAATATGATGCACGCCTACGAGCGGTATGCCCCGGGCAAAACTGAGCGCTTTCGCAGCATTCACGCCGATCAATAGAGCGCCTACAAGCCCCGGTCCTTCCGTTACTGCAATGGCATCAATGTCATCAAACGTCATGTCCGCTTGTGCAAAGGCTTCCTCAAGCACGATCGTGATCTGTTCCACGTGATGCCTTGATGCGATCTCGGGAACGACGCCCCCAAACCGTTTATGACTCTCGATTTGCGACGCTACGACATTTGAGATGATGTCCGTCCCGTTTTTGACAATCGCAGCGGCAGTCTCATCACAGCTTGTTTCGATTCCTAATACATACAGATCTTTTTTATGATTCATTTAGTCTCACCCACATTAATAATGCATCTTCCCCATTATCGGTATAATAATTTTTGCGAATTCCTCCCGGCTCAAAGCCGAGCTTTTTGTATAAGCTCTGTGCAATATGATTCGATACCCTCACCTCTAAAGAAAGCTGAACCGCCCTTTTCATCCGGCAAAGCTTCATGGCCGCCTTCAAAAGAGCTTCACCGAAGCGGCGGCCCCGGTATGCAGGTGAAACGGCAATATTGGTGATCTGGGCGTCATCCATTACGATCCAAATCCCGCAGTAGCCGACGACTTGCTCCTCAACTTCGAGAACGAGATAATGAGCATACATATTGTGAAAAAGCTCATGATGAAAAGATTCTTTTTTCCACGGAGAAGAAAAAGAGCTTTTTTCAATTTCAAAAACCTGGTCCAAATCCTTTGGATTCATATCGCGTATGACCATTTGCGTGTTCATGGCTTCACCCGTTTACTTTTGTTTTTCAAGCCAGACGGCCTCGGCTTCGGCCAGACGAATATAGTTTGGAACAATGCTGTGCACTGGCTCGTCCTCTTTAAGTTCTCCGATTAAAGCCAATTCTGAAGGTCTTGGAAGCTGCAGGGCAGGGTCTGCAATAACCGCTTGTTCATCGAGAATCCGTTCGATCATTTCCCTGTGAATCCCGGTGTCGCTTCCTATGAAAAGGACTTGCTGATCCATGGCTTTCAGCTTTTTTAGCCAATCTTCAAGCAGAATGTTCTGGTCCTCTTCCAATCCATGGAGTTTGCCGTCCCTATACTGGTACAGTCCCGTATAAACCTGACCGCGCCTAGCATCAAACAACGGACAAATCAAGCCTTGGAAAAAACGGCCGTTTGCCGCAAGCACTTCAAGGCTTGAAACGGTTTTAACCGGAATATTTAATGACCATGCAAGCGTTTTGGCAATCGTCACGCCGATCCGCACGCCTGTATATGAACCCGGGCCTTTGGCAACTGCAATTTGGGTCAGGTCACTAGGCTTTAAACCGCACTCTTTAAGGAGTTCGTCGATTGCCGGCATGGCTCTGACCGAATGGTTTTTCTTTAAGTGGGATATATGCTCGGCTATCACTTTTCCGTCTTTGATTAATGCCACTCCGAGCGTTAAATTGGATGTATCAATCGCAAGTATCGTCATGTTTGCTGATCTCCTCGCAAAGATTTTCGTAGCGCCTGCCTTTAGGTGTAAAGGTCAGCTTTCGCTTGTCATCACCAAGCCGCTTAATGACCACCTCAAGGCGTTCTTTTGGAAGCTGCTCTTCAATCAAATGCGCCCATTCCACAAGGCAGACGCCGTCTCCCTCAAAATATTCATCTAATCCGAGATCTTCCGTCTCGTCTTCCATCCTGTACACATCCATATGAAACAGCGGAAGAGAGCCGTCACGGTATTCTTTGATGATGGTAAAAGTCGGGCTGCTGACAACCCGCTTGATGCCGATCCCTTCGGCAAACCCTTTCGTAAAAGTCGTTTTGCCTGCTCCAAGATCGCCCTCCAATGTGATGACATCACCGGGCTGAACATATTTTGCCGCCAGCCTGGCAATGTTTTTTGTCTCTTCAGGCTCTGTCGTTTTCCACTCTAACGTTTTCACTTTACTTGTCACCTGTCTTGTTTAAAATGGTTATATCCTTTTTTTTCGAGAAGAACGCGGTCCTGTCCGTCATGATAAAACACTTCCGCCTGTCCTTGTTTTGTGACGCGGCCGATTTGATGAACCCGCACATCATGCTCGGAGCATTCCTGACTAAAACGTTCCCATTGATCATTAGAAATCGTACCGACGAGTTCAAAATCCTCGCCGCCGAAAAGGACCCACTCTTCCCATTTTGTGTGCAATATATGTAAATCCGAATGGACCGGAATCAACTCTTTATATATGTCAATGGAAACACGGCTCGCTTCAGCAATTTCATTTAATTCACTGGCAAGCCCG
>NZ_CP060192.1:1327500-1825000 GCF_014250415.1 Bacillus sp. PAMC28748 | reverse complement strand
CCACCGCTTGTGCGGGCCCCCGTCAATTCCTTTGAGTTTCAGTCTTGCGACCGTACTCCCCAGGCGGAGTGCTTAATGCGTTTGCTGCAGCACTAAAGGGCGGAAACCCTCTAACACTTAGCACTCATCGTTTACGGCGTGGACTACCAGGGTATCTAATCCTGTTCGCTCCCCACGCTTTCGCGCCTCAGCGTCAGTTACAGACCAGAGAGTCGCCTTCGCCACTGGTGTTCCTCCACATCTCTACGCATTTCACCGCTACACGTGGAATTCCACTCTCCTCTTCTGCACTCAAGTTCCCCAGTTTCCAATGACCCTCCCCGGTTGAGCCGGGGGCTTTCACATCAGACTTAAGAAACCGCCTGCGCGCGCTTTACGCCCAATAATTCCGGACAACGCTTGCCACCTACGTATTACCGCGGCTGCTGGCACGTAGTTAGCCGTGGCTTTCTGGTTAGGTACCGTCAAGGTACCGCCCTATTCGAACGGTACTTGTTCTTCCCTAACAACAGAGTTTTACGATCCGAAAACCTTCATCACTCACGCGGCGTTGCTCCGTCAGACTTTCGTCCATTGCGGAAGATTCCCTACTGCTGCCTCCCGTAGGAGTCTGGGCCGTGTCTCAGTCCCAGTGTGGCCGATCACCCTCTCAGGTCGGCTACGCATCGTCGCCTTGGTGAGCCGTTACCTCACCAACTAGCTAATGCGCCGCGGGTCCATCTGTAAGTGGTAGCTGAAAGCCACCTTTTATAATTGAACCATGCGGCTCAATCAAGCATCCGGTATTAGCCCCGGTTTCCCGGAGTTATCCCAGTCTTACAGGCAGGTTACCCACGTGTTACTCACCCGTCCGCCGCTGACCTAAGGGAGCAAGCTCCCGTCGGTCCGCTCGACTTGCATGTATTAGGCACGCCGCCAGCGTTCGTCCTGAGCCAGGATCAAACTCTCCATGAAATAATGGAGCGCAGATTAAGTTCGTCACATCCTGTGACAACATCTGCATGACCTGCATCGTGCAGGCCCCTGACTACGCACATTCGCATGTACGATTTATTTAATGAATTAACAGGTACGTTTTGTCTTGTTTAGTTTTCAAAGATCATTCTAAAAATGGAGCGGGTGATGAGAATCGAACTCACGACATCAGCTTGGAAGGCTGAGGTTTTACCACTAAACTACACCCGCATCGCGAATATATGGCGCGCCCGAGAGGAGTCGAACCCCTAACCTTTTGATCCGTAGTCAAACGCTCTATCCAATTGAGCTACGGGCGCTTCATCAGGCGACTTAACTATAATACTATGAATATCAGTTAAAGTCAAGAAGTTTTTTGAAGTTTTTCTGCCGAATGAATGAAGTCTTTTTTGTTTCGACTTTATCCATTATACACATTTTAAGATTTTTGTACACCCTTTAAATGATGAATATAATATCTGTATTTAAAAGCTGTAACTTCGTTGTCTCAGCGACGAATAACAATATATCATGCATCCAACTGATCCGTCAACACTTTTTTCATTTTTTATACCCCTGAAAAAATAATGCTTACAGCCATTCATAATAAATGACGCTTTACTTGCCTTTTCATCTTATGTGATGTTTTATTGAATGTTCCCCAACTTCATTACAATATATACTGAACCGAACTATAAACCATTAACCTCGACAGCACTTTTGCACGGTCATTTAATGAAGCTTTTATTCAAGATCTTCTTTTAGGATATCTAAGACGCCTCCGATACATACAAATATGCAGGCAGAAATCTTCGCTATAGGAAAATTTCCGCCTGCAAACTTCAAATGCTTCATCTATATGCTCTTATGCTCTGCCGTTGAGACTCGACCTGCATGTCCCTCAACAATTCAAATGGTCACCCGCTGATTTTAGCGCTTGCACCGCTTTGTGCTGTTTCCGATTTATAGTTGCGGAAATTATGCTCAAGCTGTTCAAGCGTGAGGCCTTTTGTTTCAGGAAGGAATTTTTTCACGAATGCAATGGAAAGAAGTCCAAGTCCGACAAAAATGTAGAATGTCGAGGACAGCCCAATCGATTCAAGCAGTATCGGAAACGAGAATCCGACAAAGAAATTGGCGATCCACAAACAAAACACGGTGACGCCCATCCCGAGGCCGCGTACGCGAAGCGGGAATATTTCAGAAAGCATGAGCCATGTTACAGGAGAAATGGCGCCTTGTTGGAATGCAAGGAAGGTTACAGTCAGCGTAAGTACGACATAAGGAAGAGCAGCTGAACCTTGAAGGACGTTTGAGAAGATGCCGATAAGCAGCAAAGCTGATGTCGTTCCTATTAAACCGGTCAACAGCATCGGTCTGCGTCCCACTTTTCCTAAAAGCCAAATCCCCACGAACGTCGCCAATACTGAAATGACACCGTTTGCAATATTGCCGATGAGTGCAGCTTTAGTTTCAAACCCGGCATTTTTAAGAATTTCTGTTCCGTAATACATAATAGAGTTTACACCGGTAATCTGCTGAACGACAGCGATACCGATTCCAAGAAATACGATTCGGCGCACCCAAGGAACAGCCAGGTCCTTATAATTCGCTTTTTTCATTTCCGATTCTTTCATGACTGCAGCTTCGATTTCAGCAACTTCCGAATGCGCCCTTTTTTCCTTGCGGATTCTTTTCAGAACACCCAGCGCCGCTTCATTTTTCCCTTTAGAGACAAGCCATCGCGGACTTTCGGGCATTCTCAGCATACCAAAGAACAAGAATACAGCCGGGACTGCGGCAATGGCCAGCATGTAACGCCAAACATGTGAGGAATCGCCCATTGTGGTTCCGAGGATGGCATTGAAGGTAAATGCCAAAAGCTGTCCGGAGACAATCATTAATTCATTTTGGGTAACCATTCGTCCCCTTTTTTCTGAAGGAGACATTTCAGCCAAGTAAGTCGGGACTGTAACAGATGCTCCTCCTACGGCAACTCCGAGCAGGAACCGTGAGATAACCATAACCGTCACATCAGGCGCAAGCGTACATCCAAGCGTCGAGAAAAAGAAAAGTACAGCTAGAAAAATGATGTTCTTGCGGCGTCCGATATAATCGGATAGCCTTCCGCCGAACACCGCTCCCAATGCGGCTCCCAGGAGAAGCGAACTCGCGACCAATCCTTCTGTAAATGCTGTCAGGTTCAGCTGATCTCCTTCAGACATATAAGGCAAGGCTCCGTTGATTACTCCGGTATCATACCCGAATAGAAGCCCGCCGAACGTCGAGACTAAAATAATAGTACGCAAAAATGATTTCTGATTTCCCTGTTCATTCATATTGATTTCCCCCGCCTTTGTTTAAATGAAAATTGATTTATTTCCAAAGGTTTTCGAAACATCCTTAATAGTAGCTCATTTCTTTTTCCTAAAAGCTTCATATCTAACTTTTGAAAGTTTCGCCCCAAGCAACCCCTCCTTAACAGAAAATTAAAAATTTTATTTTGATGGAAGCTGAAGCCTCCTTGCAACCAATTACCCGCAACGGAATATTTTGGAATCGCTTTCATTTCTATTCCGTTTAAATAAATTGTTAGGTTATAGTTATGTTTTTGGTACATCTTTGTTAGGTCTGATATTATCATAATTTTAAAAGCGCTTTCAGTCAATATAAATTTCAGAAAACTTATCTATTTTCATTGAGTAAAATCGCCGCCAACCCCGGTATGAAAGAAAAATATCCAATCCGCATCGTTTCATTTTCTTTTTTTGTTATTTCTCATTACTTTTTTACTCTTGTCATTTCATAGTGATCTTTTTGTCATTTTTTTGTGATGTATAGAATTTTAGTCCCAATAAAAAAATACCAAGGGGCAATCCCTCAGTATTTTTGCCTGCCTGCAGCGGACATTCAATTATCTGTGTACAGCAACATGAATCAGCTTTCCTTTGACAGCAAGGCGTCCTTCGGTTCTCACAGCTTTGTCACATGTAATCAGTGTAATTTCCTTTTTTTTCGTCTCTTGAATCACATCTGTGTCCATTTCAGAAATGAATTGTTTCGACGTCACAGCGTATATATAGTCTTTTTTAAAGTCTGTGATTTTAACGGTATCTCCTTTTTCAATGTTGAGAAGGGGACCGAATAAGAGGCTCTCCCGCTTCATATGATGGCCTGCCAGCGGGTAGTTGCCTTCGCCCATTTTCTGATCGGGTCGCATTGTTGTCGCTCCGTAAAGAAGATTTTGATTGGTTGTGCCCTTCAATATCGGAAGCTTGAGATTGACGCTGCTTATGGTGATCCGGCCGATGACCGCTTTTGATTCACGATCGAGGCTGGCTTTTATTGTTTCCAAAATAGAAGGCGGCTGAATCGCCTCAAAATCAAATGAAGCCTTTTGTGCATTGTTTTGTTCCGCCTGTTCAGCAGTCAAATCAAAATTTTTATTCTTGTTGAGATTGATGATGATGCTTTCTTTAATGAAAGGAGACAAGACGAAGAGTATTCCTGATATGACAAGCACGGCAACGATCATTTTTTTATACATGCCTCACAGTCCTTTCTTTAAAAAAGCACCTGACCGGTTCAATGATCAGGTGCTTCAATGATTCGTTTACGCCTTTCTTTGTTTCTTTCTTGTGAAGAAAGCGAAGGCTCCTCCAGACAGAATCAGCAGGATGCCGATCATGATCGGAATGATGCTGTCTGTGTCACCGGTTTTCGGAAGCGTATCTTTCAAATGACCGTTGTCATTTGTTTTAGGATCTCCTTTCGAATTTCGGTCCGGTGTGCCTTTGTTATCTGTTTTAGGGTCTCCCGAATTCGGGTCCGGTGCGCCTTTATCAACAGCCGGCGTTTTCAGTTTTTCATTGGACGCGATCACCTCGACCGGTTTTGTCTGTCCTTTTTTAATTTCAAAAGGAATCGGTGTTTCATCCAGCTTGTAACCGTCAGGAGCCTTCGTTTCGACAAATTGATAGCGTCCAGGTGCCAATCCCTCCGCTGTGAACTGCCCGTTTTGGTCTGTAGTCCAGACTGCCGGCAGCTTTTTGCTGTTGCCTCCGGCTTTAACTGGCTTTCCATCGGCATCGAGCAGTTTGAATTCGGCTCCTTTTAAAACAGCCTTTTTATTGTTGCTGTCCACTTTCGTCAGTTTCACATCGCCAGGTGTCAATTGGTTCTCTGCAGTCAGTTCGATTTGCTTTGTATCAGTATTTTTGACTGTGAACGATATTGGCGTCTTATCCAATTGATAATGCTTAGGCGCTTTTGTTTCGACAAATTGGTAGTTACCGGGCTTAAGACCGTACACTGTGATCCGGCCGTCTGCGTCTGTTGCCAAACCGGTTTTCAGCACCTTGCCGGTTTCATCTGTCAAATCGAACTGCGCTCCCTGAAGTCCGGCGCTCTTGTCATCCTGGCCGACTTTTGTGAGCACAACGCTGTTTTTCTTGTTGAGAGCCGTCAGTTTAACCTGTTTCGGCTCACCTTCGTGTTTCCCGGTAATGGAAAATGGGATCGGATCTGTTGACAGCAGGTAGCCGTCAGGCGCATGTTTTTCAACAAATTGATAGCTTCCCGGCGCCAAATCGCCAGCCTCGATTTTGCCGCCTTCTTTAGAGATCAAATCGTCTTTGACCGTTTTGCCTTCGCTGTCAATGATTTTAAACACGGCTCCTTCTAATCCATTGCCGTCTTCATCTTTTTTCTCCAAGTAAACAGAACCTTTATAGTTAACGAATGTGCCCGCATCTACATGTTCAGGTTTTCCTTTAGCGGAATCCGGGATGACAAACTCGATTTTCCCGCTGTTCAATACAAATCCATCAGGCGCTTTCGTTTCTACGAAAGCATAGCGCCCAGGCGCCAGGCCTGAAGCCGTAACAGTTCCATTTCGATCTGAGACCAGTTCCTCCTGTACGGTATTCCCGATTTGATCTGCGATCTTAAAAACGGCTCCTTCAAGCTTGTGGCCTTTCGCATCTTCTTTTGTTAAATGAACCGAGCCTTTATAATTAACAGCGGCGCCTGCATCAACCGGCTCCGGTTTCCCTTCAGCTGAGCCCGGGATGGTGAATTCTATTTGATCGTTGTTTAACATAAAGCCCTCGGGCGCCTTCGTTTCCACGAAAGCATAGCGCCCAGGCGCCAGGCCTGAAACTGCGATTTTTCCGTCTTCATCGGAAGTGAGCTTTTCATGAACGGTTTTGCCTTCATGATCAACGATCTTAAACTCAGCGCCCTTCAGCGTACGGCCTTCCGCATCCTCTTTTGTCAAATAAACCGAACCTTTATAGTTGACGGCTTTGCCTGCGTCCACGGATTCCGGTTTTTCTTTTGCCGATTCAGATATGGTAAACTCGATTGCCTTGCTGTTTATCACATAGCCCTCGGGCGCTTTGGTTTCAACAAAGGCATAGCGGCCAGGCGCAAGGTCAGATACCGCGGTTTTCCCGTCTTGATCTGAGGTGAGCTTTTCATGAATGGTTTTGCCTTCATGATCAATGAGCTTGAATTCAGCCCCCTCTAATTGACGGCCTTCTGCATCTTCTTTCGTTAAATGTGCTCTGCCTTTATAGTTGATCAATGTTCCTAAATCAACGTCAGGTACTTGATTCTTATCATTCGTTTTGACGGAGAAGCCGAGTTCTTTTGTATTTAAGAGATAACCTTCAGGCGCTTTCGTTTCCAGCAAACGATAATCGCCGGGCGGCAAACCGTTGATCTCAACTTTTCCGTTTTTGTCGCTCTTAATATTTGTACGTATTGTCGTAAAGGCGCCATCGCCGGATTTTTTCTCCAGCTTGAACACGGCTCCTTCCAACGGATTCTTTTGTTCGTCTTGTTTGATAAGCGTCACCTTATTCTTCTCATTCACGACTTTGTAAAGCGCTCCGGCACTTGAAGAGCTGCTGTTAATCTCAACGGAGACCCCGTCTGCATAGGCGTCGCTGATCGTATATCCGTCAGGCGCCTTGATTTCTTTTAAAATGTAAGTGCCATAGCGAATATTGCCGAATGTCAGCTTGCCGTTGTCGTCAGTCGTTCCTGTCCGCAGGAGCTGCTCATTATCTTTTGTCCGCAATTGAAAATCTGCTCCGGAAAGCGGCGTCCCGTCTTCTCCCGTTTTAAGGATTGTCAGGCTTCCTCTTTCCCCTGAGCCTGAACCGCCGCCGCTTGAAACGGCAACAAAGACCGAGCTGTTGTTTTCCTGGGTCTGTTCCTGGACATTCGTTCCCGAAATCGACACTTTGTTGTTAACATGGCCGCTCGTGCCGGCAATATTGATCAATGATTGATATTGAATAACATAGGCGCGGTCGATTTTTTTGTAATCGCCTGTAAATTTCAGGACAAATGATTGTTCGCCGGTTGCATTGTCGGTCTTGATATCCAGTGTATAGTCCTCGCCTTTCTTAAGCTGAACATCATCCGGGACAAGATTTCCGCTGCTGTCTTTGACTGCACCTTTTTCATCATATTTAGCCTGATAAACTTTAAAAGAATCTTCAGCTAAAATTTGATTGGTATCCGGAGTATCGGTGACTTTTACATCTTCCAACACCGACTGGCTCGCGTTGACATTGATGCTCCAATCGACATAACCTCCGTTTTGTTTGCCTCCTTTGAAAACGAGGCTTCCTCCGTCTGCGACCGAAACGGATGCCGTCAACTCACGCTCTGAATATCCGGCATTATGGTACGTGGCCTTATTGGTGTAAGGATCGTGCTTAATGACCTGTCCTTTTAGCGATGTTTTAAATTCAATAAGATACGGGACGGAATCGTCCGTTTTCAAATGGACGGTCAAAGTTTGTTTATTGGCAGCCGACGGCTCTTCCACATCATATTGGGAGGCGGGCAGGATGTCTCCTTCTGTGATGGAACCGTCTTTATTAACTGAATAGCTCTTGACGACAACCGAGCCTTTTTCAAATTGCTGGTCATCTGCTAAAGAATCTTTAATATAAGGGTTTTTTGACGGCTCTCCATTATAGTTGATGCCGATTTTCCACGTGATTTCTTTTGAAACAGCGTTGTATAAGCCGTGTTTGAAGCCGTTGTGGGATGTCTGGCGATTCGGCGTAAAACTGCTCGCTTCCTTATTTTTGCGTTCAGTGCTGCTGTGATCAGTCCACGTTGATTCTGCCGTGTTTTTGACATTTTCGTTGGAAAAGTCGGCATTCATATTCGTGGTATACGTGATCTTAAGCTGGCTGTTCGTTGTCGCATAATCTCCGATGAGTTCCAGGAGAAAACCTTCATGATCCGGTTTTATTATCAATGTATAGTCTTTGCCTTCTTCAAGCGTTTTGTTATTCGTCACATCCTGAAGGCGGAATGATCCGTCGAGGAGCGTGAGCCCGCCGCTTTCGAAATTGTCATCCAACTTCCAATTGTTCATCGTGTAGTTGTTTTTGTTGATTGCGATCGTCCAATCGACCGTTTTCTTCTTGTAATCAATGTTTGAGTAGCCTTTTATCAAATTCTGCTGAACGGCTGTACCTGAAGCTTTCTTTGATTCTCCTGTTCCGGTCACTGCAGTGTTCGTATAGGTTGTTGATTTATCGATGATTACTCCGCTGTTGACCTCGGTTTGATACGTGATTTTGTAAGCTCCGGTAACATCTTGGTTAAATTTGATTTCAAACCCGCTTCCATTATCAGAGAGCGTATAATCCTTGCCTTCCGTTAGAGGCGTTCCAGCCTGCTCACTGCCGTTCTGATTGAAAGTAATCGGAATCACCTTTAAGGAATCTGAAACAAGATGCAAATCAGCGGAACCAAACGAGTCTGTTATGCTCGCTTTGGATTCGTCGATTTTTTTCTCTCCATAGTTATATAAAATCGTCCAGCTGAACGTCTGTGAATCGCTTTTATAACCTGTCGACGATTTTTCGATCATTTTCCCGTATTTGGCCGTGACAGAGGCCTCTGCAGAAGCCGGTTCCAGATTGTCTCCGCCGAACGTTGCCTTGTTCCTAAATGCAGCGTTTCCGCCTTCGTTCGGTTTTGCGGAGTCATCGATGTCCGTCACATAGATGAGGCGGTAAGCCGAATCTATCTCACCGTCGAATGTGACATTTCCATCTGCGTCTACGGTGTAGCCTGAAAGAACTTCATCTCCCCGGCTGACTGAACCATCTATGTTGACATCCAGCTGATAAACTTTGACAGAACGATAGGTCAGCCCCTCTGGAAAGTTCTGCAGCTTGGCATTTTTCACCTGATCCAATTTTTTGTTGAGGTCGACTGTCCATGTGACCTGCCCGGGGTTGATGCCTTTATCGAAAGTTCCTGATTTATCAATGGTTTTGCTTACTTTTGGTTTGAAATAAACCGTTACTTCCGGAGTGTCTGATTTCACCGGAAAAGGAATCTTTTGAGTCGTCGAGCCTTTTATTTTTTGTGCGTTGAACTGGGTGTTGACAAACAACGTCCCTTTGACATTCGAATCTTCTTTCACTTCGCCGTTAAACGTCATCACAACGTGGCCTTTTGTATCAATTGAAAAATAGCCGTACGTGATGCCGTCTGAGCTTAATGGCTGATTCGTAATGTCGTTGTACATGATAAAAGCTTCAGGCAGATCAAATTCATAGCGGTCGCCGTCGTTTATCGTCTTTCCGAGCTCATTCGGGATGTCCCAAGTAATTGAGATTTTCGCCGGAGAATTCGTGTCGGCTCGATTGCTTTTGTCATAAGGCTTTCCGTGCTCATCCGTCAGCGTCACGCCGGTTAAAATATTTTGGGTGATTTGATTGCCACCGGACGCAAGGCTTCCGGCTGCCGCCAGTCTGGAAGATGCCGCCGGTTTTGAATCGCTGTTCTCAGCGTCGGCAGCTTTTTTCTTCGTTTCCTCTTGGTCCTGTCCTCCTGAAGATTTTGATTGATCGTCTGACTGATCGTCCTCAGATGACGGAGGATCATTTTTCGCCGTTTCCGATTCGGAGCCTGTATTCACGGGTATGATCACTTGCTGTGTCTTGCCTGCTCCGAGTTGAAAGAGAGCTGTGACCGTTTTTGTATCGCTTTTCATATCTGCGGCAAACTTTGCTGACAGCGCAATGGCCCCTTTTGCTCCGGCAGAGCCCTCGGCAGGGCTTTTTAGAGTTACGGTAAAAATGTTGCTGTCCGCTTTCACTTGATAGCTGCCGATGATCTGCTGATCTGCCGATTTCACTTCTCCCTCGGCATCCTGAGCGAATTCGAAGCTTTTAGGTACCTCTACAGTGAAACTGTTTTCGGCGCCGGCTTCTTCATCGTTTTTTAACGACCACTCGTATGTGAGTGTCACTTTGTCTCCCGGCTTTAATGCTGGTTCGTCTCCCTTTGAGCCGTCAACCGTTTGATCTTCGCTGTTTTTGATTGTCACTGAATCAAAAAACACGCTGCCGCCTGTTGATGTGCCGGTAGCCACTGCCGTCAGCGTAAAGCCGACAACTTGACTGAAGATCAAATACAATGCCAGGCAAGTGACCAAAAATGATTTCAGCCCTCTTTTTTTGCTGAGGCTGAACGAATATTTTTTCGATCTCAAATTGTGATTCCTCCCCTTTTATAATGTTTTTGTGTACGGATCGATTGAGCCTGGAAATGGACGGCCTCCCTCCTGAAAATTTTTTTCTATTTGCAGAATGACAGGCTTTTAAAATCGTTGCTGTATGTTTAGCGGCGGTAGTCAAGATGTCGCGGGTATGAATTTTGCTTTATGTCAGCTGACATCATCCGAACCAAACTACATTGTATGGGATGGAACTATACAATTTCTGAACATCGAAATGTAAGCTGAAAATGGCATAAAAAAAGACCGGCTGATCCGGTCTCGCGTTTACCTTTAATTCATTTTGTCCTTCATAAGTTTATAGCGCTCATATTCCTTGATCGCTTCTTCTACATTCCCGGTTTTATTAAACAGCTGCATCTTGTATTGGATGATTTTATGATCGCACGGTTCGATTTTCTCGACCAGCAGACATATATCAAGCCCCCGGCGGTAGTCTTTTTCATGAATAAGAAAATCGACCAGTTCATAAGCTTTTCCAAGCCAGATCCGGGCAAGCCGCGTCTTTTCGGGTTCGGCCCACAAATAACCGTGTTCCATAAAGTAATGGTTTTCGTATGCAAGCAGCAATTCCATGTGCCTGTTGATCGTCGCCATATGGATGGGAGGAGCCTCTTTCAGCGACTTTTCCCATTCGTCAGCATCCACTTTCACACCGGAAATCCGGAGGACATATCCTGTGTCAGTCTTCTCGATGGATTGACCGAAAGGAAGCCTATCGATTAATTTCCTGATTTGATAAATCGCTGAATATAGCTGAGTGCTTGCTTTAGAGACATCATGATCCTGCCAGAACAGGTCGATCAGCACGTCTTTGCTGATCACATGGCCGTGATGATGAAGCAAATACGCGTAAATTTCACGGGCCTTGGATGTTCTCCACTTAACAGGTATATATGTTTTGACGCCCTTCTCTGCTTTGTAAAATTGCAAATTCCCAAAACATTGGATGAAATAGTCCCCTCCGGCATTTACCGCTGAAGCCTTTAGCAAGCTGTTTTCCCTGATCCGTTCAACCGTCTTCACGAGCCGGACGTAATCGACGGGTTTAAGCAAATAATCCACCGCATTTAATTCAAACGCTTTTATGGCAAAATCGTTATAAGCCGTGATAAAAACAACCTGAATGTTTTCATTCATCGATTGAATCGCTTCAGCGAGCTCAATCCCGTTTATCCCCGGCATTTCAATGTCAAGAAACACCGTGTCTATATCCCGAATATCCGGATATTCCAGAACATCAGCCGGATCTTGAAACATTTCAATGAATCGAAAGCAATTTGTTCGTTCAAGCATATTTTTAAAATGAAGCAATGCCAGTTCCTCGTCATCCACAATTAACGCTTTCACGACACACCCACCCCATTTTTCATCGAATCATCTGGAAATTATGATAATGATTATATCATGTCTACGGACCTATTTAGTTGGATTCATTTTCTTAATCTTGTCGTTTATTAACATTTAAGAGTACAATATTCATAAGATTCGACAAGACTGCAGCAGGTGGAATGAGGAGTGCTCATGTTGAAAAAGCTATTTGTTTTCATTTCGATTATTCTCGGCTATGCCGGCTTCTTTTTTATTTTCTTATTCATTAACAACCAATTGTCCGAGCAAAACTACCCTGAAGCGAAGCAAGGAATCATCAATCTGGAAACATGGGATTTTCAGAAAGACGGGAACATCGCGCTCACCGGAGAATGGGCACTATACCGAAACCAGCTTCTCTCCCCAAAGGACATTCATGCAGGCAAAGGAAAAGCCCCCATTTATTCCGATGTGCCTAACAATGTCAAACTTACCGATTCAGGAAAAAACGTGGATTACGGTACATACAGACTGATGATCCGGTCAAAGCAAGACAATGAGATGTTCGGAATCAGCACCTCTTTTATAAACAGCGCAAACCGAGTTTATTTCAACGGCAAATTGATCGGGCAGAGCGGAACCCCTTCAAACAAAGCGAATTTCACGGCGCAAAACAGGCCTTATACGAGTTTTTTCGAGGTTCGCCGCGGAGACAACGAGTTGATTGTACAATTTTCGAACTTCAAAAAAACACCTTCATGGGGGATAGAAAAACCGATTGCCTTTGGGATGCAGCAGCACATTTTACACCAAAGCAAAATCTCTTTTTTAAATGAAACCAGCATGATCACAGCATTCTTTATTACCGGTTTATACTTTCTCGGCTTTTTTCTGCATCGAAGAAAGGATAAGCACTTATTCTTTTTTTCCACGATGTGTCTTCTTTTTTCGGTCATAGTGCTTTTAATCGGAAGAGAACGAATGATCTTTCTTCTCTTTCCGTCTATCTCATTCTCAGCTTTAAGCGTCGTGAGGGCGACCACAATGGTGCTTGTCAGTATGGCGGTTTTTCTCTATCTATATTTCGCTTACAAAGAAATCGTTTCGAAAAAATGGATAATCGCCGCGACTGCATTTTCTGTACTGGTTTTGATGATTGATTTTATTACCTGGGGTTACACAGACCGTCTCGCATATATATTGCACTCTGTTCTTGCCGTCACGACTTTGATTTATATTACGTATGTGTTTGCGATTTCTGCTGTTCGGAAAATGAAAGGCAGCCTTTATCTTACGATTGCAGCGATCTCGATGAGCGCATTCGTCATTTTAACGACAGTTTCTGCTTACAGCGGCAAAAGAGGCTTTTCATTCAATTCGCTCTATGCCGTGCCGTCGATCATCGCTTTGCTGGCGGCTGTACTGATGATGGCGCAGCAATTCGCAGGCGCATTCCGCGAGAACGAAATCCTGTCCTTGAAATTGCTCAGAATGAATCGATTAAAAGACGAGTTTATCGCCAAAACATCACATGAATTTAAAACGCCGCTGAACAGCATGATTAATATATGCCAGACCCTTTTGGCAAGGAAGAGAAAAAGGACGTTAGAGGAAGAAAAAGAAAATCTGCAGCTGGTCATCCGCATGGGATACAGACTCTCCAGTCTGGTGAACGACATTCTCGATTTGGAAAAAATGAAGCAGGGCATGCTGCAGATTCAGGCCGTTCCTGTCGATGCCCATTCGGCGATCAGCACGGAAATGGACTTCTATCGGCTGTTGTCAAAAAATAAAAATGTCCGGATTGTAAACCGTGTTCCATCCGGACTGCCGCTCGTCTTGGCCGACGAAAACCGCTTCCGGCAAATCATGACCAACCTGGTTGATAACGCGATCAAGTATACGCCGGAGGGGCAGATTACGCTCTCCGCCGAAAGGCTCGACCAAGAGAAGGTCAAAATTACAGTAGCAGATACAGGAGTCGGCATACCAAAAGCCGTGCGTCAATTGATATTCGAAGCTTTTCAACAAGCAAAAAACCATAAAGACGACGGAGCCGGGCTTGGTTTAAGCATCGTCAGACAGCTCGTTCAGCTTCAAAATGGAGAGATCTGGGTAGAATCGGAAGAAGGGAAAGGATCGGCATTTCATTTCACACTGCCTGTTGCAAAAAATGACCCTCTTCCTGACGCGAAGAAGGAGAACATGCCTCAACAGCAAGCCGTCAGAGATCTGCCCGATGTTTCTATCAGCACGCCGTACTACTCAAAGAAAATGGATGCTTCAACTGTTTTGATCGTCGATGATAACATCGAAAGCTTAAAAATTTTGGCCGATATGCTTGAAGGCGTTCCTTATCAAGTCATCGCAGCAAAAAGCGGCCATGAGGCTCTCGAAGTCGTCTCCCGTTCAAAGCTTGACTTGGTGATTTTGGACCTGATGATGCCGGATATGACAGGGTTTGAAGTCTGCATGAAAATCCGCGAAAGGTTCACAATGGTGGAACTTCCGGTTCTGATCATTACGGCAGCCATCATCGACCATGATAAATACAAGGCTTTTCACGCTGGGGCAAATGACATTTTGCAGAAACCGTACAACTACACTGAATTTGCAGCCCGCGTTAAAAACCTGATCATGATGAAAGATACGGCAGCCCAAGCGACAAATATGGAGATGGCATTCCTCCAATCGCAGATCAAGCCGCACTTTCTTTTCAATGTATTAAATACCATTATCGCGCTCAGTCATTTGGATATTGAAAAGGCGCGCGAAGTGACGGCTGATTTTACAAACTACTTGAGAATGAGTTTTGACTTTCAAAATACATCAGGGATGAGTTCTTTCAAGCATGAACTGTCGATTGTGAATTCGTATCTTTCCATTGAAAAAACGCGCTTCGGCGATCGGCTGGACGTCATTTACGATATTGAGGAAGACATCGACTTTACCCTTCCGCCTTTAATGATTCAGCCTCTTGTCGAGAATGCCGTCCACCATGGCATCAGCAAGAAAAGAGGCGGAGGCTGGATCAAGCTGACGGCAAAAAAAGAAAGCGAAAACCGCTATTATATCAAGATAGAGGACAACGGAATCGGCATGCCGCCGGAGAAACAACAAGATATCTTTTCTTCTCATTTCACTCATAGTGTCGGTATGAAAAATATCAACCGCAGGCTGAAACACTTCTGCGGAAGTGAACTGAATATCGAAAGTACGCCTGATAGCGGGACCGCTGTCTCAATGGTCATTTCTATCAATGAATCCGCGGACGTCTCAGACTCCGCCATCCAGCGGGCGCCTCTATAACAACAAAAGGACGGAATCAAGTGATTCCGTCCTTTACCTTTACCGCTCCCCCTGGTTTTCCCGCGTTAAAGCAAAAAAAGCGAAAGAGCCGATCACAGCAGTGATGAACATGATCGCACCCATTGGAACGGCCGTTGTTTCATTCATTCCAACGAGAGGCGAAACGATCGAACCGAGCAGCAGCGGAAGCATGCCCAGCATTGCGCTTGCACTGCCCGCACGGTGCCCCTGGTTTTCCATCGCCAGCGTAAATGTGCTTGTCAACGTCATTCCGATGGTTATCATGTAGATAAAGATTGAAATGACAATCGCTGCAAGCGGTCCTTTCAAAATCGTCATCGTCAGGAGAACGGATGTCGCGATGACAGCGGTAATGACCGCGATCCGCAAGAGCTTCCTCTCATGAATGATTCCCCCGAATCGCCCGATGATAAAGCTTCCCGAAATAATGGCGAGGCCGTTAATGCCGAACAGCACGCTGAACACCTGAGGAGAAACCCCATAGATATCCTGATATACAAAAGGCGTTCCGGATACGTAGGCAAAGCTGCCTCCGTGAATGAAACCGACAGTCAGCGCATAGCCGATAAAAGACCGATCCTTCAACAAGCTCCCCATCGTTTTGAGAGACGAACCGATTGAGCTTGGAATCCGTTTTTCGGGCGGCAATGTTTCAGTCAATTTCATCGAGATAACGAGTACTAGTAACAATCCGATCAATGCCAGCGTATAAAAAATCGTATGCCAAGTAGCGAACGGCAAAAGCAGGATGGCTCCCCCCGTCATCGGCGCGACCATCGGCGCAACCGCGGTGATAACCATTAGAAGCGAGAAAAATTTAGAAAGCTCTCTCCCTGTAAACACGTCCCGTACAATGGCGCGCGACAGCACAATTCCAGCCGAAGCGGTAAATCCCTGTAAAAAACGGGCAAGCACTAATGTCGCGATATTAGGCGACAGCGCGCAAAACAGTGAAGACAGCGCAAACAGCGAAATCGAAATTAATAAAGGTTTTCGCCTTCCCTTCGCATCGCTCACAGGCCCAATCACGAGCTGGCCGATGGTAAGGCCGATCAAGCAAGCCGTTAAGCTGAGCTGCACAAGCGACGCACCGGCTCCCAGGTCATCCGCTATTTCAGGGAAGCTCGGCAAATACATATCGATATTAAGAGGTCCAAGTATGGCAAGCATTCCGAGCAGAAAAGCCAATGCCAACCTCTCTTTTCCAACTGGATTATGAAGCATAAAAACATCAAAACCTTTCTATCAACCTAGTTAACATCTCTGTTTCTATTGTTACAGGCTGCAAAACATTTGTATATTGTACCATATTTTTTGAACAGTGAAAGGCGGTTGCATGAAAAATAAATGCACCCAATTGACTTTATTGCCATAAAAAAAGGCCTCCTTAAAGGAGAGCCTCTTTTTATAGATTATTTCATCGCTTTGACGATAAGCGATGCCAAGGCTTCAGCACCTTTCGGCATCAGGTGGACGCCGTCGGCGGTGAAATATTCGGGATGTTGCAGTGCTTCAGCGTGCCAATCGACCAATGTCACATTTTGACGGCTGTCCGCATGCTTCCGAAGCGATTCATTCACCTTGCTCTCCCATTGTCGGGGGACGCGCGTATTCACGAGATAGACATCCGCTTTTGAGAAAGCATCAAGCAAAGCGTCCAATTGGCCGTCCGTAAAATAGCCGTTTGTTCCCAATTCAATGACGACGGCTTTGTCCGGATGATTAAAGGAGGCGTAGGTTGATGTCAATTGAAGCGCTTCCCTCACTTGCCTTCCAACCTGTCCGTCGATTGTGATTCCCGGAATCTTCCGGCGCAGGCTTGAAGCGATGTCCAGCATGACCGAATCCCCGACAGCCAATACTTCTTTTTCGATGCGATCCGGCTCTTTTTCCGCAGACTGCTCATCTTTCGTATCTGACGATTCCTCCCCGTTTCCGGTTTTACTCTCATTTCCGCTCTCAGTTTGTGCTTTCTTATCGTCCTGCCGTTCTTCACTTTTGTCAGCCGGCTGATCCGCTGAGGCGCTTGTTTCCTCATAAGATTTTGAATAGGCCTGCTGCGGCTGTTTCTTTTCGTCGGCCAATCCCGACAGACCCCCTGCAAAAACGAGGAGCGCGGCAAACATCAGGCCGATTGATATTTTGCTTGGAACGGAAGCCGTTTTCCATTCCGTGATCTTATCCAGAAAAACCCGGCTGACAAACGGTTTAAAACCGTCTTTTCGGATCGGCTTCTCAATAAAGCGATACGAAAGTTCCGCCAGAATAAATGTAACGGCGACCTTCATCGCAACATGCCAGTACACCGGATTTCCAATCTCCTGAACAGGCGTGCTCAGCACGATAACGGGATAGTGCCAAAGATAAATGCCGTACGACCTTTTCCCGATCCAGCGCAGCGGCTTCACGGAAAGGGCAAAGCCCAGGAAGCTGCTCGGATGACTGACGCATGCAATCAAAATAGCTGCGATTATGCTGATTATAAGCATTCCGCCGTGATAGAGAAACGGGCTGAATTCATCGACAAAATAAATGCACATCATAAGCAGCGCGAAAGCGGCAAGCTCAGTTCCGTGCAATGCATGCTTGAGGCTGTTGGGGAGCCTGTTCCCAGACAGCCTTTTCATCGGCCACACAAGGGCTAATGCGCATCCGATCAACAGCTCGAAAGCGCGTGTATCCGTCCCGTAATATACACGGCTCGGATCGCCGCCCGGGACGTACAGGATGCTCATCCATATGGCTGAACAAAGCGCACACAGCACAACCGCCGCTGCAAACCTCTCCCGCTTTTTAAATATGTAGATGCCCAACAGCAAAATGATCGGCCAGATAAAATAAAACTGTTCTTCAATCGCCAGTGACCACAAGTTTTTTAAAGGAGACGGCGATCCGAAACTATCAAAATATGACAGGTCGTGAAAGATAAACCACCAATTGCTGACATACAAAAGAGAGGAGATCGCATCTCCCCGTACGGTATGCATCAGCTCTCTGTTAAACAAAGCGACCCATATGACGGTTGCGAAAATCATGAGCGTCGCCGCTGGAAGCAGCCGCCGTATCCGGCGCACCCAAAAATCGCGGAATGTGAGGGAAATGTCATTTCCATACGCCGGCAGGATAATCGATGTAATCAAATATCCTGATAAAACAAAAAAGATATCAACCCCAATGAAGCCTCCGTCGGCCCAGCTCATGTTGAGGTGGTAAGCGATAACCGCCAAAACGGCAAAAGCCCGAAGGCCGTCTAACCCCGGTATGTAACGGTGTTGTTGTGTCTGATCTCGCATGGTATTCCTCCAATGATATGTACGTACGATTCTTCTGTATGTTTCGTGCCTTTTACGGCTCCGATATTATAGACGAAGTCAGGACGGTTTTTTGTTTCAAAAAATCGTCATTTTTATCTTCCCTGAGTAATGCCGTCTCTCTAGTATAAGAGTTTCCTGCAGAATATGTTGTTACAAAGTTGTAAAAAAATAAGAAATCCATGATTTCAGCGAATCATGGATTTCTTTCACTAGCGGATATAGCGGTCGCCGATCAGCAGGTTCGAAATCGCCTTAGTCGGAATTTCAAACTCCACCGCGCCCATATAGCCGGGAGCGACTTCATAATCATCAAACGAAATCACCAGTTTATGATTCTCTGTAATGTAAAAATTTTGGTCGGCCTTGATTCGTTTGAATGGCTCGACTTCTTCGTCACCGATCCAATATATTTTATCAGGATCATCTTTCATTTGCTGTTTCATTTGCTCTTTAATGTTTTCGCTGATGGCGGTGATATACCGGTCGTCTTTAAACAAGCTTTTCAAGGTGAGCAGGACTTCATTCTTTTTGTCAATGGTGATATAGCGCCGTTCGGTATAGCTGGACGCTTCCGTTCTTTCGACGCTTCGCCGAATCGAAATCAAATCTTTCGTATCCGTGACTGTCTCATAATCGCTGTAGATGCTGAGATGCCCTTTTTTATTCCGGGACGTCTCCTTCATGAATTCCCGGTAAAGCTGATGGCTTTCCTTTACATATTTCTCGTTGATGCCATTTTCGAGCTCCCGGTTATTCAAGCCGGAAAGAGCCGGTGTTTTCACGTCAATGCTCGATTCTCCATCTTTCTGTTTGATCTCGGTGAATGTGATGGCTTTAACGACCTTGCCGATGACAGGTATCTGCGACATGGCCTGCGCTGCTCCGGGATTGATATTCACGACGGCAGCCAATAGTACAGCCGCCGCGACCAGCGTTGATGCGGGCCATACCACTATCCTTCTCTTCTTCTTCGGTTTATGCTGAAGCGCAGTCTCGACAACCTGATCCAGCTCCTTCGGAATGGGGACGTTTTGATATGCTTTTCTCAGCTGTTCCAATTTCTTATCCATTAAGAAAGATCCTCCTTCGTCAATTGGATGCGCATAAGCTTCAATCCTCTGTAAAGGCGCGTTTTGATCGTATTCAAGTTTTCGCCTGTGATTTCCGCTATCTCTTCCAGTTTGAGATCCTCGAAAAACCGCAGAACAATAATGGTATGGTAGGGTTGCGGCAACTCATCAAGCGCCTCATGGAGATCTGTATCCCGGTAGGTATCTTCCTTGCCCTGGCTTAAAAACTCGATCGTTTGATCATCCATAACCTTTAGTTTTTTCTGTTTGCGCAAAAAATCGATTGCCGTCCGCACCAAAATTTTATAAAACCAGCTTTTGATCGTATCCGGATTGCGAACGGAATCGACGGAATCGAGCGCTTTTTTGATTGATTCCTGGACAATATCTAAGGCGTCTTCTTGATTTTTCACATAGCTGTATGCCAGCCGGTAAAAGTCTTCTTTCCGGTCTGTTATGCAAGCGACAAGAGACGCTCTGGCTGCTTGTTTCTTCATTGCAATAAAGAACTCCTTTTTCGAATATACGTATATACGGCTGTTACATTAGGATAGACGCGGGAGTGCGAAAAATAGTTTGCGGAAAGACGTGTTTTTTTTAAAGAAAACATCACTTCATTTATTCTACCCTGAAAAATACCGGAAAGGGAGGCGAAGGAAATTGAGTCGCCAGAATGCCGGTTTGCGCAAATCAATGATGAGAAACAAAAAAAGAGCAAACCATATATAAAGGTTTGCTCCGTAGCCCTTGCTCCCTTTTAGCGGATAGAGAAAAAAAACACCGATATAAACCTCGCGAGAAACTGATTTTGTATATTGAAATAATCCGAATCGAAATTCTAAAAAATATCCTCAAACAATGCGGCAAACAAACCAAAAAAACAAGCGAACAAAAACTTGAGAATAAATAAAACTGCAACGGCGATCCATGAAGCCCGTTTCGAAGCTCCACCCGCTTTCTGAAGACCTTCAGCCGCTAACACAAGCGCCCAAACCATAAAGATATCAAACACGCCCAATATGCTTTTATAAGGCTCGACGGCCGAAAAAACATCGTGCAAAGATGTAAACGAAGTCCCTTCCGGCACATTCGCAAAACGATAAACTGTATTGTTTATCACGTCGCCAATGATTTTGGCAAAGCCTACAAAAGACGCCAACGAAAACATCGTCACAAAGTTTGTTTTTCCGCCCCCTATTGTCGCGATCAGCCATAATATTAAAGCTGATACAAACAAATAGATCCCCGTCTTTAAAAACTCCCATAAAAATATGATCATTCCAAAGTAGGTATACGTATCGGGAAAATCTTTTGAAATATAAAGATAAGCAGATAAAACCGATAAAACGAATACAATAAACATCGGCAGAGCAACCGCCGGCCGCCTTTTCATTCTTTCAAACTGCAATGCCGGGTTCGTGATCAAGCCGATTAATGAAGGCATCGGCTCTTTTGTTTCAATTCTGTCATCCATGCTTCTATTCCTCCATATACGGTATCCTTCAAAGTTTACATGACTGACCTTAAACCCAGCTTAAACTTACATAAAAATAAGAGATCAAGAGAAAAATGGTTCCTGCCGCAACAGTTATAGCCCTGTACTTGTTTGTAAGAGCTAAAAAAACAGAATGCCAAGGGCTCAAATACCCTTGGCACAGCGAATTATCTATACCTTATCGAATCCAGCTGTATGCAAAATGTCCACCGCTTTTCTGCGTGTAAAATGAATGACGAACTCAGCTGCCGCCACGTTCAGTGCAATCGCCCCGTAAACGCCTATCGTGTAGCTGATATCGTATGGCAAACCGAATCCGCTTCGGCACACAAACGTGATGAAATGAATAAACAGATTGGTAAAACAGAATAGATAGCTGCGAATCATCCAATTCCGATGCTTTGTAAACTGATTTCGCCGTGCTTTGATGACGGAAATAACAGTGGCCGCCGGCCAATACATGTTCACCATGTTAAAGGCTATGCTGACGGCTCTACCTCCCGTAGAATGGGGTGCCATATAGCCTGATGATAGCGTAACTACCATCACCGAGACGACGTAAATAAAGCCGTTAAGCCGGTGGATTTTGCGGCTTTTGGCCAACAAGCCGCTGGAGAAGTTGACAGCTCCCGAAACCATCGCCAAACAAGCGGCAATGACATGAACATACATCACCTTTAGCCAGATCGGGAGGTGAAAGGAGTCTCGCAGGTGAGATTTATGGCTCAGAAAGGACGTTGATTGCGGATCAAGAATTAAATTTTCAAACAATGTATACAGAACATACACCGCGATTAGGATCAGCATTGCCGAAAAAACCGATTGACTGCGTTTAAATTTATTTTTGTTCAGCTTTTGTCCCTCCTAAAACATCATGCTCTCTCAGGTGCTTATATTGTATCACGAAAGCGGACGAGCGCAGCAGCTTGGCGTTTTAGGACCTCTCAATAACAAAACCATTAAAAACAAGCCGTGTACTGTTTCTTCCCTTTGTTCGGATCTGAGTTTTCCTGGGAAACCGGTATAACTCTGTCATCTTTTGCGGCATACTTTTGAATGATGTCTCTGCTTGAAGTGTTATCGACGATAACAGATGAATTCTATCCCACAAGCCGATATGATCAATTACTTCAAATTTTAATGTTATAATAGACTTTAAAACATGCGGGAGATCAGGCTTAAAAACAAAAAATGGAGGCATACATAAAGTGACAGAAGATGTAACTGACAACGATATACACGAACAAAAATTATCGAGAGGCCTGAAAAACAGGCATATTCAGCTCATCGCCATCGGCGGGGCGATCGGAACGGGGCTGTTTCTTGGTTCGGGGAAATCAATCCATTTTGCAGGACCGTCGATTTTATTTGCTTATCTGATTACGGGAATCATTTGTTTTTTCATTATGCGTTCTCTTGGAGAACTGCTCTTATCCAATTTGGAATACCATTCGTTTGTCGACTTTGTAAGAGACTACTTAGGCGACATGGCGGCATTTATAACGGGGTGGACATACTGGTTTTGCTGGATTTCGCTCGCAATGGCCGATTTAACCGCGGTCGGGCTTTATACCCAATACTGGCTGCCTGATGTACCGCAATGGCTGCCCGGATTGATCGCCCTGATCATTTTGCTGATCATGAACCTGGCCACCGTCAAGCTTTTTGGAGAATTGGAGTTCTGGTTCGCGTTAATCAAAGTCATTGCGATATTGGCGCTGACCGCGATCGGACTTTTCATGATCTTCAAAGGATTTTCCACCCATTCGGGCACTGCCGCCTTTCACAACCTTTGGAGCCACGGCGGCATGTTTCCTAATGGACTGCACGGATTTCTCCTTTCATTCCAGATGGTTGTCTTTGCGTTTGTAGGCATCGAACTTGTGGGGCTGACAGCGGGGGAAACGAAAGATCCCGAAAAGGTCATTCCTAAAGCGATCAACAATATCCCCGTTCGGGTTTTGCTTTTTTATATCGGTGCGCTCCTTGTAATCATGAGCATCTATCCGTGGAATGTCATCAATCCTAATGAGAGTCCGTTCGTCCAAGTCTTCGCAGCGGTCGGCATCATTGCGGCTGCAAGCATCATCAACTTTGTGGTGCTGACATCGGCGGCTTCGGCAAGCAACAGCGCAGTCTTCAGCACAAGCCGGATGATATACTCGCTCGCGAAAGAACATAATGCGCCCGGCGCTATGACCAAACTGACCTCCCGCAAAGTGCCGGGCAATGCATTGTTTTTCTCAGCGGTCGTTATTCTGATTGGCATCATGCTGAACTATATCATGCCTGAGCAAGTGTTTACGCTCATTACAAGCATCTCGACGATATGCTTCATCTTTATTTGGGGAATAACCGTCATCTGCCATTTGAAATACCGCAGAACTAGACCGGATTTAGCGAAAAGAAACAAATTCAAGATGCCGCTTTACCCGTTTTCAAATTATGTGGTTCTCGGTTTTCTTGCGTTTATCCTCATTGTGCTCGCACTGGCGCAGGACACCCGTGTTTCCTTATTTGTCACGCCGGTTTGGTTTATCATGCTGATCGCGATTTACAAGCTGAGAAAACCTAAGTCACGGCAAGTGTAGAAAAAATGCGAATCGCCTGCAGAAAGTTCTGCGGGCTTTTTGTATGGCTCTTGCTGTAAAATTAAAAAGACAACAGCCGCACATCAATTCAATGGTCAGCCGCTTAGGCAGAAAGGGGAAAACAGATGAAAATCAATCAAATTGTAGATTTGTCGGTATCGCTAAGAGGCGATATTCCGTCTGACCCGCCGGGGTTTATCCCTGAAATCGAATATGCGGATCATAAGCAAGGAGCCAAACAGATGGTCCAGAGCTTTCCCGGCCTCTCTTCGCAAGATCTTCCCGGGGGAGAAGGCTGGTCGCTGGAAAAAGTGAAAATGTCAACGCATGCCGGAACGCATATAGACGCTCCATACCATTACCGTTCTGTTACTGATGACGGCAAGCGGATGATGACGATTGACGAAGTTCCGCTTGACTGGTTTCATGGCCCCGGTGTTAAGCTGGATTTCAGACATCTGAAAGACGGGCATATCGTAACCCCTGAAGAAATCGAACAAGAACTTCACCGCATCAATCATAAACTCGCGCCCGGGGATATTGTTCTTGTGAATACGTCGGCCGGTGCCAAATACGGGCAAAGCGATTACCTGGACAGCGGCTGCGGGATGGGGCGCGAAGCAACGCTTTTTTTAACGGAACGGGGCGTGCGCCTTGTCGGAACTGACGCTTGGAGCTGGGACGCTCCATTCAGCATGACCGTCAAGCGCTTTGAACAGGAAAAAGACCCGTCGATTATTTGGGAAGGTCATTATTCAGGAAGCACCATTCCTTACTGCCAAATTGAAAAGCTCGCCAACCTGGATCAATTGCCTTCCACCGGATTTTATGTCATGGCTTTTCCCGTAAAAGTTGAAAAAGCGTCGGCCGGCTGGGCGCGTCCGGTTGCAATTCTTAGCGGTGAATGAAGCCTAGGGATCATCGCGGGGGCTCCCTTGGCATAAAAAAGTATCGTATTTAAACAGCAATGCTTTTTTATGCCTCCTCTACGGGGGAAGCTACTCTATAAAGATACCCGCTTTTCTTTATCTTTGTTATAAGTTCTGTTAAATAAATAAGTTGTTGTTAAAAGAGCAGCAATTACAATGATGAATAAAACGAAGTATCCGTAAACAGTTTGACCCGCCGGCACTACTGTAATCGTCAAGATGCCTATTAAAGCAACTTGTCCCAACAGCTTTACCGCATTAAACAACGAATTGACACGTCCCATATATGCATTATCGACATGATGGAACATATAGCTTTTTCTAAATACTCTGATCGCAGCATTTGAATGCCCCCAAAAGAGGCTTGCCACTATAAATGTCACGGCATTCGGAACGAGGAAGATCGCAATTGTTGCTAGAGCAAATACTGCCATAAACAATATAACACCTTGCATATCAGACCATTTCTTTGATATTTGATATGCGACAAAGCCCGCACCCATAGCTCCAATGGCGTAAACAATATTGGCAATGCCGATAACTGACGGACCTTCGTTTAAATAGTCGTAAATGAAAACCGGATCCAAGTAGTTTGCGACAATAATCACGATGCTTGGTATAAAAGAAGTCAATAAAAGAACAAACAAAACTTTTCGATAACATAAATATTGGAGTGAGGATCTGAAGTTTTTCCAGTAAGATTCATTTTTCATTGTATTGGAATGCTCTTCCGCTTCAGCATTTCTTTGATAAGGAAGTTGGTAGATGAGGATGGAAGCTGCTATAAATGTAGAGATGTTCATAACCAAAATAACTGCCGCATCCATCTTGCCGATCATCATGGCAGCCAGCCCCGAACTAATCATCAGCGCCGCCTGCCCCTGAACTTCAAGACTGCTGTTCACTTTACTATAGTCCTCTTTTTTGAACATTTCCTGTGTTAAAGCGGCTAAAGCAGGATACTTTATCGAATCGTAAGCTGTATGATAAAAAATCAGCATCACAACAAGGGTGATGTCCAACACGGCGGAAACATTGCATAGAACAGAAAAAACGCCCAAGACCACTATTCCTGTAATTTCCATATAGAGGAATATCGCTTTTCGAGAATATCGATCCACCAAACTCCCTAAATAGGGTGAGGCAAAAAACACTAAAATCATCGTTGCCATCGTCAATAACCCATATAAAACGGATTGTTTCAATTGATCAATCAGCAGCCAGACAATCAAATAGGAAGTGATGCCGGTACCTACGGTGGAAATCAAATTAGCGGCAAGCAACAGTTTCAACTTTCGCAATTACAAATCACCCATTTTGGTTTCCAAATGCACACGATGGAATTAGATAAAAGACAAATAGATTTTGGGGTACAGAATGGAAAAGGCTGTTTTCTTTCATTTCATCACGCTCCGTATTTAAAACTCATGATTATAAATGTGACATCCACCTGCTTTTTATTTTTTTCTTTATAATATCAATCACAACACTTGCGTAAACAAACAATAGAATGAATACAATAAACACGCAATCCCAGCCATCATGTTGAAGGTTCCCGATTTTTCATTGTTTGATTTCAACATCATGAAGAACAAACCGGAAAAGAAAAATCCGATAAACCAGCCGATTGGAATTTGGACAAAAGCTAAAATAAAACCAATAATCCCTGTCGTTTGAAAAACTTTAGGTGCAAATTCGCGCAAAAGTATTCCCGCCCTTTTTTTGTATCATAGCACATCTAATCTGCAAAATAAGGAATTCAAGTGAATCTTTCACTATTCATTTTATCCTATTAATCGAGGTTCACGAAACGAATGCAATACCAGATCCGCAAAAGCATCCACAGCAGGCAGCTGCCACTTTTTCTTTTTGATAAGCATCTGGGAATAAAGCGGGTCGAGGTATTGAGAATGAGGAAGGATTTTCAGTTTACCGCTTTCCACTTCGTCTTTCACCGTAATGTAAGGCAAAACAGAAAATCCGAGTCCGCTCATGACCGTTTGTTTTATTGCTTCGATGCTCCACAACTCCATCGTTGGAAAGTAATGAATATCGTTTTTCAAGAGATATTTTTCAAACATGGTTCGATAGCTGCAGTCTTCTTCATTCGTTATAAAAAAATGTTTTTGATATTCTTCTAAATCCTCAGGCCCTTCACTGCTGCCGACAAGGACGATCTTCTCCTCAGCCAACGTGTAGCGAATGCATTTGTCCAGCTCGATTTCGGGATAAACCATTAAAGCGACATCCACATTCCCGCTTAATAAGTCGACTTGGTTTTGTCCGCATGTACCGTTGCTCAGTTTCAATTTGACATGAGGATATTTCAACGAATACTCCCTTATTATTGGCCCCAGCCTATAAATGGTTAAAGACTCGGGCGCAGCCACTTTCAATACCCCCTTCACTTCGTGAGCGCTCTGCAAATTCTTGATCTGATTATGGGTTGACAGCAATTCTTCGGCTAAAGGCATTAACTCCCTTCCTAACTGAGTCAGTTTTAAATTCCTTTTTTCATACGTAAATAAAGCCCCGCCGATCTCATGCTCAAGAGCCTGGATATGAGTGGTGATCGTGGATTGAGTATAGCCTAATTTCGAAGCCGCCCCTGTATAACTTCCCATTTCAACGATGGTCTGAAACGTGATTAAATGTCTGATTTCCATTCGATGTCTCCTTAACACTTGATCTATCGAAAAAATCAATAATGCATTTTGATATTTCAATTTTATTTATAGTTATCATTATCATACAATAAAAACTGCCCACTATGACATTAGCAAATGAAGGTGATTAAATGAGTATTATAGCTTTTCTTTCGTATGTAATTATGACATCCATTACGCCCGGCCCGAGCAATATTTTAATGATGAATGAAGCGCAAAGGTTCGGCTTTACAGGTTCAATGGCGTTTTAGCAGCGGCATCTTGGCGGGGTTTGCAGTACTTGGGATTCTCAGCGATGCCTTTACAATCAGCCTGTACAATTGGATTCCCGTTGTAGAGCCTTATTTTAAACTTGCCGGCGCGTGTTATTTGATTTATTTGGCTTTGCAAGTCGGCTTTATCAAAAATAAAAAACAGGATTCCACAGAAGCCCGCTCCTCTTTTATATCCGGCTTTATATTTCAGCTGATCAATATTAAAAGCATTTTGTTCTTCTTAACCGTAATGAGCGCGTTCGTTTTGCCGTTCAACCATTCCTTGAAATCGACAATCTATTATTTGGCATTAGCCATTGTTCTCGGGTGGCTGGCGCTGCTATTATGGTCGGGATTCGGCTCCGTTTTTAAAAGGGTATTTGCAAAGCACGACCGGGTATTTCGAGTCCTTATGTGCCTGCTGCTCATGTATTCTGCGGTGTCTATTTTCCGATGACTGATCATCAATTTATTGGAAATCGCTTCGAAGGACAAAAAAAACATACCAACAAGACGTGGTATGTTTTTTCTTAGGAAGGCCCTCAAAAATTTTTGCTAATGAATATTAGGTTTTCTAAAATTACTGCCCTTAACTTCAGCTACGTCATATACAGTAACAAAAGCATTTTTATCAACTTCATTAATGATTTCTTTTAATTTGGTGTCTTCTAAGCGGTTGATGACACAGGTGATTTCTTTAAATTTCTCGTGGGAAAAACCCCCGTAAGCTTCTTTATATGTAGCACTTCGGCCCAATTGATCACGAATTGTCTCAACCATTAATTCAGGTTCGCTTGTAATGATTTGAAAAGTTTTAGATCCGCTTAACCCTTCCTCGACAACATGAATGACTTTGGACGCGATGTAGTAGGCAATGACTGACAGCAATGCCCCCTGCAAGCCAAATACAGCGGAAACAAAAATAAACACAAAAAGGTTAAAGAATAGAATAAGATCGCTCGTTCCAAATGGCAATTTTCGCGATAACAAAACAGCAAGCATATCAATTCCGTCCAATGCTCCGCCATTGCGGAGCGCCAGCCCCATTCCAAATCCAAGGATGATCCCCCCGACAACAGTGACTAGCAAGGTATCCCCTTCGATTATAGCTGGAGTGTGGTGCATAAAACCTGTCCCTGCTGCAAGTGATGCGATTCCGATAATGGACAATAGCGCAAAGCTTTTCCCGATTTGCTTATATCCCAGCCAGACAAACGGTATGTTTAAAACCGCGATAAGAATCCCAAGCGGCAAATCAAACAGTTGTGAACCAACAATGCTAAGTCCTGTCACTCCGCCATCAGATACACTGTTTGGAATCAGCACTGTTTCCAATCCATATGCCGCTATGATTCCTCCGATCATGACCATTATGACTTTGAAAATCATCTTCGCTCTAAATTTCCTATGTTTTTCGATTTTATTCATGCCATTCCTCATTTCAATTTTTACGTTATATTTAAATATACCATAATAAATTTATTCTGTTAAAAAGTTCAATCACGTATCATGGTAAGCAGGCTGCCGCGAATACCGCTCTTTACTTGAATTAAGGTAACCCTTTTAGACTTGGAACATTCATGTGCCGACAAAGCTATATTGCAAGCACCCAGTTTTAGCAACACTAAAGGCCCTCTCTTAAGAAGCAACCGACACATCGTTCTGCAGTTAATGTATATTGACATTTCCAGACAAACAAAAGGATTGTTGGCAATAGAACGAAGCTTTTTGATTCTTCCCTCTCCAGTAAGAATGAAACCTTAACTTTATTGGTTTTTTAAACCCCATTCACATAACCCTTCTAAAACCGGCAATAGGGATTCCGCTTTATCCGTGAGACTGTACTCGACCTTAGGGGGAACTTGAGGGTACTCTTTCCGTTTCACCAGTCCATCCGCTTCCAATTCTTTAAGTTGTGAACTCAATGTTTTATAAGTAATAGCCCCTATTTGTCTTTTCAACTCATTGAAGCGAATTGGTTGATTTTCTGCCAGGAGGTAAATAATAACCATTTTCCATTTACCGCCGATAACAGACAATGTGTATCCAAAAGGTGTATCTTGAATATTTTTCACTTTACCTTTATATTCTGCCATACTCATTTTTACACTCTCCTTTTGGATAGTACCTGTCATTAAAGTGCGTACTATTTTTTTATTTGCGTTCATTTTATACTAACCTTACTTTGAAGTAAAGGAGACTAAAACATGGCTAAAAAAACAATTCGTCTGTTAATGCCGCAATGGCAAGGGGGAAACAATCCCAACTACTCTTTTGGAGCAGAACTGCTTGCTTGGCTGGCTCCTGAAAATGATCAGCCCCTTATTCATGTTCCGGTTCAACCTTATGATGGAACTCCGCTTGAAAACGAAAACGGGATAAACGGGAGAAAACAACTGCTGGAACAATTGGAGGCTGCTCAGCATATCATTCATGCTCATAAGCCGGATCGCATTGTCATGTTTGGCGGTGACTGCTTAGTCGAACAAGCACCATTTGCTTATTTAAACGAACGATACGGCGGGGACTTAGGTTTAATTTGGATTGACGCTCATAGCGATTTAGTTAGATATGCCGGTTATGACAACGGTCATACATTACCGCTCGGGAATCTTTTGGGAGAAGGAGATGAAGAGTTCGCAAAACATGTGAAAATTCCCCTGAAACCTGAAAATGTCTTTATTGCGGGATTAGCAGCTCCTACAGAAGAAGAAACAAAAGTGATATCAAATGAACTTCAAAGACAAGGTATAGCTCCCACAGAACCAGACACTGAGGTGATTCAAAGACTTGGGATTAGAACTGCCGGAACTAAAAAGTTAATGACCAGTACCGAACCTATAAAAGAATGGATAAAAGAAAGCAACATCAAGTATCTGGCAATACACCTTGATTTAGACGTGCTTGATCCGAAGGCGTTTCGTTCTTTATTATTCGCCAATCCTGAAGCACCTGTAAATTTTTCTCCTGAGGGAACAATGCAAATGCCGTACCTGCTTCATCTTCTGAAAGAACTCTCTTCCGAAACGGATGTGGTTGGATTAGGTATAACCGAGCATTTGCCGTGGGATTCTATTCATTTGAAGAAATTGCTTAGTGAAATCCCTATTTTAACCCAATAATTTTTTAAACGGGATGACAACAAAATAATAGAGTCGAAACTCTCCATAATAATAGAGATAGCTTTCCATCGCCTTGTCATGTTACATGATTTTTGCCCTTCACATGTTGCTCACTCACTAGAATCAAGTGGAAGAAAGAAATACCAAGGGCTTATCAACCCTTGGTATTCCTATGATGCGGTCGAGACAACTTGAACTTCCGCGGGGTTGTCCCCCTCCCCATTAGGTCCTCGACAAAGTTTATTCGCCCTTTTCACAATAAACAACTCTACACGACATAAAAAAAGCAAATCATTCGGCCTGCCTTTTCATTTCTCGCTCTTTATGATGCTGCAAATATGACTGCTCTGATTCCGACCTTTAATTCCTATACGAAAGGGTTGAAGGTAGATTTATATCTAATTTTCCAGCCTCTTTTTCATCGCTGCTGCCAATTGCTCCGAATCTGGATCTCCTTCATTTTGCAATTGATCAATGATGTTCATGTAGTCTGTATCATTTCGGTTCTGACTTAATTTATATGCAGCCTGAATGTCTTCCACCTTAATCTTAAACCCGACAATCGCTTTCAGTTGTCTCTCCAAAAGTTGAGGAGAAAGGTTATCCCATAAAATTGGATTTTCCCGATGCTTCTCGTATTTTTCCATCATGATTGTTAATTCTTCTATTAATTCATCTCTCTCTAGAATGCTTGCTTTACCGTATATATGGACGGCTTGATAATTCCATGTTGGAACATCCTCATGCCCATACCAGGAAGAAGAAATATATGCGTGCGGCCCCTGAAACATGACAAGCACATCTTTACAGGTTTCCAAAGTTCCCACCTGCGGGTTTCCATAAGCGATATGGCCAGTGATATAGTAATCATCGCCTTTTTTATTGAGCCCTAAAGGCAAATGAGTCGCGATTGGCTTCCCTTGTTCTGTCGTAACAATCGTGCCAAAAGAGTTTTTTTGGACAAAATCCAAAATTTCATCAGCATTTTCGACTTTAAAATATTTTGGAATATACATCGTCATCCTCCTTTTAAAAAGTTATAGGATTGTTTTGGCCATGATAAAGTCCGTTTGCTCTTCATCTCCCATATAAAAAGAGTGGGCGCCGGTTTGTACAAACCCCATTTTCTTATAAAAAGCAATCGCATTTTCGTTTTTTTCCCATACGCCCAGCCAGATTTTCTTTTTATTCAGTTCCTTTGCAATTTCCACAGCTTTATTGAACAGATATTTGCCCAGGCCGTGTTTTTGAAAGTTGTTCTTGATATAAATTCTCTCGATTTCAAGTGATTCATCACCCATTTTTTCAGACTGGGCCTCATCGGTGTTGACCTTTAAATATCCAGCGATTTCGTTGTTAAAATAAACAAAAAAGAATTGCGAAGAGCTATTGGATAATTCTTTTTCTAATTGTTTTAAGTTAAATGCCTTGTCCAAGTAGGCTTTCATATTTTCTGGCGAATTCTGATGCTTAAATGTCTCATTAAATGTTTCATAACCAATTTCCTGAAGCTTGTGTAAGTCTTCAAGGGTACACCTTTTTATATTTACTGTCATTTCAATCTGCCGCTCCTTTACGTGTCAATAATTTCTCTTGTTCCCCTTTTTCACGAATTCCCAGTCCTTTTCTACATTTTTTCTTACTCTTTGAAGAAGATTGAAGATGATCTCCGCTTCCCCCTCGGAAAATCCCTCTAATGCCACACGATTCGAATGGTCATTTTCTCTTTTTATAAAAGGAAATACCTCATTTCCCTTTTCCGTCGGAAAAAGTTTTTTTATTTTTTTGTTATGTTCATCATCTCTCCGTTCAATAAAGCCCTTCATTTCAAGTTTTTTTATTGCACGGGCTGCGGTGGTCCTGTCTACTTTAATCATCTCAGCCAGCTTCTCCTGAATGATTCCCGGGTTTTCGCATATTCGGACAAGGTACAAATATTGCCCTTTTGTCAGGTCATGTTCTTTAAATTCGATATTGCTTATAGAATCCAATGCTCGGGCAATCATTCCAATTTCACGCAGAATATCCTTCATCATAAACCCCTTTCGAGCTTTTTGTTGCAAATGCAATATAATTAGCGTACATTAAATATACCGGAATATTGTTGCATTTGCAATAAAAAAACAAAAAGAGGTCGAGTCAAAGTGAAATATCTTTTTTATGTAATAGGAATTTTAATCTTAACCCTTGGTATTGCTTTCACGATTCAATCAGATCTCGGCGCTTCGCCTTTTGACGCACTTTTGGTGGGACTGGCCGTACATGCGGGGCTTACTGTGGGAAGTTGGGAAGTCATCATTGCTCTGCTATTAATAGGCTGCAATTCGTTTTTAAAAAGACAAAGACCGGAAGTTTCGGGGCTGCTAACGGCGTTTATAACCGGTATCGGCATTGACATGTGGCTTTTTTTGCTGCATTTTTTTGTGACACCAGAACAATGGTACAGCAAAGCGGTTTGTTTTGGGATCGGCTTGGTTGTTACAGGATTAGGAACCGCGACATACTTATACACAAATTTTGCTTCGATGCCAATTGACCGTCTAACATTCATCATAAAAGAATTAACAGGAACCAATATATTTTTTTCGAGAACCATCATTTACCTTGTCTTCTTGACAGCGGCCGTCATGTTAAAAGGACCGATTGGCATCGGAACTTTATTAACCGTTTGTTTAGGAGGGCTGGCCCTTCATTTGTTTATGCCGTTTGCTGGAAAAGTGTTGGGTCGCTTTACAGACGCTCGTACATGACGATAAGGAATGTTTTTAATGCCGCTCCCTACTTTTTCACAGAACCTTTATTGAAAATCATCAATATGATTCCGGATGCTATTAAGCTTATAACTAATGTAGAGGTATCTAACCTAAATATATTTTTTATCCCATTAAAGAAAAATGACCATAAAATATATATCGTGATAGCACTTAGCGTAAACATTCTGAACCATCTGGGGATTGCGAGCCAAGCCTTTAAAAGTTTAGTTGAGAAATTCCCTATTTTGTTCCTCCTTATTCATACCCCCCTTCAATATATTAAAAGAAAGACAATATTGACATAATCTCAAATAAGTGCAACTTTATTTATAGAAGTATTAACCTAAGGAGCCAATAACAAATCATGAATAATGTTTCATTAATATATAAGGAATTCGGTGATCCGCTTCAAAAATTACAGCTACATGCCGGAGAAAAGCTTCCTCTTCAGCCAAATGAAATTCTTGTCAAAATGATTGCCAGTCCAATTAATCCATCAGATTTGCTTCCAATTAGAGGAGCCTATTCTCATAGAATTAAGCTGCCGGCTGTTGCAGGATATGATGGTGTGGGGATTGTCATAGATCAGGGCAAAGATGTATCACCATCATTGATTGGAAAAAGGGTCCTCCCTGTAAGAGGAGAGGGAACTTGGCAACAATATGTAACCACAAAAGCTGATTATGCTATAGAACTGCCTCCATCAATAAGTGATAACGACGCCAGTCAACTGTATATTAATCCATTAACAGCCTGGCTAATTTGTACGGAATCATTGCGTGTTCAGCCGAATGAAATTGTTTTAATGAATGGCGGAGGTACATCTATTGCAGGTTTGTTTGCGCAAATTTCCAAAATACTGGGATTCCGTTTAATTGTCATGACAAGAAACAGCCGCAAGATAGAAAAACTTCAAAAACTCGGGGCATGGAGAGCCATCGACGCTTCCAAAGGTTCTATATATGAAAAGATTTCTGATGGTTGCGACATCGGTGTTGACCATGCAATTGACTCTGTGGGAGGAGAAAGCGGCGAACTGCTGGCGAGGGCATTAAAACCTGAAGGGACGTTTGTCAGTTATGGTCTATTGTCAGGTATACCAAACGATTGGCGAAAGCTACACGATGTATACCATGTGTCACCGCAATTATTCGCCTTAAGACTTTGGAATGAGAGACATTCTGTTTCTGAATACCGCAATCGCTTCTCGGAGGTGATTAAGCTTGTTGAGAGCGGAAGAATGGTCATCAATGCCCCAGAAAAAATATATGATTTTGAAGATTTTTATGATGCCTTGAAGCATTATGAACAGCCGGGTTTGAATGGAAAAATACTGTTGAACTTTGCATGAAGGAGATGTAACCAAAAAGAAAGAATGAGAAGTAGTTGTATTCGAAAAGAAAAATAAATAATTTATATACATTCCGCATATTGTCAATCCAGTATGTTATACTGTAAACAACCTTTTAAGCTTGAAATCTTCTTTTTATTGCTTTGCACCATCTCCCTACTCGAACGTTGAGTAGGTTTTTTTATTAAGCATTATACAGAGAACATAAAAAAACAGGCTCTACATAGAGAGCCTGTTTGTATAAACGATTGAAAATTAAGCAGTTTTTTGAACGTTAGCAGCTTGAGCTCCGCGAGGACCTTGCTCAACGTCAAATGTTACTTTTTGACCTTCGTCTAATGATTTGAATCCGTCGCTTTGGATTGCAGAAAAGTGTACGAATACATCGTCTCCATTTTCACGTTCGATAAATCCAAAACCTTTTTCTGCATTAAACCATTTAACTGTACCTTGTTCCATTTTTGTTGCCTCCTAGTGCGTTACCGCACATTGTATTACTATCCTTGCCCAAAGTATCATCAAGACGAAAAGTCAATATTCATACTATCCTTTACACCGAACAAAAATAATTCTTCTTTATCATAACAGGAAACGGAAATAATTGCAATTCCTATTATTGTTTTATTCATGGCATTATTTCTTAAACGCGTGGATATCAGTGCAGAAGCGATAGGCGTCAATCATTCCGCATAAAATTTACAACATGTCTTAGAGGGCTAAGAACTATGGTTTGAAAACACCGTGAAAATGAATCACGAGTGTCTTCAAACCTTTTTCTTTGCTAAAATTGATTTTCTTTAAAAAGCTCTGCTGTTTCTTGTTCATCATGTTTGTTAGTTAAACAATCAATGTTCACGGTCTAAAAAAAAACAATTCCCATAGGGAAGCAGGGAGAGAGTTTGGCCCGATAAAGAGCCGGGTATAATTTTCATAAAATTGAGCTGGAAATCAGTTTCGAGTTTCCAATAAAGAGGGCTAAGAACGATACTTATATGATGTATGACGCTTGGACTAACGTAAACTTAGAAACTCATCAGGGAAGGGGAAACTTTTAAAAATGAATGACCAAAATCTAAAGACTTTGAGAAAACTAGTTACACCTTATGAAAAGTCCGATTTACAAAAAAGCATTTACCAAATCATTAACACATTGATACCATTTTTCCTGTTATGGTGTTTAGCATATAAGAGCTTGTCGATTTCTTATTTCCTTACATTAGCGATTTCTATCGTTGCGGCAGGTTTTTTAGTGAGAACCTTCATCATCTTTCATGATTGCTGCCACTATTCCTTTTTTAAGAACAAAAAGGCGAATCGAATCCTTGGAACAATCACAGGAATTCTAACTTTGCATCCTTTTGATCATTGGGGACGCGACCATTCTATCCACCATGCGACAAGCAGCAACCTGGACAAACGAGGTACAGGCGATATTTGGTTGCTGACCGTTGAAGAATATAAGGAAGCCTCAACTAAGACAAAAATAATGTACCGTTTATACAGAAATCCGTTTGTTATGTTTATGATTGGGCCGATTTACGTCTTCGGGATTACCAATCGTTTTAATCGTAAAGGGGCAAAACGCAAAGAACGGATGAATACGTATGTAACGAACTTGGGAATCGCCGCTTTGACAGCACTTTTATGCTGGGCTATTGGCTGGCAAAACTTCCTGCTGGTTCAGGCGCCAATTTTTATGATATCGGGATCTCTCGGAATTTGGATGTTTTATATTCAGCATACGTTTGAGGATTCTTATTTTGAAGAAGATGAGCATTGGGAATATGTAAAAGCAGCAGTTGAAGGAAGCTCTTTTTATAAGCTTCCAAAAGTCATGCAATGGCTAACAGGCAATATCGGTTTCCATCATGTTCATCATTTAAGCCCGAGAGTCCCAAACTATAAGCTTGAAGAAGTGCATAACAACATTGAACCATTGCAAAACGTTCCAACCATTACACTGGCAACAAGTCTTAAGTCGTTAAAGTTCCGACTATGGGATGAAGAAAGCAAAAAATTTGTTGGTTTTAGCCACTTAAAAAAAGCTTCTAAAAGCCAAGTATCAGCGCAACTAAGAACGGATTAAATAAACTTCCCATAATCGATGATAATAGGCAGTGTATCTTGAGAATAAAAGTGCAGACTCGCACAACGGTTTTGTGCAGAGGTCAGCACTTTTTTAGTGCCAAATATACTTGCAGACTTGGACAATGCTGTACATTTTTTGCCGATTTTCCGCAAAAAAATAATACCAAAGGCAATTAAAACTTTGGTATTATTTGGTGTTAAACCGAGAGACCTGAACCTCCCACGGGGGTGGCCCTCAATAAAGTGAAAGCTTATCATGGTTTATGAAAGCTTATTTTCATTGCATCTATTTAATCGATTACACAAAATTTGATTGTTTTTTATTAATTATGGAGTAAGCTTTTCAGTAAAGCTTATCAAAGTTGATTTTCTAGTGAATATTATCACCCGACCGCACCATTCTTACCGGTCTTTGCCCCACCGAAAACCATAAAATGCCCCATTAAAAACCATGAATTACACCAGAGCAAAATGTGAACCTGACGGAACAAGAATTTCGTCAGGTTCTTTCTGCAATTTGGCTCTTGTTATATCAAAGTAACCTAAACAAAAATAAAATTATTTTATCCTTTTGTATAAGTTTACTTTACTTTTATAAAAAGTAAGTTTATAATTTGATTCAAGAGGTGATGGTCGTGAAGAAAGACTTTGGTGATTCGATATCAAATAAGGTTTATGAATATCGTGTACTTGCCAGAATGTCTCAGCAAGAATTAGCGGAGAAAGTCGGGGTTTCCAAACAAACCATTTTCGTAATGGAAAAAGGAAATTATGTTCCGACTCTGCTGTTGGCTTTTCGAATTGCTGAATTTTTTAATGTTGATGTAAACGAAATTTTTACTTATGTGAAAGGAAATGATCAAAATGATAAGTAAGTTTTTCTCAGGTATCCATAACACAATTTTTTCCCCTTTAAGGTCCTGGGCTGAACAATCTCCGGGAAATTGGAATATTCTCATCGTTGTTGGTTTTTTATTGGTTTATGGTAGCGGGATTTTGGTCTATGTATTTTATAAAAAGCTTGGAAAAGACGACGAACGGACAAATAAAATCTATTTGAAAAGTAGTTCCTATATGCTGTTGGTCATTATTCTATGTGACATGATTTTTCCTAAAGATGATATGTGGACCATCTTTTTCTTGTACAAATATGCGCTGGCATTTTTAGCTGCTGGGATTTACCTATCCGTCCAATATAAAAAGGATTTTTCATAAGAAAGGCCGGGGAGTGATTCTCAGCCATGGGCGGAGGATTAGACAATACCTCCTTACAGACTGATGATAATCACCCCCCTTAAGCCAGAGATTGCTGAATTCCTATTTTAAGAAGCCACCAACCTCGTATTGAATGATGATTGGCGGCTTTTTTATAAGCGGTGGTGCAACTTATGATATTCAGTGGTGGATTACACGATATTGGATGGCGCAAAAGATGGTTAGCGTGGCGCAATCGGTCGATAATATTCACTTGGTCAAAAACAACTTCCTCACGGGCGTACTTTTCAATTACAGCCCTAAATCGTTCGATTTCCGGTGCAATCTAATTCGTGGGAAGTAGACATAAAAAAACACCAAGGGCGTCAAAACCCTTGGTATCTCTGGTATGCGGCCGAGAGGACTTGAACCTCCACGGGGTTGCCCCCACTAGGCCCTCAACCTAGCGCGTCTGCCATTCCGCCACGACCGCATGATATGTTGTTTTTTAAGTGCGGGTGAAGGGACTCGAACCCCCACGCCGTAAAGACACTAGATCCTAAGTCTAGCGCGTCTGCCAATTCCGCCACACCCGCGTGAAAAAACAATGGTGAGCCATGAAGGACTCGAACCTTCGACCCTCTGATTAAAAGTCAGATGCTCTACCAACTGAGCTAATGGCTCAAATATAATGGCTGGGCTAGCTGGATTCGAACCAACGCATGACGGAGTCAAAGTCCGTTGCCTTACCGCTTGGCTATAGCCCAACATATGAGAAATGACCCGTACGGGATTCGAACCCGTGTTACCGCCGTGAAAGGGCGGTGTCTTAACCACTTGACCAACGGGCCATATGAAGTCAGCATCATATTTTCCTAATGGCGGAGAAGGAGGGATTTGAACCCTCGCGCCGCTTACGCGACCTACACCCTTAGCAGGGGCGCCTCTTCAGCCACTTGAGTACTTCTCCATTGGCTCCACAGGCAGGATTCGAACCTGCGACCGATCGGTTAACAGCCGATAGCTCTACCACTGAGCTACTGTGGAATGATCAGACTCATTTTATTATAAATATGTCGACAAAATGTGTCAAGAAGAACAATTTGTCTTTGTGGCTCGTCTTGCGACGGCTTTTATAATTTATCATAGACAAGCCTGATCAGTCAACCCTTTTTTATGATTTCTTTTATTTTCCCTCCGCACTTGCCGCAAACGTAACGGCTTGTATCCATTTTCCGCTTTCGGAGAAACGTTTGTCCGCATGCTTCACACTTGTATGTGCGTACTTTTCTTTGCGGCTTTTTCTCTTTTTCGAGCGGCGTGCAGAACCGCGGCGCACCGACTTCCTTTAATAGCGTTCTAAAATCCTTGTCGCGGTGCTTGTAGCCTTTTCCTTCAAGATGGAGGTGGTAATGGCACAATTCATGCTTGATGATGCCTTCAAGCTCTTTTTGCCCGTGTTCTGTCAGGTATTTTTTATTCAGCTCGATATTGTGGGAATTCAGCAAATACCTGCCTCCTGTCGTTTTCAGGCGGCTGTTGAAGTAAGCGCGGTGCCGGAACGGTTTTTTAAAGTATGTGAGCGAAAGCTGTTCTGTCAGCTGCTGCAGTTGTTGTTCATCCATTGCTTGGGTCCACCTCATTTTTAAAAACATTGAACAGGACAAATTCCGGGCGGCATAAACTAATACACGACACCCATACTCTTATGATAAGAGCCTGAGGAGGGATGAGCAATGCCGAATTGGCTCAAAAACCAGATGCAGAGAGCTTTTTATGAAAAAGATCATTACCAGATTAAATTGCTGAATCAGTGCTGGTATTTTTACAGAAAAAAACACTGCTGATGAGCAGTGTTCATCCGAGTCCGAATGGAATTTTCTTCTGTTTCCTCATCATCTTCACCGGTCCTTTTATCATCTCACACAATGGCGCCCGTTACTCCCCAAATGGAGCTGACCGCCCGATTTCGGGGAGCATGGGCGAATGGTTCTTCTGCGGATGGACGAGCCGTTTATTCTTTTCTTTTAAACGGAAACCAGTTGGCTGAGCCGAAGATCCGAACCATTACAGGGACGAACAGCGGCAGCATGACGAATGCATACAGCAAAAGACCCGTCAGCACAAGGGTGGCGATTTGCAGAAGCGATAAAACGCCGGACGGCAGCATCGCCGCGAAGGTTCCCGCCAAGATGACAGCGGCTGAAATAATAACCGATCCCATATTTTTCATCGATTCCGTCATCGCCGTCTTAATATCCGTTCCCCGGTATTCGTTAAACCGTTCCATCAGGAAGATCGAATAGTCCACACCAAGCGCCATTAAAATCACAAAGCCAAAGAAAGGCACCGCCCAGTTGAGGCCGGGATAGCCGAAAAACGCCGTGAAAATAAATTCGGTTACACCGATGGATGCAAAGTACGTCAAGACCAGCGATCCGACCAAATACACCGGCATGACGATTGAACGGAACAGCAGGACGAGGATCAGGAAGATTCCGATCATCATATAGATCACCGTGTTGCTGAAGTCCTGGTCTGACAGCTGCTTCAAATCGGCGTTGATGCTGGAAACGCCGCCGACGCCAAACGATGCATCGTGCAAATGCGTGTCGGGAAGAGCCCGTTTTACTGATGCTTCAATGTCTTTGACCTTGGCAATCGCTCCGTTTCCATACGGATTGTCTTCCAATATCACATCGATCGTCGTGATATGGCGGTCGTCTGACATATAGGAATTAAACACCTGCTGAAATTGCTTGTTTTTCAGCACTTCTTTAGGGACAAACCAGCCGGACATTTCTTGATCCGATGCGTTTTTCAGCTGATCCAGGTAGTCGCCTGCTCCCATCAGACCGCTTGAAATTTTTTCGAGGCCGTCCACGCTTGAATTCAGCCCTTTTGTTAATTGATCGAGCTGGCCGGCGAATTCTCCGACTTTTTCCTTCATCTGCTTTTGGCCTTCAGCGACCTCACCTGCGCCTGATTCGAGCTTAGGCAGCGAATCGGCGAGCTGTCCCTGCCCCTTCGATGTCTCTTCAAGCCCTTTTTCGATTTGGCCGAGGCCGTTTATCAGAGCATCGATTTTGCTTGTGTACACTTTTTGCTCTTCCTGCGCTTTTGCGATAAATGCATCTGCTGCTTCAAGCTGCTTTTTCGCGTTTGCCGCCTGCTTCGTGTAAACGGCCGCTTTCTGTGATCCCTGCTTGATTGCCGATGCAAGCTCTGTGTAAGAGCCTTTGATCGCCAAATAAGAAGGATTCTCCTTCACTTCGGGAATTTCGCTTTCAAGATTTTTGAAATTTTGATTTGTCTGCTCAATCATCTTTTGCACGTCAGCCGTTATGCCTTGGGCATTTTCGGCTTGAGACAATGCCGCTTTTAAGATTTTCGATATTTCTTTGTAGGTTTCGATTTGTCCATTTAATTGATCGACTTGCGCCGTCAGCTGTTTTTTCGCAGTTTGGATTTCTTTTTTCGCCTGGGCGACGCCTTGTTTGCTTTGGTCTGTTCCTTCCTTCAGCTTTCTCATGTTGGCTTCAACGTCGCTGATTCCGGCTTGGATCGATTCGGTTCCTTTGATCAGCTGGTTGATTCCTTTTCCGGACGCTTCGATTTGCGGCTTTTGATCCGCGATTGACTTGCTCGCTACTGCAAGCCCGTCTTTAATCTTTTTCAGACCTTTATTGCCGCTTTCAAGGCCTTTATTCAGCTCGTTCGCCTGTGTTTTGACGTACAGGTCGCTCAGCCCTTTTCCGACCGGCCGGGTCGCACTGCGAACTTTGCTGACGCCGTTTGTCTGTTCAATGGCGCGGCTGATTTTTTCAATCGCGATCAGCCCGTCATTGGTATCGAGCGCATCCGATGTTTTGAGCACGACCGTGACCGGCAAAGATTCTCCCGGCCCGAACTTGTCGGAAATGGTGTTAAATGCGCTGACGGATTCGTATTGATCTCCGATTTCGTCAAGGCTGTTGTAGGAAAGCGTTCCTTTATACATCAAGATCGGCGGCACGGCCACGGCCGCTACGATCAACAGGCTGATCAGCGGCTTACTGAAAGCGAAACGGCCGGCGGTTTCCCATAGCTTTGACTGCGGGTGCCCGATATTTCCTCTGACAGGCCAAAACAGCACTTTCCCCAAAACAGCCATGAAAAACGGCACGATCGACAGAAGCGCCAAAATCAAGACCGCGACACCCACCGCTACTGCGACCGCAGACTTGTAAAGCTGGAATTCGGCAAAGCCGATGCAAGTAAAACCGATCAAAACGGCGATTCCGCTGAACAGAACGGTTCTCCCCGCCGTTTTATACGTTGTCAGAATGGCTTCGATCTTGTCTTTCCCGCGGGCGATCTCTTCCTTAAAACGGCTTAAAAGAAGAATGCAGTAATCCGTGCCGATTCCGAACATGATCGCCACCATAAAGATTTGCGTAAACGTGGACAGCGGAAAATCAGCGTATTTGACTAGATAGGCGACGACGGACTGGCTCACAAGGTATGAAAGCGCGACCGCCAAAAGCGGAACAAAAGGCGCAACCGCAGAACGGAATACGAGAATCAGCACGATTAAAATAAAACCGACCGTGATATATTCGGTCTTCTTCAAGCCTTCCTGCGAGCTTGTCATGACATCATCATCGATGAGCGGCTGCCCGGTCATCTCGTAGTCAAGTTTTAAAGTTTTAAGCTTTTCATTGACCTTTGCTTTAAATTCGGCCGCACTGATTTTGTTTGCATCAAATGTGACAGGCACGAGCAGCGTCGTTCGATCCTTTGACAACAGCTGCTTTTGAATATCCTCATCCGCGTTAAAGTACGATGTAATATCTGAGACGTGAAGGGAGGAATCCTTCTCTAAAGTGGTGATCGCTTTTTTTAAAGCCGCCTCCCGATTCGGCAGGAGGTGTTTGTCCTGAAATACGACGACAACCGATTTGTTCGTATCCCCGTCTTTTGACATTTGTTCGAGAAGCTTGTTCGCATAAGAAGACGGATAGCCTTCAGGAACCGCTATCTGGCCCTTCTCCTTTGTTAATTGCCCCATATCGGGCGCCGTGATGAATAAGACGGCGGCCATTGCAATCCAGAGCGCCGCAATGATCCATCTCGCCTTTATAATCGTTCTCATTGATGTTTTATTCCTCCTCTATGAACTTTGCAGGTAGATTGATTTCTTTGTATTTTAAGAAAGTCGGCAGAAAAAGCCGCCTGCTAGCCTTGTCCTTGCTGTTTTTCATTACTTCACCACTTTATTCGCAAAAGTGAAAGATCATTCATTTTACAGGAAAACAGCTGAAACCGCTTGATTAACTTATCGGCTGATAGGCCATTGATATTTGAAGGTTTTAAAAAATAAACACCTATTGATTAATAAACACATGTTCATTATAATTTGGGGCAAATGGGGTGTTCAATCGGCAATTGGGGTTGAGATGTTCAATAATGAACAACATACGTAAATTTGTTTATAAACGGAGGTCACCGATGGAGGACAGAAGGTCAATTAAAACAAAAAGAGCGATAAAAGAGGCTTTTTTAAAGCTGCTCCATGAGAAAGAAATCAATAAAATTACCGTTTCCGATTTATCGAGGCGCGCTGATTTAGGGCGCGGGACTTTTTATCTTCATTATCGGGATGTTTTTGATTTGTATGAACAAATCGAGAATGAGTTGTTTGATCAGCTGGGGAAATTTTACGATGATTATTTTCCAAGCGAAGATCCGCACCATCTGCTCACCTTCATCGAAAAAACGACTGAATATATTTATCAAAACGCTGCAATCTTCACTTTATTGACGAAACCGAAAGGAAACATTTTGACCATCAATAAATTTAAAGATTTTTTCAAGCAGAAGATTTTCGAAGAATTGAGCATGATGCAGCAATCAGGTAATGAGATGGCATGCGATGAAATGGAAATTACATTTCTAGTATCCGGAGCGGTCGGCATTTTTGAAGAGTGGATCAACGGCGGCATGGTTCAGACGCCGGCACATATTGCAGGCGTCGTCCACCGCATCCTGTTGAAAATCGCGATGTAAAAGATAAGCCCGCCGGAAAATAAAGCTTCCGGCGGGCTGACTTCAAGTCCTATCGATCTTTTACCATCGATAAGGAGACCCTTCCTTTTGCAGCGTCGACATCTTCCACCCATACGGTGACGATGTCCCCGACCGACACAACGTCGAGCGGATGCTTGACGAAGGAATGGCTGAGCTTGGAAATGTGGACGAGCCCGTCCTGTTTCACGCCGATGTCGACAAACGCCCCGAAGTCAACGACGTTCCGCACTGTCCCCTGAAGTTCCATCCCCTCTTTTAAGTCCTCCAATTGAAGCACATCGGTTTTTAAGAGCGGTTTAGGGACTTCATCCCTCGGATCGCGCTCAGGCCTCGTCAGCTGGGCGCAAATGTCTTTCAGGGTGATTTCCCCGATCCCCAGCTGTTCAGCTGCTTCGGAAATATTCAGTTCGTTGATTTTGTCCTGAAGCTCTTTTGTGCCGATTTGGGCTGTTGAAAGGCCCAGCTTTTTCAGGAGCTCTCTCGTCTCTTTATAGCTCTCCGGGTGGATGCCTGTCCGGTCGAGCGGTTCATCGCCGTCAGGCACCCTTAAAAAGCCGATGCATTGCTCATACGTTTTCGCGCCCAGGCGCGGAATGTCTTTCAGCTCTTTCCGGCTCGTGAATTTTCCGATCTCATCCCGTTTTTTGACGATGTTGGCCGCGACTGTTTTCGATAGTCCGGCCACATATTGCAAGAGCGCGGCTGATGCAGTATTCACGTTGACGCCGACCTGGTTGACGACGGTTTCCACGACAAAGCGGAGCGAATCGTTTAGTTTTTTCTGGCTGACATCGTGCTGGTACTGGCCGACCCCGACCGACTTGGGATCGATTTTGACGAGTTCGGCGAGCGGGTCTTGGAGTCTGCGTGCGATCGACACGGCGCTCCGTTCTTCAACCTGCAGATCGGGGAATTCTTCCCTCGCAAGCTCTGATGCCGAATAGACGCTGGCTCCCGCTTCATTGACGATCAGATAGTACACCTTTCTGTCGATGTCCTTCAAGAGATCGGCGATAAACTGTTCCGTCTCTCTTGATGCCGTTCCGTTCCCGATTGCGATGACCTCGATTTGAAAGTCTTCGATGATGCGTTTTACTTTTTCGATGGCGGCGCTTTTCTTATTGACGGGAGGGTGCGGGTATATGACGTCGATCTTGAGCATCTTTCCCGTCTCATCCACGACTGCCAGCTTGCAGCCTGTGCGGAATGCCGGGTCGACGCCGAGAACGAGCTTTCCTTTCATCGGCGGCTGCAGCAGCAGCTTGCGCAGATTTTCGGCAAATATGTGAATCGCTTGGTCTTCCGCCTTTTCCGTCAATTCTTTTCTGATTTCCCTCTCGATTGACGGCTGAATCAGGCGCTTATAGCCGTCTTCGATCGCGCTTTTCAGGACATCTTGAGCACTTGTTTGCTTTTGTTGTAAAATCCGTTTTTCCAAGTAAGCTTGGATGCGGTCTGCCGGCGGCTCGACCGACGCTCTCAAAATCTCCTCTTTTTCGCCGCGGTTAACTGCGAGTACGCGATGAGGAACGATTTTTTGAATCGGCTCTTCGTATTCATAATACATTTCATAGATTTTCTTCTCATCCGCTTCGGCATCTTTTGCCGCGGACTTCAGCGTTCCTCTTTTAAAAGTCTCCTGCCTGATCCACTTCCTGTATTCCGGTTCGTCTGAGATCCGTTCAGCCAGTATGTTCTTTGCTCCTTCAAGCGCTTCTTCGGCGCTCATGACTTCCTTTTCTTCATTTATGTACTTGCGGGCTTCGGCTGCTACATCTTCATTACGCGGGAGCGAGATGATGAAATCAGCCAAAGGTTCAAGCCCTTTGCTTTTGGCGATCGTCGCCTTGGTTTTTCGTTTTTGTTTAAACGGTCTGTATAAGTCTTCAACTTCCTGGAGCTTGTCCGCTTTTTCTATATCCAGCTTCAGCTGTCCGGTCAGCTTGCCCTGTTCATCGATCAGCCTGATGACTTCGTCTTTCCGCTGATTTAAATGCTGAATGTATCCCCAGCGTTCGGAGATAGTTTGTATTTGGACTTCATCCATGGAGCCCGTTTGTTCTTTTCGGTATCTCGCAATAAAGGGGACGGTGTTGCCGTCCTCTAATAATTGAATGACACTCTCGACATGCTTTGGCGCAAGCCCCGTTTCTTTTGCGATTTGTTTGACGATTGACGCTAAAGTATCCATTGTAGCCTCCAAAAGAATGTTGTCTTCTTAGTGTACCAAAAGAAACGGAAAAACACCTATATCAAAGGGCAGCTTCCTTAAAAAAGCTGTCCAATGATATAGGTGAGATCGTCTTTTCCCATTCGTGTGTATGATTCAAGCTGATTCGATATATCTCCCGGTGTATGGTGCTGTTTTAAATAAGTCCGGAGGGCGGGTACTTCCAAACCGTCTGAATAAATGATGAATCTTGATCCTTTTTCATACGTATAGGTGAATGTTTTGTATGTTTGCGGTTTTCCCGACATGTATCCCGTCACAGGGAGAGGGTGGATATATTTGTCCGAAGGAGCGTATAAGATAAAGCGAATATTGCCTACAGAGCTGTAAGCGATCGTCCTTGTTCGAAAATCGACTTTTAAAATTGAAACGGTCGCACCGCGCTTATGTTTCAGCGCTTGATTGCACCGTTCCATCAAGCTTTCGACATCTTCATGGCCGTGCTCTTCGACAACTTCGCTGATGACCGAAGAGGATTCGCGTGCCAACGCACCGCTGCCAAGCCCGTCAGCCAGTGCGCACACCATGGTTTCGTCAGTCGCATGGAAATAAAAACTGTCACCGCAGACGGCTTTTCCTTCTTTAGGAAGCTGATAAACAAGCGCTTGCATGTGTTCATTCGACTCAGTCCAAATCATGGTTTAAGCTCCATATACGGATCTTCAGCCAATGCTTCCCTCAGCCTTTTGACAGCTTTGCGCTGCAGCCGTGAGACGTGCATTTGCGATATGCCCAGCATTTCGCCGGTTTCTTTTTGGCTTTTGTTTTGAATGTAAGTCAGCTCAATGATTTGCTTTTCACGGTCGGATAGTACGTGTAATACGCTTTCAAGCATCAGCTTTTGGTTCACCTTTTCATAGCCTTCCTCCTGCGAGCCGACGATGTCCAAGATCGTCACCGTGCTGCCGTCTGCATCAGCTTCAATGCTGTGGTCGACGGAAAGCGCCTGATAGCTTTTGCCCATCTCCATCGTTTCCAGCACTTCTTCTTCTGTAACGTCAAGAAACTCGGCAATCTCATCGACTCTTGGAGACCTTTGCGTTTCAGTCGTTAAATGATCCACCGCCATTTTGATTCTCGGCCCGAGCTCCTTGATCCTTCTCGGAACGTGGACGCTCCAGGTCTTATCTCGGAGAAACCGTTTGATTTCTCCGATGATGGTCGGAATGGCAAACGCTTCAAACGATTTTCCCACATCGGGGTCATAGCGTTTGATGGCTCCAAGCAATCCGAGCATCCCAACCTGGCATAGATCTTCGTGAAAGCTTTTTCCTTTTGAATATTTTTTGGCGAGTGTTTCCACCAGATTTTTATATGTTTGAACAAGGGTCAGCTGAGCGTCTTCATCCTGGTTCTCCTGATATTTTTTAATCAGCGTGTCGACTTCGGTTTTAGTTAGTTTCGTAGTTTTGGACGGTTGTGCCATCATCAACTCGCTCCCTGTTTAAGAACTTTGTCATCGAGACGGTTACGCCTGAGTCAATCTGGACATGCACTTCATCCATGAGCGTCTCCATTAAATATAAACCGAGCCCTCCTTCTGACAATTGATCTACCGTATGCTCAGGGGAATATGGTCCGAGCTCCTTCTGTTTATCCTGAATATCAAAACTGTCTCCCTGATCGGCGACGACGATTTCGAGGCGGTCTTCGAACACGCCGAATCTGACGGAGACCTCTCCTGTGTTGTTGTCTGCTTTATAAGCATGCTGCACAGCGTTTGTGCACGCTTCGCTGACCGCAATTTTCAAGTCTTCGATGTCATCATAAGAATACCCCATCTTGCTTGCAATCCCCGACAGGGTTAAACGAATGATTCCTACGTATTCTGGTTTGGCAGGTGACTTCATTTCAATGTAATCAGCTGCTCTCTTCATTATAATCCACCCTCTGACTTTCCAGAAATGTCAATGATGTCCTTTAAACCTGTAATATCAAACAAACGAATCAAACGCTCTGACAGATTTTCAAGCACTAAAGAACCCCCAGTTCTGTTTACCGCTTTGTAAATGCCGACGAATACACCCAGCCCTGTGCTGTCCATATATGAAACGTCTTTCAGACTAACTTTGAGATCTTTTCCTTCTTCCGCGAGCGGCATCAGCTCATCCCGCAGTGTTGGAGCCGTGTGCACGTCAATTTCGCCCGCAACTTTTACTTCTATCACATGGTCATTTTTATTCGTATCAACTGCCAAATTCACAATATCACCTCTGGTTCTCTTAATGAGCTACTGGTTTATTACCCAGCGAAGAGAAGCTTTAAACCTTTCTTTTTAAAACAATGAGAGTAAAATCATCATGAAGCTGAAAATCCTGAAGCTTGAGCAGATGTTCGTATATATTGTCAACCATTTGCTGAGCCGGTTTCTCCATATGTACAGTAATCAGGTTCTGCAAGTCAGACCGCTCCAAAAACCCGCTGTCTGTCCGGCATTCAGTTACACCATCTGAAAAAAGAACGATCATATCGCCAATATCCAGTTTTTGCTCGTACTGCTCATAGTCGTAATTTGATGAAATGCCAAGAACGAGGCCTTTTGCGTTTAAATCGTAAAATTTATTTTCCCTGCAAGAATAATAAAAGCCAGGTTCATGACCGGCAGATGAAAACGTAAATAGGTGTTTTTGAAGATGATAGTTGCCATAAAACATTGTAATAAACATGCTTGGGTCTACATTTTGTTCGACGACCCTGTTCAGGTTTTTCAGCACCTGTGAAGGAGACGTGCCCGAATCCGGCAGAGAGTCCATCGCATATTTGATCATCGACATGCATAACGCAGCCGGTATTCCTTTCCCGATTACATCCGCAATGGCGATATTAATCGATTCCTTGTCGCGCACAAAATGATAATAATCACCGCTCATTTGCTTGGCCGGAATGCTGACCGCACCGATTTCGAGCGCTTCAACTTTCGGAACCGTCGTCTCAAGCAGCGTTTGCTGGACATTCGCGGCAATTTCAATTTCCGATTTAATTTCCTGCTGAATTCCTCTTAATGTTTGATGTTCTTGATAGGCCAAACCGTATCCAATCATCACTTCAATTAAAAAATCGAGAGAATGGAACACATGGTCTGGAAGATCCGGATATAATTCAGACAGAACTTTTCGGTGTATGCTGATAATCTCTTCCGGCGGCACTTGATGTTCAATCGTTTTTCTGCTGAATTTCTGCCCCTGATAAAGGGATGTCTCTGTTAATTCAGATATATAACGGCTAAGCAGCTGTCGATAGCGCTGCTCAATCACTTCCCTGAAATCCATTCCTTCCCTCCTACCGCAGCCATTTTACGGCTTGTATATCCGTTCCATTTTCCGCGTCCGAATGCAATTCAAATTGGTCCATCAGACGCTTTACTCCCGGCAGGCCCGCTCCGAGGCCGCCTGAGGTTGAAAAACCGTCTTCCATCACTTTTTTGATGTCAGCGATTCCCGGCCCCTCATCCTCCGCTACGATTTTCAACCCCTTTTTTCCTTCTTCCTGAACCTGTTCGATGCAGATTCGGCCTTTTCCGGCATACAAATAAATATTACGCGCCAGCTCTGAGATGGCTGTCGTGATTCTGGCCTGGTCCACTGTGCCGAACCCCAGTTCTTTTGCGACATTTCGCCCAAGCTGTCTGGCGGCCACTATGTCCCATTCAGTCAAAATCTTCACACAGGATTGGTCTGCCATATTTATTCCCCCAATTCCCGCTGCAATGTCTCGAGCCCCTTTTCGAGATCGAGCGCCGTCTCGATCTCGTCCAAAGAAATGCCGAGTTCAATCAATGTCACCGCAACAGCCGGCTGGATGCCAGTCAGAACGACTTTGGCGCCCATCAGTTTTGACATTGTAATGACATCGCCAAGGACTTTGGCGATGAATGAATCGATGATGTCCACTGAAGTCAGATCGATCACCACTCCGTTCGAACCGGTTTCATATATTTTGTTCAGCAGGTCCTCTTGGAATTTCAGAGCGGTTTGGTCATCGAGCTCTACTTGAATGGATACCAATAAACAGTTATACAGCTTCAAAATTGGAATGTTAGGTACCCTCAAAGATTATTCCTCCAATGAAACAATTTTTCTGTCTGTCATTTCTAATGCGGTTTGAATTCCTTTTTGCAGGGTATTTTTTGTAATAACCTGAGTTAAATCGATTCCCAAATTCACAATCGTCTGCGCGATTTCCGGGCGGATTCCGACGAGCAGGCATTTAGCTCCGACAAGTCTGACGGCTTCGGAAGCCTGCATGATGTGGTGTGCGACCATCGTATCGACGACAGGCACGCCCGTAATGTCAATGAGCACGACTTCAGACCGGTGTTTGACGACGCCGCTCAACAGGTTTTCCATAATCTTTTTGGCCCGCTCCGTATCGATCGTGCCGACAAGCGGCATCACCGTAATATTTTCAAAAACCGGGATCAGCGGCGCCGAGAGCTCCTGTAATGCGACCTTTTGCAGAGCAACGGTTTTCTCCCAGGAGATCGCATACTGATTCAAGATTTCGCTGTTGATCGGTTCGATAAATTTATCGATTTCCCAAATCAAATCATAGCACTGCTGATCTTCCGGCACATCCTTGTTCATTTCATAGTAAAGGTGCTTCCAAAAAGCTGATAATCCCGACGACAGCAGCTTCAGCGGAACGCCGAGCTGTACGGCTTTTGAAGAGAACTGGTAGATGGTGTCGATCGATTTTTCATTCCCGTCCCCGGACTCATTCATGAGGATATGAATATATTCATTGCTGATCGTCTCATACATGTGTTCAGTCAGCTTCACGTTTGTCATGTTGCTGTTTAAGTCTTTCAGAATATCCGCCAAATTCCCGGCGAGTACATTTTGGTGTTCCGAGATAAATTTTAACACCGCTTGATTCGACATGTTCATCCCCCTGACTACATCTGATAACATTTTTTGGACTAACAGTTCCATTATATCGTTTGTTATTTTTGAACACAAAAAAAGTTGCTCTTTCGCCTCGAGCAACTTTCATCAATATTAAAAATCAATGAGTGCCAAACTGATTTGTAAGGCTTCGTTGACCTTTTCCATCATTTCATCATCGAGATGGGTGATTTTGTCCGTTAATCTTTGCTTGTCAATCGTCCGAATTTGTTCGAGCAATATAACGGAGTCTCTTTCAAAACCGTAGCGTTTCGCATCAATTTCGACGTGGGTAGGTAATTTTGCTTTCTGTATTTGGGCTGTTATGGCTGCAACAATAGCAGTTGGGCTGAAGCGATTGCCGATGTTGTTTTGAATCACTAAAACCGGGCGCACCCCGCCTTGTTCTGAGCCAACAACAGGAGATAGGTCAGCAAAATAAACATCGCCGCGTTTAACAATCAAATGATTATCCTCCGCTTACTAAGCGCTCTACTGTGTTTTCAGCCTCATACTCTGCAAATTGAGCCTCAGAAGAGATGTTCAAATTGATCTTGGCCATCTCCATATAACCGCGTCTCATCGATTCCCGAATTTGTCGATTTTTGCGTTCGCGTAAATACATTTTTGTGGCTTGGTAAATCAGTTCATTTCTGCTCCCGTTATCTTGCATGACGACACCATCCAGTTCTGATACTAAAGCTTCTGGCAAGCGAATCAATATTTCAGTTGTTGCGCTGGATTCAGACAAAAACATACACCTCCACCAAACTTACGGATACAACACTCTATCCATTCCATTCATAATCATATCATTATTCTTTTCGCAAGCAAAGTTGTTTTTCCGCTAATTCATCAATTTTCAGGATTGATCAGGCAAGATCGGATTCCTTATTTCCATTATACTCCCATTTTCCAAAAACATACGGGGCACCCTTGAACTTATCATACAGGTAATTTCATAATTGATCGTCTGCAAATTTTGGGCGATTTCGTCGACTGAGATCCATTCGTCTTTTTGCTTTCCGATCAAGGTAACCTTTGTGCCGACAGGGTATTCTTCGGCAAGGGAAATCATGAACTGGTCCATGCAGATTCTCCCTGCTATTTTTTGGCGTTTTCCGTCGATCAGCACTTCCGTTCCGGCCAGGCGCCTCAGCCATCCGTCGGCATACCCGACGGGGACTGTCCCGATCCATTCGTCGCGCTGAGCTGTATATGTCGCCCCGTAGCTGACGCTCTCGCCTTTTTTAATTTTTTTCACATGGGTGAGTTCGGTATGAAGCGAAAACACTTCCCGCAGACGAAACGGCAGCTCGTCTTTTATTTCGGTTGACGGCGCCAAACCGTACATGCCGATGCCGAAGCGGACGGCATTAAATAGCTGTTCCCTGAAGCGCAGACCCGCGGCGCTGTTTGACGAATGCACCATCAAACGGTCAAGCGGGAGGGGGCTGATCAGCTCTTTAAAGCGGTCAAGCTGCATGTTGAAATAATCGGTGTCCTTTTCGTCCGCCGTGGCGAAATGAGTGAACACGCCCGTACAATTGAGCTTATCGCTCGATTCGGTCATCTCCATCATTTCTTTGATCTCTTCTTCCGTTTTGCAGCCAAGGCGGCCCATGCCCGTGTCGATCTTCAAATGATATTCAAGAGGAGCTTCGGCCTCATTCAGAAAACCGAGCACGTCTTTCAGCCAGCCGACGGAGTAGCCAGTCACGATAATGCGCTTTTCCGCGGCAATGCTTGCATATTCGGGCGGCACTGCACCGAGGACAAGAATCGGTTCTTCAATCCCCTGCGCCCTCAGCGAAAGCGCTTCATCCAGTAAAGCCACAGCAAGAATGGACGCCCCTTCTGCAAGAGCCGCCTTCGCTACCTGTGCATCCCCGTGTCCGTAGGCATTCGCTTTAACGACGGCCATCAGGTGGACATGCTCGCCGATGTGCCGCTTCATATTGCGGACGTTTTCTTTTAAAGCCGTTAAATCGATTTCGGCCCATGTCTTTCTATAGAATGGTTTTAAGCTCATCATGACACTTCCTGTTCCTTGTTTCACTCGTCCTTCCCATCATACTAAAAAGTTCGGAGAAAGGGAAATTTTGCACGGGATCATCAGCCCTGAACAAAAGAAAAATTGCTGGCACGGTATACATTTTACGGAAAAGCTGTCGAAATCATACGCTTGCGACGCAAATATAAAAAAGCCTGCTTTCCGCTTCCGGGCGGAAAACAGGCTGCCGGATACGGCACAGTCTATTTCGAAGACTGTCCCTGCATGCTTTTTGCAACCATCAGAAGTTCATCTTGAGAAAGATCTTCTGATGAGATAAAGTAATCGACTCCGTCATATGTCCATGACAACGATTTATCCGTCAGTGCGCCGACCGTGAAGCCGAGGTCAACGGGCTCTCCGTTCATGGATACGGAAGTGGATGTTTTGGCGACGCGGGCTTTTTCCTGAATCAATGTAAAGGATTTTTCACCGCCATATGTGATGACGATCCGTTTGCCGTCTTCAGTCGCCATCTCTTTCTCCTCAAGTTTTTTCACGCCCTGAGGCACATCGAGCGGCGTTTTGACAGCGAAAGAGTCTGACACGTCAGCACTTGTCGCTACGTCAATTTGAGACAGCGTCATATTTTTCTTTTCATCAAAAGAGTCTTTATCGAGCGGCTTATCGAATTCAAAGCTTGTAAACTCAACCTTTACCATCGGTTTGCGGTCGGTATCCATCACTTTAACCGATGAAGGAGCCATGGTCTTTTTATGGAAAACGATTTCCTGAGTCGGCAGCATCTGATTATGCTGATAATTCGTTTTCGTTTCAAAAATGTATTTTGAATCCTTTGCGGAAAAAGAAGCTTCCCCATCATTTTTGACATCCTTTACGAGCGATTCGAATAAGTATACCTGGCTGCTGTTATTGGGCCAGTCGCTGTGAAAGCGGAAGCTTTTATTCAGCGACGGAGTCAAAACAAACACGCCGTTTTCATTGCGCAAGATCACCTGGCTCTGGTCTTTTTTCGGGTTTTCCAAATAGACCCGGTAAAGAGAAGGTTTTTTATGCCAGATTTCCACGTTGTACTCCTGCGGTTCATTTCCCGTTTCAATGGTCATTTTCGCTTTTGCCTTATAGGACGTGTATTCTTTTGCCTTCTTGTCGAGCCCCGTCACAACATCTTCTTGCGATTTTTGGCCGCAGGCAGAAAGCATAAGGATTACAAGCAGCCCCGTTAAAAGCAAAACAAAGCTTTTTCTCACCTTTTTTCAACCCCTTTTTAATCATTGATGTAAAAAGGAAGAAACCGCTTGTTCGACTTTAACGGTACGCCATAAGAACAGGGCCGGCTGTATCGGCGTGCGTACCATAAAAGCCTGCAACGACTCGTCTCCCTTATTGCACTACCCAATATATGAGCGTGTCTCAGACAATATGCAGACTAGCATGACAACCTTCCAAAATCATTTTCTCGTCCGTACTAATCGCCGCTGCCTGTTCATAAACGTGTTACTATATATGTACGAGATCATTGTAAAGGGGCTTAAATCATAAGCATGTTTATCAGAACAGAAAATTTTCAGACGTTTATCAGGCTCTACCCGGTCACATCCGCCATATTGGCCCTGCAGCTTGCCATTTGGATTCTTTTTTTATTTCCGTTTACGGCCGTACAGATGTGGTCTGATTTATTGATTGGCTTTAACTGGGGAATAGCGAACGGAGAATGGTGGAGGTTTGTGACGCCAATCTTTATTCACGCCGGTTTCGGCCACCTGCTCTTTAATTCGATGTCGATCTTTTTGTTTGCCCCCGGGCTGGAACGAATGCTCGGGAAACTCAAGTTTCTCATCGTTTATATCGGAGCAGGAGTGATTGGCAATATCGGCACATATTTCATCGAACCGCTGGAGTATATGCATGTCGGCGCTTCGGGAGCCATTTTCGGCTTGTTCGGCGTGTACCTGTACATCGTGCTGTTTAGAAAAGAGCTGATGGGGAGCGCCAATTCCCAAATCATCGTCACCATCCTCGCCATTTCGGTTTTGATGACGTTTGTAAACCAAAATATCAATATGATGGCGCACATCTTCGGTCTGCTGGGCGGACTCGCCTTGGCTCCGCCATTGTTAAACAAAAGAGTGAACGGCTTTTAACCGTTCACTCTTTTTTCATATGAATACCATGCAATGATATCGTCCGAATCTTTCTCCTCAACATCAGCCACCGAAAACTTCTCCATTAAAACAGACGATTTTGTTGATGTATGAATCGAAACAAGCTGTTTTCTGCGCTGGAAATACGAGCGGCTGACTTCGAAAACCTGCATGCGCCTGCGTTGAATGACAGCGGTTGTTCTGCCGATGAAGCGCGATGACATGATGATTTTGCTGCCGCTGATCTTCCATCCGGCATCGCGGTATGAGAAATAGCCGATGATCCAGTAAAAAGGAATCAATACAGCGGACAAATAGCCCCATGGCGGAAACAGAATGGAAAGCGGAACGACGGCGAGAACCGGCCAGGATGCGCGCAGGATATAGCGGCGCAGCGCGCGTTTCGGCAAGCGGTTCAAATCGTCTTCCGGCGCATAATCCGGAATGAATTCGCCGAGACGCTGATTGATTATTTTTTTGCTGATGATTGGAAATAAGATGGCTGATTTATCTTCTTCCAGGACGTTTCCGCCTGCGCTGACGATCGTGACGGCTGCAAGTCCAAAAGGCTGCCTGATCAGGCTCTCCTTGATTTTAATCGCTTGAATCCGCTGGAGCGGAATCGTGATTTGTTGCTTTTCAATCAGCCCTCTGGAAATGACGATTTCTTTCTCTTTACGCACGACAGTAAAATTCGCATATTTCAAAAGCATCCCGACGATGCTGAGCAGCCATGCGATGAAAAGGGCAACAAAGGCGGCCAATGCGATGACGGCGGCACCTGCGCTGTTCAAAAAAGCAAAGCGGTCATACAGCCAATCCAAATCAAAGAAATCATCGACTTGAGTGAAAAAAGCGAATACCCCTGAAATAATAACGCCGATGCCGCTTGAGGTTGAAGCGGCGGTTAAGAGCTCCTGGCCGGTCATTTTGTACATCATTACCGGCTCTTCCGCTTCCTCCGCCTCTTCAGCAGTTTCTTCCAGCGGAACCGGGACATCGGTCCCCGTGTCTTCCGCCGCTTTTTTCCTTTCGAAAAGCGCTTGCTGAATACGTTCGGCTTCTGCCTGGGTAATGGCGACCAGGGAAACTTCCGCTTCCGTTCCTCCGCTTGCCGTTTCGACTTGAAGCTTCACCAGCTTGAACATTTGTTGAATGAGGCCTGCGCTTGTGTTGATCGTTTGAATCCGTTCGATCGGAATATACCTTTTTTTCTTATTGATCAAGCCTTCCTCTATTCGCAATTCATCCTCTTCGATACGGTATGTAAATTTGCTCCACTTGATGATGCTCGTCACAACCAAAGCAATGAAAAACAGCACGGCCGCGGCGATCGCTATCATTTTGACTGTTTGCGATTGATTTAAAAAAATCACCACGCCAAATGGAATGATAAAATTTTTAACCGTCTCAACAAGGCCTTTGATAAAGTTGAGAATGACGGCGGCAGGGTGCATGCGTCTCGGTTCAGACATCATCTTCAGTCACCCTTGCCAGCCTGGAAATGGAATCTCTGAGCTGATCGGCCTCTTCAACATCCAAAGCGGGAATGGAATGGGTCGTCGCTGCTGTTGAAATTTGCACGGAGGCGAGATTATATTTTCTGAGGATGGGGCCCTGCGATGTATCAACATGCTGGACTCTGACCATCGGAACGATCACGCGGGTCACCACAAAGATGCCGTGCTGAATATCAATTTCGTTCTCATGGACTTCGTAGCGCCAGACTCTGTGGCGGATATTCGGAATCATGATAATGATGACAAATGAAATCCCCAGCCAAACGGCCGCTGACAAAATGCCGATCCATACCGGCCACTTAAATATCTCCCCGGCGGCAATCAGGCCTGCTGCAGCCAGCATTAAAACGAATGATGTGATACAAGCCGTGATTCTCCAGACTTTAACGCCATCACGGCTGATTTGATTTTTCGGCTCGCTTCTCAAAACTCGATTCCCCCAATCTCATTCTATTTACGGTCTTCGGTCTGAAAATGTTTCGTTTAAAGGCTTTAGTTTTTAAAAAAAGGCGAATCCGTAAAAAAGGATCCGCCTTTTGATTATGAATTATATGATTTTTTTTGGCGTCTGTCATTCGAAGAACGCTTTTTATCATAAGATGAACGATTGTTCTTTCCTCTGTAGCCGCCGCCGTCTCTGCGTTTTGATGAACGGTGGTGGTGGTTTTTGTTTCGCTTCGTTCTGAGCGGAGCCTCTTCCGTCAAACGGACAGGTGTGTTGTCCGGCTCTTTAGTCATCATTTTAATGGCAGCCGCAACAACTGTCACAGAATCATGGTCTTCCAATAATTCCGCTGCAGCCGTCATATAGAAGTTCAGGTTATTTTCCTCGATGATCGTCCGGATGCGGTCAACCGTCACCTGCTGCTGTCCTTCAATGGCCTCATCGAGAGTCGGTGCTTTCATGCGGTCCATTTTGCGTTTTGTCGTCTGCTCGATGGCGCGCAGCATATCCTTTTCACGCGGTGTAATGAAGGTCATCGCCATTCCTGTTTTGCCCGCGCGTCCCGTTCTTCCGATGCGGTGAACATAGCTCTCAGGATCTTGCGGCACATCGAAGTTGTAGACGTGCGTTACACCTGAAATATCAAGGCCGCGAGCCGCAACGTCTGTCGCAACGAGCACTTCAATCGCGCCTTGCTTAAATTTCCGGAGTGCAACCATCCGCTTCGCCTGGGTCAAATCTCCGTGAATTCCTTCAGCTGTATACCCGCGCAGATTAAGCGCTTCTGTCAGTTCATCGACACGGCGCTTTGTCCGGCCGAATACGATCGCCAATTCCGGAGACTGGATGTCAAGAAGGCGTGTCAGCGTATCAAACTTTTTGCGTTCATGAACTTCTAGGTAGAACTGCTGGATGTTTGATACTGTCATTTCTTTTGCTTTCACTTTTACGTGCTCCGGGTTGGTCATGAAACGTTCTGCAATCCGCTTAATCGGAGCAGGCATTGTTGCAGAAAACAGCAATGTCTGGTGTTCAGCAGGCACATTGGAAAGGATGGATTCGATATCTTCGATGAATCCCATGTTCAGCATTTCATCCGCTTCATCAAGCACAACGGTGTTCACTGTTTGAAGACGCATTGTGCGGCGGTTAATATGGTCAAGCAGACGACCAGGTGTGCCGACGATAATATGAGGGTTTTTCTTAAGCGCGCGAATCTGGCGTCCGATATCCTGTCCTCCGTAAATCGGCAGCACGCGAGCGCGTTTATCCTGTCCAATTTTATATAGCTCTTCAGAAACTTGAATGGCTAGTTCACGAGTAGGTGCGATAACAATGGCTTGAATGTTAGGAGACTCGGGGTTGATTTTCTCAACAAGGGGGATGCCAAATGCAGCCGTTTTTCCTGTTCCCGTTTGCGCTTGTCCGATCACATCTTTATTTGCAAGGCCGAGTGGAATCGTTTGTGCCTGAATCGGTGTTGCCTCTTCAAATCCCATACGCTTGATTGCTTTTGTGAGATCAGAACTTAATTGAAAATCTTGAAACGTTATTGTCAATGTATTCAAACTCCTTCTGCTTACTGTTTCAGTAATCGTGTTTTATCAATAAAAACTGCCCTTTGTGCAAAGGACAGGTTCATACTTATGCAAAGCCCGAATTACTTTACATGTTATATTACCATTCCATTATACGTTTTTCAACAAGATGAGAATGAGCGGTGTGCTCTCTCGCCGGTTCGGCAGTCTCCTATGAACCTCGGGCGAAGCCGTCCGTCCGCGCAACTAAAGCCCGCCCGAAGGCGTCCTTTACACATTGTAACACAGGCATGTGCTGCTTTCGACAGCATACGTTCATTTTTTCCCTGTCAGCATCCCGGATTATTTTTTGCAGATTTCCGTTCAATTATTTATTTTTTTATAGATTCAATCGGCGTTTTTTTGAGGAACGCCTCAACGGTTTGAAATAGGATAGAGGAGTTTTCTTCAAGGCAGACATGGTGCTTGGATTCCGGCAAGAGGCACAGCTCTTTTTCTTCGGAAGGAATGGTTTCATACAAGTAATACGCGCTTGACACCGGCACGATGGCATCACACTCCCCCTGAACAATGAGCACAGGGATCCGGAGGTTTTTCAATGCAGGCTTTGTCATCTTGACGAGCTTGCGAAACTGAAATGCAGAAGACACCGGAGTGCTTGTCAGCTTTTGTTTGTACCTTTTGTAAAGCAGATTATCCTCTAGCTTGCCTTGCAGTGAATCTTTGATCACATTCTTCAAATCCTGGATCAGCTGTCCCGGGCTGATGTACTGGGCGGCCGCACTCAACAGGACAAGGCGGCTGACCGGATATTTTCCGGCTAAATAGCCGGCAATCATCCCGCCCATTGAAAATCCGATTAAAAATACCGTATCACACGTTTTCAACAAGCGGATGAGCTCCACTTCAGCACAAGCGATCCATTCCTGAAAACAGACGCCTTTTAAAACCGGCATCTCACCGTGCCCGGGGAGCGTGATCATTTCAACTTGCCAATCTGCCGTTTGTTTTAAATGAGAAGCCAGCGGTTCCAATTCATACGGCGCTCCGGTAAATCCGTGAATGCATAAACATCCTATCATGACCATTCACCCGTTTTCTTTTACTGATCATCACATAAAAAACGACTTTATGATTCAAAGTTCCCTTACAAATCTTTTATAACATCCTCAAGGCGCATGCCTCTGGACGCTTTGACGAGGATTAAATCCCCTGTATTCGCTTTTTCTTTCAGTGTCTTTTTCAAACTGTCTTTTTCTTCCGGGTTGAAATGAAGGACGCGGTGTTCCGGGAAATGTTTAAGCGCCCCTTTTGCAATATATGCACCGAGTTCTCCATACGTAAATAAAAAGTCGATCGAGTCCGGGTTGACCGCCTGCCCGATTTCTTCATGAAACGCTTTTTCTCCTTCTCCGAGCTCCAGCATATCGCCGAGAACAAGAATCTTCTTGCCGTATCCCTTCATCTGTTCGACAAGCTCGATCGCCGCTTTCATCGATGTCGGGCTGGCATTATAGGCGTCATTAATGATCGCAACGCCGTCCGGCGTCTTTACTAGCTCAAGCCGCATTCCGGTCACTTTCAGTTTAGTCAGCCCTTCTGCAATGTGAGCGCGGCTGACATTCAAGAGGTCTCCGGCCGCAATCGCGGCTAATGCGTTTTTCACATTATGCTTTCCAAGGACCGGGATGAAGAACCCGTTTTCGATTCCTCTCACGCGGAATGCCGTCCCCTCTTCAGTCTGTGTCATATCCTCAAGCTGATAATCGAAAGCCGGATCCTCTCCAAACGTCTTTGTATCGTAAGGCGGCTGGTTCAGCCTTTCGGTGAGCAGCGGTTCATCTCCGACATAAATGAGTGTGCCTTCTTTTGAAAGCCCATTGACAATTTCGAGCTTCGCCTCTGCAATTCCTTCTCTTGATCCGAGTTCAAGGAGGTGTGATTCACCAATGTTTGTAATGACTGCAATATCAGGCCGCGCCAGACGAGTGAGAAAATCGATTTCTCCTTTGGCGCTCATCCCCATTTCCAAAATGGCGACTTCTGTGTCTTCGGGCATCGCCAGAATCGTCAGGGGCAGGCCGATATGGTTATTGTAGTTTCCTTCTGTCTTATGCACTTTATACTCAGTGCCCAAAACAGCATGAATCATGTCTTTTGTCGTCGTTTTTCCGTTTGAACCGGTCACGCCGACGACTTTTACGTCCAGCTGATTCCTGTATGCCTTCGCAAGCTTCTGCAGCGCTTCCAGCGTATCGTCAACTAAAATGACCGGCTTCCCTTCCGGAGGATTCGGTTCACTTCGGTTCCACAGCACGGCCGCAACGCCTTCCTGAAAAGCCTGCTCTGCAAAAACGTGTCCGTTGAACCGCTCGCCTGCAAGCGGAATAAACAGTTGGCCTTTCGCCAGTTTTCTCGAATCGGTTGAGACGCCTTTGATGAGACGCCCTTCAAAAGCTTCATTCGTCAAAACGCCTTCCGACATTTCAGCAATTTCTTTTACCGTTCTTGTTATCATGTATGTCCCTCTCTTTCTTCTGCAAGGAAAAGAGACACTACCACAAATAAGGATAGTGTCTGCAGCTGTATCTAAGGGCGAACCGCCTTCAGCGCCTTTCTCCATGAAAGCTCCCGGATTCGGTCCGCTCCGTCCCGTTAAAATGTATGTTTAATCTGCTGTTTTTCTTCGTGGCGCTCGATTGCCAAAGCGACAAGCTTTTCAATCAGTTCAGCGTACTCAACCCCTGATTGCTTCCAGAGAAGCGGAAACATGCTGAACGGGGTGAATCCCGGCATCGTATTGACTTCATTGATCAGGACCCTGCCTTCATTTGTAAGGAAAAAGTCCGCTCTCACAAGGCCTGAACCGTCAATCGCCTGAAACGCTTTGACCGCCATGCTGCGCATTGTTTCGTATTCGTCTTCTGTCAGGGAAGCCGGAATAATCAAATCAGTATCGCCGTCTTCATATTTTGCTTTATAGTCATAAAAGTCTTTCTTCGGAGCGATTTCCCCCGCGACTGAGCAGACAGGTTCATCATTCCCTAAAACGCCGAGTTCTATTTCCCGTCCGATGACGCCCTCTTCAACGACAATTTTCCGGTCATATTGGAATGCAAGCTCAAAGGCTTGGTCAAGCTCTTCACGGCTTCTGCATTTGCTGATCCCGACGCTTGATCCAAGGTTGGCCGGTTTTACAAAGCACGGATAGCCAAGTTCCCCTTCCACTTGAGCATAGCATTCTTCTTTAGACTGACTCCAAGTTTTTTTCAAAAATGAAACGTATTTCGCCTGGTCAAGACCTGCCTGTGCAAACAGATGCTTCATGACCACTTTATCCATGCCCGCAGAGGAAGCCAAGACTCCGTTGCCCACATATGGCACATTCAATAGTTCAAGCATCCCTTGAATGGTGCCGTCTTCCCCATTCGGTCCGTGCAAAAGCGGGAAAACAACATCGATAGAGTCTTCTTTTGCATCAGCTTCGCCAGGAAACATATCGCGGTTCAACACAGCCGGAGAAAATGTCTGGCCCGTCTGTTCAAATTGCAGCATTTTCACATTTGAAACCGGTTCTGTCAGTTGCGGCCCTCTCACCCACTCGCCTTTTTCTGTTATATAAATCGGGTGTATATCAAATTTTTCAGTATCTAATGCTTTCGTGACGGCCAGCGCGGTTTGCAGAGAAACGTTATGCTCCGCTGATTTTCCGCCGTATACCAATCCTAATCTTGTCTTCAATTCGTACTCCCCCCACTGGATTCATCTTTACTATCTTATCACTTTCCCGGGAAAATGATCTAATTATTTTAATACGGTCTAAAAACAGCATATAAAAAGCATTTGTATGTAAATCCTTTTCATTTTATATTAAAATGGCATTGAAAAGGAGAGGTTGCAATTGAAAAAAATCACAACAGAAGCGCAATTTAATGAATTGATCCAATCCGATAAAGAAATCATCGTCAAATTTTACGCTGACTGGTGCCCGGACTGCACACGCATGAACATGTTCATCGGAGACATTCTTGAGGCTTATCAGGAAAATGACTGGTATGAGCTGAATAAAGACGACCTTCCTGAACTTGCCGACAAGTACCAGGTCATGGGCATTCCAAGCCTGTTGATTTTCAAAAACGGCGAAAAAACGGGACACCTTCACAGCGCAAATGCCAAAACGCCTGAAGAAGTGAATGAATTCCTGGCTGAACATATTAGCTAATTCGTTTAAAGTCCTGATTTTTTGTCTGAACCGCCGGACATGGGAGCACCCCCATGTCCTTTTTATACAAGACGGGACAGCAGCAAAATTTGTTTCATAAAAGAATGAGCTTTAAAAAATTCGACACGAGTATTTCCCGGGAAACTTAAAATGTCGAAATTTCATAAAAAGTTCTTGATTCGTTTTTTATATTCCGGTAGAATGTTTTTTGTTCCTATTTTGCAATTATTTTTTCTAGTTGTGAAGCCCTTGTCGGCTTCTTTTTTTATATATTCTTTTGGATAATAATTCATATTTTTCGATTTTATTCAATATTCTTTCGAAGATGTCGCTTTACATTCGGTGATCAGGTTTAGTATAATGCAATTAATTGATAATGATTATCAATATCACTAATGGTTGACGAGGTGATCACATGGCCCCTCAATTAAAGAAAGCGGTGGAAATGAGAAAGAAACAACTCATTCAGCGTCTTATCCAGCTTGGCATATATAAAAAAGAAGAGCGCCACCTCTACGAATTGTCTTTAAGCGAACTTGAAAGCGAATACCAATCCATCAAGAAAGGCGGATAAACATGTCAAAACGGAAGATTAAAACCTTTCATCAGCTTGTCGAAGAATATAAAAAAGAAATCGCCAAGAACCCGAAAGAAATGGAAGTCATTTATGACAAGATCGACCGCAGACACGAGAACCGCCTTTTGGCCATTTCAAAAGCAAAACAAACATAAAAAAGAAGCCGCTGATTTTGAACGGCTTCTTTTAGCGGATCGACACCCCGCTAAAGCTTAAAGAATGACAAAACTATTCGCTGAATGCAATTCCTGCAAGCTTGGCGATTGTCGCATCATCCATCGGCGGGTTGTGGAGGCCCGCCCGGACATCGCGGTAGAATCTTTGGAGCGGGTTCGTTCTTGCGAGACTTTTCGCTCCGACGACTCTCATCGCCTTGTCTACGACAGCAATGGCCGTATTCGTTACCGTGTGCTTAACCACTCCAAGCTCACCTGTCAAAAGGGCGCGGCGCTCCGGATCATCATAAAGCTCTGCAACATGATACATAAAGTGGCGGGCTTTCATGAGTTCCAGATCGATTTCGCCGATATGGCGCTGAACAGCGGGCACCTCTTTGATCGGACCTTTCAAGCTGTTCGGCTGATAGTCTTTTGCAAATTGGACAGCATAGTCTCTCGCTGCTTGTGCGATCCCTAAATAGACAGCCGGTATATGAAGCAGCCAGCCGTTGATTTTATCGGTTCTTTTACCAGCCAACAGTTCAACAAGCATGGATTCGTCCAGACGGACATCGGTCAGCACCAAATCGTGGCTTCCCGTGCCCCTCATCGCCGCCATATCCCACGTTTCTTCTATTGCCAAGCCTTCCGCATCTTTATGGATCAAGAAAACGCCGATCATTTGCTTCTCTTCAATCCAAGCGGTGACAAGAAAATAGTCGAGAACCGGAGACATCGTTGTGAATGTTTTACGGCCGTTTACAATCCAGCCGCCGTTCTTTTTGACTGCATGGGTTCCGGGGCGTCCTCCTCTTGTCGGGCTGCCTGTCTGCGCTTCACTTGCAGCTCTGTTGATCAGCGCGCCCTTTAATGCTTCATGGGAAAGCGATGAAAACACATCCCGGTCCCAGCTGTTTCCCTCCGCCAGTTCCCCCATCACGCTTAAGTGCCAGCCGATGCTGAGAGCCGTCGGTCCGTCTCCTTTGGCAAGCCGTTCCTGAAACAAAAGCATATCGTAGAGCGAAATGCCTTCTCCTCCGTAATCTTTTCCGACCGTCAGCGCTGTGTAGCCTGAATCCCGCAGCTTTTGAATATGTTCTGCGGGAAATTGTGCATGTTCGTCATAGTACGCTGCTGTTTTCTCAAATTCATCCGCCAATTTTCCGATTTTATCGAGCCATTCCTGCTGCCTTTCCGTTTTCACAAATATTGAACACACGCCGGCATCCTCCTGACCAAATTCCGATAGATTTAATAAGTATTATAGTTCGTTCTCGGCTCGTTGTGCAAATGATAGCCTTGGCAAAACAAAAAAGCCCACCTTCAGCGAGGTGCGCTTTTGACTAAACGGCTTGACCGCCGCGGCGGTCAACCTTCATACCGAGATAAATCAGCATGTAGGTTAAGTAGCCCATCGTGATCGTGAGGCCGCCGAAGAAGAAATCGGAAAAAAGCGGTTCTTCATATGCGGCGATTCCGGCCAGCACGATCCAGCTTCCATAAAGGTATGCCATAAAGAGGCGGACGCCGTTTTTCAATTTATATAACAGAAACAAACCTGCAAGCGAAAATAGTCCGAGCGCAAGTCTAAAATATACGAGATGATCAAAGTTAAAGGCAAAAGAAACAAATGAAAATGACAGCAGCAATACAATCGGCAACGCCGTAATAAACTTTTTCATAGATGTCTCATCCCCCATTCCCTTCCTAAAATTATAATTGAGAATAGGAGATTCACACGGTAATTACGACATATTTCACAAAAATGTCATTCCTTTTGTCACACTTTGGACAATTATTTATACCTTCATATCGCGTTTGCAAAAGCCCCACCATGCCGTTCCGAGAAAAAACACGAGATGGATAAAGACGATGAAGAGCGAGAATAAAGGCGTCATCCCGGCAAAAAGCGGCTTTGCCTCTCCGGCGTACTGCGTTAAATCGGTATTGGCGAACAATAAAAACTTGCCGAGCGGCTTTTCCAAATACGCCATAATCGTCACAAGCATTTTGGCGCCGTACAGCACGACAATCGACACCATGATGCTGAGCGCGCTGCTTTTGAATAATGCCGAGCATAAAAACGCAAATGAAACCATCATCCATACTTCAAACCACTGCGTCCCGATCATTTTCACCGTATTGATAAAGAGCGGCTCCGCTTTTTCGTCGAGCTTCACGCCGAAAAAGAGCAGGCCGAACAATATAGAAAATCCGTAGTAAATAATAAAAAGCCAAATGCTTGCGAGCACGCTCGTCACGTATTTAGAAACGAGAATCTTTTCTCTTCTGACAGGGCGGATCAGCAAAAACTTGATCGTCTTTTTATCATATTCAAAGGATATAATTGAAGCCGCCACCACAATCGAAAGCCCCTGCAAGAGGATATTCAGGTTTGGGGTGAATGAAAAATAGCCGATAAAATGATCCTCTGCCCCGGCGCCCATCAGGATTCTTTTGGTGATGAGCGCGAGGAGAAATTGAAAGACTACAATCAGCGCCAGCGATACAAATGTTACTTTGCGCTTCAGCAATTTAACATGCTCGTTTTGAATCAGTTTAAACATCAGCATTCCTCTCTTCTATTCCATTCGTCCGCGCCATATATTCATCCTCAAGAGACTGCTTAAACGGAGCGATCGAATAGACGTCAATATCATTGGCGACAAGCTGTTGATTTAAAGCCGGAATTTGCGCTTTCTCCACCTTTACGGCAAGCAGGCCTTTTTCGGTGCGAGCTTCGTATCCTTGGTCTTTCAGCCACTGAAGCGCTTTGTCATGAGGCTGTACCTCCAGCATCGCCTTTTCCTGTTTCTCGTCCGCTTGATTAAGGACGACAGTTGATTTGATTTTCCCTTTTTGAAGGATGACGACCCGGTCGCATAAATCTTCCACTTCCTTCAGCAAGTGAGTCGCAAACAGGATCGCCGTTCCTTCTTCTTCGGCGAGTTCACGCAAGTGTTCGCGGAAATCTTTCATTCCCGCCGGGTCCAATCCGTTCGTCGGCTCGTCCAAAATCAGCAGTTTTGGCCGGTGAAGAATCGCCTGGGCAATACCGAGGCGCTGTTTCATTCCAAGCGAGTATGTTTTGACCTTGTCTTCTGCGGCATCTTCAAGGCCGACTCTGCTGATGACTTCCTCCAGTCTTTCCCGTCCGATTCCAGCGTGCATATTTGCATAGTGCTTCAGATTTTCATAGCCTGTCAGATACGGATAGAATTCAGGATTTTCTACAATGGCTCCGACGGACTGGATCGCTTTTTCAAATTGGCGGTCAATCGGAAAGCCGTTTATGACAATTGATCCGCTCTTCATTTTGATTAAACCGGTGATCAATTTGATGAGGGTCGTTTTTCCTGATCCGTTCGGACCAAGCAGACCGATGATCTCCCCTTCATCCGCCGTTAAGCGGATATCTTTCAATATCGTTTTGCCGTCTATGATTTTATCAACATTTTCTATATGTAAAACAGGCTGCTTTGTCATAGCCCCCTCCTCTTTCCAAAAAAATAAACAGTGCCGAAAAGGCACTGTTTGATTATATCATTTCTTAAGTTACACGGACACTTCACTATGAGGGGCTTCGATTTTGCCGTGTTTCTTTTCCGTCTCGGTGACGATGACCGCACATGCTGCATCGCCTGTTGTATTGACAGCCGTACGAATCATGTCCAGAAGTCGGTCAATTCCCAATATTAGCGCAATTCCCTCAACTGGAAGGCCAACTGTTTGAAGAACCATGGCGAGCATAATGAGTCCGACACCCGGAACACCCGCTGTTCCGATGCTGGCAAGCACTGCCGTGAGAACAACCATCAACAGCTGTGTGAGCGACAGGTCATTGCCGTACACCTGAGCGATAAAGACTGTTGCCACCCCTTGCATGATCGCCGTTCCGTCCATGTTGATCGTAGCTCCGAGCGGCTGGACAAAGCTTGAGATTGGCTCTGGAACTTTCAGCTTTCTTTGAGCGACATCCATCGAAACCGGAAGCGTCGCGTTGCTGCTGGACGTACTGAAGGCAACAAGCATAACCTCTGAAAAATCTTTAAAGAATGTGAGCGGGTTCCGCTTTGCCAGAAGCGCAATCGCTGCGCCGTATGTGACGATGGTATGAATGAACAGCGCCAGAATAACGACGATCATATAAAGCCCCATTGCTTTAATGGCGTCCCAGCCCTGGCTTCCGATTGCCCCGGCAATCAAGCCGAACGTACCGTACGGCGCGAACTTCATGACAAGATTGACCAGGTACATCATCAGATCGTTACCCTGTTCAACCACTTTGAGAAGAGCGTCCGCTTTTTTGCCCAGCATCGTAATTCCGAGACCGACCAAAATGGAGAAAGCAATGATTTGCAGCATATTTCCTTCAGCCATTGCCTGAACCGGGTTTGTCGGAATGATATTCAAAAGCGTGTCAGAAATGCTTGGCGCTTTCTGGGCTGAATATTCCGCAGCGCTTGTATCATATGTTCCGATCGTTCCAGGTTTGATGACCAACGCTAAAACAAGTCCGATAATAATGGCAATTGCAGTAGTTATTAAAAAGAAAGAAATCGTTTTGGCACCGATTCTGCCCAATTTCTTTGGATCTCCAAGTCCTGCTACCCCTAAAGTCAGAGAAAAGAAAACAATCGGTACAACGAGCATCTTGATTAAGTTAAGGAAGATCGTGCCGAGCGGCCCGAATAAAAATGTATTAAGCTTGCTGAATAAATCCGGTGAAGTGACGTTCAGTATAATACCGACGACTGCACCGAGCAATAGAGCGATAATAATTTTTGTTGCTAACTTCATATAACATATCTCCCCTTTCTAAAAAAAGCCCATGAGAGATCTCCCACGGGCTTTTACCATTAAAATTGGTTCCACATGACTCTCTTCACGTTGATGAGGTTAGCTGACGGGTTCGGACGAAGAGATGTCCGTCTTTCGGTTCGCACGGGAACAGAAAAATTCACCCCAAATGATCGGGTCCCCCACTCCTACTAAAGGATTAAACGTGTGGCGCTATTTCGTTATATAACAGTTATACCTGAAAATTCGAAATATGTAAACCGAATTTTTCGATTTACAAATATATGCTATTTTCGTGTGCCTGCTGTTCGGTTTTTCTCCTGATTTGTAACATCAAGTATATCAAGCAGGAAAACAAATATTGGAATACCGATAATTAAACCCCAAATCCCAATAAAATGTTCAGAAAAAATCAGCACGATAAACGTGAAGAAAATCGGCAGCTCCGTCTTTGCGGACATCAATTTCGGATTGAGGAAATAGGCCTCTATCGCATGGACGATCATGATGACCAATACCAGTGATACGATATAAGCGATTCCGCCGATGCTGTAGGCGATAATGCTTAACGGAATAAGGGAGAGCACAACGCCTGCGACCGGAACCAGCCCGAGGAAAAACACCATGACGGCAAGGCCGAAAAGCTGAGGAAAACCCATAATGGCGAGGGCAATGGTCGTCAGTGCGCAATTGATGGTGGCGATAATAAACTGAGCCTCAAGCACCTTGCCGAACGTTCTCGTGAATTTTTTCCCAAAGTAAGCAATTTCCTCGTAGAAAATAGCTATTTTGCTCGTCTTAAATTTATCCATTAAGCTCATGACTTTGTCTTTTTCGATCAATAAGAACATGCTGAGAACCAATGACATAACCACCTGCAGGCCAAACGTGCTGATATCCGTGATATATGTATAGATAAAGTTAAGACCCTTTTCCAAATAGGATGTCAAATTGATATCGCCGAACATACCGGTGATCATATCGAGAAAAGGAATGCTGTCAGGGTGAGAAGCGATATACTTTCCTTGTTTGATCAGCTGCTGAATCTGGGTGACGATTACGGGGTAATAGACCACACCGCCGATCGAAAGCGCGATGGCAAGAGCCGCATACAAACAAGAAATAATCAGTCTCTGGCTGACTTTAATAAAGCGGTTTAAAAAACCGCGGATCACATTTTCCAGACGGTTCATCAAAAACGTAAAGATAAATGTGAGCAATATGAGATTCATCATGCTGCGGAACAGATATAAAACCCCCGCCAATACAACAAAAACTGAAAAACGCCTGACCCCAGGATGCTGAAAAAATTTAATCAACGCTGCCATTCGGTACACTCCCACCAGTACTTTAGTCCTTAACTTTTAGCATTCAAACTTTTATAACTACAATTTGATGCATCATCTGTAAATTATATAACAAAACAGACCGGAAATCTCTTCAGAAGATCAATAATTTATAATAATTTAATATGGGCGTTCAAGCGGCAGCGGCAGGCATCTTCATAAAAAGAGAGGGGCTGTTTGTCAGCCCCTCTCTTCACCGCACATTAACCGCTTCTTCTTTGGCGTCCGCCTTTTTCGCCGTTTTCTTGATAGAACTCCTTGTCATGGTTGCGGCTTGTGGCTTCTCCGCCCTTTTCACCGATTTCTTGGTAGAATTCTTTATCATGGTTGCGGCTTGTGGCTTCTCCGCCTTTTTCGCCGATTTCCTGGTAGAACTCTTTGTCATGGTTGCGGCTTGTGGCTTCCCCGCCTTTTTCGCCGATTTCCTGGTAGAACTCTTTGTCATGGTTGCGGCTTGTGGCTTCCCCGCCTTTTTCGCCGATTTCCTGGTAGAATTCTTTGTCATGGTTTTGGCTTGTAGCTTCTCCGCCTTTTTGACCGATCTCTTGGTAGAATTCTTTATCATGGTTGCGGCTTGTGGCTTCTCCGCCTTTTCTGCCTGCTTCTTCCCTGCTCATTTTGTTGTCGTCATTATTGTTTGCCATTTTTGATTCCTCCTTTTGAAGTGTTATGGTTTTTACATTCCACATTTCAAAAAGAGTAAACACAAATAGCACATTCACGAAAGAGAGTGTGGATCGCGCAATCGTCCGCTGCCCATTACCGTCCATTCCGGTACCGGAGCCGGCGTATTGTTCTGCAGCGTTTCAGATATCTCGGCAGGATCTTCAAACAGCGTAATGTTGATGGATTCGAATGTGCCTTTCTGATGCGTTCTTTCATATATCTCATCATGATGTTCCGCCATAAAGTTCAAATAATCGTGCTTCGATTTCCAAAGCACCAGGACGACGGCTTCCGGCCCGTCTTCTGTTTCCATCCATCCGCCCCACTGCCTGATGAATCCGCTGACGTTTTGCAGCGGAGCCCATTTGGCCTGCGCCTCGCTGAATGCTTGAAGCTTTTGTTCGGCTGATTTGCACCGTATCAGCTTCAGCACATTCCCTTCCGCGAACGGGACGGTTTCCGCATTAGTTTTTTCTATACAAAGGTTAACCGACCTGACATCAGCGCGTGTCCGGTGAATGACGCCTTTCGGAATCAGCAGGGAATCATTCGCTTTCAGAACTTCTGTGGGGCGATCCTGAAAATCGATCAACAGCTCCCCTTCCAAAACAATAAACAGTTCATCTGAGCCGGGATGGATATGCCATACGTATTCGCCCTCCAAAACGGCAATTCGCATACAATGGTCGTTCACTTCCGAAACAAGAAAATTGGCGTGCTTTTCTGCGACTTCCTTTGTCAATTCAAGAAGATTCGTTTTGCGATCCATCGGCTTCCCCCGCTTTTGATTTGATTTTCTCCAGAACTTATTTTACCATTTGACTTTTGCGCGTGCGCCTTTTAAAGTGTTGGATATTGGTGAAAAAACGGTTTGAACCTACAGAAGAGGTGTACATCATGCAAAATCAAAACGGAAAAGCCTCAGGGCTTTTGCCGCTGTTTTTATTTGTTTGTTTATTCGTTGGATCAGGCTTGATCACAGGCGACTTTTACAGCCTGCCAATCGTGGCCGCGGCGCTTGCGGCATCGGTTGTCTCACTGGCGATGAACAGGAAGGAGAAGCTCAGCCAAAAGACGGAGTGGTTTGCGAAGGGCGCCGGGCACCCTGACATAATGATCATGGTGATGATCTTTATTTTGGCCGGAGCGTTTTCATCAGCCGCAAAGGCGATGGGGGCCGTCGAATCAACCGTTAATCTCGCGCTTTCATTTGTACCGGGGCAGTTTATGGTTGCCGGTTTATTTATCATCGCTGCGTTTATCTCTGTGTCGATGGGCACGTCAACCGGAACGATTGCTGCGCTCGCTCCGATCGCAGCGGGGATTAGCGCTGAAATCGGCGTTCCGGCGGCATATTCGGTTGCTGCGGTTGTGGGGGGCGCGATGTTCGGCGATAACTTATCATTTATTTCCGATACGACCATTGCCGCTGTCCGCACTCAAAAGACGAAAATGTCGGACAAGTTTAAAACGAATTTCCTGATCGTTCTGCCTGCCGCGGTTGCCACGGTCATTCTGCTGATGGTGTTCTCAGCCGGAGGGCATCCCGGAGCACAAGCCGGGACTTACAGCTGGGTGAAGGTGCTGCCGTATCTCGGGGTTCTGATATTTGCCCTTCTCGGATTTAATGTTATGGCCGTTATTTTCGGCGGCATCGTATTAGCCGGGGTAATCGGAATTTCCGACGGAAGCCTGACGCTTCATACGTATTTGACGGCGATAACCGAAGGCATCGGCGGGATGTCTGAACTGATCATTTTATCGCTTCTGATTGGCGGAATGGCGGAAATGATGAAGCGAAACGGCGGGATCGCGTTTCTCCTTCAATTTGTATCGCGGAGAATCCGTTCAAAAAAAGGAGCTGAAGCGGGCATTGCCGGCCTTGTCAGCGCGGCAAACCTGGCGACGGCCAACAATACGATTGCCATCATTACAGCGGGGTCGCTGGCAAAAGATTTATCTGACAGGTACGGAATCGACAACAGGAAATCGGCGAGCATCCTTGATATTTTTTCCTGTGCGGTTCAAGGATTGATTCCTTACGGTGCACAAATGCTGTCAGCTGCACAAATCGCGAAAATATCGCCTATCAGCATCCTTCCTTATTCTTTTTATCCGATTTTAATCGGCGTCTGCGGCATTTGCGCGATTATCTTCAGACTGCCTCGCTTTACAGAAAAAGCGTAACTCTATAAGAAAGGCTGCCGTTATCAAACGGCAGCCTTTTTATCCCTCTGTTTCTGTCGCGTCCAGCTCCGCAAGCCTTTCCATGATGCGCCGCTTTTTATACATCATCATCCCTGTTTCGGCAACACCGTTCACCATCGAACGATTTGAGATTGCACCAAAAAGGATTCCTGCTACTGGCACCATTTGAAACAGCTTTTTCCATCCGAAAGAATCGCGGTATGTATAAACAACTTCCCGCCAGCCTTGAATTTGCGAAATCATATTTTCACGGGAGCCTGATGGTTGATGGTATCGGCTGAGTTCCTGAATGATCGCCCTTTTCCCGACAATATCAGCAGCGCTGAGCTGCAGACATTTAATAATAAACATCCGCTCCGTTTTTTCTTTAGGATCGTAGCCGTAAGATACCGCGATGTCCTGCAATGTCTTTAAAGAAAGGCCGAGGATTGCGGGAATATCGACGGCAAGCGTGAACAAGCCGCCCACACCGGTTGTCGCTCCTTGGACTGCTGCGGTATTCGCCCTGTTTTTCCCGAGATTTTCACATATTTGATCCATCACTTCCAAAGGAGCCCATTGAATATCTTCAATCGTTTCGATCGTTTCATCCGGCAGCTTTTTTTGAAACTGGCGGATCAGATGCTTTTCGGACGTCAAATATTGGCCTCCATTTTGAATAAAGCCGCCGATTTCGTCTAGCAGCAGGCCGATTTTATCTTGAATGAATACCGGCGTAAGCTTGTCCAGAACTTTGAACGGCAGCCGGCCGATCCTTTCCCAAAACCATGCTTTCTGCTGTTCCTTTTCCCATTTTTCAATTTTTTTCAGTTCGTTTTCCAAATCTGTTTTGTCGTAGCGCACGGAAGGTTCGCCCTCTCATTTGTGTTTTTTTATAGTATACAATGATTCATCTGATGAATCCGTGTTTTTTGATCGGCATCCAGCGGGTAAAACTTTATGAAAAAGGAGGAATGGCCAAATGCCATGGTCAATGGAAGACTATCCTGCTTCATTGAAACATTTGGACAAACCGGTGAAAAAGAAAGCTATTGAAATTGCGAATGCGATGGTTGACGAAGGATACGACGAAAGCCGGGCAATTCCGATTGCGACGAGTCAGGCGAAGGAATGGGCGGATAACAGAAGCAAAAGCGAGCTTAAATCCTATGCAGAAAAAGCCGATGAAACAAAACGTGGTGACAGCGGTTCGAGCAGCAGGCCGGAGCTTGCGGAAAAGTGCGAGCATGTCATCAAACATGAAAAAGGCTGGGCAGTCAAAGCCGAAGACGCTAAGCGGGCCAGCGAAGTAAAGGATACAAAAGCAGAAGCCGTCGAACGGGCGAAAGAAATCGCCGAAAATAAAGGAACCGCCGTCGTCGTCCATAAAAAAGACGGCAGTGTTGAGCGGAAGATCAGGATGAACTAGCGAGACGCTCCGTTTTTGGAGCGTCTTACTTTCTCCCCGCCAACTCCAATACGGCATCCGCTGCTTTTTGATAGCCGCCGGCATTGCGGAGCGAGCGGCCGATTTTGGCGGCGTCGTCTTTATAGGAGCGGTTTTCAAGCATATCTTTAATCGTTTTTTGTAAAACAGCCGGGGAAAGTTCATTTTTGTCCAGCTTGATCCCGGCGCCTGTACGTTCCACCTGATCAGCGACGAAAAACTGGTCTGCCCCCATCGGGATGACGATGAGCGGTGTATCAAAGTAAAGGCCTTCATTTGTACTGTTCATACCGCCGTGTGTGACAAATACATCAGCTTGTTTCAAAACCTCCAATTGCGGGATATACGGCCTCACGATAAAATGATCCGGTATGCTGCCGAGATCCCTAGGATCCGTTGATTTCCCGACAGACATGACCACCTTGCCGTCAAAGTCTTTCAGCGCTTCGATACACATATGATACAGCTCTTTTTGCTGATTAAAGATCGTGCCCATCGAGATCACGATGACGGTTTCCCCCTCCAGCTCGGCGAACGGGAAGCTTCCCGGATCCTGCCTGCTCGCAATCGACGGCCCTACAAACAAATAGTCACTTCCAAATCGTTCGGCATGAGGCTGAAACGCTCTGGAAGTAAAGACAATCGTGATATCCCCCGGACAGGAGAATACGTCAAACGGCTTGTCGAGACTGACAGGATACCGCTCACTTAATTCGCCGAGGGATCCTTTCAATTTTTCAAAATAAGGCGAGCTTTCAAGGTCGCCTTGCGGGGTAAACGTTTTTGCAAACTGCTCGTCCATTGCAAATGTCGTGCATAACGAAACGCTCGGCAGCTCAAGCATTTCAGCAATAATTTTCCCCGCTAAGAAGTGATGGTCATATATCACATAATCATAAGATTCACTCTTGACTTCCCGGTAGATGAACTGAACGATCTCATTGACTTTACTTGACATATTGTAAACCACTTCGGCAAAGTCCATCTTTTCTTTTTTCTTCCCGGGTGATAGAACCTCTCTGAAATCCGGGTATAAACGGACTTCTGCGCCTGTTTTTTTAATTTTTTCAGCGTATTCCTCAACTGCATAATATACGATGCTTTCCCCTCGCCTTTGCAGCTCCTTTGTGACGCCGATAGAAGGATTGATGTGCCCTTCCCCCGGGAAATTAATCATCAGTACATGTCCCATCATAGATCTTCCTTTCTCATACGAAAATTTTATATAAGGAAATTTACTACAAATAGATAAATGAAGTAAAGAAATTTAATTAAGTTAATAATAAATAAACATAATTATTTGACCATTTGTCTGTTTCTTCATATCTTTCCTTTAAATTTTTTTGGCATGCAAATGAGCGTATGTCATTAGATAAAACAGGCTTTTTATTACTTGACAGCCCCATGTCGGAAGACGATTTTCCTTTTTTTAAAAGCAAATTAAAACATGGCGGATCGAGGCACAATACATCATAAGAAACAACCTACGGAGGTTTTGCCATGGATACGAAAGCAACCAGGATCGAGAAGGATTTTCTAGGTGAAAAAGAAGTTCCCGTTGACGCCTATTACGGCGTACAAACCATGAGAGCCGTGGAGAACTTTCCGATTACAGGCTATCAGATTGATGAAGAGCTGATTAAAGCTTTGGCAATGGTCAAAAAAGCGGCGGCTCTCGCCAACATGGATATTAAACGTTTATATAAAGAGCTTGGCGAAGTCATCGTAAAAGCTGCCGGCGAAATAGCGGAAGGGCTCTGGCACGAGCATTTTATTGTCGATCCCATTCAAGGCGGCGCCGGCACTTCAATGAATATGAATACGAATGAAGTTATCGCAAACAGAGGTTTAGAACTTTTAGGGAAAGAAAAAGGGGATTACTTCCATTTAAGTCCGAACACACATGTCAATATGGCCCAATCAACGAATGATGTGTTTCCGACAGCCATTCATCTGGCCACATTGAATCACTTAAAACGGCTCTTATCGACGATGGAGCATATGTTGGATGCCTTCCGCAAAAAAGCGGCGGAATTCGATTCAGTCATTAAAATGGGCCGCACCCATCTTCAGGATGCCGTCCCGATCAGGCTCGGCCAGGAATTCGAAGCCTACTCCCGGGTGATCGAACGCGATATTCAGCGGATCAGGCAGTCGCAGCATCATCTCTATGAAGTCAATATGGGGGCCACGGCCGTCGGCACAGGTTTGAACGCCGATCCGAGATATATTCAAAACGTTGTCGCGCACCTCTCAGATATTAGCGGCTATCAGCTGACCGGCGCAGACCATCTTGTCGATGCCACACAAAACACGGATGCCTACACAGAAGTATCGGCTGCTTTGAAAGTCGGCATGATGAACATGTCCAAGATCGCCAACGATTTACGTTTAATGGCGTCTGGCCCGAGGGCAGGTCTAGCCGAGATCCGGCTGCCGCCCCGCCAGCCCGGCTCCTCCATCATGCCCGGCAAAGTAAATCCGGTGATGCCTGAGCTGATGAACCAGATCGCATTTCAGGTGATCGGCAACGATAATACCATCTGCCTTGCATCAGAGGCGGGTCAGCTTGAGTTAAACGTGATGGAGCCCGTGCTTGTCTTTAATTTGCTGCAGTCGATTAAAATCATGAACAACGGATTTCGCGTATTTACCGATTACTGCATCACCGGGATTGAAGCGAATGAGATCAGGCTGAAGGAATTCGTTGAAAAAAGCGTAGGGACCATTACGGCTGTCAATCCGCACCTTGGCTATGAAGCCGCCGCACGAATTGCGAAAGAAGCGATCGCCACAGGACGATCAGTGCGCGAGCTGTGTTTGCTCCATGATGTTTTAACAGAGGAAGAATTGGATCTCATTCTGGATCCTTATGAAATGACGCATCCGGGCATCGCAGGCGCTTCGCTTCTCGAGGAATAGCCATCCGTCTTTCTCAATATGCTTTCAAGCGTTTATAGACGCCCGAGACGGGCTAAACATTTAATATAAATCAATTGAAAGAGGGTGGAAAGACAATGTTAGGATTTCTCGTTTCTTTAATCGTAGCCATTGTCATCGGATTAATCGGAGGTGCAATCGGAGGCCACGGTGCACCGGGCTCCATGGTCATCGGCTTTATCGGAGCTTGGATCGGCCACGGGCTGTTTGGTACGTGGGGGCCTGATATTGCGGGATTCGCCATCTTTCCGGCGATTATCGGAGCCGCAATTCTCGTCTTCATTTTAAACCTGATCTTCCGCGGAAGAATGGGTTCTCAAGCATAACTTCCAGCCAGCATCGCCCGAAAGCGGTGCTGGTTTTTTTGTTTGGCCGAAACCATTCTCGCATATACTATAGCATCTTATGGTTGACAATTGATCATTGCGGGCATATGATGATGATATAAATTTGCACTAAGGAAACTTTTATGTACAAGGAAAAACAACTGAGAATATAGGTGAATAAAATGGTCAGTCACGATTTGTCCAAACACTCGCAAATATCAAAAGAAGCCCAAGATGCACTGGATGGAAAAAGCAAAGGCTTCAAAAGGCTGCTCCCTTTTTTGGGTCCGGCGTTTATCGCGGCTATAGCCTATATTGATCCAGGCAATTTCGCCACAAATATCGCGGCTGGTTCGAAATACGGCTACTTGCTTTTATGGGTAATCCTTTTTTCAAATATTATGGCTTTGCTGATTCAGTCATTGTCAGCCAAACTGGGAATTGCAACGGGTAAAAACCTGCCCGAAGTCGCCCGGGAAGAATTCCCCAAACCGGTCTCCATCGGCTTGTGGATTCAGGGAGAGCTTGTCGTGATCGCGACGGACTTGGCCGAATTTATCGGAGCTGCTCTCGGGCTCTACTTGCTGTTCGGCATACCGATGCTTGAAGCATCGATTATTGCTGCCGCCGGATCTTTCGCCATTTTGGAACTGCAAAGGCGCGGCGTCAGACCGCTTGAAGCGGCGATAACAGGAATGCTTTTCATCGTCGTGATCGCATTTGCCTTTCAAACGTTTTTTGCAAAACCTGATATCGGATCGGTTTTGGAGGGCATGTTTGTCCCCCGCTTCGATGGTGCTGACAGCATCCTGCTGGCGGCGGGAATCTTGGGAGCGACGGTGATGCCGCATGCCATCTATCTTCATTCCGCTCTCACACAGCGAAGAGTGGTCGGAAAAACGGAAGCGGAAAAGAAAAAGATATTCCGCTTTGAGTTCATCGACATTTTGATCGCCATGCTGATTGCCGGAGCAATCAATGCGAGCATGCTGATCGTAGCCGCTGCACTGTTTTATAAGAACGGCATTTTCGTCGAAGACCTTGATGTGGCCTTCAGCCACTTCAGCAGCATGGTCAGTCCGCTTTCCGCCGTATTGTTCGGCGTCGGCCTGTTAACAGCCGGTTTATCAAGTTCGTCTGTCGGAACGCTTTCAGGAGATATTATCATGCAGGGCTTCATTAATTTCAGGATTCCGCTTTATTTAAGACGGTTCATTACGATTTTGCCGCCGATCGCTATTATTGCTTCAGGGGTGAATCCGACAACCGCTCTTGTCTTGAGCCAGGTCGTCCTGTCATTCGGCATCGCCTTTGCCCTTATCCCGCTTATCTTATTTACGAGCAATAAACGCATTATGGGGAGCCTGAAAAATGCAAAGTGGATAACAGCCGTCTCATGGCTGATCGCTGCCTTAATCGTCGCCCTCAATATTTTCCTGATTTACGATACATTTTCTGGTTAAAAGTCGGCCTCGGTCGGCTTTTTTATATTATACTGAGAAAAAGGGGGATTCTGGATGTTTAAATTAATGGTACGTGATGATCTGTATTTAAAAATGCTCGAACCAAAAGATGCCAGGGCCGTTTATATGCAGATCCAACAGTCTAAAGATGTGTTGCGGAAATGGCTGTTTTGGGTGGACGGCACAAAGCAGCTGGAAGATACCGAAGCTTTTATCGAAGAAAGCATGAAACAGGCCGCTGCAAACAACGGGTTTCAAGCGGGAATATGGCATCAAGGCCAATTTGCCGGAATCATCGGACTCCATTACATTAACTGGATCAACCGCACGACTTCGATCGGCTATTGGCTCGGGGAGCCTTTTCAAGGAAAAGGAATGATGACGGATGCCTGCCGGGCGCTGATCGATACGCTTTTCAGCGAATACGATTTAAACCGGATTGAAATCAGGGCCGCTGTTCAAAACGTAAAAAGCCAGGCCATTCCGGAAAGGCTCGGCTTCACGAAAGAAGGCTGCCTCAGACAATGCGAGTGGCTCCACGACCACTTCGCCGACCATTTCGTATACGGGCTTCTGAAAGAGGAATATGAGGCCCGCAGCAAATGAGTCCGGGATTTGTCACACGCATTTTACGCTGCAATCTGGTATGATAGATTAAAAAATATGGAGTTTTGAACATGAAAGTATTTATACTGTTTTATCTATGGATTGTCCCGCTCGTCATCGGGCTGATATTTTTTCGGATTACCCAGCGGACAAGCTTTCAAAAAAGGTTTTATCCAGGCTACATCATGATCGGTCTTGCTGCGGCTGTATTTGCCGTCTGCTACTTGATCGGACAGCCTTACCTCGGGAATTTCTTCGGCGGTACGATGCTGTTCGGCACCCTGCTGCCGTTTATGGCTGCCGCAATGAAGAAAAAGAAATAACGAATCTCAAAAACCCCGGCTCTCCAAAACATGCCGGGGTTTTGATCGCTTATTTTCTCTGTTTGCACCAAAACCCGCTGATTCACAAATCGGTTTTCCAGACAGACAAGAAAAGTCCAGGCTTTATTTGTTTACTAGATCAACATCAATCACTTGATAGAAAGCGTTTTCAGTATCAGCCACATCCCAAACGGCAAGTATGACATGATACCCGAGGCGGTCTTCAGGAATATAAATGTGGTGAGATAAATTGCGAGATGCAGGGGAACCGTCATGCGGAACGGCGCCAATCAGTTCAAAGTCTGCGCGCTTAAGCGGTTTGTCAGGATCCCAGCCTTTTTTGGTGATATAGTAGTGCCATTGGCTCGTATTGTGGGGGGCGGTATATGTCCAGGTAAAGGTGTGTTCTCCGCCGGTCATGATATGTTTAAACCAGCGATTTTCCGACTGCTGATCAAGAATTCCGCCGAACAGCCCGCCTGCGGATGCAATTTGTCCATCTGCCGGGCCGCTATGCGGAAACCCTTTTTTCGCTTCCAGGCTTTGCGGCTCATACATCACGCTTCCACAATTCAGATTGAGAAATCCGAAAGCCTCACTGCACAGAGCCGCTCTGCTCCCCGGTTTTTCGATAAAACCATGAGCGAAGGCCTGCTGAGGAACGATGGACATCCACAGCAATCCGGCTGCTAATATGAAAGCGGTGCTGAAGGTGGTTTTTGGCAAACGATACACGTTACAATCCCCTCTCTTTTCACAGTGTTGAGACGGGTTTTGATGCAAAAAGAAAACATACGCGGCCATTCCAATATTACCCATTCAATTTTAACATCTGACCGTTATAAAGCCAAGGGACGATCTCCCTTGGCATCATACTAAAAAATCCTTTTTAAACTTTTTTTCAGCGGCGGCAAGTCGAGCTCTTTTTTCTCAACTAGTTTTTTGATCATATATTTGCTGTAGTTTACAGCTTGTGTATAGGATATTTTTCCCGGAAGAGGCGGTTCGTCTTCAATTGCCACATCGATAATCGACGGCTTTTGTGAATGAAAGGCGCTTTTCAAAGCAGGAATAAGCTCTTCGTGCTTTGTCACGCTGAAGCCCTTCCCGCCGCAGGCTTCGGCAAACTTGGCATAATCGACGTTTTCGAGCGCCGTCGCATAATTAACATGCCCTTTTTCCTGCTGTTCATATTGAATCATTCCCAAGTTCTGATTATTTAAAATCACGACAACAATGGGCAGTTCGTATTTGACAGCAGTCGGAAAATCGTGCATAGACATGCTGAAACCGCCGTCTCCGCATACGGCTACAACCTGGCGTTCCGGATGGGAAAGCTTTGCAGAAATCGCGCCTGGAAGACCGCATCCCATCGTGCCAAGCCAGCTTGATATCAAAAAATCCTGATTGGTCATATTAAAATGGCGTGCCGTCCAAACCGTCACATTTCCGACGTCAACGGACAGAACCGCATCATCTGCGACCGCGTCCTCAAGTCTTGCAATCACCTGCTGAGGCTTCAGCGGCTCTGTCGCTACCTGTTCGTCTTTTTCAACTTCATAACGCCACTTCCTCATATGTTGTATACAGCTTTCCAAAAATGCGCGGTTCGATTTCCGTTCAATTGTTTTCGTCAGTTCAAAAAGCCCTTTTTTCGCATCGCAGACAAGGCCGGCGGTGACAGGATACCGTTTGCCGATTTTCGCCGGATTGTTGTCAAGCTGAATAGCCGGGGCATCTTCCGGCAGATAATCGCGGTACGGAAATGAAGTCCCCAGCATGATCAACAGATCGCTTTCCTCCATCGCTTCATATGCGGGCTTTGTGCCGATGTGTCCGAGGTTCCCGAGCATATGCGGGTGCCGATCAGGTACGACCCCTTTCGCTGGGAGTGTGACGATGATCGGAGCGGCCGCTTTATCTGCAAACTCGACCAGCTCGTCTCTCGCTGATTTCATTCCCCGTCCCGCTAAAATCACCGGCTTTTTTGCCTGGTTAATCAATTGTGCACACTGCATCAGCTGGCTTTTCTTCGGTTCAAGATCGCCTTCGATATAAAGCGCAGACGTATAAACCGCCTTCCGCTTAATCTTTTCTGCAAACAGATCATCGGATACGCTCAGAACGGCGGCCCCTTTTTGGCTGTATGCGGTACGGATCGCCTGATTCAAAAGGTCAGGCAGGGCTTCAGCCGAATGCACCTGCTGATTAAAGACAGCCACATCCTCAAACATTCGTTCAAGACCGATCTCCTGAAAATAATCTCTCCCGATTTCATCCGAAGACACCTGTCCTGTAATCGCAAGCACAGGCGCCCCGTCAGCTTTCGCATCATACAAGCCGTTCAGCAGATGAACGGCGCCCGGGCCCGCTATCGAAAGGCAGACGCCGATTTTGCCTGTCAGCTTTGCATCGGCTGCGGCAGCGAGAGCAGCGGTTTCTTCATGGCGCACTTGAATGAAGCGGAGGCTGTTTTCTTCATGCCGCAATTCATCGATAAATTCGTTGACGCTGTCGCCCGGCATGCCGTAAACATGATCAATGTTCCATTCCTTCAGCAGTTCTGCAGCTATTTTTCCTGCGGTTTTGTTTGCCATATCACGTCCTCCTTTGTTTTTTCCATACCTCCTTCCATTTCTGCTGAAACGTTTTGCAGCGTACCCGCCAAAAAAAACAGCCTGCAGAGGCATGGCTCTGCAGGTTTTTTACTTTTTAAAATGGTATGGAAGCGTGGCAACAACTATGTCTTTTTTCCACAGGAGCCTCAGCCGCAGCAAAAGCGCGGACTGATTGTGAAGAATGTTGTGCCAGCTTTTTTTCGGAATGAACTGGGGTACGAGAACCATCACAGAGTAGTTGTAGCTCGCCGCTTTGGCTTCAACTGTTTCCAGAAACTTTTCCAATGGGTGGATCAAGCTTCGGTATGAGGAATAAAGCGTTACAAGCCTGACCCCGTTTTGAAGAGCCTCCCATTTCTTCTCAATCTTTTTCTCTTCTTCTTTGTCAAATGATACATGAACCGCAATCACTTGATCTGACAAGGTTTTTGCGTATTGGACCGACTTTTCGACGACGCTTGTCACACCCGCGACAGGTACAATGACGATATTTCCTTTGATCGGCTCCAAAGGCTTGCCTGTTATTCTCAGCTGCTCGCTCACCGCTGTATAGTGCTTTTTCACCACATAAAAGGCCCAAATGACAATCGGCATGAAGATGACAATCGGCCAAACAAGCGCAAACTTTGTAATGAATAAAATCAGCAGCACGACAGCGGAGATGGCGGCTCCTGCTGCATTAATGATCATTTTTGCAATCCAGCCGTCCGGCTTTTCCCTCATCCATTTCAAGCACATCCCCGTCTGCGAAAGGGTAAACGGTATAAACACGCCGACCGCATATAAAGGAATGAGATGCTCCGTCTGTCCGTTAAACAGCACAATCAGCACAATCGATGCAATACCGAGAAAGATGATCCCGTTTGAATACCCTAAGCGGTCTCCTCTGACCGTAAACATTCTCGGCATATATTTATCCCGGGCCAAATTAAACGCAAGCTGCGGGAAGGCCGAGAACCCGGTATTTGCCGCCAGCACTAAAATCATTGAAGTCGTGCCCTGAATGAAAAAGTAAAGGAAAGACCGCCCGAATGTTTCCGATGCAATCTGCGAAACAACCGTCTCTTCGCTTTTCGGCGTGATGCCGTAACCGAAAGCAAGCATTGTAATCCCCGAAAACAGGACAGCCAGCAATATCCCCATCATCGCAAGGGTATTTGCGGCATTTTTTGGCGCGGGATCTTTAAAAGCAGGTATCGCATTGGAAATCGCCTCTACGCCGGTTAATGCCGAACAGCCTGAAGAAAAAGCTTTAAGCAGGAGAAACAGGGACAGCCCGGCAACAGGCGTGCCGACTGCAGCATGCTCCGCCGGCTCGATTTGCCCGGTAAGCAGCTTGTAGCTGCCTGCCGCGATCAGAATCAAGAGAGCGGCCACAAATAAATACACAGGGTATGCCAATATTGAAGCCGATTCTGTCAGCCCTCGTAAATTTAAAACCATAATCAAAAGCACCAGCACAATCGCTATCAGAAGATGATACGGATGCAACATAGGAACTGCCGATGTAATGGCGTCGGTTCCCGCGGAAACGCTGACGGCTACTGTCAAAATATAATCGACAAGAAGAGACCCTCCTGCGACCAGCCCCGGGTTCACTCCAAGGTTTTCCCTTGATACAACATAAGCTCCTCCTCCGTGCGGATAAGAAAAAATGATCTGCCGGTATGAAAGAATTAATGCCGTCAATAAAATCATGACGCCTGCGGCAATCGGCAGAGAATACCATAATGCGGCGGAACTGACAGCCGCCAAAACGATCAGAATCTGCTCTGTTCCGTAAGCGACGGAAGACAGGGCGTCAGAGGAAAGCAAAGCCAATGCTTTTGTTTTTGTAATCTTTTGTTCTCTAAGCTCTTTTGATTTCAATGGCTTCCCGATTAAAAACCGCTTTATTGCACTATACATCATTGTCTTCTCCTTCTTTGCTGTTTTTTCAGTATTTTTTCGCACAAAAAAGCGCAGAGGCAAAAGCCCCTGCGGAATCGGATTTTTATTCCCAGGTTATCTCCCTCTCTCTTAACGCTTACGAGGTTAGCTGACGGATTCGGGCTCACGAGAGTTTGCCCTACCTTTAAAAGGATTCACCCCGGAGGCTGTACGCCTCTAAATGGTTCCCCCGCTCTTTTTTAGATTAAGCGATTTTGGATTATTATAGAGAGATCATACTCCCGTTTACGAGCATTGTAAATACTTTTTTAATATAAAAAAAACCGGCGGTAGACAGGCTTTCTGACCTATTGATTGTACATCAATTCTTTTCTTAAACCCGACAGAGCAAAAGAGAAAATCGAGATATCATGCTTCGTTTTCCGGCTGTGCTCAACTTCGCTAAAATTCCCCTGCCACAAAAGTGCGGGGCGATTTTCCAAAGGCGGAGTCGGTCTTTATACAAGAGCGGCTGACAAGGATTTCAACATTGATCGGCATCCAGAATATCCTCATGTTTCAATCCGATTTTCCTGGGCGCGGCTACATGAATTTCCCGGTTTTTTCCGCGCAGTGAATCTCCTTCTATCATCGCGTCATAACAGCAGCTTTTTGTGATATTTGGACAAATTAAAACAGCCTGCCGTCCCCGGCAGGCTTCCCGTTTTATTGATCAAGCTTCAGCTTCTTCAGCTGTTCGGCGAGCGCATTGTTGATCGGCTCATCCTTGTTTTGCTTTTTCATGTAAGAGTGTACATCGCGTTTTGACGCTTTTGAATTTTTGTCTTTGGCTCTGCGCTTTTCGAAAACGGAGAGCTTTTCGCGGTGGCCGCAGACACAGGCAAAGGTTTGGCCTTCCCCGTGGCCGCGCAGCTCCATGCGCTTATGGCAAACCGGGCAGCGGGCGTTCGTCTGTTTGGCGACCGTTTTCCGATGGCCGCACTCCCTGTCCTGGCAGACGAGCATTGTGCCGCGTTTGCCGTTTACTTTCAGCATCAGTTTTCCGCAGTCAGGGCAATGTGTTCCTGTGATATTGTCGTGCTTAAACTTTTGATTGCTGCTTTTGATTTCTCTGATCGTCTGCTTTGCGTACTCCTTCATTTCTTTAATGAAGGCTGAAGATTTCAGCTTTCCTTTCGCAATGCCTGACAGCTTCTGCTCCCATTCGGCGGTGAGGGCCGGAGATTTTAAATCTGACGGAACAAGCTCAAGGAGCTGTTTTCCTTTTGAAGTAATGTAAATATCTTTTCCTTTTTTCTCAATCAGGAACGTGTTGAACAGCTTTTCGATAATATCGGCGCGTGTCGCGACCGTCCCAAGTCCGCCCGTCTCTCCGAGGGTTTTCACAAGGTTTTTTTCTTCTCCCTGCATAAATGCGGCTGGATTCTCCATCGCAGACAGCAATGTTCCTTCATTAAACCGCGCCGGCGGTTTTGTTTCACCCTTCGTCTCTGTCAAAGACCGGACGGAAAGCGTGTCGCCTTTTGCGAGTTTTGGAAGGGTTTGATCCTTTTCTTCCTCGTCATCATCTTCGTCTGCGAAATCGTACACCGCTTTCCAGCCTTGCGACTGAACTGTTTTCCCTTTTGCCGTAAAGGTTTCTCCGCCGATTTCGGCAAACACTTTTGTTTCTTCATATTCAAACGGCGGCATTAAAACAGCGAGGAAGCGCTTCGCGATCAAATCGTAAAGCTTTCTTTCCTTTTCGCTTAACGCGCCGAGCGCAAGCGGCTCTTCCGTCGGAATAATCGCGTGGTGATCGGATACTTTCGCATCGTTGACAAAGCTTTTATTGGCTTTAACCCCCCGCTTCAGGATCCGGGCCACATGCTGGGCATAAGGCTTCACCTGCATGCCTTCCAAACGGTCTTTCAGCGTCGGGACGATGTCATTGGAAAGAAACCTTGAGTCCGTCCGCGGATAGGTGACGAGCTTGTGCTGCTCATAGAGCTTCTGCAAAACGGACAGCGTTTCTTTTGCGGAAAAGCCGAAGCGTTTATGGGCGTCCCTCTGCAGCTCAGTCAGATCATAAAGTCCGGGAGCAAAGCTTTTTTTCGCCGTTTTTTTCAAGTCGACGATGACGGCCGGTTTGCCTTGCAGCGCTCCTGCAAGCTGCGACGTCACAGATGCGTTGAACGTGCGTGTCTGTGACGTCTTTTTGTCCTGCCATGTCAGCGTCATGCCGTCGACCGCTGCGCGCAAGCCGAAATAAGGGACGGGTTTAAAGTTCTTAATATCTTCCTCTCTTTTGGCGATCATTGCCAGCGTCGGCGTCTGTACGCGCCCGCAGGAAAGCTGGGCGTTGAATTTCGTTGTCAGCGCCCTCGTCGCGTTGATGCCGACGATCCAATCGGCTTCAGCTCGAGCCACAGCTGAATGGTAAAGGTTTTCAAAGTCTTTGCCGTTCTTTAAGTTTTTAAATCCGTCTTTGATCGCTTTGTCAGTAACAGATGAAATCCACAGACGCTTCAATGGCTTCGTGACCTTTGCTTTTTCGATGATCCAGCGGGCGACGAGCTCGCCTTCCCGGCCGGCATCGGTTGCAATGACGATGTCTTTGACATCTTTTCTGATCAGCTGCGATTTTACCGCCTGAAACTGTTTTCCGGTCTTTTTGATCACGACGAGCTTTAAAGGCTCAGGGATGATCGGCAGGTCTTCAAGCCGCCAAGACTGGTATTCCTTTCCGTATCCTTCAGGGTCCGCCAATGTGACCAGATGGCCGAGCGCCCATGTCACGATATAGCGGTCGCCTTCAAGATATCCGTTTCCTTTTTTATGACACTTCAGCACGCGGGCCAAGTCACGGCCGACTGAAGGTTTTTCTGCTAAAACAACTGTTTTAGACACGTCCATCATCACATCACTTTCTTGTTCATGCATCCTTATATTATAACAGATGATACAGATGCATCTCTAATGTTCACGATTCCTTTGTTTCAATTTCCGAAAAAATCACGTGTGTCACGGTTTGGGCATATGGAGACGTTTCATTGATAAACGCTTCGATCTTCGCCAGGCTCTCTGCATTGATTTTCAGCATATAGCAGGCAGCTCCCGCGATCCGGTAGCAGAATTCAATGTTCGGGAGGCGTTCGATATACGCTTTAAACCTCTCGTATTCCCCGTTTTTCACCGTTGCTTCAATGATGCAGGAAACGGGAAGACCGACCTTTTGGTAATCGATGTCAGTCGTATATTTTTTTATGACGCCGAACGATTCGAGCCGCCTGACTCTTTCGGTCACAGACGGTGCCGAAAGGCTGATCTTCCTGCCCAGCTCCCGCATCGATAAACGGCTGTCTTTCTTTAATTCGGCTATGATTTTAAAATCGAGATCATCAATTTTCATATGTAACTTTATTCCCTCCATTCTATTTCATTATTTTAATATTTTCACGAAAATTCTTTCGTTCGAAATTCATATTTCTCTTCTGCTTATATATGATTATGAAGAGGTGATCATCATATGACAAGAATCAATTTTTCAGACAGAGGAGAGACGCCGTTTCAGCGGCTGCTCGGACACTCTGAAAGCCTGATGTCAAGCTGGACGGCTTTAGCTGAGGAGCTGTCAGGAGATGGCTTTTTATCAAAGGAACTGAAGGAGCAGGTGCGCCGTGTGCTGGCTCAGGGAAACGGGTGTGAATATTGCAAGGCCAAGGGGAAGCCCGAGATTCCGAATCAGCAGAAAACGAGCTTTGCGATGGGGTTTGCAGAGGTCTTTTTGGCGCAGAGGGAGCGCGTGTCAGACAGGCAGTTTGATGTTTTAAAAGAAGTGTTTTCAGAAGAAGAAATAACGGAATTGACCGCATTTATTTGTTTTACGACTGCCCAGCAATACTTCGGCGCTTTAATGAAGCTTCCGGCAGACGCATAAATCAATCGGAGAAAAACCTGTCATATTTGTCCCCTTTTGGTTTATAGTATAAAGGTAGACTATCACTCCACAGGAGGTATACTATGCTGCAAACGCCGATTGGCCGCCTTCGGTTGATGGGTTTTATTGAAGGCATGTCGCTTTTAATCCTGCTGTTCATCGCCATGCCGCTTAAATATTGGGCGGATTACCCGATGGCCGTTACGATTGTCGGATCGGTTCACGGCGGATTGTTTATTTTGTATTTGTTTGTTCTGTTGTATGCAACTTTTGTGCTGAGGTGGTCTGTGAAATGGCCGGCTGCCGGTCTTGTGGCCGCATTTGTTCCATTCGGCAATTTCCTTTATGACCGGGGACTAAAAAAATATGATCAGTAAAATCCGCCGGGTTTCCCGGCGGATTTTTTGATCACTCATTTAAAAAGCGTTTCAGCTCTTCCTTGTTTTGTTCAAGGTCTAAATCAAGGACTGCCCCGTATTTTGGATCGTCTTTGTTCGTAAATGATCCGTCAACCGGCAGCCTGAAGCTTTTGGTTTCTTTTACGCTTCCAAGCAAAAAGTCTTTGCCGACGGAGAGTATGACGCCGTTCGGAATGTTTGTTTCAATATACGGATCGACGAGCCCCCACAGCTTCGGAAGCTGTGCGATATTTCCGATGCTCACCGCTTCTTTTTGAAGCTTTGAAAAGACTTCCTGCTGCCTTCTGACCCGTCCAAAATCGCTTTCTCTGTCATGCCTGAACCGGACATAGCCCAGCAGCCTTTCACCGTGAAGAACTTGTTTTCCCGGCTGCAGTGTCATGCCGATTCCGTATGACATTTTTTTCGGAACATCGACTTCGATGCCGTCAGGCGCCACCGCATCAACGATTTTGGCAAAACCTTTAAAATCGATGACAGCGTAATAGTTAATGTCCAAATCAAAGGATTCTTTTAATGTTTTTCTGACGAGTTCCGGGCCTCCGTATGCATAAGCCGCATTGACTTTTTGCTTGTCATATCCCGGAATGTCGACATAGCTGTCCCTCATAATCGAAATCAATTTAGGCTGTTTCTGCTTTTTATTATAGTGGATGACCATCATGGAGTCAGACCTTGAATGGTCTTCCCCTCTTGAATCGATCCCAAGAACGAGGATGTTCACTTCATCAAGATCAGAGCCTTCCCCGTTAAATTCAAACTGTCCGTCTTCTTTAAAATCTCCGTCAGATTCAGATAAGCCTTTTTTGTATTCAAAGTAGGTATAACCCGCTGCTGCTATGATAACCAGCAAAGTTAATGTAAACAGGCGCTTTATGATTTTTCGCCTTTTTCTTTTCGGTTTTCTTACTCTTACTCTAACCCTCTCCACTTTTATCACCGCCACACATAAGACTATCACAGGATGAAACAGCGGGCAATTAATAAAAGAAAGATCAAGCTGTCTAACCCTGTCGAAAAAGATAATATTTTGTTTTCATTTGTTTCATAATGTAATGAAAATTATCGAATTTTGATCTTTTCGTCAAAAATCGACTACATCCACTTCGTCATCCATGCGATATAGTAAGAAGCGGGAATAAATAGTACTTGGGCAAAAATCGTCCCGGCCACCCTCGATGCTGCCATTGTGATCGAAGCCCATTTCAAATACGTATAGCTCCGCTTCCCTTTTGCTACGTCATCTGCAAGTACCGACACCTTTGGATCGACAAACAGCGCGAGCAGCATCGTCGCAACCCCGTTGACAAGGCCGGAGGCCATCACCGCGGTCGTATGCCTTTCGGGCACAAGGACGCCCGCATAAAGAGCGGCAAGAACGCCGATTGTATAAATCGCCGTAATGACCATGTTCAAGACAAACAGCCGTTTCGGTATATAGCGGAACCGAAAGTCTTTCACATATTCCAGGCTCGGTCTTTTTGCATAATGCTTTGCATGCTTGAAGCTATTTTTTGAAAACGCCTTGCGAAACACTTGCAAAACGGAGCCATTTTCTCCTGCCAAATGAACAATCGCTCTCGAAAATACGGCGACGAATGTCGGCAGAAGCAGCATTCCGAAAATTGTGCCGACGGTTGAACCAAAGATCAAAAACCGAAATTGGCTACCGACGAGGGAAAGCGCATCCGCCCCCGCGACATCAACAAGCTTTCCCGTCACAGGCTGCTGAACCATGTTTGACATTCTCGAGACGATGACCATCACATTAAATAATGACAGAGCCGATGCGATAAATCCGACTCTCGCGCCTGACAGCCGGGCAGCGTAAGCGAGCGTTTCGATGGAATGGATCAACAACAGAAAACAAAAAATCAATAGCACCTTGGATGTTAAAAAGTCCATTTACCTTCCTCCAGTCTATAGGTAAGACTGTTTTTAAAACGGAAACGTTTCGGCAAATCAAAAACCGCTCCGGCAAAAGCCGAAGCGGTCTCAATTATCATATTTATTCGAGCAAATAAATTATTATCCGCTGCCAAAGGCGGTCATTTGAATTTCGTAAAAGATCAGCATCTATCGTTCCGAGCGAAAGTAAACACCATGGAATTTCTGATACAAGACAACGAAAGCCCTACCTCTCATTCGTCCTTGCGGCTCCGAAGCCGCGCCAGTGTGAATTGTGAAACAAAAAGTCTTTTTTCCCTCTATCCTGTTAGGGGCGGGTCAGAGGAAGAAATTAGCATCTTCTAAGAAAGAAAAAAGAAGTTTACTTTCCATTTATTTGCTCTTTTGCGTGTTCCTGTTTTTTATTATACTACAGTTCGCCCTTTATGACAAACTGATTGAGCACAGTGCTACATGTCAAGCGTGACCGGGGTGCTTTCGCCTTCATTCATCAGTCTGATTTCCGAAGGCTCAATCTCAAGCACGGTCAAGTTCGGATCGTCCTTTCCGTCAAACCATTGCTCAAGCCTTTCATCCCAAATTTTGTCCTTTAAATCCTTTGAATGGTTGAGCTTTGCCGTACCTGTAATTTCAAGGTATGCATCGCCTAATCCTTCGCCGTTATAACCCAACAGCACGTGGACGTTCGGATTGTTATCAATCTCTTCCGCCTTGTGCGTCTCATCGCTTGTCGGTGTATAAAGCGTCAGCCCGTCATGGAAAAAGGTCATGTAGCGGGAATGAGGCTTGCCGCTTTCAACCGTTGCAAGCGAACCGATTTTATGATGATCGAGAATATCAAGCACCTTGTTCTTCAATTGCTGCTGATCCATTTTGAGGTTCCCTCCTTTGTATCGTCTCCACTGTTACTTTTCCACAATGTCTTGTATATTAAACAATTGAATGGAGGTTTTTGACGTGAATATTTTCATATCGTTTGATGCCGAGGCTGATATGGGCTACATTGCTTTAACGGAAAGGCGGGCCGGATCGGTATCAGCAACAGATGATATCGGCGACACGGCTTTGTCTGCAGACTTTGACCGCCATCAGCGGATCATCGGTGTCGAATTTCCGGGGGACGAGGCTCCGGAAATCGCGCGGCTTGGAACGCTGACCGGCAGAAAATATAAACTTGAACCGGCTTACCTAAACGGGACGCACGTTCGGCGGTTTCGACCGACGGCACAGGAAGCGGTCAAAACACTTTGTGTGAACGGTGTTCAATTTTATTTTGCCGATCATGACGGACGGCACTTCATCGGCTTTGATGTGATGGAGCGAGCGAAAAAAAGCGAATGAGATGGACTCCCATTCGCTAAATTCTCGGATCTGTGAACACATCGTGATCATCGGTGCTTGTTGAAGAAAACTCCGTGACCACCGCACCTTCACTCCCCGCTTTGAACCAATGCTTCGTGTCCGGCGGAATCGTAAACTGTTCGCCGGGCGTGAGCTGAATTTCGTGCCAAACGGTGAAATGTTCAATATCCTCGTCCGGCGGCATAACGGCCGGGGCTTCCGTTTTTTCTCCTTCTACATACAAATACACTTTTCCGTATCTGCACCTGAATGTCTCTTCCTTCCCTTTCTGCTTGTCTACAGGAGGATGCCGGTGTTCGGGGCATGTTTGTTCAGGGAATAATACGAGCTCTTTGGCGCAGTAGCGGTCTGTGTTGACATAGACGAACAGCTGAAGCCCCAGCTTATCCAGCTTATTTAATCCGTAGTCCATGATTTGGATGTTTTCTTTATCATCGTCGTTCAGCACAATGCCCGCTTTCTCGTAGTATTCAATTACATCTTCCTTTGTCACCTTCACACGAGCTTCCCCCTTTTATGTCGTGATAAAGTCTCCGCCGTTGACGTGGAGGGTCTGCCCTGTCATATACGAAGAATCGTCAGATGCTAAAAGCACATAGCAGCCCACATGGTCGACCGGCTGACCTGGACGGCCCATCGGTGTATCTGTACCGAACTTCGCCACTTCCTCCCCTGAAAACGTTGACGGGATCAGCGGCGTCCAAATCGGTCCCGGTGCAACGGCATTGACACGGATGCCGTCTTTGACGAGCGCCTGTGACATCGACCGTGTAAACGCATTGATCGCCCCTTTTGTTGCCGTGTAGTCAATCAGCTGCGGATTGCCCCGGTAAGGGTTGATCGATGTTGTATTGATGATCGCGCTGCCCGGCTCCAGATAATCAATCGCTTTTTTTGTAAAGTAGAAATAAGAGAAGAAATTTGTTTTAAATGTTTTCTCGAGCTGTTCACTGGAAATCTCTTTAATGCTGTCTTTAGGATGCTGTTCGGCCGCATTATTGACAAGAATATCAAGACGGCCCAGCTCCTTCACCGTCTGCTCAACCGCGTCATTGCAGAAAGCTTCATCCCTGACATCGCCGGGAAGCAGCAGGCATTTGACGCCCTCTTTTTCAACGCGCGCTTTCGTCTCCTGAGCGTCTTCGTGTTCATTCAAGTAGACGATCGAGATGTCCGCGCCTTCTTTAGCATAGGCAACGGCAACAGCTCTGCCGATTCCGCTGTCGCCTCCTGTGATCAGCGCGACCTTTCCTTTCAGTTTATCCGTTCCTTTGTAATTTTCATCCTCATAGATCGGACGCGGATTCATGACGCTTTCGATGCCGGGCTGGCGGTCTTGCGTCTGCGCCGGCTGCCCGTTTGTCTGCTGATTGCGCAAATCCATTTGTGATTCCTCCCTTTAGCTGATGTTACTAGACTTTTAACCGGAGAAATTTTTGTTTAAACATGACCATGTGCGATAAAAATGAAGAAAGCCCCGGGTTAACCCGGGGCTCTCACCACTCTTTATCCTGTATAAACCGGTGAAACAGCACGTTCAGCATGCCGTACAGCTGCTCGCGGTCTCCGGTCTGGTATGCTTTTATGCTCTCATCACTTTCTATCATCGAAGAGCTGATGAAGCTCAGAATCTCGGAACCTTCCGGAGACAGATCGGCCGGCGCCAGCATGATGAGCATCCGCATCATCTTCATGGCGCTTCCGTCCATCCCTTTGATCTCGAACGGTTTGGACAGATCATAAGCTTTAAAGAGGGGAACCGCGGCCGCTTCACTTTTTAAATGAAACAGCGCGAAGGTTGTTCCGGGAATTCCGAGGCCACCCTGTGCTTCTCTTTTCATCAGTCCATCCGCCATCTGCCCTGCATCCTTAACCAGGCCTTGATCTTCCAGGGTTCCGCAAATCCGTTTGACCGTATGTTCCAGGCTTGATTCAGCTTCCATCGTTTCAACCGTAAAATGGCTCAGTATATGTTGAATGCCGGCCGCGTAATGGCCGATTTTCCGCGCAATCTGAAGCATATCTGGAAACGGCTCCGGTTTTTTGGGCGCCATCCGCTTTTTCCGAAGGATGAGCGGGATTTTTCGGGTGAGCTGGTGTTTGATCTGTTTCACATCTTCCGTGTCAAGGAGCGGACTGACGGTGACGCAGTCAATGTTTTCATATGGGATCGGCACGGTTGAAACGATGATGTCAAAGGCATCAGTGTTTTTCGTCTTCAGTTCCATCAGAGAGGATATCTCAAAGGAAGCGATTTCAGGAAGCTCTTTTTTCAACCGCGAGGCCAGCATCTTTGATGAACCGATTCCGCTCGAACAAATCACGAGCGCGTTGATGTCTACTTTTTGTTTGCTCATCTCAAGCGCCGATCCAAAGTGAAGGACGATAAAAGCAATTTCTTCATCTGGAAACCGGATTTCCGGGAAAAATATTTCGACGCCTTCCTCTATGGCCATATATAGGAGAAAATAATCTTTTTTGACCTGCTCTGTTAACGGATTATGCACCGACATCTTTTCTTTGATCCGGATGATCGCCGGTTCAAGGTGGGCGATTAATCCTTCATAAAGCGAATGATTGCCGGTTAAATTCATGCCCGTTTTTTGCGAGATGAAATCGATCAGCTTTTTCGTTCTGAGCGCAGTATCCAGCTCGATATCTTCCGCTCTGTAGTCGATTTTGAAGCTTTTGTTGGCGCTTCTTAAATGCATCGTAATATACCCCGCCTCAGCTTCGGGTATCTTCACGTGAAACGCATCTTCAAGCGCCTTTGCAAGCGCAAGCGCCAGTTCAAACTCTTTCGTACGCTTCAGATCCGTCAATTCTTCTTCATTCATATTGATCATTTCACCGAGCTGTATCCGCTCGATCGCAAACGTCAAGTGGACGACCAGAGCGATGTATGCACTGTCGGAAAGAGAAAGTCCATACTTTTCTTTCATCTGAAACAGCACTTTTTCCGCTTTCAGCAATTTCCCCCGGCTGACGACACCGAATATTTTCTCCGGCGCTTCGTTCTTGCCTTTAATATTCATTTCGATCGTTTCCAGAAACTGCTGAACATCGAGCTTGTCGGCCATCAAGTTTCCGACGATTTTCCGCTTGGCGTCCTCCGGCCCCCTCAGCTCTATACCGTAGCCTCTTTTTCTGATCAGCGAAAGGCCGAATGGAGCGATCCACTTCTCCAGCTCGTCAAGATCGTTGCTGATCGTTGCCGCCGTCACCTGCAAGTCATGGGCAATTGTATAAAGCTTGATCGGCTCTCCCGTTTCAAGCATCGCGCATAAAATCAAAAGCTTTCGTTCATCGGCACTGTATTCGACATGACTGTCCCGGGACAGATCTTCAAGAAGCCGCTGTTTGTCTCTGTAGGCTCCGACCAGTTTCAAGCCTTTTCCCGGCTGCTTATCAAGCTGAAGCCTGTACTTGTCCAGAACGGATTTAACCGCTTTGAGCTCGCGGTGGACCGTTCTTGTGCTGACTTCTATATAGCCGGCAATTTCATTGACTTTGACATAACGGTTTTGATGCAAAAGGTATTTCATTAGTTTTTGTTCCCTTGCTGTCATATACATAAAACGCCGCCTCCGGTGTTGTCGTTTTTGCGGGGGGGGGGGTGAAAGGGGTTCCGGCGGTTGAAACGGTATCCCTATCATAAAACGCTGTCAAAAAATCTTCAATTCAAACTAATTAATTTTTTATTAAAATCTGTGCAAATACTTTTCAAGAAGTGAAGAAACATCAGCTCACAGCTGATGTTTCTAGATTAGGTTGCATCTGCGCCGCCCTGTTCATACATTCTGTTTTCGGCAGCCCCCGCCCGGCTGCCGCCCTCTCCCGATTCTATCTAAAGCTATGCTTTCAAATGGCTGATTACCAGTTTGAATAAAGAATGATCCTCTTCGAGTCCGCATACGTCGCGAAGCACGCCGGCATAGCCTTTTTCAGCGATCATGCTTTGAAGCTGAACGGCTTCCGGATCATCGGCACAATCAAACTGCAGCGCCAGGGCAATGCCTTCTGCAAGGCGGACAGGTTCAAAGCCGAGATCGCAAAGCTTCCGGGCCGGGCCGACAAGACGGTCATCCCTGCCAAGCTTGCGAAGCGGCGACCTGGCCACACGGGTGACATCGTCTGACAGGCATTCATTCTCAAAGCGGCCGATAATTTTTGTCATATATGCCCGGTGCTCTTCCTGTGTAAAATCGTATGTTTGGACAAGGTACCGGCCTGTTTCTTCTAGCGCGCCTGCCACCGTTTGGCGGACCTCCGGATGATGAATGGCGTCTTTTATCGTCTTCAAACCTTTCTTATAGCCGGCATACGCCGCCATGGCGTGTCCGGTATTGACCGTAAACAGCTTTCTTTCGATGAATGGCGCAAGATCCGCTACATATGTCACACCTTCAATATCCGGCACTTTTCCGGCGAATTCCGTTTGATCAACGGCCCATTCGAAAAAAGGCTCCACCGTTACTTTCAACGGATCATCATGGTGCTGGATCGGCACGATTCTGTCGACTGCCGAGTTCGGAAAGCCGACTGAATCGCTGATTGCGGCGCGCTCCGTTTCAGTTAAGCGGGCGAAAATTTCCTCGCGAAGATGAGCGCTGCCCCCGATCATATTCTCGCAAGCTATAATATTTAAAGGCTGCTTGTTTATTTTCATCCGACGCTTCAAACCTTCTGCAATCGGCTCTGCGATCAATTTAAGCACCGCCGGGCCTACCGCTGTGGTGACAAGGTCGGCTTTCGCTATCAAATCATACAATTCGTCAAGCTGGGTCGCACTGTTGATCGCCCGGACCGGTCCGATCGTTTCCTGCTTCCTTCCGGCATCGGCCATTTCGACGGTATAGCGGCCCTTATCGTTCAGTTCATTGATCACGGCATCATTTACATCGGCGAACACGACATCATACCCCGATTTGCAGAGCAAGGCTCCGATAAATCCGCGGCCGATGTTCCCCGCACCGAAATGCAGTGCAATCATACCTGGTCACCTTCTTCAAAAACCGCCATTAACTCGTCTTCATTTTTCGCATTGATGATCCGTTCGACATTGTCCGCTTCTGAGCAGACAATCGCAATCTTTGACAAAATCTCCAAATGCTCATCATTTTTTCCGGCAATGCCAAAGATCACTTTAGCAATATTGCCATCGCCGTATTCGACACCTTCCGGAAGCTGGATAACGGATATTCCGGAATGAAGAACATCCTGCTTGCTGTCTTCCGTACCATGCGGAATGGCGATTGCGTTCCCCATGTAAGTGGAAGTGAGGCCTTCCCTCTCCAACATTTTCTCGATATAATCCGCGGTAACATAGCCGGCGTCAACCAGCGCCTTTCCGGCCAGTCTGATCGCTTCTTCCTGCGTTGCGGCAGATTGATTGAGATGAATGTTTTCTTTTGCAAGTACTGGTTTCATTGGGAAATCACTCTCTTTCATACATGTTGTGTGAGCCTGATTTTCAGGCTCACGGGTTCTCAAACTTTACTTTTTAAGCTGATTGATCAGTTCGTCGTATTTTGGACTGTTAAGGAAGTTTTCCACCGATATGTGTCTGGCGCTTGGAAGCTTCGCTTTTGCGCGTTCCGTTAAGTCTTTATGCGTGATGACGATATCGGCATCTTCCGGCAGATTATTGATCGATGTATTGGATACGTCGATATCGAGTTCTGCTTTTTTGACTTTGTTTTTCAAAATTGATGCCCCCATCGCACTGGAGCCCATTCCGGCATCACACGCGAAGATGATCTTGCTGACATTTTCGTACGGAGCCGCTGATTCTTCCGCTTCGTCAGCCGAAGTCAATGCAGAAACGGCCTGGCTCTTCTTGCCTTTCATTTGCTGCATTTTTTCCGCCGCGGCCGTCAAATCTTCTTCGCCGGCTTTAGACGTTTTCAAAATCAAAGAAGCTACAATGAATGAAACGACTGCTGCGACGAGAACACCAAGGATCACGCCGATGTGGTTGCCTTTCGGCGTCATCGCCAGCACCGCAATAATACTTCCAGGTGAAGGAACAGCCGCAAGCCCCGCATTAAAGATGGAAAACGTCAGCACACCGCTCGCTCCGCCCGCTATTGCAGCCAGGATTAACAGCGGTTTCATCAGAATGTAAGGGAAATAAATTTCGTGAATACCGCCTAGGAAATGGATCACTGCAGCGCCCGGAGCGGTCTGCTTTGATGTGCCTCTTCCGAAAATCATGTAAGCTAAAAGAATCCCGAGACCAGGGCCTGGGTTCGCCTCTAAAAGGAATAAAATTGATTTTCCTGTCTGGGCGGCCTGCTCAATACCAATCGGGCTCAAAATACCGTGGTTGATCGCATTGTTAAGGAAAAGAACTTTCGCAGGCTCTACAAAAATACTTGCGAGCGGAAGCAGATTCGCATTGACGATCACTTCCACGCCGGCCGCCAATGTTTTGTTTAAGCCGAGCACCACCGGACCGATTGCAAGAAAGCCGAGCACCGCCAGAATGAAGCCGAGAATTCCGGCTGTAAAGTTGTTGATCAGCATTTCAAATCCGGAACGGACCTTATCTTTGAAAAGCCTGTCCGTCAGTTTCATCAGGTAGCCGCCCAGCGGCCCCATGATCATCGCGCCGAGGAACATCGGAATGTCCGCGCCGACGATAACGCCGATCGCTGCAGTCGCACCGACGACGCCTCCGCGGTGATCGTACACCATCTTACCGCCCGTGTATCCAATCAAGAGCGGCAGCAAAAATTTGATCATTGGATCAACCAATGAAGCAAGCGCTTCATTCGGCATCCATCCCGTCGGAATAAACAATGCGGTAATGATCCCCCATGCGATAAATGCACCGATATTCGGCATGATCATTCCGCTCAAATAGCTTCCGAAACGTTGAATCTTTACTTTGAAATCTTGATTTTGTCTATCTTCCATTTCATAACCCTCCTTTGTTGTCCTTTAAAGCCTGTGATAAAAAAATGATGTCGAATAATGTCGGCTCCCTGTTTCTATATTAAAACGCTTACAGATGACTGCTCAATCGAAAGAAAACGGCACTTTGGCAGGAGCCGTGTGACAAAATTTAATAGTTTCATTTTTTAGTCTGTTTTCGGCTGCTCGCTGAAGAATTGCATAAAAAAAGACCATTCCTGATTGGAATGGTCTTTCTTCATCATATTCAGCCCTCCAGCCGCCCGTAGCCCGCCGCTCTCAGCTTTTCCGACATCGCTTCATACCCTCTGCTGCTTGGATGCACACGGTCAATTGACAAATATTCTTTTTCGCGTCCTTTAAAGACAGCATAAGTATCGATCACCTTGATTTGCGGAGCGGACTCTAGCTGCTTTAAGTGCCTGTTAAAGCCGGAAATCCATTTGTCCGCTAATTCGATTGACGGAAATGGGTTGTATAAATTGAGAAGCCGGACGAGATAACGCGTATCTTTTTCTCCCTTTATTTCTCTGATCTTCTCAAGCATGCCTGAGTAGTTTTTCTGACAGTGGGAGGAAGCTTCCAAAAAGACGTGTTCATCCTTTTCTTTTTCATATATCTCCAGCGATTGCAGAAGATCATTTCCGCAGCCCGTTATCGTGATGACGTCCGCTTTTTTGACCTGTTCCATGATGAAAGGCTCGTTCAGCATCGCTAAAATTTCCGACGTCTCAAGACCGGATTTCGCAAATACAATCAAAGAAACTTCTTCGTTCAAATCCTCTTCCATTTTCCTTTTATAGCGCTGTACAAATCCCGGCTCAAACAAACCTGCACCGACCCCGACGGTTAAAGAGTCGCCGAGAGCCGTATATTGAAGCGTCATATCCTTTCCCCCTCCGATATGCCGTTTTTTCGCGGCAGCTACCATATATGTACTCGGCAGAGGCTCGAAAGGATACTTTTCTTTTTTCCTAAAAACCTAATTTTCTCGAGATGTCAAGCGCCGCCTTTTTCACTCTTTCGGTCAAATAAGGAAGACGGTCTTTCTGAAAGCGGGCTTCAAACCCGGCGATGCTGATCCCAGCTGCGACTTCGCGCTTATGATTGAAAATCGGCGCGGCAATCGCGGAGGTGTAGTCTTCGAGCTCCGAATGACTGACCGTGCAGCCGCTCCGGTACGACTCGTCCACAATGCGGATCAGCTCAGCCTTGTCCCGGATCGTGCCGGAAGCGATCGGCACCAGCTCTGTTTGCTCGATATAGGCATCCCGCTCCTCTTCAGGCAAAAACGTCAGAATGCTTCTCGCACAGGCTCCGGCATATAAAGGGGACCGCCTCCCGATCGCTGTATAGAGGCGAACGGTCTGCGTGCCCTCAATTTTTTCTATATACATTGCTTCATTTCCCTGCCTTACAATTAAATGGACGGCTTCATCCACGTCATCGCGGAGTTCTTCCATGATGGGCAGAGCGATTTTTCGAATATCAAGCCTTTCTGAAACAAGGTGGCCGTATTGCAAAAACAGCAGTCCTAAGCTATACATCCCGTTCTCGTCGCGGTCGAGAAAACCCATTTCTTCGAGAGAACAAACCATGCGGTAGACAGATGTTTTCGGCATGCCTGTCAGCTCAATCATGTCGCCCAGCGAGAGCCTTTCTCTCGTCAGGAACAGATTGAGCAGGGTCATGGCTTTGACGACTGTTTTGTTTTTATGTTCCATGCCTTCCCCCTCCTGATACACATCACACCTATCATAACATGTATTCAAGCTTCAATCGGGCAGAAAGTTCGCTGATTTTCGTCTCCCGTTCGATGTAAACGCGCTCTGCTTCCTGAAGGCTGACAAGCTGAAACTGCACCTGCTCGCCCGGCATCATCTGCGTGACCTGAGAAAAATCAGCTGATGCGATATGGGCGATTCTCGGGTATCCGCCCGCTGTCTGCCTGTCTGCGAGAAGAACGATCGGATTGCCGTCGGGCGGCACTTGAATCGTTCCGAATGATACCGCTTCAGAGATCATTTCCAGAGGCTGAGTGAGTTCGAGCGCCTCTCCTTGAAGACGGTACCCCATCCGGTCGGATTTAGCCGTCACCCGGAATGGACCCGCGAAAAAGCGCTCTTGTGATGATGAGGTAAAGCAAGCAAACTGATCGCCTTTGATGACACGAATGACCGGGTTCTTTTTTAGCGGGAGAAAATATTTGCGGTCGACAGCCCACTTCGGAGCCGCAAAGCCCCGTTCTTTGCCCTCGTCTGCGAGCTTTCTGTGCAGCGCTTCCGACAACGGCGTCGGGCTGCCTAGCGATAACACGTCTCCCTTTTGAAGCGCCCTTCCTTGAAAGCCGCCGAGTCCTGCTCTGACATATGTGCTTTTGCTTTCCATTACAGGCGGCACATCAATTCCCCCGGCCACTGCCATATATGCACGGCTTCCGCGCTTGCACATGCCGAATGTCAACACGCTGCCCTCTTTGATGAAAACCGGGCGCCAAAGCGGGACTTCTTCGTCATTTACCATCAGTGAAAAGTCAGCGCCCGTCACCGCTATAAGAGCAGGTTTTTGAAAGCGGAGAGACGGCCCCGGCCCCATCAGCGTCACTTCAAGCGCAGCTTCGTTCTGGCTGTTCCCCGCGAGCAGATTGGCAATCCGCAAAGAATCGGCATCCATGGCACCGCTGACAAGCACGCCGTATTTTTGAAAACCTGTGCGGCCCAAGTCTTGAACCGTTGTCATCAGACCCGGCTTTAACACTTCTATGCTCAAGATTTCCCCTCCTTCAGCGCGTGATACTCCTCTTCTGTCACGCTGACAAATTTCACGATATCCCCTGCTCTCAGAAGGCTCGGAGGCTGTTCATAAGGCTTGAATAATTCAAGCGGCGTATTGCCGATCAGCTGCCAGCCGCCCGGCGTTGAAAGGGGATAGACGCCTGTTTGCATGCCGGCTATTCCGACTGAACCGGCGGGAATCGAAGTCCGAGGAGATGACCGCCGCGGTGCGGCTATCTTTTCAGACATTCCGCCTAGGTAAGGGAAGCCCGGCGCAAAGCCGATCATATAAACGAGGTACTCACCCGAGGTGTGAATATCGATGACTTCCTGTGCAGTCAGGCCGTTGATGTCGGCCACTTCCTCCAAATCAGGGCCGAAACGGCCGCCGTAACAAACCGGAATTTCCACCGTGCGCTGATCTGTCTCTTCTTCCATTGTGAGCTCTTGGAGATGATGGTCGAGGAGGGCTTTTACCTTTTCATACGGAGAATCAACAGCCTTGCCGCTCTCCATCTTGCGGTATACTTCAAATGGCTGATAGAAAACGGTCACACTCGTGAAAGCCGGCACACACTCAATAAAACCGGGAAACGGATCGTTTTCAATCCGCTTTGTCAGCGCGCTGACGACACGGTGCGTCTGTTCGCTTATCCCCTCTCCAAGCTGGATGATAACCGCGGAGTCGCCGAGCGGAGACATTGTCGCATTCGAAAGATTTTTCAATTCTGTTTCACCTTGCCTTTCATCCCCTTAAATTAAAAATCAATACAGATAAACCGCTCTGTATTGATTTTGAAATCCTATAACACACCAAATTGTTCATCCCGAACATCGGTAACCAGCATATGGCCGGGCGAATGCGTAATCATCAGCTCCGGCCTTGCGTGCATTGCGACTGCCTGAGGGGTGACGCCGCAAGCCCAGAATACCGGAACTTCCCCTTTTTTTATCGTTACCGCATCGCCGAAATCGGGTTTTGCGATGTCTGTTATACCGATGGCTTCTGGACTGCCGATATGGACAGGCCCTCCGTGAACGGCGGGAAGCCTTGATGTAACCTGAACGGCTCGCACCGCCTGCTCTTCCGGAACCGGCCTCATGCTGACGACCATAGGCCCTTGAAAACGGCCTGCCGGGACACAAGGAATATTCGTTTGATACATCGGGACATTTCGCTTTTCTTCAATGTGTCTGACAGGGATTCCGTTATTCATTAACGCTTGTTCGAACGTAAAGCTGCAGCCGATTAAAAAACCGACCATGTCGTCTTCCCATAAAGAAGAGATATCTGTCACTTCATCCGCCAATTCGCCACGCTTGTATACGCGGTATTTTGGAAAATCGGTGCGGATATCAGCGTCCGGCGCCGTGATGGACGGAACCGGAGATCCGGGGTCCGTGACATCAAGAATCGGACACGGCTTTTGATTGCGCTGGCAAAACAGCAAGAACTCAAAAGCGAGCTCTTTTTTCAAAATCACCAGGTTTGCCTGGGTAAAACCCCCGGCCATGCCGGCTGTCGGACCCGTTATTTCCCCTTTTCGAATCAGAGCCCTGACTTCGTCAGGACGCATTTCATTTACATGCAACGAGATCATCCCCATAACTTAGGAATTTCATTGATTAACGTATAGCCTCCCATGATGGCCATGACAATAACGACCAGAATGCCCGGAATTGTAAGCCAGATCGGATGCCTGTAGTCGCCGATGACATTCTTCTTATGCGCGCCGATTAAAAGGGAGCCTAGTGCGATCGGCAAGATTAAGCCGTTTAATGCGCCGGCAAGAACGAGAAGGTTGACCGGCTTTCCAATTGTTACAAAGCAAAGCGTTGATACAATAATAAAGACAATTATAATGCCGCGTGAATTCTTTTCGATTTTCGGAGAAAACGTTTTAAAGAATGATACCGACGTATAAGCAGCACCGATCACGGATGTAATAGCAGCGCTCCACATGACGAGGCCGAAGATTTTGTATCCGACATTTCCTGCGGCATGCTGGAATACTGATGCCGGCGGATTATCCGGATTAATCTGCATACCTTTTGATACGACGCCAAGTACGGCAAGGAAAAGCGCAATCCTCATGACAGACGTGATCAAAATGCCGGAAACAGAGCTTTTCGTTACTTCAGGGATCGCATCCTTCCCTTTAACACCCGCATCAAGCAATCGGTGTCCGCCGGCAAATGTAATGTATCCGCCGACCGTACCGCCGACAAGCGTTATAATCGCAAGATAATCAATGTTATCAGGCATGACCGTCTTCGTTATCGCTTCCCCTACCGGAGGTCCGGTGGTGACAGCGACGTACACCGTCAGTAAAATCATGACAAAGCCTGCGATCAGCGTAAACCGGTCCATCGCTTTTCCCGCTTCTTTAATGACAAAGATCAAAATCGCGATGACGGCGCTGATGATGGCTCCCATCTGCGGCGAAATGCCGAATAAAACCTGCATGCCGAGACCGGCGCCTCCGATATTGCCGATGTTGAAGGCAAGCCCGCCCAGAACGACAAGAAAGGCGATAAAATAGCCGAGTCCCGGTAAGACGAGGTTGGCGATTTCCTGCCCTCTTTTTTCAGAAACCGCAATAATTCTCCACACATTGGTTTGGGCGAAAATATCTAAAATGATGGAAACGAGGATGACAAAGCCGAAGCTTGCGGCCAAAGATTGTGTAAATACTGTGGTTTGTGTTAAAAATCCCGGACCGATTGCAGATGTGGCCATTAAAAAAGCGGCGCCCAAAAGCAACGTCCAGTTGCCTGCCGGCGCTTTTGTTTTTTTATTTTGTTTCAAATGGTATTCCTCCTTTTGTCAACATCATGTAGAAAAAGCTTGTACTTTAATATCTGCTGCTCTGAGTTCGCGGCGGATTTTTTTCGCAAACTGAAGCGCGTGTGCACCATCACCGTGAATGCACACCGTATCTGCTTTAAGGATGACATCCGTTCCCTGCAGGCTGCGGACCTTGCCTTCTTTCACCATGCGGATCACCTGGCCGACGGCTTCATCGTCATCTTGAATCAGCGCATCATTCTGGCGGCGGGAAGTCAGCGTTCCGTCTTCTTGATATGTACGGTCGGCGAAAACTTCGTGAGCCGTTTTTAAACCGGCTCTTTCACCGGCAAGCACAAGTTCGCTTCCCGCCAAACCGAATAAAATCAGTTCCGGGTCTGTTTGATAAACTGCGCGCGCGATCGCATCCGACAGTTCCCGGCTTTGCGCAGCCATATTATATAGTGCGCCATGGGGTTTCACATGCTGCATGGTCACGCCTTCAGCCTTTAGAAATCCTGAAAGCGCACCGATTTGATACACGACAAGATCGTATGCTTCTTCAGGCGTGATCGCCATATTGCGGCGCCCGAATCCCGCTAAATCGGGAAGTCCCGGATGCGCGCCGATTTTCACGCCTTTTTCCGCCGCCATTTTGACGGTTTTGCGCATGACGCCAGGGTCTCCCGCATGAAATCCGCAAGCGATGTTGGCTGATGTAACAAACTCGAGAATCTCCTCATCCAGCCCGATTTTATAAGCGCCGAAGCTTTCTCCAAGATCGCAGTTTAAATCAACTTGATTCATCAAATCCCCCCTATATATTGATGCACATTCGGTCGAATTTTAGTATATCCCTCGTTTTGTTCCGATTTTCGGAACATTAATTCCGAATAATCAAACTTGAATTGATTATATCAAGGATTTGCCCGCTTGGCATCATATTGTTAGGAAACCTCACATAAAATAAATCGTTATACCTAAAAACTTTAGCTGATAAACCTGATTTCACAAGGTTTTTCAGCTTGCTTCAGTCCATGAATATTTTTTATTTTGCACAAAAAAAAGAGCCGCAAATCGGCTCTTTTTTCGGCTAGGACAATACCCAATGCCTGATCGCCTTTGCGACTCCGTGTTCGATATTGGAATCTGTAATCCAGTCCGCGGTTTCTTTGACGATTTCCTGGGCGTTCCCCATGGCAACGCCTAAACCGGCTTCTTTGATCATGGCGATATCATTTAAACTGTCTCCGACCGCCATCACATGTTCCATCGTAAAGCCGAGGCGCTCGCACACTTTTGCCAAAGCGGCCGCTTTATTGATCCCGATGGCATTGACTTCAATATTGGTCGGGCTTGAATTGGTGACTTCCAATTCTTTGTTCTTTTTCAGCTCTTCCAGGACCCGGTTTCTGACGTCGTCATCCGGAATATCAAAGCCGAATTTCAGCCATTCATACGCTTGTATATCCTCAGGAAACTCGCCTCTCCACACTTTATCGACACTGGCGGCCCAGAAATCGGTGTTGTGCAGATTGCGCAAATCCCACATCATTTGGACATGATCGGGATGAAGCAGCTGGCGCTCGACCAGGTTGAAAGACGAATCCCAGATTTCACTGCCATTTGCCGTGATCAAAAAAGAAGACAGTTCGAGCGACTCCGCCAACTCCCGGCACGTCATCAGCGTCCGCCCGGTGCTAAGCACGACATAAACCCCTTTTTCCTCAGCTTCTTTAATCGCTTTTCTGTTTTCATCAGAAATGGTTTGTTCGTCATTTAACAGTGTTCCATCCATATCCAGAGCTACTAGCTTCACATCGATTCGATTTCTTTGACTGACTGACACGATATTTAAGATACCTCCACTTTTTTTAGGCTTTTATCTATTCTAATATAAAAATCGGCCAGGACAAAGAAATCTTAAACGAGCTGTTCCGCCGCCAGTGCAATGTGTTCTGCGGTCAAACGGTAAGATTTTTTCAAATAATCGATTGTCCCGACCTGCCCGAAGGCTTCATGAACCCCGATTCTTTTAAGCGGCGCGGGATAATGTTCACTCAGCACTTCCGCAACTGCGCTTCCCAATCCGCCTATGACATTATGGTTTTCAGCCGTGACAATCGCATTCGTTTTTTGTGCATAACGAACCACCGTTTCTTGATCAATCGGCTTGATGCAATACATATCGATCACTGCTGCATCGATTCCTTTTTCTTTTAGCAGTTCAGCCGCCTGCAAAGCTTCGGCGACCATGATGCCGCTGGCAAACAGCGCCGCATCGCTGCCATCTTTGAGAACTTTTGCTTTTCCGTCTGCGAATGTTTCGTGTTCATCATAAAGCCTGACAGCCTTTTTTCTGATCGTCCTGATATAGTGAATGCCGTACTCTGCCGCAGCCTTTTTGATCAAAAATTTGAGCATTGCCGCATCGCTTGCTTCATAAACAAAGGCGTTTGGGATCAGCCGGGCGAGTCCCAAATCTTCAAAGGCCATATGGGTTCCGCCGTTATGTTCAGCCGTAATTCCCGAATCTGATCCGAGAATCTTAATGTTTGTTTTGGCATATGCACCTGAAACAAACAGCTGGTCAAAACAGCGTCTTGTCGCAAACTGAGCGAACGTGTGAACAAACGGGATTCTTCCGGTTAACGAAAGCCCGGCCGCAATCCCTATCATATTGGCTTCCATGACACCGCAATTGATCACTTGCTCGGGAATGCGCCGTTTGACTTTGTCCATGGAGATCGAGCTCATCAAATCCGCTTCCAAGGCCACGATGTCCGTGTTTTCTTGAGCCAGTTCATAAACGGCTGAGCTGTATGCCTGCCTCATTTCAACAGCGTCCAGCTCTACATTTGCCGCCTCATTCATGCCCTCACTTCCTTTTCTTCAAGCGTCAAAATGATCCTTTCGATCATGCGGTTTTGCTCTTCATTTGCTCTAATGTGGTGGCTGTTCTCCATTTTTTCAAAATAAGGGATGCCCTTTCCCTTCACCGTATCAAGGATGACGGCAACCGGCCTTTCCCGCTGGGCTTCGCCTCTTTTGACCGCACGATAAATCGCTTCCGGTTCGTGTCCGTTTACCCTTTCGGAATAAAACCCGAAGGCTCTAAATTTGCTGACAAAATCCAGCGGATCGATAATCTCTTTCGTCGGGCCGTCCAGCTGTTGTTTATTATCATCCACAAACACATAAAGATTGCGGAGCTTATGGTGCGCCGCAAATTGGATCGCTTCCCAGCATTGGCCTTCGTTCAGCTCCCCGTCGCCGACAATGACAAAGGTGCGGTTAGCGCGTCCTGAAAGCTTGTGCGACAGCGCGACTCCTGCTGCAGCCGAGATCCCCTGGCCCAGCGACCCGGTCGTCATATCGACTCCCGGTGTTAAATTTCGGTCAGGGTGCGACGGAAGAGCTGTGCCGTTTTGGTTTAGCGTATAGAGCACATCTTCTTCAAAATAGCCGGAAAGATGAAGCGCTGCATATAAGGCGGGGCCGCCGTGCCCTTTTGAAAGGATAAAGAAGTCCCGATCTTCCCACGACGGATTGGCAGGATCTATTTTCATCACCTTTCCATACAAAACGGCCAACACATCGGCGATTGACAAGCTGCCACCATAATGTCCAAAGCCGAGGTGATGAAGCTGTTTCAATGTCAGCAGCCTGATTTGATCACGAAAACGCTCCATATCGATTTCCCTTACTGACATCATTGCCCACTCCTTTATGCTTCGACTTTCTGATCTGGCTTTTCCGCCTTTCCGCGTTTAAAGCCGAACAAGACTGCGCCAACCACTACCGCTGCGATTCCAATTACAACGCCTCCAGATCCCAGCAGTTTCACCGCATGCCCAAGCACGATTCCTGTTGCGGCAAAATCGGTATCGGAAAATGTCGTATTGGCAAAGCCTAAATCACCCATGACCGGCAGCAGGAACACAGGGAAAAACGTGATAATCAGACCGTTGACAAAAGACCCCAAGACCGCTCCCCGTATCCCCCCTGCAGCGTTTCCGAAGACGCCGGCCGAAGCTCCTGTGAAAAAGTGGGGAACCACTCCGGGAAGAACGATGACGGCTCCGGCCGCTCCGAGAATCAGCATGCCGGTGATGCCGCCAATGAAGCTGCAAAAAAAGCCGATTAATACGGCGTTTGGCGCGTACGGAAAAATGATCGGACAATCCAGTGCCGGCTTGGAATCCGGTACGAGTTTGTCAGATATGCCTTTAAAAGCCGGAACGATCTCCGCGAGCACGAGTCTGACTCCCGAAAGAATAATAAACACCCCTGCCGCAAATGTGACCGCTTGAATAACGGAGAAGACAAGATAATGCGTACCGCCGCTCAACTCGCGCTCCACATAGCCCGCCCCTGCAAATAAGGCAATCAAAACGTACAAGATGGTCATAGTGAGCGCAATGCTGACAGAGCTGTCCCTTAAAAATCCGAGGCCGTTTGGAAACCGGATTTTTTCAGTTGAGCGCGAGCCCTTGCCTGCCGCTTTGCCGATTAACCCGGACACAGCGTAACCGATTGAAGAAAAATGGCCGAACGCGACCTTATCATTGCCGGTTATCTTTTTCATAAAAGGCTGAACCATCGCCGGAAACAAACTCATTGTCAAGCCGAGCGAAACAGCTCCGACGCCGATCAAAAACGGGCCCTTCAAACCCGCCACCGCCAGTATAACGGCGATTAAACATGCCATATACAATGTGTGATGCCCGGTCAAAAAAATGTATTTTAATCTGGTAAAACGGGCAATTAAGATGTTGGACAGCATCCCGAAAAACATGATCAGCGCTGTTGCCGTCCCGTATTCATTGAGCGCCATCGCGACAATCGCTTCATTGTTCGGAACGACGCCGTTCACATGAAAGGCGGCTTGAAACATCTTTCCGAACGGCTCAAGCGAGCCAACAAGGATGCCCGCCCCGGCTGAAATCACGATAAAGCCTAAAAACGATTTGGTCGTCCCTTTCACAATTTCATTGGCAGGCTTTTTTTGAAGCAGAAGACCGATAAGAGAAATGGCTGCAATTAATACAGCCGGCTGGCTTAACACATCCATCATCAGCTTTAGCGCTCTTTCACCCATTTGCAGTTCCTCCTTTTCTGTGATTAAAGCACTCCTTTTTCCTGCAATGTTTTAACCAGTTTTGTTTTCAGTTCATCCATGTCTATAATGCTTTCAAGCACGACGATATCGCGCAGGTGGGCCGCTCCTTCCGCGATATCTTTGGCAACGACAAACAAATCCGCTTGATCAGGAGACGCTGAACTCAAATCCGAATGATCCACCTCGATCTCCATTAACCCCATTTCCTGCAAAATATCCTTAATATTCATTTCCAGCATAAAACTGCTTCCGAGTCCTGATCCGCAAACTGCCAATATCTTCATATTATCCCTCCTGTTTTTAATTGGATGAATAGGCTTCGATTAAACGTTTGATATGCTCCAACGACTCGGTTTCCTTTAAGGAATCCTGATTTTCTTTATTGCTGAGAAGCCGGGTCAGTTGGGAAAGTGCTTTCAGATGTGTCGTATGGTCAACCGCCGCAATGCAAAACAAAAGCCTTACCGGATACTGCTCATCATCCAAAAAATAGACCGGCTCCTTCAGTTTCAGGAGACTCATTCCCACCTTTTGGACGCCCTTTTCAGGTCTTGCATGAGGGATGGCAATCTCGGGGCCGATAATCATATAAGGTCCCATCGTTTTGACATTGTCGATCATGGCATCCGTGTATTCCTTCAAGATCACCTCCTTATCAAGCAAAGGCTTTGCCGCTGTTTGAATCGCTTCTTCCCAGCCTTTGATTTGGTCGGCCATTTGAATGGTTTCATCTGTCAGAAGATCTTTCAGCACTGGTCGTTTCCCCCTTGTTTCCGTCACTTTTTGAACAAATGCAATATTTTTCAATGATTCTCTTAGTCCTTTTTCATCTATGATTTTGGCGTGCTTCTTGAGGATGTGAAGAAATTCGTCTGTCAAAAGCTCCCTTTGCTTCACACCGAACATTTCCTGATACACTTCATTGACAAGCCTGCTTTTTTCAGCGGGCGTCATCAGCGGCCTGACCATGTAGTATCGCTTTTTGGTTTTCAGCTCAACGGTGGAAAACACGGCATCATAATGATCAAAGACGTCAGGTGTGAATTCCTGCAAAGACATCGCTTTCTCAACGACAATCTCTGAAAATAACGATTCAAGCTGGCGCCTGACCATTAAGGATGAGCTGACACCGCTCGGACAGACGACGACTGCCGTCTTTTTGGATGACCCGGACTGCACCGGCTGCTCAAGCAATGCACCAAAATGAATTGTGATAAAGCCGATTTCTTCCTCTGGAACCGGTTTGTTCAACAGCGCTTCAAGGTGCCGCATCAGCTTTTGAACGATGGTAAACAGTTCTTTATGCTCTTTCTTAATTTTGCTGAGCAAGGGATTGTGAATCGGAATGCGGTATTTCATTCTGAAATATGCCGGCTTCAAGTGCCGGTAAAGAGATTCCGCCACCTCGCGCCTCCTGGGAAATGTGATGCATGCTCTTGATTCAAATTCAAATACAAGTTTTTCACACAGCTGATAAAGCGGATCATGCGCCGGCTGCTGTCCGAATGAAAGACCGAGCAGCTGGATCAAAATGTAGCAAAGTTCCGTTTCATGAACGGGAATCCGAAGCTCATTCACAAGCCTTACGGCTGCGTTTTTCAGCGGACTTTGCTTTAAAAGCTCACCCTCCTCCTGGTGAAAACGGACAATTTTTCCTTCGGCCACTCTGATCGAATACATCATCAGAAAGTAGATAAATTCATTAAGCCTTTCTTCGACGAGTTGAAGCCCGTATTCTTTTGAGACAAGTTCAACCGCTCTTTTAAATTCTTGTTGTTTGTGATCGCGCGAGCCGGAAATTTTTAAAATATAATGAAGGATTTCTTTGCCGTAAGGCTTTTGCAGGAAAGAAGAAAGGTGGTGCATGACGGGAACTCTTTTATCAAACTCGCTTCCTATTAAATGATAGCCGCGCTGTCTTGTATATTTGATCGCCACTAAAAACGGAGTCAGCGCCTCATTCGCTTTTTTCACATCATTCATGACCGTATTTTTGCTGACCTGCAATAGCTGTGTCAGATGAGCGGATGAAATCGGCTCCCTGCGGACAAACAGAAACATGTACAAGGCCTTGATCCGCTCTTCCTGCGTAAAAATAAACGAGCGGCCGATGTCTGAACAGGCTTCGGAGAACCGCAATTCAAGCAATGTTTCCGGAACGGCCAGCCTGTTCTTTCTTTTATATTCGATTTCAGGCAGCTGCTTGCCGGTCAGCCAATGATTGATTTTGTCCAGGTCATAGCAGATTTGCCGTTTCGATAATTGAAAATGATCAATCAGCTGATGCATTGTCGCCTCTCTGACACGCAGCAAATATTGGAGCAATTGAGCAGGACGTTTCTCGTTGATCATTTTTGCGACCCCCTTATTGACATCATATAATAAAGCGCTTTCATTTTGTTTGCCGATTGGGCACAATTCATGGGACTTCCGATCTTCAAGATTGGTCTGATATCCTTCTTTTTTATCGTATAAGCATGAAAAAACCTCTCAGAAGGTGTTGAGAGGTTTTTTCTATCAATCAGCTGCATGCCAATATACTTTCATCAAATCTTCCGACCATTTCGGCTGTATGATTTGTCCTTTCGGGAGAAACTCTTTCATCACCGGTTTGATATCGATTACAGGTGTTCCGTCAATCGCATCCAACCCTTTCACTACAAGCTTGCTCCCGGATTTTTCAAGGAGGGTGACAACGGTCGCGCCGAGCCTGTTCGGCCTGTTTTTTCCCCGTTGGGCGAAAATGCCTGTCTCAGGATAGTTTTTATTGTTTCTCGGGCGCCTCGCCTTATATTGAATGTGTTCCTCTTTTACTTGATGAAAGTAAAAGATAATGTCCAAATGGGAAAATTCTTCGATCCCTTTTAAAGCGTCCGGATGGATGCCTTCAGCCAACTTAATTTCAGAAATCACATCGCCCCAATGATCATCCTTCGGGAAAGTCCGCAAGTTTTCCACAAACGCGACAGGCTTTATTTCTATCAATCTTCTCCCCCGCTTTCACTTTGCTCCATAAAAATTCCGATCTCTGCTTTCACTGCAGGTTTTCCGTTTACTGAGGCGGTTCCTTTGCCGAATAAAAACCCCCGTTTATAGCGGGAAACTTCAAAGTATAGATCAAGTTTGTCTCCCACAACGGCCTTGCCGGTGCATTCGGCTTTTTTCACCGAAGACAGAAAGCCGATTTCAGCCGGTTCTTTCAACGCAGTAAATGCTGCGGTCTGAGCCAGCGCTTCTATTAAGATGAAAATGGCATTTCCTTTTGATTTTCGGTGATGAACCAGTCGTTTTCCGTTATGAATTTATAGCCTTTCACCCATTTTCCCGGCTCACTCTCTACAACACAATCTATGAATAGAAATGGGTATCGATGCGGCAGTACAGGGTTGTTCATGCTGATCATCTTTTTTTTCAGCAGTTTCATTTTTTTCTCTTTTTAAATGGCTGCTGAACGATCAATTGCAAGCTTCACCATGACCAAAAGCCGGGGCTTAAGCTCCGGCTTCGCTTCATCAATTCGATTTCAGATTGTCGGGGAAGACGGTCAGATCTACTCCCCATAAATGCGGAAGAATGTAGAACACAGCTCCGACGATTAAAATTAGTGTGAAAATATTAATGACAAAGCCGGTTCGAACCATTTCGCTGATCTTCAATTTGCCCGATGCGAAAATAATTGCATTCGGCGGCGTGCCGACCGGCAGCATGAAGGCGCAGTTTGCCGCCATTGCAGCAGGCACCATTAATGCGTACGGATGAACATTCAGCGCTAAAGCGAGCGAGGCCAGTACAGGCAGAATCATGGTCGCCGTAGCCGTATTCGACGTAATCTCCGTCAAAAACAGCACCAATGCCGTTGAGATGATGACAATAACCACAAAGTTAAATCCATCCAATACCGTCAGCCTTCCGCCGATCCACTCCGCCAGACCCGTTTCTTTAAAACCTGTTGCGAGCGCCAAGCCTCCTCCGAATAAAAGGAGAATCCCCCACGGCAAGTCCTTCGATACCGACCAGTCCAATACCCTGCCCCCTTTATTGAGCGAAGGGATCAAGAAGAGCAATGAAGCGGCGAATATCGCAATCATTGTATCGTCAATACCCGGTATTTTGTCATCCCATAAAAACGTTCTCGTCACCCACATAAACGCGGCAAACCCGAAGACGAGCAGAACCATTGTTTCTTCAAAACTCATCTTTCCAAGCTTTCTTTTTTCTTCGAGAATCAATTCTTTTCCGCCCGGAAGCTCCTTCATCTTGATCGGATGCGCCACTTTCGTCAAGTACAGCCATACCGCTACAAGCAAAATGACGACGACCGGAACGGCAAAAGCCATCCATCCGCCGAAAGACACTTCAACTCCGTACAGCTTCTTAATATTGGCCGCCAAAATAATGTTCGGCGGCGTGCCGATCAGCGTACCGAGTCCGCCGATTGTCCCCGCATACCCGATGCTGAAGATCAGCGCTTTTGAAAATTTCGCCTCTTCTGCGGCTAAATCTTTTCTTTCAGACTTTATGACAGCTGATACCTGATGAATGATAGCGGTTCCAATTGGAAGCATCATCATCACAGCGGCCGTATTTGAGACCCACATAGACAAAAATCCTGTGGCCGCCATAAAACCGAGGACGATCCTCGAGGTGCTCGTGCCCACTACAGAAATAATATTGAGCGCAATCCGTTTATGGAGATTCCAACGTTCCATCGCAAGTGCAATCAAGAAGCCCCCTAAGAATAAAAAGACGATCGGATCGCCGTAGCTCGACGTGACAGCTGCCCCTTCCAGCGCCCCCGTCAGCGGAAGCAGCACGATCGGCAGCAATGATGCAGCCGGAATCGGAACAGCCTCCGTAATCCACCAAACCGCAACCCACAAAGTAGTCGCCAATACCATTCTACCTTCATAGCTCAGACCCTCGGGAAAAAAGAACAAAAGGACAGCGAAAAACAATGCAGGACCAAGCAGCAGCCCGATTTTTTGAGGCGTTTTATAGCTCGGCGGCTTCTCTTCCTTCATGGTTTGTTCCGAATTTATCTTTAAACCGGCATCTTTTCCCGCCCTGACAGGCATGGCGAACAAAAGCAGCCTCTTTGCTTCCCGGTGTGATCTCCAAAGCATATCCCATGCTGACACAACGCTTGATTTCATAAAAAACTCCCCCTTCCCCTCTAACGATAAAGCGCTTACAATAATAATCAAAAAGTAATCTGCCGACTGTCGACAGTTATAACTTAATTATAACGGACAGCTAATGGCAGTCAACACTTTTTTGTCACAAAATACTCAATATTATGGTAATTTTAGATTGATGGTATTTCTCTCTTTTTGCTAGACTATTAGTGATTTCCGCAGTGAAAAATAAACGAGGTGAACAGCGTGAAGTTTTCGATCCAACGTGCAGTCTCTTATCATGATCAAGTCCATCATTATTTAAAAGATATGATTATTAAAGGAGGATATCAGCCCGGCGAACGGATCTATGAATCCAAAATCGCCAAGGAGCTGCAAGTGAGCCGCAGCCCCGTCAGAGAGGCGATTCGGACACTTGAACAAGAAGGCCTGTTATTGATAGATGATAAATCAAAAATTACAGTTTATGAACCGACAATCAAAGATCTTGAAGAAATATACCAATGCCGTCAGGCGCTCGAATCCCTGGCCGTTTCTTTGGCGACTCGCCTTGCCTCTAATGAAACACTGGAGCTCATTTCCGAAACGCTCTCTGAGGCGCATAAGCACCAGAAAAGCCAAGGTCCGGAGTCGGCTAATGCTCTGCTTCGCCTAAATACGCAATTTCATGATGCCATCATCGAAGCGAGCGAAAACGAACGCCTGCAAAAACAGCTGCTTGATTTACGGTCGCTGACCTTTTTCTACCGGAGCAAAAACCTTGAAAAACCGGAGCGCACTCTTGAAATCATCAATCAGCACGAGGAGATTCTGCGTCACATGCAGGACAGAAATGACGCAAAAGCAGCCGAATCAATGAGGAAGCATATAGAGGCAGACCTTTGCTACTTAAAAGAGGTGTTGTTCAGAAGCAGTGCCGCACGCTAAAAAAGCAGGGTTCCCCCTGCTTTTTTCAGCTCTGACAGACAAATTCGGCTGTTCGGTTGATCTCTTTGATGACATCCGGCAGGCGATCGCGATCATTCACTGCATGAACGCGCTGAAACCCTACGGCTGCAGCTCTCTCCCCCGCTTCTTCAGTGAGGCAGAACGCCTGAAGACGGGCAGCCGTTTTTTCCGGATGGAGGCCGACTGTCTCCGCCTCGTTTACGAACAGCTCGACGCATGTTCGATTTGAAAACAACACTATATCAATAGGAAACTCATCAATTTCCCGTTTGATGATCGAGGTAAAGCGGCTGTCGATCACCCTGTCATGTGTAATCAATACCTCGCACCCGGAGTGCGGGTAATTTTGCACGGCTTCCCGGCTGCCGATCAGCAAACAGCTGCCCGAGACCGGCATTTCCGTTTGCAGAAAGGCTTCAAATCCCCGTTCTTCAAGAGCTGCTTTTACATGCTGATCTGAAGCGTAAAGCCTTCCGCGCATTTCCCTGACATCGATCTTCAAAGCAGCAAGCCGGCTGAAAAATCTGCGCAGTGACGCACTTGAGGTGAACAGCAGGCTGTCAAAACAAGCGATTCGACCTAAAAGTGCATCGTCAGGCACCGTTTCGGCCGAGTTCCATTTCGGCCATTCCACAACTTCAGCGCCTTGTTCACGAAGCGCCTCCACTGGAATTTGTTCTTCTTCACAGCTTTTGACTGCCATGATGTTCAGCCCGATCAAAGGCTTTTCTTCAAACCAGCTGTTCTGCCTGAATGATACGATGTCGCCGATGACGATAATCGCGGGATTTTTGATCTGATGCTCGGTTATTTTCTCCCTGATATTCTGCAATGTCCCTTTAACACTCCGCTGCCGGCCCCATGTGCCCCATTGGATGGCCATTGCGGGAACAAGGGGGGACTTGCCGTGTTTCATCAGCTGCTCGCATATATAACCAAGGTTTTTGATCCCCATGTAAAAGACGAGGGTTTGGACGCCCTTGGCCAGCCCTTCCCAATTCATCTCCGGTTTGCCCGATTTATCATGGGCGGTGACAACGGCAAAGGATGAAGCGAAATCGCGGTGGGTCACAGGCAGTCCGGCATAAAGAGGAGCGGCGATTCCCGATGTAATGCCTGGCACCATCTCGTACGGGATGCCGTGTTCGCTGACGGCGGCCGCTTCTTCCCCGACTCTGCCAAACACGCTCGGGTCTCCTCCTTTCAGCCGGACCACTTTGAGGCCTTTCAGCCCCTTTTCAATGAGCAGTGCATTGATTTCACTTTGCCTCATATAATGGCGGTCCGGGAGCTTGCCGCAGTAGACAAATTCGCATGATGCTTTTGCATGCTCAAGCAGCCGGGAATTGACGAGCCTGTCATACAATATGACATCCGCCGCCTCGATCAGCGTTCTTCCTTTTAATGTGATCAATCCTGAATCGCCCGGTCCGGCCCCGACAAAATAAACTTTCCCATTCCCCATCAACTGTCATCCTTCCATCTGCCGATTATGTGAACGCGTTTGTTTTTTTAATAAAGAGGGGTCACGTTCTGCGACCCTTAAGGCTTTTGAAATATTGCGTTTCGCTTGTTGCGCCGTTTAATAAACGATATACAAATCTTCGCCTTCAACGACCGTTTCGTATGTCTGCACACACCCCGTGTCAGGCTCTTGGACTTTGCCGTCTTCAAGGCTGATCTTCCAGTCGTGCATCGGACAGAAGACGAATTCGCCGCTTACCATTCCTTCGGCAAGCACGCCCCCTTTGTGGGGGCATCGGTTTTCAATCGCGCGGACGCTGCCGTTTGAAAGCTTGAATACCGCGATTTCCTTGTCCTTGATGAGCACTGTCTTCCCAAGCTGATTCGGCAAATCCCCGACCTTCGAAACAAACACCTTTGTTAAGTTCTTGTTCACCATGTGAATTCCTCCTCAAGTTGGTTTTTCATTTTAGGAAGTGACAACATTTTCGAATAGCTGTCTTGTTGTCTTTCCGTCTTCCAAAAAGTCTTTCCACGGGTCTTTATGGACAGACAGCGCTTGATTGATGCGGTCATTCAGCTCTTTGCGTTTTTCTTTATCATTCAATACGGATTGGACGTGGGACAAGCCGACACGTTCGATCCATGCAGATGTCCGCTCTAAATAGTTGGCTGTTTCACGATAGTATTGGAGATATGCGCCTGTGATTTCGATGACTTCTTCAGCCGTTTTGACTTTCATTAACAGATCGCCTGCACGCAGATGTGTGCCTCCGTTTCCGCCGACGTAAATTTCCCAGCCGCCGTCGATGCCGACAACGCCGATATCTTTAATGCCGGATTCAGCACAGTTTCTCGGACAAGCGGAAACCGCCATTTTAATTTTGTGAGGCGTGTAGAGCCCTTCAAATTTTTTCTCAAGGTCAATTCCGAGAGCCATTGAATCTTGCGTTCCGAAGCGGCAGAACTGTTCGCCTACGCACGTTTTTACGGTTCTGAGCGTTTTTCCGTAAGCAAATCCAGAAGGCATGTCAAGATCAGCCCATACTTTCGGAAGATCCTCTTTTTTGACGCCGATCAGATCGATCCGCTGGCCGCCGGTCATTTTCACTAGAGGAATTTCATATTTGTCGACGACATCGGCGATGCGCCGCAAGTCATTCGAATTGGTGACCCCGCCGTACATCCGCGGTACGACTGAATATGTGCCGTCTTTTTGAATGTTGGCGTGCATCCGTTCATTGACGAAGCGGGATTCTCTTTCATCTTCATATTCCTTCGGATTGATCATGCCGAGGTAGTAGTTAAGCGCAGGGCGGCATTTGGAACAGCCTTCCGCCGTTTTCCAGCCGAGCACGTTCATGACTTCTTTTGTATGGGTCAGCCCTTTTTCTCTGATTTCGGCCACGAGTTCGTCTCTTGAAAGGTCCGTACATCCGCAAATCGCTTCTTTTTGTGCTGAAGCATCAAATTCTGAGCCGAGCGTATGCTGGAGAATCTCTGCGACAAGCGGCTTACATCCTCCGCAAGAGCGCGATGCGCCTGTGCATGCTTTAATTTCATCCGTCGATGTGCATCCCTGCTCTTTGATCGCCTGAATGATCATTCCTTTCGAAACGCCGTTACAGCCGCACACGATCTCATCGTCGCTCATCGCAGCGGTCAAGCTCATGCCTTCTTCCTGATTCAAAGGCTGCAAGATTGAAATTTTTGAAGTATCAGAAATATCCGCTCCTTTTTGAATCATGGAAAACAGCCTGTTTCCTTCGCTGCTGTCTCCGAACAGTACGGCGCCGATCACCTGATTGCCGCGCAGAACGATTTTTTTGTAGATTCCGTCCTGTTCGTCAAACACTTTGAGCGCTTTTTTGTCTTCTCCGTCATCCTCATTAAAGTCACCGGCAGAAAAGACCTCAACACCGGAAACCTTCAGCTGGGTAGATAAAACAGATCCTTCATACGGAGCCGTTTCAACGCCGCAGATTTTTTTGGCAAGCACTTTTGCCTGTTCATAAAGAGGCGCGACAAGTCCGTAGGCAATGCCCCTATGCTCCGCGCATTCTCCGACAGCGTAAATGTTGGGAACTTCGGTCTCCATGTAATCATTGACGACGATTCCTCTGTTTACCGGAAGGCCGCAGTCTTTGCCGAGCTGAACGTTCGGCTTGATTCCGACCGCCATGACGACCAAATCGGCCTCAAGCGTTGAGCCGTCTTTGAATTTTAAGCCTTCGACACGTGTTTCTCCGTAAATTTCTTCGGTCTGCTTTTCCAGTAAAAATTTCATGCCCTGCTTTTCCAGCTCTTTTTGCAAAAGCCGTCCTGCGGCTGCATCAAGCTGACGCTCCATCAAATATGGCGCGAGGTGGACAACGGTAACATCCATGCCAAGGTTGAGAAGTCCGCGCGCTGCTTCCAGTCCCAGCAGCCCGCCGCCGATAACTGCTGCTTTTTTGTACGTTTTGGAAGCTTCGAGCATGATATCCGTATCCTTGATATCACGGAAAGCTGTTACACCTTCTTTATCCGCTCCGGGCAATGGCAGAATAAAAGGGAGAGAACCTGTCGCCAAAATCAGTTCATCATACGGCTGGACTCTTCCCGTATCCGTGATGACGGTTTTGGACTCCGGATCAACTTTAACGACTTCTTCACCTGTATACAGCTGAATGCCGTTTTCTTCATACCAATCCCAATCATTCAGTGTAATGTCCTTAACATCCGTATCTCCTTGAAGCACTTTGGAAAGAAGAATCCGGTTATAGTTTGGGTGCGGTTCGCTGCCGAAAATCGTGATCTGAAACTCTTCGTTTGAAATTTTAAGAATTTCTTCAATGGCCCTGACCCCGGCCATACCGTTCCCTACAAGGACAAGCTGCTTTTTTTTCACTATGATCCTCCCCTTTTTCAAAACAATTCACTATACGCCCTAAACAAGTATTCTATTTACATCTTTAAAACTATCACAAATTATAGTTAATTTTGTAAACTTTTTATGACTTTTTATGACAATTTATTCACAAAATTGTCAACTGACGGACGAATTTTCACGGAGCAAACCTTAAATCCCGGCATGCTGCAGGACGGATCGAGCGTTTCCGCTATCAAATCGTTCACATTTTGCGAATCCGCCCAATGCATCGGTACAAAAACGGTATCCGGCCTGATGGCTTCCGACCATTTGCTCCTGACGATGATGCTGCCTCTTTTTGATTCCACCCTGACCAGCACCCGGTCGCCAATATTGTACTTTTCCGCCGTTTTCGGATGGATTTCCATAAATGATTCAAAGTGTCTCGCCTTGAGCGCGGCGCTCCTTCTCGTCTGTACCCCGGTTAAATAGTGAGACATCACCCTTCCGGTCGTCAGAATAAGGGGATACTCCTCAGTCGGTACATCTTTTTTGACCTTTGGTTCGTTCGGGACGACGCACATTCTTGCTTTTTTGTCCGGGTGGGAGAAGGATGATTCAAACAGGCGCTGTGTTCCAGGGTGCCCCTCTTCTGGACAGGGCCATAAAATGCCGCCTTCCTTTCTCAGACGTTCATAGGTGATGCCCGAATAGTCGGCAATTCCGCCGCGGCTCGCTTTTCTCAATTCATTAAAAACATCCTCTGCCGATCGATATGAAAAATAGCGGCCTTTTCCAAGCGCTTTAGCGATATCGCAAATAATTTGCCAGTCATGCCTCGCTTCACCGGGACACGGCTTTGAGGCTTCCCTTAATGTCACTCTGCCTTCCAGATTGGTCATCGTTCCTTCGTCCTCGAGATAGGATGATGCTGGGAGAACGACATCCGCGAGTATTGCCGTTTCAGAAAGAAACAAATCAACGGCGGCAAAAAACTTTAATTTACCCAAAGCGGATTTGACAAAGCCGGCGTTCGGGCTGGATACAACAGGGTTTGAACACATTAAAAACATTCCTGTAATTTCGCCTTCATGAACTTTCTTCATCATTTCATAAGCGGATACGCCTTTTCCCGGAAGATCTTCAGCTTTTATGCCCCAAACATCCGCAATATAGGCGCGGTCGGCTTCATTTTCAATCGAACGGTAACCTGGCAGCTGGTCTGCTTTCTGCCCGTGCTCCCGCGCCCCCTGCCCATTTCCTTGCCCGGTGACGGCGCCGTAGCCGCAAGCAAATTTGCCGATTTTCCCCGTTGATATTAGAATATTCAGTAAATTTCTTACAGCAGCCGTTCCGTCAGTCTGCTGTTCAACCCCTCTTGCCGTGAACAGCATTCCCGTCTCCTCGCGGGCGAATTTTACCGCGGCTTTTTTGATCTGCTCGATTTGTATCCCGGTTTTGGCCGAAATGTCTTCAAGCGATAAAGATGCTACATGGCGCTTGACCTCTTCAAACCCTTCAGCTCTATCTCTGATAAACGCTCCGTCTGTCAGCTGTTCTTCAATGATGATTTTCAGCATTCCGTTTGCGAGCGCGGCGTCTGTTCCCGGCTTGATTTTCAAATGCAGGTCGGCGATCTTGGCCGTTGCCGTTTCGCGGGGATCAATGACGATGATGTACGCCCCGTTTTGCTTCGCTTCTTCAAAATACGGCATGATCGTCGGCTGGCACTCGGCGATATTCGTACCTGCGAGGATGATGACCCTTGCATGGGGGATCTCGGAAAGGGCATTTGTCAGTCCCCGGTCCATTCCGAAGGTTTGATTTGCAGCTGTTGCGGCCGCCGACATGCAAAGCCTGCCGTTGTAGTCAATATGCTTCGTCTTCAAGGCGACGCGGGCGAACTTCCCGAGCAGGTACGCTTCCTCGTTTGTAATGGACGCGCTGCCGTATACACTCAAAGCATCGCGGCCGTCTTCATGCTGGATCGCTGTTACTTGTTCTTTGATGTACTGAAGCGCTTCTTCCCATGACACACGGACGAATTCACTGTTTTTTTTGATCAGCGGATGGGTGATCCTCTCTGAATGAAACGCGTGCTGATGGGCGTTCATCCCCTTCATGCACAGCCGCCCCTTTGTCGTCGGATTGTCTTTTCCGACCGCCGTGTACTTTTTTCTTGTCACAATCGTCTGTTCAATGAGCTGCATTTTGCACTGCATGCTGCAAAATGGACATTGGGTGTCATACGTTTTTTCGGATTGCACTTCTTTTTGCTTTGTGCGAAAGTACTTTAGCAATCGTTCTGTCAATTCACATCAGCCCTTTTATCGTTTCTTGCTGAGCCAGCCGCTTTTCTTTTTCAAGCCGTTCGATCAGCTGGCCGCGAAGTCCGTTGTCAAATAAAACTTCCCGGATATGAATGATGCCGGCGCGTTCAATCCAATGCCCGATCTTCTCAAGATAGTTTGCTGTTTCGCGGTAATATTGAAGCAGGCCTTTCATGAGTTCACCCGCTTCCTCCGCCGAGTCGGCTACTGAAAGCAGCTCTCCCGGGGAAGCATGCTGTCCTCCTTGGCCGCCCGCATAAAACTCCCATCCTCCGTTTACTTTGAGAAGTCCGATGTCATGAACTGAAGCGTACACGCAATCGTCCAAACAGCCCGACACCCCAATGGAGACCTTGGCCGGAATGAGGAGGGATTCTGCTGCTTTTTCCAAGTCTGCTGCCAATGTTTGAATCTGCGGTGATCCGCATGGGCACGTTTTAACCGCGGCGATCCGCTGCTGTTGCGGCGGGCAATACGGCATGCCGAGTTCTTCTTTCACGCGCTCTATAAGCTCCGGCTTAATGCCGGCAAGCTTTAATCTCTGATGGTGTGTCATGTACACCTCTTGAATTTGATATTTTTCAATCACTCCTGCAATGCGCTTCAGCTCTTCGGCATTCGTCCGGCCTCCGTACATTTGCGGGATGATGGCATCCGTCTCCTCTTCGTGCTCCTCATAGGCGATGTCCGGACGGATCATTTTTAAATAGTAGTGAAGCGCGGGCACGCAAATCCGGCATCCGCTGCTATTTTTCCAGCCGAGCGCCGAGATGACTTCGTGAACGGAAGAAAGATTTCTCATCTGTATTTCGTTCACGACTTCATCTTCCGTGAATGAAGTGCAGGCGCACATCGGTTGTTCCGCCGCAGATATGTGACCATCATGTTCGGCGGTATGGAGGAGCAGTTCCTCGACCAACGGCCTGCAGCCGCCACATGACCCGGAAGCTTTTGTACAGCGTTTGACCTCCTCGGCCGTCTTTAAACCGTGCGTCTGTATCGCTTCCATGATCATGCCTTTTGAAACCGCGTTGCATTGGCAGATCGTTTCACGAACCGCCATAGAAGCGACTGAACTGTCTTCCTCCGATTGAAACAGCTCTTTTTTGACAACGGTAATATCCCTTTGTTTGATGATGCTTTCCAACAGCCTTTGACTGCCGCTGGTGTCTCCGTATAAAATGACGCCGGCCATTTTATCCCCTTGAAAGACCGCTTTTTTATAGACTCCGGCCGCTTCGTCTAAAAGTTTAATAGCCGTCGTCGAGTCGTCCTCTGTGATTTTCCCTGCCGAAAAGACGTCGATTCCGGACATTTTTAAAGCCGCGGACTGAACGGAGCCCTGATAACCGGAACATTCGAGGCCGCAAATATGTTTGGCCAGCACTTTCCCCTGCTCATACAGTGGCTTGACTAAGCCGTAGACCGTTCCGTTATGCTCCGCGCATTCACCGACGGCGTAGACATTTGGAACATTTGTCTCCATATAGTCGCTGACGATGATCGCCCTGTTGGTTGAAATACCGCTCGCCTTGGCCAGTTCGATATTCGGTCTGACACCGGCAGCCATGACGACGAGATCGGCGCTGATCTTCGTCCCGTCTTTAAACCGCACACCCTCGGCGCGCGATGTTCCTAAAATCGCCTCTGTATCTTTCTCCAAAAGAAAATGGATCCCTTGACGCTCCAGCTCTTTCTGGAGCATGGCAGAAGCCGGCGGATCAAGCTGAGTCTGCATGATTGAGGAAGAGTGGTGAACCACATCAACCTTCATCCCGAGGTTTGCCAATCCCCGCGCCGCCTCAAGGCCCAATATTCCCCCGCCGATGACGGCCGCTTTTTTAAATCGCTTTGATGCGTTTATGAATGCCCGGCAATCGTCTATTGTTCTAAAACCATATACCCCTTCTTTGTCTGCACCATGAACCGGGAGGATAAACGGGGAAGAGCCCGTCGCAATGATCAGTTTGTCATAAGCGATTTCGCGGTTTTGATCTGTCGCCACCGTTTGATTAACCGTATCGATTGCGACAGCCGTTTCCCCTGTATAAAGGGTAATCCCGTTTTCTTCATACCAGCTCCGGCTTTTTGTCATCACATCGTTCCAATCCGTTTCTCCCTGAAGGACAGAAGACAGCAGAATCCGGTTATAGCCCGGGTGTGGTTCGCTGCCGATGATGACGATCTCAAACCGGCTCCCGCCGTGTAGTGAAATCTCTTCGGCCGTGCGAACCCCTGCCATGCCGTTTCCTATTAAAACAAGCCTTTGTTTCCCCATTTTCTCCCCTCCCCTCTGCAGCTTTGCTCCGGATTATTATTTCACATTGCATCGCTAAAGCGTGCAAACCTGTTACATTTCCTGACAAAAAATTTTAGAAACAGGACGGTTTGACCAGTACCCATTGACGACGATTCAACGGCTTTGGCCGCGATGTTAAAGTTCAACATTTCATCACATTTTTTATCACGTTCCGCTTGTTTCTTTTCCTTCAATCTACTAGGCTTATAAGTACAGAACATAAAGAACGGGGGAGGAGAATGCTACCGATTAAAAGAAGGGAGCAGATTTTGGCTTGGATCAAAGAAGAAGAATCTCTGCGCATTTCGGAAATTTCGAAAAGGCTGAACGTCTCTGAAATGACCGTTTACCGCGACATTAAACCGCTCGTTGAAAACGGGCAGGTCATCAAGACCGCAGGCGGAATTACGCTAAACAAGCCGAAGCAGCAGCTTGGGCAGCTTTGCGTCGTTTGCGGAAAAGGGGCAGGTTCGAGGCTTGCCGTGCAAATTGTCAAAAACGACAGCCAAATTGAACAGTTTTGCTGCGCGCATTGCGCAATGCTCCGCTATGAGAAAGTGAAAGATGATGTATCACAGATTATCTGCAGGGATTTTTTGCTGGATACGACGATCAGCGCCAAAGCTGCCGTCTTTTTGCTGGATACAGATCTTCATTTGAACTGCTGCGAGCCGCATGCGCTCCCTTTCGCTTCTGAAGCAGAAGCGCGGAAATTCAAAAAAGGCTTTGGCGGACAGCTGTTATCGTTTGACGATGCCGCGCTTCTGGTCCAGAAAACGATGAAGAACAGCTGCTGCAGCCTGAAGACATGAAATTTTGTTAAGAGATTGGATGAATGTGATGAAAAGAGCAACACTCTGGGCAGTTCTGGCTGTTCTTTGTACCATTCTGCTGCCAAAAGCCGCTTTTGCTCACGCTTATATCGTACAATCAACTCCTGCTGAAAATCAGGAGCTGAAAAAAGCGCCTGAAGAAATTAAGATCGAATTCAATGAAGCGATTCAGAACGGGTTTCATTCGATAACGGTCAGAAATTCGTCGGGTGAACGGGTAGATTCCGGCAAAACGGAAATCGACCCCCAAAACGCAAAGATCATGACCGTCAAGCTGAAACCGAAGTTAAAGGATGATATCTACTCGGCCGAATGGAGAGCCGTATCCGCAGACGGTCATCCTGTATCAGGCACGATCCCTTTTAGTATCGGAAACATTCAAGGCGGGCTGCCGAAAGATCAGCAAAATCAAGCATCAGGCCTGCCGGCAGCCTATATCGTCATTGAACGCGTCCTTTTGTATACCGGTTTCTCCCTGTTCATGGGAGCCGCTCTTTTTCAGCTCGTCTGGCACCGACCTGAAAACGGCTGGCCGGGTGACAAAAAGCGCCGTCTGAAGCGGATCACGAATGTGGCGCTCTTATTGACAGGGGCTGCCATCATCATTCAGCTGCCACTGCAAACAAAAACAAACGCAGGCGTTTCCTGGATCGGGGCTTTTCAGCCTTCGCTTTTAAAAGAAACGCTTCTGAATACGACGGGCGGAACGCTGTGGCTGATCAACATCGCCATCATCGCCTTGCTTGTTTTCTCTTCGAATAGAAAAGGCCTGAAGAGCGCGATCTTGAGCCTGTTCCTTTTTGCCGGACTATTGTTCGTCAAATCGCTCGACGGCCATGCCGCTTCGACGAGCGCAGGCTATATGACAATCGCGATGAACTTCATCCATCTGAATGCCGCTTCCATTTGGACTGGCGGACTCGCGATGTTTGTGCTGTTTTTCGGAAAAGACTGGCTGAAGCCTGACAAAAGTTTGATATGGGAAACCATTCGGCGCTTCTCGCCATGGGCGCTCGCTTCAGCAGGGCTACTCATATTCTCGGGCCTTTTCAACAGCTTTTTCATTGTTCATACACTGGATAACCTGTTCGGGACGGCTTACGGAAAAGCGCTCCTTGTGAAATCGGCGCTCGTCCTTCTCATGATCGGACTCGGGGCATTTCACTATTTTCGTTTTAGAAAAGCGCCGAAACAGCAGGACGGCCGTTCGATGAAAGCTGAATGGGCGGTCGGGCTTCTCATTCTGCTGACCACGGCGGTTTTCACCAATATTCCAAGTCCGCCCGCGCCGCTGCCGCAGCCTTTCAGTGAGACGAAGCAGCTGACGGAAGGAAATACGCTGTCACTCCGAATCAGCCCAAACATGCCGGGCTCAAATACGTTTGAAGTCACCGTCAGAAACAGAAAAGGAGACGTCGTCAAAGATATCCAAAAAATTGAATTAACCGTTGAGAAAACCGGGCTTTTCGGGGATGACAAGGAAAGCACGTTCAGCCTCAGCAAAAATAAAGACGGTGTTTTCCAAACGAAAAATTTAAATTTAAGCGAAGACGGCATCTGGAAGATCCGCGTTCACGGATTAACGGCGTCATTTGAGGAAATCAGAACAGTTTTCAATGCAAAAATTAATAAAAAGGAGTTTTGATTATGTTGAAAAAGACATTATGGATGGGTGCAATCCTAGCATCATTTTTGCTTTTCTCCGTGCCGGTCAGCGCACATGTCACGGTAAAACCGACCGAATCAGCAGCAGGCTCATGGGAAACATACACTGTCAAAGTACCGGTTGAAAAAGACAACGCCACGATCAAGGTCGTTCTCAGCATGCCGGACGGTGTTGAATTTCAGCAGTATGAACCGGTGCCGGGGTGGAAAACAAGCACTGAAACCGGCAAAAACGAAAAAGTAACAAGGGTGACGTGGGAAGCCGAAAACGGCGGCATTCAGCCTGGTGAATTCCAGCAGTTTACCTTCACCGCCAAAAACCCTGACAAAGAACAAAAGGCCGCCTGGAACGCATACCAATATTATAAGGACGGCACAATTGTCGAGTGGACCGGTGATGATGACGCCGATACCCCGCATGCAATCACAAGCATTGTCGACGCTGCAAAACTCGGACACGAAACGGTTGATGCACACGGCGCTTCAACGAAACAAAACGCTGCCGCAGAAAATGAAGACAGTCAAGGAGGACAAGGGATTCAAACCGCTTCCCTGATCCTGTCGATCCTCGCCGTGCTTCTTGGAGGTGCTGCGCTGCTCTTGACAGTGCGGAAAAAGAAATCGTAAAAAATGAAATGCTGTCGGGAACAACCCGACAGCATTTTTGTTTCATTTCAGTCCGAATCCTGCACGATCTGATAATACATGCCCGTTTTTTGATCGACCACCGGCTCCAAATGAAGCCCGTCATCAGTCTCAAATGTACCATTCAGGCGATCTGCATCCCCTGTATATAACGTGTACTTTCTTCCCTTAGGGGTTGTGAACGGCGCGGAAGCTTCCGCATTCTCCGTTTTCGGGTGGTCCGATTTTACAATTGCGTAATTTAAGTCGCGGTACCATTGATAGTTGCCGTTTTCCCTTTTGATGTGTGCGAGGCCAATCCCCTCTCCCTCCGAATCGCCGAATCGAAAAACGACGACTTGTTCACCGTTTAAATCGATTTTGTCTATAATATCGTCTTTTGTAATGCTTTCATAACGAATGCCGTTCTCAATCGCTTTCTGTTCGCTGTTCACCCATTTGGTTTGTTCCTCAGCCTCTTGGGCGCTCGCACATCCGGCGAGCCAGATCAACAAGAAGAATAAAACTGTTCGTTTTTTCATCCGCTTCCTCCAACTTTAATTGTTTTTTGGCCATTATATGAATTCGGCCAGCGTTGAATATTTCCTCTTTTCAGGGAAATTTCCGAAGCGGCGATTCAAAAATCCGCAAACTTATCTTACAATAGAAAAAGTTCTGAATGATCGAGTAGGGAGAGATCGTTAGTATGAAAGTATCGGTTCTGTTTGTCTTGCTTGCGGCAATTTTATGGGGAACGACGGGAACAACCCAGGCATTTGCGCCGAAAGAGGCGGCACCTCTTGTGTTCGGCGCTGTCAGAATGGCTGTCGGCGGCATCACCCTGCTCTTGTTCGCGGCTTTCCGCGGTCAATTGAAACGAAGCGGCTGGCCCGTTAAAACGCTGATCATCGCAGCATTGAGCATGGCATTTTACCAGCCTTTCTTTTTTTCAGCCGTCAGCCTGTCAGGAATCGCCGTCGGAACGGTCGTCGCCATCGGCAGCGCTCCGATTATTGCCGGCTGCCTCGAATGGCTGGTGTTCAAAAAGGTTCCGCAGACGAAATGGTGGATCGCAACTGCTGCAGCGATAGCAGGCGTAGCCTTATTATTCATTCCCTCCGCCTCATCGGGGGGGAGCTTTCTCGGCATACTGCTCGCACTTGGCGCCGGTCTTTCCTTTGCCGTCTACACGCTGACAAGCAAGAAACTCCTGCAAAAGCAAAAGCCGGAGGCTGTCACAGGCACCGTATTCTTTTTAAGCGCTGTATTGCTTGCCCCGTTGTTGTTTCTGTACGATCTCGGCTGGATCTCATCGGTTCAGGGAATGGCTGTCAGCCTCTATATCGGGGTCATTGCAACCGGAGCCGCGTACCTGTTATTTACGACAGGATTGGCAAAAGTGCCCGCCTCAACGGCGGTGACGCTGTCGCTTGCTGAACCGCTTACAGCGTCGCTGTTGGGAACCGTGCTTGTCAGGGAATCGCTGCCTCTTGTTTCCTGGGCCGGGATCGCCCTGCTTCTTTTAGGCATTTTTTATATTTCCTATCAGCCCAAAAAAGATAAAATAAACGCTGAACAGATGAAAGCGTAAAAAAAACCCGCCCGGGGATATACGGGCGGGTTTTCATGTTGTCTTGTTATTCATCCAAACCGATGGACAAATATTTTGTTTCCAAATACGGCTCGATGCCTTCCAGTCCGCCTTCGCGTCCGATACCGCTTTCCTTCATGCCGCCGAAAGGCGCCTGAACGGTTGACGGTCCGCCGTCATTCCAGCCGAGAATGCCGTAATCAAGGTTTTCGGATAAATAGATGCCGCGGCGGTAGTTTTCCGTAAAGAAGTATGCCGCTAAACCGTAAGGCGTATCATTGGCGAGCTTGACCGCTTCGTCCAGCGTTTTAAAAGACGTAATCGGCGCAACGGGGCCGAATGTTTCCTCATGCATGATCGTCATTGAAGGATCAACATCCGTCAGCACTGTCGGATGGACAAAGTAGCATGATTTCTCATCATCGCTTTCGTATTCGGCGCCGATGAGAACTTTCGCCCCTTTATTCACCGCGTCATTGATTTGATCGACGATTTTTTGGAAGCCGTTTTTATTGATGATCGGCCCGATTGATACACCTTCTTCGAGTCCGTTCCCGACTTTCAGCTTGGCGACTTCCGCGCGGAGTTTTTCTGCAAATTCATCCTTAACCGATTCATGAACGATCAGACGGTTTGCACAGACGCACGTTTGTCCGGCATTCCTGTATTTCGAAAGCATCGTCTGCTTAACGGCGAGGTCAATGTTGGCATCTTCATCAACGATCAGCGGGGCATGGCCGCCGAGCTCCATTGACACATGCTTCACCGTCTCGGCGCTGTTTTTCATTAAATGTTTGCCGACAGGTGTTGACCCGGTGAACGTAATCTTGCGGATCAGCGGATGGCTTGTAAAAATAGAGCCGATCTCTTGTCCGTCGCCGATCACACATTGAAGGACGTCTTTCGGAATGCCCGCTTCGTGCCCGAGACGGACGAGCTCAAGCGCCGTTAAAGGCGTATCAGGCGCCGGCTTGATGATAAAGGTACAGCCCGCCGCCAAAGCCGGCGCCGCTTTTCTCGTGATCATCGCCGCCGGAAAATTCCACGGGGTAATCGCCGCAACAGGTCCGACTCCCTGGCGTGTGACGATGATGCGCTTGTTCGTCACAGAGGCGGGAACCGTTCTTCCGTAGATGCGCTTCGCTTCCTCCGCATACCATTCGATATAGCCTGCGCTATATAAGACTTCGCCCTGCGCTTCAGCGTACGGCTTGCCGTTTTCAAGCGTAATCAATTTTGCCAGCTCGTCCTTCTGCTCCACAATTAAATCAAACCATTTTTTCAGCAAGCCCGCTCGTTCTGCAGCCGATGTTTTCGACCATTTTTGAAATGCCTCATGCGAGCGTACGACAGCTTCTTCGACTTCCTTTGCGGATTGCTGGGGAACCGATTTGATTTTTTCTCCAGTCGCAGGATTATATACTTCTAGCATGCTGGTCATGTTGAATCTCCTCCCCTTTACGTTTTGAACTGCTGTTGTATAAAAGAAAACCGATCAATGTCCATCCCGCCAAGATCAGCCACTCATACGGCCATGTGAGCGCGGCCGGCATGCCTGGCAAATAAAAGGCAAGGAAGATAACACTTAAGAGGATAGCAGATATACCCGTTGTTTTCCACTTATTGATTTTATACGGCCTGTGTAAATCCGGCTCTGTTTTTCTCAGCTTCATGAATGCAATCGAGACGATCAAATATCCGACTATAATACCTGTTCCCCCTGCATTGACGATCCAAACAAGGGCAGGGCGTCCGAGCAGCGGGGCAAAAAACGCCAGCGCACCCAGAAATAAAATTGCATTAGTCGGCGTTTTATACTTCGGATGGATGAAGCCGAACCATTTCGGCACCATGCCCTTTTCCGACATTGCAAACAGAATCCGGCTCGCGCCGATGATAAATGCGTTCCAGCTCGTAATGATTCCGGCGACGCCGCCGAGGACAAGCACCGTGCCGAACAGCTGGTTCCCGAGCAGATTGACCATTGCATCCGCGGTTGCCAAAGAAGTCGTCGCAAGCTCGCTTTCTGACAGACCCATCGTTACGCCGAATACAATCAGCAAATAAAACACGACCGCACTGATAATCGAAATAATCAAAATTTTGCCGATGATTTTTTTCGGGGCATTAATTTCAGCCGCAACCTGAGGGATGACGTCAAATCCGACAAATAGAAACGGAATCATGACAAGGACGGACATCATACCGGAAAACCCGTCTTTAAAAAGGGGCTGTACATGTTCGAAATCACCGTTTACCAAGGCGCCGCCCAAAAGGAGAAAGCCCGTGGCGATAATCGCAATCGTAAAGACCGACTGAAAAATCGCGGCCGGCTTGACGCCGAAGTAATTGAGCGCTGTCAGGACGACCGCACCTCCCGAACCGATCAACACCCAAGTGACATACACGTCCCAGCCGCTTAGCGACCAGAGAAACCCCTGATGTTCGACAGGCAGGACGTAATCGATGACGGTAGGCAATGCGACCGCCTCAAATGTAATCACCGAAACATAGCCGAACAGCACACCCCAAGCGGCGACAAAAGCCGTTTTTCGTCCGAACGCCCTGTAGACGAAAATCAAGCCGCCACCCGTTTCAGGGATGGCAGAAGACAGCTCCGCGTACGTTAACCCGATTAAGATGACGAGTATGCCGCCGATGATAAACGCGATCGTGCTGCCCAAAAAGCCGGCTGTCGAAATCCAGTCGCCGGAAAGGACGACCCAGCCCCAGCCGAGCATAGCTCCGATCGCTAAAAATAGCACATCCGTCTGCGACATCGTTTTTTTCATTTGCTGTTTACCCATCAAAATCCGCTCCTTCTTTTAGAAGATGTCAAACTAGAGCTGTTCCAGCGCTTCTTCAATGATGCCGAACCCTTCCTCAAGTAATTCATCAGTAATGACGAGCGGAGACAGAAAACGGATAATGTTGCCGTTGATCCCTGCCGTCAACAAGAGCAGACCGTGTTCATTGGCGTACTTGGCAATCTTGGCCGCAGCTGCTTTGTCCGGCTCCCGCGTCTTTTCGTCCCTGACAATTTCAATCGCAGCCATTGCGCCAAGTCGGCGGACTTCCCCAATCTGCGGATATTTCATCTTCCATTCAAGCGCCCGCTCTTCGATGGCTTTGCCGATTTCTTCAGAGCGCTTGTTGAGCTGTTCCGATTCGATAATATCGAGCACTGCCAAAGCGGCTACGCATCCAAGCGGACTTCCGGCGTAGGTGCCCCCGAGTTCACCCGGATCCGCCGCATCGAGCATTTCCGCCCGGCCGATGACGCCGCTGAGCGGAACGCCGGCAGCCAGCGATTTTGACACTGTCACAAGATCAGGAACGACATCAAAATGCTCAATCGCAAAATATTTGCCCGTTCTGGCAAAGCCTGTTTGAATCTCATCAGCGACAAAAACGATGCCGTGTTTTTGGCAGAAGGCTGCGACATGCTGCACAAACCGTTTTGAAGGAATGATAAAACCGCCTTCTCCCTGTACCGGCTCCATGACGACGCAAGCAACCGTCTCCGGAGCAACAGACGAGACGAAGAAATCGTCAAACGCCTGAATAACCATGTCATCATAGCTTTCATCAGTCATCCCTTCAGGCTTTCTATAGTAGTAAGGAAACGGCGCCTGATATACCTCGGGTGCAAAAGGACCGAATCCGAATTTGTACGGTTTCACCTTGCTCGTCATGCTCATCGTCATGTTTGTGCGTCCGTGGAATCCGCGGGTAAAAGAAACGACGGCTTGACGCTTCGTATATTTTCTGGCGATTTTCACGGCGTTTTCTACGGCTTCCGCACCCGAGTTCAGGAAAATCGCTTTTTTCTCATGGGCGCCCGGCGCAAGCCGGCAAAGCTTTTCCGCCAATTCCAAATAGGCCGGATACATCATGACGTTAAAACCGGGATGGATGAGCTGTTCGGCCTGCCGCTTGACAGCTTCTACAACTTTCGGATGTGAATGCCCGACATTTAATGTGCCGATCGCCCCGGCAAAATCGATAAAACGGCGTCCGTCAATATCATATAAAACGGCACCTTCCCCTTTAGCGGCCAGATGACGATTTCCGTTGGAGACACCCCTTGCCACGAATTGATCCCGTTTGGCCTGCCAATCTTCCGTTGTGAATGCTTTTGTGTTCCGACTCATAAAAAATCTCTCCCCCACTTTTATTTCTTATAATTCTGAATATTTTTTGGTATGATGAAAAGTACCAATCATTAATTTTTGATGGTACCAGAGGGAGGCGCTATGATCACAATACCGATTGACCGCTCCAAGGGCGCGGAATATATTTATCACCAAATCTATCAACGGATTAAACAAGAAATTTTCAGCCGCAACCTTTTGCCGGGGAAAAAGCTCCCATCCAAGCGAGAGCTCGCCGAAACATTGAACGTCAGCATCAATTCGGTCAACGCCGCCTACCAGCAGCTTCTGGCAGAAGGTTATCTTTATTCGCGTGAAAGAAAAGGCTTTTTTGTAGAGCAGATCGAAACGTTCCACGCCAGCCGTCACCCCGGTCCCCTTCAATTGGAAAAAGAACTGGTTGAAGAGCCTGAAAGCAAAGACGGCTGGATCTCGTTTTCCCATATGAGCGTCGATACGGCGCATTTTCCGTTTAAAACATGGCTTCGCTGCGAACAGAAAGCGGTTTCTTCACATGTTGACGAACTCGGAGAAATGACGCACCCGCAAGGCGTCTACGAAGTGCGCCAAACGATCGCACGCTTTATCGCTTTAACGAGAGGCGTCAAATGTCTCCCCGAACAAATCGTGATCAGCGCAGGGACGCAGTCCTTAATTCACACGCTCCAGGACCTTCTCCCCGCCTCAGCCGTCTATGCGATGGAGGAGCCGGGATACAGCCGCATTTATCGACTGCTGAAAAATGAAGGAAAAGAAGTCGCCACGATTCAGCTCGACCATAAAGGAATGCGGATCAGCGAGATTCACCGTCTGAATCCGGACGTTTTATTTGTCACGCCTTCACACCAGTTTCCAACAGGAATCATTATGCCGGTATCGAGGAGGATTCAGCTTTTAAACTGGGTTTCCGACGGGGCAAACCGCTATATTGTGGAAGATGATTATGACAGCGAATTTAAATACGGGAGCGATACGATCCCCGCCCTGCAAAGCCTTGACCGCTCTGAAAAAGTCATCTACATCGGCACTTTTTCAAAATCGCTTCTTCCGGGCCTGAGAATCAGCTATATGGTACTGCCGCAAAAGCTGCTGAAGCGATACAGAAAAAGGCACCATTTCTCGATTCAATCGAGCAGCGTCTTAACGCAGCTCGCCCTGCAGGAACTGATCGAATCGGGGGAGTACCAAAAGCACATTAAGAAAATGAACCAGATTTACGAAAAAAAGCGGACAAGGCTGATCGGAAGCCTTGTCAAACACTTTAACGGCCGGGTCAAAATTAAAGGCGAGAGCGCAGGCCTTCACTTTGTGGCCGATTTTGAAACGGATAGAAGTGAAGAAGAGGTTTTATTAAGAGCAAAGGAAAGGCGGGTCGAGGTTTACGGCATGAGTCGGTTTACGTTAAAGAAAGAGCAGACAAAACATGAAGGAACGGTATCGCTCGTGCTCGGATTCGCCAAAATCGCTGCCGATCAGATCGACGAAGGGACTGCCAAGCTTTATGAAGCGGTATGCGGTGATGAGAAGCTTTAAAAATACCGGCAGGTTCTTTCCTGCCGGTATCAGCCTGGCTTTAAAAAGCCGACATCTGGTCCGTTTACCACCGTTCCTTTTCTACCTTGAGAACCGCCTCGATCAGTCCCGGAAACTGCTCCTCCAATTCCCGTTTGCAGAGGGAGTAATAATGATGCTTCCCTTCGATGCGGACTTTGAGCAGACCCGCTTCCCTCAGCACCTTGAAGTGGTGGGACAGCGTAGACTTTGCAATATTGAGATTTGTGCACGTACCGCACGTTTTCTCGGCTGTGTCAGCCAATGCTTTGACAATCTCAAGCCTGTAAGGATCACTCAAGGCTTGGAGAACGGCTGTTAACTTCATTTCATTTGTTTTCATGGGTTAAATGTATCATAATCCTAACTTCAAGACAATTCATCAAGGAGGCAAATGGGTTGCCGGCAATGCAAGGACATGTTACGATTCAATTGTTCGAAGATTTTCGAACAATCAATTCCCTGTGTATACAACGCACACGAAAAGGAATTCTAAATGACATAATGGAGGTTTGATCCAATGATCGTATTGCAAGCCTATATGAAAGTAAAACCAGAAAAACGAGACGCCTTTCTCGAAAGCGTACAACCGCTTCTTAAACATTCAAGAGCTGAAGCCGGCAATGCCCAGTACCAGCTGTTTGAAGATACCGAACATGCCAATACATTTGTCATGCTTGAGCAATGGAAGGATCAAGACGCGCTTGACGCCCATAATCAGACAGAGCATTTTCAAGCTTTCGTTCAAGCCGCGGGCGACCTTTTATCAGAACCCCTGAATGTGGTTAAAACGCACACAACGGATTAAAGAAAGGATGAGTTTCTAATGAATGAAGTATTGAAAACATTGAAAGACCATAGATCAATCCGCAGCTATACAGATGAGCCCGTGAGCCCTGAACAGCTGGACGACATTATTCAAGCCGTTCAAGCCGCGCCGAATTCCATTAACGGCCAGCAGGTCACCGTGATTACGGTTCAGGATGAGGAACGGAAAAAGAAAATTGCCGAACTGGCCGGCGGACAGGTCTGGATCGAGCAGGCCCCTGTTTTCCTTTTGTTCTGCGCGGACTTCAACCGTGCGAAAATCGCCCTTGAGAAAAACGGCGAAACGCTTGCGATCACAGACGGAATGGAATCCGTGCTTGTCGGAGCTGTCGACGCAGGCATCGCCCTCGGGACGGCCACAGCAGCCGCTGAATCGATGGGACTTGGCACTGTGCCGATCGGCGCGGTCCGCGGCCGTGCAGAAGAGTTGATCAAACTGCTCAATATTCCTGAATACGTCTTCCCTGTCGCAGGACTTGTCGTCGGCCATCCGGCGGACCGCTCCGCCAAAAAGCCGCGCCTCCCGGAACAAGCGGTAAGGCACAGCGAAACGTATCAACCGGATTTAAAACCGCTGATCGACGCGTACGATGAAGAAATATCCGAATACATGACAAAACGGACTAACGGACAGGAAACAAGAAACTGGTCTCAGGGCATATCCGCTTATTACAATAAAGTGTACTATCCTCACATCCGTGAAATGCTTGAGAAACAAGGATTTAAACTCGAATAGATGCTTTAGGCTATCGGTGATCGATAGCCTTTTTCCATGCGTTCCATTCCACATTTCGATGAGCATCGAAGGTCTTTACATTTACACTATGTAAAAAAGGAGTGGAATACATGAAATCATTTGCAAAGTATCAAACATTTCTGGATCTCCATCATCAGTCAGACCCATTCGTTCTGCCAAATGCATGGGATGCAGCCAGCGCCAAAGCATTTCAAAACTGCGGTTTTAAAGCAGTCGGGACAACCAGCGCCGGAATTGCCATGTCCCTCGGCTATCCCGACGGCGAACATCTCCCCTTTGAAACATTGCTTTCCGTACTGAAAACCATCACGGATGCCGTCGATATTCCCGTCAGTGCAGATCTTGAAGCGGGTTACGGCCAAACACCGGAAACAGTCGCTGAAAACGCAAAAAAAGCCGCAGCTGCCGGGGTTGTCGGTATTAATATTGAAGACGGAACGAAAGAACCCTGTCGGCCGCTGTGTGATGAAACATTAATGGAAGAAAAAATAACGGCTGTTAAAAAACTGAACCTTCCTGTTTTAATCAATGCCCGTACGGATGTGTACTGGCTCAATGCTGACGCCCCCGGCTCCCGTCTTCAAGCAGCAGTCCGGCGGGCAAATCGGTACAGTCAAGCAGGCGCGGACTGCATTTTTATCCCCGGAGCCGATGATGCAGGCACCATTGCCGGGCTGAGAAAAGGTATATCCGGGCCGATCAACGTGCTGGCCGGCTCACACACCCCCTCTTTACAGATTCTTTCCGAACTGGGGATTGAAAGGATCAGCTGCGGATCCGCCCCTTTCAGAGCTGCACTGTCACTGGTGAAAAAGATCGGTGAAGACATCATCCGCCGCGGCGCCTTCAATCGTATGACGGACGGCGTGCTTTCATACGGAGAAGCGGCTGATTGGATCAGCCTTCATCGTGACCCAAAACAAAATCGTTGACCGAAACTGTTCGGTCTGTTAATATTTCATTTATGAAAACTCATGGGTTTTTTAGTGACCCATGAGTTTTATCATTGCGAAAGAAGGAGCCGGAATGAACGAAAAAAAAGCAGCAGTCTTAAGGGCCGCCAAAAAGCTGTTTGCCCAAAAAGGCTATCACAATGTTGCAATGCAAGCGATCGCTGAAGAATGCAAAATGTCAAAAGCATCTATTTATAAACTGTTTCAATCTAAAGAAGATCTTCTGCTGGCATTGATCAAGTTCAGAAAGCATGAAATGCTGAACAAAAGCGCCGTCATCAATACGGAAACCTCGCTGACGCCGAAAGAAAGATTCGCTAAAAAAATCGCTTTGGAGATTACGGAATTCAGTGAAAACCGCCAATTTATCAATTTCATCTCCAATGAGGGATCATCTCCGGATACCGCAGTATTTAAAAAGCATCTGAAAGAAACAAAATCAATGATTATCAGCTGGCATAAAGACTCTATCATTCAAGCGTACGGCGAAGAGGTCGAGCCGTTTATATGGGATATCGTCATCATTTTCCACGGGCTGATGAGGGAATTCCTGTTTTTAGTCGGCACTGGAAAAGCGCAGCCTGACGTTAAAACGATTCCGCCATTCATTATGTCAGTTCTGGACCTCTTCATAGAGAAAAAGCTGAACGAAGATCAGAAAAGTTCATTAAATGAAGACATTATTGCCTCCTATTCGAATTTCTCATCATGCTGGGCACCGCCCAAAAAAGAGGAATTGCTTGAAGACCTTTTGCAAAAACTGAAAACCAAGATTTCTTCGCTGTCACAAGACGACTTTGCCGTGACAGAACTGCTGTCAGCGGCAGATTTGCTGAGCGAAGAGCTTTTCAGCAAAGAGCCCCGCACGTATTTAATTAAGGCTCTCCTTGATTACCTTGGAAAAATCGAGGCCATCCAATACGATGTTTCACAAATACAAACGATTAGTATAAAAGAATAAGAGGGATTGATATGAGTACAGGAACTGAACAACAGACATACAACAGAAATATCATCGTAGGTTTGCTTATTGCCGGGGCGTTTATCGCGATCTTGAACCAAACGCTCCTGGTTACCGCACTGCCGCATATTATGGCAGACTTGAACATAGACGCTACAAAAGCTCAATGGCTGACAACGGCGTTCATGCTGACAAACGGGATTCTCATTCCGATTACCGCCTTTTTGATCGAAAAATTCTCGAGCCGCGCGCTCGTCATCGCGGCGATGAGCATCTTTGCGGCGGGAACAGTCGTCGGTGCGGTGGCGCCTAACTTTCCGGTTCTTCTGGCGGCGCGGATCATTCAGGCCGCAGGCGCCGGAATTATGATGCCGCTCATGCAGACGATCTTTTTAACGATTTTCCCGGTTGAAAAACGCGGGGCTGCAATGGGCATGGTCGGCTTGGTGATCGCATTTGCACCGGCCATCGGACCGACATTGTCAGGCTGGATCGTCGACAGCTTTACATGGAGATACTTATTTTATATTATTCTGCCAATTGCACTGATTGATCTTGTGCTTGTCATCTTGCTGATGAAAAACGTCACGAAATTGAGAGAAACATCAGTGGACATCATATCTATTATCCTGTCCAGCCTGGGTTTCGGCGGTTTATTGTACGGCTTCAGCAACGCCGGATCAGAAGGCTGGGGGAGCAATACTGTTTTAATTTCCTTTGCAGTCGGTGCGGTCGCCCTGTTCTTCTTTATCTCTAGACAATTGAAAATCAAAAGGCCGATACTCGAGTTTCGCGTTTTCCAATCGTGGACTTTTACGATAACAACGCTACTTGGTATGATCGTTTTTGCATTAATGATCGGTACTGAGACCATTTTGCCGCTGTACACGCAAAACGTCAGAGACGTGACAGCTTTCGATTCGGGTTTGATGCTTCTGCCGGGCGCGATAGCAATGGGCATCATGTCGCCGATCATCGGCCGGATTTTTGACAAGATCGGCGGAAAAGGCCTTGCGATTATCGGGTTTGCCGTCTTGCTGCTGACGTCCATCCCGTTTGCGGACCTGCAAATGGATACTTCGCTGACATTTATTATCGTCATTTATACGCTGCGGATGATGGGAACTTCCATGATTATGATGCCTCTCACAACGGCGGGCATCAATGCCCTTCCGGCGCACCTCATTCCGCACGGAACAGCGATGAACAATACGATGCGCCAGATCGGCGGTTCGATCGGCACGGCTGTTCTGATTTCCGTCATGAGTAATTCAGCCAAAAACGCCGCGACATCTCATCCGTTAAATGCGCTCATTCACGGCATGAATTCCGCCTTTATCGTGGCCGCTGTCTTGGCGCTGATCGGATTTATCCTTTCGTTTACATTGAAAAAGAAGCCGCAGGCCGACAAACAAGGCCAGCCGGCCCGCTGATCATGTCACGCCAGTTCAATCGAACTGGCGTGTTTTTTTATATTCGCTTAACTGAGTCTGGGGCCCTTGCGGCGTTATGAGCATGAAAACCCGCTTTGCTTCTCTCTGCCCTCTTCTCCTTGAACAGACAAAAAAGGCTGCCGGATAAGAACCGGCAGCCTCGCTCTTTTATTTCAATCCATTTTCGACTTCTTTCACCATTTCAGATACGGATTCAAGGCCTCCGCCTGACAGGTACCAGTAGCCTGGATCAAGGTATGTGATATGGCCGTTTTTATAGGCCTTTGTTGATTTTACAATTTCATTTTCGATGACTTCTTTTGCTGTTCCTTTTTCGCCGATGGCAGCGCTTCGGTCGATGACAAACAGGTAATCAGGATTCTTTTCAGAGATATATTCTGAAGAGACGCTTTGGCCGTGAAGGGAAACCTCGATGTTTTTATCGACAGGTTCAACGCCGAGCACATCGTGGATCAAGCCGAATCTTGAGCCGCTTCCATACGCGCTGATTTGCTTATCGCTCGTTAAGACGACCAATCCTTTGCCGCCTTTTTCTTTCGCCAGCTTGTTGGCTTTCTCTACTTTTTCATCGATTTTCGCAAGGGCTTCTTTGACAGCATCTTCTTTGCCGAAGATTTTTCCAATGTTTTCGGTATTTTCTTTAAAACTGTTCATGTAGTTCTTCTGGTCAAGCTCAATGTCGATCGTCGGAGCGATCTTTTTAAACTCGTCATACTGTTCAGACTGTCTGCCTTCGATGATGATCAAATCAGGCTCAAGCTCAGCAATTTTTTCAAAATCTGGCTCTTTTAGTCCGCCGACGCTTTCAAATTTGCTGTCTTTATATTTTTTCAAGTAAGACGGAAGGGTTTGTTTCGGAAGGCCGACAACGCGGTCGCTTAAGCCAAGCTCATCAAGCGTGTCAAGCATTCCAAAATTGAAGACAACGACTTTTTTCGGGTTTTTCGGTACATCTGTTGTGTCGCTGTTGTGTTTAATTGTGACGGTTTCTTTTTTAGAGGAAGATTTTGCATCTGTGTCAGCAGCTTTGTTTCCGCAGGCGGCTACGACAAGAACGGTTATCAATGCCATAATCAATAAAGATAGTTTTTTCAATTCAGGTCACCTCATCATTTAAAATATACACAGATTTTTTGATCTCCGATTTGTTGGATCGGAATGTCCATATCATAGATGTCTTTCAGCACCGGCGTTTGGATAATGTCTTCCGCCGGCCCCTCTTTTACAATCCGCCCGTTTTTCAGGGCTGCGATTCTGTCGGAATAAACCGAGGCGAAATTAATGTCATGAATGACAATAACGATCGTTTTTCCGCGATTTTCGACAAGGTCTTTCAAGAGCTTCATAATCTCTACTGAGTGTTTCATATCGAGATTATTCAATGGTTCGTCAAGCAATATATAGTCGGTATCCTGAGCAATGACCATCGCGATGAAAGCGCGCTGGCACTGGCCGCCGCTTAACTGATCAAGGTGTTTATGCTCAATGTCTCTCAGCTTCATGTAATCAATCGCTTCATCGACATATGCCCAGTCCTCTTTCGAGAGCCTTCCCTGTGAATAAGGAAACCTGCCGAAGCTGACGAGCTCCCTGACAGTCAGCCTGATGTTGATCTGGTTGGACTGCTTTAAAATGCTGATTTTTTTTGCTAAATCATTGCTTTTGTAAGCGCCGATTTCTTTGCCGTCAATCAGCACTTTTCCGGCGTCCATGCCGATCAGCCTGCTGATGATGGACAAAAGCGTGCTTTTTCCCGCTCCGTTCGGTCCGATGAAGGACGTGATCATTCCTTTTTGTATCGTTAAAGTCGTGGGATGAACAACGGTCTGCTCTCCGAATTGTTTCATGATATCTCGTACTTCTATCATTATTTACGCTCCTTCAGCAACAGGTAAATAAAATAAATCCCGCCGATAAAATCAATGATCACCACGAGCGTCACCGTTAAACCAAACAGCTTTTCAACAATGAACTGGCCTCCGACAAGCGCAATGATGCTGAACAAAACCGCTCCGGGAATCAGGACGCTGTGCTTATACGTTTTAAATACCTCCCGGGCCACATTGACGACGAGAAGCCCCAAAAATGTGATCGGACCCACGAGGGCAGTAGACACGGAAACGAGAACGGCGACGACGATCAGCATTTTCTTCACCGTCCGGTCGTAATCGATTCCGAGGTTGACGGCTTGATCCCTGCCGAGCGAAATCACGTCAAAGTACGGATTAAACCGCCAAGCGTAAACGAGAATCGCCAGAATGACGAGCGAAGCAAGCACTAAAATGTCCGTATTCAAATTGTTGAAGCTGGCAAACATCTTGTTTTGAACGACTTGGAACTCGTTCGGATCGATCAGCATCTGCATAAAGGATGACAGGCTTCTGAACAATGTGCCGAACACGATTCCAACGAGCAGCAGCAGGAAGATGTGCCTTCCCCCGCGGCGGAACATCAGGAAAAACAGCACAAATGAAAAGCAGACCATCAAACCGGTAGACAATAGAAAATTGCCGTTTTTGCCAAGGTCAGCGAGTTTGGCTGCACCGAAAAAGAAAATAATCCCGGTTTGCAGCAGAACATAGAGAGAATCGAGTCCGAGGATGCTCGGCGTCAAAATTCTGTTGTTTGTGATCGTTTGGAAAATCATCGACGAATACGCAATCGCTGTACCGACAATGATGATCGCAAAAACCTTGGCAAACCTCCGCGGAAGCGCATATTCCCATACAGACGGCAAACCGTAGAACAGAAACAGCCCGATGCAGACTGCTGCTATCACGATGAGTACAAGCATTTTCTGTTTATGACGCATAGGCTTTTCTCCTTAAAAGCAAGTAAAGAAAAACGCCGCTCCCGATGATGCCGACCATCAAACCAACCGAAATTTCGTACGGGTAAATGACGAGACGTCCCGCTATATCGCAAAACAAGACGAAAACGGCTCCGAGAACCGCCGTGTGAGGCAGGCTGTTTTTCAAATGATCTCCCCTGTAAATGGACACGATGTTCGGGATGATCAATCCCAAAAAGGGAAGCGTGCCGATCGTCAGGATGACGACGGACGAAATAATAGATACGATGATCAGCCCGATATTGACCACCCGCTTGTATTTCAAACCAAGATTGATGGAAAATGACTCCCCCATCCCGGCCAACGTGAATTTATTGGCGAACAGATAGGCAATGATAACGAGCGGTATACTCAGAAATAAGAGCTCATACCTCCCCTTCATGACGAGCGAAAAATTCCCTTCAAACCATGCATTGACGTTTTGAATAATATTGTACTGATAAGCCATGAAAGTAGAGATGGCGCTGACAACGCTCCCGAGCATCATTCCGACGAGAGGGATGAAAATCGCATCTTTGAACTTGATTCTGTCCAAAATTTTGACGAACAAAAAGCTGCCAAACAGTGCAAAAACAAAGGCAAACAGTATTTTGACTACTATCCCTGCAGACGAAAAAAGCACGATCGCAATGATCACGCCGAGCCGAGCCCAATCCATCGTTCCAGCGGTGGTTGGTGAAACAAATTTATTGCGCGTCAGCTGCTGCATGATCAGCCCGCAGATGCTCAAGCTCATTCCCGCAAGCACGATGCTGATCAAGCGCGGGATTCTGCTTATGTAAAGCGTTTGAATTTCGTCCTCATTAAAGCGGAAAAGGTCAAGAGGCGAAAGCTCCTTAACGCCGATGAATATCGAGCTGAATGAAAGAATGATGAGCATTAGCAATAAGTATCGTAATTTCATGCTGCAGTAGCCTCCTTGCACAACAAAGCAACCCCTCCGCCGACGTTAATGATTATCATTATCAATAAGGGCCTTTATATATCTTACCATTTTTTCTGACATAGTCAATAAGATTAATAGATACAAAGGTTGAAGTCATGCGATTTCCCCATGATGAGTCCTCCTCAAAAACACATTTGTTCTTTCCTGAAAGAAAAACCTTGATTCTTCTTGTAAAAAGCGCAATAATTAAAATTAAATTTATTTCGAAAATTTAAACTTTAGGAGATGTAACAAATGAAAGTCGTTAAATTTGGAGGCAGCTCGCTCGCATCAGGAGCCCAGCTAGAGAAAGTATTTCAAATCGTCACTTCCGATCCGGAAAGGAGGGCCGTCGTCGTATCGGCACCCGGAAAACGGCATCCCGAGGATACGAAAGTAACTGACCTGTTAATCGAATGCGCCCAACAGTACTTATTATCGAAAGAAGCAACCGGCCTGGTTGAGGCGATTGTCGGACGGTATGCCGATATCGCGCTAGAGCTCGGGCTTGCCGATGACGTGATCAACCGGATCCGGGCAGACCTGCTTCAGCTGCTCGAAGGTGATAAAACAAATCCGGAACGGTTTATTGATGCGATCAAAGCAAGCGGCGAAGATAACAATGCCAAACTGGTAGCGGCCTACTTCAGGCACCGGGGAGTTGAAGCACATTATGTCAGTCCAAAAGACGCCGGGCTGTTCGTGACGAGCGAACCCGGCAACGCACAAGTGCTGCCCGAGTCCTACGACAATCTGTTTCAGCTGAGACAGCAAAAGGGCATCATTATCTTTCCCGGCTTCTTCGGATTCAGCCAGGAAGGAGAAGTGATGACGTTTTCGCGCAGCGGCTCTGACATTACGGGCTCCATTTTAGCGAATGGATTGAAAGCCGAGTTGTATGAAAACTTCACTGACGTTGACGCCGTTTATTCTGTCAACCCGGCGATCGTATCCAACCCGAAAGAAATCCGCGAGCTGACATACCGGGAAATGAGAGAGCTGTCGTATGCCGGCTTTTCCGTCTTTCATGATGAAGCATTGATTCCTGCTTTCCGGGCGCGCATACCGGTTCAGATCAAAAATACAAACAACCCGGACGCGGAAGGGACAAGAGTTGTCGCCACACGCGACAACACGAACGGACCTGTCGTCGGGATCGCCGGCGACAGCGGATTTTGCAGCATTTACATCAGCAAATATTTGATGAACCGAGAAATCGGCTTCGGCCGCCGCGTCCTGCAAATCCTTGAAGATGAAGAGCTGACGTATGAACACATTCCGTCCGGCATTGACGATATTACGATCATTTTAAGGCAGAATCAAATGGATCAAGCAGCAGAAAAACGGATGATCAAACGGATCAAGGAAGAGTTGGATGCTGATGAAGTAGCGATTGAACACAATATTGCCCTGATCATGGTCGTCGGCGAAGCCATGCGCCATAACGTCGGAACGACGGCAAGAGCGTCAAAAGCATTGTCTGAAGCCGGCGTCAACATCGAAATGATCAACCAGGGCTCCTCGGAAGTCAGCATGATGTTCGGCGTTAAGGAAGCTCAGGAAAAACAAGCGGTCCGCGCATTATACCAGGAATTTTTCGCAAAAGTTCTCGTTTAAAAAAACCCCTTTTTTATGGGGTTTTTTTGTTGTCAGAAAATATCCCCTTCCCTTAAAATACCTGCCATAAATTGATTCACAAAACCGTTTTGAAAGCCGATATGTAAAGTAAATAAATTGATGGGAGAACACCATATGAATCTGTTGAGAAATATAAAAATCAGAAGCAAACTGTTTGTCATCATTATCATTTCGGCGCTGGCTTTGTCAATTGTCGGCATCCAGGGGGTAGGCGGACTGAGCAAGCTTTCCAAAGGTTCCGAGATGATCTATCAAGATCAATTGATTCCCAACCAGTTGTTTGCAAGATTAAAAGCGAACAACCTCGATCTTGATACGTACAAATTCGAGTTAATGGTGACGAAAGACAACGATCGAAATGATACTTTGCAAAAAAACATCAAGGAAAAAAACGAAGAAAACAACACCTTAATGGAAAAGATCGATCAGCTGAAATTAATGGACAACGTCTCTGAAAAATACGAGAGCTTCAAAAGCGAATACAAGAAATTGCAAGATATCAGCAGCGAGATGCTCAGCTTGGCGGTGAAGAACGAAAATGACAAAGCATATGATGTCTATCTAAAAGAGATGGATCCTCAAAGAGAAACGGTCAACCAGCTGATTGAAGACATTCAAACGCTAAATGCTGACAACGCCAAAACGATCTATCAGCGGGATTCTAAAGAAGCCGGTTCCATCATCACGCTTCTCATCATTGTGATCGCAGCATCGCTTGTTTTATCCATCTCGATTGGACTCTTAATGACAAGGCTGATCACAAAGCCGATCAAAGACATTCAGGCGCTGTTCGCAGAAACAGAGCAAGGCGATTTTACTGTCAAAGGAACATATCAATCGAAGGATGAATTGGGATTGCTGACCGCATCGTTTAACAAAATGGTAGCAGGCGTCCGTTCGATCATTGAAACGGTCGGCGAAACGTCCCACCAAGTTGCTTCATCATCACAAGAATTGAGCGCCAGCGCTGATGAAAGCACAAAGGCTCAACGACGATCCAGGAGCTTGCGGTAGGCTCTGATCAGCAGGTGGAAAGCGTTGAAAACAGCAGAACCGTTATTAAGGGAATGACCGAGTTTGCCGGAAGAATTTCTTCTAGCGCCGAAAAGGCAGCCGCCACCGCAGACCAGACGGCGCTGATGTCGCTTGAAGGCACGAAAGCCATTGATAAAGTGAGCGCACAAATGCAGTCTATTAATGAAACGGTCGTTTCTCTTTCAGAAGCATTTAAACATTTAACAGAACGTTCAAATGAGATCGGGAATATTACCGAAGTGATTACGAGCATCGCTGAACAAACGAACCTGCTAGCTTTAAACGCGGCCATTGAAGCGGCCAGGGCTGGAGAACAAGGAAAAGGCTTTGCCGTCGTCGCGGATGAAGTCAGAAAATTAGCCGAGCAATCGGCCCAGTCAGCAGAACAGATTACAAGGTTGATTACGATCATTCAAAACGATACAAAGCAGACGATGAACTCGGTCATTTCGGCAACCGGCGAAGTCAAAGAAGGACTTGTCGTCGTTCATGAAGCCGGAGGCGCTTTCCAAAAAATCGAAAACTCGATAACTGAGGTTGTCACACAGATCAATGATGTGACAAACTTGGTGAAAAACCTGACAGCCGGCACAAGCGAAATCGAAACCGCGATTTCCGGCGTCAAAGAAGTAGCCGAGACTGCAGCGGGAAGCACGCAAACGGTTAGTGCGGCAACCCAGGAGCAGCTTGCTTCAATGGAAGAAATCGCCGCCGCATCACAGATCCTCGCGCAAAACGCCGAAGAGCTGCAGCACCTGATTCAGAAATTCAAAATTAAAGATTAACAAAAACCCGCCAGACGCTGTCTGGCGGGTTTCTATTCATCATCATCTCTCGCCGTCAGCGGCAGGCGGATGATAAATTTTGTTCCTTTGTTTTTCTCGCTTTCAATCTCTACCGTGCCGTTGTGAAGGGAGACGAGCTGTCTGACGATCGACAGCCCCAGCCCGTATTCTCCGTAAGGTGTGTTTGTCCGTGATAAATCCGCTTTATAAAAACGATCCCAAATGTTTTCGATATCATTTTCATCAATGCCGATTCCGGTATCCTCTACTTCGATCACCGTCTCCTTGTAGTCTTCCCGGCCTCTCAGCCAAACGGTTCCGTTCGTTGTGAATTGAATGCTGTTCTTCGTAATATTGACGAGAATCTGGATGAGCCGGTCGTAATCGGCATTGACCATTACATGATCTTCCACATCGAGGATCAGCTGATTCTGTCTCTCCTCCGCCTGAAGCGCCAGCTGCTCTTTAATGATTTCAAACACTTCGATCAGCGGATAATGCAGCTTTTGCAATGTAATCTGGTTGGAGCGGATTTTTTCATAATCAAGGTTTTCGTTGACGAGGCGAATCAGCCTTTTTGTCTCCTCCGTGATCAGCTTCATACATTTATCCTGCTGGTCTTCGGGTATCGTCTGGCTGTTCATCCCTTCCACTAAACCGCTGATCGTCGTCAGCGGCGTCTTCAGCTCATGTGAAACGTCAGTGATAAACTGCCTTCTCCGCTTTTCGAGCCGGTCGATTTCCTCGCTTGAGCTTTTTAGCTTGCGGGCCATAATGTTAAAGTCGTCGCCCAAATCACCGATTTCATCCTTATTGCGGTTTTCGATATGGATGTCATAATCCCCGGCCGCGACTTTTTTCGTGGCGTCGCGGAGCTTCTGAATGCGGGCGACATGGAATTTCGACGTCAGCCAGCTTAAGAGAATAGCGACTAAGATGACACCCGCCGCCGTAAAGAGCATAAAGCGGTTCATGTCGCTGATCATTTCTTCGGTCCCGCTGATCGGAGCGGTCAGCAGAATGCCTCCCTGAAATTCATTGTTGACGATGTTGGGCAGAGCGACGACCGATACTTCCTCATTAAAACGGTTAAAGTCGGTTTTGACGACAACGGCCTTTCCATCTTTAAGCTCTTTCCATTCTTCATCACTGAGCAGCAGTTTTCGCGGCCGCAAATCGGCCGGCGTCATCAAGATCTCTTTCTTTTCATTAAACAGAAAAAAGCTGATCTTCCTGCTTCGCAAAATTTCCTCAAACGGCTTCATAATGGCCGGCGCTCCTTTCGGCCGCATCTCCATTTCGCCCATGATGCGGTAGCCGTAGGAAGACAGCTCATCGACTTTGCTCTCGTATGCAAAGTCTTTGGCAAAGTGTGAAAACAGCGCCCCCGTGATGAGAAAAGCCAAGACTAATATACTGATGTGACTGGCCAGCAGCTGATAGAGATACTTAATCTTCATCGAACTTGTACCCTACTCCCCATACGGTGTAAAGAAACGGCCGCGAGTCGCTGCCAAGCTTTTTTCTCAGCCGTTTAATATGAACATCCACAGTCCGCTCGTCTCCGTAGAATTGGTATCCCCAAACCTGCTCAAGCAGCTGCTCCCTTGAAAAAACCTGTTTCGGGCTTTGCACCAAGTAATACAATAAATCGAACTCCTTAGGCGTCAAATTTTGAATTTGAACGCCGTCCAAAAACACTTCTCTCGTTTTTTTATTGATTTTAAAATGTTCCGTTTCAAGCGTGTCGCTGTCAGCGGAATCCTGCCGGCCGGCGTTTTGATATCTCCGGCTCACCGCTTTGATTCTCGCCACAAGCGCCAAAGGGCTGAACGGCTTGGTCACATAATCATCAGCCCCGAGCTCAAAACCGAGCACCTGGTCTGATTCCGTATCCTTTGCCGTCAGCATAATAATCGGAACCGTGCTCTCTTCTCTGACCTTTTTGCAGATCGTGACCCCATCCATCGACGGCAGCATGATATCGATGATCAGCAAATCCCAATCACCTGATTTAAAACGGTTATATCCTTCGAGTCCGTCATGGACGAACTCTGTTTCAAATCCTTCTTTTGCAAAAAACATCTCTGTCATAGTACATACGCTTAAATTATCTTCAATCATTAATATTTTCATCGTAAAAGTGCCTCCGCTAGACAAACGTTAGATTCATTTTACATAGGGCCCAGCCATTTCTCAATTCCATTCTGAACATTTAAAGGTCTGGCAACAGTTTGGTCATAATTTATTCATAAGTAGCGGCTAAGATGAAATCAAGCATAAGGCAAAAGTCCTGCTGCCGTTAGATTTGGCAGCAATAATAAATGAAATAGATACGGAGGAATCACGCGTTATGAATTTTTTCAAACGAGCCTTTTGGAGCATGAAAGCGAAAAAAGGAAAAACACTTTTACAATTGTTTGTTTTCACGATGATTTGCGTGCTCGTGCTGACAGGAATTACGATCCAGTCGGCAGCCGTGAAATCGAGCGAACTGGCGAGGGAACAGCTTGGAGGCAGCGTCACGCTCAAAGTTGACAGGGAAAAAATGATGAAAGAACAGCAGGACTCAGGAGACCGGAAAAGGTTTGAATCGACCCCCGTTTCTCTCAAATCAGCCGAGAAACTTGCGAGCCTTTACCATGTCAAAAGCTATAACTTCATCTCCTCAACATCTGCTTTAGCGGACAACTTCGATCCGATCGAAAGCGGTGACGAGGATTCAACGGACTCAAACAGCGATCAGCCGGCCGGATCGGGCGGCAATGAACAGGGCGGCCGGCAAATGATGCAGGCTGACGTATCAATCGAAGGTGTGACAAGCACAGCCCTCGTCGACGAATTTGCCGACGGGACGTCCAAGATCACGGAAGGCCGTGCTTTAACAAAGGATGATGTGAATGAAAAAGTCGCCGTGATTGAAGAAACGCTTGCCGAAGAAAACGAGCTGAAGGTCGGCGATACGATCAAAGTCAAAGCGAGCAGCGATGAAGATGCAACGATCAATTTAAAAATCGTCGGAATCTATAAAACGACTTCATCCGGAGACAATCAAGCGCAAAACTTCGCCTTTTTAAACCCTTATAACAAAATCTATACACCATATACGGCGGCATCGGCCTTAAAAGGCGACGATTATCAAAACGCGATAGATGAAGCGGTCTACAATATGGACGACGCCTCCAACATCGACGCTTTCATTGCGGCTGCCAAGAAAACAGGCATTGATTTGGATACATTCACATTGGACGCCAATGACCAGTTGTACCAGCAGATGGTCGGCCCGATTGAAAATGTCGCCTCCTTCTCGAAAAATGTCGTCTATCTTGTCACGGTCGCCGGGGCGGTGATTCTCGGACTGATCGTCATGATGTCAATCAGGGAGAGAAAATACGAAATGGGTGTTCTGATGGCGATCGGCGAAAAACGCCGGAAACTCACCGGACAGTTTTTAACCGAAATCTTAATGATCGCAGTGCTTGCCATCGGGATCTCAGCATTAACCGGCAGCCTGATTGCAAAGCAAATCGGGAACCAGCTCTTGAGCCAGCAAATCGAACAAACGTCAGCTAGCCAGTCTGCAGGCGGAATGATGGGCCCAGGCGGCGGAGGCTTCTTCGGACAAAGTACTGCTCAAGTCTCAGCCATTGATCAGCTCGACATTCAAGTATCCTTCGGGAACTTAATGGCACTTGGCGGAATCGGCCTTTTAATTGCGATGTTCGCGACACTCCTTCCGTCCATATCTGTTTTAAGGCTCCATCCGAAAACGATTTTAACAAAACAAGAATAGAAAGAAGTGAAGATTATGGGCAGTATTTTAGAATTTCAGAATGTCGGCTATTGGTATAAAAATCAGGATCAGCCTCTATTCGAGGATATCAGCATTCAATTCAGCCAAGGACTCTTATATACGATTGTCGGGACTTCCGGTTCCGGCAAAACCACCTTTTTATCGTTGGCGGGCGGACTTGACGCGCCAAAAGAGGGGAACATCCTCTACAAAGGAGAAAACATTTCAAAAATCGGACTGACCAGCTTCCGCAATCAATATGTATCGATCGTTTTTCAGTCCTATAACCTGCTGCCGTATATGACGGCTCTCCAAAATATCACGTCGGCCATGGAAATCACCGGATCTCAGGTCAAAAACAAGGAACAATACGCTTTGGAGATGCTCGAAAAGGTCGGCATCGGCGAAAAGCAGGCCAGACAGAAAGTATTGACATTAAGCGGCGGCCAGCAGCAGCGTGTCTCCATCATCAGAGCGTTCTGCTGTGACACGGATTTAATCGTCGCCGATGAACCGACAGGCAACTTGGATGAAGATACATCAAAAGACATCGTCCGGCTCTTTCAAAACCTTGCCCACCAAGAAAACAAATGCGTCATCATGGTCACCCATGATGAACAGATCGCAAAGGTATCCGATGTCAACATCACGCTTTCAAGGGGCGGCTTTACCGTCAAAAAACGCATATCAGCAGGATAAGGGGAGCGGCATGAGCCGTTCCCCTTCTTTTATTATGAAGCAAATGCTTCTGCAGCAGCAGCCAAATAATACGAGAGGCCTGTTTGCTGATTTTCAAGCATTCCGCGATGAAAATCGTCTTCGATAAAGAAGCGTGTCTGGGACTGAAAATCGTCGGGCGTAATTCCCAAAAACTTGAGGTGCCGTTTAATTGCAGTCTTCACTTGTTCATGGTCGTGTTTGACTCCGTCTCTGAGCGCTTCGGCCATTCCATTCATAAAACGGGCCGCCTCTTCAGCTTTTTCATTCATTTCTTCCGCTATGACTGGTTCTCCTTTCAGCAAATCGACATCATACGCCTCCTTCAAATAGCGGTTTTGTTCAGCGAGCGCATCCTCCCATTCCCTGCTGCTTGAAAACCCTTTGAACATGCTTGATTGATCCATTGCTTCTCCTTTCCCGGCCTGCTGAATCGAAAGATCGATCGTAGAAATAAGCTGTTTAATTCTGTCCAAACGGGCAGTGAAAAGACGTTTCTGCTCAGACAAAATCGTCAGTCGATCAGCTTTGCCGTCCAGTATTTGCTTAATTGCCTTGAGCGGAAATTCGAGCTCCCGATAAAACAAGATGTGCTGCAGCCGTTCCAGCTCTTTTACCCCGTAAAGGCGATAGCCGGCATCCGTCACTTCTGCGGGGCATAGAAGGCCGATTTTATGATAGTGGTACAGCGTTTTGATCGTGATATTCGCCAAGCGAGCCACTTCTTTTACCGTATAGAGCATCAAACCTCACCTCGTCTGTCATGTTAAAGGGTGCCCTAAGGGCGGGGTCAATCCATTACATGGCCTTTTTTTTATTTTTTTTCATTTTCACATAAGTGACTATGCAAATAAAAGCGGGAAGGATCACCTGCATCGGCAAATGGACATATAATGGAACAAACTCGATTCCTTCTTTAACATGCTCTGAAATATTGCTGGCAATGGAGACGGACAAAATCAAAATAATAATGCCGATGACATGAACAACTTTGGAGGGGTTTTTAAGCTTGAATAAAACGGTCACGCCTTCGGTTACGGCATACATGAAAATGCTCATCTTAAAAAAAACGCCAATCACCAGCACGAGCATGAAAAATACATCAAGCCTGACCAAGAATTCGGCGACTTGAACCGTCTGGATCGTACTCAGCAATGGGAAGCGCGACCGCATATTGAGATCGACGCCAAGCACGCTGATGTTCAATGCGACATTAAAAGCCAGGATGAGGCCGCTGATGGCAATTCCCAACAACCCGGCTTTTTTCGCTAGTTTCTTTTCCTTTAAATACGGCAGGATCAATGTAAAGGCGATAATTTCTCCAAACGGAAAATACAGCGTTTGCGTGAACACGGCATGAAACATCGGACCGGGTCCGTTTCCAAGAATGGGCAAAAGCTCTTTCGGTTTGATCATTCCTGACGAAACTATCAGGATAAGGCCTGTGACAGCAAGCCAAAACATGATGCCAAACAACAGCTCGCCTGAACGGGCAAGGACCTCGATTCCCTTCCTCACAGTAAAAATACAAACTGCAATCAACAATCCATTAGCGAAGATAATCGGCGTGTTCGGATAAGCCGATGTCAGCAGCATTTCTCCAAAATCGCGCAAAACCCTTGCCGCAATGTAACAATAATAAACAATGTAGATAAATGTCATGCTCCAGCCAACCGGTTTTCCAAAAATATTCATCAGCGTTTTATAGGGAGAGGCGTCGGGATTCACCTGGTAGAAAAAGTGGTGCATCATAAACAAAGCCAGCCCTCCGACTGTTCCGAACAAGATCGCGATCCAGGCGTCCTGTTCTGCAGATTGCCCTGGAAAAATCAGCAGAGAGCTGCTGAGTTCAAACAGAACAATCAGCACGAACAGCTGTGCAGCACTGATTTTTGCTTTCTCCATTTAAAGCCCTCCTCTCTCTTTCATTCAAGAACGCCCTTCACGATGATTCAAAATGTTCGGGTTGTTCCTTAAACCTGTTCTTCGTACATATGCATTAACCGTAATGTCGACATCTGTGTCAGGAAAATACCGATTGCTCCACTCGCCCTCCATCTTTTTCCACGCTTCGGGGTGGGTGCGATACACAACATCACCGAATTGCAGAACATCCGTCTTGTTCCGCTTAACAATGTCAATCGTATTCTGCAATTCATTTTTCAGTTCCTTTGCCACCTTCCTTTCGATGTCGCTCAGCACTTTTGGATCATCCAGGTGAATCGGTAAAGTTGTTTCGCCGATGTCCCCTTCCATGTCGACGTCAACCGAAATCGCCGGTTTGCCGTTTTTCAGGTGAGATCCGATTTTTGTTTTTTGGCGGATGACGTCAAATGTGACGGCATCTCTCTCATGATTCATTGGAATTGTCAAATACGTTCTGCTGATTTTATTGCGCAGCCATAAAACGCCTCTCGCCGTTTTGCCTTCAAGCCAATTGACGAGCTTTCCCTCTTTAATGACCGCCAAGCCGTCCGCTTCGACTATTGCCTCAGGAGATGTAGACTGCACGTTTTCCATTTTTTCACCCTTTTCCTTATTTCCGGTTACTTTAAAAGAAGAAATAATCGGGTGCTTTGCCTTCGAAGTCAAGCATTTGATGACATCCTGGACGCTCGTTTTCATATTTTCTCCTAAATGCTTTTCAGTATTTTGCAGCGTTTTGTTTACTTTATTTGACGGGATCTTATCGATCGCAGTCAGCGTCCGGATAAATGTTTTCGCTTTTTGGCCGCGGGAAATAATAATCGTCGCCGTTGTACGAAAATCGGCTTCCCGGTCAAGAGCATCAAGAATTTTAATCAAGCCTTCTTCCTTGGCGAGTTTTTCGTCAACAACCAACAAGTTGGTGTTGGAGTAATAAATCTCGCGCGACATTTTTGCTGACGCATGTCTGCTCATTTCCGTCAGATTGTTTCCCGTCACAGAATAGCTCGAAATCGGCGGCCTGTCTTCTCCCTGTCCGCCTTGAAGGGCTCCTGTCACATTGATCGGGTTGACGATTTGAAAGCTTAATTCGTATTCAGTATCTTTTCCTTTATCAATACCAACAGCAGTGATCAGCAGCAGATCCGTCAGTTCTCTTTTATCCCAGCACCCTTGAAGAAGGACAGTGGCGGCAAGCAGGAGTACAATCTTAACGCTTCGTCTCATTTTGATCACCATCTTCTTGTTTTGTCTTCATATCGCCTGACTCCGGCGGTTCGGGTTTCTGGTACTCTCCTTGACGCACCTTATTGTCGTTGCCGATCAGTTCAGGCCGCTTCTCATGTGTCCACAAAGGCAAGCGAACGATGGCGTCGCCCCAATTTTTCAAAATAAACGGCGCAAAAGGAGTCATATACGGAACACCGAAGGAACGCAGGCTGCATAAATGGACAAACATGATGATCAGTCCAAGAATAATGCCGTAAAAACCTGTCGTCGCCGCGGCTAATATGAAGAAAAACCGGACGAGCCTGGCGGAAATCGCCATGGGGAAAGAAGGTGTAGCAAAACTTGAAATCGCTGTGATCGCTACAATGATGACCATCGCCGGCGACACAATCCCGGCCTGAACGGCCGCCTGCCCAATGACGATCGCTCCCACAATCGAAACGGCTGAACCTATCGCTCTCGGAAGGCGGATTCCAGCCTCCCGCAAAATTTCAAACGAAATTTCCATGATCAGGGCTTCCACCACAGCCGGGAACGGAACGATTTCACGCTGCGCGGCAATTACGATCAAAAGATCCGTCGGGATCATTTCCTGGTGAAACGTCGTCGCACCGACATAGACGGCAGGCGCAATCAGCGAAATAAAAAAGATCAATACGCGTAAAAAGCGGATAAACGTCGCAATGTCAAAGCGTGAATAGTAATCTTCAACAGATTGAAAAAATTGAATAAAAACGGCAGGGACAAGCAGAACAAACGGTGTACCGTCAACAAAAATGGCGATTCTTCCTTCAAGCAGGTTTCCTGCGACCATATCCGGCCTTTCAGTTTGATATACCGTCGGAAAAGTCGTAAATACGGCGTCTTCAATAAACTGTTCAATATAACCCGATTCAAGGATGCTGTCGATCTCAATGCTTTCCATCCTTTTTTTGACTTCTTTCACCGTTTTCGGGTCGCATACCCCATTGATATACATGATCGCTACATCGGTTTTTGTGACGCTTCCCATCGTCGTTTTTTCAACCCATAGATTCGGGTTTTTAATAATTCTGCGCACCAAAGAAATATTCGTGTCGAGCGATTCGATAAATCCTTCACGTGAACCGCGGAATGCCTGCTGATTCTCAGGCTCCTTGATCGAGCGTTTTTCACCGCCTTTCGTGGTCGTAATAACCGCTTTTGCCGTCCCCTCGGCCAAAATGATCGTATTTCCTGCCATCAAAGATTCGAGCACTTTGTCCAATCGCTTTTCTTTTTCGACACCGCCCAGGGCAACGGCATCACTTGCAATCGTCTCAAGAACCTCCCTGCCGTACTCCTTTTTCGCCAATTCTTCGGAGTTCATGATCGATTCCAGCAAAAAATCGTGAATCGCTTTATCATCTGTAATGCCGCCGACATAAACGACGGCTATTTCAATTTTTTCGCCAGCGCCCGTTTTTAACTTACGGATGACAATATCGGAGCTGTTTCCGGTCATTTCTTTAATCAGGCTCAGGTTTTCGGCAAGCAAGGGACGCACAAACCCAGACAACTTTACGGTTTCCGGGTATTTATCTCCGCTCATTAGAGATTCTTGTTTGTTATCTTTTTGATGACGACCTTTAAAAAAGAATGGCATGGCTGTCAGATTCCCCTTTTCGTTTTTCATATTTTTCCTTGCGCAAGCACATTTATACTATTCCCGGGTGAATAGTGCTTTATGAAAGGAGAAAAAATAACGGGGAACGGAGAGTGGTGCAAAGTTGAAATTAATCGGAATCGGGCTTTTATTATTAGCTTCCTTAGAGGCTTTTGCCGTCATGCTGGATGTATTTCAAGGCATGACCTTGCAAAGAGCCATTGTAAACTCCCTGACGTTTGCCACCCTGGAAGTGGGCGAGTGGATCATCATCCTTTTATTTTTGTTTATCATTTTTCTCGAAGCCTCGGAAAGCTTTCGCAAAAAGAGAAAAAGGACATAAAAGGCTCCCTGTCCAAAGGGAGCTTAAACTTCGATATTTCCATTGACTGTATCTGTTTGGTGGGAATGGATCATTCCTTTGACAATCGTATTGCCGATGATGAGCGTTTGCCTTGACGTATTGGTTTGAATGGCCGTTACTCTTGCTTCCGTATTGCTTCGAAGCGTGTTGTTGAGGATCGCCGAGTCCGACGATTGGTCAAGATAAATGAGGACAGCCGGCAAGGACGGCCTGCTGAGCGTTATCGTATTGCCGATAACCTCGTGTGTTCCGCGGGTGAGAAACACCGTGACGATCAGCGGTGAATCTTCAATATAGTTTCCGATAATTTTTGTATGCTGATTTGTCGAGCAGTATATTGGAAAGTTTCTGAAGCGTGTGATGGTGTTTTGTTGAATAACTGCCGAAGCTGTGTTTGTGACGGATACAGCATATGACTCCGGCACCGTTTGAAAGCCGTTCGGCGAAATAAAGTTTCCTTCTATTACAGCATTTCCTTGAGATATCCATATGCCTCTGGAAAATTGCTTAATGACGTTATGCTTGATTTGGACGTCGTTCCCTGTGCTCCTGACAGCAAGAACGACATTTGCAATATGATTGCCGGAACATGTTACATTGTCTGATTGCGTGATGCTGAAAGCGGTGCCGGACCTTTGTTCAGGTACGTCGTTTTCAATATAATTTCCTTCAATGAAGACTTGCGACGCTTGATAAGCAAGAATTCCGGCATTTACAAAATCACGGATTTTATTCCCCGTAGCAAAAACGCTTTTTCCGCGGATATCTATGCCTGTCGTAAAACCGGAAATCAAATTTCCCTTTATTACGGCATCGCTTCTTTCTTCCAAAGCCCCTACACCGAGGCCGTTAATTCCAGTGCTCTGCCCGGTGAATTCGGGATTTTTCTTGATGATATTGTTTGCAATCGTCGTCCCCGTTCCATAGCCGTATGAAATGGTACCGTCTGCAACATTGCCTTCGATGATGACAGAAGTACCGTTGAAGTTGGAAACGGCATGATTGACATTGCCTTTTAACACGTTGTTTCTGATTATGACATTGACGGGTTCTTCATAGACGATGCTTCCTTCACTATAGCCTTCTATATCAATGCCAAAGCAAGGAGCGGTTCCGTTTCCTGTTCCCGCATCTGCAATTTCGCATCCTTCTACAAGAACATTGTCGCACCCTGTGATGGACAAGTTATTTCTTCTGGAGCGCCTGATATCGCAATTGGTTACCTGAATACGCTCTGACGGTCTATACCCTTCTCCTCCGTTGCTGATAATGATTCCGTCTCCTGTAAAATCGGCTATTCTCACGTGTTCAATGACGACATTTGACGCCCCTTCGATGCAAATTCCGAATCCCCATTCATGGGTCGGCCTCGGGGCCGGTGTATATGTGTGTTCATCTCTTTCACCAATGATGCTGCCTCCGGATATTTTTATATCGGATGTTCCGCCTATATAAAAAGCAGCGTATCCCCATGAACTGTTCGGCTTTACCTTGATGACAGCCTCCGCGTCCATCAAAATTTCAATATTGCCGGGAACATTGATGCCGGCGCCGCGAAACGGAGCCCGCGGGTCGCCGTTTTTCGTCCCGTCAATCATGTACGTGCCGTTCGGTATCCACACCGTGTTGTATCCCATCGACTTTGTCCATGCCAAACATTCGTTGATCGCATTTGTGGAGTCTGTTTTGCCGTCGCCGACAGCGCCGAACTTTGTCGCGTCAACCACTGTCATTCTCATTTCATCAGGTTGCTGCTGCACGCTGTTTTCAGCCTCCTTTTGTAAAACGGTTTGCTTTATATATATGCCAATCTAGTAAAATCCGCTTGTACATAAATAGATAAAATTTTATTAAAAAATCTTTCAATCCAAATTTTCTCCCAAAATTTTTTTCTATCCGCTTGTAAAGCGCTTCACAACTTGTGGCATCATCGATCAAAAATTCAAATCGATTGAAGGTGTATTGACACGAACATTATATAAGAATATGATTTTTATAATAGACATAGAAAGAGAAGGAGTATTGCGAATGTCAAACCATCAAAAAGAAACTTTTCAAAACATTCCGCAAAAGGGGTTTTTTGGACATCCCCGCGGACTCTTCACCTTATTCTTCACTGAATTTTGGGAGCGCTTTTCATACTACGGCATGAGAGCCATCCTTATCTATTATTTGTATACAGAGGTGACAAAAGGCGGCCTCGGGTTTGATCAAACGACAGCGAACTCGATTATGGCCGTATATGGTTCCCTCGTCTATATGTCCGGCATTATCGGGGGCTGGATAGCGGACAGGCTCCTCGGAACTGCAAACACCGTGTTTTACGGCGGCGTGCTCATTATGTTCGGACACATTCTTTTGTCATTCCCGGGAAGCGTCCCCGCTTTCTTCATCAGCATGTTCTTGATCATCATTGGGACAGGCCTTTTAAAACCTAACGTATCAAGCGTTGTCGGCGATTTGTACAGCCCTGAAGACACCCGCCGCGATTCTGGTTTCAGCATCTTCTATATGGGAATCAACCTTGGCGGATTTCTCGCGCCGATTATCGTCGGCACAGTCGGTCAGACATACAACTACCATCTCGGCTTCAGCCTTGCTGCCATCGGCATGTTGTTCGGACTGCTGACCTATTTAGCGACGCGGAAGAAAAACCTCGGATCTGCCGGAAGAACGGTGCCGAATCCGCTGACACCCGCTGAAAGAAAAATGGTGTTCGGACGGATTGGAATCGGTGTTTTGGTGATTGCTGCCATCTTTGGCTATTCCGCCTTTATGGGCTGGATGACAATCGAGCTGTTTACGATGATCGTCAGCTGTCTCGGTATTTTGATCCCGCTGATTTATTTCATCGTCATGTTTAAAAGCTCCAAAACGACGAGTGATGAACGTTCCCGTCTCACAGCTTACATTCCGCTGTTTGTCGCATCGATGATGTTTTGGGCGATTCAGGAACAAGGCGCCAATATTTTAGCCACCTATGCAGATAAACGCACTCATTTGGAATTTTTAGGTGTCCAATTGCACTCTTCTTGGTTCCAGTCGCTGAATCCGTTGTTCATCGTTGTGCTTGCACCGGTTTTCGCATGGATTTGGATGAGGCTCGGAAACCGTCAGCCGTCAACGCCGACGAAGTTTTCACTCGGGTTGATTTTAGCCGGACTGTCATTTGTCGTCATGATTTTCCCTGCTTACATCAACGGCACTGAATCGCTTGCCAATCCAATGTGGCTTGTGCTCAGCTTCCTGATCGTCGTTCTCGGGGAATTGTGCTTGTCTCCAGTCGGGTTATCCGCAACGTCAAAGCTGGCTCCTGCTGCTTTCTCAGCGCAGACGATGAGTCTATGGTTCCTGTCAAACGCTTCTGCACAGGCCATCAACGCACAGATCGTCAGATTTTACAGCGTTGATACCGAGATCGCCTACTTCGGCATCATCGGCGGTGTATCCATCCTGCTCGGGATCATTTTGATGCTGCTGTCACCGAAAATTCAGAAATTTATGAAGGGTGTTAATTAAAAAGCAATAGGCTGATACTCCTTTTCTTCTGTTTTTTCGCAGGATATATACATTTCGATTTAATGAGAGATAGGGAATACCTGTTAAAGCAAAACCCCCGGAAAGAATTCCGGGGGTTTTCTCTGCGGCTTCGTATGCTAAATCTCACAGCCCCTTTAAACCACCGCTTTTTTAACAAAAGTTTACATTTCCTCAAATGATAGTTTTCATTGATTTGCTAGTATAAGTGTTATCAAAAGGAGGTTAATATATGAACTTTTACAAAACGCTCGCCTTATCAACTCTTGCGGCATCCTTATTGTCTCCCTCATGGAGCATTCTCCCCCGTGCCGAAGCTTCAGCTTATAAGGACTTCTCGGTGACTGCCGATGCAGAGACAGAGCCGGTGGATACCCCTGACGACGCGGCAGATGACCCGGCGATTTGGGTTCATCCGAAGCAGCCTGAAAAAAGCCGGCTGATCACAACAAATAAAAAATCTGGCTTGATCGTTTACGATTTAAACGGAAAACAGCTGGCAGCCTATCCGTTTGGCAAATTAAACAACGTCGATCTCCGCTACAATTTTCCGCTCGATGGCAAAAAAATTGATATTGCCGGGGCCTCAAACCGGTCAGACGGCAAAAACACGGTTGAAATATACGCCTTTGACGGCGAAAAAAACAAGCTGAAAAACATCGTCAATCCTCAAAAACCTATTCAAACCGATATTGAGGAGGTGTATGGTTTCAGCCTGTATCACAGCCAGAAAACCGGCAAGTTCTACGCCATGGTGACCGGAAAGAACGGAGAATTCGAGCAATACGAACTGTTTGACAACGGAAAAGGACAAGTCGAAGGCAAAAAGGTCCGCTCATTCAAAATGAGCTCTCAAACAGAAGGGCTTGCAGCAGATGATGAATACGGCAAAATGTACATCGCTGAAGAAGACGCTGCGATTTGGTCTTTCAGCGCCGAGCCAAACGGCGGAGATAAAGGAAAAATTGTCGATCGCGCAGGCGGACCGCATTTAACCGCTGATATTGAAGGGCTGACGATTTACTACGGAGAAGACGGCGAAGGATATTTGATCGCGTCCAGTCAGGGCGATAACCGTTATGCCATCTATGACCGGCGCGGGAAAAACGACTATGTCGCCGATTTTTCAATTGATGACGGTAAAGAAATCGACGGGACAAGCGATACCGATGGAATCGACGTCATCGGCTTCGGCCTCGGCAAAAAATATCCATACGGCATCTTTGTCGCCCAAGACGGCGAAAATACGGAAAATGGACAGCCAGCCAATCAGAACTTCAAAATTGTCTCCTGGGAAAAAATTGCTGACGCGCTGGACGACAAGCCTGATATCGATGATCAGGTCAATCCCCGAAAACTGAAAAAACGAGCCAAATAACGACGGATCCGCGGGAAATGCCCGCGGATTTTTCACATTCCTTTATGTTAAGATAACTATTAATGGAGGGATGGTATTGCGTTTAAATCTCTATGCCGTAGTGTTTATCATGTTGGCGGTTTTATCAAATGTGGTGTTTCTCTGCGTTTTTAATCAAGGTGTATTGGCGTACACTTCTGCTGTCATCTTCCTGCTTGCTGCTGCATATTGCACGAAGCGTCGGCCTGAAAAGTAAGGCTTCCTATGCCTTATGGCTTCTCCGTAAAATGCTCGTTCCGTAAGGCGGCAGTTTGAGCGCGCCTTTTTTCCGGGTTCCCTTTAAAACGTCCGTATTTGTTTCCTCCGGAAGCGAGACACTTCTGTTTTCCGCTGTAAAATTCATCACGAAAATATAATCGTGGCGGCCGTCTGTGCGGAGCTGGGCGGTGACGCCTTTCGGGAGCTCTGTATCGAGCACTTTGGCAATCCCGCACTCTTCAATGAGCCTGGATATAAACGCCTCTTGGAACGCCGCCTCATTCCTTGAAGCGATATAGTAGGCCTTCCCGTCTCCGAACAAATTGACCGTCAGCGCCGGCCGGCCCGCGTAAAAATCATCCTCGTACGCAGCGAGCGCTTCGGCCCCTTCTAAATGAATCAGATCGCAAAGCTCGCTGGCTTCATAGCTTCCGCTTAATCCGAGCCTGTTTTCTTCATCCATCACAATGGTATTTTTCTGTCCGTCATGAAGAGCATCGATCTCCTCAGACCAAATGCCGAGCGTTTTTCTTAAGCCTCCAGGAAACCCTCCCAGGAACGTAAGTTCATTCTCATCAACAATGCCCGACCAATAAGTGGCGACAAATGTCCCTCCGTTTTGAACAAACTGTTCAATCCTTTCAGCGGTGCCTTCTCGCAGCATGTAGAGCATCGGGGCGACCAAAAGCTTATAGCGGGAGAAATCAGCCTCCATGTGAATCACATCAACCGGTACGCCTTCCCGCCAAAACGGTTCATAAAACGATTTGGCGGTCCGTTCATAATGCTTTCCGATATTGCGCGGACCTTGGGCATCTTCCAAAGCCCAGCGATTCTCCCAGTCAAATATAATCGCGGCCTCGGGTTCGACTGTCGTCCCTGCGACGTCCTCCAGCTTTTCGAGCTTTTCCCCGAGCTTTTTCACTTCCTGAAAAACGCGCGTATGCTCTGATCCTTCATGATCAACGACTGCTCCGTGAAATTTTTCGCTTGACCCGCGGCTTTTCCGCCATTGAAAATACTGAACGGTGTCCGATCCGTGAGCGACTGCCTGTAATGACGACAATTCATGCATACCGGGGCGCTTCAGCTTGCTGACATCCTGCCAGTTCGTCATGCTCGGCGTGCTTTCCATCAGCATGAACGGCCGGCCGCCTTTAAGAGAGCGATTGATGTCATGAACAAAAGCAATATCGGCTCCAAGCCGGCTGTCTTCCTGCCGGCTGTTGTGCCATGCCGGATAAGAATCCCACGAGATGACATCAAGCAAATCGGCAAACTTCCAATAATTCAATCCGGCATACGTTCCCATAAAATTCGTCGTCACAGGCAGATCAGGGTTAAACGAACGGACGTGGGCGATTTCATGCCGGCAGTTTGATCCGTGACAAAACGCTTCCAGTCCAAATTCAGACCGTGAACGGCATCCTCGCCGTGCGGAGCCGGCGACTCGATCTCGTCCCAATCTATATAGGTATGGCTCCAAAACGATGTCCACCATGCATCATTAAGGCGGTCCAGCGTTTTGTATTTCGCCAGCAGCCACTCTCTGAACTTGTCTTGGCAAAGTTCACAATGGCATTCTCCGCCGTATTCATTAGAAATGTGCCAGCCGATGACGGCCGGGTGATGCGCATAGCGCTCCGCGAGCTTTCCGTTTATGATCGCCGTTTTCCGGCGGTAGACAGGCGACGTATAGCAGTGATTGTGCCGCTTTCCGTGAAGGTTTCTGACCCTGTTGCGCTCCGTTCTCAGCACCTCTGGATACTTTTTGGACATCCAAGCCGGTCTGGCACCGCTCGGTGTAGCCAAAAACGCATAAATTCCGTTTTCCTTGAAAGTATCAAGAACCTGATCGAGCCAGTCAAATGTAAATCTTCCTTCTTCAGGCTCGAGCGAAACCCAGGAGAAAATGCCGACAGACATCACATTGCAGCGGGACAGTTTCATCAGGCGGATATCTTCTTTTAATACGTCCGGATATTTAAGCCATTGATCCGGGTTGTAATCGGCTCCATGCAATAGTCGGGGAACTTTCCGGCTGATCGGGGGATACGGTTTAACCATCCTACAGTTTCATCCTTTCTTCCTCGTTTTCATATGACGCGGAGACGGACATGACACTAAAAACGCTTTCAAAAACAGGTTGTTAGATTATATACTCTGTTTTCTTCCCTCTTTCCTGCCAAGGTGGATGAATTTTCCTGTACGATTGAATTTCTCTTTCTTTATTTGTAAAATATATTCTATCATTAACATTTTTAACTTTATTTCCATACACTTGACTAAATCAACTAATTTATTATAATTGATTAAAGCAACGATTTACAGGGAGAGAGGTTTTGAGATGGCGGAAATCAATCATTCTACAACATTAAAATTCAGAAAGTTCAATCGATTCTATACAAATGTGCTCGGTTTTCTGAATGAACATATTTATGACAGCCCTTTTTCATTGACGGAAACCCGGATATTATTTGAAATTCACAATACGGCCGATTGTACAGCCAAACTGATTCAAGATACGCTCGGCCTGGACCGGGGCTATGTCAGCCGGATCCTGAAGCGGTTTGAAAAAGAAAATATGGTCTATAAAAAGAGAAGCGAGGAGGACAGCCGCAACCACTATATCTACTTAACCAGCTTCGGTGAATCCATTTATAAAAAGCTGGAGGCCAAAGCCAATCAACAAATCGAAAACATGCTGAAGCATATCGACGGCCGCCATCAGGAAAAGCTGACGGAGGCAATGAATACAATTGAATGCATATTGTCGGAACACCTGCCTCCCGAAAAATCGGCCGTTTCTATAAGAGATTACTATATATCGGACGATATCAAACTGATGATCGAAAAACAGCGTGCCTTCTACGCGGAGACACACGGCTGGGACGATTCATTTTTGGATTACCTTCACGAAACATTCGACGCCGAGATCGAAAAAATCTGGATCGCAGAGAGCGCCGGAAGATTCGCGGGATGTGTCGGGCTCGTCAAACACCCCGGCAGGACCGTGCAGCTCAGATGGTTTCTGGTCGACGCCGCTTTTCGGCACCAGGGAGTCGGCACACGCCTCTTGGAGCATCTCATCGATTATTGCAAAGAAAATCAGTATGAGCGGATTTTTTTATGGACGGTAAGCACGATGGCCGAAGCACGGCCTTTGTATGAAAAATTCGGATTCAGACTGACGGAAGTGAAAGACGAGACTTTATTATGGGGGCAGCGGCTCCGGGAAGAACGCTGGGATGCCGAGTTAGGCTGACGAAATGGAGGATCTATGAAACGGAAAATACACTACGCCTGGATTATCGTTTTTGTGACGTTTTTGACGCTTTTGGCCGTTCAAGGAGTGCGCCTTTCTTTCGGAGCCTTTATTCAGCCTTGGGAAGAGGAATTTTCAATGGACAGGGGCACGATTTCGCTTATTTCCATGCTGAGCTTCATTGTATATGGCGTGTCCCAGCCGGTGATCGGCAGGCTTGTCGACCGCTTCGGACCGCGGATCATTTTATCCCTCAGCACGCTTCTGGTCGGCTTGAGCATCTTTTTTACATATCTCGTGACTTCTCCGTGGCAGCTGTTTATTTTGTATGGCATCATCGTTTCTCTCGGCGTCGGCGGTGCGTCGAATGTCGCGTCGACCGTGATCGTGACCAATTGGTTCAATGAGAAGCGCGGGCTTGCATTCGGCATCATGGAAGCGGGATTCGGTGCGGGACAGATGCTGCTTGTCCCTGGATCGCTCATGATGATCCACTGGTTTAACTGGAAAGTGACCGTCATTGTTCTGGGATTGTTTTTAGCCGTTATTGTATTTCCGATCGTCATCTTGTTATTGCGGAACCATCCTTCGGAAAAGAATGTACAGCCGATCGGCGGCGCTCAGGGCGGCGAGATAAAAGAAGAGCCGGACGCCCAGCCGAAAAAGATTCCATACAAAGCCGTTTTTCTCAAAAGAACGTTTTGGTTCCTCGTCTTGCCGTTTTTCATTTGCGGATTTACAACAACGGGGTTAATGGATACCCATCTTATCCCTTTTTCGCATGACCACGGGTTTTCGACCGAAGTAACAAGCGCCGCTGTCAGCCTGCTGGCCGGGTTTAACATCATCGGCATTTTGATTTCCGGCGTCGTCGCTGACCGCTGGAGCAGCCGGAAAATTTTGTGCTTTTTATATGCCGTAAGGGCGCTGTCGCTTGTCATTCTGTTGTCGAGCCACAACTCGATGCTCCTGCTTTGCTTCGCGGTTTTGTTCGGTTTGGTCGACTTTGCGACCGTCGCCCCGACGCAAATGCTGGCAACCCAGTATTTCAGGCAGTATTCCGTCGGGTTCATTCTCGGCTGGCTATTCCTCAGCCACCAGATCGGTTCGGCGCTCGGGGCTTATTTGCCGGGCGTCTGGTACAGCCAAACAGGCAACTATAACCTGTCTTTCTACCTTTCAATCGTTATTTTGGCGGTAGCAAGCATTTTGAACATCCTGCTGCCGGAACCTAAAAAAATAAATCCAACACTGAATCAGGAAGGGCGTTCCGTCCAGCAATAATGAAAAAACCTGTTTTTGAAGTTCAAAAACAGGTTTTTCTTATGAATTAAGAAGTTTTATTCTTATTGTAAATATCAAATGCAACGGCAATCAGAAGGACGAGGCCTTTTATCGCCTGCTGCCAGTCGATGCCCAGGCCGAGCAGCGACATACCGTTGTTCATGACTCCCATGACAAGACCGCCGATGATGGCCCCGCCGATCGTGCCGATACCGCCGTAAGCCGAAGCCCCGCCGATGAAGCAGGCCGCAATGGCGTCAAGTTCAAACAGGTTTCCTGCTTTCGGAGTGGCCGCGTTTAGACGGGCGGCAAAAATCAAGCCTGAAAGGGCTGCTAAGACGCCCATATTGACGAAGACCATAAAGGTGAGCCGTTTTGTTTTGATTCCTGAAAGCTCGGCTGCTTTTTCATTGCCGCCGATCGCGTAGATTCTCCGCCCGATGACGGTTTTTTTCATAACGAATGTATACCCGGCGATTAAGACGAACAATGTGATCAAAATGAGAGGTATACCTTCATAAGTCGCGAGAATGTAGGTAAAAAGGTTGATAATGGCGATGATAAAAAACACCTTAACTGTAAACAGACCTTTTCCCTGCAAGTCAAATTGGAATTTCTTCTGCATGTTTCTCTGCTGAAGCTGATATACGAGATAAAGAATCGACACACCCGCTCCGACGACAATCGTCGTCAAATGGAACGTGCCTCCGTTCAGCCAGTCCGGAATAAAACCGGACGCCATTTTTTGGAAGGACACAGGAAACGGAGCGATCGATTTCCCCTCCAGCACGATCATCGTGAGCCCTCTGAACAAAAGCATTCCCGCCAGCGTCACGATGAAGGCCGGAATCTTGACATAAGCGATCCAAAAACCCTGCCAGGCGCCGATTGCCGCTCCCAGAAGCAACGACAGGACGACCGCCGCAAACAGCGGCATATCGTTTTCAATGATCATCATCGCGGAGACGGCGCCGACAAAAGCGGCGACTGAACCGACTGATAGATCAATGTGTCCCGTGATGATGACGAGCATCATCCCAATCGCTAAAATGAGAATGTAGCTGTTTTGCAAAATCAGGTTCGTAATGTTCAGCGGTCTCAGCAAAATTCCGTCTGTCAATATTTGAAACAGCAGCATAATAAACACGAGCGCAATGACCATGCTGTATTTCCGGATATTCTGCTTATACATATCGCGAAACAGCTGAAAGTAGCCGGGCTGAGCGCGGTCTTTATCCGTTTGCACCGGTGTCTGCATACGCTTCTCCCCCTCTCTTCATGCGGATGGTCATATATTTCATCAGCTTCTCCTGATCGGCTTCTTCTTTGGAAAATTCGGCGGTGATTTCCCCCTCACACATCGTATAGATTCTGTCGCACATCCCCAGCAGCTCGGGAAGCTCCGAAGAGATCATGATAACCGCTTTACCCGCTTCGGCAAGCTGATTGATGACGCCGTAGATTTCGTATTTGGCGCCGACATCGATGCCGCGCGTCGGTTCATCCAGGATTAAAACGTCAGGCTCCGCGAAAATCCACTTGCTCAGCATGACCTTCTGCTGGTTGCCTCCGCTTAAATTTCCGGTCCGCTGGCTGATATCGGGCGTCTTGATGTTTAATTTCCGGCGAAAATCCTCCGCTTCATGTTGTTCGCGCCGCTCGTCCATCACCAATCGGCTCGACACCTTATCCAGTTTCGACAGCGTAATGTTTTCTTTAATGCTGTCCTTCAGAATCAAACCGTTTCCTTTCCTGTCCTCCGTCACATAGACGATGCCGTTTTTAATGGCATCTTCAGGGTGGTTGATGTAAAGCTCCCGCCCGTCTTTTTCGATTGTGCCGGAAATGTTTTTCCCATATGATCTTCCAAAAATGCTCATCGCCAGCTCCGTCCTTCCGGAGCCCATCAGTCCGGCAATTCCTGCGATCTCGCCTCTTTTCACGGAAAGCGCCGCCATGTTTACCACTTTGCGGTCCTGTTGAAGAGGATGGTGAACTGTCCAATCCTTCACTTCAAAGATGACGTCGCCGATCTCGGCGCTTCTGTCAGGGTAGCGGTTTTGCAGCTCCCTGCCGACCATGCCTCTGATGATCCGGTTTTCGGTCAATTGCCCGCTTTGAACAGCAAGCGTTTCGATCGTCTGTCCGTCCCGGAGCACGGTAATCGAATCTGCGACTTTCGTAACTTCATTTAATTTATGGGAAATCATAATCGAAGAGATTCCCTGTTTTTTCAGTTCAAGCAAGAGCTGCAGCAGATTCTCGCTGTCAGCTTCATTTAAAGCCGCCGTCGGTTCATCCAAAATCAAGAGCTGCACTTTTTTTGCCAAAGCTTTGGCGATTTCAACAAGCTGCTGCTTTCCGACGCCGATTTGGGAAACAAGCGTATCCGGAGATTCTTGAAGCCCGACTTTTTTCATTAATTCGAGCGTTTCCAGCTTTGTCTTTCGCCAATTGATGACGCCGCGGCTGGCCTGTTCATTGCCCAAAAAAAGATTTTCCGCAATGGAAAGCTGGGGGACGAGCGCCAGCTCCTGGTGGATGATGACGATCCCCGCTTCCTCGCTTTGCTTAATATTTTTGAATTGGCATACTTCCCCTTTATATAAAATGTCGCCCGTATACGCACCGTACGGATAGACGCCGCTCAGCACCTTCATCAAAGTCGACTTGCCCGCCCCGTTTTCCCCGCAGAGGGCATGGATTTCGCCCGCTTTAACGCGAAGGTGGACATTGTCGAGCGCTTTGACGCCGGGAAACTCCTTCGTGATGCCTCTCATCTCTAAAATGCAATCGGACATCGGATCACTTCCCTAATTCCGATTCTTTATAGTAACCGCCGTCAACGAGCACTTTTTTGTAGTTCTCTTTGTCGACGACGACCGGTTCAAGCAGGTATGATGGAACGACCTTCTCTCCGTTGTCATACGTCTTTGTGTCATTGACTTCCGCTTTTTCGCCTTTTAAGACGGATGACGCCATCTCAACGGCTTTTTTCGCCAGCTCTCTCGTATCTTTGAAAATGGTTGAGGTCTGCTCCCCTTTAATGATCGAATTCACGGAAGCAAGCTCTGCATCCTGTCCCGTAATAACCGGCAGCGGCTTCTTGTCCGAGCCGTAGCCCGCACCTTTTAAGGATGAAATGATTCCGATGCTGATTCCGTCATACGGTGAAAGCACCGCATCAAGCTTCGCCTTTGTATAATGCGCACTCAGCAAATTGTCCATCCGGGATTGTGCGGTTGCGCCGTCCCACCTGAGCGTCGCCCCTTGCTCAAATGAAGTCTGGCCGCTCAACACCTTTAATTTGCCCGAATCGATATAAGGCTTCAAAACAGACATGGCGCCGTCAAAAAAGAAATGCGCGTTGTTGTCGTCGGGCGATCCCGCGAACAATTCGATGTTGAACGGCCCTTTTTTGTCTTTTAAGCCAAGCTTTTCTTCAATATATTTCCCTTGAAGTTCCCCGACTTTATGATTGTCAAATGTCGCATAATAGTCGACATGTTTGCTGTTCATGAGCAGCCGGTCATAAGAAATGACTTTAATATCCTGCTTGTTTGCTTTCTCTAGGACGTCGGTCAGCGCTTCTCCGTCAATCGAAGCAATGACAAGCACATTGACGCCCTTTGTAATCATATTTTCGATTTGTGAAACTTGGTTTTCAACGACATCTTCCGCATACTGCAGATCCGTTTTATAACCGAGCTTTTCAAACTCTTTCACCATGTATTTCCCGTCATACACCCAGCGTTCCGATGACTTTGTCGGCATTGAGATTCCGACGTAGCCTTTGTCTCCCCCTCCGCTTGCCTGATTCCCCGAACAAGCGGTAACGATGAGACAGAAAAGCATTGCAGTGATCAACAGCCAGCATTTTTTCATGCTTGGTATCCCCCTTTTTGATTTCTCCCATCATGAATCATGCCAACTGTACCATGTCTTTCGAATGTCCGTCTTTTGAATTAATTAACTATTTTTATAAAAATCAGACTTTTTTGAAGCGCTTACATTACAATTTTCCTCCTGTTCTTTCAATTCCCGACATGCGGCGGTACTGATTGGGGGATACACCCATCGTCTTTTTAAATACAGTGCTGAAATAGTGCTGTGTATCATAGCCCGTTTGTTCGGCAATGTCATGAATTGAAAGAGGGGTTGTCTCTAACAGGTGAACCGATTGATCCATGCGCATCTCCGTCAAAAGCTGAACAAATGTCACGCCGAGCTCCTTCTTCATCATTCTGCTCAAATAGACGGACGAGACTTGAAGCGCATCCGCCATCTGTTTTAAAGAAAACTCCCTTTCAGTGAAATGCTTTTGCATATACTCCTTGGCCCTTATGACAACCGGCGAGATATTGAATGCTTTCGACACTTGCTGCCTGCAGTGCTGATAGCATTGCGCGGCTGAGCGGCCGTTTTCAGCAAGCTTCGCAAAACAGACGGCTGCGCTTGCCTGCAATTCGGCTTTGATCATCTCTGCAAGCGCCCGCTGTTCGGCTTCCGTAACAGAACGCCACAGACAGGCGGCGATCAGGCGGTCTCCGTCGAAAAATACGGCTTTATCTCGCTCGTTAATAAAAAAACGTTCTACTTTTTCTTTCAGATTGTCGGCTTCAGACGGTTTGTTCCATACATGTCCAGCCGCGATGACGCCGAGCGTTTCAGGATTGCGCGCCGGCAGACGGAGGCATTCGAGCTGCCGGTAAACGTCTTCTTCGTCTGCCCGGTTTTCGATCCAGCTTCTGAAAACATGCTCCTTCAGAAGGCCGAGGTTTTGTTGAATATGCTGCTCAGCAAGCTTTTGCTCGCTCAGCTTCTTTTTCTCAGCTGCAAGCGACACGCTGATCTTTTTGAGCACTTGTTCCAGATGAGCGGGATCGACCGGCTTTAACAAATAATCATCAACATTCAGCCGGATCGCTTCTTGCGCGTATGCAAACTGATCGTAGCCCGTCACGATGACAAAGCGGCACTGGGGCAAGGCGCCGCGGAGCTTTTTCATCAAGGCAATTCCGTTTACGATCGGCATATTCAAGTCGACAATCAATAAGTCGATACCGTGTTTGAGAGCGAGCTCAAAAGCCTCCTCGCCATTCTCCGCTTCAGCCGACACCGACATTTGATAGCGCTCCCAAGAGACGGCATCCCGTATTCCTTCCCGAATCCACGGTTCATCATCGGCAATCAGTACGCGCCAACATTCACTCAAGGCTTGTTCCCCCTTTTGCTAAAATTGGTAGCCGTATCGTGACGGCGGTTCCGGCTCCTTTCCGACTTTCAACCGTTATACCGTACGGCTCGCCAAATGTAAGAGCGATCCGTTCATGGACGTTGATCATGCCGTAGCCCGCTGTATCGTCCCTGTGTTTGAATTGATCCGTTATTTGCTTTAGCGTCTCTTCATCCATTCCGGCTCCGTCATCCTCGATTTTGATGATTAGCGAGCCATCCTCCTCCATGCCTTTGATCGCAATATGCCCCGGCCCCTTTTTTTCTTTAATTCCGTGATAGATCGCATTTTCGACGATAGGCTGAAGAACGAGCTTCAAAATCAGGCGGTCATCACAAAGCCCGGTCATTTCGATTGAGTAGTTTAATTTATCGCGGTATCTCGCTTTTTGGATTTTCAAATAGTTTTCAACATGTTCAAATTCATCAGACAGCGGGATGATATCTTTCCCTTTGCTCAAGGAAATGCGGAACAGCTTGGATAAAGCCTGCACGAGATCGCTGACCTCTTCCGCTCCTTTTTTCCTTGCCATCCAATTGATTGTATCCAGCGTATTGTAGAGAAAGTGAGGGTTGATCTGCGCCTGCAGCGCTCTTAATTCGGCTTCTCTTTTTTGGCGCTCCTGTCTTTCTGTAACGGACATCAGCTCGCGGATTCTGAACATCAGGCGATTGAAGCTTTTTCCCAAAAGGCCGATTTCATCTTCCCTTTCCTCCTGATACAATGTTGAAAAATTCCCGCTTTCCGCCGTTTTCATGACAGCATTCAGCTTCAAAATCGGCCGCGACATGGAATGGGACAAATAATAGGAAGCTGACATTCCGAGAAACGCCGCCGTCAATAAAAACAAAAGCACATACAAGTGGATTTCCTTCACTTCGAAAACCGGTTCACCCGCTTTAAAAACGCCGACCGTCGTCCAGTTCGTAAAGGAAGACGTCTCATAAATGAACTGATATTCCTCTCCCTTGATCCGCTTCGAAAAATATCCAGAACGTTCTTGACGGAACCACTTTTTCGGCAGAAATAGATTCGAAGTCTCCGGCGAATAAATATTGCCGCCATTTTCATCCATGATCATCAAATAACCCGTTTTCCCCAAGCGGATATTTTTTGTCGCTTCTGCGAGGACGCGCAGCTTCAAATCGATGAGTACAACGCCTTTCACATGCTGTGTTTCAGGATCGATAACAGCTCTGACGGCGGAAACGACCTCATCTTCCCTATAGTGCACATGGCTTCTGATATTCCGGTTGACAGGCTTCCCGATCATCTTGAAAATCCCTTCATTGTCGAGAGCCGCCTGATACCATGGTTCTTTTGTCAAATCTGTCGGCGTGCGTTCATACATCTCATTGCTGATCATCTCACCCTTATCATTGACAACGAGAATACCCGCTGCTTCGGAATATAAAGAAGTCAGGCCCTGCAAAAACGTCCTTCGCTTATAATCCGCCTCTCCATCCTCCTTTTTATGACTAAAAAACGCTTCCATTTCTTCATTCATTGATATTAAATATGTCAGGTTCTGCATGTGGCTGACATACACTTCAGCCGTCTTGTTCACTTCGCCGATCAGCTGCAGTGTTTGGTCGATCACCTGTTTTTCAATAATATTTTCAACGGCCCATCCCGATAAAATGCCCAGGCCGATCGTCGGCAGCATGCTGATTAACAAGAGAAGGCTGATCAGCTTATGACGGATCGGCGCATTATTGATCAAACGTTTAATCATTCGCATAATAGGCTGCCACATTTTCTTTCGTTATGATGGTAATGCCTGTGTCGATTGCGGCCGGAAGCGGGCGTTCATGCTTCAGATGGTGATTTGAGAAAAACAGCATGTGCAGCGACCAATAGCCCATTTGCCATGTGTCCTGGCTCATTGTCGCGGAAATCGATCCGTTTTTGATGCCGTCCAGCGTTTTCTTGTCTTTATCAAAGCCGATGATACATACTTCCCCTTCAAGTCCCGCCTCCTTCACAGCACGGGCCACGCCGCTCGCTCCATTGGCTTCAGTCGTGAAAATTCCTTTGATGGACGGATTTTCCTCCAAAATCTTCGCCGCTTCTTTTTTCGACGTCAGCTCATCCCCTTTTCCGTCCAAAACCGCGGCAACCTTCATGTTCGGGTATTTTTGCTTGATCGTTTGTTCAAAGCCCTTCGTCCTTTCCTGATGATTGTACTGCTGCGGCTGGGTAATGACCGCGGTTTCTCCCTTTCCATTCAAAAATTCGGCCATTCGCCTTGCGGCCACAGCACCCGCTTCCATATTATTTGTGCCGATATATGTAGAAGCTTTGCTGAGCGGGGCGTCTGAATCAAATAAAACGATCGGAATACCCTGCTCGTGCGCCTTGTCGATGACAGGGTTTAAAGCTTTTGGGTTTATTGCCGAAACAGCGATTCCCGCCGGTTTTTTTGCAATCACCTGCTCGAGGACGGTCGTTTGCTCATGGACATCATAATGGGCCGCCCCCCGATACTCGACAGAGACGTTGAAAAGCTGCGCGGCATCCTCAAAGCCTTTCAGACCGCTCTTCCAATATTCGATTCCCGATTGAAACGTGACCATCACGTATTTTTCGGACAGACTGCCTGCGGCCGCAGGCCTCCTGCTTTCTTCTGCAGAACCGGCTTTATCGCCCCGGGAGTAGTCGTAGACATACAGAAAAAACAAACAGAGCATCACGGCATAAACAACTAACAGCTTCTTCATCTTCATCCCCCTGTTGGTCGAGGACAAGACAGCGTTTACAATCTATAAATATATATTTAGCCGCATTTTTTTCTAAGAACCCAGCTGAGCATCCTGACAGAAATTCCGCCCGTCCTCCTTTATTCATCACAAACAGACAATTCCCCCTTGTTCTTATGAAATATCTAATCTATTTGACATTCTGTTCGAAAAACCCTGTTTAGGGTTGGCAAGATCGCCTCTTTCTTAAAATTACCTTAAAGTTTGTGAAACAAAAAATAAACACACCAAAAATCCAAAACTTAAGAACTATGTCTTTTGACCTTGCAGGAAAATGGAGAAATGTGCAAAATCGCAGTCATAATAAGGAATCCCCTGCTCCACCGCTCAACTAGATTCTTTGTTCACGGTACATTTTTCCCATTCAACTCATTTATACCATGTTGTAACATTAATAAGGTCCTTTAATGAACGGAACCCAACAGGTCATTTGAATCAAATTTTCCGGGAGGTGGCAGTAACATGATCTGGGAAAAAACAGTTTTATACGGGCTGCAAGGTACACTTCTCATCAAAAAACAACAGCTCGAACAACTGAAAAATTGCCAAACTGAATTAGAAGCAGATAAAAAGGAATTTGACGATTCAAAAGACAGTATCAAAAAGCCCGAACTGTCGCCGACGACATGGCAGGGCAGCCTGGCTGATTCTTTTAAAAACGTCAGAAGCGACATGAAAACGGCATATAATGATATTTGCGGAAAGCAGCTAAATGAAGTGTTTAAACAATTAAAGGAGAAAATCTCTTCTTTAAATGATGATATTGATTCGCTAGGTAAGGATATCAGCTCATTAAAAACGAAAATCGAAAAACTGGAAAAAGAAGAAAGAGAAGCCCGCCGCTAAAGGAGTGATTACGATGGGTCAAGAAATCAAAGTCAAAACGGGCGAAGTCAAACAGGCGCTCTCAAAACTGAAGCATTCAGCCCAAGCCGTGAAGCCGAACGTGCAGACAGATATCAGCGGCAAAAACAACCTTGACGTCGTCAAAAAAATCGAAAGCATGAACAAAGATTTGAAAAGCCTGACAAAAGCATACGCATCGGCTCTCGCTAAACAAATTGCGCAAACCGAGCAGGCTGTCAACGCCATAAAAGACGCCGACAAAAAGCTGTCGTCATCGATCAAAGCCAAGTAGAAGGAAGGGACTACGCATTGAAAACTCTAGATGTTCAGGCTTTTCAAACCGGCCTAGACAAAACGCTGACCGAATTAAAAAACCAGACTGACGAGATTTCAAAAGTCAAACAAAGCATCAAAGGCCTCACCTCCCTTGACGACGCCTTAAAAGGCGCGGGCGGTGAAGCGATCCGCTCGTTCTACGAAGAATGCCACACCACTTTTCTTCTTTTTTATGAATCTTTTATTTCCGACTATAAAGGACTTTTAGAAAAGACGAAAAGTGCGCTTCATTCCCTTGAACCGAACCAAAACGGCTTTATCTCGCAAAGCTTTCTTGAGAACGAACTCCATGACGGCGTCAGTCAAGCCGAATCGCTGACTGGCAGATTGACGTCAAAAGCCAACCAGACGATGGCCACTGTCAGCCACATCGTCGACCTGCCCGACCTAGACGATTCAGCCGTCAACGAAAACGCAAAAAAAGCGCAAAGACAAATCAGCGAGACGCTCGAAAAGCTCCACACCTTCGACCGCGAACAGACAAATGCGCTGAAAGCGGCGAGAGAAGACCTCGATACGATGAAGCAATACATCCAGCAGCTGGAGAAAATGTATACGGGGCCGAAGATTGAAATATCGGAATATAAAAGCGGTTCAATTTTAAAACCGCAAAATGACTCAACAATCAGTCAAGCTCCCGGCGGCCTGCAAAACGACCTGCAAAACCCCGGCGAAACACCGATGGAAAAGATGCTTGGGCGATTAGAAGAAAAAGCGGCAGAAACGTTAACGAATCCTGATACACAGGATAAAGAAAAAACAAATATAGCACACGAAATTCTTAGTTACTTCGAAACATTCGGAGAACCATTAGATGTCGGTGATAAAGCCTTATTAGGGTATCACGCAGCCAACGCAACAGCATCAATCGCGTGGACGCGAAAATTAAAAATTTATTATCAAGGAGGAAAACCGACGAAGTGGCAGCGATTTAAAGGGGAATATAAATTTCAGGTCATGTCACATCGTTCTTGGACTTCTCAAGGAGATCACAGTTCGAAAGTTGCGAGAACCATTAAAAACATCTCTGACTCGAATCCAAGCAACCCATTACTTAAAAAAGCGCAAAAATTTGTCGCTTCTTATGATAGTCCATCCATGATGTTTAAACATGCTGTGGGGTTCCCTAAAAATCAACATAGTTTTATAGATGGGAAAGAATTTCGCAAGAGAGCTGCCCTGAGGACAAAAGCGGGTGCGGTTGATATAATGGAGTCCACAGCCAAGGCAAAAGGGTTTACTGCATTAGAAAGAGGAGTCCCTATTGTTGGTACCGCAGTTACTTTCGCTTCTAACCTTACAGAATATACCGATCCCGAGAACTCGGACAAAAGTTTTGCAGAAAAAACAGGACGTTTCGCAGCAGGTGTTGGTACAGACATTTTTGCTGTTTCTACAGGTGTTGAAATTGGAGCAACAATAGGAAGCGTCGGCGGTCCTGTGGGAGTGATTGTTGGTGGAGCGATAGGCGGAGTAGCTGGAGCAATTGCTAGCTCTTCATACGGTGATGCAATTAAGGATGCTGGTGAAAAAGTTGCTGGTTCTATTGAAAAAGGAATTAAAAACAGTTTTGAGTCTGTGAAAAGTTGGTTTAAATAGATAGGAGGCATTATGACGCCGAAAGTATTTGTTGAATATGCTGAATATTTGATTGCTGCTATTTTAAGTTCTCAATTTGTATTTGGACTTTGCACTTTATTTCTTGGGTATATAACTATGAATTATTATGAGCAGGGGACTTTCAGACCCCCCTCAAATATATTTAAAAAAACTGTTAATTTCGGTTTTGCATTGATTTTTGGTGCAAGTTATTTTACATATAAACGACTATATAGATATAACTTGTTCCTAAGAAAATTTTATTATGCCCTTTACCTTCTGGGGAGCGGTATTTTAAGTATCATCATTTTCTATATTTTATCATTTATCCTTCACTTCATTTTCAAGGTTTAAGTTTATAATCAAGGATGTGAAAACAATGAAACACCTCATCACATGTACATCAGAAGAACTAGCGCTTTTAGTAGGGTTATGTGACTATCCTGGTGTTGCAAAAGGAATTCTTGAATCATCGTTAGGAAAAAAATCAAAAAAAGAATGGGATGCAATCTTAGAGGCAACTGTCAACCAGCTCATTTTAAAACAATACTGGGACGAAGAAAAAAGTTCAAAAGACGAAAATCCTTTAAGCGAAGAAATGCAGAAATTCATCGTTTCCTATGTGAATTCAGAACAAATGATCCGCTGTTCCAACCTTGACAATAAAAACACTTTAATGCTTCACCATTTTGAAAATGAAACATGGCTTTTCCATATGATTGACCGCGATATCATCCATGAATTTGCGTATGTCGACGAGCAGGAAATTGCCCAGCTGATGAAAGACTATTACCACTTTTCAACTGATGAGGAACATATTCCTTTAAAATTTCGTCTTTCAGATAAATGCTTTGACTGGCTGAGTAATAAAGACATGACAGAAAAGGTTCGGAAGAAAAGTTCTTTTTCACCTGAGGAAGAACATAGCTTTAATCAATTGATAGCCGATCTTGAAGCAAACCAATGGTCGCTAAACAACATCTCACATTTTTACATCCCTAGCTTAAACGATGGACCTTTCTTGCAAAATATCGTCTTTTTTATTCCATCTGCCCGTGGCGTTTGGGTTGCTCAGTATGATGAACACAATGAAAAACCTGTACATATTTCATTAAGGACACTTGAGCAATGGAACGAATTATTAAAAGGGCTTGAGTATACAGTATCTTTTCAAAATACATAATGCCGCAATGCGAGAATAAATACATTTCAAAGCATCTCACATCGGGATGCTTTCTCTTATCTCAGTTTCCCGAATTATTGTTTCAAGAAGATAGACGAGATATGAAAAAACACAAAGCCAAACGTTGCCGATGCAGAAAACACCCATCAAGAAAAGGGGCTCAATATGAAAAACGAAAAAAATTTTCTATATAAAAAAATAAACGAAGCTATGATCATCTTCACGATTTTATTCCCTGTGGTTGGTATCTTTTTTGTCATCATGACGATATGGGGTTTATTGGAACAAGCCCCTTCAGAAATTCCCTTGTTTGTTTCGGTTATCAGCTTGTTCTTTTTCGTTCTTCCGCTCCTATTGCATATCTTCAGAAAAAAGGTCTGGCTGAAAAAACACATGGAGAATTATAAAAATTCAGAGGGATAAGCGGAGGAATATAAGTTTTGCTGAGATTAAAAGAAACGGTTGTATACAAAGATTTACCTTACAATATTCAATCTCATTTGAAGGCTCCCGTCAGCCGGGAAACGAAATGGGGAATGGCCTGTTTTATCGTGTTGGTGCTGGATATTCTCTGCATATTACCTGTGCTGGCGAGCAAAGTCGAATTTTTCACTTTTGCCGTCCTCCCTGTCGCTATTCTGATCAATGTTTGGATGATCCTCATAAATACCAGAAACATGACCGAATATCTTCATCACCTTCAATATGTTCGGTTTATGGGCGTATCTTTCAGCGGTATGTCATATTGCCAGCTGATCACGGCGCAAAAAATGATGTTTTCTGCCATCGGTTTTCATTTACCGTTGATCAGTCTGTCACTATTCATATATGCCGCCTCTATCTTCCTCGTCATTCGGTATTACTTGGCTGTATTCCCTGATCCTAAAAGAGGCAAAAGGGAGACAGCAGCTCCGACAGGGATGCTTTTGGCGGCTGTTCCGGCGGCCGGTTATATGATAAGTCATGCTGTTTTGCGAGTTTCAGAGTCTGCCGTCTATTTGTTGATGAGTATCGTCTATCTGCTTATGGCTTGTTTATTTTCTATAATGGGGGTCAAATTCATCCACAAATACTTCTTCATCAAAGCGAATCAAGATATCATCAGACAGCATAGGATTTAAGGCACAAGGAGATGTCATGTTTGAAAGGCAGAAATAAAATCATTTTCTTAGTTTATTCCCTATATGCAACAATCATCATTTTGGCCGCCCTTGTCAAACCTGCAATCAACTGGAAGGAAAGGCTTGCCGTCATCGGCTTTATGTTCGTTTCAATTTCTTTATTCACATTCATCATTTATGTGTTTATAAATAAGCCGAAGAAAGATCAAAGCGCGCCCCGATGCAACATCGTCGCGAAAATCTTTTGGAAGAAACACAGAAAACCGTTCACGCTCTCTTTCTACTTCGTCGGCATACTGATTGTGGGAATATCCGTGTTTTCCATGTCCGAACTCTCACTCGCTTGGAAATCCGGCATGTTTGCGATTCTGTTTGCCGTGATATCGGGCAATTTTTTTGCGGTTTATCAAACGGCGAATCAAATGCTGAACCGGTCTTGTTTGGAAAGAATGCCTGACGAAGAATGAAAAGCTTTTTATGTCAGTTAAAAAACGCTTGAGACCGCTATTCATAAAGGAGTTATGATGTCACCAGAAACTTTTGTTGAATATACCGAATACTTAATCGCCGGTATGTTGGCCGCTCATTTCGCTTACAGTTTGTGTTTTTTAATCATTGCGAGTCATATGATCATTGAATATGAAAAAATGATCTTTTTAAAACCTGAAAAACGGTCCCATAAAATCACAAATACATTCGTTTTTCTTCTTGTCGGCACCGGCTACTTTGTTTACAAACGGCTATTAAGATACAACTGGTTCCTGAGAAAACTGTATTTCGCCCTTTATCTTGTGGGCAGAGGCATCTTAAGCATCATCATCTTTTATATTTTTTCTTTTCTGGTCCATCTCATTTTCAGCGTTTAAATCATTTACAATTGGAGAGATCCGAATGTCTAATTTTCTACAAAAACCAAGAAACAAAGCCATCTTATCCGTCTACCTGTTTTTCGTATGCGGCTCCGTTCTAAGCGCCGTTCTGAATCCGAAGATGAGCATCGGGGAAAAGCTGTTTATCCTCTGTTTTAATATTTTCTCGGCAACTTTATTCGCATTTCTCATTTATCTACTGCTAAATAAATTGATGAAAGATGAAGACCGCAAACACCCGGCAGATCCCGAAAAAAACGGGATTAATCAAGTGATTTGGAAAAAATACAAAAAGCCTCTGATCCTGTTTGTTTATTTTGGCAGCCTGTTTGCCGTCTGCGCTGCTATTCTTCCCATGCCGATATATACCGTTGCTGAAAAGCTCGTGATCCTTTCGATCGCCATTATTTTTATTACAATTTGCTGTATCCTGGCTTATAAAGTGACGAATAAAATGCTGCAGAAATAATTGAAAGGACCATGGTTCGCCATGGTCCTTTTCTTCATTTCCTCAGCTCCCCCAGCGTCTCTTCCCACCGCCGCAAAACCGCCGCTTCATCCTTCAGCTTAATCTGAACGCCGGAGATGATATCAGCGTATTTTGCGATATCTTCCCGGGCCGCTTCGACCGTACCGGCGAAGCGCGCTCTCGGGTGTTTGGCGTCTCTTAATTCGGGCAGTTTCTTTAAAGACAGCCGCACATAATGTGCTTTGCCTTTCCAGCAAGCGACGAAGAGCGCCCGTCCTGTTCTCGCAATATTCGCGGTCGTCGTTGTGCCTTGCCAGAGAGCCAGGCGGATGTCGGTTTTGTTCAGGGCAAGGATTTCGCCGGCGCTGATCATCGCCGTGTGCGGCCAGCCGTCTTCTGTGACGGTCTGGAGCATCATCGCTTCGTGCCGCTTACCGGCGAGCTTCTCTCCGTTTAAAAGCTGAAATAGTTCGTTTGATAGCTGAGCCATGCCGGATGCCTCCCTTTAGATTTTCCGGTCTGGAATCGCCGGCACTTGTACAGCTGTTTCAACTTCAGCGGGATCGATTTTAAAGGCCGGATTGTATTTTTCAGGATTTGTGATCGTCTCCGGCTCTGATGACCTCCAAGTGAAAAAGCAGTGCTGGCATTGATAGACTTCCCAGGCTCCTTCAACGGGTGATTTGCTGACGGTTTCCGCTTTTTTTAATTCGCAGCGCGGACATGTATGCATGATGAAACACTCTCCTCTTTTATTGATTTAGCAGATTCATTAATTTTGCTTCCCACTCTTTCGTTCCTATAGGGGAATCGAGCGGCTGTGAATAGTGTCCCCTTGTTTCCGGTGCAGCCGGCGTTGTCGCGTCCAATATCATTTTGTGGGTGATTCCCGCCGGTTCAGAACCTGGATCTAGCGCCAAAACGGATAAATCCGGGATGATGACTGCATCGTGTTTCGGATGCATTTTCGTTGAGATTGCCCACATCACTTGCGGGAGGTTAAACGGATCGACGTCTTCGTCAACGAGGATCACCATTTTGCAGTAGCCGAGGCCGTGCGGAGTTGTCAGCGCGCGCATGCCGACGGCTTTGGCGAATCCGCCGTAGCGGCTTTTCGTTGATACAATGGCGATCAAGCCGTGCGTATACATCGCGTTTACCGCGACAATTTCATTCGGATACGCCTCTTTAAGCTGCTGGTAAAGCGGCACACATGTATTAATGCCGACCATATAGTCAACCTCAGTCCAAGGCATGCCTAAATACAGGTGTTCAAAAATCGGATTGTTGCGGTGGCAGACGCGCTTGATTTTGATGATCGGCATGCTTCGTCCGCCTGAATAGTGGCCGGTAAACTCGCCGAAAGGACCTTCATACTCGCGTTCGCCCGCAAGGATCTCACCTTCGAGAACCACTTCTGCGCCCCATGGGATATCTAAGTTAGACAGTTTTGATTTGACGATTTTATATGGTTCGCCTTGCAGGGCCCCTGCCATCTCGTATTCTGATTGATCGTATAAGAGCGGTGTGGATGCCGCCGTTGCAATAACCGGTTCGCAGCCGAGCGCAATCGTGACAGGCAGGTTTTCGCCGCGCTCTTCAGCCTGACGCAGGTGGATCGCAATGTCATGCTGCGGGACGGGCTGAATGCCGAGGCGGTCTTTGCCTTTTACCTGCAATCTGTACATGCCGACGTTTTGCTTGCCGAAGTGGTCCGGATCCTCGACATCTCTCGAAATGACGCATGCCTTGTCTAAATAAAAGCCGCCGTCGCCCTGATTGATGCGGAAGAGCGGCAGAATGTCAAACAGGTTGATGTCTTCTGTGATTTCGTTTTCGTGAAACGGCGCTGTCTCCTCTCTTTGCACTTTTACTGGAAACTGATTATAACGGCGCGCGAACTCAAAGAATTGTTCTTTAACCGGCGTGTCTTTTGGAAGGCCGAGCATTAATGCGTGGTTCGGCCAGGAGCCGATTACATTCAGCGCGATTTGGGCATTGTTATAGCCGTAAATGTTGTTGAATAAAAGAGCGGGTGATTTGTCTCCGAGGTTGTTGGCGGCGCGTGCAGCTGCTCCCAAATCGGGTTCCGGCTTCACCTCTTCCTGGACTTCAAGAAGCTGTCCTTCTTTTTTCAGCGTATTTAAAAAATCTCTAAAATCTTGATAAGCCATTCTGTTATCCTCCTTATTTCTCCTGTTTCATACCTTCCCAGCGCTTCGCTTCAGACAGATGGATGCCAAATTGGTCCAGCGTCCGAAATACGATATGATCGACCATTTCGGTCAGATTTTGGGGATGATTATAAAAAGCCGGCATCGGCGGCAGGATCACCGCCCCCATTTTTGTCAGCTCAAGCATGTTTTCAAGATGAATCTGGTTCAGCGGCGTCTCCCTTGTTAACAGAACGAGCTTTTTCCGTTCCTTCAGCATGACGTCCGCCGAACGGGTCAAGAGGTTATCCGCCATACCGGTGCGGATGCCCGCCAACGTCTTCATACTGCACGGTGCGACAATCATTCCGTCCGTTTGAAAGGAACCGCTTGAAATGCGGGCCGCCTGGTCTTTGTGGGAATACGTAAAAGATGCGAGCTTTTCCACGTCTTTCATCGTATATCCCGTTTCGTGCAGGATCGTTGCCGCTGCCCACGGAGAGATGACAAGGTGTGTCTCTGCGTCGGTTTTCTTCAGCCACTCCAGCATCCGCACGCCAAATACCGCGCCGGTCGCGCCCGTGATTCCGACGATGATGTTCATATGCGCCCCCCCTTTCCTTCCTGGTGCTTCAGTTAAAATGATACGCCTCTATTTACCATATTGAAAATATCTGTTAAATCTATATATAATACTCTAAAGGTATAAAAAGGAGTGCCGTGAAAATGGATATTCGCCAGTTAAAATACTTCGTTACAATCGCCCGGGAAGGAAAAATTACAACGGCGGCGAAGCGGCTCCATATTGCACAGCCGCCGCTCTCCAGGCAGTTGAAGCAGATGGAAGAGGAGCTCGGAGTCGTTTTATTTGACCGGAACAAAAAGAAAAACCTGACGTTGACCTACGAAGGAGAAGTTTTTTTGAAAAGAGCAAAAGAAATCCTGCACAAGCTTGAGGATTCCATCTTGGAGGTGCGGGAGCTGCGTGAAGAAGTCAACGGAACCCTTGCCGTCGGCTCGACGATTTACTGCGCGGCCCTGCTGCTCTCAAAAGTCTCGAAGATCAGAGATATGTATCCGAATTTAATGTTTAACATTTGGGAAGGTGAGCCTTCACGGCTAAGCGAGCTCCTGGAAAGCCGGCAGATCGATGCAGCCGTCACGACAACGCCTATCCACAGCAAAAACACCGAATCAAAAAGCCTGCCGGAGGTTCCATGCAAGCTTGTTCTTCCAGGGAATCAGTCGTATGGCTTAAAAGGAGAAGCCGGAATGAAAGAAATTGCCGGCCTGCCGCTGATTCTGCTCAGGCCGTCGCACGGAAAAGGGATTTACGACGAGGTCGTCCATCACTTTCAATCATCTGGCCTCGAACCGAGGGTCGTTTGTGAGTGCCATGATTCTACAACGCTTCTCAGCCTCGTCACTTCGGGATTCGGAGCGACGATTCTGCCGCTGTCCATGCTGCCGGCGCATTTTGCACGGCATGTTCAGACATTGGAAATTCAAAACAATCCGTTCATTCTGCAGCCGTCTGTCGTTTGGAGGGCCGGCAGTTTTCTGCCGAAGCCTGTGAGAGAATTTTTGGCTTTATTTTGATAAGCGCCCGGGAATGCGCCAATAAAAAAAGAGAAGGCATCATGCCGATGCCCTCTCCTTCGCATTGGTTACAGCAGTTTCTTCCCTAACAATGATTCGATCAGTTCGACGGCCGCCTCACCGGTTTTATTTTTATGATCCAGTATCGGGTTGACTTCAACAAACTCGGCGGATGTAATGATATCTGCGTCATAGAGCATTTCCATCGCCAAATGGCTTTCCCTGTAGCTGATGCCTCCGACGACAGGGGTGCCGACTCCCGGAGCGTCACTCGGATCAAGACCGTCCAGATCAAGGCTCAGATGGATGCCGTCGCAATTTGCTGACAAATACTCGATCGTTTCCTCCATTACCTTCGTCATGCCGAGCCTGTCAATTTCATGCATGGTATAGACTTTCATGCCGGTTTCACGGATATATTTGCGCTCTCCTTCATCAAGCGAGCGCGCACCGATGATGACGACGTGCTCCGGTTTGATTTTCGGCGCATAGCCGTGGAGGTTGACCAGCTTTTCGTGGCCGACACCGAGACTTACCGCCAGCGGCATGCCGTGGATGTTGCCTGACGGCGATGTCTCAAGCGTATTTAGGTCTCCGTGTGCGTCATACCAAATCACGCCGAGCTGTTGATAATGCTTGGCTACACCCGCCAATGTCCCGATGGCAATGCTGTGGTCTCCGCCCAGCACGAGCGGGAAGCGGCGCTGCTCGACGACATTGTCGACGATATCGGCCAGCTTGCGGTTTCCTTCCAGTACGGAAACTAAATTTTTCAGCCCTTCGTCTCCTTTTGGCTGATCGCGGTTGATCGGCACATCGCCCAGATCATCGATATCATAGCCCAGCTCGTTTAAGCGCTCCACGATATGAGCGTAGCGAATCGCGCTCGGTCCCATATCCACACCGCGCCGCGCCTGCCCCAAGTCCATCGGCATTCCAATCAAAGAAACTTGTTTATTCATCAATAACCACCTCATCGTTTGTTTTGTTTTGATAGATCATTGCTTCTTGTCGATCAAGAGCCTGGCGTTTTTTCACAAACACGTGATAAACAAAGTAGCAGGCCGACATGAATAAAATCCCGCAGTACAATGCCATCCTCTGCTCTGAATCAAAAGCGAGGCTCACAAGGACGGCGCTGTTTAAAATAAATCCCGTCAGCGGCAAATAAGGATAAAGAGGCGTTTTAAATTTTAAGTCTTCAACCTTTCCGCCTTCTTTGACATATCGTCTGCGAAATAGCAGCTGTGATACCGTAATCGTGATCCAGCCGACTTGCGCGCTTAAACCGGCTAGAGACAAAAGCCAAATGTAGAGCGTTTCTGCTGCGACTACGCTTGAGATGAGGGACAAACCCGCAAAACCGAGCGTGATCCAAAGCGCATTCATCGGAATACCTCTTTTATTGACCCGGCTTAAAGCCTGAGCGGCCATTCCCTCTTTCGCCAGGGAATAAAGCATCCTCGTCGATGCGTACAAGCCCGAATTCGCCACCGATAACAAAGCAATTAAAATAACAAAGTTCATCAGATCGGCGGCATACGGAATGCCGATTTGTTCAAATACCACAACGAACGGACTTTCAACAACCCCCGCTTTTTCCCATGGAATCAATCCCGCCAGTACAAATACGGACAGGCCGAAAAACACCAGTGTCCGCCAGACCGTCTGTTTGATGGAGCGGGGCACCGTTTTTTCCGGATTTTCGCTTTCCCCCGCCGCGATCCCGATCAGCTCCGTCCCCTGAAAGGCAAAGTTGACGGTGATCATCGTGATAAAGATCGCGCCGAATCCGTTTGGAAAAATTCCGTCTCCAATCAGATTGGAAAAGAACGGTGCAGCCTGTCCGTCTTTCAAGTCGATGAGTCCGAACATCGCGCCTCCGCCGAGAATAATAAACAGAAGAATGACGATAATTTTGATGCCGGACAGCCAAAATTCCGATTCCCCGAAAGCCTTTGCCGATAAAGCATTGAGTGAAAAAAGCAGCAGCCCGAAAATCAAGCACCATATCCAGACGCCGACATCGGGAAACCATCTTTTCATCAGCTGCCCCGCTGACAAAAATTCCAAAGCAACAGTAACCGACCAGCCGAGCCAATAGATCCAGCCGACGGCAAACCCTGTAGCAGGCCCGATAAATTTTGTCGCGTACGCCTGAAAAGAGCCTGAAACCGGCATTGCCACAGCGAGCTCCCCAAGGCAGAGCATCGTAAAATACATGATCATTCCGCCCGCTAAATAGGAAAGAATCGCGCCGATCGGTCCGGCTTCATTAATCGTATAACCTGTTCCGAGAAAAAAGCCGGTTCCGATGACGCCGCCAAGCGAGATCATAAACAAATGGCGGGATTTCATCGTTCGTTTCAGTGTATATTGTTCACGGTTTTCATGATTCAAACCGCCTTCACCCCTTCCGTTTCAATTCTCCCTAATGTCAGCTCCCCCTATGACATATAGACTATTTTTTAAATCTTCTGAACATTTTCCTGATATTTCAATTTTTGACAAACTTCGCACAGACAGCGAAAAAACGGGCTGAACAATCCCCTTATTGTTCAGCCGTTCGCTTTACTTCGACAAAACACGGGTAATCTTTTCAATCGCCCAATCCAGATCCTCATGAGAAATGACAAGAGGAGGTGCAAAGCGAATTACCGTCTCATGCGTTTCTTTGCAGAGCAGCCCTTCTTCTTTCAGGCGCTCGCAATACGGACGCGCCGCCTCGGTCAGCTCTACCCCGATGAACAGCCCCCTGCCGCGCACTTCTTTGATTTTAGGATTATCAATTTGCGAGAGCTTTTCTTTAAAGTATTCCCCAAGCTCCAGCGACCGTTCAGCGAGCCGCTCGTCTTCCAGCACTTCAAGAGCTGCGATCGATACGGCGCATGCAAGCGGGTTCCCTCCAAAGGTCGATCCGTGTGAGCCCGGATTAAACACGCCAAGCACATCCCGGTTTGCTGCAATGCACGATATCGGGAACACGCCGCCTCCGAGCGCTTTACCTAAAATGTACATATCCGGTGTGACGTCCTCCCAATCAGAGGCGAACATTTTCCCTGTACGTGCAAGCCCTGACTGTATTTCATCGGCGATAAACAAGACATTGCGCTCTTTGCAGACTTCAGCAGCCTGCTTCAAAAAGCCTTCCGGCGGAATGACAATTCCCGCTTCACCTTGAATCGGCTCAATTAAAAAAGCGGCTGTATTCGGTGTGATCGCCTGTTTCAGCGCTTCCAGATCCCCGTATGGAATCAGCTTGATGCCGGGAAGCATCGGTCCGAAACCGCGTTTATACTCTTCTTCTGAAGATAGCGACACAGCCAGCATCGTCCGGCCGTGAAAATTGCCTTCACATGCGATAATTTCCGCCTGATTGTCCGGAACGCCTTTTACATCATAAGCCCAGCGCCGCGCTGCTTTAACTGCGGACTCAACCGCTTCCGCACCGGTGTTCATCGGCAGAACCATGTCCTTCCCCGTTAATGAAGCGACCTTTTCATAAAAAGGACCAAGCTGGTCATTGTGAAAAGCTCTCGAAGTCAGGGTGATTTTGTCTGCCTGATCTTTTAACGCCTGGATGATTTTCGGGTGCCTGTGCCCTTGATTCACTGCGGAATAAGCGCTCAGCATATCCATGTATCGGTTGCCTTCCGGATCTTTCACCCACGCGCCTTCCGCTTCAGAAATCACGATCGGCAGAGGATGATAGTTATTCGCGCCAAAATGTGCGGTTTGCTTCATAATTTTCTCGGACTTTGATAGAACCGTCATTCTGATTCCTCCTTCTTATTTTTGGACATACATGCCAGATGTCGTATTTTGTTTCACACTATCTTATATGCAAGTATCGTGCCAACTCTTAATACCGCAAATTTTCAGAACATTGCATGTGTAACTCGCAAAAAATTTTGCGGTTTTTATGCAAAGGTGCAAAAATAAATGCATATTTTTTTGCACCCTTATCAAGTCTTCACTTAAAATGGAGACAGATACGAACAAAGGGGGATATCAATTGCTGAAGGATTATGATTTTCTGAAACTTATTTTTCAAGGAATTATAGATGAAATCGATATCGGCTTGCATGTCGTCGATGAAAACGGCACATCTGTTGTCTATAACAAAAAGATGAGCCAGATTGAAGGGATGGATGTCGGCGATGTGCTCGGCAAAAACGTGCTGGACGTGTTTACGTTTGCCAGCCAGCATGACAGCACCCTCCTGCAGGCGCTGCATCACGGGAAAACGAACAAAAACGTCAAACAAACTTACTTTAATAACAAAGGACAGGAAATTACGACCGTCAATCATACATTCCCCATTATGGAAAACGGGAATACGAAAGGAGCGGTCGAGATTGCCAAAGATGTCACAAAGCTTGAACGCCTGATCAGAGAAAATATGAACAAAACAGAAAGCACAAAGTATACGTTTGACAGCCTGATCGGCGTCAGTCCGGCGTTCAAGGAAGTCATTGAACATGCAAAGCGGGCGACCCGGACCTCTTCCTCCATTCTGATCGTTGGCGACACCGGAACCGGAAAAGAACTGTTCGCCCAAAGTATACATAACGGAAGCCAGCGCTCAACGGGCCCATTCATCTCGCAAAACTGTGCAGCCCTCCCGGAAAGCCTTGTCGAAGGCCTATTATTCGGCACGGTCAAAGGCGCATTCACGGGAGCCGTGGATCGTCCGGGTCTTTTCGAACAAGCTGACGGCGGAACACTGCTCCTTGACGAAATCAATTCTTTGGACTTCAGATTGCAGGCAAAGCTTTTGCGCGCGATTCAAGAAAAAACGATCAGGCGGATCGGCGCTTCAAAGGATACTCCGATCGACGTCAGGATCATCACGACGATGAACGAAGATCCAGTCGACGCTGTCAGCGGCCAGAGGCTGCGAAAAGATTTGTATTACAGGCTGAGCGTCGTCACCTTGTTTATTCCTCCATTAAAAGACCGGAAGGAAGATATTATGCCGCTCACGCAGCATTTTATCGACAAATACAACGCATTGTTCCAAATGGAGGTCAAGGGTTTTGAAGAAGAGGTGCGGCGGTTCCTGCTTTCATACGATTGGCCGGGAAACGTCAGGGAGCTTGAACATTTAATTGAAGGCGCCATGAATTTGATGTCCTACGAAGACAAAATCGAGCTGACGCACCTTCCATTGCAATACAGGACGAAACCAGCGGCAAAAGAGCAGCTGCCGCAGCAGGGCTATGATCTGTTCGCCCCGCTTCCTTCCGCCTCGGCCGCTCCTTTAAAGGAACAAATCGAGAATGCCGAAAAGTATTATATTCAAAAAACCGTTAAAAAATGCAATTACAATGTGTCACAAGCGGCTCGGGTGCTGGGGATCAGCAGGCAAAGCCTGCAATACAGGCTTAAAAAATGGAAGATCCGCTTCGATCAGGAATCAGAATGATCTTCTCTCCCTTTCATCACTAAAAACGTATTTCTTGACTCATACTAAAAAAGGTTTATGCTTTACTTTTGTAAGAGCCTTAAGTAAAATCATATCAACTAAATCCAATCAGTAAAGTGGGGAATAAAATGAAGAAAGCAATATTCGCTGTATTATTGACGCTGTTGATCACCGTGATGGCCGCATGCGGCGCGTCAGGGGACAATTCCAAGGATAAAAACGCAGCCGGCGACAGCCTCTGGTCTTCAATTAAAGATAAAGGCGTATTGACAGTCGGTACTGAAGGAACGTACGAACCTTTTACATTCCACGATAAAAAAACAGATAAATTAACAGGTTATGATGTCGAAGTGATGCAGGAAGTCGCCAAGCGCCTCAACCTGAAAGCTGAATTTAAAGAAACGCAGTGGGACAGCATGTTTGCCGGACTCAACTCAAAGCGTTTTGACGTCGTTGCCAACCAAGTCGGGAAAAAAGACCGTGAAGATCAGTACGATTTTTCTGATTCATATACAACTTCCCAAGCCGTCGTTGTCACAAAAGCGGACAACAACGATGTAAAGTCTGAAGGAGATGTCAAAGGGAAAAAAGCCGCGCAGTCTTTGACAAGCAACTATAATGACCTTGCGAAAAACGCCGGCGCTGAAATCGAAGGCGTAGAAGGAATGGCTCAAGCGTTTCAGCTGATTCAGCAGGGCCGTGTCGACCTCACCTATAACGATAAACTGGCGGTGCTGAACTATTTGAAGACGTCAGGAAACAAAAACCTGAAAATCGCTTTTGAAACAGGCGAGCCGCAAACTACGCATTTTGCTTTCCGCAAAGGAAGCGGCGAACTGGTTGACAAGGTCAACTCCGCGCTGAAGGACATGAAAGAGGATGGCACACTCGCGAAAATAGCGAAGAAATGGTTTGGCGAAGATGTTTCTAAGTAATATACAAGCGGCGGCCATCGGCCAGGCGATCCCGTGGGATCTTGTGCGTGAGTCATTTTGGCCGATCTTTTTAAGGGGAATCTATTACTCGATTCCCCTTGCCATTCTCTCTTTTATATTCGGTATGATCATCGCATTGATCACGGCGCTGGCGAGAATGTCCAAATCCCGCATTTTAAGAGCGGTTTTCGGCATTTATGTCTCAGCGATCCGCGGAACGCCGCTGCTCGTTCAGCTGTTCATTATTTTTTACTTGTTTCCAGCGTTTCAAGTCACGATCGACCCGTTTCCGAGCGCAATCATTGCCTTTTCATTAAATGTCGGCGCTTATGCGTCGGAAATCATCAGGGCTTCCATCCTTTCCGTTCCGAAAGGACAGTGGGAGGCGGCTTATTCGATTGGAATGACTCAAAAAACGGCGCTTACCAGGGTCATCCTGCCGCAGGCTGTGCGCGTGTCAATTCCGCCATTATCCAATACATTCATCAGCTTGGTTAAAGATACATCGCTTGCGTCACAGATTCTTGTTGCTGAATTATTCCGGAAGGCCCAGGAAATCGGGGCCGGCAATCTTGACCAAATTTTAATCATTTATATGGAAGCCGCATTCATCTATTGGATCATCTGCTTTGTTCTCGCGCTTGTTCAGCAGCAGATTGAACGGCGTTTGGACCGGTATGTGGCCAAGTAAGGAGGGAAATAGACCATGCTTGCGATCAAAGGGCTGAATAAATCCTTCGGCGAAAATGAAATCTTAAAAAAAATCGATCTGAACATCGAAAAAGGAAAAGTGATCGCCATTTTAGGGCCTTCCGGTTCCGGCAAAACGACGCTGCTTCGCTGCCTGAACGCTTTGGAAATTCCAAACCGCGGCATTCTTTCTTTTGACGATTTCACCATCGATTTTTCCAAGAAAAATAAACCTGCTGACCTCCTCCGCCTGCGGAGAAAGTCGGGAATGGTATTCCAGGCCTATCACCTGTTCCCGCACCGCACCGTGCTCGAAAATGTGATGGAAGGGCCTGTAAAAGTGCAAAAGCGCAATAAAGAAGAGGTCAAAAAGGAAGCCGTTCAGCTTCTGCAAAAGGTCGGCCTTGAAGACAAAATGGATCTCTACCCATTCCAGCTTTCCGGGGGACAGCAGCAGCGCGTCGGGATCGCCCGCGCCCTGGCCATCAAACCTGAGCTGATGCTTTTTGACGAGCCAACATCGGCTCTGGACCCCGAGCTGGTCGGCGAAGTGCTGAAAGTCATGAAAGACCTTGCAAATGAGGGCTGGACGATGGTTGTCGTCACCCACGAAATCAAATTCGCGCAGGATGTCGCAGACGAAGTCGTCTTTATCGACGGCGGCGTCATCGTCGAACAGGGCCCGCCTGAACAAATCTTCTCAGCCCCTAAGGAAGAACGAACAAAACAGTTTTTAAACCGGATTTTGAATCCTGTATAAACAAAACAGCCTGATCAAGAGAGATCAGGCTGTTCTTTTTATTCAGCGGCCAGTTTAAACTTGGATGCCGCCTGATTCAATTCTTCCGACAAAGCGGAGAGCTGCTGAATGGCCGATGCGATTTCCTGCATGCCGGCGCTTTGCTGCTCCGCTGCCGCAGCGACTTCTTCAGAGCCTGCCGCCTGCTCTTCGGTAACGGCGGAAATCTGCTCCATCGCAGACGAAATGGTTTGATACGATTTTTCGACTTTTAACAAGGACTGAAGCAATTGATCTGTGCGTTCGGCGAATTGAGAAATTCCTTTAAAAATTCCTGAAAAATTCTCGTATGTGCCATTGATTAAAATCTGCCCTTTGTCAACCGCTTCGTTTCCTTCCTGAATGCGTTCCATGACAAGCCGGCTGCTCTCCTGCGTGCCCGCCACAAGCTGGGAAACGGATAAAGCGGCATCTGCCGAACGTTCAGAAAGCTTTCTGACTTCTCCGGCAACAACCGCAAAGCCCTGGCCTTCCTCACCGACCCGGGCGGCTTCAATGGAAGCATTGAGCGCCAGCAAATTCGTCTGTTCAGCAATAGAGGAAATCATTCCGATGACTTTTTCAATTTCTTCTGTATGGTTTTGCATCTCTGATGCCGCTTGTTTGGACTCTTCCATCACGTTTTTAATCGTCTGGGTCTGCCGCAATGTTTCTTCGACAAGCTCCTGCCCCGTCTTGGAATCCTTGCTGACGCCCTCGGCAACGTTCTTCATCTCGTTCACTTTTTCTGTGACATGTGTAAGCTGCTGATCGATTTCGGCAGCCGATGTATGACAATCCGAAACTGAAGAGACAACCTCGTTGATTCCCTCGCTCATGCTGTTCATCGATTCAGCCACTTGAGCTGCGCTTTCGCTCGATTCAGCCGATACATTTTTCAGCTGCAGGCTCGTCTTGGATACCTCTTCAGAGGAAGCTGAAATATGTCCAATCAATTGTTGTAAATTTTCGCTCATCCGCTTGAACGATTCGGCAAGCTTTCCTGCTTCGTCCCGGCTCTTGACAGAAATGTCGGCCGATAGATCGCCGTCGGCAATTTTTTCTGAAGCCTTCATCAGCTGCCTGATCGGCTTCGCGATGTAAGAACCGAGAAAATAGGCCATGACCATTCCGAGCAGCAAGACAAATGCTGAGATCGCAATTGTATACCATTTCGCTTTTGCCGCTGTCTCCGGAATCACGGAAGCATCAAGGTCGATCCCCAAAATTCCCACCTTTTCTCCTGAGCCGTTCTCAAGCGGCAGAAAAATCGACTGGTGGATGCCGTATTCGTCCTCATACACGTCGCTTACCGTCTCTTTGTTTGTCGTCAAGGCTTCTTTCATTTCAGGAGAAAAGCTGTAATCCGTGCCGAAATCATCGGGCGTATCCGACAGCACGAGAATCCGCTCCTTCCCGCCTTCATTGGAAAGGATATAAATATTCTCAAGTTTGTTTTTCTTTTTCAGGCTGTCCACAGCCATTTTTGTCTGCTTGTAAAGCGGACCGTCTGCGGAATCGATCTCAAGCGGATTCCCGTCCAGACGTTTGATTTGATTTTCAGCAAGATGAATATCGGTATAAAGGCGGTTTTGGAACTGCTGTTTCAGCTGCTCTGACAAGTCTTTGCTGATAAAAGTAAACACGGCTGAAAATGATGCGATCGTGATTAAAAGCACTAAGGCGACGCCAATCATAATTTTGACTGAAATGTGTTCTGTTAGCTTTTTCTTCAACGTTTTCATCGTCTATATCCCCTTTAATTTGTCATGAGAGACCCATGCTCCCGGAAGACTTCCTCAATAGTTTCTTTTAAATAATCGATAATTCCCGGGACATGTTCAGGCATGGTATACGGAGAAATGACGAAAAACTTGCTGACGCAAAGCGGTAATTCAACCCCTTCACAGGACTTCACAAGCAAGTGTTTTTTCGTATCGCCAAAAAACATCTTGTCCCTTTTTGTTCCGAGCTTTTCAAATAATTTTTCAGTAAGCGCATTGTTTCTTTCCAGCTCTTCAATGGTGCATGCTCCCGAAATTTCGTCTTCAAATCTAGGCGCCCCTTCAGGATAAATGCGAAACAGCGTAGACATGCCGCAGTTGTCCGGGTTCACAATATCGGCCTCCGGAATCTGCCGAGACAGCTGTTCCCTAAAATGCAGGTTGACTTCAAGGAACTGGGCAAGCAGCTTTTGATAGCCTTCATAGCCAAATGCCATCAATGCGCTGTACATACTGATCGAACTGGCCATGCGCGAACATTCCAGCGTGTAGCCCGTATGGTAGTCCCCATAGCCGCGGTGGCCGACATACGGCGTCTCATCGGGATCCAGATCGATCCGTTTTAAGTCATTGCGATCCTTCACAAGAAACAGGCTCGTCACATAAGGCGTCTGCCCGAGCTTCTGAAAATCAAAGCAAAGCGAATCGGCAGCATGCAGATGCCTCATTTTTTCCTGAATCGGTTTGATCATGCTGAGGACACCGGGACTGAAGGATAAAGCGTTCTCATTCAGATCGTACTCATTAAAAAAGGCAAAAAATCCTCCCAGGGCGGAATCGGCGTGGATATGCGGAACCGGCAGCCCGAAGCTCTTCGCGGTTTCTTCAGCCGCACGGCGGACAGCGCTCACATCATCGATGCCGATCGCATCTGTCGTTCCCGTCGTGGCTACGATATAGACGGGAATGCCCCCGGCTTCGCATACTTGTCTAAGCTTCTCTCGCAAATCTTCCGTATCCATGGAATGGTCGAGATTTGTTTTGACTTTAATTAAATGATCGCTGCCGAGTCCTGCGGCTTCCATCGACTTATACAAGCTGTAATGAGCCGCTTCAGAACAAAACGCATAGAAATTGCCGGGAACCCCTTCTTTTAGGGATGACGGAGCCATTTTGGCAATCGCGATTCTGAGGCCGCTGTATACCGCCCCTTGTCCTCCCCACGTTGTATATCCTCCGCTTGTTTCGGCATCATACCCAGCAAGCTTTGACATCATCGCTGTAACCTTCACTTCCGCCTCCGCTCCGGCTGGACCGTACACATCCCACAGGTTATTGCCATTGACCATAAACGCCGTAAGCATGCCTAATATCCCCGGGATGCTGGCCATCGGCAGAATGTTCGTGAAAAAGTATTTGGTGTGATACGGATGGCCGTGCAACAGCTTCAACAGCTCTTCGTTAACCTCTTTCATCGGCGCACCTTCATGCGGAATCCGACTCTCTGCAACCAGCTTTTCATAAAAGAAGCCCTCTCGGTTCTTCTCGCCGCCAAGGTTGACCTGATCCGGATTTTTCAGGTTGTCCACTCCCTCGATCAGCTGCTCGATCAATGATAGGAACTCGTTTCGTTTTGCTTCATTTCCGTCCTCGCTCGGAAACCATCTCTGTACATCCGGTGTATTGCGTTGCTGCATGATTTTCTCTCCTGCCTTGTCTTTTATATTTCAGAAAAAGATTTCACTTGCCATATCGGTATAATATTCCTATATTTTTAGGCCTTCGCTCAAAAAGTTCATGAAATTGTTTTATCTTTTACATTTTCTCCAAAATAAAAAAACTTCTTAACAATAGATTAAGAAGTTTTTGAATCATCCAAGCGTTGTATTCGTACAATAGAATGATAAATTCATATTGGAAAGGATTTCTTTAAAATGAACCACGAAAAAGAGAAAAAGAGAAAAAGAGAAAAAGAGAAAAAGACATTCAGTATGAGAATGGTGCTCAATGTGGTCGGTCTATTCGCCTTTATCGGCATGACAGTCGGCGCATATACCCAGGCTTATTACTTGGATGAACATCTCGAACTCCTCCGCTTCGCATACATGACGGCATTAGAGTGGAAAGAATTTTTTTGTTTGTGTCCGGGACGGCCGTCATCTATTTCGTTTTAGCAAACGTTCTTTTATACAAGAAAAAACGCTGAAGAAAGGATTAGTGCTTTCGTCTTCTCCATTCCTTCATTTCCTCTATAAAGGCAAGATACAGACAGACGATTAAGGCAATGATCAAAGCGATCCAAACGGGCATCGCCAGAAAAGGTGCATAAAACAACAGCGCCAGACAGGCTAAAAAGGCAAGACAGATCAGCCTAACTAAAAAAATCAACGCCATTCCCCCCTTTTTTCATAAAATCTGCTGTTTTTTCGCTGCAAACTGCTGAACCGCAATGACAACAAAGAGCCAGCATACAAGAACAGCCCAAGCGCCCGGTTCGCCCATCGGCTCTGTCAAATAGGGCTGGCCGATGATGCTTCCGTCGACATAAATAAAATGGTGAACCATGAGGGATTGATAAGCAGTCAATGGCAAAAAAGGCAGACTCATCATTTGCTCAGCATACGGGATCGCCAAGCTGATCAGCACACCCGCCAGCCGGCTTTTCGTCAACAGCGTGACAGTCATTCCTAGAACACTGTAAAATGTCAATCCGATCATTAAAAACAAAATTAATACCGGATAGGAGACAGCTGCATTCACTTCAAGAGAAGCGGCTAAGTCTGAATGTGCCGTGGCGAACGTCCAAGCCAGCCAACCGCCTGCCAGTCCAAGCAATAAAGCTGCAATAACCATAACAATAACCAGACTTAACAGTGCGCATAGTTTTCCAGAAACCGCTTTTCTCCATCCGATGTGAGCGGCTTTCATTTTCACAGTCCCCTGATGGTATTCGCTTCCGACAAGGTGAGATCCGATTATAATAAAAACAATTGGCCCAATGTTCGCGAGGATTAATAAAAACAGATTAGGAGTAACACTTGGATGAAGTCCTATGTACATACTACGCGCTATATCATCATTTTTTTCAATCTCCAATCCGCCGTTTTCAAGCTCTTCCTCCGCCCCATTCTTTTTCACTTCATCAATGACGGATTGGTGAATCTTTTCCTGTCTGCGTTCCTCGCCTTCAGCGCTTTGATATAAAGTGAGAAGCCCCCAGATAAAGCAACAAAATAATAACGCGATACAAACCCTCACAAGCATGCTATTCTTCAATTGATTCGTTTCAATTTTGAACGGATTCATACGTTAACCCTCTCTTTTCCGACTGAAATCCATCCTTGTAAATATCTGTCACCATTTTCCCCATTGACGCTTTTTCAGTCGATAGCTCTTGAAAATTCAGGGTGCTTCTCCTCACCTGATCAATCACGGCGCGGGCCTGTTCACCTGATTCGCAAACGATGCGGTATATTCCGGAAGAATCAGGTTCAGCTTCTGGAAACTGCACAGCTATTTCCCGATGGTCATCAGTTACAATTCGAACATATACGGGAAATGCTTGAACAAGTTTTACAATAGGACCGGAGAAGATAATTTTTCCACTTTGCAAAATCGCTATATTGTCAGCGAGATTTTCAATCGCGTCATAATTTTGCCCCGTAATCAAAATTGCACATCCCCTGGCAGTCATCTGTTTTAAAGCGATTTGGACCAGCTGCCATGACGGTGGGTCGAGGCCGATTGACGGCTCATCAAGAAACAAATATTTAGGTTTGCGCAATAACGCGGCCGCTACAGCTAAACGGTGTCTTTGACCCAGTGATAGCGCTTTTGCTTTTTGTTTTAAAAGTCCCTCATCCAATTTGAGCATGGCACAAACCTCCTGACTCCACTTTCGATCAAGGCTGTGTATACCTGATAAAAACTTTAGATTGTCAAGACCACTTTCATTAGGATAAACAGGAGGCTCATCAAACACGCAGCTGATCTTCTCCCGGATTTCCCCGACGCTTTGCCCGTCGAACAGCGCATTTCCTGCCTTCGGACTGATTAAGCCGAGAGCAACCTTTATCAAAGTTGTCTTTCCGGCTCCATTCTCGCCTGCCAAGAACGTGATGGAGGAGGGATCGGCATGGAAACTCACCCCCCTTAGCACATCCTTGGTACGATATTGATGTTGAATGTTTTTAAAGTTTATCCCTATTGTACCCATCGGTATGTCACCTTTCATATATAGCTTTAATTTGTATACCAACTGCCATTTGATTTAAATGAAACCTTTATTCTTGAGCTATAATTAGATCCAACTGGCCCCCATGGTGTTGGAACTCCCCAAGTGTATCTTACTTGTAAATTAGAACGTCCTGTTGCACCTTTCCCTGTATTGTACCAGTCCCAGCTTTTAGAGCTTCCTGATTTAAAATTCGGAGGAAGTGTCCACCAATCATTACTTAAAGCTCTGGGACTCTTATATAACTTACCGCTTCCGTAAGTGAAAGTAGTATCAGAGTAATGTCTGGCAACTACAATGTTTAAAAGACTTTTATAGCTCCTATTAACTGACACGGTTTTGATATATTTTTTCGCTTGTGTTGTTACTTCACCATCCTGTATGCTAATTGGCTGCGTATATGAATACACTGTTTCATCAATGAATTTATTCTCATCCAAAACCCCGTTATTGTTCTGTGGTTCTTGAGCATGTATTTTTGTTCCACCAACAAAAACAAACAATAAACCCAGGACAGCACTAATATAAAGTTTCTTCATGTTTACTCTCCTTTTTTAGAATGATCCCAAATCCATTAAAGTCTATATACCTTTTAAGCAACTATCCCTATAAAGATCACCTACTAGTAAATATTATACATTAATTTTATAAAATGGAAATATCTTTTAGTCAATTGTTATTTTAATAAAGTTTGGTACAAGTATTACACAAAATAAAACATTTTTTGGATATCACCCCACTGAAGAATATGATACAATGACAATTGATTGTTTTTTTGAAAAGAGGGGAATCCATTGAAGCGGGAACTTGTTTTGCGCTGGCTTTTTTATTTTGTCGGATTGATTGTTTTGTCTTTCGGGGTTTCTCTTACGATTGAAGGGAAAGTGCTCGGCATCGGTCCTTGGGATGCGTTTCACTACGGGCTGTATATGCTTTTGGGCCTTACGGTCGGCCAATGGGCGATTATTGTCGGGGCGGTCATCGTAGGTTTAACGTCCTTATTTACAAAAGCATGGCCGAAAATCGGCGCCGTGCTCAATATGCTGTTAATCGGTATTTTTATAGATTTCTTTACTTATATTCTTCCAGACCCGGAAACGTATATTTCAAGCACTGTCGTATTCGTGATCGGCGTTATTTTTATCGGTTACGGAGTCGGCATTTATGTATCGGCCGATCTCGGTGCGGGTCCGCGTGACTCCCTGATGCTTTTGATTTCCGAGAAAACGGGCTGGAACGTTCAGTGGGTCCGAAACGGAATGGAGCTGACGATTTTATTGATCGGCTGGCTGCTCGGCGGGCCGATCGGCATCGGTACTGTTTTAACCGCCATTTTAACCGGCCTGATTTTGCGGTTTTCTTTGCCGCAGTCCAAACAGCTTTTAAAAGCAGCAATGGCAGGAAGGCGCATCAGAGCTGCCAAGCCTGTACATATGTCGCTGAAAAAAAACGGATGAGCGTTTCATCCGTTTTTCTAGTTCAGGATTATTTCTGCTTACCACCGGTATCCAAATTTCGGTGATATGATCTTGCGCCATAATATCCCCGTCCTCAGGATAGGCTTCAAATTGCGGCTCGTTCGCCAGTTCATAGCCAGTCGCCGGAAAACATTCTGAGAAGATCCTTTCCCATGTGGCTTGACCAGCCGGATTGACGGGGCCGATGGCCTCAAAGACGGCCCAAGTTGCGGCGGGAATCGTTTTTTCGACACAGCCGGCAGGCGTGTAAGCGGTATTTTTTTCAAAAATTGAACGTATCGGGTTGATCGTTAAAATCCATGCAGACGCCAAGGAAGCCAAGCGGGCCGATGTGCGGTTTTAAAGAATCGGTAAAGCCGTTGTGATTTAATTCGTTCCAAAAAGCCGGAATATCCTTTTTGTTTTGACCATCCTTGACCGTAACCTCCAACGCTTTGCCGATCACCTGAAACGGTTCTTTTTCAACAATCTTGTAATCCATATCCTCCACTCCCTTTATTTGAATATGAAAGGATAGACGTGGAAATGCCCTGAGCGTCCGCCTTTTTCTCGGGCCTGTGAAGGGCTGATGCCGTGAAGGCGGCTGAAGGCCTCCCGATAATGATTCCGGTGTGCTGTAGCCGTATTTAAAAGCAGCATCAACCACTTGCAGTCAGCTCCTGCGCGGCGGCTGTCAGCCTTCTTTTCCGAATGTAATCGGCAAAGGTGACACCCGTCAGCATGTAGATCATCCGCTGATAATGAAATTTCGAACAATATGCGATTTTGGCGATGTCTTCGTGTTTCAGCGGCTGATCCAGTGCTTTTCAATATAATCGATGTTTTTCAGCCAAACGATTCAGAATGTCCATTGCTTCCGCGCCTCTCGTTTACAACGATACTTCATGCCAATCAGAAACTCCTGCCATTCCGTGCGCTGTTGTGACAGGAGCCAAACAGCCATTTAACGGCTTCCGGAAAACGCTTCGCAAACCGCTCAAGCCGATGTGAGCCACCTTCATCAATGACAAATTTCAGTTCTTTTTCGGAGGCGGCGCTTTCTGTTAACAGGCTGAAGGCTTCCTTTGTCCTCGGTATCATCTCTTTCTGCAGATTATCCCTGTCTGTCCCTTCCGTGCTTCCGACATCCATATAAATGCGCAGATGCTTATTCTCAAAGCGGTTATTCTTCATAAACTCGGTTATTCCTTCAAACCAGAAAGAACCTGACAAAGATCCGATTTTTCCAAAGGTCTCCGATGCTAGAAAAGCTGTGTAAACCGAGATCAACCCTCCGAACGACTTTCCGATGATTCCTGTTTGTTCACGGCTCGGATTTGTTCGGTAGTGCCGGTCGATATGAGGCTTGAGCCGATTGGCCAAAAAAGCGGCATATTCGTTGCCCTTCCCGCCGTACTCCCGTTTATTCGGCAGCAAATGCCGCTTGGGAAAAGGCGTGTATTCGCTTTCCCTGTCTTTTGGAGCCACTCCGACCAGCAGCAATTCCGGCACTTCCTGACTCGAAAACAGCTTTTCGATTGAGCGCAGACTGTTGCTGTATGCCGGATCGAATAAATCTCCCAGGTCATGGACGTATAGAACGGGATAGCGGTTTTCACCGCTCCCGTATGAAGGAGGAAGATAGATCAAAAGCTCCCTCCCGAAGCATGTATCTTTTATCAATGTTCCGTCTATCATGTTCATTACTCCATTCTGCACAAGTATCATGCCTATCTTTCCTGCTGTCTGTTTGCTAAAATGAAAGCAGAAAAATATCATGTGAAGAGGTTGCGTTTGATGAAGATTTACGCCGTTTATATGGATCAGCTGCCGGAAGCCGGTCAATTTAACCGAATGATGGCCATGGTGTCTGAAGAAAAGCGAAAAAAAGTGGGCAGATACAGATATCCCGAAGATGCCAGCCGGACGCTGATCGGAGAAGTGCTGGCGAGGAACATCATCAGCGAAACGTTTCATTTGCCGAATGAGCAGATCCGTTTTACAGAAGGAAGGTACGGCAAACCGGCTGCTGAAGGTCTGAACGACTTTCATTTCAACATTTCCCACTCCGGAAAATGGATCGTGTGCGGAGCCGGCGCGCAGCCGATCGGAGTGGATGTCGAAAAGATCAAGCCGATCAATTTCGACATTGCCAAACGGTTTTTTTCACCTTCCGAGCACGATGATCTCATGGAAAAGGACGAATCAGAACGCCTGTCGTATTTCTATCATTTGTGGACGATGAAAGAAAGCTTTATTAAACAGGCGGGAAAAGGCCTGTCTCTGCCGCTTGATTCCTTCTCCGTCAAACTGAACGAACAGGGGCGAGCTTCGGTGGAAACTCCCCCCGGCTATCCGCCTTGCTATATACAAGCCTATGAAATTGACCCCGGCTATAAAATGGCGGTGTGTTCCGCCGCACCTGAATTTCCCGGCCGGATTGTGATGAAAAGCTGCGCTGAACTGTCAATGCTTTAAAAAGTCCCGCCCTAAAAATAAGCGGTTTCCACCGCTTGCCGCAACCGCTCGATGCCGCTGCGGATGTCCTCTTCCTTCACATTGGACGTATTGATTTTCAATAGATTTCTTTTTGGAAAAGCCGGCATATAATGAGCGTTGACCGGTTCGAGCAGGACGTCCCGTTTTTGTAGGCTTTTAATCAGACGGGATGCCGGGATCGTCCGGTCCAATTCAATATGGGTGTGGATAGCCGGCTGTGCGGGAGGATGAAATTCAAACACATCCCCTAGAGACGCGGAACATTCTTTTAGCAGATCATGCAGAAGGCATGATCTTTTTTGATAGGAAGAACGGATCTTTTGCTTATGCTTTTCAAACATCCCGCTCTTCAAATAGATCTCCAAAGCGGCCTGAGACAGCATGGAACTGTCAATGTCGAGCAGCTGTTTGTACCGGTTGAACACAATTGTCAGAGAATCGGGCAGCACGGCGGCTCCGACCCGCAGACCCGGAAAAATAATCTTTGAGAAACTTTTCAAATAAATAACGTGGGAAGAAATGTCATAGTAATGTAACGGATCCGCCTTTTTATCATTCTCCAAATCTCCTAAAAAATCATCCTCGGCAATATAGACGTCATATTTCTCCGCCAGCTTGACGATGGCCGTTTTTTCCCGTTCCGTGTAGGATGTCCCGAGCGGATTGTGGAATCTCGGCATCGTATAAAAAAATTTGATATCTTCGGTTTGAAAGATGCGCTCCAGCTCGTCCATATCGATGCCTTCGGCGGTTCTCTCGATGCCGACCGCGGGGATGCCGTGAACTTCAAGGTATTTAATCAATAAATGATAGCTCGGCTGTTCGATCAGAACTTTCCGCTTCCGGTTTGGAAAAGGCATTGAAGCGAGCAAGGCGAGGGCCTGCTGGACGCCTGATGTAATAAATATGTGTTCCTCTTTTGCAAACACCTGGCTGTTTGCGAGCTCTTTCTGAACGGCTTGGATTAACGACGGCAGACCTTTCGGCGTCCCATAAATAAACAGATCGTTTTTGTATGTATCGATGGCTTTATTGATGCAATGCTGAAAATCGATGTATGGAAAAACATCCGGATCAGGAGCGGATGCTGCGAAATCGATTACAGCCTTTCCGGAGTTGGGCCGCTGATTCGTTTTTTTCACGACGTAATAGCCGCTTTTCGGCACTGAATAGATGAGGTGCCGTCTTTCCAGCTCGTTCAACGCCCTGATGACCGTGCTTTTGCTTACCTTGAAACGTATGGCCAGCGCGCGGATGGAAGGCAGCCTGTCCCCTTCCTGAAAGGATTTGTCTTCGATCATATCCTCCAATTCGTTCATCAGTGCGACATATTTGTGCATGTTCGTCTCCTTCGCCAATCTGTAACGGTACAGATTCCGTTTTTTTGTATTGTATCAGATTTCGCTTCCGTATAAGATGACAGAAGCCGGTAAAATATCTGTATTGCATGCATACTTTAACGGAGATGATCGACTTTGAACAAATCTGCTTATGCGGCAGCTTTGCTCTATGCTTTTATCATTGGATTTTCCTTTTTCTTTGTCAAATTGGCTCTCACTGCAGCGAGTCCGGTCGACATTCTGGCCCATCGCTTTACGGTCGCTTTTTTGGCTGCGCTTATTCCCCTTCTGCTCGGATGGGTGAAGATCGCCATCAGCATAAAAGACGCACTGAAAGTGCTGCCTTTAGCATTATTTTACCCTGTCATGTTTTTTGCTTTTCAAGTTTTCGGGCTCGTCTACACGTCTTCGTCTGAAGCCGGAATCATTCAAGCGGCGATCCCGATTTTCACCATGATATTCGCCGCTTATTTTTTAAATGAGCGGTTTACGAAACGGCAATTCTTTTTTACCGTCTTGTCAGCGGCGGGGGTGGCCTGCATCTTTATGATGAAAAGTGCAGGCACCGGAAGTTCCGATTTAAGAGGGGCGGCGCTGATTTTGCTTTCGGCGCTTTCATCGGCGGGCTACAGCGTGCTCGCCAGAAAGATGACGCGAACCTTCAGCTCGCTTGAATTAACATATGTCACAACGGGAGCGGGATTTCTTTTTTTCAACGGCATCGCCGGAATCAGCCATATGTCAGACGGCACGCTGAGCGGATTTTTTGCCCCCTTCACTGATCCGGTGTTTGTTCTTTCGGTATTGTATTTAGGCGTGTTGTCATCGTTTGCGACATCATTTTTATCAAATTATGCACTGTCAAAAATAGAAGCTGCGAAAATCAGCATGTTTAATCACTTGGCGACACTGGTGACGATTTTGGCGGGGATTATATGGCTGGGAGAATCACTCGAATGGTTTCACTTCGCCGGAACGGGGATGATCATTGCCGGAATTATTGGGGCGACGATGGTTCGGCGGGAAAATCGGCTGAAAAAAAGCTGAAAAAACGGAAAATCGGCAGCTGCAGCACACCGATTTTCCGCTTTCTTTACATTGTCGGAACAGCCGTACTGCGGCTGGCCGCGGCAATCGTTTTCAACTTGGCGGCTACTTGTTCCGTTTCTGATAAAAGATACATATGTCCGCCTTTGAAATAGTGGAAATCGATCGTATTCGCCCACTTTTTCCAGCCAAGCGCATCCCTCATGCATTTCTCATCGCGGTCTCCGTTCAGAATATGCACAGGCGATCTAAGCGGCGTATGATCGGTATGGCAGAACGTCTCAAGCGCTCTGTAGTCCGCTCTGAACGAAGGCAGGAAAAAGTTCATCATTTCCCTGTGCTCTGCCAGTTCTTTGGGTATTCCGCCAAGCTGAATGAGATGGTCGAGAAATGCGTCATCCTTTTGGTGAGACACCTTTTGCCGCTGAATATGGGGCGGCTGTATCGCTGATATCACAGCGGCTGCCGGAAAGATCCCTTCTTGTTCAAGCTTTTGCGCCAGCCTGTAAACAACCATGCCGCCCATACTGTGGCCGAACAGCACGAATTGAGAGGAAAGCCGCGGCTTAAGCGCCGCTATATACAAATCGGCGAGCTTTTCCAAATTGTCGACAAGCGCCATTCGATTTGTGCCGTGTCCAGGCGGTTCGATCGCCAGCATATCAAAATCTGTTTTTAAATGTTCGTGAAGCGGTCTGAATGATGCCGAATATCCCCCGGCAAACGGGAAACAGATCAACTGCATACCGCTTGCCGGCGCTCCAAACTGCTTAATGATCTCGTTCATGCATCATGCACCTCCGATTACAGCGGCACGTTCGCCCAAAATCTGTCTGATGAGATCTGCGTTGCTTTTAACAAAGCCGTCCGCAAGCATTTCATCATGTCTTCCAGCGCCTTGATATTCATCATATGAAGACTCCGTTCCTTCTTTCCACAACGAAAGCCATGCCGGGAGCGGTTTTGCGTGCTCTGATTTGATCAAATGAATCTCCGAGCTGACCGTTCCTTGATGGACAAGATTGACAAAGTAAGAATAATAGGCTGTCATCTTTTTAGCGATGCCATCGGCAACCGTCTTGATTTTCATATATTCATTGTCCTTGTTGGCTTCCATCAAGGCGGCCGTATCGGCTTCAATTGACCGCCCTTCTAAATCGCTGACATCGTTCTTCATATATGAGTCGATCATCAGCAGCTTTTCGACCTTCCGTCCGTTCTTTTCGAGCGCTTGCGCCACTTCAAAGGCAAGTCCGCAGCCGGCTGAATAGCCGATCAATGTCAGCGGCCCTTCAGGCTGAAGGTCGGAGATGGCTTCTGCATAGCGCACAGCGCGGTCATCGCTTTCTATAAAGTCGAACGCGTGAATCCTGTATTCCGGCATTTGTTCGGCCAGCTTGCCGTACATGATGCCGTATCCGAGGACAGGCGGGAAAGCGAACAAATGGCGGGTGCTTGCCTGATTGAAGACGGTTTTTTTCACTTCATCCACATGGCCGCCTTGGTCGATATAAGCCGCGAGGCCCTCGATTGTGGGCATTTCAAACAACACATTCACCGGAACATCGATTGCGAGATCTTTCAGCATCCGGGAGGCGACGGCCATGGCTTTCAATGAATGTCCCCCGATTTCAAAAAAGTTCTCGTCTATTCCGATCTGCTGTCTGCCGAGAACCTCAGACCAAATCACTGCAAGCTTTTCTTCCGTAGCATTGCGGGGTGCACGGCGCTCTGTTGAATTCGGCCGGCCATCGGCTTCAGGGAGAAGGCGTCGGTTGACTTTTCCGTTAGCGGTAAGCGGCAGCTCTTCAAGCATGATATACGCAGCCGGCACCATGTAAGCCGGTAGCCTCCGCGCCAATTGGCGGCGAACCTCCTCGTTTGCAACCTCAGTTCCCTGCACCGGGACGACATAAGCGGTGAGCGCCGCATCCCCGTTCCCGCTTTTCCTGGCGGTTACAACGGCTTCCTTTACGCCTTGGCAGCGCATCAGCTGCTCTTCGATTTCACCGAGCTCAATCCGGTGTCCGCGGATTTTCACTTGATCATCGATCCGCCCGATGAAGTCGATATTGCCGTCCGGCAGCCAGCGGGCCAGATCTCCCGTCCTGTACATCGTTTCACCGCTGTTAAACGGATGCGGCGCGAATTTTTCCGCAGTCAGTTCCGGCCTGTTCAAATAGCCGCGCGATACTCCTGTACCGCTCAGACACAATTCACCCACCGCTCCAATCGGCTGAAGCCGGTTATTTTCCGTCAGGATGTATGCATTCGTTTCGTTTATCGGCTTGCCGATCGGAATGGAAACAGCGCTGTCTTCCATACGGTTGACCGGATAGAACGTCGCGAAGACGGTCGTTTCCGTCGGCCCGTATACATGGATGATCCTGTCCGGTCCCATGGCAGCAAATGCTTTCTTGACATGGCTGACAGATGAGCGCTCTCCGCCGAACAGGACTTTGCGAATCCCTTTCATCCACCCTGTTCCCGCATCAACCAGCAAGTTGAACAGCGCCGTTGTCACAAACATGACTGTGATGTTTTCCTTCTGAATCGCTTCTGTCAGCTTGCCGATATGGAGAATCGTCGCCTGATCGGCCACCACCAGCTTTGCTCCGTTTAACAGCGCGCCGTACAGATCAAATGTGAAGCCGTCAAACGCATAGTTTGAAAGGGACAGCAAGGTGTCTTTCTCGGAAAGGCTGATGTAGTTTGTCTCTTTTACAACCCTTGTAATATTGGCATGTGTCGTCAGATTGCCTTTCGGTTTTCCCGTTGTGCCAGACGTATACATAATATAAGCAAGGTCGTCCGGCTCGGCGGCGATTTCGAGGTTTCTCCCGCTTTCTGCAGACACAGCAGGATCGTCGATCAGGATCGTATGCTTATGAAAAGAAAGCGACGCCGCCCGGCCGGCAAGCTCTTCCTGTGTCAGCATGCAAACAGCCCCGCTGTCTTCCAGCATATACTGAATCCGTGCTTCAGGATATTCCGGGTCAATCGGCAGATAGGCGCCCCCTGCTTTTAAGACGGCGAGTATCGCGATGACCATTTCCGGCGAACGGCGGAACAAAAGGGCGACGGGCTCGCCGCGGCCGACGTTCTTTTTGCGCAAAAGGTGCGCGACCTTGTTCGCCTTTTCGTTCAATTCCCGATATGTCAGCGTCCGCCCGGCCGCTGATACCGCGGGCTTTTCCGGGAGCGCTTCAGCGTATTGCTCAAACCATTGGGGAATCGTCAGGCCGATTTGCTTCCGTTGGACTTGACCGTTAAATTCATGGAGAAGTCGCTCTTTTTCCTTTTTGGAAACGACACAAATGTCGTCAAGCGGCTGCTCCGGATCTCTGATGACCTCGCGAATGGCTGTCAAAAGCTGTTCTTTTAACCGCAAGATGAAAGATGGTTCGAATATATTCCGGTTGTATGCAAGTTTCAGCATCATTTCTTCACCCGGTGAAGCAAGCAAATTCAGATCATAATTCGATTTTTCAAAAACGCTGATCTCGTCCATTGTGAAGCCGAGATTTTTTTCTTTCTGCTGTTTATTGGCTTCTTGCAGCGGGTAATTTTCAAAAACGATAATATGGTCGATTAAGTTCGGCGCTGCTATATGACTTTGAATTTCATAGAGCGGCACATATTGATGCGGTTCAGCTTCGAGCGCCTGCTTCTGCAAATCAGCGACCAGCTCCGTAAAGGTCGTTTGCGGGCCAAAGGTCGCCCGTTTCGGGACGACATTGATAAACAAACCGACCATGTGCTCGACACCTTGAATGTCAGCGGGGCGGCCTGAAACAACTGTACCGAAGATCAGATCGCGGGATCGCTGATAGCGGCTGAGCAGCACCGACCACACCGCCTGAAGCGCCGTGCTCAACGTGGTATGATGCGCTTTTGCTAGCTGTGTGAACGCTTCTGTATCTTCTTTTGGAAGTGTAAACAGCAGTTCTTCCGGCTGATTGCCGGCTTGCTCCGGGTTTTTCCGCTGTTCGCTGAATGTCGTCTGCCCTTCGAATCCGGCTAAATGATGTTCCCAGTAGACCAGCGATTTTTGTTTGTCCTGGCTTTCGAGCCATTTAATATATTCTTTGTAAGGTCTGACAGGCCCGAGGCTGTATGGCCTGTTTTCACGGAGCGCGTTGTATACTTCGAACAGCTCCTGTACGACAATGCCGAAGCACCATCCGTCAAGCAGAATATGATGATAGCTCCACACCCATTCGTAACGATCCTGCCCCTTCTTAAAAACCGCCGTTCTCATCGGAATGTCTTTTGAGAGGTTAAATCCTTTTTCTTTATCTTTTCGTTTATAATCTTCAATTCTCTCATTTTGTTCTGCTTCAGAAAGTCCTGATAGATCAATTTCTTCTGCCTGAAATGACCTTTCCTTTAAAACGACTTGAACCGGACGTTTCATTTTTTCATGAACGAAAACGGTTCGGAATATATCATACCTGCCGATGATGACATTCATGCTTTTTTCCAATACATCCTTTTGAAAAGAGCCTTTCACCTGCATGCTGATTTGTTCAATATAAAAGCCTTGCCCCGGATGCAGCAGCGTATGAAACAGCATCCCTTCCTGCATCGGTGACAAATAGTATATGTCTTGGACATGTTCTTTTTTAAACTGGCTCAAGATCGTATCCCCCTTTCATAGGCTCGCCCGCTTGACAAGCGGGCAAGTCCTCGGTGGTTATTTCAAGTTTTCTTCAAGAACGTCAAACAGGTCGCCCATTTCTTCCATCTCAAGATCGCCGGCAGAAAAATCACTCGGTGTAAATTCGCGTTCTTCTTTAGCTGTACAATGGTCGATCAATGCTGTCAGGAAAGCTTTGAATCTGTCCATGAGCTCCTGTATGGTCTGCCTGTCATATTCCTCTGTATTGAATGAACATGACAAGATGAATTTTTCCTTGCTGATGATGCCGCTGAAGCTCAGTGCATAGAGTGCTTCAGACCTTTCAGAGACCTGTCTTCCCATATCATAAGGAGAAGGCCCAAAGAAGCCGGTCTGCACCTCCCTGTCGATCTGTCCCAGGTAGTTAAAGCTGATGTCAGGCTTGATCGAGAAAATTGCACCGGCTTTTTTCCGGTCTGTTAAGTAGCGAAGGATGCCGTAGCCGATTCCTTTGTCAGGAATGCGCCGGAGGGTTTCTTTGACGTTTTTAATGGTCTCAGGCAACCCTGCCGCTGCTTGGCTTTTTAAAACAACTGGATATTGTGCGGTAAACCACCCCGTCGTTCTCGAAATGTTCATCCCTGGAATGATTTCCTCCCTGCCGTGGCCTTCCATATTGATGCAAATATTGGAGCCGTTCGTCCATTCCCTGATCGTCAGGCTGAGAGCGGAAAGCAGGATATCGTTGATATCCGTTCCATACGGCTCATGCACTTTCGTCAGCAGCAGACGAGTCTCCGCTTCGCTTAATTCAAACTTAACAGCAGAGGTGTTTTCCGCTTTTCTTTCTGCGGCAGCACGATCTTTCGGCAGCTCACAAATACGCTCTTGTTCAAGTCTGCGCCAATAATCGGCCGTTTTAAGGAAGCGTTCGGTTTGCGCATAAGCCTCAAGCGCTTCGGCCCAGTCTTTAAACGAATTGGTTTTATCAGGGAAAACAACATCATGCTGCTGTGCGGCCTGCGAATAGCCTGATGCAAAGTCTTCCAGCAGAATCCGCCATGACACGCCGTCGATCACCAAATGGTGAATGACGATCAGCAAATGGTCGCCTTCCGCAGTCTGATACTGTTCAGCCTTTACAAGCGGCCCGTTTTCAAGATCAAGGCTTGCCTGAAGGCGGTTTGCTTGAGCGGCTATTTCCGTTTCAATGTCGGTGACATATCGCAGGTCAACCACTCGAAAGGCGAACGAACGGTCATCCGGCCCGCGGTTATATTGAATGAGGCGGCCGTTATTCTTTTGATACACCATGCGAAGTGCATCATGATGCTCTGTCAATGCCGCCAATGTCTGTTCGACGAGCTCCGGGTCAAACCCTGAAGGGGCGTGAAGCATGACCGACTGATTCCAGTGATGCTCGTTCGTAAATTTCCGTTCGAAGAACCAGCGCTGGATCGGCGTCAGTGTGACTTCGCCTTCGACAGGGCCTTGATCGATCGGTTTAGCGTCAGCGGCTTGAACATAAGAACTGAGCTCCCCGATCGTCGGGTGCTGAAACAAGTCCTTCATCTCCAGCTTCCACCCGTGCTGCTGAAGCCGGCTTGCCATTTGAATTCCTTTGATCGAGTCCCCGCCGAGCGCGAAGAAATTGTCCGTGACTCCGATTCGGTCTATGCCGAGAACATCCTGCCAAATGTCTGCCAACAGCTGTTCCGTTTCTGTGCGCGGCGCTTTGTATTCAGCTGTCTGCGCTTCGACGTCAGGCTGAGGCAGCGCCCTTCGGTCGACTTTTCCGTTCGCCGTAACCGGAAGCTCATCAAGCTGCACCCAATACGCCGGTACCATGTAGTCCGGAAGCGTCTGCCCCAGCTTACGGGCGAGGCTTTCTGTATCAAGCTGTTCGTCCGCAACGACATAGCCGCACAGCGCTTTGTTGCCGTAGGCGTCTTCGATGTCGGTGACGACTGCTTCCTGAACTTCAGAGAGCCGCGCGAGCTGGACTTCAATTTCAGAAAGCTCGATCCGGAAGCCGCGGATTTTCACCTGCTGGTCGATCCGGCCGATGTACTCAAGCCGCCCGTCTTCCAGCCATTTGACCGCATCCCCTGTCCGGTACATGCGCTCGCCCGGCACAAACGGGTCTTCCGTAAAACGCTTCGCCGTTTCCTCCGGCTTGTTCAGATAGCCGCGCGCAAGCCCGCGGCCGGCGATGCACAGCTCGCCAGCGACGCCGACAGGCTGAACTTCGTTGTTTTGTCCAAGCACATACGCCCGCGTATTGGCAATCGGCTTTCCGATCGAAAGCATGCCTTCATCAGGATCGATTGCTGTGCTCGTCGCAACGACTGTGTTTTCCGTCGGCCCATAGTTGTTGACGAGCGTGTAGTTCCGTTTTTCGATCCGCTTCAGCTTGTCTCCGCCAGTAAGCAGCACGCGCAGCGACTGGTTGTCGAGCTCCATGAACTGTTCGCACAGCTGTGTCGGCAGGAACGTGATCGTAATCCCGTTCTCTTCGAAATATTCATTCAAACGCGTAATGTCCATCCGGATCGCTTCATCGATGATATGAAGCTCCGCTCCGGCGATCCAGTACGGGAACATCTCCCAGACGGAAGCGTCAAAGCCGAAGCCGGCATATTTCGCGCTTTTGTCCTGTTCGGTGACCGTGAATGCATCGTTATGCCAATAGCACAAGTTCACGAGCGATTGATGTTCGACCATGACGCCTTTCGGCTGGCCTGTCGTGCCCGATGTGTAAATCAAGTATGCCAGGTTGTCAGACTGAGCCTCTGCGCTTGGATTGATGTCATCCTCGGGATAAAGCTCGCCGGCCAGAATGGAGGCTTCTCTATTCAAATCGATCACTTCTCCGGTAAATGCGTCCGGCATCGTTAATCCGCTTTGCGTCAGAAGCAGTTCTGCACCGCTGTCTTTCAGTACGTATCCGATCCGCTCGGCCGGATAGCCGGGGTCGATCGGTACATAGGCCGCTCCCGCTTTCAAAATCGCGAGCACGCCGGCCGCCATTTCCAGCGAAGGCTTCACCATGATCCCAACCCGCTGTTCAGGGCCGGCCCCTTTTTCGATCAGCAGCCGGGCCAGACGGTTGGCGCGCGCATTCAGCTCTTTGTACGTCCACTGCACGCCGTTGTACACCGCTGCCCCGCGGTCAGGCGTGCGGAGGACTTGCGCTTCGAACAGCTCATGGACTGTTTTGTTCTGCGGCACGTCGAGAACTGTTTCGTTCCATTCGTACAAGATCCGCCGTTTATCGGCTTCATCCAGAAGCGAAAGGTCTGAAAGGCTTGCATCCGGGTTTTCGGCAATCGCTTCGAGCAGGTTGACCCAGTACCCGCTCCAGCGTTTGATCGATTCGCGCTTAAAGAGAGCTGTATTGTATTCCATTTCAAAAACGAGAAGTCCGTCTTCTTCCGCCGCTGTCAACGTCAGATCAAATTTCGCAGTCTGATGGGCAAAATCATACGGTTTAAGTGTGACTCCTTCCATTGACAAGTCTTTCAAATCGGCATTTTGCATTGAAAAGACGGCATCAAATAACGGGTTTCGGCTCATGTCGCGCTGGATGTTCAGCTTCTCGATCAGTTCTTCAAACGGGTAATCTTGATGCTCAAATGCGCCGAGCGTCGTTTCTTTTACTTCCTCAAGGAATGCAGAAAACGGCTTGTCTCCTTCAGGACGCGTTCTTATCGCAAGCGTATTGACAAACATGCCGATGATACGGCTCAAATCTGCATGCGGCCGCCCGGCAGCCGGAGAGCCGAAAATGACCTCGCTCTGTCCGCTCAGTTTCGATAAAAACGTACTGTATGAGGCAGCGAGCACCATGTATAAAGTGCTTTCCGTTTCCTTGGCCAGTCTTCTGAGCTGCTGGACAAGCTCCGGTTTCAGAGAAAAGCTGATACGGCTTCCTTCAAACGTTTGAACAGAAGGACGCGGATAGTCTGTCGGGAGCGTCAAAACAGGCAGTTCGCCGTCAAGCTCCTTGAGCCAGTATTCCTCCTGCATTTTGTGCCGTTCAGTGAGCAAGTGCTGCTGCCATACAGCATAGTCTTTATACTGAATCCTCAGCGGTTCAAGCGCCTCTCCCGCATAAAGCCTTGTCATCTCATCGATCAGCACGCTGACGGAAGCGCCGTCTGAAATGATATGATGCATATCGACAAGCAAAAGATGTTTTTCTTCCGTGACACGTATGATGCTCATTCTAAATAACGGAGCCTTTGTTAAATCAAACGGCCTGATGAACTCTTTAATCAGCTTTTCCGCTTCTTGTTCATCTGCATCGATGACATCAATGGTCAATTCCGCAGCTTCCCAAATCCGCTGAACAGGTTCGCCGTTCCTGATTTCAAACGTCGTGCAGAACGCTTCATGGCGCTTGATCAGCATTTGCGCGGCAGACTCCAGGCGCTTCAGGTCAAGCTTTCCTTCAAGTTGGAGAACGGCCGGCATGTTATAGCTTTTCTCAGCGCCTTCAATCTGCTGAAGAACGTACAGCCGTTTTTGCGCCGACGAAACGGGGTACGTTTCCCGGTCCGGCGCCGCTTCAATATAAACGGCAGATTTTTTCTCAGATTTTGCCGCCGCCTGGGCCAGGCTTTCGATTGTCGGCGCCTGGAACAAGTCTTTCAGCTGCAGGTCAACATTCATCTCTTGCTGGATGCGGGCGATGAGCGTCATTCCGAGTAAAGAGTGTCCGCCGAGTTCAAAAAAATTGTCATGCACACCGATTTTCGGTACATTGAGCACCTCCTGCCAAAGATCGGCAAGCTGCGCTTCTGTGCCGCTCCTTGGCGCCGTATATTCCTTTTGCGCGGCCTGCGCGATATCCGGTTCAGGCAGCGCCCTTCTGTCGATCTTTCCATTGCCTGTGAGCGGAAGCTCATCAAGCTGCATAAACACAGACGGGATCATATAGCCTGGCAGACCTTCTGCCGCATGTCGGCGAAGCTCTTGGCTCGAAAGCTCCTGATCAGCCGTAAAGTATGCACAGATCATTTGATCTCCCGCCCCGGTGTCAACAGCAAGAACAGCGGCTTCCTGAACCATGTCATGCGTTAGGAGATGATGCTCGATTTCGCCCAGCTCGATTCTCTGTCCGCGAATTTTGACCTGATGATCAATCCGACCGATAAATTCGAGGCATCCGTCGGCAAGCCATCTCGCCATATCACCCGTCCGGTAAATCTTTTCGCCGGTTTTGAACGGATGCGCCGTAAACTTTTCAGCCGTCAGTTCAGGGCGGTTAAAATAGCCGCGGACAAGGCCGTCTCCGCCGACGCATAATTCTCCCGCAACCCCTGCCGGCTGTACATTGCTGAATGAATCAAGAATCAGAACCTCCGTATTGCTGACAGGCTTTCCGATCGGTATAGCCTGCGCATCGTCCGGCACTTCATTGACTGGATGGTAGGTTGTAAAGACCGTGCTCTCAGACGGACCGTACATATGAAGCAGCCGCCCTCTGCCAACTGTCTTCAGAGCTCTTCTGACATGATCGACAGATGCACGTTCGCCGCCGAACAGAACCCTGCGGAGTCCCTTCAAACTGTCCGGCCGCATGTCTGTCAGCAGATTGAATAATGCGGTCGTGATCATTAAAATCGTAATCTTTTCTTTTTCGAGTACATGTGCGAGCCGGCTCATATCAAGAATCGTGTCTTTTGGAGCTATCACCAGCTTGGCGCCGTTCAGCAATGAACCGAACACATCAAACATAAAGGCGTCGAACACATAATTTGAAATCGAAAGAACGATATCGGATTCCATCACTTCCAAGTAATTCGCGTTTTTTACAGTACGCAAAATATTCCGGTGAGAGACCATATTGCCCTTCGGCGTCCCTGTCGTTCCAGATGTGTACGTTAGATTTGCCATTGCTTCCGGAGAAATCGGAAGGCGCAAATCAGACGCATCTCCCATATAAAGGTTTTCATCCTCAACAAATAGGATGTCGCCGCCAAATTCCGCCGCCTCAGCGAGCGGCTTCATCGCCTTTTGCGTTAAAAGAACCGCCGCTCCGCTGTCCTTGAAGAAATGTTGCACACGCTTTTCCGGATGATCGGGATCGATCGGCACATAAGCCCCGCCGGCTTTCAGCACAGCGAGAATGCCGATGACCATTTCAGCCGACCTGGCCGTAAGAATGGCCGCCGTCGTGCCGGCTTGCACGCCACTTTCGCGGAGGCGCCTTGCCAATTGGTTCGCTTTCCGATTGAGCTCATCATATGACCATACTTTGTCTTCAAATTGCAGGGCGGGATAACCGCCTCTTTCTGCAGCCTGTTCCTCGAATAGCTGAACGATCGTTTTCTCCCGCGGATAATCGCTTGTCGCGGGGTTGAACGCGACGAGCTGGCGATTCGTTTCTTCTTCTGTCAAAAGGCTGTACTCGCCGATCCTGAGCATCGGATCAGCCGCCATGTCCTCCAGAAGGTTCAAGTATGCTTTCAGCATCCTTTCAGCCGTATCTTTTTTAAACAGCTTCGTGCTGTAATCCAAATCGAGTATCAATTCTCCCTGCTCTTCTTTTGCCTGCAGCGTCAAGTCGAATTTTGCAATATTGAAGTTCGTTTCATAAATCGAGAGGTGCAAATCGCCGAGCAGCGGAATGTCTTCCCATGCATTCTGCAAAATAAACATCGTGTCAAAGATGGGATGACGGCTTAAATCGCGCGATGCGCCAAACTTCTCCGCAAGCCGCTCAAACGGATAATCCTGATGCTCAAAAGCATCGATTACCGTTTTCTTTACATCATTCAGGAAGTCTGCGAACGTTCTGCCCGGGTCCACTTTTGAACGGATCGCCAGCGTATTGACAAACATGCCGATGATTCCTTCCAGATCGGAATGTCTGCGGCCGGCCGCCGGCGTCCCGACGATCACATCTTCCTGCCCGGAGTACTTTGCAAGAAGCATGTTGTACGCAGACAGCATGACCATGTACAATGTCGCGCCGTTTTGCTCTGCCAGCACGGCTAATTTTTCTTTCAGGTCTTTTGGCAGGACTGCGGATACCCTGTCTCCTTCAAAGCTTTGAACAGGCGGCCTCGGCTCGTCCGTCATCAGCTGCAGTACGGGAAGCTCGCCGGCAAACATGCTTTCCCAATAGGCCTCTTCTTTTTGAAAGCCTTCTTGTGCTTGCGCCCTTTGCCAGAAGGCATAATCTTTGTAATGCAAACGCAGCTCCGGCAATTCCTCCCCGTTATACAGCGCGGCCAGTTCATTCAATATGATCGAAATCGACACGCCGTCAGATACGAGATGATGCATATCGAACAACAGCAGATGTCTGCCGTCTGCAAGGCTGACGAGACCCGCTCTCATCAGCGGAGCTTTGGCGAGATCAAAGCGGCGGACAAATGATTTCGCGATTTGTTCGATCGGCTTGCCTTCCGCCTTAACCTTCTCAATCTTGAACTGAACCCTTTGATGAACGGTCTGCCTCGGCTCGCCATCCACAACTGTAAACGAAGTACGCAGCGCCTCATGCCTATCAATCAGTTTTTGAAAAGCAGCTTCAAGGCGCCCAGAGTCAAGAGTGCCTTCAAGCATCGCCGCGGCCGGCATATTGTAGCCGACTCCGGCACCCTCCAGCTGGCTGACGATATAGATTCGCTGCTGCGCCAATGAAAGAGGATAATCGTCACTTTCCGGCGCCGGTTCAATTACCGCGAATCCGTCTTTCTCGGCTTCAGAAACAAAGCCGCTCAGCGCCGCTACTGTCGGCTTTTCAAATAGGACTTGCAACGGAACTTCGACTCCGAAAGCTTTATGAATTTTTGCCAGCATGGTCATCGCTTTGAGAGAGTGGCCGCCCAGATCAAAAAACTGGTCGTGGATTCCGACTTGTTCAGCTCCGAGCACTTCCTGCCATATACCCACCATTTTTTCTTCACATTCATTTCTCGGCGCCGCATATTCTGCAGTCCCGCTGACAGACACCTCATGGCGAAGCAGCGCTTTCCGGTCGACTTTTCCGCTTGCCGTCAGCGGTATTTCATTAAGCTCGACAAAGCAGGAAGGGATCATATAATCAGGCAGGTGTTTGGATAAGTGCTCCCTCAGTCCCTGAATGTGAATCTTTCCGCCTTGTTTCGGAACGACATAAGCGCAAACCTCAAGGCTGCCGCCGGTTTCATGCCGCGCGAGGACAACTGCTTTTTCGACAGCAGGGGCTCCTTGCAGCACCGACTCTATCTCGCCAAGCTCGATCCGGAAGCCGCGGATTTTCACTTGATCGTCTCTTCGGCCGATAAAATCAACTGTACCGTCAGGAAGCCAACGTGCAGTATCCCCTGTTCGATACATGAGACCTCCGGATACAAACGGGTCTTTCAAGAACCTGTCTCTGGTCATGTCAGGCAAGTTCAAATAGCCTCGCCCGACTCCGTCTCCTGCAATATACAATTCCCCTTCGACGCCATCAGGAAGGAGTGCGCCGTTTTCATCCAAAATATAAAAACGGTTATTTCCTATCGGCCGGCCAATCGGTACATAGGCCGTATCGTATTGAAGATCTGTGCGGTTTGTAATCGTAAAAGAAGAGGCATCCACACAAGTTTCCGTCGGTCCGTAAACATTCGTAACAGCAGGCACGGATTCAGCTGTTTCTGCAAATAACTGAAGCAGCCTTTCCGTCGCAACCCTTGATAAAGCCTCTCCTCCAACAAGCATATGCCTCAATTTGACGCCTGAAAGATCATCAGCCGCAGCCAAAAGCTGCAAATGTGCCGGTGTACCGTCTGTCACATCGATTTGATGCCGGCGGTAATAATCCGATAAAGCGCGTCCGTCGGAAACCGTCTTTTTCGGTACGATGTACAACGTTTGCCCGAGCAATAGAGACGTAAAAATCTGCTGAACGGAAGCATCAAAATGAAATGGAGCCAGAAGCGCCAGTTTCAAATCATCCTGATCGTATGTACCAACGGCCTGTTGAAGTCCTCTGACAAGGTGGTGGACCTGCCTGTGTTCAATCATGACGCCTTTTGGACGGCCCGTTGTACCGGAAGTATAAATGATGTATGCAAGGTGCCCGGCGCCTGCCGCTGAAGACGGATAGCCGTTTTCCCGCGATTCAGAAAGCGCTTCGCTGAACTGCACCGTTTCAGCCGTTTCAAAAGTCAGCCCGCTGTCTGTGATAACCGCTTTCGCCTTTGAATCCTCCAGCATAAAACGGATTCTTTCTTCCGGAAATCCAGGATCGATCGGTACATAAGCTCCGCCGGCTTTCAAAACGCCCATCATCGCCGTGATGACCCGCTCTGACCGCTCCATCACTATCGCAGCCGGAGCATCAGGCCCGATGCCTCTTCTCCGAAGCGCCATTGCCAAGCGGCTCGATTGTTCATTCAACTCCCGGTACGAAAGTTTTTGTCCTTCATATACAACCGCTGTTTTTTCGGGATGATCGGCTGCTTTTTGTTCAAATAAACCGTGCAGGGTCATGTTCTTGTCATATGCAATGGTTTGGCTTGATGCACGCTTTAACAGCCGCTCTTTTTCAAAAGCGGGAACAATCTCCAGTTCAGCGATTGTTTTTTGCGGAGACAGCAGGGCATCTTCAAGCAGCGTCATCAGCCGTTCATATAACACGGCCATTTCTTCCGAAGTAAAAAGCTCCTCCCTGTAATCAAAATCAATCGCAAGCGTCCCGGTATCCCATCTCTCTTTCACATGAATGGAAATATCGTTTACTTCACTGCCGCTGAAAATCGGCTCGGTAAGAAACGACACCGTTTCTTTTTGCTGCCATTGCATAACCTGATATTCCAGTGAGACGGCGAACAATTTGCTGACATGCGGCTGTCTTTCCCGCAAATCATTAATCAGCAGATTGTACGGATACTTTTGATGCCGAATGATTTTCAGCTGGTCCTTCATTCTTTCCTGCACAAATGCACTAAAGTCTTGGTGTACTTCAATGGAGGCTTTCATCGGAATCGTCGACACAAACATCCCGAGCATCTGTTTTTCTTTTGCATTTGTCCGGTTACCCATAAATGTTCCGAGAACGACGTCTTTTTGTCCGGTTACCCGGTGCATATAGATGTGCAGAATGGATAGGAACAGGGAGAGTACACTGATGTTGTGTTCATTACAATACGTTTGAATTTTTTTATACAGGTCAGGGGAAATCTCTTTTGAAAAGCGGGCTGCATCCAATTGGATCTGATACGTATCGCTCGCTTTTAACGATACGGGCTCCGGAATCGCTTCATATTGTGCGTTCCAATATGCTTTATCCTTCTGGAAACGCTTCGAATTTTCATACTCCAATTCGCTCTGGATATGTTCCGTAAATGATGACTGTACAGGTTCAAGGTCGGTTTCCCCTTTGGCAAGCTTCAAATAAATATCTGTAATCCGGTTGCCTAGGATCGTCATAGAAATGCCGTCGGAAATGATATGATGAACTTTTGCAAAAAACCAGCTTTCTTCTTCACTAATGCGAACAACGGCAAATTTAAACAGCGGACTGTCATACAAAGGCAGGGGCCGGCGCGCCTCAGCTTGTCCCCATTTAAGAACGCCGTCTGCTCCTCCGCTTTCTGAAGCATCAAAATATTCAATTTGGAAAGGTTCGTCTTCCGCTATATACTGCTTCGGCTCATCCTCTCCTTCAAACATCAGCCTGAATCGCATCGTGTCATTCGTACGAACAAACTTGCGAATCGCTTCAGTCAATAACCCGGAATCGATTCCGGATGCAGATTTTAATTTTCCAAAGCCGCTCAAATTTGAAACACTTGTACCGGGATAGAACTTTTCCGTGTACCAAATTCGCCTTTGAGCATGTGTCAGCGGGTAAAATGTGTTTCCCATTCTTTATTCCTCCTTTATCTCTTGTTATGTATGACGATGCGAACAGCCAAGCCGCAATGCAATGTTGCGGTTTTGCGATGAGCGAAAAACGCTGTCACAGATTTGTCGTTTCCAATAAAACATTATATTGGAAATAAAAAGAAAAGAGCCCGCCCGAATAAAAACGGGCGAACTCCCTGTTTATTCGGCAACCTGTCAACCGTAGCACCGTCAGCACCTTAGGCCATGGCTTTGCGTCCCTGCGTTTCCGCAGGTTTGCCTTTATCTGCTTTTCTTGATATAAATTCATTTTCTGCTCACAGTTAACTTTAAATGAAAATTTTGTTTTTTTCACCGAAAAATAGGTGAAAAGTTTCATGCGGGATACCGAATGTTGTACATGAATGTTAATGCGCGATCCCGAAATCGACAAAAAAATATGCGGGAAAACGAAAAAAATCGTTTAAATCCGCAAAAAATTCCAAATCTTAGATAAAGAGTATATTAAAATATTAAAAAAACAGCATGGACTTCATAAATAAATCATGAAGGTCTGTTAAAGCTTCGGCGCTTCCTTTTACAATGTTCATTCAATTAAAACGTTTCTTTTACCAGGCCGTTTAAACTGACGAGAAAAGACAAACCGGCTTGCGAAAACATTGAAGCAGAATGTTAAATTTGCTGAACTGTCTCATTCTGAACGGTATCTTGAAATACTTCCGATGCTCCATACAAAAAAGCAGGCTGAGTTTCGCCTGCTACATGGTTTTTGAGAGCCCGATCGTCCGTTCGATGATGATCAGCGCAATCACTGAAACCGTGATAAAAATAACCGAAATCGCATGAACGCTCGGATCAAATGTCTGGTCAATATAGCTGAATGTACGAACCGGTACAGGCGTGACAGCCGGTGAAGAAACAAACAGACTGATTGATATTTCTCCGAATGACGTTACAGAGGCAAAAACGGCTCCCGCAATGATTCCCGGTTTAATAAGCGGCAAGATGACATGAAAAAAGGTATGCCAGGGACCTGCGCCGAGATTCATGGATGCCAGTTCAAGCTTCTGATCCACGTTTGCCATGCTGACTCCGACCGTCCGAACGACATACGGAAGGCTGATCAGCATATGCCCGGCGGCCAGCCCGGCAAACGTGCCGTTTACCCCAATCATTGTCAATAAATAGAGAAATGATACGCCTAATGCGATTTGGGGAATCATCAACGGCGATAAAACAAAAGCCTGAATCGCCTGTTTTCCCGGAAAGTTCAGCCGCGCCAATGCATAGGCTGCAACTGTTCCAAGGATCACCGCAAGAGGCGTTACAACGAGAAGCAGCATAAAGCTGACCCAAATCGATTCCATCCAGCCGCTGCTGCTGAAAACTCCGGCAAACCAGCGCAGCGAGATGCCTGATGGCGGGAACTTCGGATATTCGTCCGGGCTGAATGCCGACAGTATGATCACGAAGACGGGCAGCGCCAAAAAGAAGTATACCAATAAACCCGCTGTCCAAACACACGCATCAATCCATTTTCCCCTGCGCATACGTCGCAATCGCCTACCCATTTATTCTCGCCTCCCAACGCTTTTGGAAAATGCCAAGGATTCCAATAACCACGCTGACAACGGCTAATAAAGTAATCGACATTGCGGCTGCAAGAGGAAGATGAAAGACTTGCATGACCTGCTGATAGATGGACAACGGCAGGAGCGGCTGCATCCTTCCCCCGACGAGAAGAGGCGTAATATAGCTTCCGGCAGAAAGCGAAAACACGATCATTGCTCCTGTCAGCAATCCCGGAACCGTCATCGGCAAGGTAACGAAAAAAAATGTCCGCAGCCTGCCCGCTCCAAGGCTCATCGAAGCAAATTTAAGATCAGGTTTCACTTCGCTTAAAGAACTGGCAAGCGGCAGTACTGCAAACGGCAGCATAACCTGGACATATGCAATGATGACTGCGTTCATATTCCATAAAAGCGGCAGGGGCTTTTCAATCATCTTCATACTGATAAGCGCCTCGTTGACGATCCCGTTTTGCGAAAGCAGCACAATCCAGGAAAACGTCCGAATGACAACACTGGTCAATAAAGGGGAAACAAGCAAAATGTAAAACAAAGCCCGCAGCCTGCCGGTTGGCGCCTTAACGAGTAAATATGCCGCCGGATACGCCATCACAAGGCATAAAACAGTGGTCTTCAACGCCGTCCAAATCGTTATACCGATTGTTTTCAAATAAACGTCTGAAGAGAACACCTCGACATATTGAGAAAAACTATACGTATCGAGCGTATTCATCATAGCGTCCACGTCTCTGAAACTTAATAACAGCAGCAGAACAAGCGGCAAAACAAGAAAAACGCCGAGAAATAAAAGGACAGGAACTAGCAAAAACCAATAAAACCGTTTTTGTTCAACAGCCCTCATCTGCATCCTCCTTAACATCCAGCGGAACAAAATCGCCCGGCTCCAAAGAAAGATACACTTGATCTCCCGCCTTCGGCAATCTAGGGAATTGAGGATCGGGCGCCTGAATGATCCATTCTCCTTTGAAAACAGCGGCTTTCAGCCTGAGAGCATGCCCGGCGTAACTGACTTCGGTTATTGTTGCAGGCATTTCAATCAGCCTGTTCTTTTGCTTCTCGAAGGAGACTGAGATCCTCTCAGGCCGCACCATGAACAATACAGAAGTTTTTTTTGAGAGTTCCTGGTTGATTTCAAATGTCAGCGGAACGCCTTCATACACTTCGAAATCGACCGTTTCGTATCCATAGCCGCCCGATGAAGGCTGTATCTTCGACGCACGCGCTTTCAGTAAATTGACCTGTCCGATAAATTCGGCCACAAATTGATTGGCAGGCGTGCGGTACACGTCCAACGGAGTGCCGAGCTGCTGAAGCCTCCCGCATCCGAGAATTCCAATCCTGTCCGATAAGCTTAAAGCCTCCTCCTGGTCGTGCGTCACTAAAATCGTTGTAATGCCGACGCGCTTTTGGATGCTGCGCAGCTCCGTCTGCATTTCTTTTCGAAGTTTCGCATCCAGGTTGCTCAGCGGCTCGTCTAGCAAAAGCACAGACGGCTGAACGGCCAATGCCCGGGCAATCGCCACCCGCTGCTGCTGACCCCCGCTCAGCTGATGGGGCATGCGATTAGCAAACGCTTCAAGCCTGACAAGAGCGAGGCATTCCATCACCCGTTCTTCAATCTTGCGGCGGGGCCATTTTCGGACTTTCAAGCCGTATGCAACATTGTCAAAAACGCTGAGATGCGGGAATAAAGCATAATCCTGAAAAACCATTCCGATATGTCGGTCGTATGGCGGCAAATCAGTTACATCTCGTCCTCCTATATATACAAAACCTGACGTCGGTTCAAGGAACCCGGCAATAATATTCAGGAGCGTTGACTTTCCGCAGCCGCTCGGACCAAGGAGGGAGAAAAACTCCCCTTCTTTGACTTCAAGCTGTACGTCTTCCAATGCGATGGTGTTTCCGAAATGCCGGCTGACATGCCTAATCTGAATTGCGCTCATGTTTGTCACCTATTTTCCGCCAAGTACTTGATTCCAGCGATTTGTCCAATCGCCTAGATCTTTTGCCGCGACTTCATAGTCAACCCATTTTAAATTCCTGTAATAATCCTCCCCTACTTTGATCTTCCCTTTTAATTTATCGCTGTATTTCACTTTTTTATTGGCCATGCCGTAAAACGTTCTATCGGCAAAATCTCCTTGCACTTCTGGACTGAGCAGATGATTTAACAGCTTGTACGCATTATCCTGATTAGGACTTCCTTTCATTAAAGCCCAGCTTGCAACTGCTGCGACTGCACCTTCCTCGGGATATGCAAATCCCAGGTCAAGACCTGCATCCTGCAAAGAAAAAGCGCGGCCGTCCCAAAACGGAACAACCCATGCATCCCCACGTTCCAGAAGCGTTTGTATCGAGCCTGGATTATCGGGATAGGCCGTTATGTTGTTCTTTAAATCAGCCAAGCTGTTGAACGCTTTATCCACGTCTTTCCCGTTTGACTCCAGGCCGCCCTGGGCATTGATTAATCCTACAAAAAACTGAAGCCCCGCCGAATAAGCCGGCGATGATATGGCGACATGACCTTTATAGCTGCTGTTCCAAAGATCCGTCCAGCGCTTAGGCTCCTGTGGTACAAGATCCTTTCGGTAGACAATTCCGAGCTGTCCCATACTGAAACCGGCCGCATACTGCTTTCCATCATCGGTGAAGCGTTTCTGAACAGAGTGGTACAGATCGCGGACATTCGGAACCTTTTCCTGATCGATCGGTGCCAGCAATCCCGCCGACTGCGCTCTGTGAATCGTGTCCGGCTGCAGAATTAAGAGATCATAGGGAGCATTTCTGCCATTCGATGCCTTGAGTTTTGTGAACCACTCAGAGTCTGTCCCTGCGACAACTTTGACCTTCAGCCCTGTTTCTTTTTCAAAAGATTCGAGGCTCGGCTTGATATGTTTTTCCCAATCGCCCCCATAGACGCCGATAACGACTGTATCTGATTGTTTGCTTTCCTGACTTCCGTTTCCGCCGCATCCCGAAAGGAGGAGCACCGCTGCAAGAGACAGAATAAATAAAGCAGAAATTTTACTTTTCATTGTCATCTCACCATTCCCGTGTTATTTTTTCCAGCCAGTTTTTCCACAGCGGCCGCAACTTCGCTTTTACTGATCGGACCGTTATGTTCTTTTGAGAAATAACGGTGGACTAAATGTTTAACATGTGACCTTTGATGAGCCGGAAGCTGTCGCAGAAGCCGGGCCAATGTGCTGCTGGCTTCTTCTGTCCAGCACCGTTCGTATTCTTCTCTGGCGATTCCGAAATCCCATTGTTTCCGATGTTCGCCTGCTTTCTTTTTTCTGATTTCAGCTGTTTCTTCCAGATCAATAATGAAGGAGCCAGCGCCGTTTTCTTTTACAGCAACGCCGTATTGATGATATGCCGCTTCCGGGCTCAGCAAGCCCGCTTCAACTTCTCCTAAAATCGATTCAGCTTCCCGGCGGAAGGGATTTCCCCAGCCTCCGCCGCCTGGTGAATGAATGCTGATAACATCCCCTTTATTGAGCTTTAGAACATCGATCTTCGACATCGTTTTCTCCTGAGGCTGATCCGGATAAAGGCGCACCCGCCCGAGCGCTCCTGCCGTTCCCCCGGCGAGCCCCCACGGATGAAAACGCATCCTCTCCATCCCTCTTGCGGTCACAATTGATTCTGGTGCCGCCGCTTCAAACTCCAGCCCGATTGCATGGCCTCCCCTGTGAAAACCGGCTCCGGCTGTATTTTTGATCAATTCATAGCGGCGAACATGGATGTCGATGTGCTGTTCAAGGCTTTCAATCGGCGTATTTTTCAAAAATCCGGAGGCATGGTCAATTCCATCTGCTCCGTCCATGTCATGCTGGCCGCCTCCTCCGCCTCCCATCGGTTCGACCACCGACATCTTCCTGCTGCCAGTTGATTCATCGGGAACCGACAGTACGACAATCGCTGACTGACCGGCGCCTGCTGCAGGCACGGCTTTCGGAAGCGCCTTTGCCAAAGCGCCCAGTACAGCATTATAAAGTCTCATCGTGATCGAATGACGAATGCCGACCGCCGCAGGATATTCCGGATGAACCAGCGTACCCTTTGGAGCGATAACTTGGATCGGCCGTGTCAGCCCCCCGTTAATCGGAATATACGGGTCTTCACTTATGATATAGTTGATCAGGCCCTGATATAGAAATGAATGTTTGCTTCCATTAGTGACAAGGTTAAATGCTGTCTTCACCTGAGGATCACAGTCTGAAAAGTCCAATGTGATCTCCCCTCCCGAGACGTTTGCCGTAACAGCCAAGCGGATCGGAACGTCAGAAATCATATCGTCATCAAGATAATCTGAAAAACTGTATGAACCTTCCGGAATCCTGCTGATTACCCGTCCGGCTCTCATCGCGGCTTGTTCGAGCAAATCATCCATTCCTTGTTGGACCGCTTCTTTTCCAAACTTTCCGACCATTTCTGTCAATCGATTCTCCGCCGTATTGACCGCGGCCACCATCGCATGAATATCCCCTTCATTTAAGTCGGGAACCCTGCTGTTTGCCCGCAAAACCTTCAATATATCGCGATTTTCTCTCCCCTTTTTGTAAATCCTTGCCGGCGGTATTCTCAGGCCTTCCTGATGGATGTCTGTCGCGGTCGGCGAAATGCTTGCCGGGACAAGGCCGCCGACATCGCTGCAATGGACAAAGCACCACGCGTAACTGATTATCTCGCCCTCCAAGAAAATCGGCTTCACCACATGAATATCAGGCAAGTGGGTCGCCAATCCGTCCGTTGTATAAGGATCGTTTGTGAGGATAATATCTCCCGGTTCAAATGGGCCGCTTTCTTCGATGACCCGTTTTAATGAAAGCCCTAAAAAAATCGTGACGCCGATTGTTTTCGGATAAACGAAAAACTCCCCTTCCGGCGTCGCAAGCGCAGTAGCGAAATCAGCCGATTCTTTTACAAATGTGGTAAAGGACGTCCGTTCAATAACGTGCCCCATTCCCGCGGCTATCGCGTTAAAGTAGCTTCTCATCATTTCCAGCCGGGCAGGATCTGTGCGCATGGTCAGCTCTCCTTCCGTTCAATGATCAAATTTCCGGCATGATCGGTTTTCCCGCTCCAATTTGGCAAAATCAGCGTCGTTGTATCGTCCTGCTCAACAATGGCCGGCCCATCTATTCTCTGTCCGCTCCTTAAATCTGAACGGCGGTATACGGAGGCTTGATATGTACCGCCTTTCATGATGATCTTTCTTTGGCTGACAGGTTCAGCTTCGGGCAGATTACTTTGACATCCTTTTCCGCCTGGCGGTTTCGGCGTCTTGCCTATAATGCGGACGCGCATATTCATCAATTCAATGCTTGCTTTCCCATCGCTGTGTCCATATTGCTTCCCATGTAAGAGATGAAAGGAGTCTGCGATTTCACTCGTACTTTCGCCTTCCAGCCATTCCGGTGAAACAGGGAGCTCAATTTCATACGCCTGACCTTTATAACGGGCATCAAGCAAGTAAAGAAGAGAGGCTTCAGTCACCATGTCCGCCCGTTGTTTCCGCAGCCATGTTTCCGCCTGTTCTTGCAGCCTCATAAACTCCACTTTTAACTCAGCCGTTTTTATTTGCTCAAGCAGCACCTGTCTTGAACATACAGCATCGTAGATAAAATCAGCCGTCAGTGCGCCCAAAGCCGATAGAGTTCCCGGATGCGGCGGGATCAGCACATTTTTGGCCTGAATTTCCTCAGCCAAAAAATTAGCAGTAACCGGGCCTGCGCCTCCAAAAGCCATAAGGCTGAATTCACGCGGGTTAAACCCGTGTTGCTCCATGACATTGCTTAGTTCCGTGTACATATTGGCAAGCGCAACTTGAATCATCTTATCCGCGGCTTGCTCCACATCTGTGCCTAAATACTCGGCAACCGGGAGGAGCGCTTTTTCGGCTCTTTCCCGGTACAGTTTCATATTTCCTGCTGCAAACCTGTTTGGGTTTAAATAATGACATATAAGAAACGCATCTGTAAGTGCGGCCTTTGTTCCTTTTCCGTAACAGGCCGGCCCCGGATCAGAGCCAACTGACTCCGGCCCTACTTTCAAGAGACCGCCGCTGTCAATCCATGCCACCGATCCTCCGCCGGCACCGATCGAATACATTGCTACAGATGGAATCGCAATCGGAAATCCCGAGATTTGATTTGACTGGGTAAAGGTCGGCTCTCCTTTTTCAACAATCGAAATATCTGCGCTGGTTCCTCCGACATCAAAGGTGATGATATTGGCCTCGCCGGCGGCTTCCGCCGTTCTGATGGATCCTATGACCCCCGCTGCCGGTCCGGAAAAAAGCGTTTTGACAGGTGCCTCGGCAGCCGATTCAATGTCCATCAGTCCTCCGTTGGACTGGGTGATAAACGGCTGCGCCGATATTCCTTCCTGGACAAGCCTCTCTTTCAGCGTTCCAAAGTAGTGATGGATATTCGGTTTGATGTATAGATTCGCGACGGACATAACCGTTCGTTCGTATTCTCTCATTTGCGGCCAAAGCTCCGCAGACGTTGCCACCTCAAGCTCGGGCGCTATTTGCCTGATCCGTTCGGCAGCCTGGCGTTCATGGAGCGGATTCCGATAGCTGTGCAAAAAAGAAACAACGATTCCTTTTAAGCCTTTTCTTAAAGCTTGTCCAACCGCCTCATCGATATCTTCCATATGAAGCGGCAGCTTTTCAGAGCCGTCATAAAGCATTCTTTCTTGAATGGGAAACACGTTTTTCCGAGGAATGAGGGGCTCCGGCATTCTAGATCTAAAATCGTAGGGTACCGGAAGCCGGAGACGCTGAAGCGAAAGAATATCACGGAAACCTTCGGTTACGAATAAAGCAATATCAGCCCCTTTGCGTTGTAATAATGTGTTCAAACCGATTGTCATGCCGTGTACAAAGTGATGAATTTCTGAAGGCTGGACACCCCGAGTTTTCAAGAGAGCCAAGCCGTTGATGATTCCTCGGGCCGGATCTTCGGGAACGGTCGGCGTTTTAACTGCGGTCATGCTTCCGTCCGCCGGATTTAACAATGTAAGATCGGTAAAAGTTCCTCCAATATCAATTCCAAGCCGGTAACCTTCTTCATTCAATCCCGATCTCCCCTTTTAAAAATATCCTTTTTTTTAAAATATTTTACTATCATACTAATCAAGCATGAGAAAGTAGTCAATTATGTTTAATTACAATATTCCAAGTCTTTTTTGTTTAATATTTTATTTTAAGATACCATAAAATCACATTTTCAATTGTGTTGTTCACAGTATTTCACATTTTTGGTGTTCAGCTTTTCTTCGGTCCATCGACACATTCCTGTCATAAAGAGGACTAATTAACTACTAAAGCAAAGATCATCTGTTGCGACAAAAAACCTAAACGTCTCGCAGATTTGATCATAAAGATTCATTTTCATGGATATTCAGGATTTATTGCCCAATTCCCTGTGGCAAAGTGGTACACTCTGTACTATATAAGTCGCAGGAAGGGCAGATTTCCAATGAAAGTCTACGAAGCGGAAACCCTAATTTCAGCTATGAAGCAAAGATCTGATGAATATAAAAATTTGAGAGAACAGCTCGTCAGCTTAAAAAAAGCGTTAAACAGCGTCGCAGAACTTGATGAGTTTCAAGGAAAAGGCGCCGATGCCATTAAAGCGTTTTACAGAGACCTATCAGGAGTCGTAGACGGCTGGCTGGATTTAACCGATATGCAGATTCAGTTTCTGAATGGTGTATCTTCTGCTGCCGAAAATGCCGGACTTTCAGAGGATACGTTCGTTGATGTTCAATTTCTTGAACAGGAGCTTGCAAATGTCCACATTCACTCTCAAAACATGGTCTCCGCACAGCAGCAAGAGCTGTCGAATATTTTAGGACAGATAGATGATTTAATATCGCTACAGCCGTTCTCATCCGATGAAATCAAACAGCAGCTTGACGCTGCAAACCAAAACAGAAAAGACACAATCAAGGCTGTCGAAGATCTTGATGGACTGCTCAAAAGAGAATACTCGGCCTCTGAACATATTCAGCAAATGATCCAGACCGACTATTCCGCCTTAATCGACGCAACAGGAAAAGGGAAAAACGCGTCTCCGTTAAACTACAATTCACATATCTATCAAAACAGTGAAGTCTATAAAATGAAACATCGCATGCATCAAGAGGCAAGAAGCTACATCGCAAATAAACAAAAACAGTATGAAACAGGAAAAGCCGAAAAAGCAGAGGAACTTTAGGCTTTCAGATTGTCCAAAACCCCGTTTTCACAAGCGGGGTTTTCTTTTTCATTTTGTCAACACGCCTCCGTTTTAACCGATATTGTATACAGGTGAAACATGAAAGCGATTTAAGCTGAAATTGGGGACGAAAATTAATCTTCTCGTGTTAGCCGTTATTCTGATCTTTTCGTCAGCACTCGGGATTTTCATTATCAAAGAGCTTTCAAAAGAGTTAGAACAGATGGCGACAGAGAAAGCCAAAAGCGATTTGAAATTGAGCTACCGTTATTTGAATGAATCTCTTGAAGGTGATTGGGAAGTCAAAGAAGACAGGCTCTACAAAGGTTCGACCCTTATCAACGGAAATGAAGAACTCGTCGACCAAATCGGCAATGATACGAAAGACACTGTCACCATCTTTCAATATGACACGCGCGTATCTACAAATGTGACGGTAGACGGAAAACGCGCTGTCGGAACGAAAGTGTCTTCGGAGGTAGCAAATGCGGTTTTAAAAGAAGGAAAAAACTTTTATGGAAAAGCAGATGTAGCGGGAAAAACATATCAAACGGCATATATGCCGATCAAAGACAAGAGCGGTGAAGTTATCGGCATCTTTTATACAGGGGCCGACCAGGATATGATCACAAGCACTCTTCAATCGTTCCTGAAAATTTTTGCTATCGTTCTGACTGCTTCAATCATCATCTCCATTTTGCTTGTCCTCATTTTCACCAAAAGGATAGGCGGAAGGCTCAGAATGCTGACTCATGCTTTTGAACAGGCGGGCAGCGGCAATTTGACAACCGAGATCCAGGATGATTCGACAGATGAACTGGGCGACTTGTCACATCATTTCAATCAAATGAATGACAGCCTAAACCGGCTGATGCAAAAAATTTCACAGTCGTCGCACAGTGTAGCTGCCGCTTCTGATCAGCTGACATCTGGAGCTGAAGAAACAAGCCTCGCTTCTGAGAAAATCACCGAAGCCGTCCAGCATATCGCAAGTTCATCGGAAATGCAGACATCGGGGATAGCAGGCAGCAAACAAGCCGTTGAACAAGTTTCCGCCGATATTCAAAACATATCAGAAAACGCTGCGATCCTGAATGAAAAGAGCCAATACGCCCGCAAAAAAGCAAAACAGGGGGCAAAAGATATCTCCGAAACGATGCGGCAAATTCACACGATGCATCAATCGGTCCATCAAAGCGGAGAAATCATTGAAATGCTTAAAATACAAGATCATATGAAATCGGCAGCATTTCAAAAGCGATCACGGAGATTGCCGATCAAACCAACCTGCTCGCTTTGAACGCTTCAATAGAAGCTGCAAGAGCAGGAGAACACGGAAAAGGATTCGCCGTCGTTGCGGAAGAAGTTCGCCGTCTTGCCGAACAGTCGCAGCAATCAGCCAATCAGATCTCCCACCTCATTTCAGGGATTCAATCAGAAATCGCAACCACAACCGATTCAATCATGACAGTGAAAACGGAAGCGGTCAACGGCGTCAAAATGATCGAAAAGAACAAAAGGACATTTGAATCTATTGACGGCTTAATGGAAGAGTTCAGCGTAAGAATTTCCGACTTGTCTTCCGACGCCCGGCATATATCGCAAAGCATTCAAAACATCACAACATCATTTACAGCAATCTCAAAAGAAGTTCAGGAAACATCTGATTATTCACAACAAGTCGCAGGTCTGACAGAAGAGCAGTTTGCGGCTATGGAAGAAGTCACCGCCTCTGCAAATGAACTCTCCAAACTGGCTGAAGATTTGCATCAGCTCATCGGTGAAGTCAAAATGAAATAGCAGGGAAAAAGGGCTGCCGTTAAAACGGCAGCTTCTTCTTTTCCGCCGTACAGGAAATCAAATCGCCGATAATGTCTTCTGCACGCTCATACGGGAGATCAATCTGCAGCATCTTCCGCAGAACAGATTTAAGCCCAGACGATATGCTGAGCTCTTCTTCCCAGCATTTTTCTTCCTCGTCGGACGGGGTAAAACCGGAGTACAGGAGAAACAATGCAAAATGCCCTAACGCATAAAAGTCACTTTTGACTGAAACTGCACGCATCAGCTTTTTTTCCGGGTGCCGGTTATCAACGCGTTCTCTCTCAGTCAGGCGGCATGCCAGTCCGAAATCTATGATGCGGATCGTTCCTCGATTCACAATCAAATTTGGGATCCTCAAGTCCCGGTGAATAATCCCCCGGCTGTGAAGAAGTGAAACGCTGTGAAGCACCTCCTTCAATATGCTGATCGTTTGCTGTTCATCAAAGACACGCCCATCATAAAAGAGCAAATCTTCAAACGTTTTTCCTTCAATATACTCCATTACGATAAACCGCTCGCCGGCCGCTCGAAGCACCTCATATAGACGGGGCGCGGCAGGCAGATCCAATTCCCGCAAAATTTCAGCCTCGCGGTTGAAAGACCGCCGGCCGGCTGATGTCCATGCTTTTGTTTTTCTCTGCTGCTTGATGACGCGGAAACCGGATCTTCCAAGTTCTTCGGCAAGATATGTGATGCCGTAGCTGCCCATCCCGAGCACACGGTTGATTCGATATCTCCCCTCCAAGACGGTTCCTTTTTTGAGCGGGCGGTCAAACAGCCATCTTATCAATGTTTTCACGTGATTTAGCTGCTGCCGAAAAATTTCTTGTGCTTTCTTTTGTAATGGCGATGACCGTACCCTTTTCTTTTATAATCGCTGCTGCTGTACTTTTTGTATGATTTCCGTCCGTAATCGCTGCTGCTGTATCGTCGGTTTTTGCCGTTTTGAAGTGCCTTCAATAGCTTGCGAAGCAACTCGATCAGCTCCTTTTCTGTCTTGTATTTCATATCATTCGCGCAGAAAGGCTTGATAAAGGGGGCTCTGAAAGTTTTTCTTTCATATGAAAAATTTAAATTTTGAACCTCTAAAACTTTCTAAACGACCGGCAAAATTTTAAAAAAAGCGATTTGATAGACGGAAACTCAGCATTTCAAGAGGAAAAACTTATTAATCTCCCCTTTATTTCTCAAATCATTTTTACGATAATAAAGTTGTATTTACTTCCGGTCCACTGCGGCCGAATGATTTAACATAAGAAAGCAGGACAACAAGAATGGACAAGATTAAATCTTTGCTGATCACCTTGCTCGCCGTCGCCGTCGTGATCATCGGTATTGTATCTGGCGACTTTTTCACTTCAGAACACCAGCCTTCGGGCCGGCAAAACGGCTCAAACTACGATGAAGTGCTGATTTTTCCTTCGGACCGCTATCCTGAAACAGGCGCACACATTCGAAAGGCTATCAAAAAAGGGCACTCCGAAATCTGTACGATCGACAGGGACGGAGCCGACGAACGCCGAAAGGATTCATTGAAAGATGTTCCTTCCAAATCAGGCTATGACCGCGACGAGTGGCCGATGGCCATGTGCGAAGAAGGCGGAACAGGTGCTTCTGTCGAGTATATCAGCCCGTCTGATAACCGTGGAGCAGGATCTTGGGTGGGCAATCAGGTAAGCGATTATCCGGACGGGACGAAAGTACTTTTCAAGATTAATTAACACTGGGGGTACGGTCTTTGATCAAAAAGTGGGAAGCACAAGAAATGACGATGTCATACCATCAGTTTACCGTTTATCAGAAAGGCGGAAAGCCGCCCGTTATGGATTGGACAGACGAGGATATTAAAAGAGGATATACAACGGGAGAGCACGCGGTCTCGTTTGAAGCTCTCGAAAACACGGCATCTTCAGTAGAAGTCCGTTTGAATGCCCAAAAACAGGTGCCCTCCTTCAACAGGCGCGTCACCGTTCCTTTCGAAGTGCTTTATGACGGGGTAGAAATTGCAAGCGTCCTATCCAAGAAATTGACATGCGATATTCCGCAAGGCGCCTATCAGCTGACATGCTATACAATAATGCCTGATCACAGCGGCACTGCACAGATCACCTATCTTCTCGATTTTAAACAGGCTTGAACAACGGATAAAGGCGCCGGTTTCATCCGGCGCCCCTCCTAAAGCTCTTCCCCGTTTGTCTGAATGACGTTTTGGTACCAGTAAAAGCTGTCTTTTTTAATTCTCTTCAAGTCCTTTACATTCTCTTCATCACGGTTAATATAAACGAAACCGTATCTTTTCTGGTAGCCGTTCAGCCAGCTCAATAAATCTGTAAATGACCAGCTGCAGTAGCCGATTAAATCGACTCCGTCGTTTAAAGCCTGTCTGCATTGTTCAAGGTGCGCACGCAAGTAGGCAATTCTGTAGTCATCATGAATCGTGCCGTCATTTTCAACCTTATCGAATTCCCCCAGCCCGTTTTCCGTTATGAAAAGCGGAAGCCCATAGCGGCTGGAAATCCTGCGAAGTCCGATTCTTAGACCGATCGGGTCAATGGCCCAATCCCAATTCGATGTCTCAAGATGAGGGTTCCTTTTTGTTTTGTATAAACCCGGCATGCCTGTTTCCTGATTGCTTCCCTTTTGGCCGGTCGTATTCATCTTTCCTTCCGATACCCCGTCAAGAGGATTCATTTCATATGTGATGGTTTGATAATAATTCACACCGACAAAATCGGGTTTTCCTTTTGCTAAAAGCTCCATATCCCCATCTTCAATTGTCGGCGCCCAGCCTTTTTCCTTCAGATACTTTAAAGGGATGTCCGGATATGTTCCCCGGCAGTACATATCAAGCCACCAATAGTTTGTAAATTCCTCGGCATTCTCGAAGGCGAGGATATCATCCGGACGGCTGGAGAGGGGATATGCAGGCGAATAAGCAAAACTCGGTCCGATTTTTCCATCGGGAACATACCGGCGAAAAGAATCGATTGCCTTTGCATTCGCTAGAAATGCAATATGGTTAGCCTCATAGAAGCGTTTTCTATCCTTCACACCCGGGGGATGCATCGCTGTGATAAAGCCGTGATTAAAGTTGTAATTTTGCTCGTTAAGGGACACCCAATATTTAACCCTGCCTCCATACCGCTTATAGAGCGTAACGCAATACGCATTGAAATCCTCTATAATTCTTCTGGATTCAAAGCCGCCGTATTCATCCATTAAAGCCTGGGGAAGATCCCAATGATAAAGCGTCAAAACAGGTTCAATATCATGAGCAAGGAGCTCATTAATCAAGTCATCGTAAAATCTCAAACCCGCTTCATTGGCTTCTCCCCTGCCCTGCGGAAAAATCCTCGGCCAGCTGACTGAAAAGCGGTATGCTTTTAACCCCATCTCAGCCATTAAAGCAACATCTTCTTTAAAACGGTGGTAATGGTCGACCGCAATGTCTCCATTGCTTCCTTTAAACGTTTTTCCGGGAATCTTTGTGAACACATCCCAAACCGAAAGCCCCTTGCCGTCTTCATTCCAGGCTCCTTCGATCTGGTAGGCTGCAGATGCTGATCCCCATAGGAAATGATCTGGAAATGGGCGTAGTCGCTGATGAATCATATAGCTCAACTCCTGTTTCATATTTTGATCCGGATGCTCCTTATCATATCCTATGAAACGCGTTTCAGATCAAACGTCATCTAAAAACAGCTCCGCCAAAAGCTTTTCCCGGTGCTGAAGAAAATACTTGGTTAAAGTGTAATGATCCGTATCCTCATAGTTCACTTCAGCGATTTGTTCACCATCAAAACTAAAGATTTCGGCTTCCGGATACCCTAATAAAATGGGGGAGTGGGAAGCGATGATAAACTGAGCCTGGCTGGATTTCGTCAAATCATGAATGATTTTCAAGAATGCCAGCTGTCTTGCCGGAGATAAGGCCGCTTCAGGCTCATCTAGAAGATAAATCCCCTTTTCTTTAAAACGATGCTTGAAAAGCGATAAAAAAGATTCGCCGTGCGACTGCTCGTGAAGAGATCTGCCTCCGTAGCTTCGAAATCCCGTGATATCCACTTCATCAATATGAGTGGCAAAATGATAGAAAGATTCAGCGCGCAGAAAAAAGCCGTTTGTTACTTTGGGAAGCCACGACAATCTGATATAGTCTCCAAGAGCCGATCCGGAGCCGTACACTTCATATGTGTTATTTCTTCCCCCGCCGGCTGTGTTAAATTCGCATTTATCTGCGATTGCTTCAAGCAGCGTCGATTTGCCCGATCCGTTTTCCCCGACAAAAAATGTTACGTTTTTTTGAAACGTCAGTTCTTTTAAATGTTGAATAGCAGGAATTGAAAATGGATATTTTGCATAAGAAGGAACTCCTTCCCGAAGTAAAGTCAGCTTTTTTAAAAACATGCGGACACCCCCTGCTTTGCTTTTACTCAACTGTATCACGTTTTCTTGGAGGGTAACGAAAAAAAGAGGTCTGCGCTTGTGCACAAACCTCTTTACTTAAATCGAAAATACTTCTTTTAAATGGGCGTCCAGATCAGCTAAATATTGATCCACTTGCGGATTGCTGATTACATCATGGACAGAGAATGTTTTTAAAGGCTTCATGCCGATGAATTCCTGCATTTTGTGCAAATGAAACAGCGCTTCATCAAGGCTTTTACCTTCGAAGAATGTCCCCGCCTTGGAGAATACATCCTTCGGCGCGTTCCATGTGGTTGAAAACATATACTTTTTATCGGTAAACAGTCCGCCTCTTCCGTAGTCTTCAGACCCTTGATAAAAAAGCCCGTACTCATAAATTTCATCAATATATTTTTTAAATAAAGCAGGAACGCTGAACCAGTAAACAGGCGTCTGATAAATAACGGCATCAGCCCACTTGAATTTCTCGTGTTCCTCCGGGATTTGATAGCCGTCTGCCACCACTGTTTTTTTCACTTCATATTTTTCGCTCAGCTTGTCCGCCATCGCTGTAAAAATAGTGTGATTGAGCTGTCCTCTTGCATGGGGATAGGCTTCATGCCCGTTGATGATTAAAATATTTTTCATCTTTCTTATCCTCCTTATGTTTCAATTTGCCAATACCTTTATGATTCCATCTTTCACCTTAAAAAGTAAAGCAGGTTGCACAATCAATCATTTTATTTTTTCCCAATACTAATTATCTTATTGCCTAATCCCTACTTCAGTGCTATGGTTTACTTGACTAAAGGAATAGGAGGATTGTTTTAAGTGAATAAATTGCATACGTATAAGCGCATTACATTGTTGATAACTGTGTTGGCGCTTGCTCTTATAACAGCTGCATGCAGCACAGCTCAAAATAAGGCTGAAAACAAAAAAACGGCCTGGGATGAGATAAAGGAAAAAGGGAAGATCGTGGTAGCGACTTCAGGAACCCTTTACCCCACTTCATATCATGACACTGATTCCGGCAAGGACAAGCTGACCGGCTACGAAGTTGAAGTCATCCGTGAAGCGGCTGAACGGCTCGACCTGGATGTCGAATTTAAAGAAATGGGCTTTGACGGCATGCTGACTGCGGTGGGGAGCGGACAAGTAGACGCTGCCGCCAACGATATTACGATGACAGACGACCGCAAAGAAAAGTTTTTGTTCTCTACGCCTTATAAATATTCATTCGGAACGGCTATCGTCCGCAAAAAAGACTTATCAGGCATCCACACGCTTGAGGACTTAAAAGGAAAGAAAGCCGCTGGTGCAGCTACGACAGTTTACATGGATATCGCACGCAAATACGGAGCAGAGGAAGTCATTTACGACAACGCGACAAATGATCAATTTTTAAAGGATGTAGCGAATGGAAGAACCGACGTCATCTTAAACGACTACTACCTTCAAAAGCTCGCGCTCGCCGCAATGCCTGATCTGGATCTGACAATTCATCCCGATCTTAAATACTATCCGCATCAGCAAGGCATGATCATGAAAAAAGGAAACACTGAACTTAAAAAACAATTCGACAAAACGATTGATGAAATGCTGAAGGACGGCACAATCAAAAAGATTTCGAAAAAGTTTTTCGGCGGTGCCGATGTTTCGAAAAAGCAGGATATCGACTATATCGATGTCGATGTGAATAAATAGAGGGATTTAAATTGGGCTCTATTCAATGGGAGTATATTTTTAATGCAGAATTGGCTGCGAAATCGTTTCCTTATGTGATGCAAGGCATATGGAATACGCTTTTCATTTCTTTTGCGAGCATGTTTGCCGGTTTAATTCTCGGTTTTTTCATCGCGCTTGGGCGCATGTCCGGGCTCGCTTTGCTTCGTTGGCCGGCAAGAATCTATATCTCGTTTATGAGAGGCGTTCCGATCCTTGTCATACTATTTATCCTTTATTTCGGTTTTCCTTATATCGGAATCCAATTTACGGCTTTGGCTGCTGCCTTAATCGGCTTCAGCATCAACAGCGCCGCATACATTGCCGAGATTATCCGCTCGGCCCTGTCGTCCGTTGACAGAGGGCAGTGGGACGCTGCAAAATCGGTCGGATTCTCCTACTGGCAGACGATGCGCCACGTGATTGTCCCTCAATCGGTTAGGATTGCGCTCCCGCCTCTTGCGAACGTGATGCTTGATCTCGTTAAAGCGTCTTCCCTGGCCGCCATGATCACCGTGCCTGAATTGTTTCAGCAGGCAAAAATCGTCGGCGGACGGGAATTCGACTATATGACGATGTACATTTTAGTTGCCTTGATTTACTGGGCCATTTGCTCGGGGATCGCTTTGCTCCAGGATTTCCTGGAAAAGCGGACAGAGGTTTATATCAAAAAATAATATGAAGCTGCCGGGTACTCCGGCGGCTTACTATACTGTGAAACGGAGGCGGTATTATTCATTTCCTCAGATCAACTCATTTTCACGCAGAAAACCTTTATACGATCGACAGAAACAAAGTAAGCTATCAAACCGATTCATCTGGCCATTTCCAAGCCTCATACGTCTACTGCAACCATGCGAATGAGGAAGACCGAATTCATATATCCGTCTTCTTTGAAGGAAATGACCGGCCCTCGCAAACCTTTCCATTCATCGTTCCCGCTCATTCGTCCAAGGAAATCAACATCAGGCTCCAGCATGTGCCCGCGGGCAGACATATCGTTTATATCATCACCCAGACCTTCATGTTCGATCCAAAGGCTGAGTGCGATTGCAAATGGAATCGGGATGCCGACTATGTAGCGCCCTACTATTTTGAATTGATTTCACATGCTCCGCATCCTGACCGGCTGCCGGCACACCCTGCTTATATTGAACCCGTTAACTGTCAAATATACAGCGGAAGCGCATCTCAAACGGGATTGATTTACCTGTCTGACAAAGCAGGAAACCCCGTTGAAAAATCCGGCCGAGAAGGTCTGTATATCTCTTTGGTCAACCAGGAAGCGCATCGTTTAAAGGGCTATTTATATTACTTTCAAAATGGAGAATATCAAGAGTTCATGATCAGTCAAACTAAAGCTCAAGCATTCTCCTACGAACTCGCTCCTGAAACCGTCCAGACTTATCCGATAAACTTAAAAATACTCGGGAGCAATTATTTCCGATTTCTGTCGACATCCATCCCGCCGGACGGAGCATACCGGGACGCTCCTTTTCCGGCGAGGATGATTTACTACTCCAGGCTTTATACGTGGTAGACTCGGACCGGAATGTTATTCCGTTCCATCCCCCCGCCGGACCTTCTTAGGCTGCTTGTGCGGCAGCACAGGCAGCTCCTTATACCAAAGGACAACCCGCCTTTCACCCGAATATTGCATGGATGAGAGCCTTTTGCAGCATTAAACACCCGCCCCATCCGCATATTCCAAATACAACAGAAATGATAACCGGGAATGATGCTTTTAAACTCAAAACCACGATCAAAAGAAGAACCGCTGTGGCTGGAAACCCCCATAGCACGCCTTTCGCAAATTGGCTTAAATGCTTTAAAGATTCCCCTTGTACACTCAGCCAAAATAAACTCAGCAGACTGACAAGCGGCAAAGCCGCAATCATTCCGCCCATTTCAGGCGATTTTCGTGCAATCTCGGTTATAATGGCAATCAATATTGCAGAAACCCCGATTTTTACTATTAAAAACATGATTTTGCCTCCCGGCTTAACAAGGAAAATGCTGTTTTAACCATTTCGACTTCTTCCTCATTTAATTGCTCCAGCACCTTTTGCAGTTTTTTCGGATTAAGTCTCGTATGCCGTTTCACTGCTTCTTCACCTTCAGGCGTTAACGTGACGTAGACTTTGCGTTCATCGCTGCTGTCCCTGTTTTTCTGTACAAGCCCTTTTTGTATTAGTCTTTTCACATGTTCTGATGCCGTATTATGAGAGACATCCAACAATCTTGCTAAATGGCCAATGGTCACAAAGCGGTTTTTTTCGATATGCTGAAGCATCCGAACCGCTTGGTGAGACAATTGATCATCATGTTTCATGTGCAGATGGTAGTAAATATCCGTCCAGTTCTGATTCATCACTTCTATGGTTTGTTCCGTATTCACTTTCATCACCCTCTCTAATTATATCTTATAATACGATATATTCTTAAATCAAGACATAAAAAAACCCGGCTTCACCGGGTGTTCGCTTTTATTTATTTCAGATGCTTTCTCAGAAACGCCAGCTTTTCGGTTTGGAACGGCGGAATGTATTCGTGTCCAAAATAACGGTACACTTTTATTTCTTTATCCGTTTCCAAGTGATTGTAAGCCGCAAAGACGGTGGATGGCGGAGTGATGGTGTCAACCAGTCCGATCGACATGAGTACGGTCGCTTTGACCAATTGGGCAAGGTTCATGACATCGAAATAAGACAGGGTATGCATGGCCGCCTGCTCAATATCCGGACTGGTGTTTCTTCTGAAAAAGGAGTTGATTTCGAGATATGGCTGGTCGATCGCTGTATCGATCGCTCGTTGAAAATTGCTTAAATAAGGGTATTCGGACACGGCTGCTTTTGGAATATCGGACAGCGCCGAAACCGCGACGGCCAGCCCGCCTCCTTGGCTTGCCCCGATCACCCCGATCCGCTTTTCATCGACTTCAGCAAAACCGCTGACCACTTCGACTGCTCGTACGGCATCTAAATAGACCCCTCTGTAGTAATATGTTTTCGGATCGAGGATTCCTTTTGTCATCCAGCCGGGTACATGTCCGTGATGAGAGATCTCTGTATCTTCACTGCTGTTCTGTCCGCGGACCAGCATACCGAATGCCGCATAGCCGTGAAGAGCCCAATTGACAATATCGTGAATGTCTCCGTCATAGCTTGCGTTATAGCCGTGGTATTTGACGATCGCAGGATGAGGCCCTTGGCGGTCGGGTACTGCGTACCAGCCTTTAATTCGCGCTCCCCCGATGCTTCTGTATGTAAGCCAGTAGACTTTTACCCCGTCAGCCGGATATTCATGCGGTTCAAGCTGCGGTCCCGCTTTTTCATTTGCCAATTCCTCCAATGAACCCTTCCAGAACTCTTTAAAATCGGCCGGTGCCGTCCGTTCAGGTTTATACTGATAAAGCTGTTCAAGCGGCATATCATAAGGCTGCTGCATCTTTCTTTCCCCTCTTCTTTTCATTTTTTGAATATTCTTATCATAACATTCCCTTTCAAGGCTGTGTATTGATTCTGTTACTCATGCGCCTCCCATTATCTGACCCCCGCCACACAAAACCGCTTTTTTCAATTTATGTTATAATGCTAGATTGAAACTAAAAATATGGATTTGCGCGGAGGTTTTTTTGTGGCTTCACAATCCTTTCTGCAGCTGAACTCAATATTTATCAGTATATTAATAGAAGCGATTCCGTTCGTCTTGATCGGGGTTTTTATATCAGGTTTGATTCAAATGTTTGTGACGGAGGAGATGATGGCGAAAATCATTCCGAAAAACCGATTTCTCGCCGTTTTGTCAGGAACATTTGCCGGGGTATTGTTTCCGGCTTGCGAGTGCGGCATCGTTCCGATTGCCCGCAGGCTGCTTTTAAAGGGAGTGCCGCTTCATGCGGCGGTCGCCTTCATGCTGACGGCCCCGATCATCAATCCGATTGTATTATTCTCGACATTCATCGCTTTCGGAAACAAATGGGATGTCGTGTTCTACCGGGGCGGGTTGGCGATTGCGGTGTCTCTCATTGCCGGGCTGATCATCTCTTATCAATTTAAAGGGAATCAGCTGATCGAAAACGGGACGCACGGACATCACCACCATGTCCATGAGAGCCAGTCTTTCCTGCAAAAGCTCGGCGGGACGCTCCGCCATGCAGTTGACGAGTTTTTCTCAGTCGGAAAATATTTGATCATCGGCGCATTTGTCGCAGCAGCGATGCAGACGTATATTAAAACATCGACTCTTTTGGCGATCGGGCAGAATGATGTATCTTCCTCCCTCGTTATGATGGGGCTGTCATTTGTGCTGTCCCTTTGTTCAGAGGTCGACGCTTTTATCGCTTCTTCTTTCAGCAGTACGTTTTCCCTCGGCTCCCTCATCGCCTTTCTCGTATTCGGAGCGATGGTGGACATCAAAAATCTGCTGATGATGCTCGGCATCTTCAAAAAGCGCTTTGTGTTTGTCTTAATCCCCTACATCGCCGTTATTGTCTTAGCCGGATCACTGTTGGTAAAGGGGTGAGAACATGTTTCGCACATTCATTTTAATGTTGTTTACGTTTTTCTTTTTTCATCTTCATGCATCCGGCAATCTGACAAAATATATTAATATGAAATACGCTTACCTTTCATACATCGCTATTATTCTTCTGGCCATTTTGACAGCTGTGCAATTCTACATTTATATGAAAAGCTCGGATGAAAAAGGATGTAACCATGAATGCGGATGCGGCCATGACCACGATCATGAAAAAGATAAGCCTTTTCTGCAAAGAATGTTCATTTATTTCGTGTTCTTCTTCCCTTTATGCACCGGACTTTTTCTGCCGGCAGCGACGCTTGATTCCAATATCGTCAAGTCGAAGGGCTTCTCGTTCAAAGCGATCGAACAGCCGGAGCATTATGCCCAAACCCAGTACCTGCGCCCCGACACAAGCATCTACTACGGCCAGGATGGGTATGATGAATTGATGAATAAAGCGCTGAAAAAGTATAAAGAAAAACAGCATATTACATTAAAAGATGATGATTTTTTGAAGGGCATGGAAACGATCTATCATTATCCGGGAGAATTCCTTGACCGAACGCTCGAATTCGACGGCTTTGCTTTTAAAGGGGAAGCGATCAGTGACAAACAGCTGTTTGTCCTCCGCTTCGGCATCATTCATTGCATCGCCGACTCCGGCGTCTATGGCATGCTGGTCGAGTTCCCTGAAAATATGGATATTAAAGACGACCAGTGGCTTCATGTAAAAGGAACGCTGTCTTCCGAATACTATCAGCCTTTCAAATCTACAATTCCCGTGCTGAAAGTGAAGGATTGGTCTGCAATAAAAGAGCCGAAAGATCCTTACGTTTATCGGACATATTAAAAGCCGGCACTTCATGTACCGGCTTTTCTTTTTCTGTTTACGATTTGTAGCCTGCTTTCTTCATCAGCATTAAATCGATAAACAACTGACATCTTGTATTAAAATCATTGAGATCAATCGATGTCATTTCCAATATTTGTTTAATTCGGTAGTTGAGCGTGTTTTGGTGGATAAACAGCTGTTCTGCGGATGGCTTGACCTTGCAATTGTTGACGAGATAGATTTCAAGCGTTCTTAAAAATTCGGTGTGGCTTTCTTTATCTTTTTCTTTCAGCAGCTGAAGGTCCGGGTTTACATATTGCAGATGATCGTTTTTTGCGGCGATTTGGTCAAGATATTTGAAAAGCCCGAGCTTTTGATATTCATAGGGAATGTGTTCTTGGCTTCCCGTGATCTCCGCTGCTTTCGTCACTTGGAGCGCCTCTCTGTAGCTTTTGCCGAGGGAGAGCAGGCTGCTGTACTCATTGCCGACCCCGATCAAAATAAGGGGCAGCATTTGCGAGCGCAGATGGGTCAACAGACGGTTGATCAGTTCTGAGGCAGCGGCCAGCGCGGAACGCTTGCGCGACACACTGCCGACAATGATTGCGATATTCGAATGATCCTCCAGTACGTGACTGATGTTGTCTTTCAGGTTTAAATAAGACCGGATCGTTTCCTTTAGATCTTCGAGCAGTTCATCCTCCCCGTCAACGACTTGAAGCACCATGACGGTAAACACGGCCGGCAGGACGACGTTCGCTTTATCGGCGGCGGCCTTCAGCTCTTTTTCCGTTTGAAACTGATCGTTAATTGCCTTTTTGTAAAGCTCTTCCGCCTGTTCTTCTTTTTCTTGTTTGAGGCGTTTTTTCTTATAAATGATCTTCCCGACATGAAAGGAAGCTTGATATAAGAAATCAAGCTCTTCATCAGACAGGTTGTCTTCAATCTCCTGCACCCAGATATAGCCCATTATTTCGTCTTTATGCTTGGCGCTGACGACAACCCGCTGGTTTAAGCCGATTTCTTCAATCTGTTTTACCCGAAAAGGAGTCGGAATCGTTTTCAATTGATCAATAATGCCTTCTTCGACGAACTTTTCAAAGATCGGCAGCGGACATTTTTTGGAGAAAATCGTTTGCTGGTTTGCTGCATCAAAATGGTTAATATAATAGGAGTTGTAAGCTAATAAGAAAAAATCTGCGCTTTCCAGTATGACCGGCTTTTTCAGCTCCCCGCTGATAAAGTCAATGATCTCATTAATGTTTGAAAGAGAAACAACTTGTTCTAATAGCTCTTCCATATCCTTTCTCCTACTCGTTTTTAACTTAATCATACTTCTCCTTTACACTCTTGTATAGACTTATATGCGACTTTTAAAAAAATGGGATCAATCCCCTGTTAGAAGGGGGAGAAGGCCTATAAAAAGAGAGACGGAGAATGGTTCCCCATCTCCGTCATCGTTACAGCGTTTGTTTGTATTGCTCGAATTCATCAAGCACCTGCTGCTCCGGTTTTGACGTCAATAGACTGACGACAAACACAAACAGCAAGCTGGCGGCAAAGCCCGGAATCATTTCATAAAGAACATCGGAAAGCCCGGCTTCCGCCCAAATGATGACGGTAAGCGCTCCGGCAACCATTCCGGCAAGCGCCCCCCATTTTGTCATCCTCTTCCAAAACAAACTTAAGATGACCACGGGGCCGAACGACGCTCCGAAACCCGCCCAAGCATAGCTGACAAGACCGAGAATCGTATTGTTTTTTGTCCAGGCGAGACAGAGTCCGACAATGGAAACCGCCAAAACCGAAAGCCGTCCGAAAAAGACGAGTTCTTTATCAGATGCAGAGCGCTTAAATAGTGTTTTGTATAAATCTTCAGTTAGAGAACTTGATGTCACAAGCAGCTGGGAGGAAATTGTACTCATAACCGCTGCCAAAATCGCCGAGATTAAAAATCCTGTGATTAGAGGGTGAAACAGGATGTTACCCAATTGAATGAAGATGGTCTCCGGATCATCCAAGTGAAGCCCGTTCTTCGAGTAATACGCAATACCGAGCAATCCGGTCAGCAGTGCGCCCGCACTTGAAAAGATCATCCAACCCATGCCGATCCGGCGCGCTTTCTTCGTTTCCTTGATGGAGGATATCGCCATAAAGCGCACGATAATATGAGGCTGTCCAAAATAGCCGAGGCCCCATGAGAACAAGGAGATGATGCCGAGGACGCTCGTACCTTTAAAAATATTGAGGAGGTTTGGATCGATCGACTGGATCTCGCTGAAGGCTTCTCCAGGTCCTCCCGTCTGAATGACCGTCACAATCGGAACAAGAATTAACGCGACAAACATAATGATGCCTTGGACAAAGTCCGTCCAGCTGACTGCCAAAAACCCGCCGAAAAGCGTGTAGGCCACGACAACGCCTGAAATGATCCACAGCCCTGCATGGTAATCCAAATTAAATATGCTGTTAAATAAAACGCCCCCGGAAACCATTCCAGATGATACATAAAACGTAAAAAAGGTAATAATGACGACTCCGGAAAATATTCGCAGGATCTTTGATTTGTCATGAAAACGGTTTTCTAAAAATGCAGGGATAGTGATTGAATTGCCCGCTACTTCGGTGTATGACCTTAGACGCGGCGCTACAAATATCCAGTTCGCCCAAGCGCCGAGTACGAGTCCGATGACAATCCACGAACCGCTCAGGCCTGTTGCAAACATGGCGCCCGGCAGCCCCATCAAAAGCCAGCCGCTCATGTCTGATGCGCCGGCGCTGAGCGCCGTGACAGCAGGCCCGAGCGTTCGTCCGCCAAGCATATAGTCTGAGAGGTTTGCTGTCCGTTTGTAAGCGTAATACCCAATATAAAGCATCCCTACCATGTAAATCACGATGGAAATGATCAATTGTACGTTCTGAATAAGAATCTCCCCCCAAGATGCCGTTTATCTAAATTTTTAGACTAATTTCTCTTTTTTTGAAGGCAGCCTATAATAGGCTGCCTTCGTCCCCCTGTTTAACCCCTTTTCTTACACCTTAAAACATTTCGCTGATCGTTTTCGCCTGCATGTGAAGCGCAAGATAATCAGGTCCGCCCGCTTTAGAGTCGGTTCCCGACATTTTGAAACCGCCAAACGGATGGTAGCCGACGATCGCCCCTGTACAGTTGCGGTTGAAATACAGATTTCCGACATGGAATTCTTGTTTTGCCCTGTTGATATGATCGCGGTTTTTAGTAATGACCGCGCCTGTCAGGCCGTATTCGGTGTTGTTGGCAACTTCCAGCGCCTCATCAAAGCTGCTTACTTTTGAGAAAGCAACAACAGGTCCGAAAATTTCTTCCTGCATTAACCGGGCTTTCGGATCTAAATCGGCAAAGATCGTCGGTTCGATGAAGTAGCCTTTTGAATCATCGCCTTTTCCTCCGCTGACTAAGCGGCCTTCTTCTTTTCCGATTTCGATATAGTCCATGATTTTGTTAAAGGATGCCTGATCGATGACAGGTCCCATGTAAACGTCCGCGCTGTCGGGCTCTCCGACTTTCTTGGACTCCGTAATTTCAATCACGCGCTTCAATACTTCGTCATATACCTTTTCATGCACGACAGCCCGTGAACCTGCTGAACATTTTTGGCCTGCAAAGCCGAAGGCAGATGTGAAAATTGATTGTGCAGCCAATTCAATATCACAGTCTTCATCAACGACGACCGTATCTTTTCCGCCCATCTCAGCGATCACTTGTTTTAAGTGGGTCTGACCAGGCTGAACCTTCGCTGCACGCTCAAAAATGCGCGTTCCGACTTCCCTTGAACCGGTAAACGTAATGATGCTTGTTTTCGGATGGTCCACCAAATAATCCCCGACTTCAGCTCCGCTTCCAGGGACGAAGTTGACTACTCCTTTTGGAAGTCCGCTTTCTTCAAGCACTTCAACAAACTTTGCGGCAATGACAGGCGCTGCGCTTGCAGGCTTCAGTACAACTGTGTTTCCTGTCACGATCGGCGCAACTGTCGTTCCGGCCATGATCGCGAACAGGAAGTTCCAAGGCGGAATAACAACCGTAACACCAGTCGGTGTGTACACATATTGATTTCGTTCGCCTTCACGGCTGTTAACCGGCTTTCCTTTCGCAAGCTCAATCATTTGCCGCGCATAGTATTCCATAAAATCGATCGCTTCTGCCGTATCCGCATCCGCTTCATTCCAAGGTTTTCCTGCTTCTTTGACTAAAAGCGCAGAGAACTCATGCTTTTTGCGGCGCACTTTGGCAGCCGCGCGGAATAAAACAGCCGCTCTTTCTTCAGGATCTGTGTATCTCCAAGTTTCAAACGCTTTCGCAGCCGCCTGAATGGCCTTTTCCGCATGATCCTGAGTAGCCTTGGATACCGTGCCTACAACTTCTTCTTTGTTTGCAGGGTTGATCGATACGATCTTGTTTTCCGTTTCATAACTTTCTCCATCGATAACAAGAGGATAGGACTGACCCAGCCATTCGTTATTTACCGTTTCCAGAGCTTTTTCGAATGCCTTCCGGTTTTCTTCGATCCCGAAATTTGTAAATGGTTCGTGTTTGTAAGGTGTTGTCATGCTAATCTCCCCTTTTTATCGTTTTATTTCTTCGTCATGCCTTTAAACGCAAAAGCGATGTTGGCAGGCCGCTCAGCAAGCCGTCTCATAAAGTATCCGTACCAGTCATCTCCGTAAGGAAGATACACGCGCATATTGTAGCCTTCCTTCACCAGTTCCAGCTGAGTTTTGCTGCGCATCCCGTACAGCATTTGAAATTCGAAGCGGTCTTTGCCGATTTGATGCTCATTCGCAATTTCTTTGGCGAAATCAATCATCTTGTCGTCATGAGTTGCGATAGCTGTGTAATGGCCGCTCAGCAGCTGCTTTTTAATGAGCTTTTTGTAATTCTCATCCACATCCTTTTTGTCAGGGAAAGCCACTTTCGGCGATTCTTTATAAGCTCCCTTCACAAGACGGAAAAACGGATTTAATGAATTGAGCTCCTCCAAATCCTGTTCGGTCCGGTACAAATAAGCCTGCAGGACGGTGCTGACATACTCGTATTTCTGCCTGAACTCCTTAAAGAGGTCAAGCGTCTTTTGGCAGCGCACTTCATCCTCCATATCGATTGTGACCATCACTTGGTGCTGCTCGGCACATTCCAGAATACTGTTCATATTATCCCTGACAAGGTCAAGGTCAATATCGAGTCCCAATGACGTCATCTTTAATGAAACATGTGAATTAAGCTGTTCCTGAGCAATCAGCTGAATGGCCCGAATGCATTCCTGCGTGCGCTCCCTTGCGACTTCCCTGCTGTTCACAAATTCGCCCAAGTGATCGACTGTCACAGTCAGCCCTTGTTCGTTAAGCCCCTTAATAATCGGAATTGAAGCTTCAAAATCTTTTCCTCCGATAATTTTTCCGGTCGCGACGGAACTCCCCCAATTTCTCGCCAGGCGATTCAGGATGCTGCTTTTAGATAAGAATAGGAAAAAGTCTCTTGTTATCACTTCCATTATCACACCCCGCCATCTCATGAAATATTTCTTTATATTCTTAATTTTATAAGAGCCAAGGGTCGATTCACAATATTTCGAAAAAACAAAAAAGCTGACGATTTTTGTGGTTTTTCCACAATGTTTTACATCTGGTGGGATTTTTTCAGAAACTTTCTTCCTGAAACTTGGATGGTATACAACAATAGAATCAGGAAGAAACTTCGGTAAAGAACAGAATGCGTTTTTGGCGAATGGCCTTGCTGCCGTTCCGCCCCGCTTTTTCTGAAAACGCTTTCTGTTATACTAAACCATTTCCCTATGGATACAAAGAAAAAACCCTTTAAGAATACTTAAAGGGAATATCATTTTATGCCCACACCTCGTCTAGCGTTTCTCTAAACAGACGGTCAAGCTCCTGCGTCAGATCTTCATGATCCGTTTTATATGCTTTGGCAACTGTCTGAAGCCGCTCAAGTTCACGCTCAATAAATGCGTGGAGAATGGGGTTTTGAGGTTCAAGATTGAACTCCTCCCCTTTCTTTTTCCTTTCAAGCAGCTGATGGATTTCTGTTTTCAGCGGTCCGTCTTCCGTAAGTTCGTCAAGCAAAACCTGAAATTCAATCGGAGGAACCGTCCGGCGGCTTTCGATCCACTGGCAAGCCAGAATCGGGCGGAGTACATAAAAATATTTTTTGATTTTCACTTCTTCACGCGTCAGGTAGTCTCGGAAATTTCCCGACGCCATATTGAGATAATGGTACATACAGGAGACTGGAGAAAAGGCGCGGCTTTTGAGCCGCCTCATTTTTTCTGCCAGCGAATAGGCTTCATCATAAACGGGTCCCGAAGAGAGCCATTCGAGAAGCGGAGGATTTGATTTCCGGAACAGCCTTAACGCTTTTGTCAGCTCCCAGCCGCTGATATCGAGAGAATCGTCAATCGGCAGTTCAATCACATCGCGCTTTGCATCAATTGACAGATACCAGTCTTTTTGATGGACATAAATAAATCTGACGTCGTAATCGCTGTCCTGTGAAGGAAAGCCCCATGCCCTGCTGCCAGATTCAACGGCATAGAGGATTTTGACGCCATATGTTGCTTCAATGTTTTTCAGTTCTTCTTCAATTCGCTGTTTCATGATAAGTACACCGCCAGTCTATCGTTTCTATTATTTACATTATAGTGTCCGGGCCGGCAATAAGCGACTTTTTTAAAGCCTTAGGGGCGGAAAAACCTTATCCAGGGAAAAATTGGTGGCGGGGTGTAACGTGATGCCCATCCTGATCCCCTATACTGTATCAAACGGACAAACGGTCAAACAAGGCCGAAAAATCCGGCATTCATCTGCGGATAACGGAAAGAGCCAATGATCAGACAGACCATTGGCTCTTTGCTTATTCCGGTATATTTAGCTTAATTAAACGTTTGTTTAAGATTGACCAAGCTTTAGCATCTCCACAATATAGTCGGCCGTTTCTTCGGCAGACCGGTTATCGGTTTCCACTTTTAAATGGTGAAATGCATAAATGCTCTTTCTTTCATTGAACAGCTGTTTCATTTCTTCAATTGTGCGGTTATGAAGAACCGGCCTGTTTTCAATCAAGAGATCCATCCGCTGCTTCCAATTCTCCCATCTTAAATCAAGAAAGATGACAAAGCAGTGTTCGAGGCACTTCTTTCTGATTTCCTCCTGCTGAAAAGCGCCGCCCCCTAAGGATACGATGTTGCCCATTGTATGTTCGCACATCTGAAAAATATATTCTTTTTCCGTCTGTCTGAAAAACGCTTCCCCTTTTTGCTGAAACATCTCCGGAATGGTCATTTGAAAGTCTTTTTCGATCTCGTGGTCGATATCGATAAAGTCACGGCCTAATTTCTTTGACACAAGCTGGCCGATGGTTGTTTTTCCGACGCCCATAAACCCGATCAGCACAATATTCTTATCTCTTATTGCGGCATTCATTTCCAGCTTCTACTCCTCCCTGCATAAAGGAATCAAATATCTAAAGTATATGACAATTCCATCTGTAATGATATAGTGTGCCTGTTAATAAAAAAAGAGGCTGACTTCAGCCTCTTTTTAGCTTATTTCCACCAGTCGTCAAACATTGAAGCAGGGACTTGGCGTTTGTGCTCGGATGCCTTGTAGCGTTTTTCGATGGCCTCTGCCACCTCGCTGGAGACGGCTTTTCCTTCAAGGTAGTCGTCGATGTTATCATATGTCAGGCCGAGCTCTGTTTCATCGGATTGCTGAGGTTTTTCATCAAGCAAATCGGCGGTCGGGGACTTCGTATAAAGCCGCTCCGGCGCTCCCAGCTCTTCCAGCAGGCTTCTGCCCTGGCGCTTTGTCAGTCCTGTAAGCGGCAAAAGGTCTGCGCCCCCGTCTCCGTATTTCGTAAAAAATCCGGTAACAGCTTCTGCAGCATGATCTGTCCCAATTACCAGCAGCTGATTTTGACCTCCGATCGCATATTGGGTGATCATCCGGACTCTCGCTTTTACATTGCCTTTGTGAAAATCGGCAAGCGCCTCTCCCGTGACTGACTGATATTGAGCAGCAAATGAACCTACAGTTGAAGCAATGTCAAAAGCAAAAGACTTGTCCGGCTGGATAAATTTCAGCGCCAGCTGGGCGTCATCTTCATCCTGCTGAACACCGTAAGGCAAGCGGACCGCAATAAATTCCGCCTGAATGCCTTCTTCCCTCAATTCTTCAACAGCCAGCTGGGCCAGCCTGCCCGCCAATGTGGAGTCCTGTCCTCCGCTGATGCCTAAAACAAAGCCTTTGGCACCCGTTTTTTTCAAATAGCTTTTTAAAAAACCGACCCTTTTTTCAATTTCCTGTTTCGGTTCGATAGAAGGCTTTACATTCAGTTCCTGCATGATTTTTTCTTGTAAAGTCATCCGTCACTCCTCCTTTTGACTGAATGAACCGTAATGATTATGTCTTTAACTATAGCATATGTCTCATTTCAAAGTGAATATTGAGGTGCGCAAAGAACCTCCCCCTTTGCGAATAAAAACGGAGCCCCCTGGCAAAATAACAAGAAGATTAGAGGGGTTGAAACGATGAAACGACAAGCGAAAAAAGGAGATTTAAAATGGTGGCAGCTGTCCATGATCGGGGGCGGCTGCACAATTGGAACGGGGTTTTTCCTCGGCTCAAGCATCGCGATTAAGAAAAGCGGCTTTTCCGTATTAGCCGCCTTTCTTCTTGCTGCCCTTGGCACTTTTCTTGTTTTTCAGCAGCTGGCGAAATTAACGGCAGATCATCCTGTTGAAGGGTCTTTTTGTTCTTACGCCAGAGAGGCCTTCGGCAATTGGGCGGGGTTTAGCAATGGCTGGGTCTACTGGTCATCGGAAATGCTGATCATCGGGAGCCAGTTGACAGCGATTTCCCTGTTTACGCGCCATTGGTTTAACGAGATTCCGCTGTGGGTGTTCGCCTCTATTTATGCGATTCTCGGATTGATCGTCATTTTCACAGGGCGCAGCAGCTTTGAAAAAACGGAAAACATATTGGCCGTGTTGAAAACGGCGGCCATTTTAATGTTTATCATCATCGCTGTCTTGGCATTGTGCGGGCTGCTGCCTGGAAAAACGCCTGAAGTGCAGTTCCCTGACCGGGTTCACGAATTGTTTCCTTTCGGCTTTATGGGATTGTGGACGGGGTTGATTTATACATTTTACGCTTATGGAGGAATCGAAGTCATGGGTCTGATGGCGATTCACTTAAAAGACCCGAAGGATTCATCAAAGTCAGGCAGCCTGATGCTCATAACCCTTGCTGTGGTCTACGTCGTATCGATCGGGCTGGCCATGCTCCTTGTACCACGCGGAACATTCACCGAACAGAACAGCCCGTTTATTACGTCATTAAAAGACTTTCATCTCGATTTGATCATGGATATTTTCAACGGCATTTTTATTATTGCCGGTTTTTCAACGCTGACCGCTTCCCTGTTCGCCGTCACCACACTGATGGGAACAATGGCGAAAAACGGGGATGCACCGGCCTGCTTTGCCAAAAAAGAAAAGGCGAAAGTATCGTGGCCGGCACTCGGCCTGACAGTGCTCGTTCTCGCTGCTTCCATCGTCTTGTCGCTCATTTTGCCGAAGCAGCTTTATGAACACATGACGACGGCCGCCAGCTTGATGCTGCTCTATAACTGGATGTTTATCCTGCTTTCCAGCAAAAAGCTCACAAAACCGAAAATGAAAGGGAATGTCCAGATTGTCACAGCGCTCGTCCTGATTTTGTTCGCCGTTTCGGGTACGTTATTTGAAAAAAACAGCAGACCCGGTTTTTTTGTGAGCCTTCTCTTTCTTGCCGTTATTGCTGCTGTGACGATGCTCATGAAAAAAAAGTGGGCGGATCAGGAAGAGAAAAACGGGCAGACATGATCAGCGCCCCGCCTGCAGCAGTTCGAGAATTCCCTGATAGCCGAAGTAGCATCCAAATACGATCAGACTGATGCCCGCGAGCCAAGTCGTTCCCTGGATCATCCGCGGGCTTAAAAATGTTCTGAATGTCCCGGCTAGAAAAGACATGGCCAAGTCCCACAGAAAAAGTCCGATTAAAATGCCTGAACTGCAGATCAGCAGCTGGTATGATTCGTACGCCTCTACCGTTTTCGCCAAAATGCTTCCGTAAATGCCGAGCCAGAACATGATGCTCAGCGGGTTTGAAAGGGAGATTACCAGCCCCGACAAAAAAGATTTGCGGTATGACCCTTTCTCTCCCGCACCTCTCATCAGCGATACTTCCTTCGCCTTGACCAGGCTCTCGATCCCCGTATAGGTCAAAACAAAAAAACCAAACAGCCATAAAAACGTTTTTAAGAATGGCGCTGTCAAAAATTGCGCAACTCCAAAGTAGATTAAAGCCATATATAGGACATCCGCCGTTACAGCGCCAAGGCCAAACAGCCAGGCATGAAAGAATCCGCCTTTCATGCCTCTGTCGATCTGCGCGGCATTCACAGGTCCGACTGGTGCGGCCAATGACAAACCCAAAAACACATAGCTCAGGAAGATGTTCAACATATCGCGTCCCCCTTCCGCGGATAACTTGTACAATGTATTCAAAAAGAGGACATGATAGAACAAGCAGCTTAAAAAGCCTTTTCCCGCAATGGGAAAAGGCTCTTCTTTATATGCCAAGCTTTGATAGCGCAAACGTCCAAATGCAAATGATGAAAAGCAGAACCAGGCTGTATTTAACGGTTTGGCTGAAAAGCTTTGATTCCTGCCCTGTCTCTTTAACCGCGGCTGTTGCAATCGCAATCGACTGCGGTGAGATCAGCTTGGCCATCACGCCTCCCGCGGTATTTGCGGCAAGCAGCAAAGCCGAACTTGTCCCGATTTGCGCTCCGGTGACTGCTTGCAGGTGGCCGAATAATGCGTTGTTGCTGACGACTGAACCTGTGATAAAGACACCGATCCAGCCCAATACGGGACTGACGAACGGAAAGATATCCCCCGCTTTGGCGAGCGCCAGTCCGATGGTTGAACTCAATCCGGCATAATTGGCCAAGTTTGCAAAACCCATCACAAAGCAAATGGTGAGAACGGGAAGCCACAGTTCCTTGACCGTCTCTTTCAGACTGGAAAGTCCTCCGCGGAAACTGATGTTTCGGCTCATCACAATCGTGATGATCACCGCGATCAGGATCGCCGTACCCGTCGCTGAAATGAAGTCAAGCTTCATCACAGCATCAAGCGGTGCCTGTTCCGGAGATATCGGCGGCGTTTTCAGCACTTCCCGGTGAAGAAAAGGCATGTTGAATAAAATTGTCGTTTGCTTCAGGAATCCGCCTTCCTGAAAAAGCCCCTTAAAACCGGGCAGGCTCCACACCGCAATGACGGCGGTCAAAATATAAAACGGTGACCAAGCGTTCATAATGTCTGCTGCACGATATTTTTCAGCGGGCACATGTTCATTCCCGGTTTCCCTGTATATGTGGCGCGGCTGCCACTTTTTCAAAAACAGCGCCAGCGCTCCCATGCTGATTAAAGCGGCCAAAATGTCGGCAAGCTCCGGCCCCAAACTAATCATTGTTAAAGTCTGCACCGCCGTATAGCTGCCGCTTAATACGAGAAGAGCCGGCAGCGTTTCCCTTATTCCTTTAAACCCGTCCAATATGAAAACGAGCAGGAACGGGACAAAGAAAGCGATGACCGGCAGCATCAAAGCGAGCGTTCTGGAAAGCTCAACCGGTGTTAAGCCTCCCATCTGCGCTCCTGTGATAACCGGAATTCCGATGGCTCCAAAGGCTCCGGATGCCGCATTCGCTATTAAACATAGGGATGCCGCTTTCAAAGGTTTAAAACCAAGCTCGACAAGAAGAACGGCGCTGATCGCAATCGGCACACCGAAGCCTGCCGCACCTTCCAAAAAGGCGTTAAAACTGAACCCGATCAGCAATAGCTGAAGCCGCTGGTCGGACGAAATTCCGGCAATGCTCGCTCTGATCACTTTAAACTTTCCGGTTTTGACAGAAATTTTGTAAAGCCATACAGCCATCAGGACAATATATCCGATCGGCCAAAGGCCGTTAGCAATTCCAAGTAAAACGGCGGAGACAGCTTTCGCAGCCGGCATGTGAAAGAAGAACACCGCTACAATAAAGCTGACCGCCAGCGTCAAAAATGACGCAATGATTCCTTTCATCTTCAACACGGTCAGTGCAAGAAGAAAGAAAAGAATCGGCAGTATGGCGGCAAAAGCGCTGATAAACAGATTTCCAAACGGATCGTATATCTGCTGCCACATTTTCATCATCTCGCAATCTTCATGATGTTAGTATCTTCATGGTGTTCAGTTACGCCTGCAGTTCAAAATGCGGTTTTAGAATTGCTTTTAACACACCTGCGCTATGCTTGAATTGTTGTTTTTCCTTTTCGTTCAGATCGAGCTCAACAATTTCCCTCGCTCCGCATCGGCCGACAACCGCCGGAACTCCGATATAAACATCATTTTCTCCAAATTCACCATCAAGATGAGCGCTCACGGTCAAAATTGCTTCTTCATTTCGATAAATCGCTTTCGTAATACGTGCGAGGCTCATGGCAACTCCGTAGTATGTCGCGCCTTTTTTCTCAATAATGTGGTAAGCGGCGTTTTTTACATTGTCAAACAGTTCATCTAGATCTTCCGCTTTGTATTTCTCATTTCTTTTCAGCAAGTCGCTGACGGGAACTCCGCCGATATTCGCATGGCTCCAGACAGGCAGCTCCGTATCTCCGTGTTCACCAATGATATAGCCGTGCGCATTGTGGGCAGCGACACCGAAATACTCGCTGAGCAAGTAGCGGAAACGGGCAGTGTCAAGCGTTGTGCCGCTTCCGATGACGCGTTCTTTTGGAAGGCCGCTGAATTTCCAAGTCGCATAAGTCAAGATGTCGACAGGGTTTGTAGCGACGAGGAAGATGCCGTCAAAACCGCTGGCCATGACTTCTCCGATGATTCCTTTAAAAATTTTCAAGTTTTTTTCGACTAGATCAAGGCGGGTTTCACCCGGCTTTTGGTTCGCTCCGGCGCATACGCAGACAATATCAGCTTCTTTGCAGTCATCATATGTGCCGTACCATGTTTTCACAGGATGCGGAGCAAATGCTTTACCGTGGTTGAGATCCATAACATCGCCCATTGCTTTGTCTTTATTTAAATCAATGATCACAAGTTCGTCTGTGATACCTTGGTTAATTAACGTAAATGCATAGCTGCTTCCAACAAAACCCGCACCGATCAAAACTGTACGATTGACTTTTTGGTTTCTCATGACTCATCATTCCTTTGCCGTTTGTTTTAAACTAAGCTGTTTGTGAAATTCTTCACATTCATATTGTGCAATACTTCACATACTTTTTCAAGTGATATACATTTTTATTTATGTCTATTTTGTGTCTCCACGTATTTCTTCCTTAAATTTGTACATTTTCTGGTAAAAATATGCCTTATGTCTAAAGAAAAATTGATAAACGCGTTGCAAAAGACGGTTTTATCTGCAAGTGCATCGGGCCTATATCAATATAAGGTTTCCCATTTTCAGCGCTCATAACACCACTATTCTTCAGCATGATTCAATTATCGCCTGCTATAGTGCTGTCCAAACTAACATTTTAAATATTCAATCTTTTAGTTTGTTAGTAAAGCTTACAAAAATACTGCCAACCCTATTCGATTTTGTCATGATAAATTCTAGAATCTATCGGATGGGGAGTGTTGCAATTGAAATTGGCGGATTTGAGGAAGAGCGGACACGCGCCTTCCTTGTTGTCATCTTTTTTATATTTCGATGTCAGCTTTATGATTTGGGTGTTGCTGGGGGCGCTTGGTGTTTATGTTACGGCTGATTTTGATTTATCGCCTTCACAGGTCGGATTGATTGTCGCCATACCTACTTTGGCCGGATCGTTTTTCCGGATTGCGCTCGGCATTTTAACCGACCGTTTCGGACCGAAAAAGACGGCTGTTGGCGGAATGCTGGTGACGATGATTCCGTTGTTATGGGGATGGCAGTTCGGTTCATCGGTCGCCGAGCTGTATATCATCGGAATTTTACTCGGTGTGGCAGGCGCAAGCTTTTCCGCTTCCCTTCCTATGGCGAGCCGCTGGTATCCGCCGCACTTGCAAGGTCTTGCCATGGGGATCGCCGGGGCGGGAAACAGCGGAACACTGCTTGCTACGCTATTCGGCCCTCGCCTTGCGGAGCAAGTGGGCTGGAACGGCGTCATGGGACTGGCGCTGATTCCTTTAACCCTCGTGTTATTCAGCTATTTCCTTATGGCTAAAGAACCTCCGAATCAGCCGGCTCCTAAACCGCTCAAAGACTATTTTGCCGTTTTCAAAGAAAGGGACACTTGGTATTTTTGCCTTCTCTACAGCGTGACATTCGGGGGTTTTGTCGGCCTGTCCAACTTTTTAAGCTACTTTTTTGCATCCCAGTATGCCGTTCCGGCGGTAAGAGCCGGCGAATTTGTCACGCTTGTCGTTGCATCCGGAAGCTGCCTCCGCCCTGTCGGCGGATTGATTGCCGATAAAATCGGCGGCGTGCGTTTGCTTCAATTCCTCTTTATCGGAGTGGCTCTGTGCATGTTCTCGGTCAGTATGCTCCCGTCTCTAGGCGTTGTCACAGCCGCATTATTTATCGGCATGGGCTGCCTCGGAATGGGGAACGGCGCGATATTCCAGCTTGTACCGCAGCGATTTCAACAAGAGATCGGGATGGTGACGGGGATCGTCGGCGCTGCGGGGGGAATCGGCGGATTCTTCCTTCCGAATATCCTCGGAACGCTGAAGCAAATTACAGGTACGTATTCAAGCGGGTTCCTAACCTTTACCGTTATTGCATTTTTAGCGCTCGGTCTGCTTTTGTTTGCTCAGGCCGGATGGAAAAAACAGTGGAAAGCCGAGGAGAAATCAATCCGAATTTAAGGGGTAGCCGCTCGATTCTTTTCGGGCGGTTTTCTATGCGGCATATCCTGTTTGATCTTTTGGTTATCCGGCCCGATCATGACAATTGGATGCTCATCATCACCCTGATCCTCCTGAATCATGAAATGCAGATTCAATCGCTCTCTCCGCAAATTCCATAATCCCGCTGTCAAGCGGATAAAGCCCGTTTGGCTCCTCAGACTTGCGAACCTCCCAGAATCGATCGGCTAAATCCTCATGTCCCTTAAACGAATGATCAGACAGGCATATGATATCCTCCGCAATTTGCTTTCCCCATTCAGATTCAGGCGGCACCTCTTGTTTTAAACACAGCTTAATCCGCTTGATGATAGAGAGCCATTGCTTTGTGATGAAATCGTCACTCTCCGCCTTCGGAAGCCTTTCTGCTAAAATCTCAGCCTCCTCTTCAGAGAATGATTCCTTCCATGGTTTATGCCGGGGCTGTCTGACGAGCTTGAGAAGGTCTTCCCAGCTCAAGCTTCCTTCGATTTGATACATGTTCAGCAAAGTATTTGTATGCTCCAGGCTCTTCGTCAGCTGTTCGATCTCCGAATTAAGGCGCCTTTTATGCATTTCGATGATACTAATTGTATCCAATTGATTCATTAACGTCTTGATATGCTCCAATGAAAATTGAGCAGATTTCAAGATCATAATTTTTTCGAGCTCTAACAAATCTTCCTTCGAATATTGCCTTCGCCCATTCGGCAGTGTAGAGCCCGGTTTTAATAAACCGATTTGATCGTAGTAGCGGAGCGTCCTTACGGATATCCCCATCATCTTCGCCACCCGCCCGGTTGTCAGTTCCTCTTTCACCATATCTCCCTCCTAAAATATTGCTTGAAGATTACGTTACGTCACCATTTAAAATGATTTTATCTTAAAAACAGGAGGGTTTTGTGATGGAATGGAAAAATCCTTGGAACAAAAAGCAGCTGGTCTGCTTGTTTTTGATCGCATTTGCAGCCGTGCCGATTTTCATTGAATATTTATTAAAGAATGCTTTGGATCTGCTTTTAGGCGAAGGCATGCTTTCAGCCATGTTGATGAGTATCGCAATGGCGGCCGTTTTTATTCTAAGCTTGTACTATATCGCCTTAAAGCCGGACCGTCTGTCTTGGCGGGAAATCGGAATCTCCCGGTTCGCCCCTGCATACTTGATTCAAATAGCGGGATGGACGGTTTTTTTAATCGTGATGACGTTTGCCGTTATGGAAATCCTGATTTGGTTCGGCGCAGGCTACGAAAATACAAAAACAAAAACGATCACTGCCGATCCTTCATGGTTGAGCATTGCAATGTCTTTCGCTTCTGCCTGCATCGTTTCTCCCATCTACGAAGAATTGTTTTACCGCGGTTTTCTTTACCGCTGGTTCCGCGCTGAATTCGGGGTTGTATGGGCACTTGTTGCAAGCAGCGCCCTCTTTATGATCGCTCATATCCCCACATACAACACCCTGGCCGTTAACTTTGGAACAGGGCTCGTGTTTGCCTGGACATACGAAAAAACACGATCGATTATACCTGCGATGATCATCCATAGTTTATTTAACGCGATTTTGCTGTTTTTCACAATCTTACTCACATAATGCAGCATGCGGAAGTTTTTCAAAAGAGATTCGTCAAATTCGAATACCAGATGTTAATCCATATCATGTTGTCCGTATAAAGCAGGATGCCGATGACGATCATCAGCGCGCCTCCGATCTTCATGAGCATATTCGAATATTTCATAAGCGGCCTGATGTTTCCGATAAAAAACGCCATGAGCAAAAAAGGAATGGCAAAGCCTAAAGAATATGCGGTGATCATCATGAATGCGCTCCCAAAATCAGGGTTCTGAAAATTTGCGTATGCGATCGTTCCGAATATAGGCCCGATGCACGGCGTCCAGCCCGCCGCAAAAATCATTCCGACCAGCATTGAATTCAGCAGGCCTATTTTTCCCTTTCTAATCGAAAAGCGCCGCTCCTTCATCATAAAAGCCGGCCGGAAAACGCCGAGTAAGAACAGTCCCATGACGACGAAAAATATCCCGCCCAGCATGCGGATTAAGTTATGGTATTGCAAAAACAGCAGACCAACCGAGCTGGCAGAGAAACCCAATATGTAAAAAATCACAGAAAAACCGGCCAAAAAAGCCGCTGCGTGAATCATCACCGATTGTTTGATATGCTTTGCATGCCGGTTTTTCAAATCGCCGACCGAAATCCCGGTGATGTAGGAAATAAATGATGGATACAAAGGCAGGCAGCAAGGAGAAATAAACGACAGGAAACCGCCGCCGAATGCCAGCCATAAAGCGGCCATATACTTCCACCTCTTTCATGTTTATATATTTTTTACCATGCGATTCTCTTTCTCTAGCATAACATAAAAAACCGCCTATCATGGCGGTGATTTTTTGTATATTTGAAGCCGCCGCCAGCTGATCTGGGGGCGGCTTCTTCTTTATCCTTTTTAACCGTTTAAAGCGGCTTTTTTCATATTGTCCTGAAGTTCCAATATGCGTTTTGCCCCTTCTTCGCGCAGGCGTTTGTTCTCATCTTCAATCTGCTTCGTCTCCTGCATGCCTTTGACAATCGTATTCCAAGATTGTTCGATCGTTTCAATATCGATGCTCGGTCTTCCGGACATTCTGGCGATTTCGACGGACTGGCTTGAAATATTTTCCGCGTTGCGCTTCAGCATTTCGTTGGTGCGGCGGTCGAGTTCGCTCATTGAATCGGCGACAAGTTTTTGGCGCTTGGCGGTAACGGCCTGGATGATGCCGTTTTTGAAAATCGGAATCGTAATGATGAATGCCGAGTTGATTTTTCCGATCAGCTTTGTGTTGCCGCGCTGGAGCAGGCGGATTTGCGGCGCCGTTTGAATTGCGACCATCCGCGCCATATCGAGATCATACACCCGTTCTTCCAGCGCTTGAATGCCGTTTCGAAGCGTATCAAGCTCCATCTGCGCCATCTGGTTTCCGCTGGCCGCTTTCGCTTCATATTCGGGGATGAGCCGCTGCAATTCTTCTATTTTCATCTGGCCGGCTACGACGTATTTTTCCAGCTCCACATAGTATTTAAGGTTGCTTTCATACATTTCATCAAGCGTCACGGTCGATTTTGTCATTTCATCTTTATATTTTGAAATTTCGACATTGATTTTTTCGATTTCACCGCCGAGCGTTTGATATTTTTTAAATATTTTCTCGATCATGCTGTTGCCGCGCTTAAATAATTTAGAGAGCAAGCCTTTTTGTTCTTCAAAGTCATTCTTGTCAAAGCGGTCCATGATTTTTCCGAGCTGCGTCAACATCGCGCCTGAATCTGTCACACTGTTCGTTCTCATCATGGAAAGAATGCGGTCAGAGAACTTGGATATTTCAAGAGCGGGCTCCTTACCGAATTCTAAAAGCTCCACTTGGTTTTTCACGTCAATTTGTCGGGCCAGAGCTTGCACATCCGGCTCCTGGCGGAGTTTCGCACGGATGTCCTCCGCTTTTTCAACCGTGATCTCTTCCTCTTTGCTAATATTGACGATGCTTGTTTCATTTGGATTTGCCATCAGAATGGCCCCCTCCTTAAAAGATTTTATTGATGAACTTCCGGACGATTGACGGCTCTTTAAACTCCTGGTTGAAGGACATTTCATCAAGCCAATGGGTATCAAAGTGCTGCCTGTCGATATAGTGGTCAATACACTTATGGCCCGGCGGATTATAGATGATAATGTCAATGCCGATTTCATTTAACAAAAGCAAGGCGGCCGCGTCCGACCGGGTGAGTGTCCCCGTCTGTTCCGTGTGATACAAGATCAGCTTCGGCACGGTCTGTGAATAGTCAAATGTCTGAATCATATTCAATAGCGCTGCCGGAAGCTGTACCGCTTGGGTAAACAAATACAGCTGTACATCGGCTGTCTTTTCATTGTTCAAAGCCAGCATCTTCGGGCTTTTGCACATCCTGGAAACCGCTTGGGCAATGCCTCGCTGTACTCCCTCAGGCAGATGCTTGTAGCGCCATATATTGCTCTCCATTAAACGGCCTGGATCGATCATCCCCGTTTGATCAAGCGCATCGCTGTAATGGAATTGATAATTCGACGTCTCTTCCTTTGTAAACGGGAAGCGCCGGATCGTATGCGACTCCTTATACTCCGTCAGTGTCTGCAGACGGTCCCAGTACTCTTTTTCATTGCTGGAGACGCCCATGACCATCGCGAATAAATTCGGAATGTTAACCGTTGATTTAGACGCCTGAAAATTAGGTCTGATAAAGGCTCGTTCCTTCGCAATTAAAAACAGTTCATCATATGTTGTCTTCAAAGTCACAGAGGCCGGAGTATGCTCCCTGAACTGCCAAGGTTTGTACATTAGCGAATCCTCATTGTGCAGGACAGTATCCAGCTCCTTCGCGGAACGGTACGCCACCGTTGCTTTGCGCTGGGGCTTTTCAGTCGGGAACGGCTCTAATGCAGACGTGTCCGGGTATGTGAAGACAAAAGAAAGCTTTTGCTCGGGATCAAGCTGGCGAAATTCGTCTTTTCCCTCCGGATGAAACAGCAGCACATCGCATCCGACAAGCATCAAATAGTATAAAAAATACCGTTGGCTTTTGGTGGTGTCCCCGTACCAAACCACTTTCGGCATCGCCGTTTCGCAGTCGGCCCCTTTCAGCCACTTCTCCAAATGGTTGCCCATCCATTTGACAAGGTCAAGGAGGACCCGGCGAAAATCCGGATCGTTCAATCCTTTTTCATGAAAGGACTGAAACAGCTGCAGCACTTCGATAAGCGCCTTCCTTAAATGCCGGTGCATAGCGGGATCAGGGTGCTTAGGAATCAGCTGCTCCCCGTCAAGAAAAGCGGCAAACCGATTGACGGAAAGTCCTTTTTCTTTCTGGTTCACCATATGGATCCGCTGTATGGCCTGAAACCTTTCCGGAGAAATGGTCTTATCAAGCGTCTCGCTTAACACATGCACATCACCGGACGCATACAGCTCATGGAAATATATGTAGTAATCCGTTTCATCGTGCGGAGTTCCAAGAATCCGTCCCGCCAGACGGCTTATCGTCAAATGACTGTTTTTTTCATACGGGGTTCTCTCCGGGAGCGGCTTCTTGATGATCTGCTTCCATTCATCATCATTGACCAGGGCGTTTTGAATATTAATCTCTTGATTCATAGCGCTCAGCCGTCTCCCCTTTCTTCTGAGTCAGTGTCGCTCTTACGTCCAAATACGGCACACATGCCCGCTCTTGTCACGGCATAGGTTGTCCCGAACTTTCTGATTGTTCCCGCAGGAAAATCATGCGCTCTCTTTCGGAGCGTAGACGAATCAATCCCCCACTCTTCACATGCCTGCTGGGAACTGAGAATCTCGCTGCTCGTGAGATCGACTATTTTCATCATGGCTGTTCATCCTAAAATTTCATTTGTTTTCTCCTGAGAAATTCACAATGTCTGCCTTTGAGATCATGGTGGTAGTGCGGCTCTTTTACAGTAGAAGCACTGATCTTTTAAGCGTTTTGCCCATTTCCAATCACCCGTCCCAGACTAACTCCCGAACGATCCAAGGTTTGAAAACGGTTTGGACGCTCTAAGTATATCCGTATAGCTGTGGTTTTCATGATATACCCCGTAGATTTCAGCCTTTAATAATATTTTTTTGGCCCAGCTAAGGTACGGCTTGATTTCGATCATTTTATTTGAGAAAGAACTTTTTACAACGCCGCGGGTGCCGTCGGCACTTTCGACGATGCTTAAGGCATCCAGATAATCCTCCATTGATATAACGTGCAGGCTTTGGACCGCTTTTATTTGTGACGGATGAATCACGCTTTTTCCGTGAATGCCGTTGGCCAGGTCAAGAAGCGTTTCATTGATCAATCCGTCCATATACCGATTGATCACAAGCGAAGATTCCCCCGCCTCAGCCCAATTCGGCGCAAAAGGCGGAACCGTTCGCGAAGCATCTCCAAAGTACTCCCAGACAGGCCCCGAAATCACGAATTGCAAGCCGAAATAATTGACGATATCTTTGATGAAATCAGAGATGACCAAAATGTCGTAAATCGGCGTTTCCGGTTTTCTTCTTAAGCCGTAGAGACCGCACAAATCAGTCGCCCCGATTCTGATATTCAGAATGATATCCTGATAAAAGCCAAGCGTTGATTTTAATTCCTGCAGCGCCTTTGCCCTCGTTTCCATCGCCAGCAGATCAGGTGTCTCAAAGATCGGCATTCCGTATAGCACAATGCCGGATTCTTGCGACAGCTTCGTTAAAGTATCAAGGTAGTGCTCTGCATTCAACATCGAAAACTTCGGAAATACGAATCCGGCAAACAAGTGAAGCGCGCGGCCGAGCTTGTTGCCCAATTCGAGCATCTGCTCAGGTTCCCGCACTCGGATAAACATCAGCGGCAGCACATCGCTGTTGATGTTCTGCAGTTTTTGCGCCTGATAAATCATATCGGCCTGACTGACAAGATTGTTTTCAGCCTGTAGAACCTCACAATCGCCGATCGAATCTTCAAGGCAAAAAACGACCGAGCACAATTCTGGATACTTGTTATTGATGATGACATCTGCTATATCTTTTCGGTTCCCCGGAACATAGAGCGCAGCTCCAAGCGCATACTCGAGAATGCGCTTCGGAGAGTCCTTTGTAACCGTACCCGGCAGTTTGAAAAAGACATCTTCTTTTTGAGAGGCGGATAAAAAATCAAAGTATTGCACATGGGTCACCTTCTTTGAATAGGAATCATACACCCCTTTGATGTAAAAAAAGGGCGGAGCAGATCTACTCCCCCCTTTATGTTTTGCAGTTTGTTATTCTTCCTTTGAAGCCGCCGTTTGCTCTTTTACAGCTTTTTGCTTGTTCATATAGTGAATGATAAATGTTGCGGCAAAAGCAATAATCAGAATGATAAAGAAGACGCTGTGCGGCATTTCAATATGCCATACACTCGCAGCCATTTTCAGTGCGATGATTCCGATTAAAACAAAGGCCGTTGTTTCAAGTTCAGGCACTTTGTCAATCAGCGTCAAGAAGAATTTCGCAACGGTTCTCATCATCAAGATGCCGAGCATGCCGCCGATCAGAAGCACCCATACCTTTTCAGATACGGCAAATGCCGCCAGGATGCTGTCGACCGAAAATGCAAGGTCCATGAGCTCTACCGAAATGACAGTCGCCCAGAAGACCCCGAAAACGCGTACCATCCAGCTGTCTTTTTTGATGGCGTTTGCTTCATCATCGCCCTCACCGATGAAGAAGTGCTTGATGACGAGCCATGCCAGATATGCGGCTCCGAGCAGTTTGATCCACCAGAATTTAATCAGGATCATACCGAGTCCAATGAATAGAAATCTAAAGAAGTAGGCCCCGATTAAACCGTATGTCAACGCTTTTTTGCGTTGTTTTTCCGGAAGGTGCTTCACCATGACGGCGAGAACGAGGGCGTTATCCGCAGATAAAAGCCCCTCCAGCACGACCAGCGAGCCGATCAGCCCCCAGGAAACAGGGTCCGTTAATACTTCCACCCACATTTCCCAATCGAAAAATGAGGCGTAAATTGACATAATATGATGAAATAACTCCACTTTCGTTACCTCCTAATGATGAAAAAGCAAGACTGAATCACGCAAAGGTGACTCAGCCGGCAAAACTAGACTTGCAGGCCGTAGTTGCGGCAAAGCGATGCCAATCCGCCGGAAAACCCGCTGCCGATGGCATTGAATTTCCAATCTCCTCCGTGACGGTACAATTCGCAAACAACAACCGCTGTCTCAATTGAAAAATCCTCTCCCAAGTCAAAGCGAAGCAGCTCTTCATTTGTTGATTCATCTACGAGCCGGACAAACGCATTTGAGACTTGTCCAAAGTTCTGGCTGCGGCTTTCCGCCTCGTGAATCGTCACCGTGATGCCGATCTTTTCAACATGAGCGGGGATTTTTGAGAAATCGACGATGATTTGCTCGTCATCGCCTTCACCTTCTCCTGTCCGGTTGTCGCCCGTATGAATCACGGCGCCGCTTGGATGCTCGAGGTTGTTGTAAAAAACGAAGTCGTGATCATTGATGCATCGATCGTTCTGATCGACAAGAAAAGCCGACGCGTCCAAGTCAAAATCGGCGCCGCCGGTATATTTGTTTGTATCCCAGCCTAAACCGATCAGCGCTTTCGTCAAACCGGGGTTCGTTTTCGTTAAATCGATCCTTTGTCCTTTAGATAATTGAATCGCCATCGATACTACCTCCTTAAGAAAATGTCAGCCGGACCAACGGACGCCATCCGGCGCCTGCTGTCCGGATCTTCAAAATCAGCCGACCTGCAGGCCGAAATCGGTGGCGATCCTCGCCAGCCCGCCTTGATAGCCTGAGCCGATCGCTGAGAACTTCCATTCCCCTCCGTGGCGGTACAGCTCTCCCGTGATCAGCGCTGTTTCAATCGAGAAATCTTCACCCAGATCATAGCGGATTAACTCTTCGTTCGAGTCTTCATTGATCACGCGAACGTAAGCATTTGACACCTGTCCGAAATTTTGGCGGCGAGCCTCCGCTTCATGAATCGTAATCACAAAAGAAATCTTTTGAATATCGGCCGGCACTGCATTCAAATTGATTTTTACCTGCTCATCGTCTCCTTCGCCTTCCCCTGTCCGATTGTCGCCTGTATGTATGACAGCTCCGCCTGCGCCCTCGGTCTGATTATAGAAAATAAAGTCCTTTTCAGAAGAGCACTTGCCTTCTGCGTTGAGCAGGAACACGCTAGCATCCAGGTCAAAATCAGCACCGCCGTCATATTGATTGACATCCCAGCCAAGGCCGACGACAACTTTCGACAATCCGGGATTTGTTTTTGTTAAATCGATTTTTTGTCCTTTTGCTAATGAAATTGCCATGTTGATCTCCCCATTTCTTATATGAATGTCAGGCGTAGCGTTTAACGATTTCCGTAATGCTCGTATCGTTTGTGCCTTCTCCGACAGCGGTGAATTTCCACTCGGCGCCGTCACGGTAAATTTCGCCCGCAATCAGGCTTGTCCGCCCAGAATAATCGTCCCGCAGATTGTACTTGACCATCTCACTGCGATCATTCATGTTGACGATGCGTATAAAGGCATTTTCGATCATTCCGAAATGCTGGCTTCGTTTCACGCAATCGTATATATTCACGACAAAGACAAGCTTATGAATATGCGAAGGAACTTTTTGCAAATCTACAATGATTTGTTCATCATCTCCGCTGCCTTCGCCTGTCAGATTATCTCCGGTATGTTCGATGCTGCCGCATCTGCTCCTCAAGTTTCCGAAATAAATGACGTTCTTGTTCTCTGTGACTCTTCCGTTTTCCAGCATCAGCACGGATGCGTCACAATCAATATTCGGGGTTCCTCCCCCAAACAGCTTTCCAAAAAAACCGCCGCTTCCGGACGCTACCGGATCCCAGCCGAGACCGACTAAAATCTTCGAAAGCCCCGCTTTTCCTTTTGTTAAATCAATCCGCTGACCTTTCTCTAAAGAAATAGCCAAACTGTTCACTCCTCCGTTGAATCATAACCTTAAAGATCACAGTGCTGGATGAGAATAAGAGTTTGAAAGATCCAATTATCACGCCAGCGTGATTCATATCTTTACAAATACAAGACCAATGAATCATTATTTAACCTGCTTAACTATATATACGGAAAGATTCAGAGAAAAGTTTCGCGGTTTTTCGATATTTTTTTATCACATTTTCATCCCGGTCAAATTATCGACAACAATAGTAGCGATTGCACGAAGTCAGCGCCTTTGATATGATGTATCTAAAAGATATATATCAAATAGATATAGAAAGGCGGTTTGTATGACAAAAAGAAATCACACGACTTACGCGCTGCTTGGATTGATTACGGCCGGCTACCGAACGGGTTACGAAATGAAACGAATGATCGACCAAAGTTTGAATCATTTTTGGAAAATCAGCTACGGGCAAATTTATCCCGCACTGCGTCAATTAACGGAAGCAGGCTGGGCCGCGGCTTCTCCGGCGCTCTCGGACAAAAAGCAGGACAGAAAAGAGTACATGATTACCGCTGAAGGTCAAAAAGCGCTGCAGAGCTGGCTTGAAGAACCGATCAATGACATCGCTTCAGAAAAAAACGAGTTTTTGCTGAAGCTGTTTTTCAGCAAGGAAGAATCGCGGGAGAAAACCGCTTTGAAAGTGAAGGAGTACCAACAAAAGCTTGAAGAACGGCTTGAAGCATATAAAGCAATCGAGCAGTCAATTCTTTCGTGCAGCTCCCATTCAAAGGACAGAGAGTACTGGCTTTTCACGTTGGATTATGGAAAACGCACCACCTCGGCCGGAATTGAATGGTGTGAGGCCACAATCAATCGGCTGAATGGAAAGGAAGGGACCAATGGGTAAAACGATCATCAACAAGCCTTTTACGGCCGCCCCTGAAGATGAAGTCGTTGTATTTGTGATCGGGATGAGAGTAAACAAGTGGCATGCTGTTCATAAATGGTGGCCGGTTTTTACCGCCATGCCCCCTATGATAAAGGAGCTTTATCAAAACAAAAACCTCGGCTTTTTAGCAATGGAATCATTCATCAATTTCAGGACGATTTGTCTTATTCAATATTGGCGTTCTTTCGAAGATTTGACAGCATATGCAAAGGGTGATAAACATATGGCGGCTTGGCGCCGTTTTTATCAGAAAACAGCCGCATCAGGCGCTGTCGGCATCTATCATGAAACGTATTCGGTTCCAAAAGGGCGCTATGAGGCTTTTTACCATAACATGCCGGTGTTCGGCTTGGCAAAAGCGTACGGACATCAACCTGTCACCCGCGGAACCAAAACTGCTGAACAGCGAAAGCGGGGAACTGAAATAATCTGAAGGGGCTGTCGTTGCGACAGCCCCTTTCAACTTAAAAAGCTCCTGCCCCGTCGCCTCCGCCCGCTCCGGAACCGCCTGCATCATATGCACCGGCGTGCTGCTGCGAATCCGGCAGCTGCCAGCTGTAAAACGGATAATGCAAACAGCCGGCTGCAGCCATACCCAGTACAGGGGAAGCGTAATCAAGCCTGTTTGCTGATTGATTGAGCCACACGGCAGATTCATCCTCCACTTCAAGCACAATTGCAAAGATCATCGTTTTTTCGTTTTGTGACAGGCTTCTCCCTGAGAACAAATCTTCTTTTCTCAGATGGTTCCTCCAGGAAAGAATCGATCTTCGGCAGATGGAGGCATACCTGCTTTCTTTCACGGCCGGAATGAAGGCAATTAATAAAATAGACAGCCCGACGCATATGCCGTAATACAAAATGGTATGAACGCTGTCGGTAAAAACAGACGCCAAAAACAATCCGGCCAAAAACAGAATCGTATACAGCTTTGACTTCGCAAGAACAATGCCTGCCGACAGTGCAAAACCAAATATGACGCAAGCCGCCATGAATCCGGCCTGATGTACCACATCTGCATACAGAATAAAGAGCAGGAGCCCGGTATGGACTGAAAGCAGTGAAAGCGACAGCATTCTCAGCCAGCGGTTTTCTTGAAACAGTTCCCTGAATTCAGGCGCTTGTCTGACGCTTTCCGTCCATTTTTGAACCACGTTTTGAAGAATGATCCTCTTTCGTTCATATTTTCCCAGCTGCTCCTTGTGCTTGCATTCCTCCTCAGTCGGCCCGCTGAGGGAATCCAGCCTGAACATATAGGTATCGCTGACCGTCTGCTCAAAAAGTTTTTCGATTAAGAGCTGATCAGGCTTTGGCAAATCTGCCTTGCTTCCGGAGAATTCAAATTCATATGTGTCATCAGGCGCCTTAGGATCGTCGAGAAACCTCTCTTCAGCCTGCACCTTCTGCATAGTGACCAATCCCCGCTGATAAAGCGAAAGCAGGCCGGCCAGGAGATCGCGGTCTGTGAAACGGCCTTTTTTGTAAAGAAATGCGACAAGCACGGGATCAAAGGACTCGAGTTCTTCAAACGAAAGCATGGCGCGGCGTCTCTTCTTCAAAAACGAAAGCATGACAGCCATGATGACCATGAACCCCACAATCCCCGAAAAAATCAAAATCATCCTTTCAGCGCCGGCAATTCGTTCATCCCGCTCAGCGTAGCGTTTCGCCTCGTCTCTCTCCTCCTTCAGCAGCTCATCCTTTGTCTGGTAAGAAGGGTGCCGGACCGCCTCCTTCAAGGCGCTTTGCGGAAAATATATCCTCAGCTCGGAGCCCGTGCCTGCGCGATAGAGTCCTGTCTCATAGGTGACCGATGAATCGTTCACCTTCGTAATCTTTCCGTTTCCTTTTTCACGCAAAAACGCATGAATATCCCGTGCCTTTACCGAATCAGGCAGGCGCACTTCAATCTTTACGCGGCCGAAATCGGTATTTGCCTTTTGGTAAAATGAATGGATCAAAATCGACGTATCTTCAAACTTTTGTGCGGCATCTTCGATCACATAGCGAAACATCACATTTTTCGTTTCATCCTTTGATGCCGAATAAGCAAAATAAGTCCCGTCTTCCTTCTTTGTCTTTAACGGGATGGCTTGACCGCCTTTTCTCCGGTGGTCGGGAAGGAGATAGGCTTTAAAATTCTTCAGGCGGCTCGCGGTTTCTTCGCTGAACGATCTTGTCGCCCCTTCAAAAGAACCTTTAAAATCGTATCTGTAAACTTCCTCTACACTTAAATCGCCGTTTTCTTTTACTGTTGCGCGTATATCAGCCCGCTCGATCGAAAAGGATTTGCCTGCTTCAGAAAAACCAGTGACGAGAAAAAAGGCAATGAACATAAAAAAGAAAAAGGAGTGCTTCATCGTTTAGTAAATCCTTTCGTTTTTTGTATCTGCCTTATATACGGAAAAGCAAGGAAATTGTTTCAAGCGTTCACAGAAATGACAGAGATGTCAAATTTATCACTACGGTCTGCCGCACAAGCCATAGAAGAAAATGTGCAGCATTTCCTCTGTAAACTTCCTGTTTTTTTCAAAGGCTTTACCCAATGTTTTTGAATGTTCAATGATCATATTCATAAAGATGAGAAAGCTTTCCGCGGTGATTTTGGAAGAGATTTCGCCTGTCCGATGACCTTCTTCAATCATTTGGAGCATAAGGGGAATGATTTTTTCATCGTATTGCTGCTTCACATAATCCATAATTTCACTGTCTTCGATCATCACCTCTTTGATGACCGTTAAAGCGAATTTTTGATTATTGGCTGCCCTTTTTTGCAAAATCATCAATTCAATTTTTTCTTTAACAGAAATATCTTTGTTCATATATTCTTCAAACTCGCTGATGGACTGATCGATATAATCTTTAAAAACCTCTTTCAGGAGCGCTTCTTTGCTTCCAAAGTAATTATAAATCGTCACCTGCGAAACGTTTGCCTCTTTTGCGATATCGGTTATCCGGATGCGCTTTGGCTCCCATGTTTTGAGCATATCCAAAGCCGTCTTTTTGATCTTCTCCTTAATCAGCAAAGCCCTTTTTTCAAATCCGTTCATATAACCATCCTTACTTATCTTTCTTAATGAAATTATAACATAAATATATTTCATTAATTTTCATTGACAAAAAAGTTCATAAGAACTTAAAATAATTTATGTAATTTATAATTATTAAAATTTCATTATTTTCATTACGGAGGTTCCACATGCTTACTGTTGAACGGCTCACGAAGAAGTTTTCCAATGGCAAAGGTATCTTTGATGTTTCTTTTCATGTTCAAAAAGGGGAAGTTTTTGGGTTTTTAGGGCCGAACGGAGCCGGAAAATCGACGACCATCCGACATATCATGGGGTTTATGAAGCCTGATCAAGGCGACATTAAAGTAAACGGAATGGATGTTTTGAAGCAGCAGGGCGATATTCAGCGGCATATCGGCTATCTCCCCGGAGAGATTGCATTTATCGAAGGAATGACGGGAAAACAATTTCTCGATTTCATGGCAGACATGCACGGCTTAAAAGATACAGCCAAGCGCAATGAACTTATTGAACGGCTCCAGTTCGATGTTCATACTCCGATCAGAAAAATGTCAAAAGGAATGAAGCAAAAGGTCGGGATTGTCGCCGCCTTTATGCACAGCCCCGAAGTGATTATTCTTGATGAACCGACATCAGGCCTCGATCCGCTGATGCAAAAAGTATTTATTGAAATCGTCCTCGAAGAAAAAGCGAAAGGAACGACGTTTTTAATGTCTTCCCACAGCTTTCCGGAAATCGAAAGAACCTGTGACAGAGCAGCCATTATAAAAGACGGCATCATCATTGCCGTCAAGGATATTCATGAACTGCAGTCGATGCAGCGAAAAGTATTTGAAGTCACATTTGAAAACACGGGCGACATTCCCGCCTTCATGAATTCAGGTCTGCAAATTGAGTCCCGGACGGACAACCGCGTCAAAGTGGCCGTTTTAGGGAACCATGATCAATTTATTAAAGAAACCGCCAAATATCACATTCGGCACATTGATGCTTCATCACAAAGCTTGGAAGAAATTTTTATGAACTACTATAACAGAAAGGGGACAGCGCAATGAACCTCTCCCTGTATAAACAAATGCTGAGAACAAACATGAAAGGAATCATGAGCTACGGAGTAGGCTCCGCATTTTATATCCTTTTGATACTGGGCATTTATCCAAGCATCGCGGGCAATGCGGAGGATATTGAGAAAATGATCAAATCGATGCCGGAAGGCTTTCTCAATGCTTTTGGGTTTGAAAACGGACTTGGGAATCTTGAAGATTTTATATCTGGAGAATATTACGGATTAATCTTTATCGTGATCTTATCGATCTTCTCTGTCATGCTGTCGACAAAGCTTTTGGCAAAGCTGGTGGATCAAGGGTCAATGGCCTATATTCTGTCTGCGCCGACAACGCGCGGAAAAGTGGCTTTCACCCAAGCAGCCGTCTTAACGACAGGTCTTTTGATCATTATGGCCGTGACGACAGCGGTCGGACTGGCCGGCTACCATTTGATGCTGGGCGGTGATTACGATTTTAATGTGTCAAGGTTCCTCGTTCTGAACCTGCTTGGCTTTCTGCTCTTCTTTGCAGTCGGCGGCATTTCGTTCCTCTTTTCGGCCATTTCAAATGATGAAAAAAGAGCCCTCGGACTTTCCGGAGGCATCACGTTCTTATTCTTCAGCTTCGACTTGCTAGGCAAATTAAGCGAAAAAACAGAATGGCTGAGGAGCCTGTCGGTTTTCTCTTTATTCAGACCGGGCGATATTGTGAACGGAAGCACCGACATCGCTCAAGTGTCTCTTGTTCTCGCCGCAGTCGGTTTTGCCGCCTTCGCACTCAGCATTCTCATTTTTAAAAAGCGCGACTTGCCGCTGTAAAATAAAAACGCCGCTCCCGATCGGGAACGGCGTTTGTCTCAGTATAATATTTTATTCAACGACCCGTCTTACAACTCCGTTGAAAGCTTTCTTCCAGTACGGGTTGCTCATAGAATCGACGGATACCCCGCGTGAGCTGTTATCGTTCAGGAATGTGCCATTGCCAAGATAAATGCCCACGTGGCCGTTCGTTTTGTATGTGTCAAAGAAGACCAAGTCTCCGCGCTTCATTTCAGACGCGCTGACAGCTCGTCCCTTGCCGACAAGCGTGCTTGTTGTCGCACCGAATCCAAGCTCTACGCCTGCTGATGCATAAGCCCAGCGTACGAATGATGAGCAGTCGAAGCGGCGGTTGTCGATATCAGCTTGTGAACGTCCGCCTCCCCATTTGTACGGAGATCTGCCGACAATGCTTGAACCTGTGCTGATGGCAGCTTCAATCGCGTTTCCATTGCTGCTTACAACAGAACCGGAAGAGTAGTTTCTTGACGGGCTGCTGCTTTTCTTGCTGCTTGAAGAACCGCTGTTGGACGATCCGTCAGATTTGCTGACTGAACCTGAATTTGAGCTTGATGAAGATCCTGAATCAGACTTTTCAGCCGTCGCAGATTCTTCTTTCGCTTTTGCTGCTGCAGCCGCCGCAGCTCTTTCTTCTTTAAGCTTTTGTTCAAGAGCGGCTTCTTCTTTTGTCAGAGAGCCCGCTTCTTTTTTCAGATCGCTCAGCTCTGATTCTGCTGCCGCTTGCTTCGTTTGCAGCTGCTTAGAAAGGTTTGCCTGTTCTTTCAGCTGTTTATCAAGATCCGATTTAAGCGTTTTTAAATCGGCTAGTGTTTTTTGGATTTCGTCCAGTTTTGTATTTAAATCAGACATTGCTTTTTCAAGCTTGTTTTTATCTTTCTCCTGCTCGTCAAGCAGGTCTTTGTCCGCATCAACAATTGTTGAAACAGCAGTTGCACGAGTGATAAAATCTCCGAAGCTTTGTGCGCCCAGAAGGACATTCAAATAGTTTTGGGATCCGCCGTTTTCCTGCAGGCTGCGCACGCGATTTTTAATCACTTTTGAACGCTCTTCAATCCGTTTTTCGGTTTCTTTGATTTCTTTTTTCAGAGCTTCCACTTCTTTTTTCGTTTTTTTGTTTTCTTTTTCTTTGTCTTCGATTTTGTTGCTTGTTTCAAGTGCTTTTTTATCAAGCTCTTGGATTTTACCTTCAAGCTTTTTCTGCTCGTCTTGCAGCTTGGCGATTTCTTTCCGCTTGCTCTCGATGCCTGAATTCACTTCAGAACGCTTTTGCTGAATTTCTTGTTTTTGCTGAGATGTTTCTGCCGATGCCGTGTTGTTCATAAAGGGGGTAAATAGACTAGCTGTTCCGAGAATCGACGCTAAACCAAAAGTATAAACCTTTTTCTTCACTTTCTACTCCTCTTTCCTTTATGTATTCTTGTTTTTTCATTATGTAAATTCGATTGAACATTATTAAAAAATGAATCTTATGACCTATGATTTATATATCCGTTTCTAATGTACAGACGTTATTATACCATCTATTTTCGACAATAGGCGCCAATTTATATTACATTTATATTTCGTTTTTGTTTCAACGGTGTCATGTTTTGACTAATCATGTTTTGTCTCTCGTATTCTCTTCGATTTGACCCTATCTGCTGTTTTTCATATGCTTGTCTTACTGAACAAGAAAACGAAAGGAAGGCCGGTGACAATTGATGCAGCTCAGCATTCTTGACCAGGTTCCTATATCAAAAGGCTCGGATGCGCATTCAGCTCTAAAGCATTCTGCAGAGCTGGCGGAACTTGCGGATCAATGGGGGTACAAAAGGTATTGGTTTGCCGAGCATCACAGCACACGGGGGCTTGCCAGCACCGCTCCAGAAATCATGATCGCACACATTGCGGCAAAGACGGCGAATATTCGCGTCGGTTCGGGCGGCGTTCTGCTGCCCCAATACAGTCCCTTTAAAGTGGCTGAAAACTTTCGGCAGCTTGAAGCCCTTTATCCCGGGAGAATTGACCTGGGGATCGGCCGCTCTCCGGGAGGCACAACTAAAACGAGGCTGGCGCTGACAGACGGGGTTCATAAAAGCCTGCACGAATTCCCGAGACAGTTACAAGACTTGGTTAGCTTTCTGACTGATTCCGTGCCTTCCGGACATGATTACTTCGGAATTAAAGCCTCCCCTTTGACGGATTCGCCCCCGGAGGTGTGGCTTTTAGGCCTGGGAGAAAACAGCGCAAAATTGGCCGGTAGCATGGGAGCGGGATACGTATTCGGCCATTTCATCTCTCCCGCGAGAGGAAAGAACGCCTTTCAATCATACCGTGAAAGCTTTCGGCCTTCCCCTTTCTTTAAACGCCCCCAATCATTGGCCGCCGTTTTCGTCGTTTGTGCGGAGTCCGATGAAAAAGCCGAGGAGCTCTGCTTGAGCCAAGATTTATGGCTTCTCCGGGTTGAAAAAGGGCTGGACAGCCTTGTCCCAAGCATTGAAGAGGCGAAATCGGCCGCTTACACAGCTGCCGATAAAAAGAAGCTTGCCCAAAACCGCAGCCGTATGGTGATCGGGTCTCCTCAAACAGTCAAAAGAAAACTGCTCGAGCTTTCTGAACGATATCAAACAGATGAGTTTATGATTTTAACTAACGTCTACCGGTTTGAAGATAAGAAGCAGTCTTACGAAAGACTGGCAGAATTATTTTGAACGAAAAACATCCCTTTTCAAAAACCGTTGAAAAGGGATGTTTTTGTTAGAACGTATTATAGACATTCTCACACTCTTCCGCTGTCGGCTCGTAAAAACAATGCGATTTAAAGCGGCCGACATGCGGCTGATTGTACCACTGTGCGGGACACGCCCCCGCCGGTCTGAAATACCACAAACTGAACTTTGCCGGCCAAAGCCGCTCCCCGTTGACCGCCCTGCGTGCCAAACGCCTTTCGCTTTCCCGCGCCCTTTGATAGAAATAACCGTGCGTCACGGCTTCAAAGGCATGCGGCTGATGGATCATTTGCGGAATGGTGCGAAGTCCCACAAAGTCGGAACAGTTTGCCCTGATGCGATTGATTCCGACATTTCCGACCATAAGCATACCTTGCACGCCCTCGCCTTCAGCCTCCGCTCTCAAAAGTCTTGCCAAAAGACTGATATCTTTAGAAGAAGCCTGAACGACTGCCATTTTTAGTCACCCCCATGATGTCGTCACCTTTATCATATTCTGTTTCATTTAGGTGATGACGATTTCGGGATTTATCTTTGACATTGCCCATGAAAGAAAGCTATTCTTCTATTATCAGAACCCGAGAAAAAACAAAGGGGAACGGAGGGATCGTGAATTGTCAGTATTAAAAAGCCCTGAATGGGTATACAAACGATTAATGGAAAAAACGGACCAAACAGTTATTGTCGACGTGAGGTTTCATTTGACAAAACCGGACGAAGGCCGAAAAGCGTATACGAAAGGCCATGTGCCCGGAGCCGTTTTCATTGATTTAAAAGAAGATCTGTCGCGCAACCCGGAAGAGCACGGCGGCAGACACCCGCTTCAAGACCCTGACCTTCTGGCCGCGAAGCTTGGAAAAATCGGCATTGACCGGCAAACAGATGTCGTTGTTTATGATGACAGCGGCGGCATGTTTGCAGCGCGCTTTTGGTGGCAGCTTCACTATCTCGGGCATGACAGCGTCTATATCATGGATGGGGGACTGTCCAACTGGATCAAAGCGGGCTACGAGGTGAACGCCGAGGATCCTCGTCCTAGCGAGCGCGAATTTAAGCCGGCGCTCAGAGAAAACGAACTGCTCGATGCCAAAGAAGTACTGAAGCGAATCGGCAGAGAAGGCTCCATTCTGATCGATGCGCGCGATCCTTCAAGATACACCGGGGAAACCGAGCCTCTCGATCATCGGGCCGGCCATATTCCCGGCGCTAAAAACTTTTTTTGGAAAGGCAATCTAACCGAAGGCGGATTATGGAAAAGCAAAGAACAGCTCAGACAGCATTACGCTGCTTTGGACCCGGGCAGTGAAATCGTCGTCTATTGCGGATCGGGCGTATCAGCCTGCCCGAATGTACTCGGCTTAAAAGAAGCCGGATTTGAAAATGTGAAGCTGTATGCCGGCAGCTGGAGCGATTGGATCAGCTACCCAGACCATCCGATCTCCACTGGAGCCGAGGACGATATTTGATCTTACAAGAGGCGGCGGCCGGGGGCTTTTCCACCCCAGCCAGCCGCCGTTTATTATATGTTTTTGCTCATAAACGCCTTTCCGTCATGGGCATCGATAAAGTAAGGGTATACCGGCCGGTAGACAAGCCTGTAGAAGTCATCCTTTTCCCGACTGTAGTCCCTTTCCCACTGCAGCTTCACATCAAATGCCGCTGCAAAAACGGCTTTCGCTTCCTCCTCTGAAATGGATGGCGAAGGACTCAGATCGATCAGCGTTTCCGGCTCGATTTCCGGGCCGTGATAACCGACGACCCTGCCGGTTGTCCGATTGATGCTGATATTGGCAGAGCCAAGCCTTAACGGCACCCCTTTGTATTGAAGATCAAATTGAAAAAATGCGTTTGACCTGTCCCCGTCATTTTCCGCCGGATGCATTCGAAAAAGCCGATCAGCGTCGGGATAAAGCCTGTACAAAAATTGCAGCGCCCGTTTCAAGCAGTCTTCCCCGCTCAAGACAGGGGGTCCTTCCGATTTGATAAAAGAAGCGATTCCTTTGAGCTTCCCCGAGTTTTTGTCTTTCACGATTTTCAACGTATTTTGGTTCCATGTTTCAAAGTAGCCGGCTATACTCCGATCTCTCGGCTCAGGGTCGTCTCCCAGGCGCCACACTGTTCCAATTGACTCTCCCAAATCGGTTTCGCGGATTTTTCGCATCGAAGGGGTAAAGCCGATCATGTCATCGATATCAGCATGACGGTCAGCCTCAGGCAGCACAGGGAGCGGCAATGTGTCTTCTTCTTCCTCGTCATCAGCCGCAGGCTTCATCTGGCGTTTTTCCGTGATATCGGCGGGATAGCTGAAAAACGGCAAGTCTGCTTCGTAAATAAGATGCGGGAGATCATCTCCCCCTTCATAAAGTTCACTGCGGATTTTTTCAACCGCCAATTCGAATTGAACATGTTCAAGATAATCGGCTGTTACCGATTGCTTATCAGCTATCTGCTTTGGAATGGAGAAAGAGCTCGTCCCGCCGTTATAGCGAAACTCAATCACCTCTCCGTTCTTGGCGACCCGGACATAAAAGCCCGTCTGCGGCAGCGGAAGATCAAGGACAGTCTGAACATACGTAAAACGAACGAATTGTTCTGTTACCTTCTTTTCATGGAAAACAAATTCATAAGGCGCATTCGGGTAATGCTGTTCTGTAAACTGAAGGGCGATTTGCAGCAGCCTTTCATCAGGAAGAGCTTCCTCCACCACCGGTTCATACTCTTTTGTCAAACTGATTAAGCGGCCTTGATGATCTAACTCCACCGATATGTCCCGCTCCGGCTCTTCAATGTCCTGCCAAGCGAAAAAAACCCGCCTCTCTTTTTCGTACTTCTCTCCGTAATCTTCGATCATGAGCTGATAATGTGGGGGAACCTTACTGATGGATTGCGCTTTTTGTTTTAACTGTTCACGAACCAAATCCTGTCTACCTCTCTTTCATTTTCTTCTCCTTATGTATACGAAATATACTATCAATCGTTTCATGAAAATTGAGATAATTGGATTTAACTGGTGAACTTACATGACATTTTTTAACCTGACATTAAAATATCTCATTCCTTTTGTTGTGCCTTTCATCTCAAAAATACCTTTGCGGATCAGCTCTAAAATGCGGTACTCGATAAATTCATCTCCGATGTTCTCCTCCAGATGGCCAATGACTTCGCCGATCAAGCTGAGACAGTTGATAAAGGTGTTGGCTGAACGGTTTTTTTGAAGCTGAGCCAGTTTTTCGATTATGAACGAATCAAAAAAATCCTCCTTCACGCTTTTGATTCTACCGTCTTCCCATACCCGCAACACGCTTGTCTGCTGAGACAGCGCTGTCCATTCCTCTGCAAGGCGCCGTCCTTCAGCGGCTGTCACAGCCGCCTGATCCCCTTGTTCATAAATGAATCTCAGGTTTTCATCATTCAATTCACCAGAACTCCGGGTATGGGGGAAGAACTTCGTCGTATTCAAATGGAAAACAGCCAGGTTCATTTGTCGGAGGATATGGTGTACAAACCTCAGTCCAGTCTGTTCGTGTGCATGATCTCCTGTCCATATAAAGACAGAGGCTTGCTCAGGAATGCCGGACAATGCAGAAACCGCCACTTCAAAACGGCTGTATCTCTTTCCAGACTCGTGAAATCGGTCATTCAGATATGTTTTCAACCATTCATAACGATTGACCCTGCCTTCTTTGGCTTCCAGCTTTTGAAGCGGTCCGATGGAAAATAATTCAGGCAGAACGATCAGACTCTTTTCATGGGTTCCTCCCGACTGTTTGAGCATCATGTTTATACTGCCGCCGGCAGACTCGCCGAAGGCAATGTGAACGATATTGTTTTGCATCATAATCTCCTTTTATTGAAAGTTGTAATAGCAACCTGATCAGCGCGATGCACGGTATATATTAAACTCGTTTCTTTTACTATAAAATAAAAGGTAACACAATTAAAAAAGCCCCCATTCCGCCATTCAATAAAGGGCAGAACGGGAGCTGAAAAAACGGCCTTTGCTATTCCAGCTGTGATGGATACAGCGTCATGCCGCCGTCAACGAATAAAGTCGCGCCCGTTACATAGGCGGCTTCTTGCGACACAAGCCATGCCGCTGCGGAAGCCACTTGTTCAGGCTCGCCAAATTCGTTCATGGGTATCTTTTTCAGCTGTTCCGACTTGCGGCTTCCCTCCAAGTCTTCATTGCTTTCGGTCGCAATCGTTCCCGGCGCAATCGCATTGACGCGGATTCCTTTGTCCGCATAGTCTAGGGCAAGCGTTTCTGTTAACAGCTTCATTCCGCCTTTTGAAGCGGAGTAGTGAACATTTTTCGGTCTCGGAATTTGCTGATGAACGCTGGATATATTGAGTATGCTTCCTTTCATGCGGCGGTCCGCCATATATTTTAAGGCTTCGCGTGCGCAGAGAAACGCACCGGTTAAATTAACGTCGATCACTTTCTGCCACTCATCAAGCTCAAGTTCGTGCGGAAAGGCGCCCGCGCCGTTAAATCCTGAATTATTGACCATAACATCAAGTGAACCAAAGTGTTCAACTGCTGAATTAATCAGCTTTTTCACGTCCTCTTCGGAAGACACGTCAGCTTCTATCGCAAGGGCGTTTCCGCCCGCTGCTTGAATATTGTCGACGGCTTCCCGTGCGCCTCCGGGATCGCTGTGATAATTGACAACCACATTCATCTTTTCTTTTCCAAACCGTTCTGCAACCGCCTTGCCTATACCTTTTGAAGAGCCGGTCACAATTGCTGTTTTTCCTTTTAAATCACTATACAACCTAAACACCCCTCAATTTCTTTTCTCCATGTACATTACCCGGTATCAATATGATCAAACAAAATGTTAATACACACCTTTAGTATGATCTTTTTTAAACATATGGAAAATTCAGAATTATTTTGTTAATATCTAACTTGTACTTACAACAAAATAAGGAAGTGATATGATTTGGTTAGTAAAAAGAGTGTTAAACGAGGTTTGATCACAGGTCTCATTGGTATTTCTATTTATTCTTTAGGTATGCACCCGGCCCAAGCCGCGCCATCGCCTCATACTCCTGTTTCAAGCGATCCTTCATACAAAGCGGAAACATCGGTTACTTATGACCCAAACATTAAGAGCGATCAATACGGCTTGTATTCAAAAGCGTTTACAGGCACCGGCAAAGTGAATGAAACAAAGGAAAAAGCGGAAAAAAAGTCACCCGCCAAAGCTCCTTACAGCATTAAATCGGTGATTGGTTCTGATGATCGGACAAGGGTCACCAACACAACCGCATATCCGTACAGAGCGATCGTTCATATTTCAAGCAGCATCGGTTCATGCACCGGATGGATGATCGGTCCGAAAACCGTCGCAACAGCCGGACACTGCATCTATGACACATCAAGCGGTTCATTTGCCGGTACAGCCACTGTTTCGCCGGGACGGAACGGGACAAGCTATCCTTACGGCTCAGTTAAATCGACGCGCTACTTTATTCCGTCAGGATGGAGAAGCGGAAACACCAATTACGATTACGGCGCAATCGAACTAAGCGAACCGATCGGCAATACTGTCGGATACTTCGGATACTCGTACACTACTTCATCACTTGTTGGGACAACTGTTACCATCAGCGGCTACCCAGGCGATAAAACAGCAGGCACACAATGGCAGCATTCAGGACCGATTGCCATCTCCGAAACGTATAAATTGCAGTACGCAATGGACACGTACGGAGGACAAAGCGGTTCACCGGTATTCGAACAAAGCAGCTCCAGAACGAACTGCAGCGGTCCGTGCTCGCTTGCCGTACACACAAATGGAGTATACGGCGGCTCCTCGTACAACAGAGGCACCCGGATTACAAAAGAGGTGTTCGACAATTTGACCAACTGGAAAAACAGCGCACAATAATACACGAAGACAGCCCGCTTCCTTTTGGAACGGGCTGTCACATCTAACGGCCGTATACTTAATTTCCTTTAAGCCTGTACTTTTTGCCATCTATTGATATCGTGAAATTTGAAGGACCGCTGATCGGCAAATAATAGACAAGCTGAAACTCCGCTTCCTCACCAGGTTTAATGGTTTTCCAGATTGATAGAGTCACTCTGATGCGGTGGAAATCTCCTGTCAGTCCGCCAATGTTCGGTCCCGTATGCCCTTTAGAAATCACTTCAACATGATCGCCGCTCCAGCTTCTAAACCGAGGGGAAGTGGATGTCGGCGCATCAAATTCGATAAAAGAACCTCCCGTAATCGTGACATCGCTGTTGTTGATCAGCTTCATCACCGGGTGGATCGGGTAATTTTGATCTCCTAACGGAAAGTTCGTCAACTCTACTTCTGCATCTAGTGATTCATCAGGCAAAGGTGATGTGCTGAGTCGATTATCGTATGGTGTTGTATCCGAGAATTTATGATACATCGTTCTCGTTAAGGTATTGCCGATACCGTATTCTCCTTTACTGCCGTTTCGTTCGGGATACCAGTCATAATCACCGCTCAAATCCCAAAACATGACACCCCCGATTCCTTTATCAATGACATAATCCGCCTTCGTTTTGATCGATTCCTCATCCTCTGTCGATAGAAATACTTTCTTTTCTGGATTCCAAAGCCAAGGCGCTGCCAGCCCTGCGTCATAATGCCTTTTATAAACGCCTGTCAAATCAGCCTTGCTCAATCCATACCTTTCCAGATAAGAACCAGCAATGCCCTTTTCAAGGTTTTTGGCGTGCCACATCGGGTTTGCCCCTGCTCCAATTTCATTCCCCTGCTCATCTTTATCGTGCCAAATATTATCGATTCCGGTTGCTCCGTCACCGCATTGCCTGAGTCCCTGAGGGCAATCTGCGCTTTTGGCTCTTCCCCACAGCCCATTTGCTCCGCCGGTCACATTTTTCCAGCCTCTCGTATAATAAGGCACACCGATATTGATTCGTCCCGATTCTACTGCCCCTCTAAAATAATGGTAAGCCCAGTCCGTATTTAAATATCCGATCCCTTCGTATTCCGGCGTAGTATAAATGTTGGACTGCTTGAGTTCGGCATCTTCGCCGTTATCGAATAAAGAAGCGTTCGGTCCGACAAACTCATTCCAGGCTCCATGAAGATCGTAGGACATGATATTGACATAATCGACATATCGAAGCGGCTTAAACGTTTCCATCCCCCTCAGTAAATATGCCGAGGATGGTGCTGCAATGGTCAGCATGTAGTACTTTCCATCTTCAGCGGACGCTTGATCAAGCTTTTCTCTTAATGTTTTCATCAATGCCTCGAAGCTTTTATTTAATCCCTTGCGCCGCGGATTGGCGATGTTCCAATCTGCCGGATTCCCTGCATCCTGCATCGATGTAGGGTACTCATAGTCAATATCGATTCCATCGATCTCATATTTTCTGAGAAACGCAACGACCGATTCCGCAAAGGTGTGAATACCCTTGTGGTTTACAGATCCATCTCCATTCGTTGTCATCGAGTAAAAGCCGCCGCTTGGAATTCGCTTTCCGTCCTTGTCGACATAGCCGCCGGTTTCGGCCCAACCGCCGACAGCGGCCAAAACCTTCACATCCGGGTATCTATCTTTATATTGATGGATAAGGTTAAAATGCCCCTTATACGGCAAGGTTTGATCCATTTTTACATCGGGATGCTCCGGCCAAGTCATCCCGATGGACGGGTTGTTCTCATCTGCCTCTTCTCCGACTGAAATCCGATGATCTTCCCCGATGTGGGCAAACGCATAATTAATGTGGCTCAAGTACTTCCAGGGGATATCGCTTACTAAATAACGATCTTGATTTCCTTTTCCCGTACGCCAGCTCGTAAAGTAACCGATGATTCTCCGGTCTAACTGATTGGCCAGCTTTTCACGGCCGTCCTTGTCGTATACATCGCAATACGGCACATGTTCAACGCCCGAGTCCCATAGCCCTTCCGGACGGCAGTCCGGTCTTTCGCTTGAAGTCTCTGCGGAAATCTGCCGGTTCGGGATAAAAAGCGCGAGGAGCAGCATACAAGATAAAAAAGATGAAGCGGCTTTCTTCATGTTTACTCAGACTCCTTTGTCCATAAAGAGAGACGTGAGAAGCTGTTCCCCAAATCTCTCTTTATCGTTTTCTATCCATTTGACTTTCTCTTATTCGCAGCCTCCGATCAGCCGCCATACGCCCCATTCACCGGATTGATCAGGCCGGTCGCCTTTCGTCCACCATTTCGCTTCATACACTTTTCCGTTAAATGCAACCCGCTCTCCGCCTGTGTATGCGCTCGTCTCTTTCCATTCGTCATATGAACAGGCTTGGTCAGAATTCGTCGTGACCTCTACCGTTGGTCCGGCATGGAGCTTTCCATCCGCATCCTTTGCTGAAACAGTAAATGAGTAGGCCGTACCCGGCTTCAAGCCGCCTATTTCCGCTGATGTTTCTTTTACAGATATCGACCGGTTTTCAAATGACACGACATATTCCGCAATGTTTGCTCCGCTGCTCGGCGCATCCCACGCCAGGCTGACACTTGTAGCAGTTTTTCCGGTTACACGCACATTCACAGGTGCCGATGAAGGCGGCTCCGGATTGCCTCCGTCCGGTGCAAAATCTAAATCGGCTGCCAATTTATTGAGAAGCGTCCGATTGGAATCGCCGCTGAAATCCCAGAACATTGCTCCGCTTAATCCGTTTGCTTTAATAAAATCCGTTTTGTGGCCGAATGATTGTTCATCATCATAAGTGATGAAATTGCCATTTTCCGCATTATACAAAAACGGCACTTTTGCTTGATCGTTCCAATACCTTTTATAGCCGTTTTGATTCACATAGTTCCTTTCAAGATCTGAAAAATCGAATACGCCCTTTTCCCATGTCCCTTCTTTAGCCGGTCCGCATTTCTGATATTCTCCGTGCCCCCCTGGTTCACAACCGCTCCAGCCCCTTCCGTAGAACGGTGTTCCAAGCACTAATTTGTCACCCTTGACACCGGCTTCCTTGTAGCGTTTCACAGTGTTTTCAATATTGTAGGTCTCAGCGTTTGGAACGCCTGCTTCTTTCGCTTTTGGATCATAGAACAGCGGTGCATTATGGGCGCTTATGCTTTGCCATCCGCCATTAAAGTCATAGGTCATAATGTTAATCCAATCCACGGTTTGAGCGATTTTATCGAGCTCAGTGTTGCTTACATAATCGGGACTTGCGCCGGATGCGATCGTCAGCAAGTATTCCTTGCCGTCTTTTGCTTCTGCAGCGTCAAGTTTTTTGCGCACCTCTTGCAGGAGCAGCGTGTAGTTTCTTTTATCTTCCGGACGTGTGCTGTTCCCCGGCAATCCTCCGCTGACCGGATTTTCCCAGTCAAGATCGACCCCGTCAAACCCGTATTTCCTTAAAAACTCAACGGCCGAAGCGGCGAAATTCTCCCTTGCCGCAGGATCTGCCGCGACATCTGAAAAGCGGTTAGACCAAGTCCACCCCCCGACCGATATGAACGTTTTCAAATGAGGGTGGCTCTTTTTCAGCTTCAACAATTGTTTAAAGTTGCCGCGGATCGGTTCATCCCAGACATCCCCGGGATTTGCCTTTTGTGCGTCAATCCAGGGATCGCCCATCACGATTGTTCCATTTGGCGCGTCGATCACTCCGTTTTCATCCTGGCATGACCACGTTTGAGGATTGGGGCCTGTCGGATCAGGGTTCCCATGCCTTCCCTCCCAGCAAATATCAGCAAAGGCATAATTAATGTGGCTGACTTTCGAAACGTCCATATCCCAAACTTGAAAATCCCTTCCATAAGCACCCCATGATGGATAGTAGCCGATGATTTTATAGTTTTTTCCGGAATCGGCTTTTGCAACTTCCCCATTCACAAATGAGAGGCTCAGCATCATAACAAAAATGAAAGAAAAAACGAAAAACTTTTTGCTTTTGTTGATCAACACGATTTTCATCTCCTTTACAAGCAATTTTTTGGCAAGCTATGAAACTAGAACTCTCTTTTTCCTCACCGCCTTTTTTGCTGGTTTTATATTTTTCCTTGTCATCTAATAGCAGCAGATACATTGAAGACAACAAGGGAAAACGCTTACAAAAGTGAGATCGACAGCATGGTTTCATTAAAATTTTGGCGTTTGAAAAGCTGGTTCTGCAGAGGGTGAAACACGTATAGACGTCTATACATTTAAGTGTAAAAGAAGACTTTCCAATGGGTGAAGAATGCATAAATTTGTTATGACAAATTTATATTAATCAGAATTTTCTGAACTGTCAACATGAAGTAATTGAATAAAACAACCGCCGCTTTCTACCCCATTTCACATCTTATTAAGCCAAGGAATAGAAGCGGCATCTCTTTCATAGACCGGCGTAAGACGTGAGGCGAATATCCGGACAGTGTTGTAAAGCGGCTTTGAGAGAAGGTTCCGTCAGCAGTGAAAGTTCATATGCCCGAGGATAATGGAAGGACGATTTTTCAAGCAGACATTTATCGACATAAGCCGGATGGCACATCACTTCAATCACAGCTGCGTCTTGATAATCATTAAAGAAGCTCGATAGATCCTTCAATCGGTCGACTTTCAGCTCAAAAGCATCGTTCGACCTTACACCCTTCCACAGTGAAGGATGGTCATGATTGACCTTTCTGCAAGGCAGATCATACTCTTTCGCAACCTCTACAAACACCTCAGGGAGATTTCCGTATGTATGAATATGATGATGGCTGTCGATATGTGTCGGATTTAAACCGCAGGACAAAGCCTTCTCTATTTGCGCTTTCCACTCTCGATATACTTCCTCAAGATCAATGTCGAAAAAACCTTGGTAATACAAAAGCTTGCGAAAATTCCCTTCTTCATCTGTTATCGTATGCAGTCCGCCAAGAATCGGACGCCCGGCCGTCAATGTCAAGTGGATCCCGACTCCGAGTTCTGGATTTTGCCGTGCGAGTTCGACGGCATGATCCGCTTCTTGCATATTGACCATGAGGGTAGTCGATGTGAGGACCCCGTGCTGGAAAGCTTCAATAATGCCAAGGTTGACTCCCCTTGAAAATCCAAAATCATCTGCATTTATGATTAGAGATTTCACGCTTTCATTTCCCCCTTTGTCCATAATCGCGTTCAATGAAGAACTCAACGCGGTCACCGCGAAAATAGGCCATAGAATACTCGACAACCTCTTCAGACGCCAAAAATGTTTGCGTCGATATCTGGAAGCAAGGCGTGCCTTGTGTAATATTTAAATGGTGTGCAATCTCCTCATCAGAAATCACAATCTTGATTTGCTCCTCTGTTCTTTTAATGTTGTTTCCCTGCCTGCTGATGCACTGGTAAAGTGAGATATTCGCCATTTCTTCCGTTACTTCGGGTACGAGATCCGTTCTGATATAGGCTGTTTCAAACTGGATTTCTTCATCGTCTGCATAGCGGATTCTTTTTACTTGATAGACCATTTGTTCAGCGTCGATTCCGAGACGGGTTTGGAGTTTTTCGGACGGCTTTATTTTTTGCAAATCAACAACCTTGATTTTCGGTTTAAAGCCTTGAGCCTTCAATTGTTCTGCATAGCGGAGGCTGCTGGAGCTTAAGATCTGCTTTACTTTTCCTTTGGCGACAAATGTCCCTTTTCCCTGCTTTCGGTAAATAGCCCCTTCCATAAGCAAATGATTCAGCGCGGTCCGCAGCGTCGTCCGGCTGACATCATAAATTTTGCAAAACTCGGACTCCGTCGGCAACAGGCTGCCCGGCGGATAATAACCGCTTTCAATCTTATCTACAATATCTTGTTTAATTTGACTGTGGAGCTGTGGTTGTTTCGCCATACATTTTCTCCTTTGGGGTGAGTTCGTAATTATAGAATAACACAAAAAGTTCCCCCAAAAAACAATTTGTTATAACAAATATGTATGGACAAATTTGTTATAACATGTTAAGTTTCAATTGTGTGAAGCGCTTTCATAAAAGAGAGTTAAGGAGGGGGATTATGGCGCTGAAAGTAGTTGTTATAGGCGGAGGTTCCAGCTACACACCAGAAATCATTGAAGGCATCATCAAACGGCATCATCAATTTCCAGTGAATGAGATTGTACTGGTTGATATCGAGGAGGGCAAAGAAAAGCTTCGCATCGTCTCAGAACTCGCGAAGCGAATGATCAGACATGCGGGGGTTCCCATCGAACTGAGCCATACAATAGATCGGGCAAAAGCATTGAAAGGCGCCGATTTCGTAACGGTTCAAATCAGAGTCGGCGGACTGAAGGCGAGAGCTTTAGACGAAAAAATTCCGCTCAGCCACGGCCTGATCGGCCAGGAAACAAACGGGGCGGGCGGCATGTTTAAAGCTTTGCGCACAATTCCCTTTATGCTGGATATCGCCCGCGATATTCATGAGATTTGTCCCGAAGCATGGCTGATTAACTTTACCAATCCGGCGGGCATCGTGACGGAAGCTTTGCTGAAGCACGGACCTCATCAAAAGGTCGTCGGGGTATGCAATATTCCTTACAACATGAAAAATAGCATCGCAGAAATTTTCGGCGTGGATGTAAACCTCGTCATGATTGAATTCGCGGGCATCAATCATTTTGTTTTCGGAAAAAGAGTTTGGATCGACGGGATCGACCGGACAGAAGAGACGATTGAGCTTCTGTTGAATGATCACTTCGGCTACTCGCCTTCCAATATTGCGGCGCTGCCGTGGAATCGCCAATTTTTGCGGTCTTTGCGAATGCTTCCGAGCCCTTATCATCAGTACTATTATCAACATGAAGATGCGCTCGCAAAAGATATCGAAGCGTACAATAACAAAGGGACGCGCGCAGAAACCGTCATGGAAGTGGAGCGGCAGCTGTTTGAGAGATACAAAGACGCCAAGATCCATGAAAAGCCTAAAGAACTGGAAAGCCGCGGCGGAGCTTACTATAGTGAATCAGCCTGCTCATTAATGAACTCGCTTTATCATCATTCAATGGATATTCAGACCGTGAACACACTGAATAAAGGAAGCATACCAGACCTTCCAGATGATGCGGTGATCGAAGTCAACAGTGTCATTACAAAAAGCGGACCGATTCCCCTGACCGTCGGAAAACTGCCCGATGCCATCAGCGGGCCGATCATCTTGATGAAAAAATTTGAACAATTAGTGATTGAAGCTGCGGTCACCGGCGACTACGATACGGCATACTTAGCCATGATCACCAATCCATTGGTCTCTTCTGATCACAAAGCTCAAAAGGTGCTCGATGAAATGCTCGAGGCTCATAAACGTTATCTCCCGCAATTTTTTGAGGAGGTCCGTGCACATGAAACAAAATAAAATGATGGCATTCATCGAATCAAACATCATGCCGATCGCCGGAAGGATCGGTTCCCAAAGGCACCTGATTGCAATACGCGACGGATTCATCGCCATTATGCCTCTTATCATCATCGGTTCCCTCGCCATCCTGGTCAATAATTTTCCAATACCGGCGTTTCAAAACTTTATGACCGGTCTTTTCGGCGAGGGATGGACGGCTGTCGGCGGAGCGATATGGAATGGCTCTTTTGCTCTGTTGAGCCTTTTAGCCGTTGCGGCTGTCAGCTTCAAGCTGGCCGAGTCATATCACACAGATGGTCTGTCTGCCGCATTAATCGGGGTTGGCGCATTCGCCGTGCTTACACCGACCACTGAAGACTTTGGCTTCTCAATGACTTGGCTGGGAGCCCAAGGTCTGTTCGTCGGCTTAATCGTGGCTTTGCTGTCGACAGAAGTCTTCCGGCTGTTTTCCAAAAATGAGAAATTGAAAATCAAAATGCCTGAAGGAGTGCCTGACGGCGTCACAAAATCCTTGAATGCTCTATTGCCGGCTGCCGTCATCTTATCCACTGCCGGGCTATGTAACGCTCTGATCGTTCACTTTTCGGGGCAAAGCATCCATGAGCTTGTTTTCAGCACGATTCAAGAGCCGCTTCAAGGCCTTTCCAACACGGTTGGGTCAGCCTTGATTTTTACTTTCTTGAATCATTTGCTCTGGTTCTTTGGATTGCATGGAACAAACATCCTCGGGCCGATCATGGAATCCGTCTACCTCCCGCTCATTCAGGAAAATCAGCACTTATTCTCGCAAGGAATGAGCGCTTTTGAAGTGCCGTATATTGTGACAAAGCCTTTCTTCGATTCTTACGTATTTATGGGGGGATCGGGAACAACATTGGCTCTGCTTGCCGCCATTTTAATTGCCGTGAAATCGAAGCACTACAAAACGATAGGAAAGGTGTCTCTCGCACCCGGCCTTTTTAACATCAATGAACCCGTTCTGTTCGGCCTTCCTATTGTATTAAACCCGATCATGTTCATTCCGTTTATCTTGATTCCATTAATTTTGACGATTACATCATATATCGCTTTGGCTTCCGGTCTCGTCCCGAAAACTGTGGCGATCCTTCCGTGGACGACGCCTCCGATTGTCAGCGGATATCTTGTCACCGGAGGATCAGTCCGAGGGGTCTTTTTGCAAATCTTCAACCTGGTGCTGGCCACCCTGCTCTACCTCCCGTTTATAAAAGCGGCTCAACGTTCCGCCTTGCACCAGACAGAAAATGAATAAATAAGGAGTGAATGTTATGGCAGATACACTTCAATTGGAACAGGTCTCATTTGAAATCATCCTTCACGCCGGAAATGCGCGTTCTTCTGCAATGGAAGCGTTGCAACTTGTGAAACATCACGAATGCGAAACCGGTTATCAAAAGATACAAGAAGCAGAATCGGAGCTGAACCAAGCGCATCAGGCACAAACCCGCCTCCTGCAAAAAGAAGCACAGGGCGCAGGCCTTTCACCCAATCTATTATTAATCCATGCTCAGGACCATTTAATGACAGCCATAACTGTAAAAGATTTGGCGAAAGAAATGATTGATTTATATCAAGAGCTTGGGAAAGGAAGAGAAAAATGAAGATCGCACTTGTATGTTCAGCCGGAATGTCTACGAGTATATTGGTAAAAAAAATGCGGGAAGAAGCGGAAAACCGTTCATTGAAGGCGGAAATTAATGCGTATGCTGAGGCAGATTTGCCAAGCGATCTGGATGAAATTGATGTGATACTGATTGGTCCGCAGGTCCGGTATTTAAAAGGGCAAATGACAGAGCGTGCCAAGCCGTATCATACACCCGTGGCCGTCATTGACCAAATGGCTTATGGAATGATGGACGGGGCAAAAGTGCTTAATCAAGCAATCAGCCTTGCAACCTGATGCTTTCCGCAAAGAACCTCGTTTCCTTTGAAAACGGGTTCTTTTTTATATTTGAAGTTTAAAAGAATGATTTTTTGAAAGCGTTTGATTTTGTATAATAATTGGTAAAGGATGTGATCATACATGATTTCCTCACAAGTGAGATCCAAGCTGATTGAGATTGTCGGCTCTGCCAATTATGACGATTCGAACGCCGGACGGCTCGTCTATTCCTATGATGCGACACCACAGTTTCAATCGATGCCTGACGCGGTCATTGCCCCGCGCAGCAAGGAAGAAGTATCGCGAATCGTGAAAATCTGCAACACGCACCGCATTCCGATTGTGCCGAGAGGTTCAGGTACAAACCTATGTGCCGGCACATGCCCGACTGAAGGGGGGATTGTCCTCCTGTTTAAGCATATGAATCAAATTTTAGAAATCGATGAAGAAAATTTAACGATAACCGTCCAGCCCGGTGTGATCACACTTGACTTAATTCACGCCGCTGAAGAAAAAGGATTATTTTATCCGCCCGATCCGAGCTCAATGAAGATCTCGACAATCGGCGGGAATATTAACGAAAACTCAGGCGGCCTCCGCGGCTTGAAATACGGAGTGACCCGCGATTATGTCATGGCGCTGGAAATCGTTCTTGCAAACGGGGACATCATCCGCACCGGCGGCAAGCTGGCCAAAGATGTTGCCGGCTATGATTTGACGCGTCTGTTCGTCGGTTCTGAAGGAACGCTCGGCGTCATCACTGAAGCAACATTAAAACTCATCCCGGCACCCGAAACAAAAAAAACCGTCCTCGCTCTCTATCAAGATATCGACTCTGCAGCACAAACTGTTTCAAATATCATTGCACATAAAATCATTCCGACGACACTCGAATTTCTCGACCAACCTACGATTCAGGTGATCGAAGACTTCGCGAAAATCGGCCTTCCCGTCCATGCCAAAGCGGTTCTCCTGATCGAACAGGACGGCACCGAAGATGCAGTTCGCCGTGATATCGCCGTGATTGAAGAGATTTGCAAAAAAGGAAATGCTGTGTCCGTTCAAACTGCGCAAACAGAAGCTGAAGCGGAAAATCTTCGGGAGGCCCGCCGCACCGCCCTTTCGGCTTTAGCGCGGTTAAAGCCGACGACCATTCTGGAGGATGCTACGGTACCGCGTTCTGAAATTGCTGAAATGGTAAAAGCGATTAATTCGATCGCCGAAAAGCACCAAATATCGATTTGTACATTCGGGCACGCAGGCGACGGCAACCTTCATCCGACCTGTACGACAGATGTCAGAAACAGTGAAGAAATGAAACGGGTCGAACAGGCTTTTGAAGACATCTTTAAAAAAGCGGTTGAACTGGGAGGAACAATTACCGGAGAACATGGGGTCGGCGAAATGAAAGCCCCCTATTTGGAACTGAAGCTGGGCAATGCGGGAATCGCCGCCATGAAGGCGGTAAAACAGGCATTGGATCCAAACAACATCATGAATCCCGGGAAGATATTTGCGAAAGACTCCCGCAAGCGAGTGGTGGTGACAAGATGACGACAGCTGACGAAAGAAAGGTCATTGAACAGCAGTTTAAACAAAGAATGGATGAGGAAGAGCTGCTGAATTGCATGCGCTGCGGCTTCTGTCTGCCGTCATGCCCCACCTACATCGAATCCGGTTTTCAAGAAAGCCATTCTCCGCGCGGACGCATCGCGCTCATGAAAGCGGTCGTCGATGGGACGATCGAGCCTGATGAGGATGTCGAACGGTCACTCGAGCTTTGCCTCGGCTGCCGCGCGTGTGAACCTGTTTGTCCGTCAGGCGTAAACTACGGACGCTTGCTTGAAGAAGCGAGAGATATTATTCAGCAGAACAAAAAGCACGCCTTTCCGGTTAAAGTGCTTCGCCGCGCAGTATTCAAAGGGCTTTTCCCCCATCCAAACAGAATCAGGGCGCTGACCGGAATGCTCGGCTTGTATCAGCGTTCCGGCATGCAAAACGTGATTCGCAAATCCGGCTTGCTCCGGCTTTTGCCGGACCACCTCGCGAAGATGGAGGCGGTTTTGCCGAAGGTTCCTAATATGAAACAGCTGAAAAAACGGCCGCACCTGCTCCCTGCGATCGGGGAGAGAAAAAAACGGGCCGCCTTTTTCTCAGGCTGTCTCATGGATACGCTGTTTTTGGATACGAATATGGCAACCATTGAGCTGCTGCGGCTGGCTGGCTGCGAGATCATAATTCCCGAACAGCAGACCTGCTGCGGCGCCCTCCACGGACACAGCGGCGAAAAGTCTGAGGCCATCCTGCTCGCAAAACGAAATATTCAGGCATTCGAGGATTCAAACGCGGACTTTATCATAACAAATGCAGGCGGATGCGGAGCTTTTTTAAAGGAATATGATCATCTCCTGAAAGATGACTCCGAATGGCGGGAACGGGCAGCATCTTTCACAGGAAAATTGAAAGACTTTTCTTCCGTCTTGTTGGAACTGAACTTCGATCAGCAATCCCTTGAACTGCCGGAGCAAATCGTCACATACCAAGATTCGTGCCATTTGCGAAATGTCATGAAAACGTCCACTGAGCCGAGACGCCTTATTCGCAGCATCAAGGGCATTGAATTCAAGGAAATGAAAAATGCCGAAAGCTGCTGTGGATCAGCCGGCATTTATAACATTGTCGAATCCGAAATGTCGATGAAAATTCTCGATACTAAAATGGAAGCAGCAGCAGCGACCCGGGCCGCTACGATCGTTACGGCTAATCCCGGATGTCTGCTGCAAATGAAGCTCGGCATTGAACGAGCAGGACTTACAGACCGAGTGAGAGCCGTTCATCTGGCGGATTTATTACTGGAAGCCGTCCAGAAGTGACCAGACTGGCTCACACCTGTATATTTCTCGGGAAATAAATCGAAATATGTCCTTTGCTGCTATTTCCGGACAGCAGGAAATTCTCCATTCGGCTGGATGAAGCGCAAACCTGTTACCTGTCCGGAATCGCCGGCTTCAAATCGGACGCTGAATCCCGGCAGATTTTTTATTTGAAATGTCAACTCACGGTAAGGTTCAAGTTCGTAATCAGGCTGACCGGGCAATGAAACCCAGAGCGTCCGGTTGTTTCTGAGAGACACAACGACATCTGTTCCGTCTTCCAATGCATACTTCCCTGTTAAAGAAGCAAGAAATTCAGGGTCGTACAATTGCTGATCCGGCTTCCTGACAAATTCGATTTCTCTAGCGCCTTCCGCCATTTCAAACGGTATGGAAAGGCGGCTGATATGTCCGTGTATATCGGTGTCGAATGATGCGAGCATCGCCATCTCCGTGAGCGGCATTTTCATCTCGAATATATTGTAATGATAATGCTTCAAAGGCATCACAAACGAATTGAAGAGCGCCTGTAACACGCCGTCTTTAAGCTCTATTTTGATTTCGCCGTAGCCGGGATGCTCATATACACCTGTGTAGTCCTTCAGGGCATGAGAAGGATTCGTTCCTTCAATTTTGGTAAGATCCGCGGTTCGATCCACTCCTAAAGCGGCTTTCATTATTTTTTCCGCTTCGCCTTTCAGCCGGCCGCTCCAATCGATCTCTTCCAATCCAAGCAAGCGGTCAAAAATGTTGTACGCCAGAACATTTGGAAGAAAGCTGCCGTTCATATTTGTCAAAATGACAATGCCGATCTTTTCATAAGGCATGAAAGCGACAAGCGATGAAAAGCCGTCGATATTTCCGCCATGATGAATCATATGGCGACCGCGGTACGGTTCCACAAACCAGCCGAGTCCATAGCTGCAGACCGGAAGCTCCTTCGCTTTAATAATGGAGTCGCAGGAAATGCAAGGCGTATGCAGTTCATGAAGGCTTCCATCTGATAAAACCCCGTTGAATTTCTCGCTGCCAAGCTGAAGAAGCAGCCAATTTGCCATATCCACGGCATTGGAATTAATCGACCCAGCCGGCCCGATCGCATCGATATTACGAAAAGGTATTTTTTCAACCGTTCCGTTGTTCTCTTGATATGGAAAGGCAAAATCGGAAAGCTTTTGCATATCTTCGACCGAAAAGCTGCTGGATGTCATATGCAAAGGTTTGAAAAGCCGCTCATGAACAAGATCCTCCCATGTCGTCCCCGCTATTCTTCCAGCAAGATAACCAGCCGTCATATACATCAGGTTCTGATACTGCCACTTTGATCGAAAATCCTGATTCGGCTCAAGGTAGCGGATCCGTCTGAAAAGCTCCTCCCTTGAAAAGGAGGAATTGTACCACATCATTTCGTGTCTTGGGAGACCAGAACGATGGCACGCCAGATCACGGGGAGTCATCCGTTCAGTTGCTACCGGATCGTGCATCTTAAACTCAGGGAGATATTCCCTTACCGGCTTATCCCACTCCATTTTCCCTTCATCAGCCAATACCGCCATCGCCGCCGTTGTAAATGCCTTGGAGGCGGAACCGATCGCAAATACCGTTTCCGGGTTGACCTTTAATTTCCGTTCTTTATCCCTGAATCCAAACCCTTCCGCCATGATGATCTCGTCTTCCTTAATGACTGCAACCGCGGCTCCAGGAACGTTCCACTCTTTCATTTTTTCTTCGGCGAATGCCCGAAAGCCTTTTAATGCCTTTAATGACTGTTTCATCTTACTCTCCTCACTTGATTTAAGAGTCTTATGACGGTTCATGGTGTCCGTATTTCATACGTTTGTTCGCCCAAATGGTTTCATTTAGAAAAAATTTGTATATTTATTCACGAATTCCAAAAGATAGGTATAAGGCTTAAAATGTCTAAAAAACAAGGAGGTACTGTTCAATGTTTGGTTTTATTTGGTCATTGATCATTGGCGGAATTTTGGGCTGGCTGGCCGGCCTCATTATCAGACGTGATGTACCCGGAGGAATCATTGGAAATATTATTGCGGGATTTATCGGTTCATGGCTCGGCTCGATGATTTTGGGGCGCTGGGGTCCGGTGGTCGGCGGGTTTAATATCATACCGGCCTTGATCGGGGCGATCATTTTGATCTTCATCGTCAGCCTCGTCATGAGAAGCATGGGCGGTCGAAATCGCAATGCTCAATAAGCAGACGGTTTGCGACGGTTTCTTTAGAAGCCGTCGTTTTTTATTTCATTATGCTGCCGTCTTTTATATAATTAATTAGAAACACGAAATATTTTCAAGGGGAGGCTGCACATTGGAAAAAGTGGCAGAAAAAAGACCAAAGCGCTGTGAGGTGCCGGAGGAACTGACTTGGAATCTTACTGATTTATTTTCTTCTTATGAAACTTGGGAAGACGCACTTGTGAAAATTGAGGAAGATCTCGCATCCATCGGCTCATTTAAAGGAAGGCTGCATGAAGGAGCCGGCGTATTGCTGGATTGTTTATCGCTGCGGGAGATACTGCTGAAGCGCCTAGTCCGGGCCGCCGCCTATACTCACCTCAGAAAGTCCGAAGATTTGACAAACCCCGTCAACCAAGCTGATGCTTCAAGGATGGCCGCGCTGCAAGCAAAAATAAACGCCGGGCTTTCATTTATCCAATCGGAAATTCTTGAATTCCCCGAAAATCAAGTGGAGACGTACATAAAAAACGAGAAAGGACTGGAGCCTTTCAGCAAAATGCTGACGGAGATAATGGAACTCAAGCCGTATAAACTTGCTCCCGAAACAGAGGAAGCGCTAGCCGTTTTAGGCGAAATACATGATGCCCCGTACAAAATTTTCGGGATGGCGAAGCTTGCGGATATGCAATTTTCCCCGATTCAGGACCGAAACGGCAATACACTCGCCAATTCGTTCGCGTTATATGAAGGAAAATACATGTTCTCTCCTGATACGCATATTCGCAGAACCGCATTCGACTCCTTTACCAATACCCTGCAAACATACAAAAACACCATCGCCGCCATCTATGAAACAGAGGTCAAAAAACAGGTCAGCATGTCAAGGCTGCGCGGATATGAATCCGTCACCCATATGCTTCTTCAGCCGCAAAGCGTCACGCTCGAAATGTACCGCAACCAGCTTGATGTGATTAAAAACGAACTTGCACCTCATATGCGCAAGTATGCCGCCTTGAAAAAACGCGTATTAGACCTCGACGAAATGCGCTTCTGCGATTTGCAGGCTCCGCTCGATCACGACTTCAGTCCAAAGACGACTTACGAACAGGCCGGCCGGATGATCTTGGACGCTTTACAAGTGATGGGGCCGGAGTACACGGAAGTCATGGAAACCGCCTTGACTGAGCGGTGGGTTGATCTCGCTGACAATATCGGCAAATCAACGGGCGCGTTTTGTTCAAGTCCGTACGGAGCGCATCCTTTCATTTTGATGACATGGACGGATACGATGCGGGATGCCTTTACCCTTGCCCATGAACTCGGTCATGCCGGCCATTTTTACTTTGCCAACCGAGAGCAGCGCATCATGAATGTCAGACCGTCTCTATATTTCATTGAAGCGCCTTCTACAATGAACGAAATGCTTCTCGCTCAGCATTTGTTTTCCAAAACAAATGATCCGAAAATGAAGCGCTGGGTCATCAACCAGCTGATGGGCACGTATTACCACAATTTCGTCACCCATCTGCTTGAGGGGGAATATCAGCGGAGAGTCTATGAGCTCGCCGAACAGGGGCACGCACTTACCGCTTCCGTACTGTCTGAGCAAACTAGCGCCGTGCTCTCCGAATTCTGGGGCAGCGGAGTTAAGGTTGATGAAGGAGCAAGCTTAACATGGATGCGTCAGCCACACTATTACATGGGGTTATACCCTTACACCTATTCTGCCGGGCTGACAGCATCGACGATCGTCTCGCAACAGATCAAAGAAGAAGGCCGCCCTGCCGTAGACAGATGGCTGAACGTTTTAAAAGCAGGCGGTACCATGAAGCCGCTGGACTTGTTGAAACACGCCGGTGTCGACATGTCGACAGACCAGCCGATCCGCCGGGCTGTGACGTATGTCGGAACATTGGTTGACGAGCTTGAAAAACTGTACGATAAAAAAGAAGACCGGCCTGATTAACGGGCGGTCCTCTCTTATACGGTTACAGACTGCCGAGCATTGGATTTCCTTTCATTCCGATCCATAAGTCTGATTGCTCTAATAAATGGGCGGTGCGCAGCAGCCAATGTTCCTTTCCTTTCGGAGCCGTCACTTGAACACCCAGCGGCAAACCTTCATTTGTCAGATGGACCGGGACGCTCATTGCAGGCTGTCCGGTTAAGTTGGCAAGCTGTGTGAATGGTGTATATGTCAAGCTTTTCAAAAACATTTGATAAATCAGCGACTGCTGCTCGATTTTTTCCAGCTCACTCACTTTCAGGAGAGCTTCGGCTTCTTTTTCGGTATGGGTGAGCTCGCCGACCTTTGGAGCGGGGTAAGCCGTTGCCGGGGTCACATACAGATCATAGGTCTCATGAAACGCCGCCATTTGTGCAGCTGCTCGATCCCAGGAAGCAAGGCTTGCTGTAAATTCGGCTGCCGACACTTTTTTGCCTGCTTCATTCAGCACCCATGTGACAATTTCAACGTCCTGAACAGTGATCGCTCTTCCAAGCGTTTTTTCCATTCCAAGAATCATCGCGGAAATTTCACCGCTGTTCATTAAGTAGTAGTTCTCCATTAACCGGATTCCGTCAACGCCGTTCGTCTGCTCTTCGACATGGTGTCCCTGCGCTTCCAGCCATCGAACGGTGCGGCGGACGGCTTGTTTGGCTTCATCGCTGACAGGCGTTCCGACGGGTGATTCTACAGAGAATGCGATTTTCAAAGGGCGCTCCAGCCCTTTTTTCATATCCTCTTCATACTGACCTGGAAATAAAGGCGTTTGAAAAGCGGCTTCAGGCTGAATGGTTTGCAGAATATCCAGGAGCGCCGCGCTGTCCCTGACCGTACGGGACAGCACAAAATCGATCGATGCCCCCTGCCACTGCCGTCCGGCGCCCGGTCCTACAGGCGTTCTGCCCCGGGTCGGTTTCAGACCGAATAGTCCGGTAAAGGAAGCCGGTATCCGGATGGAGCCTCCCCCGTCGCTTGCCCCTGCAAGTGGAACGATTCCGGCCGCCACCGCAGCCGCAGAACCGCCGCTTGAACCCCCGGGTGAATAATCAGTGTTCCAAGGATTTCGCGACGGCCCATACAATTCAGGCTCAGAAATATTTTTTAATCCGTATTCGGGTGTATTCGTCTGTCCGAGAAATAAAAAACCGGCGCCGCGCAATTTCGCGACGAAATTCGAATCGCGCTTTGGTTTATAAGATGAAAGCAGCTTGGCGCCGGCTGTGAGAGGCTCCCCTTTCAACGCTTGGGAAATGTCCTTTAAAAGAATCGGCACCCCGGCAAACGGCTGGTGTCTGATGTCAAGCTGTTTGGATTCAATTTTGACCTGCTCTTTTCTTGTCCGAATGACTGCATTCAGTTCTGGATTGACTTCTTCAAGACGGGAAAAAGCAGCGTCGATTAATTCGTTGACCGTTACTTCCCCATGTTTGATAAGCTTAGATAAAGCAACCGCGTCATGCTTTACATAGTCAGATATATTCATATCAGTACCTCACTTTACTGTTCGCTTGTGCTTACTATTGTGCATGAGCCTTTTGGGGATTTCAACGATTTCTGTTTAGATCAAAAGGAGATGAGTGAAATGAACATTCGGAGATTGCATCCAGAACATGAGCCGCCGCTTGATTTGCTGTTGACGGCAGACCCTTCCGAAAAACTGGTTAACGATTACCTCGAACGGGGACAGTGCTATACAGCCGAAATCGACCGCCGGATTGCCGGTGTCTATGTGCTGCTGCCGACGAGGCCTGAAACGGCAGAGCTCGTCAATATCGCCGTCAAAGAAGATCTGCAGGGAAAAGGAATCGGCAGACAATTGGTTATGCATGCGATTGAAACAGCGAAAGCTCAAGGATTTAAGACGATTGAAATCGGAACCGGGAATTCAAGCATCGGTCAGCTGGCGCTCTATCAAAAATGCGGATTTAGAATCACCGGCATCGACCGGAACTTTTTCCTGAGACATTACGAGAAGCCGATATACGAAAACGGCATGCGCTGCATCGATATGATCCGCTTATCGCTCGACCTGTAAACGACTGTTAGTTTTGGGATTTTGTCATCTTTTCAGCGTGAAACGCAATCCTTGCAGTCTAGAACAGCCAATGTTTGTAATTCCTAGGCACCGGCGCGCAGGCCTGACAACGAATGCGAGGGTTTGTCGACACGCTGAAGCCGCCGGGCTCCCCGGCGGCTTCTCGTCAATATTCATCAAAACAGGACTTGATCGTTTTCGGATCATCCGTTTAGGCCAGCGCCTTTAAAAGGTTGAATTCTTCCTTTATTTTTTTCAGCAGCTCTTCATTGATGAGCACATCATATGCGGTGAATGCCATAGATTTTGCGCCGAGCATCAAGCCTTCGAACCCCCGGCTGCTCATGGCCGCTTCACGAAACTCGGGTGTGTGGCACGCATACGGCTCATCGCAAATTTGCACATAAGGATGAATGGAAGGCGCGATCTGGCTGACATTCCCCATATCAACCGAACCTCCTCCGTCCGCTTTTTCATGAATCGAATCCGGATCGACGCCCAACTCGATCATGTTTTGTGTAAAAGCGTCTGACAGCGTTTCATTTGTTTTCAAATCATCGTAAGACAGCTCATAAAAAGAGCTCTCAAGCCGGGCTCCGGTCGCAAGTGCGGCCGCTTTTGCACAATTTTTCACTTTATCGAGCAGTTCATTGACATAAGCGCGTTCCGTTCCTCTGACGTAAAACTGGGCAACCGCGTAATCCGGCACAACATTCGCCGCTTTCCCTCCCTCCGGAATAATCCCGTGAATCCGGGCATCAGGGAGAATGTGCTGTCTGAGCGCATTAATGCCGTTGAATGTCTGAATGACGGCATCGAGCGCATTGATTCCTTCGTGAGGTGCTCCCGCCGCATGAGAAGCCTTTCCGAAGAATTCGAATTGGATCGCATCCATCGCCAGCGATGTCCCGCTTTTTTCATGCCTGCAATACGGATGAACCATCATAGCGGCGTCCAAGTGATCAAAAACCCCTTGTTCGGCCATGGTTACTTTTCCGCCTTTCGTCTCCTCCGCAGGAGTTCCGTAAACATACACTTTTCCTCCGCACGATGCAATCACTTTGCTGACGCCGATTGCGGCGCCGACCGCCATCGTGCCGATCAAATTGTGCCCGCAGGCATGGCCAAGGTCAGGCAATGCATCATATTCAGCCATAAATCCAATGGAAGGACCGGGACGGCCGCTGTCAAACTCGGCCGTAAACGCCGTCGCAAGGCCGCATGTGCCTAATTCCACCTGAAAACCGTGTTTTTTCAGCTCCTCGGACAGAATCTTTGAAGCTTTGAATTCTTCGTGCCCCAGTTCAGGATGATTGCCTATATACTGGCTGATATGCAGCAGCTCTTCACGAATATTTTCGATCTCTTTCTCAATTTGTTTTTTCATAACGGTTCTCCCTTCTCGATTACCGAAAGTTTTTTCCAGGGTTGACAAAGTAAAGCTCATATCCTCAAAATGTTTAAATATATAATTATCTGAATATTAATACATTATAAAGGAGACGAACGGAATGAGCAATGGCACCCCACAGAAAACAAAACTGCACTTCCCACATACTTATGCTTTGATTTTTTTCATTATCATTTTAGCTGCACTGGCTTCATACTTCATTCCATCAGGAGAATTTAAGCGGGTTGAAGAAGACGGCCAAACGGTTATCGTACAAGGGAGCTACAAGCAGACTGACGCAGGTCCGGTCGGTTTTTTCGAGATGTTTAAAGCCATACCGGAGGGCATGATTCAATCGGCGGATATTATTTTTTATATCTTTTTAATAGGCGGAGCTTTTGGCATCATCCATCAGACCGGTATGATTCGCGCCGGTGTCCATGTGCTCGTGCAGCGCTTGAAGAAACGCGGCTTCCTCCTGATCCCCGTCACCATGTTCGTCTTTTCCATCGGAGGCGCAACGATCGGTTTGTCTGAAGAGACGATTATTTTTATTCCGATCGGAATCGCTGTTGCGAGAGCGCTTGGCTATGATTCAATGACAGGGCTGGCGATGATTTCTCTAGGCGCGGCTGCAGGGTTCACCGGCGGCATGTTGAATCCGTTCACAGTCGGAATTGCACAGACAATTGCGGAAGTCCCGGTGTTTAGCGCCTTCGGTTATAGACTGGCCGTTTATGCCGCCATGCTCGGTTTCTCCATTTTTTATGTCATGCGTTATGCTCAACAAGTCAAAGCGCACCCGAATACCGGTTTGATGTATGGAAGCGAAACAGAGATAAATGAAGAGACAGCCTCAGGACACGCTGATCTTTCCTTCACCGGAAGACACGGCCTCGTCCTGCTGATTACAGCATTGGGCTTCGGCATCAATATGTTCGGTGTTTTTCAATGGGGATGGTTTTTAAGCGAGCTGTCGGCCGGCTTTCTCATCATCGGCTTTGCCGCCGGTCTTGCGGGAGGACGCGGCATCAACAACACCTTCCATTCGTTTGTCGACGGCATGAAACAGGTTGTATACGGAGCGCTGATCGTCGGCTTCGCCCGTGCCATCGTCATCGTATTGGAAAACGGACATATTATCGATACGATCATCAACAGCCTTGCTTCAGCAATCAGCTCGCTTCCGAATGAAATCAGCGCCATCGGCATGTTCGCCGTACAAATCGCGATTAACACGTTTATTCCATCCGGAAGCGGACAGGCAGCCACAACGATGCCGCTTATGGCGCCTCTGGCCGATTTATTGGGATTCGAACGTCAGATTGCCGTATTCGCTTATCAATACGGAGATGGGATCACCAACTCAATCATCCCGACCTCCGGCGTATTGCTGGCTTCACTGTCAATCGCAGGCGTCCCTTATGAACGCTGGGTCAAGTTTGTCTGGAAGCTGATCGCAGGCTGGATTATCATCGGCGCCGCTGCGATTGTTATCGCTATGATAATTGGTATTAAGTAAACATCCGGTCCACAATATGCAGCCGGTGCCCCCGGCTGCATTCCCCCATATATGCCTCCATCTCTCTGACTATAGAAAAGCCTTACACCATCAAAACCGCCGTTTCTAAGACAATTGATCTACTAAATTTTAAGCTCAGGTTAAGGAAACCCGAAAACGGGACTTTTTATTCACTATGGCCCAAATTTGAAATTCACCAACATAAGGGCGTCTCCTAAACAAAATACTTATATTTTTAACCTGATCTGACCAGGATCTAAAGTAAAAAATGGATAAACATCAATTAAATGCACCGAAGTGCATGTCATTAGTTTTAGTCTCTTCTTACTATCCAAAGTTTGAAAACATGCCTAATCCTGCAAATCATTGACCAAAATTAGTATTTAACACCTATTTATTAATGATTCTTCAAACCTTAAAATGAGTGATGTTGTTTCTGTTTTTTTAAAGAAACTAAGGAAAAAGGAAGAATTATAATCAAATTTTCACTGTTAGATAAATGAAATGACCGGGACTTGAGTAAGATTTGTCCCGATGAAGGGCCTTTATGCCCTGGCCGCCTCATTCTTTTCATTTACATAACATTGAAAAAAATAATAAAAAAGGAGACAGACCATGCGAAGTAAAAAGTTTTTTCTGATGATGCTTTTGATGATTGTAGCAGTCGTGTCAACAGCCTGCGGAGGCAGCAAAAGCGCGAGCGGAGAGAAAGAAGATACGAAAAAAGCAGATAATGCAGAAGTTAAAATCCTAAGCTCCGAATATACGCTTCCTGATGATTCATCAACAAACCTGCACGAAAATGAACTTATACTAAAGATCAATGTTTCCGTGAAAAATACAGGGAAAGAACCATTAATGGTTGATAAAAGCCAATTCAGCCTTTACGAAGGCGACTCAAAAATGTCGGACGTCAGCGTATATGATGAAAGAAACAAAAGGCTTCGCTCTTCGACGCTGAATTCTGACAAAGAAGTCGACGGAAATATCTATTACATCGTTGAAAAAGGCAAAAAGTTTCAGCTTGAATACACACCTGACATGTACGGTGAAAATAAAGCCGATCCTGTCAAATTCGAGATCGACGGCGGCAGCGACGATTTGCTGAAAACGGCCAAAAAACTTGAAGATCCGGCAAAAGCTTTGCTAGCTTACACAGACGTAACGATTTTCGGCAAAGACAATAATAACTTTGATAAACTGGTCGACGAAAACAAACGTGAAGTCGTTACCGATTACCTTGAAGGCGCTCAAAAATCTATCGTTCGCTCTTTAGGATATTATGATGAAGAAGATGTGGATAAAAAGAAATTGAATAAACTGATCAGCGCCATCCAAAACGCCTATCAAGAAAAATCTCAAGTCAAAGCAGTTACAAAATCAATTTCAGGCGATGAAGCAACTGTTGAGGCAACCGTTACGCCAATCGATAATACAGATGTCCAAAAGAAAGTGAAGAAAAGACTGGAAGACTATGTGAAAGACAGCGGCAAAGACTTCATGTCCAGAGATGAATTGATCAATCCTGCGATTGACATCATGAGTGAAGAAATCAAAAAAGCAGAGGCGACTTCAAGTGAGAAAACCGTTGAAGTCAAACTTGAAAAATCAAAAAATGACAAATGGAAAATTGATGCTGATAATTACAAGACCGAACAATACTTCTCAAGCTTCCTTAAAAGCAACAACTAAAAAAAGCACCCTAGAGGTGCTTTTTTTCAATTACAATAAAACAAGTGCTGTCCGGCAGCGGCACACGCCGGCCGAGCCGGTCTGTCAGCTCGATTTTAGGGTAAAGGTGTTCTTCATATCCTTCCTGCACATAGTGTTCGAACACCAGAATGTTCGCACGTTCCCCTAATTCTTTCTCGATACAGCGGCGGAATTCAGACGGCGTAAAATAGCCGAACTGCTCCTGCACTTCATGCGGATAGGCTTCTTCTCCCCATGTATATGTATAGAGGAATTCCATTGCATCATTCACAAACAGTACAGCCGCGTCCTTCTCAGCCTCAAGCATTTGCACCTTTCTCCCTTTAAAATCATGGACATACCGCTTCAAGAAATCCATTCCATCCGGGTCTTTAAACCGTATCCGCCGCGTTTCCTCTTTGTTTTCGGTCATGATTCCGTCCCTGATGATGATTCTGCCTCCCGGCTTCAGAATGTCAAAGGAGCTTTTTAACGCTTGGGCAATGACGAGATGATTAAATTTTTTCCCTTCATACGGAATGTATGAAAACAATTCGTGCAATATCGATGAGAATACGATGGTGTCGACGCTTTCCTGCTCAAAGTACTCAGGCAGGTCCAATGCATCAGCCTGTTTCACATGCCAGGGCTTATGTTCGCGCACTTTTCTTTTTTGGAGCTCCTCAATGACATTGACGGAAAGGTCGATTCCGATGACCTCTGCTTCTGGATGCTGGTCTGTCAGCAAATCAAGCATCACGCCGCCTCCGGCTCCGATGTCGAGCATTCTTTCTCCAACGGCATAATCGGCAATCTTCTTTTTATAATCTTCAGCACCGTTCATATCAGACAGATAAGCCGCTTCATTTTGCAGCCGGTCAAACGAATCCTTGCGAAACTCAAAAAAATCATAAAGCAGCACGATCGCCCGTTCATATAAAGGCGATTTCTCCGCTTCCTGGCAAAATTCAATCAGCTTCAGTCCTGCCTGCGAAAATGAAAACGTGACGCCGACAATCTCAGAAGCCTGATCAAACGGCTGAACAGCAAGCGAAACGTGTTCATTTACAGGCACCTCGCCGTAAAGCAAATCGCTGATCGACATCTCTTTTAAGCACGCTTCGATAATTCGTTTTTTATAAACATTTATATGCCTCACACCCTGGTAATCACGGTACATGTCCTTCATCAGCGGCTCAAAGCTGATGTGCTTGACTGATAAAGGGTTGACAGAACGAAGCACGAGCAGAAAGATTTTGACAAACTCTTCAAAACTGAATGATGACAAGGCGGATTCCACATACCATAAATCAATCCGCTGAAAGAAGCGTCTCAGCGTATCTTCCGCCGAATGCTCCCTCAAAAACCGCTCGTACCGGCTGCTGTCTTCACCGGAATCGAGCGCTTGTCCCCGCAGTTTTCTGATCCTTTCCGCAAACGGCCAGTCTTTATTTCTTTCTCCTGTGCAGATTTGGCCGATTACCCGGTTCACGTCTCGTTCTATCGAATCCCAAAGCGCCGGCGATACCGCTTCAATGATACATTTGTTCAGCACGTATAGAACCCGCCTGATATCGATGTGCTGAAGTTCAGATGTTTCAATCCAATCGATAAGAGGAGTGAATTGGCGATACCTTGTTTCCCCGCGGATATACTGTCCGACGAGTCCATGCGTCACAATCAAAATATGGATGAGTTCTTCAATATCCTGCCGTTCCGGCATGTACGCCTGTCTTCGATCAGCATAAATCTGCGCCGACCCGATATTATGGATCGCAAGCTGAAAACCTTTTTCACGCCATTCCTTTCTTTTATGAGGCTGGCCGCACTTAGCCGCTTCACTCCATATGAGAACCTCTTCAATGATTTCTTTTTCCAGCTCAGGAATGTCAGCTTTCTCCAAAATAGAGAGCGTCTGTTCAACATAAAGAAAAACGGGATTCTGAGGCATGTTCTCTAGCGAAGAAATCCGCTCCAGGTTGATATTTTGCTCTTCAGTTAAAACGAGATACTTCAGCCATTCGGCATCCCGCAAAACATGATAATCCCCGTTTTTTACTTTTTCAATGGCTTCTAACGATTGTAAACGCCTCATACGTTCTTCCCTCTTTTTTCTATTTCGATATGATTTATCATAAGGTAAATGGTTTCATATAGAAATAGGATAATAGGCTTATAATCGCTATAATGTTTGACCGCAGTCAGCCGTTAAGATTTGGCCTGTAACTGTTTCTTGTTCGAGCAGCGCACAAATGAGCAAGGCGATATCTTCCGGTTCCGCTATCCGCTCAAGCGGGAGCTTTTGGCTGAGCCGCTTCATTTTCTCTTCATTCCCCTCCCACCATCTCGTTGATACCGCGCCCGGTGCCACACAGCTGACTCTAATATCAGGAGCAAGCGCATGCGCCAATGATTTCGTCAGACCGTGGACCGCCGCTTTTGATACGGCATAGGGTAACGAAGAGCCTGAACCGGTAAGCCCGGCGATGCTGCCGACATTTACGATGGCGCCTTGTTTATTTCGCTTCATAAAAGGTGCCGCCGCTCTCGCACAATTAAACATCCCTTTGACATTTACCGCATACAGTTCATCCCAGACTTCTTCAGAAGCCCCTTCCAAGTCATCAAGCTCGATATGCCTGGTGATGCTTGCATTGTTGACGAGCAGATCGACGGTACCGAACTCGCCCACCGCCCGATCAAACATGTCTTGAACTTCACTGATCTTAGAAACATCGGCTTTCACCGCGAGCGCGCGGCCGCCTTGACTTTCAATCATTCCAACCGTCTCTTCAGCCTCCGCTTTGGAACGCGAATAGTTGACAACAACCGCTGCCCCTCGGTTTGCCAAAGAGAGCGATACCGCTCTGCCGATCCCTGTGCCGCCTCCTGTGACAAGGGCTGTTTTATTTTTCATTTCCATTTTTCAACGCCCTTTCAACTGATGCAAGCTGTGCTGTTCCATTCCCAAACGACCAGTTCTCTTTCACGTTTTCGGCTGCAATGATCATGACGTCCTCTTGGCGGATGCCGGCGTTTTTTTGCAAACGCTCTGCAATGCGTTGGTACAGAGCCAGCTTTTTTTCGATCGGTCTCTCTTTCATTGTGATGTGAATATAAATCAAATCCTTCGTCCGTTTGATGTTCATATAGCTAGGATCGAAAAAGAACTCTTCCTCATCGTGCTGGGTGATGACCTGAAAATAATCGTCTTCCGGAACATCGATCGCCTCCGTCATCGCCTGGTGAACTGATCTGCTGATCCGGCGAAGCTCTTCCTTTGATCTTCCTTTTAAAAGATCCATCCTGACAAATGGCATATATTCATTCCTCCTTTGTATTGTTTAATAGTGTATAACGGTTATATCATTTTGTATAATTGAATCATTTGAAGGTTTCATTCAATTTTATTGAACTTGAGGTGATGGGATGGATTTCAAAACGTTAAAGACGTTTCATAAAATCGTGGCTTGCGGAAGCTTTAACCGCGCGGCTGAAGAACTGAATTATGCGCAGTCCACGGTCACAATGCAAATCAAAAAGCTCGAGGAAGACCTCGGCATTCGTTTGCTCGAGAGGGGGAAAACATTCCGTCTGACTGAAGCCGGCAGGCTTTTTTTTGAAGAAAGCAGACATATTGTCAAGGATATAGATCACCTTCAACATCATATGGCCGACTTATTGCTTGGCGAAGGGGGGAAATATCCGCCTTGGAGCGGTCGAACCGATCGCGAGCTGTGAATTGCCCCAGATTTTGGGGAGATTTTTAGCGGATTATCCGAAGATCCGGGTTTCCGTTGATATCGCCAACTCGTCGGCATTGGGGGAACGGCTGGTTCAAGGAAGCCTGGATCTTGCCGTCTGTTCGACTCCGGCAATGGGAACAGATCTTTATTTTGAACCGCTTTATGCTGAAGAACTCGTAGTGCTGCTCCCTGAGGGACACCCCGCCGGAAACAATGAACGCATTCATCTGAAAGATATTAGGGAGCACCGCCTGCTGATTACGGCCAACAATTGCACCTACCGGAAGAAAGTCGAAATCGCGTTTCAAGAGCTGCCGGGGAGCCAAATGAACACGATGGAGATCGGAAGCATGACAGCTTTGAAAAACTATGTTGCCGCAGGACTCGGCGTTGCCCTGATTCCGAAAAGCATCGTTTCCCCTCCTCCTCCCGGAACGATTGTCCGGTTTATCGACGATGACCCGATCAGCGTAACCTTCGGCATCCTTTGCAAAACCGCGGCGTTTCCGCTGAAACAGGCTGATGCAAAGCTGTACCAATATTTGAAACAGGAACTTGGAGAACCGTAAAAAACCTTCCCGGCCGATGCCGGAAGGTTTTTGATTATGAGAATGACGAGATATGGAAATGATGATCTGGTCTCAGAGGGGGATGGTCACTTGTACCTGTCCGCCTCCTGCTTCGCTGTTTTTAATCGCCAAATCGCCTTGATGAAGCTTAACAACACGAAGTGCAAAGGTAAGTCCCATCCCGTAATGACCATTCGATGTCCGGGCTTTATCTTCCATATAGAAAAGCTCGGCAGCTTTCTGCAGGCCGTCTTGAGAAAACCCTTTTCCGCTGTCAGTGATTGTGAAAATCAATTGATCAGCCGTACACACAGCTTCAAAATCGATTCTCCCGCCTTCTGGTGTGTGATCTGCGGCGTTCGTCATGATGTTCATCAACGCTCGGTGAAGCAGCTGTTTGTCAAACACTGCTTTTTTTCCTTCAAGGTTCTGCTCCTTCAACACAATGTCAATCGATTTGTTCCCTATATATGCTTCAGTCTCATGGAGAACACTTTCGACTAGCGTTTTCACAGCGCCTTCTCTGTACTCGGTATGTAATGCTTCCTCAGTTTTTGAGAGATGGATTAATTGGTCAATGTACTGTTCGATTTTTTGCCCCGCGTCAAGGATGTATCTGATATATTCCGACTGCTCTTGATTTTGCGGAGATAAGCTCAGCAACTCCGCATTTCCTTTGATGATGGTCACTGGAATTTTAATATCATGAGCCAATGCGCCGATCTGTTCTTTTTTCGTTTTCTCTAAATGCCACTGCGCCCGTAGGGAGGCTTGGAGGGCATTCCTCATGTCCATCAGGGAACTGATTACATGATCAAATTCCTTAATATTCGAGAACTCCGGAGTAAAATTTAAATTCTGTTTTTTAATTTGCTCGGCAATGGTGTTTAAAGTTTGAAAATGTTCTTTTAATCTGTTTGCAAATCGGGTTGTCACCGTAAAAACGACCGTAATTAAAAGAAGAACGATGATGCATATGCTTGTCAGCTCATAGTTCGGGAGAAACCGTCTCAGCAGTGGAGACCGAAACTCAGCGCGCAAAGGATACTCCAATACACAATACTCGTCTTTGCGTTCGATAATCATATAGCCTTTTTGACTAAAGCTGACATAAGGCCTGCTCTCTATCTTTTTCCGTACAATCGAAAGATTCGTCTCTTTCATGTTTCCCGCTGTCTTTTGTTTCGACTTTTTGTCCAGTATGGCGTACAGCATTGTATCCGGTATCATGTCTTCCGTTATCTGTTCAGCCGATTGAAGCCTGGGCTTAAGCTTTTCAGCTTCGATTTCATTGTAGTTGGCAGGATAAAACAGCCCTGCATTCATTCCTATCATATTGACCAAAACATATAAAGCCGTGATCGCGATCAGGCTGAAGCTCAAAGTGAGCATATATTTGATCAGTTCTCTGCGCAGTGTCTTTTTTTTGCGGATTATTCCCATCTGTATCCTACGCCCCATACCGTTTTGATCGGATCTCTATTGTGTTCTTTGCATTTTTTCCGAATCGTGCGGATAAATTCGGTTATCGTCGAATATAAAGCATTGCCTTCCAGCCCGTATACATGATCATAAATTTCTTCTCTTGTAAAGGTTCGTCCTTTATGCTGAGCCAATAGCTCACATATTTTAAATTCATTTTTTGTTAAATTCAGCTTTTGATCATGAATAAATACTTCTTTGCTGTCAAAGTGAAATAAAAAACCGGAAATCACCCGTTTAGTCTCGTATTTCTCTCTTCTTTCCCTTCTCAGGTGTGCATTTACTCTTGCACTGAGCTCAAGAACGCCGAAGGGTTTTGAAATATAGTCGTCTCCCCCAGTCAGGAGGCCTTTAACGATGGCCTCTTCCTCCGTCTTAGCGGTGAGAAACAGGATCGGACAATCTACCAGCGGCCGGATTTTCTCGCATAATTCAAACCCGTCCATCCCCGGCATCATCACATCAAGCAAAATTAAATCATACCCTGAAAACACGTCGAGAGATTCGGTGTTAACTTGACTTAGCGTATGAACTTGATGCTGATCGCGGCGCAAAATATTTTGTATGAGTACAAGAATATCTTTCTCATCATCTACTGCCAAAATTTTCGCCACTTGCTGACCACCCTTTTTTCATTATTCAAAAGCTTTTCTTCCTTCCCAGCGGATAAACCAAATGATGCTTAGAGCGAATACAGCTATTATAGCAAACACCATGATGAAAGCCCCCTGCTTGATTTCCCCATCTAGAACAGAGCGGAGAGACGGATCAATTTGGACAAATCGGTCAATCCCCTTATACCCTGTCAGCCTGATTCCCCATGCCCAGGGATTATATTTCCAAATGACATCGCCCAATCCCGTGTTCATCAGCGCTGTCATCAAAAGGCCTGCCCCGCCTGCTAAAATCGAAGCCCCCATTCCGAATGTACAGCTGATCAAAAAGTATATGAAATAAAGTGTGACACTTCCGGCTGCCAGCCATGCCCCAGCCTCTAAAAAAAGGGAGCTTGGCAGGTTCGGCACATGAAAAAGAGCTCTGAGCCCCAATAAGTAGAGTCCAATAGCCAAGAATACCGCAAAAATGTTCATGATCAGAAGCAGCGTGACTTTGCTTAAATAAGCCGTTAATTTGGGAGCCGTGCCGCCCAACAGCACTTGAAAACGGCCTGCCTGCTCCTCTAAGGAAGCCGTCATTCCGCACACAATTCCAATCAGAAGCGGCAATGCAATCGCAATGGCTTCAAAATACGTGCGATATAATTGATATGGATCGGGCTGTCTGTTATAGAAATAAAGCAGAAAAACACCCGCACAGATAACCGGAACACTCAAGTGAAGCCAAATAAAAGACGTACGCTTTGTTTTTTGAAAATCAGCCGCCAGGCATCTGAAAAATAACAACAAATTAAACCGCCTCCCGTTTTATCGATTTGCGATCAACGGCAGGAGAAAAAGACCGCCTAGTCAGACGCGCCAAAATAGCAAATAACAGAACAGATAGAACAACAGCCGGAGGAACGACTGCCCAGCTCGTTAAAGGATCGCCATTCTCAAGAGGCACACCGTTTGGATGGATGCCAATTGTCGGGCACATGACCCTGATCGGCCAGCTCCAAGGATTCAGCCACCAAAAAGGGCTTGATGCCGACATGATGCCCAATATGATAGTGCCCAGCATATTGAACAAAACGGCAGATATAAACCCGTACTTTCGCGCTATCCATAAACAGACGGGGATCTCCCATAGTGTCGTGAGCCAAAGCAGCAGATTCGCGGCAATGACTGTCAAATGAATGCTCGAAAATTGAGGAATGACAAACTGCATCCCAACCATGAATCCTAAAAAAACAGCTTGAGATGCTAAAGAATAGAGCGCAATGACGCTTATTTTTGCATACCAAATCTGATGCAAATCTACAGGAGAAGAAAAAATGCCGTTATAATTCGACGCTTTCTTTTCTTTCTGGTGTGATTGTGCACAAAGCAAGGCGATCATGACCGGCATTAAGATGACAGACCACCAATTATACGTACCTGCTACAAAAAATCCCGGATTCATTAAAAAGGCGAAGCAAATATTAATCAAAGGCACAATGAAGATCATTTTTCTCGAAAATGTTCTTTTAAACTTCAGGTTTTCCGCTTTTACATAATATCCGATCACTTTTCTCCGCCCTCTTTCTCCCGCGTTGATTTGACAACATCCATAAAAAGCCGCTCAAGATCGTCTCCCTTATTGATTTTCCCCTGATATCCGAGATACCCTCCGCTGATAATCCCGATATGGTCTGCGATCTGCTCGACTTCCGATAAAATGTGGCTTGATAAAATGACCGTCATCCCCTGTTCGGGAAATGACCTGATGAGTTCCCTCAACTCTTGTATACCGATCGGATCAAGACCGTTAGTAGGCTCATCAAGTATGAGTAGTTTAGGGCGATTTAAAAGAGCGATGGCGATCCCCAGCCTCTGCCTCATCCCCATAGAAAACTGCCCCGCCTTTTTCTTTCCGGTATGATGCATATCAACAGTTTTAAGCACCTCTGTTATTCTCGCATCTGGAAGGCCCAATAATGCGGCATGCACCTTGGCATTCTCGTAGGCTGTTAAATTATCATACAGAGGCGGGGATTCTATTAAAGAACCGATGTCTTTTAATACGGACCTTTTCCATTGCCGCCCCTCAAACAAAATATCCCCGGCAGTTGGGTTTAAGATTCCGGTTAAAAGTTTTAAAGTCGTTGATTTTCCTGCTCCATTCGGTCCAAGCAATCCGTAAATACTGTTCTTTTCAACTGACAATGAGACGTCTGAGACCGCTTGCGATCTTCCGAACTTTTTTTGAAGATGCCTTGTTTCCAGTAGAATTGTACTCATCATAATCTCTCCTTGTTTGATCTGATCGTACCGATATCTTAAAATATCTTTCTCAAGATTTAATCAGAATCAAACGCAAAAAACCTTCCGGTTCCCCGGAAGGTTTAGCAGTTGTGTGAGCTTTTTTAAGATGGCATAAGCTCAAGATGATGGTCAAGTTCATCCTGCAGGACGGCTTCAATATCTTTAAAACGATTCGATACGGTCGAAGCGCTGACGCCGTATTTTTTTGCAAGCTTTGCTTGGGATATCGATTTTTCCGATTTGGAGATCGTATTGATAAAATACTCCAAAGCAGCTGCAAAGGCTTCTGTTTTTTTGATGACCGGTGCTTTTTTGGCACAATACGATTTCCAAAGGCCGACCGCCCAGGACACAAATGGTTCAGAATGTCCTTCGTCAAGCATACCTTTCTCAAAAACGAGCGCTGTTTCTTTTTCCATCTCATTGGCCCATTCGATGTCTTCGGACACTTGTTCAGACGGTGTACTCTCTTCCTGCCGGCAAAGATGCATTAACACATGATGGAAATCCTCTCTCATCAGCTGCTCTTTCGTCCCGCCTTCTTCTGTAAAACGGTTCAAAGCCTCGCTTAGCCTGTCTTTGAGAGCATCCGCCATTTTTGCAGGATAGATGGTGAATTGCAAGAAGAACTCGGTATGGCTTCCGATCTTGATCGGAAAGCCGAGCACGTACTCGCCTACAAAAGGCCCTTCCCGTTTCACATTCATCCTCACGGTCAGCTCTTCATTCGTTACAGCATCCTCAAAGCGAATGCCGCCATCTGTTATATGTTTCACACGCAGCAACGCAGGGGAGAGGTCTTTCCACGATTGAACGGCTTCCTTTGTCTGCGATCTGAGAATCGAAGATCCTTTTTTCTGTAAAAAGTCTTCAAAAATCGTCAATCCTCCATCTGCCAGCGGGCGGGCAAATACTCCCCACACGCCCAGGTTAAAAACACATATCTTTTGCGCAGACTGATCCAGGTCTGACAGAAAAGAATACTGATTGAGAAATTGATCGATTGTGTCTTTATGTTCCGTAAAAGCGAATTCCATGACGTCTTTCTGGATTTGTTTCAATTCTTGCACCGCGACAGCCGGAAACGCTCCCTCTGCTTTGCCGCAGCATTTTTTATATTTCAGCCCGCTGCCGCAGGGGCAAGGCATATTTCTTTTTACTTTTCCCACGTTTAAACCTCCGTATCTTATACTACAACTTATTTATTTTATCAAAACTTTCAGGAGGGGGAAATCCGATAATGAAAATCAGTATGATTTAGCTGAAAAGTAAAATTTTATAAAAGAGGCCAAAAGGTTTATTTAAAAATAGAAAAAAAGACTATAAAATGGTTAATGTTGTGTTTTTATCATTCATTTATAATAGAGAGGATGTTATACATATTGCAATACGCTCGTTTTTGGGTTAGAGCGGGTGCATGGTTGATCGATTGCGTATTGGCGGTCGGGTTACACTTTTCATCCGCATGGATATTCGGCGACGGATCTCATGAAGTTGCTGCAGCCGCCCTGCTGGTATACGTTTTGTATCCGCTTCTGATGCCGCTGACAAAGCTCCAGGGCACGATTGGAAAAGCAATTTTTAGAATTCGTATCGTTTCTGATGATACGGGCCGACGGATTAAGCTTTGGCAGGCTTTCGTGCGCTACATCGTCTCATGGGTGCATATCTTTTTCGGTCTGCTGTATTTAACCGTCGTTTTTTCAGGAACGAAACAAGCGGTCCACGATTTCGCGGCTAGAACATATGTCATGAAAACGTCCGACACTGAGTAAACCACCTTTATTCATTTAAACAGAAATAAAAAGGGATATGAATCCCTTTCTCTATTTCCGGTATTCCAGCAGACTAACCGTCAGGTGCACTAGCAAGCACCCCAGCCACTGAACGGGAGTTAAACGTTCGTTTAAAAACAAAACACCTCCGAAGATGGTGAGGACGGGGCCGATCATGGAAATGACGGCCCCTCGTTCCGCTCCTATCCGCTTCATGCCTTCCAGCATGAATAAAAAAGGAATGACCGTCGTCACCGCCGCAATGATCATAAAAAAACCATACATTGCGGGAGGATAAGAAAGCACGATTCCCGGTTGTTCTCTCAGCGAGCGAAGCAGCGCATAACCGGCCATCGCAAGACTTGCTGCCGACATTCCATAGGCATTCATTCGAATCCCTCCGATTTGACGGACAAGTCCTCCCGCCACAACAAGATAGGCCGCATAAGCGACAGCGGACAATAGGATCAAAAAAGCCCCTGACAGGTTCGCTTCCAATGCTTGCACATCCCATCCGCCGACAGCCAAAAACAGCCCGGCATTCACAAGCAAGATGGCAGCAAACGTTTTACCCGAGACCATTTTTTTATTTACAAAGGCGGTTATGATCAATACGAACATGGGGTAGCTCATCACAATCATCCGTTCAACGGTTGCAGAAACACCGTGAAGGCCGATAAAATCAAGCAATGGCGATAGAAAAAAACAAAGCAATCCGGCCGCACAAGCTTTAAAAATCTCCGCTTTTTCAGGCTTAGCCGGAAGCTTTGAGCGATACACAATAAAAATCAGCCAAAACAGCGGCGCCGCAAATAATTGCCGGTACAACAGCACCGCTTCCGGCTGTGCACCTTGTTCATAAGCCCATTTGACAAAAATGGATTTTGAAGCAAAACACATCGTCCCAAAGACCATAAAAACGACCCCGGCCGCTTTTCGAACACCGTGTTGAATATGGCCGCTCTGCTCAGCTGTACTCTTCTCTGCTCGACTCAACTCTAAACACCCGTCCTTTTTATTCGTTGAGATGTTTTTTTATAAAATGGAGCAATGTGCTGCCCTGCACCGTCAAAATCACGCCTTTTCCCGAACATTTTGGACAAGGCTCCGGCTCTTCTCTTCCGCTTCCATTGCAATTTGGACATGTCGTTTCCAAATCGTCCGTTGCAATCACCATTTACGATCACACCTCCGTTTCCGTTTAGTATTATGCGGCCACTCCGGCCAGCCTTCCTCCATGGCCACCACCTCCTTAAAAATGCAAAAAACCCCCGTCACAAAAGGACGAGGGTCTCGCGGTACCACCTTTATTAATCGCATAAACGATTCGCTCGGAACATACGGAAAGGGGACAGTCAGCCCTTTCGATACGCTTCTCTTGATAACGGAGAGAACATCCCGGCTCCGCCTACTGCCCGTTTCAGCGAAGCGATTCAGAAGCCCATTCGGCATCAGGAGGGCATCGGTTCACACCAGCCACCGACTCTCTTAAGCCCATGCTCTGACACGTACTTGCTCTTCTTCAATATCGTTTAGCCGTACATGATTTGTAAAAAATATATTACTCTGAAAATTAGCGGGTGTCAAACAGCGTCAAATTCTTGTTTTTCTACGAACCTTTAATATACACACGATCAACAGGCACAAAACAAAGAGATTGAATGCTGCTATCCAATAAAAATATCCCGGGATGCCTATGATAAGAATCGGAAGTCCCGAGCTGAGAAATACACTGGCAAGTGCAGCATATAACACTTTTAGTAAGCCATTATATTTTTCCGCTTCAGATTCACGGTCTGTATAAATCACATTTGTTTGAACTTGACTCGGATCAGCCGCAAAGTAATGCCAATTTAAAAACTGTGTCACATGCTTCCAGCCTGCATCTTCGTAAATATGAATATATTCTTCTTGATCAAGGTTTGATGTTGTCTTATAGTCGAGCCGATATACTGTATTGCTTGGTTTTGTCTTTTCAAATGTATAGATAAATAAAAAGAATGACTTTAACATCCACCCTTGTTTGGCCATTTCATTCAGCCAGTCCTCTTCCTTCCGGTCTTGCCAGGCAAGAAAAAAACGGAATTTACGCTTTCTTTTTTTACTCATTGCTTGTATCTCCCTCTTTTTGAAAAATAGATTGACTGATCGCCACCAATTTAGACAGACGTTTAAATTCGAGTTCAACAACCGCCCATCCTTCATTCGTTAAAATATACTGCTTTCTCCGATTATCGCCGGTTTCGCCTTCCTTTTTAATCAACCCCTGCTTTTCGAGTTTGCTTAATGCACCATAAAGAGTGCCAGGCCCTAGTTTGACCTCTCCCTCGCTCATGCTCTCAACCCTTTGCATAATGCCGTAGCCGTGTAATGGTTGAGTTAATGACAATAATATGTAATATGTAGCCTGCGTAAGCGGTAGATAGTTTTCCGCCGTTTTTTTCATCACTTTTCGCACCTCATTATTAAGTATGGCTTTTTTCATTTATATATCTCATGAGCAGTACAACACCTATTAGATTGAAAATGATGCTGCCCCCAAGAACCAGCCCCCACAATACACCGTTTATCCCTGATAAAACCGCTAGATTTAATAAAAGAATTCCGCTCAAAACAAATAAAATCCCGGTAAGGTATGTATTCAAATCATTTGCCTCCTCATTTTGTATCGTCTTACGATATATCGACTAACGATATAATAGCATATTAGACGATTCGACACAAATCAAACACAGCAATCAGCCTGCAAATCAAATAAGTCAGCACAGGCTATTGCCCAAAAGGAATATCTCACATTAAAATCTAAAAAAACCGCCTAAAAGGTCATTTCACAACCTTATCAGGCGGTTTCCAGCGATTATTCCTGATTTCTGTCAGCAAACACCGTCATGGCGTCGCACATGAACTTCGCCAAGCCGGCGCCGTATTGATCGATGTTTTTCGTAAAGCGCTTGTCAGCCACATACATTTGTCCTAGACCTTTGAAAGCTTCCAGCGAATAGCTGTGGCCGGTGTTATTGTTCAGAAAGTCGTACCATTCCTTTATAGCCGCCTGTGCTTCCTCTGAGTCGGGGGCGCCTTCTCTGAGAGCGGCGATTTTTCTGTAAATGGCGTCATATTGCTGTTCCATTTTTTTTCGTTCACCTTCGGACATCGATTCGATATAGGCCTTCGATCTGTCGACGGCTTCATCTCCCCAGCGTTCCCGCGCTTCTTCCTCATACGGGTTTTGACTGAAATCAAAACCCGCGAATTTTTCCTCGTTTGTCATGTTGATTTCTCCTTTCGCAAATTGGATCGTTTTATCGATTGTCGCAATCATTTGGTCAAGCCGGCTCCTTTTCTCCAGCAGCGCTTTGCGGTGGAGCTGAAGCGCCTCATTCTTGTCAAATGAAGGGTTCTCAAGAATGCTTTTAATCTTTTTTAAAGGGAAGTCAAGCTCTCTGAAAAATAAGATTTGCTGCAGCTTTTCCAGATCGTCATCTGAATACAGCCGATATCCGGCTTCGGTTGTCTCCGACGGAGCTAATAACCCGATTTCATCATAATGATGCAGTGTGCGCACACTGATGCCGACTAAATCGGCCACTTCCTTTACTTTCATTTTCATCCATCTGACCTCCCTTCGATATTGACTATAAAGTATCCCGCAACGTGAGGGTCAATGCGAAATTTGAAATTTTTTTCGTGCAATTTTTATGCAAACAAAAAACCCGGCAAAATCACTTTGCCAGGTCTTTTAAAAATTGTTCAGCAGGACTTCTCTAAGAAACGGATCATCCAGCCACTCGTTCAGCTGGCCCGCGGAGAATCCTTTTGATACATTGAGATCGATAAGCGTTCCGCCGGCATAGCCGAAAGAAGCCGACCTGTCCGGAATGGTGTCCGGCCCTTTCGCCAGGACATTCTTCAGCTTCTTCAGAATGTTTTGAAAACTCTTCTCCAAGTCGCTTTTCGGGTCTTTGGCTGATTCAATCACTCTGGTGAGCTTCTCATTTCCGCCTTCAAGCTCTCCTCTTTCATCCAAACTGACATCAGCCAAAGACAGCCCGGCGACCGTTTTCAAAAACTCATTCACATGCCATTTTTCGTAAGCCTGTTTATCCAGCGGCGTTCCGTTTTGTTCACCGATCAGTTCTGCGTGGCCCAACAGACGCGCACCGAACCGTTTATCGCTGTCGTTTAAAACAGCTTCGATACGGGTTCTTTTTTGTTCGTCTTCGATGCCTTCAACTGTAATCCGGTTATGTCCGTCAACATGCAATGTCAGATGTTCGCTTTCGGAAAGGGAAATTCCGCTCTCCCGCAGCGCCCCTTCGATCTGGCTGTTCAAACGCTGCCTGTCCACATAAAGATTATAGATCTCAAATTGAACGCCGTTCATTTGTGACCGTAATGACGGTGCATTTTTTTGGGCTGATTCAGCCTGTTTGCTGATGGAGAGAGTGTCTGTTTGGCTGGCGGGCATCCTTTTGGAGCCTTTAGTCTTTGCCGGCACATTCGCGGCGGCCGGCTTCATCAGCTGCTCGGAATAAAGCGAAAGTTTTACCCTGTCTCTAATATTCATGGGAGCTCCTTTCATGCCAATTACATTCTATTACTTTTTATATCGGCCGGGATTTGGATCTGTTTACCAGCCGTATGTTGAATCGTATTGATAATTGATCTTCAGCTGCGGCGATCTCCAAGTTGAACTGCTCCAAGCGAGCGAATAGTATCTCACATTCCATGTCGTTTTGACGGGAAGCGCAAGTTCAGGCTTTAGATCCGGAAACAGTGTGCCGCCTGAAACCGATGTGTGCCAAACGCCTTCTTCCTTGTTCAGGACTTCTCTGTAGGTGTGTCCGAGACTTGGATATATCGTTCCCTCGGCAGAAACGCTTTTCACAGTCGCTCCTTCGGGAATGGCCGAGGCATTGGCAAGATTGACGGCGGCAACCGGAGAAACGACTCCCTGTCCCGGGCTTGAGATGGATGACGGAGACAAATTCGCCGTATAAGCACCGCTCTTCATTCTGTCGATAAATTCAAGTCTGTAAAATCCCCAGCCGTCATATGAACCGTCTTTAGACATGACGACCGCAATGTATCGGCCTGTCTCGGGAACATCCAAGCGGATGATTTCATTTTGGTTTCCCATTCTTTCAGAAGATCCTACTGCGGGATAGCCGTAAGCATCTTTAAATAAATATAGATCATAATCTGTATTTGCCGGGATGTTCTTTAGGTGAATGGCAAGCTGTTCTCCCTTTGTCGCGTAAAATTTGTAATAATCTTTATCGCTTTCGCTGTGAATCGTCGCCGAAATCGTCTTGTATTTCCACAACCCTACATCGTAAGCCTCAGCGAAAGAATTGTTGGGTTCATACTCATCTTCGTAAACATTCGCCGAAGCCGAAAATGCTGGAATCGCCATCAAAAACAAACTGAACACGAACAGAAACAAACTTTTTTTCATTTGTCCTTGCCTCCTGTTTATTCATCACCATAAAGGAACTCCCTTCCTAATATCGGTAATAAAACAGGAAGTTTAATGAATTTTTATAAAATAATGGTATTTCCCCAGATTTAATCATCTTTCGGCTCTGCCACACTGCCCAAAAAGAGAATCATTCCGGATGCTTCATCAACGATCGCAAAATAAAACGGGTGGTCTGCAGTCATGGTCACTTCAGGGACGGGGGCTGATTCGATGATTTCAACCGCCGTTGCCGCGGATGCTTCAGTGCCCGCTTCATCCACTTTGATAAATGTTTTATGTCTGACTTTATTAATTTGAGCGGCGCCATGCCCGGTAAACATATTTGAAAAATTCGCGCTGCTAAACACGGTTTTCATTCCAAGGCGTTTAAGCGGTTCATTTAACATGTAGTCTGTTTGAAATGAGAAGCGCGGCAGCTTGAGCTCCACCTGTTTCATCGTCCAGCCCTTTTGCAAGGCGCGCCATTGATCATGCGTCATGCCAGTCAGAAGCTGTTCTAGATTTGCCGCTTTTTTCGGCAGAAAAACGGCTAGTGACAGGCCTTCGTCTTGAAATGGCAGCTTGACGGCTTGAAAATGTTCGTTTTCCAGATAAGGAAAGCGGTTTGTCTGCGTCATCATGGGGTGTTTTTTTGCGGAGCCGTCCGCTGAATAAAATGGCTGTTCCGCTGTCATGTGAGGATCAAATGGGTGCTTCCAGCTTTCTTTAAAATAGACGGCATTGATGATGTAGGCAATCGTATTCGACGAGACTTTATCAACGATCTGATCGATGCGGTCTTTCGTTTTCTTTTTGACCCAGCTGTTGATTTCCTCTGTTGCCCGATTAGGATCAATTTGAAGCTGATAGGCGTCGCCAAGGCCTTTGATCGCGTCTTGAAAGCTTTCTTTCAGCTCCCTTTTGGTCCATATCGAATTAGCTGATGAAAATTCACCGTGAGGCAGCGTTTCAAGAGAACGATTAACAGATTTTGATATCCCGTTGATCGATGCCATATCCGCCTGGCTGAGATGTAAAGTGCTGAGCAGTTCCTTTCTGCTGTCTCCCGCGGCACCGTTTGCCGTCATCAAAAGTGCCTGCTGAATACTGTAAGGCGAGAGGAAGATGTTTTTCCGGCTCCCTTCTTCTTTTATCATGTCTTGAAACAAGGCGAGCGCAAATCGCTGTTCAGCTTCAGAAAACGAGGCTTCCGTTTTTTGCGCTGATCTGCCGCGCGGGGGATCAGCCTCCTTCAGTGCACCGCATCCGGCCAGCAATAAAAGACCGGCAATAACCACCATTGCACTCCATTTCGATTTCAATTGTCAACACCTCCTAATGTTGTAGTGGGTTTAGCACTGGAAAACGTTACAAAAAACGGCAGCTGATGCAAGGAATCAGCAAAAAAAGCTTATCCAATGCTGGATAAGCTTTCGGTCAATCATTGCGCTCACTGCCCTTTGACTGCCAGTTCACGCAGATCTTTTTTGACGATTTTGCCGAGCCTGTTTTTCGGAAGGCTGTCGATAAAGACGATTTCAGGAATTTTATAGTCGGACAGGCGCTCTTTGCAATACGCGATAATGTCCTCCTTCTTGAGGCCGGCGCTTTCATTTTTCACCACATACGCCCTCGGAACCTCGCCGTACATTTCATCCGGGACGCCGATGACGGCAGATTCAACTACTCCGGGCACTTGATCGATGATTTCTTCCACTTGGTCCGGATAAATGTTGTCGCCTCCGTAGACAATGACGTCTTTATACCGGCCGGTAATATATAAAAATCCGTCTTCATCGAGTTTGCCGGAGTCCCCCATATAGAACCAGCCGTCTTTCAGCACCTTTTGCGTGGCGGAAGGATTTTGGTAATACCCTTCAAAAACATACGGGCTTTTGACGACGACTTCTCCGACTTCTCCCGTCGGCAGCTCTTCATGTGTATCAGGGTCTTCGATTTTTATGCTGACTTGCGGAATCGGCTTGCCGGCTGAAGTGACTTTATCCCAGCCCATGTCAGGCCGCCATACGCTGACCGTCCATGCTTCTGTGCTGCCGTACCCCTGCACCATCATGATTCCATGGTCATTGTACTCCTTAATCAGCCGCGCCGGCACCTTGGTGCCGCCGGAAACAAGCATTTTCACAGATGACAGGTCGAATGGATGTCTTTTCATTTCCTCCAGCATGTAGGTGTAGACGGAAGGAAACGCCATCATCATATGAATGCGTTTCTTCTCGATCTCCTGCAGGATTTCAAACGGTTCGGGATCCCATAAGAAATAAAGGGCAATTCCTTCAAAAGCCGCCTGAAAAACATGGTTGAGCGAGCTCATATGATAGAGCGGGTGGCTCGCTAAAAAGCGCGTGCCTTTCAGCTGCTTCGATTTCACGTTCACCTCTGTCAAGTATGCGGCCAGACTGCCGTGGTTGACCATGCAGCCTTTCGGGTTTCCCGTCGTGCCCGAGGTGAACAGCATTAAAGCCAAATCATGCTCTGTCACCTGCTCAGCTTCCACCTTCAGCGGCCTGTTTTTAAATAAGCTCTCAAACTGTTCAGTCGTGTTCATTCCCGCACCCGCTTCAATCATCAGGCAGAACTGAAGCTGTTCGCGGAGCGGCGTTAGTATATCGGCAAATTCCAAGTCATAAAACATCACCTTCGGCCGGCAGTTGTTCAAGATTCCTTTTAATTCATACGATGTCAGCTGCCAGCTTAACGGCACGACTGTCGCTCCGATTTTAAGAGACGCCAGCAAAATGACGGGAAAATGATGATTATTTTTACATAAAACCGCGATGTGGTCTCCTTTTTGAACACCCTCCTCCAGCAGATAATGAGCCAGCTGGTTCACCCGTTGGTGATACGCTTTGAACGTAAACGTTCGATCTCCTCCGGACAATGCTTCCAACCCATCTGACGTTTCCATATGATGATTGATTAATTGCTGAAGTGTACTCAAAATTTTCATCTCCAAATTTTCATTGTTTCTCACAAAACCTGGTGAGATTATGTGACGCACAAATTCATTCTAAAACAAAATATATCCATTGTAAAACTATTTCATAATAGAATTATTATCTTTATGAACTGATAACAAAAGGAATTAAACCACTCATTTTAAAATTCACAAAATCGTTTTTTGCGGAGCATTCGCTTATGATAAAATAGACCTATGTTTGTTTGGTCAGTATGAAATTGCTGATCTACTACACGATGTCGGAAATGAGGAAACCTTCATGAATCACCATCGGATTGAAGCGAATCTATTGGACCATGCTTTCACGAAATATTTGCGGTCTTCAAAGAAATTAGACGAAGAAACGATTCCGAAAAGTATCACGAGCGGCAAAGGGTTTATTTTGCGTATCATTTACAGACACGGAACATGTACGATAAAGGAAATTTTACAGGAGGTCGCGCTGTCTCCATCAGCAACGACAACAGCTCTGAACCATTTGGAGAAAGAGGGTCTTGTGATCAGATCGAGAAATAACGATGACCGGCGCACCGTCTGGATCGAACTGTCGCAAGAAGGAACGAGGATCGCCGCACAAATGGTGGAAAACCGCCAGGCCTTGATCGACAAGCTCTTCGGCAAATTGTCAGAGGAAGAAAAAAAGGCTTTTTTTGCTGTGATTGAAAAAGTGATGATGTAAAACGGGCCGTCGATCGAAATCGACAGCCTTTTTTTATTGTGTGACGCCAAGCGCGTCCAGCGCCATTTTCAAGTGCTCTTCTTGTTTCGTTTGAAGGGCAAACATGCCGATTTCGATGCCGTAGGCGGCCTGCATTTCTTTAATATGCTCTTTCATCCGCGGCCAGACGCGTCCTCCTTCTTCTTCGTAATAAGAGATGAGCCGTGCGGTTTCGGCTTCTCCTAAAATCGTCTGGTATAACAGAAAGTCTTTAGCCGGGTCGGCGATTTTTGCTTCTGTCCAATCCAACAGCCCAGTTATGCTCTGATGCTGGTCAATCAAAATATGCGGAGGGTGCAAGTCGCCGTGGATAAACACCGTATGTTCAGGCCAATACGAGTCGTCAGACAGCCACTTTTGCCATCTTTCCCAGAGCTCGGCGCTAACCCCGAGCTCACTTTTGATCCGCTCCATATGCTCTGCTTTTGTCTGCCTGACGTCATCCGGATTCATCACATGCATGCCCGCTTCTTCTGCGTCCTTATGATCGATGCCGTGCAATAGCGCGAGCGTTTTCGCCAATGACCTGGTAAACGCTTCAGCCGGAGGCTCATGCTCCATGTTCCATACGTAATTCTTGATGTCCATGTCAATGACTGCGGCAGGCACACCCGGAAGCTCCGGATATGCAATCAGTTCGGGAGTATGAATGCGCCAATCCGGCACAGCCGCGGGAAGACGGTTTTGCAGCAGCTTCAGCACTTTCCCTTCATACACTGCCCTTTCAATCACATCGTCGCGCCGCGGTTTTCTCAACACCCAACTCTTACCTGCTTCATCTTCTGCAAAAACGACTTGAAAATCCATGCCGGACTCGTTGATTTCCGCATGCTTTCGTTTCAGCCGAAGGCCGTGTTTTTCCGCAAGTTTTAATGTATGTTCAATTTGCTCATTTACAGTTGTCATATACGATTTTCCCCTTTGCTGAAGGTTTTGAATAAAAAAAGCGCAGGTCGTCTGCCTGTGCTGGAAAGTAAACGGAAAAAAGATATGGCTAATAAACTGAAGGCAAGCTTCAGAAATGCTATTTTTAAAGGCAAAAAGAGGCGCTGGAATCCGCGCCTCTCCCTCTATTACTGCATAAGGGCTCCCTAAAAACAGGCAGACTAATCCCGATTACCCTGCACACAGGCAGAGTCTTTGTTCACGATTTAGTTAGCGAGGACAAAGTTCAATCGGAATCTGATGTATGCCATTTGGGAAATCCCTCCGTTCTTAAAAGTTAGCCTTATTTTAACAGGTGTTGGGAAGACCCGCAACGAAAAATTCAATTATTAAGAAAATCACCCTGATAAAGGAAACTCGTTCCTGGCTTTTAAAACTAATCATTCACACCCGTTCGGCGCTTTAATTCTCTTAGCCAAGCCGTATCCCCGGTTCCATAGCTCTTCTTTTGCCCTGTATCCCGCAATGACCCGTTGCTGTAGTCAATAGACAAGATGAAATCCGGAACAGAATCATATTCGGCTTCCGCAAGCCTGTCCAGCTCTGCTCCATAATGAGCGATTGCGAGATGAGCCGTTTTCTTGAGGACGGGATCCTTCTCCAGCTCTTCTTTATACACTTCTAATAAATCACGGCCGGAAGGTGTTACATATCGGCCATCAACCACTTCCAAATCTTTCAGGTGATACCCTGTCACCTCATATATCTCGCGAACCGTCTGATATTTTTGGTGCGCTTCTTTGGAATATTGTGCCGAATCGCTGCTCAAGCTTTTCATGATATGCAGAAATAACTGTTTGCTGTTTTCTCCTGATTGCAATATTTGTTCAATTTGATGGATGAGTTGCTCATCATCTGTTCCGCTTACCTTTACTTGATAATCAATCGGTGTAATCGTAAAGGTGAGCGCCGCATCCGCTGGAATGGCAATATGATATTGATCCAGCAGCGCTTGAAGCTGTTTGTTGACTTGGCTGCGCTGATATACTTTCTCATTCTCCGTCTCTACTTCCCCATTAAAAGTCACATTTCGAAAGGCGGCATCCTGCATATTATAGCTTTGCGCCTTTCCTTTGAACAGCCACTCAGTTTCATTGTCATATGCAGCCTGTCTTTCTGCTGCCGACAAGTCATTTCTGAAATAAGGGGAATTGGGGTTTTTGTATTTATCCTTAATGTAGCCTAAAGGGTCGGGTTTCGTTTTGTTCATTGCATTTATTTTGCTGTATTTTTCATCTAAGATTTTTTTCCTGATGTCACTTTCTGACACATAGGGGTTTTGGGCATTAATCTTCGTTTCTTTCCCTGTATCTGTGACAGTTCGATCATTTGCTGCTTCGTATGCCCGCCTGAAAGCTCCGGCATGATTCACAATACTGTCCTTTGAGTAGTTCAGCTTACTCAAACTTTCTTTCGATGCTCTTCCTGCTTGACTGCTGGCCTTCTTCGCAACGGCAGTGATATCGGAAGAGACATTTTTTAAAGTTGTATCAGCCGCATTTCTTTTCAATATATTCTGGACCATCAGCTGTGTACGGATGTATTGACTATTGAGACGCATTGGGCACCTCCCCTCAATTCTTTCTATACTCCCTATATCGGCTTGATTATGTTTATATTAACCTTATTAAACAGTAATTTACATGAAAACCTATTTAGCAGTCTCATCTATCTGGATGAAAAATCAAAAGGCATCCAAAAAACGGATGCCTTTTCTTATTTCTCATCTTCCCTGTCAATTTTATTCCGTATCCGCTCAATCACCTCATGCAGACCCTCAGGTTTATAAAACTCGACCGGAGAGCTCCCCTTTTCAAACGAAATCGTTTCGGCTTCAATGAGCGCCACATAGCGGCCGTTTACTTTGGCGAGGTGGATCGAGTCTCCGAACTCGGCCAGCAATCCTTTAATCTCGGTTTCTCCCAGCTTCATTTTCAGCTCTGCCTCAGGCATGTGCTCAACGATTTGAGCTGAGGCTTCGATGACTTGGTGGGTATCAAGACGTTCCTGAATCTCCCGCTTTTCGCTCGCTTCCCAGATTTCGAGGTCGTGTTCAAACTGCTGGAGTTCTTCGCTTTTGTCTTCAAATGCTTCGTACACGTGCTCCTGCACCATGTTCATCACTTGTGACTTCATGATTTCCGGCATCGACTCGCCGTACTCGACGAATTTTAAGAAGTCTTCAAAGTAGCGGGCGTGCGAGGCCTGGTGGATTTTCACTTCGCTTTCCTCTGTCATGCCCTCTTCAGGCATGTGCGGGTACTGAATCGATTTCATGTTTTTCGTCGTAATCGCCATTTCGACCTTGCGAATCAGCGACGATTCATCGGCGATCGTAGCGACCTTCGGTTCAAAGTCGCACTTCATGACAAAGACAAATGTATCATCGAAGTATTTGCGCGGTACGGCTGTCGCCACTAAAAACACGCCTCCCCTGACGGCGCTCGTGTCGAGGTATGTGCGGACGAACTGTTCGCTCAGTTCATTGAATTCTTCCTTTGTCTCCGCCAGTTTTGTTTTGTGAAACAGATTGTAGTTCGGATTAGAATCAAGCTCATGCCCCGGCTCTGTGATGAAGCGGCCGATTTTCGTCGGCACCTGCTCCGATTTCGGATGGCGTTCGGCTTTCCGCTTGACGATTTTTTTCAATTCCCCGTCTAAGAAATCCTTCAGCTCGCTGTTTTCAAATTCCTCTGTATCCAGCGTCTGAAAATGTTTATATTGCTTGTTGGCCTGCTCATCCTTGCCGTCGACCTGGATGACGTAAAAGGAGATGTAGCGAATTTCAAATTCCATGACATGTTCACCCGTTTTCCTTGTTGTTTCAGTTCTTCAAGTATAGGTAAATGCCGGTATTCCGTCAATTTGCACCTTCAAGATATACGGAGATCTTATAATACGTCTTCCTGGTCAATTTTTCGTATCGACCAAAACGCAATGGCAATTCCGACTAGAGCCAATGAAATCGGAATGTAAATGATGGAAGCAAGTGAAAATTCATCGCTTTGCTGACCGATCAACGTGGTCAAGATACAGGATGTCACAATGGTGGCAGGAACTGATTGTTTGCGCATCCCAAAGTATAATGGAATAAAACTCAGTCCTGTAGAGGAAGCAGCATAAATGAGCATACTGCCAATCTCATTCCCTACGTCATGCATCGTCAATTTTTCCGGGCTGAATTGATAGACATCATTGAGCTGCGAGAAAATAAATGCAAGAATCAGTTCGGACACGATCATTGTCAAAAAGGTCAATCCGCCAGTAAGCAGCAGTTTTGCTGCCATTAGTTTTTTTCTGCTGACTGGATATGTAAACATGACCGTGATGGTTCTGTTTTTATACTCTCCGATGACCAGTTTGGCAATCAGCACGCCGGCAAAGACAATAAACACAGACCTCACGAAAATTCCTATAAATAGCAGCATGGATGCGGCATCAGCCATCGACATTTTTGCTTGAGGGAGGTTTTTTCCTCTGATCCGATCAGGCACAATAAACCGAGAATACATAGATTTGCAATTACTGCACCTTTGTAATACCACCCTAATTTTGTTTTTTTAAACTCCAATTTAATTAAATTCAGCATTGAACTTCAACTCCGTTAAAAAACATCTATTTTTTCAATACGCCTTACAGCCAAAAAGGAAAAAAACAGACCGACTGCGGCAAGAGATAAAGGTATATACACAATTGAAGAAATAGAAAAGCCAGGGCCTGTGGAACTGATCGGCATGATGATTACAACAGATGAGATGATCGTTGCCGCAGTGGAGTACTTTCTCATTCCAAAAAAGATGGGTACTAAACTCGTTCCTGCGGCGCCAAAAGCAAAAACGATCATTTTCAGAGCCTGCTGAGACGCGATAGAAGCTGTTAATTCGCCGGGGATGATCCCATAGATTGAGTTCAGCAGAAAAAAACCAACTGCAACGCATGCGTTTGATATCAATATCGTAACGAAGGTCAGCCCGCCTGCGATCAGCAGTTTAGCAGCCAGCAGTTTCTTTCGATTGATCGGATACGTGAACATCACCAGTATTGTCTTGTTTTTAAACTCTGAAATCACTAATTTTGAGATCAGCACAGCGCCGAATACGATAAAAACGGCTCTAACAAAAGTGCCGATCAATAGAAAAGTTTCATCAATCGTTTGGAACGTCTCCTTGCCTTCTGTGCAGGTCACCATCCACAGAAAACCAAAAATGATGAAATTGGCAAAGACGGCTCCGCGTATATACCATCCCAGCTTCAGCTTTTTCATTTCAATTCTCATCAAATTCAGCAAATTTCTCCGCCTCCTTATGCGTTGACCGCATTGCCGTTGATTAAGCTGAGGAAGTAGTCCTCAAGCGAAGTATGCTTTTTATTCATGGATTCAATTTCTACATCATTCAAAATCAGAGCTTTAGAAATGGCTGTTTGAGAAGCTTCGGCATCATAAATTCGGATCGTTTTATCATTTAGTATTTTAAAATTAGCAATCTGCAGCTCATGTTCAAGCACAAAGCAAGCATGCAATTGGTTCGGCGTCACGAGTTCAATGTACTCTGTGTTCCGTCCCCTTACGCTTTCCATCGATACTTCTTCAACAAGCCTGCCGTCCCGAATCACTCCGATTGTATCTGCAATTTGCTCTACTTCGTTCAAGATGTGGCTTGAGATGAGCAATGTCATGCCATACTCTTTGCTCAATACTTGAAATAAGTTTCTGATTTCTTTAATTCCGATGGGATCAAGGCCATTAATCGGCTCATCCAAGATGAGCAAGTAGGGTTTGGTGAGAATGGCCCGCGCGATTCCAAGACGCTGCTTCATACCGAGGGAAAATGTTTTGACAGGTTTGCTGTCGATATTTTTTAAATTCACCATGTCCAGCACTTCCTGAATCTTGGCTTTATTGTGATATCCCATATACTCACAATGCAGATTTAAATTTTCTTTGGCTGTCAGATTTTCATAAAAAATCGGGTATTCGATCATGCTGCCTATTTTCCCGAGAATCTCGTATGATCGATTTGTCAGCTTATGCCCAAGGATATTGATTTCGCCGCTTGTCGGTTTCACGAGGCTCGTCAGCATCTTCATGATGGTCGTTTTTCCGGCTCCGTTCGGGCCGAGAAAACCGTATATTTCTCCCTTTCGTATATGCATGCTTACATTTGAAACAACTTCTTGACCTTTGAATGTCTTGGTAAGCCCGCTTGTTTGTACGATGTAAGTCAACTCTGTTTCTCCTTTCCTGTCTCTGCTATGTGTCTATTGTAGCGATGGACGCTGTCTTTTTTATTTCTTGTTTCTTAAGAAATTCTTACGTTTGCTAATAGGTCATTCGTTTTAACGTAATGGAAAACACTGTCCGTTCATGCGGCTTGCTTTGGAGAGAGATGTTCCCTCCCATTTTCTCAATGAGCCTTTTTGTAATTGTTAAACCGAGCCCGCTTCCCTGGAACGCTTTATTTCTCGATTCCTCAAGGGTATACAGTCTTTCAAACACCCGCTGCTGATCGTACTCACTAATTCCTTTCCCACGGTCCCATACCGTAATGACAATCCACGTCTCATCATATGTAAGGGACAATCCGATCAGCTTTCCGTCTGCACCATATTGAATCGCATTTGATAAAAGGTTTTGCAAAATCCGGTCAAGCGCTTCTTCATTTCCATGTGCATAAACCGGGGTATCCGGGATGTCGATGACAGCTTTAAAACCTTTTGCCTGAACGGCATCATAGTGTTGGAGAATGTTTTTTCTGCATATTTCGTTGATATGTATTTTAGTGAGCAGTATTTGCTTATCTTCCGATTCCAGCTTGGCCAAGTCAAAGAAAGAATTCATCAGCTGAATGATTTCGCCTGTTTTTTGATAAAGCTTCTCCAGCAGTCTTTCACGCTCCTCTTCCGCCATGTCTGAATCATTTTGGATCGCCTCGATATACCCGAGCACGACGGTCAGCGGAGTTTTCAGATCATGGGACATATTGGTCAGCATTCGTTTCATTGACTGCTCCGTTTTTGCAAAACGGGCTGTTATGTGCTGATGCTCCTCAACAAACAGGTTAATTTGCACGAGCAGAGCCCGCAGTACTTTATCAGCCGTTCCTAATAAAATTTGATCAGCCTCATGCTCATTTAGCATCACACTGAGCTTTTCCGTGATGTACTTCAAGTTTCGATCCCGTTGTCTTTTCATTTTATATTGAACGATATTGAGAGACGCCAAAATTATCAGAATGCCAATCCATAACATTGTCATCCTAAAACTCTCCTAATTTATAGCCGATGCCCCAAAGCGTTTTAATATATTGCGGGGAGGAAGGATCATCCTCTATCTTTTCTCTCAAGCGCCTCATATGAACGTTAATAATATTTTGATCGCCAAAATAATCATCATTCCAAACCGAACGATAGATTTGTTCTTTTGTAAACACTTTTTTAGGGTTTGTCACAAACAAAGTCAGCATTTTCCATTCCGTCGATGTCAGCTGAAGCGGTTCACCATTTTTTTGTACGGATACATTTTCTATATCAACCGTAAGCTCGTGAACACGTAATATTTTTTGATTTGCCGGTTCACTGACGGAATATTGCGTTGCCCGCCGAATGGCGGCTTTTATTCTTGCGGTCAGTTCGATCATCGAAAACGGCTTGGCAATATAATCATCCGCACCAAAGCCCAGCCCCAGCGCTTTATCGACATCCCCGTCTTTTGCGGAAATCATTAAAACCGGAACTTTGCTCTGTTCACGGATCATTTTCAGAAAATCCATTCCATTCAGCTTAGGAAGCATGATGTCGAGCAGAATCGCATCATAATTGCCTTGCTGAAACAAGCGAACGCCCTCTTCTCCGTCAAAAGCAAGCACGACCTCAAATCCTTCTTTTGTTAAATAATGATCGACCATTTCACTGATCGAATGATCATCTTCAATAAGCAATATGTGCTGCATCTTGTTCACCCATCCTTTTCAACATAAAAACACACGTGCAATTACACTCATTGTAATTGAAAAACGTGTGTTTTTTACAAAAATTATTCATATTTCTAGTTGAAACCTATTGTATCTCCGGATCTTTTGGCCGATACCAATCTACTTTCCCACTAGCACGGATCAAGTCACAGGCGCTGGGTTGAATAAACACAAGTCATTGGAGAGTCCCCAATGTTCCGCCCATGTTTTCCTTCCGCTTGCGACGTCAAGTATCGTCCGGAAGATTTCCCAGCCGACTTCCTCTATTGAAGCTTCGCCTGTAGCGATCCTTCCGGCATTGACGTCGATCAAGTCGTGCCAATCTTCTGATAATGACTGCCGGGTCGCCACTTTCAAAACCGGAGCCATTTCAAGGCCGTACGGCGTTCCCCTTCCGGTTGTAAATACCTGCAAATGCATGCCAGAAGCCAATTGCAGGGTGCCGCATACAAAATCGCTTGCAGGTGTCGCCGCAAAAATGAGTCCTTTCTGTACAGCCCTTTCACCGGGCGCAAGTACGGCACTGATCGGGCTGCTTCCCGACTTCGCGATCGACCCGAGCGATTTCTCGACCACGTTTGCCAGTCCGCCTTTTTTGTTTCCCGGCGACGGATTGGCGCTTCGGTCTGATTCGCCTCTTTCCAGATAGCGGTCATACCAAGCCATTTCCCGAATCAGGGCGCGGCCGACTTCTTCATTGACAGCGCGCGGTGTTAGGAGATGAACGGCATCGCGGACTTCGGTGACTTCCGAAAATAAAACCGTGGCCCCTGCCCGGACAAGTAAGTCGGCCGCATATCCGGACGCAGGGTTTGCGGTCACTCCTGAAAAGGCGTCGCTGCCTCCGCACTGTAGGCCGATCACCAGGTCTGAAGCGGGACATGTCATCCGCTTCCGTTCATTCAGCCTTTTTAAGCGCTCTTCGGCCATTTCCATAATCGATTGTATCATTTGCTGAAACCCTTGCCGTTCCTGCAGTGAAAGAATGTTTTCAGCGTCTCCTTCCGGCTCTATCTTCGTCGGAAGGAGCTTCTCGCAGCCGAGTCCGATCACCATCGCTTCACCGCCGAAATTAGGGTGCCTGGCGATATTTTGAATCGTTCGGATCGGGATTTTGGCTTCCGGCGCATTAATCGCCACGCCGCAGCCGTACTGATGATTTAATGCAGCGACACCGTCAACGTTCGGATATTTTGGGAGCAGTTCCTCTTTAATTCGTTTCACTGCGTAATCGAGAACGCCTGCGACGCATTGAACGCTTGTCATAATGCCAAGCACGTTTCTCGTGCCGACGCTCCCGTCTTCATTCCGGTATCCTTCAAATGTATACCCCTCAAGAAGGGGAGCGGGTTTTGGAACTTTGTTGGCGATGGGCAGTTCATCGAGCGGCGGAGCTTCCGGAAGCATGATATGCGACTCGGAAATCCACCCGCCTTTTTCGATCGGTTTGACGGCATAGCCGATAATTTCGCCGTAGCGAATAACGGCACCGCCCTGTGTGATGTCTGTTAAAGCCACTTTATGCCCTTGAGGAATCCGCTCTTGCAGCTTAAGCCCGCAAGGAAACACCGTCCCTTGCGGCAGTCCGCCGGCATTGGCGATGATTGCGGCATTGTCTTTTTCGTTCACCTTAATGTACAACGGGGTTTCAGTTTGATTGACAAGCATAAGGATTGATCAACTCCCCTTTTCGATCAGCGCCTTTCCGCGGCCCTTCTCCCGCCGCGGCACATGTTAGAAAGCGCTGTCAAACAACTTAATGATTGTTTTTTTCATCACGAAGACCATTCAGTATTTTGTCACGTACAAATTTTAAATGCTCATACATATGGTGATAGGCTTGATATGGGTCCCTTTGTTGAAGGGCTTTCAAAATATTCGTATGATATTCGACAGTCCGGTCCCTTTCCCTATATGGAATCTGGCTGTCGATTTTGGCGTGTGTGATCAAGAGCGATTGAATCATCCCTTCAAGCACCGGGTTGTTCGCGCTCAAAGCGATAATCCGGTGAAATTCCTTATCCGCTTCTCCATAATGATTATCCGTGCTGTTTGCTATAATATCGATCGTTTCCTGAAGCCTTTCGAGCTGACTGTCATTGATCTTTTCTGCGGCGATCGTGACAAGCCCGAGCTCCAGCGCCATCCTCGCTTCAATAATGGCCGGCAAATTATCGACTGCCAAAGCCAGCATGACAGAAAACGGCTGAATGCCGATTTTATCATTAAAATATGTGCCGTCCCGGGTTTTTCTTTTGATAATTCCGAGCGTTTCGAGCGATATTAAAGCTTCGCGGAGAACGGGTCTGCTGACATTCAGCTTTTCCATGAGCTCAATCTCCGTCGGCAGTTTGTCCCCCGGTTTCAACTGGCCGCTTGATAATAAATGGACGATTCGTTCAACAACCTGTTTTGCCAAAGTCTTGCGATTGACTGATTCGACCTGCAATGTTTCCATATCTTCTTCCACGACTGTGGGCCCCCTTTCAGTTGTTCATATTGTAAGACAAAATATCGCGTATGACAATGTCGGCTAGGGGCCTCTCAAACCGCTGTTTCCGCAATTATCGAACAAGACAAGGACGTTTAGGGTCGAAACGCCAATTTTCAATCAAAAACTGCATGGCAGCGGCATCATTGCGCTCGCCTGCTGTCATTTTCTCATATAGTTCATTTGCTTTTTCCACCCGTTCCATGTCGATTTCAATGCCGAGCCCAGGCTGATCAGGAACTTGGACATATCCGTCAGCAATTGAAAAAGGCTGTTTTGTGAGACGCTGTCCATCCTGCCATATCCAATGCGTATCAATCGCCGTGATATCGCCCGGAGCTGCTGCGGCAACGTGGGTGAACATGGCCAGTGAGACGTCAAAATGGTTATTGGAGTGAGAGCCCCATATCAGCCCCCATTCATGGCACATTTGAGCAACGCGGACGGATCCCTGCATCGTCCAAAAATGCGGATCTGCCAGCGGTATATCAACGGCGTGCAGCTGTATCGCATGCCCCATTTGCCGCCAGTCTGTCGCAATCATATTCGTCGCTGTCGGAATGCCTGTCGCACGGCGGAATTCGGCCATGATTTCCCGGCCTGAGTATCCGGCTTCCGCTCCGCAAGGGTCTTCCGCGTAGGCAAGTACATCCCGCTTTCCCTTACAAAGCGCAATCGCTTCCTCCAATGACCACGCCCCATTCGGGTCAAGGGTGATTCTCGCCTTAGGAAACCGCTTCGCTAAAGCGGATGCCGCCTCGATTTCTTCTTCTCCGGAAAGGACGCCGCCTTTTAATTTAAAATCGTGAAATCCGTATCGTTCTCGGGCTGCCTCCGCAAGACGGACGATCGCCTCGGGAGTCAACGCTTCTTCACGGCGGAGATGGAACCAGTCGTCATTTGCCTCTTGTTCACTGATATAGGGAAGCGTCGTGCGCTTTCGGTCCCCGATGTAAAACAAATAGCCGAGCATCTTCACTTTATCCCGCTGCTGGCCTTCCCCCAAGAGCGCCGCCACAGGGACGCCGAGAAATTTTCCGAGCAAATCGAGCAAAGCTGCTTCCAATGCGGTCACAGCGTGTATCGTCGTCCGCTGGTCAAAGGTCTGCACCCCGCGTCCTCCGGCATCCCTGTCTTTAAACCGGCGCCTGACGGACTGCAAAATCGATTGAACAGCGCCGAGCGGCTGATCGATGACGAGCGGCTTCGCCTGCTCCAGCGTCTGGCGGATCCGCTCGCCGCCCGGCACTTCGCCGACGCCGAGAGCGCCTGATGAATCCTTTAAAATCACGATATTCCGTGTGAAAAAGGGGCCGTGAGCTCCGCTCAAATTCAAAAGCATGCTGTCCCGCCCTGCCACGGGTATAACCCGCATGTCGGCAATAGACGGTGTTTGCGATGCTTTCTCCTCTTTTACATGCTGATGGATGTTTGTATTCATATCGATTTAGCCTCCCTCTTATTAAAGCGCTTACATTTCACATGGATAAAGTGGTGTCCGCAGGGTCTTTCTCTTTCTGCAGTTCGATGCGCTTGATCGGCCCGACGAGAAACAAATAGCTTAATACCGCGGCAATCGCGTTGGCTCCGACAAACACAAGCGCTCCGTTAAATGAGCCTGTCGCATTCACGATATATCCGATGATGATGGGCGTCGTGATGGACGCAATGTTTCCAAAGGTGTTGAAGATGCCGCCGCTCAAGCCGGCACACTCCTTTGGCGAGGTATCTGACACAACCGCCCAGCCCAGCGCGCCGAATCCTTTTCCGAAAAAGGCAAGCGACATGATGGAAACGACCAGCCAGGACGAATCTGCATAGTTGCATATGATCATTGAGCAGGACATCAGCATGCCGAGGATGATCGGCGTTTTTCTGGCAACCGTTATGGAGCAGCCCTTTTTCAAAAGGAAGTCTGACACGAACCCGCCCAGCAATCCTCCTAAAAATCCGCAGATTGCAGGAAGCGATGCGACAAAACCCGCTTCAAGGATCGACATGCCGCGCGCCTGAACAAGATAGACCGGAAACCATGTCAGAAAGAAATAGGTCAGCGTTGTGATGCAGTATTGAGCGATATACACCCCGAGCAGCATCCGGCTTCTTAAAAGCTGCTTAATATAAGGCCATTGCGACTCCTTTTCTTTTTTTTCCGCGTTCTTTCCCTCATCCATCGAGACAAGCGCGCCGCCTTCTTCGATGTACGCCAGTTCGGCGGCGTTTATTCTCGGGTGTTTTTTCGGTTCGTAAATCGTTTTCAGCCAAATGAACGACATCGCGATCCCCAGTGCACCCATAATGACAAAAACCGTATGCCAGCTGAAAGAGTGGGCGAGCCACCCCATCAGCGGTGAAAAAATGACGAGTGCGAAGTACTGCGCCGAGTTGAAGATCGCCGAAGCTGTTCCGCGTTCAGAACTTGGAAACCAGGAAGCCACCACCCGGCCGTTGCCGGGGAAGGACGGGGCTTCTGACAGACCGACGAGAAATCTGAGCGCAAATAAAAGGATTACGGCCGTTCCCGCGGCGAAAAAGCCAAGCGCACCCTGCAAAAGGGTAAACAATGACCAAAAGAAGATGCTGGCGGCGATGACGATTTTCGACCCAAAACGGTCGAGCAGCCAGCCTCCGGGGATTTGGCCGACAACATACGCCCAGCCAAATGCGGAAAAGACATACCCCATCGCCACCGAACTCAGCCCAAGCTCATGCTGCACAGAATCGCCGACGATCGAAAGTGTCGCACGGTCGGCATAATTAATGGATGTGACGAGAAACAGCATAGACACGACAAACCAGCGGACAGAACTTCTTTTCCCCGCGGTATCGGGGGAGGCTGCACGATTTTTTTTCATAGCATCTTCTCCTTTATTCATTTGTACCGAAACGACTGACTTACGGTTTGACAAATACGGTTTTCACGGCTGTAAAAAATTCTTTGGCTGCCTCCCCCTGTTCCCGTGAATGCGAGCTCGATTGTTTAACGCCTCCGAATGGCGCCTGCAGTTCGACACCGGCGCTTTCGGCGTTGACGCGAATGAGCCCCGCTTCGATTTCATCTGTGAATGACAGCATCCGCCTAATGTTTTGCGTAAAAATGGAGGCGCTCAGGCCAAATTTGACGTCATTTGCCGTCTCCAACGCTTCCTCAAGTGTATCCGCCTTGATTAAAGCGATGACCGGGCCGAAAATTTCTTCTTGGGCAATCGTCATGCCGGAAGTGACGTTGTCAAAAATGGCCGGCCTGATATAATAGCCGTTTTCGTATTTTCCATCTGCCAGCCTCTCACCGCCGAAAATGAGGTCCGCGCCTTCTTGCTTTCCTTTTGCAATATAGGACAGGCAGTTGTCAAGCTGCTGTTTGTTCGCAATCGGCCCCATCCAGACATCTTCTTTTAAGCTGTCGCCGATTGTAATCTCTTTTGTCTGTTGAAGCAGCTTTTCTTTAAAACGGTCATAAACACCATTTAAGACGATGACGCGGCTTGTCGCTGTACACTTTTGGCCTGTCGACCTGAACGCTCCGCTGATGACCGCTTCAACCGCAATATCAAGGTCGGCGTCATCCGCTACGATCACCGGGTTTTTGCCGCCCATCTCAAGCTGGTACTTCGCCCCTCTTTCAAACGCCGTCCGGCCGATGATTTTTCCTGTTTGATTCGATCCTGTGAACGTAATTCCGTTCACATCCGGGTGCTCGGCAAGCCTTTGGCCGGCCGATGATCCCGGTCCTGTCACCGCATTGACCACGCCTGAGGGAATCCCTGCTTCTTCAAAGCACGATATAACCTTAAGGCAGGTGACTGCGGTTTCCGTAGCCGGCTTAATGACAACCGTATTTCCATAAATAAGAGCAGGCGCCATTTTCCAAATCGGGATGGCAACAGGGAAATTCCACGGTGAGATGACGCCGACGACGCCGAGCGGCACCCTGTCTGTGTACATAAAAGCGGATGAATCGGTCGACGGAATCACATCACCTGTTTTCCGCAGCCCCTCTCCGGCATAGTATCTGAGAATCGCGATTCCCCGCGCTGTTTCGCCTTTTGCTTCAGGCAGTGTTTTGCCCATTTCACGCGTCGCACATTCGGCAATTTCATCGAGGCGCTGTTCCATGATGTCAGCGGCCTTGTAAAGGAATTGACCGCGCTCCGCGCCCGACAGCTTTCTCCACGCCTTTTTGGCCTGCTTGGCCGCTTCAACTGCCCGGTCTACATCCTCAATCGAAGATTTTTGCACAAGCCCGACGATATCCCGTGTATCTGCCGGATTCAAGCTCTGTTCCATCCCGCCCGATTCAGCCTTCACCCAGCGGCCGTTGATAAAGTTGAAATACGTTTTACTTTCAGCTGCAACAGACATCTTCAAGTTCCTCCTTTTTGTTTATAGGGCAGCGGTCGTTTTCGGATAACGCGCCATCGCGTTTTTCAGAATGTTTTCGAGCTGCCGGCAATGTTCTTTTTCCACCGGAACGATCGGCGGTCTCGCCGTGTTTTTCACATGAAGCCCCATGATTTCCATGCCGGCTTTGATCAAGGACACGGCATAGCCTTTCCGAAGTTTGCGGATCTCGTTGATCGGTATGATGACTTGCTCATAAATCTCTTTGACAAGCCGGTCATTGCCGTTTAATAATGCCTCGTAAAACATTCTGGAAATATGGGGAATATAATTGGATATCGCCGAAGAATATGATGTAAAGCCAATCGGAGCATAGGCCGGCATCGTGACTTCAGCCATCGGCATTCCGTTGAGCCAGCCCAGCCTGTCACCTATCGTATATGACAAACTGATATTCAACGCCATATCCCCTATGCCGTCTTTAAGTCCGACAAGCTGCTCGAGATCGGTCAGCCGCTGAATCTGTTCAAGCGTCAAAACCGCATTGTCTCGCTGATAAATGATTGCGTTTAAATCCGTGCTTTCAATGATTGTTTTCGTGTATTGATAGAGGCCTTCCTGCTCTCCGTGTATCAAGTACGGCGGGAGAATCAGATAGCCGTCGGCCCCTTTTTCCTCGGAAATCCGCGCCCATTCCAAAGCGGTGCTTAAGTTGCCGCCCACTCCTGTGTAAACAGGCACCTTCCCGTCCGCAGCCGAAACGGCGATTTCGACCATTTGCTCATATTCCTTTGTGCTGAGAGATTGAAACTCTCCTGAGCCGCAAGCGATAAAAACCGCCTCAAGCCCTTCATCCAATAAAAAGCGGATGTTTTCGTAAAGTGCTTCTTCCTCCAGTTTTCCTTCCCTGTTGAAGGGCGCCACCGGAAAACCCAATATGCCTTCCGGCGCCTTCCGTAATTGACTCATCTCCGTCATCCCCCTGTCGTTCATTTTCTGAGAAAGCGTTGTCATTCTGTTGAAATACGATGTCTCTGTTTTAGTAAATCCCTCCATTCATCTTTTTGTTTAATTGTAAGACAAATAAACAAATTGTCAATATCATTATTTTCTGATTTTTTCATTTCAGGCAAAAAAAAAAGAGACTGAAGACACAGTCCGTCTTCAGCCTTGGGCCTCAGCCCCTTGTTGTGCGGCGGTTTTTTTCCGGTAGATAAATGCCGATAAAGAGATGCTCAATTCGTATAATACAAGGAGCGGGACGATCACCAGCACATCTGAGATGAAATCGGGCGGCGTGATCACAACCGATACGACAATCAGCGCAAAATAAGAAATTTTTCTCATTTTACTGAGCTTGGCCGGATTTAAAATCCCGAGGCTCGTTAAAAACATCACGATGAGGGGCATTTCAAACAAAAACCCGAATGGCAGTGTGAGGTTCATCATAAAGCGAAAATAATGCTCCGCCGTAAACATCGTTTGAAAATGGCCGGCGGACAGGCCGATCAAAAACTGAAGAACGAGCGGAAAGAGTACAAAATAACCGAATACAATCCCCAAAATAAAAAAAATGAACAGCCCCGGAATATAAAATAATGCCGTCCTCCGTTCGTGGTCGGTCAGCGCAGGCGCCACAAACCGCCATGTCTGAAAAGCAGCCACCGGTATGGTGGCTGCGATCGCCAGCACCCCCGCAATCATCATATAAACCCAAAGAATATCCCCCGGCCCCAGTACAGCAAGCTTTTCATCAAGGTCTCTGATCAGCCAGTCATAGATGTCCTGAACAAACAAGAAGCCGGTGATGAGAAACAGAATAAACGTAAGAAGCGTTTTAATGATTCGCTGGCGCAGCTCTTCAAGATGGGCAATCAAATGTGTTTCCCTTTTTTTCACCTTCGCCTTCCTCCCCTTCGCATGTTAAACAGAAAAAAGAACAGACGGGTTCACCCGCCCGCTCTATTGATCATCGTGCCGATGGATCGCTTTGCTTCTTCGCATCAGACCCCTGTCCGATCTCATTGTCATCGGCAGAGACTAAAGACTTTGTCGCGCTTTTGAATTCGGTCAGCGTTTTTCCAAAAGCCCGGCCGATTTCCGGGAGCTTTGAAGGCCCGAAAATGATCAGCGCAATTACCAGAACCAAGATGAGACCAGGAATACCGATATTTGAAAGCATTTGCTGTCATCCTTTCATTGATTACTGGGTTACTTTTTTCTCCTTTTGCTTCACTTGCTTCTGATGGGCCCTTGTATGTGCGAGGAAACGGTCTTCTTCTACTTCGTTTGACTTCTTCACGCCTCCAGGCACAATGTTGGAAGCGGTCCGTTTCAGCCCTGTGTAGTCTTTATGATAAACATAGGAAGCTCTTGTCGAAACCGCCGCACCCGGCTCTGTCACATACGGGACGACGCGGTAATCTGTCCGCCATTCTTCCGGGGTGACCGTACAGCGCACATAGCCGCGGTAATCATTGAAAAACTTTATATGAGGATTGTTCGATAAAATCTTATCCGTATCCGCTCTTTTATCAGCGCCGTTTCCTCCCGATGTAATCGACGTCCCGACGAACTCCACGCCAAAGATGTCCGATTTCGGATTGTCAAAATCAACGAGCAGATTATTTGCCCAGCTGGCATGCACATCACCGGTAAGGACGACGATGTTGTTCAGTTTTTGAGATTTGATGAAGTCGATCACCCGCTTGCGCTGAGCGGGATATCCGTCCCACGAATCCATGCTGTAAATCGGCGCCGCGCTTGTCCCAAAGTTCCACTGCGCAAAGAAAATCTGCTGTGCGATAATGTTCCAGTGCGCCTCGGAGCGACTCAGATTGTCAAACAGCCAAGCCTCCTGCTCCGCTCCAAGCAGCGTCCGCTTCGGATCATTCGATTCATCAGAAGGCGGCTTATTGCCATCGCCGTTAGCCTGGTCATCGCGATACTGACGGGTATCCAGCACGCTAATGTCAGCTAAATTGCCGTAGGAAAAATTCCGGTACAATTGCATATCAGGACCGTTCGGCAAGGATTGGCGGCGGAGCGGCATATGCTCGTAATAAGCTTGGTATGCGGCGGCGCGCCGTTTAATAAACGCTTCAACTGACTGGCCTTTTTCCGGGATGACATTCGCATAGTTGTTCTCCACTTCATGGTCGTCCCATGTGACAACCCACGGGAAGGCGGCATGCGCAGCTTTCAGGTTTGCATCTGAACGGTATTGGGCATGACGGTTTCGGTAATCGAGCAGTGACATGATTTCAGGACCGCTGTGTGTTCTGACATTTCCTGTTTTCGAAACATATTCATTCGGACCGTACTCATAAATATAGTCGCCGAGATGAAAAACAAGATCGAGCTTTTCCTTTGCCATATGCTGATAGGCGGTATAATAGCCGTGTTCGTACTGCTGGCATGAAGCAAAAGCGAATGTGAATTTAGCAACATCTGCCCCGGGCGCCGGAAGCGTCTTTGTCTTGCCGACAGGACTCAGCTGGTTGCCGCATTTAAAGCGGTAATAGTATACATGATTCGGTTTCAGCCCGGATACCTCGGCATGTACCGAATGTGCAAGGTGAGGTGTTGCTTTTTCGGTTCCCCGTTTGACGACACGGCGGAAGCGTTCGTCTTCTGCGAGCTCCCATTTCACGGATACAGCTTCATTTGGCATCCCGCCCCCGTTTAGCGGATCGGGCGCCAGCCTTGTCCACAATACGACGCTGTCAGAAAGCGGATCTCCCGATGCAACGCCAAGTGTAAACGGATATTCGGAGAACCTCGGTGCTGCATTGACTTCCATTGCCCCCATCGATTGCGCGATCGCAAGTCCGAGCGAAAGCCCGGCTATTTTGCCGGCCCCTTGAATAAAGCGGCGGCGGTCAAACGTATTGTCCTTGAGGCTTTCCTCGCTCAGTTTTTTCATCCATTCCTCCAGCGGTCCTTCATGTGTCATTCGTATTACCCCTCTCTATACAAATGATTGATCGGGTTCTATTATAGGCAGAATTTATTAACGTTCTGTAAAGTATTGCAAATAGGAGAAGAAACGCGATACATGGTCGATCAAGTCACTCCGCCAGTATATATGTCGAATTTTGTCGCAAATCAATCCAATCGCCTATGATTTCGACAAAAACCCGGTCGTTTCCCGCAGACCGATTCTCCCGTTTTTCTTCACATTATCTTTAAAGAGAGAAAACAAAAAAGCCCACACCATTGCCAGACAATGATATGAGCTTGATCACCAAGTGACTTTATGTAAGACGATGTTTTAACAAAATGTATTGCAATGTTTTTTTATTTGCTTTCCATGTTTAAGGCTTTCACTACCACTTTTGTTGCCTCTGCAATAAGCTTATCATCATACTTGGCATCCTTTTTATCCCGGCTGGATAATACTGCGAGAACTACAGGATCTCCTTTTGGCGGCCAAATGATGGCAATGTCGTTCCGGGTTCCATATGATCCCGCTCCAGTTTTATCAGCCACTTCCCAGCCTTCCGGCACACCGGCGCGGATTAAGGCGTCCCCGGTGGTATTTCGTTTCATCCAATCGATTAAAAGCTCGCGTTTTTCACTTGGAAGTTTATCTTCAAGAGCAAAAGCTTGAAGGCTTGTCGCAAGTGCTCTTGCTGTACTGGTATCCTGAGTTTCTCCCGGATTCACTTCATTTAACTCCGGTTCGAATCGTTCAGGATTTGTAACCTCATCACCAATCTTCCTCAGTTCCTTTTTCAAACTTTCAGGTCCGCCAATTTGTTTAAGAATGAGGTTCTGTGCCGTATTGTCACTATATCGAAGCGAAGCATCCGCAAGCTCTTTAAGCGTCATTCCCGTATCAACATGCTTTTCCGTAATCGGGTTGTAGTTTACAAGATCATCACGTGTATATGTTATTCTCTGGTTCAGATCTTCTATTGATTTCTGTTGTAAAAGCACGCCTACGGTTAAAGCCTTAATCGTCGATGCAAAAGCGAAGCGCTCATCCGGCCGATACGTTACCGTTCGGTTTGTACCAGTATCTAATGCAAAGATCCCGAGTTTTGCATCAAATTGCTCCTCGAGTTTTGCAAAATCATCTTTCATCTCCGTCTTTTCATCTTTCTCGGCAGAATGTGAGGCATTCGAGTGATTGCTGCCGCATCCTGCAAGTGCGACGCAAGAGAAAAGCAACACAGCTGCAACTTTTTTCAGTTTTAAAGTACTGAACCATAATTTCATCAAAATCGTCTCCCTCCGTATGAATATTTGATTGATCGTGACTAGCTGTGCTAATCAAGAGGCATTTCAACTAAGGCTGGCAACATTCGTGAAAACCCCTTGCACCTGAAAACACGGACGGCCAACTCAAACATCAAATCTTACAAGTGTAGTCTTTTGAAGTATTACATACGTAAGTTTTAAATGCAACCGTTTTTTTGGAAGGAATAAAAAACGAAAAGGTCATGAGGGGAATGGCCATGAATGCCGACAGAATGATGACCTCGTTTAAACCGGTGACAAATGAATGGCTGGGGGCATCATCTTCGAGTGATGGAATAAAAAAAGGAAAAAAACATTTTATGTCACTCCAGTTAAATTGACTTCTTAACATGGCAAACCTATAATGAAAGTATTACATTTGTAAGTATAGGATGATGGAAATGAAAAAAATACCTCAAATCTCTGATGCGGAATTAGAAGTGATGAAAGTCATCTGGAAGCATTCTTCGATCAATACCAATGAGGTGATTAAAGAGTTGTCCAAAACCAGTACATGGAGCCCTAAAACCATCCAAACCATGCTGCTGCGCCTCATTAAAAAAGGAGCATTAAACCACCATAAAGAAGGCCGGGTTTTCGTTTATACGCCAAATATAGACGAAAATGATTATATAGAAGTGAAAAGTCACAGTTTTTTAAACCGGTTTTACAATGGCACTCTTAATTCGATGGTATTAAACTTTTTGGAGAATGATCAGCTGTCAGGTGAAGAAATTAATGAGTTGTATCAAATACTAGAAGAACATAAGAACAGAAAGAAGGAATGAAATGAGCAGTTCTTTCTTTATTCCCTTTTTGGTTAGTCAAATTCTATTGTCTCTGTTTTTTTCTCTCATCATACTCATAAAAAAACTGCTGAAGGCTCAAATCACTGTAGGCACCCACTATCATCTTAGCGTGATTTCTCTTTTGGCATTGATCGCTCCTTTTCTCCCCTTTCATTATCTAAAAAGCAATCATTTTGACTGGATTCTGAATTTAGGAGGAGCTAGCTCAACGCTATCTCACACCCGTTCCACAGATAAGACGGCGGAAGCAATTGGCCAACATGCAAACTGGGTGCAGGATTTTTCGATGTCGATTGAACAATCGTCCTTCAAAATGATAGATTCAGCCTTTTTCGCAGTCTGGATATTGGGCATTGCTGTTATGCTTATCGCTACTCTTTATAGCAATCGAAAAATCGGCAAAATAAAAAAGAGCCTGCAAATGGTTAACAACAAAGAGCTATTAACCCTTTTTCGTACATGTAAAGAGGAAATACGCTTTCATCAAAAAGTGATTTTAGGCTGTTCCCCATTGATAAAATCCCCCATAACATTTGGGGTTGTCCGTCCATATATTATCTTGCCAAAGGATATTTCAATGTTTTCTGCCGACGAGATGAAATGTGTTTTGCTTCATGAACTGTACCATTGTAAACGAAAAGATATGCTCATCAACTATTTTCTTTGCCTGTCCAAAATCGTCTATTGGTTTAATCCTCTCGTGTGGTATTTATCAAAGGAAGCAAAAACAGAGATGGAGATTTCTTGCGACTTTGCCGTATTAAAAACGCTTGATAAAAAATTGCATCTCAAATATGGCGAGGTGATTTTAAAATTCACTTCACTTAAGCAAAGAACGTCATCTTTGGTAGCCGCTTCTGAATTCAGCAGCTCATACAAACATATCAAAAGGCGGATTGTCACAGTTGTCAACTTCAAGGCGGCATCACCTTTGCTAAAGGTGAAAAGCGCCTTAGTGTTCGCCCTTGTTCTTGGGATCATTCTAGCCGGCACTCCTTCTGTATCTATATTGGCTATGCAAAGAGATACGCACTTTTTATCTGGTGCAAATGTAGAATACGAAGATGACAGCACCTTTTTTGATGGCTTCTCAGGAGGTTTTGTCCTGTTTGATTCTAACAGGAAAAAGTATACAATATACAATAGGAAAGAAAGCACCGCCAGATTCGCACCTGCTTCTACATACAAGGTGTTCAGCGCATTGCTCGCACTGGAATCCGGGATCATCACGAAGAACAATTCTCAAATGACGTGGGACGGAACTCAATATCCGTATAAAGAATGGAATCAAGACCAGGATTTATTCTCTGCGATGAGCAGCTCCGCAACATGGTATTTTCAAAAACTGGACCGGCAAATTGGAGAGGATCATTTGCGTCGCTATCTCAAATCTATCCATTATGGAAATGAGGATTTCTCAGGTCCGGCGAATTATTGGCTGGATGGCTCTCTTCAAATTTCCCCTCTTGAACAGGTTAATATGTTAAAAAAGTTTTATGATAACGAATTTGATTTTAAACAGTCTAATATTCAAACTGTGAAAGATTCGATACGTTTAGAAGAATCAAATGGCAGAATTCTATCCGGTAAAACCGGGACTTCAGTTATCAACGGAGAACTTCATGCCGGCTGGTTTGTCGGATATGTAGAAACTGCCGAAAATACTTTTTTCTTTGCTGTTCATATTCAAGGTGAAAAACGGGCTGCCGGAAGCACTGCTGCCGAGATTGCACTTTCCATCTTGGATAAAAAAGGGATTTATCCATCCGCTTCCCGATAACAGTTTTGCATTTTATCCTATGAACATGAATAATGCGCAGATAGATGAATGGTTCTTTCACCTTCCTAAATAAAACGGAACTTGGAGGCAAGATCATGGAAACCCTTTATACAGAAAGATTGACTTTGAGAAAGATGGAATTGGAGGATGCAGATGTCCTCTGTCAATACTGGTCAGACCCGGAAGTCACAAAATATATGAATATCGCGCCTTTTACAGACGTCTCACAAGCGCGGGACATGATCCAAATGATCAATGATTTAAGCCTTGAAGGGCAGGCAAACCGCTTTTCGATTATTGCAAAGGAAACGGGTGAAGTCATCGGGACATGCGGCTTTAATATGATCGACCAGGAAAACGGCAGAGCTGAAATCGGCTATGACTTAGGAAGAAATCATTGGGGAAAAGGCTTTGCTTCCGAAGCTGTCAAAAAACTGATCGACTACGGCTTTACAAGCTTGAACCTCAACCGAATCGAAGCGAAGGTAGAGCCCGAAAACACGCCTTCAATCAAACTTCTCAACTCGTTATCCTTTCAAAAGGAAGGACTGTTAAGAGAATACGAGAAAGCAAAAGGAAGACTGATTGACGTATACATGTTTTCACTGCTGAAAAGAGAATACGCTGGGTAACCGGCATGCAGAAGAGCTTCCTCACTTTAGAGGAAGCTCTTTTTAACCTCTTTTTCCAGCGCTTTCACTCAACCGCTTGGCTTCCAAAAAGAAAACCTGAATGAATTTTTTCGTGTTGACGCGGGCGGAGGGCAAGACGGCGGCAGAGTCTTTCTGCAGTTCTTTCATTTTTTTGCTGATGACGGTAAAGTCAAAAAACCGGGACGCATAGCTTTCAAACCGCGGATTTGAAAAGTCTGTTAAACCGAGTGATGCAAAATGGTTTAGCGAATGGCTGACCGCCCGCCGTATCCGCTGCTCAGACGCTTTAACCTCCCTGTTGATCTCTGCGGGTGAAGCAGCCGGTCCGAGCTTTTGCACGGCAATCTGATGAAAAATCTGTTTGAGCGGCGGAAAGTCCTTTTCATATAATGAGGTCTGTTCATCATCAAACAAATACTGAAGGATGGCGATTAAATCCTGGGATCCGCTCTCCCCGACGATTCCGAGTTCAGACAGGAGAAATTCGCCCGTTTCCTGAATGCTTTTTTCCCTAAAGCCGTTTTTCCCCCCGCCGCCGAGGCTCACAAGCCGGTTCAGCGAAGATTGTATGTCATGGATCGACCGTTCCAGCTCGATGCGCTCCTTGACTTTTTGAATGACATTCAAGATTTCAATGCGGTTAATCGGTTTATGTATATAATATTCGATCCCCAGGGAATAGGCTTCACCGATCATTTCCTTTGATTCCACCTGGGAGATCATGATGATCTTCCCTGAGAAAACGCCGTGCAAATGACGAACCGTTTCAATTCCGTCGCGGAGCGGCATTAAAAGATCGACAAATAAAATATCAATTTGCTGCAAATTCAGGACGTGTCCTTCCAAATCGCAGCCGTCTTCCGCTTCTCCGGCCACTTCACCCAAATCTTCGTCTTCAATGATTTGTTTTAAAATCGATCGCACAGCACGGTCATCATCTGCAATAAAAAAACGCACAGGCCTTCACCCTTTCTGAATCAATTGTTGAACCGGAAGTCTGATCGTAAACACAACACCGCTTGCATCATTCCGGAATCGAATGCTCCCTCCAAGCTCCTCGACAGTTTCCTTCACATAAGACAGACCGATTCCGGTTGAAGGAGTTCCGAATTCATCATATTTTGACGTGTATCCCGGCTCAAACACCACATCTCCGACTTTCTCGGGAATGCCCGGTCCGTCATCTTCCACGCGGCATTCCAGCATGTCATCGCCGCGCCTATAGAGGCTGAGTCTGATGGAGCCCTGCTTTTGAATCGCTTCCACCGCGTTCGCCATAATATTATTAATTACGGATAATACGGTATACACATGGTATTTCGGATGTTCTCCGTCTATCGAATAATGAAAGTCAATGTCTTTTTCGAGCGATTCAGCATACTTTCGATTTATGCCGGTCACAAGCCGGACCAGATCCTCTGCAGCCATGTAGTCTCTGAAGCTTTCTTTGGAAATTAATTTTGAAAGTCCGGCGAAAATGCGCTGATTGTCTTTTTTGACCTCATGGATTTCACCGGCGAGGCGCAGCACTTTCTGGCTGATCTGCCGGACGGAGGAATTGTTATCGCTCTGTCTATTTAAGAGCCTGTACAGCTGATAGGACTCGTTTGTAATCTCTTCAGTATTCTTCAACGTCTTTTTCAAATGAACGGTTTCTTCATATAAGTTTGAAACGATCATCAGCATGTGCTCATTTTGTTCGCGGATCTGCTTTTCCCGCGATTGCGTTTCATACAGCTTCATGACATTAAAAAAGCTCAGCACAATAAAGCTGTGGGAAAAAGCAATCGCCATCATGTCGCGGATTTTTCCCGGGGTGACGGTAGACTCGAACATCATATATTGAACGGCCAGTTCGGCTCCATCGGCAATCAGTTCGATTCCGAAGCCGAGAAACCCGATGTAGAGCGGGCGAAATTGAAATCGTTTCACTTTTGCCAAGTAGAATAGAAACGCATATGTGAAATAAAAGAAAAAAGTCGGATAATGGTAGTAAAAGGATGACAGCCAATCGATCTGCCCCGGCCCAAATCCATCAAGCAGCACACGAAATCCGACGACTGCCGCCCCCGTTAAAAAGCCGGACAGCACAGCCGGCACATTCCGCAGCAGCAGCAAAAGAAAGAAGAAAGTCGGAACCCCGAAGCTGACCCTGAAGGTCTCGTTCAGCGGATAAAACTTCAGCTCTCCTGCCAGCGGCACAGTTAACATCATCACCATTAAGATATAGCCGTCTTTTTTAACAAGCCGGGCCGCTTTTGTCATCACGCTTCCCCGATTTCCACCCATCATGCTGATCCTCCATTACAAACGTGTTGCTTTATTTTGGCGTTAATCGCACAATATCCGCAACTCCCATTTTACCCACAGTCGATTTGATTTTTAAATCAATCGGCTTATTTTTTAAATTTTTTTGTCGCTTTTTGTAGGTTTATGTAGGTTCCATTATAAATTGAATGTATATTTTCTCTATTTGAAAACGCTTATATTTTTCCGCAACTCACTCCCTTGTGCAATCCAAACCCCTTTTTCCCAGGAAAGAACAGGCTTTAAAACAACTTGTGCGGAACAGGCTTTTACCCCTTTGCCTTCTGCCGCCATGCTCAAATCACCGCTTTTAGAGCCTCGTATTTTTTCAGCAAACCTGCAGGCTTTAACAGGTCAGGATTGGAGGAATTTCGATGAATGAAGTATTGGAAGAACGCTATGACGCCCGCTTCTGGCAATCCCGCCTTGAAGATTTGGTCGAACATTACCGTCCTTTTTCCTCAAGCGGACGCAACGCCGAATACATTCCCGCTTTAGGAAAAATCGACTCTAACCAGCTCGGCATCTGTGTGATCGGCTCTGATCAAACGATGATCAAAGCAGGAAATTCGGACGTATCATTCACACTCCAGAGCATCTCGAAGGTGATCAGCTTTATCGCAGCGTGTTTGACGAAAGGGATTTCTTACGTATTAGACCGTGTTGATGTAGAACCGACGGGAGACGCGTTCAATTCAATCATCCGCCTTGAAATGCACAAGCCGGGAAAGCCGTTTAACCCGATGATCAACGCCGGAGCGCTGACCGTTTCGTCGATCCTTCCCGGTGAATCGGCACTGGGAAAAATGGAGTCGCTTCATGACGTCATTGAAAAAATGATTGGAAAACGGCTTGAGATCAATGAGGAAGTCTTTCGGTCAGAGTGGCAGACCGCCCATCGGAACAGAGCATTGGCCCATTATTTAAAGGAAACCGGCTTCCTCGAAGCAGACGTTGAAGAAACGCTTGAAGTCTATCTGAAACAATGCTCTATGGAAGGAAGCACTGAAGACATCGCCTTGATCGGCATGATTCTTGCAAATGACGGATACCATCCTTTCCGCCGTGAACATGTCATTCCGAAGGATGTCGCGCGGCTGACAAAAGCTTTAATGCTGACGTGCGGAATGTATAATGCATCAGGAAAATTCGCGGCCTTTGTCGGCATTCCGGCAAAAAGCGGCGTCTCCGGCGGAATCATGTGCGCGGTGCCCGCCAGCGTGAAAAGAGAACAGCCTTTTCAGCACGGATGCGGCATCGGCATCTATGGTCCGGCGATTGACGATTACGGAAACAGCATGACGGGCGGAATGCTTTTAAAACATATAGCCCGTGAATGGGATCTCAGTATTTTTTAAAATTACAAAAAAAGAGGTGAAAGCATGCAGCAATTCCTTCAAGAAGTCATTGGTGTCACAAATGATTTTCTTTGGTCAAAACTATTGATTATTATGCTTCTTGCTTCGGGACTGTTTTTTACTTTTAAATCTAAGTTCTTTCAAGTTCGCTTGCTGAAAGACATGTTCCGTGTTTTAAAGGAAGGAACGCCCGACAAAAACGGAATTTCGCCTTTTCAGGCTTTTTGCATCAGCATGGCCGCGAGAGTAGGAACAGGAAATATTACGGGGATTGCGATCGCCATTGCCTTGGGCGGACCCGGCGCTATCTTTTGGATGTGGATCATCGCCATCATCGGTTCGGCGTCAAGCTTTGTCGAAAGCACGCTGGCGCAAATTTATAAAATAAAGGATAAAGACGGCTTCCGCGGCGGCCCTGCTTACTATATGGAAAAGGGCTTGAAAAAACGCTGGATGGGCGCGGTTTTTGCCGTCTTGATCACATTGTCCTTCGGGATCGTGTTTAACGCGGTCCAGTCCAATACAATAACGGTCGCTTTTGAAAACTCGTTCGGGACAGACCGTCTCACACTGGGAATTATCATCACGATTGTTTTCGGCATCATTACATTCGGGGGAATCAAACGGATCGCCAAGCTGTCCGAATATATCGTCGTATGCCTGGCCGTCTTATATATCGGCGTCGCCGTTTTCGTCATGCTGATGAATATTACGAAACTGCCGGACGTCATCTCTTTGATTATCGGTCATGCGTTTGGCCTTGAACAAGCGGCGGGCGGAGCCATCGGCGCGGCCCTGATGAACGGGATCAAACGCGGCCTCTTCTCGAATGAAGCCGGGATGGGCAGCGCGCCGAATGCCGCAGCCGCAGCCACTACGAGCCACCCTGTCAAACAGGGCCTTGTCCAGGCTTTAGGAGTCTTTACGAGCACTTTGGTGATTTGTTCAAGCACGGCTTTTATCATTTTGTTTTCCGATGCGTATAAAGAGCCGGGGCTTAGCGGAATCGAGTTGACGCAAGCGTCGCTCAGCACGCACATCGGAGCATGGGCCTCAGGCTTTCTCGCCATTATGGTGTTCCTGTTTTCTTTCAGCACCTTGATCGGAAACTACTACTACGGCGAGACGAATATCGAATTCCTGCACACGAACAAAGCATGGCTCTTCATTTACCGGATCTGTGTGCTTGCGATGGTCATCTTCGGATCGGTATCAAAAGTCCAGCTTGTGTGGGACCTCGCCGATTTGTTCATGGGCCTGATGGTCATCGTCAACCTGATTGCGATTTTCCTGCTGTCAAAAGTGGCATTTGCCGCCTTGAAAGACTATGTGAAACAGCGCAAAGCGGGCAAAGACCCGGTCTTTTATAAAGATGTCATTAAAAACCATGAAGGCATCGAATGCTGGGAGCACTCCGGCACCGAACAAAAATCCGAAAGAAAAAATGCGATATAACACGAAAAGCCGCCGGGTACGGCGGCTTTTTCACGTTCATTTTAAAACCGCTTCACGCCAAAAGGTATAAAACATTTTTCCTCTCGTATCCGTCATGTCTCCGAAGATTTACTTAACCTGCTTTGGCAGAAACGGGGTTCAGCCATGAATATGAAAAGAAGCCGGATAGGCCCGCTTGCGCTGACATTCGCAGCAATGGCGGCGGGGCTTGCTTCAAGAAAGACGGCCGATATGCTGCCGGACATCGTGAATGTATATTTAGGGGATGCGCTGTGGCTGATGATTTTCTTCGGCGCAGGCTTTCTGTTCAAAAACGCGAAGACGGCTTCCGCGGCGCTGATCGCGCTGGTGTTTTGTTTTTTGATCGAATGCAGCCAGCTGTATCACGCTCCATGGATTGACAATATCAGAGCCGCTCCGCTCGGAGGGCTCATTCTCGGTTATGGATTTTTGTGGAGCGATTTATTGGCTTATGTGCTCGGCGTTTCCGCAGGCGCCGAGGGCGAAATGCTGTTCCGCAAACGAAAAAGACAGCCGTAACGCCGTCTTTTTGGGGAATATTTACACACTTTGATTTTGAGTCTTTTTACGGTTTAAAACAAACATAGCAAGTCCGATAATAAGAAAGATCGGTCCAATGAGTAAAGCACGATACAGACCGGCATTTCCTGTATTCGGCAGCGGGTTGCCTCCTGTTTTTTCGACATGTCCAGTGTCTCTATCCTTTTTGGCAGGAGGAGTTGCGGTATTTGTCTCTTCCTTATGATTCTCTACCGCATGCTTTACGATTTGCCCATCTTTTTTAGCTTCAAATTCGAATCTCTCCTCATTTAAAATAGATCCTCAGGGCAATCGTTTCCGTGTGTTTGTTAAAACGGGCGATCCCGTTTTCATCGGTTTTCCCAAAATTCCCGCACCAATTGATTAGTGAAACATACTCCATTGCTTTATTAGCCGTTGTCTCCTCCATATCCTCTTTTTTGGTTTCAGACCGCCGCCGCGCTTTTATTAAATAATATTCCCGTTTTTTAGGCAGACTACCTGAATAAAGGAGGCAGGTCATATGAAATTAAGCAGCAAACTCATCCTTGGATTAACGGTTTCATCACTCGCCGGCAAGTTTCTTGAAAAGTTGCTGATTCAAGATAATGTCAGCCCCAATATCACGGCGTCATTTAATCAAGAAGCAGATATTCCGGACATTGATGCGTCCTCTTACATCCATCATTTCGCCTCGGTCATCGGCAGTGTGGTCATCGGGCGCAACGTTTTCATCGGGCCTTTCTCTTCGATCAGAGGAGACGTGGGATTAAAAATCTTCATCAGCCATGACTGCAATATCCAGGACGGAGTTGTCTTGCACGGATTGAAAAACTATGAATACAACAGCCCTGTTACTGAACATTCCGTTTTTAAGGATCGTGAATCGTATTCCATTTACATAGGCGAGAAAGTGTCACTCGCCCCGCAATGTCAAATTTACGGCCCCGTTCGAATTGACAAAAATGTTTTTGTCGGGATGCAAAGCCTTGTTTTTGATGCCTATATCCAGGAGGATACGGTGATCGAACCGGGAGCAAAAATAATCGGTGTTACAATCCCCCCAAAACGATTTGTCTCGGCGGGTCGTGTGATTTCAAACCAGGAAGATGCCAACCGGCTGCCAGAAATAACCGATTCCTATCCATATCATGATCTCAACTCCAAAATGACATCCGTCAACCTTGAATTGGCAAAAGGCTACAAAAAGGAAGAAAGACAATGGAAACTGTGAAAGAAATTTTGGTTGTCTACGGGCGAATCATTACCATCCTTCCGCTTTTATTGGTTGTCACATTGTTCATGGGAAAACGCTCAATCGGAGAAATGCCTGTGTTTGATTTTTTAATCATTATTACATTGGGTGCCGTTGTCGGAGCGGACATAGCCGATCCGAAGATTGAACATTTGCATACCGCCGCTGCGGTGGCTGCGATTGCCCTATTGCAAAGACTCGCTTCAAATCTCATGATCAAATACCGAACGCTGGGACGTCTAATTACATTTGAACCGACCATCGTCATCAAAAACGGAACGTTTATCGTCGGCAATCTGAAACGAATCAAATATTCAGTGGATAATATTCTGCAAATGCTTCGGGAAAAAGACGTTTTCAATGTCAGCGACGTAGAAATGGCGTTTGTAGAGGCGAACGGAAATTTAACGGTATACAAAAAGCCAAATAAAATGGAAATCACAGCTGAAGATATGGGAATTCAAAAAAGCAGCGGCGAATTTTCATATCCGGTCATCGTTGACGGAAAAGTGTACACGTCTGTCCTTCAGCAATTGAATGTAACAGAAAGCTGGCTCAAAAACCAGCTGAAGAAGAAAGGGCTTGAACGAATGGATGAAATCTTTTTCGCTTCGGTTAATCAAAACCATGAACTGCATGTTTCGCTCGATAATCAAACGACGAAAATTGAGCCGGAGCTTTTGCATTAAAAAGCTCCGGCGTGTTTTAAATTCCGCCGGAACTGCCTTTTTTCATCCGCCGCTTTCGGGACAGAAATCGTTGTGAATCATATAATATTCGAACACCCGCTGCAGCCACTCTTCTTCTTCTTTTGTAAATGGTGAAGGAAATTTCTCTGCCAGCTGCCGCGATTCTATTGTCTCCATCTGTCCTAAAGCCGACAGCACGCCCTCTCCGACAAACTCCAAACTCGTCTTCATATACCGGTCTGCCATGTCCTGCACCTCGGGGTCATCAACCGGTTTTCCCATGAGCCGCTTGGCTTCCTTAGATAAACGAACATACTCTTGATCCAATTTGGCCATCTCTTCCTCTGATTTGCCGAATACATCATCGGCAAAACTTTTAGACACCTGCTGTTCAAGCCATTCGCGCTGCTCCTTCTCCGTCTGGATGCTGTTCAGCAGGCTCATGAAAACAGAACTGTCGATTTCCTCTTCCTCTTCCAGAAGACCGATCGTCCTGTCGATCGCTTTCAGCCCTGTTTCAATATGCTCCTTCCTCTCCTCCAGCACCCTTTTCTGCTCCTGCAGCGCCTCAATCAGACCAGCATCGAAGCATGCATCCTTCATGAAAGCGCGAATTTGTTCAAGGCTGTACCCCAGAAACTTAAAACATATGATCTTCTGCAAATCTTTCGCATCTCTGTCTGTGTAGAGACGGCGGCCGGTTCCCGTCTCTTTTTCAGGTTTCAACAGGCCGATTTCATCGTAATAATGGAGCGTCCGAATGGATGTCCCTGTCATTTCTGAGAAAACACCGATTGAATAATACTCATCTTTTTTCATAAGAGTCACCTCCAACTGACGATTCATATCCATCATAAAGCCTCACGCTGCTGGAGGTGCAAGCTTATTTGTTCAAAAATCGTACGATGCTGCGCAGATTCCTCAAAAGCAACTTCAGTTTTTAATCCGGAGCAGATTCGTCGATCAAGTTCTGCAAGTCTTTTTTTAAAGTCCCCGCATCCGTTCCAATCACAATTTGAATATGATGCCGGTCAATTATGATCACACCGTGCGCCCCCAATCGCTTTAATTGGGCTTCATCCGCCAATGACGTGTCTTTTAATTTCAGTCGCAAACGGGTAATACAGTTTTCACAAGTGACGACATTCTCACGGCCGCCGATATACTTGAGAATACCTGCCGCCATAGACTGCTGCAGCCGGTCTCCTTCAGGTGTTTCCTGCTCCCTTCCGATCACCGGAACGTTTCGCTTTATAATCACAAAGTAAAACGTAACATAATAGAGCGCGAAAAAAGCAACGCCCACCGGTATGATCAATAATCCGCCGTCTGACAAATTAAGATTCAGCAAATAATCGATGGCGCCCGCTCCCCATGAGAAGCCGTGACGAATCCCCAGCAAACAGAGCACCGCTCCGGCAAGTCCCGTATAGACCGAGTGAAGAAAATACAATAAAGGCGAAGTAAATAAAAACGTGAATTCAACCGGTTCCGTAATCCCGGTGATCAGCGATGTGGCTGCTCCGGAAGACATGAGTGCTTTCGTTTCTTTTTTTCTCGTTCTGGCTGCATGCGCTATTGCCAAAGCGATCGCCGGAATGCCGAACATCATCGTGATAAAAAACCCGCCGAGAAAGTAGCCGGCTGTCGGGTCTCCATTCAAAAACCGTGCAATTTCCCCTGTCACCGCTTCTCCGGATGCCGTCTCATAGCGTCCAAGCCCAAAATATATATACGTATTCATGACATGGTGAAGTCCGAACGGAAGCAAAAACCGGTTCAGAAATCCGAACACAAAAACACCGAAAGCGCCAAGACCAACAAGCGACTGGCTAAAAGCGTCGATCGCCGCCTCTGCGTAAGGCCAGACGACCGAAAAAAACCCTGCCACCGGAATCGTCACCAATACGATCATTGTAATCGGAAACTTCTCTCCGCCAAAAAAAGAAAACATGCTTGGCAGTCTTGCATGTTGAAATTGATTATAAATGAAAGCCGCCATCAGGCCGGCGAGCACCCCGCCGAAGACGCTCATATCAAGGTCCGGATTCAAGATGCCGATCCCCTCTTTTAACACGGTTATCGCCAAATATCCTGTCAGCGCAGGAATCCCTTTATCTTTTGAACGGGCAAAGCCCATGGCGATGCCGATCGCGATCAGGACATCCATATTGTTCAAAATCACGCCTGACGCTTGAAAAAGAGGTATATCCAGCATATCCTCCGCAGAAAGCCGCAGCAGCAGCCCGGCGATCGGAAGAACGGTAATCGGAATCAGCAAAGACTTTCCAAGCAGCTGAAGTATATGTTTCATTCCGGCATTCTCCTTATGTCAAATTCCTAAATGATACAAGCTGGACATCCGCAAGCTTGTTCAAGCGGATGACAACGTCCGGATCGGTTAAAAACTCAAGTTCATCGACTCTTGGATAAGTATATGAAGAGTTCGTCAAAAGCTCCTTATCGAGGTATGCCGGGTGGGCCATGACCTCCACGGTATTATGTTTTTCAAACAGTTCAGAGACGGCTTCTTCACCCTTTAAGGCCGCTTCAAGGACAGGTGAGAAAGAGTCTGTCGTTTTCACTCCTTTTTCCGTTATTATGGCGCTCTCCATATTACGTCTGACAGGCAGGCGATACTCCTTGGCGAGCGACAAAAATACGTCAGAGATGCCCGGATAAGCATTGATGTGATGGTGGCTGTCCAAATGATCGGGTTCCAAGCCCATGTTGATGCATGTTTCAATCTGCGTTTTCCACTCGCGGTATAATTCATCGGCATCTATTGTAAAAGCACCTTGATAAAATGCGAGATTGCGAAAACTTCCCTTTGAATCGACAATCGTCCGGTGGTCAGACAAAAGCGGCCTTCCGCAGGTCAGCACCAAATGTACGCCGATCCCAAGTCCGGGCGATTCGCGAGCCAGCCGGGCCGCGTGACCAGCGCCCGGCATATTCGTCATAAAGGTCGCTGATGTTAAAATTCCGAGCTTATAGGCATCAATAATTCCGTAGTTCACACCTCTTGAATATCCAAAATCATCAGCATTGATAATCAGTTTTTTCATCGATCCGATACCCCTTATCTGTTTTTTTAAAAAAGTATGCGGCGGCATACGGTTTTACCCTAAATAGAAAACGACAAAAGTGACTGGTGAAAACTGATGATTGGTAGATTGACAAAAACCTCCCGAGTCTTTTAAACTATTTTTCATATATTTTAAAAAACTCTAAAAAAGGAGGCCGGGGTCTCGAACGACAGAGCCTCAACAATGAGATGACAAATCCGATCCGAACTTCTTTACAACAATTTCCTGTCATTATACTTGACGGCGCGATGGCCACCGAGCTTGAACGGTACGGCTGTGATTTGAACGATAGCCTGTGGTCTGCGAAAATTCTCATCGAAAACCCCGAGCTTATCAAACAAGTCCATCTGGATTATTTCCGTGCGGGCGCCGATTGCGCGATTACAGCCAGCTATCAGTCGACGGTTGAGGGTTTCACAAAACGCGGCCTTAGCGAACAAGAAGCGCTCCACCTCATCCGGGAGTCTGTCCGTCTTGCTGCAGAAGCACGCGATGAATTCTGGGCGGCTCCGGAAAACCGCGAAGGCCGGCCTAAACCGTTTGTAGCAGCTTCAGTAGGCCCTTACGGCGCCTTTTTAGCGGATGGTTCCGAATATCGGGGAAATTATGGCGTCACAGAAGATGAATTGGCCGATTTTCACAGGCGGAGAATGGGCGCTTTAATCGAAGCAGGCGCCGATATTTTGGCATGTGAGACAATACCGTGCCTTTCAGAAGCAAAAGCTATCGTTCATTTATTAAAAGAGTTCCCGGATACACATGCGTGGATCAGTTTCAGCGCTAAAGACGGACGCCATATCAGCGATGGTACGAAAGCCGGCGAATGCGCGAAGTGGCTCGATCAGCATGACCAGGTTGCGGCAGTAGGAGTAAACTGTACGCGGCTGGAGCATGTCTCTTCGCTCATCGGCGGCATCAAAAAGCATACAGCTAAACCGATTATCGTCTATCCAAATTCCGGTGAACAGTATGACCCGGAAACGAAAACATGGCATGGCGCGGCATGTAAAACTTCTTTCGGAGAAAGCGCCCGCAGCTGGTATAACCAAGGGGCACAGCTGATCGGCGGCTGCTGCAGAACAACGCCTGAGGACATCAAAGCCGTCGCCGCCTGGGCGAGAAAGCTGGAGGTATAATGGAACAGTCAAACACCAATCGCCAGAACTTTCAAAGAAAAATGCAAACGAGACACCTTATCATGCTTTCCTTAGGAGGCGTTATCGGCAAGGGCCTTTTCTTAAGTTCCGGTTATACGATCTCACAGGCTGGTCCTGCCGGAACGATTCTAGCCTACTTGGCCGGGGCTCTGATCGTCTACCTTGTCATGCTCTGCCTCGGCGAATTATCGGTCGCCATGCCTGTCACCGGATCGTTTCATATGTACGCCTCCAGATTCATCGGGCCGGGCACCGGATTCACCGTCGCCTGGCTATACTGGCTGACCTGGGCTGTCGCGCTCGGTTCGGAATTTACCGCTGCCGGGTTATTAATGCAGCGCTGGTTCCCCGATACTTCAGTCTGGATGTGGAGCGCGGTATTCGCTGCACTGATTTTCGCGCTCAATGCTGTCTCAGTGAGATTTTTCGCCGAATCCGAATTTTGGTTTTCAAGCATTAAAGTGCTTGCCATTATATTGTTTATTATATTAGGAGGAGCGGCGATATTCGGCATCATCCCGATACAAAATGCAGACGCTGCACCGCTTCTTTCAAACTTTGCAGGAGAAGGCGGTCTCTTTCCAAACGGCTTCCTTCCAATTTTTATGGCGATGCTCTCCGTGAATTTTGCGTTTTCGGGTACGGAGCTGATCGGAATTGCCGCCGGAGAAAGCGCCGAACCGGAAAAGAACATTCCAAAAGCGATCAAGACAACACTCTGGAGACTGGTGCTTTTCTTCATCGGAACGATTTTCGTGCTTTCGTGCCTCATTCCGGTTAAAGAAGCCGGTGTGATCAAAAGCCCATTTGTCGTCGTCTTTGACCGCATCGGTGTTCCATATGCGGCCGACATCATGAACTTTGTAATTCTGACGGCTCTGCTTTCCGCGGCCAACTCAGGCTTGTATGCATGCTCCCGGATGCTCTGGTCACTGTCAAAAGAAAAAACTTTGCACCCCGTATTTCAAAAGCTGACTTCACGGGGAATCCCGTTGAACGCGCTGATCTTCAGCATGCTCGGCGGCATTCTGTCGCTGCTCTCCAGCGTGTTTGCGCCTGATTCCGTCTACATCGTTCTTGTGTCGATTTCAGGGTTTGCCGTTGTTGCTGTCTGGATGAGCATTGCGGCTTCGCAGTTCATGTTCCGCAGACGCTTTTTGGCTGAGGGAAACACCGCAGACGACTTAAAATACCGGACACCGCTTTATCCGGCCGTACCGATTGCCGCTTTTCTGCTATGCCTGGCATCCTGCATTGGCATTGCCTTTGATCCGAACCAAAGGATCGCCCTTTTTTGCGGTGTGCCGTTTATGGCGTTATGCTATACCATCTATTATGCAACAAACCGAAAAAATAGCTGGAATCCGTCTGAGCCCGTTAAGAATGCAAGTTTGCATGTTTCATTTTCTGAATACGAGGAAAAGAAAAACTAAAATCCCGTATAAAGGAGCGAATGGTTATGGAACATGTGAAAGCCCTTGCCATCAAAGGCATCATGACGATTGTGATTCTGTACCTTGTTCTAGGGCTCGGGTTTAGTTTTAGTTTTGAAAACACCCTATTCATCACGATTGTTCTTGGCGCAGTATCCTATTTGCTGGGTGATTTGTTTATTCTGCCGAAAACCAACAACATCACGGCCACTTTAGCCGATTTAGGCGTCGCTTTTCTTGTCGTTTGGCTGATGGCTCTTGCGATGGGAACGGCTGCCAACACCGCTGCATTGGCCGCGTTTTTTGCAGCTGTCGCTATGGCGATCGGTGAATACATTTTCCATTTTTACTTGATGAATAAAGGCCTTGGCTCGCCCAACCGCAGAATGGAAACGAGAACGGAATAACAATAAAAAAAGAACGTCCAGTTGGCTGGACGTTTCTTAATTTTGGATAGAGATTTTCCCAATACGGCCGCACTCTTCTGCAAACCAGATCGAATGGGCTGATCCGGCCGCTATCCCGTGCGGTTCAGAATCTGCCGTCGGGATTGGATATTCCGTAATATCCCCGTCGACTGTAATGCGGCCGATTTGACCCGCGCCCCATTCCGTAAACCACAGTGCTCCGTCACCGCCGGCGGCAATCGCGTGCGGGCGTGCATGCGCTGTCGGAAGCTGGTATTCGCTGATCTTTCCTGAGACCGTTATTCTCCCAATTTGATTTGCGTTTATTTCTGTAAACCATAAAGCCCCGTCCGGGCCGGCAGTGATCCCGACCGGGCCGGATTGTTCTTGGGGCAGCGGATACTCGCTGATGTCTCCATCTGCCGTTATTCGCCCGATGGAGCCGCTTTGGTTTTGTGTAAACCAGAGCGCGCCGTCTGCTCCCCTTGTAATAAATGACGGGAAGGCTCCTGGTTTGGGCAGTTTGTATTCTGTTATTTCGCCTGAAGAGGACAGCCTGCCGATTTGATGTCCGGCCATATCTGTATACCACATGGCGTCGTCACAGCCTGCAGCGATTCCAAACGGGGCAGCACCCGGTGGAAGAGCATACTCGGTTATTTTCCCTTGAGGCGTGATTTTGCCGATTTTCCCCGCTTTATACTCTGTAAACCAAAGCTCGCCGTCAATCCCGGACGTAATAATCGAGGCGCCTGCGCTCTCCGTCGGAATCGTATATTCGGTGATATCCCCGGACTCTGTGAGCATACCAATCCGGTTCCCCTTTTGTTCAGTAAACCAAATGCGCCCGTTTGCACATACTGTGATCCCGTACGGCCCCGATTCGGGGTCGGGAACCTGATATTCAGTCATGCGAATCTGCATGGATACCCTCCCTTCCTTTTTCCTGCAAGCTATTTTGCCCCAGGCATCTCTCATTTTTATGTTACCTCAGGGGGAGCATGCAGTGAAACAAAAAATTCCATCAATATGAATTGTACAGGCTCACTCTAGTATCATAAAATGGTTTTAAAATATAACTTAATTTTCTATATGTGGTTCAATAAGGATTTAATTGCCGGTCTTATCATTTTAAAATATTTTTATATTATCGCCCTATCAATTCATTGCCGGCGGCATATTTTGTGTATAAAGGCAGCCGCTGTCTCAAGCGCGCCCAAAACCAAGTAAGAAGTGGATGTGTTCTGTATGTTTGAAGATGAGAGACTGAATCGCTTGATTTACCTTTATACCCCTCTTTATGCTGAGGATTTTCCGATCATTCTGTTCTGGATTCCAAAAAGCGGCTGCACGACGCTGAATCGCTGGTTCTTTTTCCAAAACGGTCTGCTTGAAGATGTCAATCGAAGATGCGCCGGAGAAGTTCACCACTACAGAAATTCGATCTATACGCAGAAGCCGAATTATGTGAAGGATCTTCTGACGGATTTAAGAGAGGGTAAAAAGGACACTTACAAGGTTGTACGCAACCCTTTTCGGAGAGCAGTCAGTTCCTTTCTGGCAGCGATTTGCTCCCCGAATTTTATTTGTCTGTTCAACAGTGATATAAACACAGGGCTTTCTTTCACGCAATTTTTGCATCATCTAAAAGATCTCGGGACGGATATCAATGCCATTGACCGACACCTTGGTCCCCAGTATATCGAAGGAGAAGAAGAGTTTGTCACCAATTATATTTACCTCGAGCAATTCAGCGCACAAATCAGAGAGATTGAAAACAAATACAAATTATTGAAATCTCCGTTATCACAGCTGTCACAATCACCGCACCATCTGTCAGACATTATGATTAAAAAAGGGAAGTTTGCTGACACCGTTTTGACTATGTCAACCTTCGACTGGGCGTTTCCGACTTTTGAGAGCTTTTACAATGACGAAACAAAAGAATTGGTGCACGACATTTTTGCGAAGGACTTTGAAGTGTACGGCTTTGATTCGAAGCATATCAAGTAAACCGGAACTCGGTCATCACATTACGATCTCCTTTCAATTCGATTACATTTTGGAAAATTGATTCCAAATGGTTTCTTTTTCAGAGACGATCGTTTAGAATGCCCACTAAAGGTCATTTTAAGATTCACTTCTGTTTGAAGAAAGGAGATATATCATGAAAAAAAGCATATCATCTCTCATGATCGGATTATTGGCTGTCGTGTTGGGCGCCTGCTCTTCAAATCATGATGATCAGCAATCCCAGGCCAACGATCAAGCGAAAACCGCACAAAGCGGGCAGCAGGATCAGGAAAAGCAAATAAAAGCAATGCAGAAAAAGCTTGATCAGCAAAAGGTTGATGACACAAAAACAGTGGCTGTCGTAAACGATGAAAAGATCACAGGCAAGGACTATAACAGCGTATTATCAACCGCTCAAATGCAATATCAGCAAACAGGACAGGACCCGACTTCTAAAGATGCGGCGCAGCAAATCAAAAAGCAGGCGATCGACAGCCTGATCGGACAGGCTTTAATTACGCAGGAAGCGGACAAAAAAGGCTACAAAGCATCTGAGAAAGAAATTGAAAAACAGCTGGACGAAAGCAAAAAGCAGTATAAAAACGAGCAAGATTTTGAGGAAGCGGTCAAAAAAGCAGGCTTAAACATGAACACGCTGAAAAGCGACATTGCCGACAGCATCAAAACAGAGAAATATATTGACAAAGAACTGCCGACAGATCAGGTTACAGACAAAGAAATCAAAGACTATTATGATCAATTTGCCGCACAGCAAAAAGACAGCGGACAGAAAAACACACCTGCGTTTGACGATGTCAAACAGCAAATCCAAGATATGCTCAAACAGCAAAAAAGACAGGAAAAACTCGGACAGCAGGTCGAAAAGCTTAAGAAAAGCGCCGATGTGAAAGTGGAAATTTAACAAAGTCAGCCATCCTGTAGCGGATGGCTGACTTCGTTTTATTTATTAATATCTTTTTTGGACAGATGGCCGTCTTTGATCACAGTCTCATTGATATTGCCTTTCGTAACGGCATACGGCTCAAGTAAAATCGCCGGTACTTTGGCTTTGCCGTTTTCGACGGTTGTATCGGTTTGAATCGCTTCGCCTTTCGCCGCTTGAACAGCCATTTCAGCGCTTTTTTTGGCAAGCGCGGGAATCGGTTTGTAAACGGTCATCGTCTGCGTACCGTTCACAATTCGTCGGACGCCTTGAATTTCCGCGTCCTGTCCGGACACCGGAATTTTCCCGGCCAGGCCCGCCTCCTGAAGCGCCTCGATCACCCCGCCAGCCGTACCGTCATTGGCGGCGATCACGGCGTCGATATCTCTCGTCTTGTTCAATGCTTTTTTCATGTTCTTTTTCGCTTCTTCTGGCAGCCAGTCTTTCGTATATTCGTCAAGCACGAGCTTGACTTTGCCCTGCCGCTTCAACGGTTCGAGCACTTTCATGGCGCCGTTCCGGAATAAGACCGCATTGTTGTCAAGAGACGATCCGCCGATATATACGAAGTTTCCTTTCTTCGCTTTTTTTACAATCGCTTCCGCCTGCAGTTCCCCGACCTTTTCGTTATCAAATGAAACGTAATAATCAACATCCGCGTTTCGAATCAGCCGGTCATACGAAATCACTTTTACACCGGCGCTGTGCGCCTTTTTCACGATCTCCGCCGCGGCATCCGCATCTGCCGGTACAACAACAAGCACGTCGACGCCTTCGCTGATCAAGAGCTCGGCCTGCTGAATCTGAACTTCTTTATTTCCGTTAGCGGCAAGCGTCTTGACTTCCCCCCCGAGGTTTTTAACTTCTTTCTCGAACGCTTCTTTATCTTTGTACCAGCGTTCTTCCTTCAGCGTATCGATGGCAAAACCGACGTACAATTTGTCGGAGTCGGCAATCAGCTTTACTTTTTCTTCACGGTTGGCGCTTTTTTCAGCAGAATTGAATGAGCACCCGGCAACAGCTGTGAGGAGACTGAACAGCGCAAGTGCCAACAGCCCTCTTTTCACATATATCGACAACATTAAAACCCCCCATTCTGTATCGGCATCAGAGCTTAAACCGTTTGATCATCACATTCATCCGTTCAACCATCTCTCCCAGAAGCCTTGCGCTTTCGTCCATCTTTTCAATCGAGCCGCTTTGCTCATGTACGGACGCTGAAATTTCTTCAGAACCGGCCGCGCTTTCTTCGGAAATCGCCGCGATATGCTCGACCGAGCCGTTAATCTCCTCGCTTGAACGTCTGAAATGCGATAATGCCTCCGAAATGTCCGATACACGGCCAGCCATATCCGTCACTTTATTTTTAATCTCTGAAAAGTATCGGCCGGAAGTCTCAATCTGGTTTTTTCCTTTATGAACTTCTGAAAAACCGGTTTTTAAATCACCGGCCATGGAAGATGTTTCGGTTTGAATCGCCGTGACGATTTCGGTGATGCTGCCGACAGAGCTTTTCACTTCTTCAGCCAGTCTTTTCACCTCGCCGGCTACAACGGCAAACCCTTTTCCGGCGTCGCCGGCCCTTGCCGCTTCTATGGACGCGTTTAATGCGAGCAAATTCGTTTGTTCGGCCATACCTGTTATCATTTCGACAAGCTTGTGGATTGACTGTGTCTGTTCCTCCAGCACACTGACTTTTTCTACGGATGCTTCCATTACATGATTGATGACATTCATTTGCTCCAATGATTGAGCCATCTGTTTGTCGCCGTCGACAGACACGTGAAGCACTTCTTTTGAAAACCGGGCCAGCGTTTCGCCGCTTTCATGAGCGTGCTGAATTTGCCCGGTGAGCTCCTGTGTCTGCTCGGAAATATTAGCTGCTTCATTTGCCTGATTCGTGGCCCCGTTTGCCAATTCTTCAACGGTGACAGCGATCTGTTCGCTTCCTTCTCTGACATCAGCCGAGACGCTCGTAAACGTAAGACATTGCTTGTCGACTTCGGCTGCGATCCCTGATACTTCGACGATCATCTCACGCAGGCTTCCGCCCATATGATTCACCGCTTGCGAAAGCTGGCCGATTTCATCTTTTCCTTTGTAATCAAGGGCTTCAAAGTTCAAATGACCCTTTGCAATTTCTTCGCTTGCTGCCACAACACGCTTCAGATTTTTCTTGATCTGCCGGCTGACAATGATCAGGAGTCCCGCCGACACAATCGCCGAAATCAGAATTGAGACGCCTAAAATATAAATGGTTTTCGTCATATTGGATTGGGCTTGTCCAATTGACTCAACATTGGTTTTGACAGCGTTTTCTTTCAAGCTTTCGCCTAACGTCATCGTCTCCTCTTTGAGCTTGTTCGCTTTTTTCTGAAGGGTTAAAAATTTCTCGGTGTTGATTTGCTGCACGTTGGGAACAATTTCGCTGAAAAAGTACTCATCCAGTGAATGATTGTTTTCAATGATTTGATCGAACATGTCAAGCTGCTCATCCGAATGAAGCTCTTTTTTCAGCTTTTTGGCCGTATCGGCAAATTCCTGGCTGTACTTCATATAATCGGTCAGCTTGTCATCCTGGGCGTTTATGATGTACTCCGGAATGTGCAAATATTTATTTTGATATAGGGACATCAGCTTTGCCGACTGAACGGCCGTTTCATTTTTCGATTTCGTATCCTGAACCGTCTGGCTCGTATCTTTTAACAGACCATATGTAATCAAAACGGATGTTAAAAACGCTGTTAACATCACAAAGAAAATAATGCCGTATTTGCCGCCGATTGTGATATTGTTCCATCTTGGGCTTTTCACATTGCTCCCCCTTCTTCCAAACAAAGTAGTTTTTATTTATATCGGCGGCAGCTGATACTTTTTTACAAAAATATAGTGATAAAGACCTTGTTTACAAGAGTGGTTTTTTTCTCAAGAAGTCGCTAAAAATAAAATACGCCTTTGAATAGTTCAAAGGCGTATAAAACCGGGTTTATTCAAGCGACTCTATCGCCGCAATCACATCCGCTTCATGAAAAGATCCCATCAAACATAAAGATTCATCCGGACGCGCGGCATGGGCGGCGATGATCCGTTTGGCCGCTTCAATATTTTCTAAAATGCCCAAATCGCTAAGTCTTCTCGGAAAACCGAGCCCTTCATAAAAGGGAATCAGTTCGGCTATTTCATCTGTCCGCCCTTCTAAAGCAAGCTGCACCAGTATCCCGTAGGCTACCTTTTGGCCGTGCAGCACACGATGGGTTTCGGGGATGAACGTCAAGCCGTTGTGAATGGCATGGGCCCCGGCCATTCTGCCGTAGCGGCCCGCATATCCGCCTACTGTGCCTGCCAGCGCAATGACCGCTTCGAGGACATTTGTGAAAGCTGGGGAGGATTCGCCTTTTTCAAGGCTCTCTATGGCTTTCAGGCTTTCTGTCAACAAAATATCCCGAATATAGACAGACTGCCTCAGCCCTGTCTGAACCATGATAGAAAGCGAATCGGCCGTATTTCTGATGATCGCTTCTGCCTCATACCATTTCGCAAGCGTATCGCCGATTCCGCTTTTCACATAAGCGACCGGTGAAGAGAGAAGCAGCAGCGGATCGACCAGTGTCAAATAGCTGGAGCGCTTCTGATATTGGACGCCCGAAAAGTTACCTTCATCGTCATAGATGACGCTTAACGGCGTGCTTGCCGCACATGTTCCCGGGATCGTCGGAATCGTCATGACTTCAATGTTCAGCAAATCGGCGGCTGCCTTCGCTGTATCTAAGACGGTTCCCCCGCCTATTCCTATGATGACGTCTGCTGATTCTGCTTCCTCTGCTGCTTTTTTAATCTTATTTAGGGAACTGCAGCCCGTATGCTGAACGACTTTCCAATCGGCTGGAGGCGTCGTATAACGTGTAAAAGCTTTAAACGATTTAACCCCTGAAATGATGACAGGACGTTCGAATGCATTCGCAAATGACGGCAGTTCTTTCACGATCCCCTCTCTGCAAACGTATTGGTTTGGACCGCTTCTGACAATATCTTCAGGCTGCATATTTCCCCACTCCTTCTATTCTTTTCTAATATTTATCATCTCACTTTCTAACAAGATGTCAAACGATATCACAAACCGCTCAGCAAGGGGCAGTGCTTGGGATACACCTCACACTGCCTGAGGAAAAGTGGACAGCCGGTGTTTACAGAAAAGGATCAGAGCCTGCTCGCTTCTCTTGCACCGCTTATCGGCCGGCATCTTCAGCAATTCAGACACCATCTGCCAAAAAAAGACGTGTTTCACATGAAACATGTCGGAGGCATTCTGATTTTGTCGGAAGACCTGCAGCTCTTGTCATGCAATCGAGCGGCCCTCCATTGGCTGAACATCTTGCGCGGCTGGGAAAGCATCGGCAGCGAAGCCGTGCCGAGACCCGTCCGAGCCGTCTGCACGCGCGCAGCGGCTGAAACTACAGCTCCGGCAAAAACGGTCATCTCGATTCCAGGCCATTCCTGCCTATCCATTAAAGCGAGCCGTTTAGACGGATTTGGACCGTCAGGCCAGATCGCCGTTTCATTTGAGCCTGCTTCACCCGCAGAAACCATTCCGCTGATAGCGGAAGCCTACAGCCTGTCCGACCGGGAAAAAGACATCGCTTACCGGGTCATCCGCGGACTATCAACAAAAGCCATCGGAGACGAATTGCATATATCGGCTTACACTGTTCAAGACCACTTGAAATCGTTTTTTTTGAAGACGGGCGCAGGAAACCGGAGGGAGCTGATGTGGAAGCTGCTTGATGATGTGCTGGAGTGAGAATAAGGCGGGCGAAAACTGTTCTCACGTCCGATTCCCCAGATGAGACACGCAGTGTTATTCCCCGTGTCTTGTCTTGCGGGGATCAAGACCAGCCAATTCAGAGGATTTTGATGCCTCTGCTATCTTTTTCATCATTCCACCCCGTCCTGCTCATTTAACAGCTCGTCCAAACGCGCAACTGCATCCTGCTTTTCAAACGTGCTGAACGATAGGTCGTCATACGAATCCAAGATGCGGTAATGGTGAGAAATCAAGTTTTGCTGAAGGCGAAACTCTCCTTTTTTCTCAATGTCCCGCCACCACACCTTTCCGCCAAGCGTCTTCCCTTTTGGTCTGTCGATGCTTCGGTGAGCAACAGTCTCCACCACCTCAAGGGGCTCATCCCCGAGGACGGCCTGCAGCACTTCACTGTTCCGAAAAAGCGCGCATACCGCGACAACATGCGCCCAGCCCGCAGCCGACCTGCCCTTTTCGATTTGCACGAGCGTTTTCTTCGACATCCCGAGCACGTTCGCCATTTTCTCCTGCGTATAGCCGCTTTCCGCCCGGATTAATCTTAATTTGGATGAGATCAGTTCGGTTATGTATTCTTTATCCATGGAGAACCTCCATTGTAACTTTTAGTGTAATTTTACACCAAAAGTTACAATGGTTCAATCTTTATAACCCGTTTTTTGCTGTCAGTTTAATCCTCTCCTTATGATATTCACCATTCTGGTTCCTTTCCACGACAGCTTCAAATTGCTCACTTTTTTCTGGGGCATCACCTAACCAGACAACATTGACTATATCAGAATGTGTTCCGCCTTCCTCTTGCTCATCCTTTTCGTAATCAACCGTCTCTTTTCCATTCACAAAAAACACGACTCTCTTTAACTCCGCATCTTCACTCGTTTTCTTCGAAACATAGCCATTCCAATATTGATCTCCCCTTTCTTTAGAATACGAGAGCTCCCATTCCCCGTCTGAAGTCAGTTCGCTCAGTTTGCTATGTTCAAAAAACAGACAGTAAATCGTGATTCCGATGCCCAGCATCATCGTGAAGGCAATTGATGCAATCCATTTCTTTTTCACTTTCAGTACCTCTTTTTTTCTTCCATTGTATCCTTTTTTTCATTAAGCAACATCATACAAGAAATCTCCCATAAACATGATAAACTTAAACATCATCACACCAAGGAGGCCCGCCATGCGAAATGAAACCCGCACGCTTTTCCTCGACCCTGATCTAAATGTTGAAGCCTACCGCTTTAAAGGCATTATCCAGAAGTTTCCGAATCACTTCCACGAGTATTTTGTGATTGGTTTTATTGAGAAGGGGCAGCGCTATTTGCTTTGCAAGGGAGAAGAATACATCATTAATCAAGGCGATCTCGTGCTTTTCAATCCTTATGACACGCACAGTTGCGAGCAGATTGACGGAAAGGCGCTCGATTACCGCTGCATTAACGTGATGCCTGATGTTATGAGAGGATTTGTGAAGGAGATCACTGGGGCCGACAGCCTCCCATATTTCACGGAGAATGTCTTGTTCCGCCATGAGCTGAACGCCAGCTTGAAGGAGCTACACATTCAAATATTGCAAAAAGAAAAAGCCTTGAAAAAAGAGGAGCTTTTTCTCAACCTTCTCGAAGAGCTGATTCGTACGTATTCTGATGTCACGTTTCTTGAAAATGCACCTGAACCGTCCGACGAAGTCAAAGCGGTGTGCAGTTATTTGGAATCCCATTACCAGGAAAACATTACGCTTGAACATTTAAGCAGGCTGACAGGCTGGAGCAAGTATCACCTCCTGCGGTCGTTTACGAAGCAGAAAGGAATTTCCCCCTACAGCTACTTGGAAACCGTTCGTATCAATCATGCGAAGAAGCTGTTGGAAGAAGGCGTAAAACCAATCGATGCGGCTTTCCAAACAGGCTTCAGTGATCAGAGCCATATGACGAAATTTTTCAAGCGGCAGGTCGGGCTGACGCCCAAACAATATATGAAAATTTTTGAATATGACAGGCAGGAGATCAAAGGATGAAGACAAGACGCGAAACCGCCGGACACCTCGCAGCTGTGATCACGATCATCATCTGGGGTACTACTTTTGTCTCAACAAAGGTGCTGCTCGAGGATTTCCCGCCCGTAGATATATTGTTTTACCGTTTTCTCATCGGGTTGATTGTGCTGATCATGGTGCATCCGCATGTGCTGACTTTCCGGAGCTGGAGGCAAGAAGCGCTGTTTGCGGGAGCAGGTTTATGCGGAGTGAGGCTTTACTTTCTGTTGGAAAACATCGCGCTTACTCTTACCTACGCCTCAAACGCCGGCATGATCGTCGCGGTTATTCCGATGATCACCGCGGTATTGGCGCATTTTCTCCTTTCGGGCGAAAAGCTGGAGCCCCGCTTTTTCATTGGGTTCGCCGCCGCTTTCACTGGACTTGCGCTCATTTTCTTTAATGGACAAATGATGCTTAAATTGAATCCGCTCGGCGACATTCTCGCTGCTGCCTCCGCATTCGTCTGGGCGGCATATGCGATTTTGATGAAAAAAATCAGCACATTCGGTTACCATACAATCCAATGCACACAGCGGATCTTTCTGTACGGTTTGCTATTCATGGTTCCCGCTCTGTTCCTGTTTGATTTCCGCTTCGACGCAAGCCCTTTTTCCTCCCCCGTCAATTGGTTGAACATCCTATTCTTAGGCGCGGGCGCATCTGCGCTTTGCTTTGTGACATGGAACTGGTCGGTCGGTGTGCTTGGAGCGGTAAAAACGAGCGCTTATATCTATATGGTGCCCGTCATCACTATTGCGGCATCCGTTATCATTCTGCAAGAAAAACTGACATGGGTTGCTTTTTGCGGAGGAGCGCTCACATTGGCCGGCCTTTATATTTCTGAAACAAAACCAAAACCGCAGCTGAAGGAGGAACAAATTTGAGGGAAGAGACAAAATGCGCACTGATCATCGATGAAAGCCTGCCGCTCGGGCTAATCGCCAATACAGCTGCCATCCTGGGGGCGGCCCTCGGCAAAAACAAACCCGATCTGATTGGAGAAACTGTAACAGACGGCTCGGGAATCGACCATTTAGGTATCGTCAAAATCCCAATCCCCATTTTAAAAGGCAATGCCGAGCTGCTTCATCAATTAAGTCAAAAGCTGCTGACCGACGAATTCAACGATATTCTGACGGTTGATTTTACCGATGTAGCGCAAAGCATTCATACATATGAAGCATATATTGAGGCATTTCAAAGCACCGCAGCTTCCGATTACCGCTATTTTGGAATCGGCATTTGCGGGGATAAGAAAAAAGTTGCGCGGCTGACAGGAAGCTTGGGGCTGTTGAGATAAACAAGATACGGAAATTGACTTCGCTTCATTTAGTGAAGGAGTCAATTTCCGTATTTTTTTATGTCATATGTTTGAGATCTATTAGTGAAAGCATAATGAAAGAAAAGAAGAACAATCGGGGATGCAGCTGTTGTAATAGCGTGCTGAAATCGCTATTGGCACGGCGTTGTCTGCTGTGTTATTTGCAATATTTGGCGAACTAATATCTCATTAATTTCCTTATTTAATGAAAACTGCATAAATACATAATATAATATATTTATGCAGTTTTTCTAATCTTTAATATATATCAAGTATCGTGGAGGCATTAACATTGAACACAGACAAACAAGTATTCATTGAAACGCAGAAAACAGCCAAAACCCTTAAAACTTACCGCGATAAGAGCGACGAAGAGCTATTAGCCTTTCTCGCTAAACAAGATTCACTGACCTTAAATCAGCTGAAAGTCTATTACTCAGATCCTTCATTTGCGCTTCATTATTTCATCAGTGCAGCATTTTTCAGTATAATATTGGCTTCGTTCATAACTGCAATTCTTTCTGGTCAAGCAGATTCGATATTCCCTTTCATTTCCGGCATCTCCATTATAATATTAGCTGTCATATTTACGGGGTGTTTATTCTGGGTGCTTAAACAGCTTGTCATCCTGAAAAAAAAGCCGATTCAATTCATTACACACTTTTCCAAGAAAGCCGAGTTTGCACGTATCGTAAAAATGATTGATTATGTTTTACAACAAAAATACAAAAAGGCATTAAAAAATATACCGAACCAATAAAATCTCATGTTTTTTATGAATAGGAGTGACAATCCAATGAGAAACGAAAAACAATTATTTCAAAAAGCTGAACATACAGCCAAACTTCTTGAGTCTCACAAAAGTGACGAAGAGCTGCTTACATACCTTGCAAATCAAGAATTTGTTACATTAAATCAGCTAAAAATCTATTTTTCAAATCCAAGTTTTACATTAACGTATTTGATTAAAGGGATTTTTTTTAGCAGTATGACTGCTGTCATTATGGCGGCCTTTTTATCTGGTCAGATCTCCTCCCTCAACCATGGTCTTTCAAGGCTATTTTCATTCTTCTTCATGTTCTATCTGATCTTCTCTTTTCTTTGGATCGTCAAGATGCTGATCTCCTCGCGAAAAGGACCGATGCAAACAATCCTGCACTTCCAAAAAAGAGCGGAATATTCCAGAATCACGGGTATGATTGATTTCATTTTAGATGAACGCTTTAAAAAGGAATTCAATTAGAAAGCAGAGGAACATTCCCCTCTGCTTTGATTCTCTATCATTCAAACTAAATAAGAAGGAGACCAAGACATGCAAACAGACAAACAACTATTCGAAGAAACAAAACAAACCGCTGAAACTCTATTGTTATCGAAAGCTGAAAACGATGAAGAGCTGATGGCATACCTCGAAAAACAAGATTTATCCACGTTAAACCGGCTGAAAGTTTATTTTTCAGGTCCTACGCTAAAACAGCCACGTGATCAAAGCTTCGCTCGCCAGTTCCATATTCGCCTCCATTGTAACTACTGTATGTTCGGGTCAAGCCAATTCCATTTTACCCGACGTTTCAAAAGGTTATTTTCCGGCTTTGTTATCGATATTACTTATCATGAGCTCCATCTGGGTGTTCGGCACGATCACTAAATCTCAAAGAAACAAAGAACAAAACTTTTTACACTTTAGAAAAAAAACGAACCATACAAAAATTATTGGAATGATTGATTTCGTTTTGGAAAATAAATATAAAAGTATTTCAAATTAAAAAAAAGCATCCCTAAAGATGCTTTTTTTATGCTTACTCGCCGCTAGACAAATTCTGTCTTCTCTCCTGCTCCGCAATGATTTCATTGTCCTCGGCATTGTCTCTCGTCACTTTCTGGGTCAAAATCGCGCCGACCGCCACTAAAATCATCACGGCTATGTAATAGCCTTTTTCATTGAGCTGCAGATTGTCCGCATTGTATAGCCCGATACCAAATAAAAAGACTCCCGCGAAAAATGTGAAATATGACATAACCGTAAAGGCCGTTGTGTTTCTTCTTCTGTATTTATGCATCTTAATACCTCCTAAAGAATAAAACCATTATACTTGATTTACGTCTCCAGAAGAAGAATGTTCTTCCTTTTTGCTCACAATTTAGTAAATATGTAACACCTTGATAAAAAAGGCCCACAAAATAAAAAACCGGGAATGACTCCCGGTTTTTTAATGCTTTTCTTCGCCTAAAACAGCTTCAGCAATATTGACGGCATGGTCGCCGATCCTTTCCAGGTTGCTGGTGATATCGACGAAGATCACGCCGGCTTGTCCGCTGCATAATCCGTCGTTTAAGCGAAGAATGTGCTTTTTGCGAAGCTTGCGTTCCATTTTATCAATCTGATTTTCTTTTTCGACTACGCGTCTTGCGGCATCTTCGTTATTTTCCCCAAGAGCGGTGATGGACTCCTTAACAGTGGAAATGGTCAGGTCAAGCATTTCCGTTAAATCAGCCATTGCCGCTTCGGAAATTTTCACCCTGTTGGATTGCTGGTACTCACCAAGCTCAACCAAGTTTTCAAAGTGATCGCCGATTCTTTCAATGTCTCTGACAGTATCCATTAACATATGATGTTCTTCAGATTCTTGTTCAGAAAGCGTAGTGGCGGACAATTCGATCAAGTAATCGGTTATCTTCCTGTCCAAATTGTTGATCGCATCTTCTATTTGAAAAGCGCTTTGCGCATGTTTTGCCTGTTTTGTATTAAAAAACTCTTTTGTTTCCTCAAGTCCCTTTACCGCAAATTCACCCATGCGCAATACTTCTTCTTTCGCCTGTCCCAGCGCAATTGAAGGAGACTGCTGAATGAACAGCGGATCAAGATGTGTTGCTTTATAGTCCACAACCGAATCTTTGCCTGGAATCAGCTTCGTAACGATCAAAGCCAATATGCCGACAAACGGAAGCTGAATCAGCGTATTCGACGTATTAAAGATCCCGTGGGCAAACGCAATCACCATCTTAGGGTCCAGCCCTAAAGAGGATTGAAGCATTAAAATCAAAGCTGTGAACGGCTTCAGCAAGATCAGGAAAATCGCTGTTCCAATCAGGTTGAACAATACGTGAACGGCCGCGGCCCGTTTGGCTGCCACTGAGGCGCCAAGAGATGCCAGTACAGCGGTAATCGTCGTACCGATATTGTCTCCGAATAATACAGGCAGAGCGCCGTTTAGATCTATTAATGAATCGGCAAACAGCCCTTGCAGGATCCCGATCGTTGCACTTGAGCTTTGGACGAGAACGGTGAAAAGGGTGCCGACGAGCACGCCGAGAATAGGATTCGCACTCATGCTGACTGTTAAATCATGAAAAGCTTCAACCGTCCGGAGCGGCTTCATCCCGCTGCTCATTAATTCCAAGCCGTAGAAAAGCGCACCAAATCCAAACAGAATTTGTCCGATGTTCTGAAATTTTTTGCTCTTTAAGAAAAACAGCAAAAATGAACCAATGGCGATGATCGGAAGCGCATATGCCCCAACGTCAAAGCCGATAATAAAGGCTGTGGCCGTCGTTCCGATGTTCGCACCCATAATGACGCCGATCGCCTGGCGGAGGGTCATAAAGCCGGCGCTGACAAGACCGACAGTGATAACGGTCGTGCCGGAACTGCTTTGAATTAAAACCGTGACAATCATACCTGCCAAAACACCCATCAGAGGGTTGCTTGTAAAACGATCTAATATGTCTCTCAGCTTATCTCCGGCTGATTTTTGAAGTCCTTCTCCCATAAACTTAATACCGAGAAGAAAGATCCCGAGACCTCCAATGAATTCAAAAAGCAATTTCTGCACATCTATTTCCAAAGTCGTGCCCCCCTAATTCGACATAAATCTACAAACCAAACACTATGATTATGATGGAGATTAAAGCCTATGTAAACGATTCAAATCGAAAATTTACAATAACTTAACATTGCCGGCTGATGATTTACATTCCCTTAACATTGCCTGGACTCACCGCAAATATACCCCATTCCAGCTGGCGAAAATCCCGAACTTTTTCATAGGTCAAACCGTATTTAAAACTAAGGAGGGGTACATATGCAGAACAGAGCCGACGGTTCTAAGATCAACATTCAAAAGACAAAAGGGGAACGGGTTTGGAACGCATTTGGCTATTTCTTTTACCTGGGATCGATCATTCTATTGGCCGCTGTCTGGGGATCGCTCCCCGAAAAGGTGCCTGCACATTACAACGCACTCGGTGAAGTGGATCGCTGGGGGTCAAAATGGGAGCTTTTCATATTGCCGGGAATCGGATTAATTATCCTTCTGTTCATGCAGTTCCTAGAAAAGCACCCTGAGATTCACAATCATCCAAAGCGCCTGAATGAAACAAACGCTGAACACTTCTACCTGCTCAGCCGAAAGTTGATCAACCGCTTAAAAAATGCATGCTTAATCATTTTTTCTCTCATATTAATTGAATCCGTGTCAATCGCTTTAGACTGGGGAAGCGGATTTGGCGGGTGGTTTCTTCCGATTGCCTTACTCGGCACTGTCATGCTTGTGGCCATAGGTTTAATACAGCAAAGGAAAATCAAATAACGGTCAGGTGCATATTTGTGAGTTTTAATAGTGAAACTGTCGCGGGGGATGATGGATGAGCCGCAATCCAAACAGAGGCTACTATCGAGGCTCTTTACAAGTTAATACACACTGCAAATTCATGCGCTGCCATCAGCTTTCAGTTTTTCTTCTCAAGCAGCCGCACATGCCTGTCTTTTTATTCCTTCATCATTAGCTCTGGAATTCAGTCGATATTTTACTTATTTTAATAAAAGTAACTTAGGCTATAAAGTATGTGCGGTGATTGTGGCGAGTCTTTTTTGATCTATCTTTTAAAAAAAGAGTGATGAACACTGTAATTCTGTTCATCACTCTTTCGAATCCTATTGATCATTATTTCGCTTCTGAGATTCTTGCAACGATTTGAGCCAATCCTTCTTTAATTGGCGTGAGCGGACGGCCGAGCACTTTTTCAAAATCATCGCTTTCGACTTCAAGTGTGCCTTCACGAATGCCTTTTTGGATATCGACAACCATCGGAATCAGAAAATCCGGCACACCCGCATTTTTCATGATATCGCGATAGGCAGCATCGTCAACATGCTGAACGGGAACTTCTTTGCCCAATACTTCCCCAAGGGCTGAAGCGATTTCTTCCTGAGTTAATAGTTTGCCTGAAAGTTCGTAAACGGTGTTTTCGTGGCCTTCGCCGGACAGAACCGCTGCCGCTGCATCCGCGTAATCCTGCTGCAGCGCCCAGCCCACTTTGCCATTCTCTGCTGATGTCACCCAAGGGGCTCCCGCCAAAACGCCTTGAATACTCGACATTTCATTTTCCAAGTACCAGTTATTGCGCAAGAAGGAGTATGGAATCCCCGTTTGCAAAATCGCTTCTTCAGTTGCTTTGTGAGTCGGCGCAAGGAAGTTTTTGCTTTCGCGGGCATTCGCAATGCTCGTATAAGCGATAAACCGAACTCCGGCGCGCTCTGCGGCAGCTACCGCATTGCCGTGCTGACGGATTCTCGTCTCATTGTCTCCATCGGCAGAGATAATCAGCAGACGGTCAATGCCTCGAAATGCGGATTCCAATGTTTCCGGGCGGTCAAAATCCCCGTGGCGCACATCGACCCCGCGCGCCCGCAGCGCTTCCGCTTTTTCCGGATTGCGCACGCTGACCGCCAGCTGATCCGCCGGTACAGTTTCCAGCAGCTTTTCCACAATTTTCGATCCTAATTTTCCGGTTGCCCCCGTTACTAGCATTTTCATATTCGAATTCCTCCTGAATGTTTTAATCTTGATCTGTAACAAATTTCGTTACACTTGATGTAACTATCATAATTACAAATAGGCTGCTTTGTCAACAGGAATGTCCTTTAACCTGGCTAAAACGTAATATGGTTTGTGGTATGATCATGTCAAAAGGAGGAAGTGATATGAGAAAAAACGCTGCCACTGAAGAAGCCATTCAAAGATGGAACCGGTTTGCAGATAGCTATGCTGCAAACCATACTGAACAAGGCGATATACATAAAGAAGTCTTTTTGAACCCCGTCATCTTTTCTCTCATTGAAACGGTGAAAAATCAAAAAGTGCTGGATGCCGGGTGCGGAGAAGGATATTTAAGCAGAATGCTGGCCGCCCGCGAAGCAGTTGTAACGGCGGTTGACTATTCGACAAGAATGCTTGAGATCGCCAAGGAAAGAACGCCGGACGGATTGCACATTCATTATCGGCACGGCAATTGTGAGGACTTGCATTTTTTAGATGAGCAAAGCTTTGATATCATCATATCGAATATGGTCATCCAAGACCTCGCAAATGATGAAAAAGCGTTTCAGGAAATGCACAGGTTATTAAAAGATGGAGGATGCTTTATTTTTTCAATATTACACCCTTGTTTCGTCACCCCGGAAAGCGGATGGGAAAGAACCAAAGACGGCCAAAAGCTCCATTGGAACGTTGATCGGTATTTTTACGAAGGCGCATATGAGCAGCCGCTGGGCGGCGAGGAGAAAATGTTTCTTTTTCACAGAACACTGACAAGCTATATCAATACGATCATCAAAGCCGGCTTTCAATTAGAAGCGGTCGAGGAACCGAGACCGTCAAAAGAGATGCTGAAAAAATACCCTTCATTTGAAGAAGATCTCAGGTGCCCCGATTTCATCGTTTTTAAATTAAGAAAGCCCGGCGGCGATGTCCGATAGGCCCCGAATCCGATAGACCTTTTCCTACCCTTTTTGAGTATTTGTTTTTCTTCGCGGCCAAATGACGGCTGGAATCAGAGCCAAGGATAACAGCCCGCCCGCCAAGGATAACACGGCATAGCTTGAATGAGCGACAACCATTCCGGAAAGAGCCCCGCCGGAAGCCCCCGCCAATGCGATCAAAACATCAAGCGTTCCCTGCACTTTCGCACGTGTTGAAGGCTCGGTCGAATCGATAATTTGTGCAGTTCCGCTGATTAATCCAAAGTTCCATCCCAATCCAAGCAGCGAAAGGGCAACGATCAATAAAACGAGCGAATCGCTGGGAGCCAGCGCCGCCACTGCACCAGCGAGCAGCAGGGTCACCCCTGAGGCGATGCTTATGGCTGTCCGGCCAATTTTATCAACAAGAATCCCTGTGACAAGTGACGGAAGATACATTGAACCGATATGAAAACCTATCACGATCCCGACATCTCCCAAGCTGTGTCCGTGGTGCTGCATATGAACGGGCGTCATGGTCATAATCGCAACCATCACAATTTGGGTAAGCACCATAACAGCGGCACCAATTGTAATCCCCTTTTGATCGTCCGAAGCACCGGCAGACTTCGATTCGTCTGCTAATTTATTTTCTTGTCTATAGGTTTCGATTTTTTTGGCGATCTCCAACGGATCCGGCCGAAGCAAAATATAAAGCACAAGCCCTGCCAGAATAAAAGCTGCCGCCGATAAAATAAACGGTCCCGCAAGTGGCGGAACGCCGATGATCGAAGCAAATTTCCCCATGACATCCACCAAATTGGGGCCCGCAACCGCTCCAAATGTTGTCATCACCATTGTGACGCTGATCGCTTTAGCCCGCTGCTTTTTATCAGCCAAGTCAGTGCCGGCATACCGCGCCTGCAAGTTTGTCGCTGTGCCCGCTCCGTAAATAAGCAGGGAAACGAACAACAATATGATGCTGTTGATCACGGCCGCAGCAACGACCCCGATTGCGCCGATCCCGCCGACCATAAAGCCGGCGGTTAAGCCCGTGCGGCGCCCGTAACGCTGAGAAAGTCTCCCGACGCCGAAAGCGGCTCCTGCCGATCCTAAAGTAAATAAGGCAGAAGGGACTCCTGAAAACGCATCCGTCCCAAGCATTTGCTTTGCTAACAGGGCGCCTACCGTAATCCCGGCAGCCAGCCCCGCACCGCCGAAAATCTGCGACAGACTCACGATGAATAATACTCTTTTGTACAATCTCTTTAATCGATCCGGAGAATCTATGTAACTCTCAACCGTTCGTTCAGAATACCCCGCCACCTCAACACCTTCTTATTTAAAATTTGTCCCCGCTTTCAATCACGGCGGTTCCTTTCGTTTATGAATAGTTTGAATTTTACTACAAAAGAACCTTTTGTCAATTTGCTAAGGGCATGTCCCCTTCAACATTTTATGAACTGAATTTATCATATTCCGATTTTAGATTGTGGCGGCATTGCGGGCATTAAAAAAACTAGTCACCGAATCAGTAACTAGTCAGATGATGTGCTTTTATTTCTTGACTTGCGACACGGTCAGTCCGTCACCGATCGGAATCAGCAGGGATTCTAATTGGGGTGGGCGGCGACGCCTTGATTGAATTTTTTCATTGATTCGGTATGTCGCTTCGGCATAGCATTATCGTCCGTGCACTACCGCATGCAAGTACGTTATCGGCAACGATTAACAACCAAAATGGCAAACAAGACGCTTCGGCGCGAGGGGTTCTTCTGCTTTTCTATTTCTCCGTCAATATATAGCCCCAATTTGTCTCATTCCTTTGTTTTGAATAATTTATAATCATACTTTAAATTCAAAACCTGAAGAAAGAGGGGCGAAAAATCTTAAGAATTAACTGAGCTCTTTTAATAACAGTTGGTCTGCTTCTCTTTCCATAAAATAAAATAGAAGAAGTTAACCTTAGAAACCTCTTCTTTTGATATTTGGTATATTAAATCATGTAAAGACAATAATGAATAAAAATTCGTTTATAAAGCAGGTGATCCCATGCCAACGAACAGATTAATCAACGAGAAGTCGCCATACCTACTCCAGCATGCACACAACCCCGTCGACTGGTACCCGTGGGGCGAAGAAGCCTTTGAAAAAGCAAAGCGCGAAAACAAGCCGGTACTTGTCAGCATCGGCTATTCGACTTGTCATTGGTGCCATGTCTATTAAAATAGCCAAATGTATAAGTACTACTACTTGAATAGACCATTCCTGTTAGACACACTCGCGAATCCAATACATCGTTACCCTTTTCCGTGATTTTAAGGCTATAGGATCTTCTGTCATTAGGATTTTTTGTTCTCTCAACAAATCCTAAAGTTTCGAGATGATCGATATGGATGTCTGGTGCAATACAGCTGCCAAAGTTGCTAAGTTTTTATAGAACATGAATATAAAGTCAAAGAATTGACCGGTGGTATTGCAGCATGGAAAGAAATGTACTTTCCTGTCACAAACTCAGATCAAGGCAATAACATACCTGATAATTGTGGGTGTTGACTTAGTGCAAGATAAAAGATACTGGATTGTGGGTGCTTCTCGAGATCATGTAATGAGAGCTGTCCAAGGTGGTTTTGCTCAACTTTGTCATGGCAAAGAGGCACCTTTAAAAAAGATGAATACTGGTGATTGGATTATTTATTACTCTCCCAAGATGAATTTTAAGGAAAGCACACCACATCAAAAATTTACTGCTTTAGGCAAAGTAGTAGATAATAATATTTTTTAGTTTGAAATGGGAAATGACTTCAAACCTTTCCGGAGAAAAATAAGTTTTATTCATTGCACAGAAACACTGATTCGCATTAATCCCATAGCTTTCTTTCATTAAAGACGAGCAGCGTTGGGGATATTCTTTTCAATTTGGACATTTTGAGATAAATGAAAAAGATTTTAAGCTAATTGCAAAAAAAATGGTCGATGCTTAAGGAGATTAGAAAATTCTAATCTCCTTAAAACTTTCTTATATATTTTTGACTTGTCACTCTTTGCCTGGATATATTTCCAACACGATTACCGGTCGGACATGAAAGCGAACCTTGCTTTGATCGGGGCAATCATTTCATTCACGGGTGCGGCTTACTTTAAAGATATTGATAAGTATATAGAGAAGAAGGAAGACAATTGAACGGATTTTCTAAGCATTGAAACACGTACTCATAAAAAGCCCCTGAACCATTCTGGATCAGGGGCTTGCTTTCCCAGCAGTTTAATAGGTAATGGATTGATATGGAATCAACCATAACTTTTACTAAACTCATTCTGGGCTTTTTATCAAGTTATTTAATTGCGAATACTAGAAACATACCGTTTTCCGCCTTCCTTAGAAGTAACATATTCCCGAGGAACGTTAAGTCTATTGGTAGAATGATAACTTACATAAAGTTTCATATTTGCTCGGCTCGTTACGATAGCCGTATGATCCATCCAACCATCAGCATAGCGAAGACCTATTTTATTATGGTAATCATAGTGATATACATCTCCAAGCTTTACATTTGAATATGTATCAGAAACAGTCTTCATTTTTATTCCGCCGGCTTTTAAAATGTATGATCTAAAGGCTCCTGCATTAACCCAAGCACCTGTATAGGGTTTCCATTCTTTAAAGTACGGCATTCTTCCAGCTCTTAATGCTTGGGAAACAAAGTTAGTACAATCTTTGTCTTTATAATATTTATAGTTTTTATTTGGTTTCAAGGCATATTTTTCTGCATATTTCATTGCAGCGTAACCACTATATCCTTTTACAGATAATGGCATCACGGTTAGTTGATTAGAGTTAACAGCATTGAAATTCATACTTACTGGTTTATTTTCACTTTTTACTTCTTCTTTATCATCCTTTTTCACTTCTTGCTTATATTTCTTTAAAAATTCATCTAATTTAACATCCGTAGAATATCCTTCATCATTTTCATATTGTAGAGTTGAAGAAGAATTATTTAATTGTGTTACATTTAGTTGATTAGAAGAATTATTCAATGGTATTACATTTAATTGATTAGAAGAATTTTTAACTTCAGATAAACTTAAATTAGAAGTATTTGTTGATTGAGAACTTGGTTTCTCAGAAGCTGTTTTGGGAATTTCAAGTTTAATATTATCACCCAGAGATGTTGTTACTTTTTCAACACCAAAAACAAAGTTTCGAGTAATATAAGCTTCAACAATTAGCTTATTGTTTTTTTCAGAAGTCTTAACATCGTCTATATCGTATGTAAACTCGTGGAATTTTTGTTTGTCCACTTTACTTAACGCAGAATACAGTAAGACTCCTTCGTCGGAATCAGTCAATTTAGACTCTTTAGGATGAGCTAAAGGAGTGTTGTGTTCAAAGTCATATTTTTGTTGTTCCAACATATCCTTAACTTTTTCGTAACCAATCTCGGTGGTAATTGAAACTTTTTCTTTAGCCTCTTTATTAGTAGTGGCTGCAAAAACTTCATTTGTTGACACTAATGGTGACAACGATAGACATAAAACTAGTGAAGCGAGCAATTCTTTTTTCATACGAAACCTCCAATAAAATCTAAATATAAGTAATATTTATCATTTACACCAATTGAAATATGGCATAAAATACATGTAATAATATATCATAAAAACAAATACATAAAAAGGTATCGGAGGAAAAAATGAAAAAGAAAACTAAAGTTATACTTTCTCTCTTAGCAGCACTTATAGTTATATTGATAGCACTTCCGGTTCTATCTCCTGTTGTCTTTACAGATTCTTCGGAAAAAGGAGCAATCAGACACGAAATTTATAAAAGAGGATATCCCTACCAAAGCTACTTTGCAGTTCTCCAGAAAAGAGAAGGAGACAATGAATCTGGGAATCTTTATTATGTAAATTGGCTAGATTGGAAAGATGAAACAGGGCAAACTCCTCACTTATGCTATTCGAAAAAATCATCAGATGGTGAATACGAAGTAAGTTGTGGCACAGGGCCGTAAAAATAAATTTTAAAATTGAATAAGTCCAAGACGGAAAGCCTGCGGACACTGATCGTTGTACAGAGAAATTTGTGCTTCGATCGGTGTCCGTTTTTTTTTGCAACTAACCATATGTCTATCGCGATTACTAGCTATGAAAGGAGTAATTAGACATTAAACAAGCAAAAAAGAAACAATCACAGAAGCAACAGGAGCGCTCAGATCGTTTCTGGCAATCAATGATGAACACAAACATGCAAACACTCAGACGTGGCAAAGGCGGCGCTTATAAACGCAGAAAGTAAGGGGAGTTTCAGGATGAAATACGGATTCGCTTATAAAAACGGAAAGCTTGTAAATATCTTTTGCGGCAGAGAAGAGCTCTATAACGAGTTGAAAGCCTTCTTATTCAAAACCTTCAGTATCAGCGTGAAAGAGGTATTGAGGCCTCAATATATCGCAGAGCAAAAAGCAAACAACTGGAATGACACCTACTCTATTTAATTATCAGGAGGGAAAGCACTATGACAGATCAAATGATTGCTTGGGAGATTGAGGAATGGATTCGTGATTATAAATTCATGCTGCGGGAGATCAAAAGGCTCAACCGTTTGTTGAACAAAGTAGACTTTACTAGCACAAAACTCACTGCAACATACGGGGATGAAGCAGGCATGCCGAGGGTATCAGCAGGCGTCAGTCAGGCAGAACTACGGCAGATGGACCAAAGAGAGAGACGGATCCACAAATATGAATCTATTGTGCATTACCTGGAGAACGCAATGGAACACATTGAAGAAGAAAAGCACCGTATCGTTTATGATTGCATGATGGAAGGCATGAGCTACACTGCTATTGCAAACCACCTTGATTGCTCCCGGGATACCATCAGAAAGATCAAAACAGCCATAATCGGCAACATCGTCAATAAAGTCAAAGAAGCCAACTTTCTGCAATATTTGAACTCGTTTAAATCGGCGGTGTAAAATGGGAGACAGGATCGGCGCGGCGGATTATTCCTGCGTGACCACAAATTTAAAATAATGGGTGAAATCCCCATCAATAAGCGAGGATCAACTCAACTGGGAGTCCTTACATTGTGAATCGGGTGATAAAACAGATGCAGTATTGCGTAGATGTTAATCCCCGACAATATATGGTTTTATTCAACAGTTTCGTTCGACAAATTTTGCGAATTGTTAATCATAACATTTCATTCCCGATATTAAAACTGGGAGTGAAGCTATCCCTTCTGTTAGCTAGTACCTGTGGTTATATTGCACAAGGTGTTGTATACGCAATTATTTAAAGAAAGTGTTGATTGATATGAACAAAGAAACATTTAAATATATTCTAATTTTATTTGCTATCTTTGCTGCCATTCAAGTTACAAACGAGATTGACTTTACTAACTATTGAGTTATAAATAGACTTATTCAGTTTGTAATTTGTATAATTATTTTTTTGATTATGACTTATATATTTCCAGAAAAAAGAAGAAATAAAAGTAAACCCTAGAATAGAGCTCCCTTTGAGCTCTATTCTTTTTATTATATAAGAGGGGAATTTTTGAAAAGTAACTGTGGTAAGATAAAATCAAATACTTTTTCCATCAAAAAAGATGAGGTAATCCTATGTCACTGAAAAAAGTCCCTAACAGACTCATAAATGAAAAGTCACCCTATCTCCTTCAGCACGCCCACAACCCCGTCGACTGGTACCCGTGGGGCGAAGAAGCCTTCGAAAAAGCAAAGCGCGAAAACAAGCCGGTACTTGTCAGCATCGGCTATTCGACTTGTCATTGGTGCCATGTCATGGCTCATGAAAGCTTCGAAGATGAAGAAGTTGCGAAGCTTCTGAATGAGAAATTCGTCTCCATTAAAGTGGACCGCGAGGAGCGGCCTGATGTGGATTCGATTTATATGACGATCTGCCAGATGATGACGGGGCAGGGCGGCTGGCCGCTGAATGTGTTTTTAACCCCTGATCAGAAGCCGTTTTATGCGGGTACATATTTTCCGAAGACGAGCCGTTTTAACCGTCCGGGGTTTGTTGAGGTGGTGAAGCAGCTTTCCGATACCTTCGCGAAAAACCGGGAGCATGTTGAAGATATTGCCGAAAAAGCGGCCAACAACCTGAGAATCAAAGCGAAAAGCGATGCCGGCGATTCGCTCGGCGAAGACATATTGAGGCGGACGTATCAGCAGCTGATCAACAGCTTTGATGCGGCGTACGGCGGTTTCGGCAGCGCGCCGAAATTTCCAATCCCCCATATGCTGACATTTCTGCTTCGCTATCATCAATACAGCGGCGAGGAGAACGCGCTGTACAGCGTGATGAAAACGTTGGACAGCATGGCGAACGGCGGCATTTACGACCATGTCGGCTACGGGTTTGCCCGCTATTCGACAGATGACGAATGGCTTGTTCCCCACTTTGAAAAAATGCTTTACGATAATGCTTTATTGCTGATCGCATATACTGAAGCCTATCAAATCACGAAAAACGAACGGTATAAACAGATTTCCGAGCAGATCATCACATTTGTCCGCCGCGAAATGACCGATGAGAAAGGCGCTTTTTATTCAGCGCTTGATGCCGACACGGAAGGCGTAGAGGGCAAATATTATGTGTGGTCAAAAGAAGAAGTCCTTGAAACGCTTGGAGATGAACTTGGCGAATTGTATTGCGCGGTCTACAACATCACGCAAGAAGGGAATTTTGAAGGCCATAATATTCCAAACTTGATCTACACCAGGCTGGAAGACATCAAGGATGAATTCGCGCTGACAGATGAAGAGCTTCAGAACAAGCTTGAAGAAGCGAGAACAAAGCTTTTTGAAAAACGTCAGGAAAGAACGTATCCTCATGTCGACGATAAAGTGCTGACTTCTTGGAACGCTCTGATGATCGCGGGTCTTGCCAAAGCGGCGAAAGTCTACAATGCGCCCGAATACCTGGAGATGGCGCGAGCTGCAGCCGAGTTTATCGAGAATAAATTGATTCAAGACGGTCGCATCATGGTCCGCTACCGTGACGGCGAGGTGAAAAATAAAGGATTTATCGATGACTACGCCTTCCTGCTGTGGGCCTACATCGAATTGTATGAAGCATCACTTGATTTAACCGATTTGCGAAAAGCCAAAAAGCTCGAAGCAGACATGAAGGGGCTGTTCTGGGATGAAGAGCACGGCGGTTTTTATTTTACGGGAAGCGATGCCGAGGCTTTGATCGTGCGGGATAAAGAAGTATACGACGGCGCCCTCCCGTCCGGAAACGGCGTCCTGGCCGTGCAGCTGTCCCGGCTGGGCAGGCTGACTGGCGACTTGTCGCTCCATGATCAAGCGGCAAAAATGTTTGCTGCCTTCCATGGAGACGTCTCTGCTTATCCGAGCGGCCATACAAACTTTCTCCAAGGTTTGCTGAGCCAATTCATGCCGCAAAAGGAAATCGTTGTGCTCGGAAAACGGAATGATCCGGACAGACAGAAGATCGTAAGCGCTTTGCAGCAGGCCTTCCAGCCGAATTATGCCGTCCTCGCCGCAGAATCGCCTGACGATTTCAAAGGGATTGCCGACTTTGCGGCCGAATACAAAGCAGTCGATAACAAAACGACTGTCTATATTTGTGAAAATTTCGCCTGCAGGCAGCCGACGACGAATATAGACGAAGCGCTCGATCAGCTGGTTTAACCGGCGGCAATCATGGGAATAACATTTGCAAACACCTAATCGAAAGGGGTTATGACCATGAAGCAAAAGAATCTGATCTCAGGTCTCGCCGTTGTCGCCGGAGTCACCGCATATATGCTCAAAGACGAAACAAACAGACAAAAACTGAAATCGTACTTGCAAAACGTCAAAGAAAAGATCCCTTACTTTTCGGAAAAACACAACGTAGATTCATTCCCGGTTGAAAAAGCAGGACACCCGTCTCCGCATGATATCGAAGATAACAAAATGGTATCGGAAGGATCCATGTACCCTGTTCAATACTACGACGAAAAGAAAAAATAGCGATGCATGAGCTGTCATATTTATGGCAGCTTTTCTGCTGCCGTTCTAAAAAACTGCAAGCGGATTATAGATATAAAAATCCAAAAATAAAAGCCGCCCGGTCGGCAGCCTCTTCAAGCCTTATATTTTATTTTCATAACAATAATGATTGACAAGCTCTTCAATTAAATCATGCTCTGGAAACTCCCCGTGAAACTCAAAGGGAATCTCCTCGACAAACCGGCCGCGCCGGTATACATGGATCGCACCGTTTTGTCTGGTCACGCTGTATTCCGGTTCAAACGTGTATCCGTTCCGCTCTATTGCACCCATTGATCATTCCCGCCTTTCAAAACAGCAGTTCATACACTTCGTTTAATTCTCTTGTCCGTTTATGGTCCTGTTCATTCAGCGCATATTTCATCTCATGTTCAAGCACTTGATTCAGAAATTCCATTTCCCGCTCCTCCAAGTGCTCGACAAACTCTTCCTCATTGGCATATCGCCCGGAAACGATTTTTCTGTAAATGTTTTGTCCTATGCCGTGTTCAAGGTGATTCGACAGTGACTCACGGAGGTAGCCCAATGTTGTGTCCATGATTCATACTCCTTTTTTACCTTTTAGGTTGGGTAATTCTTAATGATTCATGCATAAGCGGCCTAAATTTTCAATAAGAAAAAGGCGATACACCATAATGCTGTGCAGATAAAAACTTTCTCCTTCCCACATGGTAAGCGCCTAAAGCCAAAAAGACTGAACACGCAGCAATAAGAAAGACGGCTTTTCCCCCGTACAAGGCAAGCATCATCCCCCCCAGCCAAGGCCCTAAAAACTCACCGATGTTGTATAAGTTTTGCATGCCGTAATACGCGCCCTTCATATGATCCGGAGCCAGCTCGTCCAAAAGGACATTCATTGAAGGAAAACATAAAATTTCGCCGATTGTCAGAACAAACATCGAAAGCATAAAAACAATCCAGCCATTTGCGATAGAAAAACCGATATTCCCCAAAATGCAAAAAACGGTTCCAATTGATATTGTTGTTAAGGATTTATACCTCTCAAATAAACGGGTGAGCGGCACTTGTAAAAGGATGACCGTCACCGCGTTTAACGTGATTAAAGTCGAAAATATTTTAACTCCGTTTGCAAAGTCGTTATTTAAATACTGCAGCAAAGTGCTTTCCATTTGCGAATAGCTGAACAAAAAAAGGATGCCGCCGGCTATGTATAATCGAAGAGCCTTGTCTTGCTTTAACGTCTTCAAAACTGAACCTGCCTGGACTTTTTCAGGAGCGATTTTTGTCTCTTTCACCGTGGTCAGCCGAATCATCATCAAGCTCAAAAGTATGGCATAGCCAAAATAGACCAGCCCTGTGATGATAAACGGCGTTCCGGTTTTGGCAAGACCAAAATAAGCGCCCAGTAAAGGGCCGACAGCAGCTCCAACATTGATGGCCAAATACCGCAAAGAGAAAATGCGGAATCTCATCTCCCGTTCTGATAACTCAGCCATCAAAGCCTTTGACACAGGTTCAAAACACGAATGGCAAAGCCCGCTTAAAATATTCAGCAATAAAAACCACATGAAATCATGAACAAGTCCAAAAAGAATGAATACAAAGCTCCAGATGAAAATGGATGAAAGCATCACTTTTTTTCTGCCGATTTTATCTGAAAGCGCTCCTCCGACTACCCCTCCTACAGTGCTTGAAAAATAGCCTAAACCGATGACAAGCCCGATGGTTCCAAAATCGGCTCCCGTTTTCATATGGAGATAGAGCGCCAAAAACGGGGTTGTCATCGACTTAGCCGCCTTCGTGACAAGCGTGCCTATCAGCAAAAATCGGATCAACGGATGAAGGCGGCTGAATGCTTTAAATTGCGCAAACATCCGAATTCTTTTCCCATACGGTATGATCATGGAACCACGTTGCAAGCCGGCTGATACGGCCTCTCAATTCGGCTTCTGTGCGTCCGATAATTAAACAGCTTGCAATTGCGTCTACACTGGAAGACGAGCCGTGGAACCTGTCTCCGGCTTGAGCGGATATATTTTGTTTCGCTATCCAGTCTGCGGCTGGCGCAGGCTTGATTTCTTTCAGCACGCCGTCTTTCGGCGGAATCAACAGCCAGCCGCTTAGGCGGTCCGGATTGTTGTCCACCTCCGGTATATGAAATTCCAGGCCGCATTGCGCTTTAACACACACTTCATTGATATCAAAACCGAAAGTCTGCGCAGTTGCTTCACGGACCATAGCGCCGCCGGTTCTACTGGCCACTTCACAAAACACCAGTTCATCATCTGGTGTATGAAACACTTCAGCATGGAATGTTGTGGTATTCGGAACAGGAAGGGCAGCAAGCGCTTTTTGAACAAAATCAGTCAACCGCCGGGTAAGCGGATTTTTCAATTCAAGCTGGAGGCTGCCTAAAAACTGATGATCTTGAAACGCCAGACACCCGTTGATATAACGCGACGGCCAGCTGAGGACAATTTCTTCATCAAGGATGAGGCCGTCTATATGATACATATCCCCTTCGATAAACGACTCAACTTCCAGATGATCGGGAAGACCTTTCGCAAGAAAATTCCACACGTCCTGCCGATTCCTTAAAACGGTTGTATCAACAGACCCCGATCCGTAAATAGGCTTAACGACCACAGGAAAACCGAAAGTTTGAACAAACTTATATAAGTCGGCCGCCGAGTCGATTTTCTTAAAATCTGGAACCTTCACACCGGCTTTTCTTACTTGCTCTTTCATTAATATTTTGTTGCGGAACAGCAGAGCACTTTTGTAAGACTGCCCTTTTATCCCCAAAAGCGACCTCAGCTTCCCCGCCCTCAGCATATCAAATTCCGAGGATGCAATAATCGTTTTAAAGTGATACGTTTCATTCAGCTCCAAAGCGCGCATTTCGATGCATCCATTAACCGGATAATCGTCAAATGCTTCGATCACATCATAATTCCTGCATTCATCCGCACGATCGGTTGAGGTCAGCATCGCCACCGGTTCATCCAGTCCCTTCAGCCATACATCATACGGAGACTTGCTATAAGCTGTTTTATTTAAGATAAGCGTACTCATAACAATTTCTCCTTTCTTGTAATACATGTTTTTCAACTTTATAATAGTAAAAGTATTTAGATAACTCTAATATATCTTTATCTAGTATTAATAACTTTTATTTATAAATAGAGGTGTGAAATATGAATCTCCATGCACTGCGATTGTTCTATTCGGTCGCTGAAACAGGCAGTGTCACTCAAGCCGCCAAACAGTTAAGTATCAGCCAGCCCGCCGTCACCTCGCAAATTAAGAAATTAGAACGCGAGATCGACTGCACCTTATTCGTTCCTAAAGGCAGAGGGATCCTGCTGACACAGTCCGGCGCAGAGCTTGCAAAACAGGCCAAGCGGCTGTTTTCACTTGAAAAAGAAATTGAATCGTACGTGGAGCAGTTAAGGGAAGGGTCAATTGGAAAACTGCGTATTGCCTCCACCTTCCTCCCCGCCAATTATTTGCTGCCAAGATGGCTCAGCCGATTTAAACAGCAATTTCCGAAAACGGAAGTTGAAATCACGACAACGAATTTTCAAAAAGCTTGTGAACAGCTGATCAACTACGAAGCGGACATTGGCCTGATCGGCGGGACAACGGAATTCGGCCCCTTCTTAAAAGGAACGCTGCTTTTGGAAGATGACATGTTATTCGTAGTCAATCAAAAACATAAATTCGCCTCAAAACACGTGGCATTAGAGGAGATTGTAAAAGAACCTTTCGTCTTTCGCGAGGAAGGAAGTTTTTCGCGGGAAAAATTGATTTCGCTGTGCAACCTGCATAACGCGGGAAAACCAAATATGGGTGTACAAATAAACGGATTAAACGAAACAATCAGAACGGTTATGGAAGGATACGGTGTAACATTCGTATCCGCTCTTGAAGTAAACGAATATATCGCCCGCGGAGACATCGCAAAGGTTCATGTTGATAAAGCCGTAATAAAGAACCCGATTTCGCTATGTGTAAGGACGGAAGACCATCTATCTCCATCTGCCCTTAACTTTATTCAAATGATCGATTCGACCGATGAATATCCTCTATAACGGACGTCATCTCGATTTCCATTAAATGGGTTCTTTACAAAGCTCGACCGGCTGTGGAACGCCGTAAACTGCCGGGGGTTGTACTGTTGAATATTATTGAGCGCATGTTTGGTGAGGTGTTTTAGTAGTCAACAGCAGCAGACGGGCCGTCTCAATGTGTGAATCAATGGTTTTTCAATTTATGACAACAACACAAGGAGCCAGCAGCTATTCTCGGGGCGGTGTTCGCGAGGACAGCTGCTTCCTTCAATCGTCATGCGAAGCTCCGTCTTGTGGCCGGAGGCAGACTTTCTTCTGGATTTAGACCTATATGTGGAATAAAACCGGATCCCAGCTTAAGAAACTAACAGCACACTGTCCTACGCCTGATCCTGCATTATGAAATCATCACTTATAAGATATACTTGGGCTTTTTCGTTATCTTGCAAAGGATATTTTTAAAAATGCCAAAATTTCCGAATAAAAAGTGGTATGATTTTTGGTAGAAAGGACGGCTGGTGCCTGTGGTCAAAAAACGGGTCAATTTTTCTCTGCAAACAAAAATTATGGGCTTGATTGCAGCACTGCTTATCTTAGTAATCGGCTTGCTGACAGTCACGTTTGCCGTTCAGCAAACAAAAGAAGGAAGAAAACAGTCCGAACAGCTTGCCGTTCAGACTGCAAAAACCATTTCTTATATGCCTCCGGTAAAAGAGCTCTTTCAAAAGAAGCGCGGGCATAAGGGAGAGGCGCAAGAGGTCATTGAACAAATGAAAGAACAGACCGGTGCCTATACTATTTATGTCCTCAACGAAAAGGGAGAGATCAAAATCGCCTCGGAAAAGAGAGGTCAAACGAAGCTGACAAGAAGCAGAAAAATCTTGTTCGGCGGCTCTCACATCTCTGAAACAAAAAACGATGGCCGCATGGTGATCAGAGGAAGTGCGCCGATTATCCAGGAACAAAGTGGTTACAGCAAGGTCATCGGCAGTGTGTCTGTTGATTTTCTGTTAAACGAGACAGAACAACGTATTAAAGAGAATGTGAGAAAATTGAGCTTCATGGCTGTTCTCGTTTTGCTCATAGGATTTGCGGGTGCCGCCGCTCTTGCCAAAAGCATTAGAAAAGATACGCTTGGCCTTGAACCCCAAGAGATTGCATCTCTTTACCGTGAACGAAATGCGATGCTGCGTGCGATTAAAGAAGGGATCATTGCCACCAACCGTGAAGGAGTCGTCACAATGATGAACGTATCGGCAGCGGAAATGCTTAGGCTTCCCGAACCTGTGGTCAACCGGCCAATTGATGACATCCTGCCCGGAGCCGGAATAATGTCTGTCCTTCAGCAGCGGCAGATGTTGCTGAATCAGGAGGTCTGCGTCAACGATCAAGTGTTTATTTTAAATACAAAAATGATGCTCCAAAACGGTCAAACTTACGGAATTGTCGTAAGTTTCCGTCAAAAAACCGAGTTAAAAAGGCTCATTGACACGCTGACAGAGGTGCAAAAATACTCTGAAGATCTCCGCGCGCAAACACATGAATTCTCAAATAAGCTTTATGTGATCCTAGGCCTGCTTGAGCTAGGTGAGTATGAAGCAGCGATCGACCTGATTAAAGAGGAATACGCCATTCAAAATGAACAGCACGACATTTTATTCAAAAACATTCATTCTCAGCAGGTGCAGGCTATCCTGTTGGGCAAAATGGGAAAGGCTTCGGAGAAAAAAGTTAAGTTGTCCATTGATGAAAACAGCACGCTTGAGCCGCTTCCTGAGCATATCGGGATGTCTCATCTCATTACGATCATCGGGAATTTAATTGATAACGCTTTCGAAGCCGTAGCTGAGCAAAATGTGCGGCTTGTTTCATTTTTCATCACTGACATCGGCCGCGATATTGTCATAGAAGTGGCTGACACAGGATGCGGCGTAGCGCCTGATAAGATGAAAGCCATCTTTGAACGAGGATATTCTTCAAAGGGGATGAAGAGAGGCTACGGGCTGGCCAACGTAAAGGAATCTGTACGTGAACTTGGCGGTTGGATTGAAGTGGCCAATCAAAAAGGCGGCGGAGCGGTATTTACCGTTTTTATACCGAAGGAGAAGCAAACACGAGAGGGGGAATCCATTTGATTGATATCGTGATCGCGGAGGATGATTTCCGTGTAGCGCAAATTCATGAAAGATTGATCGAACAGCTTGATGGATTCAACATTATCGGTAAAGCGGCCAATGCCAAAGAAACAATGGAAATTCTCGAGGTCCGAAAGGCCGACTTGCTGCTGTTGGATATTTACATGCCGGATGAGATGGGCACAACATTGATTCCTGTCATTCGAAACCGGTTTCCGGAAGTGGATATCATGATCATCACAGCAGCAACCGAAACATGTCATTTACAGGAATCGCTCCGGGCGGGAATTGTGCACTATTTGATTAAGCCTGTGACTGCCGAAAAATTCAAACAGGTGCTGCTTCAATATAAGAAAAAAAGGCAAACACTGCTTTCTCAGCCACAGGTCAGCCAATCAATGATTGACCAAATCTTCGGAGACTTCTCCAGCGGATCCCGTCAGGCTGAGGATTTGCCGACAGGTATCAATTCGATTACACTGCAAAAAATCAGGGATGTTCTGCGAGACGCAGCTAAAGGAATGACAGCCGAAGAACTCGGTGAAAAAATGGGGGCTTCACGTACAACAGCCCGCCGCTATGCCGAATATCTCGTGTCAAAAGAAGAAGCGCGCGCTGAGCTGGAATACGGAATTATCGGCAGACCGGAGAGAAAATACTATTTGGCGGATGAATAAACATGAAGAACTTTGCGATTATAATGATTTGTCTATTGATCTTAATGTCGGGGGATGAAAGACAATCGTCCGCCCCGCGTCCCCCGGGAGGGCCGGTTGAAATCGTCGTACCCGCTGAGCCTTCGGGCGGCTGGGATTTAACGGCTCAGGCGATACAATCCGTCCTTAAACAAAAACAAGTGATAAAAAGCGAAGTGAAGATCGTCTATAAACCCGGAAGCGGCGGTGACAAAGGCTGGAAGTATATAAATAGCAGCGATACGTACACCATCGGCATGACATCCAGCTTAATGCTGAGCAATTACATTCTCGGACAGAGCAAACTGAAAACAGACGATTTCACCCCGCTGGCGATTCTTGCAAAAGAATGGCAGACGATCGCTCTTCCAAAAGGATCGGAAATAAAGAGCGGAAAGGATTTGCTGAATGAGATCAAAAAGAACCCCGGCAAGGTAAAAATCGGTTTTTCCCCCGGACTTGGCAATGATGACCAGCTGTCATTCGTCAGGGCGGCCGATATGTACGGAGTTGACCCTTTTAACATTCAATATTTACAGTATGAAAGCAGCGAAGAGCTCATTCAGGCGCTTATCAGACATGAAATTGACGCCGCATCGATGACTCTATCAGAAGCTAAAACATATGAAAGAAGCGGCAGCATCACACTTGGGGCTGTTACTTCAGACAAAAGGCTTCCCGCATATCCGCATGTACCGACGTGGAGAGAGCAGGGCATCCCGTTTGTATTTTCCCATTGGAGAGGTGTATTAGGCCCGAAAAATATGACCAAAGAAGAAATTTCCTACTGGGATCAAGTGTTTAAAAAGATCACATCCTCACCGGAATGGAAGCAGAAAATAAATGAACAGGAATGGGAAAGCTATTATTTAAACAGCAAGGAGACGCAACGATTCCTTGAGGAGCAATCAGCATTTTATCAAAACATCATGGCTGGGGATTAACCGGGTATTTCGCGTCTGCGGAATACTTTTTTTATGTATTTAAAAATGGTCAAAAAGAACAAAATGATTTTAAAAAATTAAAAATACATAAAAACCAAATTATTTACTTCAGAAAGTTCTTCTCATATGATGACAAAAAGGCAAGGCTTAGGGGGAACAGGAGAGAAAAAAATGTAAGCGGATTCATATGAGGGGGGAATAACTGTGTTAGCAATTTTAGGTTTTTTCATGATGCTTGTGTTTATGGTATTGATCATGACAAAACGGCTTTCTGTTCTGACGGCATTAGTCTTGACACCGATAGTGTTTGCGCTGATCGCCGGATTCGGATTCAGCGATGTCGGCGACATGATGATTTCGGGGATTCAGCAAGTCGCGCCAACCGCCGTTATGATTATGTTTGCAATTTTATATTTCGGGATTATGATTGATACTGGCCTGTTTGACCCAATGGTCACAAAAATATTAAAAATGGTCAAAGGCGATCCGTTAAAAATCGTCGTCGGCACTGCGGTGCTCACGATGCTGGTCGCATTGGACGGAGACGGATCAACAACATATATGATTACAACGAGCGCGATGCTCCCGCTCTATTTGCTGCTTGGCATCCGCCCGATTATATTAGCGGGAATCGCAGGAGTCGGCATGGGGATTATGAATACGATTCCATGGGGAGGCGCAACACCGCGGGCAGCGAGTGCGCTCGGGGTTGACCCGGCTGAATTGACCGGCCCGATGATACCTGTCATCGTAAGCGGCATGCTTTGTATGATCGGAGTTGCGTATATGCTCGGAAAAGCGGAGCGAAAACGCCTCGGCGTGATTGAACTCAAACATCCGGCTGGTGCCAATGAAACGGCCGCCGCTGCGGAGGATGAGTGGAAGCGTCCGAAGCTTTGGTGGTTCAACTTATTGTTGACGCTTTCATTGATAGGGCTTCTCATATCAGGAAAAGTAAGCTTGACCGTTCTGTTTATTATCGCGTTCTGCATCGCATTGATTGTCAATTATCCAAACCTCGATCATCAGAGACAGCGAATTTCGGCGCATTCGAGCAATGTATTGGCTATCGGTTCAATGATATTTGCCGCAGGGGTCTTTACCGGAATACTAACAGGCACAAAAATGGTAGATGAAATGGCGATTTCGCTTGCGTCTATGATTCCTGAACAAATGGGCGGCTTTATTCCGATGATAGTAGCCTTAACAAGCGGCATTTTCACTTTTCTGATGCCGAATGACGCTTATTTTTACGGAGTGCTCCCGATTTTATCAGAAACCGCTGTCGCATACGGTGTTAATAAGGTCGAAATTGCAAGAGCCTCCATCATCGGCCAGCCGATTCACATGCTGAGCCCGCTTGTGCCTTCAACACATTTGCTTGTTGGGCTTGTCGGGGTTTCCATCGACGATCATCAAAAATTTGCGATAATGTGGGCGGTGCTCGCTGTCATCGTGATGACAGGATGCGCGCTTCTCATCGGATCCATATCAATTTATTGATGGTGTTGATCGCTTCAATGCCCTTATGAGGGCGATACACGTATCGCAGCATACCTTTTCACATAGCGGCCTTTTTAAGCTTGCAGAGACACTCCTGTTTTCTGCGGGCTTTTTCTTTTGGATAAAAAAGACCTCCCTTATACCTTTTCATAAGCCTTTACTGTGTGGCTTGGCTTCACTTGAAACACAACATCTTTCGGACCCGTTGTTTGAAATGGACCCCAGAGGCTCTCCGGAGCGGGCGGGTTTCCGCCCATCATTGGCGCCCGTATTGAAACACAGCCAAGCTTATAAAAAAAAGAACCAGGAGCTGGTTCTTGATCATAGCGCCTGAGAGGGCTGCCAATAACATCTCGACAGCCCCAAGCGCCTTAAAAATTTCATTATTTATTCCCATCAGCTGAGGCACGCTTGCCAATTCCAAACACATAATAGCTGGCGGCAACAACCGCAAGGAAAATAACCCCGACAATCAGAGACACGCGTGTGTCATTGTTGAACCACATGCCCACCAATACCATAAGAAGGAAACCAATCGTCAAATAGTTCGTCACTGGGGCGAAAGGCATTTTGAACGGATGTTTGTCAATTTCAGCTCCTTTTGCTTTTCTGAATCCGATATGGCTGAGCAGAATGACAAACCACGGAATCATCCCCGGGAGCACGCTCGCACTGTATACATACACAAAAATATTAGGCGGCGCAATATAATTTAAAACGACGCCGATTGCCAAACCGATCAAGACGGCAATCGTCCCGTATAACGGCACGCCATTTCTGGAAATCTTCGTAAAGAATTTTGGCGCTTGGCCGTTTACTCCCAATGTATAAAGCATGCGGCCCGCACTGAAAATTCCGCTGTTGCAGCCGGACATTGCCGCCGTCATGACGACGAAGTTAATAATGCCGGCTGCCGCCGTAATTCCGACTTTCGCAAAAGTGGATACAAACGGACTACCGATTGCATTCAGCTCATCCCAAGGATAGACTGTGACAATCACGAAGATGGCGCCAATATAGAAAATTAAAATACGCCAAATAATACTTTGGATCGCGTGTCTCAGCGTGTTTTGCGGATCTTTTGCCTCCCCCGCCGTAATTCCTATCAGTTCGACCCCTTGATAAGCGGCGATGACCAGCGACAGCGCAAAGAAGAATCCTGAGAATCCGCCTGTAAAGAAACCGCCGTGCGACCAAAGGTTTGAAAACCCGATCGCTTGTCCGCCGTTGCCGAATCCGAAGAAAATAATCCCGAACCCCGCTGCAATCATTAATACAATCGTAACGATTTTAATCATCGCAAACCAAAATTCAAACTCACCAAATGATTTAACAGAGACAAGGTTTGCTCCTCCGAGAATCGCCATTGCGATAATGCCCGGTATCCAAGCGGGAAGATCCGGAAACCAGTACTTCATGTACTCCCCGACGGCGATGATCTCGGACATCCCGACAATCACCCACTGAAACCAGTTGCTCCACGCGGTCATATATCCGGCCAACGGGTGTATATATTGATGGCCGAATGTCGCAAATGAACCGGTGCTTGGCTCTACATATAGCATTTCCCCCATTGCACGCATAATAAAAAAGATAAAAATTCCGCAAATGGCATAAGCAAGCAGGACGGAAGGTCCTGTCCACTTTATCGTGCTGGAAGATCCCATAAATAAACCGACGCCGATAGTGCCGCCAAGCGCAATCATTTGGATGTGGCGCGCGCCCAGGCCTCTCTTCAATTCTTTGTTCGCCACTTCTTTTCCTCCTCTTACACGGCTGATGTCACCCAAAAAACTATATGATGACAAAGCATCTTCATCGTATTAAGTAGTAATAAAAATCTGATAATTACAATTAGTATATATCTCAAAATTTACTTATTCCATCATAATAAACTCCTTCCAAAAATACAATTGTTTTTTCCAGGAGAACAAATTTTACTCTATCTATTTATTAAGAAACAACTATCCCAATATAAAGAATATTCTTATAATATCAAAAAGCAGTACGCATCTTGAATAACCAATCAAAATGCGCCCGTTTTTCCTTATAAACAATGGCCGGCGGCCGATTCTTTTTCAATGTTTAAAATATAATACAACTCATCAAGTTTTTGTATTTGATAGGTTGGTACAATACCAGTGTCATTTGCTATCATGCCCGGATTCATCCAGCATGTATCCAATCCGGCCAGCCGCCCCCCTTCTATGTCCGCTGTCAATGAATCCCCGATGATCAGCCCCTGATCGACAGAAAAATGAGGAATCCGTTCAAAAACGTAATCAAAGTATTCTTTCATCGGCTTTTGAAAACCGGTGTCTTCTGAAACAAAAATCCCTTTAAACATCGGGTACAATCCTGAAGCTTGCAGGCGCTTATACTGCGTTTTTGAAACACCGTTCGTCACGATATATAAATCATATTGATCCCGCAGGCTTTTGATTAATTCAAAAGCGCCGTCTATCAGCTGATGCCCTTCTTCAAGGAAGCTGCGATACTTCTTCTCAAGCAAAACGCCGTCAGCCTCAAGACCATATTCTTTGAATAAAAGGGAAAAGCGTGTGTTCACCACTTGGTCGCGGTCCATCTCCCCTTTTTCGAACACCCTCCATAAACCTTGATTGATTCGTTTATAATTCGCTTCTATTTCAGCTGTCAAACGAATTTGCTGCTCCTCAAAAAGCATTCGCAATGCTGACTTTTCTGCCGCACCGAAGTCTAATAGTGTATCATCCACATCAAAAAATAAAGTACGATAATTTTTCACGAGTGTTCCTCCGTTTAGCATTTTAGTAGCCGGTCTTGCTGTCTTTTATGGCTTCAAGCTCGTTTTTCAGCAAGCTCATCGTCTCTGCCTTTTCTTTCTCTGTCTGAATGTCAAACGCCAGCTGCTCTGTAAACTCCCATATGTCCTCCAGTCTTCGCCTGATCTGATAAAACCGCAAAGCGTTCTGATCGATTTCAAATCCTTTATGAGTCTCGCAGTAAACGCGCAAAAACTCTTGAGCATACGGCTGGTTAGCAAAGAACATCAGATCCGCTTCAACAGGGGCCAGTTTCAAGCCCTCCCAATCGATCAGAATCAATTCCCCGCCCGTTTTCATCAAATTCCAGCCATGAACATCTGTATGGCACAAAGCCAATCTTCTGCCGCTGCATTTCAAATCATCCGCCAGGGATAAGGCTGACTCCATCATATCGCGGATTGCTCCGCTGTAGGGTTGAATGAGTGTCGCCAGCTCACAAGGCAGGTGATCAAGCCATTGTGTCATCTCATCTAAAAACGAAATATCATATTTTTCTTTAATTCCTTCTGTCTTCACCGGGATCGTCTCATCATATCGGTGCAGCTCCGCTATGATTCCGGCGAGCTTCTCCACGCACCCTTTGCCGAGCGGCTGATCTCCAATGGTTTCACCGGCAATGTATTCATAAAGCATATACACCGCATCGTCATCTTCACACTTGTATTCTCCAGCTGTTGTCAAAAGCGGCACAGGCAGCCTCCCGTTGAGAGCGGTGTGATCCCCCAGCCACCCCAGAACAGGGATGTAATCATCGATTAAAGCTGCCCATTTCGCTGTCGATGCCCTATTTTTATCATACACTTTTAAAAAGAAAGCCGCTTCACCGTCGGTTACTTGATAAGCAAGTGCTGTCCACCCGCCTTGCTCGGGAGAAATGTTCACACTGTCGATTCCATAATGGTTCTGCAGCATTTTTTTAATACTGAACATTCCGTTCACCTCCGCAAAAAACGCACTCCCGGCTCACCTGCCGGGAGTGCGGCCATCATTTGATTAGTCAATTTCCTTTGCATCAGGTTTCAGCTGCTGAACGCGCCTCAGATACTGTCTGACTTTCTCCGCTTCTGCGAAAAGGTATTGTTCATTCAGATGTTCAGCAACTGCTGCTGCTGTCTCTTCAAACAGCTCCCACATCTTAAACAAACTGTTCCATACCCGCTTATAATCAGCTGGCGGATACGTCTCCAAAAGCCTTTCCCACGTATTTTGATCAACATAGCGATCCAAAAATTTTGCATTTTTGCCTATGCTCAGCGAAAAGCCCGTTTCAAAGCCGACCTTCCATTCGAGCATTTTCAACAGCATGGCCCTGACGAGATTTAAATGATCGAGTGCATAAAGAATTTCCTGCCGCCACAAGCCTTTGGCCACATATGTCGATGTCCACCAAAATTCATTGCAGCAGTCGGCGAAGCATTGCGGGGACGGTTTTTGCACCCAATATTCCCGATCCGTCGGCGGCGGGATGACGGGCAGATCCTGATCCTTATCCAACAGGATCACGGTCAAGCCGTCTTCCCTGCTATATTCCAGCTTTTCTTCAAGCGGCACAAGAATCAAATCAATGCGGCTGCCGTCTGTAAATAACATCAAATACGAAAAGCGGTTGCCAAGCTCATTCGGAAACAGCTCCATCGCTTCCGGCGTCTGCATGATGATCCGCTCTCCAAAAACGTCCACCAAGCCCGGCTCATCGAGAAAAGACTGCATATCTGTTACAACATAGACAATATCATAATCGCGAAAAGGGTCCTTCGGGACGTTTGGGTTCGTCCGCGGGACGTTTGGGTTCGTCCGCGAGCCGTTCATGCCGACCGCTCTGACACGGCTGTCCTCCCGTGCGACCTTCAGCACCAAATCGATGATTTCCTGCTCTGTACGCATGTATATACCTCCTCTTTTTGATTGTTGTAGTAAATCTTGATGAGGAGGTCCGCGAATACACGGTTATATGAAATGCTCTAAAAACGTCATCGACATGTCCTCCTTCTTTTAGCGAATGGCTTTCAGGTAGTCTTCAAGGCGCTCCAGCTGTGAAGAAAAGCCTTCGACCATCCCCTTATCCAGCAGCTGTTGAAGCTCTTTCGGAGAAGAAAAATGTGAGCGTGTAATCAGTTTTGTCCCCACGTCGCGCTCTTGAAAATAAACCTCATTCAAAATCTCCGGCATGCCGGGAACAACATTCCCTTCCTCGTCTGTAAACATATCCGTGTACACGATCTTTTCCGGCGCCGCAATCTCTTGAAAAACAGCCTTGCCGCAAGATTTCCGGCCATAGAATTCGCCTTGGTTTTGATCTCTGCATTCCATACAGTAAAGCCATACGCCATCCGGCTGAAACTCAAACCTGCTGTTGGCAGTCTGCCATCCTTTCGGCCCCCACCAGCTTTCCAAATGCACTGACCCAGAAAAAGCCTTAAACACCAGCTCCCGTGGCGCCTCGAAACTCCGCTCCATGACCAGAGTTTTCCCCTCCGCTTTCGCTTGAACGCTGTGTACCGCTTTGTGATCGGACATCTTGATTCCTCCTTGATTGGATATCTAAATGAAACGACGAAAAAAACCGTGGAAACCCTGTGCCAACAAGTGTTTTATTTGCGAATCTTGACCAGCTGCCGCTCCTCGAAATAAAACAGGCCGGCAATTTCATCGATGTATTTCTTTTTATCCAGCTTGACATGCTTGCCCAGCTGAAGGTTCTCTATATCAATGAAAAAGTCTAAGCGGTCGTCTTTTTCTTTGTCTTCCTCACCGTCCCAGCAAGAGTAAACTTCTATATCTTCACCCTCGGGAATATTTGAATTGATATAGCTGAATAGCGCCCTTATGTCATTTCCGGGTCTATGTAAACAGCCGGTTGCCTCATATACAAACGGCTTGCTGAGTTTTGTTTTGACCATTTCGTATCCTGGATCAAGCTTAACGATGCTAATCAAACCTTCTTCTGTTTGGTCTCGGAAGCTCCCCAGCGGAAGCTCCCGATCGGCTGCAATAAAATGATGAAGTGTCAACTGTCTTCCCTCTTCTTTCCTTTATAAAAAAGAACCCTATTAAAGGGTTCTTCAAATCGCTCATTTTTCCTGCTTAGCAGTTGTTTCCGTCAAGATCGCACTGCAAGCCGTCAACAGGTTTTTGTCTGCTTTCTTTTTCGATCGCCTGTTCAAACACTTCCTTCGCCGCGGCTCCGGCAATCCGCTCATTGCCGATGATAAAAGTCGGAACGGCCGTGATGCCGGCTTCTTCGTAAGCGTGTTGGAGCGCCTTCCGCTGCACGTCCTGATATGTTCTTGCGCTTAAAGCTTCTTTAAAAGCATGTTCATCCAGTCCGGCTTCTTTGGCCAGCGACGTTAATACGTCGATGTCGCCGATATCCTGCTCTTCCTGAAAAAACGCTTTGTAAACCCGGTCATTGTACGCTTTCCCTTTACCGTGTTCTTTTGCGAAGTGATAGCCTTCATGAGCCAGATCTGTATAAGGATGCGGAGAGACGTTCGGCAGCTTCATATTGACGCCCCAAGCCTCGATTCGCGGCTTAATGGCGCCGTCCCACATCGCCAATTTGGCCGGGTCGTTTAACGGATCAAGCTGCTCCGATGGGCGCGGCCTCAGTTCGAATGGCAGCCACTCGACTTCCACATCTTTGCCTTCGATCGCTTTTTCGAGCTGGTCTTTTCCGAGAAAACAGAATGGACAGACATAATCGGAATATACTTTAATATTTATTGTCATGTTTTTCTTCCTTTCTTGTCACCCAATCAACTATATGTAACAATAATAGTTACAATTATGTCATCTGTCAAACTTTTAGTATGGAGTTAAAATCGGCAATGATCGGGAACTTTCAGCTGTCTATATCGTATTATGATGCGTTACAGCTTGCGCCATCAACTTCTTTGACATTATATCGATAAGGAGTTTATTAAATGAAAACAGAAAACAACAATAGCATGAAACCGTTTTTCTCAATGATTCTCACATCCGGCGTACCCAGGCTGGCTTTAAGCGCCGGTTTGACCGCAAGCCTCGTCACGACTTTGGTCGGCTTGTCCATTCCGCTGTTGACAAGGGAAATGGTTGACGGCTTTTCCGCCAATTCGATCAATCTGGCCTTATCGGGAATCCTTGCGCTCGTTTTTATCGTTCAAGCGGTCTGCGACGGGTTTTCGACCTATTTTCTTTCTTACGCCGGGCAGAAAGTGGTCGCTTCCCTGCGGGAGCGCATGTGGTTCAAGCTGCTGCGCCTTCCTGTCCGCTACTTTGACGAAAAGACGAGCGGCGAAACCGTCAGCCGAGTTGTCAATGATACCGGCATTGTTGAAAGCTTGATTTCCGACCATTTTCCGCAGTTTGTTTCCGGAATCATCACCATTGTCGGATCTGTGGTCATTCTGCTGATCATGGATTGGAAAATGACGCTTCTTATGCTGATCTCCGTTCCGATCACGACCTTCATCATGATCCCGCTCGGCATGAAAATGCAGCGCATTTCCAAAACAATGCAGGATGAAACAGCTTCCTTCACCGGACATGTCCAGCAGACATTAAGCGAAATCAGATTGATGAAAGCATCAAACGCCGAGCATACAGAAAAAATGAAAGGGTTATCAGGCATTTCAAAGCTCTTTCAATACGGCCTCAAGGAAGCTCGGATATTCGCGCTCGTCTCCCCGTTCATGCACCTTGTCATTATGATTGTGATCGTCGCCATCATCGGCTACGGCGGCATCCGCGTCTCTGAAGGGACGATGTCGGCAGGCTCGCTGATCGCCTTTTTGCTTTATCTGTTTCAAATCATTTTCCCGATCACATCGTTCACAATGTTTTTCACTCAGCTGCAAAAAGCAAAAGGGGCAACAGAGCGGATCATCGAGATTATGCATTCTGAAGAGGAAGAAGGCCAGGAAGGGCTTGAGATGGACATCTCCAATCTGCCGATACATGTCGAGAATGTAACTTTCACTTACGCCGGTGGCGAGCCGGTCTTACGCGGGGTATCTTTCGACGTCGATCCCGGGCAGATGATTGCGTTTGTCGGTCCGAGCGGCGGCGGAAAAACCACGATGTTCGGCCTCTTGGAACGATTTTACGAACCGGACTCAGGAGCCATTAACATCGGGGAAACACCGATCAGCAAGCTGTCGATGAAATCGTGGCGCAGCCAGATCGGCTACGTATCTCAAGACAGCCCGATGATGTCCGGCACCATCCGTGAGAACTTATGCTACGGCTTGGATCACGCCGACAGCATTGATGATCAAGAACTGTGGAAAGTCGCGGAAATGGCGTATGCCGATACATTTATTAAACAATTCCCTGAGCAGCTTGATACAGAAGTCGGCGAACGCGGCGTCAAGCTGTCCGGCGGACAGAGACAGCGGATCGCCATCGCCCGCGCCTTCCTGCGCGACCCGAAAATTTTAATGATGGACGAAGCGACGGCCAGCCTCGACAGCCAATCAGAAGCCATCGTCCAGCAGGCGCTTGCCCGCCTCATGGAAGGCCGCACCACCTTCGTCATCGCCCACCGGCTATCGACAATCGTGAACGCGGACCAAATTATGTTTATCGAAAAAGGCGAGATTACAGGGCGGGGACGGCACCATGAGCTGATTGCTTCGCATGCGCTGTATCGGGAGTTTGCTGAGCGGCAGTTGACGTGATCTTTTATAAAAGGAGGAGGTCATTCACATGAACTTTCAACTCGAGGAAGCCATCGAAATCCTGGAGCGCACACCACAAACATTGAGTCAGCTGCTGACCGGATTATCAAACCCCTGGATCAGCTGCGATGAAGGCGAAGACACTTGGAACGCCTTTGATGTAGTCGGCCATCTGATTGAGGGAGAAAAAAACAACTGGTTGCCCCGAATCAAAATGATCGTGACAAAAGGAGCAACGGAAACTTTTCCGCCGTTCGACCGCTTCAGCCAGTTGAATCAAAACGACGGGAAAACGATTGAACAGCTGCTTAACGAATTTGCTGAAATCAGACGGGCGAATCTGAAAACATTGCGGCAGATTCTTGATCCTGAAACCGACTTCGAACAAACGGGGATGCACCCGGAGTTTGGAATCGTCAAGCTTAGAGAATAGATCTCAACTTGGGTTGCCCACGATCTCACTCACCTCTCGCAAATCGCAAGAGTGCTGGCGAAGCGGTATCAGGATGATGTCGGACCTTGGAAAGCTTATTTGCGGATTTTAGCTGAGTAAAAAAACATCCGCTCGTTTTACAGCGAGCGGATGCTAGATTTTTCGGCTCAGCGCTGCCTGTCAGGCTCAAAAAAGCAGGTAAGATATGACGAATGAAACCCTTGAATCTTCAACACCAATCAAGGCTATTATGAACTGATTTCTCTTACATGTGCTGCTTTCCGTGAACTGAAGGTCGTCAAAACAACAACAATCGCAATCATAACCCCCAATGCCCCAAACCACGTAATAGAAGCCAGCGACACTTTTTCTACAAAAATCCCTCCGATTCCTGCACCTGCGGCCATGGCGAATTGCATCATCGATTGATTGATGCCGAGCAATACACCTGACAATTCGGGTTCAAGCGTCGCTAAGTGATATTGCTGCGTCGGGCCGGTAGACCATGCGGCGAACGACCATAATATGAGAATCAACAGTACTCCGACATAGGAATGGGTGACAAGCGACAGCAAAATCAGTGCGATGATATGCAGCGCCATCCCGCCAACGAGCGTAAAAGGAACTCCCCATTTATCAGTGCTATATCCGCCAAACTTCGATCCAACCAAGCTGGCGATTCCAAATATAAGCAAAACGCCGCTGAGCAAATTGCCGCTGATCCCTGAAACGGTCAGAAGGTAAGGAGACAGATAAGTATATGCAACGGAATATCCTCCGAGCCAGAAAAAAGTGACCGATAACCCCATCGCTACTTTCCGTTTCTTTAAAAGGGAAAGCTGCTGAAGCAAAGGGACGGGCTTATCGCCTTCAGTATGCGGCAATGTTAAGAATAGAACAATCATTGCGATGAATCCCAATAAAGCAATTCCCCCAAATACAGACTTCCACCCTAATGCTTCTGCCGTCATTCTTCCGAGTGGAACACCTATAATCAAAGAAGCGGTAAACCCCATGACGACTGTAGCAATTGCACTGCCCTGCTTACCCGCCGGTGCGATCTTGGCGGCAATCGTTAAGGCCGTGACCACAACCATGCCTGCCCCCAAAGCCATAACGACACGCGCTGCAACAAACCAACCATAACCAGGCAGGGTAAAAGCCAAAATATTTCCTATCACAAACAAACCGAGAGCATACATCATTAACTTGCGCCTATCCATACTTGCCGTCAACGCCATCAGGACCGGGGTGAAAACAGCATACACCAGTGAAAAGATCGTAATGAGCTGCCCCGCTGCAGCTAAAGTTATCCCGAGTGTGTGGGCGATCTGATCCAAAATACCGGAAATGATGTACTCTGAGGTCCCTACCAAAAAACTGATGATTGCTAAAAGATAAATTTTCCAAGTGCTAAACATTATCGTTCGCTCCTTTATCACATTATACATTTACATATCACGAAATAACGATATGTAAAATTAAAAAATAAACACATCGAAATATGTCGATATGTATGGTGTAAAAATAAACATCATCAAGAGATGTTTATTTTTTAATGCTCATCATATCTCTGTTTTAAGAAAGTCAGCAAGCTTTCCAATGGCCTCTTCGTCTCTTTTGTAGTACGTATACTTTCCGATTCGCTCCGCCTTAATCAGGCCGGCTCTTAAAAGGATCGCGAGATATTGGGAAGCCGTCGATTGCGTCATTTTCAATTTGTCCGTGATTTGGCTGACACACACCCCGATTGTGTTCATATCAATCCCTTCATGGGGCTTAAAATGACGATCAGGCTCCTTCAGCCATTGCAAAATTTGCAGCCTTGATTCATTTGATAAAGCTTTGAAAATTTCAATAGGTTCCATACCAATCATTATATCTTCATATCGAAAATTGTCAATATGTATTGTGCCCTTTTATTCTTAACATCAAATTCTGGCTGACAATTCACTCCCCAAAGAATAAAAAAATCGTTGCCATTCAAGCAATCTTTGTGTATATTGTACATATTGTGTATATTGTATATAAACAAAAGAGGGTTTAAAATGAAAATTATAATTTCGAATAGTTCAAAGCAACCCATTTATGAACAAATTTACACCCAAATTAAGGATCAAATTCTTGCGAATGAATTGAAACCCGGACAGCCGCTGCCTTCTATGCGCCAATTGGCAAAGGACATGAATGTCAGTCTTATTACGTCAAAGCGCGCTTATGAAGAACTGGAGAAGAATGGGTTCATTTATTCCGTAGTCGGGAAAGGCTCTTTTGTATCAGATCAGAATGACGAAATAATGAAAGAAGGAAAAATGAAAGCCATCGAAGAGCAATTGTCGGCAGTGATAAAAAACAGCAAAGACATAGGCGTTACCCTTACAGAATTAAAAGACTTGCTTACCATTTTATATCAGGAGGAAGAATGATGGACAATGTAATTGAACTCCGGCATGTTCATAAATCGTTCGATGGTTTCCAGCTCAAGGACTTTTCGATGAATGTAAAAAAAGGTTTTATCACCGGATTTATCGGCGGAAATGGCGTGGGAAAATCGACAACGATTAAACTGATCATGAACTTATTGCAGCCTGACAGCGGAACAATTACGGTATTTGGCATGAATTACAAGGAGCATGAGAAAGAAATCAAACAACGTATTGGCTTTGTATTTGATTCCAACATATTTTATGAACATTTAACGTTAGCTGAAATGAAAGATATTGTGAAAAGATCCTATGTCAATTGGGATGAACAAGTATTTAATGATTATGTGAACACATTTAACTTGCCGCTCACAAAAAAAATCAAGACGTTCTCAAAAGGGATGATAATGAAAGCATCATTAACCGTTGCTTTGTCCCATCATGCGGAATTAATTATTATGGATGAACCGACGTCCGGACTCGACCCGATTTTCCGCCGGGAGCTGTTGGAAATCTTGCATCAGCTCATGCAAGATGGGGATAAGACGATCTTTTTTTCGACTCATATTACAACTGATTTAGATAAGATTGCAGATTATATCACGTTCATTGATAAAGGAGAGCACATCTTTACAAAGGACTTTTACGAAATTGAGGAACAATATGCAATTGTAAAAGGCGGAATGGAGTTGTTAGACCGGGAGACCGAACAGGAATTTATAGCGGTTCGAAAATCAACTCATGGATTTGAAGCATTGACTGCGAATAAATCACGAACAGAAAAAATCTTTGGGGACATGGCGTTAATAGAAAAACCGACCCTTGAAGATATTATGTTCTATACGAAGAAAGGAGCCAAAGAACATGTTCAACTTAATTCTTAAAGATATTATCTTGCAGAAAAAAACATTGGCGGCTTCGTTTTTGGTATTATGTGTTTATTTAATGTTAGATATTTCTCCAATCTGGGTTGGGGTTGTATTTAGTATAGTTATATCGATGTATGCCTTTTCAATAGATGAAAAGTCTTCTATACATATGCTTCTCAATTCTTTGCCTTATACACGGAAAGAGATTGTCAGTTCAAAGTATATTGTCGTCGTTCTCTTTACATCTATGGTGGCTGCAGCCATATTTATCGTACACTTCATCATTCACCGGGAATTTACGATCTGGAAAGACATCTTGCTAATGGTTGCCATTGTGATGACAGCTGCTTCATTCATGCTGCCATTCTGTTATAAATTCAAAAGCAACTATCTCGTGATTGCTTCTATTGCTGCATTTGGCTTATATATGCTAACGATTAACTTTCTCGTCCAAAATTTGAACGATCAAATTAGAGAGTTCATTCACATGCTTCTAACCTTACAAAATACTTTTCTCTATCTGATCGTTGCCATATCAATTATTACGCTGTATGGGTGTTCATGGCTTCTGTCGATTCGGATTTATAGAAATAAAGTGTTTTAAATAGGATAGGGCTTTTTTCCATCATTGACACCGCTTCATATTCATCCTCGGATAAAAAAACTGCACCGTCACACTCCTAGTCAGGTTGTTACGGTGCAGCGTTTGATGGGGATGATGAAGACCAAGGCCGTCTTTCAATCGCCTATTCTTCCAGTTCAATAAACGAGTATTTCTCTGGATCGGCCAATACATAAAAAAGTCCGAAGAACATCTTCCACCCACGAACCGGACTTCCGCATCTAAACTTTAACACTTCTCCTTCATCTAAAGTAAACCTCAAAGCTTGGCTTACACACCAATCAATTTTCACTTGGATCTCATGTTCGCCAGGCTCCAAATCAATTCGCAGTCTCCCGCCATCTTTGATTTTTCCAGCCTCGACACCATCAATCAGCACTGTAAATTTTCTCATTTTATTCATAAGCTGCGATGTTCTGTTAACTTCAATGTACGTTTCATTGTTCATGGTTACACTTCCTTAAAAGATAAGTATATATACGAGCATCGTCCAAACCGCCCCGGCATTCCGCTGTGCGCTTCACTTACAATCTAGCGCACTTCGATTTTTGATAAGACTTATTCCTCTTTCAAACATAAAAATACCCCTCCAGATCATCCAATCCAAGAGGGGTACAAACTTTTATTTCAACCGACTCCTACTCCACCGTCACACTCTTCGCCAGGTTCCGTGGCTTATCAACGTCACAGCCGCGGTGCAGCGCTGCGTAGTATGCGATCAGCTGCAGCGGGATGACGGAGACGAGCGGTGCGAGCTCCGGATGCACTTCAGGCAGGACGAAGCGGTCGTCTGCTTCTTCCAGGCCTTTCAGGGAGATCACGCAAGGGTTGGCGCCGCGGGCTGTCACTTCTTTGACGTTTCCGCGGATGCTTAAGTTGACGTGCTCCTGTGTCGCAAGGGCGATGACCGGTGTGCCGTCTTCGATCAATGCGATCGTACCGTGCTTCAATTCGCCGCCGGCGAAGCCTTCAGCTTGAATGTAAGAAATCTCTTTCAGCTTCAGGGATCCTTCGAGGCAGACGAAATAGTCGAGGCCGCGGCCGATGAAAAATGCATTGCGTGTTACGGTCAAGTATTCACGGGCGATCATTTCCATTTCGTCTTTTTGGTCGCAAAGGGCTTCCATCGCGTTTCCGATAATGCCGAGCTCTTTGACAAGATCAAAGCCGAGTTCTTTGCCGCGGCTTTCCGCAGTCACGGCTGCCAAAATTGCGAGAACGGCGATTTGCGCCGTATATGCTTTTGTTGACGCTACCGCGATTTCAGGGCCGGCATTCAGTAAAAGCGTATAGTCCGCTTCACGGGAAAGCGTAGATCCCGGTACGTTGGTCAATGTCAGCGCTTTGTGTCCGAGCTTTTTCACCTGTACGAGAACCGCGCGGCTGTCAGCCGTTTCTCCGCTTTGAGAAATAAAGATAAACAGCGGCTTCTCAGAAAGCAATGGCATATTGTAAGAGAATTCGCTTGCGACATGGACTTCAGCCGGAACTTTCGCCCATGTTTCAATAAATTGCTTGCCGACAAGACCTGCATGGTAGCTAGTTCCGCAGGCGATGATATAGACGCGGTCGGCTTCAGCAACAGCGTTTGAAATGTCTCCAGGAATGGAGAGCTTGCCGTTTTCATCTTGGTACGTCTGAATGATTTTCCGCATGACAAGCGGCTGTTCATCGATTTCTTTTAACATGTAGTGAGGGTATGTGCCTTTTTCGATATCGCTCGCATCAAGCTCTGCAATATATGAGGCACGTGACATCAATTCTCCGTCGAGGTTTTTGATCACGACTTTTTTGTCTGTGACAATCACCATTTCTTTATCCATAAGCTCCACGTATTCGTTTGTCACTTGAAGCATCGCCATCGCATCAGACGCGACAACATTGAAATTGTCTCCAAGGCCAACAAGAAGCGGGCTTTTATTTTTCGCAACATAGATTGTTTCTTTGTTTTCATGATCGAATAATGCAATCGCATAAGAGCCTTTGAGCAGCATGAGCGTTTGGCGGAACGCTTCTTCTGTGTCAAGGCCGTTATTGACGAATTGCTCGATCACTTGAACGACAACCTCTGTATCCGTATCGCTTTTAAGGGTTACATCGTGTAAATATTCGCGCGTCAGTTGAACATAGTTTTCGATGACGCCGTTATGAACAAGTGTAAAACGGCCTGATGCGCTTTGATGCGGATGAGCGTTTAGACGGCTCGGTTCTCCGTGAGTCGCCCAGCGCGTGTGTCCGATTCCCGCTTGTGACTTCACGTTTGCATCAACGGCTGCGCGAAGATCGGCGATCCGTCCTTTTTCTTTAAACACGTGTACGCCGTCTTCGTTCGCTACAGCGATTCCAGCTGAATCGTAGCCGCGATACTCCAGCTTCTCCAAACCTTTAAGTAAAATTTCCTTTGCATCAAGCTGGCCAATATAACCTACAATACCACACATAATTTTCTTCCTCCTAAAGTCGCAGGCAGGAGACGAAGAAAGTCTGCTTGTCAGGCGGGGACTTTCATCGTCCCCTCCTACATGTTTTTTATGGAAGATCATGCAATTTCCCTTTGTTCAAAGAGTCGCCTCTTTGGTTTGAGGAAATCCTTGCGGCTGTGATCTTTGAGGTCAGCCGGGAGGCATCCGCCGAAAATTCGATAAACCTCCATCCTCGTCAACTAAGCTGTTTCATCCGTACGCTTAGTCCGGGCGCTATAACTATAAAAATTTTTCTGCCCTGCCTTTCCTTATAAATTAAACAAGACAAGCTGATTTTACTATACGCTAAAGGAACCGTCAAACATTTTTCAAAATGGTTCACATTTTTTCCAAGATTGAACGGTTCCCTTTATCTTATGTGAAATCAGCATGTCTCGTTCTTCAGTCTTCTGCGGAAAATTACTCTGCTCCCATTTCAGCTTTCACGACATCTGCAATGCGGCCTACGTACTTCTCGCAAAGCTCCTTCGTTTTCGCTTCAGCCATGACACGGACAAGCGGCTCGGTGCCGGATGGGCGCACAAGGATGCGGCCGTCACCGTTCATTTCCTTCTCAACTTCTTCGATGACCGCTTTTACCTTTTCGTTTTCCGTTACTTTATGTTTATCGGTTACTTTCACATTCAAGAGGAGCTGCGGAAACTTCTGCATCTCTGCCGCAAGCTCAGACAGCGGCTTGCCTGTCATTTTAATCGTGTTCATCAGCATGATCGCAGAAAGCAGTCCGTCGCCTGTCGTATTGTAATCAAGGAAAATCAGGTGTCCCGACTGTTCTCCGCCGAGGGTAAATCCGCCCTTTTTCATCGCCTCCACTACATAGCGGTCGCCGACCGCTGTCTGAACGCTTTTAATGCCTTCCGCTTCAAGCGCTTTGTAGAAACCGAGGTTGCTCATCACCGTGGAGACAACGGTATTGTCCGTCAGGCGCCCCTCGCTCTTCAAGTACTTCGCGCATATGTACATGATTTGATCGCCGTCTACGATATTCCCTTTTTCGTCGACAGCGATTAAGCGGTCGCCATCCCCGTCAAACGCCATGCCGACGTCAGCTCCCTTTTCCTTCACAAATTCTGCCAGGGCTTCAGGGTGGGTTGATCCGACTCCGTCATTGATGTTTAATCCGTTCGGAGAAGTCCCCATCGTCGATACATCTGCGTCAAGATCGGCAAACAGGTGGGTCGCCAGCGAAGATGTCGCCCCGTGCGCACAGTCAAGCGCGACATGAATGCCTGTGAAGTCTTCATCAGCAGACTGCTTAAGAAACTGCAAATATTTCTGTCCGCCTTCAAAGTAGTCGTTCACCATGCCCAGATCAGCGCCTACAGGCCTTGGCAGGTGATCTTCCGGCTGATCCATCAGACGCTCGATTTCAAGCTCCTGTTCATCGGAAAGCTTAAAGCCGTCGCCGCCGAAAAACTTAATTCCGTTGTCCTGGACAGGGTTGTGGGAAGCGGAAATCATCACACCCGCCTCCGCGTCCATAGCCTTCGTCAAATATGCGACTCCGGGCGTCGAAATCACGCCGAGACGCATGACTTCTGCTCCTATCGAAAGAAGGCCTGCTACAAGGGCCCCTTCCAGCATATGCCCTGAAATGCGCGTGTCACGGCCGATCAGAACCTTGGGACGCTCCTTATCTTTTGTTAGGACATATCCGCCAAAGCGTCCGACTTTAAAGGCCAGCTCAGGTGTAAGTTCACTGTTTGCCACGCCTCTTACACCGTCTGTACCAAAATACTTGCCCATTAATATCGCTCCTTTTTGATTCATGAAGGTTGTGAATCCTTTTCAGAATGATTCTCTTCTTCTTCATCCTGACCATTGTTTTTTTCGTTTTGGGTTGTTTGAGATGAGATTTTCACTCGAATGCTTTGCCGCGGCAGCGACCATGTCATGTTCTGCGGACCGTTTACTTCCAGCTTTACATTGTGCTCGCCGTCATCGAGATCCGCCACATTGACATAGAGCTCGACGTCGGAAGGCTGGAGTTTTTCGATCGCGGCTGTCGAGCCCTTTGCCGTGATATCCAGCTTGCCTGACTTCGGATCGAGAAATTCAAGATCCCGGCTGTCATTCAGCCCCGCGGTTTTAATTGAAACTTTTTTCAGTTTTTTCTCTTCTTCCTTGTCAACTTTCACCTTGATTTTCACTTTTTCGGGTGACACCTTTTTAGCGCCGTCCGGCACTTTAATGCCGGCTTCCAATTCAGTATCATCCTTTATTTTACTTAAATCAATCTCGTCGGCCTCGACAAATTCTAACGAATCAAGAACATTTTGCGGCCCGTAGACGGTCACCTCTCCCGGACTTATATCGAGGCTGGAAATGCTGATGCCGTCCGGAAGGCTGCCTTTCCGGTCAACTTTGACCGGAATCTTTTTGCTCGGGCTCGTCACCGGAACGGTGATTTTAACGACGGAAGGGCTGACTTCAACCGGCAGGACATTTCCGTCCTTGTCGTATACTGTAAGCTTGGCTTCTTTTTCAACCGTCTGGTCGACGCCCTCTAAATTGATCGTCGCCTTGATGTTCTGGATTCTGTCGATCACGGCTTTTGAGCCGGTGACGCTGACGTTTTTCGGGTTGATGATCGGCAGCTCCGGCGTGTAGCCGTCTTTCATTTTGTTTTTATTATAAAAATCAACCTCGACCGGGAATTCCTTCGTCGTTTTTTCTTCGATCGTCACGGTTGTCACCGATGGATTGATGGTCAGAGTGAGGCCGTCGGCAACATTTCTGGCCTTCAGCTCGACTTTATGCCTGCCTGTTTTCAGGTTTTGCATGTCGGCATAAATCTCAAAATCCTTCACTTGTCTGACCTTCTTGACGGTTCCGGTCGGGCCTTTAATCGTGACATTCACCGTCTGCGGCACGCCTGTTACGACGTAGTTTTCATCATCATAAAACGATTTGACCGGTATATCGGTGAGCGTCGCTTCGTCTGTTGTCGATGTCGGGAAAAACGATTCACCTGGTTTCTTCGGAGTCGGCGCCTGAGCGCTGTGGACCGCAAAGTAAAGAAGAAACGCGAACAATAACGCGACAACTTTGACAGCCCAGGGATTGTTTAAGAACTTATCCATTTTTCTTCGCCCTCCAATACCAGCGATTTGAGGAAGTTTCCCGCGAATTTTTCTTAAATTCCGCTTCAAGCATATTTTTCAATGCCTCTTCCGATAAATCACGGTGAAGGTCTCCGTTTTTGGCGACGCTGATGCCGCCCGTCTCTTCGGATACAACAACCGTCAGACTGTCGGTCACTTCACTGATTCCCACTGCTGCTCTGTGCCTCGTTCCAAGCTCTTTTGAAATAAAAGGGCTTTCAGAAAGCGGAAGGTAGCAGGCAGCTGCAGCAACCTCATCGTTTTTCATAATCACGGCTCCGTCATGAAGCGGAGTGTTCGGAATAAAGATGTTGATCAATAGCTCAGAGCTGACCTTTGCATTCAAAGGGATCCCCGTTTCTATGTAATCGCCCATTCCCGTCTCCCGTTCAATTGTCAGAAGCGCGCCAATCCGGCGTTTCGCCATATATTTAATCGCTTTTGTAATCGCATCAATCGTTTTCTGCTGCTGCTCTTCCTCAGGTGTTCCGCTCCTCGAAAAAAAGCGCCCCCGCCCCAGCTGTTCCAGCGCTCTCCTCAATTCAGGCTGGAAGATGATAATAATCGCCAGGAACCCCCATGTGATCGCCTGGTCAACCAGCCACTGCAGGGTGCTTAATCCTAAATATTGACTGGCCAGCCTGACGAGAACAATGACCACGATTCCCTTTAAAAGCTGAACCGCCTTTGTCCCGCGGATGACCATCATTAATTTATATATTACGTACCAAACAAGGAGAATATCAACGGCATCGCCGAGGTACTGCAAGAAAGGGATATCCTCAAAAGCCATTTCCTCGTCCTCCAAGAATTCAGTCATTAGTAAGGTTAATATGTTTCAAAATGGTATGATCTATTATTTTTATATATACAGGGGCTATTATAGCACAAATTGATTTTCCAAGTGAAATGGCGGCCCCTCATAAAAAAAGAGCAAAGCTCATTCGCCCGCTTTGCTCTACTCTTTAGACTCCTTCACACCAAAAACCGATTTTCCGGTCGATTTGATCTTATACCAGATCCAGTCGAACACCTCGTTGATCTCATGGATCTGACCGGTGACTTGTCCTGCTGAAGCCGTATATTTTTCACCGTTTACAATCGTGACATCGCCGTCGACTTTGCCCTCTATAATCAGCTTTCCGTTTTTCACGGTCACATCGCCTTTGACAACTTCGCCTTCAGGCACGATGACCGTGTTGTTTTTCACCACAAGATTAGGCTGGCTGGATACGCTGAAATCGTGATCGTTTTTCCAGCTGGAGAAAAAGCTGCCGCCCATCAAAATTGCAAATAAAGCCGCCGCCACTAAAAACGGATGGGCTTTAAGCCACCTGTTGATCGATGCCGTCCGCTTTTCTTTCGGCAGATTCGCCAGCACATTGGCTGTAAAGTTCGCCGGAGCTGTAAGATGCGACGTGCTCTGGACAAGAGCGATGGATTTTTCCATTTCATGAAGGTGCTTTTTGCAGCCTTCGCATGATTGGAGGTGCTCTTTTAAACGCGTTTCATCTTCCGGAAGTATGTCTCCGTCAAGGTATTTATGCATAAGCTGAACAATATGCTCCGGACAGCTCATTTCATCACCCCACTTAAAGATCCCTTAATTGTTTTCTGAGAGCCTCTCTGCCCCTGTGTATCCTCGTTTTCACCGTACCTACGGGAATATTGAGGATTTCACTGATCTCAATGAGTGAAAGCTCATCAATGTACTTTAATACGATGACCGTCCTGTATTTATCGGGAAGCCTTAAGATTTTTTCCTGGATGGTGCTGTGCAGCTCCAAAGAAACCACTTCATCCTCTGGAAGCGCAACATCCGCCGCAACCTGGGAATACATTGTCAGTCCTTCAGTCCCTGCCACCTCTGCATCCAAGTAATAGTCCGGCTTTTTTTTACGGATACGATCGATGGTCAAATTGGTTGCGATTCGATAAAGCCATGTGGAAAATTTCCGGTTGATATCAAAACTGTCGATATTCACGTATGCTCTGATAAACGCTTCCTGCGCAATATCTTCCGCCTCATGCGCATTGCCGAGCATACGGTAGCAAAGCTGATAAATTTTGTCATTGTAAATATCCACGATGTCTGCAAATGCGTTACGATCGCCTTTTTTCACCTGTTTGATTCTTTTTTTAATCATTGTTTCCATATTTATCTAACCTCTGCCTTCACCGGTCTTTATGTATACGAATTGGTTTTTATAAGGTTTCATTAAATTCATAAAAATAGTTTATCAAATTTTTGGCAGGGTGTAGATGCTTTGACAGGGTTCATGCGCTTAATATTAGCTTAAAATTATTATACATCATAAATATTATGAAGTTGAGACTTCTATCATAAAAAAGAGCAGCCTGAAGCCGCTCTTCAACTGCACCTAAAGCAGCTTTTCGCCAAACAGCGATCCCATTAAGGCTACAGCCGCTTCCGCCGTCCTGTTTTTCTCATCCAATATCGGGTTTACTTCGACAAACTCGGCGGACGTAATCAGCTTCGATTCCTCAAGCATTTCCATAGCCAGATGGCTTTCCCTGTAGCTGATGCCTCCTGCTACCGGAGTTCCGACACCCGGTGCATCGTTCGGATCAAGCGCGTCCAAATCGAGTGACAGATGGACACCGTCCGTCCTGCCTCGCAAATAGTCTATCGTTTCTTCCATCACCCTTGTCATGCCGAGGCGGTCGATTTCATGCATCGTATATACTTTGATCCCTTTGTCGCGAATCAATTCTTTTTCCCCGTCATCAAGTGACCTCGCACCGATGATGACGATGTTCTCCGCTTTAATTTTAGCTTCTTTTCCATAGATGGCGGTCAGCCCTTCGTGGCCGATTCCCAGGCTGATGGCGAGCGGCATGCCGTGAATGTTGCCTGAGGGAGACGTTTCTTTTGTATTTAAATCGGCATGGGCGTCATACCAGATCACACCCAGGTTTTGATAATGCTTCGCAAGGCCGGCAAGCGTTCCGATCGCAATGCTGTGGTCACCGCCCAGCACGAGCGGAAAAGCGCCAGAAGCTACGATATTATCGACAGTCTCAGCAAGTTTTACACTCGCTTTTGTAATCGCTTTCAAATTTCTTAGCTCTTCAGATGCCGGCTCCCCGCCTTCTTTCTCATCCTCTCTTTGCCCGATCGTCATATCGCCGAGGTCTTCAATATCCTGACAAAGACATTCCAGCCGTTCATTAACACCTGCACAGCGAATCGCGCTCGGTCCCATATCGACTCCCCGCCTCAGCTGTCCAAGATCCATCGGCACGCCGATCATTGAAATCTGCTGTTTTAACATATGATATCCCCCTTTCAGACCTTCATTGTACCTTCCGATTCGGAATTGACTCAACAAGACATTTTTTTGAATAGTTATACAAAAAAGACAAAATAAAAAGGACATCCGAACAGGATGTCCAAAAACTGGGCTAGCTGGATTCGAACCAGCGCATGACGGAGTCAAAGTCCGTTGCCTTACCGCTTGGCTATAGCCCAATAATGGTGGAGGGGGACGGATTCGAACCGCCGAACCCTGAGGGAGCGGATTTACAGTCCGCCGCGTTTAGCCACTTCGCTACCCCTCCAAAAACAGTGCCGGCCAGAGGACTTGAACCCCCAACCTACTGATTACAAGTCAGTTGCTCTACCAATTGAGCTAGACCGGCATGATACGGTATCTTATGCAGTTACCGGCGCGGTTGTGTCTAAAACCGCTTCGAAAAATGGTGGAGGATGACGGGATCGAACCGCCGACCCTCTGCTTGTAAGGCAGATGCTCTCCCAGCTGAGCTAATCCTCCGAAGTACAGGACGTACAAGTGCATGCGTTGCAACAGGACGTTGCGCTTTTAGCATGCCTTCCTTGCCTTTGAAGTACAAGTGCGCGTTGCAACAGAATGTTGCTCCCTTTAGCATGCCTTCCTTTTCCCAGCGTGCCGTCCAAAAAAGAATGGTGACCCGTACGGGATTCGAACCCGTGTTACCGCCGTGAAAGGGCGGTGTCTTAACCACTTGACCAACGGGCCATCACCGTGTTTCAAGCAGCTCTCGTAAAGCTGACAAAAGTTATTATATACAGGTTCCTCCCCATTTGTAAAGAGGTAAATTAAAATTTTTATTTTCAAATTTTTTATTCATAGAGATTGAGAAAAGCGCGGAAATTTTGTTTAAAATAGGGCTATCTGATGTGCAAGAGAGGGGACCGAATAATGATACTGGTAAGTTCATGTCTGGCCGGAGTGGAATGCCGCTATAACGGTTCGCACAGCTATGTCGAAAAAATCAATAAGCTCGTTGAAGAAAAAAAAGCGGTGATGGCTTGTCCCGAGCTGCTCGGCGGATTTCAAACACCAAGGGAACCGGCCGAAATTATAGGCGGGACGGGAGAAGACGTTTTAGACGGCAAAGCGGTGATCAAGACACAATCGGGAAATGACGTAACAGACCTATATATAAAAGGGGCATATCAAACATTGGAGATGGCAAGGCAAATCAAGGCTGATACGATCGTGCTGAAGGAAAACAGCCCGTCTTGCGGCAGCAGCCATATATACGATGGAAGTTTCTCAAGCAAAAAAATAGCCGGCAACGGCCTTACGTCGGCACTTCTGAAAAAAGAAGGCTTCCGTGTGATTTCCGAACATCAAATAGACGAGCTGTAGTACCAGGACATAAGCGCAGTTCATCTGCGCTTTATTTTATTTCGGCGTTCAGATGTTTAGAACCTAATTGAAACAAAATTTTAATATTTATCTTTTGTCATTGAAATTATATTCCAGCCATAATATACTGAAAATTAAGAAATATATGCATTTTATGATCAGGAGGATTTGTCGATGGAAAACAGCCATTTAGGTTCCTTAACAACCGAACGCCGCAATGAAAGATCCAAGCGCATTCACCAGGCAGAAACGATCGATATGTTGAAAATCATGAATGATGAAGATAAAACGGTAGCCGAAGCTGTACAAGAAGTCTTGCCCGATGTTAAGACCGCCGTTGACTACGCCGTCGGGTCGTTAAAGAAAGGGGGACGGATCATCTACATCGGTGCCGGTACAAGCGGGAGGCTCGGCGTACTTGATGCAGCTGAATGCCCGCCGACATTCAGCATATCTCCCGAGTCGGTCATAGGCATCATTGCAGGGGGAGAAAAAGCTTTGTACAATGCCGTCGAAGGCGCTGAAGATCATGAGGCTTTTGGCAGACGGGATTTAGAAGCCGTTAACCTCTCAAACAATGATACCGTAATCGGAATCGCCGCCAGCGGCCGAACTCCGTACGTCCTAGGCGCCCTGAAGTATGCCAAGAAAACAGGTGCCAAGGCCATATCGCTGACATGCAATGAAAACTCGGCGATCAGCCAGGCGGCAGATCACAGCATAGAAGTAGTCGTCGGCCCTGAAGTCATTGCCGGATCGACGAGAATGAAAGCCGCAACCGCTCATAAAATGATTTTAAACATGATCTCAACGGCGGCCATGATCAAAATGGGGAAAGTCTATGAAAACCTCATGGTAGATGTAAAAGTAAGCAATGACAAATTAAAGGAGCGGGCGATCCGCATCATCCAAACGGTCACAGGTATGCCAAAAGAAACAGCGGCGCAAGCGTTGGAAATGTCCAATAACCAAGTCAAAACGGCCATCATCATGCTGAAAACAAACGAAGATGCAGCCGCTGCAGAAAAACTGCTGGAGAAATCAGAAGGCGATATCGAAAAGGCCCTATCCATTTATGAAAAATCTTAAATAAGAAAGGAAGAAACAATGGCTGCAGGAGGATTGGAAATCATTCAGAATATGCTTCACAAATTGCCGCAATCTGAACGAAAGCTTGCCGAATACATTTTGAAAAACCCCCACGAGATCGTAAACGGCACCATTCAGGAGGTGAGCTCTTCGGCAAAGACAAGCGGGGCGGCGGCGATACGGCTCTGCAAATCTTTGGGGCTGAAAGGCTTTCAAGATTTAAAAATGAGAGTCGCCGGTGATTTAATGAAGCCGTCTGATCAGGGATACCGGGATATCGAACCGCAGGAGCCGCTCCATTCAATCGTTCAAAAAACAACCAGCAATTCGATTCAGGCGATTCGCGATACCTTTGAAAACATTGACCACGAAGAACTTCAAAAAGCGATTCAAATATTGATCAACGCAGAAACGGTTCATTTTTGCGGGATCGGGGCTTCAGGAATCGTCGCACAAGACGCCCAGCAGAAATTTTTGCGCATCAATAAAAAGGCCACCGCTTTTAGTGATATGCATCTTGTTGCGACATTAATCGCCAATGCCGGCGAGAATGACGTTCTGTTTGCTATATCCCATTCAGGAGAAACACAGGAAATCGCCAATGCAGTCAGGCTCGCCAAAAAACATGGTATTAAAACCATTGGGCTGACGCGGTTGGGACAGTCTGCTGTCGCTTCATTAAGCGATATCGCCCTGTATACGTCATGCTCAAATGAAGCGCCGTTTCGCAGCGCCGCCACCTCCTCTCGTTTAACTCAGCTTTACATGATTGACTTACTGTTTTTAGGCATGGCCGCAGAGCGCTACGAGGACATCATTCAGTATATTGATCAAACAAAAGCGGCCATCCGCATGATGGGAATTTAGCGAATTGTAAAAAAGGGGGATATAAAATGAGCGATGAGAAAAAATATGCCGGGCTGGCAAGACTGATTTTACAACACATCGGCGGCCCGTCTAACGTCGCAGATCATACCCACTGTATGACGCGCCTGCGCATCACGCCTGTCAACAGTCAAAAAACCGACATCGACTCGATCAAAGCGCTTGAAGGCGTGATCGGCGTAGTTGAGGAGGAAACGCTTCAGATTATCCTCGGCACAGGCGTTGTACAGCACGTATCAGACGAGTTCGGGAAGCTGCTTAAATCCGCAGAACACGTTGACTTAAAAGAATCCGCAGCCAAACATAAAGCGGAGATTTCCAAGAAAAACGCGACGCCTTTCAAGCTGTTTCTCCGGCGAATCGCAAGCATTTTTATACCGCTGATCCCCGCTTTGGTCGCCTCAGGCTTGATTACCGGAATCACCAAAGCCGTTATCCAGGCTGGCTGGCTCGCGGAAACCTCACAAACCGCGATTATTTTAACGGTAATAGGCTCAGGTCTATTTACGTATTTGGGTATCCTGGTGGGGATCAATACGGCGAAAGAATTCGGCGGCTCCCCCGCACTCGGCGGATTAGCCGGTATTTTAATCATTAACCCCGCCGTTGGTGAAATTTCACTTTTCGGTGAAGCGCTTTTGCCGGGACGCGGCGGTTTAATCGGCATTTTATTCGCAGCTGCATTTATCGCTTTTCTCGAAAAACGGGTCAGGCGCCTTGTACCTCACTCACTCGACATCATCATCACACCTACAGTCTCCCTTCTTATCACAGGAATCGTCACCTACGTTGTCTTCATGCCTGTCGGCGGCTTGATTTCCGACGCCATTACGTCAGGTCTTCTCGCCATCTTAGATCTTGGGGGCATTATCGCCGGCTTTGTACTGGGCGCCACCTTCCTTCCGCTCGTCGTAACCGGACTTCATCAAGGACTGACACCCGTTCATATGGAATTAATCAATTCAATCGGCGATGACCCGCTGCTGCCGATTTTGGCCATGGGGGGCGCAGGACAAGTAGGCGCCGCTTTTGCGATCTATTTCAAAACGAAAAAAGCAAAGCTAAAAAGAGCCATTGCCGGCGGACTGCCGTCAGGCCTGCTCGGCATCGGCGAACCGCTCATATTCGGTGTAACCCTTCCGCTCGGACGTCCGTTTTTAACCGCGTGCCTCGGGGCCGGAGTAGGCGGAGCATTTCAAGCGTATTTCAAAATTGCGACCGTATCGATAGGCGTATCAGGGCTCCCTTTGTCGTTTTTGGTTCATACCCACCAAGTTCTTTTGTATATTCTCGGTTTGTTTATTTCCTATGCTGCCGGCTTTGTCTTAACATACTCCTTTGGTTTCAAGTACGATATGGCAGTTGAATTTGATTAAACGTTTGTTTAAAATTTCCCACTATGCAATTTTTAACAGAAAGGAGTGAAGCAAGCTGAAAAAGTTTATGATCAGTGCGGCCGCGTCCCTATTGCTGCTGACATGCTTTTTTCCGCTTCCGTCCACAGCACAGACTGCCATCGGGAACGAGACAAAACAGCGGCTGACATATCCTGTTTTAACGAAAGCGAAAACGCCTGAAGAAGCCGGTTTTTCTTCGAAAAAGCTTAAAGCTGTGGACCGTCTGATCGAACAGGATGTCAAAGCGGGCTTTCCCGGCGCTGCCCTTATTTTGATTAAAGACGGAAAAATCATCAAAAAAGAAGTCTACGGCTACAAGCAGAAATACAACGGCCTCATAGCGCTCAAACATCCAAAAAAAATGAAAGCAAACACGATGTTCGACCTAGCCTCCAATACAAAAATGTATGCCGTCAATTTTGCCTTGCAGCATTTAGTGAGCACCGGAAAGCTTGACTTGAACAAAAACATTTCTCAATATCTCCCTGATTTCAAAGATCACCCGGAAGACGATGTAAAGGGAAAAAACCGGCTCCGCGTGATTGATTTGCTTCATCATAACGCAGGCTTCCCTGCAAGCTGGAATTATTACGACCCGAAATCAGCCGGACACCTCTACTCTCAATCACGGAGCAAAACGCTTGAATATCTTGTGAAAACCCCCTTGGCATATGAACCCGGCACAAAGCAAATTTACAGTGACATCGACTATATGCTCCTCGGGCTGATCATTGAAAAAATCACAAACGAGCGTTTAGATACCTTTGTTGAAAACCGGTTTTACCGGCCTCTCGGATTGCGGCATACTTTGTTTAATCCGCTCCAAAAGGGCTTTAAACGGTCGCATTTTGCAGCTACGGAACGATTGGGAAACACCAGAGACGGCACCATTTCGTTCCCAAACATCAGAACTTACACACTTCAGGGGGAAGTCCACGATGAAAAAGCATTCTATTCAATGGAAGGCGTTTCTGGGCATGCCGGCCTGTTTTCCACCGTTGACGACGCAGCAGTGCTCCTTCAAGTCATGCTGAACGGCGGCGGTTACGGAAGACAGCATCTATTCAGCAGTTCTGTCATTTCACAATTTACAGAGCCGTCAAAAACAAATCCCACATATGGACTAGGATGGCGGCTCAACGGCAATACCGATATGGAGTGGATGTTCGGCAAGCACGCCAGCAGCAAAGCATACGGCCATACCGGCTGGACGGGAACGGTTACTATCATTGATCCCGTGTATCAAATCGGCATTGTGTTGTTAACCAATAAAAAGCACTCTCCTGTTATCAACCCTAAAGAAAACCCGAATCAATTCGAAGGTGATGAATTTGCAACCGGAAAGTACGGCAGCGTCATTACAGCTGTTTACGAGGCGTTACATCACCAATAGGAGGCGACCCTTTATATGAAAAGATTTCTTCAATGCGCGTTGATTGCATTGCTGTTATCGTCTCTCGCTTTGCAGCCGGCCGCTCGCGAAGCAGAAGCAAAACAGCGTCCGGAACAAAACATCAAACAAATGGTCAGCAGCATGTCGCTTGAAGAGAAAATCGGGCAAATGCTGATGCCTGACTTTAGAAACTGGAAGAAAAAAGGGGAATCGAGCGCCAAAGGATTAACAGAAATGAATGACGAAGTTGCTGGAATCATTGAAAAATACCGGCTCGGGGGCGTCATTCTTTTTGCTGAAAACGTCACAGGCACAGAGCAGACTGTACGGTTAACGGACGGCCTGCAACAAGCGAGCCCTGACATTCCGCTCTTTATCACGATCGATCAGGAAGGCGGGATTGTCACGAGACTCGAATCAGGCACAAACCTGGCCGGCAATATGGCAGTCGGAGCATCGAGAAGCAGCAAAAACGCCTTCAGATCAGGAAAAATCATCGGAAAAGAATTATCATCACTGGGCATTAACGTGAATTTCAGTCCTGTACTTGATGTCAACAACAATCCCGACAACCCTGTCATCGGCGTCCGTTCTTTCAGTTCCAAGCCTGAGCTGACTTCAAAGCTCGGCATCCAGATGATGAAGGGCCTTCAGGACGAGCAAATGATCGCCACAGCAAAGCACTTTCCCGGACACGGCGATACAGCGGTTGACAGTCATTACGGATTGCCGCTTGTTCCGCATAATGAAAAAAGGCTGAGAAGTGTTGAACTTGCGCCATTTCAAAAGGCGATCGATGCAGGTATTGACATGATCATGACAGCGCATGTCCAGTTCCCCGCCTTTGACGATACTACCTATAAAAGCAAAAAAGACGGCGAGGACATCATGGTGCCTGCTACGCTTTCCAAAAAAGTCATGACAGACCTTCTCCGCAAAGATCTCAGCTTTAAGGGCGTTGTTGTAACAGACGCTTTAAATATGAAAGCCATTTCTGATAATTTCGGACAGGAGGAAGCCGTCGTCATGGCTGTTAAAGCAGGAGTCGACATCGCACTCATGCCCGCGCAAGTCACATCGCTTGAGACCGAAAAAAATCTGGCGCGTGTATTCGAAGCTCTTCTGACAGCCGTTAAAAATGGGGATATCCCCATGGAACAAATCGATCAGTCGGTGGAGCGAATCCTTCAATTAAAAATAGACCGAGGCATCATAGATCACACCGGCTCCGAACCGCTTCAGAAAAAAATCAAATACGCCTTGAAAACGGTCGGCAGCAGCAAACACATGAAATACGAAAAGAAAATGGCAAGGGATAGCGTCACTATCCTTAAAAACGACAAAAGCACCCTGCCGTTTAAACCGAAAAAAGGGGACACCGTCCTCATTCTCGCTCCATATGAAGAGCAAACAGCAGCAATCGCAAAGACCATCAGCAAAATAAGGAAAAACATCAAGGTAGTCGAATACCGCTTTGCAGAAAAAACGTTTGAGGAAGAGATTCAAAAGAAAATTGACGAAGCCGATTATGTCATCACAGGATCATACGTCATCAAAAACGATCCGGTTGTGAACGACGGTGTCATTGATGACAGCATTCAAGACTCAAGCAAGTGGGCAACCGCTTTTCCGCGCGCCGCCATGAAATACGCGCAGGCCAACGGAAAAAAATTCGTCTTAATGAGCCTGAGAAACCCTTATGACACGGCAAATTTTGAAGAAGCCGAAGCCGTGATTGCGGTATACGGCTTTAAAGGCTATGCAAACGGACGCTTCAGGCAGCCGAATATCCCGGCCGGAGTGGAAGCCATTTTCGGAAAGGCAAAGCCTAAAGGAACATTGCCCGTAGACATTCCTTCAGTCACGCGCCCCGGGGAAACCCTTTACCCGTATGGCTACGGATTGAATATTAAAAACGGCAAGCCGCTTCACAAAGGAGGGTCATGATGGGAAAAAAAGCAATCTGGCTGCTTGCTGGAATGTTTGTCTTCAGTACACTAACCGCAGCAGCTGCCTTTCCGGACAAAGAAAAAAAAGCAAAGGTCTCACCGGGTATTGAAGTGCTCATGAACAAAAAAAGCATATTAAAAGGAAAAAGGGTCGGTCTCATTACAAATCCAACCGGTGTCAATTCGACATTAACAAGCAGCATCGATTTGCTTCACCAAGCCCCCGGTATTGAGCTGACCGCTCTCTATGGTCCAGAGCACGGTGTAAGAGGAGACGCTCAAGCCGGTGACAAGGTTGACTCTTATATTGATGAAAAAACCGGTCTCCCCGTCTACAGCCTCTACGGAGATACGAGAAAGCCGACACCGGAGATGTTGAAAAACGTTGACGTCCTGCTATTTGATATCCAAGATGTCGGAACACGGTTTTACACTTACATTTACACTATGGCATATGCGATGGAAGCGGCAAAAGAAAATGATATTCCATTCATCGTCCTTGACCGCCCAAACCCGCAAAACGGCTTAAAAGTTGAAGGGCCTGTCCTAGATCCGGATTATTCTTCATTTGTCGGAATGTATCCCGTCCCTCTAAGTCACGGAATGACGGCAGGAGAATTGGCAAAGCTGTTTAATGATGAATTTAACATCGGAGCCGACCTAACCGTCATAAAAATGAAAGGCTGGAAGCGGCAGATGTTCTTTGAAGACACCGGTCTTCCTTTCGTCCTGCCTTCCCCGAACATGCCGACGCCGGATACGAGCATCGTCTACCCGGGCACAGGTTTAATTGAAGGAACCAACATGTCAGAGGGAAGGGGCACGACAAAGCCATTTGAATTGATTGGTGCGCCTTACATGAAAAGTACGGAGCTCGCCGAAAAATTAAACGGTCTGAAGCTGCCTGGCGTCAGATTCAGAGCCGCCTCCTTCAATCCGACATTTTCAAAGCATCAGAATAAACTGTGCCACGGGGTGGAGCTTTACGTGACCAACAGGTCCGCTTTTAAGCCTGTAAATACCGGTATTGCGATCATCAAAACCGTCCATGACCTCTACCCGGACGACTTTGAGTTCCTCCCTTCAGGCAATTTCAACCGTCTGATCGGGAACGGATGGGTCAAAACAATGATTGAGCAAGGCGCTTCAATTGATGAAATCGCCAAAAAATACGAAGCAGAGCAAAAACGGTTTATGAATATCAGAAAGAAGTATTTGCTTTATTAGGAAGAGCGGGAGCCGCTCTTCTTTATTTTTGATTAGACTGTTCAATCATTCCCATCTCATGTAAGATATGTGAAACTGCGTCTTATTAGAGGGGAGATACTTCAGATGGATTTTTATCTTGTGGATGTGTTTGCAGAAACAAAATATACAGGAAACCAGCTCGCTGTTTTTAAAGCAGAAAAGAACCTATCAAGTGATGAAATGCAAAAAATAGCCAGGGAAATCAATTTTTCCGAGACTACTTTTATATTGGGAAAACAGGGAAACGGCGGGTACGATGTCCGAATCTTCACCCCGGAAAAAGAAATTCCGTTTGCAGGACATCCAACGCTGGGCACAGCGTTTATCATTAAGAATGAAATCGAAACTGAACCATCTTCTAATGTCATTTTAAATGTAACAGCAGGCGCAATACCGGTGACGTTTGAAAAAGGTGCTGATCAAATCATTTGGATGAAGCAAAATCCGCCCGTGTTTAACCGAACCTTTGATAAAGAAATGATGGCGGGGGTAATTGGAATCGACACATCTGATATGGATTCGAATTTCCCGATACAGGAGGTTTCTACAGGGCTTCCAGCGGTTATCGTACCGTTAAACTCGTTAAATGCAGTTAAAAAATGCAAAATCAACAAGGATCGGTTTGAAGCTTTCATGAAAGAAACAGAGCAAGTCTGCTCGTTTTTACTACCGAAACATATCATGAACAAAACCACATCAATGCACGAGTATTTTGCGACTGTTTCAGCGTTCCTGAAGATCCGGCAACAGGAAGCGCAATCGGGGGTCTCGCAGGGTATTTACTGCATCACGGCTATTTTAATCAACACTACCTCAGCATAAGGGCTGAACAAGGATTTGAAATAAACCGCCCTTCCCTGCTTCATCTTGAAGCCCAAATAACGGAAAACAGCACAGAAATTCACGTCGGGGGAAACGTCCACCTGATCGCTAAAGGAAGTTGGCAAATTTGAACACAACTTTGAATATCAGAAAGAGGCACTTGCTGACGTCCGGCGAAAAGCAACCACTAGCCAAATCACATTCACAATCGCTAACAGAACGCAAAGACCTGCGACACCCAGTAATGCAGAAGCATTTCCGCCAATAGCGCCAATCAACACAAACACTGGACTCATAGTCAGCGTGATGATTAACCCAATTCCGCAAAGAACAGCCATTACAAACTTCATTGCATCAAACCCGGCCATATAAACAGCGAGGGGCAGCATATAAAAGAGCAAAACGGTTCCGATTGCCGCCCACATCCCCAAAGTGCCAAACTCATTAGCATGAGGGCCTGAATGAGCGAGCGGAGAAAGTGAAGCTGCGACTATCATAGAACAAAACAGAAAAGCGGAGATTAAAGTCCAGATCATTACACTTACTCTATTGGTTTTCATTATATTTAACTCCCGCAAGATCTGAGTCTGCCAACTATGAGGGCAGACTCGTCTTTTTGTCCAAATGATGCGCTTTTTTCAGCTCGCTTCTTGCAAGCAAATGCCCAAACAGCGCGGCCAGAATCTGTTGGAACAGCATGCCAACGACAACGGGCACCGCCACTTGAGGCGGAAAAAAGCTAGTGGCCAACACAGCGCCCGCGCTAATATTCCGCATTCCTCCAGTAAAAATTAAAGCCACGATTTCCTCCTGGGGCCGCTTCATCAGCCGTCCTATCAGCCAAGCTGTCAGGTAGCCTGTAAATGCCACCAAAAAGACCGTAACGGCTATCGTTAAAAACTTTAAATCGACGTTTTTAAGGTAAGAAGCGACCACCGAGCTGTTAATCGCCACTACGGCGGCTAACCCGACTTTCGAAAACGGAGCACAATTTGCGCTTAATCGCGCTGTCCGCTCCGGCGTTGAAAATTGATTGACGAGCATTCCCAATAAAGAAGGAATCACAATCATTCCAACTAACCCCTTCATCATGCCGATGACATCCATTTCAACATGCGCCCCGGCCAAGATGGAAAGACTGAATGGAACAATAAAAGGCGAAAGAATCGTGTCCACTAAAATAATTGACAGGGTTAAACCGATGTTACCTTTATACATTGCAGCCCAAATCATGCTCGTAATACCCGTCGGAATGACAACACCAAGGGTAAGCCCTGTAATCGTCAATGAATCCCCGCTAAACACAAGATGCCCCGTGCTCCATGCCAAAACAGGCATAAATATGTGCAAAACAAATAAAGCGAGAAACATCGGCAAGGGATGAGCCACCGCTGTTTTCAGCGACTGAAAATTTGCTCCCAGGCTGCCGGCAAACGTCATAAACGCAAAAATCCACGGCACAAGACTCGCCAGCCCATTTAAATAATCTGCAAGCAGTACTCCGCTGACAACGCTTAAAGGCGTCAGCAAAGGCATAATCTTACCAAGTGTTTTATTGATTGTCTGAAGCATAGATGTAAAACGCCCGCTCTCTTTAAATCGAATTTACATTCATTATAACAAAAGATGGAATATCAAAACAGGAAGGGAATACAGAAAGAAGGCAGGATGATGGTGAAGCTTTTAAGCATAATGGGCTGAATTTCTTTTTTTATATGGGAACACGGACAAAATGGACTCTATTTTAAACATTCTGATCTGTTGTTTTTGGAAGCAAAATGCTTTCACATAACCGTTTTTTATTTCTTTCACAAGAATCGCCCGCTTAGAAAAACCGCTTTTTTTCATGTATATGATTTCTACCGGAATGCCGTCTTCCATGGAACGATACAACAGCTTATTCATCGTCTCACCTCACATTCTATTTTATACGAACATTTGTTCTTGATCAAGTGTAAACAAAATGTAAATTTTGGCATTATTCGAGTTCATGTATGAAAATATTAGCATTTTGAAGAAACTTTTTAAGGGGTTATTGCGTCAGTAAATACGTCACATATAAAAGAAGGAGTACCCGACATGGCAAGAACATACAGAACGCGAATAAAGAAAAGAAAAAAGCAGAAAACAAAAAGAAGGCTTATCATATTTTCCTTTTTGGTTGTTTGTGGATTAATTTATCTTGCACTTCCAAGCGGTATGCGAGATCACCAGGAAAACCAATTGCAAGCAACTGAAAAAAAGGCACAGCCTGAAGCAAAGAAAAAGCCAACACAAAATGAAACAAAAAAGAGCAAAATCGTCACAAAAAATGATAATGCTCAATTGGATCAATATTTGAAAAGCATTGGATTCAGCGGCACAGCATTGATCGTAGAAGATGGAAAAGTGGTGACAAGCAAAGGGTATTTATATGCAAACCGCGAGGAAATGGTTCCCAATACACCAGATACCGTCTTTTATGTGGGGTCATCACAAAAAGCGATTATTGCAACGGCAATTTTACAGCTGGAGGAAAAAGGATTGCTATCTGTAAATGACCCTGTTTCTAAGTATCTTCCCAATTTTCCAAACGGCTCAAAGATCACCCTTTATCATTTCTTGACGCACACATCCGGAATTAGGGGTCACAAAGAAGGCCGCGGATATATTTCGCCGGAAGATTTAATTAAAGATATCGAAAAACGGGGTGTAAAATACCCAACTGGGAAATGGGATTATAGAGACTCCAATTACTCGGTTCTGGCATACATTGTTTCCATGGTAAGCGGTGAACCAGTCGACCAATACATCAAAAAGCATATTTTTAAACCTGCCGGTATGAAACATGCAGGCTTTTATAAAACATTTGCTAAAGAGTCAAATCCATCGACAGGATATAAATTAAACCTGCAAAAAAAGCTTTATACGCCTGACATGCCGGATTTATCACAGCTTTACGGGGCCGGTGATATTTATATGACCGCTTATGACATGTATTTGTTTGATAAAGCACTTTACGAAAGAAAAATCATTTCCAATGAAAGTTTTATGAAAATGTTTACGCCGAATAAAGCAACATACGGCATGGGCTTTTATGTGTCTCCAGGAAGCTATTCAAGCCACGGTGTCATGCCCGGCTACAACATATTAAACAGTTTCAGTCTGACAGGGAGCAGATACGTCATTCTATTTTCAAACATCCAAAACAACATTAAGTCTTTTGGCAGTGTGAATAATCGGATCTTCTCTATTTTAAATGGATTTTGAACAGCAGAGAAAGTTTTTACAGCTAAAAGGGATTTTAATTATAAATGTAGAAGATAGATGATAAATGAATTTTCAATATAAAGGAAGGTCGTCATGTCATTATTAACGCTTAGCAAAATCGTGACCATTATAGGCGTTGCTGCATTATTTATATGGACTTTTAAAGACTCAAAACAGCATGAACCTGATACGTTAAAGTACGCAAGTTATATGTTGTCTCTTCTTGTCTTTGAAGTCACACTGAACGTTTTATGGGGATAAAAATAAAAGCAGGCATTTAGCCTGCTTTTATACATTCAATAAGTCTAAAAGCAAAATATCGCAAAAACAAAAAAAGCTTTCCCCACAACAGGAGAAACCTTGTCATATCAACGTATTCACTTAAGCTTCCAAGCGGGCTCGAACCGCTGACCTCTTCCTTACCATGGAAGTGCTCTACCTGCTGAGCTATGGAAGCATTGGCTCCGCAGGCAGGATTCGAACCTGCGACCGATCGGTTAACAGCCGATAGCTCTACCACTGAGCTACTGCGGAATAAGAAAAGCTTCAATTCATGCAGGGTAAAGATATATAACAGCTTGGCGGCGTCCTACTCTCACAGGGGGAAGCCCCCAACTACCATCGGCGCTAAAGAGCTTAACTTCCGTGTTCGGCATGGGAACGGGTGTGACCTCTTCGCTATCGCCACCAAACTATGCCTTCAGGACGAAGGTACTGGGCGTTCCTCACAGGATGTGAGGGCCTTTAGCCGAGTTTCCTTGCCTTTGGCTTTCTGAGAGGTGTTCTCTCAAAACTAGATAACGGACAGACGATTCACAAATATTTAGGTTAAGTCCTCGATCGATTAGTATCTGTCAGCTCCATGTGTCGCCACACTTCCACCTCAGACCTATCAACCTGATCATCTTTCAGGGATCTTACTTCCTTATAGGAATGGGAAATCTCATCTTGAGGGGGGCTTCATGCTTAGATGCTTTCAGCACTTATCCCGTCCGCACATAGCTACCCAGCGATGCCCTTGGCAGAACAACTGGTACACCAGCGGTGCGTCCATCCCGGTCCTCTCGTACTAAGGACAGCTCCTCTCAAATTTCCTGCGCCCGCGACGGATAGGGACCGAACTGTCTCACGACGTTCTGAACCCAGCTCGCGTACCGCTTTAATGGGCGAACAGCCCAACCCTTGGGACCGACTACAGCCCCAGGATGCGATGAGCCGACATCGAGGTGCCAAACCTCCCCGTCGATGTGGACTCTTGGGGGAGATAAGCCTGTTATCCCCGGGGTAGCTTTTATCCGTTGAGCGATGGCCCTTCCATGCGGAACCACCGGATCACTAAGCCCGACTTTCGTCCCTGCTCGACTTGTAGGTCTCGCAGTCAAGCTCCCTTGTGCCTTTACACTCTGCGAATGATTTCCAACCATTCTGAGGGAACCTTTGGGCGCCTCCGTTACCTTTTAGGAGGCGACCGCCCCAGTCAAACTGCCCACCTGACACTGTCTCCCTGCCCGATAAGGGCAGCGGGTTAGAAGGTCAATACAGCCAGGGTAGTATCCCACCGATGCCTCCACCGAAGCTGGCGCTCCGGTTTCCAAGGCTCCTACCTATCCTGTACAAGCTGTACCAACATTCAATATCAGGCTGCAGTAAAGCTCCACGGGGTCTTTCCGTCCTGTCGCGGGTAACCTGCATCTTCACAGGTACTATAATTTCACCGAGTCTCTCGTTGAGACAGTGCCCAGATCGTTGCGCCTTTCGTGCGGGTCGGAACTTACCCGACAAGGAATTTCGCTACCTTAGGACCGTTATAGTTACGGCCGCCGTTTACTGGGGCTTCAATTCGCACCTTCGCTTACGCTAAGCGCTCCTCTTAACCTTCCAGCACCGGGCAGGCGTCAGCCCCTATACTTCGCCTTACGGCTTCGCAGAGACCTGTGTTTTTGCTAAACAGTCGCCTGGGCCTATTCACTGCGGCTCTCTCGGGCTTGCACCCTAACAGAGCACCCCTTCTCCCGAAGTTACGGGGTCATTTTGCCGAGTTCCTTAACGAGAGTTCTCTCGATCACCTTAGGATTCTCTCCTCGCCTACCTGTGTCGGTTTGCGGTACGGGCACCTCTCACCTCGCTAGAGGCTTTTCTTGGCAGTGTGGAATCAGGAACTTCGCTACTATATTTCGCTCGCCATCACAGCTCAGCCTTACGGGAAACGGATTTGCCTATTTCCCAGCCTAACTGCTTGGACGCGGATATCCAATACCGCGCTTACCCTATCCTCCTGCGTCCCCCCATTGCTCAAATGGTGAGGAGGTGGTACAGGAATATCAACCTGTTGTCCATCGCCTACGCCTTTCGGCCTCGGCTTAGGTCCCGACTAACCCTGAGCGGACGAGCCTTCCTCAGGAAACCTTAGGCATTCGGTGGAGGGGATTCTCACCCCTCTTTCGCTACTCATACCGGCATTCTCACTTCTAAGCGCTCCACGAGTCCTTCCGGTCTCGCTTCACAGCACTTAGAACGCTCTCCTACCACTGTTCGCAAGAACAGTCCGCAGCTTCGGTGATACGTTTAGCCCCGGTACATTTTCGGCGCAGAGTCACTCGACCAGTGAGCTATTACGCACTCTTTAAATGGTGGCTGCTTCTAAGCCAACATCCTGGTTGTCTAAGCAACTCCACATCCTTTTCCACTTAACGTATACTTTGGGACCTTAGCTGGCGGTCTGGGCTGTTTCCCTTTCGACTACGGATCTTATCACTCGCAGTCTGACTCCCAAGGATAAGTCTTTGGCATTCGGAGTTTGACTGAATTCGGTAACCCGGTAGGGGCCCCTAGTCCAATCAGTGCTCTACCTCCAAGACTCTTACCTTGAGGCTAGCCCTAAAGCTATTTCGGAGAGAACCAGCTATCTCCAGGTTCGATTGGCATTTCACCCCTACCCACACCTCATCCCCGCACTTTTCAACGTGCGTGGGTTCGGGCCTCCATTCAGTGTTACCTGAACTTCACCCTGGACATGGGTAGATCACCTGGTTTCGGGTCTACGACCACGTACTCATGCGCCCTATTCAGACTCGCTTTCGCTGCGGCTCCGTCTTTTCAAACTTAACCTTGCACGGGATCGTAACTCGCCGGTTCATTCTACAAAAGGCACGCCATCACCCGTTAACGGGCTCTGACTACTTGTAGGCACACGGTTTCAGGATCTCTTTCACTCCCCTTCCGGGGTGCTTTTCACCTTTCCCTCACGGTACTGGTTCACTATCGGTCACTAGGGAGTATTTAGCCTTGGGAGATGGTCCTCCCGGATTCCGACGGAATTTCACGTGTTCCGCCGTACTCAGGATCCACTCAGGAGAGAACGAAGTTTTGACTACAGGGCTGTTACCTCCTATGGCGGGCCTTTCCAGACCTCTTCATCTACCTCGTTCTTTTGCAACTCCGTACAGAGTGTCCTACAACCCCAAGAGGCAAGCCTCTTGGTTTGGGCTGTTCCCGTTTCGCTCGCCGCTACTCAGGGAATCGCATTTGCTTTCTCTTCCTCCGGGTACTTAGATGTTTCAGTTCCCCGGGTCTGCCTTCTCATATCCTATGAATTCAGATATGGATACTGCTCCATTACGAGCAGTGGGTTTCCCCATTCGGAAATCTCCGGATCAAAGCTTGCTTACAGCTCCCCGAAGCATATCGGTGTTCGTCCCGTCCTTCATCGGCTCCTAGTGCCAAGGCATCCACCGTGCGCCCTTTCTAACTTAACCGTTAAAAAGAATCACTACGTGATATCTTGCATTACAATTGAATGTGAATGTCTACTTTCGTTATCTAGTTTTCAAAGAACACGCTTTGAAGGAATGATCCTTCAAAACTAAACAAGATCCAAACGCACCTGTCTATAAGACCGCAAGGTCTTATATTCCGTATAATATCCTTAGAAAGGAGGTGATCCAGCCGCACCTTCCGATACGGCTACCTTGTTACGACTTCACCCCAATCATCTGTCCCACCTTCGGCGGCTGGCTCCAAAAGGTTACCTCACCGACTTCGGGTGTTACAAACTCTCGTGGTGTGACGGGCGGTGTGTACAAGGCCCGGGAACGTATTCACCGCGGCATGCTGATCCGCGATTACTAGCGATTCCAGCTTCACGCAGTCGAGTTGCAGACTGCGATCCGAACTGAGAACAGATTTGTGGGATTGGCTTAGCCTCGCGGCTTCGCTGCCCTTTGTTCTGCCCATTGTAGCACGTGTGTAGCCCAGGTCATAAGGGGCATGATGATTTGACGTCATCCCCACCTTCCTCCGGTTTGTCACCGGCAGTCACCTTAGAGTGCCCAACTGAATGCTGGCAACTAAGATCAAGGGTTGCGCTCGTTGCGGGACTTAACCCAACATCTCACGACACGAGCTGACGACAACCATGCACCACCTGTCACTCTGCCCCCGAAGGGGAAGCCCTATCTCTAGGGTTGTCAGAGGATGTCAAGACCTGGTAAGGTTCTTCGCGTTGCTTCGAATTAAACCACATGCTCCACCGCTTGTGCGGGCCCCCGTCAATTCCTTTGAGTTTCAGTCTTGCGACCGTACTCCCCAGGCGGAGTGCTTAATGCGTTTGCTGCAGCACTAAAGGGCGGAAACCCTCTAACACTTAGCACTCATCGTTTACGGCGTGGACTACCAGGGTATCTAATCCTGTTCGCTCCCCACGCTTTCGCGCCTCAGCGTCAGTTACAGACCAGAGAGTCGCCTTCGCCACTGGTGTTCCTCCACATCTCTACGCATTTCACCGCTACACGTGGAATTCCACTCTCCTCTTCTGCACTCAAGTTCCCCAGTTTCCAATGACCCTCCCCGGTTGAGCCGGGGGCTTTCACATCAGACTTAAGAAACCGCCTGCGCGCGCTTTACGCCCAATAATTCCGGACAACGCTTGCCACCTACGTATTACCGCGGCTGCTGGCACGTAGTTAGCCGTGGCTTTCTGGTTAGGTACCGTCAAGGTGCCGCCCTATTCGAACGGTACTTGTTCTTCCCTAACAACAGAGTTTTACGATCCGAAAACCTTCATCACTCACGCGGCGTTGCTCCGTCAGACTTTCGTCCATTGCGGAAGATTCCCTACTGCTGCCTCCCGTAGGAGTCTGGGCCGTGTCTCAGTCCCAGTGTGGCCGATCACCCTCTCAGGTCGGCTACGCATCGTCGCCTTGGTGAGCCGTTACCTCACCAACTAGCTAATGCGCCGCGGGTCCATCTGCAAGTGGTAGCTAAAAGCCACCTTTTATGATTGAACCATGCGGTTCAATCAAGCATCCGGTATTAGCCCCGGTTTCCCGGAGTTATCCCAGTCTTACAGGCAGGTTACCCACGTGTTACTCACCCGTCCGCCGCTGACCCAAGGGAGCAAGCTCCCGTCGGTCCGCTCGACTTGCATGTATTAGGCACGCCGCCAGCGTTCGTCCTGAGCCAGGATCAAACTCTCCATGAAGTTTGATAATGACTACGCACACTCAAATGTGCGATTTATAAAAATGAATTAACAGGTACGTTTTGTCTTGTTTAGTTTTCAAAGATCATTTCCGCTTCGTTCAGCGGCTTTAATAATATAACATCAAGCTCACGTATTTGTCAATAACTTTTCTCAAAATTATTTTTTGGAGCTTTTTCATGTCAGCTGTTTATCAGCGACGAATAACAATATAACATGTTTATTTAATTCCGGTCAACCCTCTTTTTAATTTTTTTCTTAAGATGAATTATTGTTATGTTCTATTTTAAACAAGCATAGGATGAAAACAAAGCAGCATGGACAAGGAGGAGTTTTTCTGTGAACCATTTTTATGTGTGGCATATCAAACGGATTAAGCAGCTAATCATTATTATGATAGCCGCTTTTGCGACAGCAAGTTTTTTTTATGTGCAAAACCTGCTCCCTCTTCCTGTGTTTTCTACAGAAGGCGGAGCAAAAGCGGTATATAGAGGAGATTCAGATACAAATGAAGTAGCCCTTACATTTAATATCAGCTGGGGAGATCAAAAGGCAATGCCCATTTTAGACACATTAAAAGCAAACGGTATTAAAGACGCGACCTTTTTTCTATCAGCTTCATGGGCAGAGCGCCACCCGGATGTCGTAGAAAGAATCCGTAAAGATGGTCACCAGATCGGGAGTATGGGCTATGCTTATAAAAACTATTCGCAAATGAAGAAAAGCGAGATCAAAAAAGACTTAGCAAAAGCACGACACTCCTTTCAAAAACTCGGGCTTGACGACCTTACGCTTTTAAGACCGCCGACCGGCCAGTTTAATAAAGACGTACTCGATGTTGCTAAACAGTACGGCTACACCGTTGTTCATTATAGTATTAACTCGGATGACTGGACGAACCCGGGGGTTCAAAAGATCGTCCAAAACGTAAATGGAACGGTAAACGCCGGTGACATCGTGCTCTTTCACGCTTCAGATTCCGCCAAACAAACAAAAGAAGCCCTGCCAGAGATCGTGCACCATCTCAGAAGCAAGGGGCTCAAAAACGTAACCGTCAGCGAATTAATCGCAAATACGGATGCAAAATCTTCAGAAGTAAAGTAGCAGCCGGTCTAAGCGCGTGCCTGAAATTTTGGCAGCATTAAAAGCTGAAAAGCGTTGCAGGCTAATAAAGGAAGCAGCATTAAATAGAGCCAGTCCTCTTCATTGACCCTTAACGCCGGGAACCACTCCATCACAGTAAAAACAAACATTAGAAATAATGCGGAAACGAACGTTTTTTTAGAGGACTGTTTTTGCTTTGCATAAGCGGCCGCAATGCCTACCGCCAAAATAAAGAGCGGCAGCCAAATGTACGGAATGATGGAGCCTCCATCTTTTTCAAAAAACAGAAAGCGCAAGTAAACCAAGTCAAACGCGACAAATATAATCAAAAACAGCTGAATCGAATTCCACAAAGAATGAGATCTGAAAATTTCCAGTGCAAAGCGGTGAATCGTTAAGAAAATCACAAATCCCATTTGAGCAATCACGCTAAAGATCATGCCAACCCCGATAAACCAGAAAAGAACAGACAGAATCTCCAATACCTCGAAGGAAAGAAACAGCTCCTTATATCTTCCCCACTCTATGGCAAAACCGACAATACTTGTAGTCAAAGCTCCGACACCCAATACGGAAAAGAAAAATCGGACGAGATTACGGCTTTTCATTGTAGACTTCCCAACCCCTAAATAAACCGCTGTAACAGCGATATTTTGTTATGTATAAATTTTTAAAAGACATTCATATTAAAGGTAAGACGAGTTTTCGAAAGGAGCTTAAGCATGTTCAAGACCGCAATGCTATCGATAAGCTGTTTTCTGTTTCTATCTGTAACAGCTTGTGCTCCCACGGACCAAGCAGCTGAGATGGACTATGAACAAACCAAAAAAATGGTTGTCGATATATTAAAGACAGATGACGGAAAAAAAGCGATTCAAGAAATATTAAATGATGACAAATTAAATGAAACACTTGTAATGGATGAAAAAACTGTCAAAGAAACCGTTGAAAAAACAATGACCTCCAAAAAAGGAGCTGAATTTTGGAAAAAAGTCTTTGAAGATCCAAAATTCGCTGAAGGCTTTGCCAAAACACTTCAAAATGAACATGAAAAAGTGCTGAAAAAACTGATGAAAGATCCTGAGTACCAAAAAATGCTGATGCAGGTCATGCAGGATCCTGAAATGGCCAAAAAATACGGTGAACTTGTCAGAAGCCAGGAATTCCGAAGCCACCTGCAGGAAGTCATATCTGACACTCTGACAAGCCCTCTTTACAGAAAGCAGTTTGAAGAGGAACTGAAAAAAGCTGCTGCTGAAAGCATGAAAGAAGAAATGAAAGGCGGCGAAGAAAAACAAAGCTGAGCCGCTTTTCATTCCCTAAAAGCTTCTTCTGCGGAGGAAGCTTTTTTTGCTCTTTAAGCTTTTGCGCCAATGCTTTCGTCGATTTTTTTGGCGATATCCAAATAAATGGCGCCGGTCGGGTGGCTTTCATCATAAACGGACGGCGCAAATTCGCTGTCATCCCAATCCGGCTGCTTCAGCGGAATTTTGCCCAGAATTGGAACGCCTAGTTCCTCTGCGAGCTTTTCGCCTCCGCCTTTGCCGAATACATATTCTTTCTCGCCTGTTTTGACGCTTTCGTAATAAGCCATATTTTCAACGATCCCCACGATTTCATGATCGGTCTTCAAGGCCATCGCGCCCGCTCTTGCAGCGACAAACGCGGCAGTAGGGTGCGGCGTCGACACGATCACCTCTTTGCAGCTTGGAAGCATTGAGTGAACATCAAGCGCTACATCGCCTGTTCCCGGCGGCAGGTCTAAGATAATATAATCGACATCCCCCCATTCAACCTCATGGAAGAAGTTATTCAGCATTTTTCCAAGCATGGGGCCTCTCCAAATGACAGGGGCATTGTCTTCAACAAAGAATCCCATCGAAATCACTTTGACCCCGAATCTTTCAACCGGCACGACCTTTTCTCCTTCGATCGTCGGCCGTACAGTGATTCCCATCATATCCGGAACACTGAAACCGTAAATATCGGCGTCGATTAATCCGACTTTCTTTCCGATTCGCGCCAGGGACACAGCCAAATTGACCGACACCGTCGACTTGCCGACGCCGCCTTTGCCGCTTGCCACAGCTAAAAACACAGGCTGTTTTTCACTATTCAGCAGAGATTGATCCTGCCCTTTGGCAGACTCTTGATAACTCATTACGACTTCTTCGGGCAGCTCCTCAAAACGCAGGCCGACCGTCTCTGCACCGGCTTCTTTCAACCGTATGACGATTTCCTGCTGAAGCTGCATTTGTTCGGCAGATCCCGTTTTTGCGAGCGCCACCTTTACGCTGACGTGCCGTTTTTCGGGTTTTATTTTAATTTCTTTTACGGCATCCAGCTCTCTGAGCGGCTTGTGAAGAAATGGCTCGTCCAAATCGCCGACTATCTTTTTTACATCGTCTTCTCGCAACATTGATCTCACCCTTTGTTGTATTCGTTTACAAAATAAGTATAGCATATCTTTCCTTATAGTGTCTTTGACACAAAAAGAAACCCTCTTATTCAGGAGGGTCTCTGTCTTCTGTAAAGTAGCGCAATACGCCTTTATAAACGGATGCTGCGATTTTGTCCTGATATTTGGGCTTGGCCAGCTGTTTTGCCTCTTCCGGGTTAGACAAAAACCCGATTTCGACAAGGGCCCCGGGCTTTTTAACATTTTGCATCAAATAAATTCCGTGTATCCGCTTTGCCTTCCGCGTCGTGTTTTCAAGATTATGTCTTAATTCATCCTGAATAAACTTGGCGGCCCGTTCATTCTCTTCATATTGCCCGTAATAGAAGCTTTGCGCACCGCTCCATCGCGCGGAAGGAATCGCATTCAAATGGATGCTGAGGTAAAGATCGGCTTCAGAATTGTTGATCATATCGACCCTCTTCCGCAAGTCTTCAGCTTTTCTTCTGCTGAGTCCCCTCGTTTCTTCAGGAGCGAGATCATGATCGTCCTCCCGCGTCAGCATCACCAAGGCGCCCTGCTCCTGGAGATAGTCCCTGATTCTTAGGGATACTTCAAGAGCCACGTCTTTTTCAAGGAGTTCACCGCTTGATGCCCCTCCATCGGCGCCCCCGTGTCCAGGATCAATATAAATGATTTTGCCGCTCAGCGGAAGATTCCATGACCGCCAAGAATCATCATTGTTGAATTGATATTGAAATAAACATAATAAAACGACAAAGCCGAGTAAAAACCCGAGCCATTTTATTTTTTTCTTCATCCCTTTCCCTCCCGCTCGTCCTTACTACAAGATATGGGACAAGGAAAGGAAATATGATTAAGCTTGGCCTCACTTTTTCATAAAACTTTGTTTTATCTGAGCCGAAGCTTAAAGCGTCTTTCCCGCTGGCTGAAGCCTTCCTTCCACCAGCTTTGGATGAAGTATTCGCAGGCATAATAGAGCGGTTCATAAGCAGCTTGAACATTAAAAGCCTCAGACCAGCTGACAGCATATTCATAAAGCTCGTGCAGTAGCTGTTTTTCTTCTTTTTCTGAGCGGATCATCGCTCGATGAACGGGTTCTCCGTGATAGCCGAACTTCCCGTACTCGGCTCCCAGCAAATATGCCTCAATGGCAAAGTCGATGCAGCCGTCATATAAGATATCCGTATGCTTAGAAAAAAAGTGAAAAAGAGGAGCAAAGCATTCCTCTGCAGAATTCAGCATTTTTTCCAAAGACAGTTCGCGCAGAAGCTGTTTTTCCAAATTGATCTGCTTCTTTTGTTTTTCATTGTTAAAAGATACGACCGTCCCCATAGAAACCGCCTCCTTTTTACCTTGTATTGTGCAGTCAGGAGCCGGAAATCATGCTCTTCTAAGGAAGGGAAACGGAGGAAGAAGCCGAAAATATTAGAAGAGGTGAGATGAGTGAAAGGATTGTTTCAATATAATTGGGAAGTTCGACATGCATGGTTTAAGTGGTGCCTCAGCCAGCCGCAAGAGGAGCTGGTCAAGAAGCGTTCAGGCGGAATGGGAAGCATTAAGAAAAATCTGTTTCATATTGTAGATGTGGAAGTAAGCTGGATCTACGCCATTTTAGAAAAACCGGATATTCAACCTGATTACTCTCATTACCAGACGATTCAGCAGATCGCTCGGTTTTCCGACCTGCACCGCTCAGAAATAGAAAGTGTAATTTTTAATTATTCCAGCGCCTTCGAACATCTGCCGGTTAAAGCGGCTTGGTCAGACGAAGTCTGTACGCAAGGCGATATTTTAAGGCATTTAATCGCACACGAGATCCACCATATCGGCCAAATCTCCGTCTGGACGAGGGAATCGGGCTCTGCTCCAGTATCCGCTTCATATATAGGGCGGAAAATATAATAAAAAAACTCCCAAACCAAATGGCTTGAGAGTTTTTGAAACGCCAGAAATTAACGTTTTGAGAACTGAGGTGCACGGCGTGCGCCTTTAAGTCCGTATTTTTTACGCTCTTTCATACGTGCGTCACGAGTCAGTAGACCGGCACGTTTTAGAGTTGAACGGTATTCCGGATCTGCTTCAAGCAAAGCGCGGGCGATACCGTGACGGATTGCTCCAGCTTGACCGGAGAAGCCGCCTCCATGTACGTTTACTAAAACGTCATAAGTACCAGCTGTTTCAGTCAAAGTTAATGGTTGTTTGATATCTTCGATTAGAGCTGCAGATGGGATGTGCTCGCTGATTTCACGATTATTCACGATGATACGGCCTTCTCCTGGAACTAAACGCACGCGCGCTACAGAGCTTTTACGACGGCCAGTACCGTAATATTGAACCTGTGCCAAATTGGTAACCTCCTTTTTAATTAACCGCGAAGTTCGTAAACTTCAGGTTTTTGTGCTTGGTGTGGATGCTCAGAACCACGGTATACGTTCAATTTTTTGAACATTTGACGACCTAGAGAACCTTTTGGAAGCATGCCTTTGATCGCAAGTTCAAGCATTTTCTCAGGGTAGTTTGTACGCATTTCAAGAGCAGTTCTTGATTTTAAACCGCCTGGATGTTGAGTGTGACGGTAGTAGATTTTGTCCGTTAACTTTTTACCAGTTAACTCGATTTTTTCAGCGTTGATGATGATCACATGATCTCCAGTGTCAACGTGTGGTGTGTAAGTTGGTTTATGTTTTCCGCGAAGGATAGATGCAACTTCAGTAGAAAGACGTCCTAGCGTCTTGCCAGCAGCATCAACAACTAACCACTTGCGTTCAATATTACTTGCGTTAGCCATAGGTGTTGTACGCATTAAATTTCCCTCCTAAATGATCTGCCATTTTCAATAAACTTCAATTACGTTCTATTTCAAAACACAATAAGTTTCCGGGGCTTATCGTGGGGTTGAAATACATACCATATGATATCTTATAACTTTCTGTACTCTCTGTCAAGAAAATGTTACACCTGGTTTAGTTGTCATAGATAACACGCCATAAATATAAGCCGTGTGCCGGTGCAGTGCGCCCTGCGGCATCGCGGTTTTTGGCAAGAATCATCTTTTCAATGTCACCAGGGGAAAATTTGCCGGTTCCTACATCAAGAAGCGTACCGGCAATGATTCTAACCATGTTATACAAAAATCCGCTTCCCACAATTCTCATCTGCAGTCCGTCCCCTGTGTCAGACCATTCCAGTTCATGGACCGTTCTGACTTTATCCTTCACTTCGGTTTTGGTCGCACAAAAGCTTGTGAAGTCATGGGTTCCGACCAGATAGCGGGAGGCTTCCTTAACTTTCTCCATATCAATGTCATAAGGAACATGGTATGCATAGTAGCGTTTAAAAACGTCCGGATGTCTGCCCCTGTATATCATATACCGGTATTCTTTTCTTTTCGCAGAAAACCTCGCATGAAATTGATCATTGACAGCTTCCGCCTTGCGGACCGATATATCATCGGGCAGCAGGGCATTCAATGCATACGGCCATTTCGCCTCAGGAATGGATAGCGGACTGTCAAAATGAATCGTCTGTCCGACTGCGTGGACGCCGCTGTCGGTGCGCCCGGATGAAACGACAGGAATACGCTCCTTCGCTTTATGGAGCGTTTGCAGCGCTTTTTCAAGCTCATCCTGAACCGTTCTTTGCCCAGGCTGCACTTGGTAGCCGTAAAAAAGGTGTCCGTCATATGAAATCGTGCACTTCATTCTCATCGTCCATCACCTAAGTCCGCAATAAAATTAGCAAAACGCCAAGAACAGCTAAAATGAGGAGCACGGAAGTATCCTTCCATTTCCATGTCAGCTGCCTGTATTTTGTACGGCCTTCTCCTCCCCTGTATCCTCGCGCCTCCATCGCGGTTGCAAGCTCTTCAGCTCTTTTAAAGGCACTGACAAAAAGCGGGACAAGGAGAGGAACGATCGCTTTGACGCGTTCTTTGACCGGGCCGTTCGCAAAATCGACGCCTCTTGCCATTTGCGCTTTCATGATCTTATCCGTCTCTTCGATCAAAGTCGGTATAAATCTGAGGGAGATGGACATCATGAGAGCGAGTTCATGGACGGGAAGCTTCAATTTTTTAAACGGACCGAGCAAATGCTCCAAACCATCGGTCACTTCGATTGGAGTCGTCGTCAATGTTAAAATCGTTGTGATCATGATGAGGTAAACAAAGCGCAGAGAAATAAAAATCCCTTGAACAAGCCCCTGTTCATAAATTTTAAACAGGCCGAGATCGGCGAGAACCGGTCCTTCCCTTGTCATAAAAATATGAAGCAGAAACGTAAACAGCACAATCCAGAACACCGGCTTCATTCCTTTTATAAGGAATCGCACCGGAACGCCTGACAAAGCGGCGGCTGCAACCGTAAACAGGCCGAGCAATGCATATGTTTCCGTATTATTCGCGAAAAAAACGATAAAGACAAAAAGGAAAATGGTTAACAGCTTTGTACGCGGATCGAGCCGATGAATGACCGATTTCCCGGGTACGTATTTGCCGATAATGATATTGTCCATCATAGGGCATTTTCCTCCTGAAAAAGAGCTTTAACTTCGGAGGCTGCTTCTTCAATCGTCAAAATCGGCGCTTTGAACGTAATCCCCAGCGTCTCTTCAAGGCGTTTTTGGAATTTAATCGTTTCCGGCAAATCAAGCCCTAAAGCGGCAATGTCGTCTTTCCTTGAAAAAAGCTCCCGCGGCGTCCCTTTTGCTTTGACCGTCCCTTTATGCATCACAATCAGTTCATCTGCATACGCTGCCGCGTCTTCCATACTGTGGGTGACGAGAATTGTCGTCAGGTTCCTCTGCTTATGGAGGCTGTAGAACATGTCCATGATCTCCTTGCGGCCTCTTGGGTCAAGCCCTGCCGTCGGTTCATCGAGGACAAGAACCTCAGGCTCCATCGCCAGCACTCCCGCAATGGCCACGCGGCGCATTTGCCCTCCGCTTAGTTCAAACGGAGACCTGTCGGACAGCTCTGCACCCAAACCTACCAGCTTCAGCATTTCCCTCGCTTTTTCTTCCGCCTTTTCCCGGCTCATGCCAAAGTTGATCGGACCGAATGCGATATCCTTTAAAATTGTTTCTTCAAACAGCTGATGTTCAGGAAACTGAAAGACAATGCCGACCTTTTTCCGCAAAGCTTTTAGATGTTTATTCTTTTTGCCTGCTTCAAGAACGTCCTCGCCGAGGCGTATCTGTCCTTTTGTCGGTTTTAAAAGCCCGTTCAGGTGCTGAAGCAAAGTCGATTTTCCCGATCCTGTATGGCCGATTACGGCGACATAGCTTCCTTCTTTAATCACAGCGTTGACATCATAGATCGCCAGGCGTTCAAAAGGCGTTTTCATCTGGTATCGGTGCTCTACATCTTTGATTTCAATGTCCATAGCTCATTCACCAATCCTTCTTGTGTCAGATGATCGCCTTTCAGAGCCAGACCGCTTTCCTTCAGCATTTGGGTGAGCTGAAAAGAAAATGGCAAATCAAGCCCGATTTTAATCAGATCTTGATTCAGACGAAAGACTTCCTGCGGCGTGCCTTCGGCAAATTTTCTACCGCTGTTCATGACGATGATCCGGTCGGCCTTCGCGGCTTCGTTTAAGTCATGGGTAATCGAAATGACCGTAACCATTCCTTGGTCTTTCAGCCTTCTGACCGTATCCAGCACTTCTTCCCGCCCCATCGGGTCGAGCATGGAAGTCGCTTCGTCGAGAATCATGATGTCAGGCCGGGCAGCAAGCACTCCCGCAATCGCAACACGCTGCTTTTGTCCTCCCGAGAGATGGTGCGGCTCTTGATCGAGAAATTCTTGCATGTTCACCTGTTGAACGGCCCAATCCACCCTTTCCACCATGTCTTCTCTTGGAACTCCGCTGTTTTCTAAACCAAAAGCCACATCATCGCGGACGGTTGTCCCGACAAATTGGTTATCCGGATTTTGAAACACCATGCCGACCTTTTTTCGGACATCCCAGACCGTCTCTTCCGTCAGCTTGATACCGCCTACTTTAATCGATCCTTCATCAGGCAGAATCAGTCCGTTTAAAGCACGGGCGAGCGTCGACTTTCCTGAACCGTTGTGACCGACGATCGCAAGCCATTCTCCTTTCGACACATGGAAAGATACGTGATCAAGCGCAGGCCTGTCTGCATCTTTCTGGTAGCGAAACGTGATATCTTCTGCAGCGATTAATCGCTCTTGATTCATTTGCCCGTCCGGCCTCCTCTCCTCTAAAGCTCTGCTTTTCTGACTATTCTTTTATCATAGAAAATTCCCCGGTATCTAAAAAAAGGGCATAGATCCAGTTAAAAACTGTCCCGCCCTTCTTTAGACACACAAAATATGTGATTAAACCAATTCGATGATAGCCATTGGTGCTCCGTCACCACGGCGAGGACCAAGCTTCATAATACGTGTGTATCCGCCTTGGCGCTCTTCATAACGAGGTGCTACATCAGAGAAAAGTTTTTGAAGTGCATCTTGGTTTTTCTCTGCATCTGCAACCTCATTGCGGATGTATGCAGCTGCTTGGCGGCGTGCGTGTAAATCTCCGCGCTTGCCAAGTGTAATCATTTTTTCTACAACAGAGCGAAGTTCTTTCGCGCGAGCTTCTGTTGTTTCAATTCTCTCGTTGATGATCAAGTCTGTTGTAAGATCACGCAGCATTGCTTTACGCTGTGCACTAGTGCGTCCTAGTTTTCTGTATGACATGTGGTGTCCCCTCCTTTATTGAAATACTCTATCTGAAATAAAAAACACACGAAAATCCTAGTTCACATGGAAACTAGTCAATCGTCTTTGCGAAGGCCAAGTCCAAGTTCTTCAAGTTTCGCTTTTACTTCTTCAAGCGACTTGCGGCCCAGGTTGCGAACTTTCATCATATCTTCTTCAGTTTTGTTCGCAAGTTCTTGAACTGTATTGATTCCTGCACGCTTCAAGCAGTTGTAAGAACGGACTGAAAGATCGAGTTCTTCAATAGTCATTTCAAGAACTTTTTCTTTTTGATCCTCTTCTTTTTCTACCATGATTTCAGCGTGCTGAGCTTCGTCGGTCAAACCGACAAAAATATTAAGGTGTTCAGTCAAAATCTTTGAACCAAGTGCAATAGCTTCTTTTGGTCCAGTGCTTCCATCTGTCCATACGTCAAGCGTAAGTTTGTCATAGTTTGTAATCTGACCCACACGAGTATTCTCAACTTGATAAGATACGCGAGAAACAGGTGTAAAGATGGAATCAATCGGGATGACGCCAATCGGCTGATCGTCTCTTTTATTCGCGTCAGCTGGTGTATACCCGCGACCTCTTTGAGCAGTTAAGCGAACTCGAAAACTCGCATTTTGGCCAAGAGTCGCAATGTGAAGATCAGGATTCAAAATCTCAACATCACTGTCGTGGGTAATATCAGCAGCTGTTACAACTCCTTCACCCTGAACATCAATCTCAAGCGTCTTCTCTTCTTCAGAGTAGATTTTCAGTGCAAGTTTTTTAATGTTTAAGATAATCGTTGTAACATCTTCAACAACGCCTTCGATCGTCGAGAATTCATGCAGTACACCATCTATTTGGATCGATGTTACAGCGGCACCAGGGAGTGAGGATAAAAGGATACGACGTAAGGAGTTACCCAAAGTTGTACCATATCCACGCTCAAGTGGCTCTACGACAAATTTACCATACTTGGCATCGTCGCTGATTTCAACCGTTTCGATTTTTGGTTTTTCAATCTCGATCATTTCATAAAACCCTCCTTCAAAACGTCGAAACCCCGGAAAGAATTTCTCTGATTCTATCCGAAATTCCCCATTGTTTAGTCCCGTATGTGCTCAGGCAACGAGTGTGCATTCGTTTTATAAATTAACTGTATCATAACCCATTATTGACAGGGACACAAAATCTATACAAACAAATTACACGCGGCGACGTTTTGGCGGACGGCATCCGTTATGAGGAACAGGCGTTACGTCTCTGATCGCTGTAACTTCTAGTCCAGCAGCTTGAAGTGCACGAATTGCAGCTTCACGGCCGGAACCTGGTCCTTTTACAGTAACTTCAAGAGTTTTAAGTCCATGTTCGATAGAACCTTTAGCAGCTGTTTCAGCAGCCATTTGTGCAGCGAATGGAGTGGATTTTTTAGAACCTTTAAATCCTAAAGCTCCGGCACTTGACCAAGAAAGAGCATTGCCATGAACATCTGTGATAGTAACAATCGTGTTGTTGAAAGTTGAACGGATATGAGCAATTCCAGATTCAATATTCTTTTTCACGCGACGTTTACGCGTGTTTGTTTTACGTGCAGCAGCCATTGTTTAATTACCTCCCTTGCTTATTTTTTCTTGTTAGCTACAGTACGACGCGGACCTTTACGAGTACGCGCGTTATTTTTAGTATTTTGACCGCGAACAGGCAATCCGCGACGATGACGAATTCCGCGGTAGCTTCCGATTTCGATCAGACGTTTGATGTTAAGAGACACTTCACGGCGAAGGTCACCTTCTACTTTCAATTTGTCGATCACGTCACGGATTTTACCAAGTTCTTCTTCAGTCAAATCACGAACGCGAGTATCTTCAGAAACTCCAGCTTCTTTTAAGATTTGCTGAGCCGTTGTACGACCGATTCCAAAGATGTATGTTAATGAAATAACAACACGTTTATCACGTGGGATATCTACACCAGCAATACGAGCCATCTCTCTCGCACCTCCTTAAAAATTATCCTTGTTTTTGTTTATGCTTTGGATTTTCACAGATCACCATTACTTTTCCTTTTCTGCGAATGACCTTGCATTTTTCACAGATCGGTTTAACTGATGGTCTCACTTTCATGTGTTTCCAACCTCCTTCAATTTCCGGAGTGCTTTATTTGTAACGGTACGTAATTCTACCACGAGTTAAGTCATATGGAGATAATTCTACCGTAACTTTGTCTCCAGGTAAAATGCGAATGAAGTGCATGCGGATTTTACCAGATACGTGAGCCAAAACCGTGTGGCCATTCTCAAGTTCAACTTTGAACATTGCGTTTGGCAGCGTTTCGACTACAGTACCTTCCACTTCAATTACATCGTCTTTCGCCATTCAAGTGTTCTCCCTTCTTCAAATCAGTAACTTGCTCTCTGACAAATTTCAAAAGAGAAAATCTCAATTTTCCGTTTGTCACACGCCCTGTTTCGTTTATACTGTTCTGAACTTCCGGAGATACGCAATCATAAAAGGTTAAATGATTGATATTCTTTTTCTTAGGAGAATGAAATTTACGCTTTTCTCCGTCTGCTACCAGCACATGATGATGATCGACTATATCAATAACAACTGCGTATTGGTTCATTTCGCGGCCTCTTGTCATGCGTACGAACTGTCCAATTTCAGGTGTTTTCCGATACATCTCATTTCACCTAGGCTTTTGTCAGTATCTCAAAACCGGCATCCGTAATGGCAATCGTGTGTTCAAAGTGAGCACACTTCTTCCCGTCCACAGTTACAACCGTCCAGTTGTCAGCCAATGTTTTGACATAGCGTGTACCTGCATTGACCATCGGCTCAATGGCCAAGACCATGCCAGGCTTTAAACGCGGGCCTTTGTTCGGCGGACCGTAGTGAGGAATTTGCGGATCCTCATGCAGATCCTGCCCTACCCCGTGTCCTACATATTCCCTGACGACTGAAAATTGTTCGCTTTCGACATACGTTTGTATTGCGTGGGAAATATTCGACAAACGTTCTCCCGGTTTTGCTTCCTTCAAGCCTCTATATAAAGACTCCTCTGTCACATCCAGCAGCTTCTGATCATCATCGCTGATCGTACCCACTGGATAAGTCCAAGCGGAGTCACCATGATAACCGTTTAGCTTCGCACCGATATCGATGCTGATGATGTCCCCGTCGCGAAGGACTCGTTTTCCCGGAATACCGTGCACGAGTTCTTCGTTGACCGAAACGCAAATGCTCCCGCGAAAACCATTATACCCTTTAAAAGATGGGATTGCACCTTGCTTTGTAATAAAACGTTCGGCAATTTGATCCAATTCTTTTGTCGAGATGCCGGGTTTAATGTGCTTTTTTAGCTCCTGATGAGTTAAAGCGACAATTCGTCCGGCCTCCCGCATGATTTCGATTTCTCGGGGAGTTTTACAAATAATCATTTGTCCCGGCCTCCGAGAAGCTCCTTTATATCAGCGTAAACTTCATTGATGTGCTTCTGCCCGTCAATGTTTACGAGATATCCTTTATCTTCATAGAAATCGAGTAAAGGCTGGGTTTGCTTCATGTTGACCTCTAACCGCGTGGATACGGTAGCTTCATTATCGTCTTCACGCTGATAAAGCTCTCCTCCACACTTGTCGCATACATTTTCTTTTGCAGGCGGATTAAAGACTAAATGATAAGTTGCACCGCAGTTTTTGCAGATTCTGCGTCCTGTCAGACGTTCCATCAATGCATCTTTATCGACTTGAATGTTGATGACATGGTCAATCGACTTGCCAAGTCCTTTAAGAATTTCCTCAAGTGCTTCAGCTTGAGCGACTGTTCTCGGAAATCCGTCCAGAAGAAAACCTCCGTCACAATCATTCTTGCCAAGTCTCTCCCTGACAATACCAATTGTCACTTCATCCGGAACAAGCTCGCCTTTATCAATGTATGATTTGGCTTCGAGTCCCAGATCCGTTTCTTCTTTCATCGCAGCGCGGAACATGTCTCCTGTTGAGATATGAGGTATCCCAAAATCTTCAACAATCCGTTCAGCCTGTGTCCCTTTACCGGCTCCAGGCAGTCCCATTAAGACTAAGTTCATTTCGGATTCCCCGTCCTCTCTATTTTAGAGGGAATGGGCGCGCCCCATTTCCTCTAGTGCTTCATAAATCCACGATAGTTTCGTTTTACCAGCTGGCTTTCAAGCTGCTTCATTGTTTCAAGTGCAACCCCGATGACAATCAGCAAACTTGTTCCACCAATTTGTGCAGAAGAAGGCAGCCCAGCAATATTAACGAACAAGACAGGAAGAATGGCAATCACGGCCAAGAATATGGAGCCTACAAATGTAAGTCGATACAAAATGCTCGTAATTCTATCTTGAGTCATTTTTCCTGGACGAACTCCCGGAATATAGCCGCCTTGTTTTTTAAGATTATCGGCCATTTGCTCAGGGTTAACCTGCACAAATGCATAGAAATAGGTAAAGGCGATGATCAATGCTGCATAAACTCCCATTCCGACCGGATGCGTGTAATCAAACGTTTTTTGAATCCAATTCGTGACGTCATTGGAGCCAAAGAATGTTGCCACGGTCCGCGGAGTGGTGATAAATGCTACGGCAAAGATAACCGGAATAACTCCCGCCGGGTTAACCTTCAGCGGCAAGTGTGTAGACTGGCCGCCAGGAACCGGTGAACGGCCTGAACCTTTCGCATATTGAATTGAGATTTTTCTAACCGCCTGTTGGATGAAAATAACGCCAACGACAATCGCTAAAATCGCAACCAATATAACGACAACCTTTATGATTTGCAAGAATAACTGATCTCCAGCATCTACAAACTGCTGAGCGTAGATCTGATTAATCGTCTGCGGAATACCGGCAACGATACCGGCGAAGATGATAATGGATATTCCGTTACCAACTCCATGAGACGTAATTTGTTCTCCCAGCCACATTAAAAAAGCAGTTCCAGCAGTTAGTACAATCGCAATAAGCAAATAAGTACCGACTCCCGGGTCTGTAATCAACGCGCCGCCGGCCATGTTGTTAAACCCGTAAGACATACCTAAAGCCTGGATAAATCCAAGAACGATCGTGAAGTACCTTGTGAACTGAGCTAGTTTTCGGCGACCAACTTCCCCCTGCTTAGACCATTCGGTAAACTTCGGCACAACATCCATCTGCAGGAGCTGGATGATGATAGAAGCTGTGATGTAAGGCATGATTCCCATCGCAAGAATGGAGAAGTTGAACAATGCACCGCCGCCAAATGTGTTTAGAATCCCAAATACGCTCATTTGATCCTGTGCCTTTAAAACTTCTGTGTTTACGTGCGGCACAGGAATGAACGAACCGAGACGAAAGACGATAAGCATTAAAAGAGTGAAGATAATCTTATTCCGAATATCCTTCACACGCATAAAATTGGAGATTGTCTTAAACAAGTTAGATCACCTCAGCTGTACCGCCAGCAGCCTCAATTGCTTGTTTAGCAGAAGCGGAGAATTTATTGGCTTTAACAGTTAATTTCTTTTCTAATTTACCGTCGCCAAGAATTTTCACTCCAGATTTCAACTTGCTGATTACACCTGTTTCTAAAAGAAGTTCAGGAGTAACTTCCGTCCCTTCTGCAAAGCTGTTGAGTTTGTCTAGGTTGACCACAGCGAATTCCTTGCGGTTGATGTTTGTGAAACCGCGTTTAGGAAGACGTTGGAATAAAGGCATTTGTCCACCCTCGAATCCAGGACGTACACCGCCGCCAGAACGAGCGTTTTGACCTTTATGACCTTTACCAGCTGTTTTACCGTTACCAGAACCAATACCACGACCTACGCGGTTGCGCGTTTTACGTGAACCTTCTGCGGGCTTTAATTCATGAAGTTTCATTTGGACACCTCCTTAGCCTATCGTTTATTTTTAAAGTTCTTTAACAGAAACTAAATGAGATACTTTGTTAATCATACCGCGGATTGCAGCGTTGTCTTCATGAACGACAGTTTGGTTTGTTTTCTTTAAACCAAGCGTTCTTACAGTAATGCGCTGATCTTCCGGGCGTCCGATTACACTGCGTTTGAGGGTAATTTCTAATTTAGCCATTAATGTTCCCTCCTTATCCTAACAGTTCTTCTACAGATTTTCCACGAAGCTTCGCAACGTCCTCAGCGCGTTTCAGCTCGCTTAAACCTTGGACTGTTGCACGGATCATGTTGATCGGTGTGTTAGAACCTAAAGACTTAGAAAGGATATCAGATACACCTGCAAGCTCAAGTACCGCACGTACTGGGCCTCCAGCGATGACTCCCGTACCTTCAGAAGCAGGTTTTAACAAGATGTTTCCTGCACCGAAACGTCCGATGATTTCGTGTGGAATTGTAGTTCCAACCATTGGTACTTCGATCAAATTCTTTTTCGCATCTTCAACAGCTTTGCGAATCGCTTCCGGAACTTCTTGTGCTTTACCAGTTCCGAAACCAACGTGACCGTTTTTGTCACCGACAACGACTAGAGCTGCGAAACGGAAACGACGACCACCTTTAACAACTTTCGCTACGCGGTTAACGGTAACTAAGCGTTCTTCTAACTCTAATTTGCTTGGGTCAATACGACGCATATTCATATGTCCCTCCTTCTTTTATTAAAATTCTAATCCAGCTTCGCGTGCAGCATCAGCCAATGCTTTTACACGTCCATGATAAAGGTAACCGCCACGGTCGAACACGACATTTGTGATACCTTTTTCAGAAGCGCGCTTTGCAACAAGCTCTCCAACTTTTGCAGCCGCAGCCGTATCGCTGCCATTTTCAGCGTTAAAGTCTTTATCAAGAGTAGATGCACTCACAAGTGTAACACCGTTCACGTCATCGATCACTTGTGCGTAAATATGTTTGTTTGAACGGAAAACATTTAGACGAGGTCTTTCAGGGGTTCCTGAAAGCTTCGCACGAACACGAGCGTGTCTTTTAAGACGTGCAGCATTCTTGCTTGTTTTCGTAATCATCTGGGTCACTCCTTTCTCACATTAAGCGGTTTTACTTAGCAGATTTACCTTCTTTACGACGAACCATTTCTCCTTCATAGCGGATCCCTTTGCCTTTGTAAGGCTCTGGAGAACGTACAGCGCGAATGTTTGCAGCAGTAGCTCCAACACGTTCTTTATCTGTACCTTTTACAACCACTTTTGTTTGAGATGGAACTTCGATTTCAATTCCGTTTTCAGGAACGATTTCTACAGGGTGAGAGTATCCAACGTTCAAAACAAGTTTGTTTCCGGATTTAGAAGCACGGTAACCGACACCGACTAATTCCAAACCTCTTTCAAAACCTTTAGATACACCTTCAACCATGTTTCCGATGATGCTGCGAGTTGTGCCATGCAGCGCACGGTGTTCTTTATTATCTGAAGGACGTTCTACAGTAAGTACATTGTCCTCAATTTTAATCTTCATATCAGGATGAAACGTACGAGTTAATTCTCCTTTTGGTCCTTTCACGGTTACAGTGTTGTCGTTCAGAGTAACTGTAACGCCTGAAGGAATCTCAAGTAGCTTCTTACCTACACGAGACATACCAAACACCTCCATTCATGTTAAACTTCTTACCAAACGTATGCTAATACTTCTCCGCCAGCCTGTTTAGCGCGGGCTTCTTTATCCGTTAACACACCTTGTGATGTAGAAAGAATTGCGATTCCAAGTCCGTTAAGCACGCGAGGCACTTCGTTTGACTTAGCGTAAACGCGCAGACCTGGTTTGCTGATTCTTTTAAGGCCAGTGATGACACGCTCGTTGTTTTGTCCGTATTTCAAGAAAACACGGATGATGCCTTGTTTGTTATCTTCAATGAATTCTACGTCACGGATGAAACCTTCTCTTTTCAAGATTTCAGCGATCTCTCTTTTCAACTTAGAAGCAGGAATTTCGAGCTTCTCATGACGTACCATGTTTGCATTACGAATACGAGTCAGCATATCTGCAATCGGATCTGTCATAACCATTATTTAATAACCTCCTTCCCATAAACGGGGATTACCAGCTGGCTTTTTTAACGCCAGGAATTTGTCCTTTATATGCAAGTTCACGGAAACAAATACGGCAAAGTTTAAATTTACGAATAACAGAGTGCGGACGGCCGCAGCGTTCGCAGCGAGTGTACTCTTGTACTTTAAACTTCGGTGTGCGTTTTTGTTTCGCAATCATTGACTTTTTAGCCACGATTTCGCCTCCCTTTCATTGATTATTTCTGGAATGGCATACCTAATTGAGTTAACAGTTCACGAGCTTCTTCATCAGTGTTGGCAGTCGTTACAATAACGATATCCATACCGCGAACTTTAGTTACCTTATCATAGTCAATTTCAGGGAAGATCAGCTGTTCTTTGATTCCTAGTGTGTAGTTTCCGCGACCGTCAAAAGATTTTTTTGAAATTCCGCGGAAGTCACGTACACGCGGTAAAGAAACAGAAATTAGTTTATCAAGGAAATCGTACATGCGCTCTCCGCGAAGAGTTACTTTCGCACCGATTGGCATTCCTTCACGAAGACGGAATCCAGCAATAGATTTCTTCGCACGAGTAACGACAGGTTTCTGACCAGCGATAAACGTTAGTTCTTCAACAGCGCTATCGATAGCTTTAGCGTTTTGAACAGCGTCACCAACACCCATGTTGATTACGATTTTTTCGATTTTAGGCACTTGCATCACAGATTTGTATTCGAACTTTTTCATTAATGCAGGTGTAATTTCTTTATTGTACTTTTCTTTAAGGCGGTTCATGAGATAGACCTCCCTTCCTTTATTACTAGTTATCTAGAACTTGCCCAGATTTTTTTGCAATACGAACTTTTTTGCCATTTTCTACTTTGTATCCTACGCGAGTCACTTCACCTGTTTTAGGATCGAGCGGCATTACGTTTGACACATGAATTGGCGCCTCTTGATTTAAAATTCCGCCTTGAGGGTTTGCTTGAGTCGGCTTTGAGTGCTTCTTCACCATGTTGACACCCTCAACGATTACGCGGTCTTTTTTAGGGAAAGCTGCAAGAATTACACCTTGCTTCCCTTTGTCTTTACCAGAGATAACCATTACTTTATCGCCTTTTTTAACATGCATCCTGATCGCACCTCCTTAGTCCGGCATTGATATCATTAAAGTACTTCTGGAGCTAGAGAAACAATTTTCATGAAGTTGTTATCACGAAGTTCACGTGCTACAGGTCCGAAGATACGAGTTCCGCGCGGGCTTTTGTCGTCACGGATGATAACACATGCATTCTCATCGAATTTGATGTAAGATCCGTCATTTCTGCGTGCACCGCTCTTAGAACGTACGACTACAGCTCTCACGACATCACCTTTTTTGACAACGCCTCCTGGTGTTGCTTGTTTAACCGTGCAAACAATGACATCACCAATGTTAGCTGTTTTGCGTCCAGAACCACCAAGCACCTTGATTGTTAACACTTCACGGGCACCAGAGTTATCAGCTACTTTTAAACGAGTCTCTTGTTGAATCATTATTTGTTACCTCCCTTCGGAAAAAAGTTTCCGAACTTTATTAGATAATAACAGCTTCTTCGACAACTTCAACTAGACGAAAACGTTTAGTCGCAGATAATGGACGAGTTTCCATGATCTTTACGATGTCTCCGATTTTAGCTTGGTTATTTTCATCATGTGCTTTGAATTTTTTAGAGTACTTTACGCGTTTACCGTAGAGTGAATGCTTTTTGTATGTTTCTACAACAACAGTAATGGTTTTATCCATTTTGTCAGAAACAACACGTCCTTGGTAGACTTTGCGCTGATTGCGTTCGCTCATGTTTTAGAGAACCTCCCTCCGGAATTATTTGTTGGCAGCAATTTCTCTTTCCCGAATCACAGTTTTCATGCGCGCGATTGACTTGCGCACTTCACGAATGCGAGCAGTGTTTTCAAGTTGTCCTGTCGCTAATTGAAAGCGAAGATTGAAAAGTTCTTCTTTAAGAGACTTTACTTTTTGTTCAATTTCAGCAGTGGTAAGGTCACGAATTTCATTAGCTTTCATTTGATTCACCACCAATTTCTTCACGTTTTACGAACTTCGTTTTAATTGGCAATTTGTGAGATGCAAGACGAAGAGCTTCGCGAGCGACTTCCTCAGACACACCAGAAATTTCAAATAAAACTTTGCCCGGTTTTACAACAGCTACCCATCCTTCAGGAGCACCTTTACCGGAACCCATCCGAACCTCTAGAGGCTTAGCTGTATAAGGCTTAGAAGGGAAAATTTTGATCCAAACTTTACCGCCACGTTTCATGTAACGAGTCATCGCAATACGTGCTGCTTCGATTTGGCGGTTTGTGATCCAAGAAGATTCTTGAGCTTGGATACCGTATTCACCGAAATGCACTTCAGTGCCGCCTTTCGCACGGCCGCGCATTTTTCCGCGATGCTCTCTGCGATATTTAACGCGTTTTGGCATTAACATATTATTTTCCTCCTTCCTCAGTTTTCTTCTTAGTAGGAAGAACCTCTCCACGATAGATCCAGACTTTTACACCAAGCTTACCGTAAGTTGTGTCAGCTTCAGATGTAGCATAGTCGATGTCTGCACGAAGTGTGTGCAATGGAACAGTTCCTTCACTGTAGTATTCAGAACGAGCGATGTCAGCGCCGCCAAGACGACCGGAAACCATTGTTTTAATTCCTTGTGCACCAGCGCGCATTGTGCGTTGGATTTGTTGCTTTTGCGCACGACGGAAAGAGATACGGTTTTCCAATTGACGAGCAATGTTATCAGCAACTAGCTGAGCATCAAGATCAGCTCTTTTGATTTCAAGAATGTTAATGTGTACACGCTTGCCAGTAAGGCTGTTAAGGGCTTTGCGAAGCGCTTCGACTTCGGAACCGCCTTTACCGATAACCATACCAGGCTTAGCTGTGTGGATCGTAATATTTACACGGTTTGCCGCACGCTCGATTTCTACTTTAGAAACTGAAGCGTCAGACAGGCGTTGATTAATAAATTCACGGATTTTCAGATCTTCGTGAAGGAAGTCAGCGTAATCTTTGCCAGCGTACCACTTAGATTCCCAATCACGTATAACCCCAATACGAAGACCGACTGGATTTACCTTTTGACCCACGAGTTATCCCTCCTTCTTTTCTGATACAACGATAGTAATGTGGCTCGTACGTTTGTTGATTTGGCTTGCACGTCCCATAGCGCGCGGACGGAATCTTTTCAACGTAGGGCCTTCGTTCACGTAAGCTTGAGTAACAACCAGGTTGTTTGCATCCATTTCGTAGTTGTGCTCAGCGTTGGCGATAGCAGATTTTAAAACTTTTTCAATAATCGGGGAAGCAGCTTTTGGCGTATGGTTTAAGATCGATACTGCTTCACCTACTTGCTTGCCTCGAATCAGGTCCATTACTAGACGTGCCTTACGAGGAGCAATACGGACTGTTCTTGCGACAGCTTTAGCTTGTTGCATTTAAAAGCCTCCTCTCATTAGCGTCTTGTTTTCTTGTCATCACTAGCATGACCTTTGTAAGTGCGAGTCGGTGCGAATTCACCCAACTTGTGACCTACCATATCTTCAGAGATGTAAACAGGCACATGTTTGCGTCCATCATAGACTGCGATTGTGTGACCGATAAATTGCGGGAAAATAGTAGAACGGCGAGACCAAGTTTTCACAACTTGTTTCTTATCCGCTTCATTTAATTTCTCGATTTTTGTCATTAGATGATCATCGACAAATGGTCCTTTTTTTAAGCTGCGAGCCATTTTGGAACCTCCCTTCGTGATTGCACTACGGTCCGATATGAACCGTAGACAACCCCGTTATTTATTTTTACGACGACGTACGATGAATTTATCTGATTTGTTCTTTTTCTTACGAGTTTTGAATCCAAGAGTTGGTTTACCCCATGGAGACATAGGTGATTTACGTCCGATTGGAGCGCGTCCTTCACCACCACCGTGCGGGTGATCGTTAGGGTTCATAACAGAACCGCGAACTGTAGGGCGAACGCCTTTCCAGCGAGAACGTCCGGCTTTACCGATGTTGATCAGTTCATGCTGTTCGTTACCCACTTGACCGATTGTTGCGCGGCAAGCAGAAAGAATCATGCGAACTTCACCGGAGTTAAGACGTACAAGAACGTATTTACCTTCTTTACCAAGAACTTGAGCAGATGTACCAGCTGAACGTACAAGCTGTCCGCCTTTTCCAGGTTTTAATTCAATGTTGTGCACAACTGTACCAACAGGGATGTTGATCAGTGGAAGTGCGTTACCTACTTTAATGTCAGCTTCTGGACCTGACATGATTTCAGTGCCTACTTGAAGCCCCTTAGGAGCTAGGATGTAGCGTTTTTCTCCGTCTACATAGTTAATTAGAGCAATGTTAGCTGAACGGTTTGGATCGTACTCAACTGTAGCAACGCGTCCAGGTATACCATCTTTATCGCGCTTGAAGTCGATAATACGGTATTGGCGTTTATGTCCGCCGCCTTGATGACGTACAGTTAATTTACCTTGGTTGTTGCGTCCGCCTTTTTTGTGAAGCGGGGCAAGCAAGGATTTTTCCGGCTGATCTGTCGTGATTTCCGCGAAATCAGAAGAAGTCATGCCGCGACGTCCGTTAGAGGTCGGTTTGTACTTTTTAATCGCCATTTTGAATTTCCCTCCTTCTTTTTACAAGTGATTAAGCTTCAAAAATTTCGATTTCTTTGCTGTCTTCAGTAAGCTTAACAATCGCTTTTCTGCGTTTGTTTGTCATACCAGAGTAGCGGCCGACACGTTTGAATTTCCCTTTGTAGTTCATGATGTTGACTTTTTCAACTTTCACTCCAAAGATTTGTTCAACAGCGTCTTTCACTTCTGTTTTGTTGGCTTTTACGTCAACTTCAAACGTATATTTTTTTTCAGTCATTAAATCAGCAGAACGTTCAGTAATGACGGGGCGCTTTAGAACATCACGAGGATCTTTCATTATGCAAGCACCTCCTCTACTTTTTCAACCGCTGCTTTCGTCATCACAAGCTTCTCGTGACCGACAACATCGAGGACGTTGATTCCGTTAGCTTCAACAACAGTAACTCCTGGAAGGTTGCGAGCAGATAGTTCAACTGTCTCGTTTGCATCCGCAGTTACGATTAAAGCTTTCTTCTCGATAGACAGACCTTTAAGGATAGCTGCCATTTCTTTTGTTTTAACCGCATCAAGATTAAGATCTTCAAGAACGATCAAGTTGTTGTCATTCACTTTAGAAGACAATGCTGATTTGATAGCCAAGCGGCGAACTTTTTTCGGTAATTTATATGCATAGCTGCGTGGTGTAGGACCGAATACGATACCACCTCCGCGCCATTGCGGTGAACGGATAGATCCTTGACGAGCACGGCCGGTACCTTTTTGACGCCAAGGTTTGCGACCTCCGCCACGTACTTCCGAACGATTTTTTACTTTATGAGTTCCTTGACGCAAGGAAGCTCTTTGCATAAGAATAGCGTCGAATACTACGCTCTCATTTGGCTCGATTCCAAATACAGAGTCGTTTAATTCGATATCACCAGCAGTAGAACCGTTTTGGTTATATAAAGCTACTTTTGGCATGATCAATTTCCTCCTTTCCTAAGAGAATTATTTAGATTTAACAGCACTTTTAACAGTGACTAGTGATTTTTTGGCACCAGGAACGTTACCTTTAACTAAAAGAAGGTTGCGCTCTGCATCTACTTTTACGATTTCAAGGTTTTGAACAGTGATTTGCTCTCCGCCCATACGTCCAGGCAACAGCTTTCCTTTGAATACACGGTTAGGGTCTACCGGTCCCATTGAACCAGGACGGCGGTGGTAGCGTGAACCGTGAGACATTGGTCCGCGAGATTGTCCGTGGCGTTTGATAGCGCCTTGGAAACCTTTACCTTTCGATGTTCCTGTTACATCTACGATTTCTCCGTTAGAGAAAATATCAACTTTGACTTCCTGACCAACTTCATACGCATCCATATCCACTCCGCGTAATTCCTTAACGAAGCGCTTAGGAGCAGTTTCCGCTTTTGCAACGTGTCCTTTTTCTGGTTTGTTGGCAAGCTTTTCACGCTTGTCGTCAAAACCGATCTGAATCGCTTCATAGCCGTCGTTTTCAGAAGTTTTCTTCTGAAGCACAACGTTAGGAGCAGCTTCGATAACAGTTACCGGAATAAGATCACCGTTTTCTGCGAAAACTTGCGTCATACCAATTTTTCTTCCTAAGATTCCTTTGGTCATTCGTCACACCTCCTATAAAGATCATTCTATATTTTAGATTAAAGTTTAATTTCGATATCGACACCAGATGGTAAATCTAATCGCATTAGAGCATCAACAGTTTGTGGTGTTGGGTTCACAATGTCGATCAAACGTTTATGTGTACGCATTTCGAATTGCTCACGAGAATCTTTGTATTTGTGCACCGCACGAAGGATTGTGTAAACTGATTTCTCAGTTGGCAACGGAATCGGACCAGAAACGCTGGCTCCGGAACGTTTAGCCGTTTCAACAATCTTCTCAGCAGATTGATCAAGGATTCTATGATCATACGCTTTTAAACGAATACGAATTTTTTGTTTTGCCATTATTTTCCCTCCTTTTCGCCTACTTACATTAGACAATTCTCCGTGAGAAAAACCTGAATCACCTTGCCATGGCAAAGCGGCCGGGTGTGTCAGCAACCTCTCACTTCATCGCAGTCAAAGACCAACATGCACTATTATACAAAATTTATAGGCATGTTGCAAGGTAATATTGAATATTACCGGCTTTTGCACACTTTTTTTATTATACAGATTCAAGCAGTGTTAATCAAGGACTTACAGGCGGAAAATAAATCCCTTTAGCATAGCGGCTCAAAATAAAAAACGAGACCCGGCTGGATCTCGTTTTTTATTTTATAAGTATTATTCGATGATTGAAGAAACAACGCCAGAACCAACTGTACGTCCGCCTTCACGGATAGAGAAGCGAGTTCCGTCTTCGATCGCGATTGTTGAAATCAATTCAACAGTCATTTCGATGTTGTCTCCAGGCATAACCATTTCTACGCCTTCTGGAAGCTGAATGATACCAGTTACGTCAGTTGTACGGAAGTAGAACTGAGGGCGGTAGTTAGAGAAGAATGGAGTGTGACGTCCACCCTCTTCTTTAGAAAGAACGTAAACTTCAGCTTTGAATTTTTTGTGCGGAGTGATTGTACCTGGTTGAGCAAGTACTTGACCGCGTTGGATTTCTTCACGAGATACACCGCGAAGAAGTGCACCGATGTTGTCTCCAGCTTCTGCATAGTCAAGAAGCTTGCGGAACATTTCAACACCTGTAACAGTTGTTTTCTTGTTTTCTTCTTGAAGACCGATGATTTCAACTTCGTCACCGACTTTAACTTGTCCGCGCTCTACGCGTCCAGTAGCAACTGTTCCACGACCTGTGATTGAGAATACGTCCTCAACAGGCATCATGAATGGCTTGTCAGTTTCACGCTCTGGAGTTGGGATGTACTCGTCAACAGCAGCCATCAGTTCAAAGATTTTTTCTTCGTACTGAGCATCTCCTTCAAGAGCTTTAAGAGCAGAACCTTTGATAACTGGTACATCGTCACCAGGGAACTCATACTCAGAAAGAAGATCGCGAACTTCCATTTCAACTAGCTCAAGAAGCTCTTCGTCGTCTACCATGTCGCATTTGTTCAAGAATACTACGATGTAAGGCACACCTACGTTACGAGAAAGAAGGATGTGCTCACGAGTTTGTGGCATTGGGCCGTCAGCAGCAGAAACAACAAGGATCGCACCGTCCATTTGCGCAGCACCAGTGATCATGTTTTTAACATAGTCAGCGTGTCCTGGGCAGTCAACGTGTGCATAGTGACGGTTGTCAGTTTCGTACTCAACGTGTGCAGTAGAAATTGTGATACCGCGCTCGCGCTCTTCTGGAGCACCGTCGATTTGGTCGTATGCCATAGCAGTACCTTTACCAGATTTCTTATGAAGCACAGTAGTGATAGCAGCTGTTAATGTAGTTTTACCATGGTCAACGTGTCCAATTGTACCAATGTTGGCATGTGATTTGGAACGGTCGAATTTTTCTTTAGCCATTCTGAAAATCCTCCTTAAAAAGGTTAGTTTTTGTTATATAGAGTGATAGAAAGTGAAAGCAATGTTTCACTTTCTCATCTTACAATAGTAGTTATACTTTAATGAAGAGGCAAAATCAATTATTCACCTTGATTTTTTTTGATGATCTCATCAGCGATGCTCTTAGGCACTTCTTCATAGTGGTCAAAGACCATTGTGAACGTACCGCGTCCTTGTGTGTTTGAACGGAGAGCCGTAGCGTAACCGAACATTTCAGAAAGTGGAACCATCGCGCGAACGACCTGAGCGTTTCCGCGTCCTTCCATACCTTCTACGCGACCGCGGCGTGACGTAATGTCGCCCATGATGTCTCCCATGTATTCTTCTGGGATAACGACTTCAACTTTGGAGATCGGCTCAAGAATAACTGGGTTACACTTGCTTGCCGCGTTTTTAAGCGCCATGGAAGCAGCGATTTTAAACGCCATTTCGTTAGAGTCGACATCGTGGTAAGAACCGTCAAAAAGTTTCGCTTTGATGTCGATAACAGGGTAACCTGCGACTACACCGTTTTGAAGTGCATCTTCAAGTCCTGCTTGAACAGCCGGAATGTATTCACGAGGAACGACACCACCGACGATTGCGTTTTCGAACTCAAAGCCTTTTCCTTCTTCGTTTGGAGAGAATTCGATCCAAACGTGTCCGAACTGTCCGCGTCCACCAGACTGACGTACGAATTTACCTTCAACTTGCGCGCTCGCACGGAATGTTTCACGATACGCAACTTGAGGAGCACCGACGTTGGCTTCAACTTTAAATTCGCGTTTCATACGGTCAACGATGATATCAAGGTGAAGCTCACCCATACCGCCGATGATCGTTTGACCTGTTTCAGGGTCAGTATGCGCACGGAATGTTGGATCCTCTTCAGCCAATTTAGCCAGTGCAGTAGACATTTTGTCTTGGTCAGCCTTAGATTTAGGCTCGATTGCAACGTGGATAACAGGCTCAGGGAATTCCATTGATTCCAGGATAACAAGGTTTTTCTCGTCGCAAAGCGTGTCCCCTGTAGTCGTGTCTTTCAAACCTACAGCAGCAGCGATATCCCCTGCGTACACAGTAGAGATTTCTTCACGGCTGTTGGCGTGCATTTGCAGGATACGGCCGACGCGCTCACGTTTGCCTTTTGTTGAGTTTCTTACGTATGAACCGGAATCAAGTGTTCCTGAGTACACACGGAAGAACGTCAATTTACCAACGTAAGGGTCAGTCATAACTTTAAATGCAAGCGCTGAGAAAGGTGCATCGTCAGAAGACTCACGAGTAACCTCTTCATCAGAATCAGGCAGAGTACCTTTGATTGCTGGTACGTCAGTTGGAGCTGGCAGGTAGTCAAGAACTGCGTCAAGCACTAATTGAACACCTTTGTTTTTGAAAGCTGAACCACATAGAACCGGATAGAACTCAACGTTACAAGTTCCTTTGCGGATTGCTGCTTTCAGCTCGTCAACTGTGATTTCTTCACCTTCCAAGTACTTCATCATAAGCTCTTCATCAAGCTCAGCAACAGCTTCAATCAAGCTAGCGCGAAGCTCTTCAGCTTTGTCTTTGTACTCAGCAGGGATTTCACGCGCTTCAGAGCGTGTTCCAAGGTCATCTTCATAGTAGTACGCAACGTTTTCTACAAGGTCGATGATCCCTTCGAAATTGTCTTCGGCGCCAATCGGTAATTGGATCGCGTGAGCGTTCGCCTCAAGACGGTCTCTAAGAGTTCCTACAGAGTAAAGGAAGTCCGCACCCGTTTTGTCCATCTTGTTGACAAATACGATACGAGGTACTCCGTAAGTTGTCGCCTGACGCCAAACTGTTTCAGTTTGCGGCTCAACGCCTGATTGTGCGTCAAGAACGGCAACGGCACCATCAAGTACGCGCAGGGAACGTTCAACCTCAACTGTGAAGTCTACGTGTCCTGGTGTGTCGATGATGTTTACGCGGTAGCCTTTCCACTGTGCAGTTGTTGCAGCAGATGTGATTGTGATACCGCGTTCTTGTTCCTGCTCCATCCAGTCCATTTGGGAAGCCCCTTCGTGAGTTTCACCAATTTTATGGATACGGCCTGTGTAGAACAAGATACGTTCAGTTGTTGTCGTTTTACCGGCATCGATGTGAGCCATGATTCCGATATTACGAGTTTTTTCTAAGGAGAACTCTCTTGCCATTGGGTCTTTTCTCCTTCCTTCTTAGGGAATAATATTTTGTCGTGTGAGATTACCAGCGATAGTGAGCGAACGCTTTGTTTGCTTCAGCCATCTTATGAGTATCTTCACGTTTCTTAACAGCAGCACCAGTGTTGTTAGCTGCATCAAGGATTTCGTTAGCTAAACGCTCTTCCATCGTTTTTTCTCCGCGAAGACGAGCGTAGTTTACTAACCAGCGAAGTCCAAGAGTCGTACGGCGTTCAGGACGAACCTCTACAGGTACTTGGTAGTTCGCACCACCTACGCGGCGTGCTTTAACTTCAAGCACTGGCATGATGTTCTTCAATGCTTGTTCGAAAACCTCCATTGCATCGTTGCCGGTACGTTCTTTAATAATATCGAATGACTTGTATAGGATTGTTTGAGCTTTACCTTTTTTACCGTCGATCATCATTTTGTTGATCAAACGAGTAACCAGTTTAGAGTTGTAAAGCGGATCAGGTAAAACGTCTCTTTTTGCTACAGGACCTTTACGTGGCATCTGATTATCCTCCCTTCTCTTGTTACGGGTTTACAGCAAGCAGAGGGATTTCACGGTTCAGCTGCCGGGATCAAACTGACGCTTGGCGCGAAAAGCCCGACGCCCTTAACAGCATTGCCAGAACTCCTTGCTTTTAAAAACCCTTTTATTTGTATTCAAACGGAATTATTTTTTCTTAGGACGTTTTGTACCGTATTTAGAACGGCCTTGTGCACGGTTTTCAACTCCGGCAGTATCAAGTGCGCCACGCACGATGTGGTAGCGTACCCCCGGTAGGTCTTTTACACGTCCACCGCGGATCAATACGACACTGTGCTCTTGCAGGTTGTGTCCGATACCAGGAATGTAGGCTGTAACCTCGATTCCGTTAGTTAAGCGAACACGGGCATATTTACGAAGCGCTGAGTTCGGCTTCTTCGGTGTCATTGTACCAACACGGGTACATACTCCGCGTTTTTGTGGTGAAGATACGTTAGTGTGCTCTTTCTTGAAGCTGTTGTATCCTTTGTTAAGTGCTGGAGACTTAGAAGTTTCAACTTTGCTTACGCGTCCTTTGCGGACTAGCTGATTAATTGTAGGCATTTTGTATTTCCTCCCTTCATTACGTTTTATAACCCACATACCCAGGTGGTTCATTTAAAAGCAAAAAACAATGCCTTTGCATAAAAGCAAAAACAACGAGTACGTTATTGAATAATGGCAACAGCTGCAGCTCCGACTTCAATTCCGCAGGCTTTGCCGAGCTTTTTCATGGACTCTGCCATTGAGACTGGAACCCCTTGTTCATTTGCCAGATTGATAACACCTGACGTCAGACAAGGATCAGCGTCCTTTGCTACGACGACTTCCTTAACAGAATTGCGCTTCAGTGCTTTGACTGTCTGCTTCGTACCGATAATAATAGATTGAGCCTGTGATACTTTATCATAAGACATCATATATCCTCCAAAGTAACAGGTTTAAATTGAGCACCTTGGTTATATTATCATCCTGAAAGAAGGATGTCAACATATGATGACAATTTTTAGTGACATCCTTCTTTAGGATTTTTTATTTATTCAGCCGGAACCATTTCATCAGATGATTGGACTTGCAATACCGGCTTCACTTTACGATAGTTCAGCATACCCGTTCCAGCAGGAACAAGCTTACCGATGATAACATTCTCTTTCAGGCCGAGAAGCTCGTCACGTTTTCCTTTGATCGCTGCATCTGTCAGGACACGTGTTGTTTCCTGGAATGACGCGGCAGACAGGAAGGAATCCGTTTCAAGCGATGCTTTGGTGATACCGAGAAGCACCGGACGGCCAGTTGCAGGGCGTTTGCCTTCAAGCAGAACTTTTTTGTTTGCTTCTGTAAACTGGTGAATATCGAGCAGCGTGCCTGGCAGCACTTCCGTGTCGCCGGCATCGATGACGCGCACTTTGCGAAGCATCTGGCGAACCATAACCTCGACGTGCTTATCTCCGATTTCAACCTCCTGCATACGATAAACCTTCTGCACTTCATGAAGCAGGTATTCTTGGACCGTGGTGATGTCAGTGACTTTCAGAAGCTCTTTCGGATCAACCGAACCTTCTGTCAGCACTTGACCACGAGAAATCTTCTCTCCTTCAGTGACTTTCAAGCGCGCGTTGTAAGGCGCCGTATATGAACGGCTTTCGACTTCGCCCTGAACGACGATTTCCTGCTGTTTATCGCGAACCTCATTGATTTCGGCCACGACACCGTCAATTTCAGAGATCGTCGCTTGACCTTTAGGGTTTCGCGCTTCAAACAATTCCTGGATACGCGGCAAACCTTGTGTAATATCGTCTCCGGCAACCCCGCCCGTATGGAAGGTACGCATCGTTAACTGTGTACCCGGCTCACCAATGGACTGGGCAGCGATGATTCCGACTGCTTCTCCGACTTCGACATCGGTTCCTGTTGCCAGGTTGCGGCCGTAGCATCGTTTACATACACCATGTGACGTATTACATGTAAATGCGGAGCGGATCCACACTTCTTCAATGCCTGCTTCGACAATTTCAATCGCTTTATCTTCGTCGATCAGCTCGTTTTCATTCACGAGCACTTCACCTGTTTCCGGATGTTTAACAGGCTTTCTCGCGAATCGGCCGACAAGACGCTCTTCAAGACGCTCGATCACTTCTGTGCCTTCCGTGATGGCTTTGGCAAGAATGCCTCGGTCTGTGCCGCAGTCAGTCTCACGAATGATGACGTCTTGGGCTACGTCTACGAGACGGCGTGTCAGGTAACCTGAGTCGGCTGTCTTAAGGGCCGTATCCGCAAGACCTTTACGCGCACCGTGAGTAGAGATAAAGTACTCGAGTACCGTTAAACCTTCACGGAAACTTGACTTGATCGGAAGTTCGATGATCCGTCCGGCCGGGTTGGCCATCAGACCGCGCATACCCGCAAGCTGCGTAAAGTTTGATGCGTTACCCCGGGCTCCGGAATCACTCATCATGTAGATCGGGTTGATTTCATCCAAGGATTTCATCAGCTTGCCTTGGATCGTATCCTTAGCTGCACTCCAGATGGAAATGACCCGTTCATAACGCTCTTCTTCAGTAATCAGACCGCGTCTGAACTGCTTCATCACGTTATCGACTTTTCCTTGCGCTTCTTCAAGGATTTCCTGTTTGTCGTCCAATACGACGATATCGGAAACACCGACCGTAATTCCGGCTTTTGTAGAGTATTTAAAGCCGAGGTTTTTCATGCGGTCAAGCATTTTTGATGTTTCTGTAATATGGAACCTTTTGAAGATCTCCGCAATGATTTTACCCAAAATGCCTTTTTTGAACGGCGGGTTGATTTCTTGGTTCTTAATGGCTTCTTTAACATCTGCACCGTAATCCAAGAAGAAACGGTCAGGCGTTTTTTCTTCAATGTTGCTCTTCGTCGGTTCGTTCATGTATGGGAACGACGGCGGAAGAATTTCGTTGAAGATCAGTTTTCCGACAGTTGTAATGAGCAGCTTGGAACGCTGTTCTTCGGTAAACGTTTCATTTTTCAATGAGTTAACCGCGACGGCTACTCTCGTATGCAAATGAACATATCCGTTTTGGTAAGCAAGCAGCGCTTCATCCGTATCTTTGAAAATCATACCTTCGCCGACTGCACCAGGGCGTTCTAGCGTCAGATAGTAGTTTCCAAGTACCATATCCTGAGACGGTGTAACAACCGGTTTTCCGTCTTTAGGGTTCAGGATGTTTTGCGCAGCAAGCATAAGGATGCGCGCCTCAGCTTGCGCTTCTGCTGATAAAGGAACGTGAACCGCCATTTGGTCACCGTCAAAGTCAGCGTTGTATGCCGTACATACAAGCGGATGAAGACGGATGGCACGGCCTTCAACAAGCGTTGGTTCAAACGCTTGAATACCTAATCTGTGAAGCGTAGGTGCACGGTTGAGAAGCACAGGGTGTTCTTTGATAACTGATTCAAGGACATCCCAGACTTCCGGCTGAACGCGCTCAATTTTACGCTTCGCGCTCTTAATATTGTGGGCAAGGCCCTTTTCAACAAGCTCTTTCATGACGAATGGCTTGAACAGTTCCAGCGCCATTTCTTTCGGAAGACCGCATTGATACATTTTCAGGTTCGGACCTACGACGATAACCGAACGTCCTGAGTAGTCAACACGTTTACCGAGAAGGTTTTGACGGAAACGGCCTTGTTTACCTTTCAGCATGTGAGAAAGGGATTTTAACGGTCTGTTTCCTGGACCTGTAACAGGACGTCCTCTGCGTCCGTTATCGATCAATGCGTCCACGGCTTCCTGAAGCATGCGCTTTTCGTTTTGAACGATAATGCTTGGCGCTCCAAGGTCCAGAAGACGTTTTAAACGATTGTTACGGTTGATTACGCGGCGATACAAATCGTTCAGATCGGAAGTTGCAAAACGTCCACCGTCAAGCTGTACCATTGGTCGCAGCTCAGGCGGAATGACCGGAAGAACGTCGAGGATCATCCATGACGGCTTATTTCCGGAATTGCGGAAGGCTTCCAATACTTCCAGACGTTTGATCGCACGTGTGCGGCGCTGTCCTTGTGACGTTTTAAGCTCTTCTTTCAGCATATCCACTTCTTTATCGAGGTCGATATCTTGAAGGAGCTTATGAATCGCTTCAGCACCCATTGACGCTTGGAATTTATTTCCGTATTTATCGAGGTACGCCCGATACTCTTTTTCAGAAAGAAGCTGTTTTTTCTCGAGCGGTGTATTGGCCGGATCTGTTACGACGTAAGAAGCAAAGTAAATGACTTCTTCCAATGCGCGCGGAGACATATCCAGCACAAGACCCATACGGCTCGGAATTCCTTTAAAATACCAGATGTGAGAAACCGGGGCTGCCAGCTCGATATGCCCCATTCTCTCACGACGGACTTTAGCCCGGGTTACTTCAACTCCACAACGGTCGCAGACTACGCCTTTATAACGAACCCGCTTGTACTTTCCGCAGTGGCATTCCCAGTCCTTTTGAGGACCGAAAATGCGCTCGCAGAATAGACCATCTTTTTCAGGTTTCAAAGTACGATAGTTGATTGTTTCAGGCTTTTTCACTTCTCCGTAAGACCATGAACGGATTTTGTCAGGTGAAGCGAGACCGATGTTCATATACTCAAAATTGTTCACATCCAGCAAGGGGCCTACCTCCCTTTTTATCTTCGGGTTATACCCTGTCACTTGCGTATAAAATTCGTTTATTCTTTTGTAACGACATCGCGTTCTGCGTCAGCAGAAACCAACTCTTCGGACTCTTCATCATTCGGCAGAGAAAGCCCTTCGTTTTGTTTCGCGTCTTCGTCGTCTTCCAAGTCTCTCATTTCGATTTCTTCTTCGTCGCTTGATAGAATTTTGACGTCCATACCTAAGCTTTGAAGCTCTTTGATCAATACTTTGAACGATTCCGGAACACCAGGTTCTGGAACATTGTCGCCTTTTACGATGGCTTCATATGTTTTCACACGGCCTACGACATCATCCGATTTAACAGTCAGGATCTCTTGTAGCGTATATGCTGCACCATAAGCTTCAAGCGCCCAAACTTCCATCTCTCCAAAACGCTGTCCGCCGAACTGCGCTTTACCTCCGAGAGGCTGCTGGGTAACGAGTGAGTAAGGACCGGTTGAACGTGCGTGCAATTTGTCGTCAACCATGTGTGCCAGTTTGATCATGTACATGATGCCGACAGAAACCCGGTTGTCAAACGGCTCCCCAGTTCGGCCGTCGTAAAGGACGGTTTTTGCGTCTCTTGACATGCCGGCTTCTTCAAGGGTTTCCCACACATCTTCTTCGCGGGCACCGTCAAATACAGGTGACGCGACATGCAGACCGAGGCGGCGTGCAGCCATACCAAGGTGCAGCTCCAACACCTGCCCGATGTTCATACGCGATGGTACGCCCAGCGGGTTTAACATGATGTCAATCGGCGTTCCGTCAGGCAGATACGGCATATCTTCCTCCGGAAGAATTTTCGAAATAACACCTTTGTTACCGTGGCGTCCGGCCATTTTGTCCCCTTCAGAAATTTTACGCTTCTGAACGATGTAGACGCGGACGAGCTGGTTAACGCCCGGAGGCAGTTCGTCTCCGTCTTCGCGGTTGAACACTTTTACATCAAGGATGATACCGCCGCCTCCGTGAGGTACACGCAGCGACGTATCACGCACTTCACGCGCTTTTTCCCCGAAGATGGCATGAAGCAGGCGTTCTTCCGCCGTAAGCTCTGTAACACCTTTAGGGGTTACTTTACCAACAAGAAGATCTCCGTCTTTTACTTCAGCACCGACACGGATAATTCCGCGTTCATCGAGATTGCGAAGAGCGTCCTCACCGACGTTCGGAATATCGCGAGTGATTTCTTCAGGTCCGAGTTTTGTATCCCGGGCCTCTGATTCGTATTCTTCAATATGAATAGACGTGTATACGTCGTCTTTTACAAGGCGTTCGCTCATGATGATGGCATCCTCATAGTTGTAGCCATCCCATGTCATAAAGCCGACCATGACGTTGCGTCCAAGGGCAAGCTCACCTTTTTCCATGGACGGACCGTCAGCTAAAATTTCACCTTTTTCAACCTCATCACCGACGCTTACGATCGGACGCTGGTTGTAGCAAGTTCCCTGGTTGGAACGGACAAACTTCAGCAGGCTGTATTTATCAAGGTTCCCTTTGACTTTCTGGCCGTCGACTTCTTCATAGCGGCGCACCCAGATGTTCTTCGCTTCCACCCGTTCAACGATTCCAGGGTGGCGGCAAATAACAGCGGCACCGGAGTCTTTCGCAGATACATATTCCATCCCGGTTCCGACGATCGGCGATTCAGGCTGCATAAGAGGTACGGCCTGACGTTGCATGTTCGCTCCCATAAGGGCGCGGTTTGAGTCATCGTTTTCCAAGAAAGGAATACATGCAGTCGCGGCAGAGACAACCTGTTTAGGCGAAACGTCCATATAGTCGACGCGGTCTTTCGGAACAACGGTGTTCTCCCCTCTGAAACGGGCGACGATGCTGTCATCCACAAAAGAACCGTCATCATTCAGGCGTGCGTTTGCCTGGGCAACGACATAGTTGTCTTCTTCATCAGCTGTCAAGTAATCGATTCTCGGCGTTACTTTTCCAGTTTCAGGATCGACGCGGCGATACGGCGTTTCGATGAAGCCGAAACGGTTCACTTTCGCGAATGAAGAAAGCGAGTTGATCAAGCCGATGTTTGGACCCTCAGGGGTTTCAATCGGACACATCCGGCCGTAGTGTGAATAGTGAACGTCACGGACTTCCATTCCGGCGCGCTCACGAGTCAAACCGCCCGGTCCGAGCGCTGACAGACGGCGCTTATGCGTCAGCTCAGCAAGCGGATTCGTCTGATCCATAAACTGAGAAAGCTGCGAGCTTCCGAAAAACTCTTTGATTGATGCGATGACAGGGCGAATATTGATCAGCTGCTGCGGCGTGATCGTGTTTGTATCTTGAATAGACATTCTTTCACGAACAACGCGCTCCATTCTGCTTAAACCAATACGGAATTGGTTTTGCAGAAGCTCTCCCACTGAACGGAGACGGCGGTTTCCTAGATGGTCGATATCGTCGGTATCGCCCACTCCGTGAAGCAGGTTAAAGAAATAGCTGATGGAAGCGATAATATCAGAAGGTGTAATATTCTTAACGCCTTCTTCGATATAAGCATTTCCAATCACATTGATTGTCTGCTCCCCTTCTTGGTCTGTCGGAGCATAGATTTTGATAGACTGAAGCGTTACTTCGTCTTCGACAACTCCGCCGTTCGGATAAAGCTTTTTAAAACCGATTCCGTTTTCAAGGTACGGCAGAACTTTATCAAGCGTTCTTCTGTCTAAAATCGCTCCTTTTTCGGCAAGGATTTCGCCTGTTTCAGGGTCGACTAGCGTTTCAGCAAGCCGCTGATTAAAAAGTCGGTTTTTGATGTGAAGCTTTTTATTAATTTTATAACGTCCTACACTCGCAAGGTCATATCTTTTCGGATCAAAGAACCTTGAATCAAGCAGGCTTTTTGCGTTTTCTACGGTAGGCGGCTCCCCTGGACGAAGACGCTCGTAGATTTCAAGAAGCGCTTTATCGGTGTTTTCCGTATTATCTTTATCAAGCGTATTGCGCAGATACTCGTTTTCACCGATGAGATCAATGATCTCTTGGTCAGATCCGAAGCCAAGAGCACGCAAAAGAACCGTAACCGGCAACTTACGTGTGCGATCGATGCGTACGTAAACAACATCTTTCGCATCAGTCTCGTATTCTAACCATGCGCCACGGTTTGGAATGACAGTCGCGGTAAAACCTTTCTTACCGTTTTTGTCTACTTTACCACTAAAATATACACTTGGAGAACGAACGAGCTGAGATACGATGACCCGTTCTGCACCGTTGATAATGAAGGTTCCAGTGTCTGTCATAATAGGGAAATCGCCCATGAAGACATCCTGATCCTTTACTTCGCCGGTTTCTTTGTTGATTAAGCGGACTTTAACCCGCAGCGGAGCTGAATAGGTCACATCCCGCTCTTTTGATTCTTCTACCGGATACTTAGGCTCGCCCAAGCTGTAGTCGATAAATTCCAGAGAGAGGTTACCAGTGAAATCCTCAATTGGCGATATGTCTTGAAACATCTCTCTAAGACCCTCATCAAGAAACCACTGATAAGAAGAGGTTTGAATTTCAATGAGATTTGGTAATTCTAACACTTCGCTAATGCGTGCATAGCTTCTGCGCTGGCGGTGTCGTCCATACTGAACTAGTTGACCTGTCAACTGATTCACCCCTCAAATCATGCGTAATATATGTGTAACAAGCATTTCTTCCTCAAATATGTAAGAAATACTTTTACAAGACAAAAGAAAAAAGGGTTTCTAATTTAGAAAACCACATCCAAAAACAAAATACCGATTTTATTAGTGTTCCCAATAATGTATATTTTATACAAACCTAGGCGTTTCTTAAAAACGGCAGCAAAATATATACATTGGCATTTTATAATGTTAACATAGCTGAAAATCCGAGTCAAACTTTTTTTGCTTTGATGATATAGTACCCTTTCTTTTTTTGAACGACTTCAACGTCCGCAAAAAGTTCTTTTAATTTTTCAATGGCAGAAGGCCCGCCTTGTTTTTTCTGAATGACGACCCACAGCTCTCCTGAAGGCCGCAAATGTTCAGCGCTTTTTTCAAAGATGGCGTGCACAGTTTTTTTCCCGGCGCGTATGGGGGGATTAGTAATAATAGAAGCGAATTTTTTTGCAGGTTCGACGTTGGCAAACAGATCACTCTGGTAGATCTTTATGTTGTCGATCTGATTATTTAACGCGTTTTCCTTCGAAAGTTCGACAGCTCTTTCATTAACATCGATCATGTGAACCATTCGATCTTCGAAATCCGCAGCAAGCGAAAGACCAATCGGGCCATAGCCGCAGCCTACATCCAAAAAATCACCTTCTGCATCCGGTTCCCGGAAAGCTTCAATCAGCAGCCTTGAGCCAAAGTCCACTTCTCTTTTTGAAAAAACTCCGCTGTCGCTGATAAAAGTAAACGTCCGGTTTCTCAAGCGAAATGCCCACATTGATCTGCTGCTTTTTGCTGAAGGTTTTTCCGAATAATAATGGTCAGTCATCACAGAACCTCCTCAGTTGGTGAACTCTCCAGATATCTTGAAACAAGATGGCTTATCTTATGCGGAAGGGACTACAATTAATTAGCAAAGAAAAAGCCCGCTTTTAAAAGCGAGCTTTCCCCTAAAGATTAGGTGAAGATTACTTAACTTCTACAGAAGCGCCAACTTCTTCAAGTTTAGCTTTAAGCTCTTCAGCTTCTTCTTTCGCAATACCTTCTTTAAGAGGTTTTGGAGTGTTGTCAACAAGTTCTTTAGCTTCTTTCAAGCCAAGACCAGTGATTTCACGAACAACTTTGATAACTTTGATTTTTTGATCTCCTGCACCAGCAAGAACAAGATCAAATTCAGTTTTTTCTTCAGCAGCACCGCCTGCAGCAGCTCCGCCAGCTACAGCTACAGGAGCAGCAGCAGTTACGCCGAATTCTTCTTCGATTGCTTTTACTAAGTCGTTCAGTTCAAGTACAGTTGCTTCTTTAACGGAAGCAATGATTTCTTCGATATTTAAAGCCATTTGTAATTCCTCCATTTTGTTTTATTTTTTAGATACTGATGCTATTAAGCGCCTTGTTCTTCCTTTTGTTCTGCAACAGCTTTAGTTGCAAGAGCAAGATTGCGAACTGGAGCTTGAAGTACGCTAAGCAACATAGAAAGCAAGCCTTCGCGAGATGGAAGTTCAGCAAGAGCTTTCACTTCTTCAACTGTGGACACTTTGCCTTCGATTACGCCCGCTTTGATTTCAAGAGCTTCGTGCTTTTTAGCAAACTCGTTAAGAACTTTAGCTGGAGCGACAACATCTTCAGTGCTGAATGCAATCGCATTCGGTCCTGTTAAGAAATCGTTCAAACCATCAAGTTCAGCTTGTTCAACCGCACGGCGAGTCATCGTGTTTTTGTACACTTTGAACTCAACGTTAGCTTCGCGAAGCTGTTTACGAAGTTCTGTTACTTCAGCTACGTTAAGGCCGCGATAGTCAACGATGATCGTTGATTTACTTTCTTTCAGTTTAGAAGTAATTTCTTCAACAACAACTTTTTTTGTTTCAATTGCGCTGCTCATGGTTACACCTCCTGTAAGATTCATCTGTGTAACACTTATACCGTTCGGTGATCACGTTCTTTAACGACATGTTCCATATAAAAAGCCTCCATTCGACATGGAGGCTGTATATACAAGCATACGTAACGCTAGAGCTGTGATATATATACACCTCGGTAGGAAATTAAGCCTTATCAGCACCTACTGTCTACGGTATAAATGGACATATTTTATTTTTACAACGTTTTGAATTATATCAGAACGTCTTATCAAAAGTCAATATTATTTTACGTTGAAAGTTGAAGGGTCCACTTTGATTCCAGGTCCCATTGTAGATGTAACAGAAACGTTTTTCACGTATACACCTTTAGCAGCAGCAGGCTTCGCTTTCAAAATTGTGTCGTACATTGTCGCGAAGTTCTCTACAAGCTTGCCTTCTTCGAAAGACACTTTTCCGATTGGAACGTGGATGTTTCCTGCTTTATCAACGCGGTATTCAACTTTACCCGCTTTGATTTCGTTGACTGCTTTTTCAACTTCAAATGTAACCGTTCCTGTTTTAGGGTTTGGCATAAGACCTTTTGGTCCAAGCACGCGTCCGATTTTACCGACTTCACCCATCATGTCAGGAGTCGCAACGATCACATCAAAATCAAACCAGCCTTGCTGAATTTTGTTGATGTAATCTGCATCGCCTACGTAGTCTGCACCAGCAGCTTCTGCTTCTTTCGCTTTTTCACCTTTAGCGAAAACAAGAACGCGCTGAGTTTTGCCTGTTCCGTTTGGAAGTACAACTGCACCGCGGATTTGCTGGTCGTTTTTACGAGGGTCAACACCTAAACGAAATGCCGCTTCAACAGTAGCATCGAATTTAGCTGTGTTTGTTTTTTTCACAAGCTCAATCGCTTCGTTTACGTCGTAAGCTTTTGTACGATCTACAAGCTTGGCAGCTTCGACGTATTTTTTACCTTTTTTAGCCATTTTAAAATTTCCTCCTTAGTGGTTTTAGCGGAATAACCTCCCACGAATAAGGGTTGCGAACTTGTCTGATCCAAACTCGCAACCCAGCAAAGAGACAAAAATTAGTCTTCGATCACAATACCCATACTGCGGGCAGTTCCTTCAACCATACGCATAGCCGCTTCAACATCTGCCGCATTTAAGTCAGGCATTTTTGTTTCGGCGATTTCACGTACTTTATCGCGTTTAACGGTTGCGACTTTATTACGGTTAGGCTCACCAGAACCTGACTCAATTCCAGCCGCTTTTTTAAGCAATACAGCAGCAGGCGGAGTTTTTGTGATAAATGTAAATGAACGGTCTTCGTAAACCGAAATTTCTACAGGAATGATCAGACCAGCTTGGTCAGATGTACGAGCGTTAAACTCCTTACAGAATCCCATGATGTTAACACCGGCTTGACCTAACGCAGGACCAACTGGCGGAGCTGGATTCGCTTTTCCAGCAGGAATTTGCAATTTTACAACTTTAACTACTTTTTTAGCCACGAGACACACCTCCTTAAGTCCGTGATGTGGTAATAGGGTGAACCCTCCCACTCAAGGTCTCATTCTTTATATGAATGATGAAAATATCAAGCTAGCTGCCTTGACCTTTTTGCCAAGACGCACCTTTGTATATTACCACTTTTATATAGTGATTTCAAGCGCTTTTCCATTACAATTTGTCAACTTGAGTAAATTCGAGCTCAACCGGGGTCTCTCTTCCGAACATATTAACAAAAACTTTGACTTTATTTTTGTCGTGGTCGATCTCTTCGATCGTCCCTGTGAAATCAGCAAACGGGCCGTCGATAACCTTGACGGTTTCTTTTAATTCAAAGTCGATTTCTGTTTTTCTTTCTTCAAGCCCCATCCGCTTCAGGATTTTTTCCGCTTCGCCCGGAAGCAGTGCAGTCGGCTTTGAACCTGATCCGGCTGAACCGACAAACCCGGTCACACCAGGCGTATTTCGAACAACATACCAGGAATCATCCGTCATGACAAGTTCGACAAGTACATAACCAGGGAAGACTTTCTTTTTAACGACTTTTTTCTTGCCGTTTTTAATATCGGTTTCTTCCTCTTCAGGTACAACGACGCGGAATATCTTATCTTGCATCCCCATCGATTCTACCCGCTTTTCCAAATTCGCCTTTACTTTATTTTCATAGCCGGAGTACGTATGAACCACATACCATTTCTTTTCCATTCTCATTCAGGACCCTTTCAGTCCTTCCCTCCCCACACCTTAAAAGTTTATTGGCCGTACCGGGAAACTGACACTTTCTTTTATACGAGCCTCATATTTTGAAACAATGAAAAAACCCGTTGAACGGGTTTTTTGGCAAGTCATATTTAGATCTATTATAACACGTTATGCTGATCATTATTCAACTATTAAACGAATTAATTGCGTAATACCCGAATCGATGAGTGCAAAAAAGATGGCGAAAAAGATAACGGTGGTGATAACAGTGATCGTATAGCGCGTTAGTTCTTTTCCTTTAGGCCAGGTGACCTTTTTCATTTCTTTTCCGACATTCTTTAAAAATTTGATAATACCCATGGTAAGAAACCTCCACAACCTAAAAACAAAAACATCTATTTTGTTTCCAGATGTACTGTATGTGAATTGCAGTTATTGCAGTATTTCTTTACTTCGAGCCGTTCAGCCAAAGCTGCGGAGCTTTTCATTGTCGTATAATTACGATTTCCGCAATTTTTGCAGGCTAACGTTACTTTTTTCTTCATGTTTACACCTTTTTCTGGACGTTCATTTCCTAAGTAACATATCACAGTCATAAAATGACTGTCAATATGCCATAAGCATCGGCTACAAGCTGATTTCGCGGAGCTCCAGGTACTTTTCAAGCTTCCTTTTGACACGCTGGAGCGCATTATCGATCGATTTTACATGGCGGTTTAATTCTTCGGATATTTCCTGATAGGATCTTCCGTCGAGATAGAGCGCAAGAACTTTTCTTTCTAAATCACTAAGCAATTCTCCCATTTTCAGCTCGATATCATCGAATTCTTCCTGATTGATGATCAGCTCTTCAGGATTCATGACCTTGGCCCCTGAAATCACGTCGAGAAGCGTCCGGTCTGATTCCTCGTCATAAATGGGCTTGTCCAGCGACACATAAGAATTGAGCGGAATATGTTTCTGGCGAGTAGCTGTTTTGATAGCGGTAATAATTTGGCGGGTAATGCATAATTCTGCAAAAGCTTTGAATGAAGTCAGCTTGTCCTCTCTAAAATCACGGATAGATTTGTAGAGTCCAATCATGCCTTCCTGAACGATATCTTCCCGATCAGCCCCGATTAAGAAGTAGGATCTTGCTTTTGCCCTTACAAAATTACGGTACTTTGTAATCAAGTAATCTAACGCATCACTGTCTCCGACATGAACCATTTCAATGACCTGCTCGTCTTCCAACTGGCAAAAACGTTCTTTGCTGAACTGTTCTTTGCTGAATTTTCCCTGGTTGTTTTGTAAGTTCACTCCGATCCCCCCGACCGCACGTAGATAGAAATATTATACAGTAATGGACAAAAAAGCGTCAACCTAATCCAAGTCGCCACGCCGCCATTTTTCGAAGATCCTCAAGACGTCTTCTGACAATGGAATTTTCCCTGCGGGACGCTCTGAGGTGATTTGTTTCACCCTGTTTTCAATTTGCCTTTCGATCGCTTCGACCTCCCTGAGCAGCTCTCTGGCCGATTTGCGCAGGGCCCCCTGGCCAAAAATCGCCCACTGCTCTGTGTAATCGGATGTGGCAACATGGATCTGCGTCTGAATACTATTCAAGTCTGACACCAGTTTCTCGATCCGTTCATCAGCCGTTTCATTTTCCCTTGTGAATATCACTTCTACGCGATGATTGACCTTCTTTTTCTCGATTCCTTTAACGAGATGCGCATCAAAGACAACGATTACCCGAAACCCTGTATACGATTGATATTCCGCCATCTTCTGAATCAACAGGTCCCTTGCTTCTTCAAAACTGTTTTCTTTTAAATCTTTCAGCTGAGGCCAAGCCCCAATCATGTTATAACCGTCGACCAACAGGATGTCCATTCCGTCTATTCTCCCAGAGGGCTTCGTTTCCGGTACACTTCATACATCAGCAGGCCGGCTGCAACTGAGGCGTTCAGGGATGTGACCTTTCCCGCCATCGGCAGGCGAATGAGAAAATCACATTTCTCTTTAACAAGCCTTCCCATGCCTTTTCCTTCGCTGCCGATGACAAGCGCAAGCGGCATATTTCCGTCCAGCGACCTGTAGTCCTGTTGTCCAGACGCATCGGTACCGACGACCCAAATGCCCCGTCCCTTCATTTCTTCCAGGGTCCGCGACAGATTGGTCACCTTGACGACCGGAATATGTTCGATGGCTCCTGTCGAGGCTTTGGCGACAGTCGTTGTAAGGCCGACCGCGCGCCTTTTCGGAATGACGATGCCGTGAGCCCCGACCGCGTCTGCGGTGCGCATAATAGAGCCCAGGTTGTGCGGATCCTCAATTTCGTCTAATACAAGGATAAACGGCTGTTCATTTCTGTCTTCGGCCTTTTGAAAAAGATCATCCAGCTCGGCATACTCGTAAGCCGCTACCTGGGCGACGACGCCTTGATGCTGTCCGGAAACCATTTGATCGAGTTTTTTTCTTGGGACATAATGAATCGTGACGCCTTTTTTGGCGGCGAGATCGACGACTTGCTGAGCCTGTCCCTTCACTGTGTTTTCCGCCATCCACAGCTTATACAATTCCCGGCCGGACTTTAATGTTTCGATGACCGCGTTTTTTCCTATGACGTAATCATGCTGCTGACTCATTTTACTTCCTCCCTGCCATCCCGTTTTTCCAGCGCTGCTTTGATGAGTTCATTAAGCCTATCTTCCCTGTTCTCAAGAAAAAGATACCCGATGACCGCCTCAAAAGCCGTACTGTAACGATATGTTTGGACATCCGTGTTTTTCGGTACCGTTCCGGATTTGGCATTCCGCCCTCTTCTCAGCACAGCCTGTTCTTCCTCGGTGAAAAATTCCTGCTCCTCAAGCGCAAACAGCATGCTTGCCTGCGACTTGGCGGAGACATATCGCCTCGACTGCCGGTGCAGATCATTGGGCCTTGTCATGCCTTGCTTTAAGAGGTGATGCCTCACATATACCTCCAAAACGGCATCACCCATGTAAGCAAGCGCCAAACCATTCAGCTGTTTGGCGTCTTTAATGGTTTCCAAATTCATGTTTATGATTCTCCTCTTTTCCAGCGCGTGCCCTGCGGAGTGTCCTCCAAGATAATATTCATGCTTTTCAACTGGTCGCGAATCTGATCAGATGTTGCAAAGTCGCGGTTTCTCCGGGCCTCATTCCGCTTCTCGATCAGTTCTTCAATGTCTTTATCCAAAAGTTCCTGTTCCTTGAGGGAGAAGCCGAGCACTGAGCAGATCTCGTCAAACAGCTGTATAAACGCCTGAATGACATGTTCTGCAGTATTCTTTTCCTGCAAATAGTAGTTGGCATGTTTGGCCAGGTCAAACAGGACGGAAATGGCATTCGCTGTATTGAAATCATCATCCATAGCCGTTTGGAAGGCTTTTCGCTGCTCTTCGATTTTTTCAAGCCATTCTGAATCGCCCTCTGTTAAATTTGTACTGCTTTTTAGGCGATGCTGCAAATTGCTATAAGCTGTTTTTAGACGTCCAAAAGCGTTTTTTGTGTTCTCGAGAAGTTCGACCGAATAGTTTATCGGATGTCTGTAATGAACAGACAGCATGAAAAACCGCAGCACTTGGGGGTCATGCTCTTTAATAATGTCATGCACAAGAACAAAGTTGCCGAGCGATTTTGACATTTTCTCATTATCGATATTAATGTAGCCGTTATGAAGCCAATATTTCGCGAAAGGCTTCCCTGTTAATGCTTCCGATTGGGCAATTTCGTTTTCATGATGCGGGAAGGCCAGATCCTGACCGCCGGCGTGAATGTCGATCGAATCGCCCAGATATTTTCTCGCCATCGCAGAGCACTCGATATGCCAGCCGGGACGGCCTTTTCCCCAAGGGCTATCCCAGGAGATTTCGTTATCTTTAGCCGCTTTCCATAGTGTGAAATCGAGCGCATCTTCTTTCTTTTCGCCCACTTGAATTCGGGCGCCTGATCTCAGCTCATCGACCGATTGATGCGACAGCTTTCCATAGCCTTCAAACGATCTTGTTTTATAATAAACATCTCCGTCCGCCTCATAGGCATAGCCCTTATCGATCAGCGTCTGAATAAAGTCGATGATCTCATCCATGTTTTCAGTGACGCGCGGATGGCAGTCAGCTTTTGTGCAGCCCAGTGAACCGACATCTTCGAAGTATGCCTTAATAAAGCGTTCGGCGATGACCGGCACTTCCTCTCCATGTTCATTTGCCGCTTTAATTAATTTGTCATCGACATCTGTAAAATTGGAGACATATTGGACTTCATAGCCTTTATACTCTAAATACTTTCTGACAGTGTCAAACACGATAGCCGGCCTTGCGTTTCCGATATGGATGTAGTTATATACTGTCGGACCGCACACATACATTTTGACCTTGCCTTCTTCAAGAGGCACAAACGGCTCTTTTTTTCGTGTGAGAGTATTATACAATGTTAGTGTCACAGCTCATCTTCCCTTTCTTTTCTCCGGAGCTCTTGTTTCAGCTGCCTGATTTCGTTTTCCAATTCTCTGAAGCGGTCAGCCACCGGATCCGGCAAATCCTGGTGATTCAAGTCGCGTCTGATTTTCTTTCCGTTTTGTACGACGACCCGGCCCGGGATGCCGACAACGGTGGAGCATTCAGGCACATCGTGCAGGACGACGGAGCCTGCACCGATTTTCGCCCCTCTTCCGACTGTAATGGATCCAAGCACTTTGGCCCCTGTTGAGATCAGGGCATCGTCCTCGATTGTCGGATGCCTTTTGCCTTTTTCTTTTCCTGTTCCCCCAAGCGTCACGCCCTGAAAAACCGTGACATTGTTTCCGATCTCACAGGTTTCGCCGATCACAACCCCCATGCCGTGATCAATGAAAAATCTCCTGCCGATCTTGGCACCCGGGTGAATTTCGATTCCCGTAAAGAAGCGGGCGATTTGAGAGATCGCTCTGGCGATGAAAAACCTTTTTCTTTTATATAAAGCATGTGCAATTCGATGTGCCCATATAGCATGCAAACCTGAATAAGTTAAGATGACTTCAATGTAGCTTCTCGCAGCCGGATCTTGGTCAAATACGACATCTACATCTTCTTTCAGCATTTTAAAGAACACATGATTCCCCCCGTTCCCCGCTTCCTTTGTCTCTATTGTCAAACCATATAAAAAACGCCTCTGTCTGATGACAGAGACGCTTTTTGACGCGCGGTTCCACTCTGTTTAGAAAACAGCACAGCTGTTTTCTCAACTCTCATCCATAACGGCGGATACCGCCTTTGAATACTTGTTATAAAAACGTTCTTCAAAGGTCTCAAGAGGTGCATTTCTAAAGCCCGGCGCTTAAGTCTTTTCCAGCCGATGAAGACTCTCTCTTTAAAGGCCCTGGCTTTATACTTATCCCTGTCAACGATTTATCTTATTGAATAATGTTATGCAGCCGTTTTAAAACGGTGTCTTTCCCCAATAATTCAATGGACTGAGGCAGTTCAGGACCGTGGGTCTGGCCTGTCGTCGCTACGCGGATCGGCATAAACAGCTTTTTCCCTTTATGTCCTGTTTCTTTTTGAACGGCTTTGATGGATGCCTTGATCTCATCTGCCGTAAACGAGTCAAGCTGCTCAAGCTTTTCGGCAAATACGCGAAGCACTTCCGGAACCTGCTCTTCTTCTAAAACTGTTCTTGCTTCACGATTATACTGGATATCGTCTTTAAAGAACAACTCTGTTAACTCGACGATTTCAGCGCCGTAGCTCAGCTGTTCCTGATATAGGGAAATCAGCTTGCGCACCCATTCCTGTTCGCTGCCTGAAAGCTCTTCTGAAACCTTGCCCGCTTTTTGCAAATGCGGCACGGTCAATTCGATGACCTGATCAAGATCAAGTTTTTTCACATACTGGTTGTTGACCCATTTCAGTTTATGCGTATCAAACACCGCTGGTGATTTTGACAAACGGTTTACATCAAATATCTCAATAAACTGTTCTTTTGTAAACAGTTCTTCTTCTCCGACCGGCGACCAGCCTAGAAGAGTGATGAAGTTAAACAATGCTTCCGGCAAATAGCCGAGCTCTTCGTACTGCTCGATAAACTGAATGATGGACTCATCACGTTTGCTCAGTTTTTTGCGGCTTTCATTGACGATTAATGTCATATGTCCAAATGCCGGGATATCCCAGCCAAGGGCGTTGTAAATCATGATCTGCTTTGGCGTATTGGAAATGTGGTCTTCGCCGCGCAGGACATGCGTCATTTTCATTAAATAGTCATCGACCGCTACGGCAAAGTTGTAAGTAGGCGTTCCGTCTTTCTTCACGATGACGAAGTCGCCGATTCCGTCTGTTTCAAAAGAAATTTCTCCTTTGACGATGTCATCAAAGCGGATGACTTCACCTTGAGGCACTTTAAAGCGGATGCTCGGCTGTCTTCCTTCAGCTTCGAGCTTTTCCTGCTCTTCTTTTGTTAAATTGCGGCACTTGCCGGAGTAGCGCGGCATTCCTCCGCGGGCAGCCTGTTCCTCACGCTCTTTCTCAAGCTCTTCTTCCGTGCAGTAGCATTTGTAGGCTAGCCCTTTTTCAAGAAGCTCCTCGTAATATGTTTTGTAAATGTCGTTTCTTTCGGATTGGCGGTATGGTCCGTATTCTCCTCCGACATCCACGCTTTCATCCCAGTCGATGCCCAGCCATTTTAAATAGTTCAGCTGGCTTTGCTCCCCGCCTTCAATGTTGCGCTTGCGGTCCGTATCTTCAATGCGGATGATGAATTTTCCGCCTTGGCTCCGGGCAAACAAATAATTAAAAAGAGCGGTTCTGGCATTTCCGATATGTAAATGGCCTGTTGGGCTCGGCGCATAACGAACCCGAACTTCGTTTCCCATCTGTCTAACTTCCTTTCGTCTCTAGCAGAGTTCAAATTTATTTCCTATTCTATCATCAAATGAACCTGTCTTCAAAATGAATTATACCTTTTGGAGCAGAACGGAAGCCTGGGCGGCGATTCCTTCGGCTCTTCCCGTAAATCCGAGCTTTTCGGTTGTGGTCGCTTTTACGTTAATTTGGGAAATTTCCGCCTCTAGCCCTTCGGCAATTCTGGCTCTCATGTCTTCGATATACGGCGCCATTTTAGGCTTTTGGGCGATGATTGTACAATCCAGGTTCCCTAGCGTATAGCCTTTTTCCTTCACGATCATCCAGACGTGGCGAAGGAGTTTGAAGGAGTCGGCATCTTTGAATTCAGGATCGGTATCCGGAAAGTGTTTTCCGATATCGCCCTCGCCGACGGCACCGAGACATGCATCCGCAATCGTGTGCAAAAGCACATCTGCATCTGAATGTCCGAGAAGGCCTTTTTCGTAAGGAATCGTAATTCCCCCGATTATGAGCGGCCTGCCTTCCACTAGTTGATGGACGTCAAATCCTTGGCCTATTCTAAACATGTTCATTCCTCTTTTCCGCTTCTAATATCGCTTCTGCGACAAGCAAGTCATCCGGGGTCGTCAGTTTGATGTTTTGATAATCCCCTTGAATGATTGCAACCGTACCTCCGGCTTCCTCGACAAGACTGGCGTCGTCCGTACCGAGGAAACCTTTTGCTTCAGCCTCAAGGTGAGCATTCATCAGAATAGAAAGACGAAAAGCTTGTGGGGTTTGAGCGGCCCACAAGCTTGAACGTTCAATCGTTCCGGCTATCTCACCGTCTTGAACGCGTTTGATCGTGTCTTTAACAGGAACGGCAACGATGGCTGCCCCTGTTTCCTTTGCTTTCTCGACAAGCTGTTCGATATATTCCCGTTTAATAAAAGGTCTTGCTCCGTCATGGACGAGGACCGTTTCCTCTTTGCCGGCCGCTTTAATGCCCGCAAAAACGCTTTGCTGGCGTTCTCTTCCGCCCGGCACCATCTCGATCGGAGTCGTAAAATGATAGGTTTTTAAAAGGGTGTTGAATTCACCGAATTCCTGTTCATTGATGACAAGAATGATCCTTTTGCAGGCATCATGGTTTTCAAACACCTTTAATGTATGAATAATCACAGGTATTCCTTTCGCCTCGATAAACAGTTTGTTTTTCCCGGCATTCATTCGTTTACCTTGTCCGGCGGCAGGAATGACGACTTCATAATTCATTTTATTTCTCCCTTTTTCAAAGCGCCTTTTCCAGCAGTTTCGGCTTGGCGAATATCATTCTGCCTGCCGCTGTCTGCAGCACGCTGGTCACGAGCACGTCGATATGTTTGCCAATATAATTTCGCCCTTCTTCAACGACAATCATCGTGCCGTCGTCCAGATAAGCCACGCCCTGATTATGTTCTTTTCCGTCTTTGATGACCTGCACCTTCATTTCTTCTCCCGGAAGCACGACAGGCTTGACGGCGTTGGCAAGGTCGTTGATGTTCAATACGGCAACCTTTTGGAGCTCGCATACTTTGTTCAAATTGAAATCGTTTGTGACGACAACGCCCGAGGTCAGCTTCGCCAGTTTGACGAGCTTGCTGTCGACCTCTTGGATGTCTTCAAAATCGCCTTCATAAATTTCAACTTTAATATCAAGCTCTTTCTGGATACGGTTTAAAATATCCAGTCCTCTCCGCCCTCTGTTTCGTTTGAGGACGTCTGAAGAGTCGGCGATATGCTGCAGTTCCTCAAGCACAAACTGAGGAATCACAATGACGCCTTCAAGAAATCCGGTCTGACAAATATCAGCAATTCTCCCATCTATAATAACACTTGTGTCTAAAATTTTCAGCTTTTTGTCTTCTTCCGGACGCTCTTCCTCAGCAGAACCTTTTTTCTTTCTCGATGCAAAAAGTGTCAGCATTTCATCCTTTTTCTTGAAACCCACACGGAATCCGAGATAGCCGAGAAATGCGGCCAACACAATCGGAATGACCGTGCTGATTAACTGATAAGGGATGTCTTTTAACGGAATGACGTTGACGATAAGATAAGCGAGCATAAGTCCGAAGATTAATCCCAAAGAGCCGAACAACAAGTCTGAGACAGGTGCTTTGATCAAGGAATCCTCAATCTGTTTCACCCAGTTGATGACGTGATCCGCACACCAGATGCCCAGAAGAAAAAAGATGATAGCTCCTAAACAAGCGGACGCATACGGGTTTGTTACTAAAGGTATGTCCTGTACATTTAACAGTACAAACAATTCCGGTATGAGAAAAATACCGATAACGCCTCCCAAAATCGCAAAGAACGCTTGAACTATTCGTTTTAACATACCTTCACCTCCTTTAAAATAATCGTTTTAATTTTTATAAATGCAGCTGTTTCCACGTGAAAAAGGGAAAACAAAAAGTAAGAATAATATACCCATAAATTGCAAATTTTAATCACTTCTAGAAAATTTTCTCACAGCTGCCTGTCAGTATAATGTTTCTCCTGAAGTCTCTTTAACCCTTTCTTTATCTTTTGGGCACGAACAGCCCCAATTCCTTCCACTTCATCCAAATCTTTTACATCCGCTTCGATAATGAGCTTTAAATGGCCGAATGCTTCGACAACATTTTCGACGATCGGCATCGGGAGGCGGGGAATTTTGTGGAGAAGCCTGTAGCCTCTCGGAAAAACGTATTCTTCCATGTTCGTAGTTGCTGAATAGCCTAAAAGCTTAAGGAGAATCGCATCATCCAGCAATTCGAAACTCGACATATCCTGAAGCTGTTTCAGCAGAACAAACGGGTCTTTGATTTTTTCTTTCACATAATCTTTGACGAACAGCGCCGCTTCCTGCTCCATATCGGTGATCAGTTCGCTAACCTGGAGTCTGATGAGATGGCCTTCTGTTCCAAGCTCTTTAATATACATATTAATTTCGTTTTTGATTCTGAGCACCATTTCATATCGATGCAGAACGGAGATGACATCCCCAAATGTAACAAGCTCTTCAAATTCCAGCGCGTTCAAATTGGAAATCGCATGGTCCAAAATGAGTTTGTATTTTTCGAGCGTCTGAATCGCCTGATTGGCTTTTGTTAAGATAAAGCCGATATCTTTGAGTATATATTTCATATTTTCCTGATAGAGCGTAATCACATTCCGTCTTTCAGAAATCGCGATGATCAGACAGCCGGTCTGCTTGGCCACACGCTCGGCTGTTCTGTGTCTCATGCCCGTCTCAGAGGAGGGAATCGTCGCCTCAGGCATGAGCTGTGTATTGGCATATAGAATTTTTTGCCCTGAATCGCTGAGAATGATCGCCCCGTCCATTTTAGCCAGCTCGTACAGATGAGCCGGAGAGAAAGAAGAATTTATGTGGAACCCTCCGTCAACCACTTCTTTCACTTTATCGTTGAAGCCGACCACGATTAATCCGCCTGTTTTGGCCCGAAGGACGTTTTCGATTCCTTCGCGAAGAGGCGTGCCGGGGGCGACAAACTGCAATATTTCTGAAAGATCCTGTTTCGCTCCTTTTTTGTCTTTGTCCATATATTATGATCCTCCTAATGAAGCTCGAAGGGCCTCAGCTACATTTTCAACGCCGACGACTTCGATTCCTTTCGGCTTTGTCCATCCTTCTACATTTGCAGAAGGAATAATCATTCTTTTAAAACCAAGCTTCGCCGCTTCCTGCACCCTCTGTTCTATCCTTGATACTCTGCGGACCTCCCCTGTCAATCCGACTTCTCCGATAAAACAATCCGTCGGATGAGGCGGGGTGTCTCTGAAGCTTGAGGCGATGCTCACTGCAACGGCGAGGTCAATCGCTGGCTCGTCCAGCTTGACGCCTCCGGCGACTTTTAAATAGGCGTCTTGATTTTGCAGCAGCAGTCCAACCCTTTTTTCTAAAACTGCCATTAGCAATGAGACGCGGTTATGATCAATCCCGGTTGCCATCCGGCGCGGATTCCCAAAGCTCGTGGGGGAAATCAGCGCCTGAATCTCTACTAAGACTGGCCTCGTGCCTTCCATTGAGGCCACGACACTCGATCCGGCCGCTCCCGCCGAGCGCTCTTCGAGAAAGATTTCTGACGGATTCAGCACCTCTGTCAGGCCCTCTTCCCTCATTTCAAAGATTCCCATTTCATTCGTTGATCCAAACCGGTTTTTGACGGCTCTTAAAATCCGAAATGTATGATGCCGCTCACCTTCAAAGTAAAGGACGGTGTCGACCATATGTTCCAGAAGTCTCGGTCCGGCAATCGAACCTTCTTTTGTGACATGCCCGACGATAAATATTGGAATCCCTTTCGTTTTTGCAATTCTCATCAGCTCAGCGGTGCATTCCCTGACCTGGGAGACGCTGCCCGGAGCGGATGTGATATCACTTTGGTAAACGGTTTGAATCGAATCAACCACTACGAATGATGGGTTCATCTCTTCTATAGAAGACGTAATATACTCCATATCGGTTTCAGATAAAACGTGAAGAGTGGGACTGTTGATACCTAGACGGTCTGCTCTCAGCTTTGTCTGCTTGACCGATTCTTCGCCTGAGATGTACAGGACATTTTCTTTTGAATCAGCGAGCTGGGCAGATACTTGAAGCAGCAAGGTTGATTTCCCGATGCCGGGGTCGCCTCCGATTAAAACAAGTGAACCTTTGACGATGCCGTTTCCCAAGACGCGGTTGAATTCGCCAAGTTTCGTTTTAATTCGCGGCTCTTCTGTTGTTTCAATTGAAGTGAGAGGTGAAGGCTTTTGCACTGTTTGAACGGAATGTGAAAAAGCGGTTCTTCTGTTGGCGGCGGGTTTTTTTATCGTTTCTTCCACCATGGTATTCCATGCACCGCATCCGGGGCATTTCCCCATCCACTTGGCGGATTCGTAGCCGCATGAGTGACAAATGAATTTAGTCTTTGTTTTAGCCATTGATTTTTCAAAACGCTCCCTTTATAAGAAAGTGAGGCATACTGATGAACATCGTATGCCTCTTTCTTTTGTCTCTATATTAGTTCGTTTTAGCTTCGGTTTTTACGACAAATTCTCCGTCTTCTACATCCAAAACAATATGCTGGCCTTTTTGAATATGGCCTTTTAGGAGCTCTTCTGACAGCCGGTCTTCCACGTGTTTTTGGATTGCTCTTCTGAGAGGGCGCGCTCCGTATTCGAGATCCACGCCTTCATCGGCGATTTTTTCTTTAGCCGCTTCAGTCAGCTCAATTGAAAGATCCTGTTCTTTCAGACGCTTGGTCAATTGGTCTGACATGAGGGATACAATATCTTTCAAATGTTTTTTCTCCAAAGAGTGGAAGACGATGATCTCATCAATCCGGTTGATAAATTCAGGTCTAAAGGCGCGTTTTAGTTCACCCATGACTTTGTCTTTCATATCTTTATAATTCTGGGTTTCATCCTGCACATTAAACCCGACGTATTTATTTCTTCTCAGTTCGCTCGCACCGACGTTTGATGTCATGATCAAAATCGTATTCCTAAAGTCAACCGTGCGCCCTTTTGAATCAGTCAGACGGCCGTCTTCAAGCACCTGCAGCAAAATATTGAAGACATCTGGGTGAGCTTTCTCGATTTCATCAAGCAAGACGACGGAATACGGTTTTCTTCTCACTTTTTCAGTGAGCTGTCCGCCTTCATCATAGCCGACATATCCAGGAGGTGAACCGACGAGTCTTGATGTTGAATGTTTTTCCATGTACTCGGACATATCGATGCGAATCATTGCTTCTTCATCGCCGAAAATGGACTCGGCAAGTGCACGGGCAAGCTCCGTTTTCCCTACGCCTGTTGGGCCAAGGAAAATAAACGAACCGATAGGACGTTTTGGATCTTTTAAGCCGGCACGCGCGCGTCTGACTGCTTTTGCAACTGCAACGACAGCCTCATCCTGGCCGATAACGCGGGAATGAAGAATGCTCTCCATGTTCAGCAATTTGTCTGTTTCGGTCTGCGCAATTTTGGAAACCGGCACTCCGGTCCAGCTTGATACAACCATTGCAATATCGTCGACGGTCACTTCGGAATTTTCTTGACCTTGCTTTTCTTTCCAGGTTTTCTTGGTTTCTTCGACCTGTTCACGCAAGCGCTGCTCCGTATCACGTAAAGACGCTGCTTTTTCGAATTCCTGGCTTTGAACAGCGGCATCTTTTTCTTTCCTTACCTCATCAAGCTTTTGTTCAAGCTCTTTTAAGTTAGGAGGCGTTGTGAATGAACGCAGTCTAACCTTTGAGCCGGCTTCATCGATTAAGTCGATCGCCTTGTCAGGCAGAAAACGGTCCGAAATGTAGCGGTCTGACAGCTTTACTGCCGCTTCGATCGCTTCATCCGTAATCGATACGCGGTGATGGGCTTCATAGCGGTCTCTGAGCCCTTTCAATATTTGAATGCTTTCTTCAGGAGACGGCTGGTCAACCTGAATCGGCTGAAAACGCCGTTCTAGTGCAGCATCTTTTTCAATGTATTTGCGGTATTCATCAAGGGTTGTCGCCCCGATGCATTGCAGCTCTCCGCGCGCCAGCGACGGTTTAAGGATATTGGAGGCATCGATGGCCCCTTCCGCTCCTCCGGCTCCGATGAGAGTATGCAGCTCATCGATGAAGAGGATGATATTTCCCGCTTGACGAATTTCGTCCATCACTTTTTTCAGGCGGTCTTCAAATTCACCGCGATATTTCGTGCCGGCGACAACCGTTCCCATATCAAGTGTCATGACGCGCTTGTCGCGTAAAATCTCCGGTACTTCGTTATTGATGATCTGCTGGGCCAGGCCTTCGGCAATCGCAGTCTTACCGACACCAGGCTCCCCGATTAACACAGGGTTATTTTTCGTTCTGCGGCTCAACACTTCAATCACGCGTTGAATTTCTTTGCTTCTGCCGATCACGGGATCAAGGCTGTCTTCTTTTGCAATCGCCGTGAGATCCCGGGCAAGACTGTCTAAAGTTGGTGTGTTGGCGCTACTGTTGGCGCCTGAAGCAGCGCCTCCGCTCTCATTGCTGCCCAACAGCTGCAATACTTGCTGTCTCGCTTTGTTTAAGCTGACGCCTAAATTATTCAGCACCCTTGCCGCAACACCTTCCCCTTCGCGGATTAAGCCAAGGAGGATGTGTTCAGTTCCAACGTAGGAGTGGCCAAGCTTTCTCGCTTCATCCATCGCCAATTCGGTCACTTTCTTGGCTCTCGGTGTGTAATGGATCGATTGTGACATTTCTTGTCCGCGGCCGATGAGGCTTTCAACTTCTTTTTGAATCTTGTCAGGGCTGAGTCCTAACGCCTGCAGCGCTTTCGCAGCAATTCCTTCTCCCTCGCGGACAAGGCCGAGGAGAATATGTTCTGTTCCAATGTTATTATGGCCCAGACGCAGAGCTTCTTCTTGAGCAAGCGCCAATACTTTTTGTGCTCTTTCTGTGAATCTTCCAAACATCATATCGTTTCATCCTCCTGTCTATTGCCGTTGTTTTCTAATTTCAAGCGCTCCCTGATAAGAGCAGCCCGCCTGATGTCCCTCTCGTTTGGCCTTAAGGCTCCTCCGGAATATTGCTGGAGAAATCCAGGCTGTGTCAGGATCATCAGCTCATTAAGTATATTGCTGGAAAGACCTTTTATTATCCCCAGGTCAATTCCAAGACGAACGTCTGAAAGACATCTTGCTGTTTCTTTCGACTCGATCATCCGGCAATTGGACAGTACGCCGTAAGATCTGTAGACGCGGTCTTCAAGTTCGATTTGCGAAGTCTGATAAAGCGCCTTTCTTGCTGAACGCTCTTGTTCGATCAGCTGGGCAACGACACTGTTCAGATCTTCGACAATGTCGTGTTCCGATTTACCGAGGGTAATTTGGTTGGAAATTTGAAAGATATTCCCTAATGCTTCGCTGCCTTCACCGTAAATTCCTCTAACAACAAGCCCTAATTGATTAATTGCCGGAATAATTCTGTTTATTTGCCTAGTTAACACTAAAGCAGGAAGGTGCATCATGACAGAAGCTCTAAGCCCTGTTCCGACATTTGTAGGGCAGCTGGTCAAGTAGCCTCTTTGTTCGGAAAAAGCGTAGTCGATCCGGTCTTCAATCCAATCGTCCACCTGATTTGCTGCTTTCAATGCTTCTGACAGCTGAAATCCCGGAAATAGACATTGAATGCGAATATGATCTTCCTCATTCAGCATAATACTCACTTCTTCATTTTCAGAAAGAAGGCATGCGCCAAAGGAAGCTTCCGTCAAATGCGGACTGATCAGATGTTTTTCCACAAGAACCCTTTTTTCCAAAGGCTGGACCTGATCCATTTTCACAAGCTCAAACTTCCCGATACCGGGCACTTCATAGCCTGTGAACTGTTCTTCAAACAATGCTATAATCGCTGAAGCCTCTTCATTTGAAAAAAGCGTTGGAAAACGGACTTTATCCAAATTGCGCGCAAGACGGATCCGGCTGCTAAGCACGATGTCACTCTCAGGGCCTTCTTGCCGCATCCAATTGCTTAAAGCATTCTGAATAAAATGCTGCAGTGACATCAGTCCTCCTCCTCCTTGTTTGCATTCAGGTTTTGTTCAAGCGATCTGATCTGATCTCTGATGTTGGCTGCTTTTTCAAATTCCTCCTGCTGAATTAATTCTTTCAGCTCTTTTTTTAATGCTTCAATTTGTCTTCTTACATGCAGATTACCGCCGATCCGCTTTGGTATTTTACCCGCGTGGACCGTGTTCCCGCTGTGAACTTTTCTTAAAACCGGAGTGATATAGGAGTGGAAGGTTTTATAACATTCCGAACATCCAAACCGGCCGGTTTTTCGAAATTCCGGGAACGTCATATTGCATTTTTTGCATCGCAAAACCTGATCCGGCTGTTGAAAAAGCTGCGCCTCGCTGCTGTTTGTAAAAGACGAGTCAAAATTAAGCAGTCCGGATAATAAATTATGGATGGAAAATCCGCCACTTTCATTCATAGAATATGACTCGCTGTTCTCTTTCGCACATTGTTCACAGATGTGCATTTCTTTTTTTTCACCATTAATAACTTTCGTAAAGTGAAAAGTTGCCGGTCTTTCTTTACACTCTTGACATATCACGCTTCTCACCCGCTTTACTTAAATTTAAGTGACGTAAGCATGGCTTTCATCATTCTTGCTCTTAATTCGTCTCGTTCAGGCAAATCAATATATAAAACAGAACGGTCCATGACACTCACCATCAATTTCGCTTCGCTTTCTGTAATGACACCATTTTCTAACAGCCTTAAAATGATGTCATCTGAAGCAGCCTGGGAGAGCCTTGTATAGATTTGATTCATAATATTGTTAATCAAATCAATTTTGTCGTTCATTTTAATTTTAATAATTCGGATATAACCGCCGCCGCCTCTTTTGCTTTCGACAATATATCCGCGCTCGCTCGTAAAACGCGTATTGATTACGTAATTGATCTGAGAAGGAACACACTGAAATTTATCGGCTATTTCGCTCCGTTTAATCTCTAATATTTCTTTCCCGTTCTGTTCTAATATTTGTTTCAAATACTGTTCGATTATGTCAGAAATATTTTTCCCCACTCAGCCCCCTCCTTCACTTGACTTTGACTATATTTGACTTTAACTTTACTATAAGTGGTTTTCGTTTTTTTTTCAACTAATTGCTCTTCGTCCTTTATTATTTCCACTTTTAGCTGTCATAAAACCTTAGGGAAAAGAAAAAAGACCAGCTTTTATATAAGCTGGTCTTTCTAAGCGCTTGGCGGCGTCCTACTCTCACAGGGGGAAGCCCCCAACTACCATCGGCGCTGAAGAGCTTAACTTCCGTGTTCGGCATGGGAACGGGTGTGACCTCTTCGCTATCGCCACCAAACTATGCCTTCAGGACGAAGGTACTGGGCGTTCCTCACAGGATGTGAGGGCCTTTAGCCGAGTTTCCTTGCCTTTGGCTTTCTGAGAGCATTCTCTCAAAACTAGATAACGGACAGACGATTCACAAATATTTAGGTTAAGTCCTCGATCGATTAGTATCTGTCAGCTCCATGTGTCGCCACACTTCCACCTCAGACCTATCAACCTGATCATCTTTCAGGGATCTTACTTCCTTATAGGAATGGGAAATCTCATCTTGAGGGGGGTTTCATGCTTAGATGCTTTCAGCACTTATCCCGTCCGCACATAGCTACCCAGCGATGCCCTTGGCAGAACAACTGGTACACCAGCGGTGCGTCCATCCCGGTCCTCTCGTACTAAGGACAGCTCCTCTCAAATTTCCTGCGCCCGCGACGGATAGGGACCGAACTGTCTCACGACGTTCTGAACCCAGCTCGCGTACCGCTTTAATGGGCGAACAGCCCAACCCTTGGGACCGACTACAGCCCCAGGATGCGATGAGCCGACATCGAGGTGC
>NZ_CP060192.1:1262500-1322500 GCF_014250415.1 Bacillus sp. PAMC28748 | reverse complement strand
AAAGAGACTTAAACATTATATCATAAAAAAGTGGTGCCGGCAAGAGGACTTGAACCCCCAACCTACTGATTACAAGTCAGTTGCTCTACCAATTGAGCTACACCGGCTTTATCAACAAAATATTATAATGGTGGAGGATGACGGGATCGAACCGCCGACCCTCTGCTTGTAAGGCAGATGCTCTCCCAGCTGAGCTAATCCTCCGTTTGCACTTGCGTGCAACAGCTTGGCGGCGTCCTACTCTCACAGGGGGAAGCCCCCAACTACCATCGGCGCTGAAGAGCTTAACTTCCGTGTTCGGCATGGGAACGGGTGTGACCTCTTCGCTATCGCCACCAAACTATGCCTTCAGGACGAAGGTACTGGGCGTTCCTCACAGGATGTGAGGGCCTTTAGCCGAGTTTCCTTGCCTTTGGCTTTCTGAGAGCATTCTCTCAAAACTAGATAACGGACAGACGATTCACAAATATTTAGGTTAAGTCCTCGATCGATTAGTATCTGTCAGCTCCATGTGTCGCCACACTTCCACCTCAGACCTATCAACCTGATCATCTTTCAGGGATCTTACTTCCTTATAGGAATGGGAAATCTCATCTTGAGGGGGGTTTCATGCTTAGATGCTTTCAGCACTTATCCCGTCCGCACATAGCTACCCAGCGATGCCCTTGGCAGAACAACTGGTACACCAGCGGTGCGTCCATCCCGGTCCTCTCGTACTAAGGACAGCTCCTCTCAAATTTCCTGCGCCCGCGACGGATAGGGACCGAACTGTCTCACGACGTTCTGAACCCAGCTCGCGTACCGCTTTAATGGGCGAACAGCCCAACCCTTGGGACCGACTACAGCCCCAGGATGCGATGAGCCGACATCGAGGTGCCAAACCTCCCCGTCGATGTGGACTCTTGGGGGAGATAAGCCTGTTATCCCCGGGGTAGCTTTTATCCGTTGAGCGATGGCCCTTCCATGCGGAACCACCGGATCACTAAGCCCGACTTTCGTCCCTGCTCGACTTGTAGGTCTCGCAGTCAAGCTCCCTTGTGCCTTTACACTCTGCGAATGATTTCCAACCATTCTGAGGGAACCTTTGGGCGCCTCCGTTACCTTTTAGGAGGCGACCGCCCCAGTCAAACTGCCCACCTGACACTGTCTCCCTGCCCGATAAGGGCAGCGGGTTAGAAGGTCAATACAGCCAGGGTAGTATCCCACCGATGCCTCCACCGAAGCTGGCGCTCCGGTTTCCAAGGCTCCTACCTATCCTGTACAAGCTGTACCAACATTCAATATCAGGCTGCAGTAAAGCTCCACGGGGTCTTTCCGTCCTGTCGCGGGTAACCTGCATCTTCACAGGTACTATAATTTCACCGAGTCTCTCGTTGAGACAGTGCCCAGATCGTTGCGCCTTTCGTGCGGGTCGGAACTTACCCGACAAGGAATTTCGCTACCTTAGGACCGTTATAGTTACGGCCGCCGTTTACTGGGGCTTCAATTCGCACCTTCGCTTACGCTAAGCGCTCCTCTTAACCTTCCAGCACCGGGCAGGCGTCAGCCCCTATACTTCGCCTTACGGCTTCGCAGAGACCTGTGTTTTTGCTAAACAGTCGCCTGGGCCTATTCACTGCGGCTCTCTCGGGCTTGCACCCTAACAGAGCACCCCTTCTCCCGAAGTTACGGGGTCATTTTGCCGAGTTCCTTAACGAGAGTTCTCTCGATCACCTTAGGATTCTCTCCTCGCCTACCTGTGTCGGTTTGCGGTACGGGCACCTCTCACCTCGCTAGAGGCTTTTCTTGGCAGTGTGGAATCAGGAACTTCGCTACTATATTTCGCTCGCCATCACAGCTCAGCCTTACGGGAAACGGATTTGCCTATTTCCCAGCCTAACTGCTTGGACGCGGATATCCAATACCGCGCTTGCCCTATCCTCCTGCGTCCCCCCATTGCTCAAATGGTGAGGAGGTGGTACAGGAATATCAACCTGTTGTCCATCGCCTACGCCTTTCGGCCTCGGCTTAGGTCCCGACTAACCCTGAGCGGACGAGCCTTCCTCAGGAAACCTTAGGCATTCGGTGGAGGGGATTCTCACCCCTCTTTCGCTACTCATACCGGCATTCTCACTTCTAAGCGCTCCACGAGTCCTTCCGGTCTCGCTTCACAGCCCTTAGAACGCTCTCCTACCACTGTTCGCAAGAACAGTCCGCAGCTTCGGTGATACGTTTAGCCCCGGTACATTTTCGGCGCAGAGTCACTCGACCAGTGAGCTATTACGCACTCTTTAAATGGTGGCTGCTTCTAAGCCAACATCCTGGTTGTCTAAGCAACTCCACATCCTTTTCCACTTAACGTATACTTTGGGACCTTAGCTGGCGGTCTGGGCTGTTTCCCTTTCGACTACGGATCTTATCACTCGCAGTCTGACTCCCAAGGATAAGTCTTTGGCATTCGGAGTTTGACTGAATTCGGTAACCCGGTAGGGGCCCCTAGTCCAATCAGTGCTCTACCTCCAAGACTCTTACCTTGAGGCTAGCCCTAAAGCTATTTCGGAGAGAACCAGCTATCTCCAGGTTCGATTGGCATTTCACCCCTACCCACACCTCATCCCCGCACTTTTCAACGTGCGTGGGTTCGGGCCTCCATTCAGTGTTACCTGAACTTCACCCTGGACATGGGTAGATCACCTGGTTTCGGGTCTACGACCACGTACTCAAGCGCCCTATTCAGACTCGCTTTCGCTGCGGCTCCGTCTTTTCAAACTTAACCTTGCACGGGATCGTAACTCGCCGGTTCATTCTACAAAAGGCACGCCATCACCCGTTAACGGGCTCTGACTACTTGTAGGCACACGGTTTCAGGATCTCTTTCACTCCCCTTCCGGGGTGCTTTTCACCTTTCCCTCACGGTACTGGTTCACTATCGGTCACTAGGGAGTATTTAGCCTTGGGAGATGGTCCTCCCGGATTCCGACGGAATTTCACGTGTTCCGCCGTACTCAGGATCCACTCAGGAGAGAACGAAGTTTTGACTACAGGGCTGTTACCTCCTATGGCGGGCCTTTCCAGACCTCTTCATCTACCTCGTTCTTTTGCAACTCCGTACAGAGTGTCCTACAACCCCAAGAGGCAAGCCTCTTGGTTTGGGCTGTTCCCGTTTCGCTCGCCGCTACTCAGGGAATCGCATTTGCTTTCTCTTCCTCCGGGTACTTAGATGTTTCAGTTCCCCGGGTCTGCCTTCTCATATCCTATGAATTCAGATATGGATACTGCTCCATTACGAGCAGTGGGTTTCCCCATTCGGAAATCTCCGGATCAAAGCTTGCTTACAGCTCCCCGAAGCATATCGGTGTTCGTCCCGTCCTTCATCGGCTCCTAGTGCCAAGGCATCCACCGTGCGCCCTTTCTAACTTAACCGTTAAAAAGAATCACTACGTGATATCTTGCATTACAATTGAATGTGAATGTCTACTTTCGTTATCTAGTTTTCAAAGAACACGCTTTGAAGGAATGATCCTTCAAAACTAAACAAGATCCAAACGCACCTGTCTATAAGACCGCAAGGTCTTATATTCCGTATAATATCCTTAGAAAGGAGGTGATCCAGCCGCACCTTCCGATACGGCTACCTTGTTACGACTTCACCCCAATCATCTGTCCCACCTTCGGCGGCTGGCTCCAAAAGGTTACCTCACCGACTTCGGGTGTTACAAACTCTCGTGGTGTGACGGGCGGTGTGTACAAGGCCCGGGAACGTATTCACCGCGGCATGCTGATCCGCGATTACTAGCGATTCCAGCTTCACGCAGTCGAGTTGCAGACTGCGATCCGAACTGAGAACAGATTTGTGGGATTGGCTTAGCCTCGCGGCTTCGCTGCCCTTTGTTCTGCCCATTGTAGCACGTGTGTAGCCCAGGTCATAAGGGGCATGATGATTTGACGTCATCCCCACCTTCCTCCGGTTTGTCACCGGCAGTCACCTTAGAGTGCCCAACTGAATGCTGGCAACTAAGATCAAGGGTTGCGCTCGTTGCGGGACTTAACCCAACATCTCACGACACGAGCTGACGACAACCATGCACCACCTGTCACTCTGCCCCCGAAGGGGAAGCCCTATCTCTAGGGTTGTCAGAGGATGTCAAGACCTGGTAAGGTTCTTCGCGTTGCTTCGAATTAAACCACATGCTCCACCGCTTGTGCGGGCCCCCGTCAATTCCTTTGAGTTTCAGTCTTGCGACCGTACTCCCCAGGCGGAGTGCTTAATGCGTTTGCTGCAGCACTAAAGGGCGGAAACCCTCTAACACTTAGCACTCATCGTTTACGGCGTGGACTACCAGGGTATCTAATCCTGTTCGCTCCCCACGCTTTCGCGCCTCAGCGTCAGTTACAGACCAGAGAGTCGCCTTCGCCACTGGTGTTCCTCCACATCTCTACGCATTTCACCGCTACACGTGGAATTCCACTCTCCTCTTCTGCACTCAAGTTCCCCAGTTTCCAATGACCCTCCCCGGTTGAGCCGGGGGCTTTCACATCAGACTTAAGAAACCGCCTGCGCGCGCTTTACGCCCAATAATTCCGGACAACGCTTGCCACCTACGTATTACCGCGGCTGCTGGCACGTAGTTAGCCGTGGCTTTCTGGTTAGGTACCGTCAAGGTACCGCCCTATTCGAACGGCACTTGTTCTTCCCTAACAACAGAGTTTTACGATCCGAAAACCTTCATCACTCACGCGGCGTTGCTCCGTCAGACTTTCGTCCATTGCGGAAGATTCCCTACTGCTGCCTCCCGTAGGAGTCTGGGCCGTGTCTCAGTCCCAGTGTGGCCGATCACCCTCTCAGGTCGGCTACGCATCGTCGCCTTGGTGAGCCGTTACCTCACCAACTAGCTAATGCGCCGCGGGTCCATCTGCAAGTGGTAGCTAAAAGCCACCTTTTATGATTGAACCATGCGGTTCAATCAAGCATCCGGTATTAGCCCCGGTTTCCCGGAGTTATCCCAGTCTTACAGGCAGGTTACCCACGTGTTACTCACCCGTCCGCCGCTGACCTAAGGGAGCAAGCTCCCGTCGGTCCGCTCGACTTGCATGTATTAGGCACGCCGCCAGCGTTCGTCCTGAGCCAGGATCAAACTCTCCATGAAGTTTGATAATGACTACGCACACTTACATGTGCGATTTATTTAATGAATTAACAGGTACGTTTTGTCTTGTTTAGTTTTCAAAGATCATTATTAAAGCGACTTTTATATTATATCCAATCTCGGATATTAAGTCAAGAACTTTTTTTGAAGTTCTTTTTTTCTTTCGCCGCCGTTTTGCGGCAACGAATAATAATATACCACCGTATTTATGATTGTGCAATACTTTTTTGAGAAAAAATTTAATTTGTTTTAAATGAGCAGCAGCCGCTTGTTACGCGGCTGCTGCACGAAAGTCAACTAACGATGTCTCATTTGCGGGAATAGTAAAACGTCCCTGATTGAAGGAGAATTCGTCAAAAGCATAATCAGTCTGTCGATGCCGATTCCAAGGCCGCCGGTAGGAGGCATTCCGTACTCCAGCGCTTCGACAAAGTCTTCATCCATCATATGCGCTTCATCGTTTCCTTCTTCACGTTCTTTTAATTGCGCTTCAAAGCGTTCTTTTTGGTCGATAGGATCATTTAATTCAGTAAATGCATTCGCGTGCTCACGGCCCACGATAAACAGCTCAAAACGGTCCGTAAATCGAGGGTCTTCAGGATTTTTCTTAGCCAGAGGAGAAATCTCCACAGGGTGTCCGTATATAAAAGTAGGCTGAATCAACGTTTCTTCAACTTTTTGCTCGAAGAATTCATTAATGATATGTCCAACTGACATGCCTTCAGAAATTTCAATTCCGTGTTCTTTGGCATATGCTCTTGCTTCTTCTACCGATACTTCTTTCCAGAAGTCTACACCGGTGGCTTCTTTAACAGCATCGACCATATGGAGTCTCTTCCATTCAGGCTTGAGGTCGACTTCATAATCTCCATATTGAACGGTCGTAGTGCCGAGCACTTCTTGTGCAATATGAGCAATGAGATTTTCCGTCAATCTCATAATATCCTTATAGTCAGCATAAGCTTCGTAAAGTTCGATCATCGTAAATTCAGGATTGTGCCGTGTGGAGACCCCTTCATTTCGGAATACACGTCCGATTTCATAGACTTTTTCCAACCCGCCGACGATCAGCCTTTTCAAATGGAGCTCGATAGCGATCCTCATGTAAAGCGGCATATCCAGCGCATTATGATGTGTAATGAACGGACGGGCAGATGCGCCACCCGGAATCGCGTGCATCGTAGGCGTTTCAACTTCTAAGTATCCGTGGTCATCTAAGTATCTTCTCATGGATTGAATGATTTTGCTTCGTGTAATAAACGTATTTTTGCTTTCCGGATTTACGATCAAATCCAAATAACGCTGACGGTAGCGCTGCTCGATGTCCTTTAATCCATGATATTTGTCCGGAAGCGGACGAAGGGCTTTTGTCAATAAATCAAAAGATGTTGCTTTTACAGACAATTCGCCTACATTCGTTTTAAACATGACGCCTGTAACGCCGACGATGTCCCCGAGGTCAGAGCTTTTAAACCATTCGTACTGCTCTTCACCGACACTGTCTTTTCTGACATAGATCTGAATCTGGCCCTTTAAATCCTGAATATGCGCGAATCCCGCTTTCCCTTTTCCGCGCTTTGTCATCATCCGGCCGGCAATCGTTACTTCAATTGCTTTTTCCTCTAATTCTTCTTTTGAGAATTCATTATACGACTCAATGAGATCAGTTGATTGATGGGTGCGATCAAAACGCTGTCCGAAAGGATCTTTTCCGCTTTCTCTCAACTGATTCATTTTATCGCGTCTGACTTGCAGCTGGTCGTTTAATTCTTCATGGTTATGCTCTTCATGGCTCATCATATATCACTCCGTTACTTTTAGTCTTTCAGGAAAAAAGCAGAAAAACTGCCAGTGAAAACTGGCAGTGAGCAGAGGTCGGATTTATCCTACTTTTGCATCCTGAAGCTCTTTTGCCTCGGCTTCAATCGTAAACGCGTCTAAAAGCTGAACGAGCTCATCTCTCGTTTCGCAATGGTTGATTTCATTCCGGACCTTTGCGTTTCCTCTTATGCCTTTTAGATACCAGGCTGCGTGCTTTCTCATTTCGCGAACCGCAACATTTTCGCCTTTCAGCCCGATTAATCGGTCAAGGTGAAGTTTGCAGACAGAAATTTTCTCACGCACTTTCGGCTCATCTTTCAATTCGCCTGTTTCCAAATAGTGAACCGTACGGTAAATCATCCACGGGTTACCCAGCGCTGCACGGCCGATCATGACGCCGTCCACCCCTGTTTCATCAAGCATGCGTTTTGCATCTTGCGGAGTTTTGACATCACCGTTTCCGATTACAGGGATTGAAACGGACTGCTTCACTTCTTTGATAATATCCCAGTTCGCCGTTCCTTCGTACATTTGCACGCGGGTCCGTCCGTGAAGAGCGACCGCTTTTCCGCCTGCTCGTTCTACAGCTCTCGCATTCTCAACAGCAAAGATATGGTCTTCGTCCCAACCCATTCTCATTTTCACGGTCACAGGCTTGTCAACAGCCTCCACGACAGCTGAAACCATTTCATAAATTTTATTCGGATCAAGCAGCCATTTGGCTCCTGCATCACATTTTGTGATCTTTGGCACTGGACATCCCATGTTTATATCAATAATATCCGCAGTTGTGTTTTGGTCAACAAACTTCGCCGCTTCGACAAGCGTTTCTTTTTCTCCGCCGAAGATCTGCAGGCTGAGCGGTTTTTCACGTTCATCGATATAAAGCATTCCCATCGTTTTCGCATTATTGTAAAGGATCGCCTTATCGCTGACCATTTCGGCGCAGACCAAACCCGCTCCGAATTCCTTAACCGTCAAGCGGAAGGCTGAGTTGCAGACACCGGCCATCGGCGCGAGCACAACCCTGTTTTTTAATTCTATATCACCGATTTTAAACATTTTTAGTCCTCCTTTCTTATTCTTCTGATGGAGATAGTTCCTCCACTGTTATATTTAAAGTATTGGCTACATCCCTGAGCATGCTCTCCGTCGGCATACGATTCCCGCGTTCTACTTCACCAAGCACAGAAACGGATATACCCAATGCTTTGGCAAACCCTTCTTGAGTATAACCCTTCAGCTTTCGATATGCACGAATTCGTCTACCCCAGATTTCTGCTTCCATACTCTTACACCTTCTTGATTTTTTGCATGATTGACAGCTCCCTCAAGATCCGGATAAATCTCCAGCAGCGGGATGAGTACAAACAAACGTTCATGCATTCTAGGATGAGGAACGATAAGTTGCTCTGTCTCAATATTTTCACGATTATACAACAAAATGTCAAGGTCTGCAGTCCTCGGCCCCCATCTAATGTCGCGTTTGCGGCCGAGTTCTTTTTCAATACGCTGAGTCAAATCGAGCAATTCAAACGGTGAAAGAGATGTTTTAACAGCTGCAGCCATGTTTAAAAATAGATCTTGGTCTGTATAACCGACAGGATCAGTTTCGTAAATTGACGAGATGTCTGTCACCTCTACAGACGGATGTTGATGGAGGAGAGAGACAGCTTTTTTTAAATATTCTTCCCGCCGGCCGATATTCGAGCCGAGCGCTATATATGCCGTGTTGTTCATTTTCGCTTTCTCGTCATCTCGATGGCCACCGATTTATAGTGACCAGGTATAGGAGGATCAGGCTTGACGACTTTAACCGTACATTCCTGAACCGCTTCAAAATTCTCCAGCACTTGTGCGGCAATCGTTTCCGCGAGGGTCTCCACAAGGTTGACCGGCTCTCCCTCCACAACCTCTTTGCACAGCTTATACAGCTCTGCATAATTAATGGTGGCCTCAATATTATCCGTTTTCCCGGCTTCGCTTAAATCTAGAAATGCTGTCAGATCAACGCGGAATCTCTGGCCGAGTTTGTTTTCTTCTTTGAAAACACCGTGATATCCGTAAAACTCCATGCCCTCTACATGCACTTTATCGATGATAAACGCCTCCTTTATCAATCATGGCATCCATCATTTTTGCCATCCTGGAGATTTGCTTGACGTCATGCACCCTGACGATATCGCACCCCTTTTGAATACCGAGGCATACTGTCGCCCCCGTGCCTTCCGCTCTTTCTTCAGGCGGCAGATCCAGGACTCGGCCGATAAATTTTTTTCGTGACGTCCCCAATAAAACCGGGTATCCCGGTTCGCTGAACTTCTCGAGCTGATTCATGACCGCCAAATTGTCATGATACGTTTTGGCAAAGCCGATGCCGGGATCAAGTACGATGTGATGATCCTGAACGCCTGCTGATTTTGCAATGCTCACACATTCCATCAAATCAGACAGCATGTCCGGGATCAAATCCTTATAATTCCGTTCCTCGCGGTTATGCATCAAGATAATCGGCACATTATGAGCGGCCGCAACTCGGGCCATGTCAGGATCTGCTTTTGCTCCCCAGACATCATTGATGATGGCTGCACCGGCCTTAATGGCTTCATCTGCCACTTGCGCTTTATAAGTGTCAACGGAAATCGGGACGTCGATTTCCTGAACAAGTTTTTCAATTACAGGTATGACTCTTGACAGCTCTTCATCAAGAGAAACCTTTTCCGCCCCCGGCCTCGTCGATTCTCCTCCGATATCAAGGATATGGGCGCCGTCTTCGATCATTTGTTTTGCATGAATGACGGCGCGATCGATGCTGTTATATTTTCCGCCGTCTGAAAAAGAATCGGGCGTCACATTTAAAATTCCCATGATCAATGTTTTATCTTCATAAGACAACGTGTATTGCTTTGCGATCAGTTGCTTTGAACGCACCGCTGTTTGAAGCGCCATATCCTTCACCCTTTAACTCAAATATTCTTTTGCTGCTTTCCTATCATTAGTGTATGCCTCTTGCAGACGTTTCGACAAATTTCCATCCTTTCCCGGAAATTCAGTGCTGCCGATTCTCCGGAATGGAACGATTTCCTGAACGGAATTGGTCATCCATGCTTCGTCCGCAAAGAGAAGCTCTTCCAAGGGGTATACCCCCTCTATGACTTCGATTCCCATATCTGCAAGGCGCTCGATGACGTAGCGGCGTGTGACACCGCCTAATATGCCGGTATCAAGAGAAGGTGTATACACACAGCTGCCTTTCCGCCAAAAAACGTTGGAAATAATTCCTTCAGCTACAGCTCCGCCTTCGGTAAGAAAAATCCCTTCTTTGGCCGCGCCATGTCCGAGCTCCCTTTTTCCGTACAAATTATTTAAAAAGTGATGCGATTTCAAGCGGAACGGACCCTCTGGCGTATTGCGGCGGACCTGCAAGATGACGCCCTCCTTTTCAGCCGGAACGGATGCAGGCTGAAAAGGATTCATCATCACCATGACGCCGGGATTTTTGTATGAATCAGGAAAAAGGCCGGGGCCGCCGGGACCGGCGGATATATTTAGCCGGACCCTCGCATCCAGATTCTGCGGCTGATTCAACTGAAGCAGCCTGTCAAGAATGACAAGCACTTCGCTTTTTGTCAGCTCAAGCTCAATTTTCAGCTGTTCCAAAGCGTTGTTCAATCTGTCCATATGCCAGTCTAAAAGGAAGGGCTTCCCTTCATAAAGCCGGAACGTTTCGAATACCCCGACTCCGTATAAAAAACCATGGTCAAAAGGAGAAAGTCTTGCTTCCTCCTCCTTTACATATTGACCGTTCAGGTAAATGATCATGCGTTCACTTTCTTTCGGTAAGTCTCAATAAAATTCTTCAGCATCTCTTTTCCGTAAGCGGTCATAATCGACTCTGGATGGAACTGAACGCCTTCAACCGGCAGTTCTTTATGCCTGATGGCCATAATCTCCCCTTCTTCCGTCCAAGCCGATGTCTCAAAACAATCGGGCAGTGTATCCGGTTTGACGATCAAAGAATGATACCTCGTGGCCGTGAGCGGATGTTCCAGGCCTTTAAAAACCGTCAGCCCGTCGTGCGAAATCTCGGAAGTTTTCCCATGCATTAGCCGCTCTGCCCTGACGACATCGCCGCCGAAAACCTGGGCGATCGACTGGTGTCCGAGGCAAACCCCGAAAATCGGTATTTTCCCGGCAAAATGGCGGATCGCTTCAAGGCTGATCCCGGCCTCATCCGGACTGCAAGGCCCGGGAGAAATCATCAAAAAGTCAGGCGACATGTCCTCTATTTCCTGAAGGGTGATCTCATCGTTCCGCTTGACGACCAACTCCTCGCCAAGCTCGCCTAAATACTGAACCAAGTTGTACGTAAACGAATCGTAATTGTCGATCATTAGAATCATATCTCAGCTCTCCTCTGCTCTTTTTTCTCTTCTTCACTCAACTGCAGCGCCTTTTTCATCGCCAGGGCCTTTTTAATTGACTCTTTATATTCATGCCTAGGATTTGAATCGATGACGATTCCCGCTCCCGACTGCATGAACGCCTGGCCCGCTTTCACATAAATCGTTCGGATGACGATATTAAAGTGCATATCCTGATTATATCCGAACCACCCTATAGAACCAGTATAAAGCCCCCGTCTCGTTGGCTCAAGCTCCTCAATAATTTCCATCGTTCTGACTTTCGGCGCTCCGGTGATCGTACCTCCGGGAAACACGGCATGGATGACATCAACGGCATCGCATTCATCCCTTAGTTCACCGCACACATTTGAGACAATATGCATGACGTGGGAATACTTCTCAATCACCATGAATTCATCGACCCGGACCGAACCGTACTTGGAGACCCTGCCGAGGTCATTACGCTCTAAATCAACGAGCATCACATGTTCGGCGCGCTCTTTTTCATTCATGATCAATTCGTTCGCGAGCGCTTCATCCTCCGCTTCATCCGCCCCGCGGGATCGCGTTCCGGCAATCGGCCTTGTTTCAAGCCTGGTGCCCTTTTTCTTAATGAGCAGTTCAGGCGACCCGCAGATGATTTGAAAATCCGGGGTTTCCAAGTAGGCCATGTACGGCGAAGGGTTGATTTCTCTTAACATCTTATACACCTCATAAGGAGGCGCAGAAAGGCGCTCCGACTGGCGAACAGAAAGATTCACCTGAAATACGTCACCGCTTGCGATGTATTGCTTCACTTTCTCAACAGCCTGAGAAAAGCCGGCTTCTGTAAATGAGGCCGCGAATGCCGGGCCTTTGTTATCATTCGGCTGATGACCTCCAGCGGCCTTCGGATGTTCCGTCTTCCACATTTGCTCAAGCCTGTCCAATTTCTCTTCCGCAGCGGCCGGCGTTTCTTCATCAGTGTGGGTAATCACCCAAAGCTGCTGCTGCTCATGGTCATAGACGGCTATATCATCAAATACGAGAAAGAATAAATCCGGCGTTTGCAGATCATCAATAGACAGGATTTTGAATTTCTCAATATACCGGGCATAGTCATAGCTAAGAAAACCGACAGCCCCGCCCTGAAAGTCGGGAAAATCTGCAACTGTCTCCGTTTTCAGCGTTTCAAACCATTGAGAAAACTGCAGAAACGGATCCCCCTCTTTGAATATGACGTCCCCTTTATATTGAATCGTCGTGATACCGTCTTTCCCTTTCGCTATTGCGACAGGGTCGAGTCCGGCTATGCTGTATTCTCCGCCTCTCGCGCTTTCCAGCAGAACGTGGTATTCTTTTCCTTTCGATAGGCTTTCATATTGCTGCAAAAACTGTTGATTGGAAAATGGGAACGCTCTGGCTACAGGCCTTCGTTGTCTCATCATATCATTCCTCTGCCGTTAGTCTAATGTCCTTATTGTAATGCATATCTTTTTTCTAGGAAAAGAGAATTTCATTTCCAATACAGAAAAAAGCCCTTGAGCATGTTCACTCAAGGACACCGAGCTTTTAAAAGGGCTGCGCTCCATGACAAACAAAAGGCCGCCGACATCGTCGGCAGCCTCCTGTTTCAGCTGGAGCCTATTCAAATTGGTAAAGAGGCGTGCTTAAGTATCTCTCTCCGTTACTAGGAAGCACAGCGAGAACTTTTTTGCCTTTTCCAAGCTTTTTAGCAACTTGAAGAGCAGCACAGATGGCTGCGCCTGAAGAAATTCCTCCGAGAATTCCTTCCTCTCTCGCCGCTTTACGGGCAAATTCAAAGGCTTCTTCGTTTTTCACTGTGATGATTTCATCGTAAATTTCCGTATTCAAGATTTTCGGAACGAATCCCGCTCCGATTCCCTGAATTTTGTGCGGCCCTGGTTTTCCTCCGGAAAGAACAGGAGAATCAGTCGGTTCCACCGCGAAAATCTTGATGGACGGATTTTTTTCTTTCAGAACTTCTCCGGCACCCGTTATCGTTCCGCCGGTTCCGATACCTGCAATGAAAGCATCTAAACCGTCTCCGAATTGTTCAGCGATTTCTTTTCCCGTCGTGCGGCGGTGAACTTCTGCGTTCGCAGGGTTGTTAAATTGCTGAGGCATAAAATAGCCGTGTTCCTCAGCCAGTTCTTCCGCTTTTTTAATCGCGCCTTTCATTCCCTCAGCACCTGGAGTCAGCACAAGCTCAGCTCCATATGCACGCAGAAGGTTGCGGCGCTCAGAACTCATTGTATCAGGCATAACAAGAATCGCTTTGATGCCTTTCGCTGCAGCGACCATGGCAAGTCCGATTCCTGTATTTCCGCTTGTCGGTTCAATCAGTGTATCTCCTTCTTTCAGAAGGCCTTTCTCTTCAGCGTCTTCTATCATAGCAAGCGCAATCCGGTCTTTTACGCTGCTTCCAGGGTTCATATACTCCAGTTTCACATATACTTCAGCACTGTCTTCATCAACTAGTCGATTTAATTTAACGACAGGTGTATTTCCGATTAAGTCATAAACAGAGTTTGCAACGCGAACCATTTGAACACCTCAATTTCCGAGTAATTTTATTGGGATTATATCTAATTTATCAATATCAAAATATTTTGTCAATCTTTATTTTTTATCGTCATAAAACCAAGACACTTTCGCATCTTTCCAGAGCGTCTTGACAGAAGCTTTATCGCCTAATTGATCCATCGCGATCTGCCTTCTGATTTGATTTTTCACTTCGCTGTAAGTGAAAGCTTGCCCCGGGAGCTTTTCTTTGAGCTGGATAATCGCATAGCCCTGGCTTGTTTTAATCGGTTCATCCACCCATTGATTTTCCTTTAGTTGTTCAGCTTTCTCCAAATATTCGGCCGGAACGTTTTCATGCTGATCATTGACGAAACCGAGGTCGCCGCCGTAAGGAGCCGTATACCGGTCAGTCGAGTGTTCGGCTGCGGCCGCTTCAAAACTGGACCCTTCCTTCAGTTCTTTAAGAACTTGTTCTGCTTCATCTTTATCTTTGACAACGATATGCTTGAGGCGATAAGAATCATCGAATTTATATAAGTCCTTATTTTTGTTATAGAATGACTTCAATTCGCTGTCAGAAATGACAATGTCTTTTGTCAGGAGCTCTTCAAGAAGAATATTATGCTTGATCTGCTCTTTCCATTCTTTTTCTGTTGTGTTTTCGTCTTCGTAGAAGGAATTGTATACAGCTTTAATCAGCAGAAATTCTCTTTCAATGTCATCATCAGACACTTTGATCTTGTTTTTTTCGGCCATTTGGGTAACTACGCGGTCGTTGATCATATCTTCAAGGGTTGATTTTCCGTAGCGCTCTTCCATTTCGCTCAGCCATTCTTCACGCGTGATGCCGTTTTTTCCGATATGGGCAATGACTTCTTGAGCTGACGATGAAGAAGCGGTCTGCGCTTTCGTCAGAACATACGCGATCACAATGCAATTGACGAAGATCGCACCTAAAATAATCGGCCAAAGTGTTCTCGATTTCAATATGGTGTCTCCCCTTTCCCCATTGTAAAAGACCCGCTACTGGATAGCGGGCTTATATTTCATCTCGAAGCGCTTCAAGCTCTTCCTTTGTAAACAGATACGTTTCATTGCAAAAATGGCATTGAGCCTCGGCTTGGCCATCTTCATCAATCATCTGTTGAATTTCATCCTTGCCAAGACCGATGATGCCTCTTGCGAAACGTTCTTTTGAACAATTGCATGTAAATCGGACAGGAACGGTTTCCAGTACTTCCGGTTCTTCTCCCAATACCGCAGCCAGCACTTCCTCAGGTGTCAAACCTTTCTGAATCAGCTTTGAAATTGGCTCCACTTGTGAAAGGTTTGTTTCAAGCTTCGTGATGGTTTCGTCGTCCGTTCCCGGCAGCAGCTGCAGGATAAATCCGCCTGCAGCTAAAATCGTATTGTCGGGGTTGACGAGCACCCCTACACCCACCGAAGAAGGAACCTGTTCAGAGGACACGAGATAATAAGTAAAATCCTCGCCGATTTCTCCGGAAACGATCTCAACCTGGCCTGTAAATAAATCGCGGAGACCGAGATCTTTTACTACGCTTAGCGTTCCTGACGTACCGACGGCTCTTCTGACGTCAAGTTTGCCGTGTTCATTTAAGTCGAAATGAACGTGCGGATTGGACACGTATCCCCTGACGTCTCCTTTTGCATTTCCGTCAGCGACAATCGCGCCGATCGGTCCGCCTCCTTCAATCTTAACGGTGAGCTTGTCTTCGCCTTTCAGCATGGCGCCGAGCATGACAGCCGCCGTCATCGTTCTTCCTAAAGCGGCGGAAGCGGTAGGCCATGTGTTATGCCTTCTTTGGGCTTCATGAATCGTTTCTGTTGTATTCGCTGCATATGCCCTCACTTTGCCGTCATATGCAATGGCTTTCACTAAATAATCCATACCTCATCCTCCTATACACTTTCAACACGATTCCGTTCATAAATGAGCTCTAGCCCCTTCAACGTAAGGAACGGGTCAACAATATCGATGCAGTCCGATTCGTCTGCAATCAAGGAAGCAAGGCCGCCCGTCGCTATGACTTTCGGATTTTTCTTAGACTGCCATTTCATCCGTTTGACAATGCCTTCAACCTGTCCGACATAGCCGTAAAGAATTCCGGACTGCATCGCGCTGACCGTACTTTTGCCGACTATATGATCAGGCCGTGCAATTTCAATTCTGGGAAGCTTGGCAGCTCTTGAATAAAGCGCTTCAGTTGAAATCGTGATGCCCGGCGCGATCGCACCACCCATATATTCCTTGCGCTCATTAATGTAACAGTACGTCGTAGCGGTTCCAAAATCAACGACAATCAAGGGGCTGCCATAGAGATGAATAGCGGCTACTGCGTTTACAATGCGGTCTGCTCCGACTTCTTTCGGATTATCGTATTTTATGTTTAATCCTGTTTTCATTCCCGGACCGACAATCTGAGGCTCGATCTGAAAATATTTGATACACATTCTTTCGAGGGAGAACATGATCGGTGGTACAACTGATGAAATAATAATCCCCTCGATCTGGTCAAACATCAGTCCGACATAATCAAATAAAGAACGAAGAAGCATGCCGAATTCGTCTTCCGTTTTATGGCGGCTTGTCTCAATCCGCCAATGATATTCGAGCTCTCCTTCGTGGTAGATGCCAAGGACGGTGTTTGTATTTCCTACATCTATAACAAGCAACATTCTGATCACCACTTTTGACTAGTTTCTCTTACTTGGACATAAAACATTCTACCATCATACAATACACGATGCCGATTCTGTTTGTAAACGAATCAAACCGGTGAGGAGAAAGATTTTCCAAAGCGGATTTTTTCAGCCATAAAAAAAGAAAACTGCCAAAAGCAGAGCTTGGCAGTTTTCCTGAAGAGACGAAAAAGCGTCATTACTCTTTTTCATCCTCGTTTTTCTCTTCGTCATCTCGTTTATTGATGTTGACTTTCACATCATCTGTCTTCTCCTGATCATCAGAGTATGTTCGATCAGGAAGTCTTCCGTGCTCAGACAAATGCTTGATTTGCTCAGCGTCGAGCGTTTCAACTTCCAGCAATGTTTGAGCGATCAGCTCAAGTTTGTCGCGATTTTCAGTAAGGATTGTTTTTGCACGTTCATAACATTCCTTAATGAAGCGCTGGATTTCTTTATCGATTTCATACGCAATCGCGTCGCTGTAGTTTTGGTCATTGTTGAAATCTCGACCCAAGAATACTTGCCCGCCTTGCGATTGTCCGAATTGAAGAGGACCGAGCTTTTCAGACATACCGAATTCGGTTACCATTCGTCTGGCAATGCCTGTAGCGCGCTGGAAGTCATTATGGGCGCCCGTGCTGACCTCGCCGAAGATGATTTCCTCAGCTACACGGCCTCCAAGCAAGCCGACAATCTTATCGAGAAGTTCGGGTTTGGTTTGGAAATAACGGTCTTCCTTAGGAAGCATGACGGCATATCCGCCTGCTTGGCCGCGCGGTACAATCGTTACTTTATGCACCATATCCGCCTCATCCAAGACAAGTCCGATAACGGTGTGTCCCGCCTCGTGATAAGCCACGATATTGCGTTCTTTTTTCGAGATCACCCTGCTTTTCTTTGCAGGTCCGGCGATGACGCGGTCTGTCGCTTCATCGATGTCTCGCATATCGATCTTTTTCTTATCTTGACGCGCCGCCACAAGAGCCGCTTCATTTAAAAGGTTTTCAAGGTCTGCACCCGAGAACCCTGGCGTCCGCATCGCGATCGCTTTTAGGTTTACGGATTCATCAAGAGGCTTGTTTCTTGCGTGTACTTGAAGTACAGCTTCACGGCCTTTGACATCCGGGCGGTCAACAGTAATTTGACGGTCAAAACGTCCCGGGCGCAGCAATGCAGGGTCTAAAATATCGGCGCGGTTTGTCGCAGCGATGATGATGATTCCTTCATTGGCGCTGAATCCGTCCATTTCAACAAGAAGCTGGTTGAGCGTCTGTTCACGTTCATCGTGACCTCCGCCAAGGCCTGCTCCCCGCTGGCGTCCGACAGCATCAATCTCATCGATGAAAATCAGACACGGCGCATTTTTCTTGGCGTTTTCAAACAAGTCGCGAACACGTGATGCACCAACCCCGACGAACATTTCAACGAAGTCAGATCCGCTGATGCTGAAGAAAGGCACCCCTGCTTCACCGGCACATGCTTTCGCCAGCAATGTTTTACCGGTACCCGGAGGTCCGACCAAAAGCACGCCTTTCGGAATTCTTGCACCGAGCTCGGCGAATTTGCGGGGATCCTTGAGGAAATCAACGACTTCCACAAGCTCTTGCTTTTCTTCATCCGCTCCTGCCACATCTTTGAATTTGACGCGTTTCTTTTCTTCTGTATAGAGCTTCGCCTTGCTTTTTCCAAAGTTCATAACACGGCTGCCGCCGCCTTGAGCCTGATTAAGCAGGAAGAAGAAAAGAATGAAGATAATAACAAAAGGGATGATGGTGGTAAAGAACGTCATCCATCCATTTGCTTCTTGCGCAGGTTCTATTTGTATCTTCGTTTTTTTCACTTGATCAATGATTTGATCTGCCCCTTTTCCTTCAGGAACATGGGTCAGGAAATACTGATCTTTCTCATAGGTCGTCAGCTGCCCCCGAACCTCGTACACACCCCTGACAGGCTGGATGGAGACATTTTCAACCTTCCCGTTTTCTAGGTTTGAAACAAAGTCACTATACGTCATATTTTCTGTTTTCGGATTTGCGGTTTGGAAGTAGCTCACAACTCCGATCACAACTAATAAAATAAGTAAATAAAAAATGGTATTACGGAAGACCCGATTCATTCCTTACCTCCTCCCACAGTAAGCACAACTATGTTCAATAGTATCATAGAAAATCGTTCCAATACAACAGATATCCCTTTCGCTAACAAGCCCGTATCAGCTCTCATAAACCGCAGGTTTCAGCACTCCGATGTACGGAAGATTACGATAGCGTTCAGCATAATCGAGACCGTATCCGACAACGAAAGCATCGGGAACTTCAAAGCCGACGTAATCCGCTTTGATATCCGCTTTTCGTCCGCTTGGTTTATCAAGAAGGGTTACGATCTTAATCGATTTTGCTTTGCGGTATCGGAAAAGCTCTACAAGATAACTCAAGGTCAGCCCACTGTCGATGATATCCTCAATAATTAAGATGTCACGGCCCTCTACAGATGTGTCCAAATCCTTTATGATTTTCACCTCTCCGGAAGAAACCGTGGAACTGCCGTAGCTTGATACATCCATGAAATCCATTTCCAGATATGTATCAATATGCTTTAAAAGATCAGCCATAAACGGCATGGCTCCTTTTAACACACCGATTGCCAGCGGAAACTTGCCGCTGTACTCTTCTGTCAGAGTCGCGCCCAGCTCCTTGACTTTCTTTTGGATCTCTTCTTCCGAGATCAAGATATTTTCAATATCCTGTTTCATTCTTTGCTAGCCCCCTACACTTTTCATGCTGTCTATATTGTAATACAATGCGATCGTTGTTTGTAACATCAAGTTCCTCAAAAATGGTTTTTTTCAGACCAGGTATCCAGATAATGTTTCCAACCGCGTCTGTTACAATGGGCCAGCTGTCTCTTTTTGAAAGAGGCACTTTTTCATCAATAAATATATCTTTAACCTTTTTTGAGCCGTTCATCCCTTTAAGTTTGACTCGGTCTCCGTTTTGCCTTGTCCGTACGTAAAGGGGAAACTGAACCTGCTTGGGACTTGTTGCAAAAACATCATTTCCTTGCAGCTTCCGGGTTGAACCGGGTCCGCTCACATGAAGGGAGGAGCCGCCGGGAAGTATCAGTTCTTCTTCGCCTGCCCCGCTTATTTCATAATGATAGGAAACATTTTCACATTGTAAACGCTGAAATGTAAACAAACATGTATGATAAGATTTTGCGACTTTTAACCCATTCGGAAAATCAAGGGAACCGGATGGTCCGTCTTGTGAAATCCAATCCAGAAACACTTGAATATGATGGGCTGAAAACGCTGATGGAACGTTTTCATAAAGATAGTTTAATATTAGATGAACTCCCCTTCTTTGTAAAGGCATAGGGAGCGCAAGAAGTCGTTCGATGCTGATTTCCACGCCTGAACTTGACTTGCTTGTGATTACTGTATTCATTTTGTCTTTCGTTAATGCCTGTAAGTATAATTCGTCTTCTGTCAGGAATTCACTGACGGATTGAAACCTTTTATGGACATCTTCCGACTCTTTCTTCAGAAAAGGGAGAACATGGTGCCTGAACCGGTTCCTGGTGTAATCATCCTCACTGTTGCTCGGATCGGTTCTAAACGGTATTCGATTCTCTTTGCAGTAAGCCAAAAGATCATCCTTTGACAGCCTCAGAAACGGCCTGAGCAGCCAGCCGCTGTCAAAACGGCGCTTTGGCTGAATTCCGGCAAGCCCGATTCCGACAGTGCCTTTTGCCATCTTCATCAGCATCGTCTCCACCTGATCATCTCCATGATGACCCAGAACCAGGTATTCGGCCCGGTGCCTTTTCATTAACTCTTGAAAAAACGCATACCGGCATTCTCTCGCAGCAGCCTGTTTATTCAGATTGTTTTCAGCGGCAAATGCCAGGACATCGATTTGCACCGCCTCGCATTGTATGCCTTCCGCCTCGCAGTAGTCCTGAACGAACCGCATATCACGCTCGGACTCTTCGCCTCTGAACATATGATCGACGTGTGCGGCAATCAGCGTTGCAGAAGCGGGAACCGTATGGTGCAGAGCATGCAAAAGCGCCATCGAATCAGGTCCGCCGGAGACACCTGCAATCAGCGTCACTCCATCAAATGACAGTTCGTATTTTTTCATGAAATCTTCAATACTTTTCACAATGTCCTCCCACTAAGAGCAGGGTGTATTTCAAAAGATATAAATATCCTAACACTTTCAATCGGTCCCTGCAAAGAAGAGCTATCCGCCGAGAATGCACAGCTAAATAAAAAAGAGAACGATATACGCAAAGTAAAGGGCAAGAACGCTTACGACGATCAACAGCGTTTCAAAAACACCGCCGGATTTAGAAGGGTTTCTTTGCTTTCTGCGCCCGCTCCTTAACCTTTGCTGCTGAGGCGTCCCCTGCTTATGCCGCAGGCCTTGCGACGGGGCAGATGCCGATGAGGAACGGGCTGTTCTCGACTGGCGGCTGCTTTGCATTCGTGGCGGCCGGCCGATTTCCAGAAGATCTCCCTTCATTTCATCAGCTGTTCGATAGCTTCCTTTTAAAGCAGAAGCAAGAACCGGTTTATACCGTTTTAAAAACGGATGTCCGTCAATGACTGACATGAGCTGCTCCTGAGGCCTTGCTGTCTTCTTGAATTCTTTTTTCACCGCACAGTTCACCATAATCATGGCGACTGAAAACAGGTCATACGACGGCTCAGCCTTACGAGTGCCGAATTCCCAATAGCCTCTGTCAAAAAACTCCGTATATTCCTTAATTGCCCGGCCCTCTTTTGTCGTCCCGCCCACATCAATGCAGCGGATTTGCGGCGGAGGACCCGTCACGATTAAATTCTCGGGCTTTAAATCTCCAAACACCCATCCTTCGCGATGAATCGCCGACAGGCTTGAGAGAAGCTGGCTGATCAGCACCGGAGTCCATTCCTCGCCTTTTTCGTTTACATATCTTAAAAGAAGCGGACCTTCAATATATTCCATGACATAAAATGAAAGTTTTTTGCCGGTGCCTGTAACCATCATGTCATCCACATCAAAAAAAGAAGGCCCCATTGCTTTTGCCTGGGCCTTTGAGAAAGATTTCAGAACATTCACTTCCGAGGTAATGGACAGGCTGTCATCGCTCACTTTTAATGCAACCCGGCCCTTTCTTGAATCGGCCAGATAAACAACCCCATTTGCCCCTTTTCCAAGCTGTCTGATGATCTTGTAGGAATGATTGTTCCACTTTCCAACAACGGCTGCACCCGGCTTTAGACTAGCCGCCAAACTCGTCGAAGCGTTTTTCATCGTCTTCTAACATTCTCCTTCTTGAGCCGATTTTGTTAAAATGCTGAATCGCCTCTCGTATTGCGGGTCCTGTCGGTGTAATGCCACCGGCTGAAAGCTTGGAAAATATTGAAGAAAGAGATTCAAACTTCGGGGTCCAATCGAGCACAAGTTCGACCTCTTGTTTTTTCCCGGGAAATATAAGCATCGCAAATTCGTTTTCGCCGATTCTTGAATTGAGACTGATGGAAAGATCTATCAACGCTTCTTTAACGGTCGGAAGCTTCGGATTCATGCTTGCGCTTGTATCGACAAGAACCAGTACATGAAGATGCACGGTCTCACCAAGCTCGTCAACGACTTCCATGACTTCACCGCGTTTATCAGGAGGCAGTTCATCCATTTCGGTATGCTTGCCGAGAATTTGTTTGAGCTCACTGTTGACCACGCCTTGAATGGTTTGCGTCATCGCCTTTTTTGTCACCATTTGAACGGTCTGCGACAGCTGCGACGTGTAAACCAACTGGTGAACTCCTCCGCCTGCGAGAGCGATCCCTTCGACTTCTTTCATCGCCTCCTGATCCATTTCATGCTCGTCCATAATCCCAATCACATTCACGGTAATTCCCTGCTCTTTCGCAAAGGCAGCCATGGCCTGCGGGTCTTCGCCGCGGTTTGAACAGCCGTCCGTCAAAAGCAGGATTTGATTCAAATGCCCCTTTTTCATCGTTTTTATTCCTCCTGGACAAAGATATCTTGATTTAGTTCCATCATCGCCAGAAGAAATTTGATTTATACGAATGCTAAGAAATCTCTTGATTCTTTTGGAAAAAAGCCGGCGCCGGAATGGAGGCCCACTTTGGCGTATTATGGTCCAGCTTGATGACAATCACCGTCATGTCGTCCTCAATCAGACCCGACCTTGTCCGGATCACTTCTTCCATGATTAAGTCGGCGATTTCCTGCGGCTCCTCGGTTTTCAGCGATTTCAATTTGCGCTTCATCCACAGATCATGATTTTCCACATGTCTCGGCCCTTCAAAGATTCCGTCGCTCATCATGATCAAAAGGTCTCCCGCTTTTAATTGCTCGCTGACAACATCGACATCGAATTCTGTAATGATGCCGATCGGCAGATTGCTGGCCTGCACTTTTATAATTTGATCGCCTCTTTTAATAAAGCTCGGGGTGGAGCCGATTTTCAAAAACTTGCAGCTCGCATCCTGAAGATCGATGACCGATAAATCCAATGTCGAATAAATTTCATCTGTTGTCCTTAATGAAAGAATGCTGTTAATCGTTTTAATCGCCACTTTTTCGTCGATGCCCGACTTAAGAATCTTTTCCAGCAGCTTGATCGTCTCATTGCTTTCAAAATGGGCCCTTGCGCCATTTCCCATACCATCGCTAATGGCGGCGGCATATTTGCCGGTGCCGAGCTCCATCATATTGTAGCTGTCGCCGGAGACAAGCCCTCCGCCTTTTGCTGCATGCGCGGCTCCTGTCACCACCCTGTATGACTTCGCCGAACCGAAGGCAACATGACAATATCCATTCGGATGGCCGGCGCACTGTTCTGCTTTGACGATAATTTGTTCTTCCAAAATATCGGACAGCATCGGAGCGATGATTTTTTCACACTCTCCATGGCCGTTGCAATACGGGATACTCATTTCAATATCGATGTTTCCCTGCTCAAGGCTGTATATTTCGACTTGCTGAATCTCGATGCCGAAGTGCTGCAGCGCATCCCGAATTTGCTCTTCTTGAATAAAATGCTGCTCCCTTTCCCTTTTTATTTCCCGAGAAAAGTCCGCCATAACCTGAGAAACGCCGAGAAGCTGCTCTGCAACGAGACGTCTGCTGTCATGCACCTTTTGTTTTAATGTCTGGTTCGCCCTAAAATGAGTCAGCTCGTCTTCAATCAGCGCTTCTACTTGCTTTGATTTGGAGCAGTGCTGATGAAACTCCTTTTTCAGCTTGCGGTTTTTAAAATATTGCTTTTCTTCCGTTTCCTGCATAACCCGTTTCATCAAATCATATGTTTTATCAAAGTTCTGAACCCAGCACTTGTTTTTCTTATAGCATGACTGACAGGAATGTTCTGTCACCGTGCTCAAAAACAGATCGATCTCTTTTTCTTTTCCTTCATCGTCCGGAGCTGAATGATAAAAGGTAGCGAAGCTTTCGGATAAAGCGTGAAAAACGTTCGAAAACTGATCGACTTTTTGGGCGGTGACATCGCGGATTTTCCTTGCATACTGCTGCTGTTCCTGGGCGTGCTCAGTCGTTCCAGGTATATACTTGGCCACTTTTTTCGTAATCGACTGAGGGGTTAAAAGGAACAGGCCGATTGCAATCAGAGATTCATAAAGCGTCGGCACTAATTCAGCCGAACCTTCTCCGTACAGAGAAATCAATAGAGATCCAATCAATAAGCCGACCGCTGCGCCGAACTTTTTTCCTTCTTTTAGCAAACCGCCGAGAAGGCCTGAGAAAGCCAGCAGGCTCATCTGATATAAATTGCCGATGTTTGAGAGGCTGAGAATCAGCCCGGTCACAACCCCGACTGTACAGCCGATGCTTGCGCCTCCGATGAACGCGAAAGCGAGCACGACATAACGGGCCAATATCAGTTCAGCCTGCATGCCTTGAAATGAAACGCCTGTCAAGCCCGTGAGAACGGAAGCGATTAAAATCATAAAACAAATGATCTCTTCAATTTTCAGCGACTGTTTCGCCCGCTTTGATGTGACAATCGGCAGGCTTTGCAGAAAAATCAATGTGAGGATAAACGATAATCCGGCTTCAACGAAAGCCATAATATAGTGATAACCTGAAACCGTTCCGTATTCGGCATATACGAATCCGCATCTTGTCACAGCCATCGCCAAAAAGACGACGACAGGCAGCGTTCTGACACGGTCTTTTATAATAAGGGACGTCATTTTTGTACATATCGCAAATGCAAACAGAGCCGCAAGCACGAACAGCGAATGCTGAGGCGATATGCTCAGAGCTCCGGCAAGAAGCGCCAGGCATGCAAGGAAAGCTTTATCTTTTTTGATTAAAAGCATCGCTCCGAAAAATGGAAGAGCAAAGGGAATGACCTCTGACAGAATGAAGGCTCGTCCCAATAAAAAACCGATGACCATATAGATCAGCCCTTTATAAAAAAAGAGGGAATATAAATGCTGCATCATAAGCTTCGTCATGCTGCCAAACCATGAATACAATTTTTGAACAGCAGGTCCAGCTATTGGGCTGTTCACTCTTCTTTCCGCTTTTTCCATGCTCTCATCTCCCACTCGTTTATTCGTTGCTTGCCATTATAGCGAAAGATGAAATAGGATTTTGTCAAAAGAAGGTAACGAATTCAAAGAACTGTTCGACGCTTTTTGTAGCATGCTTCAATCACTCTTGATAAGTCGAGTCCATTCCCGTTATTTTGCATATTTTTATGCAGCAAAAAACCGGCTTCAGAAGAAGCCGGTTTCCGGAATGACCCGTACGGGATTCGAACCCGTGTTACCGCCGTGAAAGGGCGGTGTCTTAACCACTTGACCAACGGGCCTTCATATAAGTAGCGGCGGAGGGGATCGAACCCCCGACCTCACGGGTATGAACCGTACGCTCTAGCCAGCTGAGCTACACCGCCATGTTGTTGATTTCTTTTAACGCACAAGTTCTATAATACAAAGGATTGCCCTATCCGTCAATAGAAATTTTAATAAAAATTTTATTAGAAAATAAAAAGGCATCCGTTGGGATAAGACGAATGCCTTTCGTTTATATAGAAAGCAGCAAGTTAACCTCTTCTTGCTCCGCGCCCTCCACGTTTTGATTCCGTGTTGCGTTTTAGAGACGATAAGCGATCTTCACTGTCTTTTAAAAACTTATTCATTTTCTGTTCAAACGTTTCTTTAGAGCGGAAATCATTTTTAGGTCTCGCAGGTCTTGATGATTGAGGACGGTCTACAGCCTTTTTGATCGATAAGCCGATTTTCCCATCTTTCTCAACATTAATAACTTTAACTTCTACTTGATCACCGACCTTCAGATGATCATTAATGTCCTTCACGTAGTTATCGGCTACTTCGCTGATATGAACAAGACCTGTTGATCCTCCAGGCAGTTCAACAAACGCTCCGAAATTTGTAATACCTGTTACTTTCCCTTGCAACTTGCTGCCAACTTCAATCGACATAAAAAAAGTGCTCCTCCTTAGACTTAAAAAAGATCATTTGTTTAATTATACATAAAGAAAAAATTAAGTGTCAACAAGGCTACTTGCTCTTATCTTCAAACTTGAAGATGATTTCGCCATCCTTTGAGAGGTAGTAATCCTTTCTGGCAAGCTCTGCAACGTAGTCCTCGTCCTTTAATTTCACAATCTCATCTTTCAAATCCGATTTTTTTGCTTCCAGCTGTTCCAATTGTTTCAAAAGCTCAGCTTTCTTCTCTTGCTTCGCGCTGATATCCGAAGTCTGCGACCAGAGCGAGCTGACAATCACAATCGCCGACAGCAGCACAACGGCGCCGAAAACCATCAACCGTCTGTATAGACCGCGTCTTTTTCTTTTCAGCTGCTGCTGTTTTCGCTCCATCTGCTCTTTGTATTCGTTCTGTATTTGCGATATGTTGCGTCTTGTGGGATCATTCATTCCAGACGGCCTCCCTTCATTTTTTTAAAAGTTTTGCCTTAATTGTTATGAATAGTTTCTTCCCCTTTTCGAAAAATCCTGCTCCTTTTTGCAAAAAGCGTCTCAACAATCCCCGAACCGGGGCGGGAAGAAGCCTGCAGCATTGATATAGTATAAAATAAATCGGGTATCCTGCAAATTTTAATATCTTATATAAACATACCGCAAAAAAACGAAAAAGAACATAGATATTTCTCATTGTAAAGAGAATGATGGCTAAAATGGCTTGAAACGTCCATACAACAGGCCGAAACACCATCATCCGCATCATCTTTGAGCCCAGCCTGGAGATGAATATAAAAAAGGAAATCATCCATTCCAAAAGCTTGATATAGACCTGCTTAAAAAGGCTCTGATAAGCGGCAAAACCAAGCATGACCGCCAGAAAGATATAAATTCGGAATTCCCCTTCATTCACGCTCAGCAAAACATAGAAAAAAAGGAGGCCTTGTACTACCCAAAACAAAAAGTCATGGAGAAACAACAGCCACCTTGCTGTTTTCGAGCGAACGACAAAACGGGTATAGGTGTCAAGGGAAGCGCCAAGCCATGCCCCCATTCCGGCCATGGCCAGCATCGTATAGAACTGTGTGGTCAGCGTCATTTAAACAACTTGCTAAAAAATCCTTTAGCTTTCTCCCCCTGCTGCTCATCCAAATAGACGAGATCAAGCACTCTTCCCTTGATGGAGACAACGCCTTTTTCCACATCGAGATTCTTCATCTGCAGGTTTTCGCCTCTGACTGCAAGCATGCCCATTACCGTCTCAAGTAAAAATTCCTCGTTGTCAAAGCTCTCGACCTGCTTGACACCGGATATATCCAGAAGCTTGCGGCCCTTCATCGTCACATTATGTTCAGGACCAGATGCCCCGCCGGAAGGGTTGTGCTGATCATAATATACATTCATCGATTCATCCCCCATATCCTCATACTAAAGATTCGATACTGCATTGTATGAGACGGGGGATTTTTTTAGAACAAGCCTATTCTCCTCCCAGCTTCTCCTCTTTGAGAACGGTATACATATCAGCGGCTTCTTCTTTTTTTGTCGTATCCTTCAATTCATTGACTTTGACGGTTACAAGTTTTTGGCCGAAACGCACCGCAAGCTCGTCCCCCGCTTTGACAACAGAGCTTGCTTTCGCCTGCTGGCCATTGATCGAAATTCTTCCCTGGTCAGCCACTTCTTTTGCAAGCGTCCGTCTTTTAATCAGCCTTGATACTTTGAGAAATTTGTCGAGTCTCATCGCTTGTCAGCTCCTTTCAATGCCTTTCGCTTCATTCCACAGTTCGTCCATTTCTTCAAGCGTCATACTTTCCAGATCCTTGCCCATGCGCTTTGCAGATTGTTCAATATATGTGAACCTTCTGTAAAACTTGGCGTTTGTCATCGCGAGGGCTTCTTCCGGTTCAATTTTATAAAACCGGCCGATATTGACGAGCGCGAATAAAAGGTCGCCGAACTCTTCTTTCATTTTTTTGCTGTGCTGTTCGGCTTCGGAAATTTCTGAAGAAAATTCTTTCATTTCCTCCTGGACTTTATCCCAAATATCCTGGACATTCGACCAGTCGAACCCGGTCTTTGCCGCCTTTTTCTGAAGCTTGTTCGCTTTTGACAAAGCAGGAAGCGGCTTTGGAATATCGTCGAGGAGGGATTTATCGTCCGCTTGTTTCTCCTGCTTCTTGATCTCTTCCCAGTTTACCATGACGTCGGCCTCATCACGAACAGAGACCTCTCCGAAGACGTGCGGATGCCTTCTGATCATTTTTGCGGTGATGCCGCGAATCACATCGTCAATTGTAAAAAGGCCGTCATCCTCGCCGATCTGCGCATGCAGAAGAACTTGGAGCATCACATCGCCAAGCTCCTCTACTAAGTGGTCGGGATCTTCTTCATCAATCGCCTCTAGCACCTCATAGCATTCCTCGATTAAGTACTTTTTGAGCGACTCATGGGTTTGTTTTCGGTCCCAAGGGCAACCGTCCGGTCCGCGCAGCTTTCTGATGACACTGCGGAACATCGAAAATTCCTGGTGGAGAATCTCTTCGTCTTTGACAGGCGGCACATAGACGCTCGTTAAATTATTGATGCCCACGCTTCTGTCCAATTCGTAAAGAGGCACTGTCCGAATGTCTTGCATGCTGCTTCCGGCCGCTGTTACAATGACGACTTCATAGTCATCAGGAAGCTTTTCCATTAACGTCAGTTTGACCTCTGAAGCCGTCATTTGATCATATACCTGGCAAATAATCAAATGATGACGGAGCTCGACTTCGTCGGCTGAAAACCGGACGGCATCGACAAACTGAAACCCGTCAATCGGATCGATCTGCAAAGCATTTAACGTCGCATCAATAAAGCTGTGGCCTCCCTCGACGACGACATCGGCCTGATGAGCCCCACGCCTCTCAAGCAAAAGCTGGACCGTTTTTTCAGCGACGAACGGATGGCCTGGAACGGCATAGAGCACATCCCCCTGCTTCGCCTCCTCAAAAAGCCGCTCTACGATCTCCTCGTAAACATCTTCGAATTGATCATGCTTTTCATAGACCTCATCAAAAAAATGAATCTCCGCTATTTCTTTTTTCAGGTCTTCTATTAATGGATGGTCTTTCGTCCTGACATAAAGAACCTCCGCTTGTGTGAGCCGTTTATATACACCGAGGGTTAATTGATTCATATCGCCTGCCCCAAGGCCGACTACCGTGATTTTACCGGCCATGCCTGCCGCCCCTTTCTCGTTTTAATGTCAGGAGCTTGCTGCCAAAAGGCACAAGCTCAAGTTCTTTTTCTGAAAACACGCGCAATGTGAAGATACCGGACAAAAAGACAACGCCGCCGACGAAAACGGCGCTAAGACTTTCCGCCGCTGAGATCCATCTGCTTTTATGTGGTATGGCCGCTTCAAATGCAAAAAGCCACACCGCCAGAGCGGCCGACATGATCACAGCCGACAACAAAACACCCGCTATCCTGTATTCCGACAGCTTAATCCAGCCTTTTCTTTTCAGCTGAAAAAAATTGAGCCCCGCAACAGCGGCAAATGACATCATAGTAGCAAAAGCAGCGCCGGAAATGCCGAAACCGGGGATCAGAAGCTCGTTCAATACGGCTTTCACCAAAATGCCGCAGCAGACGAATACAGCCGGAAGACATGTATTGCCGAGTCCTTGCAAAACAGCAGTCATCGTCATCGCCAGCGATGCAAAGAGAATCGACGCGCTGAAAATTTGGAGCGCAGCCGTTCCATCGCTGTTTTTAAACAGCATGACATTGACCGGCTCCAAAATACAAATCAGACCGGCGGCTGCTCCAGTGCCGATGACAAAGCTCATTTTTAGCGAATACCGGATCTTTTCCTCCAGCACTGCAGTTTCTCCCTTTTTCTTCGCTTTCGTAAGGGACGGGACAAGAGCCGTCGCAATGCTCGCAGCAAAAACGGTTCCCAGCTGCAAAAGCGGCTGCCCCCTGTCATACACTCCTTTTGTATGTTTCGCCTGAAGTTCGCCCATTCCTTGTCCGGCCAGCAATGAATACAAGTGCAATGCGTCGACGAGCTGGATGAGGATCAGCATGAGGCCGGCGGTACAAATCGTAACCGAATACAGACACAGCTGTTTTAAAATATCACCCGTCCCGGCCTCAATTCGGACGGCAGTGGCTTTCTTTTCACGCTTGGCCCAAAACACGGCGAGAATGAAAAACGCCGCAAGGCCGCCGACAAGAGAGCCAAAGGCCGCCCCTGCACCGGCGTCATATAAGGAAAAGCCGCTTTTGACGAGCCACCACGTCAAAACAAGAATCGCCCCAACCCGAAGTATCTGTTCTCCAATTTGAGAAAGTGCCGTCGGCAGCATCCGTTCGCTTCCTTGAAAATAGCCTCTCAGCAAAGACACAAACGGAAGCAGCAAATAAGAAAACGACACGGCGCGGATCACCCCGGCAAGGTCGAGATCGCCCATAAACCCTGCGATGGCTCCAGCTCCGGCAAACAAGAGTAGAAAAAAGCCGAGGCCGACAGCCGATAAAAAGAGCATAGACACGCGGAGAATCTTTGCCCGGTTTGCGGACCCGTAATCATTCAGCAACTTTGAAATGATGACCGGGAACCCGGAGGTGGCAAGCATGACAGATATTCCGATCATCGGGTACACCTGCTGAAAAATATAAAAACCGACATCTCCAACTATATTTTGAAAAGGCACTCTATATACAGCGCTTAATATCTTTGATAATATCCCCGCCAATGAAAGTACAAAGGCGCCTTGCCAAAGCAATTGTCTTTGGCCCTTTAAAAACCCCATTCCTTTAAGCTCCTTCCAATGCGCTTTCTAAAAAGCGCACGAAACGAGCTTATTATACCATATTCAGGGCTTGCACCCCTCCTGCAAGTGTGAATTAAAAAAGAACAGCCCAAAAGGTGCTGTTCCAATGCTGATGCTGATTCAAGCTGAGAAAAAACACTTTCGGCATTCCGGCTCGTTTGAGCAGGAATGTCAAAATAAAAGGAATGAGACCTATTGTTCCATTTGCCGGGCCAAAAAGCCGGCGGCAGTTTCAACCGCTTTATGTTCCACTTCGCCGATTGACTGGTCTTTTGAAAAAATGACAACCGCTCCGATCGGGTCGCCGTTTGCAACAATCGGGCCGACGGTATAAGAAGCAACCTCTTCGTCAATACCATCAATAAGCTGAATCGTCTTCGCGTCTCCGTCCAAAACAGAAGTGCGCTGATCCATCGCCTTTTCGACCATGTCGCTGATCGATTTGTTTAAATAGTCTTTTTTAGACCCCCCGGATACTGCGATATACACATCCCGGTCGCAAATCAGCACGGAATGGCCCATGCTGTCATAAAGCGCATCTGCATACTCTTTTGCAAAGTCGCCGAGCTCGCTGATCGGAGAATACTTTTTTAAAATAACCTCCCCATCCCGGTCCACAAATATTTCCAAAGGGTCTCCTTCACGAATGCGCAAAGTTCTGCGGATTTCCTTCGGGATCACGACCCGGCCTAAATCATCAATTCGACGTACGATACCAGTTGCTTTCATCTCTGCTGCCTCTCTTTCATTTGATGATATATCTGGTGGATATAAACAGAGCTGTGTACTTATGTAACACTCTCCACTCTTGATTGGTTTTAGTATCCTTCACATCAAATGTAATATACGCGAGAAACAACAAATTTTTACGATGAAGCGATCGTTTGCTTTTTAACGTTTTGAAGGCCCTTCAATATGTCGAGAAGCGTTTCCAGCCATTCCTCCGGTTTTCGGTTTTTCACTTGAATCGAGATTTTCAATTTCTTCCCTTCCATTCCAAGGCCGATCTGTCTGCCGTACTTGCTGCCGAGTTCAAACAGTTTTTGACCGTCAATTTCGGCACTAGCTTTTTCGTCAATTGTCAGTCTGACGGCGTCTTTATCCTGTTTGATCAGCTCGACGCGTTCCTTGATGGCATATACCTTCGCCTCAGCGATGGCGAATAAATATTCTACTTCTTTCGGATATTCGCCGAAGCGGTCGATCATCTCGTCTTGAAGCTCGCTCTTTTCTTCAATGGTTGAAATCGCTCTAAACCGTTTATACATATCTATTTTTTGCTTGCCGTCTGTCACATACGTCTGCGGAATATATGCGTCAAGCTCCAAATCGATTTCCGGCTCAAACTTTTCAGCTTGCGGTGCATCTCCCTTGCGCGCCTCTATTGCTTCCTTGAGCATTTGCGAATATAAATCGAAACCGACAGAATCGATGAACCCGTGCTGCTGCGCACCTAAAAGGTTTCCGGCGCCGCGGATCGTCAAATCGCGCATCGCGATTTTAAATCCTGACCCGAGTTCTGTAAATTCTTTAATCGCCTGAAGCCTTTTTTCAGCCACTTCCGTTAGGACTTTGTCCTTCCGGTACGTAAAATAAGCGTAAGCTACACGGTTTGAGCGGCCGACGCGGCCCCTCAGCTGGTACAGCTGGGAAAGCCCCATCTTGTCTGCGTCAAATACGATCAAAGTATTGACGTTTGGAATATCAACGCCCGTCTCAATAATCGTCGTACTGACTAGTACATCCGATTCTCCCTCTAAGAAGTTCAGCATGACCGATTCGAGTTCGTTTTCTGTCATCTTTCCATGGGCGTACGTCACCTTGGCGTCAGGTACAAGCATCGAGATTTCTTCTGCTTTTCTTTCAATATCCTCCACCCGGTTGTACAGGAAGTAAACCTGACCGCCTCTGGCCAGCTCGCGTTCTATCGCTTCCCTGACCAAGGCCCCGTTGTATTCGACAACGTACGTCTGTACCGGGAAGCGGTTTTCCGGAGGCGTTTCAATGACTGACAAATCTCTGACACCAAGCATGGACATATGAAGGGTTCGAGGTATCGGAGTTGCCGTTAACGTCAAAACGTCGACATTCGCTTTAATGCGTTTAATTTTTTCCTTATGTGTGACACCGAACCTTTGTTCTTCATCGATGATAAGCAGACCAAGATCTTTGTATACGACATCCTTGGACAACAGCCTGTGAGTGCCGATCACGATGTCTACCGTTCCGTTTTTCAAGCCCTTGATCGTTTCATTTGCTTCTTTTCTCGTCCGGAACCGGCTGAGCAAACCGATATTAATCGGGTAGTCCTGAAAGCGCTCCAATATCGTTTCATAGTGCTGCTGTGCGAGGATCGTAGTCGGCACAAGGATGGCGACCTGTTTTCCGTCTGCAATCGCCTTAAAAGCGGCGCGGATCGCCACTTCGGTTTTGCCGTAGCCCACATCGCCGCAAAGGAGCCGGTCCATCGGTCTTTCTTTTTCCATGTCTCTTTTAATCTCATGGATCGATCTCAGCTGATCCTCTGTCTCCTGATAAGGAAATGCGGCTTCAAATTCACGCTGCATTTCATGGTCGGGTGAAAACGCGTAGCCTTTGCTTGCTTCTCTTTCGGCATAGAGCTTGATCAAGTCATCGGCGATATCCTGAACAGAGCTTTCAACCTTTTTCTTAACCCGTTTCCATTCGCTTCCCCCGAGTTTATAAAGCTTCGGCTCTTTACCTTCGGAACCGACGTATTTTTGCACCTGATCAATTTGGTCAACCGGTACGTAAAGCTTGTCGCTTCCCTGGTAGTGAATATTCAGGTAGTCCTTATGAATGCCGTTGATCTCCAACGTTTCAATCCCTAAATACTTTCCGATACCGTGGTTTACATGAACGACATAATCGCCGATCTGAAGCTCCGAGTAGCTTTTAATCCGTTCGGCATTGGTCAGTTTTTGTTTGCGCGCCTGCTTTTTGACACGCTTTTTAAACAGCTCTTCCTCCGTGATAACGGCCAGCTTGATCATCGGAAGCTCAAAACCGGATTGAAGACCGCCTTCCATAATGTAAATCTGGCCTTGGGCGAGCGCTGCATCCTGGTCGGCCTGTGCGGCTTCGATGTCATAGTCGGACAGTACAGATGCTAGTTTTTCGACGCGCTCTTTGCTGTCTCCGAGAAAAACCGTCGTATATTTCGATTTTTTAAACCGTTCGATCTCATTTTTGAGCACATTCATTTGTCCGTGAAAGCTCTGCATTTGCTTGCTTGAAACATTGACGATGTTTTGCGGACTGGTGTGCTGCACATGCCTTAAAAACAGCGAGTAATACAAAATCGGGCGGGACTGTTTTGAAATGAGGCTGTGAAAAGGAAATGACATCGATGTATCATGAAGGATTTTCCCTTCTTCAAGCAGGCTCGTAATCCATTCTGCCTCTTCCTTTTGCAGCTGGTCTTCCATTTCATGAATACGGCTGATTTCATCTAGTATAAGCAAGGTATTTTTCGGGAAATAATCTAGTAAACTAGCAGGCTTCTCATAGAAATAAGAAAGGTATTTGACCATTTCCTGGCCGATATGCCCTTCCTTGAGCCGCTCTTTGTCTTCCGCGATATTTTGGTCGAGAATTTCCTTTTGTTTATCGAGCTTCAGCTTTTTAAGGCTGTTGGCAAGGCCTTGATCGATTTGTTCAAGCGCCCTTTGCCTGTCTTCATCCCGCACGATCAGTTCCTTCGCAGGGCCGATCGTTACTTCATCGCGCGTTTCCAGTGAGCGCTGATCATCCGTATTGAATATACGAATCGAGTCAACTTCTGTATCAAACAATTCAATCCGGACAGGATTTTCTTCAGTCAAAGAGTAGACATCGATAATGCCCCCGCGTATGCTGAATTCGCCTGGCGCCGCCACCATATCTGTACGCTCATACCCCATTTGAACGAGCTTCTGGAGCAGCTGTTCCGGGTCAATGTCGCGCCCCGTCTCAATGTGAATCTGACTGTTTTGCCATACTTCGACAGGAGGCAGCATTCTTCTGACGGCTGCTGCCGGAGCAACAACGATAGGCGTTTCACCGCTTGCAAGCCTATTTAAGACATCAAGCCTTTGCGAGCGCAGCTCAGGGCTTGCCACCGCTATTTCAGAAGAAATCAATTCGTTGACAGGATATAAAAGGACAGGCTGATCTTTTATCAGCCCTGTTAAATCATCTGTAATTTTTTGAGCCTGATAAAGGTTATGCGTAATTAAAAATACCGGCCGTCTCGTTTCTTTTGTAAGAGCGGCTGTAAATAACGACCGGGCAGATCCGGAGAGCCCCGCAAGCAGCTGTTCCTTCAGCCCTTCGTTCAAGCCGTTGACGATGGATTTAAAATCATCGCTTTTTGTTATATAGGATTGAATATTGTTCAAATGAGCCCCTCCTCTCTTCCTCAAATAGAAAAATGCTTTGGTCTAGTCTCTACACCAAAGCTATCTATTGAATAAATGAATGATATTGGTGATAATCCGGGTTTCGCTCAAGCGCTTCTTGACAATCTTCACATATCGTCTTCACGTGTAAATCCCCATTATCCATATAAGAAATCATATCGTTTCTTTCATCATTTGTTAAGTGGTTAAAGCCTAACTGTTCACTGTTTACATAAGAATGGTCAAGACTTCCGACTTTAACGCCGCAATGCCGGCAATAATAATGTAAAGCCATAAAGGAACCTCCATACCGAGTCTTTTTAAGACTAGTATGTTCCGTTCCCTTTTGCCTTATACCTTTGCGTTAAATTCATTCATGACTTCTAAAAAAGGTTTTTCCAAAGAAGCTTCACAGGCCTTGGCCGATTGTCTGACGGCCTCTTTTATCGCCGGCTCTTCTTCATCTGTAAAAGCGCCAAGCACATAATCGACGACTTTCATGCCGTTTACCGGACGGCCTATTCCGATTCTGATCCGGTTAAACTCACTTGTTCCCAGATGCTGAATCGTCGATTTGATGCCGTTATGGCCTCCTGCGCTTCCTTTCGTCCTCAGACGGATTCTTCCGGTCGGAAGATCCAAATCATCGTAAATCACTTTCAAATTGTCAACAGGGATCTCGTAATAGTCCAAAAGCGGCCTCAAACATTCTCCCGATAAATTCATATATGTAAGCGGCTTAACAAGTAGAACCTTTTTGCCGGAAACAAACCCGATTCCGTATTGTCCGTTGAACTTTGTTTTATCAAGCGGAATGTTCCACTCTTTCGAGAGCTCGTCAATCGTCATAAAACCTACATTGTGTCTCGTATTTTCATATGTTTTACCCGGATTGCCCAATCCTGCAAACACAAACATTATTCTATATCCTCCCTTAAGCAAAACCCTGCCTCAGCATACTGAGGGGGAGCATCCTAATTTCCCCTCATTCTAGCACAAAAGACGTAACCGCGGGCGGATTACGTCTTACGTATTTATTCTTCTTTTTCCTCTTCAGTGCCTTTTTCTGGTTCCTCAACGTCTTGAGCAGCTGATTCGGCTTCTGTTTCTTCCTGCTTTTGAGGAGGAAGAATGGATGCAACAACTTCATCAGGCTCATGGTTGTATGAATAATCGCCTTTGGTCGGAATATCGCCGACGGTTAGAACATCATTGACTTCGAGACTGGAAATATCAACCTCGATCGTCTGCGGAATGTTCTTCGGCTTTGCTGTGACAGACAGCTCGTAAAGCGGCTGCTGAAGAACACCGCCCTGTTTGATGCCCTCTGCTTCACCCGTAAGGTTTACAGGAACCGTCGCCTCCATTTCCGCTTCCATATCAACCACTTTAAAATCGGCATGTACGATTGAATCTTTTAACGGATCCGTCTGCAGCTCAGTCACCATAACAGAGTGTTGGTCACCGTTTATATCCAAGTTGATAATCGTATTTTTGCCCTCAGCGCGCAAGATTTTTAAAAGCTCGATACTGTCTAACGCAACGGATTTGTTCTCCAGATTTCTTCCGTAAATGACACCCGGCACATACCCGGATTGCCGAATTCTTCTTAAAGAAGACCGTCTGGAATCCGTTCTTTCTTCCGCTTTTAAAATTGCCATTTTCAGCACCATCCTATCGTTAGATTGGTCTTTCTAAAACCATTCCCATAACGACAAAACTTTAAACCAGAATCAGCAAATTAATCGAACAGGAAGCTGACAGATTGTTTCTCATGCACACGAATAATTGCTTCTGCCAGAAGCGGTGCGACAGAAAGCTGCTTGAATTTCGCGATTTTCTTTTCTTCAGGAAGCTCAATGCTGTTGGTCACAACGAGCTCTTTAATTTTGGAATTGTCGATTCTTTCGATCGCCGGACCGGAAAGAACCGGATGTGTACAGCATGCATACACTTCCTCTGCGCCGCTTTCAACGAGCGCATTGGCCGCCAGCGTAATCGTTCCTGCAGTATCAATAATATCATCAATTAAAATGGCTGTTTTTCCTTCGATATGCCCGATGATATTCATAACCTCGGCTACATTCGGCTTAGGTCGGCGTTTGTCGATAATCGCAATCGGCGCTTTCAAGCGGTCCGCCAATTTGCGGGCACGGGTCACACCGCCGTGGTCAGGGGACACAATCACGATATCCTTGAAATTTTTCTCTTCAAAATAATTTCCTAAAATCGGAACACCCATTAAATGATCGATCGGTATATCAAAGAAACCTTGGATTTGCGGCGCGTGAAGATCAAGTGCAATCACACGGGTAGCTCCGGCGGTTTCCAGCAGATTTGCCACGAGTTTGGCTGTGATCGGCTCGCGGGAACGCGCTTTACGGTCCTGACGGGCATAGCCGTAGTAAGGCATCACGATATTAATCGTTTTCGCCGACGCGCGTTTCAGCGCATCCACCATGATCAAAAGCTCCATGATATGCTCGTTCACCGGCGCGCTAGTCGATTGGATGACATAGCAGTCGCAGCCGCGGATGCTTTCTTCAATGTTAATTTGGACTTCACCGTCGCTAAAGCGTTTAACAGAACTCTTTCCCAGCTCAACTCCGACGATATCCGCGATTTCCTTCGCAAGACCCGGATTTGAGTTTAAAGAAAAAATCTTCAAATTGTCGTCTTCATATTTAGACATGGTAAACCTCCGATTTAGGATTATTTTTTGTGTATGTTCTCAGCGTAGTCTTCCTTATTGACTTGTCTTGCTCTGGCAATAGACAAAGCCCGGCCTGGCACATCGTCGGTAATCGTTGAACCCGCAGCTACGTATGCGCCTTCGCCGATTGTCACCGGAGCGACCAAATTGGAGTTGCAGCCGATAAATGCCCCATTTTCAATTTTCGTTTTAAACTTATGTTTCCCATCATAATTTACGGTAATCGACCCGCAGCCGAGATTGACATCCGTTCCGATTTCCGCGTCCCCTATGTAGCTTAAATGAGATGCTTTGCTGCGATCACCAAATTCCGATTTTTTCACTTCGACGAAATTCCCGATCCTTACCTCATTGCCGATCTTTGAGTCGGGCCTGATATGAGCAAACGGTCCGATTGTAACATCGTCGCCGACTTCACTGTCCACGATAACGGACTGCTTAATGACCGTTCTGCTGCCGACCGTACTGTTTTCCAGTTCGCTGTTCTGTCCGATGACCGCGTCTTCACCGATAACAACCCGCCCTTTAATGACGGTGCCGGGATAAATCACGGTATCCCTGCCGATCACGGCTTCCGGTGAAATGTATGTGTTGTCGGGATCGATTAAGCTGACGCCGTTCTGCATGTGGCGTTTATTGATCCGCTGCTTCATATAGATTTCCGCTTGTGATAGGGCGACTCTGTCATTGACTCCGAGCGTTTCCTGGAAGTTGCCAGTCTGATAAGCGGCTACAGTTTCACCTTGATTTTTCAAGATCTCAATGACATCCGGAAGATAATATTCCCCCTGTACGTTGTCATTGGAAACCTGCTCGATCGTTTGAAAAAGAGCTTCGTTGTCAAAACAGTAGGTGCCTGTGTTGATTTCTTTGACAAGCCTTTCCTCTTCTGTTGCATCTTTGTGTTCGACAATCTTTGCAACATCGCCGTTTTCATTGCGAATAATGCGTCCGTAGCCTGTCGGATCTTCCGCTACAGCGGTTAAAATCGTCACCTTTGCTGCTTTTTTCTGATGCTCCGTGAGCATGGCTTCCATCGTTTCGGCAGTTAAAAGCGGGGTATCTCCGCAGATGACGATTGTTGTTCCTTTTTCGCTTCCAAGAATCGACTTGGCCTGCTTGACGGCATGGGCCGTGCCGAGCTGTTCAGCCTGCAGGGCATATTCGCTTTTTTCCCCGAGCTGTTTTTTGACATCTTCCGCACCATGTCCAACTATTGTGACAAGTTTTTCTAATGATAGCTTGCGAGCTTCATCGACAACATGCTCGACCATAGGTTTTCCGCAAACAGGATGAAGAACTTTATATAGCTTTGATTTCATTCTTGTTCCTTGACCAGCTGCTAACACAACTGCAAACCGCTTATCCATGTATTGGCCTCCATTATCCCTATTATCCATAGAAAAATATATCCTAAATATGAGTTGATTTCAAGCAAGCCAAAATGAGAAATCGGGAAATCAAGACAGCATATTTTGGATGTTTAGAGCATATTTAGGATTAACTGATCAGGGAGACGGATTGATTCCTTCTGCATGCGCTTTGTTATCCGAGTTCGCATGCTTTACCTTCCTGCTACTGTTATACGCAGACACAAACCATATATTGTCATTTTATTATGATAAGATCATTTTTTTTCAAAACAAAAAGGGCTTATCCATAAGCCCTTCTTTTTTAAGAAGCTCCAGCTTCTTCATATTTTATTTCCTCAACGTCACCCAAACGATGATATTCATTTAACACCGCGTCCTGAATTTTTCCGCGGGTGCTTGAGTTGATTGGATGAGCGATATCACGAAATTCTCCATCAGGTGTACGCTTACTTGGCATCGCAACGAAAAGACCATTGTTTCCATCAATTACACGAATATCATGCACTACAAATTCGTGATCCAGCGTGATGGATGCAATCGCTCTCATGCGACCATCGGTATTCACGCGGCGTAATCTTACGTCGGTAACTTCCACAGTAGTTCACCACCTTTTCCCAATATAAAAACATTAGTGTAACTATTCAACGGCTTTTTTTGTTTTCCTGCATAATTAAAAATATTTTTGTAATATTGGGATAAAAAAACACTGAATTGACAAATTTTCCAAACAAAAAAGATGATTTTGAGACCAAAACCATCTTTTAAGAGTTCTTTCTATTTCACTAATGCGATGACTTCTATTTCAACAAGCGCGTCTTTCGGCAGCCTCGCCACCTCAACGCATGATCTCGCCGGTTTGTGGGTATCGAAGTACTGTCCGTAAACTTCATTCACCTCTGTGAATTGATTCATATCCGCCAGAAACACGGTTGCTTTGACGACAGTCTCCAGAGAGGCGCCCGCTTCTTTCAGCACGGCTTTTAAATTGCGGAAAACCTGGTGCGTCTGTTCTGTGATGTCTCCAGTCACCATTTCACCCGACGGGGTCAGCGGAATTTGCCCTGAACTGTAAAACATATTGTTGACAACAATTCCTTGTGAATACGGTCCGATCGCCGCCGGTGCTTCTTTTGTCTGAACAACCTTTGTCATCTCAAACTCCCCATTTCCTATTCATTTTCTGCAAAAAAACGCTGAAAATTTCCGTTTTGTATTTCCACCTTTTTTTCCTTCATATCGATTTCAGAAAGAGTCAAAAGGGACATATACTCATCGACCAGCCGCTCCTTGACTCCCTGAGCTTCCACAAGAACACCGATGCCCGCTACATGGGCATTGAATTCATCGAGAAGATTGATCATGCCGTTGATCGTTCCTCCCGCTTTCATAAAGTCGTCTATGATCAAAACGTGCGAGCCCGTCTGCAAGCTTCGTTTTGCAAGAGACATCGTCTGAATGCGGTTGGATGATCCGGACACATAGTTGATGCTGACCGTTGACCCTTCAGTTACCTTATTGTCTTTTCTGACGACCACTGTCGGCACATCAAGGTAGCTGGCTACCGCATATGCCAAAGGAATGCCTTTTGTCGCCACCGTCATCACGACATCGATCTCCCTGTCTGAAAAAGCGGAAGCAAAAATTTTGCCGGCCTTCGTTAATACAGAGGGCTTTCCAAGGATATCGGTTAAATACAAATATCCGCCGGGCAATATCCGTTCCGAATCGATCAATGACTCACCGAGCGACTTTACAAATTCCTCCGCTTCATCGCGTTTTACCTTTGGAATGTATTTAACGCCGCCGGCTGCTCCCGGCACGGTCTGAAGCGTTCCGATTCCCTGCTGCTCGAAGGTCTGCTTAATGATGGTTAAATCTTCACTAATGGATGATTTAGCAGATTGATACCGTTCTGAAAAGAAGGTTAATGGCACTAAGACATGCGGATGGGTCAACAAATAATTTGTCAGATCCACCAATCTGCCGCTTCGACGAAACTTCATGCACTTACCTCCAAAATCCGAATATTTTTAAAAACAATATAACTTAACATACGGATTTAATCAAGTTCATTTTGTTCTCCGATCATCCGCACCGCATAAACCTGATCGCAAAACCCTCTTAATCCGTTATAGATTCTTTGCACTTTTGATTCGTATTGAACAAGTCCGAACACAGTGGGGCCGCTCCCGCTCATCAGCACAGCATCGGCGCCGAACCGCTTCATTTGATTTTTGATCATCGCGACTTCGGGGTGCATATTCAATGTAACAGATTCGAGTACATTGCCGAGCTTGTCACACATTTTTTGAAAATTCTTCTCTTCAATCGCAGCAATCATACCTTGAACATCCGGATGTTCAATCTCGTCGACTTTCAGCTGCTTGTACACTTCTGCAGTTGATACGCCGATCGTCGGCTTTGCCAGCACTACCCAGCAGTGCGGCGGAGTCTCGATATGACGGATTTTCTCTCCCCTTCCCGTTGCAAGAGCCGTTCCTCCATGTACGCAAAAGGAGACATCAGATCCGATCTCAGCGCCAAGCTCAGCCAGTTCATTCATCGAAAGCTTCAAATCCCACAGCCGGTTCAATCCTCTGAAGACGGCAGCCGCATCGCTGCTTCCTCCTGCAAGGCCCGCAGCAACGGGAATCACTTTCGTAATAAAAATGGAAACCCCTTTTTTAATGCCGTAGCGTTCTTTCATGAGCATTGCAGCCTGATAAGCAAGGTTTCGCTGATCGTCGGGAACAAAGCGGTTATGCGAAGAAACCGTTACTTTATCTTCTGCCAGCTCTGTTAATTCGACCCGATCCGCCAAATCAATCGTCGTCATGACCATCTCTACTTCATGATACCCATCTGGACGTTTGCGGCGAACGTCGAGCGACAAATTAATTTTAGCCGGCGCCTTCTCTAAAATACGCAATCCATTCACCTACTTCTCCATCTAAACATAAGTATCCACATTGTAACATATTTTGAAGTACAGGACGTACAAATGCATGCGCCTGAGGCAGGACGCCTCGCTCTTAGCATGCGGTCATTCCTCGCAAGTACAAATGCATGCGCCTGCGCAGGATGCCTCGCCTTTGGCATGCGGTCATTCCTTCAGATTGCGAATGCGCCCCTCGCCATGATTCCCAGGTCGCTTACAGCGGCTGAACACTGAAAACGGATCAATGAAAAAAACGGAGGACAGAAGCGTCCCCCGTATGTCACTGTTTTAATGATTTTGCTGATTTTGAGCCATATGCTGTTCGGCTAATTCGATGGCCCTTTTCACCATGTTGCCGGCGTCTCTGGCCCGAATTCCGCCCCAGCCCTCGGTCTTTACCGTATCGTAAAATCCAAGATCTTTAGCCAATTCATTTTTGAATTCCTCTGACATGATGCTTCGACGTCTGCCCATGCGAAACAGCCCCTTTCAAGTATCATACCATCCGTCTGACTCATCATAAAACAAGTGACATGTATTAGCTTTGCTCGATTTGTGCAGAACTTCCCCGAAAAATTTTGGATAAAAAAAGGCAAAACAAAAAGCAGCAAACATAAAGTCCACTGCTTATTAAAGGGCTACTGAGCTGGTTTTATCATCGGAAAACCTCAATTCAACCGTCTCAGTAAGAATATCCGCATAACTGTATGAAACTCTTTCAAACGAATTCTCGTCTTGGTCTAGTTGTATCACAAAAACAGAAGGGTACGTCTCAGCTAAAATGCCCGAACGCTCAATCGTTTTTCGGCGGCCACCGTTTGCTTTTAACGTCAGCCTTTTTCCCAAATGTCCATCAAGCGATCTTTTAATATCGGACAACGTTTTCGCCATTGCATCCACCTCACTATATTCAGTATACACCAGAAGCCCATTTTTGTCAAATAAAATTTAAATTATATCAACGTTCATAAGCCTCTGTCAATAAAATATTTGTGACAAATTATACGCCGACTTTCCCTTATTTTCCTCATTTTTCGTTTCATTATGTATGTTTTAAAAAAAAAGGTAAAAACATTTCGTGTGCATAGCAAAAACCCGCCATCCGGCGGGCTCGTTTAATCGTTTGCTTTTGTTTTATATGGCATTCCAATACGCAATACGCCCCGCGTCTCAATACCTCCGAGCCCCTTTTCTCTCGTCAAGGTATTTCTGAGCACTTCCCAGACGTTAATGCGGTCCATAAACGGAGTGAAGCTGATTTTTGCGACTATATAGACCGGATCAAGCGCATGGATGTTGACTCTGGACGGAGAGCTTGCGAAATTTGCACCGGCTCTGATCAGTGATTCAAAATGGGACTGGCATGCGCCGGCAAAAATGACGAGCTGATCAAGATGGGGAATTTTTCTTCTCGCTTTTTGAACGGTTTCGATAAAATCTTTTGAATGCCTGTAGGCATCCAGATTGTTAATATCGCCCTTCTGCTTAGAATAGGCATCGTGTCCGGTAATGACGAGAAGATCCGGGCGGTATTCATCGATCAGTTCCTCGATGACTGATGACATTTTCTTTTCATAGCAATGAATGCCGTATACAGGAACCCCGATCTTTTCGTAGAGCGCCAGACACTTTTTCAAATAAGCCGAATCCCCGTCTAAATGAAGGACTCTTCCGGGCATATGAAAGTACTGCTGTTGATTGTTATATTGGTTTGTGGCGCGGTACTCATGTTTATCGTGAAGGAGTTTGTAATCCTGGCGGAGAAGATCGAGGGATTCCTTCATTCTCGTTTCTTCTTCCCGCTTTCTCATCTGCCGCTCAGCCTCGCGGACAATCTCAAGATCCCCCAAATGCGCGTCAGCGATTAATCTGACCTCATCTCCGTGCAAAACGGCTACAGGTTCTCCATTTGCCGATTGATCAATTCTTATAATTCGAAATAAAATATCTCTTCGATAAGATTTTCTGACGACCATATCGCCTATTTTAAATTGCATGCTTTTCACTCCACACATAGACTAAGCCCCATCCTGATGAACATCAAGCAACGAAAAAGTAAAGGTGCTTCTTTAGCCTATGTGCCTGCCCTTCAAGTGGTGAACGGATGACAAGCCTGATCAGGCTTAAAGCCCGGCATCAATAAAAAAAGCCCCCCATTAAAGAAGGACTTCTCTCAAGCGGTCAGATAAGACGGCGAACTCTTCAATGCTAAGCGACTCTCCGCGTCGTTTTCCGTCGATATGTGAATCCTGAAGCGCTCTTTCAATTTTTGATTTATTCTCTTTGCCATTCGGCAGATTGTTGACGAGGTTGTTGAAAAGCGTTTTTCGACGCTGTGCAAAGCTTGCTTTTACGACTTGAAAGAAAAAGGCAGCATCTTGAACGGCCACAGCCGGCTCTTTCCTCAGCGTCAGCCTGATGACCGCGGAATCTACGTTAGGCTGAGGGACAAATACGGTCTTTGGTACATTCATGACCGTTTTGGCCTCCGTATAAAACTGCACCGCGATGGAAAGGGACCCGTATTCCTTTGAAGAAGGTTTTGCAGCCATTCGGTCCGCCACCTCTTTTTGAAGCATGACGACGATTCCTTTCAGCGGCAGATTTTCTTCTAAAAGCTTCATGATGATCGGAGTCGTGACGTAATACGGGAGGTTGGCGACAACCATCACCTCATTGCAGTCTTGAAACTGTTCGTCCATTACCGCTCGGACATCGGCCTTCAGGACATCCTGGTGAATGACAGTCACATTATCATACGGAGAAAGCGTATCTTCTAAAATCGGCAGAAGCCGTTGGTCGATCTCAAAGGCCGTTACTTTCTTCGCACGCTTTGCCAGCTGCTCGGTCAATGCCCCGATCCCCGGACCGATTTCAATCACGCCTGTACGCTCCGTCACACCGGCATGGTCGACAATTCTGTCCAATATGTTCGTGTCAATCAAGAAGTTCTGCCCCAGGCTTTTTTTGAATGAAAATCCGTATTTATTGAGAATTTCCTTAGTCCTAATTGGGGTGGCGATATCTTTATTCATGTTCTTCCTCCCGCAGCACAGCATCCAGTGCGCTTAAATAATCACTCTTTTTGATCTGAAACATTTGCAGCCGCTTTTGAAGCTGTTTCCCATTTGTATAGCCGATATTCAATATTTCGCCGAGCCGCTCCCGCCTTTGTTTTGCCAGCGGGCCTCCGATCAGGCCGGCTTCGATTAAATCCCGGGCCTCAATCTCAGGTTCCGTCGCTTCCATTTCCTCCTGAACGGTCATTAAGCATTCGCGGATCGCTTCAAGCGAAGCGTGTTCGACACCGATTCCGCGTTTATTTTTAGGCTTTGCCAAATGCTTGGGCAAAAATGCATGCTTGCAGCCGGGGACCTTTTCTGCAATCGTTTTTCTGATTTTTTCCCCCGGGAAATCGGGATCGGTTAAAATAATAACCCCGCGCGTTTCCTGGGCGAGCCGAATCCGTTTGATGACGTCTTCCCCTATGGCAGATCCGTTCGTTTCGATCGTATCTGCATCAACAGCCGATTTGATTTTAGCGGTGTCATCACGGCCTTCGACAACAATGATTTCTTTAATCTTCATTTCTTCCTCCGTATGTTGAAAAACCTTTTATTACATTTTTAAAATGATTGAAACCTTTTTGTAATAAAACCGTCTAATTTATTAGAAAACAAGATGGATCTATTATAACCAAAAAAACAGAGGGCGCAAAATCCCTCTGCTTATATAAAAAGCATAATAAATGATATTTAGTTCAACACCTTGATTTTAACTCTTTTGTTTCCCCAGCGGTAAGCTGTAGACTTATTCGGAAAGAATACATCGATTTTTCGGCCTTTGATGGCTGAGCCTGTATCGGCCGCAACCGCATAGCCATATCCTTCTACATGTACTTTGGAACCCAGCGGAATAACGCTCGGATCGACAGCGATCACTTTAGCGCCGGGATTATTTTTCAAATTAACGCCGGTCGCAGTGTGGCCTGAGCATCCGTTGCAGCTTGCTGTATAAGCTGTAGAGGATACATAAAATTCCTTTCCTGAGGATTGATTTCCGCGCGATACATTCGCGCTGACTTTAGCCACTGCGGCTTGCTTTGTACCGACAGCGATGATTTTGGCTTTGCTTTCGGCTGCCGTTTCCTCTTTAATCAGTTCTCTGGAAACTTCCTTGCCGTTTTTCATAACAACGGCATAGTGCTTTTTAAGCTTGCCATGTTTACCGTCCTGTACAACTTTTTCTTTCCCCTTTTCAAGTGAATCGTCCTCTTTTTTCCGGACTTCAAAAGGGATGTTCTCTTCCACTACATCGGTGACTTTTTTGATACGAGTAATGTGAATCGCCTGATCTTTCGTCAGCTTTTTATCAAGCGCAGGCTTAACTTCATCATCGCCTTTTATGCTGATCTTATGATGTTTTAAAAAGTCAGCGACCGTAGTCGAAGTCGTCCATAGGTCTTTATCTTTACCGGCATCCTTTACGGTTACTTTAAAAGCCCTTTGCAAAGTCAGCTTCATATCTTTCGTTATTTCTTTATCAACTGAGGGGTCAATTTGATCGTGTTCCGCCAACTCTAAATTTAAGTCTTTCAGAAGTTTGCCGACTGTACCCGCTGTTGTCCAGATTTCCTTTTCCTGTCCGTCGACCGTGAAATGAACAGGTTTTGCGGCAACATATTCAACATTCATGTTCGCCGTTAATTTTGTATCTTCAGCGGGAGAGATGTGATCTTCTTTCCTCGTCTCGATGTCTAAGCTTTTCAGCAGTTCACCTACGGTTTTAGCATTCGTGCGAACATCCTGCTTTTTCCCGTTTATCGAAATGGTGACTTGCTGTTTAGCGAGCTCATGTGCTCCGTAAGCAGTTCCGCTCCCTGCGACAAGCAGTCCAGCAGCAATCAGAATCCATCTGCTTTTGCTAAGCTTTACGGAAAACAGCTTTTTCATTTTTTGTATGATGAAAAACGCCTCCTTCTCCTCGGGGAGATTATATAGAGTATCTACAAGCCTGTCAACCCTCCTCTCTATTTTCTCCGCAAGCCCGCCATCTCTTTTATTATGGGAAAACCACCTCATAAAAGAAAGAAAGACTTGTCGACAAAGATATCCTATGAGCGTAAACAGACATGTAGAACTTTTTAGAACCATCCCCCGAAGAGACAAGCTTGAACAAGGCTCGATATCAAATCGTGTCAGCTGATGCCGAAAAGTTTTTTTGCATTTTCTGTGGTGACGGCCGCTATTTCTTCATAAGTCATTCCTTTTAATTCGGCAATCTGTTCGGCGACAAGTTTGACATAGCTAGGTTCATTCCGCTTTCCTCTGTATGGATGCGGCGTTAAATACGGGCAGTCCGTCTCAATTAAAAGCCGGTCATTTGGTATTTGTTTGACCACTTGCTTCGGTTTTTTGGCGTTTTTAAATGTGACGGGTCCGCCGAAAGATAGGTAGAAATTCATATCGATGCACTCTTGTGCAATTTCAGCGCTTCCTGTATAACAGTGCATGATCCCGCCGACTTCCTCGGCCCCTTCTTCCCGCAAAATAGAAACGACATCCTCCGTTGCATCACGGTTGTGAATCACGATTGGCAAGCCGACTTCTTTTGCCAAAGCGATCTGTTTTCTGAACACCTCTTTTTGAACGTCCTTCGGCGACTTATCCCAATGATAATCAAGTCCCATTTCTCCGATCGCCACAACTTTCTCATGGGCGGACAGGTCTTTGATCCAAGCCAAATCTTCATCGGTCATATCAATTGCGTCAACCGGATGCCACCCGATGGCTGCATAAATAAAATCGTATTCTTCAATCAATTCCATCGCACGCTTGATCGTCGGACGATCGAATCCTACCACGACAATGTGCTCCACTTTTTCTTCCTTTGCCCGAGCAATGACTTCTTCCAAATCCTCGTTAAATTGCTCGGCGTTTAAATGAGCATGTGTATCAAATAACATGAAAATGCCACCTTTTTAAGAAATTGTCGAAAAAACAAAAGGTGTTCGACGAAATGTTACACGTGGAACACCCTTTGCCTGCATTTATTTGATTCGCGTTCCGTTTGCTAATGAACTGTCTACCGCCGCAAGCGAGAGAACGCCATTGTCCTCTCCAGCCAATATCATGCCTTGAGAAAGTTCTCCTCTTAGTTTGACCGGTTTTAAATTTGTTACACAAATGACTTTCCGGCCGACAAGCTCTTCAGGTTTGTAGTGCTTGGCAATTCCTGAAACGACTTGGCGTTTTTCAAAGCCTAAATCAAGCTGGAGTTTTAACAGACGATCCGCTTTTTTGACGGGTTCAGCATGAATGACTTCAGCCACTCTGAGCTCTGTGCTCATAAAATCGTCTATCGTGATTTCCGGAAGCCGTTCAGGTGCTTTTTCCTCTTGCTTTGGTTCTTCTTTTGGAGCCGTTCCCTGCATTTTTGATTTGATATAAGCGACTTCGTCTTCCGCCTCAAGACGCGGGAACAATGGTTCTCCTTTTTGAACTGTCACAGATTTCAGCTGGCCGAAGCTTTGAATGCTGTCCCAGGTTTTCAGTGACGCATCCGTAACGCCAAGCTGTGCGAAAATCTTTTCAGGCGTCTGCGTTAAGAACGGCTGCAGCAATACAGCAGTGATGCGCAATGACTCCGCCAAATGGTACATGACCGATTGAAGCTCTTTTTCTTTATCCTTATCTTTTGCCAGTACCCAAGGGGCTGTCTCGTCGATGTATTTATTCGTTCTGCTGACAAACTGCCACAATGATGAAAGCGCAACGGAAAACTCCATATTTTCGATCGCCTGCTCGTACGCTTCAATTGTCTTTTGCGAGAATAATGACAACGGTTCGTCAAAAGCGGTAACCGGGCCTTCATACGACTGAATCCGGCCGTCAAAGTATTTGTTGACCATGGCGACCGTTCTGTTCAGCAGGTTGCCTAAATCATTCGCTAAATCATAGTTAATCCGCTCGACAAATCCTTCCGGTGTAAATACGCCGTCAGAACCGAACGGCACTTCGCGGAGAAGATAATAACGCAATGCATCTAGTCCGTATCTGTCGATTAATGTGACCGGGTCAACCACATTGCCTTTTGATTTAGACATTTTTCCATCTTTCATCAGCAGCCACCCGTGGGCAAAAACCTTTTTCGGCAGCGGAAGGTCCAATGCCATCAGCATAATCGGCCAGTAAATGGTATGGAAGCGGACGATCTCCTTACCGACAAGATGAACGTCTGCCGGCCAATATTTTTGATAATTTTCATCGTTTTCCGTATTAAAGCCAAGTGCCGTAATGTAATTAAACAGCGCATCTATCCAAACATAGATGACATGCTTCGGATTGCCGGGCACTTTTATCCCCCAGTCGAACGTCGTCCGGGAAACAGCCAAATCTTCAAGACCCGGTTTGATAAAGTTGTTGATCATTTCATTTTTCCGGGATTCAGGCTGGATGAATTCAGGATTTTCTTCATAGAAAGCGAGAAGCCGATCCGCGTATTTTCCCATGCGGAAGAAGTAAGATTCCTCTTTGATTAGCTCAACGGGGTGGCCGCTGTCAGGACTTTTCCCTCCGATAACTTCGCCTTTTTCGTTTCGCTCGACATCAACGAGCTGGGTTTCGGTGTAAAACGTTTCGTCAGGGATGCTGTACCAGCCCTCATATTCATCAAGATATATGTCACCATTGTCAAGCAGCTTCTGAAATACCTTTTCGATCACTTTTTTATGACGTTCCTCTGTCGTCCGAATGAAGTCGTCATTGGATATGTCGAGCTTTTTCCAAAGCTGCTGAATGTCTTCTGCCGCACGATCGACCAATTCCTGCGGAGTGATGTTTTCCTTCTCCGCCGTTTGCTGAATTTTTTGTCCGTGCTCATCTGTACCAGTTAAGTATCTGACATCAAAGCCTCTCAGTCTTTTATACCGAGCCATCGCATCACCTGCAACGGTCGTGTAGGCATGTCCAATATGTAGCTTCCCACTTGGGTAATAAATGGGTGTAGTGATGTAAAACGTATTTTTTTCTTGCGGCATGATGGAACCTCCCAATTAAAATGTCAAAAAACTCCCGCCCAAAGGACGAGAGCGGCATGTGTATTCATTCAGTATATACTCAATATATAATCCCTCTTTATATGATACCATCTTAGCCTTCAAGTTCAAGAAAATATACATTGTCGATCCATCATGAATACGGTCGATTACAAATTTTTTAACAGAAAGAAATATTATACTTCGACAAAAAAATGCTTTCATTGTCGAATAATGTCGTATATAATCGATATGAGGAAAAACCTTAGTTCGAAAGTCTTGATTTAAGGGCTTTTTTTTGATTGATCATACTGTTTTATCATCTTCAATTCCCTTGTTACATCAGTTCTTCCAAGGTCTTTTGACTATATGATCTAATTTTTACAAACAATAGAAAAGAAAATGATTGACGTTTATTGGAAACCTTGTTATGCTAGGACTGTAAGGATTTTGTCGAATAATGACGAAGATAATAAACACCTATAAAAATAACAATCTTTCGGGAGGAGAATGAATATGAAATCTACAGGTATTGTACGTAAAGTTGATGAACTAGGACGCGTGGTGATTCCAATCGAACTTCGCCGTACGCTTGGAATCGCAGAAAAAGACGCTCTTGAAATCTATGTAGATGACGAAAAAATCATCTTGAAAAAATATAAACCAAACATGACTTGCCAAGTTACAGGTGAGGTTTCTGATGACAACCTTAAACTTGCAGGCGGTAAATTGGTTCTTAGCCCTGAAGGCGCTGAGCAAATCATTAACGAAATTCAAGCACAACTTCAATCTCAAAAATAATTATTTTGATTATACAAAAACCGCTCTTGCCGAAGCAAGGGCGGTTTTTTAGTTTTGAATATGGTAAGCGTCATAAATTTTCCGTTTCGGAACGCCGCGGTCAACCGCGGTTTTTTTAATGGCTTCTTTTGAAGGATATCCTTCGCTGATATAATGCTCGACATGTTCTTTTTCTGAAAGATGCTCCCACCAGACCGCCTCTTCAATCGTTTCTTCACGGCTTCCTTCGATCACAAGGCAAAACTCTCCGCGCACCTGTTCCTGTTCAGACCATGTGAGTGCTTCTTCGATCGAACCTCTGATAAATTCTTCGAATTTTTTCGTGAGTTCCCTTGTCAATGCGATTTGCCGATTGCCGAATACCTCTCTGATGGCCGCCAAGGTTTCTTTCAGCCGATGCGGCGACTCGTAAAAAATCATCGTTTCCTGTCTGTTCTTCAAAGCCTCGAGCTGTTTTTTCCTTTCCCGTTTGCTGCGGTCCAAAAAGCCGAAAAAGAAAAACGGCTGCGGCGCAATGCCTGAGGCAATCAGTGCGGTCAAAGCCGCATTTGCACCGGGCAGGGGTACGACATAGCCGCCCATTTCGATAAAATCGCGGACGATTTCAGCCCCGGGGTCAGATATTGTCGGCATTCCGGCGTCACTGACCAATGCGACGTTTTTTCCTTCTTTCAGCCATTCCAAAATTTTATGTCCGCTGCTTTCTTTATTGTGTTCATGGTAGCTGACAAGCTGTGTCTCAATTTCATACACATGGCACAATTTCTTCGTCTGCCTCGTATCCTCCGCCGCGATAATGTCCGCCTCTTTTAACACAGAAACCGCCCGAAATGTCATATCCTCTAAATTGCCGATGGGAGTCGGTACGAGATATAACATACCCATGTCTGATTTTTGGTCAAAACTCTTTTGCCGGTTGATAATCAACACCCTCCCGTCTTTTTTCTTCTATATAACGTTCTTTGTTTTTTCTCGATAATTTTTTGAAATAGTACTCGGCCTGCATCGCTTCTCGTTTCGTTGAAAAGCACTCTGCATAATGGAGTTTAACCGGCAGCCTTGCCCTCGTATACTTGGCGCCCTTCCCGTCATTATGCGTTTTCAGGCGCTTTTCGATATTGTTTGTATAGCCTGCGTACAAGCTGCCGTCCCGGCACGAAAGCACGTAAAAGTAATGGCTATTCGTCTCCATATAAAATCTTCCTTATTTCATGTGTATATTGATCTTGTTCATCATACACAAACAAAGGAGGCAAAATTTTCAGGTCAGGTCGGCCGTCTTTTATTCCTTCTACTAAAATGGTGTTGGCTTCTTTGCTTTTTTTCGGGTAAACAAATTGGACCCGCTTCGGCTCGATTTGAAAGGCCTTCATCAATTCAAAGATTTCGAGCAGCCTCCCCGGCCGGTGAACGAGAGCGAGTTTGCCGCCCTGCTTTAATAGCTTGCTGCTGACGCGAATAACATCTTCAAGCGTGCAGTAGATTTCATGTCTGGCAATGGCCAAATGTTCATTTAGGTTTTGCTCCGTTTTTTGCGGCGTCTTGAAATAAGGAGGATTGCATGTGACGACATCGGCCTTATTGTATCCGAGCACCTGCGGCATATTTTTCAAGTCGTCCCTGATGAGATGAATCTGTTTTTGCAGGTTGTTGTATTCCACGCTGCGGAGGGCCATGTCATACAGCCTTTCCTGAATTTCCACCCCGGTGATGGCGGCTTTTGTGCGGGTGCTGAGAAGCAGCGGAACAATCCCGTTCCCTGTGCACAAATCAATGATGTTTCCTTTTTGTATCGGAACGTAAGCAAATTTCGACAGCAGAACAGCATCTAAGGAAAATGCAAAAACTGTCGGGCTTTGCACGATTTTCATATCTTCCGCCAGTAAATAATCCAGTCGTTCATCATCTTTTAATTGAATCATGTCTTTTCCCTTTCCTAAACACATTGTACCGTTAAAAAGGCTTCCGTTCCGCCGGAAGCCTTTCTTATTTTTTATTTAAAAACGAGAGGCAGAACAGACAGTCTCCTTCTTTGCGAACACTTCCGTAATGGATGTTGCAAATATGGAAGCCCTCCTGATACAGGCGAGCCAAATTATCATGGCCCTCTCCAATATCAGCATGCCCTGTCTTTTCTGCTTTTATCTCTTTTTCATCGGATTTTACGCTTTTTAGCCTTTGATCCGTCTCTTCCAGCCTCTTGCGCAAATGCTCGTTTTCAAGCTGTAAATGATTGTTTTCTTCAATCATTTCCCCGATATGCTGCTTGAGATCTCCAAGCTGGCGGTAAAGGGACCCGATTTGTTCTTCTAAACTTATCACTGTATCAAACAATTCTTTTTTATCCAAGGTTTCACACCTCGTTAATCTGTGGTTTGTGCAGATACGACACCTTCTTGCAACAGCTCATCCCACGTATATTCAACAACTTTGTCGCAGTCTGTCAGTTCAACCTGGAGAATGCGTTCGAGAATATTCAACCCGACGACTTTTGCCGGGCCGCTGGACGTGGCGATCACTTCCCCGATATCCGGAAGCTGTTCTTTGGCTGTTTCGTATTCATCGTTTTCATACTTTAGACAGCACATCAGCCGTCCGCATAGTCCGGAAATCTTCGTCGGATTCAGCGACAGATTTTGATCCTTTGCCATTTTAATAGAAACGGGCTCAAAATCACCTAAAAACGTGGAACAGCAAAGCATTCTTCCACACGGTCCGATACCGCCGAGCATCTTCGCTTCATCTCTGACGCCGATTTGTCTCAGCTCGATTCTCGTTTTAAAGATCGATGCCAAATCTTTGACGAGTTCTCTAAAATCGACTCTTCCATCAGCCGTAAAATAAAAAATGACTTTGTTGCGGTCAAAAGTGAATTCCACATCGACCAGTTTCATCTCAAGGCCGTGCTCGTTAACCTTTTTCTGGCAGACATCAAAGGCGGACAGCGCAGCTTCTTGATTCTCCTCAACGATCAGGCGGTCGCGTTCATCCGCAACTCTGATCACTTTTCTTAAAGGCAGCACGACATCGTTCTCGTCTACTTTCTTGTTGGCAATGACAACCTGCCCGTATTCAACACCGCGAACCGTTTCGACGATCACACAGCTGTCTTTATCTATCTGAAATCCGTTCGGATCGAAATAATATATTTTGCCCGCTTTTTTAAAGCGGACACCAATAACGTTGTACAAGCTTATCCCTCCTGCAGCATTAAAACCAAGTGCTCCATTAATCCTTGAGCATTCACATTGGAATAAAGCCGTTTTTTTGCTTCTAAAACAGCAAGTATCTGGTTTGTCACTCTTTGTTGTGTTGTTTGCAGCGCATGCTGTTTTAATGATTGGAATAAGTCCTGAAATAGTATTTTATCTTCATGTCCCAACTGAATGGACAACACGTCGCGATATATAAATAAAAGCATATCAAGACCCATTTCTTGGTGGTCTTTCTCCTTGAAAAAGGGCATCCACTGATCTTGAATATAGAAAAAAGCATGTCCTTTTCGCTGGTGTAAGACTTCATACAATTTTATCACTTTCGCTCGCGACTCTGCAAACTGATCATTTCGACTCAATTCGAGCGCTTCCGATAAATTGTTGGTCATATTCGACAAAAGGGCTGCAATATTCGGTGAGACCTCTTGTTTGACCAGTTCCTTTTCAATCGATTCGGGCTGCAGCGACTGAAAGGATAAAACCTGGCATCTCGATATGATCGTATCGAGCAATTTTTGCGGCTGTTCCGTTAAAAGAACAGCGATTGTATCGCTGCTCGGTTCCTCTAAAAACTTTAGAAGGCTGTTCGCCGCATTGACCGTCATTTGATCCGCATGGGAAATAATATACAGCTTTTTATGCGATTCCAAACCGGTCTTAGAAAACTCTTCCTGAAGCGCCTGGATTTGTCCCTTTTTAATGGAAAGGCCGTCCGGATGGACGACGTGTACGTCCGGATGGTTTCCAGATTCAATCCGCTGGCAGTTCCTGCATGACTCACATGGCTCTGCTCCATCTTCAAGGCAAAAAAAGCTTTTTGCCAGAAGGGTTGCCGCGTCTAATTTGCCCGTCCCTTTGCGCCCTTCAAATAAATAGGCGTGGGCAAGCCGATTTCTTTCTATACTATTTTGCAAAAGCTTCATAACCCGTGGCTGAAGCTTCTGCATTTCTGTCCAGGTTGTAGCCATACCATCACTCTCTATGTGTAAAGGTTTATCAGTAAACCCTTTATTTCGCCAATGCGTTCCAAAAGTTCGATAGAGGATTTTTCTTGATCCATAAGATCCTCAGTTAATTGCACAAGCTTTTCGTCCAGTTCTTTCACAATGCTTAATGTCCGGCTGTTTCCGTACAGATCGAAGCTTCTTGAATTCTCCACCGTCAGACCGTTTTCAACGGTCTCTTTTACAAATCGTTTGATCAAGCCTTTGAACCTGGCCAAATCTTTGAAGTTTCTCGATTTTGAGAGGCGTTTTCCGAACGCTTCAATATCTGTTAAAAGCATTGTCAGCTGTTCAACTCGAAGCTTGCCGCTTTGTATATTCATCTTCTCTTTAAATGAAGCAGAAACATTTTCTCCTCTTGCAGGCGGAGTCTGCTGTTTCTCTATCATTGTACGCAGTTCTTGACTTATTTTCATATCCTCAACCCTTAAAATTGATGGAATTGCTCGATCGGCAGTACAAAAACGGTTGCTCCGCCCACTTCAACCTCAACAGGATAAGGAACATATGAATCAGCATTTCCGCCCATTGGAGAAACAGGGGCAATCAGCTGATCCCGCTTGCTTCCGTTTTCTTTTATCAAGCTTAAAGCTTTGTCTACTCGAATATCATCTACACCCAACATGAAGGTTGTGTTTCCCGATTTCAGAAAGCCGCCGGTCGACGCCAGTTTGGTCACGCGAAAATTGTGATCGGTCAAAGCCTTTAAAAGCCGGTTGCTGTCTTGGTCTTGAACAACAGCGATAATTAACTTCATATGAAAAGCCCCCTTTTGGATGGAAACACTTTAAGGATACTCTTGTTACCATTATAACAATGAATGGTAAACTGGTCACAACTGATTTTCTTTTAATGCTTCCTCAATGATGTTATTTACCCTTTTTAACACAAGTTCAACACTTTGGCTGGCATCCACAATCCGAAATCGTCCGGGGAACCGGTTCATAACTTCTTCGTAGCCTTTTTGAACAAGCTGATGAAAGTGGAGTTTTTCCAAATCAAGCCGGTTTTTCTCTCTTGCATCATTTAAATCGATTCGTTTGATTCCCTCTTCCGGGTCAATGTCGAAATAAATCGTCACATTCGGCATCAGGCTGCCGATCGCGAATTGATTAACAGAAAATACTTCATCAATGCCGAGTCCCCTGGCATACCCCTGATAAGCAAGCGAGCTGTCGATGAACCGGTCGCATAAGACGATTTTCCCTTCTTCAAGCGCCGGTTTTACTTTTTCGACTAGGTGCTGCCTTCTTGCGGCCGCATACAACAAGGCCTCTGTTTTGGGATCCATTGCTGTATGGCTTGGATTTAAAATAACCTCGCGAATTCGTTCTGATATTTCAATGCCGCCCGGCTCCCTTGTCGCAAGAACAGAATGGCCGTTTTTCGTCAATTGGTCTGCCGCAGCCTGAAGGATTGTCGTTTTCCCCGCACCTTCAGGCCCTTCAAAAGTAATAAATAAACCGTTCATGATTTCTCCTCTTCTATATATACAGTTAATTGCTTTTGTTTGAGCTGATTGCTGCCCTGAATGTGTACATTCAGATCGACGAGCCGCGTCAGCCGGCTGATCGTCTCTTTTGTTATTCTCTCACCCGCCATGATCAACGGAATGCCCGGAGGATAAGGTGTGACCGATTCGGCGCTTATTCTGCCCGCTGCTTCGGTAAAAGGCACCGATTCTTTTTTGAAGGCAGACAACTTGCTTTTCCGGTAAGGCAAAGCCGTGACTTTTTCAGAAGGGATTCCGATTCCGGCAGGAAGATCATTTCGAACTGCTGTATCTTTCATGTCTTTACTGATTGTGCTGATCAGTTCCGGCGCGGGCATATTTTTTCCTTCAAGCGGCAGGATCAACAGGACTTGCCTTTCATCTGCCAATTCAGGATGGATGCCGTTTGCTTCAAATATGGATTTCAGTTCAAAACCGGAGTGGCCGTACGCTGATCTGATACACAGCTTAAGCGGATCTTGCCGGATACGGGCATCAGCCGGCTCGACAATATCAGCTCCGTTTATTTGAGAAAAGACTTCTCTCATATTGATGAGCTCTTTCTCAATATCGGCTGTTCGATTTGTTTTCAAGATATCTTCGGCGTATGCCCTAGCTATATCCAAAGATGCCATGATTGGGTAGGAAGGACTGCTGCTTTGAAGCACGGACAGATAGTATGCCAGTCTGTCCCTGTTGATCCTGCCGCTGTTAAGATGCAGATAGGACCCCATCGTCATCGCCGGGAGCGTTTTATGCGCGGACTGGACGACGGCATCAGCGCCCGCTTTCAACGACGACTGGGGAAATGGATGGCCCAGCACAAAATGGGCGCCGTGAGCCTCGTCGACTAAAACGGGAATATCGTGTTGGTGGGCCTTTTCTATGATCGGCTTCAGATCAACTGCATGGCCGTAGTAATTTGGATATGTCAACACGATCCCTTTTGCGTGCGGATATTGTGAAATTGCATCTTCAACTGTTTCGTACAGTATATGTGTGGGAACAGCCATCGCCTCATCAATTTCCGGTGTCAAAAAAACCGGATGGGCGCCTGAAAGTTCAATCGCATGAAATACAGACTTATGGCAGTTACGCTGAACGAGTATCGTATCAGCCGGCTGACAAACAGCCAGGATCATAGCCAGATTCCCAACGGTCGAACCATTGACGAGAAAAAAGCTTTCTTCCGCTCCGTAAAGCCTCGAAACTAAATCCTGTGCTTCCTTGATGACGCCAGATGGCTCATGTAAATCATCCAGTCCTGTCAGTTCAGTTAGATCCACTTTGAGAATCGTTTCAAAAAAAGTTTTTGCTTCATCAAAAAAGACATCTCCATTGTGATGTCCCGGAACGTGAAAAGAATAATGATGTCCTTCAGCATGGTTCACCAATGCTGTATATAAAGGTGTCTTCATATAAACCGATCCTTTAGTCATCTTCTCTATTTTCTTCGGCATCCAGGCGCTGCCGGATGCCGATATGACATTCTGCATTTATTATACCCTTCAAGGCGGATTACATAAAGGGCGGACCATTTGGTAAATGTTAATCTTGCTTATGATCTACGGTTTTGGTTTTCTTTCATGTCCAGCAGCTTAGCCTTGAGACCATCTTCCATTGCCCTTATTTCTTCTTCTGCCTGCAGCCGCTTTGAACGGCCTTCCTCTTGAATTTTAAGCGTCTCCTCAAGTGTACCGATCAGATTGTCCTGCACTTGTTTCAATGTTTCAATATCAATAAAGCCTCGTTCATTTTCCTTTGCCGTTTCGATCGTATTGGCCTTCAGCATCTCGGCATTTTTCAAGAGCAGTTCGTTTGTTGTGGCCGACACCTGTTTTTGAGCCTCTACTGCTCGGCGCTGCCTCAACAGGGTGAGCGCAATAGCAACCTGGTTTTTCCAAAGAGGGATTGCTGTCATAATCGAAGATTGAATCTTTTCCGCCAGCACTTGATTTGTGTGCTGGATCAAACGGATTTGCGGGGCGCTCTGCAGCGTAATTTGCCTGCTTAACGTTAGATCATAAACCCGCTTTTCCAGCCGGTCGGCAAACTGAATCATATCGTTTACTTCCTGAACGGCCATATGGTGATGTTCAGTTTTCGATTTCTCTTTTAATTCGGGAATGGTTTTATGATTTAATTCTTCCAGCTTCAGCTGACCGGCTGCAATATAGACATTCAGTGCCTCATAATATTCTTTATTTTTTTCATAAAGCCGTTCGAGCATCTTATTATCATTGATCAGTGCGCTTTTGGAATGCTCAAGTTTTACGCTGATTCTATCTATTTGAGCGCCGGTTTTTTGATACCTTGATAACACTTCTTGAACAGAATGGGATACTCTTCCAAACAAACGGGAAAAGAAGTTCCTTTTTTCAGTTTTCAATTCATCGGGGCTGACCTGTTCAAGCTTTTTCATGAGGTCGCTTAAAACCTGCCCAATTTCACCGACATCTTTCTTTTGGACGTGCTCGAGCATCTCATGTGAGAAGTTCAAGAGTTTGGATTGAGCTTGCGTTCCATACAGAGTAATGCTGTTATGGTTTTTCGGGTCAATCTGTTCGGCCAGTTGAAATGCCTGCCGGCGTTTTTCTTCAGATAACGTATCAACCAGATTCACTTGCTGCCCGCGGAGTTTTTCCTCCACGCCGGAAACAGGCGCTTCTCCTTGTCCAAAAGGATCGGAAAGCAAATCATCAAATTCAAGCTGTGCGCCAGTTTTGTGTAACGATGGTTTATATTCGCTCATTTCAGCTTTCCTCCATCAGCTTTTTTTCATTGAATGCTTCGCGACGTCCAGTTCAAACTCCAAGTGGTCAATGTCTGTTTTCAGCAAGTCATAAAGGTCGTCTTCCAATTGCTTGGCGAGCTTATCGATCATCATACGCGTTTCGCTTAAAGAAACTTCAAGATTCGCATTGCGCTTTGGCTGTGACGCCAAAAACGCATGCTTTTCCGTCAGTTCAACAATTGAATCAAGGCTTTGATAATAAAAGCGTTCAACCTGATAAAAACGCTTTGGTTCGTTCTTTGTGATGCTGTAAATTTTTCTGACGATCCGAAGAATTTCTAGATTCTGTTTAATAGTTTGAATGTTTTTAACTGCAAATAAGGCTTTTCTTAACCGGGCA
>NZ_CP060192.1:1235000-1257500 GCF_014250415.1 Bacillus sp. PAMC28748 | reverse complement strand
CAGCACTAAAGGGCGGAAACCCTCTAACACTTAGCACTCATCGTTTACGGCGTGGACTACCAGGGTATCTAATCCTGTTCGCTCCCCACGCTTTCGCGCCTCAGCGTCAGTTACAGACCAGAGAGTCGCCTTCGCCACTGGTGTTCCTCCACATCTCTACGCATTTCACCGCTACACGTGGAATTCCACTCTCCTCTTCTGCACTCAAGTTCCCCAGTTTCCAATGACCCTCCCCGGTTGAGCCGGGGGCTTTCACATCAGACTTAAGAAACCGCCTGCGCGCGCTTTACGCCCAATAATTCCGGACAACGCTTGCCACCTACGTATTACCGCGGCTGCTGGCACGTAGTTAGCCGTGGCTTTCTGGTTAGGTACCGTCAAGGTACCGCCCTATTCGAACGGTACTTGTTCTTCCCTAACAACAGAGTTTTACGATCCGAAAACCTTCATCACTCACGCGGCGTTGCTCCGTCAGACTTTCGTCCATTGCGGAAGATTCCCTACTGCTGCCTCCCGTAGGAGTCTGGGCCGTGTCTCAGTCCCAGTGTGGCCGATCACCCTCTCAGGTCGGCTACGCATCGTCGCCTTGGTGAGCCGTTACCTCACCAACTAGCTAATGCGCCGCGGGTCCATCTGTAAGTGGTAGCTAAAAGCCACCTTTTATGATTGAACCATGCGGTTCAATCAAGCATCCGGTATTAGCCCCGGTTTCCCGGAGTTATCCCAGTCTTACAGGCAGGTTACCCACGTGTTACTCACCCGTCCGCCGCTGACCTAAGGGAGCAAGCTCCCATCGGTCCGCTCGACTTGCATGTATTAGGCACGCCGCCAGCGTTCGTCCTGAGCCAGGATCAAACTCTCCATGAAATAATGGAGCGCAGATTAAGTTCGTCACATCCTGTGACAACATCTGCATGACCTGCATCGTGCAGGCCCCTGACTACGCACACTCAAATGTGCGATTTATAAAAATGAATTAACAGGTACGTTTTGTCTTGTTTAGTTTTCAAAGAACTTCGTTGCCGCTCTCAAAGCGACTATAATATCTTAACATTTAATCGTGATGTCGTCAACAACTTTTTTTCAAAAAATTATTCGTCATTAGCGACAAATATTAATTTAACACCTTTAAATATATTTGTCAACAAAAAATTATATTGCGATAAATTGTTTAATGACAATAAGAGCTGCTACACCGGGAACCCCCAATAATCCGCTCACTCCGGTTGTTACAATATTAATCGGCACGTGAATGCCCACGCTCTCGCCAAACAGATTCACACAGAACAAAAACAAAGCGCCGACTACAAATCTAACCGCTATTCTTCCGATTAATCGCAAAGGCTTAAATGATGCTTTTGAAAAAAACAACAGGGCAACCAAAGCTACAATTGCCCCGATAAAGATAACAGATCCCATGAATTCCCTCACTCCTCGCTCGTTCTTGTACAAGCATATGATGGGAATCATGCAAATAGACCTGCTACTTCCAGCTGCCGATCCTTAAATTTCTTTTTTTTGCTTCCCGCAAATAAAAAAAGTACTTTGCCTCGGCAACCTTTAATTCGTAAAGAACTTCTGGGGAAGGCTCTAGGCTGTTTTCAATCAGCCGCTTTTGCCTGTTCCATTCTTCCTTTTGATGGATCAGCTGTTCAACCAGCTTGTTATCAAATTCTTTTCTAAGCTTCTTTTTCCGAAGAAAACCCATGGTAACGCAATCTCCTCCCTCTACATTTCACGTCTGCCTTCAAGCGCTTTAGAAAGAGTGACTTCATCTGCATACTCCAAATCGCCTCCGACCGGAAGTCCATGGGCAATTCGTGACAGCTTGATACCAGACGGCTTTAAAAGCCTTGAAATGTACATGGCCGTTGCTTCTCCTTCTATATTCGGGTTTGTCGCGAGAATGACTTCAGTCACCTGATCATCCTGCAACCGCTTCAGCAATTCGGGTATTTTAATATCTTCCGGACCGATGCCGTCCATCGGAGAAATCGCTCCATGCAAAACATGGTACAGTCCGTTGTACTCCTTCATTTTCTCCATAGCAATGACATCTTTGGGATCCTGAACAACACATATGACCGATTTGTCTCTTCTCGTATCTTCACAAATATAGCAAGGATCTTGATCTGTTATATGTCCGCAGACCGAGCAATATGTCAAATTGCGCTTTGCGTTTACCAATGCTTTTGCAAAATCTAACACGACGTCTTCTTTCATACTAAGAACAAAAAAAGCCAGACGGACCGCCGTCTTGGGTCCGATTCCTGGCAATTTCATAAAGCTGTCAATCAGCTTTGATATTGGTTCAGGATACTGCATTCTTATTTTCCTCCTAGAATAAACCCGGCATGTTCATTCCTTTTGTAAACTTACCCATCGTTTCATTTGTTACTTCGTCAACTTTTTTCAAAGCATCGTTTGTCGCTGCAAGAACAAGATCTTGAAGCATTTCAACATCTTCAGGGTCTACGACTTCCTCTTTGATGATGACGTCGATGACTTCTTTTTGGCCGTTCACCTTAACGGTCACCATTCCACCGCCTGCAGTACCTTCGAGTACTTTTTCAGCCAGCTCCTCCTGTGCCTTTTGCATATCCTTTTGCATTTTTTGCATTTGCTTCATCATTTTCTGCATGTTACCCATTCCACCGCGCATACTCAAATCCACTCTCTTTCATGTTTTTATTCTTTAATTTCAATCAGTTCCGCTCCGAACAGTTTTTTAGCTTCTGCTACGAGCGGATCTTCTTCTTTCGGTTCGTTTGCTTCAGAATCTTCCGGCTGGTGATCCTGCAAAAATTCTTCTCTTATTTTACCCCATTGGGCTTCGGGAACGCCAACTATATCTATCCTTCCGCCGAGCATTCCGTCCAAAATTTGTTCCAGATTCGTCCTGACTCCGTTGTTGTCTTCAGCTACCATTTTACAGTGAATTTCGTATTTGAATGCGAGGACAAATGCTTTTGAAGATGCAGCCACCGGTTCGCTGTCATTTAAAAGGGCCGCATGTGATACTTTATTCTGCTGTTTCAGCTGGGCAAGCAATTGTCCCCAGCAGCCCTTTAATTTTTCGAGATCCGGTCTTGTGGCATCCTTTAATATTTCATGAATGCGGCCGACAGGCGCTTTATACGCGCTTTTTATGCTTTTTTGCGGACGGGACGCTTCTTTAGCCTGGGCGGGAGCAGAAGAGACCTGCACACCTTGTGTTTTAAGCCTCTCAATCTCCTGTTCAAGCTGCCGAACCTTGTTGACGAGATTGTCCACTTCCGGCTGGGCGGCCGCGGATGCCCCTGCTTTTGGTCCCTGGCAGAGCTTCACAACCGCAACTTCAAAGAAGATACGCGGATGATTCGTCCATTTCATTTCCTGATGGCTTTTATTTAATATATCGATCATTTCGTAAAGGTCTGATGCGGGAATTTGCCGGGATAGGGTTTGGAACTCTTCGTCCACCTTCACCTTTTCAAGAACGCCTTCTAAATCGGGCGCCGTTTGATAAAGAAGCATATCCCTGAAGTAGAAAATCATATCCTCGATTAATTTTGCCGGATCTTTCCCCTGCTGAAGGAGTTCGTTCAATGTTTCCAAAGCACCGGAAACATTTTTTTCGTGAAGGGTTGAGGCGAGCTTTCCAATATAGTGCTGTGACACGGCGCCTGTTATCAGCAGCGCATCATCCACCGTCAGCTCTTCTCCGCTGAATGATACGGCCTGATCGAGCAGGCTCAGCGCATCCCTCATGCCGCCGTCCGCGGCACTGGCGATGATGTCTAAGGCTCCGTCCTGCACCTTGAACTGTTCAGCTTCGACGATTTTTTTCATTCGTCCGACAATTGCCTGCGAGGTAATCCTCTTAAAATCAAATCGCTGACATCTAGAAATAATCGTTAAAGGAATTTTATGAGGCTCTGTTGTTGCGAGAATAAAGATACAATGCTCCGGCGGCTCTTCAAGCGTTTTTAGAAGGGCGTTGAATGCGCCGATAGAAAGCATATGTACTTCATCTATGATATATACTTTATACGTGACGGCAGACGGGGCAAATTTCACCTTGTCGCGGATGTCGCGTATTTCATCTACACCGTTGTTAGAAGCGGCGTCAATTTCGATCACATCTGAAATCGAACCGTTTGTAATGCCTTTGCACGCGGAGCATTCGTTACACGGTTCACTGACCGGAGCGCGCTCACAGTTGACAGCTTTGGCAAACAGTTTTGCGGCGCTTGTTTTTCCCGTTCCCCTCGGTCCGGAAAACAGATAAGCGTGCGAAAATTTCTTTTGTAAAAGGGCATTTTGCAACGTTTTCGTGATGTGCTCCTGACCGACTACATCTTCAAACAACTGCGGCCTGAACACTCTATATAAAGCCTGGTAACTCACAAACACGCCCTCCTCTTGTTTTCATCATTTCCATTATACATGATGCGGCTTTCAAATCCAAAAGCTCTTCTTAAGAAAAAAACTCATCTATATTCAAATAGATGAGTTCTTAATTTGATGATTGATTTACCGTGCACCTTCTGTCGATTCGCTACCCTAAGCGTTACTTAAGCAGTTAGCTCAGCCCAGGCAACCCTGCGGCACATGGAAGGTTCCACTTAATGCTGCTTCCTTCCGGACCTGACATGGTTCATGGATTCCCATTGCGCAGGACCCAAGCGTCAACACCACTTGCTTAAGGCAGACCTTAAAGTAAACGAACCTCGAGAAAGGGATTCGGCCTCGCTCGAGCGGATTGCGAGTACAGGGCACCGCTACCTCCCCGCTTAGCACGGCAAAATAAATATCAAATTATTTAAGCTGCGTCTTGATGTGACGCACTCATTAGTATAACTTGTTTCATCCTAAATTGCAAATTTCCGTCATCACAGCTCGCTTTGCTTTTCTGCTTTCTTTTTCGCGCGGAGCTTTCTGAAAAAATCGCTCAGCATCCTGCCGCATTCTTCTTCCATTACGCCGCTCACGACTTCAGCCTGATGATTGAATCTCTCCTCCTGCAGGAGATTCATCAAAGTCCCTGCACAGCCGCCTTTCGGATCAGACGCTCCGAACACCACTTTGTCGATTCTGGAAAGAACGGCCGCTCCGGCACACATCGGACATGGCTCAAGGGTAACGTAAAGAACAGCTCTCTCCAGCCGCCAGGTCCCCAGCTTCCGGCATGCCTCTTCAATGACGAGCATCTCCGCGTGGGCAACCGACCTTTGCTCGGTTTCCCTCAGATTATGGGCGCGGGCGATAATTTCCCCATCCAGAACGAGTACAGCACCAATCGGCACTTCGCCTTTTTCTTCGGCTTTTCTCGCTTCATTGACCGCTTCTTTCATATAAAACTCGTCTTGTGTCATCCGCATGCACTCTTTCAATGTTTTTCGCCAAACTGAATAGGCTAACTTATAGTTAAAGGAATATAAAATCTGAAAGGAGACAATCGCATTGTCCAATTCAGCTCTCATTATAGTCGACATCATTAATGATTTTCAATTCGATATGGGTGACGTTCTTTCCAAAAAGACCAGAAATATCACCGAGCATCTTCTGGCATTAAAAGAACACGCAGCCAAAATGAAATGGCCTATCATATACATTAATGACCATTTTGGAATTTGGCAAGCGGATATTGCTGCCATTATCAAGAAATGCAAAAACGGCAGGAGCGAATATATCATCGACCGGCTTGCACCGAATGACAGCGATTATTTTTTAATCAAACCAAAGCACTCAGCCTTTTACGGCACTGCTCTTGAAACATTGCTGCATGAACTTCATGTCGATCATTTGATCATCACTGGGATCGCAGGCAATATCTGCGTATTATTTACGGCAAACGATGCTTATATGCGGGAGTACGAGATTACGATTCCGCGCGATTGCATCGCCTCAAACAATGAAAAAGACAACAAATACGCCTTGACGATGATGGAAAATGTTCTGTTCGCCAATATCACGACGGCTAAGGCGATTACCTCCGAAACTTAGAGCATGAAACACTTCCTTTCATCATATAGTGGTAGCAATGAGAAAGGAGGCGTTTCCCATTCAGATTTATGTCGTGAAAAGAGGCGATACCCTTTACCAAATCGCGAATCGTTACCGAACAACAGTTAATGAAATTGTCGCGACGAATGAAATTCCGAACCCGAATCGGCTTGTTGTCGGACAAACCATCGTGATCCCGATCGCCGGCGAGTTTTATGAGGTCAGACAGGGAGATACATTAGCATCAATCGGAGCACGCTTTAATATTTCTCCGGCTGAACTGGCGAGGATCAACCGCATTCAGGTTAGCGCCGTTTTACCGGTCGGACTGCTGCTTTACATCCCCCCTCGGCCAAGACGGAACATTGAAACAAACGCCTATATCGAACCTCGGGGAGAAAGCGTAAGCCCCGCTTTGCAGCAGGCGGCAAGAGAGGCTTCGCCATACTTGACCTATCTGGGCGCTTTCAGCTTCCAGGCGAAGCGGGACGGCACACTCGAAGAACCGCCGCTGAACAACTTAAAAGAAATTGCCGACAGACATCGGACTACGATGATGATGATTGTCACCAATCTCGAAAATGAAGCTTTCAGCGACGAACTCGGCAGGATCATTCTGACGGACCAGAATGTAAAAAACAGATTGCTCGATAACATCGTTGCAGCGGCCAGAAGATACGGTTTTAAAGACATCCATTTTGACTTCGAATACTTAAGGCCCGAAGATAGAGAAGCCTATAATCAGTTTTTACGGGATGCCCGGGCCCGCTTCAGGCAGGAAGGCTGGCTCATCTCAACCGCGCTTGCTCCGAAAACGAGAGCGGATCAGCCCGGACAATGGTATGAAGCCCATGATTACCGGGCCCACGGCGAAATTGTCGATTTCGTCGTGCTGATGACATATGAGTGGGGCTACAGCGGAGGGCCCCCGATGGCGGTATCGCCGATCGGGCCCGTCCGGGACGTGATCGAATACGCACTCACGGAAATGCCCGCCAGCAAAATCGTCATGGGACAGAACTTGTACGGCTATGACTGGACGCTCCCCTATACGCCAGGCGGACCGCTGGCCAGAGCAATCAGCCCCCAGCGGGCGATTGAGATCGCGAGCGAGAACAATGCGGCGATACAGTACGATGAAACAGCTCAGGCTCCAAACTTCCGCTATACGGACAATGCCGGCAAACAGCATGAAGTATGGTTTGAAGACGCCCGCTCGATTCAGGCAAAGTTTGATCTGATTAGGGAATTGAATTTAAGGGGAATCAGCTATTGGAAGCTCGGCCTGTCCTTCCCGCAAAACTGGCTCTTGATAGCCGATCAATTTAATGTTGTGAAAGAGACGTTCCCAAGTTAAAGGAACGTTTTTTTTCATGGCAGCGGATGATGATGTGATACAATATGTATGGTTCACAAATGAATTTCTTTAGTAGGAGGACACCTATGAATACAGCCCCTTTCATTGCTGTCGAAGGCCCCATCGGCGCGGGAAAAACAACCTTGGCCAGCATGCTCTCCGAAAAGCTCTCACTCTCTTTGGTCAAAGAAATCGTCGAAGAAAACCCTTTTCTTGATAAATTTTATGATGAAAAAGATGAATGGAGCTTTCAGCTTGAGATGTTTTTCCTCTGCAATCGCTATAAGCAGCTTGAAGATACCGAGAAAAAGTATTTGCATCATCACATGCCCGTTGTTTCGGACTATCATATTTATAAAAACCTCATTTTTGCCGAACGGACGCTGGAAGGCAAAAAACTTGAGAAATACAGAAAAATTTATCAGCTGCTTACAGAAGATCTGCCGAAACCAAACGTCATCATTTACATAAGAGCGAGTCTTCCAACTTTATTGGAACGGATCAAAAAACGCGGACGGCCGTTTGAACAAGAAATGGACAAGCAATACCTGGAACAGCTTATCAATGATTATGAGGCGGCCATTAAGCAATTTAAAGAATCCGATCCGCCAATACCCGTCATTGAAATTAACGGAGATCAGGAAGACTTCGTAATCTCAGAAGCCGTTTTCAATCGAATTGCCGATCAAGTAAAGGAGTATATAGAATGAGTGTATATGATATTCCGAAAGATGCTATCATTACTGTTGCAGGAACGGTAGGAGTGGGGAAATCCACATTGACAAAAGAGCTTGCAAAAAGGCTCGGATTTAAAACCTCTCTTGAAGAGGTCGTGAATAACCCTTATTTGGAGGCTTTTTACCAAGACTTTGAACGCTGGAGCTTTCACCTGCAGATTTTCTTCTTGGCAGAGCGCTTCAAAGAACAAAAATACATTTACGAATCGGGCGGCGGATTTGTTCAGGACCGTTCAATTTATGAAGATACAGGCATTTTCGCCAAAATGCACGCCGATAAAGGCACAATGTCAAAAGTCGACTATAAGACGTATACGAGCCTGTTTGAAGCGATGGTCATGACGCCTTACTTCCCCCGCCCCGACGTTTTAGTCTATTTAGAGGGCGATTTGGAAACGATTCTCGACCGCATCCAAAAACGCGGACGGGAAATGGAACTGTTAACCGACAGATCGTATTGGGAAGAAATGTACACTAGGTATGAAAACTGGATCAGCGGATTTAACGCCTGTCCGGTTGTCAGAGTCAATATTGATGAATACGACCTGTTCAACAACTCAGCCTCTCTCGATCCAATCATTGAAAAAATCAGTGAAGCCATTCAAAGATAAACAAGCAAAAAGAGCGGATTCCCTTGAAGAGCCGCTCTTTTTGCTGCATATAAAAAAAACCGCTGCCCTATCCAGGCAGCGGCAACACAATCTCCAATTTATGCTTTTCAATCACTAAAATGCAAATCAATAATGGCGGAGGAAGAGGGATTCGAACCCCCGCGGGCTTTGACACCCCTGTCGGTTTTCAAGACCGATCCCTTCAGCCAGACTTGGGTATTCCTCCGTATCGACAAGAATTAATATAACATGTCCTATCTTTTTAAGTCAAGGGATTTTTTTATAAAAAATTTATTTTATTGTTCACGCTTCTCATTATATGCAAAAATAATAATAAACGCAAAGGGTGATGGCATTGTGGAAACATTTTATAAGCCGTTTGCCTCAAGATTACACGCTGAACAGACCTATTGAAACAGGAAAGCTTCAGAAAGCAGAAGAACTCCTCGGCGTCTCTTTTCCTGATGAACTGGTCAGCCTTTTAAAAATGACAAACGGCATTAATGATACTTTCGGGGATCATCTCATTTGGCCTGCGGACAGAATAATAGAAGAGAATCTAGACATGAGATGTACCGACTGTTTTAAGCCGTTTGATTGTCTGCTCTTTATAGCAGGTGCGGGCAATGGCGATTTATTTGCTTATTCTATTTTAAACGGCTCCATACGGAAAAATGATATTTATGTTTGGAATCATATAGACGACAGCCGAATATGGGTCGCACCTTCTTTAAAATCATTCATAAAAGGCTGGATCGACGGAACAATCACCATTTAAAAAACGATCTTAGGCAGGAGCATGATGAAATGAATTACCTATCAAAAGAATTGGCGGAGGAAATTGTCGAAAGAACCATGTCGATTATTCGGCACAACATTAATATGATGGATGAAAACGGGGTTATCATCGCTTCAGGAGACCGTTCGAGAATCGGTGATGAACACGCAGGAGCGAAGGACGCACTTGCAGCTGAAAAGGTTATCAGCATCACGCCCGAAGAATGCTCGGCTTTAACGGGAACGAAGCCCGGCGTAAACCTTCCCATCGTATTTCATGATGAAATAATCGGCGTCATTGGAATCACGGGGCCGCCTTCTGAAGTCAGCCGTTACGGAGAACTTGTCAAAATGGCAGCGGAGCTAACAGTCGAACAGGCATTTTTAACAAAACAGCTGACATGGGATCAAAGGCTCCGCGAAGAAACGGTCATCCAAATGATTCAGGGGACTGATCTAGCATCCCTTGACTTCTTTGAACGTGCAGAGCGATTAAACATACCGCTTGACGGCCAGCGTACTTGTCTTGTGTTTGAGCTCCCATCGGCTGATATGAAGCCGGCGTTTATTAAAAAACTTGAAAAACATTTAACCGCGAAAGATTTGTACGCCAATATTTCTTTAAAAGAGGTCGCAGTTATTCTGGCAGGCGCCCCCACTAAAAGCAGGTCTGATCTCTTTTCAGCTTGGAACGGCTGGCTCAGCCAATGGAAAACAGTCAGAGGCGCGCTTGGCGAGCAGGCTGACCAGCTTCAGCAGCTGCCATTTTCCTATCAAAGTGCAAAACAAACGCTCAAGATTGCTGAAAACAATTGTAGTTTATACGATTATCGAGAGTTTGCGATTCCTGTTTTATTATCAAAAATAGAGCATCCGGATCAGGAGATTCACTTTCAAAACATCTGGGATCGCCTTTCCCAAGCAGATCAAAAAGGCGAATTAACTCATACCCTCCTCTGCTACATAGAAGAAAACGGCGAAATCGGGGAAACTTCATCAAGACTCTTTATTCATCGCAACACCTTAAACTACCGGCTCAGAAAGATTGAATTGGCAACGGGGTGTAATCCAAAACGGTTTGACGACCTATTCAAACTGTATACAGCCATTACTCTTTTTTCACCCTTTTGTGCAAATGAACAATTTAAATATAGGATAAAAGGACGAAATCCGTATACCTGACCAATTCTCCCTCATACAGAAAGCGTTTACAATTGGACGTAAGGGAGGGTATGCACATGGATATTCAAATCAATGCAATAGGCGCCTTATGCGCATTAGTCATATCAATCTTTCTCATTCTGAAAAAAGTCCCGCCGGCTTACGGCATGATGATCGGCGCATTGGCCGGAGGCTTAATCGGCGGCGCAGATTTAATAGAGACGACGGATCTCATGATAGCAGGTGCTAAAAACATGATTCCCGCGGTGCTCCGCATCTTGGCGGCAGGCGTGCTCGCCGGCGTTCTGATTCAATCCGGCTCCGCAGCGGTGATTGCGGAAACCATTGTCAATCAGATCGGAGAAAAAAGGGCGCTTCTTGCCTTAACATTGGCAACAGCCATCTTAACAACGGTCGGCGTATTCGTTGATGTCGCCGTCATCACAGTCGCTCCGATCGCTCTGGCGATCGCGAGGCGGACCTTTATCAGCAAAGCGGCCATTCTGTTGGCGATGATCGGCGGGGGAAAAGCGGGCAATATCATGTCGCCAAACCCTAATGCCATTGCCGCTTCAGATGCCTTTCACGTCCCTTTGACATCCGTGATGGCCGCCGGGATCATCCCCGCTATTTTCGGATTGGGCGCCACTTACTTGCTGGCAAAACGCCTTTCAAATAAAGGAACAAAAGTAGCTGCAAATGAGATTGAGACCCAAACGGCACAACAACTGCCGGCATTTTGGGCGGCGGTCAGCGGCCCTGTGGTCTCTATCCTGTTGCTCGCCTTAAGGCCTGCGGCAGGAATTACGATTGATCCGATTATCGCTCTGCCGGCTGGAGGCCTCGTCACTGCGATCGCATCGGGGCAAGCGGGCAAACTGAGGGATTTTGCCGCTTCAGGACTGTCAAAGATGTCAGGCGTTGCCGTGATGCTGCTCGGGACTGGAACCCTTGCAGGCATCATCGCCAACTCCAAACTTAATTCTTTAATCACCGACACCCTTGTCGGCTTGGGTCTACCGTCGTTTCTCTTGGCTCCAATCTCGGGCATGCTGATGTCAATGGCAACCGCCTCGACAACCGCCGGCACCGCTGTCGCCAGCAGCGTATTCGGCCCGACATTGCTTGATCTTGGCGTCGCCGGCCTCGCAGGTGCGGCGATGATTCACGCCGGAGCAACGGTGCTCGACCATCTGCCTCACGGAAGCTTTTTTCATACGACGGGAGGCAGCGTATTCATGGCCATGAAAGAACGTTTAAAGCTGATTCCATATGAGTCGGTCATCGGCTTAATCCTAACGATTATCTCGACTTTGATTTTTGGAATTTTTCAATTCTTTATTTAAAAAGGAGCAGGTACCATGAAAATCGTAATCGCACCTGATTCATTTAAAGAAAGCATGACATCGCTTGAGGCGGCTAGAAGCATTGAAAAAGGCTTTAAAGAGATTCTGCCTGACGCCGAATACGTCAATATTCCGGTTGCCGACGGAGGCGAAGGAACCGTTCAGGCTCTGGTTGACGCTACCGGAGGAGATATTGTATATCAAACGGTCACTGGCCCTCTCGGGAAGCCCGTAAAGGCAGCTTACGGCCTGCTTGGTGACGGAAAAACGGCTGTCATCGAAATGGCTGAAGCGTCAGGCCTTCACCTCGTTCCACCTGAACAGCGGAATCCCCTGTTAACAACAACGAGAGGAACCGGAGAGCTGATTCTGGATGCTGCGGAAAAAGGAGTGTCCCAGATCATCATCGGACTCGGCGGAAGCGCGACAAATGACGGCGGCGCGGGAATGGCTTCAGCACTTGGCGTGAAGTTTCTAAACCGCGCTGGAGAAGAGATTGAAAATGGGGGCGGTGCACTAGCTGAGATTGCCAAAATCGATGTGAGCGGCCTTGATCCAAAATTAAAGCATATCCAATTCGAAGCCGCCTGTGATGTTGATAATCCTCTTACAGGTCCTCGCGGTGCCTCCGCTGTATTTGGGCCGCAAAAAGGAGCGAACAGTGAAATGACGGCCCACTTGGATCAAAACTTAAAACATTATGCTGCAGCTGTCAAAGCAGAGCTGGGATGCGAAATCGATTCACTCCCGGGAGCCGGAGCGGCCGGAGGATTGGGAGCTGGCCTGTGCGCCTTTTTAAAAGCGGAATTAAAAAGCGGTGTTGACATTGTTTTAGATACTTTGTCTTTTTCTGAACGCATTAAAGGGGCCGATCTTGTAATTACAGGCGAGGGAAAAATAGACGGCCAAACGGTCAGCGGAAAAACGCCGGCCGGCGTCGCAAAACGCGCCTGCAGCGAAAATATTCCGGTTATTGCATTTGCCGGATCGCTCGGTGAAGGCTGCGAGCTTGTTTATGATATCGGCATTTCCGCTCTCTTTTCGATCGTGCCCGGCATCAGCTCCTTGGAGAACGCTCTTGCCGATGGAAGTTCAAATCTTACGCGCTGTGCGCGAAATGTAGCCGCCGTCTGGTCACTCGAATAAAAAAAGCGCGCCTATTGGCGCGCACTTTTTTATGGTTGAATAACGTCTCTGTTCCCCATGTATGGACGAAGCGCTTTAGGGATGATGACGCTTCCGTCCTCCTGCTGATAATTTTCCAATAATGCGGCAACCGTTCTGCCGACTGCCAAGCCGGATCCGTTTAGCGTATGGACATGCTCTGGCTTGCCTTTTGCTTCCCTTCTGAATCTGATATTCGCCCGTCTGGCCTGGAAAGCTTCAAAGTTGCTGCATGATGAAATTTCGCGATATGTGTTTTGGCTTGGAATCCATACTTCAATATCGTATTTTTTCGCAGCGGTAAACCCCAGATCGCCCGTACACATGCTCATCACCCGATAAGGAAGCTCAAGCAGCTGAAGAACCTTCTCCGCTTGATTTGTCAGTTTTTCAAGCTCTTCATATGAATCCTCAGGCTTCACAAATTTCACCAGTTCAACCTTGTTAAATTGGTGCTGGCGAATCAAACCGCGCGTATCACGTCCGGCAGAGCCTGCTTCTGAACGGAAGCACGCACTGAACGCCGCATAATTGATCGGCAGCTCGTCAGCTGACAAAATTTCATCGCGATGCAGGTTCGTAATCGGCACTTCCGCCGTCGGAATTAAGAAATAATCTTCTTCCCTGATCTTAAAAGCATCTTCCTCAAACTTCGGCAGCTGTCCGGTGCCTGTCATGCTTGCGCGGTTCACCATGTACGGCGGGATGACTTCCGTATAGCCGTACTCGTCTACGTGGAGATCAAGCATAAAGTTATACAATGCGCGTTCAAGTCTGGCGCCGAGCCCTTTATAGAAAACGAAACGGCTTCCCGTTACCTTGCCGGCCCGTTCAAAATCGAGAATATCCAATTGATCGGCAATATCCCAATGAGGCTTCGGCTCAAACGAAAACTCAGGGAGTTCGCCCCATTTGCGAACTTCCACGTTGTCGTCTTCAGTCTCACCGACCGGAACAGACTCGTGGGGGATGTTCGGGATAGACAGCATGATTTTATCAAGCGAAGACTCGACCGTTCTCAGCTCTTCATCAAGTTTTTTAATGTCTTCACCGACTTCGCGCATTTCTTTAATGAGGTGGTCAGCATCTTTTTTCTCGCGCTTTAAAGCGGCAACCTGCTGAGATACCTCATTGCGCTTCCCTTTCAGCTCTTCCACTTTGACGATCAATTCTCTTCTCTTTGTATCCAATTCCTCAAATTGATCAAAATCTGATAAATCTTCTCCCCTGTGGGCAAGCTTTTGTTTGATTTCTTCAAAATTTGCCCGCAGCAGTTTGACATCAAGCATCTGCCTCGCTCCTTTTATACTGATTTGACCGAAAAAAAGAGCCCTTGTCCCCTAAATAAAAGGGACGAGAGCTCTCGCGTTGCCACCCTGATTGAAAACAGGCGTCTACCTCCTGCTTTCCGCTTATTTTGATAACGGTTCTCCCGTAAATGCCTACTTTGACTGTTCAGCATTTCGCTCAAGGATGGATTCGGACAGCATCTTTCGCCGATTCGCACCAACCATCGGCTCTCTTGGAAAGAGAGGCTTCCTACTGCTTCCTATCAACGCTTTTCGATCTATATTGTCTTATAAATGTACTACAAGTTTTAACAGCTTTCAACCGTTTTATACGACGGCTTCCCGTTTATGCTTTTCCACCATCTCGACAAATAATTTCGTCATTCTGTGATCATCCGTCAGCTCAGGGTGGAAAGAACAGCCGAGAAGATTTCCTTGTTTGGCAGCGACGATTCTTCCGTTGTGTTCCGAAAGCACTTCTACATCTGCGCCCGCTTCCAAAATGTGCGGAGCGCGGATAAATACGCCTGTAAACGGTCCCTCAAGTCCTTTAACGGTTAAGTCTGCTTCAAAGCTGTCCACCTGTCTTCCAAAGGAATTCCGCTCTACCGTTACATCCAGAACCCCGAGATGGGCATCGTTAGTTCCGGCAATGTTCTTCGCCAGGATAATCAGCCCAGCACAAGTTCCAAATACCGGCTTTCCGGATGCGGCAAATTCCTGAAGAGGCTTCATAAACTGATACGTATCGATGAGGCGCCTCATCGTCGTGCTTTCGCCTCCTGGCAAAATCAAACCGTCGATTTCCTTTAACTCTTCCGGCCACTTGATGACTTTTCCGGCCGCTCCGCATGCTTCAATTGAGCGAATGTGTTCTCTTACTGCTCCCTGAAGTCCAAGTACACCAATTGTCAGCATGTCAATCCGTCTCCTTCGTGTTTACCAGCCGCGCTCTTGCATACGCTGTTCTGGCAGCAGATTTGAGATTTCAATCCCTTTCATCGCAGTTCCAAGCTCTTTTGAAAGCTCGGCAATCAGCTTGTAATCCGTGAAATGCGTCGTCGCTTCTACGATTGCTTTCGCGAATTTTGCAGGGTTGTCGGATTTGAAAATACCGGACCCTACGAATACGCCGTCAGCGCCAAGCTGCATCATTAGAGCAGCATCAGCAGGTGTTGCTACACCGCCGGCAGCAAAGTTGACAACCGGAAGGCGTCCTTCGGCTTTAATTTCCTTCAGCAGCTCATAAGGAGCGCCGAGGTTTTTCGCTTCTGTCATCAGTTCGTCATCGCTCATGCCGACTACTTTGCGCACTTGAGCATTCACCTTTCTCATATGGCGGACAGCTTCCACAATATTGCCCGTACCAGGTTCGCCTTTTGTACGAAGCATTGAAGCTCCTTCAGCGATCCGGCGCGTCGCTTCTCCTAGGTCGCGGCATCCGCATACAAATGGAACGGTAAATTCGTTTTTATTTAAATGAAATTCTTCATCTGCAGGAGTCAAAACTTCACTTTCATCAATATAGTCAACGCCAAGCGCTTCAAGAACACGCGCTTCAACGATATGCCCGATGCGTGCTTTTGCCATAACCGGGATTGAAACAGCGTTCATCACTTCTTCGACAATAGTCGGATCTGCCATGCGGGCAACTCCGCCTGCCGCACGGATATCAGCCGGAACGCGCTCCAGCGCCATGACTGCGACGGCTCCTGCTTCTTCTGCGATTTTTGCTTGTTCAGCATTGACAACGTCCATAATGACGCCGCCCTTCTGCATTTCTGCCATACCGCGTTTTACGCGATCAGTACCTGTTTGAGCCATTTCAAGGATCCCCCTAATCAAAGATTGAATTGTCAGATTTAATCCTATTGTATCCTATAATTCCACAAAATCATATGAAAAACACGAAGATTATTTCTATTTTAATAACAAATCGTTAGGATTGTAAATGGTAATTCTATCTGAATATGACAATAAAGAGCCCTATCAAATAGAGCTCTTTATTTTTTAAAACCAGCCGGTTACCATTTCAACAATGCTGTTCCATATACCGGCAAAAAAGCCGCCGATGCTTCTCATCGTTAAAATAAACCAGTTTGCTTTCTCATCATCTTCTTTTGTCACCAGGTTTACACCTGATACATCGCTGCCGAGAAATCCGTAGTCCTTTTCTTCTCCCTTATAGGAGGCCGTCAAGGTACCGACTTTCTCACCTTTTTTAACAGGTGCGGTCAGCTCGTCTTTGTTCAGCGTCACTTTCGCTTTGTAATTCTTTTCTTCACCGTTCTTCACAGGCATTGAAAAGGCTTTTTCTGTGACGATGCCGACTTCAGTTTCTTTCCCTTTGTCGACTGTGACTGTTTCGTTGCCTTTCACTTGTGCGCCTTTTGCGTAAAACTCTTTCATAGTGAAGTTTTCAAATGCATAATCGAGCATTTTTTTCGTTTCTTTAAATCGCGCCGTATGAAGGTCGCCTTTCGCATTCAGAACGACGGAAATCACTCTCATGCCATTTCTTTCAGCAGTAGCCGTAAAGCATGATCCGGCTGAGTCGGTTGACCCGGTTTTCAGCCCGTCCACACCTTCATATTGCTGAACAAGGCCTTTCAGCATAAAGTTCCAGTTCGGCATATCCATTTCATCGTCTGTGCCTTTTCTGAACTTCGTTTTGGCAATGCTCGCCGTATCGAGGATCTCTGGATAATCGCTCACTAAATGATCGGCAAGGAGCGCCATGTCTCTCGCAGACACTTCATTTTCTTCATTGGCATTTGTTCCGCTCGGATGTTTGCCGTGAAGATCCTTGTTTTCCAAACCTGTGGCATTCACAAATTTGAAATCTTTCATTCCAAGCTCTTTGGCTTTTTTGTTCATTAACTCTACAAACTTCGATTCAGAACCGGCAACAATTTCAGAAAGTGCAATAGCCGCCGCGTTTGCAGAGTAAATTGCAGTCGCCTGATAAAGCTCTTTTACAGTGTATGATCCGTCTTTACGAAGAGGAACATTGGATAGTGAACGATCTTGGGAAATCTCGTATACATAATCGTCAGGCGTGTACTTCTGATCCCATTTCACTTTGCCTTCGTGAATCGCTTCCAACAGAAGATACTCCGTCATCATTTTTGCCATGCTGGCAACAGGAAGACGCTGGTCGGCATTTTTACTGTACAAAATTTTCCCCGATGAAGCTTCCACCAGGATTGCTGCTTTCGCGTCTACATTGATTGGATCATTTGCAGCTTTTGCAGTTGACATAGGAGAAAATGCACCTACAGTCACGGCAAAAGCAACGATTAACATGATCAGCTGCTTTAATCTCTTGCTTTTCAAATCGTGATACCTCCGCTTTTCATCAGACTAATAATCTATATCAAAGCCTTTTAAGACATTTTTCAAACACAACATTATAAATTTTATCATAATGAAGCAAAAAAAAATAGACAGAGTATCACTCTGTCTACGGTTTAATTTTTGTCATATTTGATTAGGAAATGGTATAGTTAGGCGATTCTTTGGTAATTTGCACATCGTGAGGATGGCTTTCCCGCAGGCCTGCTCCTGTCATGCGGATGAACTGCGCATCTTCCCTCAATGCGTGCAAATCTTTCGTTCCGCAGTAGCCCATGCCGGATTTCAAACCGCCGACAAGCTGATAAACGGTATCAGCAACAGGGCCTTTATAAGGCGTACGGCCTTCAATGCCTTCAGGAACGAATTTTTTGTTTTCCTCTTGGAAGTAGCGGTCTTTGCTTCCTTTTTCCATCGCAGCTACAGAACCCATGCCGCGATAAACTTTAAAGCGTCTGCCTTGATAGATTTCAGTCTCGCCCGGGCTTTCAGATGTTCCGGCAAGAAGGCTTCCTAGCATGACGGCATGACCGCCGGCAGCCAAGGCTTTGACAATATCTCCGGAATACTTGATGCCGCCGTCTGCAATAATCGCAGCGCCGTGTTTTCTTGCTTCAGTCGCACAATCGTAAATCGCTGTCACTTGCGGAACACCGACACCGGCTACTACGCGGGTTGTACAAATTGACCCCGGTCCGATACCGACTTTAACTACATTTGCTCCAGCTTCGATAAGCGCTTTTGTTCCTTCGGCAGTTGCGACGTTACCGGCAATGATATTTAATTCAGGATAAGTGTCGCGGATTTTCTTAACGGTATCCAATACTCCTTGTGAATGGCCGTGCGCGGTATCAACGACGATCACATCGACATTGGCTTCCACAAGCTTTCTGACGCGTGTCATTGTGTCGCCTGTTACACCAACCGCTGCTCCAACCAATAGGCGGCCGTGAACATCTTTCGCTGAATTCGGGAATTCGATTACTTTTTCAATGTCTTTAATCGTAATTAGCCCTTTTAAAACACCTTGATCATCTAAAAGAGGGAGTTTTTCGATCTTGTATTTTTGAAGAATTTTTTCTGCTTCATCCAGGGTTGTACCAACAGGAGCCGTAACAAGCTCTTCTTTTGTCATAACATCGCTGATTTTCATGGAGTAATCAGAAATAAATCGCAGATCACGGTTTGTAATGATTCCAACCAGCTTCTGATCCTCTTCATTGTCAACAATCGGAACACCGGAAATTCTGTATTTGCCCATCAAATGCTCTGCATCAAAAACTTGGTGCTCTGGTGTCAGGAAAAACGGATTTGTAATGACGCCGCGCTCTGAACGTTTGACTTTGTCAACCTGCTCAGCCTGCTGTTCAATTGACATGTTTTTGTGGATAATACCCAGTCCGCCCTGCCTTGCCATCGCGATGGCCATTTGAGCTTCTGTAACTGTATCCATGCCTGCACTAATAATTGGAACATTCAGCTTGAGAGACGGTGTAAGCTCTACCGATAAATCGACGTCGCGCGGAAGTACCTCCGATTTAGCCGGAACGAGCAATACATCATCAAATGTTAAGCCTTCTTTTGAAAATTTGCTTTCCCACATTAGTAAATCCCCCTCTTTTCGGCAAAATATTATATGTAGATTATCAACTTGAATACCCACTGTCAAGAAAGCGAGAAACAGTTGTAATTTTTAGAAAATAACCATAAGGGAAGTGGAGTCCATGCAAGATAAAGGATGGAAGGATTTAAAGCTATTTTATTCGGTCGAAACAGCCCAGCATTTTCTTGAAATGGTATATAAAAATCAAGGAATGGAAGATGCCAAAAAAAATTCCTATAAAAACGGAGAGCGGTTTATTTTTTTTCTTAAACATGCGGAAGCCTTTTACAAGCAAGCCAAAATCGCTACGTTGGAAATCAAACCGATTTTATTATTTTACGGCATGGCACAGCTATTGAAAGCCTGCCTGTTAACGACAGATCCTTCCTATCCAAGCCATACTTCAGTGCTCGCCCATGGCGTGACCACTAGAAAACGAAAAAAACAAAATTACCGCTTTTATGAAGATGAAGTAAAAATCCAAAGGAACGGCCTATGTATGCACGTCATCAGGTCCCTTTTCCAATTATCCGGATTGGAAGATGAACGATTCAATATGAAGCAGCTTTTGGCGAGAATTCCGGAGATCAATAAAGTACTGGCATTTCAAAGAAAACCGAATCCAATAGTAAAAGCAGCCGTCGAAGACCGGCTCATTTGGCTGCCAAGCGAGACGCCCGATGCTTACAATATGTCGTCAAAGCGTTTCATCGAACATGTCGAATACCATTTAAACTGGTCTTTCTGCCGTGAAGAAAAAGAGGGGATCATTTTTTCCGCCGCTCAAAAAGAATGCCGTCCCAGCACTTCGACTACCTTGCTTTATGATTTGGAACATGGCGCATATTATTTTCCGGCTGAACGGGATCGCTTTTTAAAGCTCCCGGAAATATTGGTGCATTACTTGGTTGCTTACAATTTAAGCATGATTGCCAGGTATGAAACAGAATGGTGGTATGACCTTCTTCTTCAAAGTGCCAGCGATGATTATGTCATCATCCAACAGTTTTTACATATAGTCGAGTCAAAGTTCCCTTATTATATCGCTGAATTGCTTATTCGAAAAAAAGAAAACAACAAAAAAGACCAGCTTATATAAGCTGGTCCTCTTAGCGCTTGGCGGCGTCCTACTCTCACAGGGGGAAGCCCCCAACTACCATCGGCGCTGAAGAGCTTAACTTCCGTGTTCGGCATGGGAACGGGTGTGACCTCTTCGCTATCGCCACCAAACTATGCCTTCAGGACGAAGGTACTGGGCGTTCCTCACAGGATGTGAGGGCCTTTAGCCGAGTTTCCTTGCCTTTGGCTTTCTGAGAGCATTCTCTCAAAACTAGATAACGGACAGACGATTCACAAATATTTAGGTTAAGTCCTCGATCGATTAGTATCTGTCAGCTCCATGTGTCGCCACACTTCCACCTCAGACCTATCAACCTGATCATCTTTCAGGGATCTTACTTCCTTATAGGAATGGGAAATCTCATCTTGAGGGGGGCTTCATGCTTAGATGCTTTCAGCACTTATCCCGTCCGCACATAGCTACCCAGCGATGCCCTTGGCAGAACAACTGGTACACCAGCGGTGCGTCCATCCCGGTCCTCTCGTACTAAGGACAGCTCCTCTCAAATTTCCTGCGCCCGCGACGGATAGGGACCGAACTGTCTCACGACGTTCTGAACCCAGCTCGCGTACCGCTTTAATGGGCGAACAGCCCAACCCTTGGGACCGACTACAGCCCCAGGATGCGATGAGCCGACATCGAGGTGCCAAACCTCCCCGTCGATGTGGACTCTTGGGGGAGATAAGCCTGTTATCCCCGGGGTAGCTTTTATCCGTTGAGCGATGGCCCTTCCATGCGGAACCACCGGATCACTAAGCCCGACTTTCGTCCCTGCTCGACTTGTAGGTCTCGCAGTCAAGCTCCCTTGTGCCTTTACACTCTGCGAATGATTTCCAACCATTCTGAGGGAACCTTTGGGCGCCTCCGTTACCTTTTAGGAGGCGACCGCCCCAGTCAAACTGCCCACCTGACACTGTCTCCCTGCCCGATAAGGGCAGCGGGTTAGAAGGTCAATACAGCCAGGGTAGTATCCCACCGATGCCTCCACCGAAGCTGGCGCTCCGGTTTCCAAGGCTCCTACCTATCCTGTACAAGCTGTACCAACATTCAATATCAGGCTGCAGTAAAGCTCCACGGGGTCTTTCCGTCCTGTCGCGGGTAACCTGCATCTTCACAGGTACTATAATTTCACCGAGTCTCTCGTTGAGACAGTGCCCAGATCGTTGCGCCTTTCGTGCGGGTCGGAACTTACCCGACAAGGAATTTCGCTACCTTAGGACCGTTATAGTTACGGCCGCCGTTTACTGGGGCTTCAATTCGCACCTTCGCTTACGCTAAGCGCTCCTCTTAACCTTCCAGCACCGGGCAGGCGTCAGCCCCTATACTTCGCCTTACGGCTTCGCAGAGACCTGTGTTTTTGCTAAACAGTCGCCTGGGCCTATTCACTGCGGCTCTCTCGGGCTTGCACCCTAACAGAGCACCCCTTCTCCCGAAGTTACGGGGTCATTTTGCCGAGTTCCTTAACGAGAGTTCTCTCGATCACCTTAGGATTCTCTCCTCGCCTACCTGTGTCGGTTTGCGGTACGGGCACCTCTCACCTCGCTAGAGGCTTTTCTTGGCAGTGTGGAATCAGGAACTTCGCTACTATATTTCGCTCGCCATCACAGCTCAGCCTTACGGGAAACGGATTTGCCTATTTCCCAGCCTAACTGCTTGGACGCGGATATCCAATACCGCGCTTGCCCTATCCTCCTGCGTCCCCCCATTGCTCAAATGGTGAGGAGGTGGTACAGGAATATCAACCTGTTGTCCATCGCCTACGCCTTTCGGCCTCGGCTTAGGTCCCGACTAACCCTGAGCGGACGAGCCTTCCTCAGGAAACCTTAGGCATTCGGTGGAGGGGATTCTCACCCCTCTTTCGCTACTCATACCGGCATTCTCACTTCTAAGCGCTCCACGAGTCCTTCCGGTCTCGCTTCACAGCCCTTAGAACGCTCTCCTACCACTGTTCGCAAGAACAGTCCGCAGCTTCGGTGATACGTTTAGCCCCGGT
>NZ_CP060192.1:0-1232500 GCF_014250415.1 Bacillus sp. PAMC28748 | reverse complement strand
CGGACAACGCTTGCCACCTACGTATTACCGCGGCTGCTGGCACGTAGTTAGCCGTGGCTTTCTGGTTAGGTACCGTCAAGGTGCCGCCCTATTCGAACGGTACTTGTTCTTCCCTAACAACAGAGTTTTACGATCCGAAAACCTTCATCACTCACGCGGCGTTGCTCCGTCAGACTTTCGTCCATTGCGGAAGATTCCCTACTGCTGCCTCCCGTAGGAGTCTGGGCCGTGTCTCAGTCCCAGTGTGGCCGATCACCCTCTCAGGTCGGCTACGCATCGTCGCCTTGGTGAGCCGTTACCTCACCAACTAGCTAATGCGCCGCGGGTCCATCTGTAAGTGGTAGCTAAAAGCCACCTTTTATGATTGAACCATGCGGTTCAATCAAGCATCCGGTATTAGCCCCGGTTTCCCGGAGTTATCCCAGTCTTACAGGCAGGTTACCCACGTGTTACTCACCCGTCCGCCGCTGACCTAAGGGAGCAAGCTCCCGTCGGTCCGCTCGACTTGCATGTATTAGGCACGCCGCCAGCGTTCGTCCTGAGCCAGGATCAAACTCTCCATGAAATAATGGAGCGCAGATTAAGTTCGTCACATCCTGTGACAACATCTGCATGACCTGCATCGTGCAGGCCCCTGACTACGCACACTTACATGTGCGATTTATAATGAATTAACAGGTACGTTTTGTCTTGTTTAGTTTTCAAAGAACTTCGCTGCCGCTCTCAAAGCGACCACTTAAATATAACATTTATGAGAAAAGCGGTCAATACTTTTTTGAAAAAGTTTTTGTTGTTGTTTTTATAAGCGACCAAGAGAAATTATAGCACATTATGTTCCTGATGAAAAGATTATATTTGAAAGATTGAATAGAAAAACATGCAGCCATTTGGCTGCATGTTTTTATGATTCATCCGCTTCCTGTTCTTCTGAATCGTTCTCTTCATCTTTTTCAACTAAAGCGACAGTCGCGACATGCTCTTGTTCACCTAAGCGGATAAGTCGCACACCTTGAGTGACGCGTCCGGTCGTGGAGATATCTTTAATATCCATCCGAATGATCACGCCGCTTGCTGTGATGATCATTAAATCTTCTTCTCCTGTCGTTGCTTTCACTGTCACAAGAGATCCGTTATTTTCTGTGATTTTGCAGGTTTTCAGCCCTTTTCCTCCGCGGCTTTGCACCCTGTATTCTGAAGCGGGCGTCAGTTTTCCGTAGCCCTTTTCAGTTACGATTAGCACGTGTGAATCCTCTTCCAAAATCTCCATGCCGACAACAACATCGTCATCTGTCAGATTGATGCCCTTAACGCCGGCTGCTGTTCTTCCCATTTGCCTTACATCTGTTTCAGGGAAACGGATGAGCAGACCGTTCTTCGTGCCGATAATAATTTGTTTATTTCCATCCGTCAGGCGGACAGCGATCAATTCATCCTCATCGCGGAGGCTTAAGGCGATCAATCCATTATTGCGGATATTCGCGAATTGAGAAAGCGGTGTGCGTTTTGATATTCCGTGTTTTGTCGTGAAGAACAAATAAGACTCGTCATCAAATTCGCCTACCGGAATAATCGCGTTGATCCATTCTCCTTTTTCCACTTCAAGCAGGTTAATAATCGGAATTCCCTTCGCTGTCCGTCCGAATTCAGGGATCTCATATCCTTTCGCACGGTACACCTTCCCTTTATTCGAGAAGAAGAGAATGGTGTCATGGGTGGATGTTGAAATCAGGTGTTCAACGAAGTCGTCTTCATTTGTACCCATGCCCTGAATGCCTTTCCCGCCCCGTTTTTGGCTGCGGTAAGTAGAAGAAGGCAGACGTTTGATATATCCGTTATGAGTTAAAGTCACAACGATATTCTCGCGCGTGATGAGATCTTCATCCTCAATCGTCTCAAGGCCCGATGTCACGATTTCAGTACGGCGCTCATCATTAAAGCGCTCTTTAACTTCTGTGAGCTCTTCCCGAATGATTTCAAGAACTTTCTCTTCGTCTGCTAAGATTGCTTTTAGCTCTGCAATCAGCTCAACAAGGCTTTGATATTCCTCTTCGATTTTTTCGCGTTCCAGCCCTGTTAAACGCTGGAGACGCATGTCCAAAATCGCCTGGGCCTGTTTTTCAGTCAAAGAAAACTTCTCAATCAATCCGTTTTTTGCGATTTCAGCCGTTTGCGAATTTCTAATTAGGGAAATAACTTCATCAAGGTGATCAAGCGCCACTCTCAAGCCCTCAAGAATATGGGCCCGCGCTTCCGCTTTGCGAAGCTCGAATGCAGTACGCCTTCTGATCACGACTTTTTGATGGTCGAGATAATGCTCCAGACACTGCTTCAAGCTCAATACTTTCGGCTGGCCGTCAACAAGCGCCAAAAGATTAATGCCGAATGATGTTTGAAGAGCGGTCTGCTTGTACAAGTTATTTAACAGTACATTGGCATTTGCATCCCTTCTCAGTTCAATGACGATGCGCATTCCGTTTCGGTCTGATTCATCGCGGAGATCCGTAATGCCGTCGATTTTCTTATCGCGCACTAGATCGGCGATTTTTTCGATCAGCCTTGCTTTATTCACTTGGTACGGTATTTCCGTAATAATGATTACCGGTTTGCCGGAAGATGTTTCTTCGATTTGAGCTTTGGCTCGAAGCGTAATTGATCCCCGGCCTGTTTCATAGGCCTTTCGGATACCGCTTCTTCCCAAGATCAGCCCTGCTGTAGGGAAGTCGGGTCCAGGAATGATCTCCATCAATTCCGGAAGCGTGATATCAGGGTTTTTGCTGACCGCCAAAACACCGTCAATGACTTCACCGAGCTGATGCGGCGGGATGTTTGTGGCCATACCTACAGCAATACCGGCCGCTCCGTTGACAAGCAAGTTCGGAAATCTCGCAGGCATAACAACCGGCTCTTTTTCCGAACCGTCATAGTTGTCCTGGTAATCGATTGTGTCTTTATTGATGTCGCGCAGAATTTCCATTGATATTTTAGACATTCTCGCTTCTGTGTAACGCATGGCCGCAGCCGAGTCGCCGTCAACAGAACCGAAGTTTCCATGGCCTTGAACGAGCATGTACCGATAGTTAAAATCCTGCGCCATTCTGACCATGGCTTCGTAAACAGCAGAATCACCGTGAGGGTGGTACTTACCGATAACTTCGCCGACAATACGCGCGGATTTTTTATACGGCTTATCACTTGTCATCCCAAGGTCGTTCATCGCATACAATATTCTTCTGTGCACCGGCTTCAGACCGTCTCTTACGTCCGGAAGAGCGCGGGAAACAATAACACTCATTGCGTAATCTAAAAAAGATGTGCGCATTTCCTGACTGATATTGACTTCCTGAACTTGGGGCTTATGTTGTTCACTCATTAAAAAACCTCCCTGGAGAATCTACATGAGTTGTGTGGGAGTAGATTTGTATTTATACTCTTCAACGAATTAGGCTATTCTCCATTATATCAATAATCTTGATTTTATACACATCAAATGACTAGAGCGCCAAAGGCTCATTCTAGAAAAGACCTTATTTCAATTAAGCGAAAATAAGGTCTTACAATCATTAAATATCCAAATTCTTTACATATCGGGCATTCTCTTCGATGAAGTTGCGGCGCGGTTCAACCTTGTCGCCCATCAGCATTTCAAAGGTTTCATCCGCATCAATCGCATCTTTGAGCGTTACTTGAAGCAATGTCCGCGTTTCTGGATCCATCGTCGTTTCCCAAAGCTGTGTCGCATTCATCTCGCCCAAACCTTTGTAGCGCTGCAGGCCTGGCTTAGGATTTTGCGGAAGCTCTTTTAAAATTTCTTCGAGCTGCTGGTCATTGTACGCATACTCAACGCGTTTCCCCTGCTGTACTTTGTAAAGAGGCGGCTGAGCGATGTAGACATATCCTTGTTCGATAATCTGTCTCATGTAGCGGTAGAAAAAGGTCAGCAGCAATGTTCTGATGTGTGCACCATCGACGTCGGCATCCGTCATAATCACGACTTTGTGGTAGCGGGCTTTTTCAAGGTTGAAATCTTCCCCGATTCCGGTGCCAAGGGCGGTGATCATAGAACGAACCTCATTGTTGGACAATATTTTGTCCAGGCGGGCTTTTTCGACGTTCAAAATTTTCCCTCTCAAAGGCAAAATTGCTTGGAAATGACGGTCGCGGCCCTGTTTTGCCGATCCGCCCGCAGAGTCACCCTCAACGATGTAAAGTTCGGAAATCGTCGGGTCTTTAGAAGAACAGTCAGCAAGTTTCCCCGGCAGATTGGACACTTCAAGGGCGCTTTTTCTGCGCGTCAATTCGCGTGCTTTCTTTGCAGCCATCCGTGCTCTGGCGGCCATAACCCCTTTTTCAACGATTTTTTTCGCTGAATCCGGGTTTTCTAGCAGAAACTTTTCAAGCGCTTCTGAAAATAGCGCATCTGTTATCGTACGCGCTTCTGAGTTGCCGAGCTTTGTTTTCGTCTGCCCTTCAAATTGAGGATCCGGGTGCTTGATTGAAATAATCGCTGTCAAACCTTCCCGGACGTCTTCTCCGCTTAAGTTCGGATCGCTTTCTTTGAATACGCCGTTTCTTCTCGCGTAATCATTGATGACCCTCGTCAAACCGGTCTTAAAGCCGGCTTCATGGGTTCCGCCTTCATACGTATGAATGTTGTTAGCAAATGAATAAATGTTGCTTGTATAGCTGTCATTGTATTGAAGAGCCACCTCGACTGTAATGCCGTCTTTGGATCCTTCAATATAGACCGGCTCTTCATGAATAACTTCCCGCGAACGGTTCAAGTGTTCAACATAGCTTTTAATACCGCCTTCATAGCAGTATTCATTCTTGCGTTCTTTTCCTTCTCGCTTGTCTTCGATCGTGATTTTGACGCCTTTTGTCAAGAAAGCGAGTTCGCGGACACGAGTGGCGAGCGTATCATAGTCGTATTCAGTCGTTTCCGTGAATATTTCCGGATCAGGCTTGAAGTGTGTGGTCGTTCCCGTCACTTCCGTATCTCCAATGACTTTCAAATCAGCTTTCGGAACGCCACGTTCAAATTCCTGATAATGGATTTTTCCATCTCTGTAAACCGTTACATCCAGCTCGGTTGAAAGGGCGTTAACAACAGAAGCACCGACGCCGTGCAAACCGCCCGAAACTTTATATCCGCTTCCGTCAAACTTTCCTCCGGCGTGCAGGACAGTCATGATGACTTCCACAGCGGGACGACCCATCTTCTCATGAATACCGACCGGGATACCCCGTCCGTTGTCTTTTACTGTGATGCTGTTGTCTTTTTCAATTGCGACATTGATTTCAGTGCAGTAACCGGCCAATGCTTCATCGATGCTGTTATCGACAATTTCCCATACTAAATGGTGCAGACCTTTGCCGCTTGTCGACCCGATGTACATTCCGGGTCTTTTCCGAACGGCTTCCAATCCCTCTAGAACCTGTATCTGATTTTCATCGTAATTATTTTGCTGTTCCATTGCCACGCACATTCACCTACACTTTTCTTCAAACATAATAAATTTATAGTTAAGATTCTTTATGAATCGATTTCCGGCTTGGATTGCGCCCGTTTTTTCAACGTGCCTGAGGCTAAAGGAGAAAAATAAATCGATTGTAATGTGACAACAATTGACTTCGGCGTGCTGTTAGAAGAGACAATCCGCTGTTTTTGCTTGCTTAAAAACTCCTCAACAATCGGCGATGTCTTTGCCTTGTAATCAAAAATAGCCACAATTTCACGCGTTGAGACGACAAAATCGTCACCTAAGTGGATATACAATCCCTCACCCCATTTTTTCAGTCCGATAGCGTGCCATTTTCAACACGAAAGATTTCCGCTTCGTTTAAGGTTTTATGATCAATTCCATCAACGCTTGTCGTTGTTACGAATGTTTGAACGCGGCCTTGAATGGTGTGGAGCAAGTGAGACTGCCGATAGTCGTCCAGCTCTGATAAAACATCATCCAAAAGCAGAATCGGGTATTCTCCTATCTCTTCCTGAATCAAGTCGATTTCAGCCAATTTAAGCGACAATGCAGTCGTGCGCTGCTGGCCCTGCGATCCGTAAGTCTGCACATCACGGCCATTGACATAGAAAAGAACATCATCCCTGTGGGGACCTGAAAGAGATACCCCCCGTTCTATTTCTTTATCTCTTAATTTAGAAAACGTTTCTTGATAACTATTGATCATTTTCGACAAATCGGGCGAATCTGATACGTGAAGAGACGTATGATACTTTAACGTCAGCTCTTCCAGACCTCTTGAAATTCCGGAATGAATGGGCTGAGCCCATTTTTCAAGCTGATCGACAAACTGAAGCCGTTTCATCACAACCTTTGCCGCGAATTCCGTAAGCTGTTCCGTCAGCACGTCAAGCATCGTTTGATCGGTTTGCTTTCTCGTTTGAAGCTGCTTCAAGAAATGATTCCGTTGTGAAAGGATTTTTTGGTAAAGAGAAAGGTCATGAAGATAGACAGGTGATACTTGGCCGATTTCCATGTCGAGAAACCTTCTTCTGACCTGAGGACTTCCTTTTACGAGATTTAAATCCTCCGGCGCGAACATAATCGTGTTGACAGCCCCGACATACTGGCTCAGCTTCTGCTGTTCAATATGATTCACTTTACCTTTTTTTCCTTTTTTGGAAATCACAAGCTGAATGGGAACAGAACCGTTTTTTTTAATGACCCTGCCTTCTATTTTAGCATAGTCTTCATCCCATCGTATGAGTTCTTTATCATTTGACGTCCGATGGGATTTCGCCATCGCAAGCACATAGATCGCTTCCATCAAATTTGTTTTTCCTTGAGCGTTCTCTCCGATAATCACGTTCACTTTGTTCTCAAATTGAAGGTCAAGGCGCTCATAATTACGGTAAGACGATAATGTAAGATTTTGGATATACAATCAATACCACCTGCTTTTAGCCGACGACTTGAAATGAACCGAATCCTTCAATCGTCACCACATCTCCGACATACAGTTTTCGTCCGCGGCGGTTATCCGGCTCGTCATTGACGAGTACTTCATATTCCGATAAAAACCATTTTGCCATTCCTCCGGACTGAATGACATCCGCCAATTTCAAAAACTGGCCGAGGGTAATCATCTCTGTATCAATAGCCACCGTCTTTGTCATTATATCGACCTCTTTCAATATCACTAATATCTAATTGTACTAAAAAACAGGGAAAGAAGGAAAGGGGAAACTTGCGGTATGAGCAATCAAGGCAGGGCGAGAGCGCTTTTCTCCAGAAAAAATAAGAGAAGCTGCCGGACCAGCCGGCAACTTTCTATTCCAACAAATTAATACGTCCGGACAGGAAGAATTAATTGGACGATCGAATCGTCATTCGGCGTACGGATCAGAAAAGGCCTCATAGCGCCTGTGAAGCTTACATGAATGTCCTCTCCTTCAAGAACTTTAAGGGCATCCAGCATATATTTCGGACTAAAGGATATCTTTAAGTCTTCCCCTTCGATCTGCTCGGCATTCACCGTTTCAACAACCTTTCCGATTTCCGGAGAGTTTGAAGAAATTTCGATCGACTCATTGGCGGCTGCGGAAAGTTTCACCACGTTGTTTCGTCCTTCTCTCGCCAAAAGCGAAGCCCTGTCGATCGCCTGGAGAAATTCCTTAGTATTGACAATCAAGTTCGTTTTGCTTTCCTGAGGAATCAGGCGGTTCGTATCCGGATAGTTTCCGTCAAGAAGCCTGGAGAAAAACAGAACGTTTTTTGTTTTAAACAGCACTTGTGTTTCGGTAATCACAATATCGACAAGCTCCTGATGGTCATCAAGGATTTTGCTGAGCTCGGTTAAGCTTTTTCCTGGGATGACGACATTGTATGAACTGTCTTCGTTAATGTCGAGCTTAGCTTTCCTTAGCGCAAGACGATGACTATCCGTTGCAGTGCATATTAATTCACCGCCAGTGACATTCCAGTTTACACCTGTCAAGATTGGGCGTGTTTCTGAGGTGGACACTGCAAAAACGGTTTGGCGGATCAGGTTTTTCAGCAGATCGGTCGGAATTTGAAAAGCGTGATGCTCTTCAATTTGCGGCAAAAGCGGATATTCGCTTGCATCCAAACCGTTTAAGTTAAACTCTGCTTTGCCGGAGCGGATGATCGTTAAGTATTGATTTTGAACCTCGATTTCCACTGTTGACATCGGCAGCTTTTTGACAATTTCACTGAAAAAACGGGCTTGAAGCACAATGCTGCCGGGCTGTTCAATTGTCACGATCTCTAAATCGCCGTCTTCTTTCGGGATAAACGATTCAATCGAAATATCGGAATCGCTGCCTGTCAGAGAGACCCCTTCATCAGAGGCCACGATTTTAATACCGGTTAAGATCGGAATCGTCGTTCTTGAAGAAACGGCTTTTAACACATCTTGGACACTTTCGACCAGGCGGTCTTTTTGAATTGTAAACTTCATAATCATCCTCCTTGCGGGAATCTATTAATTATTATGTTTTAAAAAAATAGCAGAAGTACTAGTAGGGGCTGTGGATTTGTGGATAAGTGAAAAAAAGAACGGAAACACAGCCTATCCACATGTGGACAGACTGTGTAAGGCCATGTTCAAGTTATTCACACTTTCCCGCTCATCACTTATCTCAGCTGCTCTTTAATTTCTTTAATCTGCTGCTGAAGCTGTTCATCATCGTTCAGCAGTTTTGATATTTTCTCATGGGCATGGATGACCGTCGTGTGGTCGCGTCCGCCAAATTCTTCGCCGATCTTCGGAAGAGAAGAATCTGTCATTTCTCTTGATAGATACATAGCGATCTGCCGCGGAAAAGCCACCGATTTTGTCCGTTTCTTCGCCTTGAAATCCTCCAGCTTGATATTGAACTGCTGGCCGACGATTCTTTGGATGTCTTTGATCGTAATGACTTTCGGCTTTGAAGAAGGAATGATATCTTTCAAAGCTTCAGCAGCCAGATCGGCGTTAATGTCTTTATTGATCAAGGAAGAATATGCGACAACCCTGATTAATGCCCCTTCCAGCTCCCTGATATTGCTGTCGATCTGATTGGCAATATAAAGCATGACTTCATTCGGGATATCAAGTCCTTCTGCTTTTGCTTTCTTTCTTAAAATCGCAATTCTTGTTTCCAGATCAGGAGGCGTGATGTCAGTGATCAATCCCCATTCAAAACGGGAGCGCAAACGGTCTTCAAGCGTTGGGATCTCTTTTGGAGGCCGGTCGCTGGAAATGACAATCTGCTTTGTTTCTTCATGCAGCGTATTAAACGTATGGAAAAATTCCTCTTGCGTCTGTTCTTTTCCGGCTAAAAATTGAATATCGTCTATTAAAAGAACGTCAACATTTCGATAGCGATTGCGAAAATCGACAGCTTTATTGTCACGGATCGAGTTAATGAACTCATTTGTAAATTTCTCAGATGACAAATAAACCACTTTTGCAGATGGATTGTGATCGATGACATAGTGCCCGATCGCATGCATTAAGTGAGTCTTTCCAAGTCCGACTCCCCCGTAAATAAACAGCGGATTGTAAGCTTTCGCCGGGGCTTCAGCCACTGCCAAAGACGCTGCGTGGGCGAATCGGTTTCCTGAACCGATAACGAACGTATCAAATGTATATTTGGGATTCAGCATGTTTTGCGGAAAATCAGCCGGTTCTTCTTTCGACATTTTTTTGATTGGAGACTTTGGCATAAAATCTTCTTCATTTTGATTCTGAGGAATGACAAATTTAATGCTCAATTCTTCTCCTGTCAGATCATAGATCGTATCGGCGATCAGGTGCAGGTATCTTGATTCAAGCCAGTCTCTGGCGAACTCGTTCGGTGCGGTGATGATCAGCGTATCGCCCTGCAATGAATGGGCCTTTGTCGATTTCATCCATGTTTCAAAGCTGGGCTTGCTCAATTTTTTTTCGATCTGCCCCAAAGCTTGATTCCAAAGATCCGATATGTTTTTCATAATGGCGGTTCGTCCCTCCTTTACCAGCAATATTTGCTTGTCCAACCTGTTATAGAACACAAAAAAAGAGCAAATGGATGAGTCCATTCGTTAATGAAATGTTGAAAACATATAATATAGTAGAAAAACGTCTTTTCGACATTTTTCACAAGATGTGGACAAAATACTGCACACCCTGTGAAAAAACTTTCCACAACTTATCCACAGTTTGTGGATAATGGATTGGCAGCCAATTTGTTATCAAGAGTTAAAACACAAATATAATATCAGAATAAGCGAGTGGTTGCAATGGTTGCGAGGAACTTATCCACATACTATACAAACTGTTGAAGAAATATTGTCCACAACGGTTAGTTTTGTGAAAATGTTGTCGATAATGATTGTGGATAGAAAAAACGAGGAGAAAGATATCCACATTGGCTTTTTTTCGCTTCGTCCATCCCGTTTTCCCGCTTCCAAAAAAATCTTTTAAGCTAAAATTGAGGAAAAATGAAATTAGGCTTTCGAAGAAAATTGATATGTGTTATCCTATTATGGTGCAAAAAAGAAATGTGTGAGCGAAGTTGACAATGAACTGCTCATCCCAATATAATAAATTAGACTGTCTTTAACAGCTATTCCTCGAGGGAGGTGTCATACATGAAAAGAACATTTCAACCAAATAACCGTAAGCGCAGCAAAGTTCATGGCTTTCGCAGCCGTATGAGTTCTAAAAATGGACGTCTTGTATTAGCACGTCGTCGCCGCAAAGGAAGAAAAGTATTATCAGCTTAGGCCACTGAATAATGTCAGTGGTCTTTTTTACATAGAGGAATGACCAGGCCCATTTGCCAGCTTGTTATCGGAGTGAAAGAAGATATGAAAAAGCGAAATCGATTAAAGAAAAATGAAGATTTTCAAAAAGTATTTAAAAAGGGAAAATCGATGGCAAACCGGCAATATGTTTTATATGTGCTTCACCAGCCTGAAGCGAAAGAGTTTCGGGTGGGACTGTCGGTCAGCAAGAAAATCGGAAACGCAGTCGTGCGCAACCGGGTAAAGCGGCTGATTCGCCAGGTCATCCAGGAAGAGCGGAATCTATTAAAACAAGAAAATGACTACATTATCATCGCAAGAAAGCCTGCAGCTGAATTATCATATGAAGAGACGAAAAAAAGTTTGCAGCATCTTTTCAGAAAGTCGTTTGTCTACCGGAAAAAACCGAATCAGCCATCATAGTCCGGGTTAAAAGAAGTTATGGCCCCTCATTTTTAAGCGCTTCCTTTAGCTCCAGAAAAATGTCGTCGCCCATTCGGGGGAGAAAGATGATAAAATACGAGAAAGTATGTCTTTTTAATGGTCATAACCGAATAATACCGGTTGAAGAATGAAGATTTAGGAGGAAATGTTGTTGAAGAGGCGAATTTTATTATTGTTCAGTATGATCGGCGTTATCGTGCTTTTAGCTGGATGTACGGAAATCAACCAGCCGATCACTGCAGAAAGCGAAGGGTTTTGGAACACGTATATCGTATACCCGTTGTCACAGCTGATCACGTATGTAGCAAATTTAACGAATGAAAACTTCGGACTAGCGATTATCATCGTCACGATCTTAATCAGACTTTTAATTTTGCCGCTGATGATCAAGCAGACGAAGAGTTCGAAAGCGATGCAGGCTCTCCAGCCTGAAATGCAAAAACTTCGTGAAAAATACAGTTCTAAAGATCAAAAAACGCAGCAGAAGCTTCAACAGGAAACGATGGCTCTCATGCAGAAGCACGGGGTTAACCCGCTTGCCGGATGTTTCCCGATCTTAATTCAAATGCCGATTTTAATCGGATTCTATCATGCCATTATGAGAACGCGGGAAATCGCAGAACACAGCTTTTTATGGTTTGACCTTGGGGAGCGTGATCCGTATTTCATTTTGCCGATTCTCGCCGGTGTGTTCACATTCATTCAGCAAAAGCTGATGATGGCGGGAACAGCGCAGCAAAATCCGCAGATGGCGATGATGCTTTGGCTGATGCCGATCATGATCGTTGTATTTGCGATCAGTTTCCCGGCGGCTCTTTCCCTGTACTGGGTAGTCGGTAACTTATTCATGATTGCTCAAACCTTCTTTATCAAAGGGCCTGATCTAAAGGCTGAGAGACAGGAAGCGGCAGCCGGAGGAAAAAAATCCGGAGGTAAGAAAAAGTGAAGGAACTGACTGCTACTGGACGTACCGTCGATGAAGCAGTGCAATCCGGGCTTGAACAGCTGGGCCTTCATGCAGATGATGTCGAAGTCGACGTAGTTGATGAAGGAAAAAAGGGATTATTCGGCATTTTCGGTCATCGGTCTGCAGTCGTGAACATTCGGGAAAAAATAGACCCGGTTAAAGAAGCAAAACAATATTTGGAAAATGTAATTTCGAATATGGGAATACAAGCCCAGGTGACGGCAGAAGAGGAGTCTAAACGAGTGGTTTTTCAGTTGAAAGGAGACAAAACAGCTCTTTTAATTGGAAAAAGGGGACAAACTTTAAATGCCCTTGAAACGCTGACGCAGCTCGTGCTCAATCGTCATTCCGACAGATATATCCAAGCGGTGGTTGACGCCGAAGGATACCGCGCAAAGCGGAAGGAAACACTTGCTCAGCTGGCATTGAAGCTTGCTGACCAGGCGGCCAGGCAGAAAAAAGACATTCACCTGGAGCCGATGCCTTCCAGTGAGCGCAAGGTCATCCATGATACGCTTGCGGGCTACTCGCAGCATATCGAAACTTACTCTACCGGTGAAGACCATAACCGGCACCTTGTCATCTCATATAAAAAATAACATGAAAACCGAAGTTCCCAAAATTGGGGCTTCGGTTTTTTTGCCGTTGAAAATCGATGAAATGCAGCAAAATCAGTTTAAGTTCTATTTTTTCAGGCGTAAGCTGTTGATGAAAATGAAATTTAATTGTTATTCACATGTGGATAAGTTAAAGTAAGTAATGATGGCTTAGAACGGTTGTGGATAACGGTTCAAGTCACTTCCACTTCAATTGAAACTATGTTATCTTTAAATTTTGATTACAATAAAAGTTTTTCATCCGTATACGATGTTTGGAAGATGACCCGGCAAATGGGGATAATAGATATAGGAATGAAAAAGAGAGGTGAAAGCCATGGATACCATCGCTGCGATTTCAACGCCGATGGGAGAAGGGGCGATTGCGATCGTCCGGATGAGCGGCCCTGAGGCTCTTGCGATCGCCGATAAAGTGTATAAAGGACCTCGCGGAAAAAGGCTGAGTTCCGTCGATTCACATACGATTAACTACGGTCATATCGTTGATCCGGAAACGGAAAAAGTCGTGGAAGAAGTCATGGTTTCGGTACTGAAAGCGCCGAAAACTTTTACGCGGGAAGATATTGTAGAAATCAACTGCCACGGCGGACTTGTGACTGTCAACCAGGTGCTTCAGCTCGTTTTGAGAGAGGGAGCGCGTCTGGCGGAACCGGGAGAATTTACGAAAAGAGCCTTTTTGAACGGAAGAATCGATCTTTCCCAGGCTGAAGCTGTCATGGATCTCATCAGGGCCAAAACAGACCGGGCAATGAATGTGGCCATGAATCAGATGGAAGGAAGGCTGTCTTCACTGATCAAACGGTTGAGGGCCGAGATTCTTGAAACATTGGCCCACGTTGAAGTGAATATTGACTATCCGGAATACGATGACGTTGAAGAAATGACGCACAAGATGCTGATTGAAAAAGCGACAAAGGTCAAAAAGGAAATCGAGGCGCTGCTGACGACTTCAGAGCAGGGTAAAATATTAAGAGAAGGCATCTCGACAGTTATCATCGGGCGGCCCAATGTCGGCAAGTCCTCGCTTTTAAACAGTCTCGTCCACGAGACAAAAGCGATCGTAACGGATATTCCGGGCACGACGCGGGATGTCATTGAAGAATATGTGAATGTCAGAGGCGTGCCGCTGCGTCTCGTCGATACAGCCGGGATCCGCGAGACCGAAGACATCGTCGAGCGAATCGGCGTTGAACGTTCAAGACAGGTATTAAAAGAAGCAGATTTGATTTTGCTTGTCCTCAATTACAGCGAGTCCCTTTCAGATGAAGACATCAAGCTCTTTGAAGCAACGAAGGGAATGGACATCATCGTCATTGTCAATAAGACCGATCTTGAGCAAAAGCTTGATCTTGATCGGGTTCGGGAATTGGCTGGGAATCAGCCTGTCGTGACGACTTCCTTATTAAAAGAGGAAGGGATTGATGAGCTGGAGGAAGCCATTCAATCGCTGTTTTTCACAGGCGCGATCGAGAGCGGCGACTTGACATATGTCAGCAATACAAGGCATATTTCACTGCTGCATGAGGCGAAGCGCGCCATCACTGACGCATTGGAGGGCATCGAAAACGATGTGCCGATCGATATGGTTCAAATTGATTTAACAAGATGCTGGGAAGTTCTTGGGGAGATCATTGGCGATGCTGTACACGAAAGTCTGATCGACCAGCTCTTCTCTCAATTTTGCTTAGGAAAATAAAGGAGGAACAAAGCATATGGGCTATGAAGCAGGCCAATATGACGTCGTTGTCGTCGGCGCCGGACACGCCGGTGTTGAAGCGGCGCTGGCGTCAGCCAGACAAGGCGCAAAAACGCTTGTCTTAACGATTAACCTTGATATGGTTGCTTTCATGCCATGTAACCCGTCTGTCGGCGGACCTGCAAAAGGAATCGTCGTCCGCGAAATTGACGCGCTCGGCGGGGAAATGGCTAAAAATATTGATAAAACGCATATCCAAATGAGGCTTTTAAATACAGGAAAAGGACCTGCCGTTCGGGCGCTTCGGGCTCAGGCTGATAAATTCCAATATCAGCATGAAATGAAAAAGACACTTGAGAATGAACCGAATTTGACCATGCTGCAAGGAATGGTCGAACGCCTTCTTATTGAAGACGGGGAATGCCGGGGCGTTATAACCCAGACAGGGGCGGAGTACCGTTCTAAGACCGTTGTTCTGACGACGGGGACATTTTTGAGAGGGAAAATCATTCTTGGCGATCTGTCATACTCCAGCGGACCGAACAACCAGCAGCCGTCCATCAAGCTGTCTGAACATCTTGAAGAGCTCGGCTTTGACCTCGTCCGTTTTAAAACAGGGACGCCGCCGCGGGTCAACAGTCATTCAATTGACTACAGCAAAACGGAAATCCAGCCCGGTGATGAAGTGCCGCGGGCCTTTTCGTATGAGACGGTGGAATATATTACAGACCAGCTTCCATGCTGGCTCACATATACAAGTCCGGAAACGCACGAAATCATTGACAACAATTTGCATCGTTCACCGATGTACTCCGGCATGATCAAAGGAACGGGACCGAGATATTGCCCGTCTATTGAAGACAAGGTCGTCCGCTTTAACGACAAGCCGAGACACCAAATCTTTCTTGAGCCTGAAGGGCGCAACACCCAGGAAGTCTATGTCCAGGGATTGTCGACAAGCCTTCCAGAAGATGTGCAGCGAAAAATGCTTTCAACTATTCCCGGCCTTGAGAATGTGCAAATGATGCGGGCGGGGTATGCGATTGAATATGATGCGATCGTACCGACACAGCTGTGGCCGACATTGGAAACGAAAAAAATTCCGGGACTCTTCACAGCCGGACAGATTAACGGAACATCAGGCTATGAAGAAGCGGCCGGACAGGGAATTATGGCCGGTATCAATGCGGGCCGGAAAGCGCTTGGCAAAGAAGAGGTCATTCTCAGCCGCTCAGACGCTTATATCGGCGTATTGATCGACGACCTTGTGACAAAAGGAACAAACGAACCATACCGCCTGCTGACTTCGCGTGCAGAGTACAGGCTGCTCCTGCGTCACGACAATGCAGACTTGCGCCTGACCGAGATCGGCTATCAGATCGGCTTGATTTCTGAAGAAAGATATCAAAAGTTTCAAGAGAAAAAAGCGGCCATTGAAGCAGAGAAAAAACGCCTTCATTCTGTTATTATCAAACCGACAAAGGAAAATCAGGAATATATCCGTTCACTGGGCGGCAGCGAGCTCAAAGACGGCATTCGCGCGACCGACCTGATGAAGCGGCCTGAAATGAATTATGAAACCGTCACTGCTCTTGCGCCGCCTGAACAAAAAGTCGCCGGCGACGTTGCCGAACAGGTGGAAATTCAAATTAAGTATGAAGGATATATTGAAAAGTCCTTGCAGCAGGTCGAAAAACTAAAGAAAATGGAAAATAAAAAGATTCCTGACAGAATCGACTATGACGCGATCAAAGGCATTGCAACGGAAGCGCGCCAAAAATTGAAAGAGGTCAGACCGCTGTCTGTCGCACAGGCCTCACGGATTTCCGGCGTCAATCCTGCTGATATTTCCATACTGCTCGTTTATTTAGAGCAGGGACGGATTGCCAAGGTTGCGGAATAGAAAGGGTGACGGCATGAACATTGAGCAATTTACAGCCGGTTTGGAGAAGAAAGGCATTTCCCTTTCCTCCTTCCAGCTGGAGCAATTTGAGACTTATTACGAATGGCTTGTTGAATGGAACGAAAAAATGAATTTAACCTCGATTACCGAGAAAAAAGAAGTGTACTTAAAGCATTTTTACGATTCCATCGCCGCCTCTTTTTATGTTGATTTCAAAAAGATGAACACTCTCTGTGATGTTGGAGCGGGTGCCGGATTTCCAAGCCTTCCGATTAAAATCTGCTTTCCTCACCTTCACGTCACAATCGTTGACTCACTGAACAAACGGATTCACTTTTTGAATCAGCTGTCAGACGCTTTGAAGCTGGAAAACACAGCTTTTTACCATGACCGCGCGGAAACATTCGGAAGATCGAAAGACCACAGAGAAAGCTATGACGTTGTGACGGCACGCGCTGTCGCCCGCCTTTCGGTTCTCAGCGAGCTCTGCCTTCCGCTTGTGAAAAAAGACGGTTTATTCGTAGCATTAAAAGCCGCTTCGGCTGATGAAGAAATTGAAACGGGCAAAAAAGCCATCAAAACGCTTGGAGGCAAAATTGAAACCGTACATTCTTTTCAGCTGCCAATAGAAGAAAGCGAAAGAAACATCATTGTCATCAAAAAACAATCGCAGACACCGAAGAAATTTCCAAGAAAGCCTGGAACACCTAATAAATCTCCTATTGAAGGTTAAATTATTCGTTTTCTTCAAATTTCGTGATGTCACAGAAGGAAAATTCATGAGAAAATAGAATTATAAAAATGGCAGTGTTTAAAGGTGGTGTAGGTACATGAAGCATTCATTCTCTCGTCTCTTCGGACTTGGCGACAAGGAAGAAGAAGCAGAGATTGCTGAACATGATACGAATAAAGAAGAAATTCAAGAGATTCCAGTAGGCGATATAATTCCTAACCGTTTTCAGCCGCGCACCATTTTCTCAGAAGAAAAAATTAAAGAATTAGCTGCAACCATTCATACACACGGCATTATCCAGCCGATTGTCGTCAGAAAAACAGAGCGGGAAGGCCAATATGAACTCATAGCCGGAGAGCGGCGCTGGCGGGCGGTTCAAACGCTCGATTGGGAGAAGGTTCCCGCTATTATTAAGGATTTTTCAGATACAGAGACCGCTTCTGTCGCTCTTATCGAAAACCTTCAGAGGGAAGAATTATCTTCGATTGAAGAGGCGCATGCTTATGCAAGGCTTTTAGAGCTTCACGATTTGACGCAGGAAGCCCTTGCACAAAGGCTTGGAAAGGGCCAGTCAACAATCGCCAATAAGCTCAGACTGTTAAAGCTTCCGGAAGAGGTGCAGGAAGCGATCTTGAAAAAAGAAATTTCAGAGCGCCACGCAAGAGCGCTCATACCGTTGAAACAGCCCGACCTTCAGGTCAAGCTGCTGCATGAAGTCATTGAAAAGAGTTTAAATGTAAAACAAACCGAAGACCGTGTCGTCAAAATGCTTGAGCAGGATAAACGCAAGCCTAAACCAAAGAGAAAAGCGTACAGCAGGGACGCGAGAATCGCGATGAATACGATTCGCCAGTCCTTATCAATGGTGGAAGACAGCGGCGTCAAACTGAATACGGAAGAAGAGGAATTTGAAGAATATATTCAGTTTACGATTCGAATACCGAAATAAAAGCTCCCTATAGAGCTTTTATTTTTTTAGGCAAAATATCTATGGGGGAGCGTCTATGGAATATTATCGACAATATCATTCATTGCTTTTTTCGATTGCTTACCGTATGCTCGGGTCTTTTCAAGATGCAGAGGACATCATCCAAGAATTGTTCGCAGACCTTCAGGAAAAAGATATCGGTCAAATTGACCATATTCAAGCATATTTAACGAAATCAATCACAAACCGCTGCATAAATGAACTGCAGTCTGCCCGCAAGAAGCGGGAGGTATATATCGGGGAATGGCTTCCGGAACCGCAGGTGGCGCTTTCAGCTCAAATCCCGGCTGAGTACGTTGAAGAGAAAGAAAAGGTATCCTATGCTTTTCTGGTAGTTATGAGCCGATTAAATCCTGTAGAAAGAGCCGTTTTGATGTTTAGAGAAGTATTTGGATATCATTACAAGGAAATTTCGTCCATTATCGGGAAGTCGGAAGCGAACTGTCGTCAAATCCACAGCCGGCTGAAACAGAAATTAAACGAGGATATTTCGGTATTTTCACAGCCGGTTGAAGAACAGCAATTGGCCCAGCTGTTTATCGAATCAGCGAAAACAGGTAATTTTGAGGAGTTTTCCAAGAAATTGATTGAAGATGCCGTATTGTATACAGATGGCGGCGGAAAAGTGCGCAGCGCTTTGAGACCGATCTATGGAAAGAGCCGCATTTATGCGTTTTTTACGGGAGTTGTTTCAAAGGGAAGCTTTTCCGGCCGCTTTATGCCAGTCGATATCAACGACCAAAAGGGCGTTTTGATCATGAAAAACAACCGCCCGGCTTACGCGGTTTGCTTTGCTTGGAATCCGGAAGGCGATTCCGTCAAAAATGTGTTTATCGTGTCAAATCCCGATAAACTGAAGCACATTAAAATATAACGTTTTTTGTCACAAACTCCGTTTCTCTCTTGTTATATAAGTGAAACACTTAAAGGAGGAATAGACATGGAAACGAGATTTCTAATGGAAAAAGTAAATCCTGAGGGATACAGAGGAATGCTGGAGCTTGAAAAAGCGCAGGCTTCTTCTGGCATTGACCCCATTTTAAAGGAACTGATCAAAATCCGGGCTTCACAGCTGAACGGATGTGCTTTCTGCTTAAATATGCATACGAAGGATGCAAGACAGAACGGGGAAACGGAACAGCGGATATATGCGCTCAATGCGTGGCGGGAAGCGCCTTTTTTCACGGAAAAAGAGCGGGCTGTATTGGCGCTGACTGAAGCCGTTACGCGAATCGGCGAGCACGGGTTGCCGGATGAAATATACAACGAAGTCAGGACCCATTTTACAGAAGCTGAAACAGCCGAACTGATCATGGCAGCTGTCACAATAAATGCCTGGAACAGGATTGCCATCGCCACCCGGAAAATGCCCGCAGCAGATTGATTGAAATCCCCCCAACACAGGGGGGATTTTTTATACTGATATAAAATTAAAACTATCTTTCACTTTATTTGAGCGTTTCTTCTCTTTTTTCTAAGATAAAAAAACTGTTTCTTTTTGTCGAAAAATAAACAAAACAGATCTCTTTCAAAAAACAAAAACTCAAAAAAAGCAAACGGCCGATTCTTTTTTTGTTAAAATAGAGAAATGAGAGAAACTTGTTCAATGTGAAAGTAGGTGACATTGTGGGGAAAATTATTGCGATCACAAACCAAAAAGGTGGCGTTGGTAAAACGACAACCTCTGTTAACCTGGGAGCTTGCTTAGCTTACATCGGGAAAAGGGTTTTGTTAGTCGACATAGACCCGCAAGGAAACGCAACAAGCGGTATCGGCGTTGAAAAGGCTGATGTTGATCAATGTGTGTACGATATATTAGTAGATGATGCAGATGTGAAAGATGTCATCAAAACAACATCCGTAGAAAACTTGGATGTCATTCCTGCAACGATCCAGCTTGCGGGGGCGGAAATTGAACTTGTTCCGACCATCTCCCGAGAAGTCCGGCTGAAAAGGGCTTTGGAATCGGTCAAACAAAACTATGATTTCATGATTATTGACTGCCCGCCGTCATTAGGGCTGCTTACAATCAATGCGCTTACGGCTTCCGATTCCGTCGTGATTCCGGTCCAGTGCGAGTATTATGCGCTGGAAGGGCTGAGCCAGCTGCTCAACTCTGTCCGGCTCGTGCAAAAACATTTAAATACGGATCTGATGATCGACGGCGTATTGCTGACAATGCTTGATGCAAGAACGAATTTAGGCATACAGGTCATCGAAGAAGTGAAAAAGTACTTCCGCGATAAAGTATACAAAACGGTTATCCCCCGGAATGTCCGGCTCAGTGAAGCGCCGAGTCATGGAAAGCCGATCATTTTATATGATCCCCGTTCCAGAGGAGCGGAAGTCTATTTAGAATTAGCAAAGGAAGTGGCTGCGAATGCCTAAAGGTCTCGGAAAAGGGATTAATGCATTGTTTTCAAATGTTGATTTATCCGAAGAAACGGTTGAGGAAATCAAGCTGCAAGACTTGCGGCCCAACCCTTATCAGCCAAGAAAAACGTTTGATGACCAATCGTTAAAAGATTTGAAGGAGTCCATTTTGCAGCACGGTGTTTTGCAGCCCATCATCGTCAGAAAGTCAATTAAAGGCTATGACATTGTGGCCGGAGAACGCCGTTTCCGGGCTGCTGAAAAGGCCGGATTGGAAACCATTCCTGCGATTGTGCGCGAGCTGTCGGAATCCCTGATGATGGAGATTGCCCTATTGGAAAATCTTCAACGAGAAGACCTGTCTCCGCTTGAAGAAGCAAAAGCCTATGAATCTTTGCTCAAACATCTCGATATGACCCAGGAACAGCTGGCGAAAAGGCTTGGAAAAAGCAGGCCTCACATCGCCAACCACTTGCGGCTGCTGACACTTCCTGAAGACGTTCAAAAGTTAATCGACAACGGCACGTTATCGATGGGCCATGGCCGAACATTGCTTGGATTGAAAAACAAGAAAAAGCTTGAGCCGCTTGTTCAAAAGGTCGTGTCCGAACAGTTGAACGTCCGCCAGTTGGAAAAGTTAATTCAACAGTTGAACGCTGATGTTCCACGTGAAACAAAGAAGCCGAAACAAGTCAAAGATGCAGTGATCAAGGAACGGGAATCGTATTTGCGAAACTATTTTGGAACACCGGTGACCATTAAAAAGCAAAAGAAAAAAGGCAGGATCGAAATCGAATTCTACTCAAATGAAGACTTGGAGCGTATTCTCGAATTATTGGCTCAAGAAGACGCATAAGCTTAAAAACCATCTGATCATGTACAGATGGTTTTTTTATGACATTCTTCCGGTCATTCTTTCAATTGGTGACACATGGCGCCGCTGCGATCCGGTCTTTTCCAGATGCGACAGCCCGTCCGCAAGCACATTTGCCATGCTCATGACAAGATTGAGCCTTGTATTTTGCAGGACAAAATACTCCATAAAACCGCTGACATTGACAATTCCGTTAATATGCACGTGGCCGACTTCCGGCAAACTTTTCTGAACGCCTGCTCCCGGCTTCAAAGGCCCTTTGCCGATTTGGAAAGACCCCACGCTTTTGGTTCGTCCAAGACAGGCGTCGATCGCGATCATAAAAGGATTTTGATGCTGCTGATGAATATGATCAAGCTTTTCATTTAAGTTCACGGCGTGAACCGGGTCGGCAAGCGTTCCATAGACATGAAAACGTGTCAGCTGCTTTGCGGAGAGTTTCATTCCTACGAGGGGACCGAGCGAATCTCCGGTCGAGCGGTCTGTACCGATGCAAACGATCACGATGGGCCGGTCTCCGGCTTCCTTTAAATAGACGGAAAGGACTTTCTCTATTTGTTTAACAGCTAGCGGATCCGTATGAGAAATATATTCATTCATTGGTTCTTGAGAAAAAATTCCGCCTTTTCGATTCATAGGCTTCACATCCTTGTCATCATGGTAACAGCAGTGCCTTGGTGTGTTTTTTGAGTATGTATGGTTGTTTACAGTATATCCAGCTGTCTCTTTTTTTATGCTTTGGATGAGTCGATTTTGTCAGCCGGAAAAAATACTTTACTAAGAGAGGATACGATATTCTATTTTGTTATATTAATATAATTTATTCATTTGTAAGAGAAAAGTCGAAAAGGGTTTCATGAATTTTTATAGAGGACCGGCAATATAGTGTCATGAGCGGAGAAACAAGCTTAAAAACTATATTGTTGGGGTGAGCAAATCGTGTGGAGAGCCGGGATGAAGTGGATGCTTCTTATTTTAGGAAGCTTAATAGGTGCGGGATATGCATCCGGCCAGGAAATATGGCAGTTTTTTGGTGATGAAAGCGGACTGGCTATCCTGTTGTTTACGATCATGTTCAGCCTGTCAACCTATATTGTGATGAAGATCAGCTATGAACAAAAATCAGAGCATTTTCTGCCTGTGCTCGAAACATTAATCGGTCCGATGCTGGCTAAAGTATACGATGTGCTGATCATCCTGTATTTGTTTACGACGACGATTGTGATGATTGCAGGAGGCGGGGTAACGCTGCAAATCTTTCATATCCCGTTTTGGACTGGCGTCATCTTGTTTTGTTTATGCACAGGGTTGTTGTTTTTGTGGGGGCTCAATGGCATATTGTCCGTTAATAGCTACTTAATCCCGATTTTGGTGGCGGGGCTGCTGTATGCGCTGATTTCTTTTCAAACAGCTCATCATCAGCCGTGGCTGCTCAACTTGACTCATCAATACAACTGGCCTGCCGGCATCGCATTCACTTCCCTGAACATATTATCTGTTGTCGCTGTATTATCTGCGGTCGGCAAAGAGATGAAGGGGGTCGGAGAAGCAAAGATTGCCAGCATATTAAGCGGCCTGGTGTTTGGGGCTATTTCATACATGTACAATGAGACCCTTGTAGAGCTTGCCGGTGAACTGGCCCATTATGAAATTCCTTTATTCGCGGTTTTGGAGGGCGCGCCTTTTCCGATTTTTATTTTTATGACGGCTGTACTTTGCGTCGCAATCTATACGACGACGATCTCGAGCATTCTCGGTCTGTCCAGCCGTTTTCTGTCCTTTGTGAACTGGCCGAGATGGGTGATCGTCATCCTGCTTCTCTCGATCATGGCTCCTTTTACGTCAATCGGATTTTCAAATTTAATCGCTTTTTTATATCCAATTTACGGATTATTGAATTTATATTTATTGGTAAATATTTTACTATATCCGATTTTGAGTAAATGGAAATAAATACAGTTAAGATTGTGAAGAATTGCCCTTTCACCGTGGTTTTTTGTACAATAAGGTCACAACAAGGAAGCAAAGAGGTGAACGATGTTGGCCGATAAAGAATTTGGCCTGAATGACGTGGTCGAAATGAAAAAGCCGCATCCCTGCGGGACAAACCGCTGGAAGATCATTCGGATGGGAATGGATATCCGGATCAAGTGCGAGGGCTGTTCACACAGCGTCATGATCCCGCGCAAAGAGTTTCAAAGAAAGCTGAAAAAGATATTAGTTAAGCATGAGGAGTCCGAAAGTTAATCTTGGCGGACCTCCTTATGCTTTTTTTCTGTCTCAATGAAAAATGAATTTTCATCTAGTTTGTATGATTGAAAAGCAAGTTTTGTCAGCTTGTCTTTTATTGTAATCATCCTTATAATTGTTGCAGGTTTAACATTTACGACTACACACGGATGTTCATTATAGAGGAGATGAAACAATGGCTTTAACAGCTGGGATTGTTGGTTTGCCTAACGTTGGGAAATCAACCTTATTTAATGCAATTACTCAGGCCGGGGCAGAATCGGCCAACTACCCGTTTTGTACGATTGATCCAAACGTCGGGATCGTAGAGGTGCCTGATGAGCGTCTGCAAAAGCTGACAGAACTCGTCAATCCGAAGAAAACCGTTCCTACCGCATTTGAATTCACCGATATCGCAGGCATTGTAAAAGGAGCATCAAAAGGAGAAGGGCTCGGAAACAAGTTCCTGTCCCACATCCGCCAAGTAGATGCGATCTGCCATGTTGTCCGCTGTTTTGCCGATGACAATATCACACACGTGTCCGGGAAAGTAGATCCGATTTCGGATATCGAGACGATTAACCTTGAGCTGATACTGGCTGACCTTGAAACCGTGGAAAAGCGGATCGGGCGGGTCGGAAAGATGGCCAAGCAAAAAGATAAAGAAGCCGTGTTTGAATTTGAGATTTTGACAAAGTTAAAAGAGGCGTTTGAACAGGAAAAGCCGGCCCGCTCTGTCGAGTTCTCCGAAGAGCAGCAAAAGGTGTTGAAGCAGCTTCATCTGCTGACGACAAAACCTGTCTTATATGTAGCTAATGTCAGCGAAGATGAAGTGGCTGATCCTTCAGGTAACGAGTACGTTCAGAAGGTCCGGGAATTTGCAGCTGCTGAAAATGCGGAAGTCATCGTCGTCTGCGCAAAGATTGAGTCCGAAATTGCAGAGCTTGAAGGCGAAGAGAAGGCGATGTTCCTTGAAGAACTCGGCATTGAAGAATCCGGTCTCGATCAGCTGATTAAAGCGTCCTACTCCCTCCTCGGACTTGCTACTTATTTTACAGCGGGAGAACAGGAAGTCAGAGCTTGGACATTTAAAAAAGGAATGAAAGCCCCTGAATGTGCGGGCATCATCCATACGGACTTTGAACGCGGATTTATCCGTGCGGAAACGGTCGCCTACGACGATCTGCTTGAAGCGGGAAGCATGACCGCAGCAAAAGAGGCCGGAAAAGTCCGCCTTGAAGGGAAAGAATACATTGTTAAAGACGGCGATGTCATTCATTTCCGTTTCAATGTATAACGCAGTTGAAATAGGACAAGAGCTTTGATATAATATAAAATTGTGAGTAATAGAATTATTGCTCCTTGCCCAATATAATGGGCCGCTTAGTCCAAAAGGAGGTGCAAATACAAATGAGAAAGTACGAAATCATGTACATCATCCGCCCAGACGTTGATGAAGAGTCTAAAAAGGCTGTTGTTGAGCGTTTTAACAACATTTTAACAACTAACGGTGCGGAGATCACTGAAACAAAAGATTGGGGAAAACGCCGTCTTGCATACGAAATCAACGATTTCCGCGACGGATTCTACCAAATCTTAAACGTTCAAGCTGGAGCTGAAGCAGTTCAAGAATTTGACCGTTTAGCTAAAATCAGTGACGACATCATTCGCCACATCGTGGTTAAAGAAGAAGAATAAACAGAATTGAATTATATACTCTAAAGCAAAAGGATGGTCTCTCAATATGCTTAACCGAGTTGTTTTAGTCGGCAGACTGACAAAGGACCCAGAGCTTCGTTATACTCCTAGCGGTGCAGCTGTTGCCACCTTTACGCTTGCTGTCAATCGTACGTTTACGAATCAGCAGGGTGAACGTGAAGCTGATTTCATCAACTGTGTTGTCTGGAGAAGACAAGCCGAAAACGTTGCAAATTTCCTTAAAAAAGGAAGTCTTGCGGGTGTAGATGGACGTTTGCAAACGCGCAGCTATGAAAATCAGCAGGGACAGCGTGTATACGTCACGGAAGTTCAAGCTGAAAGTGTTCAATTTCTGGAGCCTAAAGGCGGCGGTTCTGGTTCCGGCGGTTACAGCGGAGGCCAGGGAGGCCAACACTTTGGCGGCGGACAAAATGAACCGGCTCCATTCGGCGGCAGTCAAAACAATCAGAATCGCAATCAAGGCAACAGCTTCAATGACGATCCATTCGCAAATGATGGAAAGCCGATTGACATCTCTGATGACGACTTGCCATTTTAATGGATGACGGACGAATAAAATAAAACCAGAACAGAAAGGAGGGAAATAACGATGGCAGGAGGACGCAGAGGCGGTCGTGCGAAACGCCGTAAAGTGTGTTATTTCACTTCCAACGGCATTACGCACATCGACTACAAAGATGTAGATCTTCTTAGAAAATTTATCTCTGAGCGCGGTAAAATCTTACCACGCCGTGTAACAGGAACAAGCGCGAAATACCAACGTAAATTGACTGTTGCAATCAAACGCGCTCGTCAAATGGCTTTACTTCCATACGTAGCAGGCGAGTAAGCCGATAAAAGGAACAAGACCCAATGCGGTCTTGTTCTTTTTTTATTTATCAAAAGCCGGGTCGTTTCCTTCAGCATTCAGGTTTTCTGCTTGCCAATACGAATTCGCTTTATATCGCCGAGGACTGCGAGGTAGAACACGAGCCCGAGCAGTAATACAAATCCGGCTACTAAAAAGCTGAGCGTAAATGAACCGGTCACATCGACCAGATAGCCCGTTAATGAAACCGCGATAATCCCTCCGAATAAGTTATTTGCCAAATTGACCATTGAACTGAGCAGAGAGATGGAACCAACCGGTGCAATATCGGCTGATATCGACCAGCCGATAGGCGCGGTCGCAGATATTCCGGCTAAGCCGACGGAAATGCAAATGATCGCAATCGTGATGTTGTGCGTGAAAACAGCTCCCAGAAAGGCAAATCCAAGGCTCATGCCGATTACGATAATGGTCTGGTATACCTTTGTATTCGAATGCCCCTTTTGAATTAAAAAATCGACGAGCCATCCGCCCACAACGATTCCGGAAACCGTCGATATCAGCCAGGGAACCGCTGTAAACAGCCCTGAGGACATAATGTCCATTCCGTATGTTTCTTTAAAGAAGGTCGGCAGCCAGGTTAAGAGCAGGTTGAATGTATAGCCGTAACCCGTAAATCCGATCATCAGCCCCCATACTTTACGGTTTGTCAGCATCGCTTTTAAAGCAATAAGCGTCCGTTCCGAGATATCTTCCTCTGATACGGCATTATGCTTTTGAATATAATGGAGCTCTTCCTTTGAGATTCGTTTGTGCCGATCGGGCTGTTCATAATACAACCAGAAAAATACGGTGAACAGTACATTAATGATTCCGATCGTTAAAAAAGCGGCTCGCCAGTCGAATGTCGTAACTAAAAAGGCTACGAGAGGCGCGCCGATGACATTCGCGAACTTGGCTGCCGAGTCAAACAAGGAATTGGCAAGGCCGCGCTCATTAGGCGGAAACCATAAGGCCGTTGCTTTGGATGCGGCAGGAAAAGCTGAAGCACTCGTCAGCCCGATTAAAAATCTGACAATATAAAGAAGCAGTTTTCCCTGTAAAAAAGCCAATATAATGGTTAGAAAACTCCACAAGGTCATTCCGACCCTTGTCACCCAGGCAACGCCGTACTTATCCAAGAGACTCCCCACCGGAATCTGCATCAGCGTGTATGAGTAGGTATAGATGGAAAAGACGATGCCTAATTGGGTTGCCGTCAATTGAAAGGAATCCTGTATCGCAGGAGCTGCGACTGAAATGGCAACACGGTCAAAGTAATTTAAAATGATCATGCTGCTTAATAAAGAAGAAATATACCATCTTGTATGCCCCGGCCGTTTTTCCAGCTCTTGCGCCATGTTGAAACCCCCTCTAATCCTTAGATTGGACTCTTTTCAAAATTACATTCTTAATTTCTTCGTGTTTATTTCCACGGGAGTGCGGGGAGTAAACGGCCGCGGCAAAAAAAACCATATAGACATTTTGATACAGGTTTGCTAAAGTGAAACATGTTAAAAACAGATGGCTTCTATGAGAGTTAGAAGCAAATGATCACGAACGAGGTGTTGAATCTTTGAATGTTAAACAATTAAATAGCGAATGGTTTTCTAATGTACGGGGGGATATCCTTTCGGGTATCGTCGTAGCGCTTGCTCTCATTCCTGAAGCCATAGCGTTCTCCATCATTGCGGGTGTAGACCCGATGGTAGGTTTGTACGCATCTTTTTGTATCGCCGTTGTCATTTCCTTTACGGGCGGCCGTCCGGCGATGATATCAGCCGCGACCGGGGCGATGGCTCTTTTGATGGGAACTTTGGTCAGAGATCACGGGCTTGATTATTTATTTGCTGCTACGATTTTAACGGGAATCATCCAATTAATATTTGGGGTGCTGAAGATTGCGCGCTTTATGAAATTTATTCCGCGGTCGGTTATGGTAGGTTTCGTAAATGCGCTGGCCATTTTAATCTTTATGGCGCAGGTTCCTCATTTTGTTGGAGTTTCGAATATGACGTATGTTGTGGCCGGTATTACGTTGTTGATTATCTATGTTCTTCCCCGCTTTACAAAAGCCGTTCCATCTGCACTTGTTGCCATTATTGCGATGACTGTATTTGCCATTTTCGGTCATTTTGATCTGCGCACTGTCGGTGATTTGGGAGAAATGAAGCAATCATTGCCTGCCTTTATGATTCCCAATATTCCTTTCAATTTTGAGACATTGGCCATTATTTTTCCAACAGCCTTTGCGCTTTCCATCGTTGGCTTGCTTGAGTCATTATTAACCTCTTCTATTGTTGATGATATGACGGATACGGAAAGCGACAAAAACAGGGAAAGCCGCGGACAGGGCATCGCCAACATTGTCGCCGGTTTTTTCGGAGGCATGGCGGGATGCGCGATGATCGGCCAGTCTGTGATCAATGTAAAATCAGGAGGAAGAGGCCGCTTGTCCACCTTTGTTGCCGGTGTCTTCTTAATGTTTTTAATCATGGTGCTGGGCGACTGGGTCGTACAAATTCCGATGGCAGCTTTGGCTGGCGTGATGATTATGGTATCGATCGGGACGTTTGACTGGTCTTCGTTTAGCATGTTAAGAAAGGTGCCGCTGACGGATTCCATTGTCATGATTGTAACCGTCGTTACCGTTGTGGCCACCCACGATTTATCAAAAGGGGTTTTCGCCGGCGTGATTTTAAGCGCAATCTTCTTCGTAGCGAAAATCTCCAAACTAAAAATTGAAGAAAAGTCAGAAGAAAACGCGGTCAAGTACATCATCAAAGGACAAGTTTTCTTTGCATCGGTTCAAGATTTCGTAAACTCCTTTAAAACGGGAGAGCAAACGAAAAAGGTCATTCTTGATTTTTCTGAGGCCCATATATGGGATGATTCCGCTGTGGCGGCTATCGATAAAGTCGTTTTGAAAATGAAAGAGCAAGGAATAGATGTTGACTTGATTGGATTAAATGAATCCAGCTGGAAGCTGGTCGAAAAATTAGCAACCTATGATCAACCTCATCGTTCAGTGTCAAATCACTAAGAAACGGGTGATGAAGGGTGTATAGACATATACTGCTGGCTGCTGACGGTTCCAAGCATTCTGAAAGAGCTGCCGATCATGCGATTCATCTGGCTTCCATGTCAAACGAAGCGGTCGTCGACATGATTTATGTATTGGATTATGCGAGAGCAAAACATGAAGTCCTGCATAGCGAAAACCGTACAGAACTCGAACGCGAACGGCGCAGCAGGCTGCTGTCGATAGAAAATAAATTAAAACAGGCGGCCGTTCCCTATCAAATGACGATGCAGCACGGGGATCCGGGCCCGGCCATTGTATCGTACGCCAACCATCATGATGTTGATATCGTGATTATCGGAAGCAGGGGGCTGAACACTTTGCAGGAAATGGTGCTCGGAAGTGTCAGCCATAAAGTGGCGAAAAGAGTGAAGTGTCCGGTTTTAATCGTAAAATAGCAAAAAACAGAGCCAGTGAGGATTCTATCCTCGCTGGCTTTTTTATCTCATCGATATCGCTTTTTGCGCATGCATGGCGTCGCCTTTTAGCAGGTCGACGAGGTTATAGGCGGGATATAAGCCTCTTTGGTACATAAAATAAAAAACTTGTTCATGCAACTTAATGGCCGCATTGATTTGTTTAACAAGCACTCTCCTGAGCTCGGGCGTCGCCGTTTCCGTGATCGCAATCGCATAGTTTCGAACGGTCGTTTTCGCCAGCACCAACAGATCACCCGCATCAAAATACAAGTCAGCCCGTTCATCCTCCCGCTGAAATGCCGGAGCTTTTGGCAAAAAGGGAAGAAGCTCTCTTAAATTTTGCTCCAATGCTTTTGCTTTTGCTGACACGCTGTAAAGCTGTCTTAACTGAGGGTCGCTGATTTTCTTCATGCTTTTCTTGATCTTCACCAATCCGACAGACTGTGCCGCGATTAGTTCATGCAACTCCAACGTTTCATGCCAAGCCAATGTTTTTGTTGTCATTCATATTCTCCTTTATTGCTTTTTCTTAGTCAGCATATGCCCATTACCGTCTAAAGGTTAAGAAGAATCTGAGGGACGTTTTAGACCGTTTTGGAAAGGGGAAGTCAAATAATACGGGATTTTTGCATCTAAGTGACAACAGTGAGAGGTGATCAATGTGTTGGATATGTTGAAGGACTTTTTTCTATTTTTGAGCGGAGGGCTTCGCGTGACGCTTCTGGTCGCAGTTTTGATTATATTGTTGCTGATCAGAAAGGCGAGAAAGAAAAATAAAGAAAAATCGGGGTTTCTCGACTGACACTGTTTCACATGGAACATTCACTCGCTTTCTCAAGCCTTATGATCGTTTTACTTGCGATTTGACCTTATGTTAGAATAAAGAAACAATGAGAGAAGGCCGAGACCTGCTCATCTCATCGTCTTTATTTGAAAATGAAATTGCGACGTTAGAAAAGAGCAGTCGTCTATGCTGCTCTTTTTGATTCATGACATTTCAACATACGAGGTGAACAAGTGAAACAAACAAGAGCTTTAGTAGAAGGCGCTATCATGGTCAGTATTTTTGCCGTTTTGCTGATGATCAGCCTCTATATTCCTTTCATCGGAACCATTCTTTTATTGACGCTGCCGCTGCCTGCAATGGTTCAAACGATCAGGCACGGTCTAAAGCCGGGGATTTCGGTGGGGTTGGTCAGTTTACCCGTTTCATTGATTGCCGGTTCCTTAGGCGGACTGATGTTTGCTATTCCAGTAAGTGCCGCGGGCGTGATCATGGGCTTTTACTACAGAAGAAAAGAGCCGGCCCAAGCGATTGCTGCAGCAGCCGTTACATATATGGTTTCGTTCGTCCTGCTGCTTATCATCAGCATTCAGTTTCTTGGATTAAACTTAATAGAGACGGCCAATCAAGCATATAATGAAACATTCAAAACCTTTGAATCGAGTATCAAACAGTTTGGAAATGATAAAGAAGTGGCTAAGCAGATTGAATTGTTAAATGAGCAATTCAAACAGGCGCAATATTTATATCCGACGGCCATTGTGATATTTTCCGGAATCACTGCGTTTTTGAATCATCTGCTCGCAAAGCCGGTGCTTCGGCGCATCATACAAATACCGTCTCTGAAACCGTTCAGGGATATGAGACTTCCGCAAAGCATTATTTGGATCTATTTGTTGACGATTCTTCTGTCGCTGGCTCCCGTTGAAGAGGGCAGTGTATATTACTCTGTTCTGTTAAATGCGAGTCTCATCATGGGCTTTGTCTTGGTCATCCAAGGGTTTTCATTTGTGTTTTACTTTTGCCATGCCAAGAAACTGCCAACTGTCCTGCCGGTTCTTTTTTTAATTATCGGGTTGTTTTCGCCCCTGCTGTACCTTGTTCGCATCTTAGGTATAATTGATATAGGCTTTAACTTGAGAGAAAGAGTGAAAAAATCGTAGCCGCGATGTTCTCCAATGGTGAGGAGTTGATTTGAGTGCCAAGTTTTTATGAAAAACCGTTATTTCGATATCCCATATATTCTTTAATCGTCGTCACAATCATTTCTGTCCTCATCAACATTTATTTTAATTGGGTGGCAGGGGCGGCCGGCGTTCTGATTCTGGGTGTCATTTTGTACTTTTTGAAGCGGGCCGACTCCCAAATCAGAAAAGAGCTGGACGATTATATATCGACGCTGTCTTATCGTCTGAAAAAAGTCGGAGAAGAGGCGCTGCTTGAAATGCCGATCGGGATCATGCTGTTTAACGATCAGTACTATATCGAATGGGCCAATCCTTTTATGGCGTCATGCTTTAATGAAAATACGCTCGTCGGCCGGTCGCTTTATGATACTTGTGAATCTGTCGTCCCTTTGATTAAGCAGGAAGTGGACACAGAAACGATTACGCTGAATGAGCGGAAATTTAATGTGGTCATCAAACGGGAAGAAAAGCTGCTTTATTTCTTTGATGTCACAGAGCAGACGCAGATTGAAAAACAATACGAAAATGAAAGAACGGTTCTTGCCTACATCTTTCTCGATAATTACGACGATGTGACGCAAGGGCTTGATGACCAGACCAGAAGCTCGATAAACAGTGAAGTAACATCGCTTTTGAACCAGTGGGCCCAAGAGTACGGCATTTTCTTAAAACGGGTTTCCTCTGAGCGGTTCATCGGCGTATTAAACGAACATATTTTAAGCGAGCTAGAAGCATCAAAGTTTTCGATTCTTGATGAAGTTCGGGAGAAGACATCCGTTCATACCATTTCCTTGACGTTAAGCATCGGAATCGGTGCATCTGTTGCCTCGTTGAAAGAGCTCGGCGATTTGGCGCAATCCAGCCTTGACTTGGCGCTGGGACGCGGAGGAGATCAGGTGGCAATCAAGCAGCCGAACGGGAAAGTGAAGTTTTACGGCGGTAAGACGAATCCTATGGAAAAACGGACGCGCGTCAGAGCCCGGGTCATTTCACACGCGCTCAAGGAGATTGTCTCTGAAAGCAGCAATGTGATAATCATGGGTCATAAGTTTCCCGATATGGATTCGATCGGATCAGCCATCGGGATTTTGAAGGTCGCACAGGCAAACGGCAAAGACGGCTTTGTCGTGATCGACTCCAATCAGATCGGTTCAAGTGTTCAAAGACTGATCGGGGAGATTAAAAAATACGAAGAACTGTGGTCCAGGTTTATTACGCCGGAAGAGGCGCTTGAGATCGCAAAAGACGACACGCTGCTCGTGATCGTTGATACGCATAAGCCTTCTTTTGTCATTGAAGAAAGGCTGGTCAATAAAATTGAAAATATCGTCGTTATCGATCATCATAGAAGAGGGGAAGAGTTTATTAAAGACCCGCTGCTTGTCTATATGGAGCCGTACGCTTCATCTACAGCGGAGCTTGTGACAGAGCTGCTCGAATACCAGCCGAAGCGCTTAAAAATCAACATGATCGAAGCAACAGCTCTTTTGGCCGGGATTATTGTCGATACGAAGAGCTTCTCGCTGCGCACCGGCTCCCGTACGTTCGATGCGGCGTCTTATCTGCGCGCAAAAGGCGCTGACACTGTATTGGTGCAAAAGTTTTTAAAAGAAACGGCCGATCATTATATTAAAAGGGCGAAGCTTATCCAGCATACCGTTTTTTATCAAAACGGCATCGCCATTGCATCGCTGCCGGACGATGAGGCGGACGAATACTTTGACCAGGTTATCATTGCACAAGCCGCGGATTCTCTTCTGTCTATGAGCGATGTCGAAGCGTCATTTGCTGTGGCGAGAAGAGACGAGAACACGGTATGTATCAGCGCAAGATCGCTCGGCGAAGTAAATGTTCAAATCATTATGGAAGCGCTCGAGGGCGGCGGTCATTTAACCAATGCTGCGACACAGCTGACCGATATCACGGTTGAAGAAACGCTCCGCCGACTGAAAGAAGCGATTGACGAGTATTTCGAAGGAGGCATTCAGAAATGAAGGTAATTTTCTTACAGGATGTTAAAGGCAAAGGGAAAAAAGGCGAAGTGAAAAATGTAGCGGATGGATACGCGCACAACTTTTTGATCAAAAAAGGGCTGGCTGTTGAAGCGACATCCGCCAATATCAGCGCGCTTGAAGGTCAGAAGAAAAAAGAGAAGAAAGAAGCGGCTGAAGAACTAAAATCTGCGAAAGAGCTGAAAAAACAGCTTGAGGAGATTACGGTGGAGCTTTCAGCCAAGTCCGGAGAAGGCGGCCGTTTATTCGGCTCCGTGACAAGCAAACAAATTGCAGATGCGCTGCAAAAAGGCCATCAGTTAAAAGTCGACAAACGCAAAATCGAATTAAACGATGCGATTCGCTCATTGGGATATACGAATGTTCCCGTGAAGCTCCATCCGGAAGTACAAGCAACACTGAAAGTTCACGTGAAAGAGCAATCATAAAGTAACAAAGCCCCTTCCTCAGAAGGGGCTTATCTTTTATTCCGTACGTTTTCTCATTTCATTCGCCAAGAATTCGACGTCTGTACCGATGATCACCTGCACCTCGTGCTGATTGAGCTTGACGAATCCCTTCGCTCCCATGGATTTCATCGCGCTTTCATCCAGCTTGGAAGCATCGCGGACCTTGAGGCGGAGGCGGGTCACGCAGTTGTTCAGCGTCTCGATGTTTTCTTTTCCGCCAAGCGCTTCGATGTATTTGTCCGCAAGGGTTTCGTATTTAGACGATCCTGTGTCAGGGCTGACAGCGGTGTTTTCCTGCTCATCGTCATCTTCTCGTCCAGGCGTTTTCAAATTGAGCTTCGTTATCAAGAAATAAAAGATGATGAAATAAATAATGCCGTAAACAAGACCAAGCGGCAGCAAGAGCAGCGGCTTTGTGGCGATTCCAAAGTTTAAGAGATAGTCGATCGTCCCGGCTGAAAAGGTAAAGCCGTGATGGATGCCGAGCATATTGGTCACGGTCATGGCGCTTGCGGTTAACAAGGCATGAATACCGAAGAGAAGCGGCGACAGGAACATGAATGTGAACTCAATCGGCTCTGTGATTCCGGTTAAAAATGATGTGAACGCCAATCCGATCAGCAACCCGGCCGTTGCTTTGCGGCGATGCTTTTTCGCAGCGGCAATCATCGCCAGACACGCCGCAGGAAGACCGAACATCATGATCGGGAAGAACCCTGTCATAAAGGCGCCGGCGCTTGGATCTCCGGCAAAGAACCGGTTCATGTCACCCGTTTTGCCTGCAAATTCTCCAAAGACCATCCAGACCATGTTGTTTAAGATGTGATGAAGGCCGAGCGGCAAAAGCAGCCTGTTTAAAAGACCGAATATCCCGACCCCTAATGCCCCCGCATGAATGATCCATCCTCCAATGGCGTCAATTGCCTGCTGTGCATAAATCCAGACGAAGCCGAAAATGCCTGCAAGAATGATGGAACAGAAGGCTGTCATAATCGGAACACTGCGTTTTCCGCCGAAGAAACCGAGCCAGTCAGGCAGCTTTGCATCTTTAAAGCGGTTATACATGACGGCGGCGACAACGCCTGCAATAATCCCGCCGAGAACTCCCATGTTCAGGTCCTTATTGATGGCTGCTAAGCCGCCTGTCAGGACAAAATAACCGATGGCTCCGGACAGAGCGGCGGCCCCGTGGCCATCCTTTGACAATCCGATCGCAACGCCTATCGCAAAGATGATCGGAAGTTGGTCAAGAATTGATTGTCCTGAAGCAGCGATAAACGGAATGTTTAACAGGTCTTCCCGTCCCAGTGCGAGCAGGAGGCCCGCAGCAGGAAGAACGGCAATCGGCAGCATGAGCGCGCGGCCGATATTTTGAAGAAATCCCAACATAGTTAAAACCCCTTTCGATGATATTGAATCGCTTTTTTCAAATGTCCATTTTCATGGGATAAACAGCGGCGGGCATCTTCAAGCGTTCCGTTTGTCAACGTCATAAAGATCGCTGCCTTGATGTCATTGCCGCTTTCTTTTAAAGCTTGCAGAGCCTCATCCTCCGATAACCCGGTGGTATTCATCAGAATGGTGACAGCGCGCCCGGCTAATTTTTGATTGAGCAGCCTCATATTCACCATCTCGTTTTGATAGACGCGGCCAAGCCTCACCATTGCCGCTGTTGACAGCATGTTCAAGATCATTTTCTGAGCGGTTCCTGCTTTCAGCCGCGTTGAACCGCGGATAATTTCCGGTCCTGTTTGAACCTCAATCGCGATATCGCTTAATTTGCCCGCTTCTGTATCCGCGTTGCAGCTGATCGAAACAGAAGCGGCTCCGATCTGTTTGGCATAGGATAAAGCGCCGAGGACATAAGGGGTCGAACCGCTCGCAGTGACTCCGATTAAGACGTCATCTTTCGAGAATGATTGCGCTTTCAGGTCAGCGACGATTTTTTCACGGTCATCTTCATTTTCTTCAAGAGGCATCCACATTGCGTCATATCCGCCGGCGATCAGGCCGGTCCAACGGCTCTCGTCAATAGAGAAGGTCGGCGGCAGTTCCGCGGCATCAAGAACTGCGATTCTGCCGCTTGTGCCGGCGCCTGCGGTAAACACTCTTCCGCCTTGCTCAAAACGGCTGACAATCGTCTCCGCCGCTTCAGCGATCAGGGGAAGGCAGGGCGTAATGGCGCGAGGGACTGTGTGATCCTCCTCATTCATCAAGGTGACGATATCTAAAGCATTCATTTCATCAAGTGCTGTGCTTTTGTCGTTCGTATCCTCTGTCTTCCTCATTGGTCTTTCCTCTTCATATCAATGACGAATTTATAGCGGTCGCCTCTGTAAACGGATTTGACCACTTCAAACGGTCTGCCGTCGTCCAAATAGCTCAAGCGTTCAATGAGCAGGACTGGTGCGCCTTCCTCTATGTCGAGAGGCTCGCTCTCTGCCTGAGAGGCAATCGCCGGTTCTAGTGTTTGCGCGGCCCGGTCGATCGTAAGGGAGAGCGTATTTTCGACATAGTCGTACAAAGATGCGCTCATAATGTCTTCGGTCAGGCCGTTAATGAAGTCGGCGGGCAAATAGGAGATTTCATAAGCCATCGGGATGTCATCGGCGAGGCGGATCCGTTTGACTTCATAGACGGAAGCCCCTTCACGTATCTCCAGTTTGCGCGCTGTGCTCTGGTCGCACGGGATGACGCCGAAGCCGAGCATTTTCGTGCCGGGCCTCATGCCCCTTGATTTCATGTCCTCGGAAAAGCTTGTCAATCCTTTGAGAGGCTGCTCAATTTTTGGCTCGGCAATAAATGTCCCTTTTCCCCGCTGCCGGACGAGAATGCCTTCATTGACGAGATTGTTAACCGCCTGTCGAACGGTCATCCTGCTCACCTCATATTTTTCTGCGAACTCTCTTTCAGAAGGAATGAGGTCGCCGGGTTTCAAATCTTTTGTTTCGGCAAGCTTTTTAATTTCGGTCTCAATCTGATAGTAAATCGGAATGTGGGAATCTTTTTTGATCAAAAGGCCATACCCCTTTCTTTCACGATTGATAAAGCATCGCTGTCCGCTATGATGACGACGTCTTGGTGCGTTTTTAAGACGGAAGCGGGGGTGTCTTCATTTGGTTCTTCAGTGAGCAGCTTCGCCAAGATGCCGGCTTTTTTCTCTCCTGAAACGAGCAGCAGGATCTGCTTGCTTTTCATGATCGTGGAAATGCCCATCGTTATTGCTTGCGACGGGACGGCGTCATAGGAATCAAAATAGCGGGCATTGGCTTCTTTCGTTGATTGTGTCAGTTCAACCGTATGCGTTTTCGATGAAAATGGGGTGCCCGGCTCGTTAAATCCGATATGGCCGTTCAAACCGAGGCCGAGCACTTGAAGATCAATGCCTCCAAGCCGCTCGATCAGCGCTTCATAGCGGCTGCATTCGGCATCCAGGTCACAAGCCATCCCGTTCGGAAGATGGGTGTGGCTGAGCGGGATGTCAATGTGATCGAAAAGCTGTTTTTTCATATAGAATGTATAGCTGTTTTCATGATCCGGGGAAACGCCGACATACTCGTCTAAGTTAACAGTATAGACGTGCTTGTAAGTCGTTTTATTACGCGCATGATCTTCCCTTAAAACCTGATATGTGCCGAGAGGCGTTCCTCCGGTTGCAAGGCCGAGAACAGGTGCAGATAAGCGATTCACTTGCTCGATGATGAATCGGGCGGCTGTTTGGCTCATGTCCTGATAATCTTTAGCTTCAATGATCTTCATGGTGAAACCTCCCTTTTGCTGAAAGCAATCACGCCTTTGCAAAGCGTCATCACAACTTCATTTTTTTCATTTAAAATGATCAAATCGGCATCTTTCCCGCTCCGTATGCTGCCTTTCCGGTCATAAATATGAAGCTGTCTGGCAGGATTGACTGCTGTCATGTAGACGATATCTTCGAGTGAACATCCCGTAAAATCCATCATGTTCAGTGCAGCCTGGTTCATCTTCAAGATGCTGCCGGCAAGCGTACCATCCCGTAATACGGCTTTTTCGCCTTTTACGAACACCTCCTGTCCGCCTAATGTATAGGTTCCATTTTTCAAGCATTTTGCGCGCATGGCATCCGTAATTAAAATGATGCCTTCTTTCTGTTTTTGCTGAAATGCCAGCTTGATGACGGCAGGGTGAACATGGATGCCGTCGGCAATGACTTCAGCCTTCAGTTCATCATGCAGAAGAGCGCTACCGGCAGTCCCCGGCTCGCGGTGGTGCAGCCCCCGCATGCCGTTGAACAAATGGGTGACATGGGAGAGGCCGGCCTTAATCGCGGCTTCCATCTCTTTGAGTCCGGCGTCGGAATGGCCTGCGGATGCGATGACCCCTGTTTCCTTCAAAAAGGAAATTAGTTCCAAAGACCCTTCCAGCTCTGGCGCAAGTGTGACTAATTTAATGTTATTCCCTGAGATGCGCTGCCATTCTTTAAATAACGAAAGATCCGGCGCTATAATGTCATCCGGCGGCTGGGCGCCGCACCGCTTTTCTGAAATAAAAGGGCCCTCTAAGTGAACGCCTAATACTTCGGCTGTTCCGGGCCGTCCGCCGGCTTCCCTATACCGGTGAACGTTTGCCAGCGCATGCTCGATCGTGGCTTTATCTTGGGTCATCGTCGTCGCAAGGAAGCTTGTCGTTCCTTCTTTCGGCAGGGCTTCAGCCATTGTTTGCAAAGCCTCGGCTGTTCCGTCCATGACATCTGCGCCGTTTGCCCCGTGAATGTGGACATCGATCATGCCCGGCAGCACTTTGAAGTTCTCCGGAAATGTCAGCTGTTCTGCCGTTTGTGCGGAAGCTGGAATATCAGCCATTGGTCCGTAAGCCTCGATTTTTTCTCCATTCGTCAGAAGAAAACCGTCTTCTATCATTCCATTTTCACTGTAAATATGAAGATGTTTAAAAATATAGCGTTGAGATGGTTTGGTTTTCACAGTCAAAAGTCCTTTCTTGAAAACGTTATCATCAGTATAGAACATTACAACTCTAGTTGTCTAGACCAATAAGTGAATTATTTTTGTCAAATCTGATCATACGGCATCACGGTTTATTTGGCCGCTGGTTTGTCAGGTTATATTCAAAAAAAGCCGGCTTATCTGCCGGCTTCGTTATGCTGCTTTAGCATAGATATATTGATTTCTTCCCGCACCGAGTCCTGCACCGATCAAAGCGACCAGCGCGCCGATGAACAGTAAAATCGGTCCGTTCCATGAGTGCATGTGATCGTAAAGAAAACCGACAAAGCTTGGACCAATCGCTGCCAGCAAATATCCGGCGGATTGCGACATCCCTGATAATGCCGCGGCTTGATCGGCATTTTCGCTTCTCAGCCCGATTAAAGTCAAGGCTAAACTGATGCTGGACCCTTGTCCAATTCCGATTAAAATGACCCATAGCGTCAGCATCGCTGTACTGCCTCCGTACAATAGCCCTGACATCCCCGCCAAGTATAGGATGCCGAGGGCGAGCACGATGCTTTTCTGGTTTTGAAACCGCCCGGCGAGAACCGGAGTCAAAAATGTCGACGGGAGGCTGGCAAACTGCATCAGCGACAGCATCCAGCCGGCAAGCGACATGCTCATCCCGTGCGAGCGGAGAATTTCAGGCAGCCAGGCGATCGTGCAGTAAAACAAAAACGACTGTATGCCCATAAAGAATGTGACCTGCCAGGCAATTTTCGAGCGCCAGACCGTTTGGCCGTCTGCCTTTAAGCTGACCGTGCGGTTTCCCGTATCATGATAGCGGAGCTGGGGAACCCAGATCAAAATCGCAACAAACGCGAGGCCCGCCCAAACCATGAGCGACGCGCTCCATCCCCACGCTAAGCCGTGCGACAACGGAATGCTGATCCCTGATGCGAGCGCCGCAAAAATCGACATGGCTGTTGTATAGAAACTTGTCATAATTCCCGCTTTGTCAGGAAATTTATGTTTGATCAGGCTGGGCAGCAGCACATTGCAGATTGCGATGCCGACTCCGATCAATGCGGTTCCTGCAAATAATGTAATAGATTCTCCGTAAGAGCGCAGCAAAATTCCGATCAATAAGATGACCAATCCGACCCAGAGGGTTCTCTCATTGCCAAGCTTCTGTCCGAGCTTAGGGGCGACCGGGGACAGGACGGCGAACGATAACAGCGGCAGCGTCGTCAAGAAGCCGGCCATGCCGTTCGTCAAATCCATATCCGAGCGGATCGAACTGATCAATGGCCCGACAGCTGTAATAGCCGGTCTTAAATTAAAAGCGATAAATATGATTCCTGCAATCAAAAAGATATTGTTCAAACGGGCGCGTCGAGCGTCAATGTAATGCATGCTGTATTCTCCTTTGCTTCCAGGTGGAAAAGTGACATGAAAAAGAAACCCGGACCATCATCCAAGGTTACTATTGATCTTTCTTCTGAATTTCGGCAATTTTCGCAAGCAGGATATGCTGCGGCAAATGCATGATTTGTTCAAGAGGAAGATTTAAGGTTTCCGAAAGTTTTTGCGCCGTTTCGGCAGAAATTTGTAAAGGTTTCATAAAGTCCTCCATTTTATATTGTACCCCAGCGCGCAGAGTACGCAACAGTGAATATTGACTCCAATATATATTGTAACATCATATGACAAGTGAGTTGGAAGAAAAAGAAAAAAGCGATATAAATAAAGCGGAGGTGATCGTCTTGAAATCGACGATATCGGAGCTGAAAAAGAAATTGTATGAACAGCAGATCAGAGCAAAAGGGCTTTACACATTTGAAGAGTACAAAGATATGCGCAATGTGCTGCAAACGCTGCGGATGAAATTTGCGGCCTATGAAGAATGGGATTTGTACCAACATGCGACCGATTTGATGGTCAGCATTCTCTTGAAAAACAGTTGGAACAGCCGGGTGGATTAATTGTGGAATCTTTAAAAAAACACCTCGGCCGAGGTGTTTAATAAGACCGTTCGTCTTCTTTGTTGTCCTGCCGGTCATAGATGACAAGCTTCGCAGGACGGTTCTCTTTCGCCATCTCTTCTCCTTTTTCCACGGCCTCTGTCCTTGTATCATAAAGCTCAACAGGCGCCGTATCTTCCAGTTTCAAAAACCACCCGTCTGTCTCGGCATTTGGTGATACCGTATAAACCTTCATGAAAAACAACCTCCCGAAACTTGTTTACTGATTTGTTTCCCGTATAGATCAGGGAAGCAAACATTCCGACAGCTGTTCTCCCTTTCTATGAAAATATTTCTACAACATGCGATTCTGCAAGAGTCTATTTTTTTTCTGTAAAAATGGTAAAATAGACGTTGGGTTATTTTTAAATGGGAGGACGGTGCTTAACATGACAGATCTTCTGAATGACAGGCTGCCGCCGCAAAATATCGAAGCCGAACAGGCCGTGTTAGGTGCTGTTTTTTTAGAACCATCAGCTTTAACTTTGGCGTCAGAAGTCTTGATTCCAGATGATTTTTACAGAATGTCGCACCAAAAAATATTTAACGCCATGCTTGTTCTTGGAGACCGCGGCGAGCCTGTAGACCTGGTGACGGTGACATCAGAGCTTGCGAACACGGACCTTTTGGAAGAGGTTGGCGGCATTTCTTATTTGACGGATATTGCAAATTCTGTGCCGACTGCGGCTAATATAGAGTATTATGCAAAAATCGTGGAAGAAAAATCGATTCTCCGCCGCTTGATCCGTACGGCAACGACGATTGCCCAAGACGGATATACAAGGGAGGATGAAGTCGAAGACCTCTTAAGCGAAGCAGAAAAAACGATTATGGAAGTCGCCCAGCGCAAAAACTCCGGGGCCTTTCAAAATATTAAAGATGTTCTCGTTCAAACCTACGATAATATTGAACAGCTCCACAACAGAAAAGGGGACATCACCGGGATTCCGACAGGTTTTACCGAGCTTGACAGGATGACGGCGGGCTTTCAAAGAAACGATTTGATCATCGTAGCCGCCCGTCCGTCAGTCGGCAAAACCGCTTTTGCCTTAAACATCGCCCAAAACGTGGCGACGAAAACCGATGAAAGCGTCGCGATCTTCAGCCTTGAGATGGGCGCCGAGCAGCTGGTCATGCGGATGCTCTGTGCGGAAGGCAACATCAACGCCCAGAATCTCCGGACCGGAAACCTGACGGAAGAGGATTGGGGCAAGCTGACAATGGCGATGGGAAGCTTATCAAACAGCGGAATTTTCATAGATGACACACCGGGAATCCGCGTCAGCGAAATCCGTTCCAAGTGCAGACGTTTAAAGCAGGAGAACGGCCTCGGCATGATTTTGATCGACTACCTGCAGCTGATCCAAGGAAGCGGCAGATCAAGTGACAACCGCCAGCAGGAAGTATCGGAAATATCCCGTGCGCTGAAAGCGCTGGCGAGGGAGCTTGAAGTTCCGGTCATCGCCCTTTCACAGCTTTCCCGGGGCGTCGAACAGCGCCAGGATAAGCGTCCGATGATGTCGGACATCCGGGAATCGGGAAGTATCGAGCAGGACGCCGATATCGTTGCGTTCCTGTACCGTGATGATTACTATGACAAAGAATCTGAGAATAAAAACATCATTGAAATCATTATTGCAAAACAAAGGAACGGCCCGGTCGGGACCGTCTCACTCGCTTTTGTAAAAGAATATAATAAGTTCGTCAACCTGGAACGCCGGTTTGATGACGCGGGTGTTGCGCCTGGTGCATAAATCCCTGAGACATGTTCTCAGGGATTTTTCTTTTTTCTTGCATTGCGGTTTTTACCGATTTCAAATAAACCCGTCGCTGTTAATCCGGCCAGTCCTCCTGACCATAAACGGAGCACCAGTTCAAGGTCTGTAAAAGGATATGCTGCGGCACCGATCAGCAAACCTATCAAGAGTGAAGGAGCGGAATCAAATTTTTCGGCATTTTGACCGTCTTCTTCACCAATTCGACCAAAGCCAAAATGATCGGCGATAAAACTGATGCAAAAATTAATACCGTCTCCATCGGCATCTCCCTCCTTACTTATTGAATATTTGCGTTGTCGGTTTTTTATGTATCTTTGTCCAAGAAAAACGGTTTTTTTAAGATTTGACTTACAGACTGTCTATTAAAAAGAAAATATATGAAATTCGCTTTATAATAACGAACAAAAATGTTCAACGTTAAAATTAATGTTCGGATTTACAATTGACTTTACGGGATGACACTGATAAACTGAATGTGTTTGATATTGATATCGTTTGAAAAGGTTAACGGAGGTGCACGGATATGTCTTCAGTAGTTGTTGTAGGTACGCAGTGGGGTGACGAAGGAAAAGGCAAAATCACCGATTTCCTTTCCGAAAATGCAGAGGTAATCGCACGGTACCAAGGCGGAAATAACGCAGGACATACGATTAAATTCAACGGGGTAACGTACAAACTGCATTTGATTCCATCCGGTATTTTTTATAAGGATAAAACGTGTGTGATCGGCAACGGAATGGTTGTTGATCCGAAAGCATTGGTAACGGAGCTGGCTTATCTTCATGAGCGGAACGTCAGCACGGACAACTTGAGAATCTCCAACAGGGCCCATGTCATTCTGCCGTATCACTTAAAGCTTGATGCGGTCGAAGAAGAGCGGAAAGGGGCCAATAAAATCGGCACGACGAAAAAAGGAATCGGCCCGGCTTATATGGATAAAGCCGCTCGCGTCGGAATCCGGATCGCCGATCTGTTGGACAGGGACGTTTTCGAAGAAAAGCTCGCCCGCAATTTGGAAGAAAAAAACCGTCTGCTAGAAAAAATGTATGATGCGGAAGGATTTAAAATAGAAGACATTTTAGACGAATACTATGAGTACGGCCAGCAGATCAAACAATATGTCTGCGATACGTCCGTCGTCTTAAACGACGCACTTGATGACGGCCGCCGCGTCTTATTCGAAGGGGCGCAAGGAGTTATGCTTGATATCGACCAAGGGACATATCCGTTTGTCACGTCTTCAAACCCTGTCGCCGGCGGCGTGACGATCGGCTCAGGTGTAGGACCGACAAAAATCCAGCACGTCGTTGGTGTGTCGAAAGCTTACACAACGCGTGTCGGAGACGGTCCGTTCCCAACAGAGCTGAACAATGAGATCGGAGACCAAATCCGTGAGGTCGGCCGCGAATACGGAACAACTACAGGTCGGCCGCGCCGCGTCGGCTGGTTTGACAGCGTGGTTGTCCGCCATGCCCGCCGCGTCAGCGGAATTACCGACCTTTCATTAAATTCAATTGACGTATTGACCGGTATTGAAACATTGAAAATCTGTGTCGCTTACAAATACCGCGGCGAGATCCTGGAAGAGTTCCCGGCAAGCTTAAAAGCGCTCGCTGAATGTGAGCCTGTCTATGAAGAAATGCCGGGTTGGACCGAAGATATCACGGGCGCGAAAAGCTTGAGCGACCTGCCTGAAAATGCCCGCCATTACCTTGAGCGAGTTTCTCAGCTGACAGGCATTCCGCTTTCCATTTTCTCAGTCGGTCCTGACCGCTCTCAAACAAATGTGGTGAGAAGCGTTTATCGTCCGAACTAAATTCTAGAAGAGCCTCTGCAGTCCGCAGGGGCTTTGTTTTTCAATGACAAGGAGGGCAAACGGATGGAACGTGTCGATGTTGTATATTCATTCGCGGAAGAGAACAACATTCTGATGGTGAAAAACAAGAAAAATCAATCATGGACATTGCCGGGCGGCAAGGTGGAAGCTGGAGAATCGCTGACGGAAGCCGCGGCGAGAGAAATGGAGGAAGAAACTGGCTATGGAATTCAGCCTCTTGATATTTTAGCCGTAAATGAAGCGGTGATCAGCAGCGAGCATGTATATTTCATCGTCTTTAGAGCACGGATCACCGACCGTCCGGATGCCATCACGTTTGACGAGAACATTGTTGAAGCCAAGTGGGTGCCGCTTCATGAAGCTGACCGGCTGTTGTCTGTATTCCATCCGAATGGAATCATGCACTGGCTGAACCGCGAAGGGGCGGAGTATCATCACGAAGGGAAAAAATAATAGAAAAAAATAAAAAAATATATTGCCACTTCTGTTCGTTCTATGATAATATAAATCTCGTTGTTGCAAAACAACGAGACGAGCCATTAGCTCAGTTGGTAGAGCACGTCCGAATACGCTTCGGAGAATTCGCTTCAGCGTACACATCGAGAGACATCCCGAAAAAGCTTCCTGAGATGTGGACGTCGTTATTTTAAGGGTGTCATTTAATCTTGAGCCATTAGCTCAGTTGGTAGAGCATCTGACTTTTAATCAGAGGGTTGAAGGTTCGAGTCCTTCATGGCTCACCATTTCCCTGGCCCGTTGGTCAAGTGGTTAAGACACCGCCCTTTCACGGCGGTAACACGGGTTCGAATCCCGTACGGGTCATTGATTTACTTTAGCGTTATTGCTAAATCCCCGCTTGCTTCGGAGGAGACCACGATTCTTCTCCGAAGCAGGTACTGTAATCATGCAAGGTCCGGTAGTTCAGTTGGTTAGAATGCCTGCCTGTCACGCAGGAGGTCGCGGGTTCGAGTCCCGTCCGGACCGCCATTTTATAAAAAGTTACATACATACCCGGCTCGGTAGCTCAGTTGGTAGAGCAACGGACTGAAAATCCGTGTGTCGGCGGTTCGATTCCGTCCCGAGCCACTCTAAAAAGCGCGTCTGTTTTTAAGCAGATGCGTTTTCTTTTAGCTGAAATCAATGAAATAAAAATGCTGAAGGAATGAAAAGGAGAAAAAAAGGGAGGCCGGTAACCCGGCCGAAGAAGAAGACGTTACTATATAGACGGCTTTGAAGCATAAAATGTTTCATTTTTCAGTAAAAAAAGTCACAAAAATTTAATTGTTGTGATAAAAGCGGAAAAATAAAGCGTGGATTTAATTTCCAAACGTTTTCCTTTGAACTATTTTTTTAACTTTTGCTTCATAAACGTTATAATGTATAAGAAATCTATTTCGATTTCTAGAAAGTGTTTTTTTAATGATGACATGCAGTGTACTTTGATATAAAACATAGACAGCCATCCGCTGGCTGTATCCAAACTCTGAACCAGGAGGAATGAATAATGGAAAAAAAGATACTAGTTGTAGATGATGAAAAGCCGATTGCTGATATTTTAGAGTTTAATCTGAAAAAAGAGGGCTATGAAGTCCATTGCGCATACGACGGCAATGAAGCGCTTCAGATGGTTGAGGATCTCAACCCTGATATGATTCTGCTCGACATCATGCTTCCGAATAAAGACGGTGTGGAAGTGTGCCGTGAAGTCCGCAAAAAATATGATATGCCCATCATTATGCTGACAGCAAAGGATTCGGAAATCGATAAAGTCATCGGCCTTGAACTGGGCGCTGACGATTATGTGACAAAACCGTTCAGCACCCGCGAACTGCTGGCGCGTGTCAAAGCGAACCTGAGAAGACAGAACACAGCGGCTCCTGCCGAAGAAGAATCGTCTTCAAACGAAATTCAAATCGGATCGCTCGTCATTTTTCCGGATGCCTATGTCGTTTCAAAACGCGACGAGACAATCGAGCTGACACATCGGGAATTCGAACTGCTGCATTACCTTGCAAAACATATCGGGCAAGTCATGACGCGTGAACATCTTCTGCAAACCGTGTGGGGATACGACTACTTTGGGGATGTCCGGACAGTTGACGTTACGGTTAGACGCCTTCGCGAAAAAATCGAGGATAATCCGAGTCACCCAAGCTGGATCGTTACAAGGCGCGGTGTCGGCTACTATTTGAGAAATCCGGAACAGGACTAATACACAAATGAATAAAGTAAGTTTTTTTCGCTCGATTCATTTTAAGTTTACCTTAATATACGTTCTGCTGATTATCGTCGCCATGCAGATTATCGGCGTCTACTTTGTCAATGAGATGGAGAAGTCACTTCTTAAATCATATAATGACTCTCTTGATCAGCGGGTGAACAACCTATCGTATTATCTGGAACAGGAAATGACGAAGGATAGAAGCACATCTTCCTCGTCTACCTTGAAGGAAGATGCAGAGCGGATTCTAAATGATTTCAGCAAAGAAGGCGAAATTCTCGAAGTCAGTCTGATTGATAAAAGCTATGAAGTCATCGCGACCTCCAATCCTTATAACCGGGAGGTGGCGGGGAAAAAGACAACAGAGGGCATTATCAAAAGGACGCTGCTTGTCGGCATTCCATACGAAAATAAATTTTTCGACCCGGAGCGGGACAGCAAAGTGCGGATTTCGGTCACACCGATTAAAAAATCGAATCAAGAGACAATCGGGGCCATTTACGTCGTGGCATCGATGGATAATGTCTACAATCAAATCCGGACGATCAACACCATTTTAGCGTCTGGAACTTTTATTGCGCTTGGAATCACTGCTTTTCTCGGGATTTTTGTCGCGCGAACGATTACACATCCGCTGTCAGATATGAGAAAACAGGCCATTGAACTGGCGAAAGGAAATTTCTCAAGAAAAGTCAGGAAGTACGGAAACGACGAAATCGGCCAGCTGGCCACAACGTTTAATTATTTAACAAGAGAGCTGAAAGAAGCTCAGTCCATGACAGAAGGCGAACGAAAAAAACTATCTTCTGTTATTGCGTATATGACAGACGGAGTTATCGCGACTAACCGAAATGGCGCGATTATTTTGCTTAATACGCCGGCGCTGGAGCTTCTAAATGTTTCACGTGAAACGGCTCTTGAAATGCCGATCACTTCGCTGCTCGGCCTTGAAGACGAATACACGTTTGAAGATTTGGTTGAACAGCAGGATTCCCTGCTTCTTGAAATTGAACAGGAAGAACGGACGTCTGTGCTCCGCGTCAATTTCTCGGTCATCCAAAAAGAACACGGAAAGATCGACGGATTGATTGCGGTCATTTACGATGTCACAGAACAAGAGCAGATCGATCAAGAGCGGAGAGAGTTTGTTGCAAATGTCTCCCACGAGCTCAGAACGCCGCTCACAACGATGCGAAGCTACCTAGAAGCGCTTGCGGAAGGGGCATGGCAGGATCCAAACATTGCGCCGCGCTTCTTGAATGTGACACAGAATGAAACAGAGCGCATGATCAGGCTTGTCAACGACCTGCTGCAGCTTTCAAAGTTTGATAGCAAAGATTATCAATTCAATAAAGAATGGATTCATTTTATCCGTTTCTTCTCATTGATTATTGAACGCTTTGAAATGACGAAAGAGCAGCATGTTGAGTTTATCAGCAATCTGCCGGATAGAGAATTGTATGTTGAAATCGATCCGGACAAGATTACGCAAGTGCTGGATAATATCATTTCAAATGCATTGAAATATTCCCCTGAAGGAGGCCATATCACGTTCTCTGTTGATGTAAATGAAGAAGAAGAGCTTCTTTATGTCAGTGTCAAAGACGAAGGTGTCGGCATTCCGAGAAAAGACGTGGAGAAGATCTTCGAGCGGTTCTACCGTGTAGATAAAGCCAGAACAAGAAGACTCGGCGGTACGGGACTCGGTCTTGCGATCGCAAAAGAAATGGTACAAGCCCATGGCGGCGACATCTGGGCCGACAGCATCGAAGGAAAAGGAACAACGATCACATTTACCCTGCCGTATAAAGAAGAACAAGAGGATGATTGGGATGAAGCGTGAAACAATTAAAACGATAATACTGTCCCTTTTGGTTTTGATCAGTCTTCTTTTTACTTTTAATATTTGGGGATTTCAGGGGAATTACGAAAAAGTTGAAGACTCACAGGCTCAGGTCAGCGACAAACAGCCGATTACAAACCAGACAAAGTTGTTAAATGAAGCCGTCAAACCGCAGCAAATGTTCATTCATGAGAATGGACAGCATTATTTGCTGAATGACACGACGCTCTATTCTCAGCTCTGGGATGACATGGGACGATGGGAAGTCAAATCGTTAAAGGATATCTCGGACAAATTTGACAGGCAGCAGTTCAAAAACTGGCTATACGCTAAAAATAAAGACTCCAAATTGGATCTCGTCTTCAGCGACAACATTCCGATCGATGTGCTGCAGCCGCTTTTCAAATGGTCCGCCAATTCTTATGAATACAACTCTTTTGACAGAATCGTTCTTCCTTTCAATGAAGGACGGGGCATGAAGAAGATCTATTTTGTATCCTTCAGCAAAGAGACGGTTGTTGAAGCGGTGATTGAATCGGCAAATTACCGCAACATCCTTTCAGACATTGAAAAAGAAAAGTCGCAGATGCCTCTTTATGAGGATTTTGCAATCAATTCGCGCAGAGATGTCTTGCTTCCGGTTAATCGGCTGAAGCTGTCTGAAAAAGAGTATTTTACAGAAACGATCAGCCCGACGCGTTTTAAAAAAGCTTTATTTGATGATCCGCAAACCGTGCGGCAGGAAACCAACTTAAACAGACCGGTATATACGGATGGAACAAGCCTTTTGGAGATCTACTCGAACAACAGACAGATTAAGTTCCAGCACCGCAACCTGGAACCGAGTACTTCTTATCAAAATGGAGAGCTGATCAATAAAAGCTTCAAATATTTAAACGACACGGGAAGCTGGACGGATGATTATCAATTTTTCGGTTTGAATGAAAATCAGCAGATCAACTTTAATCTGTTTATGGATCAGCTGCCGGTCGTTAACAGCCAAAACCAGCCTTTCGGAACGACATCGATTGAACTTCGCTGGGCAAACAACGACATATTGGACTATAAACACCCGACATATGTCTTGGGCGCAAACGCAAATCCGGTCAGCAAAAAGGATAAAGAAATCATGAGCGGAGAAGAATTGATTCAGTTCCTGCAAGACAATGAAGAGTATGACTTTGATAAGATTGAGCAAATTTTCCCCGCCTATGAAATGGTCTCAGTATCAGAGGAACAAGACCCTCTTGTCAAACTTGTGCCGACATGGTGCATTAAAATAAACGGTACGGTAAAGCCGGTATCAAAGAAGGATTCAGCGGTGAAGGAGGGCATAGAAAATGGAGTGGAATAGAACAAAAACAATCTTCATTATCGTCTTCCTCATCCTTGATATCTTTTTGGCCTTTCAATACTTTGATAAGCGCAGCAACAATCAGTTTCCGATTTTAGAAAAATCAACGCTGCAGGAGGATATGAAAGCAGACCATATTTCATACGGCAATTTGTCTAAAGAGACGTCAAAAGGCTCCTCAATCTCTGCACAAAAGCGAGTCTTTAAGCAAAGCGAGATTAAATCGTTAAAAGGGCAAAAGCCGAAGGCGTTAATGAATACCGCAAAAGAGAACGCTTTGACAGAAATAGAAATGGAGTTTGAAACACCCATTGCGCTTCCGAAAACGGATATGAAGACAAAAGCAAGGGAAATCGTGAATGAAGAGATTATCGACGGCAATAAGTACAAGCTTTGGAAGGTCGATAAGTCCGGAAAACAGATCGTTTTCTTCCAAACCTATAATGGGAATTACATTTTTCAGGACCGGCAAAATGATGATAACAACGAGATGGGCGAAGTCGTTCTGTACCTGAATAATAAAAACGAAGTCGTGTCTTATAAGCAGTCAATGCTGCAGGATATTAAAGAAGTCAAAACGGAAAATCTGATCTCTGCAGTCGGCGCGGTTGAAGCTTTATACTACCCGGATTATTTGAAGAAGTACAGCAAAATTAAATCAGCCGAGCTTGGCTATTTCACGCAGTATCCGCTGGCAAGCGCTCAAATTTTCGTGCCCGTTTGGCGGATCGAAGTGGAGCGCAAAACGGACGATAAAACCATTCACGAAGAATTTATCGTGGATGCACGGGACGGAGCGCTTCTTCAATCACAAGAGAAAAAGGAAAAATCATAATGGAGTGAGAAACCATGAGCCTGCAATTTAGCGTACTTGCGAGCGGGAGTACCGGTAATGCTTTATATTTGGAAACCGATGACCACGCTTTTTTAGTTGACGCAGGACTTAGCGGGAAGGCGATGGAAGGGCTGATGGCGCAAATTGATCGAAAGCTTGATCAGCTCGACGGCATCTTTGTTACACATGAGCACAGTGACCATATAAAAGGGCTTGGCGTGCTGGCAAGAAAATATGAGCTGCCCGTTTACGCCAATGAAAAAACGTGGAAGGCGATGGAAGGGCATATCGGCAAAATGGATAACGGCCAAAAGTTCGTTTTTCCAATGGAAACCGTCAAGTCATTCGGCTCCCTTGATGTCGAATCGTTCGGGGTATCCCATGATGCCGCAGAGCCGATGTTTTACGTTTTTCATTACAATGGCCGAAAGCTCGCTTTGATTACGGATACGGGCTATGTCAGCGACAGAATGAAAGGCATCATCCGCTCGGCAAACGCTTTTGTTTTTGAAAGCAATCATGATGTCGGCATGCTGCAAATGGGCCGCTATCCGTGGAACATCAAGCGCCGGATTCTAAGCGACGTCGGACACGTATCCAATGAGGACGCGGCACTCGCAATGACCGATGTAATCGGCGATGAGACATCGAGAATTTATTTGGCTCATTTAAGCCAGGACAACAACATGAAAGAGCTGGCGAGAATGTCTGTGCAGCAAACGCTGGCTGCCAAAGGATTTGCGGCAGGAGAAACGTTTGACTTATATGATACCGATCCTAAGAAACCGACGCCTCTCGTAGCGGTGTAAATTTTCCTGATTGAATGATTAATCTGCAGGCAGATGATCCACACTATATACATATATCGTTCCTTGAAAGGATTTGAATATAGTGGAGTTTAATCATGATGAGGAAAAATTCGTTCGGGAAAAGCCGGTGAGAAGTTGGAGAAGCTTTTTGTTTTCAAGCCTGGTCGGCGCCGTCATCGGCGCTCTTTTAACAGTGTTTGCCTTGCCGTATCTCTCGCAGCAGGGATGGCTGCCGTATAATCTGCAAGTCATCGAAGCGCGCGGCGGCCAAGGAGCACAGCAGGGCGGGACGGTCCGCAATGTATCCGTCAACGTGAATAATGAAGTCACGCAAGTGGTCTCTAAGGTTTCTGATTCTGTTGTCGGCGTTATCAACATCCAAAAGACAGGTGTATGGGATGGTGACAGCGAAGCGGGAACAGGCTCGGGCGTTATTTATAAAAAGGACGGCAACACATCCCACATTGTGACAAACCACCATGTCATTGAAGGGGCGTCCCAAATAGAAATCAGCCTGAATGACGGAACACGGATTCCGGCAAAACTGATCGGCAGCGATAAGCTGATGGATCTGGCCGTCCTGCAAGTCAACAGCAACAAAATAAAAGCAGCTGCCGAATTTGGAGATTCTGATAAAGTGAAGACAGGCGAGCCTGTCATCGCGATTGGAAACCCGCTCGGCCTGCAGTTTTCAGGATCTGTTACACAAGGAATCATCTCAGGAACCGAACGCGCTGTTCCGGTCGATTCCAACGGAGACGGACAGCCGGACTGGAACGCCGAAGTACTGCAGACGGATGCTGCCATTAACCCGGGTAACAGCGGAGGCGGGCTGTTTAATATTGATGGAAAAGTCATCGGCATTAATTCGATGAAAATCGCTGAATCAGCCGTCGAAGGCATCGGTCTGAGCATTCCGGCCAACCTTGCCATTCCGGTTATCGAAGATTTGGAAACGTACGGTGAAGTGAGACGGCCGTATCTCGGAATTGAGATGAAATCACTTGGCGATATCGCAAGCTATCACTGGCAGGAAACGCTTAAACTGCCGAAAAACGTAACATCAGGCGTAGTTGTGATGGGTGTTCAGCCGGTATCTCCTGCAGGCAGAGCCGGTCTGAAAGAGCTCGATGTCATCGTCGAATTTAACGGTGACCGTGTTTACGATATCGTTGATCTGCGTAAAAAGCTTTACACCAAAAACGTCGGCGACAAGGTAAAAATCAAATACCTGCGGGGCGGAAAAGAAAAGACAACAGAAGTAAAGCTGACCCGATCCCAATTAGGAAGCTGATAAAGACAGTCTGGCCGGTACGGCCGGGCTGTTTTTTTATTATGAAGCGCCCAACGAATGATCGTCAAAAGGAAAAAATGTGATTTTTGGAGAGTGAAATGAGATTTTTTCTGAGTGAATAATCGAATTTTTGGGTGTGAATTCCAAGTTTTTGCCCTGCAAAAATTATAGTTTGTAAAAAATGGACAAAGCATCATATTGCGTTTCAATTTTGCGTACGATATGATGACTTTAATATTCTGACAAATGGCCGATTTAATGCAGGATTTAAAGATCAGGGCGGAAAGGGAGATAGGATGAGTCAGCATGCACTTGTATTACAATCTGATTTTGGCCTTGATGACGGGGCGGTAAATGCGATGTACGGTGTGGCTTATTCGGTTGACAGTTCAATTCGGATTTTTGATTTGACGCACAACATTCCCGTTTTTCACATTTGGGAAGCTTCCTATCGGCTGCTGCAGTCCGTTTCTTATTGGCCTGAAGGCACTGTCTTCGTGTCGGTCGTCGATCCAGGGGTCGGCTCAGAACGCCGCAGCGTCGCAGTCAGAACCTCTTCCAATCAATATATCATCACACCAGACAACGGAACACTCACCCACATCAGCCGGCAAAATGGAATTGCCGAGGCGCGCTATCTTGATGAAGCGCAAAACAGGCTTCCAAAATCAGGCGAATCACATACATTCCATGGACGCGACATTTACGCCTACACCGGGGCAATACTGGCAGCCGGCGCTCTCAGCTTCGACAGGATCGGTCCGGAAGTTTCTATAGATTCCATCGTCAAACTGCCGGTCATGGAAGCGTACATCGAAAATGATTGGATAACCGGAACGATCGATATTTTAGATGTCCGGTTTGGAAACCTTTGGACGAATATCAGCCGGACGCTCTTCAAGTCACTTGATGTTCAATACGGAGATCCAGTAGAAGTCGTCATCAAGCATGAAGACACAAAAGTCTATCAGCAAACGTTGGCATTTGGCCGGTCGTTTGCCGATATGCCTGTAGGCAAGCCGGTTGTTTATATCAATTCATTAGACCGCTTGGGCATTGCCCTCAACCAAGGATCATTTGCTAAAACATACCATATTGGCACAGGCATCAACTGGCGGATTTCTCTTCGAAAAAGTATATAGCGTTAGACAAAAGAGCCTGATTTTCCAGTCAGGCTCTTGCTTTTGTGTCATTCTTATGACATAAAAACGGTTGTCACACATTTTTCAGCTAATCGTGAAGACAGCAACCTCTTCAAAAATGGTTCTTTTGTCACATTGGTACCTAAGTCATATTGTCTAAAACAAGAGAAAAGAATATATTGAGGGGGTGTGCCGCTGCTATGAAAAAATTCATTCAATTCATTTGTTTGGAAAACGAGTGTCCGGAGGAATGATATGAACGACAATGTGCAGGCTGCGTTGAAAACGCTGTCTAATGTAAAGAGCAGAAGTATCTTGTCCGTTTTTGTGCTATGTCTGATCACACTGGGGGTTTACATACCATACTGGTTTCTATCCAGGAAAAAAAGCTTCGATTTGCTGCCTTATCATGATATTCCCTACACCACGTTAAAAGCTATCATATTTTATCATTTATTTTCTATTCCAATTAGAATATCAGCAAAAATCGCTTTTCCTGACATGCATTACAGCCTTTATATGCTGCTCGACCGCGTGATTTTGATTCTGTCCGCAGGTGTTTTGATATACTGCGCACTGGTGGTGACTGCTTCATTAAACAAGCTTTCAGGCAAAGAACCTGCGAATGGATCGATTTTTGCCTTCCTTTTGAATATCATTTACATTCAGCACAGAATCAATAAACTTTCCGAGCCGAAAAGCGAATGGCTGAGCAAAGCATCATGATCTATAAACAAGGAAGTGAAGTACAATTTGATGTTGAAATCGAAAATTAAAATTGACTTGAACAAACCGAGAAAAAAGCCGGAAATCCGTTTGACGCCAATGACGGAAGAGGACTTTAAGATATACCAGACCTATTCCATCCAGCATTACGCCATGGAGAAAGTAAAAGCGGGCACATGGACAGTGGCGGAAGCGATGGAGAAAGCAGAAGAGCAGTTTGCGGCCCTTTTGCCAAACGGCATTGAAACGATCAACCATTATCTATGGTCAATCATGAACGACAGCGGGAACGCCGCAGGCTGGGTTTGGATCTACGCTGATCCGCACCACCCTCAAAAGGAAGCGTTTATTTACGATTTCGGGCTTTATGAAGCGTACCGCGGCCAGGGAATCGGCCAGCAGGCTTTAGCCGTCTTAGAAGAGGAGGCAAAGCAATTAGGAGTCAAAAAGCTGTCCCTGCATGTATTCGCCCATAATAAAAAAGCGAAGCGACTATATGAAAAAATGAATTTCGAGACGACAGATTTGCATATGAGCAAGAGACTGTAAGATCAAAGCTGTGAAAGCTTTGATCTTTTTTCATATCCAATGTTCCACATGGAACATAGCGTGTCATTATTCCTAGTTGAGAGATACGAAAAATAACGAAAAAAAGACAAAATGATTCGATAGAACCCCTTTATGTTGCGTAATGACAGATTGCATATTACAAAGGTAAAAATATGACGAATAATGTCCTATTGATTGTCGAATTTCTGCAGATGAACACGAAATAAGGAACGGGCAAAAGGATATAGTTTTTTTATTCTAGTCAAAAAAAAGAATCCATATACCTAAGAAAATCCCAATTTAACACTTCAATGGATTTTGATTTATTGGATTCAATATAGTACATTTTGATATGGAAAGTGGAAAAGTATAGATGACAAGGATAAAAAGACCTGGAAGAACAGTTTTAAGGAAAGAAGAGTGTTTCAGCATGAGTAAGGAATTAGAGGAATTTCCGAAAATAAAACCCTTATATGCGGTGTTATTAACGATCATAACGTCCGGCATATACATCCCGTATTGGTTTCTCTCAAGAAGAAAGAATTTAGAACGATGCCAAATTAAGCTCCCGTATGTCGCCATTAAAGTGACGCTGCTGTTAAGCGTCTTTTCAATTTTGGAGCCTTTTTGGACTTTTTATTCAATCACATTTCAAAGTGAAGACCTGCTGCCATACAGCAACAGCATTTTGCTTCTCCCGCTGCGCCCCGGACACAGCTTTCTCCCGCAGCTCTCATTCCTCCTTTTTTGGACGGTAAATTTATATAGTGCATTTAAGGTTAGAAAAGCGTTTATTGGGCTGTCGGAAAAGCAGGTTAACGGGTTTTGGACTTTCATTCTTAACGTTTCATATTTGCAGTATATTACAAATCAGCATTCTTTAGTTGTTCAGGAAAAAAGAGAAGCAGTATAAAAACAAGATTAAAGCATCAGCGAGATTGGCTGGTGTTTTTTATTTGGAGAGAACAGAGTTATCCAGAGGAATATAAAAGCTTGTGGATAACCGCGTGAAGTCATGCTAAAACCTACTAACATGTGCATAAATAGGGTATATTGAATAAGGAGCTTTTTTATAAAAGAGCCCAATGATACAGATATTGGAGGGACTTTTATGAAGTCTTGCGAAGAGCATATTGAAACGGTCATTGACATGTATGTGGATGAGGAAGAATTGGCCCCGGAAATCAGAAAAATCGAACATACACACAGTTTATCCACAACCTGTGAATTGTGTGATAAGCCTGCAGTATATATAGTGGGGAACGAATGATCGGACACTAAATACACAACCTTTATCCACAATTGTGGATAATGCATCTGAATAACTTGTTCTTAAAGTGGGGATGACCTGTGAATATATCAATCGTAGCAATCGGAAAACTAAAAGAAAAATATTTAAAACAAGGAATCGATGAATACATAAAACGGCTTTCGGCATACGCAAAAGTCGACATCATCGAACTTCCGGACGAAAAAGCACCGGAAAACCTAAGCGACCAGGACATGAAAATCGTCAAAGACAAAGAAGGCGAACGAATTCTCTCCAAAATCAGCCCAGACGCCCACGTCATCGCCCTGGCGATCGAAGGAAAAATGAAAAGTTCGGAAGAATTAGCCGATAATATGGATAGACTCGCCACATATGGAAAGAGCAAGGTAACCTTCGTCATCGGCGGCTCGCTCGGCTTAAGCGACGCCGTCCTGAAGCGCGCAGATGAGAAGCTGTCGTTTTCACGGATGACATTTCCGCATCAGCTGATGAGGCTGATTTTGCTCGAGCAGGTTTATCGGGCTTTTAGGATTAATCGAGGGGAGCCTTATCATAAATGATGGAAAATTTTAATTTGAACTTATCCATATTACCTTAAGAATAGGAGAAACACACAATTACTCAGGAGACAAGCAATTAGGCTTGTCTTTTTTTACACCTCTCAAATGCAAATAGAAAATCCCCAACAATTTGCTACATTAAGAATACATTAAAACAGTCTACAATTTTCTGAATCGGTTAAGCATTTAAAGGAAGATGGGAATTTAAGTTTTCATTTTTATATAACAAAAAGGGAAAATAATCTAAATATCCATTCTGATACCCTCTAAGAGTTTTATACATTAGCAAATCTAATACATTTTGACCAAAATTTTTAAAAAATCAGGAAACCTCTTGAATCAGTTTTGTTTTACAATTATTATAAAATTAGTTAATTTGAGTTAAAGAGAGTTGGTGTTAGGGTCCCCGGACCCAAATAAAAACTGCTTTTGTCATATGGATTCTTCGTTTATTTGCTCTCATTTAGGTATCTTGTTTGATTTGTTTCTTTGGCAGGATGTTTTCAGGACTATAGTGTTTGGCATCCGCAGTAGTTGTTTGGCGTTTCACCTGTTTTGTCTCTATATTATCCAGGACACTGTCCCAAATCATCCGGAAGCTTCTGCTGTTATTCTTTTCTAGGCCAAATCATATGCCTTCAACACCGACTTGTGAATTATAGGCTTTTTGAGACAGGATATGGGACGCTAATCATCAGTAAAATTGATTTGATCTTTGTAGCGTTGGCTATTTTTCTTCAGGTGTGCGTTCTTCCAGTTCTTGTAATGCCGCGTTGGCTTTTGCAAGCCGATTTCTACGATATTGAATTTTGCGGCGGATCGTCTTCGGGAAAAGAGAGAGCAGTCCTTCATCTTTGACATCCGCTTCTTTGACTTCTTCCACCATCTGCTTGACCTCTTTTTCGAAACGCTGAGATTACCATTTTATCTGCTTACATAACGATTTATCTGTTTTGCGTGAACAATTTTGGAACACATCCAGATTGCTTTTCCGAAAATCGCTGATAGTGCGAAAACCACGACGCTCCCCTTTTACAACCAGTGAACAGATTTAAGGATAGCCGTCTGAATTTTCCGGAAGCTGAAACACCCGTGATATATATAACCATAAATTAAACAGCATAGGCGGATTGTACGAGTTCCTCCACATTCGGAGTATTTCTGAATGATAGAGCCACACGGTCCACGTTCTCACTGGCTAACCGGATCAAATGATCTTCAGGAGTCAGCATAATACATCCAGTTCAGGTAGATAAGATTTGAATTTGGTGACTTGCTTTTGTTCTTCTTCTTTCATTTTCTGACTAATCCAAACTGGAAAAAGCAGGTCTTTTAACAGATTAGGAGGTTTCTGACATGCACCATTCGGTCACTAACCGAATGCAGTAAAGGACACTGTGGTGCTTGCCAGCCATTAGGGTATTGAGGAGGTGATCAAAATGCTAGGTGACAGTATTTCGTCGAAGTGGACAAGTCGTGACCAAATGACCTCGGATCGAGGGTTGGTCATGGAGGAAAAAATTGATGTCTGGTGACAAAGAGGAGTCATGATCATGGCACCGCCAACGAGGGAAAAAACTCTTCCCGCATCGACACGGTATGTGGGCGGTGACAAACTAACTTATAGAGTAAATTTATTAGTCGAATGAAAGAGGAGGAATGAAATAATGAAAAATCATTTGTATGAGAAAAAAAAGAGGAAACCTTTGACTCGGACAATTAAAGCGACGCTCGCCGTGTTGACAATGTCCATCGCTTTGGTGGGAGGCGCTACGGTGCCTTCATTTGCATGGGTGAATCCGGGTTATCACTACCAGTACCCATCGGAAGGTGGTACATGGAGGTATGGATTCGTAAACGCCGGGCTCCGTTCAGAGTACAACCACCCGACAAAGGTCCACGGCTCGACAGTGCAAAAGCTCATCGATGGAAAAGTGGATAAAACGAATAGAAGTATTGATACGGCTGCGGGCCGCTACTCTAATGCCTATGTCGGAGCCATAAACTCACCTGGTCTTAAGGGTCGTTACTACTATCGCACCAACTAATCAAAGGGAAAACGGTTGCTGTCAACGGGGCTAGCATGGCAAGACCCAGAAAAGTTCTGGGAGATCCCGCTTTGCATAAGCGTATTATAGTGGATGACGCGGGCTTTGTTGTTTACACTTCTTGCACCTGCTGACGGCAATCATCCCTATCTATGAAATCGAGATTTCAGCAGGCCGTTATTTTCGAGAGAGTTAAATCTATATTCATTGTTTTTATTTTGGTAAGGACATACCGGATTTTAGGTTTGGATTACCGGTCGAGTTAGCTTGTCTTTTCGCCCACTACCGTGTCGATGCGGGAGCAATTTACCAGAAGCACTTACCGATTGATAGTTTTTTATTCCGGTGATTGCAAAGTTTCATAAACTCTGAGAATTCAATAGGGGTAATACCCCGCTTTGAGGGGCGCGGCATTTTATGCGCCCCGAGTATTTATTCTTAAAATTTTTAAATTAATGTATCTATATAAAAAGGAGATGCTTTCGGTGTACTGCCAAAGCATCTCCACAAAAGATAGTGCATATCTGCAGGAAAAAACATAAAATGCAACTAACATTTTTTGGAAAGCAATAGGTTTATTTAATTTTGTAGTTTTATCTTGGTAGCCTTAGCAGTAAGTTATTTTATGCGGTGCAATCCTCTACTTTTCCAGGTTTAGTGTTGATGCCGGCCGTTATTCAGCAAATTTGACAAGAAACAAATTCTTTGTGCCCCGGCAGTCAATAGGTTACTTATGGTACAACAAGTGAAATTTGCTAGTTGTAAAAGGAATTAATGTTTGTGACGAAGAAGAGATAGTATGTCACGACACTGTCTACAAGAGAGAAAAAAACGTTCCCCTATTAATGTGGTAGGTGGGTGATGATTAATCGGCTTGAAGAGTAAAAATAGTTAAGTAAATGAGGAGGAATGGAATAAATGAGTGCCGCTTTTTATAGCGTAGAATTTGATGGGAGGTACAGATGTTGATTGAAGCACAGGGCATTTCAGTAGCAATTGGTGGGCGGACCGTGCTTGATGGTGAGACCGTTCAGTGCCCGCCAGGGGTCATGACAGCCCTCGTTGGTCCAAGCGGATGTGGAAAGACTACACTTTTGCACTGCCTCGGGCTATTGCTCCCGGTTAATCAGGGACGCATCTTGATAGACGGACACGATGTCACAAGCTACGGTACTGCGGCGCGGCGGCGGTTTTGGCGTGATCATGCGGCGTTCATTCTTCAGGATTACGGCATTATGGATGAGGAGTCGGTGGCATTCAATGTCACCATGCAGGCGAGCATCCTTGGGCGGCGTGTCACGGGAAACCAAGAGCGGTTGGCGCAGGTGCTCGAGCAGACGGGTCTCCAGGGTCGAGAAGGCGAGTTGGCTAGCCACCTTAGTGGGGGCGAGAAGCAGCGACTCGCACTGGCTCGTGCCATCTACAAGGACGCTGCATTCTTGTTTGTCGATGAGCCGACCGCCTCGCTTGACTCAACCAATCGGCGAAAGGTTATCGATCTGTTTGCGGACTTCGCTGCGCGTGGCCGCACGGTTATTGTGTCTACGCACGACTCTGAGATGATCAACGCGTGTGGTGCTCGGCATAAGGTCGGTTCCAGCAGTTCGTCAAAACCATTGTCGACCAACGATCCCGGCAACTTAGGAGGTAACTCATGAAATCAACCACGAAGATCATTATCGGTGTCGTCATAGGATTATTGCTTGCAGTTGGAACAATTGCATTCCTAAACGGATGGATCACAGTGTCAAGAGACACTCATCCGCCGTGCGATCAGCTGCCGAACGTAACAGAGGCCAATGCAGCGCTTTCCAGACATCAAGACCTCGTCGAGGAGATTAAAGCTTTGGGTGATGACATTACGGTCGAAGTAGGAAAGCCGTGTCCTGATGACGAGAACCGAGGGCTGGTCATGGTTAGCTATGGTTCAAGATCCGAGCATGACGCAATCTCCGACCTGCTCAGCCGCCGTGACGGGTTTGGGGTCCCAGTGCACCTGGTGAAGCGCTAACTCAACTTCTACACAATTCACTCGGTGTAATCGTTTCCTGCTGTTTACGGCAAGACTGGCTCCCCGTTTTTGTCAAGCAGTATGAACCTGATGCAGACCAACTACGCCAAGCAAGAGGCGCTGGCTAGGCTTTACATATGAGCCCTTGGAGGATTGATTGGAGGCAGAGACAAACGAGTTGAGGAGCAGAAATATTGACAAAAATAGTTGAATAAATGAGGAGGAATGAAATGAAGGGGGAACATTATCTGTTAATCCAGGCAATTACGCCAGTCCCCGGCGATACCGGTTGTGTTCGCCGGGGCTTAGCATGGCAATTTTCAAATAGTTCTTGGAGGTCCAGCTTGTGTATAAACGTATTATAGTGGCTGTCGCGGGCGCGTTGTTTGCTCTGCTTGCGCTACTGGCGGCGATTATCACCGACCTATATGATCGAGACTTTCCTCAGGCGATTGGTGCCGAGAGCAGGTTAAACCTTGATTTCAGCGAATCGGGGCTTTCTATTACTGAAGCGTTTGCGAAGCTGGAGAAGCTCGATGCACGCTGGAATCTTGGGCTGGTCAAGGTTGCGCCAGACCTTGCAAGCGACGGCGATGGCCAGGTCTACGTAGCACTTAACGATAGAGATCTGCCCGACGAATTTACTTGGTTTGGCGGCGATGGTGCAGGCAAGATTGTCGGTAAGGACCGGCTTGAAACCTCCTACCCCGATGGGTTCTATCTCGTGACCGGTGAAAAGGCTCACTTGAGCGAGTTTGAGGACACGCTGAAAAGTGAAGGCGTGAAGGTCGGTCGCGGGGATGCGTCCATTTTTAAAAGCCTTGAATTCGTTGTGCGAGAAAGAGGATTTGCTGCCGCTGTTCTTGCAGCATTTGCGCTGATTGCGGCGCTTGCGTTGTTCTGGTTGTCGTTAAGAGCGCGTGGGCGTGCTCTTCGGGTTCTGGGCGGGTGCCCGACCTCGCGGATTCAGGTTCAGGACCTGGCCGGGTTCGGGGGGGCGCTGCTGGTTTCGGCGGTGGCTGTAGCACTGGTTGCGTCTTGCTACGTAGGTTTGTTTCATGGCTGGATATATGTCGGTACCTTCCTCAAGGCGCTGTTCAGTCTGCAGGTCGCTGTTATTACCGTATCCCTGTTGGCTACGCTGATCATGTCAGCTTCCGCATGGCCTAGCGCTACCATGATCGCCACCAGACAACCTGCTGTTAAAAGCTTGCGTTCAGCTGCCATCGTGATCCAGGCGTTAACGTTCCTCCTGGTGGTAGCTGCGGCTGGACCTGCTTGGTCCGCATACAAACATTCCTCAGCTATAGCTGCTGAAATGGCTCAGTGGAAGAAACTCGCAGATCAAGTTGCGATTGTGTTTGCGACAGACGTTGACGAGATGAACCACATGGAGCCGCAGATTGGTAAACTGGTAAAGGATGCGGAATCGCTTGATAAGGTAGCTTTTTCCTACACATATACTCAAGAAATGCCAATGCCAGCCGATTTTGGAGAGTACTCGGCCATCTCTTACGTGAACCAGCGTTGGCTTGATATGGTGACCATGGATGCACCACAGCCTGCTGTTACAAAGGTGCCTTATCATAGCATTCCAAAAGGGCTTGTCAAAATGATTCGAGAAGAGGCCGAGCTTTTGTCGAGGAAAGAGCTTTCCGATGAGCAGTTCGGTAAGTTCAAGTTCTTGCGGCCGATCGACGGATTCCGGTTGCCGGTAGCCCAAGGAGGAGGAGGGGAAAGACTTCACTTTGCGGACGATGTCCTAGTTGTTGTCGTGCCCTCGCTCTACGATACTTATAACGATTCTGCTTTGACTTCCATGGTCTCAGGTAGCAACATCGTATTCACTGGTGTAACTGCTACGCAGGAATTGTTAGGGAAACACGGCCTTGACGTGAAGGCACTGCGTGATCGAGATATCAACGGTGAACTGAAAGTTGTCTATGTTGCCGAAGAGGGGATTCTCCGCGCGCAGTTCGCAGCGTACGTTGTATGGTTGTTGAATCTTGCGCTGATTGCATTAGTTATTGCTTTCACTGTCGCTGCTGCGATTAGTGCATTGATAACCGCGCTGCTGCAGGCGAAGCGTGACTTTCCGCTGCGGGTGGCAGGCCAGTCATGGGTACGGATTCTCCGGAGCCGTGTAGCCAAAGAAATGCTTGTTGGGGTCGGCCTTGTGGGCGTTGTTGTTTTGCTCCAAAGGCCTGATGAGATAGGGGCTGTACTAGTGGCCGCGGTGTATGGGTTGCTTGTTGTGCCGCTGAGTCATCTGTTTGCTGTACGTTGGTGTTTTGATAGAGCCAGCAAACGGCGAATTTGACCGGAGGTAAGATGTCGGATGAAGCCCAGGGCGTTTCAGTACAATTGGCGGTCGGTCCGTGCTTGACGTCACGGACCGTTCGTCTTTCGCCCGGGATCATGACGGCACCCTGGTTGGTCCGAGCGAAATAATTTTCGATTAGTTATACGGTGATTATTACAGATAGGAAAGAGAAATTTCTGAATAGTATTTTTAATCAAAAGCTTATAAATGAAGAAGCTGAATATTGTCAATCGTTTCAAGAAGGACTAATAAAAATAGTTGAAGAAAATGGTTGTATTGATTTCGAAAAGGAGAGGAGAAGACAGAGCTTAATCATATTAAGAGTATGTATAAAGATAAGCCGTTGATATGTCAACACAGGTACGAGATTTTAGTAAGGTAGTTTCTAAATGGATTGAATGGGATACCGAGTATGCATATGAGTATTGGACTCCAATCAAACAAGGTATATCACTGAGTGATACAGAGAAAAGAGCGACATTGAACAACCAAAAGAATATTCTGGTGAATTAATCGACTAAGGAAATACCTCTTAAAACAGGAGTGTGAATGTTAAAAGGAGTTAGTTGATAAGCTATAAAGGCCAATGTCAAAGCTCCTAAAATACCATTGTACCATGATGGCTGCTTATCTCAAGACCCCACTCAAATCCATCCTTTCCCCTCCGCAATCCTTGCCGCTTCCATCCGGTTTTTCGCATCCAGCTTCTGCATAATCTCAGAAATATAATTCCGGACGGTCCCTGACGACAAGAAAAGCTCCTCAGAAATTTCTTTTGTCGTCTTTCCGATATATGCCAGTCGCAAGATGTCCTGTTCGCGTTCGGTGAGCGGGTTTGTTTCGCGGACAGCGTTGAAGGTAAGTTCCGGACTAAAGGTTCTTTTGCCTTCCGTGCATTTTCGGATGGCGTCTGCGAGATCGTCGATTTCCCCGTCCTTGAGCAGGTAGCCGTGGACATTGCTTTTGACGGCGCGTTCGAAGTAGCCGGGACGCGCAAACGTCGTTAGGATGATGATTTTCGTTTTTGCGCCTTGCTTTGCGAGCTCTTCGGCCACTTCCAGTCCGCTTTTGACCGGCATTTCGATATCCATGAGGCAGACGTCCGGTTCTAGCTTCAGAATGGCGGTGAGCGCTTCTTCGCCGTTTGTCGCCTGGCCGATCACTTCCATGTCTTCTTCAAGATCAAGCAAGGATCCCAGCGCGCTTAACAGCATTCTTTGGTCTTCGGCAATAAATAAACGAATCATTGGATTGCTTCCTTTCCTTCAGCTTTCTTTACATTTGGAACGGCGATGCTTAAAACTGTGCCGTCATGGGTTGAAACGTCGAGAGCGCCGTCGATTAATGCAAGTCTTTCCTTCATTCCGCGCAAGCCGTTACCAAATGGTGTTTTTTGCTGATCCATCCCCATTCCGTCGTCTTTGATGGTAATGCTTATTTTATCATCTGTTTGAGAGATGGAAATGGTGCAATGGGTGGCGCGGCTGTGTTTGACGATATTTGTGGCGGCTTCGCGTATACACATGCTGACAATGTTTTGTGTGACAGGAGGGATATTTGAAAAATCGGAACCTCCCATGTATTCGAATGTGATGTCTGCAGCCCGCAGGATTTGCTGGATGTGGATGAGCTCTTCTGCAATAGTTGCCGTTTTCATATCAGACACGAGTTCCCGGACTTGTTTTAAGGCTGCTCTTGATGTGGTTTCCATTTCTCTTGCTTCTTTTCGCGCCCGTTCGGGGGCGCTGGCGATGATGCGCTGGACAAGCTGGCTTTTTAATGTGAGCAGTGAAAGAGTATGGCCAAGTGTATCGTGCAGATCGCGGGCAATTCGTACACGCTCCTCGCGCTTGACCAGTTCCTTAATATGCTGATTTGCTTCATCAAGCTTTTGTTCCAGTTCCATGCGGCGGTTCATGGAGCGGATGCCGTATGGTGAAATGAGCATAATCACAAGAAAGGGCAGAAAATAAAAGAGCCGATTAAGCAGGGATGGATCTTTCAGCAGATGATAGATAAAAGGGGCGACCAATACAACAACCAGGCTGGCAAGGCCGCACCGGAACGTCTTTTTTTCCCGGTAATAGCCGATAAAGTTCGCTGAAAAAAAGCCTAAAAATACTAAGTTGATATCATAAAATACAGTGTAGATTAAAATGATTGAAAGCTGGATGGCCAGCCAATAAGTAAATAATTTTTTTTGCGGCGGAATAAAAAAAAGCTGGCGGTACGTCACCAAGAAAAGCAGCACGAGTCCAAAACCGATCAGCTGTTTGATTCCCGAGGTCTGATTTGTCAAATAAGAAATGGGCAGCAGTAAATAGATTAAAAAGATATAAGGAAAAAAGCCGTACCGTTTCGGAAACATGCTGAAGTTTTTTTTCATTCTTGTTCACACCGCTTCTTGTTTTCTTCTTATATATTTAGATAGTAGCATAATAACGATTGAATAGGCTAATAGGAAGAGAATATTTTTCCAGTTTGGCATTTGACCTCGAGCGATTTCCCAGGCGCCGCTGCCATAATGATAGGACGGCAGCCAATGGCCGATATTCTGCATCATTTTTGGCATAATTTCAAGCGGCATCCACATCCCTCCGCATACGGCGAGCCCCATATACAGCACATTGCTGATTCCGGCTGCTGTATCCACTTTTTTCATCATCCCGATCAATGTCCCGATCGCCAGAAACGGGAGCGAGCCAAGCAGGGCCCACAATCCGCACAGGAACCATTCCAATGGGGATAAAGAAACGCCGTTGATCAAGGCGCCGGCTAAGAAGATTACTGTGATCGAAAGAATATGAATGACGCTTTGCCCCGACATTTGAGCGATAAAATAAATGTGGTCGGGAAGAGGCGTTACGCGTATGAACGTCGACCAGCCTTGGGTGCGTTCTTGAACCATGCGGATGCCGAGTGATCGAAGAGCCCATGACGCTGAATGTTGTCATCGACATTAAATAATGCGCATTCCATGCCGCAGGGTCTGGAGCATTCGTATTGACGACATTTGTAAAAATATAATAAAAAGCAATCGGCATGGCCAATGACCAAAAGACAAAATAGCGGTTTCGAAGCATTCTTTTGATTTCCATTCTGCACTGCATCTGAAATACATTCATTTTACTCGTCTCCTTTGCTTGTCAGCTGGCGAAATGCCTCTTCGAGATTTCCGCGCTCAATTTGAATATCATAAGCGCCGATCTTTTCTGAGAAAATGAGTTCCAGTATTTTGTCCGTATTGGCCGTGTCGATGTAAACCCGGTTGTTTTTACGAAAAATCTGTTCGGTTTCTGGGTGCTGATACAGCTTCTCGAGTGACTGTTCCGGATCAACTATAAATGAAACCGAATGCTTCGATATTCTTGATTTTATTTGGAGCGGCGTTCCATCAGCTACTATCTTGCCGTCTTTAAACAGCAAGATTCGTTGCGCGGCATCATCTGCTTCCTGTAAGTAGTGTGTAGAAAAAATGATCGTTTTTCCTTGCTCTGCGAGCGATTGAACCGTTTGCCAAAAGCGGTTTCTTGAAGTGATATCCATGCCGACCGTGGGTTCGTCAAAGATCATCAGTTCTGGATCGCCGGCAAGCGCCAAGGCAAAGCCTAGACGCCGCTTTTGCCCGCCGGACAACTTTTCTGCCTGTGTTTTTAAATCCTTGTCTGTCAAACCTGTCAACGTTCTAAGCTTTTGAAAGGATAGAGGCTTTGGATAGTAGCTCCGGATGAGTTCGATGATTTCACCTGCACGCAAACCAGGCATGACGCTGACTTCCTGGAGCATCGTGCCGATTTTTTCACGCACCCGTTTTTCATGCGGCATGGAATCGAATAATGTGATGTTGCCTGCCGTCGGTTTTAACAGCCCCAATATCATTGAAATCGTTGTTGTTTTCCCGGCTCCGTTTGGCCCTAGAATGGCTACAATTTCTCCTTTTTTAATTGAAAAATCTATCTGATCAACCGCCGTTTTTTGGCGGAATGTCTTTGTCACATTCGTCAAGCTTACAACATTGCTCATGGCTACAGGCCACCTCCTGATTTACTCATTTCATTGTATAAGTTGAGGGAGGCGGATTTTAGTAAGTGATGTCATGAAAATCGGATGACACATGTCATTTCTTTAAAAATAACAGGAAGCTAGCGAACGCTGTAGAAAGAATCGAAGGGTGTAAAGCAAATGAAGGAGGGGGATTACGGGAAGATAACCGAGCAGAGCGCCATAATAATCAACGCATCATGGAGATAGAGAGAGCGGTCTTCAATTGTGAAAGAAGCTCTCTCTACTTAAAAGGAGAGTCTCAACCATTATGATGAACCGGATACTTCCTCCCATTCTTCACAATCTTCTCTTCCACAATCTCTTTCACATCCAGTCCAAGATCGTTGCACAGCATGAATGAGTAGATCAAAACATCTGCGATTTCTTCACGGATGTTTTCTTTATTGGCTTTGAGTGCTTCTTCACTGCTGATCCATTGGAAGTCTTCGAGCAGCTCGGCTGCTTCGATGGAGATTGAGATGGCGAGGTCTTTTGGGTTATGGTATTGCCTCCAGTTTCGTTCATCTCTGAATTCGTTGATTGCGTTGATCAGGCTTTGGATATCGTTCATGACCATTTTCCCCTTTCTAACTCGAGTAGTCTCTTTTTTAATTTAGGATCTGTCGCATAAATATAGAGGCCTTGTATGCCCCGCTTCATCAGGACATTTATTGAATTTAGGATGATTTGTTCTTTAATTTGTTCATTCTGTTCTGGAGACAAATCTGTACGTAACACGAATGCCCCTGTATCTTTGTATTTGGAAGTATCAATTACCAGTTCGTCTTTTTCTTCATCATAGCTTACGGAAGGGCCGAGAACGACGCCGACGTAATTTAAATCAAACCCTTGAACGGTATAAATGGAGCCGACTTCTTTAATAGAATTCGGATTTTCCGCCCATGTCACTTTATCTTGGGTGCTGTTCCAGGGCATGTTAATCCCTTCTTCATCAACGATGTAAGTCTTTTTATCTTTTTTATGTAAATAATCAAAGGTCGAGACAATCCGGGAGAGACCGTCTTCACTGTTTTTGCGTTCAATAGCTGTTTTAAACGCAGCAGCATCTTCAAATATTTTAAGCTCGAAGGAGGAGTCTTCAGTCGGAAAGGGAAGAACTTTCTTTTCAACAAAGCTGTCAATCCACTTGATTGTTTCTGGATTGGCGTTCATTCTCATTTGGTCTGTCAGTTTTACGGTTTTCGCATCATACTGATTAATGATTTCCTCGAGCAATCTTTCGTTCCAATAACTTTTAATCTTTAAGACTTGTTTTGGGTCAAAGATCACCACAGTGATTTTACTTCGCTTAATGATTTCATCCAGCTGGTTTTGGTAGCGGAAATGGTTATAGGAATCTTCCTTTGTCAGAAGCAGGTGAGCTTCATCTACTAATACGATATCCGCTGTTGCTCCCGTCTTGGTCTTCTCATTAATAAATGGTGTCGGCTTCATGAAACTCTTTTTCTTTAAATTCGGTAAGCTGTTGGCGATGCTCTTATAAGTCTTCAGCATTTCGCTGTGATTTACCAGCAAGTAATTATCTGTTTCTTTCAAAAAAGAGTCTTCACTCTTAGCCAAATCTTGAATCGTATTAAACAGAGAGCTTAACAGGACACTTTTACCTGTGCCGGCATCTCCTTCAATAACAATGACATGATTTCCTTCTTTTTGTATACGTTCTTTACAGAAATCAAGGATCTTATTTTTAATATCAAGCTGCTGAGGCGAGAGCTCTTTATAAGGAGATAACTTATAAATGTCTTTATTCCTAAGGTTTTCAAGAGAATCGTTCACAATTTTCTCTTTTCTCAGCTTCTCCCAAATGACTTGAAAGATATTTTCATTATAAAAGGGTTTCTGATAGTAATTGTGCATTTCCCTAGACCTGGTCTGGCTTACGTTTTGCAGCTGGTAGCGGTTATCGGCGATAAAATAGTTAATTAAATTTGATTCAATATTGTATGTCGCAGACTTATGAAATTTCTCATGGCCGATTAAAATAAAGCGATTCAAACTCTTTCGCTTTTCATCATCTATATGATTTTTCAAACGCCGTGCAGCTTGAACCGTTTGTCCAATATATGCAGTCGGTTTCTTTTTCTCGTTATAAAGGATATAAACAATCGGATAGTTATTTATATGCATTGCTTTTACAACATTCACATGGTCTTGAGTAAATTCTCTCTTTTCAAACACAAGTTCATTCATTGTTTCAGCCTCTGAATCTCTTTTTTAAAATAATAGTACCATATTTATGATAAATTAATCTAAATTTTAACAAACAGGAAGCTTTCTGAGGGCATATTGCATAGAAAGGAGGGGGACATCAATCTTATATTGACGCAATATTCCTTCAAGGATATAATATGGAAATCATTTAAGGGGGGATGGCATGGTGTTTAAAAAACCAAAAGTTTTCATAGCAGCGGTTATCTTAGCTCTCAGCAGCTTTGCGGGGACGGCTGCATATGCGCAATCAGGCTACTTTAATACGTATACCGATTATGTTTCCATGTCTAAGTCGGGGTATTTCACGGCGATGCAGGGGATGTGCGTCGACCGCAATAACAATGTGATCTACGCTGCAAAATTGAATAACACGAATCACACGACGCAGTTATTCTCTGTGAAAATGAGCGGTACGGCAAGCAATAGAACCGTTGCACTTCTTAAAAATTCGGATACCAATACTACGAGCTATGATTTAGGGCACGCCAATGACTTGGCTGTCAAAGCATCTGCGGGCGATAAAAGCGTCAGCGTTTATGTGGCGCCGATGTCTGACGGCACTAAGTATGCCAATAAAATCGTGAAGCTCAGCGTCGATACAACGAAAAATACTTATAAAGTGGCTAAAACATATGTGCTGAATTATCAAGGTTCGAATTTGTCGATTGGCGGTATCACATACTCGGTTGGGACGGATAAATTTATCGTAAGATCGGGAAAAAGGTTCTTTATTGGGACATTCAATGATACAACCGGAAAATTCGACTATGAAGCAACGTTTAAATTAAACTATTCGAAAGCTGTTGTGAATCATCAGACAATGGATGTTTCGCATTTCATTCAGCAAGGAATTTCCTTTTACCAGGGGACATTGTATGTGCCGCTTACAAAACCGGACAGCAATGGCAATGCTTCAAATGTGAGCATTATATTGACGTACCCTTTAAATATCAATGAAATGATTAAAGAGCAAAAAACAAACCCGATTCAGGACTTTTCGAAGGAATTGTTTACTCGCAGCGATTTATCTTTCAGAATTACCAGCAGTGCATACACGCTTTTTGAAATAGAGGCTGTCGATTTTGATGACGGGACGCTTTACTTTAATACGAATCGCGGAAAAAGCGGAACGCAAAACGATATGATCGCGACATTTAATGATTATAATTATTATAAGTAAATGACGTGTTGTTAGGTGCAAGGGGGCGGTCTCTTGCGCCGTTTTTGTTACGCGAAGGGAGGTCAATATGTATTTTTCGGCAAAGAAAAAAATAAGAGGCTGGAAAAGACTGAAACGAAGAATAGAATGGTGGAAATCAGACAATATTCAATTGAATATGGAATATTTAAGAGATCATCATAGAGATTACGTTAAATTATGGATATCCCCTTTTTACGGGCTTCAAACAGTGACTCCTCCATTATGGTATAAACGCTTGCTTTTGGAGGCGATGATCGATGTCTATCATGAATGGCATAAGCAATTGAAAGCTGAAAATGAAGATTTCTACTTGAAAATTTGGTTGTATGAGCCTGATTTTATCCGTTCACAAATTGTGGCTGCTTATAAAGAAGCGATTGATTTTTACAGTGGTTCTTTCGACAAGCAAGAAGAAAAAGAAGCGTTCTCTTTGAAAATATACGAACCTTTAGAACATGAGCTGAATGCATTTGAATGGGAACCTCATATTCATACCGTGTATTACCGGCTATCTGATCTGGAGGAGGACCTCGAACTAGGATTGAGAAGCAGCGGCGATGTGCTGCGCATAAAAGAAATGTCCTATTCAAAAGATAATGACGGAAAAGATGAGTGGTATAAAGTGAGCGCAGGAACTGTATGGGTTGGTTCATTAAAAGAGGGGCCGCAGAAATAAGGCCGGTTGTATTGACGCCGGCCTTTCGCTTATCAAAACTGAGGCTGTTCATCAATTGAAAGAATGCTCGAATGTAATGTTTGGGCGATTAAGTCTCCAATTCAAAGTACTTCGCTTCTTCCACGTTCAACTGCATGAAGGAAAAACCTGATAAGCTGAGATGGCTGATATAAGTTGATATGACATCGTGGACTAATGTCTTCTTATACGTATACTTCTCAGTAATATAGATCTAAAGTTCATGTCACTTCGTTAAAAGAAAAAGTATCCCGCCTAACATACAAATGATGATAAAGAAAGCAGTTGAGTTCATAAAAGACTGTTCTTTTCTCATTTCAAGTAACCTCTATTCATGATGACTAATATTAAAACTACTATATTTATAGTACCAAATTAAAGAAGATGAGAAAATGAATTCTATTATAAGGGGTTATGACTACAAAGAGGGCGCCTCCGTGCCGAGGTGCGCTGCTTGAGGGATGCTTCCATTGCCAAAATCGAATGAGCCGTGGTTGCGGGAATACAGAAAAACGCTATGCTGAAAACTTCAGCATAGCGTTTTTTATAGATTAATTCCGAATCAGGTAGTCAAACGCGCCTAAAGCAGCGTTTGCTCCGGATCCCATGGAAATGATGATTTGGTTGTACGGGCTGTCTGTGCAGTCGCCGGCAGCGAACAATCCAGGGATGGTTGTTTCGCCGCGTTTGTCGACTGCGATTTCGCCGATGCGGTTGCGTTCGACGGTTTCAGGCAGCCATTCCGTGTTCGGCACAAGACCGATTTGGACGAAGACGCCTTGGAGCTCGACGTGTTTTTCTTCTCCTGTTTCACGGTCTACGTAAGTAATGCCGTTTACGTTTTCATCGCCCGTGATTTCTTTTGTTTGGGCGTTTTTCACGACAGTCACGTTGGGGAGGCTGTAGAGACGTTTTTGCAGAACTTTGTCTGCTTTCAGCTCCGGCGCAAACTCAAGAACAGTCACATGGTTGACGATGCCTGCAAGGTCAATCGCCGCTTCGATGCCGGAGTTGCCGCCGCCGATGACGGCGACGTCTTTGCCTTCAAACAATGGTCCGTCACAGTGAGGGCAGTATGCGACACCTTTGTTTTTGAACTCTTGTTCGCCGGGTACGCCGATATTGCGCCAGCGTGCGCCAGTTGAAAGAATGACGGTTTTGCTCTTCAGAACAGCGCCGTTTTCGAGTTCTAGATGGAAAAGGTCTTTTTTCTCGAGGCCTTTTGCTCGTTGCAGGTTCATGACGTCGATATCATAATCCTTCACGTGTTCTTCAAGGCTTGCCGCAAGCTTAGGCCCTTCGGTGCGCTTCACGCTGATGAAGTTCTCGATGCTCATCGTGTCAAGGACTTGGCCGCCGAAGCGTTCGGCAACGATTCCCGTACGGATGCCTTTGCGCGCCGCATAGATTGCTGCGCTGGCGCCGGCAGGCCCGCCTCCGACAACGAGTACATCGAACGGTTCTTTATCAGAAAGCTCAGACGCATCTGTGCCGCTGCCCATCTTCGCAAGAATTTCTTCAAGCGTCATTCGGCCGCTTCCAAAGGATTCGCCGTTCAAGTATACGGTCGGCACAGCCATAATGTTTTTGCTTTCGACTTCTGACTTGTATGCCGCACCGTCGATCATTGTGTGAGAGATGTTCGGGTTGAGCACGCTCATCATGTTCAATGCCTGCACAACATCCGGGCAGTTGTGGCATGTGAGGCTGATATAAGATTCGAAGCGGTACTCGCCGCTGATGTTCTTGATTTGATCGATGATTTTTTGATCGACTTTCGGCGGTCTGCCGCTTACTTGCAAGAGTGCCAGCACCAAAGATGTGAATTCGTGACCGAGCGGAACCCCGGCGAATGTCACGCCTGTATCTTCTTCGGCACGATTGACGCTGAAGCTTGGCGTTCTGTCGAGCTGCGCCTTTTCAACAGTGATTTTTGATGACATGGAAGCCAGCTCTTCTACAAGAGCCAGCATATCCTTAGAGACACTGTCATCGCCTGCACTGACTTTAAGGACGATGTCATTTTCAATCATCTGCATGTATTGGTTTAATTGTGCTTTGATATTTGCTTCAAGTACCAATTGAATGCACTCCTTAGATTTTGCCTACTAGGTCAAGGCTTGGTGTCAGTGTTTCAGAACCTTCTTCCCATTTAGCCGGGCAAACTTCGCCTGGGTTTTGGCGTACGTATTGAGCCGCTTTTACTTTGTTGATCAGGATGCTCGCATCACGGCCGATACCGCCTGCGTTGATTTCAACAGCTTGGATGACGCCGTCCGGATCGATGATGAATGTTCCGCGGTCAGCAAGACCTTCTTCTTCGTTCAGCACTTCAAAATTGCGGGAGATCGTTTGAGATGGGTCGCCGATCATCGCGTAAGTGATTTTGCCGATTTTCTCAGAGCTGTCATGCCATCCTTTATGTACGAAGTGAGTATCTGTAGAAACAGAGTATACTTCGACACCTAGTTCTTTTAGAGCTTCGTAGTGGTTTTGAAGGTCTTCAAGCTCAGTCGGGCAAACAAATGAGAAATCCGCTGGATAGAAGCAGAAAATGCTCCATTGGCCTTTCAGATCTTCGTGTGTAACATCGATAAACTCACCGTTTTTGTAAGCTTTTGCTGCGAATGGTTGTACTTCTTTTCCGATTAGAGACATAATATCGTCCTCCTGAATGTAGTTTAAGAGAAATAAAATTGTAAACTTTATTTCTCTATAATTATTATAATTATATACAAATTATCAAATAATAAATATTTTTTGTCAAGGGGAAAGACCTTTATTTTTTTGTTAAGTATTTCAGCTAAAGAAAAGAGTTGGAGTTTCATTTTCATATAGTATGATTGGCACAAATGATAGAGAAGTGAGAATAAAGAGGCCTAATTGAAAATAAAGAAAAGCCGTCGGAATGACGGCTTCAGCGTGTCGACAAATCCTCGCATTCGTTGTCAGGCCTGCGCGTCGGTGCTCACGAATTCCAACATTCGCTGCGCTCCGATGCTCGGCCTTCCTAGACTGCAAGGGTTTTCAATCACGCTGAAAGGATGACAAAATCCCAAAACTAAAAGTCGTTTTGGGATTTTGTCAACAAACTAAAGCCGTCGGAATGACGGCTTTTTTGGCTAAACTCCTTTATACGCGGAACGGTAAATCTCAGCCAGCTCTGAAACGAGCGGCAGCTTAGGATTGGCTGTCGTGCACTGATCTTCAAAGGCGCGCTCGGCCATGAGATCTACTTTGCTTTCGAATGCGGCGGCATCCACGCCGTTTTGTTTAATGCTCATCGGAATTTTAAGCTCTTTGGCAAGCGAGATGATCTCCTGGATGAGGCTTTCAACGCCTTCTGCAGTTGTTTTTGCAGGCAGGCCGAGCGTTCTGGCAATCTCCGCGTAGCGCTGGTCGGCTATGAAGTGGCTGTATTTAGGAAATGCCGTGAACTTTTTCGGCTTCGCTGCATTATAGCGGATCACGTGCGGCAGAAGGATGGCGTTTGCCCGTCCATGAGCGATCTGAAACTCGGCGCCAAGCTTATGGGCTAAGCTGTGGTTGATGCCGAGGAAGGCATTGGAAAATGCCATTCCGGCAATCGTTGATGCATTATGCACTTTTTCGCGGGCCAGCTCGTCGCTGCCGTTTTTGTATGCTCTTGGCAGATATTCGAAGATCAGCTGGATGGCCTTCATGGCCAAGCCGTCAGTATAGTCGTTGGCCATGCACGATACGTATGATTCAATTGCGTGTGTCAATACGTCCATTCCTGTGTCGGCCGTGATATGTTTCGGCACGGTCATGACAAATTGCGGGTCAATGATCGCGACATCCGGTGTTAATTCATAATCGGCCAGCGGGTACTTTGTATTCGTTTCTTTGTCTGTAATGACAGAGAATGAAGTGACTTCAGAACCTGTGCCTGATGTCGTCGGGATTGCGACGAATTTTGCTTTTCCTCCCAGTTTCGGGTATTTGACGATGCGCTTGCGGATGTCCAGAAATTTTTGCTTTAAGCCAAAGAATTCAGCATCAGGGTGCTCGTAGAACATCCACATTCCTTTTGCGGCATCCATTGCCGAACCTCCGCCGAGGGCGATGATGACATCCGGCTGGAATTTGGCCATCATGTCGACGCCGTTCATCACCGTTTCGATTGAAGGATCAGGCTCGACATCAGAAAAAATTTCGCAATGAACGTAATCCGGGCGCCTTCTTAAGTAGTGAAGGGCGCGGTCTACATATCCGAGTTTCACCATTCCCGGATCGGTCACAATAAACGCTTTTGAGATGTCAGGCATTTTCGCTAAATATTGGGTTGCGTGTTTTTCAAAATAGATTTTTGGAGGCACTTTAAACCACTGCATATTGACATTCCTTTTCGCCACTTTTTTCGTGTTGATTAAATGAACGGCCCCTACGTTTGACGAGACGGAGTTCCCGCCATATGTGCCGCAGCCGAGCGTTAAAGAAGGCATATAGGCGTTGTAAATGTCGCCGATCGCTCCTTGTGACGACGGTGCATTGACAATGATCCGGCCGGCCTTCATCCTTAAGCCGAATTCTTTAACGGCTTCTTGATCGTTCGTATGAATCACCGCCGAGTGGCCGGTTCCCCCGAACGCCAGCATCTCTTCGGCGCGTTTTAATCCTTCTTCAAGCCCGCTGACTTTGTAGCACGCTAAAACAGGGCTCAGTTTTTCTCTGGACAGCGGGTCATCCGGACCTACACCTTCTAATTCGGCGATGAGGATTTTTGTATCTTGCGGCACTTTGATACCGGCCATTTCAGCAATTTTGAATGCCGGCATGCCGACGATATCAGCGTTTACCGCGCAAGTATTTTCATTGATGACCAATTTTTCGACCTTTGATTTTTCGGTTTTATTTAAGAAATAGCAGTTGTTTCTTGTCATTTCGGCTTTGACGTCTGAGTAGATGCCTTTGTCTATGATGACGGCCTGCTCTGATGCGCAAATCATGCCGTTGTCAAATGTTTTGGATAAGATCAGATCATTGACGGCTTGCTTCAGGTTGGCAGACTTCTCGATGTAGCACGGAACGTTTCCAGGTCCGACGCCAAGGGCCGGTTTTCCGGAGCTGTAAGCGGATTTCACCATGCCTGCGCCTCCTGTTGCGAGGATCAGGGAAACGTTCGGGTGGGTCATTAGGGCTTGCGTTGCATCCAGAGAAGGCGTCTCGATCCATTGGATGCAGTTGTCGGGTGCTCCTGCTTTGACGGCTGCGTCCCGAAGGATTCTCGCCGCTTCGCGGCTGCATTTTTGGGCGGATGGATGGAAAGCAAACACGATTGGATTTCTTGTTTTAATTGATATCAGGGACTTGAACATGGTGGTGGAAGTAGGGTTGGTCACCGGCGTCACGCCGGCGATGACACCGACAGGCTCCGCGATTTCAATGACTCCGTCGTGTTCGTTTTCATTGATGATGCCCACTGTTTTATCGTATTTGATATGATGGTAGACATACTCTGTGGCAAACATGTTTTTAATGATTTTATCTTCATAAACGCCGCGCTTCGTTTCTTCGACGGCAAGTTTGGCGAGAGGCATGTGCTGATCAAGGCCGGCAAGCGCCATCTGTTTGACGATCTCATCAATCTGCTCCTGATCAAAGCTGCGGAATTCTTCCAATGCCTTTAGGCCTTTTTCGACTAGCTGATCAATCATGTTTGAGGCATTTTGCTTTTGTTTCATGTTCTTTTCTTCGATTGCCATTGTAAACCCTCCAGTGAATGAATAGGAATTTGATTACAACAGGATGTCCAGGGATGAATGAAGTCGGTAAAGTTTGTGAAACATTTCACAAGTTAGGTTAAAAATTTTTATCCCTGAAGCGGATATCTGGTTTATTTTGGCATCAATCCTCCTTTTCTGTTGTTGAATTTATCATAGCACGAATTTGAAATATAAGTTTGTGAAATGTTGAACAAAGTATGAAAATCCATTTGAGTGAAATAAGAATGCACCCCGAGATCCGGGGTGCAGTTTTTAATACCAGTCCGTATGAAACACGCCTTCCATATCCGTCCGCTCATACGTGTGAGCGCCGAAATAATCGCGCTGGGCCTGCAGGAGGTTTGCGTTTGAGCGGCCTGTGCGGTAGCCGTCGTAATAGGAAAGGGCAGTGCTTAGGCACGGGAATGAGATGCCTGAGCTGATGCCTTCGCAGACGACCTTCCGCAAGCCGGACTGGTATTCTTTTAGTTTTTCAGCGAAGTCAGGTGCGACCAGCAGGTTGGACAGGTCCGGCTGTTTGTCGAACGCCTCGCTGATGAGATTTAAAAATTGTGCGCGGATGATGCAGCCGCCGCGGAAGATGAGGGCGATGTCCTTTAACGGCAGGTTCCATCCGTTCAGGTCAGATGTCATTTTGTATTGAGCGAAGCCTTGTGCATAGGCGCAGATTTTGCCCATATATAATGCCTGTCTGACGCGGTCGATCCACACGTTTTGATCCAGGCGCCGTTCTTCTGTTGCAGGTCCGGCCAATACTTTTTCCGCAGCTGTCCGTTCGTCTTTTAATGATGACAGGTAACGGGCAAACAGGGATTCCGTGATAATCGATGATGGAATGCCGTTGTCGACGGCCTGCAGGCTCGTCCATTTGCCCGTGCCTTTTTGGCCGGTTTTGTCGAGGATGACGTCAATGAGTGGAGCGCCCGTCTTCTCATCCTTTTTCCGCAGGATCTCCGCCGTGATTTCGATTAAATAGCTGTTCAGCTCTCCTTGATTCCACGTGTCGAAAATGTCAGCGATTTCATCTATCGGCAAAAGAAGCTTTTCTCTTAAAAACGTATATGCTTCGGCGATGAGCTGCATGTCTGCGTATTCGATGCCGTTGTGCACCATTTTGACAAAATGACCCGCGCCTTTCGGACCGATGTAGACACAGCATGGATCTCCATCCACTTGGGCGGCGATTTTTGTGAGAATCGGAGCGGCTTTTTCGTAGACGTCCCGGTCTCCGCCTGGCATAATGGATGGGCCTTTTAAAGCGCCGATTTCGCCGCCGGAAATGCCGATTCCCAAGTAGCCGATTCCTTTCGCTTTCAAACTGTCATATCGTCGTTCTGTATCTTCATAGTGGGAGTTGCCGCCGTCCATGATGACGTCCCCTTCTTCAAGCAGAGGGACGAGCGAGTCGATGACAGAATCGACCGGTTTGCCTGCTGTGACCATAAGAAAGATTTTTCGCGGCTTTTCTAAAGACTGTACGAAATCTTCAAGCTCATAGTATGGCTTGACTGTTTGGCCTCCCGTTTTTTGGACGAGTTGATCGGTTAAATCCCTTGTGTAGTTATAGACGGCGACTTGTTCGCCTTTGCTTGCCATGTTCAGGGCGATATTGCTCCCCATGACCCCCAAACCTATGACACCGATTGTATTGCACATGTAGTACCTGCTCCTTCACTAAAACTTTTTTATACAAATAGACTTAACAATAAAGTAAATCCTAATCCGGCCACCGCGATAATTGTTTCAAGCAGTGTCCAGGTGGCGAATGTTTCTTTCATGCTCAGGCCGAAATACTCTTTGAACATCCAGAAGCCCGCGTCGTTGACATGGGAAGCGATTACACTTCCTGCCCCTGTTGCAAGCACAACCAGTGCAAGATTGACATCGCTTTGTCCGAGCATCGGAAGAACGAGTCCGGTCGTGCTTAATGCAGCAACTGTCGCGGAACCTAAAGAGATTCGCAGAATCGCGGCGATGACCCAGGCGAGCAAGATCGGCGACATGGCCGTTCCTTTGAATAATTCAGCTACATAGTCGCCTACTCCGCCGTTGATCAAGACTTGTTTGAATGCGCCGCCGCCCCCGATGATCAAGAGCATCATTCCGATTTGAGTAATGGCGGTTGAACAGGAATCCATCACTTGTTTGATCGGGATCTTTCTGGCGATACCCATCGTATAAATCGCGAACAACAGGGAGATGACCATCGAAGTCGAGGCATTCCCGATTAAACGAATCGCTGCCAGGAAGCTGTTGTCTGCAAGTCCCATTGTTTCTTGAATGAGAGTAATAATAGTCGAAATCGACATGATAATGACTGGAAGCATAGCTGTGAAGACGCTGATGCCAAAGGCTGGCGTCTCTTCAAGCTTGAACGTTTTCTGTTCACCGAGTGAAGCGATGCTGCCCATTTTCTCAAATGATTGCGGTACGATTTTTTTCGCCAGTTTCGTAAATAAAGGTCCGGCCAAAAGAACGGTTGGAATTGCAACAATGATACCGTAGAGCAGCACTTCCCCGATATTGGCGCCGAGTTCTCCCGCGATAGCCGTCGGTCCCGGATGCGGAGGCAGGAAGCCGTGTGTGACGGATAAGGCCGCCGTCATCGGAATTCCGAGGTATAAAATAGAAATCTTCAATTCTCTTGAAATTGCGAATACAATTGGAATCAATAAAACCAATCCGACTTCGAAGAATAAAGCAACCCCGATGATAAAGGAGGCGATGACGACCGCCCATTGGATGTTTTTCTCCCCGAATTTGTTGACGAGGGTCATCGCAATGCGCTGAGCGCCCCCTGAATCCGCGATCAGCTTGCCCAGCATGGCGCCGAGCCCGAAGATCAATGCGATATGGCCGAGCGTTCCGCCAAGGCCTTGTTCAATCGTTTTGACGATGTCGTCAAACGGCATTCCAAGTGCCAATGCAACACCGAACGATACGATAATCAAGGAAACAAACGTATTCAGTTTTAACCCCATAATCAAAAGCAATAATGCGACAATCCCGATTGCTACGATTAATAATGGCATGATAACGCCTCCAATTCTTCCCCTATTTTTTGCTGGTTAAGCTTCTTTGATAATTTGCAATTTGTGTATACTCGTTTTCCAGTGCTCGAGATAAGTTGATAAAGATCGGCATTAATTTTCTGTATTCTTTGGCCGATTCTTCTTTCGGCGCGTGTCTGTGCGTGCTTCCGACCATGTCGGAGACGACATCGAACGAATCGATTTTTCCCGTCGCGTACAGTCCCAAAATGCAGGCTCCGAGACAAGAGCTTTCATAGCTTTCCGGCACGACGACTTCCGATTCGAAAATATCGGCCATCATTTGCCTCCACACATCAGACCTTGCGAAGCCTCCGGTCGCCTGAATTCGGGCAACTGGACCGTCCATGCATTCTGTCAACGCCAGGAAGACGGTGTACAGATTGTAAATAACCCCTTCCAATGCCGCGCGGATCATGTGTTCTTTTTTATGGGACATGGTGAGGCCGAAGAATGAACCGCGCACATCCGGATTCCAGAGCGGCGCCCGTTCGCCAGCGAGGTATGGATGGAACAGCAGTCCGTCGGCACCCGGTCTGACGCGTTCGGCAATTTTGGTCAAGACATCATATGGATCAATGCCGAGGCGTTTTGCGGTTTCGATTTCTGATGAAGCAAATTCATCTCTGATCCAGCGAAGGACGATCCCGCCGTTGTTGACTGGCCCGCCGATGACCCAATGGTTTTCAGTTAAGGCATAGCAAAAGATTCTGCCTTTTTCATCGGTTTGCGGCTCATCGATAATCGTGCGAATCGCGCCGCTTGTCCCGATGGTGACGGCGATTTCGCCTTTTTTAATCGCGTTGACGCCGAGGTTGGACAGCACGCCGTCGCTTGCGCCGATGACAAACGGCGTTTGCGGATCGATTCCCATCATCGCCGCCAGTTCCGGATTGCAATTATGGAAAATTGCTGTTGTCGGAACGAGCTTTGATAAGTGGTCGGGCGTGATGCCGGCAATCGCAAGTGCTTCTTCGTCCCAGGCCAAGGTTTTGAGATTCATCATTCCCATCGCCGAAGCTAATGAGTGATCAACGACATATTGATCAAATAGTTTTTTGAAAATATATTCTTTGATTCCGATATATTTTTTCGCTTTGGCAGCGGTTTCAGGATGTTCGTTCACAATCCACGTGATTTTGCTTAGCGGCGTCATCGGGTGAATCGGCGTTCCCGTCCGTTTGTAGATATTGTGCCCGTTCATTTCTTCTTTGATTTTATGAGCCCAGCCTTCGCTTCTGTTATCTGCCCAAGTGATGCAGGAGGTGAGCGGCTTGTCGTTTTCGTCCATCGCAATCACGCTGTGCATCGCACTGCTGAATGAAATGAATGACGGCTGTTTGTCGGGATGCTGCTGCATGATTTTCGCCGTTGACTGGATGACGGCCTGAAAGATCTCATCCGGGTTTTGTTCAGCGGTCGAGATGTCCGGCGTGTGAAGCGGGTAGCCGATGCTTTCCTTTTGGATCACGTCCCCTTTTTCACTGAATAAAACCGCTTTCGTGCTTGTCGTACCGATATCTATGCCTAACATATAACTAGTCATTTTGTTGTTCGGCTCCTTTCGCCAGCATTTGTTGCGACAGCCATAGATCTTCAACTTTACCTTGTACGTCATCGAAATTTTGATGTAGGGATTTAAGCATCAGATCCCTGTCTTTCGTTTTGATCGCTTGAATATAAAGTTCATGGTTATCGAGAATTCGTTCAAAGTCTTCGTATTTTTCTTTTAAGCGGGCCCGCATGGATAAAAGAATAAAGCTTTCCATCACAGGTTTGAGATTGTTCCATATCATCAAAATGTAAGAATGATTGATGGAGCGGACAATCGTTTCGTGAAATAAGACGTCTTGAAATGAGAACTCGTCGGCATCTTTGTATTTGATGGAGACTTTCATCATCTCCAATATTTTGCTGAGGTCTGTTACCAGTTCGTCGACATTGGCCTGTCCAAGCCGTTCGAATACGAATGTTTCCATCACCAGGCGCACATCATAAATTTCTCCTATTTCTTTTTCGGTTAAACCGATGACAACGGCCCCCATCCGTTCCAAACGGATGATTTTTTCCGATGCCAGTATTTTTAAAGCCTCGCGGATGGGAGACCGGCTCACCGAGAATTCCGCAGCCAATTTATTTTCAGATAAAATGGTACCGCTTTCAATCAAACCGGAAATAATGCGCATTCTCAGCTCGCATGCGACGCGAACACCAGTTGAAGCTCTAGAAAGCCACTTCTCCGGATATAAAAGGCCTTTAGATTCGCTCATACACTCACCTTCCTAGTTATACGAGTATACTTGTATACAAGTATGATAACGCGATTATTTTGATTATGCAAACACTTTCATTTTAAATTTTTCGAAAAATTTTTCCATTTAGAAACCATTTGTTTTGCAGAAGCGCTTTGAAAGCCCCCCTGAAGCAAAAAAGTAAAGGGAGCAGGTGCCCTTTATGTTTTGACCATTTCTGTGGCAATGTTGTACAAAGCCTTCGGAAACACCTATCTTGTTTTCGTTTGTTAATTTAATTAATTAACCATGGTACAATAAAACCTACGATATGGTGTAAATGGAGGATTTCACATGCAGCGTGGTACATTTCAATTAATGAAATCGGTGAACAAATCGATCATTCTTAATAAAATCAGAACTTCAGAGCCGATTTCGAGAGCCGAGATCGCCAAGGAAACAAAGATTACCCCTCCCACGGTCTCAAGCATTGTCAAAGAGCTGATCGAACAAGGGCTCGTGAAAGAAAGCACGCTCGGCCATTCGAGCGGCGGAAGGAAGCCGACAATGCTGCACATCAACACAGGTGCCTATTATGTCATTGGCATTGATGCCGGGCCTGAGACGGTGGAGTGCATCTTAACCGATTTAGCCGGAGGGATACTGCAGCGGACATCCAGCCTGCTGAAAAAACCGCTGACAAACGAGACGTTCATTGATGTTTTAAAAGAAAATGTTTATGCGATTTTGGGACGGGCCGATGTCAATCAGGAAAAGATCATCGGGATCGGCATCGCAATGCACGGGGTCGTCGATGCTGAAACGGGAATGTCACGCATCGCCCCGATTTTAAACCTAACCAATATTCCCATTAAAGATGTGCTGGAACAAGAATTCAACTTAACGGTCAGAGTTGAAAACGATGCCAGGGCGATGGCGCTTGGCGAATCGTGGTTCGGCGGCCGCGATGACGCAGGGAGCATGGCTGCCGTGAATATCGGCCGCGGCGTCGGTGCGGGGATCGTCATCAACGGAAAACTGTACCATGGAGCTGAAGGGATCGCGGGTGAACTGGGCCATATGATCATTGATATCAATGGAGAAAAGTGCGAGTGCGGCAACCGCGGCTGCCTGCAGACGATTGTGAGCGGAAAAGCAATTGCCGAACGGGGGAAAAAGCGGTTGAAAGAAAGCACTGACAGCCTGACAGCCAAAGATTTGTTTGAAATGGCCGAGAACGGCTGCCAAACATGTATCGAACTTTTTCAGGAAACCGGTGTGATCATCGGAATCGGGCTGACCAATTTCATTCATCTTGTCAATCCGGGCAAAATCGTGCTGGGAGGAGGAGTGATGAAGGGCGGGAGGTTCATATTGCCGGCGATACGAGAAACGATACAGCAGAAAGCTTTAACAGCCGAAGCGAGGCAGACAGAAGTGACGATAACGAAGCTCGGCGATGAAGCGACGCTTTACGGAGCCGTTTCATTGCTGCTGGCGGAGCTGTTTAATCCGGTGCTAAAATAAGCTTATTTTTTCGCCTATTTTAACACCGGTGAAGCCTTACCCCTGATGATTGACTGTGCGGATAAAGCGCATGAAAGCTTCGCGGTCTTTGAATACTCCGGCGTCCTCAAGGGCTTTGACAAATTTCTTGCCAAGTTCTTTTCGTACAATTGATTCAGCCTGCTCCGGTTCGGACATCTCTCCGTATTCGGTTTTGAGCTGTTCGGCCCATTCCCGGTGATGCGCTTCAACGGCATCTGACTGACCGAGCAGGAATTCTTTCACTGCCGCCAATTCGGTCTTTAAGCGGGGAGGAAGGACGGCCAGGCCCATCACTTCGATTAAGCCGATATTCTCTTTCTTAATATGGTGAACGTCAGCATGCGGATGGAATATGCCGTATGGGTGCTCGGCAGATGTCCGGTTGTTTCTGAGCACAAGGTCGATTTCATAAACGCCGCTCACGTTTCTTGCGATAGGCGTAATCGTGTTATGTGGCGTGCCATCTGTAAAAGCCGAGATATCCGCTTGTTGATCCGAGTAGTTTTTCCAAGTCTGAAAAATATGGTCCGCCGCTTCAACAAGGCTGTTGATCGCAGTTCCTTTCAAGCGGATGACGGACATCGGCCATTTTAAAACGGAAGCTTCGATGGCCGGATGCTGTTTGATTTGAAAGGAGAACGCGCCTTCCGCGCGCGTCATCGCAAACTCATATCGTCCGGCCTGATAATGGTCATGGCTTAAAATAGACCCGCCGACGATCGGCAAATCGGCATTCGATCCGATAAAATAATGCGGAAACAGCTCAGTAAAAGCAAGCAGCCTGTGAAAGGCAAGCTTATCAATTTTCATCGGCCGATGCTGCTCAGAAAATAAAATGCTGTGTTCGTTATAGTAAGCATATGGAGAATATTGAAAATACCAGTTTTCTCCGGCGAGCGGGACTTTAATAATCCTGTGGTTTGCCCGGGCAGGATACCCGATTCGTCCCGCATACCCCTCGTTTTCTTTGCACAGCAGGCACATCGGATAGCTGCGCGATTGTTTTGCAGCGGCGCGTTCCCGTTTGATTTGTTCAGGGTCTTTTTCCGGCTTTGACAAATTGATCGTAATATCCATTGTGCCGTAAGGCGTATCCATCTGATACGAAATATTTTTTTCAATTCGCTTCGTCTGGATATAGTTGCTGTTTTTGCTGAGCTGATAAAAATATTCGGTGGCTGCCAGCGGCGATTGTTCGTATTTCTGCTGGAACACTGCATTGATGACAGAAGGTCTTGCAACAAAGCAGTTCATCACATTTGCCGCCAGCATGTCTTTCGCGTCTAGATCGTCGGTTATCACGCCGTGTTCGACTGCATAGGCTGCGAGTTTTTCCAAAAGGTCTGGGATGGAGTCGCCGGAAGCAGCAGTGGCTTCCTCAGGAAACGATTCCAAGCCCAGCAGATTCATCACTTGGTTGCGCGCGTAGTTCACGTCAGCCGGTTCGATTAACCCTGCTTCAAGCGCTTTTTGAATGAGTCCGGCTATGTCTTGTTCAATCATGTTGACACTTCCTTCCTGTAACCGTTTGGATGCGAGGAATGCCACTTCCATGCATCTTCAATAATCTTTGCTACAGATGTGCGCGAAGGCCTCCAGCCCAGAACTTGCTTTGCCTTGTGAGAGCCGGCAATCAGGATGCTCGGGTCGCCGGCTCTGCGCTTGCCGATCTCGGCGGTAATGTCTTTCCCGGTTGCCTTTCTGGCCGCATCAATCATTTCTTTCACCGAAAATCCTTCGCTGCTGCCGAGATTGAATATATCGCTTTTGCCGCCTTTTCTTAAATAGTCTAATGCCGACAGATGAGCGTCAATGAGGTCTTCAACATGAACATAGTCGCGGATGCATGTGCCGTCGGGCGTATCATAGTCATCGCCGAAAATCGTTATATGCGGTCTTTGGCCGAGAGCGGTCTGCAGGATGAGGGGGACTAGGTGTGTTTCCGGACGGTGGTCTTCTCCGATTTCTCCCGTCTCCCTTGCCCCTGCAACATTGAAGTACCTGAGAGACACAAAGCTGATCCCATGGGCTTCTTCAGTCCGCTTCATGAGCTTTTCCATGATCAGTTTCGTTTCCCCGTAGGTGCTTGTCGGCATTGTCGGCATGTCTTCTGTAATCGGCACCGATTCAGGCTCTCCGTAGACGGCCGCCGTCGAGGAGAATACGATTTTTTTTACATCGTGCTCGAGCATCGCCTGAAGCAAAACCTGTGTTCCGGATACATTGTTGTCGTAATATTTGAGCGGATCTTTCATCGATTCGCCGACAAGTGAACTGGCGGCAAAATGGATCACTTCTTCAATACGTTCCTTTTCGAAAACCGTGCGGAGGAAATCGCGATCGCGCACATCCCCTTCATAAAAGATCGCATCAGGATGTACTGCCTGTCTTTGGCCGGTCTCGAGGTTGTCAACGACAACGACGTTTTCGCCTCTGTCTATTAATTGGTACACGGCGTGTGAACCGATATAGCCGGCACCGCCCAAAACCAACACGCTCATATCCATTCCCCTTTCTATATTTCTTTGGCGCCGTCGCCTATTGCCGCAGTATAAAAAGCGGCATCATAGCCAACCGTTTCGCGGTAGACGGCATTCACGCGTTCTTTAAAGCTGTCTGTCCGGTCTTTTTCTACAATCGCAATCGCACAGCCGCCGAACCCGGCGCCGGTCATGCGGGCGCCAAGGACACCGTCTTGTTCCCAGGCCGCCTGGACAATGGCATCAAGCTCCAGCCCCGTCACTTCATAATCATCCCTTAATGACAAATGGGATTCATTCATCAGCTTGCCAAATCCGGCGAGGTCGCCTTCGCGAAGTTTTTCAAGCGCCTTCAGCGTCCGGGCATTTTCGTAGACAGCATGTTTGGCGCGTTTTTGATTGATTTCATTTCTGATGAGGTGCTGATGGGCTTCAAATCCTTCCATCGTCAATTCGCCCAGGCTTGCGATCGACAACTCCTGTTGCAGATCGCCGAGCGCCTCTTCACATTGGGCGCGCCTTTCATTATATTTAGACCCGGCCAGCGTCCGCTGTTTGTTTGTATTGATGATGATCACATCGTGTTCTTTCAACACGAAGGGAGCGTATGTGTAATCAAGTGTACGGCAGTCTAGCAAAATCGCGTGATCCTTTTTCCCCATGCCGATCGCGAATTGATCCATAATGCCGCTCCCCACGCCAATGTATTCGTTTTCGACTTTTTGTCCGAGCTTCACCATGGAGATCGTGTCTGTCTGCAAATCATAAAGCCCTTTTAACAAAACGCCTGTCGCAAGCTCAATCGATGCGGAAGAAGAGAGGCCCGCTCCGTGCGGAATATTTCCGTAATACAAAATATCGGCGCCGTGAACGATTTGATGGCCTGCCGCTTTCGTCAAAAGGAACATTCCCTTCGGATAATTGGCCCAGCCGTCGGACTGGTCAAAGGCTAAATCGCTCAAGCTGCATTCAATTATTCCTTCGTCAGGGAAGTTCTTTGAATAGAAGCGGATCATTTGATCATCGCGCTTCACGCCAAGGGCATAGGTGCCAAATGAAATCGAGGCGGGGAAAACATGCCCTCCATTATAATCCGTGTGTTCGCCGATTAAGTTGATCCTTCCCGGAGCAAAAAAGGTTCGCGGTGTCTTTTCTGTCTTAAAAATAGAACGAAAGTCGTTTGATAAAGCGGCTGCAGTATTCATATATCCTCCTATTCGTTTGACGTACCAGACTTAATAAATTAATTTAATTAAGTTCAACCCCAGTTTACTACGGGTTTTCGATTGGTGCAATAAAAAGTGTTTTTTCAAATGAAGCGTTTTCATGTAAAATCCTTATTGGCGGGGATAGGGCAATCAGCACTTGACTTTTACGCAAATCAACGTTAAATTAGTAAAATATTTTACTAAAAAATTTGATATTTAAAATAAAGGTGTTCATATGGAGGTTTTACAATCGTGGCGACGATAAAAGATGTTGCAGAAAAGGCGGGGTATTCCATCTCAACGGTTTCCCGCGTATTGAATAACGACGAAAGCCTTTCCGTACCCGATGAGACGCGGGAGAAAATATTTGAAGTGGCGGAAAGCCTGAACTACCGCAAGAAAACGATCAGGACACTGGTAAAAAACATCGCGTTTCTGTACTGGCTGACGGATAAGGAAGAGCTCGAAGACGTGTATTTTAAAACGATGAGGCTGGAAATCGAGAAGCTCGCAAAGCAATTCAACGTCGAACTGGCAACGTATAAAATTTCGGGAGGCATTGACGCCATTCCCGAAAACATAGAAGGATTCATTGCCGTCGGCTCGTTTTCAGATGATGAATTAATCCGATTAAGACAGATGACGCCTCACGGTGTATTTATCGATTCGACGCCTGATCCGAATCACTTTGATTCAGTGAGGCCGGACTTAAAGCAGATGACGAGGAAAACGGTAGATTTTCTCATTGAGAAAGGGCATGAAAAGATCGGCTTTATCGGAGGTACGTACCACAACCCCAATACAGATGAAGACGAAATGGACGTAAGGGAACGAACGTTTCGCGAATATATGAAGGAAAAAGGGCTCTTGGAGGAAAGCTTTATTTTTTGCCGGAGGGGTTTTTCGGTGGAAAACGGCTACCATCTGATGGACAAAGCAGTTGAAACATTGGGAGAAAAGCTGCCGACGGCCTTTTTTACAGCGGCGGATCCGATTGCCGTAGGCTGCCTTCAGGCCTTAAATGAAAAAGGGATCGCCATCCCGGGCAGAGTCAGCATCATCAGCATCAACAACATCAGTGTAGCGAAATACGTATCTCCCCCGCTGACGACATTCCATATCGATATTAAAGAGCTTTGCAAAAACGCTATTGAATTGCTTTTGGAACAAATACTTCAAAAAAGAAAAGCTGTAAAAACGCTATATATCGGTGCCGAACTGGTGGTCAGGAAAAGCACCAATTAAAAAAGCGCGGGCTGCTGTTCACAAGCCGCGCTTTTTTCGTAAAACATTTTACTGGAATAAGTAAAATAATTGTTTACACTTTTCCTAAGACATGCTATATTGTTTTTGTAAAGCGCTTTCACTCCAATAAAAGGAATGAGACAAATGATGAATATGAAAAAATATGTTGGAATCAGCAGTGTCATTGCTCTCAGTTTGTCTTTAACTGCCTGCGGGCCTAAAGAGAGCAGCAATGGAGCATCAGACTCGAAGCAAAAGGAACTCGTGGTCTGGGAAGATAAAGAGAAAAGCGAAGGCATTAAAGATGCCGTCGCCCAATTTGAAAAAGAGCACGGCGTATCTGTCAAAGTCGTTGAAAAGCCTTACGCAAAGCAGATCGAAGACTTGCGGATGGATGGACCGGCGGGAACGGGTCCGGATGTGTTAACGATGCCCGGAGACCAAATCGGGACAGCGGTAACGGAAGGTTTGATCAAGGAATTAAAGGTGGACAAAGAGATCCAATCGATCTATACGGAACCTGCCATGAGATCGCAGGTGACAAACGGCAAGGTCTACGGCCTGCCGAAAGCGGTCGAAACAACGATGCTCTACTATAATAAAGATTTAATTTCTGAAAAAGAACTGCCGAAAACGCTGGATGAATGGTATGAGTATTCCAAAAAAACGGCTGACGGCAAAAAATTCGGCTTCCTGGCGCTGTTTGACCAGATTTATTATGCACAGAGCGTCATGGGAGGGTACGGCGGCTACATTTTTAAAAGCGATGCCGACGGCACTTATGATCCGGCCGACCTAGGCTTGAACAACAAAGGTGCAGTCGAAGGCGCCGAGTACATTCAGAAGTTTTACCAAGAGGGGCTGTTCCCTGCCGGAATTATTGGGGAGCAGGGCATCAATGTGCTGGAATCGCTGTTTACGGAAGGAAAAGCAGCAGCGATCATTTCAGGCCCGTGGAACCTGGAACCGTTCAAAAAAGCGGGTATCAATTACGGGGTTGCCAAGCTGCCTAAACTGTCCAACGGCAAGCATATGAGTTCTTTTGTCGGCGTGAAGAGCTACAATGTAAGCGCTTATTCGAAGAATGCCGATCTAGCCGAACAATTAGTCGTCTTCCTCGCCAATAAAGAAAACTCAAAGAAGAGATATGAGATCACAAAAGAAGTTCCCGCAGTCAAAGAACTGGCGGATGATCCTGCCGTCACAAAAAGCGAAGCGGCTCAAGCCGTTGCCGAGCAATCTCAGTACTCAGAGTTGACACCGAATATTCCTGAGATGAATGAAGTATGGACGCCGGCGGATGCGGCTCTGCAAACAATTGCAACCGGAAAAGCCGAACCGAAAAAAGCGCTTGATCAAGCCGCGGAAACGATACAAGGACAGATCAAAGCGAAGCACAGCGGCAGCAAATAAGCCGCGGGCGGTGGTGTCAAACTTGTCTTAAGTTTGGCGCCATTTATTATAAGCACGTCCATATAAAGAGGTGAAGGAGAAGGTGCAGCATCGCAAAAAAGCTTTACTATTATCAATTATTCCCGGTCTGGGCCAATTCTACAATAAACAATGGATAAAGGGTCTGTTATTCCTTCTTTTAGGCGTCTCGTTCTTTGCGGTTTTTGGCGATTTGCTGAATATGGGGCTGTGGGGCCTGTTTACGCTTGGAACCGAAGTGCCGCGCGACAACTCGATTTTTCTATTGGCAGAAGGCATTATTGCTGTGATTGTCACCTGTTTTGGGCTGGCTGTCTATTACGCCAATTTGCGGGACGCCTACCAAAACGGAAAGAGGCGCGATGAACAAAAGGAGCTCAGTTCACTCAAGGAACAATATCATAATTTAATAGCTCAGGGATATCCGTATCTCATCAGCGGGCCATCGCTGTTCATCCTGGTTTTTGCCGTTGTTTTTCCGATTTTGTTCAGCTTTGCATTAGCTTTTACAAACTATAACCTCTACCATTCTCCGCCTGCCCGCCTTGTCGATTGGGTAGGAATTAAAACGTTTTCCGAAATTTTCACCGTTGATATTTGGCGGTCGACCTTTTTGGATGTTTTAGCTTGGACCATTGTTTGGACGCTTGTCGCTTCCACGCTCCAAGTCGGGTTGGGAATTTTGTTGGCGGTTGTCGTCAATCAGAAGGAAGTCCGCTTTAAAAAAATTTTCCGGACGATTCTTGTCTTGCCTTGGGCCGTGCCCGGTTTTGTTACCATTCTCGTGTTTGCCGGCCTTTTTAATGACAGCTTCGGTGCTTTCAATCATCAAATCCTCGCCGCATTCGGCATCGATCCGATTCCTTGGATGACGAATGCCAATTGGACGAAGCTGGCGCTTATTCTTATGCAGGGCTGGCTCGGATTTCCGTATGTGTTCATTGTAACAACCGGTGTTCTGCAGTCGATTCCGGATGACCTTTATGAAGCGGCGACGATTGACGGAGCGTCTGCGTTTTCGAAATTCAGGCATATTACACTGCCGCTGATTTTAATCGCGATGGCGCCGATTATCATTACGCAATTCACTTTTAATTTTAATAACTTCAATATTATTTATCTATTCAATGGAGGCGGTCCGGCTGTTCCCGGGTCAACAGCGGGAGGAACCGACATCCTGGTGTCCTGGATTTACAAATTGACGATGCAGTCGAGCCAGTACTCTTTAGCCGCCGCATTGACGATCCTGCTGTCGGTCTTTGTCATCTCAATTGCACTGTGGCAGTTCAGACGGACAAATTCTTTCAAAGAGGGGGCTTAACGTATGAAGAAAAGAAGATTCTTTCGGCTCCTTCTGACCTATTCTCTGTTGGCTTTTATGACAGCCGTTATCATATACCCTCTGCTTTGGACGGTGGGGGCCAGCTTTAATCCCGGCAACAGTTTGGTCAGCACTTCTATCATTCCGGCAAATCCGACATTGGATCACTATAAAGAATTATTCGCCGGCAAAGAGAGCCTCCAATACGGGCAATGGTATATAAACTCGCTGAAAATCAGCATCTTTACGATGATCGGATCGGTCATCAGCGTTTCTTTTACAGCTTATGCTTTTTCACGGTTTCGTTTTAAAGGAAGGAAAAACGCTTTAGTTTTATTCTTGCTGCTGCAAATGATTCCTCAATTTTCGGCTTTGGTTGCGCTCTTCGTTTTAGCGCAGATGCTTGGAATGATGAACAGCCATTGGCTGCTGATTTTGCTGTACATCGGCGGGCTCATACCGATGAACACGTATTTGATGAAAGGGTATATGGACTCCATTCCCATCGATTTGGATGAGAGCGCTAAGATTGACGGCGCAAGCAATACAAGGATTTTCCTGCAGATTATTATGCCGCTATCCAAACCGATGATCGCGGTCGTTGCCATGAACGGATTCACCGGGCCGCTCGGGGATTTCGTTTTGTCTTCGACGATATTGCGGACACCGGAGTCGTATACATTGCCGATCGGTTTATACAATTTAGTCAATGAGGTGATGGGAGCCAGCTATACGACGTTTGCCGCCGGCGCTATTTTGATCAGCATACCGGTAGCCGTCATCTTTATCATGCTGCAAAAGAACTTTGTGTCAGGATTGACGGCAGGCGGAACGAAAGGATAGTCCGAAGGAGAAAATGGTCTAAAAAAGGAGAGTATTATGCCAAAAATTTATACGACCCAAGCAAGATACATGCTTCACGGGGGAGACTACAATCCGGATCAGTGGCTTGACCGTCCGGATATTCTTGCAGATGACATCAAGCTGATGAAGCTTGCCCATACGAATACATTTTCAGTGGGGATTTTTTCATGGAGCGCCCTTGAGCCGGAGGAAGGCGTCTATACGTTTGAATGGCTGGATGATATTTTTGAGAGCATTCACCGGAACGGCGGCCGGATTATATTGGCGACACCGAGCGGCGCCCGTCCTGCTTGGCTGTCGCAAAAGTATCCGGAAGTGCTGCGCGTGAATGCTGAACGCGTCAAACAGCTGCACGGCGGAAGGCACAATCATTGCTTCACTTCATACGTATACCGTGAAAAAACGAAAGAGATCAACCGCATGCTGGCTGAAAGGTACGGCAGCCAGCATGCCCTTTTGATGTGGCATGTTTCCAACGAATACGGAGGAGAATGCCATTGTGATCAATGTCAGCACGCCTTCAGAGACTGGCTGAAAAAGAAGTACAACCATGATATTAAATCTTTGAATGACGCATGGTGGACGCCTTTTTGGAGCCACACCTTCAACGATTGGTCACAGATTGAATCGCCGTCTCCGATCGGGGAAAATGCGGTGCACGGCTTGAATTTAGACTGGCGACGCTTCGTCACTGACCAGACGATCTCTTTTTTTCAAAATGAAATCGTTCCGTTAAAGGAAATCACGCCGAATATTCCGATTACGACCAATTTTATGGCGGACACGCATGATTTAATTCCGTTTCAAGGGCTGGACTACAGCAAGTTTGCCAAGCACCTGGACGTGATCAGCTGGGACGCGTATCCCGCCTGGCACAACGATTGGGAAAGCACAGCAGATTTGGCCATGAAAGTCGGCTTTATCAATGATTTGTACCGCAGCCTGAAACAGCAGCCGTTTCTCTTAATGGAATCGACGCCAAGCGCTGTCAATTGGCACGATTTTAATAAAGCGAAACGGCCGGGCATGCACCTCCTGTCTTCTGTGCAGATGATCGCACACGGATCTGACAGCATCCTCTATTTTCAATGGCGGAAATCCCGCGGCTCATCGGAAAAATTTCATGGTGCGGTTGTCGGCCATGACAATTGTTCCGAGAACCGCGTGTTTAAAGAAGTGGCAAAAGTCGGGCAAACCCTTGAAGCGCTGTCTGAAGTCACCGGAACGATCCGGCCTGCGGATGTCGCGATTCTCTACGATTGGGAAAACCATTGGGCCCTCCAAGATGCACAAGGATTCGGGATGAAAACCAAGCGGTATCCCCAAACCCTGCACGAGCACTACCGCGCGTTTTGGGAGCGTGATATTCCAGTCGACGTGATTACGAAGGAACAGGATTTTTCATCGTACCGGCTGCTGATCGTTCCGATGCTTTACTTAGCAAGCGAAGAAACAATCGCGCGCTTAAAGGCATTTGCTGCCAACGGGGGCACATTGGTGATGACCTATATTAGCGGAATCGTCAACGAATCTGATCTGACCTATTTAGGCGGATGGCCAAAAGATCTGCAAGAGATGTTTGGCATGGAGCCTGTTGAAACCGATACACTCTATCCGGGCGATAAAAATGCGGTCCGTTATCAAAACCGGTCGTATGAGCTGAAAGATTACGCGACCGTGCTGAAGCTCAGTACGGCAGATCCCGAGGGATTCTATGAGGACGACTTTTATGCGGACACGACGGCTGTGACGAGCCATCCATACAAACAGGGGAAAACGTATTATATCGGTGCGCGTTTAAGCAGCCAATTTCATCGGGATTTTTATGGAACATTGATTAAAGAGCTTGCGATTCAACCGGCTCTTGACGTGAAACATCAGCCTGGCGTCTCCGTTCAAGTCAGACAGGATGAGGAAAATGACTATATTTTCATCATGAATTTCACGGAAAAACGTCAGCCCGTCGTGTTGGCGTCGGCAGTTAAAGATATGCTGACCGGAGAAACGCTGGCCGGCGAAGTCACATTGGAAAAATATGAGGCCAGAATAGCGGTAAAAGCAAAAGAATAGGCCTGGGAGGACATCCGCTTTAAGGTGGATGTTTCTCCGGGTGAATAATGAAAGCGTTTTCTTTTTGCTTGTGTGTCTATTATGAAAGGGGAGAAGCGAGATTGATGAAGAACGTGCTGGCTGTTTTTGTGGTGCTGATATTTGTTTTGGGCGCATTTGGAACAAGCGGTCCGGCGGAAGCCGCCAGAGATTCAGGGACGGCAAAAAGCGGCCTTTATGTTGAAAAGGTTTCAGGGCTTCGCAAGGATTTTATAAAAGGGGTTGATGTTTCGAGCATCATCGCTTTGGAAGAGAGCGGCGTCGCCTTTTACAATGAATCCGGAAAGAAACAGGATATATTCAAAACGCTGAAGGAAGCAGGCGTCAATTATGTCCGGGTGCGCATATGGAATGATCCCTATGATGCCAACGGCTACGGAGGGGGCAATAATGATCTGGAAAAAGCGATTCAGATCGGAAAACGGGCCACTGCCAACGGAATGAAGCTGCTGGCGGATTTCCACTATTCCGATTTCTGGGCGGACCCGGCGAAACAGAAAGCGCCGAAAGCATGGGCGAACCTAAACTTTGAAGATAAAAAGACGGCGCTTTATCAATATACAAAACAAAGCCTTAAAGCGATGAAAGCAGCGGGCATCGACATCGGCATGGTGCAGGTCGGTAACGAAACAAACGGGGGCCTTGCCGGTGAAACGGATTGGGCGAAGATGAGCCAATTATTCAACGCCGGGAGTCAAGCGGTGCGAGAGACGGATTCGAATATCCTAGTCGCCTTGCATTTTACCAATCCGGAGACGTCAGGAAGGTACGTTTGGATTGCCGAGACGCTTCATCGGCATCATGTAGACTACGATGTGTTTGCAAGCTCGTATTATCCGTTTTGGCATGGCACGCTGAAGAATTTAACATCCGTCCTGACATCTGTCGCAGATACGTACGGCAAAAAAGTCATGGTTGCTGAGACATCTTATACGTATACGGCTGAAGACGGAGACGGACACGGAAATACAGCTCCGAAAAACGGCCAAACGCTGAATTATCCGGTCACCGTTCAAGGGCAGGCGAACGCGGTCCGTGATGTGATTCAAGCGGTCAGCGACGTAGGTGAAGCCGGAATCGGCGTTTTCTATTGGGAACCGGCATGGATTCCGGTAGGACCGGCTCACCGGCTCGAGAAAAATAAAGCGCTTTGGGAGACATACGGATCAGGCTGGGCTACAAGCTATGCTGCTGAATATGACCCGGAAGACGCAGGAAAGTGGTTTGGCGGCAGCGCCGTAGACAATCAGGCATTGTTTGATTTTAAAGGACGTCCATTGCCGTCGCTTCATGTGTTTCAATATGTTGATACGGGAACACCATTCAAAAATTGACTTGTGGCCGGTTTCTTAGATGAAGGCGACGCCGTTTGCCGGAAAGCGGCCTTGAATGTTTAAAGCAGAATGGAAAAAAGGCCGGATATCATCCAGCCTTTTTTCGTGAAAGGACAGTCAGAAAGAGTTGTTAAAATGTTCTCAAGAGAATCCGCTTAACCAGCGGTTACCGTTTGAAATGCATCTTCTACAGATACATATTCATATCCAAGGTCGCGCGCGACGGCCTTGTAGGTGATGCTTCCGTTTGCAACGTTGACGCCGAGAGCGAGCGCCTGATTTTCGGCGACTGCTTGTTCAACGCCTTTATTTGCGATTTGCAAGGCGTAAGGCATGGTGACGTTTGTTAAGCCGATCGTTGATGTACGGGGAACGGCTCCCGGCATATTGGCGACGGCATAGTGGACAACGCCGTGCTTCGTGTAAGTCGGATCGTCATGCGTAGTGATTTTATCAACCGTTTCGATAATGCCGCCCTGGTCAATCGCCACGTCTACAACAACTGAACCTGGCGACATCGACTTGATCATCTCTTCTGTGACAAGCTTCGGCGCTTTTGCACCAGGAATTAAGACGGCGCCGATGACAAGGTCTGAGTCTTTTACGGCTTCCGCAATGTTGAGCGGATTGGACATAAGCGTTTGAATGTCTTTGCCGAACTGGTCATCGAGCTGACGGAGGCGCTCAGCGCTCAAGTCGATCAAAGTGACGTCAGCGCCAAGTCCGACAGCGATTTTGGCAGCGTTCGTACCAACCACTCCGCCGCCGATGATCGTGACTTTGCCGCGTTTTACACCGGGTACGCCCGATAACAGGATGCCTTTGCCGCCTTTTGATTTCTCAAGAAATTGCGCGCCGATCTGCGAAGCCATGCGTCCGGCGACTTCACTCATTGGAGTCAAGAGCGGAAGCGTCCGGTTCACTTCGACCGTTTCGTAAGCGATGGCTGTGACGCCGCTGTCCACAAGCGCTTTCGCAAGCTTAGGTTCAGCCGCTAAGTGCAGATAAGTAAATAAAACAAGTCCTTTTCGGAAATAGCCGTATTCAGAGCTGATCGGCTCTTTCACTTTCATGACCATATCCGCTTTTCCCCACACATCTTTCGCTTCAGCCAAAATGTCCGCCCCGGCTGCTTTGTAGTCGGCGTCCTCGAATCCGCTTCCAAGCCCGGCTCCCTGTTCAATTAAAACTTGATGACCGCTTTTTTTTAGCGCGACTACTTCGGCCGGAGTAATGGCTACACGGTTCTCGTTGTTTTTAATTTCTTTAGGAATTCCAATGATCATGATGTCGTCCCCCTCAAATGAAATATGATTCTACCGCTAGTATAAATCTCTGAATCGGGAAGAGCATCGTGTGTAAAATTAAAAATGTAAGCGCTTTTTTGTGAAATTTAACAAATTGGTGAACGTTGAATAAGGTGAAAGGCTTGAGGAGATAAGTTATCTATTAAAATTTTTTTCTTTAAAAAATAGCTTTGTTAAAAAAACAAATGTAAGCGATTACATTTTGTGTCGTTTCACAAACATAACCATTTTCCATTGTGATAGAATATCTCATGCAGCTATGAAAGCGTTATCTTTGTCAGGAGTGAGTCATATGGATATCTTAGAAATACTAGGCAAGATTAATAAGGTACTATGGGGGCCGCCCAGTTTAATTTTATTATTTGGGACAGGCTTATTTTTAACGATTGTTTTAAAAGGACTGCAATTTCGCCGCCTGATCTATGCGTTTAAGATCGGGTTTGGCAAAGAAGACAGCAAAGACGCGGCTGCCGAAGGGGATGTGAGCCATTTTAAGGCTTTGATGACAGCGCTCGCCGCTACGATCGGAAACGGAAATATCGCAGGTGTCGCGACGGCATTGACACTCGGCGGACCGGGTTCGATCTTTTGGATGTGGGTTGTCGGGCTGTTGGGGATGGCAACGAAATACGCGGAAGCCTTGCTGGCTGTTAAATTCCGCGTAAAAAATGAAAAAGGGGAATATTCAAGCGGGCCGATGTATTATATCGAACACGGACTCGGCCGCAAATTTAAAGGACTCGCCATCGCCTTTGCGCTGTTTGGAGCTTTTGCCGCTTTGGGGATAGGCAACAGTGTCCAATCCAATACGATCGCTGATATTACGAAGAACAGCTTCGGCATCGAAAACTGGGTGACAGGGCTGATTCTCGTCATTCTCGTCAGCGTCATTATCTTCGGCGGCATCCAGCGGATCAGCACCGTTGCCAGCTTCTTTGTGCCGATCATGGCTTTTCTTTACATGGGCGGGGCGATCTTGATTCTGATTTTGAATTATGACAAGATTATTCCGGCTTTTGAGCTGATTTTTTATTATGCTTTCCACCCTGTAGCGGCAGCCGGCGGCTTCCTTGGAATTGCCGTATCTGAAGCGGTTCGGAACGGGGTATCCCGCGGTATTTTCTCAAACGAAGCAGGCCTTGGGACGGCCGCGCTAATCGCCGGAAATGCGCGCGCAGACCATCCGGTAAAACAGGCGCTCGTCGCAATGACCGGGACATTTATCGTGACGATCGTGGTATGTACAATGACCGGTTTAACCCTTATCATTACCGGTTTCTGGGACCCGTCCGGCGGCTTGATATCAGGCGTGGCCCATAATGCCAGCCTGGAAGGCGGGGCATTGACAAGCGCAGCTTTTGCTTCAGTACTCGGCGCGGCAGGCGAATACATTGTGTCTCTGTCGGTCATTTTCTTTGGCTTCTCTACAATTGTCGGCTGGTATGTTTACGGAGAAAAGTGCTTCGAATATTTGGCAGGCGCCAAAGGAATTGCGGGCTACAGGCTGGTCTACATCCTCGCCTGCGGCATCGGGACGGTTGCCAACCTCGTCACCGTCTGGGCGTTTGCCGATATGGCGAATGCGCTGATGATGATTCCAAACCTGATCGCCATCCTGCTGCTTTGGAAAGTCATCAAAGCAGAGACAAATGATTATTTTCACCACTTCTATGAACATACCAAATCGGCGGGCCCGCCAAGTAAACCAATTCATTAAAAGCTCTGCCTTCCCGGCAGAGCTTTTTCTTCGGACGAAATATGTCGATACTATGGAGGGAAGAAGATGTTTGATTTGAAAACTGTTTTTCATCATTGATGACATAAAGGAGAAAGGATCACCATAATGAAAGTGAAAACAAAACTGCTGGGAATCATATCAATTCTAGTCGTTTCAATCCTCGGAATCGGAATCTCCTCTGTTTTTATGATTTCTTCTACGGTGAAAAAGAATGAAGAACTTAAGGACAAGATGGAATTTCAAAAAGAGATTAAGCATATTCAATACCGTCTGACCGGCTTGTCGAATGACGAGAGAGCCCTTATTATGACCGGAGACGATGAATACAGTGAAGGAATGAAGGACAAGGCCGACGATGTTTTAAAGAGTCTTGACCGGGCCGGAAAACTGATCCGGGAAAAATCATACAAAGCGAACGTCGAAGAAATTAAAGAAAACTTCAAGGCTTATTGGGATTTAAATCAACAAGTCATGCAGACTTACGCTTCAAGCCTTAAAAAAGCGGAATCGATCCATTTCGGAGAGGAAAGAACATTAAGAAAAGATGTCCTCGATCCGTCTGTCAATCAGCTGGTCGAAAGCCTGGAACAAGAGGTGGATGATCTGAAAGCAGAGATCAGAGCCAATGGGACGATGAGCGAATGGGTCATCATCGCTGTCACAGGAGTATCAGCGATATTGGGAATTGTTTTGAGTCTGCTGCTCTTGAAGTCTATTCTGGTACCGTTGAGAAGCCTGAATCAGCAGCTTGAGGACATCGCCCACGGCGAGGCGGATTTAACGAAAAAAGTGATCGTCAAAAATAAAGACGAGTTCGGCCAGCTTGCCAATTCTTTCAATGCTTTTGTCCAGTCGCTGACGCAAATTGTGAAGCAGATCAGCAGCTCGTCTGAGCAAGTCGCCGCATCCTCTGAACAGTTGTCCGCAAGCGCGGAGGAATCGAAATCGACTTCCGAACTGATTTCCGAAGAGATGCAGGCGATCGCCGACAGCAACATGACGCAAAGCGAAATGACAGAAAAGAGTTCAGAAGCAATTCATGAATTGCTGGACCGTTTATCATCTGTTGCCTCCAATACAGGCAGCATAGCGGATCTGTCGTCTTCGATGAGAGACAAAGCCGAAATCGGCTCCGAGTCCGTTCATAAAATGCTCGAACAAATGAACTTCATTGATAAGTCAGTCGACTCGGCCGGCAGCGGCCTGCAGGCGCTCGTGTCCAGCACGGCGGAAATCAGCAACATTTCTTCGCTCATCACCGATATTTCGGAGCAGACGAATTTGCTGGCGCTGAACGCGGCAATTGAAGCAGCAAGAGCGGGAGAGCAAGGAAAAGGGTTTGCCGTCGTGGCGGAAGAGGTCCGGAAATTGGCGGACGAAACGAATAAGTCAGCGAACCACATTCAATCATTGGTCACAACGATCCAAAATGAATCGGTAGAAACGGTAAATAATATTAAAGTCGTTCAAGAAAATGTCAGCTCCGGTATAGCTTTGTCGCAGGAGACGACCGGTAATTTCAACGAAATTTTAAACTTGGTGGAACAGGTTGCTTCTCAAATCCAAGAAGTCGCGGCTTCTACTCAGCAGCTGACATCAGGTGTCGAAATGGTTCAAAACACCATTCAAACATTGGCTTCCGGATCACAGGAAACGTCAGCCAGCACAAAAGCGGTTGCTTCCTCAACCCAGGAGCAGCTGGCTTCAATGGAAGAAATCTCATATGCAGCGGAATCGCTGTCCCAATTGGCTGAAGAACTTCAAACCATTATCAATCGATTTAAATATTAAGCAGAAAACCCCATCCGGCGATGGGGTTTTAATTGGTTTTCATGGCAGCCAAAGCGCCCTCGGGGATTTCTTCTTCGTGTACTTCAGTCAAGCTTTTGGCTTTCGTTCCGTACGCCAATACTTTGATGAAAGCGCCGGGATGCAGTTTTTCGTCTGCCTCTGCCTCAATCTGCTGTTTGTGTCCGCTCGCGTCATAGCCGGTTAATGTGTAGTTGTACTTTCCGTTATCCGGCTTTTCTGCATGATCCTCAGCTTTGAGATAATAAGCCTCAGGCTTTCCCTGGCCTTGTATATAATCATCGGCCAGCGGCACAAGGCCTCCTGTCGCTTTCTGCAGGATAAAAACGCCGGCAACGGCGATCAGAACCGCGGCAATCAGGCCGCCCGCCCGTGTCTTCATATACCGTCTCCTCTTTCATTCAGTTTTGTGGATGGTATTATTTTATAAAAAAGCGCAGAGAGAAGATATTGATTCCTATTACAATACACTTACATGATTGTAAGGTAGGATGGATCGCGGCAGTTTTTGTTTATCAGACCGCTTCGTGTCATAATATATCCAAACCAAAAGGAGAGACCGAGATGCAAAAAGTGATGATTGTAGAAGACGACCCGAAAATTGCAGATTTGTTAAAATTGCATATTGTCAAATACGGATACAACGTTCATGTAGTGAAAGACTTTGACCGTGTCATGGATGAGTTCAGAAGCACGGCGCCTGATCTTGTTCTGCTTGATATTAACCTGCCGAGCTTTGACGGCTACTACTGGTGCCGGCAAATCCGCCAGGAATCGATTTGCCCCGTCTTGTTTATTTCTGCGCGGACAGGTGAAATGGATCAGGTGATGGCATTGGAAAACGGCGGAGATGACTTTATCACCAAGCCGTTTCACGCCGAGATCGTCATGGCAAAAATACGCAGCCAGCTTCGCAGGGCTTACGGCGAATACGCGGCGAAGGCGGAGGAACGGCTGCTGGAAAAAGAAGGGCTGCGGCTGTATCCGGAAAGACTTGAACTGACATTTGCCGGTCAAACGGCTGCTTTGACGAAAAAAGAAGCGGATATTATTGAAAGCTTAATGGAACGCCATCCGAGAATTTCAGGCCGCGAAGATTTGCTGGCCAAGCTGTGGGATGATCAGGCATATGTGGATGAAAACACGCTTAATGTCAACATTACGCGCGTCAGAAAAAAGTTTCAGGAGCTCGGTATTGAAGATGCAGTGGAAACAGTGCGGGGCGCGGGCTATCGCTTGAATGTATCCTGGGTGAAGGCGGGAGAGGAATGAAGCTTTTTTTCAAAGAGCACTATTTGTTGATTGCCGTGCAGGCGCTGCAGTTTATCACAATGCTGTCAGTGTACTGGCTTGATGGGTATCAGCACATCAGACCGGCTTTTTATGCCGTTTTTCTCGGCTTTTTCTTTCTTGGCTTCTATCTTTTCTACCATTACTATACGCGCCGGAAGTTCTACAAACGGATGACGAGCGGGCTGGAGTCATTGGATGACACCTTCAGGCAATCGAATCAGCCCCAATCCCCTTTGTCGGAAGCGCTTGAACAGCTGCTGAAAAGCCAGTACAAGCAATACCGCCAAGAATTAAAGAAGCTGGAGCTTGGCCAAAAAGAGCATTTGACTTTCATGGATCAATGGGTGCACCAAATGAAGACGCCGTTGTCGGTCATCGAACTGACGGCTCAAAATTTGGATGAACCGGAATCATCCAGCATCCGCGAGGAGACCGAGCGGATGAAAACGGGCCTCAATACGATTCTCTATATGGCCAGACTGCGGACGATCGAACAGGATTTCCGTATAAAACCGGTCGCATTGGCGGATATCGTTCACGAGGTCAATCGCGAAAATAAGCGCTTTTACATTCGCAGTCAAGTTTATCCTAAGTTCAAAGAAATCAAAAAAGGCATCACCGTCGAAACAGATGAAAAGTGGCTGTTTTTCATCATTTCCCAGTTTGTCAACAATGCGGTCAAATATTCGGCGGGGAAAAGCAATACAGTCATTATTTCTGTATACGAAAATGATTCGGAAGCGGTATTGGAAGTGGCAGATTTCGGCGCCGGCATCCCGGATACAGATCAAAAGCGGGTTTTCGACCCGTTTTTCACAGGAGAAAACGGACGCCGTTTCAGAGAATCGACCGGAATGGGTCTTTACTTGGCAAAATCGGCGGCTGACCAGCTCGGCCACCGGATCGAACTTGATTCACAAGAAGGGAAAGGCACGACAATTCGGCTGATTTTCACGGCTACGCAAAACCTTACATCGATGTAATGAAAGTGAAAGAAGAATCGATAGTTCATCAACAAGAGATTTAGGTAAACTGGTCACAGATCGAAAGTTAAAGGTGAAAGGAGATCTTGTGATGCTTCAGGTCAAACAAGCCAGTAAGATTTACGAAGGAAAAATTGCGTACCGCGCGTTAACAGATATTAACCTAACAATTGATAAAGGTGAATTCGTCGGGATCATGGGGCCGTCGGGAAGCGGAAAAACGACCCTATTAAATATGATTGCAACGATCGATGAGCCGACGACGGGCGAAATATTGATCAGCGGCCAAAACCCGCATGTTCTCAAAAAAGAAAAATTGGCTAAATTTCGCCGCAGAGAGCTGGGATTTGTGTTTCAGGACTTTAATCTTCTGCCGACATTAACCGTTGAAGAAAATATCGTACTTCCTTTGACGCTTGACGGCGAAAAGGTCAAGGAAATGAAGCGGAGGGCAAACGAATTGGCCGAAAAGCTCGGGATTACCCAGATCATGAAAAAGCGCACATATGAGATATCGGGCGGTCAGGCCCAGCGCGCCGCTGTAGCAAGAGCGATGATTCATTCGCCGAAGCTTCTGCTTGCCGATGAGCCGACAGGCAACCTTGATTCAAAGTCATCCAAAGATGTGATGGAAATGCTTGAGTCGATCAACCGCAATGAAAAAGCGACCATGATGCTTGTCACGCATGACCCTCAGGCGGCAAGCTATTGCAACCGGGTCGTCTTTATTAAGGACGGAAAGCTGTATTCGGAGATCAACCGCGGCGATAACCGCCAAGCGTTTTTCCAAAAGATTCTCGATACACTGTCCTTGTTGGGAGGGGATGCAAATGACCTTTCGTCAGTTCGCGTTTAACAATGTCATTCGCAACAAAAGGCTGTATGCCGCTTATTTTCTCAGCAGCATGTTTACGGTGATGGTTTTTTTCGCATTTGCGATTTTTGCTTTCCACCCGGTGATGACCAGTGATTCTTTGACTTCCGGCATCGGGCAGCATGCATCCTTTGGCCTGCTGGTCGCCGGCGGCATTATTTTTGTCTTCTCTTTTTTCTTTGTGCTGTACTCGATGAGTTCATTTCTTCAATCGAGAAAAAAGGAATTCGGCGTTTTAATGATTCAAGGGATGTCGATGCGCCAAATTCGCATGATGGTATTTCTTGAAAATATGCTGATTGGATTTTTTGCGACAATCGGCGGGATTGTGCTCGGGCTCGTCTTCGCCAAATTGATACTGCTCACTGCGGAAAATGTCCTGATTATTGATAACAAGCTCGATTTTTACTTCCCGTTGATGGCGATGATTGTGACGTTTATTTCTTTTAACGGTCTGTTCTTATTTATCTCTTTTCTTGTGTCGTTTGTGCTCAGGAGCGAGAAGCTGATTGTTCTGTTAAAAGGGAACAAAATCTCCAAAGGGGAGCCGAAAGCATCTGCCTTGCTTACGCTGGTTGCTGCTGTGCTGCTTGCCGGAGGCTATTACACCGCTTTGATTGTCAAAGAAGGAGGCGTTCTTGTGGCGATGGTGCCGGTGACGATTGTTGTCATTATCGGCACATATCTGCTGTTTACGCAGCTGAGTGTTTATGTGATCCGCAGGCTCAAAAAACGGGAAACCCTGTTTTGGCGGAAAACGAATATGATTTTGTTTTCTGATCTGTCTTACAGGATGAAAGACAATGCGCGGACGTTTTTTATGGTGGCCATTATCTCTACTGTCGCATTCAGCGCCATTGGGACGCTGTACGGTTTCCAAACTCTGGTGACAAACGGAATTAAAGAGATGAACCCGCATACGTTCTCATATAAGCCGCCGGAAACAAACAAACACATCGAAAAAGACGTGGCTTTCATCAATGACACACTGGATGAAAGAAATATCAAAACAGACAAAGCTTCAGCTGTCCTTCAATATTTCGATGTCGGCGGCAATGACATGCTGATTGTGAAAGAATCTGACTATAACAAGTTTGCCGATCTCGTCGGAGCCGACCACGTCAAGCTTGAAGACGGAAAAGCGGCGGCTGCCGAGTATGAGGTCAAGATCGGCTTAGAGGGAGATGATGACCAGCAGCTCCCTTCGTCAATCCCTTTTGCAAATGGAAAACAACTGAAGGCTGATCAAACGATCCGTTCAAAAGCGTTATCTGAACCCAGCTATTATATTGTGACAGACAAAGATTTCGCACAGCTGAAAAAACCGAAAAGCGAAAACCGGTTCTATGCATGGCAGGCAAAAGAAGCTGACGGCATGGCTTTAGTGAAAGCCGGGGAGGCTTTGCAAAAGAAACTGGATTACATGTATTTCGGGGCTGTAGATTATGAGGTATATAATATAAGCAAAGGGTATGGCCCGATATTATTTGTCGGACTGTTTATCGGAATCGTCTTCTTCGTTTCAGCAGGAAGCTTCCTCTATTTCCGGTTGTACACTGATTTGGACGATGATAAGCAGAAATTCAAATCGATTGCCAAAATGGGCTTAACAGACCGCGAACTGCATAAAGTGCTGAACAGGCAGATCGGCATCTTGTTCTTCGCGCCTATCGCTGTTGCCCTTGTCCATGGAGCTGTGGCGCTGACCGCTTTATCGCATGCCTTTCAGTACAACCTCTTCAAGGAATCTGCAATGGTGCTCGGCGTGTTCTTCGCCATCCAGGTCATATATTACTTCATCGTCCGCTTCTACTATACAAAACAGATAAAAGCGGCGATTTAAAAAAGATTAGACTACGTGTCTAATCTTTTTTTTATACTTGCAGCCGGCAAATTTGGGATAAACATACCTATGTATTTTGCCTCTTCCTTCATTTGGATGATTATGTTAATTTGATATTATTTCAAATTTGAAAGAGGAGTGATCGATTTGCAAGTAAAAGAAATTTTTGTCATTCGCTGCATCTCCTGTTTAAGCGTTGTTTTGCTTCATGCGATATCAATGGTGCTCATGGTGCGGGCGGACATGCTCGGAGATGCGGTTTTCCGGGTTGTTGAATCTTTCAGAACGCTCCTGATGTTCAGTACGCCGGCGTTTATTTTCATTTCCGAATTTTTGCTCGCGCATGCCTATCCTGGTGGTGTTCCGGAAGGGTTTTTAAAAAAGCGGTTTAAAACAATTTTCATCCCTTTTCTATTTATCGCTGTTTTGGATGCTTTTATGACCGCAGGTCTGATGATGCAGCAATTTCATGCATCGGTCATTATTAAAAAACTGTTGGCGAATATATTCTTGGGGAATTTCATCGGTTACTTCATTCTCGTCATTTTTCAATTTTACTTGCTGCACATGTGCTTCCATTCATTTTTGCAAAAGGCTTCGCCTAAATGGGTGCTTTCGATTTCTTTTGCGGTCACAGCGGCTTATTTGAGCTATTTCACGTTCATTCAACCTCCGGTCGTTCAGGAGGAGGCGCCGTTTCCTTTTTCGTGGGTGCCGTTTCCCGGCTGGCTCTTTTACTTTTGTTTGGCCTATTATTGCGGCAAGAATTACGAGCGCTTTTTGGCATTGCTGGAACGGTACAGGCATGCGGTGTATGCGGCGGCTGCTGTGACCGGATGTTTCATTGTAGCGGTTTCCTACTTCGGCCAAGACATCGCGGTGACGTCAAAGCGTCCGGATATCCTGCTTTATTCGACAAGCATCATTTTCTTATGCTTCCACCTGTTTTCAAAACTGAAGTCGGTACCGAAGCTGATTATGATGATCAGCAACTATTCTTTTTCTATTTATTTACTGCACGCTTTTATCCTGATTTTCGGGTTGGTCATCTTAACCGCCCTTGACAGCATCGGTACGGTATCGGCTGTTTTGCTTTTGTTTTTCATTTCTACAGGCGCTGCGGTTTTCATATCCTGGGCCGTCAATAAATTGAAGTACGGCTATATGTTTGTCGGAAAAATTTATGTGCCGAAAAAGAGGCGAATGGAGCAAAAAGTGCGCCATCATGCAGGTTAACGACATAACTTGATAGAGCGAAAAGCCAGAGCGAAAGATTGTATCGCCGGGGTTTTTCGCTTTTTTATATTCTCATAAAAATGTTCCGGTTTTGACACATCTCCTTTTAAATGGAAGGTGACTTATTGCCTATAATCATATTATGATAACGATTATCATTTTCAGAATACGGAGGCCTCAACGATGGTTTTAGCCGAATTAAAACAAAAAGAGAGAGCAAGAATCATAGATTTTTCAGACGTGAATGAACTTGTTCAGCTCAGACTCATACAGCTCGGAATGAAAGAAGATGATGAAATTTGCGTGAAGCGCAAATTGCCGTTTGGCGGTCCGTTCATGTTCGAGTCAGGCGGGCAGTGTCTCGGCATACGGCTTGGAGAAGCAAAAAAGATCAGGATTGAAAAGCTATGAACAGCCGGCAGATTGCCCTTTTCGGAAACCCGAATACGGGGAAGACGTCATTGTTTAATGCGCTGACAGGCTCCTATGAGTATGTCGGAAACTGGAGCGGGGTGACTGTTGAGAAAAAGGTGGGGCTGCTCCGTCATAAACAAGGAATGATAGTCGATCTCCCCGGTGTTTATACATTGAGTCCGCTGTCCCGCGATGAAGGGGTTGTCACAGACTTCCTGCTCAATGATTCATTTTCAGATATATTGAATATTGTCGATGCATCACAGTTAAAGCGGAACTTGCACTTAACCGTGCAGCTCCTGGAATTTGGGCATCCGCTTACGATCGGTTTAAATATGATCGATGTCGCAGGACAGCGCGGCGTCTTCATTGATCATCAAAAAATGTCTGATGCGCTAGGTGTTCCGGTAATTCCTGTGATTGCCCGCAGCGGCAAAGGATGTGATGAACTGAGCAGGCATTTGCTTTTTGAAAAGGAAAAGAGGGCGGAGCCGCTCGTCATCAATTACGGAAGCGCAGTGGAAGAAGCGATTGGCCGGATCGAATCGATCATACCCGAACTCCCCGGCGTTTTAAAGCGCTGGATGGCCCTTCAATATTTGGAAGGCAACTCGAAAATGAAAGAACAGCTGGAGGACGCGGCCGACAGCGAAAGATTAAAGGAAATTTACGAGGAGACCGAAAAACGCCTTCATCAGGAGCATTCCGTAAGATCGCTGCATCAGCATATTTACAATGAGAGATCGCGATGGATTGACCGCATCTTGTCAACTTCTGTGCAATATCAGTCAGAGCGAAAACTGACGCTGACTGAACGCGTGGATCAGATCGTAACGCATCAGGTGCTTGGCATCCCGATTTTTTTGTTGTTCATGTATCTCATGTTCATGCTGACGTTTGATTGGTTTGGCGTTCCATTGTCTGATGCACTGGACGGTTTCATCGGGGGACCGCTGACGGAATGGACGGCCTCGGCGCTGTCGGCAATGGGAGCCAGCCCGTTTATCGAGGCGCTTATTCTCGATGGGATTATTGCCGGTGTCGGCGGTGTGCTCGTGTTCGTCCTGCAGATCTTTATCCTGTTTTTCTTCATTTCGGTGCTTGAAGATTCAGGATATATGGCGCGTGTGGCCATGGTGATGGACCGCCTGATGGAGGCGATCGGTTTAAACGGCAAAGCCTTTATTCCGCTGATTATCGGCTTCGGCTGCAATGTTCCCGGCGTCATGGCTGCGCGGACTGTAGAGCAGCCTAAGGAAAGACTCTTGACGATTATGCTGACGCCATTTATGTCCTGTTCGGCAAGGCTGCCGGTTTATGCTCTGTTTGCAGGGGCTTTTTTCGCGGCCCACCAGGCTTTCGTCGTCCTTTCCTTGTATGTGCTGGGCATCGCCGCAGCGCTGGTGCTGGCGAAGTTTTTATCCTCATCCAAGCTCAAAGAAGAAAAGTCGTTCTTCGTGATTGAACTGCCGCCGTACCGTTTGCCTCAAGCGCGTACATTGTGGCGGGCAACATGGGAGAAGGGCAAAGGCTTCGTCCGCAAAGCCGGCACTTACATTTTTGGCGGGTCTGTCCTCATTTGGCTTCTGTCGTATACGGGACCCGGCGGAACGGACGTTGCGATGGATGACAGTTTTTTAGCGATGATCGGGGGAGTGCTCGCACCGCTATTGCTGCCGCTGGGATTCGGCACATGGCAGGCAGCGGCATCACTATTAACCGGTTTTCTCGCGAAGGAAGTTGTCGTTGCTTCGATGAGCATCATCTATTTTGTACCCGAAGCCCAGCTGCAAGGCATGATGGCTGAACAATTTACACCGTTGGCCGCTTACGGATTTATGGCTTTCGTGCTTTTATACGTACCATGCCTCGCGACAGTAGCGGTGATTAAAAAAGAAACAAACTCGAAAAAGTGGATGTTCTTGTCCATTGTTTACGGACTGGCCATTGCATATGCGATCGCGTTCCTGATTTATCAGGGCGGACGACTGCTTGGGTTATCATAGGAAGGATGTGACAGCATGCTGTTTAATATTACGATCGGAGCGCTTATCTTTAGTTATGCGGCATGGACGCTTATAAAATTTGTCAAACGAAGCCGGAAAGGAAAATGCGCCGCCTGTGAATTAAATCGCACCTGTCAATCGGCTTGTGATGATGTAAAAACGAAAAACAGCTGAGGGATCAGCTGTTTTTCATTTTTATATGTTCACCTCACTCATCAAAGCTAGGGTATTTCCTTCGGTATCTTCAAAGAAGGCCACCCAGGTTTCCGTTTGCTCGATTTTCGCCACCACATGCGGCTCTATTGGAAAAGAGACGCCTTTTGTTGCAATTTCATCATATACAGCCGGCAAATCTTCAACTTGAAAATAAATGACGGAGCCTGCATGAGCAAATTCGTCTTTTTCCGGAAGGCTGAGAAGAAGCCGCACTTCGCCGCACTCAAAGAAAGCCATGCGATCTGTCTGAAATAAAAGGGACAGGCCCAATACATCCTGATAAAATGCCGCAGCCCGCTCCAAGTCTTGAACCGGCACCCCGATTTGTCCAACCTTTTCAATTCCCATCATCATCTCTCCTTTTTTTGTTATTATTTTCATTTTCACACACTTGATTCCATATATTTTTTCGATGCATTTTTTGTTTCACGTGAAACAGGAGTGATGGGCTGAAGCAGCGGCATGCGTGTCAAATCATTGTTTTTATGGATGATTATTGTTAACATGGCTTCTGTTTGTTTTAATGGAAAACAATAGAAAGGAGGCGAACATAATGAATGAAAATAAAAAGGCTGAACAGGAGAGAAAAATTGGATTTGAAGGGTTTGTGCTCCTTCTTTCACTGATTTTTATTTCCATTTTTATCACGACAGCATACGAAATACCGAGCAATCTGTTGCTGATCATTCTATTTTTCATCGGCAGCGGCTACTATTCTATTAGGCTCGTGAGCAAAGGTCTGTTGAGAAAAAAGAGGGGACTCGGCTTTAAAGCTGCGTTTTCTGCCTTTGTCGTTTGGATGGCATTATCTTTTTTGTTTCATGACATTTCATATCCATTTAGTTTGAAAGGGTTATTATTTCAAATCATGATGTTTTTTCTTTTCTACATTCCTTTCTATTTGATCTTTCAATTTGCTTTTAGGTTTTCAAGCATTCAAGAAAGAAAACAATAAAAAAAGCTGGAAATTCCAGCTTTTTTACTTATTCTCCTTTTCGCGCTTCACCAGCATCTCCGTAATCAAATCAACCTGTTTGCTGACAGAGATCGGATCGTACGGATAGAACGTGTCAAAGTCGTTGATAAAGACACGGTTGTTTTTGACGGCGTCAAGGTTTTTCCAAATGGAAGACTGCTTCAGCTTGTCCAGCGTTTTGCTGTCGCCGTTCGGGTTATAGTCTGTCACGAACATGTAGTCTGCTGCATATTCAGGTACGACTTCCAAGGAAAGTTCTTTGATTTCGCCTTTTTTGAAGATGTCTTTTTGAATCTTTTCAGGCGCCTTTAAGCCGAGCGCGTTGTACACGGCTTGGCCTCCGCGGCCGCCGTTGTCATTGAACACCCAGAATTGGCCTTTTTCTGTGTTTTCATAAATACCGAAAGTAGCATTTTTGTCGACGACTTGAGCGATTTTTTTCCTCGCTGCTTTCGATTTCCGGTCGAAATCGGCAAGGAATTGTTCAGCTTCTTCTTTAGCTCCTGCAATGTCGCCGAACATCTTAACAGTTTCCTGAACATTTTTCGCCGTGTTATAAGGAATCACAACAGTCGGTGCGATTTTGGACAGTTTGTCGTAATTATCATCGTTCATCACGACAATTAAATCAGGCTTCAGCTTCATGACTTTTTCCACATTAATCGGGTCGCCTAAATCCGTTACATCTTTCATACGGTCCTTTAAAAATGGATTGGAGAAAGACCACGAGCCGGAGCCGACGACATTGGCGCCGACCGTGAACAGTTCACCGGCATAAAAGTCTGTCACGATGCGCTTTGGATGTGTTGGAATCTTCACGCTTCCACGCGTTGATTGATATGTTCTTGTCGTTTCTTCAGCCGCTTTTTCTTTGCTACCGTTTGACGCATTGCCGCTTCCGCAGGCGCTGACCACTATACACAACAGCATAACTAAACCGATTATCAATAAGTTCTTTTTCACTTGACCCTCCTGTTGATGTGAAACATATGACATTTCCTAAGTGATAATGATTCGCATTATCAATGTAAATATAGCAGATCAATCCCTCTCTCGTCTATCACTTTTTTTGCTAAGTATGATTAGTGTGGTTTTGGTTAATTTGTTACTATAAACAGAAAAAGGACTGATGAGAGATGGCAGAAACGAACCCGGTGATCAAAAAATTGCAGTTCAAGGATAATGGACAGCCTGTACTGATTGTGAATCCGCCTGAGGCATACAGCGGCGTCATCGCTGAATTTCAAGGCCCTGTTCATCATCACGCCGAATCGGACCAATATGATTTTGTTCAGGTATTCGCAGCGACCAACGCAAAGCTGCAGGCTTTAGCCAAGGAGGCTGAACGTCATTTGGCGGAAGACGGTCTGTTTTGGCTTTGCTACCCGAAAAAATCATCGAAAGTCTACAAAGGATCGGACTGCAGCCGCGATACAGTAGCCGGACTGCTTGCAGACCAGGGCTATGAACCGGTTCGCCAAATTGCAATTGATGAAGACTGGTCTGCGCTCAGATTTCGCAAGGCGGAAAACATCAAAACGATGAAGCGGAAATTTGCCGTAACAGAGAAAGGTAAGCAGCGTACAGATCAAGAATGATTATATACGCCTCCTTTCAGGGGGACGAATATTCAGCTTGTGAACGAAAGTACACAAAAAAGAAATAATATTATGTTCAATGATTCACAAACTTTTTGTATAATGAATCTAATCTTTTAAAATACCATAGAAAAGAGGTATGCAGCATGAAGAAATGGGCATTTGTATCAGACTTTGATGGGACGATTTCCAAACAGGATTTTTACTGGATGGTCATTGATAAATATTTTCCCGAAGGCCGTGAATTGTTCAAGAAGTGGAAGTCCGGAGAATTAAAAGATATCGAATTTTTGGGAACCGTTTTTGCTTCGATTAATCAAAGCGAACAAAAAATCATTGATGACATCCATTCCATACCGATTGATGAATATGTGCCTGACTTCATTCAGCATGTCCAGAAAAGCGGCGGCGACTTCTACATTTTAAGCGCCGGCACGGATTATTACATTCATTATATTTTAAAGAAATACGGGATTACAGACGTTGAGGTCTATTCAAATAAAGGCTTTTTTAAAGAAGACAATGTTCATATGGACATTGATGAGAATCATTGGCATTACTCTGAGCGCTATGGGATTGATAAATCAAAGGTCATTCAAAAGCTGAAAGAAGAGTATGAGACGGTTTATTTTGCAGGCGACAGTGAACCGGATTCGCACCCGGCTAAATTTGCGGATGTTACGTTTGCAAAGGATGCGCTCCAGGATTTGCTGCGTCAGCAGGGGGTGCCATTTGTAGCCGTTGAAACATTTGAAGACATTGAACAATATCTTAAAGAAAAAGGGCGGATCGTCTAATGCCGCGCCAGGTTACCAGCATAGCCATCCCCGCGGTTTTGGACATTAGTGAGGGCGTGCTTGGCCGGTTGGATGAGATATTGAGAAAACATCAGTTTGCCAAGGCGATCATGTTTTTTGACGATTTTTCCTATCAGCAGTATGAGCATTCACTGAAAACCGCATTTCAACATGTTAAAGTTGAAGCCGTTCTGCTGCCGTCCAATCTGGACATACAGGAGCTTTTGAAGCGGGCATTTTCGATCGGGAATTGCGATGTCATTATTGCCATGGGCGGCGGGTATGTTGTGGACTGCGGAAAATACATCGCCTTTTCCAAGCGGACCCCGTTCATCAGCATTCCGACGTCGGCATCCAATGACGGGTTTGCGAGCAGCAATTGCTCGCTTCAGGTCGAAGGAAAAAAAACAACCGTTCCGGCAAGGGTTCCCTACGGAATCATAGCTGATTTGAGCATTATTCAAAAAGCGCCGGATTGCTTTATTTTGGCGGGGATCGGAGATTTGATGTCCAATATTACGGCCCTTTATGATTGGGAGTTTGAGGAGCGGCACGGGGTCGGCGATGTAAATGCGTTTGCGTCGATGCTCAGCAAGAAAGCGGTCAACAGCTTTGTCCGTACGCCGATGCAGGATATTAAACAGCCGATCTTCTTAAAAGAGCTTGTCAGTTCTTTGACAATGGGCGGCATCGCTACGGAAATCAGCGGAAACAGCGCGCCGATCAGCGGTTCTGAGCACCTGATATCCCACGCCTTGGACAAAATTTCGAAAAAACCGCAGATGCACGGCATTCAAGTCGGGGTAGCCACCTACATCATGGCCCATGTACAGGATCACCGGGCTGAGCGGATTGAAAAGGTGTTTACGAGAACGGGCTTTTTCCAATATGTCAAAACGCTGAATCTGAACAAAGATGAGTTTCGCGAGGCGATCAATTTGTCGCACACTGTCAAGCCCAACCGCTATACGTACTTGCATGAAGCCGGCTATCGCGAAAAAGCGCTTCGCATTCTTGATGAAGATCCGATTCTGCAAGAAATATTTTAAGCAGGCCAAGCTTGCCCGAAAAACGCCTTATTTGCTGTAAGGCGTTTTTTCCGTGGGCATCAGATGAAAATGACCGGGAAAAGCTGTGATACAATAAAGAAGGTATGGGTCATAAGTACGATGTTAGGGCTCGATTCTGATCAGGGAGAGTGTAAAATGTACAAACTAATCGCGATAGATATGGATGGAACATTGTTGAATGATCTTCATGAAGTAACAGAGGAAGTACGGAATGCCCTGCATGCCGCGAAAAAACAAGGCGTAAAAATCGTTCTCTGCACGGGCCGTCCCCTCGGCGGTGTAAGCCGCTACCTGGAAGAACTGAATTTAAATGAAGACGGCGATTATGTCATCGCCTATAACGGAGCGCTCGTTCAAAATACGCATACTCAGGAAGTTGTGTCAGAACTGACACTGGGCTATGATGATGTGAAATCGTTATATGAGCTCAGCCAAAAGCTTGATACTCCGATGCACTTTTTTGATTCGGCTTATTTGTATACGCCAAACCGGGAAATCAGCCCGTATACCGTTTACGAATCATACGTCACCAAAGTGCCGCTCCGGTTCCGGACGATCGAAGAAATCCCGCAAGATCTTCTGGCGCCAAAGGCGATGTACATTGATGAGCCGGAAAAGCTGGACCGGACGATCGCCGCAATACCGGAAGACGTCAAGGAACGCTATACAATGGTGAAAAGTTCGCCGTTCTTTTATGAAATTCTTCACCCTGCGGCAAGTAAAGGAAATGCTGTTCAGCAGCTTGCCGACATATTAGGCATCGCGCAGGAAGAAGTGATGTGTATTGGAGACAACGGAAACGACATGTCCATGATCGAATGGGCGGGTTGCGGAGTCGCCATGGGGAATGCGATCCCTGAGGTAAAAGCTTCGGCCGATTACGAAACGCGTACGAATAATGAAAACGGCGTTGCCCACGCCATTCGTGAGCTTGTATTGTCCAAATAAAAAAAGCCGGCCCTTGGAAAGGCCGGCTTTTACTTATTTAACGGCGCCATGCTTCAATCTGCCAGATATGAGTCACCCAGTCTTCATAAAAAGCCGGTTCATGGGATACGAGCAAAATCGTTCCCTTATAGTCGCAGAGCGCTTGCTTTAACGCATGCTTTGCCGATGCGTCAAGATGGTTTGTCGGTTCATCAAGAACAAGCAGGTTGCTGTTTGAAAGCATCAGCTCCGCCAGCCGGACCTTTGCCTGTTCACCGCCGCTGAGCGTAAAAAGGGGCTGGCTGATATGCTTTGGCGTCAAGCCGGATACCGCGAGCGTCTGCCTGATGTCTTTTTCCGGTAGATCAGGATAGAACGCCCGCAATTTTTCAAGCGGTGTATCATGAGAAGCTGGGCTTTCCTGCCTGAAATAGGCCGCCTGTAAATGCTGTCCTGCTGTGACGATGCCGCTCAGAGGCTTGAGGTCGCCGAGCAGCGTTTTGATAAGCGTCGATTTTCCGGCGCCGTTTTCTCCAATAATCGCGATTTTATCGCCCCGTCTTACGGTCAGGGAAAGAGGCTTAAATAATGGAACTGTGTAGCCGGCCTCAAGATTTTCCGTTTTGAGTACAGTCATCGCCGGGTTTCGCCCCGTTTTAAATGCAAAGCTTGGGACATAAGAATCTGTCGGTTTTTCGATTCGCTTGATTTTGCGTAATGCTTTCTCCCTGCTTTTGGCCTGTTTCGCCTTTCGGACTCTGTTCCGGTCGATAAACGCCTCTAACTTTTTGATTTCCCTGTTCTGTTTTGCATATGCGGCTTCAGCCTGTGCCCTGATTTGCGCATACTCCTTCAGAAAATATTGATAGTTGCCGGAATAACGTTTGATCACATGATGCTCCAGATGGAATGTAACCGTCGTGATTTCATTTAAGAAGCGTTCGTCATGAGAGATGACAAGAAATGCGTGCTCATAGTTTTTCAAGTAGCCAGTCAGCCACTCAATGTGAGCGGCATCCAAATAGTTGGTCGGCTCATCCAACAGCAGTACATCAGGCTCTTCAAGCAGCAGTTTGGCAAGCAGCAGCTTTGTACGCTGCCCGCCGCTTAAAGCCGTGACATCCTGGTCAAGCCCGATTTCCGCCAAGCCGAGGCCTTGTGCGGCATCCTCAATTTTCGTTCCGATTTGGTAAAATCCTGAAGCTTCCAGCTCAGCCTGAAGCTCTCCGTATCTTTTCAGGACGGCTTCAAGGTTGTCTCCAGCATCGGCCATTTTTTCGGCAAGCCCATTCATTTCCTTTTCGATTTCAAACAGCCGGCCGTACGCTTTCTCCATGTACTGAAGAATGGTTGTGCCTTCCGTCAGCTTGGCATGCTGTTCAAGAAAGCCGACCCGAATGTTTGGCTGCCATTCAATGTTTCCATGATCGGGCAGAAGGCTGCCCGTCAAAATGCGCAGCAATGTCGACTTTCCGGCTCCGTTTGCACCGACAAGACCGGCATGTTCCCCTTTCAGCAGGCGGAACCCGGCGTCTTGAAAGATCATGCGGTCTCCATATATATGGGTCAAATTCGTTACATGAACAATACTCATGATGATTCTCTCCTTCAGGCTTATTTTTGAAAAAACAAGCCATCTAAAGAGAACAGCGTGAAGCATCGCTATCCTGTCCGGCAAAAAAACGGGTAAGGCAAACTACACCTTACCCGCTACATATTTAAAATACAGCAAGAAAGGATGTCAAATCGTATCAAACTGTTCCCGAGATGGCTTGTCTAAAAAAGGGCAGACTTCTCCCGTCTTTAAGCCAATTCTCTTTTAAGAACAGTTGATAAGATTTTCATTCCTTTCCACCTCATTTTGGTCAAATTTACCTTCACAACACATTATATGAAGCGGAATGCCGCTTGTCAAACCGCTGCCTTATCAATTGACATCGTGTAGGCAGTGTGTTATTTAATTTGTGAACAGAATCGAACGATATATGTATATCATATGAGCAAAAGAGGAGAGGGATAGATGGCTAAGAGAGAATTCAAAGCAGAATCCAAGCGATTGCTGGACATCATGATCAACTCGATTTATTCCCAAAAGGAAGTCTTTTTAAGGGAGCTGATATCCAATGCGAGCGATGCCATCGATAAAATCTACTACAAAGCGCTGACAGATGATTCACTGACATTTAACAAAGACGATTACTACATAAAAATCTCCGCAGATAAAGAAAACAGAACGCTGACCATTGCGGACACCGGAATCGGCATGACGAAAGAAGAGCTTGAAGAGCATCTTGGAACGATTGCCAAGAGCGGCTCGCTTGCGTTTAAACAAGAAAACGAATTAAAAGACGGGCACGATATTATCGGCCAGTTCGGCGTCGGTTTCTACGCCGCTTTTATGGTTGCGGACACCGTCACCGTCATTACAAAAGCCCATGGCAGCGATGAAGCGCATCAATGGGAATCAGCCGGAGCCGACGGCTATACAATCGAACCGGCTGCGAAAGAATCAGCCGGAACCGATGTCATTCTGAAGCTGAAAGAGAATACAGACGATGAAAACTATGATGAATACCTGGATGTTCATCGCTTAAAAGCGATCATCAAAACATACTCTGATTTCATCCGCTACCCGATCAAGATGGATGTCGCGGTCAACAAGCCGAAAGAAGGCGCCGAAAATGAATTTGAAGAAGTCCAGGAAGAACAGACGGTCAACAGCATGGTGCCGATTTGGAGAAAAAACAAAAGCGAACTGAAAGATGAAGATTATGAGGCGTTTTATAAGGAAAAGCATTACGGTTTTGACAAGCCTCTCGCGCACATCCATACAAGCGTAGACGGCGCGGTGAGATACCATGCGATTTTATTCATTCCTGAAAATATTCCGTTCAACTACTACACGAAGGAATTCGAGAAGGGTCTGGAACTGTATTCGAACGGTGTGCTGATCATGGAAAAGTGTCCGGATCTGCTGCCTGACCATTTCAGCTTTGTCAAAGGAATGGTTGATTCAGAAGATTTATCGCTCAACATTTCGAGGGAGATGCTCCAGCATGACAGGCAGCTGAAGCTGATTGCCAAAAACATCAGCAAAAAAATCAAGAATGAGCTGAAGAGCTTGCTGAAAAATGACAGAGAAAAATACGAGTCTTTTTATCAATCGTTTGGCAGACAGCTTAAATTCGGGGTATACAATGATTTTGGAGCCCATAAAGATCTGTTGAAAGACCTGCTGCTTTTCTATTCATCAAAAGAGAAAAAGCTGGTCACCCTTGAGGAATATGTGTCCAGAATGCCTGAAGATCAAAAATACATTTATTATGCATCAGGCGACTCGTATGACCGAATAGAAAAGCTTCCTCAAACCGAGCTGGTTTCGGAAAAAGGATATGAAATCCTTTATTTCACCGAGGATATCGATGAGTTCGCCATCAAAATGCTGGCGAATTATCAAGAGAAAGAATTCAAGTCGGTATCAAGCGGCGACCTCGGAATCGAAAACGATGACGAGCAAAACCAATCTGACGGGGATGACAGCCAATACAAAGACCTGTTTGAAGAGATGAAAAAGACTCTGGATGGAAAAGTGAAAAGCGTGAGGGCGTCAAAACGGCTGAAGACTCACTCCGTATGCCTTGCCGCTGACGGAGAAGTCACCATCGAGATGGAGAAAATCTTAAACGCAATGCCTGACAATCAGCATGTAAAGGCTGATAAAGTATTGGAAATCAATATAAACCACGAAGTCTTCAAAACATTGCAGAATGCTTTTGACAACGACAAGGATAAATTCAAACTGTACACCGGCCTCCTGTACAACCAGGCGCTGCTGATAGAAGGCTTGCCAATTGAAGACCCCGTCGAATTTACGAACGATATATGCAAAGTAATGGCATAAAAATAAAAAAAGATACATCTCAGCTTCTTGCGAGATGTATCTTTTTTTTGATGTTAATGCTTCACAACTTCCTGTCCCCGCACATTCCAAGTCATCGCAAATATGAGTGCTGCGATTGCACATGAAGCGGTTAAAAGCGTAAAGCCCGCATTCCAGCCGGATGCATCGACGATAACACCCATCAGCGCATTCGCCGTCAAGGTTCCGCCCAGGTAACCGAACAGACCGGTCAATCCTGCAGCCGTGCCGGCCGCTTTTTTAGGAACAAAGTCAAGCGCTTGAAGGCCGATCAGCATGACGGGACCGTAAATGAGGAATCCGATCGCGATCAATGATGCCATGTCGATCATCGGATTGCCGGCTGGGTTGAACCAGTACACAAGCACCGCGATCAAAACACCTGCCATAAAGACAAAGCCTGCCGGTCCGCGGCGTCCTTTAAACCATTTGTCAGAGATCCAGCCGCACAGCAATGTCCCCGGAATCCCCGCCCATTCATACAGAAAATAAGCGACGCTTGATTTGCTCATGTCAAAGCCTTTTTCTTCGCTTAAATAGGTTGGAGCCCAATCCAGAACGCCGTAGCGGACGAAGTACACGAAAATGTTGGCAAGTGCGATCGCCCACACCCATTTATTATTTAATACATGTTTGAAAAGGATTTCTTTCGTTGATAATTCCTTTTCAAAGGTTTTCTTCGATTTGCTTGAATAATCGTTGCGGTATTCCTCGATTGGAGGAAGTCCGACAGACTGCGGCGTATCCCGGATCAGCCAGTAAGAAATGACGGCAACGGCGATGGCGACCAAGGCCGGCAAAATAAACACACCTTCATAGCCTGTAGCAGATCCCGTTATGCCTGAGAAGATGGCGACGCCGGCAACGGCAATCGGCGCCATCAGTCCCCCGCCGACATTGTGGGCGACATTCCATATGGCGGTTTTATTTCCCCTTTCGCTGACGCTGAACCAGTGGACAAGGACACGCCCTGACGGCGGCCATCCCATGCCCTGGAACCAGCCGTTTAAGAACAGCATGATAAACATAATGGCGATCGATGAGGTGAAAAAAGGAACAAACCCCATCAAGAGGCTGATGACAGCGGAAAGGATCAAACCGGCGGGCAGGAACATCCTCGGATTGCTCCGGTCCGATATCGTGGCCATCACGAACTTGCTCAGCCCGTAAGAGATGGATAGAGCGGACAAGGCAAAGCCGAGCGCCGACTTTGAAAAGCCCTCTTCGATCAAATAAGGCATGGCAAGCGAGAAATTTTTGCGAATTAAATAGTATGCCGCATAACCGATGAAGATGCCGAGAAAAACTTGCAGTCTGAATTTCTTATATTCCGAATCAATTTGATCTTCCGGCAGCCGCTCAATCGGCGGTGCTGGCTTAAACAGTTTTAACATGGTATTCCCCTTCTTTATTCATTTACTTCTTTTCGCGCAAAACATCGCGCAGCCGGTCCGGAAAGTTGGTGAACATTCCGGTCGCTCCCCAATCGAGCAGCCGCTTCATATCTTCTTTTTTATTCACAGTATAAGGATGGACCAGCATGCCGGTGCGTCGAATCTTTTGCACGTATGCCCGGCCAATGCGGTCAAAGTTCATGCCGAGTCCGACGCTGTAAGATTGATATTGTTTTAATTCGGCGTCAGTAATGGCAGCAGGTTTGTCGTACCATAATAATTGCACTAGCGGAATGTTTGGATTAGCGTTATGAATGATTTTTAAGCTTTCAGGACTAAAAGATTGAATGATGACTTTGCTTGAATGAATGTCTGCTCCGGTCAATTTGTATTGCTTCAGGATGTCCAGGAGCTTTTCTTCCATATGATCATAGTCTTCCGGTGATTTTGTTTCGATATAGTAGCGCGCGCTTCTCCCGAATGTTTGGATGATTTCTTCAAGGGTGGGCACTTTCAGCCCGGCGTACTCCGGTTTTGCCCGCTCAGGATATGCTTCGTTAAACCAGGAGCCTGCATCAAGCTCTTTGATTTCTTTCAGCGTATAGTCTTTGACAAAACCCGTACCATTAGTCGTACGATCCAATGTCTCATCGTGCATGGCGACCAAGTGGCCGTCTTTTGTCATTTGAAGATCGATTTCTATGTAATCGCCTTTCATTTTTTGTCCAAGCTTATAAGCCAAAAGCGTGTGCTCGGGAGCATGCCCCGATGCGCCGCGGTGCGCGACATTTAGTAGCTTGTTCGGATTGAGCTGCGGCTGGGAATGGCTTGCCGCCTCCGCATGCCCGCTGAATCCAAAACTAAAAGCAGCGATTGCGGCCGTTATAAGGAAGATGCTGCGGACTAGTCTTTTCATAACATGATCTCTCCTTTCAAGCTGTTATACAGAATAAAGGTGCCGTCTATTCATTACGATTGCTTTCGCCCCCTCTTAGATGACGAAGAAAAAGAGATCCACAAAAAAACCCCTGGCACAAGAGGGTCTTATTGTGAATCTCCCATTCTCCGTCACTTGTATTAACTTCTTTCCTATCATATCAAAAATGGAAGCGTTGTCAACAGGATTTTAAAAATAAAGAAACCTATCTTTTAAGATAGGTTTCCTGATCATTTAGCGGGCAAACAGCCGGTCGATGAAATCAATGTCCTCTTGAGACAGATTGACTTCTGCCGTTTTGAGGTTGTCAGTCAGCTGATCAGCGCGTTTGGCGCCCGGGATCAACACGTCGATTTCAGGCCGCGCCAAGTACCAGGCCAAGACGATATGGGCGATGTCGACATTATGTTTTTCCGCGATCGGCGCAAGCTGGTTCACTTTTCTAATGTTTTCTTTGAAGCGTTCGCCTTGGAAGTTTTCCATTTCTCTTCTCAGGTCGCCTTCCGGGAACGTTGTATCTTCGCTGTATTTTCCGGCGAGCAATCCGGAGACGAGCGGGAAGTAAGGAACAAATGAGATGTTATGCTCCTGTGTATACGGGAAGAATGTCGTCTCAGCTTCCCTGTTCAGCAGGTTGTATTCGCCTTGGAGCACATCCACCAATCCGTCTTTGTTCGCTTCTTTCAGCTGCTCAAGAGAAAAGTTGGATACACCGATTGCTCTGATTTTGCCTTCCTGCTTCAGTTCATGGAGCGCCTGAACCGCTTCGTCTTTCGGCGTATTTTCATCAGGAAAATGGATATAGAAAAGGTCGATGTAGTCAGTTTGCAGCCGCTTCAGGCTTTCTTCGACGGACTTTTTCAAAAATGCGGGAGAGTTGTCAAAGACAAAATCGTCTCCTTCTTTCTTATGGGCGGCTTTTGTTGCAATCACGACATCTTCGCGGTTGAATTCTTTAAGGACTTCGCCGATTAATTCCTCGGAACGGCCGATGCCGTATATGTAGGCGGTATCTAAAAAAGTGACGCCGTTTCTTATTGCTTCCCGCACCAATTCTTTTCCCGTTTCTTCATTGAGATTCGGATAAAGGTTATGTCCTCCGACAGCATTGGTTCCCAAACCAATCGGAAATACGTGCAAGTCTGATTTGCCAACTTTAACTTTTTTCATTGAATTCCCCTCCTGATATGATGTGTAGATAAATAAACTTGGCCGGCCGCTTGGAAACAGCCGGTCAAGGGCGTCCGCTTCAACTATACATGTTTTGCCAAATGGATTTCAATTTTGCGATCTTTACAGTACACGTGATATTCCTCATCAAGCGCCTGAGATGTGACGATCGCGTGCAATCTGTCAAACGGCGCGTACGTCAGCAGGGTCGACTTCCCGAATTTGGAATGGTCGGCCAGCAAATATACTTGTTTTGCTTTTTCGGATATTTTCTTTTTAATTTCATATTCAAGCAGATCGGAGTTTGTCAGTCCATGGGTAAGTGTTGCGCCGGTTGCCGACATGAAAGCTTTATTAATATTATATTTATCCAGCGTTCCCGGATCATCCATGCCGACGAAGGACTGCGTTTTCCGTTTGTAGTTGCTGCCGATGATGATCAAGTTTATATTTTGCATCGCTGCAGCAGCGTTGATAATGTCGAGGCTGTTCGTTAAAACGGTTACATTTTTATTTGGATCAAGAGTTTCCAATATGGATCGGGTCGTTGTGCCGGAATCAATAAAAATCAGGTCATGGTCTTCAATAAAGCGTGAAGCATAGCGCGCGATTTTTGTCTTGGCATCCTTGTTTTGAATGGTTCTGTTTTCAAAAGGGATCAAGGCCGTTTTTTCGATCGCTGTTACGCCGCCGTAGACTTTTTTTATAACTCCTTTCTCGGTCAGCTTGTTAATGTCGCGTCTGACCGTGTTTTTTGAAACATTAAAGACCTGGCATAGTTCATCAAGCGAAACGGTGCCATTGGTCAAAATATAATCTTCCATTTCTTTAATCCGCATTAACTTCATACTAAGTATCTCCTTCTAGTATATTTGACTAAATATATATGACGAACCCAAAAGTTAACCAATAATTGCTTAAAAAATGATACCATTGGTGATTATTTTTTGCAAGATTTGCCCTGTTTCTTTTTATTATACAATGTTTCCCTAAATCATTTTAACGTTTTCTACAAATCTTACAAAAGAAAAATTTAATGATTTTGATTGACTTATGGGTAAGGCCGGATTAAAATATAACCAAGAAGTGACCAAAACGTGATAATGTTGAGAAATTTCTGATGTGTAAATGTTTTATTGCGTCATGGTTCTTTGGATAAAATCATAGTTCTATTCATTAATTTCTTTTGTAAGCGTTTAATTCCTGTTTTTTGCGAAAATCCGTTGTGCAATGAAGAGCTGTTCGGCATTCATACATAATGGTTGAAACCTGCCCCATCTGTACCAGGAGATGTTTAATATTCAAGGAGGTTATAAGAATGGCAGAAATCAGAAAGTTAAGAAACTATATTAATGGAGAATGGGTTGAAAGCAAAACCGACAAATATGAAGATGTAGTCAATCCAGCGACGAAAGAAGTGCTGTGCCAAGTGCCGATTTCGACGCGAGAGGATATAGAATACGCAGCGCAAACAGCGGCTGAAGCGTTTAAAACATGGTCAAAAGTGGCTGTTCCGCGCCGGGCAAGAATTCTATTTAACTTTCAGCAGCTTTTAACTCAGCATAAAGAGGAGCTTGCCCACCTCATCACGATTGAAAACGGAAAAAACACGAAAGAAGCGTTGGGTGAAGTTGGACGCGGCATCGAGAATGTCGAGTTTGCAGCTGGAGCGCCTTCACTGATGATGGGAGATTCACTTGCTACAATTGCAACCGATGTTGAAGCGGCGAACTACCGGTACCCGATCGGAGTCGTCGGCGGAATTGCACCATTTAACTTCCCGATGATGGTACCATGCTGGATGTTCCCAATGGCCATTGCGTTAGGAAACACATTTATTCTGAAGCCTTCCGAACGGACGCCGCTTTTGACGGAAAAGCTAGTTGAACTGTTTGAAAAAGCCGGACTTCCAAAAGGGGTCTTCAATGTGGTATACGGCGCGCATGATGTAGTAAACGGCATTCTCGAACACCCGGAAATTAAAGCGATTTCATTCGTCGGTTCAAAACCGGTCGGAGAATATGTCTATAAAAAAGGAAGCGAAAATCTGAAACGCGTTCAATCGCTGACAGGCGCTAAAAACCACACCATCGTTCTGAACGATGCCAACCTTGAAGATACGGTAACAAATATTATCGGCGCTGCTTTCGGATCTGCCGGCGAACGCTGCATGGCATGCGCAGTAGTAACGGTTGAAGAAGGAATTGCAGATGAGTTCATGGAAAAATTGGTTCAGAAAGCATCTGAAGTCAAAATCGGAAACGGACTTGACGACGGTGTATTCCTCGGGCCTGTCATTCGCGAAGACAACAAGAAACGCACACTCGGCTATATACAAAAAGGAATTGAAGAGGGTGCGAGACTTGTCTGCGACGGACGCGAAAATGTTACAGATGAAGGCTATTTCGTCGGCCCGACAATCTTTGACAATGTCACAACTGATATGACGATCTGGAAGGACGAAATTTTTGCTCCTGTACTATCGGTCATCCGTGTGAAGAACTTGAAAGAAGCGGTTGAGATCGCCAACCAGTCCGAATTTGCAAACGGCGCATGCTTGTTCACATCGAATTCGAATGCGATCCGCTATTTCCGTGAAAACATTGATGCGGGAATGCTCGGCATCAACCTGGGTGTACCGGCTCCGATGGCATTCTTCCCGTTCTCCGGATGGAAGTCTTCGTTCTTTGGTACATTGCATGCCAACGGAAAAGACAGCGTCGATTTCTATACGCGCAAAAAGGTCGTCACTGCAAGATATCCGGCGCCTGACTTCAATTAATTGTGAAAAAACCGGGCGGTGCGGTTCCCGCGCTGTTCGGATCATGTTTCAAGTTTGAAAAGGAGGCTTTATCCATGAGTCATTTGTTGCGCAAGCCGCAGGCGAATGAGCTGTCACAAGGCGTGAAGCTTGTACACGAAGTGAAAAAATCGAATTCCGATCTAAGTTATGTCGAGTTTAAAGTCCTTGATCTTGCACCGGGATCCAGCTATGAAGAATCGCTGAGCAAACAAGAATGCTGCATCGTCGCGCTTACCGGAAAGATTACCGCAACCGATCATGAACAGACATTTGAAAATATCGGCACGAGAGAAAGCGTTTTCGAAAGAAAGCCGACCGACAGCGTATATGTGTCAAATGACCGCAAGTTCGGCATTACCGCTGTTACAGAGGCAAGAGTTGCCCTGTGCTATTCACCTTCTGAAAACCAGCTTCCGACGAAACTGATCAAAGCTGAAGACAACGGTATTGAGAACCGGGGAAAATTCAGCAATAAACGAACCGTCCATAACATACTTCCGGATTCAGATCCTTCAGCGAACAGTCTTTTAGTCGTCGAAGTCTACACTGAAAGCGGAAACTGGTCCAGCTATCCGCCGCACAAGCATGACCAAGACAACCTGCCTGAAGAGTCCTTTTTAGAAGAAACATACTACCATGAACTTGATCCGCAGCAAGGCTTCGTATTTCAGCGCGTATACACGGATGACGGTTCCATCGACGAGACGATGACTGTTGAAAATGGAAACGTTGTCATCGTGCCGGCCGGATACCATCCTGTCGGGGTGCCTGACGGATACACATCCTATTATTTAAACGTGATGGCAGGGCCGACGCGTAAATGGAAGTTTCATAACGACCCTGACCATGAATGGATTTTGGAACGCTAACAATAAGGCAAGGAGAGGCTGTTGAAGATGAAGTATACGTTTAATGAAGAGAAAGAATTTGACATTGTAGCGATCGGCCGCGCATGCATCGATTTAAACGCAGTCGAATACAACAGGCCGATGGAGCAGACGATGACATTTTCAAAATATGTCGGCGGCTCCCCGGCTAATATTGCAATCGGCAGTTCCAAATTAGGCTTGAAGACCGGATTTATCGGGAAGATTCCGGATGACCAGCACGGCAGATTCATCGAAACCTATATGAGAAATACAGGTGTCGATACGTCACAAATGGCGGTTGATAAAGACGGACATAAAGCTGGGCTTGCTTTCACAGAAATTTTAAGCCCTGAAGAATGCAGCATTTTAATGTACAGGGATGATGTTGCAGATCTTTACCTTGCCCCTTCTGAAGTGAACGAAGACTATATTGCCAAATCGAAGATGCTTCTTGTGTCAGGTACGGCGCTGGCTAAAAGCCCTTCCCGCGAAGCGGTGCTGAAAGCCGTACAGCTGGCGAAAAAGCATCAAGTGAAAGTGGTCTTTGAGCTTGACTATCGTCCATATACGTGGACATCTGCGGAGGAAACGGCCGTCTATTATACGCTTGTTGCCGAACAATCAGACATTGTCATCGGGACGCGTGATGAGTTTGATGTAATGGAAAATAAGAGCGGCGGCAGCAATGAAGAATCTGTTCAGCATTTATTTGCACATTCCGCAGATCTTGTCGTTATCAAGCACGGTGTCGAAGGTTCATATGCATACAGCAAATCCGGGGACGTCTTCCGGGCGAAAGCGTACAAAACGAAGGTCTTGAAAACGTTTGGAGCGGGCGATTCATACGCCTCCGCCTTCCTCTACGGACTCGTTTCAGGCAAAGATATTGAAACCGCGCTGAAATACGGAAGCGCTTCCGCCTCGATTGTTGTTTCAAAGCACAGCTCATCTGAAGCGATGCCGACAGTCGCCGAGATTGAAGAGCTTATTGCGGCTCAGTCTTAAATGAAGAATATGAATAAAGGTGGGATCGTTTGTGGGCAAGAAAATACGTTTAACCACAGCACAAGCGTTAATTAAGTTCTTAAATCAGCAGTACATCCATGTAGATGGAGAAGAAACTCCGTTTGTCGAGGGAATCTTTACGATTTTTGGCCATGGGAACGTCGTTGGAATCGGCCAGGCGCTTGAACAGGATGCCGGCCACTTAAAGGTGTTTCAAGGCAAAAATGAGCAGGGAATGGCGCATGCAGCAATGGCTTACAGCAAGCAAATGCTGAGAAGGAAGATCTATGCCGTGTCGACATCAGTCGGACCGGGAGCAGCTAACCTTGTGGCAGCCGCAGGTACTGCGCTTGCGAACAACATTCCAGTCCTCTTGATTCCAGCCGATACATTTGCCACGAGACAGCCTGATCCTGTTCTTCAGCAAGTAGAGCAGGAATACAGTGCGGCGATTACGACGAACGATGCATTGAAGCCTGTTTCGAGGTATTGGGACCGTATTACGCGCCCTGAACAGTTGATGAGCAGTCTGATTCGCGCTTTTGAAGTAATGACAGACCCTGCAAAAGCTGGTCCTGCAACGATTTGCATTTCTCAAGATGTTGAAGGCGAGGCCTATGATTTCGATGAAAGCTTTTTTGAAAAACGCGTTCACTATATTGATCGCAAAGAGCCGAGCGAGCGTGAACTGAAGGGAGCGGCAGAACTGATCAAGTCGAGCAAAAAACCGCTCATCTTGGTCGGCGGCGGAGCGAAATATTCCGGCGCGCGCGACGAATTGATCGCCATGTCTGAAGCTTACAATATTCCGCTGGTAGAAACCCAGGCCGGTAAATCCACAGTAGAAGCCGATTTTGCCAACAATTTGGGCGGAATGGGAATCACCGGTACGCTGGCGGCAAACAAAGCGGCTCGCGGGGCAGACCTGATCATCGGAATTGGCACGCGCTATACCGATTTTGCGACATCATCAAAAACCGCTTTTGACTTTGACAACGCAAAATTTTTAAACATTAATGTCAGCAGAATGCAGGCTTATAAACTGGATGCTTTCCAAGTCGTTGCCGATGCAAAAGTAACGCTCGGCAAACTGCACGGCTTATTGGAAGGCTATAAGAGCGAGTTCGGTTCAACCATCAAGGAGCTGAAAGACGAATGGCTTGCTGAACGCGACCGCTTAAGCAAGGTAACATTTAAGCGCGAAAACTTCACTCCTGAAATTAAAGATCACTTTTCTCAAGACATACTCAACGAATATGCGGATGTGCTGCAAACCGAACTGCCGCAAACAACGGCATTGCTCGCCATCAATGAAACAGTTGATCCGGACAGCGTCGTCATTTGTTCAGCAGGCTCTTTGCCGGGAGATCTGCAGCGGCTGTGGCATTCAAACGTACCGAATACGTACCACCTGGAATACGGCTATTCCTGCATGGGATATGAAGTATCGGGAACGCTCGGCTTGAAATTGGCGCATCCTGATAGAGAAGTTTATTCACTGGTCGGAGACGGAAGCTTCCTGATGCTCCACTCAGAGCTCATTACAGCAATCCAATATAATAAAAAAATTAACGTGCTGCTCTTTGACAACTCAGGATTCGGCTGCATCAACAATCTGCAAATGGACCACGGAAGCGGCAGCTACTACTGTGAATTCAGAACAGCAGACAATCAGATTCTCAATGTCGATTATGCGAAAGTGGCCGAAGGCTATGGAGCGAAAACCTACAAAGCGAACACGATTGAAGAATTAAAAGCGGCGCTGGAAGATGCCAAAAAACAAGATGTCTCAACATTGATTGAAATGAAGGTGCTGCCGAAAACGATGACGGACGGCTATGACAGCTGGTGGCACGTAGGTGTTGCAGAGGTTTCCGAACAGGAAAGCGTGCAAAAGGCGTATAAAGCAAAAGAAAAAATGCTGGAATCTGCAAAGCAGTATTAAAGGAGGCACCAGGATGGGCAAGACACAAATTCTATGGGGCATCGCCCCCATAGGATGGCGGAACGATGATATTCCGGGAATCGGCGCGGGAAACACACTTCAGCATTTGTTGAGCGACATTGTTGTTGCGGGCTTTCAAGGCACGGAAGTGGGCGGCTTTTTTCCGGAACCGGCCATTCTCAATAAAGAGCTCGAGCTGAGGAATCTAAGGATTGCCGGCAAGTGGTTCAGCAGCTATATCATTCGGGACGGCATTGAAGAAGCAGCCAAGGAATTTGCGGCTCACTGCCAGTACTTAAAAGACGTCCATGCCGATGTTGCGGTCGTATCAGAACAGACGTACAGTGTGCAGGGCTTGGATAAAAACGTGTTTAAAGAAAAGCCTTATTTCACCGATGAAGAATGGCAGCGGCTATTTGAAGGTTTAAATCACCTCGGGGAAATCGCCGGCCGTTACGGACTGAAGCTTGTCTACCATCACCACCTCGGCACAGGCGTGCAGACAGAGGAAGAGGTGGACCGGCTCATGGCGGGAACTGACCCGGCACTTGTGCACCTTCTGTACGATACGGGGCATGCCTACATTTCAGATGGAAATTATATGAACATTTTAGAGAAGCATATTGACCGTATTAGGCACGTTCATTTTAAAGACGCGCGCCTTAAGATCATGGAGAAATGCAAGCGGGAAGGAAATTCGTTCCAACAGGCGTTTCTGCAAGGGATGTTCACAGTTCCAGGCGACGGCTGCATCGACTTTAGAGAAGTATATCAAACGCTTTTAAAGCACGGCTATTCCGGCTGGATCGTAGTGGAAGCCGAGCAGGATCCCGATGTTGCCAACCCGCTTGAATACGCATTGATCGCCAGAAAGTACATCGATCGTCACTTGTTGAATGTCCCAGCAACCAATTAAGGGGGCTCTAAATTGAGCAATGGAAGTACAGCAGTCTCACCATTCAATAAACGAACCGTCGCAGCAGCTTTGGCAAATTACATTGATGCAGGCTCCATTGTCGCAGGATCGGCAGGATTATCTTTATGGGTCAGTTACCTGAAGCTTTCTGATACACAGATCGGACTGCTCGGCGCATTTAGCGCCAACGCCATTTCGGCAGCAATCGGAGCGCTGCTCGGAGGCTTTTTGGCCGACAAAATTGGCCGAAAGGCTGTCTATACGAACAGTATGCTGGTTTATGCACTGGGCATTTGTTTAGTTTTATTCGGCACCAGCTTCCCCTTTTTGTTAAGCGGTTACATTATTATCGGTTTATCGGTAGGAGCTGATATTACGGCTTCCTGGACGATCATCGCAGAGAACGCACCTAAGAAAAACAGGGCGCGTCATTGCGGGGTTGCACAGGTCGCATGGGCTGCGGGAGCGGTTGTGGTTCTGCTGCTGTCGGTCCTGCTCGGTGATTTAGGCTTATTGGGCAATAAAATCGTGTTTGGGCATTTGCTCGTTATCGCACTGATTACTTATGTTCTGCGGAAAAGGCTGCCGGAATCCGATGCCTGGCAGGATCAATCCGAAATGGCTCAAGCCGTCAGGAAGCCGAAGACGCCTTATCTCGATTTGCTTCAGCCTAAGTATTTGAAAAGCATTTTATTCTTAATGGGCGTGTACTTGGTTTGGAATCTGGCTGCAGGTGTCATGGGGTTTTTTATGCCTTACATTTATCAGCAGGTCGGCGATGTATCAGCGACCATGGCAAATATTTTGCAGATGGGGCTGTTTATTTTCACCGGGCTTGGCGTCGCTTTTATCTTCATGCCGTTTGCAGACAAATACAGGAAGACAGTGTTTGGGATCTCCGCATTTGCGGCGGTGATCGGCTGGTCATTGTTTCTGCTTCCGGCAGAGGGCATGCCGATTCTCATCCTCTTTATCGTGATGATCGGCATAAACAACGGGGCGGGGCAACAGGCCAACTATCAATTATGGGCGAGTGAAATTTTCCCGACGGAATATCGCGCATCTGCACAAGGATTGATGTTCTTCCTTGTTCGTATCTCAATCGGGGCTTGGAGCCTTTTCGTTCCAATGATCATCTCGAATTTTGGAATTGCATTTATGGCGGCCATTCTCCTTGGATGTGTAACGGCCAGCATGCTCATCGGGCTCTTTTTTGCACCGAATACATCCGGTAAGTCGCTTGAACAAATTCAGGAAGAGCTGTATGGGACTCCTCCGGCTCAAGCTGGGCAAGTGCAAACAAGAAAAATTATGTAACTACATTTGAAGGAGTGGCTATCAATGAAACTACGCATTGGTGTTATTGGTACAGGAGCAATCGGAAAAGAACACATCAACCGCATCACAAATAAATTAGCCGGCGGCGAAATTGTCGCGGTTACCGATGTGAACCAGGAGGCAGCTCAGCAAGTTGTAACGGACTACAGCCTGAACGCCAAGGTCTATCCGGATGACGACAGTCTAATCGCAGCCGAAAATGTAGACGCAGTCTTAGTAACAAGCTGGGGACCGGCACATGAATCAAGCGTTTTGAAAGCGATTAAAGCAAACAAATTCGTATTTTGCGAAAAGCCTCTGGCGACGACTGCGGAAGGATGCATGCGGATCGTCAATGAAGAAGTCAAAGCGGGCAAACGTCTCGTTCAAGTCGGCTTTATGCGCCGCTATGACAGCGGTTACGTACAGCTGAAAGAAGCGATCGACAATCGGGTTATCGGCGAGCCCCTCATGATCCACTGTGCGCACCGCAACCCGGTTGTAGGCGACAACTATACAACAGATATGGCTGTCGTCGATACGCTTGTCCATGAAATAGACGCCCTGCACTGGCTGATTAATGATGACTACGAATCCGTTCAGGTCATTTATCCGAAAAAATCGAAAAACGCGCTTCCTCATTTGCGTGATCCGCAAATCGTCATCATCGAAACAAAAGGCGGAGTCGTGATCAATGCGGAAATCTATGTCAACTGCAAATACGGCTACGATATCCAGTGTGAAATCGTCGGCGAGGACGGAATCGTGAAGCTTCCTGAACCACCAAGCATCTCTCTCAGAAAAGACGGCAAATTCTCGACGGATATCCTCATGGATTGGCAGCGCCGCTTTGTAGACGCTTACGATGTAGAAATTCAAGATTTCATTGACTCGATCCAACAGAAAGGCGAGGTCAGCGGGCCGACTGCGTGGGACGGCTATATCGCCGCCGTGACGACGGACGCCTGTGTGAAAGCTCAGGAATCCGGACAGAAAGAACCTGTGGCGCTTCAGGAGAAGCCGGAATTCTATCAAACGTTCACAACTGTTAAAAAATAAAAACATTCCGAGGAGTGAAAAGTATGAAATTAGCATTGGATCCATCGATGTATCGTGATGATTTGACTTTGGAAGAAACGGTCTATAAAACGGCGGAGCTTGGCTACGAATATATCGAACTATCGCCGCGCGAAGATTTTTGTCCATTCTATAAATATCCGAAAGTCGATTCAGCTAAAATCAAACAATTAAAGCGGCTTTTAAGAGATACCGGTGTTAAGCTTTCATCGCTCCTTCCGCTTTACCACTGGGCAGGTCCTGATGAAGATCGCCGTCAGGCCGCCGTGCGCAATTGGAAAAGGGCAATCGAAATTGCGGTCGAGCTTGAAGTCGATTTGATGAACAGCGAATTCAGCGGTTCAAAATACGATCCTTTAACAAGTGAAGAAAAATTTATCAAATCCATGGATGAGCTTCTGCCAATCTTTGAAAAAGAAGGCATTAAACTCAATCTTCAAGCCCATCCATACGATTTTATCGAAACGCACAAAGGCGCGTTGGATATGATCCGCGCGCTTGACAAGGATTGGATTAATCTTGTCTACTCGACTGCGCATACATTCTTTTATGATGACGGCAAAGGCGACATCGAGACAATGTTTGACGAAGCCGGCGACCGCCTCACACATGTTTTATTCGCAGATACGTATAATCATAAAGCGGCTCATGGCCTTCGCTACATCGTCAATCCGCCTGACGCAAAAGTAACGGTTCACCAGCATTTGGACATTGGTCAAGGCGAGGTCGATTTTGATACGATCTTCAGAAAGCTGAGAGAGATGAAGTTCGACGGAATTGCGACGAACGCCGTTTTTGCTTGGGTCGATGAAAGAGCGGATGAATCAAGCAGATTCATGCTTGAAAAATTGAAACAAGAATTATTAGGCTAAGCCCCCCCCCCCTGAGTTCGGCGCCCTGCCGAACTTCTCTTCACAAGGATATGAGAGAAGGAGAATCGAATATGAAGCTATGCTTTAATGAAGCAACGACGTTGGAAAATTCAAACCTTGCAAAAGACCTCGAATACTGTGAGAAGCACGGATACGATTATATCGAAATCCGGACGATGGATAAGCTGCCTGAGTACTTAAAAGACCATGCTCTCTCAGAGTTAGCCGAGTATTTTCAAACTCATCATATTAAGCCGCTGGCCTTGAATGCCCTTGTCTTTTTCAACAACCGCGATGAAAAAGGGCACCGTGAAATCATCGAAGAATTTAAAGGCATGATGGAAACGTGCAAAATGCTTGGTGTGAAATACGTGGTCGCGGTACCGCTTGTCACCGAACAAAAAATCTTAAAAGAAGATATTAAAGCAAGCTCCGTCGAAGTGCTGACAGAGCTGTCAGACATCGCTGAGCCGTACGGCGTAAAGATCGCTGTCGAGTTTGTCGGTCACCCGGAGTGTACGGTCAATACGTTCAGCCAGGCCTATGACATCGTCATGACCGTGAACCGCGATAATGTCGGCCTTGTTTTTGACAGCTTCCATTTCCATGCAATGGGCTCAAGTCTTGAGGATTTAAAAAAGGCGGACGGCAAGAAAATCTTCATTTATCATATCGATGACACGGAAGACTTTCCAATCGGATTTTTAAGAGATGAAGACCGTGTTTGGCCGGGACAGGGAGCCATCGACTTGGATGCCCACTTATCAACTTTGAAAGACATCGGTTTTTCGGATGTCGTATCAGTTGAATTGTTCAGACCTGAATACTATAAGCTGAGCGCGGAAGAAACGATTCGAACGGCCAAAGAAACAACAGTTGAAGTTGTTTCAAAATACTTCAAGATTTAATACGGGATAGGAGGGGTGAACGTGGCTTTCGTTTCCATGAAAGAACTTCTTCAAGAAGCAAAGGAACATCATTATGCAATCGGTCAATTTAATATTAATGGCCTTCAATGGACAAAAGCGATTCTAGAGGCAGCGGAAGAAGAACGGTCACCTGTCATCGCAGCCGCTTCAGATCGGCTCATCGATTATTTGGGCGGATTTAAAACGGTTTCCGCAATGGTTGCGGCTTTGATTGAGGAAATGTCGATCTCCGTTCCCGTCGTGCTTCACCTTGACCATGGCAAAAGTCCGGAGCGCTGCAAGCAAGCGATAGACGCGGGTTTTAGCTCAGTCATGATCGACGGCTCGCATTCACCAATCGATGAAAATATCGCCATGACAAAAGAGGTCGTGTCATATGCCGGGGTCCGCAATGTTTCGGTTGAAGCAGAGGTTGGCACCGTAGGGGGCATGGAAGACGGGCTTATCGGCGGAGTGCAGTATGCCGACATCGGTGAATGCGAGCGGATTGTCAAAGAAACCGGTATCGATGCTTTGGCAGCCGCGCTCGGCTCCGTTCATGGAAAATATCAAGGCGAGCCTAATTTGGGATTTAAGGAAATGGAAGAAATCTCACGGGTAACGGACATTCCGCTCGTTCTCCATGGAGCTTCGGGCATCCCGGCTGATCAAATCGCAAGAACGATCCGTCTGGGCCATGCGAAAATCAACATTAATACCGAATGCATGGTGGCCTGGACTGAGAAAACGCGCAGCATATTTAAAGACAATCCCGATTTATATGAACCCCGCGCCTATATGACGCCAGGGATCAGCGCAGTCAAAGAAACGGTTAAACATAAGATGAGAGAATTCGGGTCATCCGGAAAAGCGGTATGCACCCAAAAGATAGAAATATAAGCTAAACCAATATCGCCTCCACTCACTTAATCGAAGTGAGTGTTTTTTTGTTCGCAGTATTTGTAAAGATATTCTAAAGGTTCAAAAGTATGATTGACTGTAATTGATATAATAGTTATAATTTCCCTCATAATCCATTTTGATCAGAAAAGATTTTATTTTCTGAAAATAAATGACAGCAAGACAATAACTAAATCAGGTGAATGCTATATGCTGACAAACGTTTTAAAGTATCGGGTTCATATTTTATTTATCGTGTTATGTTTGATCGGCGGGACGACATGGGCTTTTCAAAAAGCCGGGCTGAGTGACAGCCTTCCATTTTGGTCCGCCGGCATGCGGTTCATGATCGCAAGCATTTTGATCGCGGCGTTTCTGTTGGCACGGAGGCAGTTTGTTCTGTCAAAGGAACTGCTAGTGCTGTCGTTTTTGAACGGCATCATGTATTTTTCCGTTCCATTCGGATCTGTTTATTGGGCCTCTCTTTATTTGCCGAGCGGGTTGGTGTCTATATTAGCGGCAAGCATTTCAGTCTTTGCCCTGATGATCAACCGCCTCGTCAAAGGGACACCGGCGACGAAACTGCAGAAATGGGGGATATGCCTGGCTTTGCTCGGCATTACAATCGTGTTTGGCAACCAACTGCTGATCAAAGTCGATGTTATTGAAATTGTCGCAATGATTGTGATTTTGTGTGCGATGTTTGGCTCGGCTTTTATTCAAATCAAAGTACAGCAGAGAATTCGTTCGCTTCCGATCTTAAGCTTTAACTCCCTTTCAATGCTGAGCGGCGGAGCGGTATTGCTCATCAGCAGCCTCATCTTTGAAAGCGGGACAAGAACGTTTTCCGGTGTGAGTCTTTATGCGCTGCTTTATTTAGCGGTTGTCGGCTCGATTTTGGGTTTTTGGATCAACATTTATCTGCTTAAAAAATGGCACATCTCAAAAGCGACTTCCCACTTGTTCATCTCCCCTGTCATTGCGCTCTATATCGGATTTCTGTTTCTGGATGAAAAACTGAATGCGAATATTTATTTAGGAACGCTGTTTGTCATATTCGGTGTGATGTTCATCAACTTAAAAAAAGAAGAGAGGATCGCGAAAATTGACGAAACGAAACAAAAACTTGGCCATCATTTGTCAAAATAAGCACCTGCCATTTATTTTTGAAGAAGCTGAGCGTTTAGGATTGAAGGTCACGTTCTTTTACAATTCGGCCGAAGATTTCCCGGGCAATCTTCCGGCTGTGGAACGCTGTGTGCCGCTGCCGTTGTTTGAAGATGAAGAAGCGGCGATGGATGTCGTCAGGCAGACATTTGTCGAATTTCCGTTTGACGGCGTGATGACACTGTTTGAACCGGCTTTGCCTTTCACGGCAAAAGCTGCTGAAGCTTTGAATCTGCCGGGGCTTCCTTTCACAACAATGGAAAACTGCCGCAATAAAAATAAAACCCGCAGCATACTTCAGCAAAACGGATTGAATACGCCGGTTTTTCACGAGTTCCATACGCTCGCTGACCTGGAAAACAGGAAACTGTCGTATCCATTAGTCGTCAAGCCGGTCAACGGCTTCTCAAGCCAGGGCGTCGTCCGTGTTGATGATCGGAAGGAGCTTGAGGAGGCCGTCCGGAAAGTCGAGGCCGTCAACCAAAGGGACCTCAATCGATTCGTGCACGGCAAAACGGGCATCGTAGCTGAGCAATTTATCGATGGGCCGGAATTCGCGATTGAAACGCTGTCGATTCAAGGAAACGTACATGTTCTTTCGATTGGATACAAAGGGAACAGCAAAGGGCCGTTTTTTGAAGAAGGGGTCTATATTGCTCCGGCTCAATTGAAAGAAGAGACGCGCCTTGCGATCGTCAAGGAAGTGACGGGCGCCGTTTCAGCGCTGGGCATTCACCAGGGGCCGGCTCATACAGAGCTGAGGCTGGACAAGGATGGAACACCTTATGTTATCGAGGTGGGCGCCAGAATCGGCGGTTCAGGGGTTTCCCATTACATCGTCAAAGAGAGCACAGGCATCAACTTTATGCAGCTTGTCTTGCAAAATGCATTAAAGCCGCTGGAGAGCAGCGAGTTTGAAGGCGAGATCAGGCCTGTAAGGACAGCCGGCAATTATATCATTCCTGTACAGGGCTCCGGCACTTTTGAAAAAATCGACGGACTGGAAGAAGTCAAACAGAGGCAGGAGGTTAAGCGGGTGTTTCAATTTATGAGAAGAGGCGCAAAGATCCTCCCGTACCCGCACTTTTCCGGTTATCCGGGGTTTATATTAACAAGCCATCATTCTTATGAAGAATGTGAAGCTTTCTACCGGGAGCTGGATGATGAGCTTCATATCATTTATCAAAATAATTTGACGGGTACAATAGGAGGTTAAGATGATCTCGACTAAAGTGCACAAAGAGCAAGCCGTGATGATTGTCCATACGCTCGGTCCCAAAGGCACGAACTGTGAAAAAGCCGGCCTGCTATGGCTCAAAAATAAAGGGGTCCGCGGGGAAGTCAGGCTTTATGAAACGTTGGAAGAAGCGCTGCTCCATGTTAAATCGACAGAAAATTCAGTCCTCTTAGGCTGCGCCGTTTACCCGTTTTTGCATCAAATCGTATTTGAGAATCTAGCGGACTTAAAGATTATAGACAGTTTTGTGATGCCTACATACAACATGGTGTTTGCCGCAAAACAGCACACGATGGCATCGGATATTCAAATCGTCGCTTCACACCCTGCTCCGGCTCATCTGGCAAAGCTGTTCAGCAGTCAAGTCCAATTTGTCACCAGCAATGCTCAAGCGGCCCTGGCCTGCGCTTCAAACGCGGCTGACGGCTGCATCACGACGATTAAAGCAGCCGATGAACACCGTTTGAAAGTCATTAAAGATTTTGGGGAAGTACCGATGTGCTTTACAATCCACGGGCTTAAATCAATCGAAGGAGGAAGCCGATGACGACTTTGACAGGGGACATTGTAAACATGGTCAACGGGCAGATTGTACCGAACATACATGAATTGCAGACGTACCAAAATGATAAAGGACAGATTACAGAGCATCACGAAAGGGCGGAACAGCTTCTGCTGCAATTGATTGAAGACGCAGGAGCCATTTATGAAGCGGTTCACTTAACGGCTGCAAAAGAGGCGTTTAAAGAGGACGTTTTGGATTGGATCAGCCGCGGATTAGGGGAGACGCCGTATTTTGACCGGTTATTGACGGCTTACCGGGCTCCGCATGATCAGGAGACGACCTTTTTTGCGGTGCCGATCGTGACGCCGAATGGGCCTCATGCGAAAGGCTGCTATTTTGAAGCCTTTTTAGCCGTTCGTGAAGAACCTGCCATGATGAGGCCGATAGAAGAGGATCTGCCTCATCCTGAAAACGGCTGCCAATCCCTTAAGCTGCTCGCCGGAACAAAGGGGTTCACGGAAGAAAAATGCATCGTATTCTTCCCTGAAAATGTGAAAACAAAAGAGAAAATCACATCACAGACATTCGCGATTTTCTACTTTAATAAGTTTTATCACATTTACCATGAGGACACGCTCAAAAGAGCGAGGGCCATTTTTGAACATGCGCCTTTCAAGTCGGCTCAGCTTTCCCCCGACCGCACATATGAAGCAAGGGTGTTGTGGGGCTACCTTCACGACTATTTTCATCATTGCGGAAAAAAACCTTTTCATCTCCATATTCAGGCGAAAATGAATTTTTTCGCAGGCATTTTAGAAGAAGTCAAGGTCGATTGCCAAGCAATCCTGACCTTGTGGGAGCGGCAATATGACGGCTGGGAGGAAATTATCGAATTTGTTTTGTATGAGCGGCTGCTGCGCTATCCGAGCCAGCATAATGCAACGCGGAATTTTGATTCCGGGACAGGCTATTTTCTGTTCAGCTGGATGATTGAAAACGGCCGTTCCATTCAAAAAGGAGAAGAGAAGCGCGTGTCGCTTGACCTTCCACGCTGCATGGACGATTTAAGAAAGCTTGTGGCCGAAATTGAACAGCTGGAAGAAATCGAGGATGACACGGCATACAAAGAGGCCGCGGAGCGCTATGTCAGACAATACCTGCCTCCGGGACGGGAAGGCGAGCGATTCAGCGTCCCGGAACAGTATTTCATTGACGAGATCAATAAGAAAATCGAAACCGCCCGTCTTCGATTTGAACGGGAGAGACTGGAAGCGTGAAGCCGCCATTAAGCAAAATCGGAGAGAAAATGATTGAGAAAACAGGGGTCAGGGCTGTGATGAGCGATATTCAGGAAGTCCTGGCCGGCGGTGAACGGTCATACATTAATTTAAGTGCGGGCAATCCGATGATTTTGCCCGGCGTGTCAGCCATGTGGAAGTCGGCTCTTGCCGATCTCCTTGACGATGACAGGTTTTCTTCGGTGATCGGCCAATACGGATCGAGCTATGGAACCGATGAACTGATTGCAAGTGTTGTCCGCTTCTTTTCAGAGCGGTATAGCGCCGGCATTCGAAAAGAGAACGTGTTGATTACAGCCGGAAGCCAGCAGCTGTTTTTTCTGGCGATCAATTCGTTTTGCGGAATGGGAAGCGGATCTGTGATGAAAAAAGCCTTGATCCCGATGCTGCCTGACTATTCGGGATACAGCGGGGCGGCACTGGAGCGGGAGATGATTGAGGGGATCCCTCCGCTCATATCGAAATTGGATGATCATACGTTTCGATATGAGCTCGACCGTAAGGGGTTTTTAGAGAGGATGCGGACCGATCCGTGCATCGGTGCTGTCTTGCTATCGCGCCCGAACAATCCTTGCGGAAACATCTTGCCTAAAGAAGATGTAGCATTCATTTCAGACGCATGCCGAGAAGCGAATGTTCCGCTGTTCATTGATTCCGCATATGCTCCGCCTTTTCCGGCGATTCACTTTATCGACATGGAACCGATTTTCAACGAGCAGATCATTCACTGTATGAGCCTTTCAAAAGCCGGCCTGCCTGGCGAAAGGATCGGAATCGCCATCGGGCCGTCCCGGTATATTCAGGCAATGGAAGCTTTTCAGTCGAATGCGGCGATCCATTCTTCAAGGCTGGGGCAGTATATGGCTGCATCAGTATTGAATGACGGGCGCCTCGCCGACGTGTCGCTGAATGAAGTCAGGCCATATTACCGCAATAAATTCATGCTGCTCAAGGAAACGCTTTTATGCAAGATGCCTGAAGACATCAAATGGTATCTGCATCAAGGGGAAGGATCGCTTTTCGGATGGCTGTGGTTTGAAGACCTGCCGGTGACCGATGCAGCGCTGTATGAGTATATGAAAGCGGATGGAGTCATTATCGTTCCCGGATCATCTTTCTTTCACCGTCAATCCCGGCGCCTGGCGCATTCACACCAGTGTATACGAATCAGCCTAACCGCGGCGGATGAAGATATTATAAGGGGAATCGATGTTTTAGCTAAAATTGCGAAGGGTGTATATGAGAAACAGGTTGAATACTTATAAAAAAACAGGGGCTAAAAGCAAGCCCCTGTTTTATTCGTCAATCCCTCCGCCGGCATTGGCCTTTCTTTTTCTGCGCCTTGCCGTTGTCAAGATCAAAATAACCGCTGCCGCTATGATTACGATCAGGATGGCAATGTACAGCACATGCTGCTGATTGCTTTCCTGTTTATCATCCGTCTTGGTTTCGGCGGATTTTGCTGTCAGCTGTTGATGGTTTGTAAATAGCTGATGGCTGTCCGTTTCATTCACAACGGTTGCTGCGAAATCATTGCTGTTCAAAAAGTTGATCATTTCTTTTGTGACTGCTGTGCCTTGCCCTTTAAACGGCGCGAAAACAGCCATCGAGTAATTTGAATCCCACAGCGACGTTTGAGTAAACGCGACTTGTTTTGTCGTTTCATTCAGCATTTGAAAAGATGACACATCAAATGTTCCGTTTTTCGCCGTCGGAACAGCCAATTCGGCTGTTTTTTCCTTCAGCAGAGAGAATTGATCGACGCTTCCGATGAAGATTACGTTTCTTCCTTTCACGTCATCCGGTTTGACTTCCGAGGATGTTTTTACTGTGAATGCCTGCCGGGCTTCGCTGCCGAAGGAGCCGACTACAAGCGAAAGCTCATCAATCTTCGACTGATCCGCATTGTCGGGCAGGATCATCAGCGTTTTATTGTTATGATCACCCGCGTAGGGAAGCGGCCACGCTTGAAAATCTGCTGAAGCTGACGTGTCGCTGACATGGTAAGACAATGCACTTTGTTTATCGATAAAAATCCATTTGTCCTCGTTCACCGCGTAGCAAGGGTTGTTCTCTTTCAAGCCTGAAGCGGCAAATTGAATATCAATGTAACGGCTTTTTTGCAAAAGTTTCGGATCGACTTTTAAAGAAACATGGTAAAAGCCGTTTTTGTCTTCTTTTCCTATATCGTCAAGTCCGACGGAATGAGGCTGGCCATTGATCATGACCTTCAGCTCCGCCTGTTCCGCAGCTAAGTCGCTTTGGCCGGCCTGCTTTTGAATCGTTTTCGATTTTTTCATCGCAAGCGAAAGCTTTGCAGGCTGATTCTTGTCTAATAGAGCTGGCGCGGGATAATAAAAATGCTCGGAAGATGTCTGTCCCGAACCGATTGTCAAATCCCCCGCCCCGAAATCCTCAAGTGTCAGCTTGCTGCCGCCCCGTTTGCTATGCTGCTGAAGTTTGCCGATTGCCAGCGTGTCGCCGCTGAGCTGGGCGGCATACGTTTTGTCGGTGATGACGCTGATTTTTTCAGAAAGCACATCATCAGATGCTGCGGCCGCAAACAATACAGGCTGCTGCTTATCCTTTGCTTTGAGCATCCGTTTCGCAAGCAAAAGCTTGTCTTCTTTTGCTTCGAGTTTCGCTTGTTTCAACAGCTTTTTCACTTTGCCGCTCCAGTGATGGTGAACGCCGATCACAATCGTCGGCCTGTCGATCTTCGCCAGGTCAGATTCACCCAAGATCTTCGTGCTGATGCTGTTGTCAACCGTTTTGAGGTATGCTTCTGTTTTAACTGCCGCTTCGATTTCAGCCGAACTTGGATGGTCCGGAATGACGATTGCCGTTTTTTCCACGGAGCTGCCGGACTGGGCGAACGGATAAGGATAATGTTCGAGCGCCGCTCCTTTAGATTCGTTCTTTTCCCCGATATTCAGACGACTGTCCGGATAAATTTTGATCCAGTTCCCGGAGGAGTCCTGTCTGACGCAGACGCCTTCATGAACCACTCCGTAGAACTTCAGTGATAAGCTGTGAAACCCTGGAGACGACTGGCTTTTGTTCAGCGAGAGCTTCAGCGTTTTCTTCCCGTTATTCCCTTCAAGCTTAACCGTTTTGACCGGTTCGCCATCAATCTCGGCTGTTAAAGAAGACGGTGAGATTAAAAGGTCTGAGGCCTCGTATTTAAGTGTAAGCTGCTGATGGGTAGAGGAGGCGCCCGCCGGTATTTGATACGTCAGCTCGGCGCTGTCTTTTGCCCCGTACAAGGTCAAGAGATCGTTTGTGAGCACTTGCTGCTTGGCTTGTTCCCGGCTGTTTTCCCCCAGGATCGAGCCGTCTACTGTAACGTCTTTGGCTGCAGCCGCTTGTCCCGTCGCCGTGATCAGCAAGAAGCTTGCCAGACATATGATGATATATTTCAAAAAAGTCACCCGCTTTTCTTTTGATTGTATCGTTCTGTTTTGTACCATGTAACCTTTTGCTTGAACAGGCGGTGCTTGATTTCTACGAATAAAGAATAAATCACGAGCACAATCCAAGCCTGCGAGTATGTAAAGTACATCAGAAAAACGATGAAAAAGTTTTGCCTGTTCATTTCTGTTTTTTCGATGCTCAGTGTAATCATGACCTCCGTCATAAATAGAAAGAAAGCCAAAACCCATAAAATGATAGACAAAAAACCGAATGAAAGATGCAGATTATAAAATAAATTGATGACAAAAATCGCATTTGACATGATGACGCCAAAGAAAAACAAAAAATACGTAAAAAAGAAATAAAACAAATCAAAAATAATCCGTTTTCTCTTCAGCTTGAAAAACTGAGCCAAAAATTTCAGGACGACATACTGGTTGCCGCGAGCCCACCTTGTCCGCTGACGCCACCAGACTTTCCACGTTTCCGGCTCCTGTTCCCAAGTGACGGCCGCCGGAAAGAAGCGGATGTGGTAGCCGAGGTTGTAGACCCGGATCGTAAGCTCGGTATCTTCGGCCAGCGCCTTATCATCCCAGCCGCCCAGCTGTTCGATAATGCTTCTTCTGATGGCGAAATTGGTGCCGGGGATCGTGGCGATTTTGAACCATTTCCATCTCCCGCCCTGTGCCATCCATTGAAAACAAATCGTTTCGATGTTAATAAATTTTGTGAGCAATGTTTTCGCCGCATTGATGACGCGGAATTTTCCCACCACCGCTCCGGCTTTCTGATCATTCATGAGCCCGAGGACAAGGTAATAAACAGCCATTTTTTCCGGCGTGTTGTCGGCGTCATATACACAAATGACGTCCCCGTTTGACTCGGCAAAACCGCAGTTGAGCGCCGACGATTTTCCCTTTCCGGCATGCGGCGGTTTGGTCACGACCATTTTAATAAAGCCGTATTGCGTGGAAAATTCATCCACAATGTCACCCGTCCGGTCGGATGAATTGTCGTTGACGACAATAATCTCCAGCCGGTCCTTCGGATAATAGAGGTTGACCATCGCCTTCAGCGTCTGCCGAATGACGACCTCTTCGTTATGCGCCGGAATCAGAACGCTGACCTTCGGGAGATCCTTCACGTTCTCTTTCCACTTCGGAATGTTCCGTTCGAAGGTCATATAGTGGCGGAATCCGCCCTGCATCAAAAACATGTGATACAGAAGCATGACCCATATTAAGCTTAACGAGACTAGGAACAGAACATTACCCACGGCTTTTTCTCTCCTTAAAGATTCGTTTTTTTAATGTGGCTCTCAAGTAAAGGGTATAGCTCACAAACATGACAACAAACAAGAGCACAATAAGAGAGAGAATCCAAAGCGCCTTTTCCAGCGGGCTTTGCTGGTGATGATCGAAAAACGTCTCAATGGGGCTGACTTTGCTTTTGACTTGAATCGTTCCATCTCCGCTTGTGTGAATTTCTACTTTATCTGTGTTAACAGTTTGCTTTGTCTTTTTAATATCGAGCCATTCGCTGTTTGGAATGCGTTCCATTTGATCAACCAGTTCAGGAAGATATTTCATTCCAAGATAAGGATGATAAAATGCGCCGGCTACTCCGCCTTCAAAATCGATCATTTGAGAGATGCGCTCCTCGACTTTGCCGAGCGGATTTTGCTCCGATTGATCGACATAGCCGATTGTCTCGGGATAGAGCGTCATCCCATGGAGCATGGCCGGATTCGTAACAAATGGACCGGCGCCTGACGTTTTCCATGTTGTATCGCTAAGCTGAACCTGGCCGAACAAGCTTGTGAAATATTGTGAGGCGATTTGATAGCCGTGCTCTGACATCGTATAGTGCGGCGCTTCAAACGCGAGCGGATACAGCCCTTCCGCGGTGAGATCCTCAATAGCGTTCGTCAGCTTCTGCCGCGTGTAAGTTTCTTCATTCTTTCTGAACGGCTTCAAATAGTTTTGATATGCCTCTTCATTCGGAAAGCTCTGTTCCTTTTGCAAAAGGGTCGCGGGTTCTTCCGCATTTTCCGATGTGATCGGCTGATCGGCTTTGGCATCCCAAAACTCGAATCCTTCACCGGTTTCGCTGTAGCGGTATGTATGGGTATACCCGTGGACAATTACGCTTCCGCCCATATCCTGAAGCTTCCTCAGTACTTTGACCAGCTTCGGCTTTTCAGACATATAGACTTTGTCGCCTGTTTCAGGATTGACATATACCGGAATCACAGAAAGGATAAAAGGAATATTCCGTTTATGCAGATAAGATCCGGCTTGGAGCAGCAGTTTTTCATCCGACATCGGGCTGATATCCTCAAGCCGCAAATATAACAGCGTGCTGCCGGCCGTTTCACCAAATGCCTGTCTGAGCTGTTTAGCGGCGAGGAGGCTGTTGTTTAGCAAATCGGTTAACCCGATGTACACGTTTCCTTTGCCGGTTTTCCATCCAAAAGGACGAGCTTTTCCTTCGTCAGCTTTGTATGTGTACAATGCTTTTCCCTTCAATCCTGATACGTCGAGGACACGGACTCCGCTTTCTAAAGAGGAATCGATTTCCTCATTTGTGCTGCGAATCTGATACACATTGTCTTTGCTTTTGAGCGTAAGACCTGCAAATTGGCTGAACTGCCCGGCGTTAAAGCCGATCGCTATCACAGGTTTTTTGGAGGAGCTGATCAGCTGCGCGAGCTTTTTGCTCAGCTTTCTTTTCGTTTGTCCGTAATAGATGACGCGGTCTTTTGTTGCGAGATCCGATGCTTTGACATCCGCGTCTTTTATGACGGCCACACGGGATGAAAAATGGCCGGCGATAAGGTCGAGAATTTTCACATCGGCTGACTCTTTTCCATCCAATGTTGAATAGACGATGAGAATGCCGTGCTCCTGCTGCTTTGCCTCGGCGCTGTCCGGAACATAAAAAGCCGCAGACAGGATAAGCACAGCCGCGTATAGAAGTAATAGCCGCTTACAGTTCATTCATCATCATCTCGTTTTCTAGTTCTTCTAAAAATTGATCGGCAGTCTTTAAATCGTTCTGATATGATAAGTGGCACACGTGGAAGGTCAAGGTGACATACTTGCCGTTTTTCAGCTGGTACGTATCCAGCTGTTTCTTCAGTTTTTCAAGGACGGCGGGCATATGTTCGGCAGGCGTGTGTGTCAGCAGGATGCCGAACCGCTCCTCGGCAGGCCGGAACTTTTTATCGGTTTCCCGGACACATGATCTGATTTGACTGCTGACAAATTGAAAGAGACGATCGGTTTCTTTTTCTCCGTACAGGGATTTGAACTCTTTGAAATAATGCATATGAAGCAGTAAAAAAACAAACGAGTTGCCATACCGCTCCGCCCGCTTGATTTCTTCTGACAGCTCCAGCTTCATCCTCTGTTTATTATCAAAGCCTGTCACCCTGTCAATCGCAACAAAGCTTTTGATTTCGTCTTGAAGGTGTTTGACGGAGCGGTGAAGTCCGATCGCGATGTCGTGTATTCTCCCTGACATAAAGGAAAACAGCAACAGCGCCACTCCCCAGATGACGAGCATTTGCAGTCCGGTTTCAGACGAAGCAGCTTCTCCTTGGCCTGTGTGAAAAAACATCATCAAAGTGCCGAGAACAAACAGGACGATGATGGTCCCAGCCAGTGCGTAAATCGATCCGAGCCATATTCCTGCTGCGATGATGGCAAGTGTGATGCAAATGATGAGAACGGGTTCGAACCGCTGGACTGAGATATAATGGATGAACAACGCAAGCGCTGCTGCAAGTCCTGTCATATAAGCGAACATTTTATGCGATTCATTGAATGAGATTTTCATTTAAAAGCTTCCTTTCGGCTAATAGGGGCAGCAGATTATCAAAAGAATGCGTATCATTTCCGCTCATATATCCCCCATAATACGTCTCGGACGAATCAAGAATTTCAAAATCATTCATTCGATCATACAGCGCTTTAATGACGGTTTTATCTTCGTTTTGGTTGATGAAGAATAAAATCGCCAACGCGTAGACGGATGGAGACTCGTATTGGACCGCCGGCTTTTTTGTATCGAGCGAATACCGGCCATACAGTTTTCCGCCGGTTTGAAACGTCTGTTTGAGCCAATCCGCTAATACAGCGGCTTTTTGATCCTTCGGAGGTAAATGCCAAGCTGCGTAAAGCTGATCAATGAGATTGACTTCATGGTCATAGGTGTATGCTTTCGTTTCTGTACTGTATGCTTTTGGGAGAAAACCGTTTTTCAAAGGGGCGAGATAAAGAATGCTGGCATTCCGACTTTCGAGTTCTTTATTTATCACTCCATTCTTTTTCAAGATGGATAGCGCATCTGGCATGATATAGGAAAGCGTGATATCTTTTGCCGCGGATTGAGAGGCGGAGTCGTAAAAGTCCGTCAATATCCCGTTGTTCATGTTGTATTTTCTTAATGCGGCACCGATGTTCCGAGCGGTTTGTTTATACTCGCTGTTTCCCCATAGAGCTGCCGCTTGATCGAGGCTCACCATGATTCTGAGATCATCGATCAGGGCGTTCACCCCGCTTGCCTGGCCGTTTTGGATTTGCCATGACACCAGGTTGTTGTTCATAAGGAAGGATTCGTTCAGGTGCTGATATTGCTCATGGAAATGCTCGCCGTCTTTTTTGCTGATCAAAAACTCCATCCACAAGCCAAGCGATTCCGACAAGTAAACAGGCTGGTCGGAAAAGCCGGTTTTGATCAGCCCCTGATCGCTCATTAAATGACGGTAAACGAAGTGTTCGGCAGGCTGAAGCGCTTCATCATTTTTCTCATCATCTGACTGATCTTCAGCTTTGATACAGCCGACGGCCAGACTGACGGATAAAAAGCACAGGATCATACCAATCCATATATACCTCACGGGTGCTTTCACGATAGATCACCCCGAATGTTTTTTTGAGTAATGATTTTGACTTATTTATTATAAATGAAAAAATGGAGATTGCTAGATTTATTTGATCTTTTTGGGCTATCCAAAAACAGGACGTAAGTCCAATAATAAAATGTTTTTCCATCAATAGCAGGATTTTCGTATTGATTTTTAAAAGGGGAAATGTAGAAGAGAACTAGCGGGTGTGCTAGCGCTTGGAAAAATAAAATAAACGGAGGGCCTGAATGTACATCATCAGCAAGCTTGAAAGACAAAATGTGAAAGTGACAGAAATACCGAAGTGGGGCTCTTACTTGAGAAAAACGTGGGAAAACCGTTTTGCCGCAAGCATGGAGCTTCCGGAAAGGGACGCGATCTTGGTGAGCCATTTTTTGTGGCATTTATTCAGCTATGGGATGAAGCCGTGTTTTACCGGCGGACAGGCCGATCAAGCCTTTAGCGAACAGCCGAAGCGCGATTGCTTTTTATTCTACCAGCACACGTATGACGCCTATATTCTTGAACATGCTGAACAACTGATAGCCGCAGATCTGAAAGGAGAAGAAGATGCATATATAACGGATAAACATATGACATGGACATATGCGGTGACGCATGAGTCTGCATACGGACCGTATTTTGCAATTCAGCTGGATGAGAAGGAGCATGAACCTATATAATATGGGTTAAAGCGTTACTAAAGGGGAGGAACGTGATGGACAAGGAAAAACAGCAATTGAGCATTGAAGCAGCGAGGCTCTACTATCAGTCTGACTACAGCCAGCAGCAAATCGCCGAACAGCTGCAGATTTCAAGACCGACGGTATCAAGGCTGCTGCAGTTCGCCAAGGAAAAGGGGTATGTCCAAATCCGCGTTATGGACCCGTTTGAAGATATGGATGCGCTCGGTGCGATGCTTGAGGAAAAATACGGGCTTCTAGAAGCGCATGTTGTCTTTTCGCCGACCGCGGATTATACGACCATCACGCATTATCTCAGCCGCTTCGGGGCCGAATATATGCACGGCGCAGTCAAGGACGGCGACATTGTCGGCGTCAGCTGGGGGACGACGATGTACCAAATCGCCCAAAATATGCAGCCTAAACAGGTGAAGGGCGCAGAGGTCGTTCAACTGAAAGGCGGAATCAGCCATTCCAGCGTCAACACTTATTCGTCTGAAACGATTCAGCTGTTTGCCGAAGCTTTTCAAACGATGCCGAGGTATTTGCCGCTTCCGGTCGTGTTTGACAATCCGGAAGTCAAACAGATGGTGGAACAGGACAGGCACATCAAGCGGATCATAGAAATGGGAAAACAGGCAAACATTGCGTTATTTACAGTCGGCACGGTACGCGATGAAGCCTTGCTGTTCAGGCTGGGGTATTTTCATGAAGAGGAAAAAGCCCTCCTGAAAGAACGTGGAGTCGGCGATATTTGTTCGCGCTTTTTTGATGCGGAAGGAAACATTTGCAGCGATGCTATCGATTCGCGGACGATCGGCATTGAATTGGCTGACTTGAGGGAAAAAGAACGGTCGATTCTCGTAGCGGGCGGCAGCCGGAAAAAAGCCGCTATTCATGGTGCGCTCAAAGGCAAGTATGCCAATGTGCTGATTATTGATCAGCACACGGCGAAAGAACTGCTTGATGACTGAAGTGTCCAGGAAGAACAGCCTGGATTTTACTTTATTTTCTATTGAACAAAATTTCATATGATAATTTACATTTGTTCAAAAATCGGTTATGCTGAAACTATCTTATACAAAGGAAGTGCTAGTAAATGACGATTGCAAATCTCATTGATCATACAGCATTGAAACCGCAAACACAAAAATCCGAGATTAAGAAATTAATAGAAGAAGCGAAAGCATACCAATTCGCTTCAGTCTGCGTCAACCCGACATGGGTCGAATTTGCCGCCGAAGAGCTGAAGGGAACGGAAATCGACGTTTGCACGGTCATCGGTTTTCCGCTGGGCGCCAACACGACAGAGACAAAAGCGTTTGAAACAAAAGACGCTATCGCAAAAGGCGCGACAGAGGTGGACATGGTCATCAACATCGCCGCTTTAAAAGACGGAAACGATGACTTTGTCGAGGCCGACATCCGCGCGGTCGTTGAAGCCGCAAAAGATAAAGCGCTTGTTAAAGTCATCATTGAAACGTGTCTGTTGACAGACGAAGAAAAAGAGCGCGCCTGCCGCCTGGCTGTTGCTGCCGGTGCCGACTTTGTCAAAACCTCAACCGGGTTCTCAACCGGCGGAGCGACAGCGGAAGATATCGCCCTGATGCGGAAAACCGTCGGACCAGACATCGGTGTCAAAGCATCCGGAGGGATTCGAACAAAAGAGGACGTTGAAACCATGATCTCAGCAGGAGCGACACGGATCGGTGCAAGCGCAGGCGTTTCCATCGTCAGCGGAGCAGAAGGAAAAAATGAAGATAACTACTAAGATCCAGTGCGGCGGGAAGCGGAAGCTTCCTGCGCGCAGATACAAAAATGTAAGCGAATACATCACCAGGAGGATCAAAACATGAAATATCTCATCGGGCTCATTGGTTTATTTGTCGTCTTAGGGCTTGCATGGCTGGTCAGCAGCGGAAAGAAAAGAGTGAAATACCGCCCGGTTATCGTCATGATCGTGCTGCAATTCGCATTGGGATATATATTGCTGAACACGGGTGTCGGAAACTATCTCGTCGGCGGTTTTGCCAAGGGCTTCGGCTATTTGCTTGAATATGCGGCAGAAGGTGTGAATTTTGTCTTTGGCGGACTGGTGAATGTGAATGAATCCACATTCTTCATCAGCGTACTTCTACCGATTGTTTTTATATCTGCTTTAATCGGTATTCTGCAATATTGGAGAATCCTTCCGTTTATTATAAAATATATTGGTCTTGCGCTCAGCAAAATCAACGGGATGGGCAAACTGGAGTCATACAATGCCGTGGCTTCGGCGATACTGGGGCAATCTGAAGTATTCATTTCGTTAAAAAAGCAGCTTGGCCTGCTGCCTAAACACAGACTTTATACGCTGTGCGCTTCGGCGATGTCGACCGTCTCGATGTCTATCGTCGGCGCCTATATGACGATGCTGAAGCCCGAATACGTTGTCACCGCGCTCGTATTGAACTTATTCGGCGGATTTATTATCGCTTCGATTATCAATCCTTATGAAGTCGATCGAGAACATGATATGGTAGAGGTACAGGAAGAGGAAAAACAATCCTTCTTTGAAATGCTGGGCGAATATATTATGGACGGCTTTAAAGTCGCCGTCGTCGTGGCCGCCATGCTGATCGGATTTGTCGCGATCATCGCAATGATTAACGGCATTTTCAGCGCCGCACTAGGTATATCATTCCAGGAACTGCTCGGATTTATTTTTGCACCGTTTGCCTTCCTGATGGGTATTCCATGGCATGAAGCGGTGAATGCTGGAAGTATCATGGCAACCAAAATGGTCTCAAATGAATTTGTCGCGATGCAGTCTCTCGCACAAGGCAGCTTCCATTTCAGCGGCCGCACCGAAGCGATTGTTTCCGTCTTCCTCGTCTCATTTGCCAATTTCTCATCGATCGGTATTATCGCCGGTGCGGTTAAAGGACTGAATGAGAAACAAGGAAACGTCGTCGCGCGCTTCGGGTTGAAATTGCTGTACGGCGCAACGCTCGTCAGTTTCTTGACAGCGACCGTTGTAGGATTGATCTATTGATAAACATTGAAAAAAGGACTGGTGATCACAATGAGAATGGTTGATATCATCACAAAAAAACAAAATGGAGAAGAATTGACAACAGAAGAAATTCAATTTTTCATTAAAGGCTACACCGACGGCAGCATTCCTGACTATCAAGCGAGCGCTCTGGCGATGGCCATCTATTTTCAGGACATGACGGACAGAGAGCGGGCCGATCTCACGATGGCGATGGTCAACTCAGGCGAAACGATCGACCTTTCCGCGATTGAAGGTATCAAGGTCGACAAACACTCAACAGGAGGCGTCGGCGACACGACGACGCTCGTACTTGCACCGCTTGTCGCGGCTCTCGACGTACCCGTCGCCAAAATGTCGGGACGCGGCCTCGGACACACAGGGGGAACAATTGACAAGCTCGAAGCGATCAAAGGGTTTCACGTGGAACTTTCCAAAGATGAATTCATCGAGCTCGTCAACCGCGACAAGGTCGCCGTTATCGGCCAAAGCGGAAACTTGACGCCTGCTGACAAAAAACTGTACGCCCTTCGCGATGTGACAGGCACGGTCAATTCGATCCCGCTGATTGCCAGCTCGATCATGAGCAAGAAAATCGCCGCAGGGGCGGATGCGATTGTCCTTGACGTCAAAACGGGCGCCGGCGCATTTATGAAAACCGATGAAGATGCAGTCAACCTTGCAAAAGCAATGGTCCGCATCGGAAACAATGTCGGCCGCCAAACGATGGCCGTCATCTCCGACATGTCCCAGCCGCTGGGGTTTGCCATCGGAAATGCGCTTGAAGTGAAAGAGGCGATTGATACATTAAAAGGCGAAGGTCCTGAAGACTTGACTGAGCTTGTCTTAACATTGGGCAGCCAAATGGTCGTTCTCGCCAAAAAAGCGGAGACCCTTGACGAAGCAAGAGAGAAACTGATCGACGTGATGAAAAACGGAAAAGCGCTGCAAAAATTCAAAGACTTCCTGCAGAATCAAGGCGGCGACAGCTCTGTCGCGGATAACCCAGAAAAGCTGCCTCAGGCTGCCTATAAAATCGACGTTCCTGCCAAAGAAGCGGGTGTCGTGTCTGAAATCGTCGCCGATCAAATCGGCGTTGCGGCCATGCTGCTGGGCGCCGGCCGCGCAACAAAAGAAGACAAAATCGACCTCGCCGTCGGCATCATGCTCCGCAAAAAAGTCGGCGACGCAGTCGAAAAAGGCGAACCATTGGTTACCCTATACGCAAACCGCGAAAATGTCGATGACGTCATCGCAAAAGTCTACGACAACATCCAAATCGCGGAAACAGCCGAAGCACCGAAGCTTGTGCATACGGTGATTACGGAATAGAGGAACATGCAAAACAGCACATACCTTTGGGTGTGTGCTGTTTTTTTGATGTCACGGAATTTGAGAAAAGGTCATTTGAACTAAGTCCAGGACGCTATTTTAAATAACATCGTTTGTATCTTGAATTGATCGATTCAAGAAAATCCAAGAAAACCAAGTCCATTATCCTATTTACCTATTTTGGATGATATTGTAATATGAAAAAGGTCTGATTTACAAGAACGTTAGATTCTCCCGTAAAGCAACAATATACCTAACCGAAATACAGTGGAATAAGCGAATAGTAACGTGCGGATTTTTATTTTCTGAAAAATGAGGTGAACCCGATATGTCTAACCATGCTGCTAAAATCTCTTCTTTGGAAAAAGATATTTCTTCTTTATCTCACAATATAAAGGATACCCAAAGCAAAATCGCTGAACTGAAAAAAGCAAAAACAGCTATTACCGGTGAACTTCACACCCTTTCAAACAATGCCACTCTCATCAATCAGCCAGATATTACATCACATATATGGAATGGCAGACATACAAAGCAATTTATCAATATTAGATCAAACATTGCACACAGCTATCAAAATATACAGAGAGAAACAGATGGTCTGATTTCGCATATTGAGCAAGAGATTGAAAATCTTGAAATGCAAATTTCTAATATGGAGATGTTTCTAAGTATACAAAAACAACAGCTTACAGATATAAAAAAACAAGTCAATCATTGAGGTGAAATAATGGCAGAAATAAAGGTAAAAGCAGAAGAAGTCAAAACGGTGTTTTCAAGCCTTCAGACAAAAATCAGCGCACTTTCGATATCAGGTTCAAAAGCCGATATCTCTAATTCTTCAATGGATGTAGTGAACAAAATAAAAAAAATCGAAAAGGAATACGAGCAACTACTAAAAAAATACAAGGAGGCGCTATCATCAGTTGAAAAGGACGCATGGTCAAACATTAAAGTCTTGATTGATACTGATAAAAACATCTCTCAAAAAATGAAATAAGGAGGGCTGGTTTTCTCTTGAAAGTTTTAGATGTTTCTGAAGTCATTGACGCGATTGACCAATTGATTAAGGAAAAAAAGCAGGAGGAAAAAGAGATCAACGCCATAAGGGAAAGTGTACAAAAAATTGCAGAGCTTGATGATGCATTAAAAGGAGAAGGCGGAAATGCGATCAAAGAACACTTTTCTGTTCTTCATCTTCCCGTGCTGCTTTATTTTCAGCACTTTATAGATCAATACATACAGAATTTAAAAGACATTAAAGCAAAAATCAGAACTTATGAATCAACAGAGGGTTTTGTAAAAGAAGAATTTCTGACGCATGACGTCAAAAAGGGCTTAACAGAACTGAAACGTCAAACGAATGATACGGTTGATTCGATTAATGACGAAGTTGATAAAATCAGCCACTTAATTGGGGGCGGATCTATCTCTTTGGCATCATTTAATGAGCATATTTCCGAAGCCAAAAAACATGTGAACAACACGGTGTCTGATTTAAAAGAGCTTGATCGCGATGCTAATTCTATATTAAAACAATCGTCAAATTCGATCGCTCAGCTATCCAAGCTCACTGAAAAGGTGAACACTTGGTCAAAGGGAGGCGCGATCTTATCTAAAAAAACGATTAAAGAGGTTGAAAACTACTTTTCTGAAACAGATGTCGTTAAACAAATGATTGACGAAGCCGTTGATTTAGCAGAAAAACAAGACGATCCGACAATGATGGGCAGAATCGCTGAATGGCTTGATTTAATCGGAACAGGAAACGGCGCGTTGGCCGTAACAAAAGGCGTCATAGCCGTGAATGTACTGGCGACGAAAATGCTTGAGCTTGAAAAAGACGGAAAAGGAAACTTCCGTGTGAAAGCCTCTCCGAAATGGACGCAAGGAGCTAACGGAAAATACGATTCCAAGGTGGCTCAGTTTGTTTACAACATCCTGAAAAAAGGCGATCCAAACTCAAGCAAACCAATAAAAAAATGGCTCGGCAAATTTCAAAATAAACCAAGCGGCCTTTTGAGAAAGATTGTTGGATTGGGGCCTAACACAACAAGGATCTCCTACAAGAAAATTTTGGAGAGCCAAAGTTTCCTAAAGCATAAGCCAGAGGAACTGAAGAGTTATAAGACTAAGGTTGATGTGAAAGGGACTGTTGGGAAGTTTAAGGATGAAGCTAGTATTACAAAACTCGCCAAAAAAATACCTTATGCTGGAACAATATTCTCCTTGACTACAAATGGAGCTGAGTTTTTTAGTGATGATAATAAAGATAAATCTTGGTTCGAAAAATTTGGCCGATTTTCAGCAGGGATTGGAATGGATGCTGGAGTTGGAGCGTTGACCGCTAGCGGAGCTGGACTGGGTTCATTAGTATGTCCAGGTCCTGGCACCCTTATTGGAGGAGCAATTGGAGCTGGTATTGGTATAACAGGATCCATAATTGCGGGAGATCAAGTAAAAGAATGGGGAGAAGATGCTGCAGGTTGGATAGAAGATAAAGGTAAGGAAGCTGGTGAATGGTTAAGTCAAAAGGCCTCTGAAACTACAGATACAATTTCAGACGGACTCTCAGGTGCAAAGGAATTTGTCACTAGCTGGTTCAGGTAATAAGGAGGAGTATAATGTTAGACTCTAAAATTATATTAACAACAAATGAACTCGTTGCCGCATTTTTATTGTGTAGGTATGAAAAAGCTGCTGAAGATATTATCAATGATCAGCAGTTGATTCAAGATGAAAAAGATATTGAGCCATTTTCAATTCAAGCCGAAAATCTTTTAAAACAAAGAGGATATTGGGCTGATGGCACAGAATCTAATTTACAAAAAGGGTTAGAAAACCTGATTCACTTACTCATTCAATCAAAGCGAAAAGTTCGTTGTATCCATCGGAAAAGGGTGCTGATTGTACACCATGTTCAAAAAGATGAACTCATTGTGCAGGAGATCGAAAATCAAAATCATAGTTTTTCGATTTTAAGAAGCAGAGAGTCGTTTTTAGAAATGTTGAAAACATTTTATCATTCATATACAGATAAAAAACCAGAACATGAAATTTTTGAAATGGATGAAGATTCATTTGATGAGTTTCACGAGGTTGAAGCTGACGTTATTAAAAGAATGGCGGAAGACCCGAAAACGCATCCGACTATAAGTCAATTTTCCTTTGACTTTTTAGCAAACAACCAAGAGCTCGATAATATTTCTTTTGTAGAAAGTGACTATATTCAAAATCAAACAAGATTAGATCAAGTTGCTTTTTTATTAAGAAGTGATAATTTCATTTGGCATTTAGATTATGAAAATATTAAAAAAACTGGCTCGCTATATCTTCTACCAGTGGCAGTCGACGAATATTTTGGGAAAATAGTGGATACAATGAATGAATTTTATGATTTATAGTAGAAAGGATTTCTATTTATGTTCTCTTTTAAAAAAAGCCGATTCTTTTGGCTGAGAAGCAATGTTATTCTAATATTGTTAACTGCTCTATTGTTGTTGAATAAACCTTATTGGGAAAAAAACGCCAATGTTATGTTTTTTATGTTTGTTTGCATTGCTGAGCTGTTTATCATTTTACTTGCATTGGTATATGGTTTTCAAACAAAAAAGACAATTGCGCGCCCTCCTTCAAGAGCTATAAGAAAGACCAATATCCCAATAGGTATATTTGTTTTTTCTATTTTTAGTTTATTTTTTGGATTTGCGATGTCAGGGGATATACCGTATCCCAATTCTGCGCTTATCATATATTTAACAATTAACATGGTGTTTGCATTTGTTTCTTTGTTTGTACCAACATTAATCATTAAGCTATATGAAGTCAACGTATATGACGAATCAAATGGGCTGATCACCGACTTTTTTCGATATGTAGCCATTCTGGTTTCCTCTTTAAATTACGAAGTCCAAATCGTTTTAGCCCGCCTCCCTTTTGTATTACAGCGTCTACTGGGCGTCATTTTCATCGCTGTTTTGCTGTGGGAGCTTACTATGATCGGATTAATTTTTGAAAACAATTGATACTGTAGGGTGTTTCTTAGGGTTGCACTGATTGCAGCCTCTTTTTCATGTCTTTTTGAAATCAGTCATGATTCGCGTATAATCACATTCATAACACCATCATTCACTGGAAATCATATGACCAAAAGGAGTCCATACATGAGCAAAGCCAGTTTTAAAGAATATGCATTAAGCGGCGATATTACGAAAGCGCTCGATCATTTAGGGTATAAGCACCCGACTGCGGTGCAGAGCGAGGTGATTCCCGCGGCGCTTAAAAAGCGGGATGTTGTTGTGAAATCGCGGACGGGGAGCGGGAAGACGGCCGCGTTCGGAATTCCGCTTTGCGAGTTGACCGAATGGGAAGAGAACAAACCGCAAGCCTTGATTTTGACACCGACGCGCGAGCTTGCCGCTCAGGTAAAGGAGGATTTGACGAACATCGGCCGCTATAAAAGAATAAAAGCAGCGGCTGTTTACGGGAAGTCGTCCTTTGAACGGCAAAAAACGGAGCTCAAGCAAAAATGCCATATCGTTGTCGGGACGCCGGGCCGCGTATTGGATCACATTGAAAAAGGAACCTTTCCATTAGAAAAACTGAAATACCTTGTCATCGATGAGGCCGATAAAATGCTGAATATGGGATTTATCGATCAAGTGGGAGCGATCATCCGCCATTTGCCTGAAGAACGGCTGACAATGCTGTTTTCTGCAACTTTTCCGGAGGATGTGGAGCAGCTATCCCTTCAATATATGAAAGACCCTTTAAAAATCGAGATGAAAGCAGGCGGTACGACAACCGCAGACATCGAGCATCAACTGATCATTGTAGATGAAAATGATCCATTTTCGCTTTTAGTGGATCTGATCATTGTTGAAAACCCGGACAGCTGCATCGTCTTTTGCCGCACACAGGAGCAAGTGAATGAGTTGCAGCGGCGCTTAGCCGGTTTGGGTTATCCGTGCGCGAAAATTCACGGAGGTATGCCGCAGGAGGACCGTTTTGCCGTGATGAATCGCTTCAGACGGGGAGCGTTCCGCTATTTAATCGCGACAGATGTGGCGGCAAGAGGTATCGACATTGAGAACATCACACATGTCATCAACTATGAGCTGCCATTAGATCAAGAAAGCTATGTGCATCGTACCGGCAGAACAGGCCGAGCCGGCAGCCGGGGAAAAGCGATTACTCTTGCCAGTCCGCGTGAAAAGGGGATGATCGCTGATATTGAAGACTATATCGGCTTTCCCATTCCTATTATTGAGACGCCGTCAAAAGAAGAAATTGCACGAGCAAAAGCGGCTTTTCTAAAGAAAATCAATACGAAACCGGAGCTTAAACAGGACAAGAGCGAACCGTTAAATAAAGAAATCATGAGGCTCTACTTTAACGGGGGAAAAAAGAAGAAACTGAGAGCCGTTGATTTCGTCGGAACGATTGCTAAAATTGACGGCGTCTCGGCTGAGGATATCGGGATTATCACGATCCAGGAGCAAGGTTCATTCGTTGAAATTTTAAACGGCAAAGGTCCGCTCGTCTTAGATGCGATGAAAAACACGACAGTGAAAGGGAAATTGCTGAAAGTGCATAAAGCGAGGAAATAATCTTAGGCTGCCGATTTTGTCGGGAGCTTTTTTGCTCGTAATAAACCTTGGATAAGCAGCATATGATGGATTGTCAAAAAATGAAAGCGTTTTAAAAGAGAGGAGAACAAATGAATATGAGAAAGTGTTTCATCCAAGTCCTTGCATTGCTTTTCATCATTGCTGCATGTTTCGCGCCAAACCAAGCCTCTGCACAAACTCAAAAACCTGTTTTTTCAGAAGTGACGGTACATGATCCATCGATTATTAAAGCGAATGGCACGTACTATGTCTTCGGCTCCCATTTAGCTTCGGCCAAATCGACGGACCTGATGAATTGGACGCAAATTTCCTCGAGTGTCCACGACGGCAATCCTCTGATTCCGAACGTCTATGAAGAATTAAAAGAAACCTTTGAATGGGCTGAATCTGATACGTTGTGGGCGCCTGATGTCACCCAGCTTGAGGACGGCAAGTTTTATATGTATTACAACGCCTGCCGCGGGGATTCTCCGAGATCCGCCCTCGGGCTTGCTGTCGCAGACGACATTGAAGGCCCATACAAAAATAAAGGCATTTTTCTGAAGTCGGGAATGGATGGGATCAGCAATGACGGGACGCCTTATGACGCGACAAAGCACCCAAATGTCGTCGATCCCCACACATTCTTTGATCAAAACGGAAAGCTGTGGATGGTGTACGGCTCCTATTCCGGCGGAATTTTTATTTTAGAAATGGACAAGAAAACCGGATTTCCGCTTCCGGGACAGGGATACGGCAAAAAGCTGATCGGCGGCAACCACAGCCGTATTGAAGGCGCATATATTCTCTACCATCCTGAAACACAGTATTACTACCTGTACATGTCCTTCGGGGGGCTTGCCGCTGACGGCGGGTACAACATTCGCGTCGCCCGCTCCAAAAACCCTGACGGCCCTTATTATGATGCAGAAGGCCACGCGATGATTGACGTCCGCGGCAAAGAAGGAACGCTTTTTGACGATCGTTCAATCGAACCGTACGGCGTCAAACTGATGGGAAATTTCTCATTTAACAATAAAAACGGCTATGTGTCGCCGGGCCATAACTCTGCCTTTTACGATGAAAAAAGCGGTAAATCATATTTAATCTTCCACACCCGCTTCCCGGGACGGGGCGAGGAGCACGAAGTCCGCGTCCACCAATTGCTGATGAACAAACAAGGCTGGCCGGTTGTCGCCCCTCACCGCTATGCCGGAGAGAAGCTTGAAAAGGTTAAAAAGTCAGATGTGATTGGCGATTACGAATTGGTGAGGCACGGCAAAGACATCTCCGCAGATATTAAAGAATCGAAAGAAATCCGCTTGAATCAAAACGGCAAAATAACAGGCGCAGTAGCCGGAACGTGGAAGAACACGGGGCATAACAAAATAGAACTCAAGATCGACGGAAAAACCTACGATGGCGTGTTTTTGCGCCAGTGGGATGCGGCTTCTGAGCGTAAGGTGATGACGTTTAGTGCGTTGTCTCGTGAGGGGGATGCAGTTTGGGGGAGTAGTGACATGCAAAATTAATATAAATCGAGCGAAACAATTTTAAAAGTTAATCTAGAGAACTTTATCGACAGGACAGTATATAAAAAGAAGGAGTGGTTTAACACCACCCTTTTTTTATTGGCAGGCCTATAATTACATACAGCTGTAAAAATTATTTAAAACAAAACTAAAGTTGAAATATAAAGAAAAACAACCGATAATATAGATGTACTTGGCTTTAATGGAAGAAGTGTGATTTTTTGGGTAGTCACTGAAAATAGTTCGTATTGTTTTTAGGAAAATCGATAAGTTGATAGAATTTGATATTTGAAAACAAAAACACAATATATTTTTGAAGGGATCGATTAAGTTCTATGTTAATATCATCTTTTATAAATGGTTACAAATCATATAATAAGGCTTATTTTGTTCCCATTACTATAGGGTTACATGATAAATATACAGTATACATAGGCAATAATGGAGTTGGGAAAAGTGGAATTTTAGAAGCAATAGACGTTTTCTTCAATAATAGAGAGTGGAATGTTTATAAAGGAGCAAAAAAGGATGATGTCTATATTTCTCCGGTTTTCTTGATTAATAAAAAAGAGTTTAATGCAAGGTTTGAGAATCATAATAGATTTAATAGGGCAGAAATAAATGAATTTCAAAAAACAATAGCTGATTTAACTAAAATAAGCGACTATATATGGGGTAATTTAGATGGTATTGTACGAGGTAGTTCTCGTAGAGAGCATATAGATAAATTTTTTGAAATGAAAAGAAAATTAGAGGATAGATATAAAGAAGATTACTATCTATTAGTTATAGGTGTTAAGAGTAATGGAAAAACTACCTTAAATCCCTTTCAAGGGTACTTGGGGAAATTAATTGAAGAATCGGAAAAGAGGATGGATAAAATCAGGAAAATGATTTTGTTACACTACTCTTATGTTTATATTTCAGTAGAACAAAGAGCAAATGATATACTTAAAATTGAAGCGGAACAAATGCAAAAGTTGATGAGTAGGGATGTACTAGAGTTAGTAGATAAAATTATTGAACAACCATTAAATATTGAAGGTAGAAATATTAATTTTTTAAGTTATATTAATCAAAATCTTGATAAATTTATGGATGAAATAAATGAGAAAATAAAATGTATTGATACAAGGTATGATTATGGGGTTAGTGCAAATTATAAAAAACGATTAACAAGGACTGATTTAAGAGATAAAATACTTGAAGCATATTTTTTAAAGAAGTCATTAAGACATAATCAACGGGAAATTTCAAAATTAAGTTCGGGAGAACAGAGAAAGGCTTTAGTAGACATAGCATATGCTTTTCTTTCTAACTTTAATCAAAAGGAAAAAGAAATCGTGTTAGCTATCGATGAACCAGAAGTTTCATTAAATGTTGCAAACTGCTTTGCTCAATTTACTAGAATAGAGGATTTAGCTAATAAATTTAATAGTCAGATAATAATTACAACACATTGGTATGGTTTTTTACCTATAACTACTAAGGGACAGTTAATACATTTAGAAAAAAGTATTGATAATTTAAAAATAAACCAATATAGCTTTTTTAATTACTTGGATAATCAAAGAAGCTTTCCAGAAGATGTAGAATTGAAGAGTATGTTTGATTTGGCTACTAGTATCTTAAGCTATATAAAAACAAATGAAACTCATAGTAATTGGATAATATGTGAGGGTGGAGACGATAAAATTTATCTAGACACAATATTGCCAGAAAATAAAGAATACAGAATTCTACCAGTTGGCGGCTGTGGAAATGTTGTGAAGTTATTCAATCTTTTACTTAATCCACTTCTTATAGATAAGAAAGAGAGAAAAGAGTTTAAAGGAAAGATTCTTTGTATTATCGATACAGATGAGACAAAAATGAATTATAAATTTGAAAATTTAAAAGATATGCCTATATCCTTAAGACGATTGCAGGTGTTTAAATCTAATAATGAAGAAGTTATAAAATTATTAGACGTTGCAAAACAAGGAACCATTTATGAAAAAACAGAGATAGAAGACTGTCTTGATCCACAAATTTATTATAATTCAATAAAAACAGTAATTTTGTCAAGCCAAGACAGTAATATTATAGACTTATTTAATAATTTTGAACTCAATAGGGAAAAGAAATTTTCAAAAATAAGCGGAGACGATTCATTGTTGTTACCCAATGGAAATGAAGCATATAGAAGAAAGAATGAGTTAGTTTCTTTCCTAGAGAAGCCCGAAATTAAAATGCTTGTAGCAAAAGAATACAGTCAGGAGTCTCAATCTACAAATATAACACATGCATTAGCCATTGAAATTATAGATTATTTTGAAGAATCGATGATAACAGTCAGTTAGAAAATGTCTTAAATTCCTTTAAGTTCAAATTATCTGTTGAAATAAAAAAGATATTAAACTCATTTAATTCCTTTATTGCCATTATTTTGGAAATCGAGGTTTTTTTGTGGTTATTTCATCTAGTTAAAGCAACATTTTGACGAATCTTTTCCAATTCGTTAACATAAAAATAGTTCACGAAGTGTAATATCAAACAAAAAGGATGAAGCGCAATGTGTACAAGTATCACGTTGACGACTGCGGGCCGGGAGCATTTATTGGCGAGGACGATGGATTTTGATTTTGAGCTTAACGGGGAGGTGCTGTTGCATCCGCGTCGCTACAAATGGAAAAGTGAAGCGGACGGCAGCGAGCATGCCGGCCGGTATGCGTTTATCGGGATGGGCAGAAGGCTCAAGAATGCTCTGTTTGCCGATGGTGTGAATGAAAAAGGATTGTCTTGCGCGGCGCTTTATTTCCCGGGCTATGCTGTGTATGAAAACGAAGCAAAAGAGCAAAGCCGCAATCTTGCGCCGCACGAATTCGTGACATGGGTGCTGTCGGAATGCGGCGATTTGGAGGATGTGAAAAAAGCGGCTGTTTCCTTAAACATTGTTGAGAGAGAGGTCAGCTTGCTGAGTACGGTGACGCCGCTGCATTGGCTATTAACGGACCGCTCCGGGGCAAGCGTCGTTGTTGAACCGACGGCAGACGGCATTCAAATTCATGATAATCCGGTCGGCGTGCTGACGAACAGTCCGGATTTCCCTTGGCATTTGACCAATTTGCGCAACTTTATCGGTCTTCAGCCGGGACAGTTTGCCGCGAAAAAAATGGGAGGCCTGACGCTGTCGGCTTTTGGTCAAGGTTCCGGGCTGTCCGGATTGCCAGGAGATTTTACGCCGCCATCCCGCTTTGTCAGGGCTGCATTTTTGAAAGAGCACATGAAGCCTGTGTCCGATGAAACAGAAGGCGTCTCTGCCGCGTTTCATGTCCTCTCCAATATGAATATTCCTAAAGGGGTTGTTATGACTGATCAAGGCGAAGACGATTACACCCAATATACGGCGGTAATGTGCAGCGAGACGTGCAGCTACTATTTTCACCATTATCAAAACAGGCAGATTCAAAAGGTTTGCTTATTACAGGAAGACCTGGACAGCAACGAATTAAAGGCGTTTCAGCCAAAGCAGGAAGAGACGGTTCATTCTCTTCAATCATAAACGAAAGAAGGAGCAACATTGCAAAACAAAGCAGCAGACAGACTCATTTTATTAGGCATCAGTTTACATAGCATATATTGGTTGTTCATTTTATTTTTGTTTTTTCATTTCAAACATCAGCTTGACGCTTATGCTGTTTGGAATCCAAATGTCACGGACGGATATATGGAGGCTGGAACTTTCGTAGCTGCGCTGAAATTGATGCTCTACTCAGGCACATTATTTAATTTGGGCCTCTTGTTCATTTTGGGCTTGCTGATAGTGATATTAGCACAGTCGATCATTTTTATTGCCTTGGAAATCGCCGCTTACGTAAAAATCAAAAAAGATCCGTTTTCTCCATGGGGATCTTTTATTTTAGCGATGGGCATTAAAAACATTTTCACGAACTTATCAGGGATTCCGTTTATGGCTGCCGGATTCATTCTTCATAAGCAGCAGGAACCGAAAGAAGCAGTTGTAGAGCCGGCGGCGCGAAGGAAAGCAAGGCGAAACCCTGCATTGCTTATGAAAAAGGCGGCGAAAGCTAGAAAACGAAGAAATGAAGGTATAAAGTCTTAGTTTTTAGTTTTCATGTATTCTATTTTTTATGAGACATTTGTAATGAAAGCGTTGACATGAACAAAAACGGGTGCTAAAGTATAGTTACAAACTAATATCAGCAAGTTTCTTAAGGATTGTTACTGCTTTTGCAGGCAAAACCTAAGTTGCGTACAGCTTTCTGGGGCATTGTCCCGTTTAAGCCGGCGTAATTTAGGTTTTTTTTATACCCAAAATAAGGAGGTGATGTGAGATTTCGAGGATTCTTTCGGCAGCAGGCCAATAAAAAAAGCCGGGTGAAGGCGGCCACCTTCAGTCCGGCAGATTCCCCCAAAGAGGAGGTACTCATATGGATTATAATAAAGTATCGAAGGACATTTTACAACTCGTGGGCGGTGAAGAGAACGTACAGAGCGTGATTCACTGCATGACAAGACTGCGTTTCAATCTTTATGACAATGCGAAGGCAGACCGCGCGAAACTGGAAAGTCTTCCGGCTGTAATGGGCACCAACATCAGCGGCCAGCAGTTTCAAATCATCATTGGAAATGATGTCCCTAAGGTGTATAAAGCGATCATTGCCAACAGCGGGCTCAGCGATGAAAAAGCGGGCGAGCAGCAAGCTGGCAAAAAGAAAAACGTGCTGTCCGCCATTTTTGATGTGATATCAGGCGTATTTACGCCGATTCTCCCGGCGATCGCCGGAGCGGGTATGATCAAGGGGATCATTGCAATCGCCGTCACGTTCGGCTGGATGAGCGAAACTAGCCAGGTCCACACCATTTTATCCGCCATCGGCGACGGAGCATTTTACTTCCTGCCGATTTTGCTGGCGGTCAGTGCCGCGAGAAAATTCGGCAGTAATCCTTATGTTGCGGCGGCGATCGGAGCGGCGATTCTGCATCCCGATCTGACAGCGCTTCTCGGTTCAGGGAAAAGCATTTCCTTTGTCGGATTGCCTGTAACCGCTGCCACTTATTCGTCGACCGTCATTCCGATCCTGCTCGCGATTTGGATTGCATCTTACGTTGAGAAATGGATTGACAAAGTCACCCCGACTTCGTTGAAGATGATTTTTGTACCGACGCTGACGCTGCTGGTTGTCGTGCCTGTCACATTAATTACGGTCGGTCCGCTCGGTGCGATTGCAGGGAACTATCTGTCAATCGGTGTGAACGGTTTATTTGAAAATGCCGGTTTAATCACGATGATCCTTTTAGCAGGAACGTTCTCGCTGATCGTCATGACAGGAATGCACTATGCTTTCATTCCGGTTATGTTCAACAACATTACGCAAAACGGCTACGATTACTTGATACCTGCGATGTTCTTGGCGAATATGGGGCAGGCTGGCGCGTCATTTGCCGTCTTCCTGCGATCCAGAAATAAGAAATTCAAATCATTGTCGCTGACGACAAGCATCACGGCTTTGATGGGGATTACAGAGCCGGCGATGTACGGTGTCAACATGAGGCTGAAAAAGCCGTTTGTATCCGCGCTTCTCGGCGCCGCTGTCGGAGGAGCATTTTACGGCATCACCGGCGTAGCAGCATATATTATTGGCGGAAACGTCGGTTTGCCGGGAATTACGACGTTTATCGGCCCGACTTTTATACAGGCAATGATCGGTATCGTCATCGCGTTCTTTGCCGCAACGGCGTTTGCTTTTGTATTGGGGTTTGAAGACATTCCTTCAGATGAAGCCGCTGAACAAGGAGCCGCTCCATCTGAAGCGGGCGCGGGAGAGATCATTCAAAGCCCGCTGAAAGGCGAAGTCAAAGCATTGAGTGAAGTGGATGATGCGACATTTTCTGGAGAAGTCATGGGAAAAGGCGTCGCCATTGAGCCTGAAGAAGGCAAAGTGGTGTCGCCGGTATCAGGCACGATCACAACCGTTTTTCAAACGAAGCACGCCCTCGGCATTACAAGCGACAATGGGGCGGAAATTATTATCCATATCGGAATCGACACGGTGAAATTGAACGGCGAGCACTTTACCGTGCATGTCAATAAAGGCGACGCTGTAAAACCGGGAGACGAGCTTGTCTCATTTGATATGGATGCGATTAAGGATGCAGGCTATCAGTTGATCACGCCGGTTATCATCACAAATACGGACCGGTACCAGTCGATCAAACCTTTGAAATCAGATGAAAGCGTTGACATTGAGGAAGCGCTGATCGCGCTGGCGTAGAAAGAGGAAAGCCTGACAAATTTGGATGAGGTGAAATGATATGACTGAACAAACGAAAAAGTTTCCTGAAGGTTTTTTATGGGGCGGAGCGGTTGCCGCAAACCAAGTGGAAGGCGCCTATAATGTCGGCGGGAAAGGACTCTCGACAGCCGATGTGTCGCCGAACGGCGTCATGTATCCATTCGATGAGTCGATGGAGTCATTGAACCTGTATCATGAAGGCATCGATTTTTACCACCGCTACAAAGAAGATATCGCTCTTTTCGCCGAAATGGGATTTAAAGCATTCCGGACATCGATTGCCTGGACGCGGATTTTTCCTAACGGCGATGAAACTGAACCGAATGAAGAGGGACTCGAATTTTATGATCGCCTCTTTGACGAGCTATTAAAATACAATATTGAGCCAGTGGTGACGATTTCCCACTACGAAATGCCGCTCGGTCTGATTAAAAAATACGGCGGCTGGAAAAACCGGAAAGTGATCGATTGCTATGAGCATTATGCGAAAACGGTTTTCACCCGCTATAAAGAAAAAGTAAAATACTGGATGACATTCAATGAAATCAACATGGTTCTGCATGCGCCGTTTACAGGCGGAGGCCTTGTGTTTGAAGAAGGCGAAAACAAGTTAAATGCGATGTACCAAGCGGCGCATCATCTATTTGTCGCAAGCGCTCTTGCCGTTAAAGCGGGGCACGACATCATTCCGGACGCTAAAATCGGCTGCATGATCGCCGCAACGACGACATACCCGATGACGCCAAAGCCGGAAGACGTGCTCGCTGCGATGGAGAATGAGAGAAGAACGCTGTTTTTCTCGGATGTACAGGCGCGCGGGGCTTATCCGGGCTATATGAAGCGCTTCTTTAAGGAAAACGGAATTACGATTGAAATGGCTGAAGGTGATGAAGACATCTTAAAGGAAAACACCGTCGACTATATCGGTTTCAGCTACTACATGTCAATGGTCGCAAGCACGAGTCCGGAAGACTTGGCAAAAACAGAAGGCAACCTGCTCGGCGGCGTCAAAAATCCGTACCTTGAATCGTCCGAATGGGGCTGGCAGATCGATCCTAAAGGGATCCGCATTACGCTGAATACATTGTACGACCGCTATCAAAAGCCGCTTTTCATTGTTGAAAACGGGCTCGGCGCCGTCGATGTCGTCGAAGAAGACGGCTCCATCCAGGATGACTACAGAATCAACTATTTACGCGATCATTTAAAAGAAGTAAGAGAAGCCATTGCAGACGGCGTCGACTTAATCGGCTACACATCATGGGGCCCGATCGACCTGGTCAGCGCATCCACCGCCGAAATGAAAAAGCGCTACGGCTATATTTACGTCGATCGTGACAATGAAGGAAAAGGCACGCTTTCAAGAACGAGAAAGAAAAGCTTTTACTGGTATAAGAAAGTAATCGAAACGAATGGCGAGAGTTTGTGATATACAGAATGGCTGTCCTTTACAGGACGGCCCTTTTTTTTCTCTGTAGCGCGTGAAAACAATTTGCTATACACTTGATTTAGAAAATAGAAAAAAGCGCGGTGAGGCAAATGTTTAAACTGCTGTTGATAGAAGATGATGAATCGCTGTTTCAAGAAATAAAAGAGCGGTTAACCGGGTGGTCATACGAGGTATACGGCATCAACGATTTCAGCGAAGTGATGCAGGAGTTTGCGGCGATTAAGCCAGACTGCGTCATCATCGATATTCAGCTGCCTAAATATGACGGGTTTCATTGGTGCCGGCAGATCCGCTCCCGTTCCAACGTTCCGATTCTCTTTTTATCTTCGCGCGATCATCCTGCTGATATGGTCATGTCCATGCAGTTCGGAGCGGATGATTATATTCAGAAGCCGTTTCATTTTGACGTGCTGATTGCCAAGATCCAGGCGATTTTCCGTCGCGTCTACGACTATAATACAGAGCCTGAGATTCTTAAAAAAACGTGGTGCGGTGCAACCGTTGATCCCGAACAAAACCGCGTCAGCAATAAGGCGGGGGCGATCGAACTGACAAGGAATGAAATGTTCATTTTAAAACAATTGATCGACCAAAAAAACAAAATTGTCAGCAGGGAAGAATTGATGAGAAGCCTATGGAACGATGAACGCTTTGTCAGCGATAACACGCTGACAGTCAACGTAAACCGCTTAAGAAAAAAACTCGATGCCTTGAACTTGGGGCAATATATCGAGACGAAGGTCGGCCAGGGCTATATGGCGAAAGAAGAAGGATGATGAGAATGCTGAAAGCGTTTTTGACCGAGAGGCGAAGCTGGATCGCCATATTTGTTTTGCAGCAGATCCTCTTTCTGTTTATCGCTTATGTCGATGCATCCATTCCTTTTACGTCGATTTTGTATATGACCTATTTGTCCTCGTTTATTTTTATCGTTTTTGTAATTGTCCGCTTTCGGAAGGAAACGAAGTTTTATAAAAGTCTTGAAGAATGGGACCACAATCTCGATGTGACAAACATTCGAGAGGCGGAAACCCCTTTTGAAACGATGATTGAAAAAAGCATAGCCGAACAAACGAAACAGTTAAAGCAAGAGGCGGCACAGCATCGCCTGGCATTGGAGAATGAAAAAGATGAGCTCATGGCCTGGATACATGAAGTCAAAACGCCGCTTACCGCCATGCATTTGATCATGGAGACGATTGAGGATCAATCTTTAAAAGCGAGGCTTGCGTACGAATGGCTGCGCATCCACCTGCTGCTCGACCGCCAGCTCCATCAAAAGCGGATGTCATTTATCGAAAATGACTTGTCCCTTGAAGTCCTAGAGCTTAAACCTATGATCTTTAAAGAAATAAAAGATTTGCAATCATGGTGCATTCCAAAAGGGATCGGGTTTGATATACAGCTGGAGGCGGGGGAAGTGCTCAGCGATGCGAAGTGGCTGTCTTTTATCATTAGGCAGCTGCTGACAAACGCGGTGAAATACAGCGAAGCATCCGATGTTTTGATTAAAAGCTATGAGCAGGATGGCAAAGTGCATCTCGCTGTTCAAGACTTTGGACGGGGCATCGATCCAAAAGATATGCCGCGCGTGTTTGACAAAGGCTTTACATCAACAACGGAGCATCATGATCAGGCCGCCACGGGAATGGGGCTGTACTTGGCAAAAAAAGCGGCAAAGCCGCTCCTGATTCATATCGAGGTTGATTCTAAACCGGGAACGGGTACAACCTTTACGCTGATTTTTCCAATGCGGAATGAATTTTCCCGTGTGCTGGGCGTGTGACAAAAATGTCACACGCTTTTCTTTTTTGTTCGCTTAATCGAAGGAAAACGGCTGCCTTCCTTTCTATAATAAAAATATCCAGTAAAAAGGAGATTTTAAAATGATGATTTTAGAAGCGAAAAAAATACGAAAAAGCTATGGAAATAAGCACAATAAACACGAAGTGTTAAAGGGAATCGACCTTCAGATTCAAAAGGGGGAATTTGTCAGTATTATGGGCCCGTCTGGTTCAGGCAAAACAACATTGCTCAATGTTCTGTCCTCTATTGACCAGGTGAGCGGCGGAACGATTAACATCAACCAAGCTGAGATGACGAATATGAAGGAAAAACAGCTTGCCGAGTTCAGGAAGCAGCATTTAGGATTTATCTTCCAAGAATACAATTTGCTCGATACGCTGACAGTGAAAGAAAATATCCTTCTGCCGCTGTCGATTACGAAAATATCAAAAAAAGAAGCCGGTCAAAAGTTTGAGGAAGTCGCGAAAGAATTAGGCATCTTCGAGCTGAAGGATAAATATCCGAATGAAATTTCCGGGGGGCAAAAACAGCGCACATCAGCAGCCAGGGCGTTTATTCATGAGCCGAGCATTATTTTCGCTGACGAACCGACCGGTGCGCTTGATTCGAAATCCGCATCAGACTTGTTAAACAAGCTGAGCCAATTAAATCAAAAGCGCCGGGCCACAATCGTTATGGTTACCCATGATCCCGTCGCCGCGAGCTTCTGCAGCAGAGTGGTTTTCATTAAAGACGGACAAATTTATACGCAGCTGAATAAAGGCGGACAGGACAGGCAGATGTTCTTCCAGGACATCATGAAGACGCAAGGCGTGTTAGGCGGGGTTCAGCATGAGCATTAATCAGCTGATCATCCGCAACCTGAAAAAAAATATACGGAACTATTACCTTTATGTGTTTGCGTTGATCTTCAGCGCAGCGCTTTATTTTGCGTTTGTTACGCTCCAGTATGATCCAGCGATCAATGAAGTGAAGGCATCGATAAAAGGCGCAGCGGCTTTGAAGGCAGCTTCCATTCTCCTTGTGGCAGTAGTAGCGGTGTTTGTTTTGTATGCCAATACGATATTTATCAAAAGACGAAGCAAAGAAATCGGTTTATTCCAATTAATCGGCATGAGGAAGCAAAAAATCTTCCGCATCTTAAGCTTGGAAAATGTCATGCTGTATTTCGGCTCTTTGGTCATTGGGGTGTTTGCCGGGTTTTCGATCTCAAAGCTCGTGCTCATGATTTTGTTTAAAATTGTAGATGTTCAAGCCGAAGCCAAATTGAATTTTTCCGTCGAAGCGCTTGTGCAAACCGTCATTGTATTCTGCGGCATCTACCTTCTCGTAATGGTGATGAATTATGCGTTTATCAAAAAGCAGAGCATTTTATCTTTATTTAAAGTGACATCAGCTACGGAGGATAAGGTAAAGAGAATATCCGTTTTCCAAATGATCATCGGCTTATTGGGCATCTTGTTTATTTTATCCGGATACTATGTATCCACTGAGCTTTTCAGCGGAAAATTCAAGACCGTAGATGAGCTGTTTTATGCGATGAGCTTTATTCTCGGAACCGTCATCATCGGAACGTACCTCTTCTATAAAGGATCGGTCAGCTTTGTCTCCAACATCATCCGCAAAAGCAAAGGAGGCTACTTGAATATTTATGAAGTGCTGTCCCTTTCATCGATCATGTTCCGGATGAAATCAAACGCCCTATTATTAACAATCATTACCACCGTTTCGGCGCTGGCGATCGGATTGTTATCCTTGAGCTATATTTCGTACTATTCTGCAGAGAAAACCGCCGAACAAAACGTGGCGGCTGATTTCGCCATGACAAATCAAAAGGATGCAAAGCGTTTTGAACAACTTTTGGACGAAAATAACATTTCCTACAGCAAAAAAGAAATTCATGTCATTCAAGCGGTTTTTAATCTGGAACAAATTGTCGATGGAGATCCTGAAAATATGGCTGGAGACCCGGGGAAATTGCCCCTCGCCGTGGTCAGCGATGCAGAGATTGCCGGGATGGACGTGCCAAAAGGAGACGTCATTTTTTCAGGATATACCGACCTTCTCCAGAAATTTATGGCTTTAAAAGAGACCGGTGCCGTTAAGGTAAAGAGCAGGCATGAGACAATCCCATTAAACTATTTAGGCTTGAAAAAAGAGTCTCTTTTATCCTTCAACTTTACCAGCGGCGGATTGCCTGTTGCCGTTGTAGATGATGCGCTGTTTAAACGTCTTAGCCAAGACAAAGATCCAAAGCTGCAGCAGAAGCCGAGCCTTTTTTACGGAATCAATTTAAAACATGAAGATCAGCTTCAGCAGGCAAATGAGCTGTTTGCAACAGTGAATCAAAACGATCAGCATTTATCGCTCCTTGATGCAAGCACAGCTCAAAAATCGCTTTTCGGCCTTGCCATGTTTATTGTAGGCTTTTTAGGACTAACGTTTCTGATCACTTCAGGATGCATCCTATATTTTAAACAAATGGACGAAAGCGAAGATGAGAAACCGAATTACACGATTTTGAGAAAACTCGGTTTCACACGGAACGATCTGTTGAAGGGGATACGAATCAAACAAATCTACAACTTCGGCATTCCATTAGTTATCGGCCTGTCTCACAGCTACTTCGCCGTCCAGTCCGGCTGGTTCCTATTCGGGGCAGAGCTGTGGACGCCGATGATCATCGTGATGGTGCTGTACACCGTCCTGTACTCTATTTTCGGCTTGCTTTCCGTTCTTTACGGCAAGAAAGTGATCAAGTCGGCGCTGTAGCTGAGTCATGTGGAATCTCGCGTCGCTTGAAGGAAAACGATGACCCTATATGGAGAAAAACTCCTTTACCATATTGAACATCATCCGCCGGTTATTTTCAGAAAAGCATAATCAAAAGCCCATCGGACTCATCCGATGGGCTTCCTCATTTTCTACAGCTCAACCTTGTAGAGCGTTTGCCGCTGTCCGCCGCCTGGGCCGCCTCTTGCACCCTGCTGTGCGAAGCTGTCTGTACTGCTGTATTGGTCAGACGAAATTTCGGTTCCGTTTTCTTTGATCCAGGAGACGAGCTCGCTGTTGCCTGAGTTTTCACTAATCAGGAAGTATTTTACTCTTCCTTTTTTGATGAGGTTTTTCAGTTCACTGACCGACAGGATCGGGTCTGTGCCGTTGAAGCCTCCGAGCGCCATGACATTTTCGTCGGCATTGATGATATACGTGGCTGCGGTTACCGTTGTCAATGTCGCGAAAAGGTACTCTTCGCCGGTATTATTTTCCCGGAGGTATGTGAGCAGTCCTGTGTCCACGTCCGAGCTGAACATTCCGCCTCCGTTGGAGCTTTGCAGCTGAGGCCCTGATTCAGGAAGAACGCTGTTCCCTCCGTAAAGGATCGGTGTTGCCGACCAATAGACCGGTGTCAAAAGAAGCACGCACAAGCTGATGATGGTGAGCTGCTTTCCGAATGGATGGCGTCGCTTCAGCATCAGTAAGGCGATGGTGACACCCAGCCCCAGGATTCCCATGACATACATCCAAGCGCTGCCGATTTGGTTTGTATAAGCGCTTAAAATGTACACTTGGAATGCTGCTGTCGTGAGAACGGCTGCCGGCAGCAGATAGCTTGCCCAGTCTTTATGATTGTTGTAAAGGCCGTACATCGCGTACCATCCGATTCCTGACAGAGCGGCGATCGGCGGCGCCATCATAATCAAGTAGTAGTGGTGGAAGAATCCGGCGATGCTGAAGAACCCGGCGACAGGAACGAGCCATGCAGACCAAAAGATCGTTTCTTTCATTTCGCCTGCTTTTTCGCGGCGGCCGCGAAACCAGGTGATGATCGTGCCGAGCAGTCCTAATAATGCAAATGGGAGCATCCAGCTGATTTGGCCCGATAAAGCCGATTGGAAGAGCCTCAGCGGTCCTGCGTCACCGGTGCCGAACATGTTCATGCTTTGTCCGCCGCCTTGACCTCCGCCTGGGCCGCCATTGCCTCCGGGACCGCCGTTGCCTCCGCCCGGTCCGCCTCCGGCTGGCGGCTGGCTGCCGCCGTTTGCCCCTTGAGAACTGCCGTCTGCCGAACCGCTCGCACCCGGCGGCTGCATCGCGCCGTTTTGTCCATTGGAGCCGCCGGACGAACGGTTTCCGTTCTGAGCTTGCGCATTGCCGTTCGGCTGCTGCATGTCTCCTCCAAAGCCGTTCATATCGCCGCGGGCGTTGCCCGTCGTCTGGCCGAGAAGCCGCTCAGTGCCGTTGTAGCCGAAAGCCAGTTCAAGCACAGAGTTGGTTTGGCTGCTTCCGACATATGGGCGGCTGTCGGCTGATGTATAGTCGACAGCAAGCGCCCAAGAAAGCGAAATGCCGGTGAGGACAATAAGCGATAAAACCGCTGAAACGATTTTTTTCTTCCAATTCGCATGGGCCGCAATGAGATAAAACAGCAAGAACGCGGGAAGCACCATGAATGCCTGAAACATCTTCATATTGAATCCGAGGCCGATGAGACCGAATGCAGCGAGAAGCCAGATCAGCCTGCCTTGTTTGACCGCCTTCATCAGGCACCATGTACCAAGTAGGAGCGTGAAGACGAGCATGCTGTCGATATTATTCGTTCGGCTTACGGCGACTGCGATCGGCGTCAGCGCCATCACCAGCGCTGAAATGCGGGCGGCGCCTTTTCCGAATTTCGGCTTTATCAGTGCGTAAAGCAGATAGATGGAACCCGCCCCTGCAAGCGCCTGCGGCAAAATCACACTCCACGTATGCACGCCGAAGATTTTCGCAAATATAGTCTGAATCCATAAAACGACAGGCGGTTTATCTACTGATACGAATCCGGAAGAGTCGAATGACGCGAAGAAGAAATTGTGGAAGCTTTGCGTCATGCTTTTGACTGCTGCCAAGTAATACTGGTTGGCGGCATCGTCCAGCCAAATGTTATATGTATTCAGAATAAGAGCTGCCAACAAAATTAGAACCAGAATGACATCAAGTTGTTTGTTTTTTATTTTCATCATCACTTTCACCTCTTTATGTTCCCTATTCTAGAAGAAAAATATGAACAAGCTATGAATAAAAAGAGAACAATCTATTTTTGTTTGAATGGAAAAAAATAAATATTTTTTGGAAAAAGGTGTGTACATTTTCATTTTTGCGCTGTATACTGTACTACAACAGAAATATAAAACATAAAACTGTTCTATAAAAAGGAGGTTATACAAATGAGCTTGAAAAGTCCGATGGAATTTTTCAGAACGCTTCCGAAAAAAACGTGCCCTGAATGCGGCGAAAAGATGGAGGAGCAGGCTGAATCTTACTTCATGGAATGCGAGCGCTGTCTTGCCAAAAAAGGCGAGTAGGCAAACTGTTTTATAACAAAGCATGTAAAGGGGTAGGGAGACATGAAAACAGAGGAGAAGAGAATTCATATAACCGGATCGATAAATCCGCATTATGAAGAGATTTTGACAAAAGAAGCGATGGAGTTTATCGGACGTCTTGAACGCCATTTCGGGGGAAGAAGACGGGAATTGCTGCATTTGCGGACGATCAGGCAGGCTGAAATTGATCAAGGGAAGAACCCTTGTTTTTTGGCGGAAACGAAGCACATCCGCGAGGCGGACTGGACAGTCGCGCCGCTCCCCCGGGATTTGGAGGACCGCAGGGTTGAAATCACTGGCCCGGTCGACAGAAAAATGGTCATCAACGCTTTAAATTCAGGAGCGAAAGTCTTTATGGCCGACTTTGAAGATGCGAACTCGCCGACGTGGAAAAACTGCATTGAAGGCCAGGTTAATTTGCGGGATGCGGTCCGCGGGACGATTTCTTTTACGAATGAACAGGGCAAACGCTATGAGCTGAAAGAGAACCCCGCCGTTATCATGGTCAGGCCGAGGGGATGGCACTTGGAAGAAAAGCATGTGCTGATCGGCGGCAGGCCCGTGTCAGCAAGCCTGTTCGATTTTGGTCTTTATTTTTTCCATAACGCAAAAGAGCTGATCAAAAAAGGAAGCGGCCCTTATTTCTACCTTCCAAAAATCGAAAACCACCTGGAAGCAAGGCTGTGGAACGACGTATTTGTTTATGCGCAAAACGACTTGCGCATTCCGCAGGGCACGATTAAAGCGACGGTTCTCGTTGAAACGATCCTGGCGGCCTTTGAAATGGATGAAATCCTCTACGAATTGAAGGAACATTCAGCCGGGCTTAACTGCGGCAGGTGGGATTATATTTTCAGCTTTATTAAGAAATTCAGGAACAGGGATGAAGTCATTCTTCCAGATCGCTCAGCCGTGACGATGACAGTTCCCAACATGAGAGCCTACTCCCTCTTGGCGATTCAAACGTGTCATAAACGCAACGTCCATGCGATTGGGGGAATGGCGGCGCAAATTCCCGCTAAAGACAAACCTGAGATCAATGAAGCCGCATTTGCCAAAATCCGCGAAGATAAGGAACGTGAAGTAAAAGACGGCCATGACGGAACATGGATCGCGCATCCCGGCATGATTCAAACGGCGCTCGATGTATTCAATCAGCATATGCCGTCGGCGAACCAGATTCATAGAAAGCGGAAAGACGTAAAGGTCGAGGAAAAAGACTTGCTGGAAGTACCGAAAGGCAGAATTACAGAAGCAGGCGTCCGTACCAATATCAGCGCCGGCATCCGCTATTTAGCTTCATGGCTGTCGGGCAGAGGCGCCGCTCCGATCGACCACTTAATGGAGGACGCTGCAACGGCGGAGATTTCCAGAGCCCAGCTGTGGCAATGGATTCGCCATCCGAAAGGAGTTCTTGACGATGGCCGGAAAGTCACCGCGGAAATGGTCAAGATGATGAAAGAGAAAGAAATGCAGAAAATCATCGATGAAGCAGGCGTGGAACATTTTCGGAGCGGCCGGTTTGAAGAGGCCGGACAGTTATTTGAACAGCTGATTTTGGATGATGAATTCGCGGAGTTTCTAACGATACCGGCTTATGAAAATATATAATGGGGGAATGTGCGATGCTGAAAGAAAAACAACTCGCAGAAAGCTGGGAGCATGATGAACGCTGGAAAGGGATCACAAGGCCGTATGAGGCGGCAGACGTCATTCGGCTGAGGGGCACGCTCGAGATTGAATACACGATTGCAAGGCGCGGCGCCGAAAAGCTGTGGAAGCTTCTCCATACAGAGGATTTCGTCCCGGCGCTGGGCGCTTTGACCGGAAACCAAGCCATGCAGCAAGTAAAGGCCGGATTGAAAGCGATTTATTTAAGCGGCTGGCAGGTGGCTGCCGATGCAAATATGTCAGGGAGCATGTATCCTGACCAAAGCCTTTATCCGGCAAACAGCGTCCCGGAAGTCGTCAAAAAAATCAACCGCACGCTGCAGCGCGCCGATCAAATCCACCATATGGAAGGAAAGGAAGACATCGATTGGTTTGCTCCGATTGTGGCCGACGCTGAAGCGGGCTTCGGCGGGCAGCTGAATGTGTTCGAGCTGATGAAAAGTATGATTGAAGCCGGCGCCGCGGGAGTTCACTTTGAAGACCAGCTGTCGTCTGAGAAAAAGTGCGGGCATTTGGGCGGAAAAGTGCTGCTTCCGACGCAAACGGCGGTACGTAATTTGATTGCCGCGCGCCTCGCCGCAGACGTGATGGGAGTCCCGACCATTCTTATTGCCCGCACGGACGCGAATGCGGCAGACCTGATCACAAGCGACGTCGATTCATATGATGCACCGTTTTTGACGGGAGAGCGAACAGCGGAAGGGTTCTTCAAAACAAAGCCTGGCCTTGATCAGGCGATTGCCAGAGGTTTGGCGTATGCGCCGTATGCCGATTTGATCTGGTGTGAAACGTCTGAGCCGAATATTGAAGAAGCCCGCCGGTTTGCACAGGCGATCCATGAAAAATTCCCGGGCAAACTGCTCGCCTACAACTGCTCCCCTTCGTTCAACTGGAAGGCCAAACTGGATGACAACACCATCTTGAACTTTCAGAAACAGCTCAGTGAAATGGGCTATAAATTTCAATTTGTGACATTGGCGGGCTTCCACGCCTTAAATCACGGCATGTTTGAATTGGCCCGCCAATATAAGCACCGCGGAATGGCGGCGTACTCTGATCTGCAGCAGGCCGAGTTTGCCAGCGAAGTCCACGGCTATACGGCGACAAGGCATCAGCGCGAAGTCGGAACGAGCTACTTTGATGAAGTCGCCCAGGTTGTGACAGGCGGGACTTCATCAACCACTGCACTGAAGGGATCGACTGAAGCGGAACAGTTTCAATCATAAAAACGTGAAAAAGCCGCCCGTCATTGGGCGGCTTGCTTGTTGTCTATCAAGTTAGCAATTGACATCATTGGAAGGGGCGGTAAAAGAGTTTTCCCTAATAACAGTCAGTGTCTGATGATTCCTGTTGTTTGTTTTGGCCGGCCGGTTGTCTTTGCTGAAAGAATAGAACAAATACACGGCCATTGTCAAAATCAAGATAAACATCATCATAAATATCCCCTCCAAATTTTTTGTCTTCACTATATAAGACGAACAAGCCCGGAAAAGGTTTCAGAAAATTTATATTTTTCTATAAATATTTCCGATTGCCGACTTTCTGTATGAAACCCGGCGGTTCTATACAAGAATAAAACTGAAAAACTCAGGTTGACATCATAACCATTGATGTGTAGAGTAAAAGTTAATGTAATAGGAAGTCCACTAGGGGAGCCGTAAGCCGGCTGAGACAAGAAGCGATCTTGGACCCTTTGAACCTGATCTAGTTCATACTAGCGTAGGGAAGTGGAGCCGGTGTCTTAATGATTTCATCATACTAAGGCCGCTCCATTTTGGGGCGGCTTTTTTGCGTATAAAGCCGCTTGCCCCCCTGTGCCTTCCTATAAAACCGATTGCTAAGGAGGCTATCTACATGAGTTTTTCCGCAGAACTTCGCCGCGAGGCAGACCCTATTTTTGAAGCCATTTTTGAGCATCCGTTTGTACTGGGGCTGGCGTCCGGGAGGCTGGAAAAGGAGCAGCTTATTCATTATGTAAAGCAAGATTACGAGTATTTGAATGCCTTTATTCAAATCTACGGAATTGCGATTTCCAAGTGTCAAAATCGAAAAGATATGGAAATGTTTCATGAGCAGATTTCATTTGTGCTAGACAGCGAAGTGCACCCGCACAAAAACCTGTGCCGGGCCGCTGGGGTGGAGTACGAAACTCTGCAGGGCTATCCGCTTGCGCCTTCCGCCCATCATTATGTCCGCCATATGCTGACGGCGGCGCACGAAGGTACGCTGGGAGAGATATTAGCCGTCTTGCTGCCTTGTCCATGGACATATTGGGAGATCGGAAAAAAACTGATGAAGGACGTTCAGCCTGATCCATCGCATCCATTTTATGACTGGATCTGTTTTTACGGAAACAGAACGGATTCAATCACGACAAAGTTTTGCGCCCGCCTGGATGAATGGGCCGAAACAGCGGGCAAGGCTGAAAAAGAAAAAATGAAGGAGCTCTTTTTGCAAAGCTGTCAGCTTGAATACGGCTTTTGGGAGATGGCTTATACGGTTGAAGATTGGCCTGTGGAAATGGGGGCGGTGAGACGATGAATTGGAACATGAAAGAAGTCGTCATGACAGTCATCTTGTCTGTGGCATGCGGCGTCATTTATTTAGGGTGGTCTACCTTGTGGATCCCTGTTTCAGCTATCGTCGGGCCCGTCGGAGCGAACTTTATGTTCGGCATATGGGTGATCGCCAGCCCGATTGTCGCTTATATCATCCGTAAACCGGGTGCGGCGCTGATTGCCGAGACGGCAGCTGCGGCGGTCGAACTGCTGACCGGAAGCCATTTTGGGCTTTCAGCATTATTAATCGGTGTGTTCCAGGGAGCCGGTGCGGAAATCGCGTTTGCGATCTTTCGCTATAAGCGCTATAACTTGTTTACCCTTATGCTTTCCGGTGCGCTAGCCGCGGTGGGGAGCGCGACATACAGCCTGATGGCAAACGGTTTTGCCTACTATACGACGCAAACGCTGATATTGACGCTTATCATCCAAATCATCAGCGGCATTGTACTCGGCGGCTGGCTGGCAAAAGCCGTTGTCGAAGCGCTTGCGAAAACGGGAGTCCTGAACCAGTATGAGATCATGAAAGAACACCGGAAGAAGGATGATGCCGATGCGTTCATTTCTCGGATGCAGTAACCTTTCCGTCCGTTTTTATCATCGTCCTGAAACAGTCTTGGACCGGGTCTCGCTGTCGATTGAGCAGGGAGAAAAAGTGCTGATACTCGGGCCGAGCGGAAGCGGAAAATCGACGCTGTTGTCCGTGCTTTCCGGCATCATTCCTGAACATATCGAAGCTGAAGTCACAGGCGAGGTCAACCGCAGAAAGAGCGCCGGCGTTATGTTTCAGGATCCGGATTCGCAGTTTTGCATGCTTCATGTTGATGAGGAAATCGCGTTTAGCCTTGAAAATCGATCCGTTCCGCCAAAAGATATGGACCGCATCATCTCGGAGCTGATGGAGCTGGTCGGTTTAAAGATAGATAAGAAAACGCCGATCGAAACCTTGTCAGGCGGTATGAAGCAGAGGCTGGCATTAGCGTGCCTGCTCGCTTTGGAGCCTGAAGTGCTGTTTTTTGATGAGCCGACGGCGCAGCTGGACCCGGCCAGCCGGCAAGACATCTTTGCCTTGCTCCGCGACGTTTCCCGAAAAAGCGGACAGACGATGGTGTTCGTCGAACACGTGCTGGACGGCTGTATCGAGTGGATGGACCGAGTCATCCTTTTCAATGAAAAGGGACAGATCATCGCTGATGGAAAGCCGGAAGAAATCGTCAAACATTTTCAGCCGGAAATGAAAGCGGCAGGCATCTGGCAGCCCAAACTGTACCCCGCAGTATGGGAAGATGTTACCACACAAGATGATCATCCGCTCGCCGTCAAGCTCTCTTCTACATTGAAAATGAAAGAGGAGGAAGCGAAAAACAGGCCGTCAGCAGACAGGGACATATTGATCCGCACAGAGGACGCGGCGATCGGCTATCGGAAAAAGATCGTTGCCGACGGCATCAACCTGGAGATTCCAAGAGGGGAATGGATTTCCGTCATCGGCGGGAACGGCAGCGGAAAGAGTACGTTTTTAAAAAGTCTGATCAGGCTTGAAGCGGTCAAAAAAGGGCGCATTTATCTGGAGGGCCGGGAGCTGAAGAAATGGTCCGATCGTACGCTTTACGAGAAGGCCGGCTTTGTCTTTCAAAACCCCGAGCTTCAATTTATTCGGGACACGGTGTTTGACGAGATCGCGTTCGGAGCGAGACAGCGGAGCTGGCCGGAGGAGCAGGTCGAAAGGAAAACGGCTGAATTGCTGCAGGAATTCGGACTTGATGGTCATCAAAAAGCGCATCCCTTTACATTAAGCCTTGGGCAGAAACGGCGTTTAAGCGTTGCGACGATGCTTTTGTTTGACCAGGATTTGCTGCTGCTTGACGAGCCGACATTCGGTCAGGACGAAAAGACGGCAAAAGAATTGATCAAGCGCTTAAAGGAGCGGCAGGAACGGGGAACGACGATTGTGATGGTGACGCATGACATGGACATCGTAGACGAGCACTCCGACCGGGTCATCGTATTTCATCAAGGGAAAGCGGCATATCAAGGAACGCCGTATCAATTGTTCTCTGACCAAGACCTGGTCCGCCGCTTTTCATTGATACCGCCGCTTCACTACCGGTTCATGCACGAAAGAAAGGAGAGGGTTCCCGTATGAAAAGCAATGGTTCACTTCTTTCGGCATTGAACCCGAGCGCCAAGCTCTTTTCCCACCTCCTGGTCATGTGCATTCTCATGTTTGTTTCAAATCCGAAACCGACTTTTTTCATTTGGCTGTTTGCGGTTGTCATCGGGATTTTTTTCGGGGGATGGACTTTGTCTTATTTAAGTAAACGGCTGCTGCCTTATCTTATTTTTTTTATTCTCGTATTTTGGATGATGGCCGCTTTTGGGAAAGGCGAGGAAACGATTTGGGAATGGGCCTGGTTCCGCGTTACCGAGGAAAGCGTCGGCAATGGGCTGACAATCGCGCTGCGGATGCTCGGCTTTGTCACATACGGTCTCTTGTTTACGTCAACAACCGATTTGACGCAGTTTATTATGAGCCTGATTCATCAATGCAGATTGTCGCCTAAATGGGCTTATGGCTTGCTGGCCGGCTTCCGTTTTGTCCCGCTTTTTCAGTCGGAGCTTTCGCAAATGAAGGCGGCGCACAAAATCAGGGGCTATAAGCAAAAAAACAGCTGGAAGGCGTTTATTCGCTATGCGCTGCCGTTGTTTTCGCAAGGCATCCGCAAATCGGAAAGAATCGCCGTTGCCATGGAAGCGAGAGGGTTTACCGGTACAAAAGACCGCACCTACTATCAAACAGCGGGGCTTTCCGGAAAAGACTTCGTATATTTTGCGGGTCTGGCATCAGTCGCAGCGGGGATTTTGCTCACTTTTTAAGAAGGTTTTTTACAGGGCCGCCTTGCGGCTCTTTTTTTATAAACCCGGGTACAGGCGGGCATTCTGTAAAATGCAAACATTTCGGACGTTGACTGAAATATATTGACCTAGGCCAAAAAGGTTGTACAATCAATGTGTACCATTTGAAAAAAGAAGTATAAAAAAATCCCCTTAAAAGATGGGAGTGGCGCGATGTGAAAATTGCCAAAGTGATCAACAACAATGTGATCAGTGTTTTAAATGAACAGGGTCAGGAATTAGTGGTCATGGGCAGGGGAATCGCTTTTCAAAAAAAGCCTGGCGAAGCGGTGGATGAATCGAGAATCGAGAAGATTTTCAGGCTTGATAATAAAGATGTATCAGAAAGGTTTAAGACGCTGTTGGACGAAATTCCAATTGAATTTATGGAAATGTCTGAAGAAATTATCTCCTATGCGAAATTAAAGCTCGGCAAAAAGCTGAATGACAGCATTTATGTCTCGCTGACCGACCATATTCATTTCGCCGTCGAACGGCATAAAAAGGGACTGGATATTAAAAATGCCCTGCTTTGGGAGACGAAACGGCTGTATAAAGATGAGTTCGCCATCGGCAAAGAGGCGCTGGCCATCATTGAAAAGAAGACGGGGACAGCTCTTCCGGAGGATGAAGCCGCCTTTATCGCGCTCCATATCGTAAACGCCGAGCTGAATGAAGAAATGCCGAACATCGTCAATATTACGAAAGTCATGCAGGAGATTTTAAGCATCGTCAAGTATCACTTTCATATCGAATTTGACGAAGAATCGCTTCACTATTACCGCTTCATTACCCATTTGAAATTTTTCGCCCAGCGGCTGTTCAGCGGAACCTATATGGAAAGCCGGGACGACTTTTTATTTGAAACCGTCAAAAATAAGTACCGGGACGCTTATGTTTGTACAAATAAAATCAGGCAGTATATCGAAAAAGAATACGGTCATCAGCTGACAAACGAAGAGCTTCTGTATTTGACGATTCATATCGAGCGAGTCGTTCATCAAAAATAGAGGATGATATCAAATGAAAGCGTTGACAATTGGATAAATGTATGCTACTTTTTACTTACATCAACTTATACAGGTTGTTAGGATTGTTACTGATGATGCAGGCAAAACCTAAATGACTGTGAAGCGGGACTCTTATGCCCTTGTTTTTCATAGTGATTTAGGTTTTTTTATTTTCATATTGTCTTAAGCGGGATTGTTACTGTTCGGCAGGCAAAACCTAAACTAAGCCTTCTTTGTACAGGCTTTAGTTTAGGTTTTTTATTTTTTAACAGCTTGATAGGGCTTTACGAGAGACAGGAGATGATCAACGATGAATGTTCAATCAATGGCAAAAGAAATTCTGGCGCGCGTCGGCGGGGAGAAGAACGTTGTATCGCTAGTCCATTGCGCGACAAGGCTCCGCTTCAAACTGAAAGACCGTTCCAAAGCAGACAGAGAAGCGCTTGAAAATACGGATGGCGTGGTAACCGTGGTGGAGAGCGGCGGGCAATTTCAAGTCGTTATCGGCAATAACGTTCCTGAAGTATATAAAGAAATCGGCCGGATCTCTCAACTGTTGGAAAGTTCTGCGGCCGATCACAGTCAAAAAGAGAAAGGAAGCCTCGCCGGTAGATTAGTAGATGTCGTATCCAGCATTTTCACTCCGCTGCTCGGCGTCATGGCGGGAGCGGGGATTTTAAAAGGCCTGCTTTTGATTTGCACAAACGCCGGCTGGCTCTCGCCGGAAGAGACGACATATACGATTCTATACGCGGCAGCCGACAGCCTGTTTTATTTCCTGCCTTTGCTGCTCGCCGTTACGGCCGCCAAAAAATTCGGAGCGAACCCGTTCATAGCGCTGACGATTGCCGGAGCGCTGATCTATCCGACGATACTCGAACTGAAAAACAGCGGCGCCCATACGGAGTTTTTCGGCATTCCGGTCGTCTTGATGAATTATACGTCGACCGTTATCCCGATTATCCTTGCGGTATTTGTGATGAGCTATCTTGAAAGATTATGTATGCGCTTTATTCATGAAAGCGTCAAAAACTTTATTACCCCTATAATCTGCCTGACGGTGATGGTGCCGTTAACCTTGATCGTATTCGGACCGCTCGGCGTTTACACAGGAAACGGGATCGCGGCGGCGATTCTGTCCGTTTTTGATCTCAGCCCGATTTTGGCAGGAGCGATTATCGCGGCCTTATGGCAAATCCTTGTCATCTTCGGGATTCACTGGGGGATCGTCCCTGTCATTTTGAACAACATTGCCGTCCACGGCAAGGACTACATTAAGCCGGCGACGGCAGCCGCCGTGTTTGCCCAAACAGGAGCCGCATTTGGCGTCATGCTGAAGACGAAAAACAAGAAGCTGAAAGCATTGGCAGGATCAGCTGCCGTTACCGGGATATTCGGGATTACTGAGCCGGCCGTCTACGGGGTGACGCTCAGGCTGAAAAAGCCGTTTGTATGCGGTGTCATCAGCGCGGCGGCAGGCGGAGCCATCATCGGATACTCCGGCAGCGTCGCCCTCGCTTCCGGCGCTCCGGGCTTGTTGACGATTCCGATTTTTTACGGACCGGGTTTTCTCGGCTTTATCATCGGCATTTCAGTTTCGTTTGTTTTATCGATTTTGCTCACTTACATTGTCGGCTTTGATGACCCTGTGGAGGTGACAAAAGAGGAGCCTGTTGAAAAAAGCGCCGGTGAACCGATTTACAGCCCTTTGCAAGGAGAAGTCCTGCCGTTAACAGAAGTATCAGATAAAGTGTTCGCATCGGGGGCGCTTGGAGAGGGAATCGCGGTGGTTCCGTCAAAAGGCGTTGTCACCGCCCCTGCGGACGGCATCGTGACAACGGCATTTCCGACGGGTCACGCATACGGCATAACGACCGAAAGCGGAGCCGAGATTTTGATTCATATTGGAATGGACACAGTCAGGCTCGAAGGAAAGCACTTCAATCCTAAAGCCGTGCAGGGGCAAAATGTGAAACGGGGTGATATACTCGCAGAATTCGATCTGGACGCTTTGAAAGAAGAAGGGTTTGACGTGAAAACGCCGATCATCGTTACAAATTCCGGTCAATACACGGATGTCATTCCAACGGATCAAAAAAAGGTGAAAACTGAAGAACGGATCATCACTTTAATTTCATCACCAAGGGAGGAAAATAATCATGAAATATAAAACATTAGCTCAATTTCCGAAAGATTTTTTGTGGGGCGCGTCTACTTCCGCTTATCAAGTGGAAGGCGCTTGGGACGAAGATGGAAAAGGGCCTTCTGTCATCGATGCGCGCGAAAGCTACCCGGAAGGGACAACCGATTTTAAAGTCGCAAGCGACCATTACCACCGCTATAAAGAAGATATCGCTTTGTTTGCAGAAATGGGCTTCAAAGCATACCGTTTTTCGATTGCCTGGACGCGCATCATACCGGATGGGGACGGCGATATTAATCCAAAGGGCATCGAATTTTACAGCCGTTTGATCGATGAACTCCTGAAATATGGAATCGAACCGATTGTTACGATGTACCACTTTGATCTGCCGAATGCTTTGCAGAAAAAAGGCGGCTGGTCGGACAGGGCCACGATTGATGCTTTTGAAAAGTATGCGAAGGTCCTTTTTGAAAGCTACGGTGACCGCGTCAAATACTGGCTGACCAGCAATGAGCAAAATATGATGATCCTCCACGGATCTGCACTCGGTACACTCGATCCGAACTTGGAAAATCCGAAAAAAGAGCTTTATCAGCAAAACCATCACATGCTCGTCGCACAGGCGAAAGCGATCAAGCTTTGCCATGAGATGCTGCCGGAAGCAAAAATCGGTCCTGCGCCGAATATTGCGCTCATCTATCCCGCTTCTTCGAAACCGGAGGACGTGCTGGCGGCTTTTAACTATAATGCGATCCGAAACTGGCTTTACTTGGATATGGCCGTATTCGGACGGTACAATACAACAGCGTGGGCATATATGAAAGAAAAAGGCTGCACACCGGTCATCGCTGAAGGGGATATGGACATTCTGCGGTCGGCCAAGCCGGATTTTATCGCGTTTAACTACTATACATCGCAAACGGCTGAAGCAAGCAGGGGTGATGGCAGCGACACGGCTGCTCGAGGCGGAGACCAGCATTTGCAGACGGGAGAAGAAGGCGTATATAGGGGAAGCAGCAATCCGCACCTAAAGAAAAACGCATTTGGCTGGGAGATCGACCCTGTCGGTTTCCGTTCGACGCTGCGCGAAATTTACGACCGCTACCAGCTGCCGCTGATCGTCACTGAGAACGGCCTCGGCGCGTTTGATCAGCTTGAAGACGGAGATGTCGTAAATGACGATTACCGCATCGATTATTTAAAAGAGCATATCAAGCAAATTCAGCTGGCAATCACGGATGGAGTCGATGTTTTCGGCTACTCCCCATGGTCTGCCATCGACTTAATTTCGACCCATCAAGGCTGTTCAAAACGCTACGGATTTATTTATGTGAACCGCGATGAATTTGATTTGAAAGACTTGCGCCGCATTCGCAAAAAAAGCTTTTACTGGTATAAAAACCTGATTGCTACAAACGGCGAAACACTCGATTAAACAAAGAAAGAGGATGTTCAGATGATCTCTGAATATCCTCTTTTTTGGTTTGAAAATGCTCATTTTAAAATTTGCAGAAAATTTTAAAAATATGAATGTAAATATCTTTAAAGCGTGTTACATTCGAAACGGAACGAACAACAATGATGGAAAGGAAGAAAGAACCTATGAAATTCAAAATCGAAACACTTCCAAACTACCGCATTGCATATATGCGCCGAGTTGGTCCATACGGCCCCGCCAACATTGAGGTAATGGAAAGATTAAAAAAATGGGCTAAGAAAAAAGATCTTCTTGAATCCGCCATTCTGTTTGCGATTCCACAAGATAACCCGAAAACAACGCCTCCTGATCATTGTCGATTTGATGCTTGTATTGTGATACCGCATGATTATCAAGTCGATGATACCGTTTTTGAAGGCGAAATTTCCGGCGGACAATACCTTATTTACGAGGTTGAACATACAGCAGAAGCTATTCAAAAAGCATATTCAGATATTTTCTCATCTCTGCAAAACAATGAATACCAATTGGACAATAGGCCAATCATGGAAAAATACGTTGGTGATATGGTGAACAGTCCGTATTGCGAAATATGTGTGCCCTTAAAATCGGTTTAATTCGTTTTTTTGTGTAGTTGTCACACAAAACTTTGAATCTATAAAAAGAGTTTAACCCGCCGACAGAAAGGGTAAATCATAAAATAGCATTCCAGATCAGCTACATAGGGAATAAAAATGAGGAGGGATGACAAGTGAATAACAATGATGGCCGCCGCAAAGTCAATGGGCACAGCAAGGATCAACAACTCGAACAGTACCGGTCTGACAACAGGGGCAAAAAAATGACGACGAACCAAGGTTTGCGCGTATCTGAAGACGAGCACTCCTTAAAAGCAGGCGTGCGCGGTCCGACGCTGATGGAGGACTTTCATTTCCGTGAAAAAATGACCCATTTTGACCATGAACGGATTCCGGAGCGAGTCGTTCATGCGAGGGGGTTTGGCGCGCATGGCTATTTTCAGGTTTACGAGCCGATGACGGAGTATACGAAAGCAAAGTTTCTTCAAGATCCGTCAGTGAAAACACCGGTGTTTGTCAGGTTCTCGACTGTCGCCGGTTCCAGGGGCTCGGGTGACACTGTACGCGATGTCAGAGGATTTGCGACAAAGTTTTATACAGAAGAAGGGAACTATGATCTTGTCGGCAACAACATCCCCGTTTTCTTCATTCAGGATGCCATCAAGTTCCCTGACCTGGTGCACGCCTTTAAACCGGAACCGAACAACGAAATGCCGCAGGCTTCTACGGCGCACGATACGTTTTGGGACTTTGTCGCCAACAATGAAGAAACGGCCCACATGATCATGTGAGCAATGTCTGACAGGGCGATTCCGCGAAGCTACAGGATGATGGAAGGCTTCGGCGTTCATACGTTCAGGTTTGTAAACGAAGAAGGCAAGGCGCACTTTGTTAAATTTCACTGGAAGCCCGTCCTCGGCGTCCATTCGCTCGTCTGGGACGAAGCGCAGACAATCGCCGGAAAAGATCCCGACTATCACCGCCGCGATCTGTGGGAAGCGATCGAAAGAGGCGATGAAGTGGAGTATGAGCTCGGCGTGCAAATGATTGACGAAGAAGACGAGTTCAAGTTTGACTTCGATATCCTTGACCCGACAAAGCTTTGGCCGGAAGAAATCGTCCCTGTCAAAATCATCGGCAAAATGACGCTGAATCGAAACCAGGATAACGTTTTTGCGGAAACCGAACAGGCCGCTTTCCATCCGGGCCATGTTGTGCCGGGGATCGATTTCACAAACGATCCGCTATTGCAAGGCCGGCTCTTTTCTTATACGGACACACAGCTGATCCGATTGGGAGGTCCGAACTTTCACGAAATTCCAATCAACCGCCCGGTCTGTCCGTTCCATAACAACCAGTATGACGGCTATCACAGGATGACGATTAACAAAGGGCCTGTCGCTTATCATAAAAATTCGCTTCAAAACAACGATCCGGCGCCTGCTTCAGAAGAAGAAGGCGGATATGTGCACTACGAGGAAAAAGTCGAGGGCAAAAAAATCCGCCAGCGCAGCGAAAGCTTTAACGACCACTATTCGCAAGCGAAGCTGTTTTGGAACAGCATGTCCCCCGTTGAAAAAGAACATATCATTTCGGCGTTCCGCTTTGAAGTCGGAAAGGTCAAAAGCAAGGACGTCCGCCGCCAAGTCGTTCATATGTTTAACCGGGTTGACGGGGAGCTTGCCAAGCAAATCGCTGCGGGTGTAGGCGTAGAGCCCCCTGAAAAAGACGAAGGCTCCAACGTGACGTTCAAATCCCCTGCGCTCAGCCAGGAGAATACGGTGAAACTGCCGCAGACAAGGACAGTCGCCATTTTAGCAGAACAAGGTTTTGATGATGAAGACTTGAGCCGTGTGTTGAAAGAATTCAAAAAAGCCGGCATCATTCCGGACATCGTCAGCTCGGCACTCGGAGTAATCGAAGGGGCCGGCGGCACAGAAATTGAAGTCGGAAACACTTTGCAGACGGTCGATTCTGTGCTGTACGATGCCGTTTATATTCCGGGCGGCCAAGAAAGCATAGAACGCCTGAAATTGCATAAAGCCGCATCGGATTTTGTCAATGAAGCATTCGGACATTATAAAGCGGTCGGAGCCGCAGGCGAAGGGGTCGATCTCCTGCTGTCCGCCGCCGGGGCCCACGCGGCTTCACAGCCGGGCATTATCACCTCTCGTGGTGATAAGAACAAAGACGACTTCGGCAAAAAGCTGGTCGAAGCGATCAGCGGGCACCGCCATTGGGATAGGCAAGTTTAATAATAAAGCAGGCAGGCTAGATGCCTGCCCTTTTAATCTATTTTTCTACCAAACAAACAGCCCGACAATCCCCGCGCTCAACAGCGACACTGCTATTCCGCTGACGAGGAGCTTCCACACATTTCTTCCGATAATCGCCGATTTTTCTCCGTTAAATAAGGAATTGTACGTTCCATAGATCATCCCGATCGTACTGAAGTTGGCAAACGACGTCAAAAATGTTGTGGCCACGGCGGCTGTATGGGGTGAAATCGCGTCTAGCTGCGTTTTTAAATCCATCATCGCGACGAATTCGTTTGTGGCGAGTTTCATGCCCATCAGCTGTGCAACATACATCGCGTCGCCCGGCGCCAGTCCAAGCAGGAATGCGAACGGACTGAAGATATAAGAAAAGATCTTTTGAATCGTCAAACCGTCTACGATCAAGCCCAAAATACCGTTCAAACATGAGGTTAAAGCGACATATCCGATGACCATGGCGAGAATGACGATGACCATATTCATTCCGACCATCATGCTGTTTGAAATCGTTGAGAAAAAGTCCTTTTTCTCTTCTTTTGGCGGTACGTAAATAATGTCTTCATCCTTAGTGACTTCCACCGGGTTTAAAATGCTGGCCAAGATCAACGCATTTAAGCAGTTTAGCGGGATGGCGGTAAATACGTATGTCGCAGGAACCATCGTTAAATAAGAACCGAGAATCGATCCGCTGATGCTGCTCATGCTCATAATGCCGAACGTCAGCAGGCGGTTATCCTTTAATACAGCCAATTGCCCGCGAATGACGGCGAGCGCTTCAGTATTGCCCAGAAACATCATTTGAATCGAAAAGAAACTTTCTAATTTAGGAAGGCGTGAGACTTTCGAAATTACCCAGCCGATCTTATCAATCATCCATGTTAAAATTCCGAAATAAGCCAGTATATCAAAAAATGTCACAACAAAAATAATCGGCAGCAAGGCGCTGAAGAAAAAGTCAACGGTTTCATTGCCCATCACGGACGGAAAGGCAAAAGCGATGCCGTCGCTTGCACAAGCGATCAGCCACGAAAAGAAAGAGGCGATCAGGTTGATGGCCCATCCGCCGATTTTTGTCCCAAGCATAAACCACGTCACCAAAAGCTCAACGATGAAAAGGGAGAGAATCGGCCTCCATTTTACGCTTTTCTTTCGCGGGGAACAAAAATAAATTACAGACATGACAATGAAAATGCCTAAAATATTAATGAGAAAATACATGATGCCAACTCCCGAATGTTTTTTGAAAATAAAAAAGCTCTTATTTTTCATGGGTTCCGATAAAGAAAGCATGAAAAATAAGAGCAAATGAAAAATAGATATATTGTTTGCGCAATACACTTTTTACATGATCAAATCTATTCAAACTTCCTTGTAGTCTGGCGATTTACGGTTGCCAGGTAGAAACAATCAGACCCTATTACTGATTATATACAAGAAGTGGGCTTCTATTATTTTGACTGTATTTTATCTCGAGATTGTGTAAAATTCAAGCTAAAAATATATTTTCACAATAATTTTTCAAATGAAGTCATGTCTAGGAGAGGGTCAGGGCGCTTGTTGCTTAGTCTTTGAAAGCCGGATTTTCAAGCGGGAAAAATGATTGAAGTGACGATGCACAGAACAACAGACGAAAAATTGAAAGTGATAAAATTCTTTTTATTAGAGGAGAATCGTAAGCGATCGCGCTTTATATCTTCATGATGCCGCCTATTATGGCGGTTTTTTTGTGAAACTTTATCTGGAAGTTCCCGTAAGTATGATGAATCGTTTCAGTGCTAAGGCCTCACTGTAACATACTAATGACACCGACAAACCTTGCGTAATGAGCGAACATTAAATCAAAAGTCTCTGATTTAAATAGGTAAAATTTCGCGGTGCTTTAGTTCGTTGAATGAAATGATACCTTTTTGCTATGATTTCCCTATGTTTTTACAACTTGTATGTATGTCCAATTTCAGAGAAAAAGAGGGATAATGAATTATGCTGTTAAAAAAGAACTATCTTCCTGTCGGCAGTGTTGTCGGCTTACATAATGATTCAAGGCGTCTGCTCGTCATCGGGCGGCAAATGTTTTCTGAAACAAATCACGTGATCAGAGATTATGCAGCTGTCGACTATCCAAATGGATTTACCGATCCAAAAGAGCAGCTTGTTCTATTTAATAAACAGGACATAGAAGTGGTATACCATTACGGGTATGTTGATCAAAAAGAATTGCAGCTTGATGAACTGCTAACAGAAGCTGAAGCAGGAAAAAAAGAAAATAAGGAGCAATGACGATGGGACATTTTCGCTTCAACAAAGAACTTTCACACAAGGCAGCGGGAACCATTAGTCAGCTGGAAAACGCCTTTAGCCATGTATTTGAGAACATGGTGTTTTTTCGTGAAGAATTAGACCGGCACAGCGGAAAAGCCGCAGCAGCGCTGCAGAAAAAAATGAGCGACAACATCAACTTTTTCAGTAAAGCAAGCAGCTGTTTATTATATTTTGCAGACAGTGTACGCTGTTTTGCAAAAGCGGTCGAACTGACGGACGAATCCGACAAGCCGGCCAATGTTCAGCCGCAGTCGAGATCAGAAAGAAACCATACGTTTTCGGCTGAAAGAGTTCAAAGTGAAATTAAAGTAAACGGTGAATCGTTACACCAGGCAACCGGAAAGTTTGAATCAAATCTATCTACACTTGATGAAGTTTTGCACCATTTTGACACAATGCTCAGAGAAATGATGTATGAAACAGAATTTCCGTGGGAAAAATTCGATGACGTCTGGTCTGATGCAAAGTCGCACATCAACTCAATCATGACGGAGCTTAAAAAAAGAGTCAAAGAACTTTCGGCAAATGCTAAAAACATCGTTAAGGAATTAAAGCGCGTCGATAACATAATCTCACAGCAACTGCAAAGAGTGAAATGATGGAAGGGAAACAGAGTTATGGCTTATCATAATAGAGAAAAAGAAATCACGAACATTCTCAAAAACCATGAAAGAAAAGCGAACCAGCTGCTGCGGTTAGCCCAATCCAGCCGTCTGCTTGATACTTTTAATAAAATATGGGTTTCGATAGAAAATAAAGAACTTCCGAATTTTGTATCAAAAAACGTAATGGATTTTAATGTGGCGGATATCAAATCGGAAATCAACGATTGGATAAAGGATTTAAAAGAGTGCCAGGAGAATGCCAGGCGCAAATTTGAGTCTATGGAAGACCCCACACCGGAAGACTTAAGAAAACGCAACAATATTTCGAGTGACGCCGTTCTTTTAATTAGCCAATACGAGAATCTAAAAAATGGCATTGATCAGGTGGAACAAGATTTCAGCAATGTCGCCCGCACCCACCGCGCCCCGATGCGCGAAGCTTTGACAGACCTCTCAATCTTGTATAATTCAGTTAACCATGTAAAAGGCGATTTTTCGGATTATAAGAATGTTTCTGTTTATGTGCATGGGATTGAGGATAGTGGGAATGGTTTCTATAAAAGTGTAAAGGATGCTGCGAAAAAGGGCGACCTTATCGTTCGTATTACAACAAATGAAAAAAACGAATATGTTTATGAATACTATTATATTGACAAATATGGAAAAATGTATATAAAGGAAACTTATGAAGAAATAAAAGGTCTTGAATACTTCGACACTAACGGCCGTCTCCATATTGTTTATGACACAAATGAACCCAATGAGCATCGGCAAGCAACAAGTGACGATTTAGCAGAAAAGTTAAATGAGATGGGGCTGATGAATGAGGAGACAAAGATCGATATGTTCGGGCACAGCTATGGAGGAAGAAGATCGCTGCAATTTGCGATGGATTACCCTGACCATGTGCGAAGCATCACAACAATCGGAACTCCATATGATAAAAATCTCTTAGCTGCCGGGGCAAATAGAGCGCGCTGGCTTGCAGATAATGCTGCTGGAAGAGATACTATGAATACAAGTGATTATTTAGATTTTAATGAAGAAAACAAAAACAATGATAATGGAAAAGATTACAGTAATGCCTACACTGATATGGACTGTGAGGCGATGACTGAAGATATTAATCATTTGAAATCTGCCAATCCTGAGGTGTATCAAAAGCTGCAGAAGATGGACATTACCGCTGCGGCGGGATACAGAACAGAGGATACTGTAAGTTTTTCCCCTTACTATACCGCAAGCGGAAAACATAAAATAAACAGTGATGATATCGTTTCGGTCGAAAGTCAACACGGTGACATATTAGGCGATCTCATTGATAAAAAGCCAGAAATTGAAGTAAGAGGTTCCGGTGTAACCAATCCTGGACATATTTATGAAATTGAAGACTCTGAATTTGTTGACTTGATTCGAGAGGTCAACAAAAAAGAAGCAGAATAGGAGAAGGTCGATGAAAAAGAAAGGGTTTATAAGTATATTTTTTTTAATAGTGTTTCTACTGCTCGCCACCACCGGCTGCGGCAAAGATGATGTTCAGGAAGCCATCTATAAAAAAGGCTTGCCCAAAGAAGACAGTCCAGCATTTAGAGAATTTATGAGACATGAACTTGATTTAGCGACAGACGCAACTCTTAGTTATCAAAATAGTACATATACGATTATGCGCAGTGATAAAAAGGGGCTACGGTACTATCAATATACAGATCAAGAAGTAGACGATTTTTACAGTCCCTTTCTTTCGGCTAATAAATATCCTGCGACAAAATTATATGATTTGAAAACAACTGAATTTTTAACTAAAGAAAAACTTATCCACAATAAACTTGAATATAATCTGCCGGAAATGACATTAGATAAAAAGAATGTTCTAAAAGTGAAAACAAAAAGCGGAGAAAAAAAAATAGAGTTTCCATCAGCCAAGGATAAAAAAGTACATCTGGCGTTAGCAGCTGTTAGCAAAGACAGCATGCTTATACAAGTGGACGTATATGAAAAATTTAAAAATGGTGACCTTGGAGACAGACAAATATATTATCTTTTTTTAAAAAGTGATCTTTCAAAATACCGGATTGTTAAAGAAGAGGAATTAAATTCAACAATTGAGTCTGGGAAACTGAAGGAATACTTATCCGTATTTCCAAATGTAGCGAAGGATGGAGCATATCGTAAGTTATTTGATAAATACATTTTTGATGAAAAGAAAAACAAAGTTAGGAAAATCAAAAACACTGATATTCTGAGCAAAGACGGTAAGTATGTTTATATTAACGGAGCAAAAGAAAAAGAAACAAATGTAATGCCTGATGGTATCCAACAGATACAAACAATGGATAATTATCTAAAAGGAAATGAAAAATATGAAGCTCAATTTAAGATTGATTTCAAACAAATTGCAAAAGAGATGGATTTAAACGCGGGTGATGCGAGGATAGCTAATATTCATTATTTTAATAAAGATTATGTAGTTTTGTATATTTCTTATCATGGGAAGACAATTGGTACAGCAGGTTCTGTTAATGTACTTATTGATTTACAAAAAAACAAACAACAGCCAACGGCTTATTTAGTTGATTTAGGAATTGAATCATAGAGGGACTGAAGAGTTTTTATGCAGTCCTTTTCTTATTTGACAAAGGTAGGCCACAAAATTGGGACAAGCCTTCTGTAATTTTTGGAACTCAAATAAAAACATTTCAATGGCCTGCCGATGATCACCAACTACCGCAAAGCCGATGGAGAAAAAAACGCACCTCCATAGTTAGACGCTATCCAACTATAGGGGTGCAGTTCATTTTCACCCTTGCTTCACCTTCTCCGACGCATATCCATTCGGATTCGCAGAGTGCCAGTTCCAGGCGTCGCGGATGATCGCGATCAGGCTGTTGTGCTGTGGGGTCCAGCCTAATTCTTTTCTGGCTCTGGAGGAAGAAGCGGCAAATGTTGCTTGTGAATCGATGTCCGTTTCTGTCAGCTTTGCGGCGATGAGGGGAATGCCTGTGACATATTGGGCGGCAAGGATGATTTGTTCAGCGGAGTAGCTTTCGCCATAGCTGAGATTGTAGATTCGGCTATCCTTGCCTTTCCGCAAGTGACTGATGGCGAGCACGTGTGCTTCTGCCAAATCTTGAACATGAACATAATCGCGGACGCCAGTTCCGTCTTCAGATTGATCTATGTGAACAAAAGGAAGGTGTCCGAGAGCGGTTCGCAGAACATTTGAAATGAGATGTGTTTCGCTCCCCCGGTCTTCGCCGATGATGGCGGATGGGTGAGCGCCGCACGCATTGAAGGAGCGGAGGATCACATATTTCAGCCCGTACGCTTTTTCCGCTTCCATCAGCATTTTCTCCATCATCCATTTGACTTTGCCGTGCGCGTGAACGGGCTCAGGTTCGGTTTCTTCCGTGACAGGGAGGTCTTCTGGACTGCCGTAGACGGCCGCGCTTGACGCGAAAACGATCCGGCCGACATCGTATTCTTTCATCACGTCAAGCAGTGTTTCCATTCCTGTGATGTTTTCGTTAAAGGAAGTAAACACGTTTTTGGATTTCGAGGAAATCGGAGATGCTGCGAAATGCATGACGGCTTCAATGTCCTCGTTTTCAAATACTTGCTTGAGAAAATGCCGGTCGCGAATGTCCCCTTTATAAAACGCAGCTTCGGAGTGAACGGCTTCTGCGTGTCCTGTTGCCAGGGAATCCACAACAACGACTCTTTCTTTTTTCTCAATTAACGTGTAAACGGCGTGGGAACCGATATAACGGGCTCCCCCGACAACTAGTACGCTCATCGGAATCCCTCCTTTTGGATCTTTCTACATAATATGGCGCTGGGGAGCTCGCGCCCGCCGCTGTTCTTCAAACCCGTATTTTCCGTCAATGATATAAAGCGGCCTGTCTTTCACTTCGTCATAAATGCGGCCGATGTATTCGCCGATTGCCCCGAGGATGATCAGGATAAATCCGCTGAACAAGCATTGCAGAATGATCATCGACGACCATCCTGTAATGGTGCTTGTCGTAAACAGCTTCATGCAGACGACGATGAAGGCGTATATAAAGCCGATCGCTGACAGCACGATTCCTGAGTAGCTTGCCAGTTTCAGCGGCTGAAAGGAAAATGAAGTGATGCCGTCGAGCGAGAGCTTCAGCATTTTTTTCAGCGGGTACTTCGTTTCCCCTGCAAGCCGTTCGTGGCGCTCGTAATAGACGGCTGTCTGCTTGAACCCGAGCCAGCTGACAAGACCGCGGACGAACGGGTTTTTTTCTTTCAGCTTGTTCATTTCATTGACCACCTTCCGGTCCATGAGCCGGAAGTCTCCTGTATCCACCGGGATATCAACGTCTGTGAGTTTTCTTAAAATCCGGTAGAACATGGCGGCCGTTTGCTTTTTGAAAAATGTTTCTCCTTCTCGCTTTGTGCGGACGGCGTATACAACGTCAAAGCCTTGGCGCCATTTTTCCGCCATTTCCAAAATCAATTCAGGAGGATCCTGCAAATCGGCGTCGATCACAACGATCGCCTCGCCGGCAGCATAGTCTGTGCCGGCCGTAATCGCGATCTGATGACCGAAGTTTCTTGAGAAATTGATGCATTTTACTGCCTGGTCTGACTGAGCAAGCGACTTCAGCGTGTGAATGCTGTCATCGCTTGAACCATCGTTTACAAAAATCAGTTCATAGGGATCGCCTGTCGAGTCCATGACGGTTTTTAATCGGTCATAGGTGCTTTGAAGCACTTCCGCTTCGTTGTAGACAGGGACTACGATTGAAAATGTGACTTGTTTCTGCATATTCATCACCTTTCCTTTCATCAATCCAGCTCCACTTTATAAAGCGTTTGATTTCCGCCAGGTCCGCCTGACTGTGAATCATCAGAAGAAGAGCTGCTGTATTCGCTTTTTGAAATTTCTGTGCCGTTTTCTTTAATCCAGTTGGTGATTTCTGAATTGTCCCGGCCTCGGCCGTCGCCGATCATGAAGTACTTGACTTCGCCGTTTTTGACGAGCTTCTCAAGTTTTTCAACCGTCAAAATCGGGTCGCTTCCTGAGAATCCGCCCATCGCCATCACAGCTTTGCCCGTTTTGATGATGTAAGATTGAGCAGAAGTTGCACTTGAGACTGCAAATAAATATTTTTCACCGGTGTTGTTCTTTTCAAGGTAGCTCAACAGTTCTTCATCGACCGACTCGCCGCTTCCAGGGCTGCCGCCGCCGCTTGGTCTGCCTTGTTGACGGCCGCTTGCGCCTTCGTCATTCTGATTTTGGCTGTTTTGGCCGGAACCGGTATCAGCTGAAGAATCGTTGCTGTTTTGGCTGTTTGAACCTGGACCGAAGCCAGGGCCATTATTGTTGTTTTGATTACTGTCTGTTTGGCCGTCTTGGCTGCCAAATCCGGGAGGTCCGCTGCCGTCGTTATTCTGCATCTTACCTCCTCCGCCACCGCCGGCAAATGATTGTGCGGATTTAGGTCCGGCCTGTGGAATCATGCCGTTTACACCGTCAGCAAGCGTCGCCGTTGTCCAATAGAAAGGCCCGATCAGCATGCCAAGCAGCGCTGCAAGTGATACATAGTAGCTGAATGACTTTCCTTTCTTGAGAAAGATGAGAAGACAGCTTGTGACAATGCCGAAAGCGCCGATCAATATGCTCCAGATGAAGCCGATTTCGCTGAGATAAGGACTCAAAATATACAATTCAAATGCGGTTGTCAGCAAAATGCCGATTGGCAGCAGCCGTTTTTTCCAGCCGCTTTCTTCCTGATAGAGGCGAACGAGCGCCGTCCAGCCTGCACCTGACAAAGCGGCGATTGGAGCTGCCAGCATAATCAGATAGTAATGATGGAAGAATCCTGCGATGCTGAAGAATGCAGCGACCGGCAGAAGCCACATCATCCAGAAAATTGTTTCAGTCGTTGTTTCATTGAATTTTCTTTGTCTGCGAAGACCCGCGATCAGCAAACCGATGATGCCGAAGAGGACAAACGGGATCAGCCAGCTAGCCTGTCCTGAAAGCTCAGATTGGAATAGTCTGAGAGGACCCGGGGTTCCAGTGCCAAACATGCCGCCTGTGCCGCCACCGGGACCTCCGCCGCCGCTTTGGACATCACCCTGCCGGCCATCCGGTCCGCCCGAAGGCATTTCGCCTCCGCTCGGCGGAGCCATTTGTCCATTTGCCGAGTCTGAGTTGTTTTCAATATCGCCGCTTTGCTGCTGATTCTTTTGATCATGATCAGATGAGGAGGTTCCGCCCCCGCCTGCACCGTTTTGACCTGTGAGACGCTGGATGCCGTTATAGCCAAACGCCAGCTCAAGGACAGAGTTGGTCTGGCTGCTTCCGATATAAGGGCGCGAACTCTCGGGCTGGCTGTCGACGACAACCGCCCAGGAAACGGAAACACCTGCCAGAACGATCACGGCTGTGATAAGAGACACAACTTTTTTGCGAATCGTCGTTTTGGCTCCAATCATGTAAAACAGCAGGAATGCCGGTAATACCATGTAAGCTTGCAGCATTTTGACGTTAAAACCGACACCGATCATACAGAATGCGCCGAGCAGCCAGCCGATTTTTCCTTTCCGGACTGCTTTAAACAACAGCCACGTTGCAATCATCAAGCAAAGGACGAGAATGCTGTCGACGTTGTTTGTATGGCTGACCGCAACGGCAATCGGCGTACACGCCATAATAAGAGCTGAAATTCTGGCCGCCGTTTTGCCAAAAGTAGGTTTTACAATAAAGTACAAGAGTGCTACGGAAATCACTTCCGCAATGGCTTCAGGGAGAACGACGCTCCAGCCGTGCACGCCGAATACAAGTGCAAAAAGTGTCTGAATCCAGAGTGCGACAGGCGGTTTATCAACTGTTACAAAGCCTGCCGGATCAAATGATGCGTAAAAGAAGTTATGAAAGCTTTGGGTCATACTTTCAACGGCCGCCGTATAGTAGGCGTTGTCTGTGTCACTATTCCAGATGCCGTACAAGTTTAATGCTGCAGATAATACAAGAATGAAGACCAGGAATATATCGATTTTCCTTTTCTTAATCATTGTTCGATCACCTCACTAAAGAGCATTATAGAAGCCAAATATGATCAAACTATGAACAAATCAAGAAGGAATTTTAAATTGTATAGAGGGGCAAAAAAAGAGACATGCCGTCAGGAGGCATGTCTCAAATATGAGGTGTTATTTCCATACGTCTTCAGCGATCTCGACGACATGGCGCAGTTTTTCCCACTGCTGTTCTTCGGTAAGCAGGTTGCCCTCTTCCGTTGAAGCAAAGCCGCACTGCGGGCTCAAGCACAGCTGGTTCAGATCGGCATATCGGGACGCCTCTTCAATGCGCCGCTTAATATCATCCGGGTTTTCAAGCTCGCCGAATTTAGATGTAATTAAACCGAGGACGATTTGCAAGTCTTTCCGTTGGACGTAGCGAAGCGGTTCGAAGCCGCCGGAGCGCTCGTCATCAAATTCAAGGAAAAGTCCGTCTAAATTGAGTCCGTCGAAAATCGTTTCAGCAGCCGCATCGTAGCCGCCTTCCGCCACCCATGTCGACTGGAAGTTGCCGCGGCAGATGTGCATGGTGACCGTCAAATCGTCCGGGCGCCCTTCAACTGCTTCATTAATCGTGTTGGCGAAAGACTGGCGCAGTTCATCAGGCTGGCGGCCGAAAGCTTTGATCTGCTCATGTCCTTTGTCTGAGAAAAATACGGACCAGGCCGTGTCATCCAGCTGCAAATAGCGGCAGCCGGCATCGTAAAATGCGCGGATCGCTTTTTTGTAAGCCTGAGCTACATCGTGATGAAATTCATCAAGATCCTCATACGGGCTTTCTCCAAGCTTTCCTCTGAAAAACAGCATATTCGGGCTCGGAATCGTCATTTTCGGCGTATGTGTGCCCGCAATATCATGAAGAAATTTATAATCTTCCAGCATCGGATGGTTTGTAAAGTCGACTTTGCTTGTTACTTTGATGCCGCGCGGCTTCGTTTCAACATTATGAAATTGAATGCCCTTGTCCGCTGTATATCCTTCTACGCCGTCAAGTCCTTCAAGAAAATCGAAATGCCACCATGACCTGCGGAATTCCCCGTCTGTCACGGCTTTAAGACCGATTTCTTTTTGCTTTTCGACAATGCGCTTGATCTCTTCGTTTTCGACTTCGCGCAATTGTTCAGCGCTAATTTCGCCGTTCGCTTTTTGGAGGCGCGCTTTTTTTACGGGCTCAGACCTTAAAAGACTGCCCACCTGATCAGCTCTGTACGGTCCGATTTTTCTTCCAGGCGTTTGCTTCAGTACATCGGTTGATTGTGTCATGCTTCATCCCTCTTTCTTTATAGACATAAAAAAGCTCTTCCCGATAAGGAAGAGCTTGATATATTCAATCTCCTCCTTATCTTCAAGAGCACGAACATGCTCTTAAGGATTTAGCACCATTCTGTCATAGACAGCGGTTGCCGGGTTTCACAGGGCCAGTCCCTCCACCACTCTTGATAAGGAAAACCTTTTTATGCGATTTTTTAATAGTTTTAATATTAATACTTTTTATAAAAATGTCAATGGGTTTAAAAAAACTCTTCGTTTTTTTCATTTTCTTCTTCTGCGGTTAAACTGGAGGGCGTATCGAATCAATGTGTGAATTTTTCGTCAGGACAGCCGTTCAAACAGTCAACAAGATGCTGAACAAACAGAATAAATTAGAATTTTTTTCAATTTTTATTTCCAAAAACAGAAACTTTTTATTGAGTTCACCGGTCTATAATGTGTACCTGATTTCAAAATGGGTATTATAAAAAATGACAGATTAAGGAGGGTTTTTATGAACAAAAAAACAGTGTTTAAAGCGTTCGGAATGTTGATGACAGGGGTATTGTTTTTTGCGCTGTACAGTGCGGCCGCACTTCCTTCTGCACACGCGGCAAACGAAAAAAAACCGACGGTCACGAGCCATACGTACAAAAACATTAAGGCTTTGAAATACCCGCAAGTTTCAAATGTAAGCCCCAAATCTCTCCAAAACAAGATCAACAAAGATTTTAAACATTATATTGAGCAGTCCTACAAAGATTATGTAAAAAACAAGAAAGACGGCCAACAGCACGGATACCAAACGGATTATCAAACGTCCTTTGAAGTGAAATACCGGACCGGCCAAAAGCTGAGCATCCTGACAAGCAATTACGTCTATTCCGGCGGAGCGCACGGAAATACGGCAGTCCGCTCTTTCAACTATGACCTTGTCTCTAAAAAACGGGTGTATTTATCCGACATCCTAAATACAAAATCGAAAATGGATAAGACAAAAACATACATTTACAACTATATTCAAAAACACAGCGACATTTTCTTTCCGGATGTGAAGAAGAAAGACATCGTCCTCGGTAAAAACACGGCCTTCTATTACACTAACGACGGCATTGCGATCGTCTTCCAACAATACGATGTCGCCCCTTATGCCGCCGGAAATCCGGTCGTTGCAGTTCCGAAAACGGTGTATCAATAAATAACAGCCCCTGTTTCTCAGGGGTTTTTATTATGAGGGAAGAAGGAAGGAGGAGGTTTTGGAAGCTCTTTCATAAAGCGGCAGCTGACGGGCATGATTCAGCCCGCAGTCAGTTTGCAGATTTTTTCTAAATCAAACAGTTCGCAGACATAGAACATGCACTGTCGGCCGCTGATGATCTGGTATTTTTTAAAAGCATATGTCCGGTCTGCTGAAACAGGTACAAGTTGTGTGAAATGTTTTCCCAGGCAGTCGCCCGTGCTGAAAATTTCACGCCTTGACTCCAGTTCTGCAATGATTTTCCCGATGGGAAGCCTTTCTTCCTGCAAATCTTGTTTGATGGCGGGCGGCAGTAAGTTTGTTTTGACATAGACATAATTATAAGATAAATAATCATCGCCTGTTTTCAAAGACGAGGTTCTAAACAAGATGTCATCATCGCGTTGAAACAGCCTTGCTTCCTCAGGTGAAAGCTTGTCATAATCAATATTATTTTGCTGAAAAACTTCGATTTCGGCTTTGCCGCCGATCAGCGTTTCAATCGCTTTGGTTGTTGAACCATCCGTTTTGGTCAGCATGTCTTTCACAAGGGAAGTCAGCGGTTCAGGAAGAACTTTGCTCATTTCCAATTATGGCACCCCACTTAATGATAGAATATTTTGAAAACTTGTACTATACATTATCACACAGAGGGTGGCTTGTCTAGAAAAATAAGTTAAAATTTATCTTATTTTTACAAAAGTCATAGAAAGCAAAAGAAGTGTATAGGAGAGATAAAAGCTGGAGATCTCTCCATAACATGATGTGAATATTAAGTTGTTTTACCCTCCAGAACTTGAACTGGCAAATAGGTTTCACGCGGCAAATCGTTAAAATCACCATCGACCGCTTTTAGCAAGATTTCGATTGCCTTTTTCGAGATTAATTCAATAGGCTGCTGGATCGTTGTCAAATCAGGGAGCAGCGACTGAACCGTTTCCGTTCCATCGTAACCGATTACTTTTAAGTGGTTGGGAATATCTATGCCTCGTTTTTTGGCTTGATTCAAGACTGCGGCAGCTATGAGGTCGTCACTAGCAAAAATGCCGTCAGCATTAGGTTGTTCATCAAAGAGCCTTGAGATATATTCTTGATAATTTTGATGAAAAGGAACTTCATATGTAACAGGCTTTCTTCCGTGTTCTTTCATGACATCTTCATATGCTTTTCTCCTAAGATTTGCAGGTGTTTCAAGCTCGAGCGGCCCATTAATATGAACAATGTGCTTGCACCCTTTTTCGAGCAGTAATTCTGTCGCCTTTTTTCCGCCGGCATAGTTGTCTGATCCCACTACGGGGATATGATTGGATAAATAGTGATCGATTGCGACAATCGGAAGATTTTGTTTGTGATAATCTAAAATGCCCCTATTAAACGTTACGGCGATAACGCCGTCAACCTGATTTCGTATCAGCATTTCCAAATACTTCTCTTCTTTATCCTTGCGGTTTAAACTGTTGCAAAGAAGAAGTTTATACCCTTTTAGCGTGCAAATGCTTTCGATATGAAAGGCCAGTTCCCCGAAGAAAGGATTGCTGGAGTTCGGGATGATGAGGCCTATTAAATTTGTGCGTTTTCGGAATAAAGAGCGGGCAAGGTCGTTTGGAAAATAGTTGATTTCTTCCATCGCCTTGTACACTCTTTCTTTTGTTTTTTCGCTGATATAACCGCGGTTATTCAGCACCCGTGAAACGGTGGTTGGTGAAACACCTGCTATTTTTGCAACATCGTGAATGTTAGGCTTCATGCCCTTGCCCCCTGTGTTATCGAAATGGCTTACAATTCTCATCACGCACTTATTTTAGAGAATTGAACCGCTATGTGCAAGGATTTTCCATGAATCACCACGAGGCCTTATTTTTCGCTTTTGTAAAAAAGTATGTCAACCGGTTGACATATGAAACTGGTTGACATAAAATTCATTTGAAAGCGCTTTTAAATTTTGTTGGAACGATAGATTGAGGAGAAAAAGTGGCTGGCGTGGAAACGTCCATGTAAAAAACGGCATTTCAAGAAAGCGTTTTTTCAGGATGGATTGTCCAAGACGATTCAAAGCTGGCGGAAGCGAATGCAACATGTTAAACATCCGTCTTTTCGTGTAAAGAGAGGCGCCCGGAATGCGGAATGGCGGCACAAATGCAAATGCAGTTAAGCAGTTCAAATAATGGTCAAGGGAGCAGTGAAAATGAAGGGCTCAAAAACTCTGTATTGGAAACTAAGCGCTTATTTTTTCTTTTTCTTTTTTACTTGGTCTTCCAGCTATTCTTTATTTGCGATTTGGTTAGGGCAAGAAATCAATTTGAACGGGTCCGCAACGGGCATTATCTTTTCTGTAAACGCTATCTTTACTTTGTGCATGCAGCCTTTGTACGGTTTTATCTCCGATAAGCTCGGGCTGAAGAAAAACATATTATTTATGATCAGTTTGCTGCTCGTATTTACGGGTCCCTTTTATATTTTCGTCTACGGACCGCTTTTGCAATACAACGTCTTTCTTGGGGCTATCGTCGGGGGAATTTATTTGGGAACTGCTTTTCTCGCCGGAATCGGTGCGATTGAAACCTTTATTGAAAAGGTCAGCCGCAAATATCAATTTGAATATGGAAGAACAAGGATGTGGGGGTCCCTCGGCTGGGCTGCGGCGACATTTTTTGCAGGTCAGCTGTTCAATATCGATCCGAATATCAACTTCTGGGTTGCGTCCGCCTCAGCAATCATATTGGTGGCCATTATTGTTTCCGTAAAAATTGAGATGACAGATGATGAAAAGGAAAGAGCAGACTCGGTCGGATTAAAAGACGTAGGAGGGCTTTTTCTCTTAAAAGATTTCTGGTTTTTGATGCTGTACGTGATCGGCGTAACATGCGTGTACGGCGTCTATGACCAGCAGTTCCCGCTTTACTACGCTTCCTTATTTCCGACTGCGGCCTTGGGGAACCAAATATTTGGATACCTTAATTCATTCCAAGTATTTATTGAAGCGGGCATGATGTTTCTTGCGCCTTTCATCGTCAATAAGCTCGGTCCTAAAAAAAGCTTGATTTTAGCGGGGCTGTTAATGGCTTTCCGGATTATCGGTTCCGGACTTGTCAGCGGACCGGTCGGAATTTCATCGATGAAACTCATTCATGCTTTAGAATTGCCGATTATGCTGATTGCGATGTTTAAATATTTGGCAACTAATTTTGATAATCGTCTTTCATCCGTACTTTATCTTGTCGGCTTTCAATTCGCATCCCAGGTAGGCACGTCGATTTTTTCGCCGCTTGCAGGAGGTTTATACGACAGCATCGGATTTCGAGAGACTTATCTCATCATGGGAGCAATGGTCCTTTGTTTTACCATTATTTCGATTTTTACCTTGCTAGACTCAAAGAAAGATGTTGAATTTGCTCAAAATCTACAAAGCAATCATATATAGAGAGGATGTCACAGATGAACAGAATTCAGCAGGCAGAAGAAGCATTAAAGAAAGCCGGGAAAAAAGTGAATCGCCGTTACCGAATGGGCTATCACATGATGCCCCGGGCAAACTGGATAAATGATCCAAACGGACTTATTCAATATAAAGGGGAGTATCATGTCTTTTATCAACATCATCCGTATGATGAGAATTGGGGGCCGATGCATTGGGGCCATTTGAAGAGCAAGGATCTTATTCACTGGGAGCACTTGCCGGTTGCTTTAGCGCCGGGAGACGAATTTGATGAGAGCGGCTGTTTCTCAGGAAGCGCAGTCGAATATAACGGCGACCTCGCTTTAATCTATACTGGGCATAATATGATAGATGAAGAGAAAGACGATTTCTACCAAACTCAGAATATAGCAGTCAGCAAAGACGGTATCGTCTTTGAAAAACTGAAAGAAAACCCTGTTATTGCAGAACCGCCGGAAGACAGCGCACGTCACTTTCGCGATCCAAAAGTATGGAAGCATCGTGAGAACTGGTATATGGTGGTCGGAAACTCCTCAAAAGAGACCGTCGGGCGGGTCATCTTATACCGCTCGCCTAACTTTGTAGATTGGGAGTACGTAGGCGTTCTCGCCCAAAGCGACGGAAATCTCGGCTTTATGTGGGAATGTCCGGATTTCTTTGAACTGGACGGCAAACACATTTTGCTGATTTCCCCTCAGGGTATAGAGGCTGATGGTGAATCATATCAAAATCTGTATCAAACAGGCTATTTGATTGGAGACTATGATGAAGAAACGAATAAGTTTGTACATGGCTCCTTTAAAGAGTTGGATCACGGCCACGACTTTTATGCCGTGCAAACTTTATTGGATGACAAAGGCCGCAGAATTGCGATTGGCTGGATGGATATGTGGGAGTCAGAGATGCCGACGAAAGCAGACGGATGGTGCGGGGCATTAACTTTGCCGCGTGAATTGACGTTGAAGGATGGTCACAAAATTTTAATGAATCCCGTCGAGGAGACTAAATTACTTCGTGGATCGGAACATCATGAGTGTGACAATCAATCGATTTCCGGCAGCTATTTTATAAAGACAGCCGAAAAGCTTCTTGAAGTGGTGGCCGTTTTTGATTTGACAATTTGCAGTGCCGAAACGGTTGGCTTAAAGATCCGGGGAATTGAACAGGAAGAAACAACCATCAAGTACAGCTTGATTGATCAAAAGCTGACGCTCGACTGTTCAAAGTCCGGCAAAGCGAGGGACGGTGTGAGAAACGTACGGCTTGAAGCGGATGAGAAGCTCACTTTGCATCTGTTTCTCGACAGATCGTCTATTGAAGTATTTGCAAATCATGGTGAAGCTACAATGACAAGCCGCATATATCCGAAGGAAGGAAGAGCGGGGATTGAGCTGTTTTCTGAGAAAGGCAACGTACGGGTTGAAGAATTCACTTACTGGACGTTGAAAGATATTTGGAAAGGTGATGAAGCCAAATGAACAGAATTTTTTGCATCGGTGAGATGTTAATTGGCTTTATCCCGCTCCAAAAAGAAACCGCCTTGCAACATGTTCTAATTTCAGCAAAGCGCAGATAAAGATTGATCTGGAAAAAAAAGCGGCTGCTTTGTCTTGCAGCCGCTTTCCGCTTTTTTCGTTTAAGCTCTTTCTTCAAACAGCTTCACAATTTCCACGATGACATTCGCGGCTTTTACCATATTGTCGGCGGAAATATACTCGTATTTTCCGTGAAAGTTTTCCCCGCCTGTGAAAATGTTCGGACAAGGAAGCCCCATATATGAGAGCTGAGAGCCGTCTGTACCGCCGCGGATCGGTTTAACGACCGGTTCAATATCAAGGTTTTTCATCGCTTTATAGGCAATGTCGACAATCTCTTTGACCGGTTCGATCTTTTCCCTCATGTTGTAATATTGATCATTCATGTCCACTGTGACGCTGTTTTCGCCGTATTTCGCTTTAAGGTTGTTTGCGATTTTTTGGACGGTGTCTTTTCTCTCGTTAAATCGGTCTCTGTCAAAATCTCTAATGATATAAGAGAGGCTCGTTTCAGAAACATCGCCCTTGATTGAAAGCAGATGATAAAAGCCTTCATAACCTTCTGTAAATTCAGGAGCTTCGTTTTCCGGCAATGCGGCGTGGAACTGCATCGCGATTTTGGCGGCATTGACCATTTTTCCTTTTGCTGTGCCGGGGTGGACGTTCGTTCCTTTACAAGTGATTTTCGCGGCTGCGGCATTGAAGCTTTCGTACTGCAGTTCGCCAAGCGGTCCGCCGTCAACCGTATACGCGAATTTGGCATTGAACGCCTCGACGTCAAACTTGTGCGGCCCTCTGCCGATCTCTTCATCAGGTGTAAAAGCGACTCTGATCTTCCCGTGTTTGATTTCGGGGTGCGCAATTAAATATTCCATTGCCGTCATGATTTCAGAGATCCCAGCTTTATTGTCGGCGCCGAGCAAAGTCGTTCCGTCGGTTGTAATCAACGTATGTCCCGCATAATCTGCTAGCTCGGGGAATTCCTTGGGCGATAAGACGACATTGAGGGATTCATTCAGCACAATATCCTTTCCGTCGTATTGTTCGATAACCTGCGGATTGACGTTCTTTCCGGTAAAATCTGTTGCTGTATCCACATGAGCCAAGAAACCGATCGTCGGCACCTCTTTTTCTGTATTCGAAGGAAGCGTCGCCATCACATAGCCGTTTTCATCGATTGTGACGTCCTTCATGCCGCTCTCTTTCAGCTCTTCGACAAGCATATTGGCAAGCGCCAGCTGCCCGGGAGTGGAAGGCGTCGTCTGACTGTTTTCATTTGACTGCGTATCCACTTTCGCATAAGAAATGAGGCGTTCAATCAATTTGTTCTTCATGTTTCCTTCATCTCCAATTGTTGGTTTTATTTTAATCTTATCATTTAGAGAAGGCGAATGGGAGGATTGAAATCTTTTATTCCTGTTGTAGAAAAATTTAGTATAATAATAAAAAATAGGTCAATAGAAAGGGAGAAAAATGGAAGGATATCATCACTTTAGAAAAGAAGTAGCGAATTATTTCAGGGCCCGCTTTCCGTTCCTGTATATTTCTACATGGGAAGAAGAACGTGTCATAGATCAACTGAGTCATATTGTTTCGGATACAGAATTGATTAAAACACCAAGAACCTTATTTGTTTGGAGTTTAACCAAAGGGTTTGAAAGCAATGGAATGCCTCCATCAGCCGAAACAAAAGACCCGTTAAAGGCTTTGGCGTTCATTGAAAAATATGATCAGCCAGCAGTCTTTATATTGAAGGATTTTTATGTTTATTTGGGTGCAAATAATCGCCCCCCTGAATACCGTTTGATTCGTAAAATGAAAGATCTTGTCTCTGTATTGGAAAAGAGTCTTGTTTCCAAAAATGTTGTGCTTGTGGCGCCAACATTAACGCTTCCTCCTGAATTGGAAAAGGACATCACAATTGTAGAGTTTCAATTGCCCAGCTTTGCAGAAATTAAAGAAACGCTCAAGAAAATGATCGAAATGAATCAAGGGCAAAATCGGGCAATCGTTAGCTTGACTGAGGACGAAGAAGAACGCCTAGTAAAAGCAGCACTGGGATTAACTTTAAAAGAAGCAGAAAATGCGTTTGCACTGGCGCTAGTAAGCAAAGGGCGTCTAGATTCGGATAGCGTTGATCAAATTCTTTTTGAAAAGCAGCAAATCATTAAAAAAACCGGCGTATTAGAGTTTATTAAAAGTGAACCAAATATCCAGGATGTAGGTGGATTGGAAAATATCAAACGTTGGTTGAATAAAAGAAACAAGTCATGGATGGACTCCGCTCAGGACTATGGGCTGCCATCCCCTAAGGGGCTTCTATTAACGGGGGTTCCCGGCTGCGGAAAAAGCTTAATTGCTAAAGCTGTCAGCTCTATGTGGAAGCTTCCTCTTTTAAAATTGGACATGGGAAAAATATTCAGCGGCATTGTCGGAAGCAGTGAAGAAAATATGAGAAACGCTTTATCTACGGCAGAGGCCATTTCTCCGTCTATTTTGTGGGTCGATGAGATTGAAAAAGGATTGGGGAATAGCGGAACAGCTGGAGACGGGGGGACTTCGAAGAGAGTGCTTGGGAATTTCTTAACCTGGATGCAGGAAAAATCAAAGCCTGTATTTGTGATAGCAACTGCAAATAATATAGACGCTCTTCCGCCCGAATTATTAAGGAAAGGACGTTTTGATGAGATATTTTTTGTTGATCTGCCAACGAAAAAAGAAAGAAAAGAAATCTTTCGCATCCATCTTGAAAAGAGGCTAACAAACCCGAAAGCTGCCGGGAATTTTTCAATAGAACCACCTGTCTTGGACAAGCTTGCAGAACTGACGGAATCATTTATTGGTGCTGAAATCGAACAAGTCGTAATTTCTGCATTATTTGAAGCCTTTTCTGAAAATCGAAGCTTAACGGTTGAGGATCTTGAGAAAGTGATTAAGCAGACTGTTCCTTTGGCTGTTACGCAATCAGAGCAAATTCTTGCAATTCGGGAATGGGCAAGTCTTCGGGCTGTATCGGCTGCCCGTCAGGAAGATCTGAAGGAATACCAATCTATTCAGCTAAAGAAAGATGACGAAAATCCGCGTGATAAAGATGCCGATTTACATACAAGCCGGGGTGGCAGAGCTGTAGAGTTTTAGGAAGAGGTGTCAAAGCATGAGTATTGAAATTGTTTTATTACCAGTTGCGATTGCAGCGACCCAAGCGATTGCATCCTATTTGGCAGAAAACGAATCAGGCCGTCTTTATACAATGCCTACCGTTATGAAGGATGAAGACCTTCTCAAAAAAGCGCTTGACCAAAATGGATGTAAGACGATCGAGCTTGGAACAACAAACGTCGAAGCAATCATGGAAGATTCAGCTGTAACTTTCCATTTGACAGAAGAAGGCACCTTTAAAGCTGCATTTGATCGTTCAGTTGATAAAAACCAGGCGCGGGAATTTATTGATCAAATTGAAGAGGAGTACAAACGGATATTGCAGCAGGAAACATATTTGAAACTTATAGAAAAGGCCGAACATGAAGGATTGGTTTTAGAAAATGAAACGGTGACAAATGAGAATTCGGTGGTATTGACGTTCAAGGTGAATGGATAAGGAGGCATTTCATGAGTCAGCGAATTATTGTTGAAATTCAGCAGGATGGTCAAATTAATGTGGAAACAAAAGGGATTAAAGGACCGAAATGCCGAGATTATATTCGAGTTCTGGAACAGCTGCTTGAGGCTGAAACGATTGATTCATCATATACGGCGGAATACTTTGAGACGGAACAGGTTGATGTTTTGAGGCATCAGCAAATTATAAGGGGGCACCGTAATGGCTAATGGATATACCAATAAGGGAGTGAAATGGGAGCTGTTTCAATCCATATGGGTCCTATTTGTATTTACTCCTTTTGGCTTTTTAAATTGGGTTTCTTTTTTCTATATTTTCGCTCGGGCAAAACAAAAAAAATGGTTAATTGCCGGATGGATCTATTTTGCTATTTTTTTATTCACTATTCTTTCTAATGGAACACCTTTATTCAATGCGGCCATGGTTCTTTTGATCATCGGCTGGGGTGTCTCAATTGTTCACGCTTTAAAAGTGCGGCCGGAGTTTTTAATTCGGTTAGAGTCCATTCAACAGTTGAAACGCGCTGAAATAGATCAGCTGCGTAAATCTCTGAAAAATGAGTATCCAGAGACCGCCGCGGCTCGAACGAGCCAAACCGATAAACAATCGGAACGGAAAATAGACATTAATCAAGCGAGTGTGGAAGACATCGCTTCGATTCCGCAGTTGGGAATTATCCTCGCCAAAAAAGCGGTCGCCATGCGTGAAGAAATCGGTGGCTTTTCATCTATTGATCATTTCGGCGAACAGTTAGGATTGAAGCCGCATGTGCTTTTGAAGGTAGAGCCGTATCTCTCATTCTCTAAACCAGTTGACCGAAGGGATAGAAAAGATGAGAATGCTGAAGGAAGGGTTTTGGATATTTAATGAAAATACGAATCCATCGTTTTTTGCCGCTTACTGAAGCAGAAGGACCCGGTAAACGGGCGTGTTTATGGGTGCAGGGATGTTCGGTACGCTGCGAAGGCTGCGGAGTACCGTGGACATGGTCTGACAAGGGTGGAAAAGACATCAGTGTAGACGACCTCTTTAAAAAGATTGTTGATTCAAAAAAAGAAAACAATATTGAAGGTGTAACATTTCTTGGTGGTGAGCCAATGGATCAAGCGGAAGCCCTTGCAGAACTTGCGGATAAAATAAAAATTGCTGGACTTTCTATTTTGACCTTTAGCGGCAGATACTTGGAAGATATAAAGTCGAATCCACGAAAGGGCCAGCTAGAGTTACTTGAATTGACTGATTTGTTCATTGATGGTCCTTTCGAAAAAGAAAATATAGATTTAAGCCGGCCATGGACAGGTTCCTCTAATCAACGATATCATTTTTTGACTGAGAGATATCGTTATCTTGAAGGTCAGCTTCAATCAATTTCAAATAAAATAGAAGTTCGGTTAGAACCCGATGGCACAGTTTCAATCAACGGAATGATTCGTCAAGAACAATTGCAAAGTTTATACGAAGAATTATCTAAACATAAAGTTTCCAACAGAAACTAACATTTGAACCCGCTATATTACCTAAAGCGGGTTTTTTATGTGAAAAAAACCATCTTTCTGAAACTTTTCTCTTCATTTCTCCTCTCTAATGTTTGAAGGAGGCGCAGCAGTGAAGCAAATCAGATTAGTTAAGAAAGCTGTCGCAGGCAACGCCAAAGCTTTTGAAATGCTGTTTCAAAAGCACAGCGAACAGCTTTACAGAACAGCTTACATATATGTGCGAAATAAGGAGGACGCGTTAGATATCGTACAGGAAACGGCGTACAAGGCATTTTTATCGATTGCCCAGTTGAGGAATCCCGAATACTTTTTGACATGGCTGACGAAAATCCTCATTCATCATGCATATGCCATATTGGACAAGAAAAAGAAAGTGGTTTTAATGGACAGGCCGCTGCAGGACGAAGGCCGGGAGCAGGAGATGCATGCGGACGACAGAATAGGGATGCTTGAAGCTGTTCAGCAGTTGCGAAAAGAATATCAAACCGCCATCATTTTATTTTATTATCACGACCTGCCGATTCATGATATCGCCGAGGTGATGAATGCTCCTGAAGGAACCGTTAAGACCTATCTGAAAAGAGCGAAGCTTGAATTAAAACAACTACTGACTGGGGGAGAAGACGCATGGACAAACAACGGTTCAAAAACGAAGTAAACAAGATCGATGTCCCTACAAAAGAAATCCGCGAATCGATTGATAAAGGCATCAAGCGGGCCAAGCGGGAAAAAACGTTTCGGCCGAAGCGCGCCGTGAAAAGGACTGTTTTTGTTTCGAGCGCGGCCGCCGTGCTCCTTCTCGGTAGCGGCTTCGTTTCCCCAGCGATGCAAAGCGTGTTGGCTGACGTCCCGCTGATTGGAAAAGCGTATCAACAATTCCATGACTATGTCGGCCAAAACTTGGTGGCGGGCCAGCTTGTCACTGAACTGAACGAGAAAGCGTCCAGCAACAACATAGACGTGACAGCTACAAGCGTTTATTTTGACGGCGGAATCATCGGTATGACGTTTAAGGTGAAAAGCGATACAAGAAAAGATTTAGATGATGGAGCGAGAATGATTCATTTCACATTATTTAATGGCGAGCGCAAATGGGCTATCGCTTCTCAAGGAGACTTGAAGAAAACAGAGGACGGCTATACCGGCTACATTCAAGTAGGCTATCCAGACAAACATATTCCCGATAAACTGACACTCCCGGTTACGATCACAAATATTAACGGAATCAGAGGGAAATGGAAGTTCGACATTCCGGTTGATAAACTGCCGTATAAAACGCTCCACATAACCAAAAACAATACACAATCGGCTGATGGCCATAAGCTCGCCGTAAAAACGGTAATTCTCGGAAAAGAATCGACTGTCATCGACTATGAAGTATCCAATTCAGAGGAACATCCGAACGATCGTACATCGGTTATAAAAGTGACCGATGATAAAGGAAATGAAATTCCTTATTTGAGTGGCGGGCAGTGGACGACGGACAGTACAAAGAACGGAAACAAGGTTCGTCACGAAGAAAGGCTGATCCTTGGAAAAGTGAATAAAGGAACAAAACACCTCAAGATTGAGGCGAGCAGCAGTATGGGCGATTCCGAAAAGACGCTGCCTCTCACAAAAACGCCCGCCGCGCTGAGCGCTGACCGTCATGACTTCCAGATTGCCGTTGATCAGGTGAAACAAAACGGAAGTAAATTGTCTGTCGACTATCATCTGAAACATGTCGATCAATCTAAGATTGATATTGACAGCATGCAAAACTTTTTAGAAACGATGTCACTGGTTGATTCTGCTTATAAAAGCATTGACGAAGCGCCGATGGGACACAGCGTAAAAGGTAATTTTACAAAAGTGCTTGATCCTAAAAAGCTCCGATTCCGATCAGACTTTACGTTAGATGGTGAATTTGGAGCGAAAAACTTCAGCCTTGACCGATATTCGCTTGATGTCGAATTTGGTTATTTAAGCGCATTTTATTCTACACCGTTTAAGCCGATCAAAGTGCAGTTGCCACAGTAAAATATATGACCCGCTGTTTCAGTGAAACGGCGGGTTGTCTGCTTTGCTGGCCGTCCAACCTGAAAAATTTCCTCTCCCAAAGGAAAAAATATGCACCGAAAAGAAAGCGTTTTCATTGTAAAGTAAAAGCAAACCACCAAAAAAAGGGGGAGAGTAAATGAGCAGGATGGCGAAGGTGACTGAGATGTTTGAGCGGGTCGCTTTTAAAATTACAAGTTTCAAATATATCATGGTCATTAAGTCGGCGTTTGTCACACTGATGCCGGTCATCATTGCCGGGGCGTTTGCGGTTTTGATGCAGAATATGGTGATGAGCCCCGAGACGGGACTTGCGGTTTTCAGGCCTTTTCGGTTCTTGTCTGCGCTTGAGCCGATTATGGCGTCAATCAATTATGCGACGCTGAACTTTATTACGATCGGCGCGGTGTTTTTGATCGGGATTGAGCTCGGGAAGCTGAATGGGCATGAATCGTTTTTTCCCGGCTTGATGGCGCTCATGTCCTATATCTCTGTCATTCCATCGGCGGTGCTGTTGGAAGTGAACGGTTCGATGCAGGAAGTAGTTAACGTGCTGGCCAAGGAATTTACGGATCCGAAGTCGCTGTTTTTGGGGATGTTTATTTCGATTGTGTCTGTTGAAATCTTCAGCAAGCTGTCAAGCATGGACCGGCTCAAGATTAAAATGCCGGACAGCGTGCCGGCAAATGTCTCTGTATCATTCGGCACTTTATTTCCTTCGATTATTACCGTCACGATCATCGCCAGCTTCGGATTTGCGTTTCATCGGCTGACGGGGGTATATCTTCATGAAGCCGTGTACAATGTCGTGCAAAAGCCGCTTGAGGGCGCGATTCAAGGTCTTCCCGGCATTCTCTTGCTGGTGTTTGTCGCACAGTTTTTCTGGGTGATCGGCATACATGGAAACCAGATGGTGAAGCCGATCAGGGAGCCTTTGCTGCTCGCTTCGATTACCGTCAATATGAATGCATACGCAGCCGGCGAATCGATTCCGAATATCATTACGATGCCGTTTTGGGATGTGTACATGAGCATCGGCGGATCCGGCGTCACAATCGGTCTGTTGATCGCGATGTTTATCGCGGGGAAACGGGAGGATTTGCGCAGCATTACAAAGATTTCGTTTGGTCCCGGCATCTTCAATATCAATGAACCGGTCATCTTTGGGGTTCCCGTCATGCTGAATCCGTTAATGGCGATTCCATTTATTGTGACGCCGCTTGTGACGGGTGCGATCGGTTACATCGCGACAGCGGCGGGCTTTGCCGGAAAAGCCGTTGTCATGGTGCCGTGGACGACACCGCCGATTATCAATGCCTGGCTGTCAACAGGAGGAAGCCTCGGTGCCGTCGTCACACAAATCGTATGCATCATCGTCTCCGTCCTTATTTATCTTCCGTTTGTTATTTTATTGAATCGGACCTTTACGATTAGTTCTGAAAAAAATGTGTCTATGTAAAGCAAAGAAAGGTGTGAATGAGATGGCCAGACAAACGTGGAAGATTCCCGACGATTTTATTCTCGGCGCAGCAGCGTCGGCGTGGCAGACAGAGGGGTGGGACGGGAAGCGGCCCGACACAGGATTCCTATTTGGATATGTGGTACAAAAATGATCCTGATGTATGGCATGACGGATACGGACCGGCTGTGGCAACCGATTTTTATAACCGCTACAAAGAAGATATTCAATATATGAAAGACATCGGGCTAACCCACTACCGGACATCCATTAACTGGTCGCGGTTTCTTTTGGATTATGAAACCGCCGAAGTTGACGAGGTGTATGCAGGCTACATTGATGACGTCATCGATGAGCTGAAGAGATGCGGAGTAGAACCGATGCTTTGTCTTGAGCACTACGAAATCCCGGCTGTCCTGCTGGAACAGTATGGCGGATGGGGATCAAAACACGTGGTTGGCTTATTTGCGGCTTATGCAGAAAAAGCGTTTGAACGGTATGGGGACAGGGTGAAATACTGGTTTACCTTTAATGAACCGATCGTGCCGCAAACACGGATCTACCTTGACGCACTTCGCTATCCGTACGAGCAGAACACGAAAAAATGGATGCAGTGGAACTACCATAAAGCACTGGCGACAGCAAAGGCCGTGGCAATTTTCCGGAAAAGGAAGCCCAGTTTTAGAGAAGGCGCAAAAATCGGCGTCATCTTAAATCCTGAGGTCGCGTATGCGAGGTCAAGCGCGCCCCATGATCAGAAAGCGGCCCAAGTTTATGATTTGTTTTTTAACAGGGTTTTTTTAGATCCGAGCATAAAAGGCGTCTATCCCGATGAATTGATGGAGCTCATGGCCAAACACGACATCCTTTTTGACCATGATGAAGAAGAGCTTTCCGTCATCAAGCGGAATACGGTCGATTTTGTCGGTGTGAACCTGTATTATCCGAAGAGAGTTCAAGCGCCTTCAAGGCAATGGAATGAATCGACGCCTTTTCATCCTGCTTATTACTATGAGCCCTTTGAGCTGCCAGGCAGAAAGATGAATCCGTTCAGAGGCTGGGAGATCTGCCCGCGCATTGTGTACGATATGGCTATGAGACTTAAATATGAGTATGGAAATATCGAATGGCTGATTGCTGAAAACGGCATGGGCGTCGAACATGAAGAGCGTTTTAAAAATGAAGAGGGGGTCATTCAGGACGACTACAGAATCGATTTTATTTCAGCCCATTTGCGAGAGGCGATGAAAGGGATCGCCGACGGCGCAAACTGCAAAGGATATATGCTTTGGGCATTCACGGACAACGTCTCTCCGATGAACGCCTTTAAAAACCGCTACGGCCTTGTCGAGATTCGATTGGAGAACAACCGCAGCAGGGCGCTGAAAAAATCGGCTTGCTTTTATCGGGATATCATCAAAAACAGACGGTTTGAAACAGAGGAATTCCGGTATAAATAAAAACGGCGGGGAATCATCCCGCTTGTCGCCGGGATGATTTCTCATATATGCCTACATAAAATATTCCGGCCGATTGATCATGATCTGCTTGTTCATTTGACTGATAACGCCTTCGCAGCGGAGCTTTTTCAGGACGGCGCTGACGGTTTCGCGGGATGTCCCCGAGATTTTGGCGATTTCGGCAGCGGTGATCGGACAGTTGATGACGGTTGAGTTGCTTTCTTTTTGACCGAGGCTTTCGGTTAAATAATAAATGGCTTGTGTAACCCTGTCGTGGGCATGGGAGAGTGTGATGCGCTTCAGCCTTTCCTCGTGAAGGGCAAGGATGTCTGATAAATGATTGAGAATATCGTAAAGCAGGTTTTTGTTGTCCCGGACGAGATCTTCGAAGATGTTCATGGGTATATAGTAGAGTTCAATATCTGTTAAGGCTTCGGCGGCATAGTGATAATGCTCATCCCGAAACAAGCCTCCAAATGGAAAGAGGGTATGAGGACGTACATAGTCGGTATAAAACATGGATCCGGCTTCGTTTGATTTTTCGAGTTTGATAAAGCCGTCGAGAAGAAGGTACATTCGTTCCCGGGGGTCGTCTTCCATAAATAATATCTGGCCTTTATGGTAAGAGCGCCAATAGATAAACTGTTTCATATCTTCCAGATCTCTTTTATTCAGGGAAGCGAGAAGAGGAAACTTTTTCAGCTGATGTACGATGTCTTTGTTCTTCATATGGACCACCCTTATCGATTTTCTTATGTTGCGGCTATATACTTTAAATTTTACTTGTTTTTGACGATTGGCAAAAGGAAGAACCCTCCCTGAGCCCTTCCTTTTGCATTTAGGCTTGGACGACAATCGTGCCGGCATTTCCTTGGAGAGCGTCTTTGGCTAATTTCAGGGATGTGATGACCGTTTTGTTGCCTTTTTTAGCTTCAGCAAACTGAATGGCTGCTTTGACTTTTGGCAGCATGCTTCCTTCTGCAAATTGCTTTTCTTTTATATAACCTTTCAGTTCTTCGGTGGTGACGCGTTTCAGCGCACGTTCTGTCGGCTTTAAATAATCGACGGCAACATAGTCGACACCTGTTAGAATGACCAGTTCGTCAGCCTGCACAAGCTCCGCCAGTTTGCAGGCTGCAAAGTCTTTGTCGATGACGGCGTCAATACCGGAGACGGCATCGCCGTTTTCGATGACGGGAACGCCTCCGCCGCCGGCTGCAATGACGATATGTCCGTGTTCGACAAGATCATTGATAACATCGTGTTCAAGAATCGATACCGGGGCCGGAGACGGTACGACGCGGCGCCAGCCTCTTCCGGCATCTTCTTTAAAAACGAGGCCGCCGTTTCGGCTGTTCATCAGTTCTTTCGATTCTTCTTCGCTGTAAAATGGACCGATCGGCTTTGTCGGGTTGCGGAACGCTTCATCATCGCTTCGAACGGCGACGCGGGTGATGACGGTTGCCGCATGTCCGCCTTTCCCTTTTGCGTGAAGCGCCCGGTCAAGGGCATTTTGCAGCCAATAGCCGATCATTCCCTGGGTCATCGAAACACAGGTTTCAAGCGGCATGGCCGGCGTTTTCGGAGAATCCGCCTCCTTTTGCTGGATCATCAGGTTTCCGACCTGCGGGCCGTTTCCGTGCGTGATGATTAATTCAGCGCCGCTGTCGATCATATCCGCCAAATACATGGCCGTTTCTTCAAGCGCGCGCTTTTGCGCTTCTGCGCTGGCATCTCCGGTTTGAATGGCATTACCGCCAAGTGCGACGACAATTTTTCTTTTTTTCATTTAATAATCACCTCTGTTTTGTTAAATTGAAATGCTTCCCGAAGCCAGTCTGATCACGGCGATCACGGCCAATACAAGAATCAGGGCGGCAATCAAAAGCTCGGCTTTATTGAAGACTGGGCCTTCTTTTCCTTTGCGCACAGCCCGGAATACGAGAATGCCGGGAGCGTATAAAATCATGGTCAAAAGCAGGTAATCAAGTCCCGCGGCATATACGAGCCAGACGCCGTATATGCTTGCGATGATGCCGATGATGAGATTTTTGCCCCGGTTAGGCTCTTTGTGCAGCCAGCTGTATTTAAGCTGATAAAGCCCGGAAAACAGATACGGGATCAAGATGGCCGAGGAAGCCAAGGAAAATGCAAACTGGTAGGCCGCATCTGAAATGAGAAACGTCAGCAAAAACAGCTGGATAATGGCGTTTGTCAAAGTCAGCGCATTTGTCGGCGCACCGTTTTTATTTTCTTTGCCGAACCATTTCGGGAAGACCCCTTCGCGTGCCGCGATCAGCGGGAGTTCGCCCGCGAATAATGTCCAGGCCAGCCAGGCGCCCAATACGGAAATGATCAATCCCAGGTTGATGAGCACGGTTCCCCATTTGCCGACGATATGCTCCATGATCGCGGCCATTGAAGGATTCGGAAGCTCGGCCAAGTTTTGCTGATTCATGACGCCGAGCGACAGCATCGTAATCATGACGTAAATCACGAGTACGCTGATCAAGCCGATGACAGTCGCTTTGCCAACATCGCTTGATTTCTTGGCCCGGCTTGAAAATAAGACGGCCCCTTCAATTCCGGTAAACACCCAGACGGTCACCAGCATCGTGCTCTTGACCTGTGTTCCGATGGAACCGAGCGACAGCCCTTTTCCCCAGAAATCGTTCGTAAATAAATCAAGATGAAACACAAAGATAATGGCGATAATGAAAGCGAAAATCGGTACAAGTTTTGAAATGGTCGTAATTAAGTTGATCATGGCAGCGGACTGAACACCGCGGAGGATCAAAAAGTGCACGCACCAGAGGATCACGCTTGCACCGATAATTGATGCGATGTTTTGTCCGTCTCCAAACGCAGGGATGAAATATCCGATTGCGCTGAACAGCAGCGTTCCATATGCGACATTGCCGAGAAGGGCTGCGAACCAGTACCCCCAGCCGCTGTTAAAGCCCATGAAATGGCCGAATCCTTCCCGGGCATAAGTGAAAATACCGCCGTCTAAATCAGGCCTTTTCGTCGTCAAGTTTTGGAAAGAGAATGCCAGGGCAATCATGCCGACTCCGGTGATGATCCAGCCGATTAAAATGGCTCCCGCCCCCGCCCCTGAAGCCATGTCGCTTGCAAGGTTGAAGGCGCCCCCGCCGATCATCGATCCGATGACAAGCGCGATGAGCGCAAACAGCCCAAGTTTTTTTTCTTCCGCCATTTTTGTCACCTCATTCGGTTTAGAATGGAAAAGGGAATGAGTCCCTTTTCCTGTCAGTCAAGATCGCCGAGCGTCGCTGCCATGACAGCTTTAATCGTGTGCATGCGGTTTTCAGCTTCATCGAACACTTTAGAGTGTTTGCTGCGGAACACTTCGTCCGTCACTTCCATTTCTTTAAGGCCGTGCTGTTCGTAAACATTTTGTCCGTAGGTTGTATGAAGGTCGTGGAAGGCAGGCAGACAGTGCAGGAAGATGACGTTGTCGTTGCCTGTTTTCTTGACGAGATCCATATTCACTTGATAAGGCTTGAGCAGTTTGATTCTTTCTGCAAACTTGTCTTCTTCCCCCATGGATACCCAGACGTCCGTATACAGAACGTCGGCTCCGGACACGGCTTTATCTGTATTGCTTGTAACGGTGATTTTTCCGCCGGATTCTTCAGCGAACGCTTCCGCCATTTTAACGATGTCCTGATCAGGGAAAAGCTCTTGAGGCGAACAGATTCTTACGTCCATGCCGACTTTTGCGCCGCCGATGAGCAGGCTGTTGGCGACATTGTTCCGGCCGTCGCCGATATAGGTGAGCTTGACGCCTTTTACGCGTCCCGTATGTTCTTTCACAGTCATAAAGTCCGCAAGCATCTGCGTCGGATGCCATAAATCGGTCAGCCCGTTCCATACCGGCACACCGGAATGCTCTGCCAGTGAGATCACTTTTTCGTGTTCAAATCCGCGGAATTCAATTCCGTCGAACATGCGGCCGAGAACTTTGGCCGTGTCTTCGATCGACTCTTTTTTGCCGAGCTGAATGTCGTCTTTGCCCAAATATTCGGGATGCGCACCGAGGTCGATACAGGCTGTCGTAAAAGCGCAGCGCGTTCTTGTAGAAGGCTTTTCAAACAGCAAAGCGATGTTTTTGCCTTCCAAATAGCGATGCCTGATGCCTTGTGCTTTTTTTTCTTTTAGTTTCTGGGCCAGATCGAGCAAATAGAGGATTTCTTCTTCTGAAAAATCTTTTTCAGCTAAGTAGCTTCTGCCTTTTAAATTAATCGTTTGGTTCATGGATCTCTCTCCTTTTTCTTTAGGTTGGTTATTTCACATCTTCTCGGTAGAGCGGCATGCTCATGCAGCGCGGGCCGCCGCGTCCTCTTGAAAGCTCCCCGCTCGGGATTTCGATTACCTTAATGCCCTGTTCTCTCAAACATTCGTTAGAAATGTAATTCCGGTCATAGGTGACGACAACCCCCGGAGCGATCGCGAGTGTATTGGAGCCGTCATTCCATTGCTCCCTGGCTGAAGCAATTTCGTCTCCGCCGCCGCAGAAGATCAAGTTGACATCTGAAAGGCCGAGCGTTCTCTTCAGCACTTCCGGCAAATTGTGTTCTTCAGTTGTATGAATCTCGTCTGCCGTTTTTCCTCTTTCAAGAACGAAGATCCGCATGTCTCCTTCAGGCCCCTGGATGGCGGGATGGATCGTGAATTGATCTCGGTCAACCATCGTGAAGACGGTATCTAAATGCATAAAGGCTCTGCTCTTTGGTATTTCGACGGCCAGTACACGGCGAATCCGGCTCTGCCGCTGAAACAAGTTCCGGACAAGACGCTCGATCGCCTGAGCCGTTGTCCGTTCCGATACCCCGATCGCAACGGTTTCTTCATTTAAGACAAGCTCATCTCCGCCTTCGATATTGAATTTGAAATCACGGTCGAGCCAAACCGGAATCTCGTGTCCTTTAAAACGCGGGTGGTGATTGATAATGTAGCGCATAAACAGCGATTCCCTTCGGCGGGCAGGCTCCTTCATTTTGTTGATGGTCAGTCCGCTGCCGATGGCGGCCGCCGGATCTCTTGTGAAATAAAGGTTCGGCATCGGATCGAGATAAAATGGATAATGGTCTTCCATCAGCTCATGAAGATGCGATTTTTTTTCGCGTTCAAGCTCATTTTTTCGAATGCCGCTCATCACCTGTTCAACCATTGAATCGGCGTCAAAGGTAAGCAAAAACTCTTTCAGCCTGTCGTATGCGCCGTTGATATCCGCTTTGCTTTCCGTTAAAAGCTCATCGATAAACTGCTCGCGGACTAATGCGTCATCCAAAGCTTCGGCCGTCAGCTTTTCTAAATAAAGAACTTCAGCCCCCTGTTGCTTTAATGTTTCTGCAAATTGGTCATGCTCTTTTTGCACCGCTGGCAAAAAGGGAATATCGTCAAAGAGAAGCCTTTCCAGATATTCGGGTGTGAGGTTTTCCAGTTCCCGACCGGGCCGCTTCAGCATAACGGTTTTTAAAGGGCCGATTTCTGAGTAAACGTGTATCGGTGTTGTCATGATCATCCCGCCTCCTAAGCTCTTTTTGTTACATGTACAGCTTAAAACAGGAAGGAGAAGCGCGATGTGAAAGCGATAACAACAAAAACGTGATATATTTCACATGTTTTTTGATGAAGCAAAAACAAAAATGAATAATTATGATAAATGGAAAATAAGTTCCTGTCGGAGCGGAGAATAGAACGTATAAAACGTGTATATTTTTAACGGGGATTTCTCGAAAAAAATTTTTTTGAAGGGCAAAAAAAGCTGATCCGGACGGCCGGATCAGCATAAATGGTCATAAAATGATTGGGCTGCCTCAGGTGACTGGGAAATCACAAGGCATGTATCGTTCCCGCATATACAGCCCAGCATTTCCGGGCTTCCGAGCTTATCAAGAAGAACGCCGATGGCATGGGCGTTGCCGGGCATTGTTTTAATAATGATCAAGTTGTCCGTTCGATGCACATGCAGGACAACGTCAGAGATTTTATCTTTTAATATTTTGGAAGGATTGATGGATAAAGAAGCATTTGTCGTGTAGACAAGTTTTCCGTTTTCACCGGGCTGTTTCACAAGATACATTTCTTTAATATCGCGGGAAATGGTAGACTGCGAAACGGTGATGCCGCGTTTTTCCAGCAGGGATGCCAGCTGTTCCTGATTTTCTACCGGATGTTCGAGAATGGTCTGCTTGATGAGCCATTGCCGTTTTTGTTTGTTCATAAGAGCGCCTCCCAGGCAAAACACGTATATCTATTATTATAGAATGGTTTTATCGCTGACAGATGGAAGCTATTTTACAAAAAAACAAATCTTTCAGGCTGATATAGGGGTTGATAGACCCCAGAATTTCACTTATAATGCTTGAAGATGACAAATTGATAGCAGAGAAAAGGTGGTTTTCTAGGGTTCCGCAGTGCCCTCCCGCGCTGGTCTGGTCCGAGAGAAAACACATAGCGAAGTATCGTTATGACACGGTGGGATAAAAGCCCAGGAGTTTTTGCTCTTAATCAAAGAGCTTCTCTCCTAGGCTTTTTTACTTTTTACAGGAAATCGATTAAGGATAAAGAAAGGGGATGTATTTATGAAAAAGAAAGCAATGGACATAATATTGATCATTATAGGCGCATTTTTCTTTGCGTTAGCCGTGAATCTGTTCGCCATCCCGAATGACTTGGGAGAAGGCGGCGTCACGGGGATCACGCTGATTTTATACTACGTTTTTGAATGGTCTCCGGGCATCACAAACTTTGTACTGAACGGCATTCTTCTGATTATCGGCTATCGCTTTTTGGATAAAAAGACGACGATTTACACTATTATTGCGGTGGCGGCCAATTCGTTCTTTCTGCACGTCACCGAAGATTGGACGGTGCCGGCCGATGAAGTGATCATCAGCACCATCTTTGCCGGGGTATTTGCCGGCGTCGGAATCGGCATGATCATCCGTGTCGGCGGAACCACCGCCGGGTCTGCGATTCTCGCGAGAATCGCCAATAAATATTTTGACTGGAACATCAGCTATGCCTTGCTGATGATCGATTTAGTTGTCGTCTTCAGTTCCTACTTTATCATTGGAGCTGAAAAGCTGATGTTTACGATTGTCATGCTGTACATCGCCACGAAGGTCATGGACTTCATTATCGAAGGGCTCAACACGAAAAAGGCGATCACGATTATTTCCGAGCATAAAAACGAGATCGCGGCGCAGGTCAATACCCTGATGGACCGCGGCGTCACGATATTATCGGGACGCGGGCACTATACGGGCGACTCCAAAGAAATTTTATACATTGTCATTAATAAACAAGAGCTGTCCATGCTGAAGAAAATTATTAGAAGCACAGATAAAAAAGCATTTGTCATCATCCACGATGTCAGGGATGTATTCGGCGAGGGATTTGTTGATATTTCAAAATAGGGGAAGGCTGCCGGCAGATGGCCGGGAGCCTTTTCTGTATTCATTCTGATTAGGGACAGACAAATACATGAAGTTTTATGCAGGAACTGGTTTCTGTGGTAAGGTAGGTCTTGGCATGAATATTATTTGTAGCGGAATCCGCTTGCTGAAGTAGAGGAGGGCCTAATTATTTTTGGAACAGGAAAAAAAGCAGACATTTGATGTGAAAAGCAGAATGTCCTTTAGAGTATGGGTTTTTGCAGGGACTGCAGGTTTCGGATTGATTGGAGCATGGCTCTTTTATGAAGCAATAAAACTCGAATCAAAATATTCCTTGCTGTACGTGGGCGTTGGAACTTTCGGGATCATCTACGGTTTGATGACCTTTCTAATGGTTTTTCCGGCCTTCACGAAAAAAGGAAACATCATCTTCACCATTATCGAGGGAGAAGACGGGCGGATATTCTCAGGGAAGAAATCTGTGTTGTTCAAGGACATCAAAAGCCTTAAAATGGCGGAGCACCGCTACAGCCCGAAAGGCATTTTCTTGATGGATATACTGATAGAGACACGGGGGAACGGCAGGGTGCGGATTCCGACGTACAACATTCTGCCTGAGCCGGAATTTTATAAAGCGGTCGAGCTGTACATCCTGCCGTATATGACGGAGGAAGCGCGTGCGGAATGGATCGGTCAGTTTACAGAAGCGCAAAGAAAGGCTTATTTAAATGAATTTCATAAAGATATTTAATCGTCCGGGAAACTGCAATTTTCTAGATGAAAGAAAATAACTGAAACCTTTGGGGAAATTCATTCGTCTTAATTAAAGGCCGTTGTCTTACATGCGGAAAATTTTTTTCGCAGGCGTAGACTGTTTGAGTGAGGGAAGCCGGGGGATTTCACCAGGACGTGCTTGTAAAACCGCCGAGACTTTTAGTAGAATGATATATTATCGTTTCCTCACGCTTCATTGACTGAAACAGAAAGCGGTCTGAAAAAAGTTTAAAAAGGTAGAGGTTATCATGAAAAAAATATTCTCTCATAAGCTAAGCTTTTTTGTATTAGCTGTTGTTTTTGTATGGGCTAAAACCTATGCTTCCTACTTTTTAGAGTTTAATTTAGGTGTGAAAGGGTCTACGCAGCACATGCTGCTGTTCATCAACCCATTGAGCTTCACGATTGCTGCACTCGGTTTGGCTTTGTTTGCAAAAGGCCGCCGGTCGGCGATATGGATCATCATCATTGATGCTGTGATGACGTTTGCTTTATATGCAAATGTCCTGTTTTACCGTTTCTTTGATGACTTTTTGACGTTTGCAAACTTAAAACAAGCCGGAAACCTCGGCAATATGTCTGACGGCGTTTTTGACATCATGGCATTTCATGACATCGTCTATTTCGCAGATTTGATCATTTTGATTGCTCTATGTGTGAAGCTGCCTGAACTGAAGGCGTCACAACTGAAAAAAAGATGGGCTGCTGCCGTTGTTCTCGGCGGAGTGGCTCTGTTTTTCATCAACCTTGCAGTTGCCGAGACAGACCGTCCGGAGCTTTTGACAAGAACATTTGACCGAAATTACATCGTCAAGTATTTGGGGCCTTACAATTACATGATCTATGATGGTGTTCAGGCCGCTCAAAACGCGAGCCAAAAGGCATACGCGAGCAGCGACGACCTGACGAGCGTCATCAACTATACAAATTCGCATTATGCGAAACCGAATGACGAGTATTTCGGCGCAGCAAAAGGTAAGAACATCATCAAGATTCATTTGGAAAGCTTCCAGACGTTTTTGATCGATTATAAGCTGAACGGAAAAGAAGTCACGCCGTTCTTGAACAAGCTGGCGCACGGCCAGGATGACATGATGTATTTCGATAACTTTTTCCATCAGACCGGCCAAGGTAAAACAGCGGATGCCGAATTGATGATGGACAACAGCCTTTACGGACTTCCTGAAGGCAGTGCGTTTGTAACAAAAGGGCAAAATACGTACCAGTCCCTGCCGGCGATTCTGAACCAAAAAGAAGGCTACACAAGCGCCGTGCTGCACGGGGACTACAAGTCATTCTGGAACCGCGACCAGGTGTATAAACAAATTGGCTATGACAAATTCTTTGACGCCAGCACATATGATATGTCAGAGGATAATCTCGTCAACCTTGGCTTGAAAGACAAGCCGTTCTTTGAAGAATCAATTCCGAAGCTGAAATCGCTCAAGCAGCCGTTCTATGCGCATTTAATCTCGTTGACAAACCACTATCCGTTCATTTTGGATGAAGAGGATGCCACCCTTGAAAAGGGAACAACGGGAGACAAAACGGTAGACGGTTACTTCCAGACGGCGCGCTATCTTGACGAAGCGCTTGAAGATTTCTTTAAAGAGCTGAAAAAAGCGGGATTATTTGATGATTCTGTTATAGTGATCTATGGTGACCACAACGGAATCTCAGAGAATCACAACCGTGCGATGAAAGAAGTATTAGGTAAAGAGATTACACCGTATCAAAACGCGATGAATCAGCGCGTACCGCTTATGATCCGCATTCCGGGCAAAAAAGGCGGAGTCAACCATACGTATGGCGGTGAAATGGATGTCATGCCGACACTTCTTCACCTGCAAGGTATTGACAGCAAAAAATACATCAACTTTGGTACAGACCTCTTTTCTAAAGACCACGACCAAACCGTGGCTTTCAGAAATGGAAACTATGTAACGCCGAAGTACACGATGATTGATACGACCGTATATGATACAAAGACAGGAAAAGAGATCAAGGGCAACCAAGAGACGGAAAACCTGAAATCGCAGGTGTCCGAACAGCTGGATCTGTCCGACCAAGTACTCTATAAAGATCTGTTGAGATTCCACGAGATTTCAGACTTCAAGCCTGTTGATCCATCAAAATATCATTACGGAAAAGAAAAAACCGGAGAATAAAAGACAAAAAACCGCCTGACTGCTTTAACAAGCGTCAGGCGGTTTTTTTGTGGGGCCGCTCCGCCGTTGTTCTAAGAAGCCTGTCCGGCACATAGATTGATAGGAAAGAAGACAGAACAATGAAAGAGGATGTGAGAGCGTTGACCAAATCTCAGTATTTCTTTAAATTGCATCCTTTGATGGTGCTGGCCGGCTGGAAGGTGAAGGAAAATCATTTGTATCAAAAGCCGATTCGCGACCCCCGCCATACGCTATTGATCTTGGAGAATGAAAGCTGCGGTAAAATGGTACAAGTTGAATATGCTGGAGAACTGAAGTACGTCATCAGGATGCAAAATGCTGATCAATCGAAGGTCAGCGAAGATTCTGACGCGCCGTATGAACAGCTGATCGAACGGTTGGAAGACTTGATGCGTGCCTCTGATGGCGCCCGCAATTTGCTAAGGCTTAGAATCCCGGCCGGCTGGACAGTTGCGCATCACTCTTTAACTGATACAAACCCCGATGAACTAGCGCCTGACAGCAAGGCTTGGCTGTTTGACTTCAAACGGGACCTTTTGAAGCTGCGGCATGATGAAGAACGCCTTCTGCTCGATGTAGAGTGGTATCCCGAGTGCAGTCCGGCAGGCCATTATGCGCTGAAATTGATAAAGAACGGGAACTGGGACAGCCCTTTGGAAGACATGCTGTGCATCCATCCGAAGGAATTAGCGTATGAGATTAACGCTGTTTTGAAAAAGACTTGCGAACATCAATATGTGGATGAAACCGGCGCATAACGGCCGGTTTTTGTGCGAAGAGACGCTTTTTCGATTCATACTTTTCATTCAATAAAATTCCATATTTTTCTTGATCGAATAAGAAAAATATTTTATCATGGTAAAAGATACATAACAAATAGACGAAAGGGGTCAAATGGGATGAAAAAAATAGCAGCGGGTCTTTTGTCTGCCGGTCTGATCATCGGTTTTTCCTGGGGCGCCGGCGATGTGGCAGAAGCAAAAACGAAGGTAAAGACGTACAAAAACTGCAAAGCTTTAAACAAAGACTATAAAGGCGGCGTCGCCCGTACGAAATCGGTGAAAAACAAAGGCGGAAAAACGAAGTACAAGCCGTATGTTTCAAAAGCGCTTTATGATGCCAATAAGAAGCTGGACCGCGATAAAGACAAAATTGCCTGTGAGCGCTGATATATCCAAAAAAAGATCTCTGCCAAGGGATCTTTTTTTGTTTATCAGGAAATTTATGAAAATTAAAGACTGCTGAAACATAATCTTAACAGTGCGAACCTATACTTTGGCAAGAGAAGAGCAAAAGGGGAGTGGATGATGTGTCAGCTTTATTCAAAAAATTGATGTTATCTTCATTGATCGGGGTTTCCATCGGGTCAGCGCTGTTTGCACCGAATGCGGGTGCACAAGAGCCGGCGGTGAAGCCTAAAAAAGTGGATGTCATTGCACACAGAGGCGCTTCGGGATATGCGCCGGAAAACACGATGGCTGCTTTTGATAAAGCGCTTCAGATGAAAGCAGATTATATCGAGCTGGATGTTCAAATGTCCAAAGACGGGGAGCTTGTCATCATTCACGATACGACCGTAAACCGTACGACAGATATTGACTTAGTGCTGCCGGTTGCCGTAAAGGATTTGACGCTTGCCGAGCTGCGCAAGCTTGATGCCGGCAGCTTCTTCGGTCCGCAGTTCGCAGGAGAGCGCATTCCGACATTTGAAGAAGTGCTTGACCGGTATAAAGGGAAGATCGGAATGCTGATCGAATTGAAAGAGCCTGCACGCTATCCGGGAATCGAAGGAAAAGTGTCAGCAGCATTGAAAGAGCGGAGAATGGATAAGCCTAAAAACGGAAAAATCATTGTACAATCGTTTGATTTTAACTCTGTCTATAAAATTCATCAGCTGCTTCCATCGATGCCGACAGGTGTCTTGACGTCAAAAGCGGCGGACTTAACAGATGCAAAGCTTAAGGAATTTTCCGGCTATGCCAAATACGTGAACGCCAACTTGAAAAATGTGGCCGCTGATCCTACGCTTGTGCCGAGAATTCATGCGCTCGGCATGAAGATTACGCCTTGGACCGTCCGCTCCCGCGATGAAGTGCCTCCGCTATTAAAGGCCGGCGTGGACGGGATTGTGACAGACTTTCCCGACTATGTTCCGAAAAAAGTACGGTAGCCACAATAAGAAAGCCTGCAGCTCGCTCTGCAGGCTTTTTCATTCATCAATAAAACTGGGCTAGCAGCAGCAGCGTCAGCGTAACGGTTATCGCTCCGCCGATTCTTGTGGACACCTGGGCAAACGGCATAAGCTCGAGGCGCTCTGCGGCGCTGAGAATTGCGATGTCGCCGGTGCCTCCCTGGCCGGAATGGCAAGCATTGATGATCGCGGTTTCGATCGGGTACATATTCAGCCACTTCCCTGCAAAAAAGCCGACGGCTATCATCGTGACCACGACGGATACGATCGTAATAATATTGGCGATATTAAAAGCTGCGATCAGCTTGTCCCACGGTGTCATGGAGACGCCAATGGCAAAAAGCAGCGGATATGTCACAGCAGTTGAAAAGAAGCGCGACACGCCGTAGGCGCCGTTTTCCAAATTCGCCGGAGCCAGACGAAACAGTTTCACGGCAACAGCCAGCAGAAGCATCATGACGGGTGCTGGAAATCCGAACAAGTCATGTGAAAGCATACCGACCAAATATAATGAGACGGCGAGAATGCCTCCTGACGCAAAGTGGGAAAGATTAAAAACGCTTTCTTTGTCTTTGTCGCGGCTTTCGAGCGGCTGTGCGTCCCCGCTATCAAAACGGTCAACTTTTCCGTTGCCTGTCAATTCAGGCTTTTTCTTCCCGATTACATTTAAAATTCCGGACAAAATGACGGCGCTTAAGCTTCCGAACATTATGGAAGGAATGACAAGTGCAAAAGCTTCCCCTTGTGACATGTGCATGATTTCCGAATAGCCGATGGACAGCGGAATAGCTCCCTCGCCAACCCCTCCGGCCATGATCGGAATTACAATGTACAGCAGCGTATGCTGAAATCCGAGGCCGAGCATTGTACCGACCGCCAGACCGACTGCCGCTGCAGCAATGGTCCCTGCAATCAGAGGAATAAAAATTTTAATGAACGCCCTGACCAGCGTTTCTCTTTTCATTCCTAAAATGCTTCCGACTACAATGGCAGAGATGAACAAATAAAGAAAGTTTGAGTTTTCTGTAAATTCAGTTGTTGATTTGATAATGTCATCGGGAATGAGATGGTAATAGACGATAGCTGAAGGAATAAACGTCGCAAGTATAGCGGCACCGCCGACAGAACGAAGAAGCGGCAGCGACTTTCCGATTTGGGCGAAGGTGAATCCGAAAAAGCCCGTAACCGCAATGGCTGTTAAAATGTCGCTTTTCAGATCGTGCATATAGACAAACGTCACAATCAAAGCGAAGAGCAGCAAATATACGGGCAGCGGAATGATGCCGATTTTAACATTCATTGCTCTTGCAAAAAAATTTTCATCCTGTTCTTTTGTTGTTTGAATCGGTATATGTTGTACCTTTGTTTTTGCTTCCATATTCTTTCCCCCATCCTTTATGTGATCCCCTTGCTGAGTTATTTAACTAAATTAAGTATACTAAAAAAATCAAAATTCAGACAACCGTGCAGGAAGACCTAACTGTTTTCCCATAATGATCAAAATTTGGCTAAAGACGTGTCTGGATATAGGTAATGGCCCTTGTGCAGGCCGTTTTTGATGCAATTATTCCTGGATTCCCTTTTTGTGGAATAAAAATCGACACAAAATAGCTGTTAATCCGTCAAAAATAAATCAAACATTTAGGAGCAGAGACCTTTTTTCTTTTGTAAAGCGTTGATACATTCAGCTCCTTTCTCTGAAAAGACACAGGACGTCTGAGACAAAAGATTCAATCTTGATACGGGGTACATGTGAAGGGTTATCAATGTGAGCCTTATGATTTTTTGAACAAGAGACTATAGTCGTATAATTTCAGTTTTTAATAGATAAAAAGATATAATTTTTATAATTTTTTAAAGAAAATTAGGACAAATAGTGGTAATATATTTGAGTGCAAAAGAAAGAAATAAAGGAATATTTTAGAGAAACCCTGTAAAAAGGTTTTTTTATGTATCACATAAGGAGAAGAAAATGGAATTTATTTTACACTACTATCCCGCGGCAATGATTGCTCTGATTCTCATCGGTTTTTGGGGATCGCGGGTGAATTCGCGTTTTAAGAAGTTTTTAATCATACTGTGTCTTATGACGAACGGTGTGTATATTGTATGGCGGTTCGGCTTTACGCTGCCCGTCTCTCGCCCCGCCGATATCGTGATGGGCGTCATCCTGATTGCAACTGAATGTATCGGCTTTTTACAGCTCTTGGTCTTTTATACGCTAGTATGGAAGGAAAAGAAGCGGGAGCCGGAAAAGCTGGGCGATCAAGACCATCGGCCGAGCGTTGATATTCTCATTGCAACTTATAACGAGGAGCGCCATGTGCTGAAAAAGTCGGTGGCAGGCTGTCTGAACCTCGACTATCCAAAAGAGCTTGTCAACATTTATTTGTGTGATGACGGAAGGCGGACGGCTATTCAAAAGCTGGCTGAGGAACTTGGCGTTCATTACGTTACAAGGCAAAACAATGAGCATGCAAAAGCGGGGAATTTAAACCATGCGATGAGCTGCTCAAACGGGGAACTGATTGTGACGATGGATGCCGATATGGTTCCGCTCCCTTCATTTTTGCAGAAAACCGTCGGCTATTTTAAGAAGGAAAAAGTGGCTTTTGTTCAAACGCCGCAGGCTTTCTATAATGAAGATCCTTAGTACAACTTATTTTCCGGAGCGAACATTCCGAATGAGCAGGACTTTTTCATGCGCAGGCTCCAGGCTGGGAAAGACCGTTTTAATGCTGTCATGTACGTCGGCAGCAATACGGTTTTCAGAAGAACGGCTTTGGAGGAAATCGGCGGTTTTGCGACAGGTGTGATTACGGAGGATATGGCAACAGGGATGCTTTTGCAAACAAAATTTAAATCTGTTTTCGTCAAAGAAGTGCTTGCGGTCGGTCTCTCGCCGGAAACGTGGATGGATCTTTTGAAACAGCGCGACCGCTGGTGCAGGGGAAACATTCAGTGCGGAAAGAAGTGGAATCCGCTTTTCTTAAAAGGCTTGACGCCCATGCAGCGAATCCTTTATTTTGACGGCATTCTCTTTTGGTTTTTCGGCGTTTTTAAGATGGTATACATCCTCGCGCCGCTCATGTTTTTGCTGTTTGGCATACATAGCTTAAAGACTGATCTGTGGTCGATCACTTCGTTTTGGCTGCCTGCGTTTTTAGGTTCTTACCTTTCATTTAAAGCCGTTTCGGACCGGCAGCGCAGTATGAACTGGAGCCATATTTACGATACATCGATGGCGCCGCACATGGCGATATCGGCCTTGTCGGAATTCATTTTCAAAAAGCGGTTTGATTTTAAAGTCACACCGAAAGGCGTCAACACAGATCGGCGAAAATTCAAATATACAACGGCGCTGCCGTGTGCGATTTTGCTCGCAATGACGCTGCTTGCACTCGGAAAAACCCTTTATGAATTGTTGTTTCTTCATACGTTTGATATAAACGTCACTTCGTATAATTTATTTTGGGTTCTCTATAACATGACAGGGCTCATACTTGCGCTGCTCGTTGCCTTTGACAGGCCGAGGTTCCGAAGCTCTGAGCGTTTCACAGTCAACAAGCCGGCGGCTTTTTCCACCGTTTCAGTAGATGAGCACAAATGTGAACTGATCGATGTGAGCGACACGGGCGCGCGTATCAGACTGCCTTATACGGCTGATTCGGATATGTACTATCATGTAGACGGTCTGATCATAGATGCGGTCGGAAAAGTCCCGGCCCGGGTGATGTGGACGACGAAGGACGAGGCCGACATTGAAATCGGGCTGCACTTCAAAGAGATGGACAAGGAACTGTATGTGAAACTGATCGGTTTTATGTTTAATGAAGAAAATGCAAAAAAGGCCGACCGGGAAAAGCGGGCTGATACGTTGTCAACAGTGATACGCTTTTTAACGAAAACTGAAAAAAGCCCTGATGCATTCAAGAGAAAATACGTGCGCGAGGCCTTTCAAGGTCTGGGAACACTGCTGTTTCCCCGTGATTCAGAGAAAGGGGCTCACGAGGTTATGATTAAGGATATCAGCTTGTCAGGCTGTCAGATTGAATCCGGCTTCCCGCTTGAAATCAATGAACATGTGCTGGTTTCTATCAATGAGAAGGACCCGGATCAGCGGCTGGCGCTCGTCTGCTGGATAAAGAAGCGGAGAAAGCGATACACAGCGGGATTGAAATTTTTAGATGAACATGCATCAAAATCAATGGGAGACCCGGTAGCATAAGCTGCGGGTCTTTTTTTGTCAATGGTCTTCCTGTACGGTCCGCCCGTATTCGAATTTCATGCTTTGGTTCAGCATGTTTTCTTTAGCTGTGATCTCTCGGGGCTGAACAAAGAGGTGTCCGCTGTGCACCTGAGCAAATTGTGATCTGTTCCGGTACGCAGTATGCAGTCGGACTTCTTTGCCAGCTGCTCTCAATGAACGGCCGATTGGTTGCGTTGGAAAATCCGGGATATGATGGTGTGCGTTCTGTTTTCCTTAACCATGGATGTGATATTCAGCCAATTGGTCTGGAGACGGATGGGATCAATTTGACACAGCTTGCTGCAACACGGGCGAAACTCGTTTATATTACGCCATCGCATCAGTTTCCGTATGGAATGGTTCTGCCGATACAGAAGAGGCTGAAATTGCTTGAATGGGCAAGCCGTGAGAAGGCCTATATTATCGAAGACGACTATGACAGCGAATTCCGCTATCAGGGCAGGCCTATTCCATCTTTAAAAGCGCTTGATAAAAAAGAAAATGTCATTTATTTAGGGACTTTTTCAAAGTCATTTCTTCCGGGAGCGAGATTGAGTTATATCGTTCTGCCTTCAAAACTGGCGGATGAATTTCAAGAGAAGCTTGGCCGCTACAGCCAGTCTGCTTCACCCATCATTCAAAAAGCGATGTTTTTATTTATGAAAGAAGGGTTTTTCGAAAGGCACATCCGTAAAATGAAAAAAGTATATCAAGAAAAGCACAAAACATTAATATCGGCCATTAAAACGCATTTCGGAAATGACGTGGAAATCATCGGCGAAAAAGCGGGGCTCCATATTTTGATGAAGACAGACCGACATGCACAAGACCTCATACATAAAGCGGAAAAACTCGGTGTGAAAGTTTATCCGGTATCCGATTTCTGGATTAAGCCTCATGAAAGCAGCTCTTCAATCGTCATGGCGGGATTTGGGGGTCTTACTGCAGCGGAAATTGAAGAAGGGATCAGCAGACTGCGTAAAGCTTGGCTCTCCTCCTCAAAGCAGGAACAGTGAAAAATGCCCGTTCCGCACCGATATTAAAAAGGATTCAGTAGATAGAAAGCGGGAATAATTGTGAAAAAAACGAAAATGTTACTTGTGCTGTCTATGTTGATGGGGGTGCTGTACGGGTGTTCCGGTCATGAAACAAAAGGAGAGGAAAAAACAGAACCAAATACGGCTCAAAAAGCGGCAAAACAATCAAAACAGCAGGCGGAACATGATCCATCATCCAAGTGGGTCAAAGTGAAAAGCCCGGCCCGCATTCCGATTCTCATGTATCACAGCATTTCCTCAGGAAACAGCCTGCGCGTACCGGAAGGGGAATTCCGCGGGCATATGAAATGGCTGAAGGATAACGGCTATTACACGTTGACACCTGAGGAAGCCTATATTGTCTTAACGCAAGATAAAATGCCGAGTGATAAATGCGTGCTGATTACGTTTGATGACGGTTATACAGATAACTTTGAAAAAGCGTACCCGATTTTGAAAGGCTATGGGATGAAGGCGACAATTTTTATGATCGGCAAATCGGTTGGCGGGAAGAACCATTTGACGGAGAAACAAATGAATGAAATGAGGCGAAACGGCATTTCGATTCAAAGCCATACCATTCATCACGTTGAATTGAACGGACTGGCACCGGGACAGCAGCTCGATGAAATGACGCGTTCCAAAGCGCTGTTTGATCGCATGTTCAGCCAAAATACGGTGATGCTGAGCTATCCGGTCGGGCGCTACAACGAAGATACGCTGAAACTCGCAAAGCAGGCAGGCTATCAAATGGCCGTCACAACAGAACCGGGAGCGGCATCTAGGGATCAGGGGATGTATGCGCTCCACCGCGTCCGAATCTCGCCGGGGATGTCGCCGGACGCCTTTGGGAAAATGGTGGAACACAGCAGACAATAGGAAAGACGGCATTTATCATGATGCCGCTTTCCTTATTTTTTTTCGTTTTGGTGCGTCGGGCTCATGACAAGCCGCAGATTCGGGCGCATACCTTCGGAGGTTCGGCGGTTTGCCGTCTGTCCGGGAGCGGTTTCGATTACCCTCAAAACTCCGGTCGGCGCAGCTGCCTGGCGGATCAATATTCTGCTTTTCGGTGCCGCTTTTTTATAAGAACTTTTGTTGTTCTTGTCAAAAAAGAATGAATACAAAATAAACAGAGCCAATAAAACCAGTAAAAAAATCATCTGGAAAAAACCCTCCTTATCATGAATGTCTTCTTTTAATATCGAACAAGTAGGTGCAAAGTTTTATATGTTTTGTATCAGAATCGCTTTATTGTGACTTTTAAATCGTTTGAAGAGCGGGAATCTGCTGTCTTTACATCATTCCCAATCGGAAGTCAGGTTAAACAACTGAATGAATAATGACGTATTTGGAGTTGATGTTGAATGAATGATGAAGGGAGATAGCTGGAATATACCCGGCTCACTGCAGCAAGAACTGCATACAGCCTAGGGATCCGAGCAGGAGCAGAAGTTAGGTTAACGCAGCCGCAGGTCTTAACAGCCGCCATCGCCGCCGCCGCAATCACCCCCGCTGTCTCCGGATGAGTCAGGACCTCCAATAAAAAAAGTCGAAGAGCTGCTGCCGCTGTTTTTTTCTCCGGACGGCAACATGGAGGCGTAGAGAAGGAAAACCACCAGTATAAAACCAATTATTCCAACAATCATATGAAAACCTCCTAAACAATATGACTTCTGTTTTTATACGAGCAACGGGCCAAAAAGTTTCGGAATTTTGTTAAAATATAGTGATTCATAGAAAAAACGGCTTAGACGCCGTTTTTTATTGCTTGATCAATTTTTTCTGAACGGCACTCGGCATGCCGCCGGGCTGTACTTCTTCCCATGTCTCAACATATTTTCCCTTCGCGTGTACCTTTAGATAGGCGTTTCTTCGAAGGGAATCGCTGGCGGAGAATGTAATTTCTTTTTCCTTACCGGTGTCATTATATCCTTCCAGCGTGTACTCATAGCGGCCCGGGCTCAGGTGCTTACCGTCTTTGTTGATCTGGACATATACGCTTTCTTTCTTCACAAGTGGATTGAACCTGTCTGTCACTTCATTATGAATCAACAGAAATGCGCCGATACATACAGCTAAAGCAGCTGTAATGAGAGAAATTGTTTTTTTCATATTTTATCACCTTAAAAATCCTTTTAATTTTTTCAGATAGCTTTTTCGAATCATCATAAAGAATAATAGTTGGAAGATCAGAAATCCGCCTATTGTCATGATCACCGGAGATGCGAAATGACCAAGGCTCTGTGCCTCGAGCGTCTTCATCGCAAAATACGTATGAATTGAGGCGAGTACGAACGGAAAGAAGAACAGGATGGCCAATTGAATCGTTACGCTCTGCGACATTTCCTTTTCGCTCAGGCCGATTTTTGAGAGTGACCGGTAGCGCTCTTGATCTTCTTCAAGATCGGTAAACAGGCGGAAGTACAGAAAGCTCCCGGATGCCGTAAAAAAGAGAACCGCAATAAAGAATCCGATAAACAGACTCAGGCTTGGAAGCTGAACAGTTTCAAAATAATTGATGGCCTTTGCTTCAAATTGAAATTGGATATTGTGAGATTTTTCTCTGAGATCTTTTTCCAATGATTGGCTCATGTCGAGGCTCTCTTTCCAGCGGTTGTACTGATAGCCGTACAATGTGAGGGATTCGCCTTGTTTTTTCAGCTTTTCGAAGGTTTTGCCGTTTACGACAACGATGCTTTCTAACGAAATGAGCGGTTTTTTAATACCTTTTACCTTTAGCCGTTCATTTGCCGGCTTCAAATCTTTGTTCAACATGTCCAAGGTCTCAGGAATTTCCCGCTTTTCTTTTGCCTCAAAGGCGTTTGGATAATACAGCGCCTCACCGTCTTTCAGTTCACCGGAATTTAACTTGAAGTGCTTTTGGAATTCGCCTTCAGAGACCAGGAGCACCGGAGGAAGGAGATCTCCCTGGCTATAGCTCATATAAATTCCTTTTGTCACTTCCTTTGCATACGAAAAATGTCCGTCCTTCAATTTTTGTTCGATCACCTTAACGTGTGTTTGTTCCTTTTGGCTCCCGCTGTATAATAAGTACTCTATCTCATATCGGGAATCCAATTTTCCGATAGAAGTCTTGGAAATTACCAATGCACCCATGGCGGTAAAGGCGACCGCGGAAATGATGCAAACGAGAAAGAACAGGCGGGCATTATCCTTCAGCCGATAGACAAGATCGGATATCCAAAGCACGTTTTTTCCTCGTAAATAAAATGACCTCCGCTTTTTTAACAGCCGCAGCAGCCAAATGCTGCTTTGGCTGAAGAAGAAATAAGTCCCGATGATCGTCAAAATTAAGATCGTGACGGCTTGGGGAAAATGGATGTCGGCGAACAATACAAGCCAGTAGCCGGAGCCGAGGCAGCCGATGCCGACGACCGAAAAAATAATGGACGGTTTTGGCTCCGGTTTAATTTTCCCGGTGCCTTTGATCAGCTTGACAACGGTTTTTGATTTAATAAATAACACCGTAAATTGCGACAGCAGAATAAACAGCGCAAGAAAGCAGGCGGATGTAAGGGCCATCGCTTTCCAAGGCAGATACAATGGCAAAGCGTCCATTTCCAGAATATAAGCGCCGATCGTAAAGAATGTTTTTGCAAAAACAAGACCGCCGATGATGCCTGTAACGATCGAAAGCACGCCGATGATGATGTTTTCTGCGGTAATCAGCTTCCTCAATTGACCCGGAGCGATTCCCTGGATGGTGAGGATCCCGAATTCCTTGCTTCTCGACTTGAGAAAGGCGTTGACGGAATAAAGCACAAACAGAATGGAAAAGGCGAAAATCATCCATTCAGCCACCGACAACCCCCGTTTTGCAATGGTGTTTAAGTAGCCTTCCTCTAAAGCGGGGTGGAACAAAAACATCGCAAATGTGAAAAAAATCATCACTGAAAATGAGCTGCTTAAAAAGAAGGCGAGATAGGCTCTTTTATTCCGGACGACGTTTTTATAAGCGAACTGAAGAAAGGTCATTGGTATTTCCTCCCAGCATAGACAGCACATTCAGAATCTCTTCATAAAATACTTGGCGGTTGGCGCCGCGGTAAATTTCATTGAATAATGTTCCGTCTTTAATAAAAATGACGCGACGGCAATAGCTTGCGGCAACTGGGTCGTGCGTGACCATTAATATCGTGGCATTGTCGTTTTCATTAAGATGCTGCATCGTCTCCATCACGTCTTTTGATGCCTGCGAATCGAGGTTTCCTGTCGGTTCGTCGGCGAGGATGAGGGCGGGCTGATGAATGACGGCTCTTGCGATGGCCGCCCGCTGCTTTTGTCCGCCGGATACTTCAAACGTCCGTTTGTTCAAAAGTTGTTCAATGCCGAGTTTTTCAGCAATCGCCTGAAGTTTATCTTCCATGACGGAAAGCGGTTGATTTTCAAGCGTTAACGGTAGCATGATGTTTTCGCCGATCGTCAGTGTATCCAGCAAATTAAAATCCTGGAATACGAACCCGAGCTGCCTGCGGCGAAAGTGGGCAAGCTTCGCCCTTTTTAAATGATGCGGGTCTTCTCCGCGAATTAAAATGTCGCCGGAATCCGGGCGGTCAATCGTCGAAATGATATTGAGAAGCGTCGTTTTTCCAGAACCGGACGGCCCCATGATCGCCGTGAACTCACTTTCCTCGACATTGAATGAAATATCTTTTAAAGCCTGATGGGAAACTTGTCCTTTATATGTTTTATTGATGTTTTTAACGACCAGCATATTTGTTGTCATGATATCCTCCTTTTGCTGCGCTTTTTAAGGATGACCGTTTCCGGTATGTTATCCATTCCAGCGGGCTCCTCCGGAATGCTTTCAGCCAAAATGCGTTTATGAAAGGCTTGAATGGCCATTGTCCAGAAACTAAGAACGGCGGCCTCGTTTATATAACAGAATGTGCCGACTCTTTTCATAGACTCGGATTGCTTATAAAAAATCCTCCTTGCCACGTTTGTTTTGTAAACAAATCATATCAAGGAGGATGGGGATGAGCTATGCGGTTTTATTAAAGAAGACTTACATTTTTGTAAGAAATGAAAATTGCACAGTCGTTTCTTTTCCTTCTTCTGAATCGATGCTCACATCATGATTGAGCTTTTCGGCAATCTCTTTTACAAGGTAGAGGCCGATGCCTGTTGATTCCTGAAAGCGCCGTCCGTTTTCCCCGGTGTAATAAGGCTCAAATACGCGTTTCACATCTTGTGAAGGGATTCCGATTCCGTAATCTTTGATTTCCAGAATGATGCGTTCGCCTTTACGGAATATCGTCAAATCGATGCGTTCGCTTCTTCCTGACGAGTACTTCACAGCGTTAGTGATGACTTGGCCAATGGAAAATCTGAGCCATTTGCGATCGGAGTAAATAACGGCGTCTTCAGCGGGAACCTGTTTATTTGGATAGACACGATGCTGTATAAAATAGCGTTTATAGCGCTGAATCAGCGAATTAAGCAGCTCGTCTAGTGACACGGCCTCAATTTTAAAATCTCTTTCAAACAGGTCAAGCCTTGATGAATAGAGGAGCGTCTCCAGTCCGTATTCAATCTGCTGGACTTCTTTTTTGATTTGTTTAAAAACGGGTTCGTCCTCTTCCTGGATGATCAGATTGATGACGGAAAGCGGTGTTTTCACCTGATGCACCCATTGATTCATGTAGGTTACCCTATCTTCCAGCTTGGACTCCATATCATGTATTTTGCGGTGGTGGAGCCGGCTCAGCTCCATATGTTTTTCATAGAGCTCTGAGCAAAATTCAGACGTCCCCAAAAAAGGAATTTCTGTATCTTTTTGATCTGAGCCGATCCATTGGTAGACTCTGTGTTCTTCATACCATTTGTATGAAAGATAAAGCGCAAGCGCCAGAAGCTGAACGCCGAGAATGTAAAAAAGGTGGGTGAAAGTCTGCATGCCGGCAAACCAATAGTAAAAAAATACGAATCCGCCCTGAAAGAGAAACAGAAAAATGAGAACGGCATGGTTTTTTAGGAACAGCTTCATGATTTCGTCCTCAGCTGATACCCTTCGCCCCGCACAGATTCAATTGAGAAGGGCACGTCCATGCTTCGCAGTTTTTTGCGAATCCTTGTAATATAGACATTTAGCGTGTTTTCATCTACAAATGTATCGGTTTCCCATGTCTTCTCCATTAACCGGTCTCTGCTTGTCACCTTTTCTCCTCTTTCAAGCAGCACTTCCAAGAGCTTGCTTTCCTTTTTTGAAAGCTCGAGCTTCTCATTTCGGCAGTGCAGCTCAAAACGTTCGACAAACAGCTGGACGCCTTCAAATTCAATCACTTTTTCACCTTGTTTTACTGCGTATTCTCCAAATGCCCTGCGAATTTGGCCTTTAATTTTAGCGAGCACCACCTCATAGGAAAAAGGCTTCTCTATATAATCATCGCCGCCGTTTTCGATCGCCATGACCTGATCCATTTCTCCGCTTCTCGCCGAAATGAAAATGATCGGACAAGTCGAATGCTGGCGGATTTGCCTGCACCAGTAGTAACCGTCGTATGCCGGCAGATTGATGTCAAGCAATGCCAGGTCGGGCTTCTCTTGGAGAAATATTTCAAGGATAGAGGTGAAATCAGTCGCTGCAACAGTTTCGTATCCGTATTTTTCTAAATGATCGCGTAAAAGCTTCCGAATGTCTTCGCTGTCCTCGACAATCATGATTTTCGTCATTTTGAACACTCCTATGAACAAGTCTCCGCTGCCGATTTCATTATAAAAGCGGCAGTGAAGGGCCTCTAATGTTAAGTATATCATAAAAAGTTTTTTTTCATGTGAGCGCTTAAGGTTTTTGCATACCAGATCATGATAATTCAGTTTCTCTGAGTTAAAATAGGAATGGACGACTGTCAAAAAAGGAGAGGATCAAATGGCGAAATACAGAGGTTATATCGGAACATATACAAAAGCAGACAGCGTAGGGATTTATACATTTGAGCTTGATACGGAAAAAAAGGCGTTAAGCACGCCGAAGCCGGCAGCAAAGCTGGGCAGTCCGACATATTTGAATATCGCCAAAGACAATGACATGCTTTATGCAGTGGTCAAAGACGGCGATAAGGGCGGGGTTGCCGCATATCGTATTGACGGTTCCACAGGAGAGCTGACTATCCTCAACCAGCAGACCGGGGAAGGACCGTCGCCTTGCCACGTCAGTGTGGATCAAGATAACCGTTATGTTCTGTCCGCCAATTACCACAACGGGACGATCTTGGCATATCCTTTAAATGAAAGCCGCGGCCTGCTTGAGCCTTCATCAAAAGTACAGCATGAGGGATCAGGACCGCATGAGAGGCAGGAAAAAGCGCATACTCATTATTCAGGATTCTCACCTGATGAGAAATATGCAGTGGCCGTCGATCTCGGAACGGATCATATCATCACGTATCAATTGAAAGAGGGCCGGCTTGAAGAAGTGAAAAAACACGCTGCTGCACCGGGCTCAGGGCCGAGACATATCGAGTTCCATCCACAGGAAAAGTATGCGTATGTATTAACAGAGCTGAGTAATGAAGTCATCGTGCTGGAATACAACCCCGATCTGGGTGAATTCAGAGAGATTCAAGTGATTTCGGCATTGCCGGAAGGCTTTGACGGCCATAGCCAAGGCGGCGCCATCCACATCACGAAAGACGGCAAATTTGTATACGCTTCAAACCGCGGCCACGACAGCATCGCCGTCTTCAGCGTCAACGAGTATTCGGGCGAACTTTCCCTGGTTGAACACGTATCAACTGAAGGGGAATGGCCGCGCGACTTTGAGATTGATCCTTCAGAGCAATTCTTAGTTGCTTCCAACCAGGAAACAGGGACTTTGACATTGTTTGAAAGAGACCGGACAACGGGCCGGCTGACGCTTTTAGAGTCCGGAGTTCCTGCTCCTGAAGCGGTTTGTGTGAAATTTTTACATCAATAAAAGCAAAAAAAACTTGATTGGCCTTTTTAGCCAGTCAAGTTTTTTCTTTTTATAGCATGCGGCGGTTAACCGCTGTCATTTTACTCCGCATCCAGCTCTTTTTTGACCTTGATAAACGCAACCATCTGCTTGATTTCTTCTTCGGAAAGAAGCGTTCCGTCGACTGCCAGCTTGAGCTTAGCCCAATCCGTCAGTTCAATGGCTTCGTTTTTAGCCTTTTCATCCCGGGGATCGTCAACTCTTCCGAGCAAAAAATCGGTGGAGGTATTGAATAAATCAGCGATTTCGATAAGCGCCTCTAAAGAAGGGCGGCGGTATCCCGATTCATAGCCCGCGTAAGTGCTTTTCGCAATACCGAGGCGGTCGGCAGTATATTGCAATGACCATTTTTTGTTTTTTCTCAGTGTTGTTAATCGATCTAAATTCATATCTTACGCTCCTTTTGATACACAGTGATTATAGCACATTATCAGTAAAAGTGTACGCGAAATGAATAAAGTTTCTTGATTATTTCACATTTGAGGACTATAATTGCATTGAAGGTACGCATAAAGCGTATACATTCCTGATGTATCAAGCCTTCTTTGCTAAAATAAATCATGATTTATACTGTATAAAACTACTTCTTAAAGAGGTGTAGCACATGAAAAAGTTACTGCTGTTGACCACCGGCGGGACCATCGCTTCAGTAGAAGGCGAAAACGGACTGGCTCCGGGGGTTAAAGCGGAAGAGCTTCTCAGCTATTTATCTGATGATCATTCAAATTATACGATAGATTGCCAATCTTTAATGGATATAGACAGCACCAACATGCAGCCTGAACACTGGGTGATGATGGCTGAGGCTGTATATGAAAATTACAGCCGCTACGACGGCTTTGTGATCACGCACGGAACCGATACGATGGCCTACACCTCAGCGGCGCTTTCATACATGCTGCAGAATATTGATAAGCCCGTCGCGATTACGGGTTCCCAAGTTCCGATTACGTTTAAGAAAACGGATGCGAAAAAAAATATAAAAGATGCGGTCCGCTTTGCGTGCGACGGCATCGGCGGAGTATATGTCGTCTTTGACGGCCGCGTCATTTTAGGCACGAGAGCGATCAAATTAAGAACAAAAAGCTACGATGCATTTGAAAGCATCAATTATCCTTACATCGCTTTCATTCACGATAAGGAAATCGAGTACAACAAACGGGTTCCCGAAGTAAAGCCAGGCGCTTTGAAACTCGATACCTCTTTAAATACCGACGTTTGTCTGGTGAAGCTTCATCCGGGTTTAAAACCAGAGTTTTTCGATTGTCTGAAAGGTTCATATAAAGGCATTGTGATTGAGAGCTACGGAAGCGGCGGCATTCCTTTTGAGAAAAGAAACATTTTAGAAAAAGTGAACGAGCTGATCGATTCCGGTATGGTCGTAGCGATCACGACGCAATGCCTTGAAGAAGGAGAGGATATGAGCATTTACGAGGTCGGCCGCAAGGTAAACCAGGATGCCATTATCCGCTCGAGAAATATGAACACTGAAGCGATCGTTCCGAAGCTGATGTGGGCTTTAGGGAAAAACGGACAACAAGCTGAAGTCAAAAAGATCATGGAAACGCCGATTGCAGACGATATTATCATATAAAAAGAAAGCAGGGTTAAAAAATGAAAGCTGAAATGACATACCGGACGGAAAAGGATTTTCTCGGAGAGAAGAAGATTCCGGCCGATGTCTACTACGGGATTCAGACATTGCGGGCAGCGGAGAACTTCCCGATTACAGGATATAAAATCCACGAAGAAATGATCAAGGCGCTGGCAGTGGTGAAAAAAGCGGCGGCGCTTGCCAACATGGAGACAAAACGTCTTTATAAAGGCCTTGGAGATGCCATCGTCCAAGCCGCTGATGAGATCCTTGAAGGAAAGCTGCACGATCAGTTCATCGTTGATCCGATCCAAGGCGGCGCAGGCACTTCAATGAATATGAACGCGAACGAAGTCATCGGAAACCGCGCACTTGAACTGCTCGGCCACAACAAAGGCGAATATATTCACCTGAGTCCGAATACGCACGTCAACATGTCTCAATCGACAAACGACGTATTCCCGACGGCGATTCATATTTCAACGCTTAAGCTGCTGGAAAAGCTGCTGGACACAATGGAATACATGCTTGATGCCTTTAAGAAAAAAGCACGCGACTTTGACCACGTCATTAAAATGGGGCGCACCCATCTTCAAGACGCCGTGCCGATCCGCCTTGGACAGGAGTTTGAAGCCTACAGCCGCGTGATCGAACGCGACATCAAACGGATTAAACAATCGCGCCAGCATTTGTATGAAGTCAATATGGGCGCTACCGCGGTTGGAACGGGATTAAACGCGGATCCGCGCTATATCGAAAATGTCGTCAAGCACTTGGCTGAGATCAGCGGTCTTCCGCTTGTCGGCGCTGACCATCTGGTAGATGCGACGCAAAATACGGACGCTTACACAGAAGTTTCAGCTGCATTAAAAGTATGCATGATGAACATGTCGAAAATCGCCAACGACCTTCGGTTGATGGCATCAGGTCCGCGCGCAGGACTTGCGGAGATTTCCCTTCCGGCAAGACAGCCGGGTTCATCCATTATGCCGGGGAAAGTCAATCCGGTTATGGCCGAGCTGATCAACCAAATCGCCTTCCAGGTCATCGGAAACGATCATACGATCTGCCTTGCTTCTGAAGCCGGACAGCTCGAACTGAATGTGATGGAGCCAGTGCTCGTCTTTAATCTCCTGCAATCCATCAGCATCATGAACAACGGATTCCGTTCGTTCACTGATCACTGTGTAGCAGGTATTGAAGCGAATGAAAAACGCTTAAAAGCATATGTTGAAAAGAGCGCCGGCGTCATCACTGCGGTCAATCCGCATCTTGGCTACGAAGCAGCTGCAAGGATTGCGAGAGAAGCCATTTTAACAGGCCAATCCGTCCGCGATCTCTGTCTTCAAAACGATGTGTTGACAGAAGAAGAGCTTGATCTGATTTTGAATCCTTATGAAATGACAAAACCGGGGATTGCCGGGGCTGAACTTTTAAATCGGGATTGATCTGGAAAAAACAGTATGCGAAAACACTCTGACATTTTACCGGGATAGAAACACAGAGTGTTTTCGCTTTCCTTCAATAACTTTATGAAGAGAAAGGACAACAGCGGTGAAGTGGTACCGCATCAGCCTTTTTCATGGTATACTGTTCGTTGTTAGTTAAATTTTTAAGAAAAAATTGAAGCAGATTGCTATTTTTATGTAGTTTATTTTGAAAGCGTTTCAATAATTAAGGGGGATTTAGGTTGAAAACAGCACGGTTGCCATCAATGTTGGAAATCATTTGTGTATTAGGTGCATTTTTAGCGATAGTTTGTTCATTTACAGTCAAATTCGAGCTGCCGATTCAGCTGGCATTGTTTATTTCATGGTTCTTGGTGATTTTGCTCGGACTGCGCCTGGGGCACCGGTATGAAGATTTGCAAAAATCGATTACAAACGGAATTTCAAATGGACTTGAAGCGATATTGATCCTGATTGCCGTCGGCGCTCTTATCGGCACATGGATAGCCGGCGGTGTTGTGCCGACTTTGATTTATTACGGGCTTGAGTTTATCCACCCGAGCATATTCCTGCTTGCCACGCTCATTATTTGTTCGATCACATCTGTTGCCACAGGTACGTCTTGGGGGACTGTAGGAACGGCCGGGATCGCCATGATGGCAATCGGGGAAGGGCTGGGGCTTCCGCTTCCGCTTGTAGCCGGAGCCGTGCTGTCCGGAGCCTACTTTGGAGATAAATTATCGCCGCTTTCCGATAGTACGGTGCTTGCGTCATCCCTTTCAAAGGTCGAAGTGATTACCCATGTCAGAGCGATGCTGTACTTGTCGATTCCCGCCTATTTAATCACGGCGGTCCTGTTCACCATCACCGGCTTTATGTATGGAAGCCGAAATGTTGATTTGGAAAAAGTTGAATTTTTGAAAGCTTCTTTGCAGAACACGTTTGATATTCACATTTGGATGCTTGTTCCGGCTGTTGTCGTCATCGTTCTATTGGCGATGAGAAAGCCATCTGTGCCGACGATCGCGATCGGCGCACTTTTGGGCGCGATCTGGGCTGCGGTCTTCCAAGGCATGGACTTTGCGGATGCGATCGGCACAGCATACAACGGCTTTTCCATTGACACCGGGATCAAATTTATGGACGAGCTCTTAAATCGCGGAGGAATAGAGGGCATGCTCGGTTCGGTCGTCGTCATCATTCTCGGTCTGGGCTTTGGCGGCCTCTTGGAGCACTTAGGCGTTCTAAAAGTGATCGTCTCCAAGTTCCAGCAAAAGCTGACTTCTGCCGGCAACGTCACATTCTCGACGATTATCGTCGCCTTCTTGGCAAATGTGTTCGGCTGCGCGATGTATGTCTCGCTCATTTTAACACCGAAAATTATGGAAAAAAGCTATGACAAGCTCGGAATTGACCGGAGGGTGCTGTCCAGAAACGCGGAAGTCGGCGGTACGATGACGTCGGGCATGGTGCCGTGGTCGGACAACGGCATATATATGGCGGGGATTCTCGGCGTCTCGACCTTCTCTTATGTGCCGTTCATGTGGCTGAGCTTTGTTTCAATCGGCCTTGCGATTTTGTACGGATACACAGGTAAATTTATTTGGTACACCGATAAAAAAGACTCGCCGGTTCAGTAGCCGATTTTAAAACAATTGATGGAGGTATTCTGTTATGAATGGCAACAATATTATTCGGAATTTGATGCTGGAAATCCCTTCAGCACCCGGAAACCTTGGAAAGGTGACAACGGCGATCGGCCTTGCCGGCGGTGATATCGGAGAGATTGAAACGATCAAGGTAGGGCCGAATTATACGATGCGGAACATTACGGTTCAAGTTGAGCATGAAGAACAGCTCACCGAGATTCTTGAAGTGATCCGCAACTTAAAAGAAGGCATCCATCTTCATACCGTTTCAGATGACGTGCTGGCTGCACATGAAGGCGGCAAAATCCGCATGAAAAGCAAGATGCCGATTCGCTCGCTTGCTGATCTGCGTCGGGTGTATACGCCGGGTGTCGCGAACGTGTGCGAGCTCATTAAAGAAGAGCCGCAAAAAGCGAATATTTATACCGGAATCGGCAATTCGGTTGCAATTGTAACGGACGGCACGGCCATCCTTGGCTTGGGAGACATAGGGCCAGTTGCTGGAATGCCTGTTATGGAAGGGAAAGCCGCTCTTTTCGACCAGCTTGCGGATATCAGCGGGGTTCCGATTCTGCTCGACACGAATGATCCTGATGAAATCGTAAGGACGGTTAAAAACATCGCGCCCGGCTTTAGCGGCATTTTGCTTGAAGACATCGGTTCACCGCATTGTTTTGAAATTGAAGAGCGCCTGAAAAACGACCTGAATATTCCGGTCATGCATGACGACCAGCACGGTACGGCGGTTGTGACGCTGGCGGCCGCCATTTCAGCAGCCAAGAGTGCAGGGGTGGATCTGAAGCAGGCCCATGTCGGCCAAATCGGCCTGGGCGCGGCGGGTGTCGCGATCTGCAGGATGTTTATGGCATATGGAGTAAAACGTGTTGTCGGAACGGATAAATCGCTTGAGGCGATGGCGCGTTTAGAGAACTATGGCGGCCATGCGGCTGAAAGCATCGAAGAATTGATGGAAAGCTGCGATATCGTCGTTGCGACAACCGGTGTTCCGGGATTGATCAATAAGAAATGGGTTCGGGAAGGCCAGGTGATTTTGGCTCTGTCCAATCCGAAGCCGGAGATTGAGCCTGAGGATGCGCTCGAGGCCGGGGCAGCCTACGCTGCAGACGGACGGTCTGTCAACAATGTGCTGGGGTTCCCAGGTATTTTCAGGGGCGTGTTAAATGCCGGAGCCGATTCGATCAGCCACCCGATGCTGGTTGCGGCCGCTGAAGCGATCGCATCCTGCACAAGACAAGGCGATCTTGTGCCTCATCCGCTGAACCCTGAAGTTCACGAGATTGTGGCCAAAGCAGTCGAAAGGGTCGCACTTTCAGAAATGGGAAAAATCAACGGATAAAGAAAACAGCTGCTGCTTCATCGCAATACGGATAAAGCGGCAGCTGTTTTTTTCGCGAATGTTAACGGCGGTTCTACAGATTGAAAATGAATATATAAAATATTCGGTTCTGTAAAAATCCAATGATTGTGGAGAGCACTGATAATGATGCCCTGATCGACAAGCTTTTTTGTAAACAGCGGAACTTCTTCAGGCAAAATTGCGACTTCGGCCATATTCAAGGCGATTCCGTTTTGATCGAGCGATTCGAACATGATTTCTTCCATGCCGACTCCCCGGCTCGGTCTTCCTTGAATCGCGACACGCAAATTCCGTTTGATGCTGACAGAACAGACACCGTGGTTCAATGTGCGGCTCCCCATTTAAAATATGTCCAAATTGCCGGCAAAGCGAATGAAAACTTTGCATCGCTGAACCTCCATTTTTAAAGTTACCACGATTTTATGAAGGGAGCCCGCATATTTAGAATCCATTAAAAATGGACGATCTTTTTATTTGATGATTTCTTCACCGCCCGGCTTGTTGGCATAGTGGTACATGAAGCCCATCATAAACGCGCCTCCGACCAGGTTCCCGAGTGTTACCGGAATTAGGTTATGGATTGCGCCTGCAATCGAAATGGTCTCCGGATGCTCGGTGACCAGAGAGACGGCAAAAGTGGCCATGTTCGCGATGCTGTGTTCATAACCGGAAATAAAGAAAGTAAAGACAAACAGCATCATAGAGAACATTTTCGCTCCGTCCCCTTTTTGCGCCATCGGAACGAAAAACGCAAGGCAGACAAGCCAGTTACACAGAATCGCTTTAAAGAACAATTCGGTCACCGGCGTATTCATTTTATGCTCCGCCACGCTGAGAATAAAGCCGGTGGAAGAAGGATCTTTAAATAAGCCGGTCGCAAAGATGAGGCCTGCGAAAAAAACGGCGCCCATTAAATTTCCTGCATAGCTGAACATCCACAGCTTGATCACAGTGGGCCAGCGCATTTTTTTACGAAGCGCAGCCAATGTATAATAAAATGTATTTCCCGTAAATAAATCTCCTCCGCCATAGACGATCAGAATAATGGCGCCCCCAAAGGTGATTGCTGCAATTGGATATGTGAACGGAGAATGTTCAACATAAAAGAGATTCCCCGTTTTAAACGCTACAATGACTCCGAACCCGATAAACATACTGGCCAGCATAGCCCGTAAAAGATAGCGAAGCGGGCTTTGCACAAAGATGCTTTGCTTTTTTAAAGCAAGCTCTTCGACTAGAACAAGTGATTTAGATTCCATGTTTTCCACCACCATCAAGTGTTTACTTAAGAAGTATCTATCATAAATACAACCTAAGTATAGCAGGATATTGTGAAACATTTCACAAATTTTGTGTATTTTGTTTGAACAAATGTATGGTTCGATTTTCATAGAATAAACGGGGTATCGTTATTGTTTATTTCAAAGCAATAAATATTCCTTCCCTTCCTCCGTTAATAGTCAGCGGGAGCTGGATGGCTGTGCAGGGGGAAAAACGTGCGGTGCAGTCAGCTCGTGCTGCGTGAAGGCTTCAGTGGAGATAAATCAGCAAATGGATGAAGGGAATGCGCAGAAGGCGGAAGGAAGATTTCACAGATTGGACAAAACAGCAGAACTTTCCGTAAGGCGCGCTCACACTGAAGGAAAACCCCGAATTTGTTTCACTGCATATAACGGTTTTCTTTTGATGCGACAGGCTTTCGCGAAGAATCACAGATGTTGAATGACGAAATGTTCCACGTGAATTTCGGGGCATTTTTCTCATGTTGTTTTAGTGCTTGTTAACCAGCGTGTCACAAAATATCTATAATTCCTTCGTATAATTGTCACAATGACATCCATAAATTAGGGAAAATGTACTTTATTTAAGAAGGAATTCGCGGTAAAGTACAGGTATAAATAACCATCCTGATAATAACGGAACATCAATGCGGGCCGAGGTCACCCTTTTGTCTGTAATCATAATCACATTAATAAGATGCATGTGAAAGTCTGAGCAAGTGTGATGCCCATTTGGCAAACGGGCCCGGCTAGAACAAAGAGGAGGAGACAGGAACAGTGGACGAACTCATTTTGGCAAGATTTCAATTTGCTTCAACAACGATCTTTCACTTTATTTTTGTACCGATGTCAATCGGGCTTGTCTTTATGGTTGCTTTAATGGAAACCCTTTATGTCGCAAAGAAAAAAGACATTTACAGAACGATGGCTAAATTTTGGGGGCACTTATTTTTAATTAATTTTGCAGTCGGTGTTGTCACCGGGATTTTACAAGAATTTCAGTTCGGAATGAACTGGTCGGAGTACTCCCGCTTTGTCGGTGATGTATTCGGCGCTCCGCTCGCGGTGGAAGCGCTGCTCGCTTTCTTTATGGAATCGACGTTTATCGGTTTGTGGATCTTCGGCTGGGACCGCCTTCCGAAGAAGATTCATTTGCTGTCCATTTGGCTTGTTTCGCTTGGCACGATCATGTCGGCTTTTTGGATTCTAGCGGCCAACTCGTTTATGCAGGAGCCTGTCGGATTTGCGATCAAAAACGGACGCGCGGAAATGACCGATTTTTTTGCGATTATTAAAAACCCGCAGCTATGGGTTGAATTTCCGCACGTCATTTTCGGTGCGCTTGCCACTGGGGCGTTTTTCATTGCCGGTGTCAGCGCGTATAAAATGCTGAAAAAACAGGAATTGCTCTTTTTTAAAAAATCCTTTCAAATCGCGATGATTGTGGCGCTTGTTTCCGGGGGCGGCGTTGCGTTCAGCGGACATGAGCAGGCACAGCATCTGATGAAGAGCCAGCCGATGAAAATGGCTGCTAGCGAAGCGCTTTGGGATGACAGCGGCGATCCGGCTGCATGGACGGTGCTTGCGAACATTGACACGGACAAGCAGGAAAACAAATCCGAGCTCAGCATCCCGTATGCGCTCAGCTATTTGGCTTATAAACAATTCAGCGGCGATGTGCCCGGAATGAAGACACTGCAAAAGCAATATGAAGAAAAATACGGAGAAGGAAATTATATTCCGCCGGTGAAAACGACATTCTGGAGTTTCAGAATCATGGCCGGATCAGGACTTTTAATGATCGTTGCCGCTTTGACCGGTCTTTATCTCAGCTTCCGCAAAAGACTCGAAACAAGCAAATGGTTCTTGCGGACAATGGTGGCTTTGATCGCCTTTCCATTCATTGCAAATACGGCGGGGTGGATCATGACTGAAATCGGACGCCAGCCGTGGACGGTGTTCGGTATTTTGACAACGGCGCAGTCCGTGTCGCCGAACGTATCAGCGGGAATGCTGCTGTTCTCTGTCATCGCGTTTACAGCGATTTATCTTGTGCTGGCGCTCGTTCTTGTCTACTTGTTTGTGCGGGAGATTAAAAAAGGGGCTGCACACCATGACCACCATCATGATGATTCCGTATCGACAGACCCGTTTGATCAGGAGGTTTACCATGGTATCTCTTAATGAATTTTGGTTTATATTAGTCGCTGTGCTGTTCATCGGTTTTTTCTTTCTTGAGGGCTTTGATTTCGGCGTCGGAATGGCGACGCGGTTTCTCGGGCGCAACGATCTTGAACGGAGGGTGATGATCAATACGATCGGTCCTTTCTGGGATGCAAATGAAGTCTGGCTGCTGACCGGGGGAGGCGCGATTTTCGCCGCTTTTCCGAACTGGTATGCCACGATGTTCAGCGGATATTACATTCCGTTTGTCTTTGTTCTTCTTGCATTGATCGGCCGCGGGGTCGCGTTTGAATTTAGAGGAAAAGTCGAAACCGCAAAATGGAAGAATACATGGGATTGGGTCGTATTTTTCGGCAGCATTCTGCCGCCGTTTTTGTTCGGTGTATTGTTTGCGAGCATCCTGCGCGGCATGCCGATCGATGCCGATATGAATCTGCACGCCGGTTTTACCGATTATGTGAACGTCTATTCCGTGACAGGGGGAGTCGCCGTTACGCTTCTCTGCCTGCTGCACGGCCTGATCTTTATTACATTGAGAACGGAAGCCGATTTGCGCGACCGGGCAAGACAGCTGGCCAAAAAAGTCGTATTCGCCGTTTTGGCGGCGCTTGTTGCCTTTGTTGCATTATCCATTTTTGAAACGGACTTGTTCACGGGCAGGGGGCATGTGACGATACCGCTTGCGGCTCTGATTGTCGTTTGCTATGTGCTGTCGATCGTGTTTATGAAACAAAAACGCGACGGCTGGACATTTGCCATGACGGGCGCAGGGATCGCTCTTACAGTGGCGACGATTTTCACTGCGCTGTTCCCGCGCGTCATGATCAGCTCGGTGAAAAGCGCATATGACTTAACCGTTTATAATGCTTCATCAGGCGACTATTCTTTAAAGGTTATGACGATCGTCGCGCTGGCACTGCTTCCGTTCGTGCTGGGCTATCAGATCTGGAGCTACTATGTTTTTAGAAAACGGGTCAGCAGCAAGGAGCCAATGATTTATTAATGGGAAAAGATCTTTTGCAATATAAAGGGATGAAACGAATACTTGCAGTACTCACTGTCCTGACATGCATGCAGGGCGCCGCCATTATCATGCAGGCCGAATGGCTTGCTGAAGCGGTTACCCGCCTTTTTAACGGAGAACGCGTCGGTTCGCTCTTTCCGCTGCTCATCTTATTTACCGCCGCTTTTTTATTTCGACATGCTGTTACCCTTGTCAGGCAAAAGCTGATATTTGACTATGCCGCCGAGACGGGGGCCGGCATGCGGAAAAAGTTTTTGGAGAAGCTTTTCCAATCCGGCCCCAGGCTGGCGAGGAAAGAAGGAACCGGTCATGTCGTCACGCTCGCGATGGAAGGAATTGCACAGTTCCGCCGCTATTTGGAGCTGTTTTTGCCGAAAATGGTCAGCATGGCCGTTATACCGCCGGCGGTTGTCTGTTATGTCTTTTTTAAAGACACATCTTCCGCTGCAGTCTTAATGATTACGATGCCGATTTTAATCACTTTTATGATCCTTCTTGGGTATGCGGCTAAAAGAAAAGCGGACAGCCAATGGAAAACGTATGAGATGCTTTCAAACCATTTTACAGATTCCTTGCGCGGCCTGGAAACATTGAAAGTGCTGGGCATCAGCCGTTCACATACTAAGAATATATTTCATGTGAGCGAACGGTACAGGAAGGCGACGATGAGTACGCTTAAGATCGCCTTTCTGTCATCGTTTGCACTTGATTTTTTCACCATGCTGTCCGTAGCGACCGTTGCTGTTTTTCTCGGTCTCGGTCTTGTTGACGGCAGCATCTCGCTGGAGCCGGCTCTTGCCATTCTGATTCTTGCCCCTGAGTTTTTTCTCCCTGTCCGGGAAGTCGGCAATGACTATCATGCTACATTGAACGGACGCGAAGCCGGTAAAGCGATCAAGGCGATATTGGATTCGCCGGGTTTCAAGGATGAGGCGCCTTTAAGTCTTGAGCGATGGTCTGACGACGATCAAATCGAGTTCAAGCATGTAGATGTGCGGCATGAAGATGAGGAAAACTGCTCTTTATCCGGGATTTCTCTTTCATTTAAGGGAAAGAGAAAAATCGGAATCATCGGGGAAAGCGGTGCCGGAAAATCTACGCTTATCGATGTGCTCGGCGGCTTCCTGGAAACGAAAAGCGGCGTTATCAAAGTCGGGGGAAAAAAGAGAACGCATTTGCAGACGGACAGCTGGCAAAATCAGCTCTTGTATATTCCGCAGCATCCCTATATCTTTCCGGATACGCTCGCAGCCAATATCCGTTTTTATCATCCCGCCGCTTCTGACGAAGACGTTGAACAGGCAGCAAGAGCTGCCGGGCTCTCGGAGCTGATTGATCAGCTTCCAAACGGCTTGAAAGAGCGGATCGGTGAAGGCGGGAGGGCATTAAGCGGTGGACAGGCGCAGCGTACAGCCGTTGCCCGGGCTTTCCTTGGCAACCGTCCGATTATTCTTTTAGATGAGCCCACTGCTCATTTGGATATCGAAACAGAATACGAGTTGAAAAAAACGATGTTAAAACTGTTTGAAGACAAGCTGGTTTTTTTGGCAACCCATCGCCTTCACTGGATGCTTGATATGGATGAAATTATCGTGCTGAAAGATGGGCAGGTGGCTGAAACCGGTACACATCAAGAACTGATTGAAAAGCGGGGCGTTTATTACGAGCTCGTGAAGGCGCAGTCGTTTGGAGGTGCATCATGAACAATGAAGACGGGTGGATTCTGCCCTACATCAAGAAAAATACAAGGCTTTTGATCATTGTCGTGCTGCTTGGCGGGTTGACGGCATGCTCGGCGGCTGCTCTCATGTTTACCTCCGGTTATTTAATATCCAAAGCGGCTACGCGTCCGGAAAATGTTTTGATGATCTATGTTCCGATCGTAGCGGTTCGCACCTTCGGGATTCTGCGCTCGGTGTCGCGCTATGTTGAGCGGTTGACAGGGCACCATATCATTTTGAAAATTTTATCCGATATGCGCGTCAGGCTTTACAGGATGCTCGAACCTCAAGCTTTAAAATGGCGTGAACGTTTCCGAACGGGGGATATGCTCGGCATTTTGGCCGACGATGTTGAACATTTGCAGGACATGTATTTGAGAACGGTATTTCCCGGGCTGTCGGCTCTTCTTTTATATGGCGTATTCATCGCAGCTATCGGCTTTTTTTCATGGCCTTTTGCTGGACTAATGGCGGTCTATGCCGCGGTTTTCGTATTTCTTGTTCCGCTTGTTTCCCTGCTTGTGACAAGGGCAAAAAATGTTGCGCTGAAAAGAGGACGGAGCCACTTGTACCGTCAGCTGACAGACGCGGTCATGGGGGTGAGCGATTGGGTTTTCAGCGGCCGGCAAAACGACTTTGTCCATTCGTATGAAGCGGCAGAACATGAATGGCTGGCGATCGAAAAGAAACAGGTGCGCTTCAGTCGTTGGAGGGACTTTGCCATGCAATGCCTGGCGGCAGGACTTGTTCTTCTGATGCTAATATGGGCGGGCGGCCAAAGCGCGGAAGGGGCTCTGGCTCCTGTGTTTATTGCGGCGTTTGTCCTTGTTGTGTTTCCTTTGACGGAAGCTTTCTTTCCGCTTTCGGACGCAGCGGCTTCAATCCCTGAGTATCAGGATTCTTTAGAAAGAATGGACGGTCTGCAGCCGCCGAAAAGGGGGAACGGGGCCGATGTTCAGCAGGAACGGGCGGAGGCTGTAGGTTTGGACGATGTCACGCTTCGCTTTGAAGACGTTTCTTTTTCTTATGAGCAAGGCCAGCCGGTGTTGGACGGTGTTTCATTTATATTAAAGCAGGGTGAAAAGACCGCTTTGCTAGGCCCGAGCGGTGCGGGTAAATCGACCATCTTGTCGTTGATACAAGGGGCGCTTGCTCCTTCTAAAGGAAACATTACATTGAACGATATTTCTGTGCAGTCTCTTCAGGGAGAAATTTCACGCGTAGTCTCCGTTTTCAATCAGCAGCCGCACCTGTTTGATACGACGGTTTTGAATAATATCCGGCTCGGGAACCCTGACGCGAGCGATGAGGACGTGTATTGGGCGGCGCGCCAGGTGAAGCTTCACGATTATATTCAGTCTCTTCCCGATGGATATCATACATCTGTACAGGAAACGGGCATCCGTTTTTCAGGTGGAGAACGCCAGCGGATTGCTTTGGCGCGGATTCTGCTGCAGGACGCACCCATCGTCGTGTTGGACGAACCGACCGTAGGCCTTGATCCTAAAACAGAGAAGGAGCTTCTTTCAACGATGTTTCAAGTACTTGATGGAAAGACCGTTCTATGGATTACACACCATTTGGCAGGAGCCGAAGCGGCCGACCGGATTCTGTTTTTAGACAAAGGGAAGCTTGCAATGGCAGGGAGCCATCAGCAGCTTTTGGAAAACAATCCGCGCTATTCAAGACTTTATCGTCTGGATGCGCCTGTCAGCCGGCTTTTTTAGTCGAAAACGCCAAGCACAGCTTCAAGTTGTGAAGCTGTCTTTTTTATATGAACGTAAACTGATCCGTTCATCAGTGCTATTTTGCATGTTAAAGAGCAGTGAAGGGTATGATTCAGTTACAATTTAATTAAACGTTTGTTTAAACTATATTGAAAGGTGTGATCCGGGATGTCTGCAGAACAATTGCCGATATGGACGAAAGACTGCGTGAAGGGCTCATTGCCGAAAAGGGGAAATGATAGTCATAAAGGAACTTATGGAACCGGCCTTTTGCTCGCGGGAAGCGATGATATGCCGGGAGCGGCTCTCCTTGCAGGAATCGGGGCGATGCGGAGCGGTCTAGGAAAGCTTGTCATCGGAACGTGCGGGAGTGCGATTCCGCTGATCCTCCCCGTTCTTCCTGAGGCGACGTATTGGCGGGACGGCGCCGAAAAGGCGGCGTCAGGCGAGATTGCCGAACCTTACCGGGCGATTGCGATCGGGCCTGGGCTGCCGCCTTCGCAAATGACTGAGCAAGCGGTTCAAAGCGTATTAGCGAAAGACTGCCCGGTTGTGCTTGATGCGGGTGCTCTTTCAAAACGATCGTATCATGAACGGGAAGCGCCGGTGGTATTAACGCCGCATCCGGGCGAATTTTCGAAAATGACAGGCTTGTCCATTCGAGAAATTGAAGCAAACCGGGCCGGTTATGCTCGAGATTATGCGGAGGAACAAGGTATTACCCTTGTCTTGAAAGGCAATGAAACGATCGTTGCTTTCCCCGACGGCGAGTGCTGGAGGAATGTAACGGGAAATGGGGCGCTGGCAAAGGGAGGAACGGGGGATACGTTAACAGGTATGCTTCTCGGGATGCTGTGCTGTCATGAGAATTCGAGAGAAGCGGTGCTGAATGCTGTCCACTTGCACGGCGCATGTGCGGACGCATGGACAAAGACCAGATCGGCTCATGCGCTTCTTGCGCATGAACTTTCCGATCTGCTGCCAACGGTATGGAAAGCGTATGAGGATGGAAATAAGTGAAACGCCCGGAATGCCCCGGACGTTTCACCTCAAAGCTTATGGATTGATTTTGCCGACTCCGGCATTTTGCTTGACGATTGATTTTACATTGTCGACATTGTCGAGTGAGTAGCTGTATGGCGGATTATAGGTTGTAGTAGAGGTAGTCGGCATACTGCCCCTAGAGTTTACAAATTTGTTGTTGGATACATGCCAATAGCCCGGTGAACTGCTGTACCAAGAGACAATCGGATCTTTGGCGTTTTCAAAGAGGTTGTTCTCAATTCTGATGCGCGCGCCCATCCTCGAATTAATTCCGCTGTCGATGATTTTATTGAAATAGTTGTTGTAAATATGGCCTTCTCCGAAACGGAATGACGGCACACGCGAATTCAGATTCTCAAACCAGTTATGATGGAATGTAATCGTCCTGTTGTAATTATCGCTGTCCGATGAACCCATCAGCATTGATTTCCATCCATCGTGCACATAGTTCCAAGAGAATGTAATATATTCCGCATCTCTTTTGACGTCAAATAATCCGTCATAGTAATCTTTGTCAACGTTCAGGCTGTGGTAAAGCTCATTATGATCAACCCAAATGTTTTTAGAAGGGCCTTCAATGCCGATCGCGTCTTTATCGCCTGAGGCGACCTCGTGAATTTTCAAGTTGCGGATGATGATGTTGTTGGCCCGCCATATTTTGATGCCGATCCCTTTGAGTTCCCCTTTGGTCCCTGATCCGACAATCGATACGTTTGACACGTCTTTGACGTCAATCTTTGATGCGGATGTATTTGATGTTGTAATGGTGCCGTTGACATAAATTTTTAAAGGCGTATTTGCATTCTTATTTTTTAATGCCGCAATCAGCTGATCTCCCGTTGTTACGGTTACCGTCTGACCGCCTTCTCCGCCCGTTGTTCCGCCGTTTAGTGCGGCAAAGCCTTTTAAGCTGAAGTCGGCAAGCGGATTTACTTTGCCCGAGTTTAAGGCAGAAGCTGCTTCTGCCGAAACCGCCGCTGTCAATGACCCGACAACCCCTAATACAAAGATAAAGATGATGCTGATTAATTTCTTCATTATATTCCTCCTATTGTTTCTTTTTTGATGCCAACGCTGAATGGGAAGCGCTTACAATTACGGCGGATACTGAATGGTGGGCACCGATCATCCCTCCCTTTTATTGGAATCAGAGAGAGCATAGCATGTATTTCTGAATTGTCTGAATAATCATGTTGTGAGTTGGATTTGCTCATAAGCTGGTGATTATGCCAAATGACACGAATCTGAGAATAAGCGCATTTGGATGAAGGTCTTTCATCGTAATGTTGCAAAAAAAATCTATGGATGAAAATCCATAGATTTTGATTTTAAAACACGTTTTCTCTTTTAAAAGCTTTGCTGTTCTTTTTGATAAGCGCTTGAGGCGGACTGAGCTGAAGCAGTTCCGGCAGTTCTTCTCCATATTGGCATTGCAGCATGCCGTAGCCGACTCCGCTTAAACCAAGCATGAGCCCGGCTGAATCCACACCTCGTGATACCCCTTTACTGAATGGATTTTCTTGAAAATATGTCAACAGCCGATCTTCCGTATTCTGTATAATGGTGTTCAGTTCGCTGAATTCTTCCCTGAACCCTCTTAGGATTTCGAGTTGGCCGAAATCGCCGTGACAGAATGAGCGGTTATTGCCGAACCCATGCTTAACAGTTGTTTCAAGAGCGTTCAAGATGTCGGTATGCAGCCCGGGATCATTGACTCCGTTTTCTCGGAGGATGCTTCTCGACAACAATATGCCGGCAGCGCCATGGCACCATGCAACTGACAGTTGTTCTCTTCCTTTTGATCCCCAATTTTTTTCGGAAGCGATGTACAGCTGCTTTTCAAATGCCAGGCATTGCGAAATGATTTTTTTCAGTGATTGCGAATCAAACACTTTATTGAATCGGGATAAAGCTGCGGCGATGCCGGAAGTGCCGTGGGCAAATCCTGTGTAATAGTTTTGTGTATGAGGATCTTTCCAGGCCGCTCCGTTTTCAATATTTGTTTTATGCTGAAGCAAATGGCCGGCGCACTTTTCGGCGAGCTTTAGAAAAACCGGGTCATCCAGTTGTTCATACAATGACATCAGAACCATTAGAGCACCGGCAGAACCGCTGATGATATCGCAGTTTTCGTCTTGTTCGATGACAGCTTCAAGGACTGGCAGAGCTTCATGTATGAGTTCGATCCATTCGTTTTTTTTCTGAACCGTTCCCGCATGCTGCAGAAAATACAGATAGCCGGAAACCCCCGTGAATGCCCCAGAGTCGGCGTACTTCAGGAATTCTTCTTTTTCCTTCAGTTCATTCAACGCTCGCTGAATCGCAAATACACACTGCTCGGTTATATGCGAGTAAGTCTCCGGCCGTTTTGCGAAGCGGCTCAGATAGCTCATAAAAAATCCGATGCCTGCATTGCCATTATATAAATCAAGACTGACAGGGGAGATCGTCCAAGAGATTTCTTCGACGCCTTCAATAACTGTACTGATCCAAGTGACGTCCTTTCCATCATTGCCCTCAATTCGCTTTTCAGCCAAATCGTCAGCCGCTTTCTCAGCGATGGCGAGCGGCTGCAAGGCGCCTGATCTAGGACTCGGGTGATTTTGGTCTATATCAATTGCGTCTTTTTCATGTCTCGCGTTATATGCAGCCAGAATCGACATGCGTATGACATTCGCTTGTTCCTTTAAGTCCTGGTCTGAAAATGATGAGATCTTCTTAATTACTCTTGTGAAGGACGGCGTTTCAAAATAAGCGGCAATCGGTTCTTCTTCGCCATTGAGCAAATAGGTATCTAAAGGCTTCGACAGAAAATAGGGGATGTCTCCCCGAATGAGCTCTTTCAGCTCTGTTTTTGCCGCTGCAATATCTGTGTCTGCATCTTCAAACTTTTCCACCCGGCATAAAAACACTTCACGGTCTACCGCATCCCTGAGAAAATCAGGGTGGTAGCTTTTATTCAAAAGAGAGGCGTAGTGCGCTGTCGGCTTCAAAATATTTCGAACGGTGCAGTTTTTAAAATGTTCAATCGTAGCCAGGTAGCTTTCGCCATGATCAGAAATCAGACGGTATACTGCTGAAAATCCTTCGATGATACAATGAAGATAATCTGCGACAGGGACATGCTGGTGATCTAAAGTCGGCAGATTTTTCGCCTCGCCGATTTCAAAGCGGTCATGCTCCAGGCGAATGTCATCGCGGAAAAATCCTTTGATTTGAAGCGCCTGAAACGGTGATTCCTGAGCTTCCTGCCCCCCCATTCCGCTGATGTCCACAACTTTATCCCGGTTTTTCCTTCCGAAGTAAAGGTTGAACGGCAGGATTCCAGTAGACCGTACGGATCTGGAAAGAATGTAGTTTGCTTTGTCAACGGCGGTCGAGCCGGGTTCGTCTCGTTTTTTATATTGATGAAAAATTGATTCAAGATCGATTAAAACAGGATGCTCGCCGGAGGCGATAATGTTTTCGTGGTGAAAGTCAACGGCATCGATGCTGTATAAAACGGCCAAAAGTTTGCCGAGGCGTGTATAGTAGCCTTCCAGTTCTTTTTTCGTATGGCACGTTTCGTGAGGAATAAACTCGGACCATCCGTACCGTTTTTTATTGATTAATCTCAAAGTTTTTAAAGGGCTGCCTGAATTTCGGTCATTGATCCATGATAGAAGAAGTTGAAATGCGTCGTCAACATCATGGCTTCTCGGTTTATAGACAATCTTTTTTCCATCGGAATATGTAAGGATGGCTGCCATCTTTCCTTTATTGTGCGAGTCTCCCACCCCAAGCTCAATATGGACAGGATCGCCGGCAATATGAAATGCAGCCTGCAGCTGTTCGCGGTCCTGCCTCAGCCTCTTCCACAGTTCAGAAAAGTTTTGAACCCAGTAATCGGTTTTTGTGCACAGAAGGCGCAGCAATACGGGATACTCGTTGAACAGGGTCCGCAGGTATCCTGGATTGACTAAAAAGTTATCATTGAAATCAAGATAGCGCATTTCGGGGGTGTCGCCCTTCAATTGATCTTCAAGCCTTAAAATGTTTAGTTCCAGTATTAATGTTTGATGGGCAATTTGAAGAAGCGTCTGTTTTAAATGTGTCAGCACCTGCCGGCAAAGAGGAGGAGAAAGTATGATATTTTGTTCCTCCAAAGCATCTTGTGCTGCAGACGCAAAACGGGTCAGCAGGGAGTCGAACAGCAATTCTGAATCTTGCAGAGCAGAATCCTTGTAGGAAAAGGGCGTTTCAAAGATCCGCTTTTGCATCTTCTGCCATGGGCCGCGACGGCTGTCTTTCAGCCCGACTGACTGGGATACCGAGGATTGTGCGATGGAGGACAAAGGGTCATGGCTTAATAATGAAACTGCTTTATTGAGCCATTTATCATCATCGCCGAAAAGGGAACGCCAATACTTTATCTTATCGTTTACGAGCGGGGATTGAGTTTGGGCGACGGGAAGCCGTTCGTGATATCCGGCGGATTTTTCATTCATTCTATCGACCTCTTTTTCTATCAATATGCCAACGCGGGAGCAGGGCCCCCGCGTTGGGAACTTAGTTACAGCTTGGCATGCATTCTTTTGTCACTGTACACAGGTATCCGTTATTTCCTAACGGCTTGCTCAAGATGGCACAAGTGCTGAGCGTGATTGTGCCTCCGGCGATGCTGTGCTGTTCCTCTTCCTGGAGTTCTTTAAGGATGTTCCCTGCTGGATGATAAGAAGATTCAGTGCGATACATAGGATTTTTCCATGAAAGAATCATTTCCTTTTTTGACATATATTCCACCTCCTAGAAAATTTATAATTTTTTGTCGATTTCTTGATGTACTTATAGTATAATTTGACTGGAACGGCGAGTCAATTCTAAATTATAGGAAAATTTCGATAGTTTGCCCGTTCTAGGAGGTGAGAATCATGAAAACAATGAAAAATTCAGCTGCCCGTGAAGCCTTCAAAGGAGCCAATCATCCGGCAGGGATGGTTTCCGAAGAGGAATTGAAAGCTTTGGTAGGAGGAAATGACGTCAATCCTGAAACAACTCCTGCTACAACCTCTTCTTGGACTTGCATCACAGCCGGTGTAACGGTTTCTGCTTCATTATGCCCAACAACTAAGTGTACAAGCCGATGCTAGGGAATCATAAAAAATTCAAAAGAATCCATCCTTGCAACGGAGTTGCAGGGATGGTTTTCTTCGCCAAAGGGATGACGAGAATGAGCATGAAAGAATTCGAAATTTATCTGTATAAAGCTCTTTACAGCAATGAACGAGGCGGTCAAGGTCAAGAACATCCGTCCGGCTTTTTTCCGGAAAACGGAAAAACTCCGTCTCGTCCTACGGATTTTCACCTTTCTTCTGTCCAACATTCACCCAATGAGCCTGTGCAGCTGCAAGGCAAAATGCCGGAATGGGCTGCCTGTTTGTCTGAAATTATGAAATACAACCCTAAAGCGGTTTCCGAATTAAAACACCCGCTTCCCCACATGTCATTTGTCACCTTCTTTGTTCCTTTTCTTTTATTTGCACAAGAACGGATGTCGAAAGCTTTTTCTGAATTTGAGAAGCAGGAAGGCGGTCTATCCGGCATAATCGACGCTGCCGGCTATCAAGACGGCATCATGTCTGAACTTCACCAATGCCTTGATAAGCTGGCGACGAGAACACTTATCACAGAGCTGAATGTAGCCCGGGAAGACGGCCGGCTAAAGGGGGCGTCACCGGAAGAGCGATATGTTTACTTTGTTGAACAATACATTTCCGATCCTGAAATTTACCGGGAATTTTTCGAGCTTTACCCTGTGCTTGGCAGGCTGATGGCTGAGAAGGTTCTCAGGGTGCTCGAGATTCATGAAGAAATTATTGGGAGATTTTTAAGCGACCGCAGCCTGATTGCGAAAAAATTTAAGATCGCTTCCCCCGAATTGGTTGGATTTGAAGGGGATTTGGGAGATTCCCACAAAAACGGGCAGAGTGTCAAAGTGCTGGTGTTAAACAACGGAAAGCTCGTGTATAAACCGCGGTCCTTGTCAATTGACGAACATTACAGGGAGCTGCTGAACTGGCTGAACGGACGGGGAATGAAGTACAGCCTCCGTGCTGCGGAAGTGCTTGACAGGGGAAATTACGGCTGGCAGGAATTTGTAAAGCATGAAGGCTGTTCTTCAGAAGAAGAACTGGAAAGATTTTATTTCCGGCAGGGCGGACATTTGGCGATATTGTACGGATTGCGCTCCGTCGATTTTCATAATGAAAATATCATCGCCTCAGGCGAACACCCCATCCTGATTGATCTGGAGACTCTTTTTGACAACCATGTCAGCATTTTCGCTCAAAATCAAAACCTCCATGTCACCGCATTGGAGCTGAAGCATTCCGTGCTGTCTTCGATGATGCTTCCGGTCAAATTCAAACATGATGAAGTGCTCGATTTTGATTTAAGCGGGATCGGCGGCAAAGGCGGCCAGCAGTCAAAGAAAGCGAAGGGCTACGCCGTCCTGAATTACGGTGAGGACAGGATGTCTTTAAAAGAAACATCGCTGACCACCGAGGAAAAATTGAATGCGCCCAAACTAAATGGACGTCCGGTGTCCGCCGTTTCCTATACGGACTTTATCGTGGAAGGATTTAAAAATGCTTATGCCATTATGATGAAACATAAAGAAGAACTGGCAGGACCATCGGGGTTTTTGAATCTGTTTAAGCACGACGAAGTCCGCCACGTCTTCCGGCCGACACATGTGTACGGCAAGTTTCTCGAAGCGAGCACCCACCCTGACTACTTGACCGCCGGAGATAAACGAGAGCAATTATTTGATTATATGTGGATGCTCGCCAAACAGTCGGAAAAGGCAAACGTGTTTATTCCGGACGAAATTGTCGATCTGCTGCTCCATGATATTCCCTACTTTACTTTTTATGCTGGGGGCACTTCCCTGCTCAATTCAAGAGGGGAAGAATCGGAAGGTTTTTATGAAACATCAAGTATTGATTTGGCAAAGAAAAAAATTCAATCTTTCTCGGAAAAGGATTTGAATCATCAGCTCCGCTATATTTCTTTATCAATGGCGACGTTGATTGAAAATGTCTGGGACCATGCAGAAAGCGGGCTTGGACAGAAGGAAACGGTCGCTGATCTCGGAAAAGAGGTCAAGCATATAGCTGATGATTTGCTGCAGAAGGCGATCTATTCAGAGCGCGGTGAAGGTCCTTTCTGGATCAGCAATAATGCCGGAGACGAAAAAATGGTGTTTTTGTCGCCGCTTCCTATGGGGCTTTACGACGGAATGGCAGGGCTGGCAATATTTTTTGCACAAGCAGGCAAGGTTCTGAACGAGCAGGTATATACGGATACGGCAAGATCAATGATAGAAGAAATTCAAAAGGAAGAAAGTTATTGGGTTCAAAATGGGAATTCCCATTCTGCTTTTTTCGGCACAGGCTCATTCATTTACCTGTATTCCTATCTTGGCAGTCTATGGGAAGACGATTCCTTATTGGAAAGGGCGTTGAACCTCATTCCCCGAGTTTTGGAACAGCCGAATCAAACACAAAACCCGGATTTTATCGCAGGGGATTCAGGATTGCTGACAGTGCTTGTTAATCTGTACGAAATCAAGCAGCACCCAGCAGTATTGGACTCTATAAGACAGGTACTGAGCAGATTGAATGATCGAATTGGCCGCTTACTTGATTCAATCGAGCAGGATGCCGTTTCGTTGACGGGATTTTCACACGGCTTGACGGGGATCGCATTTTCTATCGCAAAGGCGGCGAAGGTGATACACGATGACAGCTGCAAAGAGCTTGTCCTAAAGCTTGTCGAAGAAGAGGACCGCTATTTTCAAAAGGATCATCTAAACTGGCTAGATTTACGAAATGATTCGCATACGCTGTCCCCAAGCTACTGGTGTCATGGAGCTCCCGGGATTTTGCTGGGGAGAGCGCACATTCAGGCTTTTATTCCTGAATTGACTACCCGGACTTTAAAGCTTCAAGAAGCGCTTCAAAGTTCTTTAAATCTAGCAGACTGTCAAAATCATTCGCTGTGCCACGGTTTAATTGGGAATTTGAACATTCTGCTGGATATCAAAAGGCTGAACCGGGAACTTCATGTCCCTGATGATATATTTTGCATTTATAAAACGAAAAACCGGGGATGGAAAACGGGTTTGCATTCCGATGTGGAATCGCTTGGCATGTTTGTCGGGACGGCAGGAATAGCCTACGGGCTTTTGCGGCTCCTCGATGAATCTGTTCCATCCGTATTAACTCTCGATATTCCGACGGGCAGGTGAGATAAGGCTTGTTTTTTCATAAGACACCGTTTATAGAACAGATGCAGCAGACGGAATGCGGACTGTGCTGTATGGCGATGGTAGCCGGACGGTATGGTTCGCATCATACTCTGCATGAGCTGAGGGATTTATCGGGATGCGGCAGGGACGGTATGACCCTTTTTCATATGCGTCAGCTCAGCGAAAATCTGGGATTTGACGCAAAGGTGTACAGGGCAGGCGCGGCAGAACTTCCACATGTGCGTCTGCCGGCAATCGCTTTTTGGTCCGATAATCATTATGTGGTTATTGATCAAATAAAAGACCGGCATGTCAACATCATCGATCCTGCGATTGGACGAAAAAAACTCAGTATCGAAGCTTTTCTCGAAAATTACAGCGGGATCGTGCTGGAGATGATCCCTACCGAGCGGATCAGGCCGAAGAAAAAACCGCCCGTCTGGAGGCATTTTCTTTTTCATTTAAAAGAATCCCCTTCTCTGCTTGCGACCGTGCTGTTGTTTGCGATGATCTTTCAGCTCGTTTCATTAGGCATACCGATGCTCGTGCAATACCTGATCGATGACATCCTTGCTCAAAATCAGCAGGCTCTGCTGCAAACATTTATGACGGGCGTTCTTGTTTTAATGCTCGTTCAAGGCACGGTTCAATTGATCAGGGGTCAATTTATCATTAAATTAAATAACTTCCTTGACAAACGAATGATGAGAACATTTTTCTCGCATATTCTGAAGCTTCCCTATCAATTCTTTCAATTGAGGTCGTTCGGGGATCTCCTTTTCCGCGCGACAAGCCTCCGGATTGTCAGGGATATGATGTCTTCCCAATTGGTCCTCGGCGTACTCGATTTTGGCGCACTTTTATTTATCTCGTTTTATATGTTTTATAAATCGCCGCCTTTAGCAGGGCTGGTTATTCTGCTGGCTCTTCTGAATGTCGGGATCACGGCGCTCAGCCGCGGGAAGCTGAGAGAAAAAAACCAGGACGAAATCGCAAAGACTTCGCAGATTCAAAGCTATCAGACTGAGTTTTTATATGGGATTTTTGGTATTAAGACTGCGGGAATCGAAAAAGAAACGTATCAAAAATGGGATCACTATCTGGGGGAACTGATCGGGGCATACCGACGCAAGGAAGGGTTTCTTAACATCGTGAACTCTCTGACAGGCACGATGCAGATCATATCACCAATGCTGATTTTATGGATTGGTGCAATGCTCGTGTTCGAAGGGAATTTATCGGTTGGGGAGCTGGTGGCATTTCATGCTTTATCCACACAATTCTTTAATACAAGCAGCTCGATCGTCCAAACCGTCAACTCGGTAATCTTGACGACGTCTTATCTTCATCGGATACAGGATATCCTTCAAAGCCCGATTGAAGAGACACCTGGAAATAAAGACAACTCCCCGATTAAGGGGGAGATCCGGCTTGAACGGGTTTCGTTCCGTTACAGCCCGCACAGCGAAGAAGTTATTAAAGACGTAAGCCTGCATATCAAGCCTGGCGAAAAAATCGCTATCGTCGGACAATCCGGGTCCGGAAAAAGCACGCTGGCAAAACTTATTCTTGGCCTCTATATGCCTACAAAAGGCAGTGTGTTCTATGATGGCGTGAATATTAAAAACAAGGATTTAAGCGCTCTTCGCAAACAAATTGGTGTTGTTCCCCAAGATGTAACGCTGTTCAACCGCAGCATTAAAGACAACATTTCTTTATACAGTGAAGATGTTGACATTGAGCGGATACATGAAGTCGCAAAAATGGCGCAAATATACGATGACATTCAAAATATGCCGATGGGCTTTAATACGATGATTTCTGAAATGGGGATGAATATTTCGGGAGGGCAGCGCCAGCGGATTGCCTTGGCCCGTGCACTGCTAAACCGCCCCGCTGTGATGCTGTTGGATGAAGCGACGAGTTCGCTGGATCATCAAAATGAAAAAAAAATCGACGCCTTTTTAAGGGAGCTGAAATGTACAAGAATTGTCATCGCGCATAAACTGACTTCAATCATGGATGCCGATAAAATCATCGTTTTGGAAGACGGCATGGTTTTAAATGTGGGTACGCATGAAACATTGCTGAATGAGAGCAAGTTTTACGGAGATTTTTATCGAAAGTTCCTTGAAAAAGAGCAATCTGCAGAGGTGATGATGTGAAAAGAATATATATTTTTCTCTTATGTTTTGCAGTCCTGCTGCCGGTCGGCGGAAAGACGGCTCAAGCAAAAGAACAAGCAGGAGAACAGTATCTTTTGCTTGAACATGTAAAAGATAAATCGAAACTGCTGGACACGGCGGAACAATTTCACATCCATGCCGATGTCATTGAAGAAATCGGATTTGCAAAAGTGACCGGTGAAAAACAAAAGCTTGCTCCTTTTACAAAGAAGCTTGCTGAAAAAGTCGGGGCTGACGTCATTGAAAAGCCGATTGCAAATACAGCAGTAAACGAAACGGAATCAGTCATCAGCGGTTCGCCTGCATGGGGGCTTGACGGTATTTTGGAACTAAAAGAATATCTATGGTTCGCTGCAAAGCAGACGGATTCCTATCGCACGTATCAAATCGAAAGAGGGCATCCGGACGTCAAAGTTGCCTTGATTGACAGCGGACTGGATCTTGACCATCCGGACTTAAAAGCGTCCGTCAATACAAATGGCGGCTGGAATTACATTGACGGCAAGCCTGTATCCGGAGATCCGACAGGACACGGAACACAAACAGCCGGGATGATCAATATCATTGCGCCAGATGTGACGATAACGCCTTATCAAGTGCTGGACGAAAAAGGCGGAGACAGCTACAACATCATGAAGGCGATGGTTGATGCAGTCAATGACGGGCATGAAGTCATCAACATCAGTACGGGAAGCTATACTTCTCTTGACAGGGAAGGAAAAGTGCTGATGAAAGCTTATCAAAGGGCTGCAAACTACGCTGCAAAGCATCAGGTGCTGGTCTTCTCTTCCGCCGGCAATAAAGGAGTCAACCTTGATGAGATGAGGAAAACGGAAAACAAGGTGCATTTGCCGAGCGCTTTGAAGCACGTCGTATCAGTCGGCAGCAATATGAAAAGCAACAATATTTCCCCATACTCCAATCAAGGGCGGGAAATTGAATTCACAGCCCCGGGAGGATATTTGGGAGAAACGTATGATCAGGATGGGATGGTTCGTGTGACAGACCTCGTACTGACAACGTATCCGAAAGGGAAGGACAACACCGCATTAGACCAGATGCTAAACATCCCAAAGGGATATTCCCTCTCATACGGAACAAGCTTGGCCGCCCCGCAGGTAGCTGGAACAGCTGCACTGGTTATATCTGAATACCGGGAGCGCCATCACAGGAAGCCATCGGCTAAACAAGTGCATCACATCCTGAGGAAATCGGCATTAGACCTGGGCAAACCGGGGAAAGATGTTATATACGGCTACGGGGAAGTACGCGCTTATCAAGCGCTGAAAATGATGAACAAGGAGTGAAGGGTATGTATGAATATCAAACAGTTTCAATCGCTGTAGGAGCATTCAACGGAAAACTTGAGAAAAATTATTCTGATGTGATTCATGAATATGCTGAAAAAGGCTGGAAGCTTCACAGCGTCTTTTCTGTTCCATCAAGGGCCGGAGGCCAGGTTTCTTCTATCGAACTGATTTTTGAAAAACCTAAATCTTGATTGTCGAAAAGATCTTCACACAATCATCACGTGAAGATCTTTTTTTAGTCTGTTTTGGTAAAAAACTTTTTACTTTTTGTTATAAACTCTTTACAATGTGTAAAAAACATTGTACTCTATATATGTAAATGATTTGCAAATAAAGAGGGTGATTGAGATTGAAAAGCAAAGCGGGGTGTTAACCAACCGGATTCCTGTGCTGCGAGCAGAGAAAGGGTGGACGCAAAAGCAGCTTGCCGATCTATTGGGTGTAACAAGACAAACTGTGATTTCCATTGAAAAGAATAAATACAAACCATCCCTGTTAATGGGGTTTCGCATTGCCGCGTTATTTGAGAAGGACATCAACGAGGTATTTCAATACCAACTAGAGGAGGATGATCGCTGATGCTAGAAATGATCAATTCAATTGGTGCTGTCGCAGGATTTGCGGGGTTTATCGGAATCATTATTTTAATCAGCCTTGACGGAAAGGATGAACGCGGGGCATATATTCAAAACAAATTCTTTCGGGTGATGTTCTTTTTGCTTACACTTGGAATATCCGCCGTTATTTTTACAAGTTCATGGGTCGATTTGTCGTTCGCCAATTATAAAAACATGGTCACACTGGCTTTTTCGCTGCCGTATTTCATTGGATTCTTCATTTTGTTGGGAATTCGTTCAAGGGTGTAGCCATGGTTGAGCTTCCAATTGTCATGAACCATGTTGAGGTGCGGGCGGGAGACAGGAAACTTCTTGAAAACGTCAGCCTTGCTGTGGACAAAGGGAGCCGGGTTTTGCTCAAAGGAGAAAACGGATCGGGAAAATCGACGTTTCTTAAAGCAATTACCGGCTTGTCTTTATTTGCGGGCGAAATTTTGATTTACGGTCAATCGATTATCCAAAACAGGGAAGCTGCTGTCGGGCATATCGGCTATGTCAGTGACGAAGTGCCGCTTCATGAGCACCTTACTGGAACGGACAATCTGAGAGTCCATGCCTTGCTTCACGGAATAGATGACGATGACCGGATCTATTCTGAACTAGAGCGGTTCGGTATCAATCCGGCTGATGACACGAAAGTACAGTACTATTCAACAGGCATGAGGCAAAAGCTGAAGATCGCAATGGCCTTATTTCATCAGCCTTCCATCTTAATATTGGATGAGCCTTTAAATGGGCTCGACCGAAAAGCGCAGGAAAGCGTTGTAGACATCATAAGGCGGTATGACGGGACCATCATGGCATCAAGCCATTGGAACGAAACTTTTATCGAATTGTTTGATCGTTTTCTAGCCATAGAAAGCGGGCGTTTAAATGAAATTGTTTAAAGTTTATTTTTGGTTAAGCTGTCCCGAAGCGGTGAAAAAGAGAATGAAATTTCAGACGTTTGCATGTACGGTTATGATCATCACGGTGCTCGCCGTTTTGCTTAATTATCTTCTCTTTTATAAAAACGGGGCAAATAAAGAAATCCGTAGCATGGAGGGAATGACTGTTTATGTCGTCTCGGTTTGGCTGACTTATATTACAGGCAGAAGATTATTTGGACGCATGATGCATCAAGCTTTTATCTTGCGGTATCCCGTTCGCCTGTTCACTTGGGTGCTGACTGGAATCGCCGTGATAACTATCGTCTCAGCGCTGGTCTTGCTTTACGGCTGTTTGGCAGTCAGTCTGCTGTTTCAAAAGGATGTTTTGTTTTCGCCAGAGCGTTTAGCCGCTGTTGCGATACTGGCGGTGATCATGTCTTCCGTCCAGTTTTTTCTGAAGACGTTAAAGGCAGAATATCTATTTGTGCTGTTGATGACGCTGACGCCGTTTTTTATGCAAAGTGGAACACTTTATTTGCCGTGGGGAGTTTCTTGGCTTTTGTTGACTGAATATTCAGTGAACGATATAGGCCTGGCAGTTTATCTTATTTCGGCGGGTTATATAGCGGTCTGTATGTGTTGGATCTTAAGGAGCGGGGAGGAAAAGATCCGTGAAAAATTTGCTCAAAGCGGAATGGATCAAACTCAGGAACTCTGATTTTACAATGACGAGCATATTCATTCTTACCGCATCTTTAGTGTTTACAGGGTTTATGGCAAAACGAATCACCCCGTTTGCGGGAGGGAATGAATGGACATCGTTAAGGCATCTTACATTGCTGTTGGTATTCAGCACGATTTATCCCTGGCTTGTCTCTTCGGTCACAGTATTTTTGCATAAGGATGAACTGAAAAACCGAGTGTGGCTGAATCGAATCTTATCGCCGCAGCCTTTCGCAGCCATGCTTTTTGCTAAGGTTTTGTTTATTGGACTGTTCGCAGCCGCATTATATGCCGTCTGTGTGATCGAATCGCTTGCCTTCGGTTTAATATCGGGGTTCCCCGGGCCTGCCCCTTGGTTTTCTTGGATGCTGGGCTTCATTCTCAATCTCTTGTCAACCTTTCCGCTGATCTGTACGGTCCTATGGCTTAAATTCACCAGTAAGGAAAAGACCTCATTAAACATTATCGTATTCATTTGTTCACTGCTGAGTTTCGGCGTTTCGCAATCCCCTTTAGGGCTTCTCTTTCCATGGTCTTTTCCTGTGACGGCCCTCATTGCAATGGAGAAGTCAGTTGCCGTTCTTATCGGTTCGATTGTTTGGTTCACGGCGGTTTCGCTGCTCTTTTTTTCTCTTCTATTGAAACAGATCAGGCCATACCAAAAAGGAGGAATACAAAATGAGTCAAGTCGAATTTGAAGGTGTAAGTAAACGAATAAAAGGCAGACCAATTGTCCAAAATATCACATTTCAAATTGCCCCAGGTACAATTTTTGGGCTGCTCGGGCCAAACGGCGCTGGCAAGACAACACTTATCAAAATGATTGTCGGGATGGCAAAGCCGACATCAGGAGATATCCGCATCGACGGCTATTCAGTTAAAAGCAATTACGAGGAAGCGGCAGCCCGAGTCGGTTCTGTTGTTGAAAACCCATCCTTTTATGAGCACTTAACAGGATACCAAAACCTTAAATATCTCGGCGGATTCCACAGCCACGTGTCAAAGGAGCGCATAGAAGAGATCGTTCAACTTGTTGATTTGACAGGAAGTATTCATAAACCAGTTAAAACGTATTCATTAGGCATGAAACAGCGTTTGGGCCTTGCCGTCGCGCTCTTGCATGATCCGGAATTTCTCATTCTCGATGAACCGACAAACGGCCTTGATCCTCAGGGAATCATTGATTTGCGCGAACACCTTCAGTACTTGGCGAAAACCTTCAACAAAACGATTTTGATTTCGAGTCATCTTCTGTCTGAGGTTGAGATGATTTGTGATGAATACGGCGTCATGAAAAACGGAGAACTCCTGCAAATTAAGAGCAATCACCGCGATACCGATACGGTTCGTTATCGGCTTACATTAAACGGCCACGCCGATGAAGCGGCTGACCTGTTGAATGAGTACCAGTATGCAGGCGGTCTCACGGAAGATAAAAATGAGATTTATGTCCTTTGCATGGAAGAAGACATTATGAAAGTCGTTAATCTGTTAATGGAGAACAAAATAAGAGTTCTGCATATGAAGCAGGAAAAACAGTCGATAGAACAAAGCTTTCTGGAATTGATCAATAAGGGGTGACCGGCATGAGGGTCTTGAAAAATGAACTTTACAGGCTGATGGTGACGAAAAGTACCTGGATTGTGTTAAGCTTGCTGCTTGTCATGACAATCGCTGTTGCATGGATGGTCAGCAATGGCGAAAAGGAGAAGGAGACAGGTAACTGGAAAGAGCAATTAACCGTTCAAAACGCTCAGTATGAAAGAGAAATGAGAGAGCTGAGCCCAGCGGTTCCCAAATACCAATTTTTAAAAGAAGAGATCGCGGTCAATCAATACCGGCTTGAGCATAATTTGCCGCCTTCTGCGAAATACAATGTTTGGACGATGCTGAAGGAGTTAAAACCGATCACAACATTAATCGCGTTGATTGCAATCGTGCTGGCAGCGAACTCCATCGCGCTTGAGCACAGCAAAGGAACTATTAAATTTGCGATTGCAACACCGGTCAAGCGTTGGCATTATCTATTGGGGAAATACTTGTCGATCTTGCTCAACACTGTATTTATGTTTGCTGCGACACTTTTATTTGCGTTTGTTTTAGGGTATGCCCTGCTAGGTTTGGAGGGAAGCCAATACTATTTGTCCTATCGAAGCGGCGAAGTGATAAAGATGTCAATGCTGAAGTTTTTAGCCTTAGACTATGGAGCCGCTTTATTGAATATTATTGTGCTGGCCACGCTGGCCTTTATGATTTCGGTCATCCTAAGAAGCGCGGTCGTCTCTGTCGGTCTTTCGCTGTTCGTCTTTTTTACAGGGTCTGCGATTACTCAATTTTTAGCGGCAAAATTTGATTGGACCAAGTATACGATCTTTGCAAATTCAGATCTCAGTCAATACATTGATGGGGAGCCGTTTATTCAAGATATGACTCTTTCATTTTCAGCGGCTGTGATTGCTGTTTATTTTATTCTTTTTCTGGCTGTCTCCTTTTGGGTTTTTCAAAAGCGGGATATTGTCACGTCATAACATTGCAGCAAAAAGCGGAGCTCGATTTACAGCTCCGCTTTCTCCTGTTCTGTGCTGTTGTATGTTCGCTCCACGACTGAAGCAAGCGTATCGATGAACCGCGGATCAGTGTTCGGCATAGGCGGACGGTGATAGCTTGCGCCAAGCTCGTCCGTAACCACTTTGCACTCATAGTCGTTGTCATACAGAACTTCCAGGTGGTCAGATACAAAACCGACTGGTGCGTAAATGAATGACCGGAAGCCTTCTTCATACAGTTCCTTTGTTAAGTCTTGGACGTCCGGGCCGAGCCAAGGATCGGGCGTGTTGCCCTCGCTTTGCCAGCCTACGGCGATCTGGTCAAATGACAGCCGTTCTCCGATTAGTTGTGCTGTTTTCTCGAGCTGATCCGGGTAAGGATCGCCATGCTCCCTGATTTTTTCCGGCAGGCTGTGTGCTGAGAATATGACGGCCGCTTTTTCCCGCTCTTTTTCAGACATGTCGTTTAAAATGCTGCCGATTTCTTCAGACCAATAGCGAATAAAGCCTTCTTCCTGATACCACTCGTCAATCGATGCGATCCGTGGTCCGCCGATTGCTGCTGCGGCCTGTTTGGCGCGCCGATTGTATACTTCGGTGCTGAAGGTGGAATAGTGGGGAGCTAAGACGACGGAAACGGCCTCTTCAATTTGGTCTTTTTTCATTTGTTCAACCGCATCCTCGATAAACGGAGAGATGTGTTTTAAGCCGAGATACATCACGTATTCGACTTTATCTTGGCGCTCGTTCAACGTTTTTTCCAGCTCTTTTGCCTGAGCGAGCGTAATTTTCGCGAGCGGAGAGATTCCGCCGATATGCTTGTAGCGTTTTTTCAAGTCTTCAATCATATCATCGGACGGTCGTTTTCCATGACGGATATGCGTGTAATACGGAATGATATCTTCTTCCTGATAAGGGGTTCCGTATGCCATGACTAACAGGCCGACTTTTTTTCGTTCCATATGTCTTCACCTCTGCTGCTGTTCTTGGCATGTTGTACAGATTCCATAGATTCCTAGAAAATGAGAGTTCACTTTAAAGTTCGTCAATTGTGCTGCCGCATGCTCTACCTCTTTGAGGTGAGGATAGTCCAGATCAGCGATCTTCCCGCATGATTTACAAATGACATGATAATGCTGTGATGTAAACAGTTCATATTTGCTTTTTGCGTCTCCGTGAGACAGCTCTTTTAAAATGCCGAGCTTCACAAATAGTTTCAAGTTGCTGTAGATTGTCGGGAGACTCATGTACGGCAATTCCCGGTGAATGTCTTCCGCCGATGGATGGCCGCCCAAAGAAGCAATCGTTTTTAAAATCAGGACGCGCTGAGCTGTAATTCGTAAACCCCGCTTTTTTAATAAAGGGACGAGCTGCTCGTCTTCCACACGTAACATCCCCTGTCGTTCTTTGATTAAGGGCAGGCACCCGCATGCTTAAGAGGACGGGTGCCTGTACCTGAGAAAATGAGAATTTCATTGAGAATGATTGAAATGATTTTAGCCTTAAACTTCCTGCGGAACAGACAAGCCCAATCCTTCGGCAACTCGTGTGCCGTACTCCGGATCTGCTTTATAGAAATGCTGAATTTGACGAAGCTTAATTTCGTCTTTTGTCACCTGCTTCATCGAACCTACGATATTGCTGACAAGGCGGGTCCGCTCTTCTTCGCTCAAGAGGCGGTAAAGATCGCCGGCCTGTGTATAGTGGTCGTTATGGTCGTAGGCCGTGCTGTCCGCCGAACCTGACACCGGATAAGCCGTTGTTTTGTTTTCCGGAGATTCCTGAGGGCCTCCGAAGCTGTTCGGCTCATAGTAGACAGAGCCGCCGCCGTTTGAATCAAAGCGCATTTGTCCGTCTCTTTGATAATTATGAACTTCCGCTTTCGGACGGTTGATCGGCAGGCTGTTATGGTTTGCGCCGACGCGGTAGCGGTGTGCATCCGCATATGCGAACAGGCGTCCCTGAAGCATTTTGTCGGGAGACGGTTCAATGCCGGGCACCAATGTTCCAGGGGAGAATGTAGCTTGTTCAACCTCTGCGAAATAGTTTTCCGGATTCCGGTTTAGAACCATGCGGCCGACTTCAATCAGCGGATAATCTTTTTGCGACCATACTTTTGTCACATCGAACGGATCAAAACGGTACGTATCCGCATCCTCCAGCGGCATTATTTGAACGTACAGCTTCCATGCCGGGAAGTCGCCTTTTTCAATCGCCTCATACAAGTCCTGTGTGTGATAATCGGGGTTTTCACCTGCAATCTTTGTCCCCACTTCTTCGGTCAGGTTTTTAATGCCTTGTTCTGTTTTGAAGTGGTATTTGATCCAGACGCCTTCTCCTTCGGCATTCACCCATTTGAATGTGTGGGAGCCGAAGCCGTGCATGTGCCGGTAAGTCGCAGGGATGCCCCTGTCAGACATCAGGATGGTTACCTGGTGCAGGGATTCAGGAGACAATGACCAAAAATCCCATACGGCATCCGGGTTTTTCAAATGTGTGACCGGATGGCGCTTTTGTGTATGAATGAAGTCAGGGAATTTAATCGCATCGCGGATAAAGAAAACAGGTGTATTGTTTCCAACGAGATCATAGTTCCCTTCCTCTGTATAAAATTTAACAGCGAAACCGCGCGGGTCGCGGACGGAATCGGCTGAACCGTTTTCGCCGGCAACAGTTGAAAAACGGACAAATAACGGCGTGCGTTTTCCGACTTCTGATAAAAATTTGGCTTTTGTATATTTGGAAACGTCATTTGTGACTTCAAAATAACCGTGCGCACCGGCGCCTTTTGCATGCACAACCCGTTCAGGCACACGCTCTCTATTGAAGTGGGCGAGCTTTTCGAGCAAGTGGACGTCCTGAATCAGCGTCGGTCCGCGTGAACCAGCTGTCATTGAGTTTTGGTTGTCTCCAACTGGAGCGCCCCAGCTGGTTGTTAGGTTGTTTTTATTTGTCGTCATCAAAGGATCACCTCGCGTAAATTTTAATTACAAAACAATGATAACATTTCTCAAGAAAAAAACAATATTTATTTATAATTATTATAAAGAAAAATTTATTATCGTTGATTTGATCATGATAAATGCTGAATAACTTTTCTGGATTGGGATAAATTATTGTTAATTCCAAATAAAGGAGGAAGAAGAATGGATCAGCATTCAAACGAGCAGAAATCTGACATGGAGACTGATGATACGTTAACAAACCGGCAGGGCCACCCGATCACAAACAATCAGAATATCAGAACCGTGGGCAACCGGGGGCCATCAACATTGGAGAACTATGATTTCCTGGAGAAGATCAGCCACTTTGACAGGGAGAGGGTTCCAGAGCGGGTCGTCCATGCCAGGGGAGCCGGAGCGCACGGCTATTTTGAAGCTTATGGGACAGCAGGCGATGAGCCGGTCTCAAAGTATACGAGAGCAAAGCTTTTTCAGGAAAAAGGCAAGAGAACCCCGGTGTTTGTCCGTTTTTCGACGGTGACTCACGGGATATCCTCACCGGAAACGCTGCGGGATCCCCGCGGATTTGCGGTCAAGTTCTACACTGAAGACGGTAACTGGGATCTGGTCGGAAACAACTTGAAGATCTTCTTTATCCGCGATGCGGTAAAGTTTCCGGATTTAATCCATGCATTTAAGCCGGACCCGGTTACGAATTTGCAGGATGGCGAAAGAATCTTTGACTTCATTTCCAACACGCCTGAAGCGATGCATATGATCACATTTTTGTTTTCGCCTTGGGGTATTCCGGCGAACTACCGGCAGATGCAGGGGTCCGGGGTGAACACGTACAAATGGGTGAATCAAGAAGGGGAAGCCGTGCTTGTGAAATATCACTGGGAACCGAAGCAGGGCATAAAAAACTTGACGCAAAAAGAGGCGGAAGAAATTCAGGCGAAGAATTTCAATCACGCCACACAGGATTTATATGAAGCGATTGAGCGCGGAGATTATCCCGAGTGGGAGCTGTTCGTTCAAATCATGAGCGATGATGAGCATCCTGAGCTCGATTTTGACCCGCTTGACGACACGAAGCTGTGGCCTGAAGATCAATTTCCTTGGCTGCCTGTCGGCAAAATGGTTTTAAACAAAAATCCGGAAGACTACTTTACAGAAGTCGAACAAGCGGCATTTGGAACAGGGGTTCTTGTCGACGGACTTGACTTTTCCGATGACAAAATGCTTCAGGGACGTACTTTTTCCTACTCGGATACACAGCGCTACAGAGTGGGAGCCAACTATCTGCAGCTGCCGATCAATGCGCCGAAAAAAAGGGTGGCAACCAATCAGCGGGGCGGCCAGATGCAGTACAAGGTCGATTTAGGCAAAAATCAAAGCCCGCACATCAACTATGAACCTTCAACCATCAACGGGCTGAAAGAAGCAAAGCAGGATGGCAAAGAATACACCCCGCATGTGGAAGGAAACCTTGTGCGCGAAAGTATCGACAGGCAGAATAATTTCAAGCAGGCCGGGGACACTTACAGGCATTTCGAAGACTGGGAAAAGGACGAGCTGATTACGAATCTGGTCAATACACTTGCCCCGTGCGACCAAAGAATTCAAACGAAGATGATCGATATGCTGAAGCAATGCGACAAGGAATATGGAAGCAGAGTCGAGGAAGGATTAAAAAACGCCTCCAGCCAAAATACATCCAGCCGGGAGCCGATCGGAGCAGAAGGCGCCGAAGATGCCCCGAGACAGGCGGAAGAAAAAGGGCACTCTCAAGACCCGTATTAAAGAAGAAAACAGCGATGAACCTCTTGTGGGATTCATCGCTGTTTCACTTACGGAAGACCTTCGTCGGCTGAACGATATTTGAGGATTTATCCCGTCTTCCTGCTGTAAATATACGAAACTGTTTGGAAAAAAGCATGATACATGCAGCGGCCAGTGACAATGCGCCGGCAAACCAAAACACCTCCGGCAGCCCGAACAGTTCAGCCACTTTTCCCGCCACAACCGGTCCGAGAAAAAAACCGAGCGCATAAAAAGATTGATAGAAACCCATCACAGACATTTTGAGCTGAGGCGTACCAAGCTGAACGACTTTGCTGACCAAAAGCGGAAAAATAAATCCCAATGTCAGTCCTGTCACGGCGTGGACGATACATACCGCGAAAAGGGTTTCGGCAAACGGCAGCAAGCAAAAGAAAACAGCCGTTATCACATAAGATATCCATATCAGTGCATCGGCGGCCTTTACTTTGTAAAAGATACACCACACGGAAGCCAGCGTTTGCGGAACAAAAAAGGCGAACATAACCCAAATCAGCTGTTTCTCATCGATTCCGACCGATTCCGCGTAAATCGGCGTAAATCCGAACACGGTCATAAATAGTACAGCGTGGGCTAAAAACGATAATGTTGTAATCGCTTTTAAATCAGGAAGACGCAACGTCTGTTTAACATAGTCTGACAAAGCCATCCCCTTGGCCGTATGGCGGGGCCCGTTATCTTTAATGTAAAATGACAGAATCAGTCCGATGCATGATACGGCAACACCGATCCAAAACGGAAACATCCAGCCGAACAAATGGACGAGGTAGCCGCTGACTGCCATGCTGATGAATTGGGGAAGGACCGTTAAAAACTGCAGGATGCCCATCGCTTTTGATGATTGATCTTTTGTAAAATACTGCGAGTATAAAACGGTTGCCATCACCCACATCGCCGCGGTCATACCGGCGAGCAGCCTGGCTGTGATCACCATGATGAACGAATCGGACAACAGAAATATGCAGCAGCTCAACAGAGACATTGCAAAGCCGCTGATCAACAGCTGTTTTCTAAGCGGCGAAAGAACATCAGACAGGATGCCGAACGGAAAACGCAGTAATATCTGAGTGACGCCGTAGCTTCCAAGTACGATTCCTATCGCTGAATATGAAAATCCGATGTTGTCTAAATATAATCCGAAAACAGGGACATAGATGTATGTAGCAAACCAGAAACAAAAGACGGCACCCCAAAAGATCATATGATCTTTCCTTAAAATTTGTTTTTCTTCATAGACGATTTGTTTTTGCCGCTCCATCCCTTTTTACTCACACCCCTTTAAATTCAAGTACATCATAAATCCCGGCCGAAAAACAAGATGATTTTTTATCTTATTGAAATAGAATTGAACGGTTTGCTTGCAGGCGTCGTCCTAGATACAGAGACAAAAAGAAAGGGGGTTTGCGTTTTAGTGGATCAAGCAGATGAAAAAGAACTGATCATACGGGCAAAAGACGGTGAAGATGCGGCTTTTACGAAACTGTTTCAGCTTCATTACCCCTTTGTATATCAATATGTTCTGAAATTAACGCTGAACCCAGATCTCACAGAGGACTTGGTCCAGGAAACGATGCTGAAAGCGTATGTCAGCCTTCATCAGTTTCAGGGCAATGCAAAATTTTCAACATGGCTGATCTCAATTGCTTCCCGGCTGTTTATCGACCATCAGCGCCGGAAAAAACGCGAAAACCGCAAAACGCAAGCAGCAGGAGAGGAAGCCTTGCGAAAAATGAAATGGAATTCTGCCCTTCACGGCCACGAATGGAGCGAATACTTGGAGCTGTTTGCTGCGCTTGAGCCTGAGTTCAGAATGCCAATCTTGTTAAGACACTATTACGGGTTTACTTACCCTGAAGTGGCAAACATGCTGAAAATAAAAGAAGGTACCGTCAAATCGCGCGTGCATCATGGATTAAAGAAAATTCGAAAGGAGTGGGGACAGTGAATGAACGAGATGAAAAAGAAACGGTTACACATTTGAAACGCGAACTCGAAAGAATTGATGATAATTTTGTGCCGCCGGTTCCTCAAGCATTTGAACTGAATCAGCGTTTAGCGCGGTTTAAGCAAGAGCGCAAGCGGGCGCTTAAAAAGGAATTGCTTTGTTTTATCGTCATGGCGCTGGTGATTTTATCGGCCTACTTGACGATTTCCGTTCAAGTACCGGCTGTTTTTATCATGGTGCAGGGAGCGGCGCTTATCTTGCTGCCAGCGCTTGCCCTGATAGAAAAAAGGCGGCATACGGCTGATGAGGAGGCTGATTAAATGAATCTTGACATGACTCAGGAAAAACTGCTGCTGCTGCTTTGCATTTCACCGCTTTTATTTGCGCAGAGTATCTTTCTATTTCTTAATGCGAAGAAAAAGGGAGCCAATGCGTGGTTCTGGGGAATATGGGGCTTGATCCAAACACCGATGCCTTTATTATTCTATTATTTATTTGTTGTAAGGCCGTTTCATAAAAAAAGGAGGCCGTTATCATGACTGGAGCAGATATACCTTGGGCGCTGCTCGCCCCTTTCATTGTGCTGTATTTCATTTTAGCAGTGTCCGCATTGGTCAGTTGCATAAAACAGGAGAAAACGAATGGCCCAAAGTGGATGTGGATTTTGATCATTTTCGGGATCAGTTTTGTCGGTCCCGTCTCTTACTTTATCATCGGTAAAAAAACATATGAGAGGAGGCGGGTGTGATGCTGTCCGTCAATGGCTTAACAAAAATGTATCAGCAGCACCAAGCTGTCCAAAATGTCAGCTTTGACCTTGAATATCAGCAATGCGTTGCCCTTCTCGGGCCGAACGGAGCGGGAAAAACGACCACATTGCAAATGCTTTCCGGTTTATTGGCCCCTACATCAGGACGCATCCGCTTTTTGGGGAGAGAATCGATAAACAGGCTGGAAATCGGATATTTGCCTCAGCATCCTGCGTTTTTTTCATGGATGACAGCTTTAGAATATACGGTATTCGCTGCAAGGCTTTCCAAAATGAAACGTCGTGAAGCCCTGGAAAAGAGTCGAACCGCTTTGCGCTATGTCGGTCTGGAAAAGGAAGAAGACCGGAAAATCGGCGGTTTTTCAGGAGGGATGAAGCAAAGGCTCGGGCTGGCGCAGGCTTTGGTTCATGAGCCGAGGCTGTTGATTTTGGATGAACCTGTTTCCGCGCTGGATCCGGCGGGGCGGCGCGAAGTGCTTGATATGATGAAGGATTTAAAAAAGAAGATGACAATCCTATTTTCGACTCATGTGCTGCATGATGCCGAAGAGGTGTGCGATCAAGTGATCATGCTGAAAGAAGGGGCTGTCAAATGGTCTGGTCCGCTTCACAGATTGAAGAACCGTCATTTAAAGCCATCATATATGCTGACAGCTGAAGAAAGTCTTGAAGGATGGCTGGAACACCTGCCTTATGTCAGCAAAGTCGTGTATCATAAGCCTTCACAAGCTGAATTTTATTTAACAGATCGGTCTGACAGCCGCCGACTGTTGGCTGAATGCTTGAACAGACAAGTATCGATTGTTCGTTTTGAACAAAAAACGATGTCCTTGGAAGATATGTATCTGAAGGTGATGGGGCTATGAATTCATTTTTTATGTTATTTCAAAAAGAATGGACGGAAAGCTGGAGAGACGGAAAGCTGCTTTGGCTGCCTGTCATTTTGATCCTTCTGGGCTTGATTCAGCCGCTCAGCCTGTATTATATGCCTCAAATTATCGATATGGCCGGGAATTTGCCTGAGGGATCCGTGATCGACATACCAAGGCCGAGAGGTGAAGAGGTAATGGCGAGCACCTTGTCCCAGTTCGGCACGGTTGGTACGGCAATTTTCGTTTTCAGTGTGATGGGCAGCATTGTTCACGAACGAAACCAAGGATCCCTTTCATTGGTGATGGCGAGACCTGTCAGCCCGCTTCAGTATATCGGCAGCAAGTGGCTTCAGCAGGTGCTGCTCGTATTGGTTTCGTTTGCTGCAAGCTACGGTTTGGCTTTCTACTATACAAATCTGCTATTCGGCAAGGTTGAATTTGACCGGTTTTTAGTTAGTTTATCCGTGTACAGTATATGGATTATATTTGTCATGTCGGTCACGATGTTTTTCAGTGCTCTGTTTCGCCATATCGGGGGGATTGCCGGCATGAGCATCTGTTTCATCGCCTTCGTTTCATTGGCGGGATCCTTATTTCCCCGCTTTACCGAATGGATGCCTGATAAGGCGAAAAGCCAGGCTGATTATTTTATCATGCACGGTTCATGGGACCATGCTTTCGGCTGGATGGTGTTTTCGTCTTTGGGAATTGTAATTCTTTTGTTCATGTGCACCGTTTTTGTTTTTAAAAGATATGAATCTTACTAATCAGCCGGGCTCGCCCGGTTTTTCTAATTGTCATCTTCATAACTTAAGGTATACAATACACTGGAAGGTTTCGAGGGCGTATTTAAAAATATAATAAAGGAGTGATCCAATGGGTACGCTTAACAGCCAGGCAGATCTTGCGGCTCATTCGAAAGCAAAGCCGAACAGGGTATGGATCGCTGTCATATTGGGTATTTTATCGGGAATCGGTCCGGTTGTGATCGATTTATATTTGCCCGGCCTTCCACAGATGGCAACTGATTTACATACGAATGCTTCCGTCGTTCAGCTCAGTTTAACATCGTGTTTACTGGGGCTGGCAATCGGCCAAATTGTCATCGGCCCTTTCAGCGATGTCCTTGGAAGAAGGCTTCCGCTGATCGTGTCGCTGTCCGTTTTTGCCGCGGCCTCTTTTTTATGTGCTATGACATCTTCTGTATGGGTTTTGATCGCGATGCGCTTTATTCAAGGCGCGGCGGGGGCAGGCGGCATCGTCATATCACGCGCGATTGCCCGTGATCTATATTCTGGAACAGAATTGACAAAGTTCTTTTCGCTCTTGATGCTTGTTAACGGGATAGCGCCTATCATATCTCCGGTAGCGGGCGGACAGCTGATGAAATGGACGACGTGGAACGGCGTATTTTTCATCATCGGCCTTTTTGGCCTGCTGATGATTTTGTCCGTTATATTCGGGGTTAAAGAGTCGCTGTCTCCGGAAAACCGTACGGCAGGCGGATTCAAAGAGACGTTTGTATCATTTGGAAGGCTCTTCGGCCAGCGTACATTTATGGGATACGCCTTGGCGCAAGGGCTGATCGTAGCGGGGATGTTCGGCTATATATCGGCCTCTCCGTTTGTTTTGCAGGACATTTACAAATTGTCGGCTCAAGCCTTTAGTTTTTGTTTCGCATTAAACGGCCTGGGCATTATTATCGCAGCTCAGATTACGGGCAGGCTTGCCGGCCGGTTCGGTAAAGCGTCCCTTTTGCGGAGCGGTTTGCTGCTGTCTTTTACCGCAAGCGTTGTTTTATTTGTTTCTGTCTTTTTTAAAGCTCCGCTGATTCTTATTTTAATCCCGCTGTTTGTCGTGGTTTCCTGCATCGGAATCGTGACGACGACCAGCGGATCCTTGGCCATGCAGAGCCAGGGGAAATCAGCCGGGAGCGCATCTGCGCTTCTAGGACTGCTTCCGTTTATTTTAGGAGCTGCCGCGGCGCCGCTCGTCGGTATTGCCGGAAGCCATACAGCTTTGCCGATGGCAGTCGTCATTCTGTTTTGCAATATCAGCGCGCTCGCTTGTTTTAACATACTGGTTCGGCGGGCAGCGCTTAAATGAAAAAAAGCCTGGCGGCTCTTATGCCGGCGGGCTTAAAATTTTACCGTGGCAGGATATCAACTGTAGCTTCTGCGTGGTTGTAGTTTCGCCCGAACTTTTGCAGCTCCGCGGTGATTCTGTGAGTGCCGGCGTTTGGAAGCGTTTTCCTAACCATGACCAGTTTGAACTCAGAAGAGCTGAAAGCGTAAACCGGCACTCTGACCGTTTGCCCGTCATTTAAAATCTGTGTATAGTTCAGTGTTCTGCCGTTCAGCGAATCTCTCGTATTCGCATGGAAGCGGTATGGGAAGTTAAATTCAACATAGCTTGAACCGACAAAAAAGTTCGGTTTGTAAGTGACTTCAATGTCTGAAGTTGTCCATTCTTTATTGCTGTCAACCGTCTCGACATGCAGCGTCGGAGCGTTTCTGTAAAAAGTGGCGCTCGCCTCTTCCGTCGGAAGAATGAAAGAAAACAATGCGGCTGAAGTTAATAGGCCGACTCCAATTTTACCGATAAATTTACGTTTCAACATGTACTTACCCCTCCTAATAAATGTTTTTAAAAAATGATGAAAAAGGAAAAAATAAGTTCGGAATCTACTATATTCCTTTTCCCGCTCCATCAATCTATCATCATTTACCAATCAAGTAAATATTTTTAAAGGAAAATTCTAAAAACATTTAAAAAATGCATGATATGTAAAGAAAAATACTATAGAACGGCTGCCGGCACATTCATGCCGGCGGGCCGAACATTGATTTAACGAGGGACAATCTCCAAAGTTGTTTCAGCATGGTTGATGTTTTTTCCATTTTGCTGCAGTTCAGCAGTAATTCTGTGAGTGCCGGCATTTGGAAGCGTTTTCCGAACCATGACCAGTTTGAACTCAGAGGAACTTAAAGCATAGACAGGAACTCTGACCGTTTGTCCATCATTTAAAATTTGTGTATAGTCAAGCGTTTTTCCATTTAGTGTATCTCTTGTGCTTGCATGAAAGCGGTACGGAAAATGAAATTCAACATAGCTTGAACCGACAAATGCGTTTGGTCTATAAGTAATTTCGATGTCTGAAGTTGACCACTCTTTATTGCTGTTAATAGTTTTTGCCTCAAGCACAGGCTTCTGAGTCGGGTTATCCGGTTGCGGATTGTCCGGCTGCGGTTTTTGAGGCGGCTGTGGTTTAGGTGCCGGCTTGAATGGCGGCGGACAAAAGATCGGTCCTCTAAAATGATTTGTTTTCACCTCTTGAGCATTTGCTCCTTGGGTAGGAATGATAAATGAAAACAATGCTGCAGAAGCTAATAGACCAACACTGATTTTACGAATGAATTTTCGTTTAAGCATCGATAAGTTCCTCCTAATTGCAATGTTTAAGTTAAAGTAGAGGACGTCCTATTATTTTCAAGAAAAGGCAGAAATGAGATCGCGATCAACTATATTCCTTTTCTTGTTTACTTAATCTATCACCATTTACCATCCAAGTAAATATTTTTAGATAAATTTCTAAAAAAATTAGTATAAATTGATAGTTTTCTGTCAATTGACGCCCTTTTTTTATAAAAAGGAGTCGTATAAAGAACAAAATGGTTAATTGTGTATATTTGTTGCAGTTCCTTGAGGGGCGTTTTAATATAAATAAAAAGGGATCAGGGGGATGGATGATGCGAGACATTCAGTTGTTTTTGGCCGGGGACTCAACGGTTTGCGATTATGATGAGAATAGGGCGCCGCGTGCAGGCTGGGGGCAGAAAATCGGCGAGTTTTTAAGCGCAGGTGTTTTGATCCGCAATGAAGCGGCATCAGGAAGAAGCTCAAAAAGCTTTATTGAAGAAGGCAGGCTGAAGCGAATCATAACACAGATCAAAAGCGGCGATTATTTGTTTGTCCAGTTCGGTCATAACGACCAAAAACCGGATGATCGCTATACAGAGCCATACACAACTTACAAGCAGCATTTGACCCGGTATATAGATGAGGCACGGTTAAAGAAAGCCAATCCTGTTCTGATTACACCGGTCCAGAGAAGATCATTTGCAAGCGATGGCCGCTTTAAAAATACCCATGGCGACTATCCTGATGCGATGATACAGCTTGCGGAAGAGCTTCGGGTGCCGCTTATCGATCTCGCCTTCAAAAGCCGTCAATTGCTTGAATCGCTAGGACCGGAAGCTTCCAAAAAGCTGTATTTATGGCTTGAACCGGGGGAACACCCCAACTATCCGGACGGAGCCAGGGATGACACCCACTTTTGCGACTTCGGGGCAAAAGAAATCGCTAAGCTTGTTGCACAGGAAGCAAAAGAAGCGGGAATTCCTTTATAAAACAGCCTACTTGAGAATAATTTTCAATTATTTTTCGAAATTTTTGCACTTCCGATGCCAAACTGTGATACGATCAATCTCGTAAAGATTTTCAAAAGGAGTGCACATCATCCTATGATACGCCGCTTTTTTTCATACTATAAACCTCATAAACGTTTGTTCTTCATCGATTTCAGCAGCGCGATCGTCGTTGCAGTGCTGGAGCTGGCTTTTCCTCTAGTTGTTCAGTGGTTCATTGATACGCTGATTCCCGGGGGAGACTGGCTTGAAATCGTCTGGGTAAGCATCGGCCTCTTACTGATCTACCTGCTCAGCACAGGTCTGCAGTACATTGTCAATTATCTCGGGCATAAGCTGGGCATCAACATTGAAACAGATATGCGCCAGGAGCTTTTCCAACATGTACAGCGCCAATCTTTCCGCTACTTTGACAATACAAAAACAGGACATATCATCAGCCGCATCACAAATGATCTGTTTGATATCGGAGAGCTGGCCCATCACGGACCGGAAGATTTGTTCATCGCCGTGATGACCTTTTTAGGTGCATTTTGGATTATGCTGACGATTAATGTGAAGCTTGCATTGGTTGCAGTTCTGTTTGTGCCGTTATTGATTATCTTGATCACCTATTCCAATATCAGGATGAACCGGGCTTGGCGCCAGATGTACAGCGAAATCGCCGATGTTAATGCCAGGGTTGAGGACAGCGTTTCAGGCGTTCGCGTCGTTCAATCTTTTACGAATGAGCGCTTTGAGATATCCCGGTTTTTAAAAAACAATCAAAAGTTCCGCAAGGCGAAGCTGAAGGGCTACAAAACGATGGCTCTCACGACTGCCGGAACCTTTTTGATGACGCGGCTGATGATTCTGGCAGTGCTCGTGTTCGGAGCTTGGCTCAGTTTTTCCGGGAATATGTCCTACGGGGAATTCGTCGGGTTTGTTCTTTATGTCAACGTGCTGTTTAAGCCGATTGATAAAATCAGCGCCATTTTGGAGCTTTATCCTAAAGGAATGGCAGGATTTAAGCGGTTTACGGAGTTGATCGATACAAAGCCGCAGATTGTCGACCGCAAAGATGCGATTGATGTTCCGGCGCTGGAAGGAAACATCGTCTTCAAGAATGTGACGTTCGGCTATGAAAAACATAAACCCGTCCTGCGAGGCATCGATCTGTCAATTAAAGCCGGAGAAACCGTCGCCTTTGTCGGGCCGTCGGGAGCGGGCAAAACGACGATCAGCTCGCTGATTCCGCGCTTTTACGATATAGACGGCGGGGCCATCACAATTGACGGCATCGATATTCGCGATATGACAAAACGCTCTCTCCGTTCGCAAATCGGCATCGTCCAGCAGGATGTGTTTCTTTTTACGGGAACGCTCCGCGAAAACATTGCCTACGGAAAACTGGATGCCACAGATGAAGAAATTCAGCGGGCCGCCAAAATGGCGCATTTGGAACAGCTGATCGAGTCGCTCCCCGACGGTTATGAAACCCAGGTCGGCGAAAGGGGGCTGAAGCTGTCAGGGGGCCAAAAGCAGAGGATTGCCATCGCCAGGATGTTTCTAAAAAACCCGCCGATTCTCATATTGGACGAAGCCACATCAGCACTTGACACAGAGACGGAGCAGGTGATTCAAAACGCTTTGACGGAGCTCGCAAAAGACAGGACGACGCTTGTCATTGCCCACAGACTTGCTACGATCCGCAATGCCGACCGGATCGTGGTCGTGACAGAGAATGGAATCGCAGAAGAAGGGACACATGATGAACTGGTTGAGCGCGGCGGTATTTTCGCAAATCTTCATCGTGTACAGTATCAGTCGTAAATGATTGGAAACAGGCAAGCCCATGTTTGGGCTTGTTTTTTTAAGGGCAAAAGACCTTGAAAAGAAAGGGAACGGATGCTACACTTTCGTTATATATTATCGATATCGGATTTCGATATTGAATTTCGTTAAAGGGGGTGCGGTATTGGAAGATAAGGTATTGCGAAAGCTATTTCTAGGATTTATTCAAATTCATATTCTGCACCACGCCACCGAACACCCGATTTTCGGATTGTGGATGCTTGAGGAATTGAAAGAGCACGGATATAACATCAGTGCGGGAACGCTGTATCCGATCCTTCATTCTATGGAAGCTGACGGACTTCTTCGAAAAGAAGAACAGAATGTGGACGGAAAGATCAGAAAATACTATTCAACCACGGAAAAAGGAGCAAGCGTACTGAAGGAAGCCAGATTGAAAGCATATGAACTGTTTAAAGAAATTAAAGAATAGAGGAGTGGAATGATGACAAAGCATAAAGCGGACAGAAGCTTGAAGTCGCTGCTTGAAATTCTATTCGTTTCAACCAGGCTTGGATTGACATCATTCGGAGGTCCGATCGCACATTTAGGATATTTTCATGCCGAATATGTCCGTAAAAGAAAATGGATGGACGAAAAAAACTATGCCGATCTGGTCGCTTTATGCCAGTTTCTGCCCGGTCCTGCCAGCAGCCAGGTGGGGATCGGAATCGGCGTGATGAGAGCCGGCGTCCTCGGCGGAATCTCAGCGTTCATCGGGTTTACTCTTCCATCTGTCATAGCGCTTGTATTATTTGCCATGGTTCTGCAAGGCTTCGATATTGGAACAGCCGGCTGGATTCATGGACTGAAAATCGTCGCCGTCGCCGTAGTCGCCCATGCCGTTATGGGGATGGCGCAAAAGCTGACACCTGATAAAAGGCGCAAAGCGATTGCGCTGTTTGCTCTGGTCGCCACTCTTCTCTGGCAGACGGCTTTTACACAGGTCGGAGTCATCCTGCTCGCCGCTTTCGCCGGATATCTTATCTATAAAGAGCAAGTTGAAACGGATGATTCCGTCATGCAGTTTCCTGTGTCGCGCCGGTTTGCAGCGGTCTGTCTCAGCTTGTTTTTCGGGCTTCTCATTTTGCTGCCGGTGCTCAGGGAAATGACATCTTCCGGCTGGATTGCCATGTTTGACAGCTTTTACAGGTCGGGTTCTTTGGTCTTCGGAGGAGGGCATGTTGTCCTGCCATTATTAGAACGGGAATTTGTACCGGCGGGATGGTTAAGTGAAGAGGCATTTTTGGCCGGATATGGAGCCGCACAAGCTGTTCCGGGGCCTTTGTTTACATTCGCTGCATATCTTGGTGCGGTGATCAGCGGCTGGCAAGGCGGATTGCTCGCCACAGCGGCGATTTTTCTGCCGGCGTTCCTGCTGATTCTGGGGACGCTGCCCTTCTGGGATACGCTGCGCCGCAATCCTAAAGTAAAAGGCGCTTTAATGGGAGTGAATGCAGCTGTTGTGGGGATATTGATTTCCGCGTTTTATCACCCGATCTGGACCAGCTCCGTATTGGCGCCGATCGATTTTGCATTCGCTGCGGTTTTGTTCAGCCTGCTTGTCTACTGGAAGCTCTCGCCGTGGATCATCGTTGCAGCCGGTGCTGTCGGCGGTGCGATGTTGCAGCTGTTGTAAGTGGAGAAGGCTGCCGATCATTCGGCAGCCTTGTTTCGCGTATCAACGGTGTTCTTTTCCGATTTCGGGAAGCACCGTTTTGGCAATATTTTCGTCCAGTTTTTCATAGTCGTAGTAATGAATCGCATCATATAATTCTTCGCGTGTCTGCATGTCATCGAGCACACCCTTTTGCGTGCCTTTTTCGAAAATCTCCGCGAAGACCCGCTCATAAGCTTTCGCGGCGGCGCGCAGGGAAGTCACAGGGTAAATAACCATGCTGCAGCCGAGCATTTGGAATTCGTCAGCCGTATAATAAGGCGTTTTTCCGAATTCGGTCATATTGGCCAGGAGCGGCGCTTTAATGGAAGAAGCCATTTCCCGGAATTCGGCTGCGCTCGTTAATGCTTCAGGAAAGATGGCATCGGCTCCCGCGTCGGCATATAAATTGGCGCGCCTGACGGCGGCTTCCATCCCTTCTGCTGCTTTTGCATCCGTCCGAGCCACGACAACGAGCGAAGGGGCGGTTTCTTTTATCGCTCTAATTTTTGCGATCATGTCCTCTGCGGGTACGAGCGTTTTTCCATTTAAATGTCCGCATTTTTTAGGCAGTTGCTGATCTTCGATTTGGACGGCTGCGACTCTGCTCTCGGCCATTTCGGCGGCCGTGCGTGCCGCATTTAGGACACCGCCGTAGCCGGTGTCGATATCGACCAAAAGCGGAAGATTTGCGGCTCTCACAAGTTCGCTTGCTTTTTCAGCGATTTCCTGGGAGTGTATCATTCCGAGGTCAGGGAGCCCGCGGCTTGCCGTGTAGGCGGCCCCGGAGAGATAGAGCGCTTTGAAGCCGATGTTTTTTGCGGTAATGGCAGCCATTCCGTCATGAACACCGGGTATTTTCAAAATATCAGGTGCTTTCATCAGTTTTCTGAATGCATTGGCCAGCTCTTCCTGAGTTGATTGTTTCGAGACAATCCACATATTCAAAACCTCCTAAATGACAAACAATTCCATGAAATCCGGTACAGGTGTACCGCTTAATCTGTGAGGATCATTCAGCAGGGCGTTGATTCGTTCCGCTTGCCCCGCCGGAAAGCGCGTTTTTAAATTATTGATAAATTTGTCTTTTAAGAGCGGGATGCCCTCGTTGCGGCGGCGCCGATGACCAATCGGGTATTCGACCGCGATTTTTTCCGAGTGTGTGCCGTCTTTATAAAACACTTGAACAGCGTTGGCGATCGAGCGTTTTTCCGGGTCGAGATAATCGACGGAATACTGTTTGTTTTCGACTGTCGTCATTTTTTCGCGCAGCCTGTCGATCTCCGGATTTTGCGCGGTTTCGTCTTCATAATGGTCAGCGGTAATATCGCCGTAGATCAGTCCGATCGCTGTTATATACTGAAGGCAGTGATCACGGTCAGCCGGATTGTGTAATTCTCCCGTTTTGTCGATAATCCGGATGGCCGATTCGTGCGTCGTGATCACGATTTGGCCGATGTCATCAAGTCTGTCCTTCACTTCAGGGTGAAGCCTGATCGCGGCTTCAGCAGCCGTTTGAGCGTGGAATTCAGCCGGATACGAAATTTTAAAAAGGACATTTTCGATGACATAAGAGTCGAGCGGTCTGGCGAGCGTCAATTCTTTTCCTCCGAATAAGACATCCTGAAAACCCCACATTGGAGCAGACAAAGCGGTTTTATATCCCATTTCGCCTTTCAAGGTCATCATCGCGAGCCTCACGCCGCGGCTAGTCGCATCACCGGCTGCCCAGGACTTACGCGAGCCGGTATTCGGAGCATGGCGGTACGTCCGCAGGCTTGAATTATCGACCCAGGCCTGGGAGACGGCATTGATAACATCCTGTTTTGTGCCCCCCAATAGTGAGCATGCCACAGCAGTGGAGGCGACTTTTACGAATAGCACATGGTCAAGCCCGTTTCTGTTTAAGCTGTTGTCGAGAGCAAGGACGCCTTGGATTTCATGAGCCTTAACAATTGCCGTCAGGACATCGTTAATCGTGAGCGGTTCCTTGCCCGCCGCGAGCAGCTGCCTGCTGACATAGTCGGCGCAGGCTAAAATCGCTCCGAGGTTATCTGACGGATGGCCCCATTCGGCCGCAAGCCATGTGTCGTTATAATCGAGCCAGCGGATCATGCAGCCGATATTAAAGGCGCCGTGAACAGGATCAAGCTCAAATTGCGTTCCCGGGACGCGGGTGCCGTTCGGGACGACGGTACCCGGGGCAATCGGGCCGAGATGCTTGGCGCATTCCGGATATTTGAGCGCCAATATTCCGCAGCCCAGTGTATCCATTAAGACGTAACGGGCGGTTTCAATCGCTTCTTCGCTTGAAATCTTGGCATTTACCGTATAGTCGGCGATCTCTTCCAGCAATTGATCACAGTTTTGGAGCGTTTGACTTTCAGTTTTCATAACATCTATCTCCCTTCTTTCTGAATCAAAGCGAATTATGGATGAAGATGACGCGGTCCCGTATAGTGAACTCTCGGGCGGAACAGCCTGTTGTCTTCATGCTGTTCAATGACATGCGCGCTAAGACCGACCGACCGTGCCGCGAAAAATATCGGAGTATAGAGATCGATCGGTATGCCGAGCAGGTAATAGACTGGAGCCGCATAGTAGTCGAGGTTCGGATACAGGCCTTTTTCTTCGCGCATCAGCTTTTCGCCGGCATCGCACATCTCATATAAATCCTGTCTGCCGGTTTTATGAGAAAGCGAATAGAGCGCCTTTTTCAGCAAGGCTGCGCGCGGGTCCATTTTTCTCATATAGACGCGGTGCCCAAAGCCCATGATTTTTTCTTTTCTGCTTAACTTATGTTCAATCAGCTTGCAGAAGCCCGATTTTGTTTCTCCTTCGAGCAGCATGTACATGACCGCTTCATTCGCACCGCCGTGCAAATGTCCTTTTAGCGATGCTGCAGCGCCTGTGAAAGCACCGTATATATCTGTGTTTGTCGATGCGATGACTCTTGCGGCAAATGTGGAGTTCGGCATTTCGTGCTCGCTGTAAAGCATTAATGTCTGATCAAAGACGGCTGTTTCTTGGGGAGTCGGTTCTTTTTCCGTCAGCATATATAAAAAGTTCTGGCTGAATGAAAGCTGTTTGTCAGGCGTGATGACGTTTTTCTGGTGAAGGATGCGGTAGCTGTTGGCGGTAATATTCGGAACCTGTGCGATCAAGCGCAGCGCTTTGCTTCTGTTTGCTGCTTGAGATCTGTCATTCAATTCGGGATCATATCCTGCTAAAGCGGAAATCCCGGTTCGGAGCGCATCCATCGGATGGGTATTATTCGGAAGCGACTTCAGAATAGTATAGATTCCGCCGGGCAGTTCATACGCACTTTTTAAAGCGCTTTCAATTCCTTTCAATTCCATTGGATCTGGCAGCTTATCTTGAAGGAGAAGATAGACGAGGTCAAGATATGTTTTTTGTTCTGCAAGTTCGATTAAATCATAGCCTTTAATGACGATTTGTTCCGCTTCCGTATCTAAGAAAGAAATGTTCGTTTCTCCAGCAATAACGCCTTCTAATCCCGGTTTAAATACACCTTGTTTGCCCATTTTTCCACCTCTTATTCGTTTTTTAACATTTGTGTCAAAAACGTGCTGTGAGAATGGCATTGGCTGTTCGGCGGATTAGTATGAACGTTCGAGCGTTTCTTCAATTGAACGTAAGCTTCGTTTAATGTGGGAACGCATGGCGGCTTCTGCCAAAACGCTGTTTTTTTCTTTGACGGCATTAAAAATATCCAAGTGTTCATTGAAAGATACAGACGGTTTGTAGTCAGGATTTTTGTATCCGCTGATTCTGCGATACCGTTCAATCCTGCTTTCAAGCTGATCCAGAAAACGTTTTGCGGTTGCATTTGTGCTGATGGCGTGCAAGATAGAATGAAATTCTGATCCGTATTTGACCGTATCTGTTTTGCGGCCCTTTACGGCAGCCAGCTTCATCAGTTCGATGCGGTCTTCAAGCTGATGAAGGCTCTCCGGCGTCACCAGCTGTGCGGCTTCGGCAGTGAGTAGTCCTTCAAGCGCTTCACGCACTTTAAAAACCTCTTTCGCTTCAGCGAGCGAAATCGGGCATACGCGAAGCCGGCCGTTCGGCTGTTTACTGACCAATCCTTCAAGCTCCAGCCGGTAAAGAGCCTGGCGAAGAGGAGTTCTGCTGATGTTTAAACCCTTTGCAAGACTGTCTTCAGCAAGCTGTTCAGAGGGAGGATATTCAAGTTCGATGATTTTCGTTCTTAATTCGTTATAAGCGTAATCACTTGCAGACTGTCTTTTGACTGGATTTGAAGAGTGCATGAAAAAAGCTTTCGCCTCCTTTTTTCAGAATATAATTATTATTGTATACAATAATACAGATATGTCAATGTCATCCACTGAAGACCAATAAATCATCTCATTCATCATTGCCTTCATTTCTGGCATCTCGTCTGTCGAAAATGGTAAAATATATCACAATCGACAAAGAGGCGATTTGCTTTTTAGCAAAAAGGAGGCCAACAAAAATGAATCCAGCTCACGAACCTCTCCCGCTCGAATTTTACAACAAGCCAACAATTGAACTTGCCAGGTCCCTGTTGGGCTGTCTTCTCGTTAAAGAAACGGAAGAAGGGCCTGCTTCAGGATATATTGTGGAGACAGAGGCTTATAAAGGGCCAGGGGACAGAGCAGCTCACAGCTATGGCAACCGCCGGACAAAGCGCACCGAAATCATGTATCGTGAAGCCGGCGTGGTGTATACGTACACCATGCATACCCACACACTCATCAATGTTGTAAGCGGAGGAGCCGATGAACCTGAGGCCGTGCTGATCAGAGCGCTTGAACCTCATGAAGGCCTCGCGCTGATGGAGAAGCGAAGGAGCGGAAAGAAACCGCGCGATTGGACAAACGGTCCGGGAAAGCTGACAAAGGCGCTTTCCATCACGATGAACGATTACGGCAGACCGCTGACGGGGCCGCCGCTTTATATCGCAAAAGGGTATGAACCCCAAGATATTTTGAGCGGTCCGCGAATTGGCATTGACAACTCAGGTGAAGCGAGGGAATACCCTTGGCGATTCTGGATAAAAGGGAACCGCTATGTCTCAAGATAGTTAAAAGGTTTGGCTCCCGTTCATCAGGGAAAACAGTAAAAAAAACAGGAGGGAGTCAAGCCATGAAAAAAATGATTAAAAGCGCCGTCAAATGGGCGCCTGTCATCTATCCGATCGCATGGAAAATCATTAAAAACCGAAGGGAGAAAAAGAATCTGAAAGCCGGTTAAACCGGCTTTTTTCTTGGAGAAAGGCCAAATTGACTTGAAAGCGCAGTCATAATAGAATTTACTTAACTATGAGACAAATTTCACAAAAAAATGAATATACCTGAGTGTATAGGTTTGTTCTCGGTTCAAGTATCTTAGTGGGAGGGTCTTTTTCTATGCTCAATGCTCGGCTTAAGCTTATCCTCGGCGAATTGATAGGGGCAGAATCACCATTAACCAGCGCATATTTGGCCAATGAGCTAAATGTGACCTCTCGGACGATCAGATCAGATGTGAAAGAATTAGACCGGCTTCTCTCCAAAAACGGCGCTGCCGTCCAATCGATCAGGGGTGCAGGCTATCGGCTCTCCATCAAGAATGACCGCCTCTTTCGCCAGCTTCTGCAGCACACATTTCATCAAGAGCTTTCTACTCCCGTTTTTCCAAATGAGCGTATTCTCTATTTATTAAAAAGGCTTCTCTTAACTGAGGAGTATGTCAAACTTGAAGATTTAGCCGCTGAGATGTATATCAGCAAATCGACGGTCCAAAACGATATGAGAGATGTGAAGAAAAGGCTTAAACCTTACGACATTGAGCTGAAGATCAAGCCGAATTACGGCTTTAAGCTGAAGGGAGATGAGATGAAGCTGCGATCGTGCATCGCAGAGCACCTTTTTCCAAAGCGGGAAACGGATATTGATATTATGAACACCCGGATATCCATTCTCCCAAAAGAAGAGCTTGCTATGATCCGTCAAACGATTTTAGAAAAAATAAGCGAAGATCAAATTTCTCTTTCAGATATCGGACTAAACAATCTTCTCATCCACGTCGCCATTGCATGCAAACGCATCCGAAGCGGCAAACATGTTTCTCTTTATTCCAAAGATGTAAAGGAGATTATGAATCATAAAGAATATGAAGTGGCGAGGGCGATTGTCCGCACTCTTGAACAAAAGCTGCACGTGGCGTTTCCAGAAAAAGAAACGGCCTACATCGCCATCCATTTGCTTGGCGCGAAAAGGACGGTTATGGCCGCCATTCGCAGCGGTGCAATCGAAAGCATGATGGATGAAGAAGAGACAGACCGGCTGACGCAATTGATCATGAAAACCATCGATCAAAAATTCACCCTCGGCATTGGGGATGACAAAGAATTAAAAATCGGTCTCGGCCTTCACCTAAAACCGGCTTTGAATCGCTGCAGATACGGCATGAATATCAGAAATCCAATGCTGGATGCAATTAAGGCCAATTATCCGCTCGCATTTGAAGCGGGTATTCAAGCCGGTGAAGTCATCAAAAGAGAGACGGGATTTGACATTCAGGAAAGCGAGGTCGGCTACCTCGCGTTGCATATAGGCGCAGCCATGGAAAGAAGAAACATGAACAGGCCCTCAAAACGCTGTATGATTGTCTGTGCTTCAGGGGCCGGAAGCGCCATGCTGCTTCAGGACAGACTGCGGGCAACATTCGGTTCAAAGCTTGAGATCCTTGGAACGGTTGATTACTACAAGCTGAATCAAATGTCGCTCCATGCACTCGACTTTGTTATCAGCACAATACCGCTGTCCGATGATCTTCCCATTCCGGTGATTCAAGTAAACACAATACTGGGAGGGGGAGATTTAACGAAAATAGAACAAGTGCTTGCCGAAGATGACGGAATCGCTTCGACTTATACGAGAAAAGAGCTTGTCTTTTTGCGGGAAAGTCTGTCTTCAAGAGAGGATGTCCTTCGCTTTCTGTGCGGAAAAGTGACGCAATCAGGGCTTGCAGACGCGGGGCTTGAAGCCTCGGTCTTTGAACGGGAGGCCGTTGCGCCCACTTGCTTCGGCAATCTGGTTGCGATTCCGCATCCGATGACACCAAAAACCGCTTCAACTTTTTGGGCGGTTTGCACGCTGCAAAAACCGATAGTCTGGGAGAATAAGAGGGTTCAATTCGTCTGCCTTCTTTGTGTAGAAAAGGACAATACAGCAAATTTGCAGGAGATGTACAAATTTTTGGGCCGTGTTTTAGATGACAGGGCGATTGTCCGGGAACTCCTGAAATGCAAAACGTACTGGGAGTTTATGTCCGTCTTTAAAAAAAGCGGGCCGGCTCATCGATATGCCAAATGAAGATGTCCCCTTGTCTTTTTTCCTCTTCGCTGAGGAAAATCATTAAGTGTATATGAAAACGGTTTCATTATATGATGAAACTGTAAGAGAGATCAGACACGATACGTAAAAGGGGGACTATTTAACATGAATATCTTATTAGCTTGCGCCGCAGGAATGTCAACGAGTCTGCTTGTGACGAAAATGGAAAAAAGTGCAGAGGAACAAGGAAAAGACTATAAAATCTGGGCCGTTTCCGGAGGAGAGGTTCAGAATCATATCGATAAAGCCGACGTATTGCTTCTTGGCCCGCAAGTCCGTTACATGCTCCCGCAATTAAAAAAATTAGGAGAATCGAAAGGTGTACCCGTCGATGTCATCAATACGGTCCATTACGGAACTTGTAATGGAGCTGAAGTGTTAAAATCCGCCGAACAGCTTGCCGGCTCTTAAAGGAGGCGGCACAAGTGAACAAGTTTAATGCATTTTTAGAGGAGAAGATCATGCCGGTTGCCGGCAGAATTGCCGCCCAGCGCCATTTGCAGGCTCTCAGAGACGGCATTATTCTGACCATGCCATTAATCATTATCGGATCGCTGTTTCTCATTTTAGCCAATTTGCCGATTCCGAGATATCCGGAATTCATGGCGGGGATTTTCGGCGATCAATGGGCTGAGAAATTAAGCTATCCGGTTAATGTCAGCTTTGACATTATGGCGCTGATCGCCACGTTTGGCATCGCCTACCGTCTGGCGGAGAAATATGATATCGATGCCCTGTCATCGGGCGCCATTGCCGTAGCAGCTTTTCTGCTTGCGACCCCCTACCAGATTCCGTTCACACCCGAAGGCGCAACAGAGGAAATTTTAGTGTCAGGCGGCATCCCGATTTCATTAATGGGAAGCAAAGGTCTGTTTGTCGGCATGCTGATCGCGATGTTCTCCACTGAGGTTTACCGCTGGGTCGTTCAAAAGGATATTGTCGTCAAAATGCCGGACGGCGTACCGCCGGCTGTCAGCAAATCATTTATCGCTCTGATTCCGGGATTCGCCGTTATCGGCTCGATCTGGGCGGCCCGCCTTTTAATTGAAATGACGCCGTTTGAAAGCCTCCATAATGTCGTCAACGTCCTTTTGGGAACGCCTCTTTCCGTCCTTGGCGGCAGTCTCGGCGGAAGCCTTATTGCCGAAACTGTGAAAATGCTGCTGTGGTCCTGCGGCCTTCATGGAGCAAACATTGTCGGCGGAGTGATGTCGCCGATCTGGTACGGAGCGATGGACGAAAACCGTCTCGCTTTCCAAGCCGGAGAAGCGCTCCCGAACATATTTACGACGCAGTTTTTTGAGATTTGGATCAACATCGGCGGCAGCGGCGCTACTTTGGCTTTGGTCATTACGATGTTTCTTAGGGCGCGAAGCAAGCAAATGAAACAGCTCGGCAGACTCGCCATCGGCCCCGCTGTTTTTAACATCAACGAACCGATTATCTTCGGCATGCCGATCGTCATGAACCCGATGCTGCTGATCCCGTTCATCGTGTCGCCGCTGCTGATGATAACGGCAACCTATATTGGAATGAGCACAGGTCTTGTTGCAAAGCCGGCTGGGATTGCCGTGCCGTGGACGATGCCGCCCGGCTTTTCCGGATATTTGGCAACAGGAGGGAAAATTTCCGGAGCGGTCATGCAGCTGATCAATCTGTTGATCTCGTTTGTCGTATACTATCCGTTCTTTAGAATGTGGGATAAACAAAAGCTGAAAGAAGAGAGCGAACTGGAGACCGGAACGGCTGCAAGCGATGGTCAACAGGTCAGTGTATAGAAAAGGGGTGCCAAAATGTCCGAGGAATTGGAACGAACGATATTTCAAATTATCCTTCACGGAGGAAACGGCAGGAGCTTTTGCATGGAAGCGATAGCCGAAGCCAAAAAGGGAGATTTCGCAGCTGCAAAAGAAAAGATCCGGGCGGCTGACGAAGAACTGATCAGGGCGCATCACTTTCAGACAGCTTTGATTCAAAATGAAGCGAAGGGTGCGAAAACCGAACCTTCACTGCTCATGATTCATGCCCAGGATCATTTAATGAATGCGATGACCATGAAAGATTTGGCCGCGGAGATTGTCGAGCTCTATGAAAAAATGAATATCCACGGAGGTGTCAATTGATGAAAAAAGGATTGAAAATCGTAACAATTGGCGGAGGTTCAAGTTATACGCCCGAGCTTGTCGAGGGATTAATCAAACGGCATGACGAGCTTCCGGTCAGCGAGCTCTGGCTCGTCGATATACCGGAAGGGGAAGAAAAACTTAATATCGTCGGCACGCTGGCGAAGCGAATGGTCGAAAAAGCAGGCGTCCCGATCAAAGTCCATCTGACGCTAGACCGCAGGGAGGCTTTAAAAGACGCTGATTTTGTCACGACGCAATTCCGCGTCGGCTTGCTCGAAGCGAGAGCAAAAGATGAACGAATTCCTTTAAAATACGGGGTGATCGGTCAGGAAACAAATGGACCGGGCGGCCTTTTCAAGGGGCTTCGCACCATTCCGGTCATCCTTGAGATTGCAAAAGACATCGGAGAACTGTGCCCCGACGCGTGGCTTGTCAATTTTACCAACCCGGCAGGCATGGTGACTGAAGCGCTGCTCCGCTATTCTAATTTGAAAAAAGTCGTCGGGCTCTGCAATGTGCCGATCGGCATGAAGATGGGGGTTGCAAAGGCGCTCGATGTTGATGAAAGCCGCATAGACATTCAATTTGCAGGATTAAATCATATGGTGTTCGGACTCGACGTTTTCCTTGACGGCGTCAGCGTCAAAGACAAAGTGATCGAAGCGATGGCAGATCCAGAAAATGCGATGACGATGAAAAATATCTCCGGAGAATCGTGGGAACCCGACTTTATCCGCGGCCTTGGCCTGATTCCGTGCGGCTACCACCGCTACTACTATAAAACACAGGAAATGCTTGAACACGAACTGGAGGCTTCAAAAACGGAAGGAACGCGTGCAGAGGTTGTTCAGCAAGTTGAAAAGGAATTGTTTGAGCTGTATAAAGATCCGGAGCTGGCGATCAAACCGCCCCAGCTTGAAAAGCGCGGCGGCGCATATTACAGTGATGCCGCCTGCAACTTGATCAGCTCGATTTACAATGACAAGCACGATATTCAACCTGTTAACACGATGAATAACGGAGCGATCGCAAGCATTCCTGATGACTCCGCAGTGGAAGTCAACTGTGTCATGACGAAAAACGGGCCGAAACCGATCGCGGTCGGAGATTTGCCTGTCACCGTGAGAGGTCTTGTCCAGCAAATTAAATCGTTCGAACGCGTTGCGGCTGAAGCGGCTGTTACAGGCGATTACAACACTGCACTTGTGGCCATGACGATCAACCCGCTCGTTCCGTCCGACAAAATTGCGAAACAAATACTGGACGAAATGCTTGAAGCGCATAAAGAGCATCTTCCGCAGTTTTTTAGATCTGTAGAAGCATAGGAATAGATTTGAGGTTCCGGTGTGTTTGCCGGAACCTTTTCATTGTTGGAGGCGCCGCTGCGCCCGCCTGACCCGGTGAAACTGCGGCCGTCACATTCGTACTACATATTTGCGCTAGCTTCTTTTTCTTTTATCAGATCTGACCGCCGGGCCCTGGCAAGCTGAGTAAATATGAGGATGCCGATGCCCGCAATGATTTCGATGAAGCCGCCGATTGCAATCACGTTTCCCGCGCCAAGCATTTTTGCGGCATATCCGCAGGCAATTGCCCCTAAAGGAAGCGATAGATTTGTGATCATATGGATGACTGCAAACACTTGAGGCTGGTCATCCCCTTCGACAGATGTCTGGATAATCGTGAATTCGGGGACATTAATCGAGCTGATGGCTGCCCCGAATGCAAAGGCGGCGAGAAATACGAGCGGCAGGAAAGTATTCAGTCCTGCGATAAAATAAGCTGCACCTTCGAGAATGCCTGCCGTAATAAAAAGGAGTCCGTACCTGTTGATTTTTACTTTTGCAAGGATAAATCCCAGTAAAAATGCTCCTCCTGCCGTCGTCGCCTTCAGCAGCGAGTGGATGAACGGCGTTCCGTTTAAATCCTCAGCAACATATACCGCGGAAAGGGCTTCCCAGGGTGAAGCCGCCAGGTTCATGAAGATGCAATAAATCGCGAGCGGATATAATATTTTGTGGTTTTTCACCAATGTAAATCCTCTTTTTAATCTCGCAAAATATGTACCTCTTTGAGCAAGAGACTTAGACTGTGAATGAGTCCGGGTGATGCTGTATTTGATGCAAAGCATGAATAGGCCCGATATGATATAAAAGATAAATGAAAAGACCAAAGTCGTTGCAGGACCGATAAAAGTCAGCAGCACTCCGCACAATGTAACGGCTCCCAGCCTGATGATTTCTGAAGAAGACTGGAGAATCGCGTTGGCTTTTTGGATGAGATTTTCGTTCACGATCTGCGGAATCAGCGTAATTGACGCCGGGTTATATGTCGCGCCTGTTGCCGAATGGATGATCATGAGGCCTAAAACAAACCACATCGGTGAAAAGCCGTTTAAATAGCAAATCGGTATAGTAATGACGACGGCTGCCCTTGTTAAATCCGAAAAGTACATCCAGAATTTCAGGGCGCTTCTTTTGACTAAAGGCCCTGTAATCGGCGCCAAAAAGGCTTCGGGGAGAAAAGTGACGGCAAGAAGCAGGGAAGTGCCGATTGCACCTTTTCCGTCAAAGATTAAAAACCATAAAATAGAATTGAAGGCAAAACAGTCAGCAGAGATTTTGATTAGCCTGGAGATGAAAAGGAACGTGTAATTCTTTTCCCAGACGCTCAATTTTGTTTGATCCATCGTTCAGCGTCCTTTCTTGATTTGCGTGTTACATCAGAACGGATAATCTCTCCTTTCCGGCATGGTTATTGATAATTTTAACATAAAGTATATAAAATGGAATCGTTTTATGCGGGAGGGATTGCAAGTCGGATTGAAAAAGAGGCAAGTAGGGTGGAAACAGAGCCTGCCGCCGGCGAATTTTACGATAAGGGTGCAAGCCCTCTTTTTTGCAAAAGAGAGCTTAAACCGCTTAGCAGGACTGGCTTACTTTATCAACTTCAACTGTCCAGCCGAATGTGTCAGGCAAAGCGCCTTTTTGAATACCGGTGATCGTTTGGTAGAGCCTTTTGGCGATTTCTCCAGTTTGACCGTTGTTGATCACAAGGCTTTCGTCTTTCCAGATCAGCTCGCCGACGGGGGAAATGACAGCGGCGGTTCCGGTGCCGAATGCTTCCTCAAGCAGGCCGTCTTTGTGAGCCTGAACCAGTTCATCAACTGAAATTTTTCTTTCGGTTACGGAGAGTCCCCATTGTTTTAAGAGATGGATGACGGAGTTTCTCGTAATGCCTTCCAAAATGCTTCCGTTTAGAGCCGGAGTGACAATTTCACCGCTGATTTTGAAGAAGATGTTCATGCTGCCTACTTCTTCAATGTATTTCTTTTCAACTCCGTCAAGCCACAGCACTTGTGAGAAGCCTTTGCTTTCCGCAACTTCCTGAGCCTTCAGGCTCGCAGCGTAGTTTCCGGCCGTTTTCGCATTGCCTGTACCGCCTGCCACAGCACGGACAAATTCGCTTTCAACAGCAATTTTCACAGGGCGGATGCCTTCTTTGTAATAAGATCCGACCGGCGATAAAATGATCAGCATTTTATACATATTGGATGGGGCGACGCCAAGGTACGGTTCTGTTGAAATAATGAACGGACGGATATAAAGGGATGTCCCCTCAGCTTGAGGAATCCATTCCTTGTCGATCTGAACCAGCTGCTTCAGCCCTTCCAGAACGATTTCAGGATCAATCCGGGGAATGCAGAGGCGGTCGTTGGATTTATTGAGTCTCTCGAAGTTTTTTTCAGGTCTGAACAGAAGAACTCTGCCTTCGCTTGATAAATAAGCTTTTAATCCTTCAAAAACGGATTGTCCGTAGTGGTAAACCATTGCAGCCGGGTCCATTTCAATCGGCTGGTAAGGAACGATTCTCAGATCGTGCCAGCCGTTTTCAGCCGTATAGTCCATGATAAACATGTGGTCGGTAAAGGTCCGGCCGAATTCGAGCTTGTCAGCCTCTGGCTTTTGCTTTTTTGCTGTACTGAGCTGTACGCTGATCGTTTGTTTTGTCATATTCATTCTCCCTGCCGTTTCTAGTCTTTTTCCAAAAAATATTTATCTTCTATTTTAAACCTTCTCTTGATAATCGCAATAGATTTCAGAGAAATTTGTAAAATAGAATTTTTGGAAACATTAAAAATTTAAAACAGAAAAAAAGGGACTCCCCAGCGGGGAATCCTTTTTTATGATGACTTTTTATAAAAAGCTTCGATCTCCTGATCGACGTAAACCCAGCCTTTCCAGCCAAGGTGGAGCGTATCTTTCAAGAAGTACGGATCATATTCATGATTCGTTAAATCAGCAACTTGAAAGCCCTCTTGTTCGATTTCTTTTTTGATCTTTTTATAGAAATCCGTCCGGCCTTTTTTAGGGAAGCCGGTATAGTCGTAAAATTTGCCGTGGACCGGAACCGAGATGAACAGCGGTTCTGCGCCGGATTCTTTCAAAACATCCATCATGAGATGGAAATCGTGGAACTCGACGGACTCGGCATAGTTCATCTTTTTATTATGGCCTTTAAGCTTTTTCAGCTTCGGCTTCAATTTCTTATAAACGCCGTTTGAGATTTTAAACTCATTGTTCCGGGATTCTTTGGCGCCGACCTTTTCGGCCATCTGTTTTAATTCATCCCACGATTTGTTTTTTACATCTTGGGAAATGGTCCGCTTCGGTCCGTCTCCTTCAACCATGGAATAATAGATGTCCTTTTTCTCCAGAATGCTTTGGTAAGCTTTTGCCGGCGGCGTCAGAAGAGACAGTGCCACCTTGTCCTGGTCGAGCTCGGCTTTAAAAAGGGCTGAAAGCAGAGCGTCATTTTTCACTGCATGAAATTTAAGCATGCGTTTGATGATTTTTTTCTTCAGCCCGGAATCGACATTTTGATTGAACACAAGATCGTATGCCTGCAAAGCCGAGAAGTTCGGCGCAAAGTGGGCTTCGTCCGAGCCGTGTTTTTGAAACCACTGCGGAGAGATAATGAAAACGATTTTCTTGCCCTTTAATTGATCAGACTGCGCCGCAAAGTTGATCGCGTGAATCAAGGACTGTGAGCCGCCTTTTCCGACCAGGTAAGGCGTGAACCCTTGATTGTTTACTTTAAAATAGTTAGACGGATGGAATGCATCTAACCGGGACAATTCCGATGATCCGAAAATCGGCAGATATTTCGGGTCTTCAAGCGCTTTGCCTTGAAGATACATCCCCTGGAACATCATCGGGTTTAATTCTGTAGCTGAAGTTTCGACGCGATCTTTAGGAACCAGCTTTGTCAGCCATGCATTTGGGATCAAGATCGCGGTGAAAAAAAGTAAAAATGCCAAGATGATTGGCCCGAATAAAAAACGCTTTTTCATTATCTCAACTCATTCAGCTGCTTTATGATTTGATTTGGCGTGTTCCATGCATCCCGGTCAAACTCTGTAATCGGCACTGTGATGTTAAAATGGCTTTCGAATGCGAGCAGCAATTCCACCGTGCCGAAGGAATCGAGGATTCCCTCTTCGAATATATCAATATCCGGATTTTCCTTTACGATATCGTCCTGACATACCTCTGCTAAAACTGAAAGTACTTCTTGATTAAAATCCATTATGAAAATCTCCTTTTAGTGTATTAGTTTCCCTGAGAAAATTAAAAATCCAAAACATACAAAGTGGAAGGTCACCACAATTGAGACGGCTGTCGTCCACTTGTTGTTCGGCCACCACTTGTGCTTCTTATTCCATTTTTCAAAGAAGTTAAAGCCGACCATGAGCAGCGCGTGATACAGCCCGTAGACGATGTACTGAGGGGCAAGGCCGTGCCAGACGCCCATCAGAAGGAACAGCAGCACATATCCGATATTGGAAACAGCCATCCGGTTTGTGATCCATTTTTTCTTCGTCATCCAAAGGACAAAGCGCATGAAGACGTAGTCTCTGAACCAGAAGGAAAGCGACATATGCCAGCGGTTCCAGAAATCTTTAATATTGCGGCTGATGAACGGCTTATTAAAGTTTTCAGGGGATTTGATTCCCATGATATAGCTGACGCCGACCGCAAAAGCCGTGTATCCGGCGAAGTCAAAAAACAGATAAAGGCTGTACGCATACATGTATGCCAATCCATGCGAGAAGCTGCCGGAAGTCAAAAACGGCAGTTTCATTATGACATACGTATTAATGCAGTAGCCGATAATGAATTTGTACAAAAAGCCGAGAAAAATTTTATTGATTCCTTTGTAAAGCAGTTCTTCGTATTGCTCCTTTGTCCAAACCGTCTGATCGTCTTTTTCAAAACGGCGGTACCTGTCGATCGGACCTGACGAGATGGTTGGAAAAAAGAGAATAAAGTAAAGCAGTCTGCTGATTGGGAGCTGCTTTTTAATGAGACCGTCGCGGGTTTCAATGATGAGCTGAACCCCTTTAAAAGTTAAATACGAGATTCCGAGAAATGTTGCCCAGTTGTCAACGGCGAAAAACGGCAGCAGCTTTGACAGTGCCAGAGGCAGGATAGAAGCTGCTGCAGCCAGACAAAATACGATGCCGCTGTTCGCTTTTAGACGGTAAGCGATATAGCCTTTGATCAGAACCGTCTGCCAAAGCGTAAACAGGCACAGCATGATCAGCCCGTGCAGGCTGTTCGAAAAAATAAGCGCCAGAACCAGAACGGAAACCGCCATATTATATAAGCGGAAGCTTTTTCCGTTCAATCCGAGAATGATGGTCGGCGCCAGTAAAATTCCTAATATAATGAAGAAAAGAAATGAACCATAAGGCGTCATACGGTTACCTCTTCTTTTAATCTCTTGCGGTCGATTTTACCGTTTGCTGTCATCGGAATCTCTTTTTGATACATGAATTTTCTCGGAATCATATAGGCCGGCAGCTTGCTGCCCAAATCTTTCTTAATCGCGCTGGTTAACTGGTATTCCTTTTCGAAATCGTGTTCGGCAGGCACAATCATGGCGATCAGATACTCGATTTTCTCCTCGCGGTAGAATGGAATAACGACTGCCGACTGCACATATCGGGACTGATTGATTTGATATTCGATTTCTTCAAGCTCAATCCGGTAGCCGTGCAGTTTGATTTGGAAATCGAGTCTTCCGAGGAAGAAGAGCTGGCCGTTTTCTTTGTAACCTGCGTCACCGGTGCGGTAAGCAGGGGAGCCGTTGTAAGAGAAAAACGCTTTTTCCGTCAGCGCTTTTTCGCCTAAATAGCCTTTGCTGACGCTTGCTCCGGTAATTATGATCTCGCCTTTTTCCCCGTCTTGGACGGCTTTTCCGTCTTCATTGATGATTACGATTTCGGTTTCGGGCTTTTCAGAACCGACGGGAAGAGAAGAATACTTGTTTAATACGTCGTCTGTTACTTCGATGGAAGTGACGGCAACGGTCGCTTCGGTCGGGCCGTATGTGTTAAAAACACGAGCCTTTGGAAATCTTTCTTTAAGCTGTCTGGCGACTGACGCAGGAAGCGTTTCTCCGCAGAACATAAACAAGCTCAGCTCCGGAAGCAGCTCTTCCGAATAAGACGGATCCATCAAGCACATTTGTGCGAATGAAGGCGTCGATGTCCAGACGTTGACGTTGGACTGTTTCAGTGCTTCAAACAATAGTTTCGGCCGATTAATCATGTCTTTCGTAACCGTCCATAAGGTGCCTCCGGACTGCAGGCACGGATAAAGGTCCATTACCGATAAATCAAAGGAAAACGGGGCTTGATTTAAGAACACTTGGCCGCTTTCCACCGGAAAGTCATTCGTGATCCAATCTGTGAAGCTCTGAAGGTTATCGGCTGAGATTTGCACGCCTTTTGGATTTCCCGTGCTTCCGGATGTGTAGATAATGTAAAAAGTATCTTCCCCATGTACCCAGCGTCCGGGATCTGTCTCCGGCACCCCGTCTCCTTCAAGAACGCCCGGTTCCACTACGGAAATGAGGGCATCTCCCGTGTCAACCGAAGTGCCTGAATTATTGAGCAGAAGCTCGGCTTTTGAACTGTTGATGATTTTCAGAATCCGGTCTGCCGGAATCGATACGTCAACTGGAATGTACGGATGCCCGGCTTTTACACAAGCCAGGAAGGAAACCGCCATAACCGGTTTCATATGTCCGTAGACAATGATCGGAGAAGCATCTGTTAAAGCTTCGCTTTGAATCCTTGCGGCAAGGCGCTCAGATTGTGACCAAAGCTCTCCGTATGTCAGCTTTTCTTCTTCATTCACAAAAGCAAGGGTATCGGGTTGTGTTTGCGCGTATTTTTTAATTGTTTCAATCAGTTTCATTGTTTTCTTCTCCATTAAAAGTCATTATAAATATATGAACCTGTATTTGCTGTATGGAATCCGTAAATTAAAAACAGCAGCACCAGAATGAGAAAGTAATAGGAAGTGTTGAGCAGCCACTTCATTGTTGTTTTTTCATACAACATTCTTAGCTTATTTAACATTGATCTTTTCCTTTCCGTTATTGAATTGCCTTAACAACAGTATAAGACGAAAATGTTGTATAAAAGTTTCATTTGTGGGAGAGTTTTTATTTCCGAGCGCCGTCAGCCGTCAGCTCAGAGCCTATCCTATTATAAACATTTTTTGTTATTGTGGAAATAAATTCTTTTTAAATTACAAAAAAACAGGCTCATATGAAAAGCGGAGCGCCTTTCGATATGAACCTGCAGTTTTTCGGAAGAAGGCTTCGTGCGCGAATGAATTAATACTTTACAAAAGCGGAGCCCACAATGATCAGCAAAATAAATAATACAACAATCAAAGCGAAGCTATTAGAGTATGACATATTCTCACCTCCGAAAAGTGGTATTACAGAATATGATAGTTTTATGACTTTTGAAAGGGGTATAAATTTAAAAATGTGGAAAATGGTAAACCAGGCTATTTTTTGATCTCCGCTTTAAGTCGAAACTTTACCATGGAGGTACCCGTCTATTAACTGAAAAAACGAAACGAAATGATGTTATAAGGAGAAAAATACAATGGATATGGCGATAGATAAGATGATAGGACTGCCTGAAGCCCAGATAGAAGATTTGAGAAACCTGATGGAGGACTGGAAGAACGAACTCCTCGTCTATAAATTTGCCTTGGATCAAATGGATACGAAGTTTTCGATTATCAGCCAGGAATATAATTTAATTCACGGCCACAACCCGATTGAACATACGAAATCAAGGGTGAAAAGCTTTGAAAGCCTGATTAACAAGCTTGTGCGGAAGGGCTGCGATATTACGACAAAGGCCGCTAAGGAGCACATCAATGATATCGCCGGTCTCAGAATCGTCTGCTCGTTTTTATCCGACATTTACAATATGGTTGAAGTGCTGAAGGAACATGAAGACATCAAAATTTTAAAAATGAAGGACTACATTAAAAATCCGAAGCCGAACGGATACAGGAGTCTTCACTTAATTGTAGAAGTGCCCGTTTACTTGACCAACCGCGTCGAGCACGCCAAGGTGGAGATTCAAATCAGGACGATCGCGATGGATTTCTGGGCGAGCCTCGAGCATAAAATCTACTACAAATTGAACAATGAAGTGCCGAACCAGCTCACTGATGAGCTGAAAGAAGCGGCTGACATCGCGAACTACTTGGATGAAAAGATGCTTCATATTCGAACAAAAGCGGATCAATAAAAGGAAGCCGGGCTAAAGAAATGCCCGGCTGCTATTTTTTTCTGCCGCTTGACCCGAAGTTGTCAATGTTGATATCAACATGATATGTAATATCGGCTTCGGTGAAAATCTCATCCCATTTCCCTTCCGCTTTTTCGATACCCGAATTTCAAGACGTCCGCCCGGTATTTGCCCTGCAGTTTGCCGAGCGCGCTCTTAATCCACACTTTCACTTGATCTCCGGCAAGACGCTCGACTTCTTTCCGCTTTTTGTTTTGGAAATCATGGCCCGGCGATGGCGTTCTTCTTTTGTCAGCGTACTGATAAGTTTTTTTGAACTTTTCACTATGCCAGCTCCGTCAAATGCGTTTTTCAACTAACAGAAAAGAGGAAGAACGCTCCTCTGTATCAAAGGTTATGACTGTCATGAATCGAAAAAGGAAAACAAGAAAATGATAAGAGCACGAGGAGGTCTAAATATGAAATCGGATATTGAAAAACGTGCGGAATGCGGTTTGCAAAACGGAACGGAAGCAATGATGAACCGGGAGTCGCAACGGCTTGATGCTGCTTTATACGGGGCCGTCCTCAATGCTTTCGGCTGTGATGATAGGAGCCGTCTGATGAGCGGGGAAGCGGGGGCGGGCGGTAAAGCGGGCGGAGCTGGCGAAAGGCTGCTGTACCCTAAGTAAATGGCCGGATTGAAAAAGAAACGGGCCCTGTTTTTAACAGCCGTTGCATCAGGGACGATGCTGAATCCGCTCAACTCTTCAATGATTTCTTTGGCGCTGCACAGCATCCAGCATGAGTTTCACCTTTCATTTGCAACCGTATCGTGGCTGATTTCATCTTTTTATCTAGCCAGTGCGGTCGCACAGCCTGTCACAGGAAAAATTGGCGATTTAATCGGCCGGAAAAAGATGTTTTTGTCAGGGCTTGTTCTCGTTGCCGTATCGGCAATCGGCGCTCCTCTCGCACCGGCTTTTTCCGTCTTGTTGATCATGCGTTTGTTTCAATCGATTGGGAGCGGCGCCATTTACCCTTCGGGAGTGGGCCTGATCAGAAGCCACATTCATGAGAAGCAGGCGTCTGCACTCAGTGTGCTGTCCATTTTTTCTTCGGCAATGACCGCCTTTGGACCGACCGTGGGGGGATTTTTAATCGTACTCGGGGGATGGCCCGCCATCTTCCTCGTGAACTTTCCATTTATTTTGTTCAGCTTTTTGCTGGGGATGTACATGTTCCCGAAAGATGAGAAAAAAGCCGGCTTAAATGTCCGCGCCGTGATCAAGCGGCTTGATCTCACCGGAATTCTTCTGTTTGCGGGCGGAATCGTTCTCCTGCTGGCATTTCTGCTCTCATTGAGCACGGGCGAGCCCCGTTTTGCCGAGGGGATGTTCGGACTCGTCTTGCTTTTGATGTTTGTTTGGTGGGAGCTGAGAGTGAACAGTCCGTTTATTGATATCAGGCTGTTGATCGCACGCAGGACGTTAACTTCGGTCTATGCTCAATTTATTATGCTGAACATCTTTAACTACTGTTTGTTTTTTGGACTTCCGAGTTATTTTCAGGATGAAATGCACCTTTCCGTTCAAACGAGCGGTCTTTTGATGCTGTTCATGTCCGGGACGAGCGTATTGATCTCGCCTTTCGTCGGGAAATGGATTGACCGTTCAGGAGAAACGCAGCCCGTGTTAATTGGTTCTTGCTTAATGGCAGCGGGCGCTATCCTGCTCACATTGTTTTTTGTCGATGCACCGATGTTGTGGAAAGGCATCATCCTCTCTTTGCTCGGGGTCAGCTACGGCCTCGGCAATGTCGCCCTGCAGGCTGCCATGTTTACGGCAAGTCCGCCGGACATCGTCGGGACGACTTCGGGGCTTTTTCAAACATGCCGCTATCTTGGCTCGATCTTTTCGTCCGTCATTCTGGGTCTGTTGTTTGGAGAAGAAATAACCGCGGGGCATTTTCAGGATCTGGGGATGGTCATGATTGCGGTTGCCATCGGCAGCATTTTGATGAGCTTCAGATTTATCAAGCTGATGAAGGATTGAAAAATGGAGCGCGAGATGCGGCTCCATTTTTTTGCTTTCTTTTGGAGATTGGAAAAGCAAAGAGACAAAAATTAACAAATTGATATTGGTTGCTTATTGATTGTTTGATAATAAAGATAACGAATAGCTGAAAAGGTGATGATACGGAAGCGGTGGGGAGGAAAGGCGCTTTGGGTCTATGAAAAGAAGGAGGAGCAGATTTTCAATCTGCTCCTTTTTAAAATTACTGGGCAACTGAGCTGTAAGACGGTTTTCTGTTTTCCTTCTTGGTGAAGTTATACACAGCTGTTCCCGCGATTTGACCGGCTGTTTTCAGCCTGTCTTTGCTGATATGTTCAATCGTGTCGTAAGGGGTGTGGTACCAAGGCTCCAAAGCGCCTGTTCCCGGCTCTCTCCAAATAAAGTTGGCCGAGTCGATGCCGGCTTCATGGAATGGGACATGGTCGGATGATCCGCCTTGATGTAAAAATAATACGTCTTTTCCAAGGCTTAAAGAAGCGGCTTTACTTAGCTGCCAGACGAGGTTTGCCGAACCGTCGGGCGTATTGATGTACAGCTGTGAAGCATTCTCCCAGCTTGTCGCCACCATATCTAAGTTAAAGTTGGCAACGCTCCGTTTGACTTCCTGATTTGACAATGTGCTGACATAATGGCGCGAACCGAGGAGTCCGATTTCTTCGGCTCCGAATGTAATAAAGCGAATTTCTTTGTCGGCTGGCACTGTCTTCAAAATTCGGGCCAGTTCAAGGACGACTGAAGTGCCGGAGGCATTGTCATTGGCTCCCGGTGCATATGGAACGCTGTCATAATGCGAAGTCACATAAACGATGTCAGGATTTTTGACACCTTTTGCTTTGCGGACGCCGATTACGTTTTGCGAGGTTTGATTTTTATGAGCTTTCAGCTTCAGGATCGCTTCTTGTTCAGAAAGCAGCTTTTCCCCGTCTTCCTTTTTGACGCCGACAACTGGAATATCGACTTTATTACCGCTTAGATTCGGAGTCAGAGGGACGAGGCTGTCGACGTTATTATAAATGATAACTCCGCTTGCGCCTGCGTCAGCAGCGTTTTTGGCCTTTTCATAGAATGTCAGCTCTCCTCTCAAAATGACGGCGATTTTTCCTTTCGCTTCTTCTGTGAAGTCGCCGGGCAAGCCGAGGCCGGCATCATAGAGAGGAGCGGCTAAGCCTTCTGCTGCAGTCGGGGCGGAACCGGCGGCAGGCCGCGCAGGCACGTTATTTCCCTGAACGGTAAGCGTTCCTTCCAGCCGGTCAGGTATGCTGAACTTTTGTGTGCTTACTTTCAGATTTGACTTTTTCATCTGTGAGGCGATAAAAGCGGCGCTCTTTTTTTCTTCTGCCGTGCCTGTCACACGCGGCCCGATCGTTTCGCTTAAATGGTAAATCGTTTGATAGGCGCGGTTCTCGTTGAATTTTTTGCTGAATTTTTCGATATCTTTTGCGATGGCTGTTTCCTGAGGGGCCGCTTGAGCTGCATTCCCCGTTCCATCGGCGACCACGCCGCCTGCAATGATCGATAGCGCCAATCCGAACATCATCATTTTTCTCTTCATACATAAACCCCCTTGATGGTCTTGTTTTCCTGAGAAGAGATATTCGCAGCAGAACGGGTGAATCCTGCATGCTTCAGATAAATGATTCGATAGACTGGTAATTTGAAGTTTAATAAAAAAATTTTTTTGTTTGATAGGATGGTTGACGTGAGCCTTCTTTCTGTTTAGAATACGTCCGAATTATCAGGATCCTGATTTTGAATCACATATGTGAATTTTGGAGGGTGTCATGTCAGTAAAATCCGCGGTACGTGTTGTACGTATATTTGAATTGCTGTCAAATCATCCGGATGGATTAACCGTAAAGGAAATCAGCAAAGAACTTTCGCTGCCTCAGAGCAGTACATTCAATTTGGCCGCTACACTTTTGGATGAAGGTTACCTTCAGCAGGATGCTGTCAAGCGTTACAGGCTGGGGGCAAAATTGATTCAAGTTGGAACCGCTGCCATGGAGTCGATAGACATTTCATCGCAGGGCGTTCCTTTTTTAAAACAGCTGATGGACGGCGTTCAGGAAACGGTGTTTATGGCCGTTCTATCCGATGATCAGCTCGTCTACATCGCAAAAATCGATAACAACAGGTCAATCAGAACAACCGCACAGCCCGGCTCGCGCAAACCGCTTTATTGCACCGGGCTTGGCAAGGCATTTTTGGCATTCATGCCGGAGGACAAAAGGGAAGGGCTGCTCGACCGCATGGAGTTTATCCGGTTTACCGGGCATACCATCACTGCCAGAGAAGAGCTGGAAAAGCAGCTGCAGACATTTTTGGAACAGGGATATGCCGTTGACAATGAAGAAAATGAAGAAGGTTTGTTTTGTCTGGCGGCGCCTGTCTATGGTCCGGATGGCGTGATGAAGGCGGCGATCAGCACCGCCGGGCCAAAGGAGCGCATGCTCGCAAGAAAGGCCGTTATCGTTGAGCAGCTGCTTCACACAGCCGGAAAAATTACAGAAAGCATTGGCGGATATAGAAAGCCGCTTTAGCAAAGGAGAGAGTTCTGATGGATGTTATTAGCATAGGAGAGACAATGGCGCTGTTCACTCCGAATGAAGACGGCCCTCTCAGATACGCAAGAAACTATCAGGTGAGAATAGCGGGCGCAGAAACCAACACGCTGATCGGGCTTTCGAAGCTCGGGAAAAAAGCCGGCTGGATTACACGGCTTGGAAAAGACGAGTTCGGGGCGATGATTCTTTCTTCTGTCAGAGGAGAAGGAGTCGATGTGAGCCAGGTGAAGCTCGATGACGCGGCGCCGACCGGTTTGTTTTTTAAAGAAAGGAAAAGCGCGGCCAAAGTCAATGTCTTCTATTACAGGACGCTTTCAGCGGCGAGTTTTTTAAAGAAATGCGATATTGATGAGCAATACATTGAGAAAGCGGGGCTTTTATACATTACGGGAATTACCCCGGCTTTAAGTGAAAGCGCTTCAGATGCGGTGTTTTATGCAGTGGAGCTCGCCAAAAAGCACAATAAATGCGTTGTATTTGATCCGAACTTTCGAAAAAAGCTCTGGGACGGAGAGCGGGCGCGGCAGACCATGTTTGAACTTATCAAACGGTCTGATATCGTGCTTCCGGGGTTGAGCGAAGGGCGTTTTTTGTTCGGCACCGCTGATGAGAAAAAAATTGCGGAAGCCATCCGCGGGCTGGGGGCTGAAACTGCGATCATCAAGCTTGGTTCAAAAGGCGCCTATTATGCCGGCGGGAACGAAAGCGGCTATGCGGAAGGCTATCAGATTCAGGCAGCAGCGGATCCCGTGGGTGCCGGAGACGGCTTTGCGGCCGGCGTATTATCGGGTTTGATTGATCAAATTCCGCTTTCAGAAGCTGTCAAACGGGGCTGTGCCGTCGGCGCCATGGTAGCGGCGGTAAACGGTGATATTGAAGGGCTGCCTGACCGCGAATCACTGTTTGCGTTTATGGAACAATCTGATGAAGAAGATGTCAGCCGATAAAAAAACCGTAGAGAAAGGGTGGCAGAAATGATGGTATTGTCACACATCGAAGAACAAAAACTGATTGCGATCATCCGCGGATACAATCCGGAGGAGGCAGTGAGCATTGCCGGCGCCTTAAAAGCGGGCGGCATCAGGCTTGTGGAGATTACGCTTAATTCCCCTCAAGCGATCAAAGCGATTGAAGCGGTTTCAGAGCATTTTGGGGACGAAATGCTTGTCGGAGCGGGAACCGTACTTGATCCCGAATCTGCGAGAGCGGCGCTTTTAGCCGGCGCGCGGTTTATCCTGTCTCCGACCGTCAATGAAGAGACGATCAAGCTGACAAAACGGTATGGAGCGGTCAGCATTCCAGGCGCTTTTACCCCGACTGAAATATTGACGGCGTATGAAAGCGGGGGAGACATCATCAAGGTATTTCCCGGAACAATGGGGCCTGGCTATATCAAGGATATCCACGGACCGCTTCCGCATATTCCGCTGCTTCCGACTGGAGGAGTCGGATTGGAAAACCTTCACGAGTTTCTGCAGGCCGGTGCGGTCGGAGCGGGAATCGGCGGTTCGCTTGTTCGGGCTAATAAAGATGTTAATGACGCGTTTTTAGAAGAGCTGTCCAAAAAAGCAAAGCAATTTGTTGAAGCAGCAAAACAGTAAAAAGGGGAGATCAGAGATGAAAATAACAGGATTCGAGTGTTTCCTAATTCCGCCGCGCTGGCTTTTCTTAAAAATCGAAACGGATGAAGGCATTACAGGATGGGGAGAGCCGGTAATCGAGGGAAAGGCCGCGACAGTTAAGGCGGCTGTGGGCGAGTTAATGGAATATTTGATCGGCAAAGACCCGATGAACATCGAAGACCATTGGAATGTCATGTACAGAGGCGGGTTTTATCGGGGCGGGCCCATTCTGATGAGCGCGATTGCAGGCATCGATCAAGCGCTTTGGGACATTAAGGGCAAGTTTTACAACGCTCCCGTGCATCAGCTGCTCGGAGGGAAGAACAGGGAATCGATCAAGGTCTATTCATGGATTGGCGGAGACAGGCCTCAAGACGTCGGCCTCGCTGCCAAACAGGTGGTTGATAAAGGCTTTACAGCCGTCAAAATGAACGGCACGGAAGAGCTGCAATACATCGATTCACATGAAAAAATCGATCAGGTGATTGAAAGAATATCAGCAGTCAGAGAAGCGGTCGGCCCGTACATCGGAATCGGCATTGACTTTCACGGCAGGGTGCACAAGCCGATGGCGAAGATCTTGGCAAAGGAGCTTGAACCGTTTCGGCCGATGTTTATAGAAGAGCCTGTTCTGCCGGAAAACAACGAGGCGCTCCGCGATATCGCCAGCCTCGTCTCAATTCCGATTGCGACTGGAGAACGGATGTTTTCAAAGTGGCAGTTTAAAAACCTGCTGACTGACGGCTATGTCGATATCATTCAGCCTGACTTGTCACACGCCGGCGGAATTACCGAATGCAAAAAGATCCTGTCGATGGCGGAAGCATTTGATGTCGCCGCCGCCCCTCATTGTCCGCTGGGCCCGATCGCTCTGGCGGCATGCCTTCAGGTTGATGCAACGTGCCACAATGCATTTATACAGGAACAAAGCTTAGGGATCCATTACAACAAAGGGACGGATTTGCTTGATTATATAGTAGATCAAAAGGTGTTTTTCTATGAGGACGGCTATGTCCGGATTCCGGATGGACCTGGCCTTGGGGTGGACATCAATGAAGATCACGTCCGTAAAATGGCTGATATCGGGCACAACTGGCGCAATCCGGTATGGCGGCACAAGGACGGAAGCATAGCTGAATGGTAAAAATGATACCGTTTTCAAAAGGTGTCCGTCATTACAATCAAATAAAAGGAGAGGGCCTGTCATGAAACAAACAACTTTAAAAGAGAAGCCGACAAAGGTTAGAGTGCGGGTACTGCTGTTTATTTTTGTATGTGTCGTGATCAATTATATGGATCGAAGCAATATCTCTGTTGCAGCTTCTGCAATCGGGGACGATTTAAACTTGTCTGCCGTTCAATTGGGCTTGATTTTTTCAGCTTTCGGCTGGGCTTACTGCGCACTGCAAATACCGGGCGGCGGGCTTGTCGACCGGTTTGGCCCGAGGCTTGTCTACGGCTTTACCTTGGTTACATGGTCGCTCGCAACATTGCTTCAGGGGTTTGTCCGCGGCTTCGGTTCGCTATTCGGCTTGCGTCTTGCGACCGGAGCGTTTGAAGCGCCGGCTTTTCCGACCAATAACCGGGTGGTGACTTCATGGTTCCCTGAACAGGAAAGAGCTTCAGCCATTGCATTTTATACGTCGGGGCAATTTGCCGGCCTTGCATTTTTGACGCCGGCGCTCAGCGCCATCCAGCATGTCGTCGGCTGGCGCGGCCTTTTTATTGTAACAGGGGTGATCGGCATCATCTGGGGCCTGATCTGGTATATCTTTTATCGTGATCCTGATCGTCATCCAAAGGTAAACAAGGCTGAACTTGACCATATTGAAAAAGGCGGGGGTATCGTCCGCCGCGGCCGGACTTCCGAGAAAGAGAAATTGGCATTTACTTGGAAGCATTTTAAACAAGTGACCGCTCATCGCAAGCTGTGGGGCATATATATCGGACAGTTCGCCGTTAATTCGACTTTATGGTTTTTTCTGACGTGGTTTCCGACATACCTTGTAAAATATAGAGGCCTTGATTTTCTCCAATCCGGTTTTCTCGCCTCGCTTCCATTTCTTGCGGCATTTACCGGTGTTCTGTTGTCCGGCTTCCTGTCCGACTTTTTGATCAAAAGAGGCGTATCGGCCGGGGTTGCCCGCAAAACACCGATTATTACCGGATTGTTCCTGTCTATTTCAATTATCGGTGCCAATTATGTCGATCAGACATCTCTGATCATTTTGTTTATGACGCTCGCCTTTTTTGGAAACGGTTTGGCCTCCATTACATGGGTGCTTGTATCGTCTTTAGCGCCTAAGCATTTGATCGGGCTGACCGGCGGAGTATTTAATTTTGTCGGCAGCCTCGCCTCCGTTATCGTTCCGATTGTCATCGGCTTTCTCGCCAACGGCGGAAGCTTTGCGCCCGCCCTCGTCTTTATCGGAGCCCTCGCCCTTGCGGGAGCGCTTTCCTACATCTTTCTTGTCGGAAAGGTTGAACGGATTCAGGTCAATGATAACGCAGAGGAAAACGATTCTATTTCTATGTGACACCCGGCTGCCGGATATTCGGCGGCCTTTTTGAATAATAGATCATGGTTTGTCACAAAATAACGTTCAAATATTTTGATGACAGGTGCTCAGGATGAAAACATACTTTCAAAAAGATTATCAGCTCGGCTCGTTTCAATTTTTTTCAACATCTCATATACTGACTTTGCTGGTGCTTGCAGCGCTCGGCGTTTGTTTGTTCGTCTTTCGCAAGACGTTGCAAAAACCGCGGTGGAACCGGGTGATTCGCTATGCCTTTGTGGCGGTTTTATTGATTTCTGAAATCAGCTACCACTCCTGGTTTATCTATGTAAATTCATGGACGCCGCGCTATTGTTTGCCGCTCCACCTCAGCGACCTTTCGGTTTATCTCGTCATCATTCTGTTATTGACGAAAAACCTCAACTTGTTTAAATTTCTTTATTTTGCCGGTTTGGGAAGCGCGCTGCAGGCGATTCTGACGCCTGACTTGGGAAGGTACGGCTTTCCTCATTTCCGCTTTTTTGAATTTTTCATTTCCCACGGGATCGTCGTTCTCGCCTGCCTCCTGATGATTGCAGCCGAAAGGTATAAGCCGACGGTTCGCTCTCTCTGGGTCACGTTTCTTCTTGTCAATGTTTATGGTGCTCTCATTTTTTTGATCAACCGTTTGCTGAACTCGAACTATATGTACATGATGAAGAAGCCCGGCGGCGGAGCATCGCTGTTAGATGTGCTCGGGCCATGGCCGTGGTATCTTTTATCAGCTGAAGCGGTCACGATCGTCTTCTTCTATCTTCTCTATTTGCCGTTTTGGATTGCCGGGAAGGTGAGAGAAAAAAAGGATCATGCATGATTCTTTTCCATGGCTGATATTAGCGATTAACCTTTTCTAAAAAATAAACGTTTGTATGAAGCAAAAAAGCAGATCTCGTAAAAGATCTGCTTTCTATTACATACTGATTTGTTTCTTTTGTTCATGAGCTGTTTCTGGCTGTATTTCCTTCGTGAGTTGATGCCCTTCTATGTCTACATTCGGAATAATCTTGTCCAGCCATTTTGGCAAATACCAGGCTGCATTCCCCATCAGCTTCATCAGACTTGGAATCAGTGTCATTCGTACAATAAATGCATCAAAGAGCACACCAAAGGAAAGAGCCGACCCGTTGGCTTTAATAGAAGCTTCACCAGCAAAGATAAACCCTGCAAAAACGAATATCATGATCAGGCCGGCTGCGGTGACAACAGGACCGCTGTGTTTTAATCCAGCCTGAATGGCTTGTACTGGATTCTTTGTTTTTACATATTCTTCACGCATTCTGCTTACAAGGAATACTTGATAATCCATCGCTAATCCGAACAGAATCCCAATGGATAAAATCGGCAGGAACGCGAGTATCGGCCCTTTTTCAGGTATTTTGAAAAAGTCGATGAGATTCCCGTCTTGTAAAACAAATACACAGATTCCAAGAGTGGCTGTCATCGTCAATATGAAACCTGCGACAGCAACAAGAGGCACAAGCAACGAACGGAATACGATTGTCAGCAATACAAACGCAAAACCAACAATGAGTACAGCAAACACCGGTATCGCATCATTAAGGCGATCTGAAATATCAATATTCACTGCGGTTGATCCAGTAACGAGCAAATCTACTCCGTTTTTATCTGATAAGCTGCGTACATCCTTTACCAAATCCTTCGTTGCTGCATCATTTGGACCTGTTTCAGGAACTACTGTAATGATGGCAAAGTTCCCTTCTTTATTAGGCATTGCCGGAGTGACACTCGCTACATGGTCCAGTTCCTTTATTTCTTTCACTGCATCTGCGAAGGCTTCCGCCTTATTTTCTGTTACACTTGCGGCATCCGCTACGATTGTTAATTGACCATTAAATCCTTCTCCAAAACCGTCGGCAAGCAAGTCATAAGCCCGGCGATCCGGGTTATCCTTCGCTTTCATCCCTGCATCAGGCAAGCCCAGCTCCAAATGCATAGATGGGATACTAATAACGAGCAAAATCAGAATGCTGCATACACTTAGCATGATAGGATTCTTTGTGACAAAGCGTCCCCAGACATTTGTTTCCGCGCTTTGTTTTTCTTTTTTCTTGTTTGCTTTCGGAACCATCCGTTTCCCCGCTATCGACAAGACGGCAGGCACAAGCGTGATTGAAGCGAGAACAGCCATCAGTACACTAAGTCCTGCTGTCAGCCCCATTGCAGACATAAAAGGAATGTTAACGACAGTCAATCCGCAAAGTGCTACGATAACAGTAAGTCCGGCAAAAACGACTGCACTCCCGGCTGTTCCTGTAGCTCTCGCAATTGATTCATTTTTTTGTATACCTTCGCCTAAAAACTGGCGGTGCTTCGTAAAAATAAATAAAGCATAATCAATTCCAACTGCAAGGCCAATCATTCCGGCTAATGATAGACTGACGGAAGCGATATCGAATACTTGTGTCCCAATCAAAACAAGCCCAATACTTACACCTAATCCAATCAGTGCTGTTAAAATCGGCAAACCTGCTATTAATAAAGAGCCAAACGTAATGGCCAAAACGATAAAGGCCAAAATAATGCCGACAATTTCAGAGATACCGCCTATCTCCATCTCAGCTCCTGGTACATCTCCGCTTAGTTCAGTTTGCAATCCTTCATAATCAGCCATTTTCAAACTGTCTTTTAAGTGTTTGATAGAGTAATCTTTAATATCATCTGCTGATGATTTATACTTGATATCAGCATAGGCAACTGTGCCATCTTTCGCGATTGTTCCTGTCACAAAAGGACTTGCAATCGAGTCAACGGAACCATCTTTATCGATTTCCTTTAACGTATTTTCTATTGCTTTTTCCGCTGACTTCGAAGTCAGTTTCTCCCCATCTTCAGCACCGAAAATAACCCGTATGCTCCCTTTATCAGGACCGTGGGGAAATTCTTTTTGAATGACATCCATCGCTTTTTCCGAAGGTGTGTCAGGTATGGACATATCCTCAGAAAAACTTGGTTTTAACGTGATTGCAAGGCCTATCGAAGCAACTAGCACAACGATCCATGCGCATATTACTTTTATGCGATTGCGAGCAACCCATCCTCCTAATTTATATAACATTTTTGACATGATAATCTCCTTTCAACACATTGCTTGATCACATTCTTTCTCATTGTAGTGGACAATGAAATAAAAAAAACGTACATTCGGGCATGTACGTTTGGGCAAATTTTAATTTGATATTATTAGTCTAATGTCAGAACGCCTCTTTGCATGGCAATCGTCACTGCTTCAGTTCTTGAATTCGCGCCTAATTTATTGTAAATGGACGTTAGTCTAGACTTTACTGTTCTCTCAGAGACGCCCAAATCAAAGGCAATCGCTTTGCTTTTAAGACCTTTAGCAATTGCTTTTAGAACTATGACTTCCTTTTCTGTCAGCTGCGTATCACTGCTCTGCTTCTTCATCCGCTCCAATTGGATTTCTTGCAGACGTTTTAAGATATCAGGCTGCAATAGTACGTTTCCTCTTATTGCTGCGTCCATCGTATGAAAAAGGGTTTCTGAACTTGTATCCTTCAATAGATATCCTTTCGCCCCTAATTCAATTCCTTCGATCATTAAGTGATCTTCATTATACGTAGTCAAAATAATGATGGGGATGTCGTGTTTTTCTTTTATTAGTTTAATGGCTTCTAACCCGCTCATCTCCGGCATATACAAATCCATGAGAATAATATCCGGTTTTAATTCATCTGCAAGGCGAACTGCTGCTTTGCCATTTTCCGCCTCTCCTATGATGATGTAGTGATCATTCGTTTCAATTAAAAGCTTCAGACCTTCCCTCACGACAAGATGGTCATCAACGATTAAAACCTTATTCATCTGGCATCTCTCCCTGAATTGGTACAGTGATATCAATTTGTGTTCCTTTAGATGTTGTACTCTTTATATTGAATTGGCCTTTCATTGCTCTGACGCGTTCTTCTATGCCGAGAAGCCCATAATGTCCTCTCTTTTTCTTGCCTTTTTCAACATCAAATCCTTTGCCGTTATCCTTGACGGTTAAATGGAGCCTCCTCTTATCATCATCCCAAATGGACACTGAGATCGTTTCTGCTTCAGCATGCTTTACGGCATTCGCTATGCATTCTCCAATGATGTAATAACAGTTTTCAGCTGTTCGAACGTCCGGCACTTGGTCTAATCTGTAGTCTAAAAAGCAAGCCATGCCTGTCGACTCTTGAAAATGATCCATTAATGAGGTAATTCTTTCTTTTAAAAAACCGATTTCTTCTGATTTGCTGCGCAGATCGTCAATCGCTGAACGTGCATCAGCTAGTGTGCTTTTCACTCTATTCATAGATTGTTGAACGATTTCTTTTGCTCTCTCTGTGTTGTCTTTGGCGAGATGAACATGAATAGCGTCCAGCTGCATATTTAAACTGACCAGCCCCTGAGCAAGCGTATCGTGCAAGTCCCGGGCCATACGCTGTCTCTCGTTTTGCAGCGTCAGCTGTTCTACCTGCTGATGAGCCAGCTCCAGCCTTTCAAGAGTCAGCTGCGCTTTTGTCTTTTCATCGACTTGGGCAAAAAATGTAGCGGCATATGTGATAATCACGATCATAATAGGTACTGCTATGACAAGAAAATGCAAATATTCACCTTTGTGAATATGATATAGTACAGTGATTGACAGCAGAAGCAATAAATAAAGGATGAGGAACGTCTTTCTTCTGTCTGCCATTCCTATAATCTGTCCGATCAAAAATGCATAAAGGCCAATGATGATCAGCACTAAAAAGCCTGACATGACATTAGCAAGTGTAAAAGTGATCAAACCTTGTAATACGAAGTACAGAATCACCCTTTTCTTAACCCAGCGATATGAGTGCCAATGCAACAAAGCAAAGATGGCGGTCAATACCGTAAACACATTAAGCAATAAAATGGACCAGCTCCCATTAAGAAATTGCAGCACGATAGAGGCGACATAGATCATGAGAATAAAAGCCAGGCCCGGCACTCTGAGTGCAAGCATATTTAATGCCCGCCTATCATGTGAGTAGTATTTTTCTTTGAAAGGATTCCTTATCAGCAAACCTCATCCACTTCCTTTAACAGTTTAACCAAAAAGAGACTTATGAAAATCGATCCCATTTCATTGAACGTGCAACATATATTTATCCAATCATTTTATAGGAAGAGAAGGAACACAACAATACCAATGTGCAGTGAACCATTAGATCTTCCCAACATATGAACATTGCCCAAACGTACATATGCATTCTGCCTTTATGTACGTTTTATCTTTCCAAATTTACATTTAAAATAATGAGGAACTCACTATTGATTAAAGGAATGATCAACATTGAAATCGATTGATCTCACAATTTTATCATTAAAAAGAAAAGGAATCCGAACTGAGAAAGTGTCAAAAAATCAGTGCCCTGATCGATTAAGCAATGCGAACGAAAAAACAGACAAGCATAGATACAAAAATCGTCAATCCAAGAACAAGCGTAAAGAAAAAGAGGAATGAAGATGTATTGGTTCTTAGGTGCTTTATTATATTTTCTCGTCGGTACTTGTATTTTCATTGGAGTCATTAGAGGCAGTCACTCAGGCTCATGGATACTCCTTGCATTAGCAGCTCCGCTTATCATTGTTGGCTATCCTTACTTTTATTTAAAGCAGCATCTTGCTAAAAGATAGCAAAATAGACGCTATACAATCTGAGGATCTTGCATGATCCTTTTTTTTTTCGGCCTATCAACGGTGTTTATTTTTCGAAAAAAGGGAATAGAACAAAAAAAGAAAAGGAGATGGACGACATATGAAAAGCGACCGAACCATGCATATTATTTCTTGTACAGACAATAACTACGCACAGCATTTAAGCGTGATGTTCTCATCATTGCTGACGAATATGGATCAGACGCGCGAGGTGAAACTGTATGTCATCGACGGAGGGATTGAACCGGAGAATAAAAAGCGTCTGGAAGAGACGACCCTCCAATTCGGAGCTCCTATTACATTTCTTAATGTGGAAAAAAGCCAGTATGACAAAGCGGTCGAAAGCAGCCATATTACAAAAGCGGCTTACTATCGAATTTCCATTCCCGATCTGATTGATGACGAATCCGTTAAACGAATGATCTATGTCGACTGCGACGCCTTAGTTTTAGAGGATATATCGAAGCTGTGGGACATGGACATTTCACCTTATTTCGCGGCGGCGGTTGAAGATGCAGGCCAGCATGAACGGCTGAAAAAGATGAACATCAGCGATGAAGCAAAATATTTTAACTCGGGCTTAATGATCATCGATATGGAAGCTTGGAGAAAAAACGACATTTCGAAAAAAGTCATCGACTTTATCAATAACAACGATGAAGACATGTTTGTGTTTCATGACCAAGACGCATTGAACGCGATTCTTTATGATCAGTGGCTCGAACTTCATCCGAGGTGGAACGCCCAAACACACATTATTTTAAAAGAAAAAACACCGGCTTCCCTCATCGATCAAAAGCGCTATATGGAAACAAGGGCAAACCCGGCAATCGTTCATTTCTGCGGCGGAAACAAGCCTTGGAATTCAAACACCTCACACCCGTACGCCCGTCAATATTTTAAGTATTTGCAGTCCACAGCCTTTAACCAGCCGGCCAAATTGTCTAAAAACCATGTCAGCTAACATGCCAATCTCATTTTAAATCGCAGGATGAATCGATATAATGACAACAAACCCTGACGTATCCCCATATTCGCTTGTTTCCTTCGGAAACAAGCATTTTTCTGGTCGGGAAAATTCCTGCTGAATGGAGGAGAGCTTTTGGTTAAAGTGCTGTTGACGCTCAACGGACTGTTTTACCGCGCTGCGCCGCGCTTGAGAGAAAGGGTCGAACGGCTCGGCGCCGAATTTGCGTTTTTGGATTCAAATCGGTTGACGAGACAGGATTTACTGACTCATATCAAGGATGTCCATATTTATATCGCCGGCGTTGAAAAAGCGGACCGGGAGCTGATCGACGCCGCTCCGGGACTCCGGTATATCATGAAATTCGGCGCGGGAATCGACAATATTGATGTGGAATATGCAAACGAAAAAGGGATTCTCGTCACGAATGCACCCGGCCAAAATGCCTCGGCGGTCGCCGATTTGGCATTCGGTCTTCTGCTGTCTGGCGCCCGTTCGATCCCGCAGTCAAACGCGGCAGTCAAAGCGGGCTTATGGCAAGCGGCGATGGGCTATGAGCTCGATGGAAAAACGCTGGGGCTTATCGGTTTTGGGGAAATCGGCAAAAAGGTTGCAAGGCGGGCTGCCGGGTTTAATATGAACGTTTTGGCGTACGGCACATACAAAGACTACAATGCAGCCAAACGGCTGAATGTGCGGTTCGCCGAGCTTGACGATCTCCTGGAAAAATCGGACTTTGTATGTATCAGCACATCATTGAGACCTGCCACCTATCATTTAATCAATCAAGAAAAACTGGCAAAAATGAAGAAAACCGCGTACCTGATCAACATTGCCCGCGGAGAAGTGGTGGACGAAAGCGCGCTTATTCAAGCGCTTGAGCAAAAACAGATCAGAGGCGCAGCATTGGACGTCTTTGAAACCGAACCGCCGGCTGCCCGGATCGCCGGTCTCAGCAATGTCATTTGCACGGCGCATATCGGCGGCGCTACGTATGAGAGCATCAGGCGCATCGAAGAGATGACATATCAAAACATCAAAAGGTTTATCGAAAAACAGCAGCCGGCTTTCCGCGTTCAATAAAAACCGGAAACGGCGATAAGCCGCGTCCGGTTATGTTCTTTGAAAAAACTCGACCATTTCTCCTTCGGGCCCAAAAAGAAAAAAATAGCGGAAGCCGTTCGGCAATACGGTAATCTCATCTTCCATCAGCTTGATGCCGGCGCCTTTTACGCGATCAAATTCAGCCTCGATATCATCGGTCGAGACGGCAAAATGATGAACTTTTCCTTCCTGAGGAAGGTTGTCGTTATATCCCTCGATCAGTTCGAGCTCTGTCTCGTCTCTGTTCTCAAAGCCTAAAAAAGCGAGTTTCATGACGCCGTTTGTATGGGTCATTCTGCCTTTCAGCGTCATTCCGATCACATTCTGGTAGAATGCGATCGAAGCATCAATGTCTTTCACCATCAGTCCTACGTGGTCAATTCGCGCCATTTCGCCATTCCTCCTTTAGTTTCTCCATCATCTTAGAAAAATCGGAATCATCTGTCAATTATATCGATTACATGATGAATAAGAACATCTATCAGGCGTTATGGTAGGATAGAGAAGACTTTAAGATAAGGACTGAATTAAAATGCATACATTAAAAATAAAACATCCATTCGCTGCAAAAATGAAAAAGGGCTATCCCCTAATCGAAAAAGAGGCCGTTTCTTCGCAAGAAAACGGCATAAAAGAAGGATCGCTGATCAGGATAACCGATGAAAACGGCAGGTTTTTAGGAAAGGGCTATTATGGCGAGCAAAACAAAGGGATCGGCTGGATTCTGACTCGAAACGAGGGGGAATCGATTGACCAGTCATTCTTTTTAAGCAGGCTGGCGAAAGCATTTCAAGCCAGAAAATCGCTTTTTCAAGACCCGGATACAACCGCTTTTCGTTTGTTTAACGGGGAAGGCGACGGAATCGGCGGCTTTACGATTGACTATTATGACGGCTACTATTTGTTCCAATGGTACAGCAAAGGGATTTATACGCTTAAAGAAACGATTATGGAAGCCCTTGATGAATTGACGGATTATAAAGCTGTTTATGAGAAAAAACGGTTTAATACGGCCGGGCAGTATGTGGAAGATGACGACTTTGTCAAAGGCGAAAGAGGAGACTTTCCGATCATTGTGAAAGAGAACGGCATTCATTTTGCCGTTTACCTCAATGACGGAGCGATGACCGGCGTTTTTCTCGATCAGCGCCATGTCCGCAAGGCGGTTAGGGACCGGTATGCGGAAGGGAAAACCGCGCTCAACACATTCTCATATACCGGCGCATTTTCTGTGGCGGCGGCGCTCGGAGGCGCTGAAAAAACGACGAGCGTTGATGTTGCAAACCGCAGCTTAAGCAGGACGATCGAACAATTCAGTGTGAACGGGCTGGACTATGAAGCTCATGAGATTAAAGTCATGGACGTTTTTAAATATTTTCAATACGCGGCCAAAAAAGAACTCGCCTTTGACCTTGTCATCCTTGATCCCCCTTCATTTGCGAGAACGAAAAAGCATACATTCAGCGCGGCAAAGGATTACAAAAATCTGTTAAAAGACGCGATTCGAATCACTAAAGATCAAGGTGTGATCGTCGCTTCGACGAACAGCAGCGCATTTGGAATGAAAAAATTCAAAGGCTTTATCGAAGAGGCATGCAAAGAAACGGGGACGCGCTTTACAGTGCTTGAGGAGCATTCGCTTCCCGAAGATTTTAAAACGGTGAAAAGCTATCCTGAGGGCGATTATTTAAAAGTTGTCTTTTTACAGGTTCGCCATCGTTAATGTAAGGCTGGAGAAAAAATTTGCGATAAAAACAATACCTGTCGGTCAATTATTCATGTATATTGATATTACGCAAATCACACAGGCAGGGGGAAGCTATGAATTACGGAATTTTAATATCGATAGGTATTTATATGGCGGGAATGCTTTTCATCGGATATTTTGCATATCGCAGGACATCAAATTTGACCGATTACATGCTTGGCGGAAGAAATCTGGGTCCCGCCGTTACCGCGTTAAGCGCAGGAGCTTCCGATATGAGCGGCTGGCTATTAATGGGGCTGCCCGGTGCGATGTTCCTGAACGGATTGAGCAGCGGCTGGATCGTTGTCGGTCTGACAATCGGCGCTTATTTGAACTGGGTGTATGTCGCGCCGAGGCTAAGGACGTATACGGAAACGGCCGGCAACAGCATTACTATACCCGATTATTTCGAAAACCGTTTTAAAGACGGTTCAAGACTGTTACGGATGACGTCGGCTTTTGTTATTTTAGTATTTTTCACTTTTTATACATCATCCGGAATGGTGGCGGGCGGAGAGCTGTTCAGAACCGCATTCCACCTGGATTATCGGATCGGCATCTGGCTGACGGCCGGGGTTGTCATTCTTTATACGCTCTTCGGAGGCTTTTTGGCTGTCAGCTGGACCGATTTTGTTCAAGGGACGATCATGTTTATCGCGCTCATCTTAATGCCGGTAGTCGTGTTTGTTCAACTGGGGGGAATTGCGCCGGCGTTTTCGGAAGTGAACGCGGTTAACCCGGATCTCCTCCGTCCGTTTCAAGGAACAACCGTAATCGGTATCATATCTTTACTGGCATGGGGTCTCGGCTACTTTGGACAGCCTCATATTATTGTCAGGTTTATGGCGATTTCAAGCGTGAAAGAATTGAAGAGTGCCAGAAGAATTGGCATGGGCTGGATGATCTTTTCGATTTGCGGAGCGATGCTGACAGGACTCGTCGGCATTGCCTATTTCAGTGCGAATCATCTTACGTTAAAGAATGCCGAGACGATATTCATTAAGCTTGCCGACCTTTTGTTCCCTTCAATGATTACGGGGTTCTTGCTGGCCGCCATATTAGCAGCGGTGATGAGCACAATTTCTTCACAGCTTCTTGTAACCTCAAGCGCGCTGACAGAGGATTTTTATAAAGCGTTTATCCGGAAAGGGGCTTCTGATAAAGAACTTGTACTTGTCGGAAGGCTGTCTGTCCTCGCCATTTCACTGATCGCACTCTTGATGGCGCTTCATCCGAATGAAACGATTCTGAATCTTGTCGGCTATGCATGGGCAGGCTTCGGGGCGGCATTTGGCCCTGTCGTTTTGCTGAGCCTGTATTGGAAACGAATGACGAAGTGGGGCGCGCTTGCAGGGATGCTGTCCGGAGCGCTGACCGTTATTGTGTGGGAGCAAGTGAAAGCGTTTGACCCGGTTTATGAAATCATTCCCGGATTTATTGTTTGTACAGTCGTGATCATCGCCGTCAGCCTGATGACAAAGAAGCCGCGGGCAGAGATTGAAAAGGAATTTGAGACTGCGGTTGAACAGCTGAAAGGTTGAGAATCTAGTGATGGCCTTTGTCAAAGTATTGTTGACGACCGCTTTTCTCACAGGGGCTTTCGCAGGATTCCTGTGGGCATTTTCCAAAGAAAAAGGCGATGGATTTTTCTCGGAAATGGCGGCGGATGGATCGGGAGTCTTCACACTTTTCGGTTTGATCGGTTTACTGAACGTCAAACTGTTAAAAGCAATTTCCCCAAAACTGCTGCATGACAGGTCTTTTAGGTGTATATCTTTTATTCTGGCCGTTGTATTATTGATGATGTCTATATTCATATGGCTGATCGATTTCTAAATGAAAAAACCAAATTGGCGGAAAAACCTTCACCAATTTGGTTTTTTTTTCGGCTATTACACTGCAATAAGGGAAATCAGAAACGGCGCTGCGCAAAGCGTGATGATCGCGGCCAGGATCATCGACACGCTTGAGATCGTTCCGGACACGGAGCTCAGCTCAAATGCTTTTGACGTACCTGCGCCGTGGGCGCTTGTGCCAAGCAGTACGCCCCTCGCGATTTCATTATCAATCCGGAAGTAGCGAATGACCATCGGTCCGATCACTGATCCGAACAAGGCGGTCAATATGACAAAAACAGCGGTCACCGCCGGCATTCCGCCGATCATTTCAGAAACGTTCATTGCAATTGGCGTTGTGACAGATCTGGGAACGAGGCTCTCGATCAGGTCTTCATTCAGCTTGAAGAGTTTTGCGATAAACGCTGTTGACAGGATCGCGATACAGCAGCCTACAGCCACGTTGATAATGATCTCAACCGCGTATTTTTTTAAGACTGGAAAGTATTTGTACAGCGGAATCGCAAAAGCCACGGTTGCCGGCTGGAGCATGTCCGTCAACAAGCGTCCGCCCGCATTGTACGCTTCAAAAGGGACGTTGATGAAAAGCAGCAGGCCGACCAGTATCACCGGCGTGACCAATAAAGGTGACGCATACACCTTTGGATGGCGTGAATACACCGCTTTTGCGCCCAAATAGATTAAAACTGTTGCGATCAGGCTTAAGCATCCGATGAGCATGTTTTTTTTCTTTCCTTTCTTTTGGCAATCAATTGAGTCAGCATTCCGGTCGACACCATGACGACGAATGTACTGATGAGGACAACGAGTATAATGCTTGTGCCGAATTCAGCCAGAATATCTCCGTAGTTCATAATCCCGACGGCTGAAGGGACGAAGAACAAAAGCAGCTCCGCGAGAAGCCACAGCGCGCCGATTTCAATCCATTCCAGCTTAATGATTTTGAAATGGAGAAGCGCAAAAATGACGATAATCCCGAGAATGCTGCCGGGAATGTTTATATGAAGAACCTCGACAATCAGATTCATGAAACGGGCGAATAAAAACAAAAGAGCGACCTGACCTAATCCTTTAATGAATGTTTTCATGTCATTATCCCCCTTTCTAAACAAGAGTGTACATGAGTTTCAAGTATAGGTAAAATACATATACAGAATATATATTATTCATTTTGTCTATAGTTAAAAGCGCAAATCAGGTCAAAAGCAACAGTTTAATAACTAAAATTGGAAAACGTCATACGGAATCATTTGGCGATTTTTTGTGACCATTAAACCGCCGTGTTCCCGTGCCTTTAGACTTGTCCGCAATGAAAGCGGTGTACAGATGATTCAAAAAGACGGGTTATATGTCCTTGAAATGCGGTGTGAGGATGATGGCGAACTGTGTATATATCCCTAAAAACAGTCTTTAAAGCCTATTCAACATCCGTGATTTTCGACTTAAACTATAAATATTGGAAATGAGAGCAAGTCTAGTCAAAGATGTGAATCTATGAAAAACAAACCGGATCATGATTTGACAAGGAAATAATCAATGCGAATCATACTGCAATTTCAGAGGTGACAATAATGGACTACTCAGACACGCTGCAAAAAATACACGGTGTCCTCTCCCATAAGGCGGCAGAGCTGGAAGAACAAATTGCAAGGCTGGAGCGGGCAAAGCGCGATGTAGAGCGGGAACAAAACCTCGGAATCGAAGAAATCAGGCAGATTTTGCGGCCGAATCTTAATGAGTCGTGGACCGGAAGCAGGGCAGCCGATTTTAACGAAGCACGTGATGAAGCGCACACGGCAATGTACAGAATTTTCACCGATGAGTATGATCGGTATATTCATAAAATCGATTTAAAGATATTTGCTTTAGATGCTGAAAAAGGAGCTGTTCAGGCTGCAAGCTGGTCAGCCGACCGGGCGGACTTTCTGATGGAAAAAGGAGAGGAAGCCGTCGACGCTCTGCACAGCACAATCAACGGTTTAAAAGGATGGTTGAAATGAGCAAAACGATTAAACTTAACCATGCAGCGGTTATGAAGAAGCTGGAACAAGTAAGCAGCACGCTTCAAGCCGTATCTTTAAAAAGCCCGCCAGCCGGAGCGCTCGGGCGGAACAACCTTGATTTTACGAAAAAGTGGCTTGAACGAGAAGCCGAAATTTGCAATATGGTCAAACAGTATAAAGAGGCTGTTCGTAAAAACATTGAGGACACCCGCTCAAATGTGGACACGCTGAAGGAACAGGATGAGGCGATTGCCCGAAGATAGGCGCTGCCGGCTGTATGCCGGCGGCGTTTTTTTTATTGTGGCTCTCGCGGGGGTGCAGAAAACAATGAATTTGGTTTAGAATATGAATACACGCAGGAACTCTGAAAGGGTGTCAAACAAATGGACATACGCCACTTAACCTATTTCTTGGAGGTAGCCCGTCTGAAAAGCTTCACAAAAGCCGCTCAGTCATTATACATATCTCAGCCGACGATTTCCAAAATGATTAAAAACCTTGAAGAAGAGCTGGGCATCGAGCTGTTTTACCGGCGCGGCCGGCAGATCGAGCTGACTGATGCGGGGCAAAGCATGTATGTGCAGGCCCAGGAAATCACCAAGTCATTTCAAAATTTAACTTCTGAGCTGAACGACTTGATGGACGTCAAAAAAGGGCATGTGAGGATCGGTCTGCCGCCGATGATCGGCTCCGGTTTTTTTCCGAAAGTGATAGGGGATTTCAGAGATAAGTATCCGAACGTCACCTTTCAGCTTGTTGAACACGGGTCTGTGAAAGTGCAGGAGGGAGTAGAGGACGGATCGCTTGATATCGGCGTTGTCGTCCTGCCTGCAAAAGAGGAGATTTTTCACTCCTTTACAATTGTTAAAGAAGACTTAATGCTAATCGTCCACCCGTCCCATCGTTTTGCCGATGCGGAAGAGATCGAGCTTCGGCAGTTAAGCGAAGAACCGTTTATTTTCTTCCGGGAAGACTTTGTTCTTCACGAACGGATCATTACGGCCTGCTTGAAGGCGGGATTTCAGCCGAATGTCATTTATGAAACCTCACAATGGGATTTCATCAGCGAAATGGTTTCCGCGAACCTTGGGATAGGTCTTTTGCCCGAAAGGATCTGCCGGGATCTTGACCCTGAAAGGGTGAGGATCATTCCGCTGGTGAGGCCGGCCATTCCTTGGCATGTCGCCGTCATTTGGAGAAAAGACCGCTATCTGTCGTTCGCGGCGAGGGCGTGGATTGATCATACAAAATCGTATATATGGAGCGAGAATTCAAAAACAGAAAGGAATGCAGGCGAATGAATATGGAAGATGCCGCAAGGGGAATTGAGTTAGTCAGAAAGCAAAAACCGCTCGTACACAATATGACAAACAATGTCGTCACCAACTTTACGGCAAACGGTTTGCTGGCTCTCGGCGCATCGCCGGTGATGGCGTATGCGAGGGAAGAGGCCGCCGACATGGCAAAGATCGCCGGAGCCCTTGTGCTGAACATCGGCACGCTCAGCCGTGAATCTGTTGAAGCGATGATTATTGCAGGAAAGTCAGCTAATGAACATGGGGTGCCGGTTATTTTTGATCCGGTCGGTGCGGGGGCGACGCCGTTTCGAACGGAATCGGCTCAAGCGATCATGCGCAAAGTGAAGGTTTCTGCCGTCAGAGGCAATGCTGCGGAAATTGCCAACACGCTTGGGGAAGACTGGCTGATCAAAGGCGTGGACGCGGGTGAAGAGAGCGGCGACAGAACGGAGCTCGCAAAAAAAGCCGCGAAATTATGGGATACAGCAGTCATCATAACCGGTGCTGAAGACGTGATAACGGATGGTACAAAAACGTATACCGTGGGCAACGGACATCAGCTGCTTACGAAAGTGACGGGGACAGGCTGCTTGTTTACCTCTGTCATCGGTGCGTTTTGCGCCGTTGAAAAAGACGTTTGCCGTGCCGCTGTATCTGCAGCCGCTTTTTATGGAACAGCGGCCGAGTTGGCCGCGGCGAAAACGGAAAGCCGGGGGCCCGGAAGTTTCCAAATCGAGTTTTTGAATCAGCTTGCTGCCGTTGAAGCTATGGATATAAAAGAACGCGGCAGGATCAGAGAGGTGGAATAAGATGACGCGAGTCTCAGAAGAAGCAATGAAAGATCTGTTGTCGGTCTATTTTATTATGGGGTCAAACAATACCGCAGGGGATCCTTTAACTGTTATTGAAAAAGCTTTAAAAGGCGGTGCGACCCTTTTTCAATTCCGCGAAAAAGGCGAGGGTGCGTTGAAAGCCGGAGATCAAACGGCGTTTGCCCGACAGGTGCAGGCGCTGTGCAAACAGTTCAATGTACCGTTTATTATCAACGATGATGTAGAACTCGCGCTTGAACTTGACGCAGATGGCGTGCATATCGGCCAGGATGATGATAAGGCCGCAGACGTCAGAGCGAGAATCGGGGACAAAATCCTCGGCGTTTCCGCGCATACACTTGAAGAAGTCTTAAAGGCGGAAAAGGATGGAGCGGATTACATCGGTGCGGGGCCTGTTTACCCTACTGAAACAAAGCGGGATACAAAAGCTGTGCAGGGCGTCTCGCTCATTCAAGAGATCCGCAGGCAGGGAATTGGCATTCCTGTGGTCGGAATCGGCGGGATCACGGTCGAAAACTGCGTCCCCGTCATCGAGGCCGGGGCGGACGGCATCAGTGTCATCAGCGCCATCAGCAAAGCCGCCGATCCAAAGCAGGCCGCCGAGGCGTTTAGCGAGAAAGTCCAAGCTGCCAAACAAAGCGCACATTCCTAAATGGAATATGCGCTTTTCAGCGTGTCGAGAAACCCTCGCATTCGTTGTCAGGCCTGCGCGTCGGTGCTCACGAATTCCAACATTCGCTCCGCTCCGATGCTCGACCTTCCTAGACTGCAAGGGTTTTCAATCACGCTGAAAGGATGATAAAATCTGCAAAACGCACATTCCTAAATGGAATATGCGCTTTTTTATATGAAGATTAAAATCTCTCGTTCATAAACCGTTCCAGAAAACGTTCGGTTACAAGGGAGGACATCCCAAGCGCTGAGGCGGTGCGGCCGAGCGTGGAGATTTTTAAATGATAATTAGACAAGGCTTCTGCTGCGCTTCTTGAGGCAATCGTTTTTTTGATCGCATCGACGATGCTCGGATAGGATTCCACTATGGTATTCCGCAAGATAATGGTGTCGGGATTCAACGTTTTCAAGATGTTGAGAAGCCCGATGCCGATATGAAAGCCAAAGCGTTCAAACGTCTCCATCATGCCCGGATCACCGCGGTCTGCAAGTTCTTTAACGGTTTCGTAAAGCTGGGCCCCGGAATTCGCTGCATAGTGAGAGAAGACGGCTTTTTCTGAAGCGTAAAGCTCCCAGCAGCCTCTATTTCCGCACCGGCATAACGGACCGTCAAAGTGAATGGACATGTGCCCGGCTTCTCCGGAAAAACCTTGCACACCTCTAAACAATTTTCCATTCATTAAAATCCCTAAACCGATCCCGGTATTAATGCTGACAAACACGGCATGCTCAAGCTGGCCGCCTTCCCCGTATTCCTTCTCGCCAACGGCGCCGGCGTTGGCTTCGTTTTCAATTAAAATGGGAACGCCGAACCTTTCTTCCAGTTTTTCTTTTATCGGAATCAAATGGATCGGCTTATTTGGCGTAAAGACTACATGCCGTTCGTTGTCCACCAAGCCGGGCACGCACACGCCGATTCCGGTCAATCCGAATGGGGAAGGCGGTATTTTGTCAACGGCAAGCCCCGTCAATTCGATTAATGCCTCTTCTGTCGCCTGAATGTCTTCTTCATCAAGCGTTCGTTCGAATTGTTCAATCAAATGCCCTTCAAGGTCGGTTAACGCAACAATTATATAATTGGTTCCGACATCTACACCGACCGCATAGCCGGCTTTTCGATTGAATTTCAGCATAACGGGCCTTCTGCCGCCGCTTGACTCGCCGGGGCCGGTTTCATAAATGATGTCCTTTTGAAGCAGGGAAGACACTTGGGAGGAAACGGTCGCTTTATTTAATCCTGTTATTTCCGAAAGTTTGGCCCTTGAGACGGGTCCGTTTTCAATAATCTGCTCAAAAATCAGGGCTTTGTTCATTTTTTTTACAAGGGCTTGATCCGCTGTATTCAATGTCAATCACTCCATTGCTTTGAAGCTGTGAATTTATTATAGTATAACAAATTTTGAAAACTTATTTTTTCCTCTATTTCCATTGAAAGCGATTAATTGATCCTGTAAAATACATACAAGGAAGTTAGTTTAATGGTTAAACAAACATTGTTTTTTAACGTTTGCAAGGAAAAGTGAAGGGGGAGATCGGAATGTTTTTTAGAAATATCGGAATGATTGAGTATGAAGGGGCCGATTCGGAAAATCCTTACGCATTTAAATATTACAACCCTGATGAATTTGTCGGCGGCAAAACGATGAAGGAACACCTTCGCTTCGCTGTTGCGTATTGGCATACCTTTGATGCGGACGGGAAAGACCCTTTCGGCGACGGGACGATGTTCCGGGCGTGGAACCGGCTGACACATCCTTTGGATAAAGCGAAAGCCAGGGCGGAAGCGGCTTTTGAATTTTTTGAAAAGCTCGGCGTGCCCTATTTCTGTTTTCATGATGTTGATATTGTCGATGAAGGAGCAACATTGCGTGAAACTTTCACGTATTTGGATCAAATGTCGTCTTTTCTCAAAGAAATGATGGAGACAAGCCATGTTCAGCTGCTTTGGAATACAGCCAATATGTTTACGCATCCGAGATATGTCCACGGGGCCGCAACTTCTTGCAATGCAGACGTCTATGCCTATGCAGCTGCAAAAGTGAAAAAAGGCCTGGACATCGCCAAAGAGCTTGGAGCGGAAAACTATGTGTTCTGGGGCGGAAGAGAAGGTTATGAAACATTGCTGAATACAGATATGAAGCTTGAGCTCGAAAACTTGGCTTCATTTTATAGAATGGCAGTTGAGTATGCGCGTGAAATCGGTTTTGACGGCCAATTTTTAATCGAGCCGAAGCCGAAGGAGCCGACGAAGCACCAATACGATTTTGATGCAGCCACAACGATCGCTTTTTTAGAAACTTACGGTTTAAAAGACCATTTTAAACTTAATCTTGAGGCGAACCATGCGACATTGGCCGGGCATACATTTGAGCATGAACTAAGGGTGGCTGCCTTGCACGATATGCTGGGTTCCATTGATGCCAACCAGGGCGATTTGCTCTTGGGCTGGGATACCGATGAGTTTCCGACCGATCTGTATTCTGCGGTTCTGGCGATGTATGAAATTTTGAAAGCAGGCGGGTTTAAAACCGGCGGCATCAACTTCGATGCTAAAGTAAGGCGCCCGTCATTTGCCGATGAGGACTTGTTTCACGCTCATATCGCAGGAATGGATACGTATGCAGTCGGCTTGAAAGTCGCCTCCCGTCTGCTTGAAGATAAAGCGCTCGATCAGGTTATCGAAGAACGTTATGAGAGCTATACGAAAGGCATCGGGCTTGAAATCAAAGAAGGCCGCACCGATCTGAAAAAGCTCGCCGCTTACGCTCTTGAAAACGACCATATTGAAAATCAGTCAGGCCGCCAAGAACGGCTGAAGGCGACCGTTAACCGTTACTTATTGAACGCTTTGCGCGAAGCGCCGGCAGGAAAGGAGACACGCTAGTGGAATACGTAATCGGGGTCGATCTCGGCACCAGCGCGGTTAAAATCATCCTTGTCAATCAGCGGGGAGAGCTGTGCGGCGAGGTCTCCAAACCGTTTTCCATCATTGAGCCCCATTCCGGTTATTCCGAACAGGATCCCGCAGAATGGGCGGACAAAACGAAGGAAGCCATTAAGGAATTGGTCGGGCATTTCCCGGGAAAAGCATCTCAGATTAAAGGGGTCAGCTTTTCCGGACAGATGCATGGATTGGTACTTTTAAACGGCAAAGGAGAGGTTTTGCGAAACGCGATCCTGTGGAACGATACACGGACAACCGAACAATGCCGGCTGATTAACGACAAAATCGGAAAGGAGCGCCTGCTCGAGATCGCGAAAAATCCGGCGCTCGAAGGTTTTACCCTTCCGAAGCTTTTATGGGTGAAAGAATATGAAAAAGAGTTGTTTGAAAAGGCGGCCGTTTTTTTGCTGCCGAAAGACTATGTCAGGTACACCATGACGGGGCGTCTTCACAGCGAATATTCAGATGCGGCCGGAACGCTCCTGCTAGATGTGAGACATCAAACATGGAGCGGGGAAATCTGCAGAAAGCTCGGCATCCCGGAGTCCTTATGTCCGGATTTGATTGAACCGGGCGCTTGTGTCGGCGGCCTCAGACCGGAATTCGCGGCCGAAACCGGGCTGTCTCCTGAAGTCAAGGTGTTTGCCGGCGGCGCTGATAATGCATGCGGCGCTGTCGGCGCCGGTATTTTAAAAGAAGGAACCGCCCTTTGCAGCATAGGCACCTCGGGGGTTGTTCTCACATATGAATCAAACCGTGATCAAGAGTTTAATGGCAATATTCATTTTCTGAACCATGCAGCCCCCGATGCGTTTTATTCGATGGGAGTGACGCTTTCTGCAGGACGCAGCTTCAGCTGGTTTAAAGATGTATTTGCCGGGCAGGCGTCATTTGACGAATTAATCAGCGATATTGGCCATTCCCGTCCCGGGGCCGGGGGACTGCTGTTTACCCCTTACTTGTCAGGGGAGAGAACTCCTCATGCCGACGCAGATATTCGCGCCAGCTTCATCGGGATGGACAGCGCACATACACGGGCGGACTTTGTCAGAGCCGTTATTGAAGGCATTACATTCTCCCTTCATGAAAGCATTGAACAATTCCGTGCCGGGGGAAAAGACATCAGCCGTGTGATTTCAATCGGAGGAGGCGCCAAAAGCAATCAATGGCTGCAAATCCAGGCGGATATCTTCAACGCCGACATCATCAGACTGACAAGCGAACAGGGGCCGGCATACGGTGCAGCCATGATTGCGGCCGTCGGGTGCGGCTGGTTTCCGTCGCTTGAGGCTTGTGCAGACCGATTCGTTCTCATCAAAGAAACCTTTTCGCCCCGCCGTGAATACAGCAGACAATACGAAGCTCTCTTTCAAATTTACAGAGATGTCTACCGGCACACGAAAACGCTGAACGAGCGGCTGGCAAGCTTTCGGGAATAAATAAAAACTTATGGGCCGGCCGGCTCATAAGTTTTTTTCGGCTGCACACGGTTTAAGATTGATCCATGTGGATGCCTGTATGCGCTTTGACCTGAATTTCTGCAAACGCGTCTTGACCAGGGGTTTTTGAAGATAGAATCGTTCCAAGATAAGCGCCTAAAAAGCCGAGCGGAATAGAGATGATTCCCGGGTTGGAAAGCGGGATGAGCGGGTCTCCAACAAAGATGGCGTTTCCGGCCGGGTCCCATACGCTCGGGCTGATGGAGACAAGGATCAGAGCGCTTAAAAGGCCGGTCAGGCTGCCGGCCAAAGCGCCGGCGGCATTGAATCTTTTCCAGAAGACGGTGAAGATAATGAGCGGCAAATTGGCGCTTGCCGCCACGGCAAATGCAAGCGAGACAAGAAACGCGACATTCAGCGATTGGGCAAAGACAGCAAGCAGAATTGAAAGGACGGATACGCCGATGGAAGCCCACCTTGCAGCAATCATTTGCTCTTTTTCCGTAGCCGCGCCTTTTCTGATAATCTGGCTGTATATATCATGCGCAAAAGCAGAAGCCGCCGACAGGACAAGTCCTGTAACTACCGCCAAAATCGTGGCGAAAGCGATGGCTGAGACGAAGGCGAACAGAAAATCTCCGCCGAGCGCCTGAGCAAGCAGCGGTGCGGCCATATTCCCCGCTTTATCGGCAGCTAAAATGTTTTCAAAACCGACAAAAGCGGCAGCACCAAAACCGAGAAAGACCGTCATAATATAAAATATACCGATAATCCATGTTGCCGAGACAACCGATTTCCTTGCCGTTTTGGCATCTTTTACTGTATAAAAGCGGATGAGAATGTGGGGCAGGCCGGCTGTTCCAAGGACGAGCGCCAAATTGAGTGAAAGTGTTTCAAGAGGAACTTTATACTTATTGCCGGGGTTTAGAAAATCCGCCCCGAGCGGAGTAGCTGTTTTCATTTGTTCGAACATGTTCGTCAGGCTGAAGCCGAATTTTGAAAAAACGATGACCGAAATGATGAGCGTCCCCGCCATCAAAAGAACGGCCTTGATGATCTGGACCCAGCTGGTTGCAATCATTCCTCCGAATACGACGTAGATGGTCATCAAAACCCCGACAATGCACACTGCCAGCGTATAATCGATGCCGAGCAGAAGCTTGATCAGCGCGCCGGCGCCGACTAACTGTGCAATCATATAAAAGGTGGAGATCGTGATTGTGTTTAATGCGGCGACACCGCGAATTTTCTTTTGTTTAAAACGAGAGGCAATCATGTCCGCCATTGTAAATTTGCCGAGGTTTCGGAGCGGTTCTGCCACAATATAAAGGACAACTAAATAAGCGACGAGGAAGCCGATGCTGTAGAAGAAACCGTCAAACCCGTTCAAAGCGATCATCCCGGCAATTCCGAGGAAAGAAGCCGCTGACATGTAATCTCCCGCAATAGCCAGTCCGTTTTGAATGCCGGTAAGTCCCCCTCCCGCCGTGTAAAACTCATTGGCCGTTTTTGTCTGTTTAGCGGCGAAATACGTAATGACAAGCGTGAGGGCGACAATGGCAAGAAACAAAATAAAGGCTGTGGCACTCATGAATCAACGCCTCCAATCTTCTTTTTGAAATCGCTTGCAATTTGATCGAATTGACCGGCTTTTTTCGTATACACAATGCACAGCGTCCACGTCATAACAAACTGAGCAATCGCGAAAACCCATGCCCACGTGATGGCCCCGACTGCCGGCTGATTCAAAAATGTGAAGTATGATGTCATAACCGGCAGCAGGAAATAAAAGAGCAAAAAGAAAATCGTCATCGGTACAATAAAAGCCCGTTTCCGCTTTAACAACCGCTGGAACTCCGGAGATGCCGCAGCTTTGCTGTAATCTATTTTGCCTTCTCCCATTTGTTCTTTGACCCTCCTTGTGTTTGTCTGAAAAGATACAACAAAGGTATGTAACAAGCTCCGGATTTATTCTTCAATTTTCACAAAGCCTTTTATTTATATAAGATGAAAGACCTGATCATCTCGAATAAATGCTTTTTCCATAAATAAAACCGTTTGTTCGCCTTTTTATTTGCCATGCTTTTGCCCCGTTTCCGCCTCTGCCAGCTTCCTTCTCAGTTCATTTGCAGACACAATCGCTGTCCGGTCTGTCACCACGCCGCCGGGCTTGTTCCCTTTGCCGAGCAAATAGCCGTCGAATGTCATGTTCATAAAATCAAAGATATATTGAAACTGTTGAATAAGCGGCAGCCCTTTCAAGCGGGGATCATCGTCTCCGACAGCCGCGACGTAGACCGTTTTTTTCGCCATTTGCTGTTTAAATGCAGATCTCCCGTGCTCAATCAATGTCTGTGACCAGCGGTCAATAAAGTTTTTCATCAAACCCGACATTCCGTACTAATAGATCGGAGTGGCAAAAATCAGGATATCCTTCTCCAGCACCCGGCTGATCAGGTCTCTGTAGTCATCATCAGGATACAAAGGGGCTGTATTGCCGTGCCTGTAGTCCGATACGGGCTCAATGTGATAGTTTCGCAGGTAGATCTTATCGGCATCAAGTCCGTCTACTAATCGATTCACCAACTCTTCCGTATTTCCGTTTTCGCGGGAGCTTCCGCAGATTGCTGCTATCCCCATATTCATCATCCTCCTCTGGAATGGGTCATGAATTCAGTTTAAGATAACAACAACCATCAGTAAAATTGATATTTTAGATATTTAACATCGAAAAAACCGATTATATAGGCGGATGGTTAACAGAAAAGGGAGTATGGAAAGGAAGCCCGAGGATGGTATCAAAAGGATTAAGGCCAAAAGCTCCGCCCCCTTTCAGGAGAAAGGCAATCGAAACCGATACAGAAGAAAGTGTATGGGGCTGCTGGCATCAGCGTTGGTCAGCAATGCCTCTAAAACGCCTTAATCAATCCGGTCTGGTACCCCTTAAGAGAGTGAAGCTGGAAAAAGTGAAACAACCTATGTACAGGGCAAAAGGTAAGGCTGCTCCTTAAAATGCTCGTTTCTATGGAGCAGACAGAATCTATACACAGGCAGCAAGCCTGCTGCTCAAATACGTCATTATCAATTAAAACACTCGTTAAAACAGCCGGTTGGATCATCTTGATAGACCAAGATTCAACAGAACCGCCTGTTTTTTTGGATAACTGATGCTTTTAAACGCTTATTGCTTTATCTGTTTTTCAGCATCGCTTTGGATGGGCTGACTGCGAAGAAATTCTTTCACATCTTCAATTTGCAGCCCAAGTTTTTTCGCCTCCTTCATCAAAATCACCCAATCTTTGTCCAACTTGTGTTTCGTTTGAGTATTCATAGCTTCCTCCAATATGATAAGACGTTGTTCACCTCAAAGAAAAAACGGTTCTTCCTTGAGATGCAATAAAAGTTATAAAACAACAGCCATGTGAAAACAATGACAAATTTCATAAAAAATTCACAAAGTCATCATTGATAAACCTACCTATTCCCTAAATAACTGACTAAAAAAACCAAAAAATCTTAGATTCTTACTTATAATAATAAACAATCAATTACTGACTGGATAGTATTCAAATAAAAATGATCATTTTTCCCTATTAAGAATTTCTCAATTGCAGCCGAATATCCTTTGAATATTCTAAAAACAAGGAAGGGATTTTTGAGAGGTCATTGTGTGGAAATATTGGAAAATCGATGGTTTGAAGGGGTTATTTAGATTAAAGATCTAATGGGTGGAGAGGGTTCTTTGGGCTTAGTTGCTGTATGGGTTAAAGAAGGGTAATACGAAAATACTATTATCGATCAGCATTAAGTGGAAAAAAAGAACATTGGTTTCAAATGCAGTGAAAAAAGTATAGCTTTTGCCTCAAAATCGCGTTGATTCACCAAGAGAAAACCATTGATATGGATAAAAACCCGAACTATTCCTTGTAAGGTATTTAATGGAATGAAGGTCTCTCAATTCGTTTTTCCCCCAACTTTTTATTTGAAGAAATGATGAAAAATGCAAGCCGGAAAATGCTGAAGGTGGTAAAATGAAAAAAGCAAATATATCATCTTTGTTTGAAAAAGAGATTCACAGGCGTTTTATAGATTTTAAAATAGAAGGATAACGCCGCTGAAAGGAGAGAAATGAATTGGCAATATTAGTATGCGGAGGGGCGGGCTATATTGGAAGCCATGCTGTAGCGGAACTGTTAAGCCGCAATGAAGATGTCGTAATTATTGATAACCTGCAAACTGGACATGAAGAGGCGGCTTTAAAGGGAGCTTCTTTCTATAATGGAGATCTGCGCGATGAAGCATTTCTAAGAAAGGTGTTTCAGGAAAACGACATTGAGGCTGTCATGCATTTCGCGGCCGATTCATTGGTTGGAGAAAGCGTAACAGATCCTCTCAAATATTATGACAACAACGTTTACGGAGCTGTTTGCCTGTTAAAGGTCATGAAAGAGTTCGATGTGAAGCAAATTGTTTTCTCATCAACCGCTGCAACATACGGAGAACCGGATCGGGTGCCGATTATGGAAACAGATCCGACGGATCCGACAAACCCGTACGGGGAAACGAAGCTTGCCATTGAAAAAATGCTGAAGTGGTCTGAAAAGGCATACGGAATCCGTCATGTCGTCCTTCGCTACTTTAATGTTGCCGGGGCGCATGTAGACGGCTTGATCGGCGAGGACCACCAGCCTGAAACGCACCTGATTCCGATCATTCTTCAAGTCGCGCTAGGCAAACGGGACAAGATTATGATTTTCGGCGACGACTATCCGACTCCGGATGGCACGTGCATCAGAGACTACATCCATGTGATGGATCTGGTCGACGCGCATATTCTCGCTGTCGAGAGGCTTCGAAACGGCGGAGAAAGCGCCGTATACAATCTCGGAAACGGAACGGGCTTCTCAGTCAAAGAAGTCGTTGAAACTGCCCGGAAAGTGACAGGCTGTCCGATACCGGCGGAGGTTGCAGAGCGCCGCGCAGGAGACCCGGCACAGCTGATCGCCTCTTCGGAAAAAGCGGTGAAAGAGCTTGGATGGCAGCCGAAGTACGCCGAACTGGAAACGATCATTGACAGCGCGTGGAAGTGGTTTAAAGCACATCCGAACGGCTATCAAAGCTAGAATGCGATAACGCCTATTATATAGGATAAAAAAGAGCTTTCAGTCACAGAAGAAAGCTCTTTTTTGATGTTCTTTAGTTTAAAACCGGTTGTCAGCAGGGAAAAGGAAGGGAGAAGGATAATGATTCACCATGAAAAAATTTAACAATGTGAAATTAATGATTGACCAAAGTTTTTTATTGTGGTAAACCTAAATTTGACAGATTTTTTGTTCCGGAGGGATTTGTCAGCGCTTGCTATGTGTGTAAAAAGAACTAAAAAATTACCAGTCTTTTTCCTTTGTTATTCATAATATCATGAACAAATTTTGACGATTTTGTGACATTTGGGTGAAAAAAAGGTGAACAATCGAAAAAAATAAGGCTAATTGGTGAAGATTTTGATAGCATAGCAAGGTAGAAGAAAAAAGTTTTTCAGAATCCTTTTATCTTAGATATTCTGACCAAATTTTAGACATCATTAAGGAAGGATGGTGATCCTCTTGTTCAGAGCATTTAAACCACTGATTATGCTGACTCTGCTTTCCTCCGTTTTTTTATTGGGCGGCTGCAGTCAAATCGCGGTATTGGATCCTAAAGGACCGGTTGCTTCGCAGCAAAGAGATCTTATTCTATTATCGATTGGATTTATGCTGTTTATCGTAGCGGTCGTATTTGTCCTTTTTACTGTGATGATTGTGAAATACCGTGAGCGTAAAGACAGAAAGTCTCCTTACAGCCCGGAAGTAGAAGGCAATACATTTTTAGAAATCGTCTGGACAGTGGTTCCGATTTTAATTGTTATTGCGCTGTCAGTGCCGACAGTTCAAACAATTTATTCTCTAGAAGAGGCTCCAAAAGCATCAAAGGACAAGGAACCTTTGGTCGTATATGCTACATCTGTCGATTGGAAATGGGTATTCAGCTATCCGGAACAGGATATCGAAACGGTCAACTATTTGAATATCCCGACAGACAGACCGATCTTGTTTAAAATCTCATCTGCCGACTCTATGGCATCTCTGTGGATTCCGCAGCTTGGCGGGCAAAAATACGCCATGTCCGGAATGGAAATGGAGCAATATTTACAGGCAGACCATGAGGGTACTTATAAAGGCCGAAATGCAAACTTCACAGGCGAAGGTTTTGCAGAACAAAAGTTTAATGTCAATGCGGTATCTGAAAGCAAGTTTAATGACTGGGTGAAGAAAACGCAGAAAGAAGCTCCCAAGCTGACGAAAACCCAGTACGATGAACTGATGCTTCCTCAGCATGCGGACGAAATGACGTTCTCATCTACACACCTGAAGTACGTTAATCACGGAAATGATGCGGAATACGCCATTAAAGCGCGCGAAAGACTGGGCTATAAACCGTTGTCTCCGCACTCTAAATCAGATCCGTTTGAAAACGTAAAGACAAACAAAGATCAAAAACAATCTGAAGACCAAGATTCTCACTAGGAAAGGAGGAAGCTTGCATGAATTTGAAATGGGACGAATTCATAATTACAGGTGACCCATTAATTCTTGGAGCACAGATTTCCATTTTGCTTACTTCAATTGCAATCGTATTTGTGCTGACATACTTCAAAAAATGGAAATGGCTTTGGAGAGAGTGGATTACCACCGTCGATCATAAACGTTTAGGAATCATGTACATCATTGCCGCAGTCATTATGTTCTTCCGCGGCGGTGTCGACGGGTTAATGATGCGTGCCCAGCTCACGCTTCCTAATAACGGCTTTTTAGATTCCAACCACTATAATGAAGTATTTACGACTCACGGTACGATCATGATCATCTTCATGGCGATGCCGTTTCTTATTGGGTTAATGAACGTGGTCGTACCGCTTCAAATCGGTGCGCGGGACGTTGCTTATCCTTACTTGAACAACTTGAGCTTCTGGACCTTCATGGTCGGAGCGATGCTGTTTAACATTTCATTCGTCATCGGCGGATCGCCGAATGCAGGATGGACGGCTTACATGCCGCTTGCAGGCAATGAGCTGAGTCCTGGACCTGGACAGAACTATTACTTGCTCGGACTTCAGATCGCGGGTATCGGTACGCTTCTCACCGGGATCAACTTTATGGTTACCATCCTGAAAATGCGTACAAAAGGCATGACTCTATGGCGGATGCCGATGTTCACTTGGACAACGCTGATCACTTGTGTGATTATCATTTTCGCCTTCCCTGTCTTGACAGTGGCTTTGGCGCTGATGACATTTGACCGCTTGTTCGGAACAGCCTTTTTCACTTTGGCAAACGGCGGTATGCCGATGCTATGGGCGAACCTGTTCTGGATTTGGGGACATCCTGAGGTTTACATCGTTATTTTGCCTGCTTTCGGTATTTTTTCAGAAATCATTGCAACATTTGCGAGAAAGCAGCTGTTCGGCTATAAAGCGATGGTTTATTCCATTGTGGCGATTTCGGTTCTCAGCTTTATCGTTTGGCTGCACCACTTTTTCACAATGGGCAACAGCGCGGCGGTCAACTCGTTCTTCTCGATTACGACAATGGCGATATCGGTGCCGACCGGGGTTAAAATCTTTAACTGGCTGTTGACGCTGCATCGAGGCAGAATTAAAATCACAACGCCGATGCTGTGGTCGCTTGCATTTATTCCGAACTTCGTCATCGGCGGTGTTACGGGCGTTATGCTTGCGATGGCAGCTGCGGATTATCAATATCACAACACATACTTCCTCGTATCGCACTTCCACTACGTGCTGATCGCGGGTACTGTGTTTGCATGTTTCGCCGGATTGATCTTCTGGTATCCGAAAATGTTCGGTCACAAACTGAACGAACGCATCGGAAAATGGTTCTTCTGGCTGTTCATGACGGGCTTTAACATCTGTTTCTTCCCGATGTATTTCCTTGGATTGCAGGGAATGCCTCGCCGTATTTACACATACGGAGCAGAAGACGGCTGGACTGCATTGAACATGATTGCGACATTCGGCGCATTGCTGATGGCCGCAGGATTCATCGTTCTCTGCTATAACATTTTCTACAGCTTCCGTCATTCAAAACGCGAGGAATCAGGAGATGCTTGGGGAATGGGTCGCACGCTTGAATGGGCTACATCTTCTGCGATCCCGCCGCACTATAACTTTGCGGTTCTGCCTGAGGTCACTTCACCTGACGCATTTGCGCAAATGAAGGAAGACAATGTCGAGATTCATCCTGAAAGCAAGTTTAAAAAGATTCATATGCCGAGCAATTCAGGCCGTCCGTTTATCATGTCATTATGCTTCGGATTTGCTGGATTCGGGCTTGTCTTTGAATGGTTCTGGATGGGAATCGTCGGTCTGATCGGTGTATTCCTCTGTATGATTCTTCGTTCATTTGAATATGACGACGGCTACTATGTAAGTGTTGAGGAAATAAAAGAGACTGAACGAAAGAATGCCAAGTAAAGGAGGCGGGATTGATGGAACATGCAGAACACAGCAATTCTAACGCTCCTATGGAATACCGTTCTGAAATCGGAAGGTTGAATATCCTTGGCTTTTGGATTTTTCTTGGAGCGGAGATTGCTTTATTCTCTACGTTATTTGCGACCTATGCTGTTCTTCATAACAGAACAGCGGGAGGCGTACTGCCGGCAGAACTGTTCGACGCGAAGCTCGTTTTAATCATGACGTTCCTGCTGTTAACGAGCAGTTTCACATGCGGCATTGCAGTGCATGAAATGCGCCGCGGCAGTTTGAAAGGCGTGATGATCTGGATGATCATTACCCTGTTGCTCGGTGCTGGCTTTGTCAGCTATGAGCTTTATGAGTTCAATCATTATGTACACGAAGGTGCCACTTTATCGACAAGTGCTTACTGGTCAGCATTCTTTGTTCTATTGGGAACCCACGGACTGCACGTATCGATTGGTATCTTCTGGATTATCGGCATATTGCTTCAGACGAAAAAGCGCGGCCTCACCCCGCAAACGTCTGCTAAGCTGTTTATCTCAAGTTTGTATTGGCACTTCTTAGACGTGGTATGGATCTTCATCTTTACCGGTGTCTATTTGATAGGGTTGGTGAATGTATAATGGCAGCAAAACAATCGGCTGAACACAGCCACTTTCCTTGGAAGCATATTGTCGGGTTCGTGTTGTCCATTGTGCTGACCTTATTGGCCTTGTGGGTGATCTATACGGATTTAAGCATGGCTGCAAAGCTGTGGATTATTTTCGGTTTTGCGATCATTCAAGCTGGACTTCAGCTCTTAATGTTTATGCATATGACTGAGAGTGACAGCGGCAAAATCCAAGTCGGGAATACGCTGTTTGCCGCGTTTATTGCGGTTGCGATTATTGCCGGTTCCGTCTGGATCTTCGCTGCTCACAACTATCACGGAGACAACCCTGAGGGCGGTTCTCCAGGTGCAAAACATTCTGAGCACAGCGGACATTAATTGATTGGCAAAAGAGTGCGGATTTCAACTATCCGCACTCTTTTTCATACACTCTTAACCGCGTTTTACGCCGCGGCCGAATTTGCCGTCGCCCGGCTTGCTCTTTTTAGAAAGAGTAACAGTCAGGAATGAACCATAGCTTTTAACTTGAGCACTTTCCAATTTGCGCATCTGTGTCACCTCCTTATTACTTCCAGTTGATTACATAATCATGCTATCATAGAATATAGTGGTAAAAACCACAAAAAGGCACTAAAACCCGACATCATCCTTCAATTCTATTCATGGGGTTTTTATTGCGGTATTTGTTCGGAGGAAACTGATTTAAGGAGAGTGTTACTGATGATACGCGTGTTGTTAGTAGACGACTACAGGGTTCTGACATCCGGAATGAAGGAAATATTAAAAAAATATAATATGGATGTCATCGTTTGCCACGAAGGAAATGAAGCTCTCGACCTCTTAAAAAACCAAGAGGTACATATAGACGTTTTTCTTTATGATTTAAAAATGCCGGGGATGAACGGGTTGGAACTGTCTCTTAAAACGCTGGAAATCGAACCTCAATCCAAAATTATCATTATGTTTTCGGGAGATGAAATTCACTCATATTTTAATAAGTTGATCGAGGCCGGAGTTAAAGGGTTTATAGATAAATCGTATACAGACAGCATGATAGCTTCGAGTATTTTATTGTGTTTAAAAGGGGCTGTGTTATTTCCCGACGGCTTGCTGCAAAAACTGAGGCTCGACTCCGATCTCTCGGTGGACGAGCATTTAACAGACACAGAACTGGATATTTTGCAGAAGGTGGCCAGCGGTAAAACAAATAAAGAGATCGCAGCAGACCTGCAAATGTCGACGCGGAACGTAGAGTATCACTTGAGCAAAATCTATAAAAAGCTCAAAGTAACGTCGCGGTACTGCGCAGTAAAAAAAGGGACGATGCTTAATTTGATCAAGCAGAAAGTATAGACAAAGTATATATTCGTTTTTCCCTGCAAAAGAGAGTCGATAGGCTCTCTTTTTCTTTTTCCTCCGAATAAATCCCGTAATAATGGCCCATTGATGCCATTGGCTAATCATGTCGGTTTTCGGTAGTTTTTTGCGGTTTTTTTAATATTGTCCTGTGATAATCTGATTCATGTGATCAGTTGGTAAATTCAGGGGCATCGTCGCATTGCAGGCTCTTTTTAAAACGCTCCAGCGCTGAAATGATAACGAGGGCGTGGAAAGAACATCATGCATAAAGTGCTGAAAGAGAGCTTGCCGGCTCTCTTCTCCTTTATTTTTCTGAAATCATGCATACCGGGGAGGTCTAATCTTTGAAAATTATTCGAAATCAAGAGACAGCGACAACCGTGTTGGAAAATGAATGCATCGTCCTAAACCTGGACAATGGGCAGTATTTCGGATTGGAAGGGGCTTTAAAAGAGCTGTGGATCGAAATTGAAAATGAGCGAAAGGATAAAAAAGATATTCTGATCAAGTGGCAATCGGCGTTCGATCAGACGGAAGAAGAACTATCAGCGATATTAAATGAGGCGATACAGGAACTGACACATCATAAGCTCATTAAAATAGAGAATAAAAGCTGATGAAAAAAAGAGCGCTTGTCAAAAACCACGAATATTTTACAACCGTTCATGCTTTTGTACGTATGATGCTGTTAAATTATGACTTTGAAGAAGCTTATGAAAAAATTGCGATCCACCTGTTTCCGCTGTATGCGAGCGCAAAGCAAAGAGGTGCAGGGCTTCTTGATATAGACGAACTGCACCGGAACGGCGAATATTTGTATTCCCTTGATGAAGACGACCATTTGGTCACTTCATGCGTTTCTATTGCATTAACGATTCAATCTATATTATTCAGCAATGGGTCTGATGCTGATCTCATGATCGGGGTCAAGAAAATTGATGACAAGCTGTTTTCTCACGCGTGGGTTCAAATGGAAAACGGCAAATCGATCGATCCGAATCATAAAAATAAGAATTTAAAAGTTTTACAGACATATAAGATGAGCGCTTACGCTGAAAGGTGGGTGTTATCTCTAGTATGAAAATATGGTTTGGAATGCAGGGAAACAACACCGCTTTATGGCAAGAGTGGGTTTCCGCCGTCAAGAAATGGGGACGGGCGGAACGGATTCACAGCTACAGCTGCGGGATCGCAAACATGGCTGAAGCGCATATCCGATACGATGAAGCTTTTAGACCTTCAACTCAAATAAATCTTTTGCACCCCGTCATCTTAGACGGCTGGATCAGCGGCGGTCTTAACGCAAAATCGGATGGCACCCGAAAGATCGAGCAATATGACAAGCTGTACGCATCATTGAAGCAGGACAAAGCTGCCATGCTGTCTCACTCGCATGGCGAATATACGATGGTCTGGTGGGATGACAGTCTGCATAGCCTTGTTTTGGCGACTGATACATACGCAACCCGTCCGGTTTACTACTGGGTCAGTCCGAAAGGAGAATGGTATGCAGCGAATGACATGCGCATCCTTTTGCTTGTTCATGACATTCCTTTTGCGATCGATCAAGATGTGTGCAGAATGTTTCCTACTTCGGGCTTTGCTGTAGGAGAAAACGGCTTTGAAGATCGGACATTTTTTAAAGGAATACGCAAAGTGCCTGCGGCGTCCTACGCTTTTCTCGGCCGGGATCAAGCGGTTCACGTGCACAGCTATTGGGGGCTTCCGCAGCTATTAAACGAGAAAGATCTTGCTGGAGACGCTGTTCCGAGGTTCCGGGAGCTTTTTCAGGAAGTGACAGCAGATCGTTTAAAGGATGAAAGGCATATTGTCGAATTAAGCGGCGGACTGGATTCAGCTGCCGTAACCGCCGCCGCAGTTGCAGGCGGACGCAAGGAACAGCTGCTGGCCGTCAATATATCATTTGCCGAACCCGACATGATATTAAGCCACGACAGGGACCTTGTAAAGAATATGATGCGAGATATGGATATCCCCGGCCTGATCATTCTTGGAGACGCTACAGCCAAAATTCCAAACGCGGAAATTGGGCGTGATCCGCTTTGGTTTGTAGACGGTCCTGATCCGAGAGCCAATTCACTGGTTAATGAGACTTTTACAGTGATCGCTGAGGAGTATGGTGCCTCGTCTGTCCTTACAGGTGAGGGCGGGGATTTCATTTTTAGCGGAGAAGTGTCAGTGATCGATTCCTTGCTTCGGCAGAGACGGTTTTCTGAAATCTACAAATTGCTTCGCGAATGGTCAGGCGGCAGCATGAAAGAGATGCTGAAGCTCGGATTTCAATACGGAATCGCCCCTTTCATGCCTTATATTGGAGAAAAGCTCTATTACGACCTGCTGTGGTCAGATACGGAATATGAGCTGCCTGAATATTTCACTGAAGAACACCGAAAGAGAGAATGGGAGATCAATAAAGAGGATCATCTACGCTATCGAAAAAGCCGGGAGCTCTCAGTGTGGGGCAAGAGGTTTCACTATGACTTTTTGTGGCCGAGAGCGAGGTACATGGATGCTGTTGGTGTGACATTGCATACGTACCATCCATTTTTGGACCGGCGGCTGATCGAGTTCTCATTTTCTGTACCGCCTGAACAGCATTTTGATGTTTTAAAAGGGCTTGAAGAACATTATGCAGGCTCTAAAATGCTTCTTCGCAAATCTTTCACCGATATCCTGCCTGCCAATGTTTATAACAGATCAACGAAAACAACATATGCCCATATGGCCAGGAAAAGCTTTATGAATGACCGCAGACACGTTCTTCAGTTATTTGAGCCGGGAGAGCGCGTCTTCGTTGAAGAACTCGGCATCATTAAGCGCGATATATGGTGGAAACACTTGCTGGCTATGGCTATCCGCTCTGAAGATCCAAATAATGATCTGGGCATGGGCTATCAGTACATGAGATCTGTTATTGACTTGGAAATATGGCTAAGAGAAGCATCCAAGGGGAAGGAGCACCTTCTCGACCGGAGCCGTCCGGTAAAGCCAAGGGTCATGGCTGATATCGAAACCGTCAATACGCCGGAGAAAGCCAAAATATACTCGTATCAATGACCACAATAGGTATAGAAAATGAAGGTGAAGCATGTGTGGAAGATGAAGCATATTCAAGAGCCGCTGCAAACGGCGGGCCTGCTTGGGAAAATGGTCTGGAAATCCGGTCCGCGGCTGATGATTTGCATGGTTATCTTCATGCTGATCGAAGCCGGAGCACCTTTAATCCAATTGTACGCTTCAAAGCAAATGATCGACGGCATTGTCGATCAGGAAGCCGTCATCTATGCAGAAATATGGGCTGTCATTTATGCGGGAAGCCTGGTCATGGTCAGTGTCGTTAAATCATTGGAAAAATGGGTGAAGGCAATGCTTTCTGAGAGGTCGATGATCACAGTCAACAGTTTGTTGATCGACGCTTTTGACCGCATTCCGGGGATGCGTTTTTTTGAGGATCCAAAGTACAGGGACCGGCTGGAAACACTGCGGGATCGTTCGACATGGCTTCCTTCCCAATTCATTAATATCAGTTCGAACTTGGTGACCGCCGTTATGTCTTTGGCGGGCGTCGTTTTGATCATCGCCTATCTGTCGCCCGTCCTTGCTTTCATCCTTATTTTGTCGACCGCTCCATTTGCTTTTGTCCATAATCATTACAATGAAATGGAGTGGGAATATCACAAGGATTATGCCCCTGTAAGAAGGAGGGCCGCATATGCGCGCCACATTCTGCTCGGGAGACGATCGGCCAAAGAAGTACGCCTTTTTGGCCTGGGGTCTTTCTTTCTTGATTTATATCAATCTGCTTTTAAAGGCCTATATTCTGTGCTGCGGAATATTCAGGTCAGAAGCGCGCGCTGGTCGGTTTTAACGGGTTTCTTATCGGGGGCGGGAACGGGTTTGGGGTACTTTTGGATTCTGTCCCAATCCCATTCAAGCAGTTTTTCTGTGGGGGATATATCGCTGTACTTGGGGGCCGTGTTCCAATTATCAACGGCACTCCGGGATATCGCCAAAGAAGGTGCAGATACGTTGGATATATGGAGAATGGGAAGAGACTTTTTTCTTTTTATGAACGCCGAAAAGGATATCAGGCTTCCTTCCAATGGCGAATCTCTCGAGGGCGAAGGACCGCTGGCAGTCGAATTCAAAAATGTCACCTTCCGCTATCCTTTCAGAGAAGCGGCTGCCGGCTCCCGGGTAAATGAAGCTGATGTGGATGAGGAAGACTTGGATATGCTCGATGAGCTTGAAGATGAAGAGATGCGGGGACAAGACGAACAGCCTGAATCGTATGACATGCACACAGGCTATGTTCTGAATCGAATTAGCTTTTCAGTATCACCGGGAGAAAGAATTGCCATTGTAGGGGCGAATGGATCTGGGAAAACAACGCTCATCAAACTGCTCTGCCGTTTTTATGAGTATGATGAGGGTGAGATTAAAGTGAACGGCAAAGACATCCGCAAGGTCGATCTTCAACAGCTGAGAAACAAAATGGCGGTCGTGTTTCAGGAGTTTGGCAGATACGAATTGTCACTCCGGCACAATATCGCGATAGGCCGAACGGAAGCTTTAGGCGATGAAGAAAAACTTCGCGCCGCCGCTCGGGCCGCCAAGCTGGAACCGATTGTCGAAGAGTTGCCTGAAGGGCTGGAAACAATGATCGGCCCTGAATGGGGCGGCACCGATTTTTCTGGAGGCCAATGGCAGCGGATCGCTTTAGCCAGATCGTTTATGAAAGATGCCGGACTTGTCATATTGGACGAGCCGGCCGCATCTTTGGATATTCGGGCTGAATATGATATTTTCCGGCAGTTTCAAAGCTTCACAGAGGGAAAAACGGTGATCATGATTTCCCATCGGTTCAGTACGGTAAAGATGGCTGACCGCATACTGGTTTTGAAAAACGGAAGAATCGCAGAAGAGGGAAGCCATCAGGAACTTATGGACAAGAACGGGGAATACAGCAGAATGTTCCGCATGCAGGCCAAATCGTTTCAGGGGAAGGATGAGGTATATTGCTGAAATTTTATTCGTTTTTCAAAAAGCTGCCTCAAACCGCTTCCATCATATTTTACGGTTTAACGTTGTTTTGGCGCTGCGATCCTTTTAAGTCGGCGGTTCTGTTTTTAATTACACTGCTGAATGCAATGCTCGGACCTCTCCTAGTCTGGCTGAGTGCAGAGGTGATCGATGAGATTGCACGGGCGCCGTTTGAGCTGTCTTCTTGGAATGCACTGGTTTGGGCGGCCTTTGCATACATTGCTTTTACGCTGATCGTAGATGCCCTTCAGCCTGTAGCTGAAATGCAGAAAAGGCTCCTTACCGCCAAGCTCGAAGCTTATCTTGATGAAATGCTCATGAAAAAGGCAATTTCCATTCCTGATATCGCGGCTTTTGAAGACGCATCTTTTCATACCAATACACAAATCATCCGCTATAATGAATATTTTGTCACGATGTGGGTTTCCATCGTGTCTCAAACCTTCGGCGGAATGGTGATGATTGCAGCCAGCAGTTTATTGATTGGCATGGCTGCACCGTGGGTGCCGCTGCTGTTTCTCATATTGGCCGTTCCCAAACTGTACTGGGAGGCGAAGTTAAACAACGCGACCTTTGAAGGACGGAAAGAGGTTCAGGAACTGAGGCGGCGCGCGGAATATTATGCAGGTGTCCCTCTTATGTCTGAAACAGCCGGAGAGGTCAAGATATACAATCTTGTTCCTTTTTTTAAATCCTTTTATAAAAACACCTCAATGGAGCTCCTCCATACGCTGTCCAACGATCAAAAAAAACTGGCGCTGTATCAGCTGTTCTGGTCGGTATTACAATCTTTGGCCGCAGGTGCCGTCCTGATTTACATCGTTCACCAGGCTTTTCATGGGGGATTATCCATCGGGGATGTGATGCTGTTTATCGGAGCCGCGGTTCAGTTCAATGAAGGAATCAATGAAATGTTCGCTGCTTTTGCGATCGGAGCAAGAGAAACGAGGCACCTCGGAAATGTGCATTCTTTTTTAAACAGCAAAAATTCCATGGAAAATGGGGAAACCGCTCCAGCTGTTCAAAAGCAAAAAGGATTTACATGTGATCAAGTGGAATTTTCTTATGATGGAACCAAAACGGTACTTGATATTCAACAGCTTGATATTCCATTGAATAAGACGACCGTTCTCGTGGGAGAAAACGGATCAGGCAAAAGCACACTCGTTAAATTGCTTCTGCGTTATTTTGATCCCAATCAAGGCACGATCTCGTATAATGGTTTACCGCTTTATAAGTATGATATAGAGCATTACCGGTCAAATGCCGCGGCCGTGTTTCAGGATTTTTTGCGGTACGAAATGACATTGAAATACAATATCGGTCTGGGCGACATTTCTTCATGCACCGACTTGGCCAAAATAAAAAGTGCTTCGGCTTTCGGCGGAGTGGATCAGTTTTTGCATAAGCTTGAAGACGGCTATGAAACAGAGCTTGGCAGATTGTTCGGCGGCAGGAATTTGTCGGGGGGAGAATGGCAGCGGATCGCCATATCCCGCGCATTTATGCGTGATGAGTCTGCCGACATTTTAATATTTGATGAACCCTCTTCTGCGCTGGATGTATTTATTGAGGAAGAGATATTTGATAAGCTGCAAAAGCTGACGCAGGGCAAAACAGTCATTATTGTCTCGCACCGGTTAAGCACGGCCCGTTTTGCCGACCACATCATCTTTTTAGAAAAAGGAAGGGTGGCGGAGGCCGGAACCCATCAAGAATTGATGAAAAATCAGGCACAGTACGCAGAGCTTTATCGCCTGCAAGCTGAAAAATACGCGCAATAAAGGAGAAAGCAATGAGCAATATAGAAGAACTTCGTCTTTTTCGAAAAGAAGATATTGAATGGCTGCAGACCTGGTTTGAGGATGCAGAGGTGAAAAGGCGGCTGGAAGGGATGCTCCCTCTTGACGAATGGTTCAATTTTGCAGGCGGTAATGAAAACTACCGGGTATGGGCGGCTTTAGAGGACGGCAAGCCTGTCGGCGTTGTCATGGTTGAAGTTGAGGAGGACTTGACCGGGAACATTGCCCTTTTAGTCGATCCGTTTTTGCGCGGAGGGGGATATGGAAAAGCGCTCATCAAAAGGACGATGGCATTGCCGGAAATGAGCCGGATCAACAAATGGTTCGCCGGAATTGAAGAGGATAACAAGAGGTGCTTAGCGTGCTTCCGATCCGTCGGGTATTCATTGGAACACGAACAGCCGGACGAAGACTGCTACTACTCTCTTATTTATTTCCCGGAATCTTAAATAAGGAGCATAAGAAGATGAACTTGATCAAATGGATTTTGTTTTCCGTTATTTCATTCGCCTTTTTTCAGCCGGCACCAGCCGCTCTATTAAAAGAAAAGGACGACTATACTATTCTTGTTTATATGATTGGTTCTGACATGGAAAGCGATTTTCATATGGCAAGCGATGACATTCAGGAAATGATGGATGCGGGTTCATCTTCAAACGTCAATGTCGTTCTTCAGACAGGAGGAGCAAAAAAATGGGCGAACCCGTCGATCAGTCACAAGGTGAATCAGAGGTGGAAAGTTGAACATCAGAAGCTGGTGCCCCTCGAAAATGTCGGGAAGAAAAATATGGACAGTCCCGGCTCCGTCACAGATTTTATCACATGGGGAGTCAAAACATATCCGGCTAAAAAATATGTATTGATCTTTTGGGGGCATGGGCTTGGCTCAGTTGACGGCTACGGGGGAGACGAAAACTTCGGCAATAAGAAAATGAAAATAAGCGAGCTGCAGTCGGGAATCAAAACGGCCTATGAACATACGAAGCAAAAGTTTGATTTAATCGGTTTTGACAACTGCAAAATGGCCGGGATTGAAACGGCATATGCCTTGAGGGATTATGGTAAGTACATGCTGGCTTCAGTCGACTATACGAATCAAAACGGCTGGGATTATAAAAGGGCGCTGCAGTCTGTACAAGACGACCCTTCAATCGATCCGAAAGAGCTTGGCAGGGAAATCGCTGCAGGCTACGTACAGCAGTCAAAAGAAAACGGTGAAACAGAAGACCTGCAGCAGTCTTTAATTCAATTGAACCGTGTCAAAGACGCTGTCGATGCCCTCGACAGATTGAGCGTAAACATGAACCTGGCATTGAAAGAGCCTGACGGAAAGCGCCTGCTCCACTACGCGCGTCTCGCTGCTGAAGATTATGCAGATGAATCGGATATGGTTGATTTGGCGGATTTGTCAAGCTTGATCGGTCAGCAGATCGGAGCCGAGAAAGAAGCAAAAGAGGTCGTAAAATCCGTCAAGAAGGCTGTCATCATGAACATCAAATCTCCGGAGCATCCAAGAGGAAGCGGCATGTCCGTTTATTATCCGGCCAGAGACAACCATAAGCGGTTTGCGGAAAAATCGAAAATATACCGCCTGCTTGACTTCAGCAGCCGGTATCAAACATTCATCAAAGATTACTCGCATTCAACATTTAACTTTGATCTATAGTTGCGTTTAACAGCAAAAAAGCGCCGGCGGAAAAACCGGCACTTTTTTTATCGGCTCATGTGCTTCCGGATCAATGGAAGTCCGTAGATGATGAAAGCGGCGACATGGGCGATGACAACGTTGAGAATAAAGAGTGCGATCATGAGAGAGTGTCCTGTAGGAGAAAGGCTGCTGGTCATATAGAAAAAGAAGAATACCCACATTAAAATGATGGGCGGAATAGAAGAAATTGCGACCTTTTTGTTGTCCAGCCATAAAAATAAAGGAGTGGCGCTTGCAATCAGCAAGTAAGCGAAAAACATATCCATGCGTTTTCAGCCCCTTTCGATAATGATAGCGCTGTCAAAAAAAGCGGAATGAAACATCAATTGTGTCTAATTGGAGAATATTTTGTGAACATTCTGTTACATTTATTATACCACGTTCTTCGAAAAATGATACATACTGGAAAGCATTTTCCGCTCCAACTATCGGCTCAATTTTCACGGTGATTCAGTTAGGACATAAAGGGTGAAGGGGAGAAGAAGTGAATAGCGAAAATGCGTGGAGGAGATTGATCATGCGAAAGTTAGCCAAGAACCGCGCGTTTCCTATACGAGGCCGGCAGGCTTACGGGAAGCGAAGAAGCGGACAGGCGGATCGTACGATAAGGCCGCAGACCCCTTGGATCAACGATTTTTTTCTAAACAAAAAAGGCCCTCGGCATTTGGCGCCGGGAGCCTTTTATTTGTCTAAAAAATAAAGTTGGCACACAGTACAATGACAGGCAGCGTAATAAGCGTCCGAACGAGAAAAATCAAGACGAGGTCAAGGAACGTCACCGGGATTTTGGAACCTAGCAAAAGGCCGCCGACTTCGGACATGTAGATTAATTGTGTAACCGATACACAGGCGATGATGAACCTGGTCATTTCACTTTCAATGCCGCTTCCGAGCACGGACGGCAGGAACATGTCGGCAAACCCGACGACAAGCGTTTGTGAGGCCTCAGCGGCTTCAGGAACCTGCAGCAGCTCGAGAAGAGGAATGAACGGCAGTCCAAGCCATTTGAAAACCGGCGTATATTCAGCGACAATCAGCGCGGCTGTGCCGAGCGCCATGACGACGGGAGCGACGCCCATCCACATATCGAGTACGTTTTTAGCCCCGTCCTGCAAGAAATCTTTGACGCTTGTATTTTGTTTTGCTTTTGCGACAGCCTGGCTGAGCCCCCATTGGAACGGAGTGTATCCTTCGGGAATCTTCTCTTGATCCTGATCCGCTTGATCTGTAATATAAGTATCAGCCTTTCTTGATAAAGGCGGAATCCGCGGGCTGATCACCGCAGCTGCGGCACCCGCCAGCAATATCGTCAAATAAAACGGAACGAACATATGAGGAAGGCCAACCTGTGAAATAATCACAAGGCAAAACGTGATGGAGACGACTGAGAAAGTCGTGCCGATGACGGCGGCCTCACGCTTCGTGTAGAATCCTTCTTCATACTGTTTGCTCGTCAGGAGCACGCCGATCGTGCCGTCGCCGAGCCATGAAGCCATACAATCGATCGATGACCGCCCCGGCAGCTTAAAGACAGGCCTCATCAGGTTTTTCATCAAAGCGCCGCACAGTTCGAGCAAGCCGAAATTCAACAGAAACGGCAGAAAAAGGCCTGCAAATAGAAAGACGGAGAAGAGAACGGGAAGCAGGCTGAATAATAATGTTCCGCCGGTACTCTTGGCATACACCGCTTCAGGTCCGATCTTAAAGTACGCCATCACGGCGAAAATCATGCCGACTAGGCGGACGATATACCAAAATAAAGATACATTCAGCAGGTTATAGAAAAACTCGCTTTTTTTGATGAAAGCCGGATGAAAGGTTTTGGTGATAAAGGTTAAGATAAATGTTGCGGTTACGATGACCGTCATGATCAGCGGCAATTGCTGCTGAAGCAGCTCCTGCAATGCATTTGAAAAAACAGCAATTGGAATCGTTAAATTTCCTTCAATTTTAACGGGAATCATAAACAGAATAATTCCGATAAGCGAAGGGACCAAAAATTTTATGATATCAAGCCGTTTACGCTTTTGAAGTGCTTTATCCAAATGAAAAACTCCTTATGAATTGGTGATTCTGTACCACTTCTGCCGGAGGCAAAAGTTTAATTTTATGCAACATTACTCATTTTAATACATTTCAAGCAAAAATCAATGAATTTATCACATTCGACAATAGTTGGAAAAATCCTTTAAAATAGAATAGGAATTTGTTCGCAATAAAATCGAAACATTTTGTTCTTTTGTACGTCATATCATTTGTGAGGAAGCGGATGCCGTCTTCCTGCATTAATTCATTGTGTCATATTATAAGGGCGGGATTTCGAATGAGTCAGAAAAAGAATATTACAAATCCCTTTTACCAGGGGGATTTGATTTTTGTCTATATTGTCTTTTTTATCATAAGCGTTGTGGCTGTGTACGCTGCTCAGCAGTTTAATCAATATAATGAACCCTTTGCGATGAAACAGTCCCTTTACTATTTACTGGGGGCCTTCATCATCATCGTGTTTCTTTATTTTGATTTGGAGCAGCTTGAAAAGCTCAGCTTTTATTTCTATCTGCTCGGCATTTTGATGCTGATCGTGTTAAAGTTCAGTCCGGCATATATCGGATCATACAGGTTTGCGCCGGTCATCAACGGTGCCAAAAGCTGGTTTATGCTTCCCGGGTTTACGCTGCAGCCGTCGGAATTTATGAAAATCGGGCTGATCATGTACTTGGCTTCCTTCATGTCTAAAAACGGCCCTGTCGGCAAGCGTACGTTGAAAGAAGACTGGATTTTTCTGCTGAAAATCGCCGGTATCATCATTGTTCCGTTCGGCTTGATTTTAGAGCAGGATACGGGTACAGCCGGGATCGTCGCGTTTGTGATCCTTGTGATGGTATTCCTGTCGGGCGTGAACTGGAAATTGATCTCTCTTATCTTCGGAACGGGTCTTGCAGCCGTTGCTTTGATTTTATATGTCATCATCAAATTTCCCGATGTTGCGGGAGCGCTCGGGGTTGAACAATACCAAATCAACCGCGTTATGACCTGGGTCAATCCGAGCGAACAGAATGCCGACGATAAAATGCAGGTCGAAAGGGCGCAAATGGCGATCGGTTCAGGAAAAGTATTCGGAAATGGTGTAAGCGATCTTCAAGTCTATGTACCTGAGGCGCAAACAGACTTTATTTTTGCCGTCATTGGCGAGAGTTTCGGGTTTGTCGGATGCACTTTTGTTGTCATTATGTTTTTCTTCTTAATTTACCGGCTTGTCGTGCTCATCGACCGAATACATCCGTTCAGCAGGTTTGCCTCATTTTTCTGTGCGGGCTTTACCGCTTTAATTGTCATTCATACCTTTCAAAATATCGGAATGAATATCGGCATTATGCCCGTGACCGGCGTCCCACTGCTTTTGGTCAGCTATGGGGGCAGCTCAGTCGTAGCAACCTTGCTCGGCTTCGCGGTTGTCTACAATTCAAGCTGCCAGTTAACAAAGTATCAAAGCTATATGTTCAAATAACAGCCTGATGTATGCGGGCTGTTATTTTATTCACCCTTTTTCGCAATGTGAACGGTTGTTCATGCTATAATGAAAGTTAGTGCTTTTGATGAAGAAATAAGGCGGGGTATAATGGGCCAGAAGAAAAATACGACAAGTCCCTATTATCAGGGCGATTTGATTTTTATATTAGCCATGTTCTTTTTAATCAGTGTGATCGCTGTTTACGCTGCGGAGCCGTCTTTTTCACCGAAGGGTTATCCGGCAAAGCAATTGTTCTTTTATCTGCTCGGCATTTCGGTGATCGTCGGCTTTCTCTATTTTGATCTGGAGCAGCTTGAAAAGTTAAGCATTTACATATATTTATTCGGCATCTTGTCGTTGCTCGTGTTAAAAGTTAGTCCGGAGTCGATCGCTCCGATTAAAAACGGCGCAAAAAGCTGGTTTCAATTTGGTACGATCACGCTGCAGCCGTCGGAATTTATGAAAATCGGCCTGATTATGATGCTGGCTTCGGTGATTTACAAAGCAAGTCCGAAAGGCTCGCGCTCGATGCAGGAGGATGTTCGCCTGTTGCTGAAAATCGCGGGAGTGTCGGCGGTTCCGGTCGGATTGATTTTAATGCAGGACGCCGGTACGGCCGGTATCTGCATGTTCTTTGTCGCCGTTATGGTGTTTTTATCAGGCGTGAACTGGAAGCTGATTTTCATAGTCGCGGGATCGGGCATCACGCTCGTACTGCTCGTTCTGTTTTTGGTGATCAATTTTCCGGAGTTTTCAAAGGATACATTGCATATCCAGCAATATCAGATCAACCGGGTGATGACATGGGTCGATTCGAGCCAGCAGGACGCGAATGATACGTATCAGACCGAAAAAGCCGTTACGGCGATCGGCTCAGGAGAAATCTTCGGAACGGGCATTAACAATTTGAAAGTATACGTTCCTGAAGGCCAAACCGATTTCATCTATGCCGTCATCGGCGAAAGTTTCGGCTTTATCGGCTGTACATTTGTCGTCATCATGTTTTTCCTTCTCATTTACCGGCTTGTCGTGCTGATTGATAAGATACACCCGTACAACAAGTTTGCATCGTTTTTCTGTGTTGGGTATACGGCGCTGATTGTCATCCACACATTCCAAAATATCGGAATGAACGTCGGGCTGATGCCGGTTACGGGCGTTCCCCTTCTGTTCATCAGCTACGGAGGGAGCTCTGTATTGTCCGCGCTGATCGGCTATGCGATCGTTTATAACGCCAGCTGCCAGCTGACGAAATATAAAGGCTATATGTTTAAATAAAAAAGACAGCCGAATCAGGCTGTCTTTTTAGTCTTGGTTTAAAAATGCTAGAGCCGCCGACACAAGAATTTTCGCCGCGTTCAGCATGCCTTTTTCATCGATGTCAAACATCGGGTGATGGTGCGGGTAAACGGCTCCAGTCTGCGGATTGCCCGCGCCGGTAAAAAAGAATGATCCAGGGACATGTTCAAGATAATAAGAGAAATCTTCGCCGATCATATTCGGTTCGAGTTCGATGACGGCTTCAGGGCCGACGACATGTTTGGCGCATTGACGGACGATGTCCGTTTCATTTTCATGGTTGACGACAGGCGGGTAGCCTTTTTCATAATCGAGTGAAAACGAGGCCCCGTTGCTGTCGCAGACGCCTTTAATTACGCGTTCGATCTCGGCGATGATCGTTTCCTGGACATGCTTTGAAAAGGTGCGGACCGTTCCTTCAATGACCGCTTCTTCGGCAATGACGTTAAATGCCTGGCCTGAATGAAATGTTCCGATCGACAAGACGGCTGCTTCTGTCGGATCGATTCTGCGGCTGACGATTTGCTGGAGATGGTTGACGACCGAGGCTCCCGTGATTAAAGCGTCTGTCGTTAGGTGAGGCGCGCCTCCGTGTCCGCCCCGCCCGGATATCGTGACTTTAAATTTATCAGCGGCTGCCATCATCGGGCCTGATTTGACACCGACTTGACCGACGGGCATCGGAGCCCAGATGTGGGTGCCGAAAATGGCATCCACGCCTTCGAGACAGCCGGCTTCAATCATCGGCTTGGCGCCGCCTGGTGTAACCTCTTCACCGAATTGATGGATCAGCACGACATTTCCCTTCAAGTCTTTTCGATGCTTTGCCAGGGCTTTTGCGGCTGTGAGGAGAGCAGACGTGTGGGCATCGTGCCCGCAGGCATGCATGACGCCGGGGACAGTCGACCGGTACGGAACATTTTTTTGATCCTGTAAAGGCAGAGCGTCGAAATCGGCTCTCAAGGCGACCGTCTTGCCGGGGCGGCCGCCTTTAATGTGACCGACGACCCCTTGGCCGCCGACATTCGTTCTCACGCCAATCCCGAGGCTTTCCAAGTAATTTGCAATGGTGAGCGGTGTATTGACCTCGCGATGGGAAAGCTCCGGATATTGGTGAAAATGTCTCCTTAGTTCGATCATTTCCGGAAATAATGCATCTAATTCTTCAATTACGGATTTCACCGTCATCTCCCTTTCCGATTCGAAAATAGTAAGACAATTCTATCATTTTACCATATGAAATTGAATCCATCTGCAGTCCGCCAAACCGTTTTGCTTTAGAGAAAAGCAGATATTGGATATGATAAAGGTTGAGGAGGTAAGAGGATGAATAAAACGATTGAAACTATTTTAAATCACCGTTCGATCAGGTCTTTTACAGATCGGCTCCTGACCGAAGAAGAGGTTCGCCTGCTTGTGGAGAGCGCTCAAAGCGCATCGACGTCAAGCTATATTCAAGCATATTCAATCATCGGTGTCACCGATCCGGACAAGAAGCGCAAGCTTGCGGAATTGGCCGGGAACCAGCCATATGTTGAAAAAAACGGCCATCTGTTTGTATTTTGCGCAGATCTTTACAGGCATGACAAAATCGCTCGGAAAAAGGGTGTAGATATTACAGCTTCTCTTGAAGGGACGGAAACCTTTATGGTCAGCGTCATCGATGCAGCGCTTGCCGCTCAAAATATGTCAATAGCGGCCGAATCAATGGGCCTCGGCATCTGCTATATCGGTGGGATTCGCAACAATTTGAACGAAGTCTCCGAGCTTCTTGAAACACCTGAATACGTTCTTCCGCTGTTCGGGCTTGTCGTCGGCCAGCCGGCCAACCCTTCGGCCAAAAAACCGCGTCTGCCGCTTGATCACATTTATCATGAAAATGTCTATCAAGCGGATGATGCCGAGTTTGAAAAGCATTTGTCCGCATATGACGAAACGATTTCAAACTATTATCAAAAGCGGACGGACGGCAAACGGTCTGACAAATGGACAGACCAGATCACCGGCAGCCTCAAAAAGCCGCCGCGTGCGTATATGAATGAATTCGTTAAAGGAAAAGGTTTGAACAAAAGGTAAGGAACCTCCCCTCCGACTCGGAGGGGACTTATCTTATCAGCATGTATTGAAGGAAAAGATAAAACATCAGCCAAAAGGGCAGACTGAAAAGGATTCCGAATAAACAGCCTTTTGCAAAGCGTTCTTCTACGGCTGGCGGGTGCGTTTTTTGCTTCGTCTCATTCATCAGTACTGGGAGCTCCTTTAGTTTATCCATGATACTATTATTTCTTTTTGCGCAGAAAAAGTAAACGAAGATTTGGGGTGAAAAAGATGTTGTCATTAAGCATACTGGATCAGACTCCTGTTTCTGAAGGAAGCAAACCTGAACTGGCTTTGCAGCATACGGTGGAGCTTGCGCAAGCGGCGGAGCGGCTCGGATACAAGAGGTTTTGGGTTTCTGAGCACCATTTTTCCAGGAACTTGGCAGGGTCAAGTCCGGAGGTTCTGATCGGTTATCTTGCGGCTAAAACAGAGAAGATCCGTATAGGATCCGGCGGCGTCATGCTTCCGCATTACAGCGCCTACAAGGTGGCGGAAAACTTCCGCGTCTTGGAAGGACTTGCGCCCGGCAGGATTGATCTAGGTGTCGGACGTGCTCCGGGAGGGATGCCGATCGCTTCAATGGCCCTTCAAAATGGAGGAAGACGGATGGCTGACCAATATCCAGAACAAATTCAGGACCTCGTCACATATTTATACGATCAAGCCGATGAACATCACCGCTTTCCCAACTTGACCGCAACGCCGAACATCGCCACAGCGCCCGCTGTTTGGCTGCTCGGCTCCTCAGGGGAAAGCGCAAGGCTTGCCGCCCAAACAGGGGCATCATATACATTTGCTCAATTTATTAACGGTGAAGGCGGAGAAGAGGCGGCCAGACTGTACAAAGAGAGGTTCGAACCTTCTGTATTAGGGGAACAGCCAAATGTGATCGTTGCCGTATTTGTGATTTGCGCTGAGACAGAAGAGAAAGCGGAGAACCTTGCCAAAAGCTTGGATTTTTCTTTATTGGCCAATGAACAGGGGATGGTGACCGAAGGCTTTCCATCATTGGAAACGGCCCTGTCCTATCAATATTCTCCTTATGAAAGAAAGAGAGTGGAAGACAATCGAAAACGGATGGTCATCGGAACGCCGCAGCAGGTAAAGGAACAGCTGCTTGAACTGGCCGGCGCTTACGGAACGGACGAAATCATGGCGGTGACGATCACCCACGATTTTCAAGACAGATTGGATTCATACCGGCTGCTGGCCGAAGCGTTTCATCAGTCAATTTAGCGTTTTTGCTGAAAAAAATCGAGAAAATGGCGGATTGGGAAAAGAATAAACAGAATGCATATGTATAAAGCGGTAAACAGCCAGCTGAGCGGAATGAGGATGATGGTATCGACGGTTTGCTCCGCAGCTTTTTGAAAAGGCTTGGGCTCGCGCTTCTGCAGGTTGACGGCGAAGTACAAAATCGTGAAAAATATAAAGCAGACAATAATGAAGGATAAGCCGAATAATACGATAAAAGAAAGCATATACACGATGTCCTCCGATTGCTTTTTTCACGTTTTGAAGAGAAGGGGGAGCTTCTCCTGAACGCATTATCCGTATTTTAACATAAAAAAGCCTTGTTGAGTGGTTCTCAACAAGGCTTGTCATTATTCGACGATAAAAGGGTCTTCCGTCAATACGTAGCTTGATTTCCCTTTGGCGGATGCATAGGCAAGCATATAGTATTTTCCGGACTTAAGGGATGCGGCGTCATTGATTTTGCCGTTCCATTGATAAGATTGATAGCCTTTGCCCTGGTTTTTGTAAACGCCGGCCTGGCCGAGAAGGTTCAGGTTTTCATCATAGACGAGAAATGCGAGCTCTTCAGCCCCGCCCGGCAGGTAGGCTTCGATCGTGTAAGCGCCCTGCTTTGCTCCCGGTTCAACTGTTACGGATGTGACGCGCGGGTAGTCTGGCTCTTTGACGATCAATAGGAGCGGGATTTCGGCGACTTTTCTTCCGTCTTCACGGATGTAAACCGTGCCTTCATATGTGCCTGCTTTCGTTTTCGCGGAATTGACGGTTACTTTTGCCGCTGCTTTACCTGTTTGATTGGCCGGTACCACGACTCGTTCCGTTCCTGATACCGTGATGCCCGTTCCTTTAAAGGAGTATTCGAGCTGATAGGCTTTTCTGTGTGAAGAAAGGTTTTCAATCGTGAACGCTTGTTTTTTCGTCTGTTTCCCTTTGTCTTTCAGGAATGTTCCGTATGAATGGCTGCCCGGCGTTACAATGGATGAAGCTTTAAGGGCCTCCATGATGCGGATGCTGCCCGCTCCTTGCGTATTGTGAGGGAGAGGCTTTCCATTTTCATCCGTCAGTTTTTCCGCCGTATTCATCAGTACGCCTTTGATTTGCTCAGGCGTCCAATCCGGTTTGGCCTGCTTTAATATGGCTGCCGTTCCCGCGACATGCGGGGAAGCCATGCTTGTTCCCTGTTTTGAACCGTAACCGTACGGGTTTTTCGGATCGTGGGTCGGAATGGTGCTGACGATGTTGACGCCTGGCGCTGAAACGTCAGGTTTAATCATCCATGTATCCATGACAGGCCCGCGGGACGAGAATGAGGCAATTGTTTCCCCCAGCTTTTTGTCCAATTTGAAAGAAAAGACAACGGAGTGTTTCCCTTCTTTGATCTGTTGAACAAGCTTTTCGCCCTCTTCTTTTGACAATTTGACGGTCGGTACGGCCATCCCCATGACGTTGGCCTCGATTTCCCCTGTTGCATTATTGTAAATCACGGCTCCGATAGCGCCGGCGTTTTTGGCATTTTCAGCCTTATCAACAAATGGTATGACGCCTCTCTGGATAACCGCAACTTTTCCTTTCACATCTTTGCCTGAGAAATCGTCAGCTTGTCCGAGGCCGGCTTCAACGAGTTCCACCTCTTGACCGTTCAATGCTTCAAGATCCTTTTCCTCTTGGTATCCCATCACCTTTGCTGATGAATACGAAGGAAGCGTCACCGAATACTCATTATACGGAAGCTGTGATGCGCCGACGGAAATCGCATCCCTTGATGTTCCCGGCGAGCCGACCGTCCAGTTTTCCGGTCCGCTGTTACCGTTTGACGTAACGGCGACAACCCCTTCAGCCATCGCCCAGTCCAGTGCGATGCTTGTTGCATAATCAGGGCTGTTCAGCGAATTTCCCAATGAGAGGTTCATCACTTTTGCTCCGTCTGCAACGGCTTTTTCAATGCCCGCAATCACATTCTCGGTTGTGCCTGAGCCGCCGGGGCCGAGCACGCGGTAAGCAAGAAGCGTTGCTTCAGGCGCCACGCCTTTAATCTGTCCGTTCGCGGCGATTGTTCCTGCAACATGAGTGCCGTGATCAGTCGCTCCGCCGCGCGGGTCGCCTGTCGGTGTTTCCTGTGGATCATAATCATTATCCACAAAGTCATAGCCCTTATATGGGCCGAAATTATTCTTTAAGTCGGGATGGGTGTAATCCACGCCCGTATCAATAACGGCTACCTTAATGCCTTTACCGGTATAGCCCGATTTCCATGCCTGATCCGCTCCGATGAACGGGGCACTTTTATCCATCTGTGGATAAATGGCGTCTGCTGCAAGTGTCACGTCTTTTCCTTTTACGCTGTCAGGTTTGTAAGTTGCGTTTGGATAAACCGCTTTAACTTCCTTGACGGCGAGCAGCTTTGGAATTTCACTGGCCGGCAGTTTCATAGAAAAGCCCGAAAATACACGGTCGTATTCGCGGTTTACTTTCGCTTTTTTAAGTGTTTTCAGCGCTTTGCTTTTCGCTTTGCTTCGAGCTGTTTTTAGAGAAGCCTTCGTTTGTTTTTCTCCGTCCGCTTTTGCTTCGGCAAGCGACTTTTCTTTCAGTTCCACGATAACCGTCGTCTGTTTATCAGACGTCACATCAATATCACCGTAGATTTCAGCTTTCTCAAGCTCAGGCGACTTTTTATCGGGAACGGAAGTTGCCTGCACTCCGGTGAGGAATGTGGATAACGCAAATAATAGAATAAAAGCCATAACAAAATAGCGCACGATACTTTTTCTCAATCTGTTTTCCCCCTTCTGGATAAATGTTTCTTTGTAATTATTAGAGTTTCGAACTTTTAAAATATTCTCTCAGTTTCAAAAAAATCCTTCTATATATAGAAATAATTTTCAAAGATTCAATGTATTGGAGTGAATTTCTCTAGATTTATGCACAATTTACTGTGTATAAGTGAATAAACTTGTGTATAGATATTGTAGGGAATATACGTTCTTATACTAAATATTGAATAAGTATGTGGATATGTGGATATATCCTGTGGGTAATATGTGTTTATCCTTAGGATAAGCTGTGAGTAAGTTACATTCATGGTTTGTATCCGCTGAATCATGCGATTCCTTCAGTTTTCAACAAAACTTCTAAAAACTAGAATCATTTTGCACACACATTGTGACAAACATTTTCATTTTGCTGGGATAAGATAGAGCAAGAAAGTTTAATAGAGTTGCTAGTTTTATCAAAACGAAACTGGAGGGATCGGTATGAAAGGTTTGATATCATTTTTAAAATTATGGACAGCCGTGCTGCTGAATGCGGTGATGCCTGTCAGAGAAAATCAGATGAAGGTGACGGCGTTCGCCGGCGGTACATATCAGGCTGCCGATGCTTATCAGGCAGGCGGCTTTTCGGAAAAAAGAGAAGAGAAGACAGAGCGGATGTCGGGCTGTAAGAGAATGAAGCCCGGCAGTTATACGACAGAACCCAGCCGGGCTGTTTGCAAAAAAGCGGTGAAAAGGGTAAGAGCCGGACCAACTCTTTACACGGGAACTTAAACAAGGTAAAATCCCACTCATAATGGGAAGTGGGTGACAGCTTTGAAAATCTATAAAGTATTGAACAACAATGCAGCAATCATAAAGGAGGATGGTCAAGAAAAAATTGTCATGGGACCTGGTATCGCTTTTCAAAAAGGCAAAAACGATACCATTCCAAGAAACAAGGTAGAAAAAATTTTTACCATTCATGAAGAAAATGAAAAGTTTAAACAAATCCTCGAAACACTTCCGGAAGAACATATTGAAGCTGCCGAAGAGATCATCAGCTATGCGGAAGGGCAGCTGTCCGCACCGTTGAGCGATCATATCCACATCGCCCTTGTGGATCATTTGTCATTTGCGATCGAGCGAGTCCGCAAAGGATTCGTCATTCAAAATAAATTGTTAAATGAAATCAAAGCGCTTTATAAAAAAGAATATGAGATCGGACTCTGGGCAATCGATTTGGTCAAAGAAAAACTGAAAGTCGAATTGCCTGATGATGAAGCGGGTTATATTGCGCTGCATATTCATACCGCAAAAATGGATGCGGAAAACATGCAGAAGACTCTAAAATACACGAACATCATCAAAGAATTGATAGAAAAAATCGAATGCTGTTTCAATCAGAAGATTGACGAAAACAGCATCTCATATCAGCGTCTTGTCACGCATCTCAGGTATGCCATCAACCGGCTGGAATCAAATGAAGCGTTTCATGTCATGGACGATGACATGCTTTATTTCATCCGGCAAAAGTATCCTGAAAGCTACCGATGTGCGGCAGGGCTGGCGGATTACGTAAAAACTGAATATGATCTTCATCTTCCGGAATCAGAAGTCGGATATATTACGCTGCATGTCCAGCGTTTAAATGATTCCTATAGGTAATACCGCCTGATATCGCGCGATCAGGCTTTTTTTAGGTCGATTTTCACAGAGAATAAAAAAGTAGTTGACGAAAGCGTTATCACATAATAAAATGAAAGCGTATTAAAAAATAAATACCGGGGATTGTGACTGGTAAAGCAGGCAAGACCTAAAATTTGCTAGATGAATGGGGAAAATCTATCCTCCATTCGTTGGTGAATTTTAGGTCTTTTCTGCTTTTTTTTAAAAAAAAAGGAGGAGTCATCATGATTCATAAAGAAATCGCTGTACGTCTTATACAGCTTCTTGGCGGAGAAGATAATGTCATCAGTGCAGCTCATTGTGCGACAAGGCTTCGTTTGGTGATTAAGGACGAAGCAAAAATCGACCAGGAAAAGGTCGAAGAGCTGGAAGGTGTAAAAGGAGCCTTTTCAAGCTCTGGTCAATACCAGATTATTTTCGGAACAGGGCTTGTTAATAAAGTGTATGAACAGTTTGCCAAAGAGCTGAATCTTGACCAAAAGGAAACGGTTCAGCACAGCGATGCCGCAAAGGGAAAAATGAATCCTTTAGCGCGATTTGCGAAAACGCTGTCAAATATTTTCGTGCCAATCATCCCGGCCATTGTTGCAAGCGGTTTATTAATGGGGCTGTTGGGAATGATGAAGGCATTTCAGTGGGTCGATCCTGATGCGGCGCTGTATAAAATGCTTGATATGTTCTCGAGCGCGGCATTTATTATCCTTCCGATCTTGATCGGTGTCAGTGCTGCGAAAGAGTTTGGCAGCAATCCTTACCTGGGGGCTGTACTTGGAGGAATTTTAATTCACCCGAGCTTGTTCAATCCTTGGGGACTTGCAACTGCATCACCGGATGTGATGGACTTTTACGGACTCAAAATCGAGATGCTTGGCTATCAAGGAACCGTTGTTCCAATTTTGCTTGCCGTATATGTGATGAGTAAAATCGAAAAAGGCGTAAGAAGAATCGTTCCAAATGCGATCGATCTATTAGTAACACCGTTTGTCACGATTATTTCAACGGGATTCATTGCTTTTATCGCGATCGGTCCTTTAGGAAGAATGCTTGGTACAGGGATCACGAACATTTTAACATATGTGTATGACGTTGCCGGGCCTGTTGCCGGACTGATTTTCGGGGGAACATACTCGCTGATCGTTCTAACTGGTGTCCACCACAGTTTCCATGCGATTGAGGCCGGCCTTATCGCTGATATCGGCAGGAACTACCTGCTCCCGATCTGGTCTATGTCCAATGTCGCCCAAGGCGGGGCCGGACTTGCCGTATTCTTTTTGGCAAAGCGTGCAAAAACAAAAGAAATTGCTTTACCTGCCGCTTTCTCTTCTTTTCTCGGCATTACCGAACCTGTTATTTTCGGTGTCAACCTCCGTTACCGCCGGCCGTTTATCGCGGCAATGGCCGGGGGAGCGCTGGGAGCTGCATACGTTGTCTTTATGAATGTTGCAGCAAACGCATACGGTTTGACGGGAATTCCGATGATTGCGATTGTCGCCCCGCTTGGAATGGGCAACCTGATCCACTATTTAATCGGAATGGCGATTTCTGTGACTGTCGCATTTATCACAGCCTTTATCTTAGGCATTAATGAAGACGAGAAAAAGTGACGGAGGGAGGGAAAACGATGAATCAAGATCAGGAGCTTCGTCAAAAGGCAATGAACCGGGTTGAAGAATACCGGGATATTGTAAACCTTGATCCCTATCGGCTGCATTATCATATCATGCCTCCTGTCGGACTGCTGAATGATCCGAACGGGTTCATTCAGTGGAAAGGGGTGTACCATCTTTTTTATCAGTGGATGCCTTTTAAAACGGGGCACGGTGCAAAGTTATGGGGACACTACTCCTCAGCAGATCTGGTTAACTGGCGGCATGAAGAGATCGCCCTCACGCCGAGCGACTGGTTTGATAAAAACGGTTGTTATTCAGGAAGCGCGATCGCTGAAAATGATGTGCTGCATCTGTTTTACACGGGGAATGTCAGAGACGGCGAGGGAAATAGGGAGACCTATCAATGTCTCGCCGTCTCAAAAGACGGCATCTCGTTTGAAAAGCAGGGGGTTGTTGCAAGGCTTCCGAAAGGGTATACGGCTCATTTCCGCGACCCGAAAGTATGGAAAAAGAACGGCAGCTGGTACATGGTGCTCGGCGCCCAGACTGAAAATCTTGAGGGAAGGGCGGTGCTGTTTCAATCGGATAATCTGAAGGACTGGCAGTTCCTCGGCGATATCACAGGTTCAAATACAGATCAGCTCGGGGAATTCGGCTATATGTGGGAATGCCCTGACATGTTCGAACTGGACGGCAAAGACGTCTTAATTGTCTGTCCGCAAGGCCTTGAAGCAGAAGAGATGCTCTACCAAAACGTCTATCAGTCAGGCTATTTTGTCGGTGAATTGAACGAGCTGAAACCCTGGTTTACACACGGAGATTTCGAAGAGCTTGACCGCGGCTTTGACTTTTATGCGCCGCAGACGACAAAAGACGAATCAGGCCGGAGGATATTGGTTGCCTGGATGGGTGTTCCAGACCAAGATGAACAGAGCCAGCCGACGATTCCGCATCAATGGGTGCACTGTATGACATTGCCGAGGGAATTGCATTTACAAAACGATAAAATCGTTCAAAAACCGGTCGAGGAGCTTAGAACGCTCCGCCAAAACGAAAAAAACGCGGCAATATCGCTTAATCAAGGCACCGAAAAATTGGACATTGTTCAACCGGACAAAGCTGAGCTTTTCATCAGTCCGAAAGTTATTGAAGAGGGTTTTGAGATTTCCTTCAGGGGTGCAGCCCGACTCATATACAATAAAGCAGAAGGCATCATAACCTTGGAGAGAAACAGTTATGTTGATGAAAAAACGGAAGCCAGACAGTGCCGTTTGCAGGAGCTTCGCAATTTAAACATCTTTTTAGACGCCTCTTCTATTGAAATCTTCGTCAATGAGGGAGAGGAAGTCTTTACGGCAAGATATTTTCCTTACCCGGGAAATAATGATGTTTGGATCAGTGCCAGAAAAGAAATCATAATGAATGTGACATCCTGGACAATGGCATAAAGGGAGCGGCTGCTGTTTGCTATTTTCTGTACAATCCCTTTATGATATGCTTTTTTTAGAGAGAGTGCAGTATAAAGGGGTTGTTTTTGTGGATCAAAACCAGCAGAAATTGACCGCTATGCGTTTGAAAAAAATAGCGGACCATATTGAGGATACGAGAGAGGAATACAATGGTTTGCTCCTCCAGATGAAGAAGCTGATCGGCGGTATTGAAGATAAAACAATTCCAAATGATGAGGAAGTACAAAAGAAACTTCAGGACACTTATGAACAAATGAAAGAATATGCTCTTTTTGTGGAATCGATCGAATCTTTCTTAAGATCATCTGCAAGAACGATCAAACGGGAAAGCTAAATGAAAGCCCCTTTTACATAAAAGGGGCTTTTTTTATTTGCCGCTGAGTCGTAAAGCGGAGTGCTTTGTCGGCCCGACGTATTGATTCAAACGGAACGATTCGCGAATCGCTTCCGTAATAAACGCTTTTGCAGAATAAATGGCTTCTTTTACATTTGAACCTTTGGCAAGCTCAGCCGTAATTGCCGCGGAGTAGGTGCAGCCCGCCCCGTGCGTGTATGGGGTGTCGATTCTTTCTCCTTCGATCACCTCTGCATCCCGGCCGTCAAATAATACATCTACCGCTTTTTCGTGATTTAGTTTGCCTCCCCCTGTAATGAGGACGTGTTGGGCGCCGAGGCCGTGGATGGCCTTTGCCGCTTCCTTCATTTGCTCAACCGTTTTAATTTCTCCAAGGCCGCTGAGCTGGCCGGCTTCAAAAAGATTTGGCGTAATGACCGTGGCAAGCGGAGCCAAAAGCTCTCTTAAAGCCTTTGCGTGCTCGGGATACAGCACTTCATTTGCCCCTTTGCATACCATAACCGGATCAATGACGACATTTTTCATGCTGTGCTTCTTAATTGTGTCTGCCGCCAATTCAATTATGTCAACTGTCGGAAGCATGCCCGTTTTCATCGCATCTACACCGATGCCGTCCACAATCGTCGACAGCTGAGCGCGGATGACTTCCGTATCAACTGGGAACACCTGATGATTCCAATTGTTCTCAGGGTCCATGGCGACAACAACCGTAAGGGCCGTCATTCCATAGACGTTCTTTTCCTGGAACGTTTTTAAGTCCGCCTGAATGCCGGCGCCTCCGCTTGAGTCAGAGCCGGCGATTGTCAGTGCTTTGTGCATTGTCATGTTCAGTCAATCCTCCACGATAAGAGATTCCATCCAAAGTTGGTTTATTACTTATTATAGACAGCTTTTCGCAAGATCACAATGAAATGGCTGCCGCTTTATAGTGCAGCGGTCCTCTGCAAAATTTCGTGAATGGATTGGCATAAAAAACCAGACCATCTTTTGATCCATGTGAAATTATTCGCATTATGCTTTAATATGTTTAGAATGAAATAAGAAGGAGCGTATATCACAAACATGAACATATCTATCGTAGTTGTCACGCATAATCGGGTCACCGCTTTGTGCGAATTGCTTGAATCTATTGCAAAACAGTCTGTTGAACCGTTTGAAGTTATTATTGTTAATGATGCCGGGGAGAGCGTCGACTTTGTTGAGCGCCTTTATTCAGAGCTTCCGATCAGAGTTATACATCTGAAAGAAAACGTGAAGCATGTAAAAGCGAGAAATATAGGGGTGAAAGAAGCTTCCGGAGACGTTATTATGCTGTGTGATGATGATGATTTTTTCACGCCGTGCCATATGGAGAGAATGTTGAATGCGCTGGAGACCGCCGATTTTGTTTATTCGGATGCTGAGATTGTGTCTTTTGAAGAAAAAGAGGATATGAGAATTCCGACAAGCCGTTACCTTTTTGCGTATTCCTTTAACTTGGATGAAATGAGGAAGTTTTCTACATATGTTCCTTCAGGAAGTATGTACAAACGATCTCTTCATGACGAAATCGGCTACTTCGATCCTGCCGTCCACAATTATTGGGATTGGGACTTTTTCCTGAGAGCGGCTGAGCGGTTTCGCGTGAAAAGAGTTCCTTTCGCAAGCGTAATCTATGCGTTTTCAGACCAGGGTGACAACCAGTCCGGAGATCTTGGCGGAATGAGGCAGTATTACTTGGATGTCTTGAGTGAAAAGCATCAGCTTGGCAAGCTGCCGACAAAGAACTTTTTCGTGCTACTCGAAGAATCTGCCATGAAAAAAAGGGAAGCGGAAAGCGAAATCGTCTGGGATGGAAAACCGGTTGCATCCAGGCTCACTGCTGCAAGACAATTGAACTAAGGAGGCCTGAACATTGAAACAGATTTTGAATGACAGCTGGTGGCAACAGCTGAAGGACGAGTTTGATAAGCCTTATTATCAAGAACTGAGGGAAATGCTGAAAAGGGAGTATGCTGAACACACCGTATATCCTGAACCGAACGATATATACAATGCTTTGCATTATACTTCCTATGAAAATGTGAAAGTCGTAATTCTCGGCCAAGACCCGTATCACGGTCCGGGTCAGGCCCATGGCTTAAGTTTTTCCGTACAACCCGGCGTCAATCCACCGCCTTCTTTGAAAAATATTTTTATAGAATTGCAGAATGACATCGGCGCCGACATCCCGAATCACGGTTCTCTCGTCAGCTGGGCTAAGCAAGGCGTTCTGCTGCTGAACACCGTTTTGACCGTGAGACGGGGCCAGGCAAATTCGCATAAAGGGAAAGGCTGGGAACAGCTCACAGATAGTATAATAGATGTTTTAAACAAAAGAGACAAACCGGTCGTTTTTATTCTCTGGGGCCGGCATGCCCAAATGAAAAAAGAACGAATCGATACATCCAAGCATTTTATTATCCAATCGCCGCATCCGAGCCCGTTCTCGGCTAGAAACGGGTTTTTCGGGAGCAGACCGTTTTCAAGAGCCAATCAGTATTTGGAACAAATCGGGGATGAGCCGATTGACTGGTCCCTTCCGAATCTTTAATCGCTAGAACCGCTAAAAAAGCGGTTCTTCGTTTGTCTGGCTCCTGTCTACCTGAGAAGTTTTTTGATGATCCGCAGCCCGTTTTTCGATGAAGGATAACGGAATGAAATGTCAAACAGGTTTGTCTGTTTTAAAACGCTTTTTTCATGGGAAAACGTCTTAAAGCTGTGATACCCATGGTAACTTCCGATTCCGCTTTCGCCTACGCCGCCGAAGGGGAGGTAAGGTGTGGCTGTGTGCATCAGCGTGTCATTGATACATCCTCCGCCAAATGAAATCCGGCTGAGGATGTGCCTCTGTACCGTTTTTTCATTCGTAAACAAATAGAGCGCGAGCGGTTTAGGGCGGCTTTGAACCATTTGGATAACGTCTTCGATCGTTTCATAGCCGATGACGGGAAGGATCGGTCCGAAAATCTCTTCCTGCATGACCGGCGATTCCCAGTCAGGTTCATCGATAATGGACGGAGCAATTTTGAGTGCGTCTTTTTGATATGTTCCGCCTGTGACGATATTCTCGTTTTGTAAAAAGCGGATTAACCGTTCGAAATGACGTTTACTTATGATTTTTCCGTAAGCCAGATGGCTTTCCGGCTTTTCTCCGTAAAATGTTTGGATCGATTGTTTCAGAGCGCGCATCAGCTCATTTTTTACATCTTTGTGTACGAGCAGATAGTCAGGCGCAATGCAAGTCTGTCCTGCGTTTGTCAGCTTTCCGAAAACAATCCTTTGAGCCGCAAGCTTGAGATCAGCATCCTTGTGCACGATGCAGGGGCTTTTTCCGCCAAGCTCGAGGGTGACTGGAATAAGCTGTTTTGCCGCGGCTTCCATGACAACTTTGCCTACGGGAACACTGCCCGTAAAAAAGATATAGTCAAATTTTTGCCGCAAGAGCTCTTGGTTTGTCTTCACTCCCCCTTCAATAACGGACACATATTCGGGCGGAAAGATATCTTTGATCATCTCGGATATAACGGTTGATACGGCGGGAGCAAGCTCAGACGGTTTGATGACGGCGGTATTCCCCGCAGCAAGTGCGCCGATCAGGGGCGAGACGGCAAGCTGAAACGGATAGTTCCATGGCGCGATGATCAGAACCGTGCCGTAAGGCTCAGGAATGACGATGCTTTTTGAACCGATGTGCGAAACGGCCGTTTTGGCCTTTTTCGGTTTGGCCCATTTTTTTAATCGTCTGCTGATGAAGCGGATTTCTTCCAGTACAATGCCTATTTCCGTCATATAGGCTTCGTGCTCTGATTTATTAAGATCTTTCTGAAGGGCCTCAAGTATGTTCCGTTCATTCTTTTTTACAGCATCTTTTAGAATGTTGAGCTGTTCCAGACGATTTTCAACAGCTAGTGTTGCCCCGCTTAAAAAATATTGCTTTTGCTCGGTAACGGTCGTTTCGATGGAGGTTGTTCGTTCTGCCATTCCCTGTTTCCTTTCGCTTTTAGAAATTCGAGTGAAGTTTTTTTCATTATGGGTGACAGCCTTTTCAGCTGTCAACTTCTGTCCGGAAGAAAATTGGCTTTTTTCACCCGCGTTTTGCCGGGGAATATTCTTTTTTGAAATGTAAAAGACAATGCTTCATAGCAGCAGAGGCAATTTTTCGCAAGGAATATTTGAAAAGTGCATTCGGCATGAGAGAAGTTAATTTGGTAAAATGAAATGGAAACTGAAAACGGTTTGGAGGATCGATTTGATGAACATACATATATCAAGTTTGCTGCAAAAGATGGAGGACGAATTGAAAAAAGCAAAGGAATGCCACCAGGAAAACGAATTGAAAATGCACATCGCGGTGATCCGCTCCCTTTGCGACGTCATTGTGGAACCGCAGCAGGGGCCGTCCGTCCAGTCTTCGCCTTATGTTCAAACGGCCAATAAACCATCGAGCGATCAGCTGATGCTCGAAAAAATGATGGGGAGCGCCGGTGCTGAACAATACAAAAAACAAGAGAAACAAAAGCATGAAGATGACGGCAACGGAGATTTTATTTTTGATTTCTAGGCGCCGTCCGTCTGTTTTAAAAAAGAGAGGTTGATCAACTTGAAACTGCTTTTTGGGGCTTTACAATGGACGGCATTTATTATTGCGTCCGCAATCGTGGTGCCCATTGCAATCGGGCAGTCATTCGGGCTGAACCAGGGAGAGACCGCGGGGTTGGTTCAAAGCACTTTTTTCGTGCTCGGCACAACGGCTTTTATCCAATGTTTATTGGGACACCGCCTGCCGATTAATGAGAGTCCGGCTGGCCTCTGGTGGGGCGTCTACACGATTTATGCCGGTCTTACAGGGACCGTATTCGCGACTCACATCGAAACGCTCCAGGGGCTGCAGGGAGCGATGCTGCTAAGCGCGGTTTTCTTCTTTATTTTTAGTTTATTTAAAGTCATTGATAAGCTGGCTGTGATGTTTACTCCTGTTGTGACAGGCATTTATTTACTGCTGCTGGTCATCCAGCTTAGCGATCCGATCGTTAAAGGTGTCATGGGGATCGGCTACCGGAAAAACGAGGTCGATATACCCGTGTTTTTGCTGGCGGTTGTGATTATGCTGGCTACGTTTCTGATGAGCCGGTCAAACGTTCCGATTCTCAAGCAATATTCAATTTTAATTGCGCTTTTCGGCGGCTGGATCTTATTTGCCGTATTCGGCGTGGCGAAGGCGCCCGAGCGTGCGAACCAGCTGTTCCACCTTCCGGATATTTTTCCTTTCGGCATGCCGATGTTTGACAGCGGGCTGGTTGTTACTTCGTTGTTCATTACAGTTTTGTTAATCGTCAATATGCTCGCAAGCATACGGGTGGTTGAAGGAGCAGTCAAACAGTTTGAGAAGCTGGAAGAGAGGAAGCGGGCCCGTCCGGCCGGGTTTATCGCCTCTGTCAGCCATTTGCTGAGCGGACTGCTCGGAGCTGTAGGGACCGTGCCGATATCCGGAGCTGCAGGGTTTATTCAAACGACGAGGATGTCTTCCAAAAAACCGTTTTTGCTCGGGAGTCTGATCGTAATCGTCATCAGCTTCTTCCCGCTGGTCATGAATACTTTTGCCAGCCTGCCGTCTCCGGTCGGTTTTGCGGTGAACTTCGTCGTGTTTTCAACGATGGTCGGCCTGGCATTTGCCGAATTCGATTCTTATGAAAAGGACGAGGCCGGCCGCATCCGCTTTGTTACCGGGATTGCGCTCCTTGCCGGTGTGGGGGTTATGTTTGTACCTGAGAGTGCTTTGGAAGGGATGCATCCTGTTTTTGTTTCCATTTTAAGCAATGGGCTTGTCCTTGGAACAATCGTAGCGATTGCTGCGGAACAAATACAGCTTAGGAAAAAGAAATATGACAATATCGTGTCATGAGATTTGCATAAGTTGAAATTCATGACATGTACGCTATGATGATAAAGGAAAGGCGGGCGATTTGATCGTGAAATTATTTTTGATTTTAGGTGCTGTCAATGCTATGCTTGCGGTTGCTTTAGGAGCGTTCGGAGCCCATGGTCTTGAAGGGAAAATTCCCGAGAAATATTTGCAAATCTGGCAGACCGGCGTCCAGTATCATATGTATCATGCGCTCGGTTTAATTGTCGTCGCGCTCATCGCGTCAAAACTGGCAGGTGCGGGAAGCGTTTCTGCGGCAGGGTGGCTGATGTTTGCCGGAATCGTTTTATTTTCTGGAAGTTTATATGTCCTCAGCCTTACGCAAATCAGCGTCCTCGGTGCGATTACTCCGCTGGGCGGCGTGGCGTTTATTGCCGCATGGATCATGGTCGTTGTCTCAGCGGTCAAATATTTGTAGTTTTACTAAAAAAGCCAATCTCCTGAAAAGGATTGGCTTTTTTTATTTTAACAGGGGCTGATTCATGGTAATTTAATGTTATGAACAGGGCGAAAGACCCGGCTTTTGCATTTTGACAGAAGGGATGTGCACGGCGGAGGACCGGTCTCCGTTCAAACGATGAAAATTAAAGTGATCATTGCGGATGACAATTCATTCATAAGAGAGGGCATGAAAATCATATTGAGCACTTATGATGAATTTGAAGTGCTGGCGACGGTGGAGGATGGCTTGCAGGCGGTCGAATTTTGCCGCGCCCAATCTGTTGATATTGCACTCCTTGATGTCCGCATGCCCAACATGGATGGAGTGGAAGCTGCGCGGCTCATTTCAGAAACGGGCGCCAAGCCTTTTATCTTAACAACGTTTGATGACGACGAATACATCGTCGCTGCGATACGGAACGGCGCAAAAGGCTATTTGCTGAAAAATGCCGAACCCGAGCGAATCAGAGACGCGATTAAAAGTGTGTTCAACGGCCATATTGTGATGCAGGATATCATCCTCGACAAGATTAAGTCCAATTTGGCGGAGCATAAAGAAGCGGAACCTAAGATAGACGAAAGCCTGTTTACCGAACGCGAGCTCGGGATTATGGCGCTGATCGCCAGAGGGCTGTCCAATAAAGAAATTTCGAAGGAGCTGTTTATCTCTGAAGGTACGATTGCCAATTATATTTCCTCGATTTTGGGGAAAACAGGGCTTGAACATCGGACGCAAATTGCGATTTATTATTTAACCGGTAAAGTTAACTTTTAACCTGGGGGATCACCATGGAATTGCGGATTATGACCGGCAAACTGATTTTGTTGGGATTTATCATCTATCAATGCGTTTTTTCGGAAAGTGACAATCTGCCGTGGCTTGTGTTCAGCCTTCTTGTTTACGTCTGTATCAACCTCGGGATTGCGATTTTACCTAAAGGAAAAACAAAAAAGCTTTTTATTATCATTTCTGTCATCATTTCAATCGTTTCTTATGCAGAAGTGCACCCCCTATTTATTTTATTCCTTCCTTTTACCCTGTGTGAAGGAGCAGCCGATTTTGGGCTGCCGAAGTGGGCGGTACTTGCCGCTTCAATCGTTCCGGTCTTGTTTATCAATGAAAGCATCTCAGCGGTCTACGCGTTGACGGCCGCTTTTCAATTTTTGCTGTACTGGGCGGCAAGCCATGATGCAGCGCGGATTGAAAAGCTTGAACATCATATTGATCAAACGAGAAGAGACCTGCAGAAGCTGACAAACATGCTGCGTGAAAACAAAGAGTTTATCAGACAATCCGAATATACTTATAAGCTTGAGGAGCGCAACCGGCTTTCCCAGGAAATACACGATAAAATCGGTCATTCCATGACAGGAGCGCTGATTCAGCTCGAAGCGGCGAAGCGCGTCCTTGACATAGACAAGGAAAAAGCTTCAGAGCTCCTGCAAAATGCGATTAACATCTCCAAGGACGGGATCGAAAATATTAGATTGACGTTAAAAAGCGTCAAGCCGCCCTCAGAACAGATGGGCATCCACAGATTGAGGCTGTTTATCGATGAATGTTCGGCGCAGTACCATATGAATATTTCATTTTTGCATAAAGGCGATTTGGATGTTATTTCTCAGATTCAATGGAAGATTATTTTTGAAAACATCACCGAAGCGCTGACAAACTCGGTGAAATATGCTGAAGCGACACATGTATCCATCTGTATTCATGTGCTGAATACGCTCATTAAAGCCGAAGTGAAAGACAACGGAAAAGGGCGGCAGAAAATCAAGAAAGGGATGGGGATCATCGGGATGGAGGAACGGGCCGCTTCTGTTAACGGAAAGGTGATCGTTGACGGTTCAAACGGCTTCTCTGTCACCACCCTGCTGCCCAAGCATGAATGATTTCATGAATTGAATATGAATTTTCTCATGTGAAAAAGATGAAATGCTGCACTGCCGCACCATTCATCTTTTTTTTATAATGAAATCAAAATGAGGTGAGAACATGAATGTATTGGAAATCCATCATCTGACGAAAAAATTCGGCGACTTCGTTGCCGTCGACAATATATCACTCTCGATCGAAGAGGGCGAAATATTTGGATTGCTCGGGGCAAACGGGGCGGGAAAGAGTACGACCATTCACATGATTTCGAGTTTGTTGAGAAGCAATGAAGGCGAGATCACGATTCTCGGAAAAAACATTGCGAAACACCGCAAGTTCGCCAAGATGAACATCGGCATTGTCCCGCAGGATCTGGCCATTTACGAAGATTTAACGGCATATGAAAATGTGAAATTTTTTGCCGGGCTTTATGGTCTGCGCGGGGCCCATTTACACAATCGGGTTGAAGAAGCATTGCAGTTCGTCGGTTTAAGTGATAAGCATAAAAGCTTCCCGAAAAATTTTTCAGGCGGGATGAAAAGAAGGCTCAATATCGCCTGCGCGATCGCCCACAGGCCAAAGCTGATCATCATGGACGAACCGACGGTTGGAATTGATCCGCATTCGAGAAATTATATTTTGGAATCCGTCAAAAAGTTAAATGCGATGGGATGCACGATTATTTACACGAGCCATTATATGGAGGAAGTTGAAGAGATCTGTACTCGGATCGCCATCGTTGATCACGGAAAAATTATCGCCGAGGGAACGAAGGAGCAGCTGAAATCGATCATTACCAACACAAAAGATATTCAAGTCGTTCTTAAATCTGCGGAAAATATCGATATCGGCGAACTGAAAACGATCAGCGGCGTGGAAGCGGCCGTTCTTGAAGACAATACGATCAAAATCAACTCGGATGCAGGCGTAAATAATTTAAACCAGATTATTGAAAAGCTGATGAAAAACGGGGCCGAGATTCGTTCATTGGAAGAAAAAGCGCCTAATTTGGAAACCGTGTTCCTGACCTTGACCGGAAGACAGTTGCGCGATTAGAAAGGAGGTCCAAGGTTTGAATACACTCATCATTGCGAAAAAAGAAATTGTATCTGCTTTTCGGGACAAACGGACGTTCCTTTTTATGCTGGCATTTCCGATTGTACTGATTATGATTTTAGGCACTGCGCTGACGAATGCTTTCGATCAACAAGCAGCGGTCGGCGAGGTTCGTGTTTTGTATAAAGACAATTCTGACGGAGCGTTTTCGCAAGGCTTTAAAACATTCGTAAAGGAAGCGAAAACATCCGGCGTTCATTTTAAAAAAGTGTTGTCCGATATGGATGAAAAACAAGAAATCAAACAGGGGAACTACGATGCTTATCTTGAGATCGAAAACAGCGGCATCAAGCTTTACCAAATGGATAAAAACAGTATGAAAAACAGCATTATTCAAGGAATGCTGACCGCGTTTGCAAACCGGTACAATGCCGCAGCGGAGATCATCAAAGCTGCTCCTGAGCAAGCGGGCGCCGTGCTCGGGGACGCACCGGGCGACAATTATATCAAGGAGACGTCGCTCAGCTCAGACAGAAAGCCCAGCTCCATGGATTATTATGCGGTTGCCATGACCACTCTGATCGCGCTTTACAGTGCATTAAGCGCCAGCTATTTAATAAGGGGGGAGCGGCTTAGAAAAACAGCCGACCGGCTGATCGCGGCACCGGTTCATAAAGGCGAGATCTTTGCGGGTAAGCTGATCGGCAATCTTGTGACAAACGGATTGTGTATTTTTGCCGTCGTCGCAGTCAGCAAATACGTATTTAAAGCGTACTGGGGAGAGCATCTTGGGCTTGTAGCGGCCGTGCTGTTCAGCATCGTATTGTTTGCCGTATGCCTCGGCCTCGGCGTCAGTTATTTGACGAGAACGGGGGAAGCGGCAGTGGCGATCATTAACGTGTTGATTCCGCTAGTTGCATTTTTCGGGGGCGCTTATTTTCCTGTCGACGATGCGGAAGGTGTTTTAGCTTTGATCACAGACCTGTCTCCGCTCGCCTGGACGAACGAAGCTATTATGAACATCATATTTGCGGACGATTTAGCGGCAGGGCTGCCTGCCATCTTGCTGAACATCGGCTTATCCCTGTTATTTCTGCTGATTGCCGTTGTCTCATTGCAGAGAAGGGAGGGGCTGTAGGATGAAAGAAATGCTATGGCTTGTCAAAAACACACTGAATGTCACTTTTAAAAAGAAGATCAATATCTTTCTGTTTGTATGTCTGCCCTTGCTAGGCATATTCGTATCGCTTTTGACAGAGGGAAGCATGGAAAAGACGGATTTGCGCGTCGGAATCATCAATCATGACGGCGGACGAATCGCCGAAGATACTAAGGATTTTTTGAAGCGGATCGAGAATGTCAACATCAGTGCGGTCAGTGAAGCAGAAGGGAAAAGTCAAGTTGCGGCAGGGGAGCTTGATTGCGTCATTACGTTTGAACAAGGCTTTTCTCAAAGCGTGCAGAGCGGCGAACCGGCTCACATCGCAATCGCATCTGTCAAAGGCGCTGAAATCACCGGATTCGTGAAATCGTATGTCTATCATTATATTGATAATATCGCCGCAATCGGCAAATCGGCGCAGGGGAATGAAAAGCGCTTTGAGGAAATGTATAAAAATTACCGGAATTCTGAAACGAGTGTCAAAACATCTACGATTGAAGACACGGCGAAAAATAGAAACATGACGGAGCGGACGGTCGGTTTTCTTCTGATGGCGATGCTTTTTTCAGCGGGAAGCTTGACCGAACTGTTAGTAAAGGAAAAAGAGAACAGAACGTATTTCAGGCTTTTGACCACACCGATAACGGCAAGGCAGTACGTCATGTCCAATGTGGCCGTCAGTATGTCTGTCATCACATGCCAAACCTTTTTAACATTGATTATGGTGAAATATGTTTTCCGGATGGAAACCGGCATCTCATTTTGGGAGATGGCAGCGGTGCTGCTGATCTTTGCGCTGAGCGCGGTCGGCCTGGCATTGATCACAGTCGTCTTTGCAAACAGCTCCAGGTCATCCGGGGTATTGCGAAATTTGATTTTTATGCCGACGATCATGCTGTCGGGATGTTTTTGGCCGGTTGAAATCATGCCGTCTTTCGCACAGCGAATCGCGGACTTTCTTCCGCAGCGGTGGGTGTTGGATACGCTGGCAAAATTGCAGGAGGGACAGCAGCTTCAAGGTCTGTATTTGAATATCATGATTCTGTTTGCTTTCGCTGCTGTCTTTTTCCTCATCGTCATTTACAAATTCAAACGCAATAATGATGTGAGAAACTTCGCTTAACATCTATAAAAAAAGGGTTCGGCTTAGTTAAACCGAACCTTTATCTTGGTGTATATGAGGCCATTGAATACGGATAATCATAAGTGATCGGCTCATCAAACGTAATATAGTCAAGATACACCATGAGCAGCAAATAGCGTGTGCCCGTTTTTCTGTCGCTTAAAATGATGTGGTCGCGGCCGGCTGCTTCAATTTCTCCCCGAAAGACTTTCGCATTCCATTCCGGATTGTTTTCGAATGTCATATATACGGTTGCCACTTTTCCGCGATTGAGCCGCAAAATGTTTTCAATGTAGGATTGCTCAAGCGGCAGCATGCCTGGGATGCTCGGTGAAGGCTGCTGTCCTGAAGGCATTGGAGGGACCTGGACGCCTGCCGGCTGCGGCTGGGTCAGCTGGGGACCGGGCTGCTGATACGATTGCTGCCCTCCCATTTGGGTGAAAGGCTGCTGTCCCTGCTGCTGGTACATTTGACCCATCTGCGGATAAGGATTGGGGCCCATTTGCTGCCGGAAATCCGGCATCTCAAGCTCCTGAAGCGGCTGAAACTGATTTTTTTTAAATTTCATCTCGTTCCTCCTCATTTCATTGTGTCAAAGTCATGCCTACCATCTATACATGAGGAATGATAAAGTGCTGCTATGAAGACGATCCGGCTGAAAAGCTGTGGGCTGACTCAAGATGATAGATCAATATTTCCCATCCCTTTTACAGTATGAACGGGCGGGAGGGAATATGACGACACATCATGTTGGAAAGAGAAAAACAAAAAGACCGCTCGTGAATAGAGCGGTCTTTCTGCATATTAGCCTGTAATCACTTCATCTTCAGGATGGCGGATCGGCGCCTTCTTCGGCTTGGCCAGCGTAAACGCCATAGTCAGAGGCCCGACGCGGCCGATAAACATCATCATCATGATAACCGCTTTGCCTGCGGCCGTTAAATCAGGTGTCAGTCCCATCGACAGGCCGACTGTTCCGAAAGCGGAAAATACTTCAAAGACGATTTTCAAAAATGGGGCATTCTCTGTGATCGTCAATATAAATAATGCGAAAAGCACGAATAAAAAACTGATCACAATGATGGCTAAAGCTCTTAAAATGGTTTTCATCTTAATCGCCCTTTTGAACACAACCGTCTCGCTTTTCCCCCTTAAAAAGGTGATCGTCGCCAAGATCATCACGATAAACGTTGTCAGTTTAATTCCGCTTCCCGTTGACGCACTTCCGGCTCCGATAAACATCAAAACGATGATTAACAGGAGGGACGGCGTTGTCATCTGGGCGATATCAAGCGTATTGAATCCGGCAGTTCTCGGTGTCACGCCTTGGAAGTAAGCGCCCCACATTTTGTCGGCCAAAGGCAGTCCGCCGAGCGTACCCGGATTCGAGTATTCTAAAATGAAAATCAGCAACGCGGCTGTCGTATTGATGATCAATGTTCCAACGATCATGAGCTTGGAATGCAGCGATAATTTCCGGAAGTTTCGCTTTGTCCATAAATCCAGCAGAACGGTAAAGCCGATTCCCCCTGTAATGAAAAGGCCTGTGATGACAAGGTTGACAATCGGATCGCCGACATATTGAGACAAGTTGTCAGGCCACAGGGAAAATCCCGCATTGTTAAAGGCTGAAATCGTGTTAAACAAACTATGAAACAAGCCTTTTTGCAAACCATATTCAGGAACCCATCTGATCGAAAGGATCAGAAACGCCACAAATTCTATGACAATCGTGAAAATAAACAGGTGCTTGACCAAGCGGACAAGCCCGCCTAAAGAAGTCTGGTTAAATGCTTCTTGAACAAGAATCCGCTGCTGCAAGCCGATTTTTTTGCCGATCATCATGACGACGAGGACGGCAAACGTCATTAAGCCGAGCCCGCCGATTTGAATCAGGCACATAATAACGGTTTGTCCGAAAACTGTAAAATCTGCCCCTGTATCTACAACAACAAGGCCAGTTACCGTAGTTGCCGAGGTGGCCGTAAATAAAGCATCCACCCATGAGATATAAGTAGTGGAGGCGCCAGGCAGCTTCAATAAACAAGCCCCGATCGCAATGATAATCAAGAAACTAAGAGCCAGCGTCTGCGGCGGACTAATATTGATGATCTTACCTTTTACAAGATTTGAAGAAACCAATTTAGGCATTTTTCGTTCCTTTCTTCATCCATTCAAAACATGAATGGAGAAAAAGCAAGGTTATGTCAATCATAAACTCGGTTCGTGATGCTTCAATAATGTCAATAATGTACAGCCAGATCCATCGTTTGTCAACAAAAAATCAGGAGAATGAAGAGAAGGGAAGCGGGCAGGCCTTTTGTCCTTTACTAAAGCACAGCGGAGAAAATCAAGAGGAACAACGCCTGGTTAAATTCTATTATTTTGCATTTATTTTAAAAATATGACATGGAAAACATTTACTACAAGCAGAAAAAATGGTAGTTTTTAATAGAAATCACCAAAGTGCCGGCGCTTTGGAAAGAAGGCGTTGCTTGATTTTACATCTTTCTTGCACGCTTTCGTCATGACGAATATGAAAAAAATGATGACTTGGGGGAATTGCTGTGTTGAAAAGAATGTATCGTTCTAAATTGTCAATCTTGGCGGTTAGTCTCGTGATGATGGCTTCGATTTTCCTGCCTTCGTTCCAGGCCAGCGCCCAAACAACAAAAACTGAATCTGTCTACCGCCCGGCTGCGAGCGCTTCCTTGTATTCGGTGATAACAGGCGCCAGCAAACAGGAGTGGTCGTTCTCGGATATTGAGTTAACATATCGTCCTAACTCAATCTTGGCGCTGGGAACGGTTGAATTTACTTTGCCGTCGGGATTTTCCGCCACAACGAAAGATACGGTGAATGGAAGAGCGCTGACAACAGGGCAAATTTTGAACAACGGAAAAACGGTAAGGCTGCCGCTTACAATTGATCTGCTGGGCATTGCGGAGTTTAAGCTGGTGCTGGCCAACAAAACGCTGCCTGCCGCAGGAAAGTATACATTCCGGGCGGAGAACAGAGTACTGGGGCTCGGATCGACTTTCTATGCCGAATCTTCAATCGAAGTGCAAAAACGGGCGACTCCGCCTACACAGCCGTGCAACTGCAAGTAAATAGGCAAAAAAGCTCCAAAGACCTCGGCCTTTGGAGCTTTTTTATCATTACACATGCAAAAATGCAGGCAGCTGTTCTTTTGCAAGGCGGTTGCCGACAAAGAACGAACCGAATTCACCGTAGCGGGCGCTTACTTCATCAAAGCGCATTTCATAGACGAGCTTTTTGAACTGAAGCACATCATCTGAAAAGAGCGTGACACCCCACTCATAATCGTCAAATCCGATTGAGCCGGTAATAATCTGTTTTACTTTTCCCGCATAGCCGCGTCCGATCATTCCGTGGCTGCGCATCAAGTTTCTTCTCTCTTCCATAGACAGCATGTACCAGTTGTCATCGCCCGATCTTCTTTTATCCATCGGATAGAAGCAGACATATTTGGCATCCGGGAGCTCAGGGTACAGGCGCGCCCGCACTTGCGGATTTTCGTAAGGGTCCCCGTCTCCGCTTCCCATATAGTTGCTCAGCTCGACAACGGATACGTATGAATAAGCAGGTATCGTGTATTCAGCGAGTTTGGATTTATTGAACTCGAGTTCGATTTGATTTAATTCCTCCATCGTAGGGCGCAAAATCATCAGCATGAAGTCCGCTTTCTGGCCGACGATGCTGTAAAGCGTATGGCTTCCGTTTCCTTCTTTTTGGGCAGCTCCCCATTTTTCAAGAAGGCCGGTAAATTCGCTGATAATGATCTGGCGCTCATCGCTTGAAAGCATTTTCCATGCGGACCAGTCCATTGTCCGGAAATCGTGAAGGGCATACCAGCCGTCAAGCGTTTGTGCGGCTTCATTCGTTTTTTGCTGTTCGCTCATTTTGCAATCACTCCCAATTTGTATGTACTTGTCTTCATCATATCATAGTTTGCCGCGTTTTATCCGTTTAGAAGTTTTGAACAAAAGGTGACCATCTGTCGTATAACTGGGAAAGGCTGTTATATACTAATAGAAGTGTTTAAAGCCTTTCTGAAATTAAATTAATTAAAAAAAGCGTTTAAAAAGTGTAAACGTTATAATAAAATACAGAAGGATTGAATTTATATCACAAAAGAGTATGCTTAATAGAGAAATGAAGTATTTGTGACACTTTCAAGGAGGGTATATAGTGGCAGATCTATTTACAACAGTGCAGGGAAAAGTAGCAGGAAAAGGAGTTAAAATCGTATTTCCGGAAGGTTTGGACGAGCGTATTCTTACAGCTGTCAACAAATTGGCCGGAAACAACGTGTTAAAGCCGATCCTTGTAGGAAACGAGCAGGAAATCAAAGATAAAGCAAACGGGTTGAATTTAACGCTGGATGGCGTTGACATATACGATCCTCATACATATGAAGGGATGGAAGACCTTGTTCAGGCTTTCGTTGAACGCCGCAAAGGCAAAGCGACGGAAGAGCAGGCCCGCCAAATCCTTTTAGACGAAAACTACTTTGGAACGATGCTTGTTTATAAAGGGCTTGCCGACGGCCTTGTCAGCGGTGCGGCTCATTCAACAGCGGATACGGTTCGCCCGGCGCTGCAAATTATTAAAACAAAAGAAGGCGTGAAGAAAACATCAGGCGTCTTTATCATGGCGCGCGGCGATGAGCAGTACGTATTCGCAGACTGTGCGATCAACATTGCGCCTGACAGCCAGGACCTTGCGGAAATCGCAATCGAAAGTGCGAACACAGCGAAAATGTTCGACATCGAACCTCGTGTCGCCATGCTCAGCTTTTCAACAAAAGGTTCGGCAAAATCAGACGAAACTGAAAAAGTAGCCAACGCGGTTGCAATCGCAAAAGAAAAAGCGCCTGAGCTTACACTTGACGGCGAATTCCAATTTGACGCGGCATTCGTTCCGTCTGTCGCTGAGAAAAAAGCGCCGGACTCCGTCATTAAAGGAGATGCAAACGTATTTGTTTTCCCAAGCCTTGAAGCGGGGAATATCGGCTATAAAATCGCTCAGCGCCTCGGCAACTTTGAAGCGGTCGGTCCGATTCTGCAAGGGCTGAACATGCCTGTAAACGACCTGTCCAGAGGGTGCAACGCTGAGGACGTTTATAATCTTGCGCTGATTACGGCGGCTCAAGCTCTGTAATAGGCTTCCTGAAAAAGGTGAACCTGAAGAGGTTCGCCTTTTTTTATGCTTCAATCGCTACATTCAGCAGAGACTCCGCTCCTTTCCGGCCGGGATCGAGAGGCGGCCACTGACAAAGGTCGAAAGGAAAATCGGAACCCGGAACAAGGCGGTCTTCTCCGACAAGCTTCTTCAAATATGCCGCGCTTTCTTGCTCCCATAGCACACCATCAAACCAAAACTTCCGCAAATATTCGCGCGGCGGAGCCGAAAGCGATGAAGAAACGCCGGCCCATTTGTCATACCCTTTGTTCAGTCTTCCGATCTGATAAGGCAAAAAGCCGCCTCCGTGGGCCAAAAGAATTTTCACATTGCGAAACCGGTCTGTAAACCCGCTTAACAAAAGGTCTGCGGCACAAATCGTCGTTTCCCACGGAACGCCGATCAAGTTTGGCAGCATCCTGCGGCGGAGCCGCGGATCTTCAGAAAGGAGCGGATGTATAAAGATAATCGCTTTTCTTCTATCAGCCGTTTCCCAAAACGGTGTAAATGCTTCGTCCGAGAGAAGTAGTTGCGAAGCGCCGGGTCCGATAATCGCTCCTTTAAGCCCGTTGTTCATCGCTTCATTCAGGCGCTCGCTCGCCTTTGAAGGGCTGTTCAGCGGGACTGTGCCGAGTCCCGAGAGGCGGCCGTCGTATTTTTTAACCCATTCGGCAAGCGCTTTGTTGTATACAAAAGATAATTCGTCCGTGATTTCTTCGGCGAGATCGTAAAGGAAAAGCTGGGGAACCGGCGATACCAATGAGTGTGTGACGCCGGCCTCCTGCTGGGCTTCCAAATATAAAGCCTCCTGGTAGAAAAGCTCTTTTAATTCAAAGCCCCATTTGTGATTGACCGTCAAAAACTCCGCTTGGCATCCAGCCTTTTTTTCGCGGACAGCGTGGACTCTCTTTTCATTGTCTTCCAGCCAAAGCAGCACATCGCGCGGTATAAAGTGCGTGTGAAGATCATACAAAGCTGATTCCCCCAATTTTTATATTCGTTTCCAGTACCCGATCCTTTCGGAAATATCCCGGGCCGCTTGTTTCACTTGGTAAATGATTTTCGCCTGCCGGGCCTTGATGCGTTTTGCAGGGCCTACGACACTGACGGCGTACAACACTCGACCTGCGTGGTTTCTGACGGGAGCTGAGATTGATGTGACACCATCTATGAATTCCCCGCAACTGACGTCAAATCCGTTTTCTTTAACGGTTTTCAGCACATCCCTCAATTTGTCCCCGTCTGTAATGGTTTCTTTCGTACAGCTTTTCAAGCCTTCCTTCACATACTCGTCCAATATGCCCTCTTCATCAAAGGCGAGAAGCACCTTACCTGAGCTTGTGCAGTGCATCGGGTTTTGCCGCCCGATATATGAGAGAAGTTCGACCGGGCGGGGGCATTCCGTCCGATTGAGATAAACGACGCTGAGACCGCGGCGCATCGCGATATGCGACGTTTCGCCGGTCTCATCGGTCAGCCGTTTGAGGACCGGCAGGGATTCGCGGTTGATTTCAAGAGTGGAGTTGACAATGGTGTTTAACTGCAGGACCGATAAGCCGAGCTTGTATCTTCTGGATTCCGGGTCCTTCATGACAAACCCTTCGCTTTCCAATGTAGACAAAAGGCGCGAGACCGTGCTTTTTCCGAGGCCAAGCGACGAGGCGAGTTCGGTTAGTTTCTTTTCCGGTGTGTCTAAGGTAAACGATTGAAGCAGCCGAAGCGCATTTTTTACTGAACCGAGCAGCTGGTGGTCCTTCGTCTCAACAGTCATAGGTTCCTCAACTCTCTCCCTTGTTTTTGTTTCCTTTTATTCCATAATATAACACGATATAAAAAATAAAAAAGCGGAAAATATCAAATTTTCGGAAAAAATGTCTGATTTGTTCCGCATAGAGGAACATTGCTGTTTTCTTGTCAGTTAAAATCCTTTAATTTAATGGAAAGGATTTGAAAAGGAGGATGTTTGCAGAATATGAATGTTCAAACTCCATCGGAAAAACTCGTAAAACCTTTTGACTGTCAGCACTACATAAACGGCAGGTACTTTCCTTCAGAGAAAGGCAGCACGTTTGACAACATCAATCCGGCTACACAGGAAATTATCGGAAGCGTTGCGGAAGGAGGCAAAAAAGAGGTCGATCTTGCAGTCGCGGCAGCCAGGCGTGCATTAAACGGACGCTGGAAAAACATGACCGCTGACGAAAGGATTCGGATCATCAGAAAGGTCGGCGACATCATACTTGAGCGTAAAGACGAACTGGCGAGGCTTGAGACATTGGATACGGGAAAACCGCTTTCGCTCTCAAGCACTTTGGATATTCCACGTGCCGCTTTCAACTTTCATTTCTTTGCGGATTTTATGAGAGGAGCCGGAACGGAAGCTTATCAAACTGACGATCTTGCAATCAATTATGCGATTCGCCGTCCGGTCGGCGTCGTCGGGCTGATCAATCCGTGGAACTTGCCGCTTCTTTTGCTGACGTGGAAATTGGCGCCTTGCCTGGCGGCGGGAAATACAGCCGTTATCAAACCGGCTGAACTGACGCCGATGACAGCCACCCTTCTCGGGGAAATCTGCCATGATGCAGGGATGCCTGACGGAGTCGTTAATATCGTCCACGGATTTGGACCAGATTCCGCCGGTGCTGCGCTTTCTGAGCATCCCGATGTCGATGCGATATCTTTCACCGGAGAAACGACAACCGGCAAAGTCATTATGGAAGCTGCTTCGAAAACATTAAAGAAACTTTCCTTTGAATTGGGAGGGAAGAACCCGAACATTATTTTTGCCGATGCCGACATGGATGAAGCCGTCAGCACCTCATTGAAATCGAGTTTCGTCAACCAGGGGGAAGTATGTATGAGCGGCTCCCGCATCTATGTCGAGAGGGAAGCGTATGACGAATTTCTGAACAAGTTCGTTGAGAAAACGAAAAAGCTCAAAGTCGGCGATCCTTTTGATCCGGACACGAATATCGGCGCCTTGATTTCTTCTGAACACACAGAGCGTGTGATGAACTACATCGAATTGGCCAAACGGGAAGGCGGCAATATTTTAACCGGAGGAAAACGCCCTGAAGGACAGGAATCCGGCTGCTTTCTTGAACCGACGATTATCACCGGACTTTCACGCAATTCCAGGCTCATCAAAGAAGAAATCTTCGGTCCGGTCGTAACGGTGATTCCGTTCGACGATGAGGAGGAAGTGATTGCACAGGCTAACGACACACATTACGGGTTAAGCGCGACCTTATGGACGAACGACCTCCGCCGGGCGCACCGCGTAGCCGGGCAAATCGAATCGGGCATGGTGTGGGTCAACAGCTGGTTTCTCCGCGATCTTCGGACGCCGTTTGGCGGCATGAAACAGAGCGGACTCGGACGAGAAGGAGGCATTCACAGCCTCGAATTCTTCAGCGAATTAACCAATATTTGCATCAAGCTGTAAAAGGGGGGAAGCGGATGAATACCGCAGCATTAAAAGATACGGCGCGACTCTTGTATCTTGCCGAAACAGAGAAGCGTGAAGTTGAAAGAATCACAAAGGACTACCCGGAGCTGACCGTTGAAGAGGCGTATGCGATCCAAGAAGAGCTGATTCAGCTTAAATTATGGGATGGCAATAGCATCATCGGTCCGAAAATGGGACTGACCAGCCGGGCGAAAATGAAGCAGATGAACGTCGAGGAGCCGATCTACGGTTATATTTTTGAAGATATGATCGTGCCAAACGGCGGAAGCATCCGGATGAACGAGCTGATTCACCCGAAGGTTGAAGCAGAGATTGCTTTTGTGCTGGGGGAGGATATTGAAGGACCGGGTGTTACAAAGGAGCAGGTCCTTGAAGCCGTTGCTGAATTGATTCCCGTTCTAGAAGTGATTGACAGCCGCTATGAAAATTTCTCATTCACTTTGCCTGACGTCATCGCGGACAATGCGTCATCTTCAAGAGTGGTGTTAGGTGAAAAAGTGAAGAAGCCGGACGATTTCAAGCTGGATGAAGCAAGAGTCTCTTTAATGATAAACGGCGAGGTCAAAGAGCGGGGCACTGGAGCAGCGGTTGTCGGGCATCCCGCAAATTCGGCGGCCATGCTTGCCAACATGCTCTCCCGGAAAAAACAAAAGCTTGCGGCTGGCAGCATCATTTTAACGGGCGGTGTAACGGGAGCTGTCATGCTGCAGCCGGGCGACCGCGTTTCAGCACAAGTAGAAGGGCTGGGAGATGTATCATTTTCGGTCAAGCCATAACCTGAGGTGATTATGATATGCCGATTGTTCATATTCAACTATTAGAAGGCCGGCCGCCTGAAAAGGTCGAGGAAGTCATTCGAAAAGTGACGGAAACGTTGAGCGCCACCCTAGACTCTCCGAAGGAAAACGTCCGCGTTCTTGTCACCGAAGTTTCTAAAAGCCACTGGGGCATAGGCGGCACACCGGTCTCAAAATTAAGACCTTAAAGAAGGCGATGGGAGGAATCTACATGTCAATCGAATTGGCGGCGCTTGTTCCGCATACACCGAGGATGTGTTTTGAAGATAAAACCCCTGACTTCCAAAGAGAGCTGGTCAAGGGCATGAAGAGGCTCTCCAGGATTATTGAAAGAATTGAGCCCGATGCCGTTGTCCTGATTTCCTGTCACTGGACGTCAAGCTTTGACCATCTGATCGATGCAGCTCCCGACCATCAAGGCGTTTTAACGGCTTTGGAGTGTCCGAATTTAATTTCCGATGTTCCGTATTCTTACCCCGGGGACACTGAATTGGCGCTGCAATTGGCTGAAGCCGGCAGAGAAGGGGGGCTTTCCGTCATTCCTGTCAATGATCCAGCTTACTGCTGGGATTACGGGACGGTCGTTCCGCTGCGCTACCTCGTTCCAAAGGGAGATATTCCGGTTATCGATTTATCGGTTACATTGGCCGCGAACCTGGAAGAAACGCATTTGTGGGGCCGGCTTGCCGGAAGAGTGCTGAAAGAAAGCAGAAAGAAAACCGTGTTCATCAGCAGCGGGGCGCTAAGCCATCATTTGGTGAGGGGGCCGGAATGTATGCCGACATTGGCCGAACAGGCCCTCGATGCACAATTTTTGACCTACTTAACAGACAACGATCTTTTATCAGCTCAGCAGATGCTGCCTCAATATGCTAAAAACGCCGGGCTTGAAGCCGGCGGCCGCCACATTGCAATGCTATTGGGCGTGCTGGAGGACGGATGTAAAAGCACGTTTTACGGATACGGTCAGTCTTCCGGGAGCTCCAATGTCGTCATGGCATTCGAGCCGGCGGGACAAAAAGCTCGCACGCACGCTTTCAATGAAAAAGATACCGTGCGTTAAGCTGCTTTCATAATACGATAAGAATCGTGGAGGGGAACATGAAAAATCGTTCAGTTCATCCAGCGGAAGTCATGGCGGCCAGCAAATTTAACAAAGTGCACCTGACTGTTTTCCTGTGGTGTTTTTTCGCCATTGCCTTTGACGGTTATGATATTGCAATGTACGGCGTCAGCCTGCCATGGCTGATGGAGGAATGGAGCCTGACCGCCATCCAAGCCGGAGCGATCGGGAGCTATACATTGATCGGCATGATGCTCGGCGCGCTTATTTTTTCGCCGATCGCAGATCAATACGGCCGCAAAAAGGTGTTGGGCTTCTGTATCTTTCTGTTCAGCCTGTTTACTGCAGCAGCCGGTCTGATCGATTCTCCGCTTTTGTTTACGATCATGCGGTTTCTCGCTGCGCTTGGAATGGGCGGGTTGATGCCGAATGCCATTTCGCTGATGACAGAGTATTCGCCGAAAAAAAACAGAGCGGTGATTGTAGCCGCTATGTATTGCGGCTATTCTGCAGGCGGTGTGCTGGCTTCCCTCGTCGGCATGTTCGCCGTGCCCGTGACAAGCTGGAGAGTGCTCTATCTGATCGGAGCCGTGCCGCTCTTCGTGCTCCCGTTCTTTTTCAGCAGGTTTCCCGAATCTCTGTCATTTTACGTTTTGAAGAAAAAGACGAAAGCGCTGGCTGAGATTCTCAATCAGGTGCATCCGGCGGGACGCTACAGGGAAGACGACAATTATCAAATCTCGGTGATTGCGAAAGAAAAGAAAGGCTTTCCGGTAAAAAAACTGTTTGGACAAAAACGTGCAGCCAGCACATTCGCATTCTGGCTTTCCGTTTTCAGCTGCCTTCTCATGGTTTACGGCTTAAATACATGGCTTCCGAAAATGATGCAGGCGTCAGGCTACGGGCTGTCGTCAAGCTTGTCATTCAACTTGGCGCTTTGCTGCGGACAAGCCGCAGGAGCGGTATTCGGCGGATATTTGGCAGATAAAGCCGGCCATAAAAAAGTGCTTGCGGCTATGTATGTCATCGGAGCCTTTTGTTTTGTAGCATTTGGAATGACGATGAACCCCGTTCTTCTGTACTTGCTGATTGCCTTAGGCGGGGCATGCACCGTCGGAGCGCAAAATATCGCCAATCCTTATATTTCTGAGTATTATCCGAAAGAAATCAGAGCGACCGGCATCGGCTGGGCGCTCGGGGTCGGCAGACTCGGAGCGATCATTGCGCCTTCGCTGTTTGCATTGATCCTTGCTTCCGGCATGGAGCCGAAGCAGGCTTTCATGGTGTTCGCGATCCCGAGTGTTTTTGCTGCACTCGGCATCATGCTCGTCCAAGAGAAACACGCTTCATTTGATTTTGTCTCTAAGTCGGAAAGCGCCGGGTATACATTAGAAGCCACATCAAAACATGGATAAAGGGAGGAAACCATTTTGCGGACACAAGTGGGAATTATCGGAGCGGGACCTGCCGGGCTTATGCTCGCTAACCTGCTCCACCGCAGGGGAATCGAAGCGGTCGTGATCGAATCCCGCTCGCGAAAGGAGATTGAAGAGACCGTCCGTGCAGGCGTTCTAGAACAGATGACGGTAGATTTGCTGAATGAAACAGGTGCCGGTGAACGGATGATGAAAACAGCTATGTTTCATCAAGGAATTGAGATTCGCTTTGGCGGCAAGCGGCACAGAATTGATATGCACAAGCTGACGGGGGGGAAATACATTGCCATCTATCCCCAGCATGAAGTGATCAAAGATTTAACCGCCGCCCGCCTGCAATCGGAAGGGCGCATCGTTTTCAATGTGTCTGACGTCCGCCTTTCAAATATTGATACAGAAGCGCCTGTCATCACTTATCAGAATGAAAACGGCGATACAGAAGAACTGAACTGCGATTTCATCGCAGGGTGCGACGGCTTTCACGGGCCGAGCAGACAAAGCATTCCGAAGGAGATCCGCAAAGAGTACGAAAAGGTGTACCCTTACGGATGGCTCGGCATATTGGCTGAAGCCCCTCCGTCCTCGCCTGAACTTGTATATGCCCATCATGAAGACGGGTTTGCCCTCGTCAGCACAAGGACACCGGAAATCCAGCGGCTTTACCTGCAAGTCAGTCCTGCAGATTCAGTCGGGAACTGGCCGGACGAAAGGATATGGGAGAAGCTTCACCTAAGGCTGTCGGCCGATGACGGATGGAAGCTGACTGAAGGCCCGATCATTCAAAAAAACATTGTCTCGATGAGAAGCTTTATATGCGATCCAATGCAATACGGCAGACTCTATTTAGCGGGGGATGCCGCGCATATTGTACCCCCGACAGGTGCGAAAGGCCTGAACCTTGCGATGGCGGATGTCCAGCGGCTTGCATGGGCGCTCGAAGACTATTACGAAACCGGAAGAATCGAACGGCTGGCCGGCTATTCTGAGTCTTGCCTCCGCCGCGTCTGGAAAGCTGAACGCTTTTCCTGGTATATGACATCCCTGCTGCATCGCCATCACGGCTACACCCCTTTTGACTACCAGATTCAATTGGCTGAACTTGACCACGTTACGACTTCAACGGCGGCCGCTCAAAGTCTTGCCGAGAATTACGTCGGGCTGCCGCTTGAATTCGGAGAACCGTCTTTAAGCGTCACTTGAATGAAGGAAGCGCCGGAGATAAGAAAATTTCCACCACATGTTTTCGTAAATGGTATAATGGATGTTGGCTGAAATGCAAAACGAAAGGGTTTACACTATATATGGCAAAGCAACCGATTGATCTACTTATCCAGCCGAAATGGAGAATCATTGACCAATCCAGTCTCGGCCCATATTTTGATGCAAAACAATCATTTGCGATAGATGATACGCTGTGCGCTTCTGTCGGGAAAGGTTTATCTCCGGCGACCGCGCGTTCCTGGGTGCACCATGACACGATTGTGCTAGGAATCCAGGATACAAGGCTCCCTTATTTACAAGAAGGGATTTCATTGCTTGAAGAAGCGGGCTATCAAGCCATCGTCCGCAATTCCGGCGGACTGGCCGTCGTTTTGGACAGCGGGGTTTTAAACGTTTCCCTGATTTTTCAGGATAAGAAAAACGGAATTGATATCGACAGAGGCTATGAAGCGATGTTTGAGCTCGTTAAGCGAATGCTGTCATCCTATGACGCAGCAATCGAAGCCTATGAAATCAAAGGCTCCTACTGTCCAGGAAGCTTTGATTTGAGCATCGGGGGAAGGAAATTTGCGGGAATTTCCCAGAGGCGCCTGAGAGGCGGAGTGGCTGTTCAAATTTATTTGTGCGCTGATCAAAGCGGAAGCGGGCGCGCTGAGCTGATCAAACGCTTTTACGACACCGCCTTGAAAGACATGCGCGGGAAAACAAAAGCCGTTTATCCCGATATTCGCCCGGAAACGATGGCTTCGCTTTCTGAGCTTCTCAATGAAGACATTTCGGTGCAGAACTTGATGCTCTTGCTTCTGACACAGCTGAAAGAGCTGGGCGGGGAGATTTATCAAGGCCCTCTCACGCCCGCAGAAGAGGAAGTGTATGAGAAAAACCTTGTCCGCATGATTGAACGGAATGAAAAGGTTTTTGGATAGAAGAAGAGCCTCCGCCGCCTTTATATTCGTTGTCAGGCATGCTTAAAGCGGTGAAAAACCAGCGGGCTGTAAAATGCTTCAAAGACGGCAAAATCCTAAAACGGTTGAACGTTTTAGGATTTTGCCACACCTCACCGCTTCCGGAGCGGTTTTTTTATGCTGCGCTCGAAGCGCTTTTTCGTTTTACATATGTTTTGATGAGAAGATAAGCCGCCAAAGCGATGATATACGCCAAACTGACGGCCATTAAAATAACGGTTGCCGGCGTATGCTTGGCCGCATAGACGAAAAAATCAAGCTGTGAAATATTATGTGCGTTTTTAATGGAGTCCTCTCCGTACAGCCAACTTGTAAACTTGGCTGTATATTTCCACTCCCACGGCACCTTTAAAAGCTCGCTGCCTTGATACCAGCTTGCCAATGCAGAAAACAAAAACAAAAGGGCCGCAGTGCCGAACTGAACCGCATATAAAACAAACTTCATCGAATACCCCGCCTTATGAATTGCTATCCCTATTATGAAATTTTTGTCATATGAAAGCAAGCCGCAGAAAGGTAAAAATACCCCCTTTTTTAAAGAAAGGGGTATCCTCGTATCGAAAAATGTTTGTATGCATTGTCAGTCCTTGCTGCCTGAACGTCTCTGCCGCACCCTCTGAGAGCAGCGCTATTCAGCCATTTTTTCTAAATTGCCGTTCCGGTCCATTTTGAAGGCGGGCGCAGCGTGTTCGTCTTCTTCGAATAAAACTAGTTTTCTTGCACGGTTCATAATTTTTACGAGCGTTTCGTAGTCTTCCTGGATGGTTGTCTGGTCTTTTTCCAGCTTTTTGACTTCCGCTTCAAGCTTTTCAACTTTCTTCGTCAGTTCTTCGTTTTCCTGTTTTAAGCGTTCATTTTCCATTTTTAAAGCGGCAGTTTGTTCTTCGTTTCCTGTATAGTTTTGCAGGAAGCGGATCACATCATCGATCGTCATGTCTTTCGATGTATCGGCTGTATGGCCGGCCTGCGGCTGATTTGGCGATAGAAGGTGAGATAAACTAGCTAACTCTTCTTTAAAGCTCTCATCAACATAAGGCAGATGCTCGCTGGCGATCGGCTGCTGTTCGCTTGAATCTGCGGTTGCTTTCTTCTGCTCAACAACGCTTTCTGCAGGAGGTTCAGCATTCGTTTCGACCGGCGGCTTGTATAATAAGCGTTTTTTCGCCGGCTGTCCGTTTCCGAGGGCGCGCATTCTTTGCTTCCTCTGTTTTTTAGCCAGCTGCAATGCTTTTTCGTATTGGTGGCGGACAACTGCGTTCCATCTAAAACCGCAGGCGGCTGATGTCCTGTTCAGTCTGTCTCCGACTTCCTCGAAGGCGTTCAGCTGTGTGCTCCCTTCCCTGACATGCCGCAATACCGTTTCAGCAAGCAGTAAATCATTTTCCTCAGACCAAGCGTCTTGTCTTTGTTTCATCACTTCTCAACTCCCATTGTCAGTATTGGTATTAGATTGTCCATTTTGGAAAATATTTATACAAGTTTGCTAAAAGAATAGGAACTGATTTTTTTAGCGCGATCCTTGCAGGAATGAAAGAATCCTTGTAAAATGAAGGATGGTGTCATTTTTTATAAAAGTTCGGCACAGTTGAATGCCTTTCATAAAGACAGATGAACAAAACGAAAGGAAGCGTATGAAATGGCTAATGAATTTCGAGTATGCGACGATTGCCAGGCCACCAATTTAAAGACGCTTTTGCCCCGTCTGAAAGAAATTGATCCGGATGCAAAAGTGGAAATCGGCTGCCAGTCTTACTGCGGGCCGGGACGAAAAAAATCGTTTGCGTTTGTCAATAATCGTCCGCTGTCAGCTCCTGATGAAGACGAGCTGATCGAAAAAGTGAAAAAGAAACTCAAAAAATAACCGCCTCCCTAACGGGTCAGGCGTTTTTGCTTGTTTGACGGCTTTTTGGCAGGCTGGAACAAATGGCCGGGTAAATTCAAGGATGTTTTCAAAAAACAGACTCGATATAATAGAAGCAGACCTTAAAGAAAACAAGCAGATCGGGCAATACTTACAATATACATTTAGTTTTCCGAAGAAAAAGAGACGGATGGGCAGCGATCAGTTTGCCTCACGTTTGAAAAAAAGAGGGACAAAAATGGCGTATCCAAACGGAAAATTATCAGAAGAAAAAGTGTTTAAAGATCCTGTTCACCGCTATGTCCACGTACGGGACAAGCTGATATGGGACTTGATCGGAACCCGCGAATTTCAGAGGCTGCGCAGAATCAAACAGCTTGGGACGACCTATTTGACGTTTCACGGAGCCGAACACAGCCGTTTCAACCATTCTCTCGGCGTCTATGAAATTGTCAGAAGAATGGTTGATGACGTTTTTAAAGGCAGGGAGGAATGGGATGACAGCGAGCGCGATCTGTGCCTTTGCGCCGCATTGCTGCACGATTTGGGGCACGGCCCGTTTTCCCATTCGTTTGAAAAGGTCTTCCGGCTTGATCATGAAGACTTTACGAGAGCGATCATTTTAGGCGATACAGAAGTTAACCGAGTATTAAACAAGGTAAGTCCGACATTTGCAAAGGATGTCGCTGAAGTCATCGCGAAAACCTATCAAAATAAGCAGGTCGTCAGCCTGATCTCAAGCCAGATTGACGCTGACCGCATGGACTACCTTCAGAGGGACGCCTATTACACCGGCGTCAGCTACGGTCATTTTGATATGGAGCGGATTCTCCGCGTCATGCGGCCGCGCGAAGACCAAATCGTCATTAAGCAAAGCGGAATGCATGCTGTTGAGGACTATATTATGAGCCGGTACCAGATGTACTGGCAGGTCTACTTCCATCCTGTGACAAGAAGTGCGGAAGTGATTTTGACGAAGATTCTTCACCGTGCAAAGCAGCTTCATGAGGAAGGCTATGTTTTCACGCATGCGCCAGTGCATTTTTATTCTATTTTTGAAGGCAATGTCACATTGGAAGATTATTTAAGTCTTGATGAATCAATCATTCTTTATTATTTTCAGGCCTGGGAAAAAGAAGAGGACGAAATTTTGTCTGATTTATGCCGCCGTTTTATCAACCGCAGGCTGTTCCAGTATGCGGAATTCAATCCGAATGAGGAAATGGCGACTTACTTTGAACTGACCAACTTGTTTAAAGAATCAGGGATTGATCCCGAATATTATCTTGTGGTGGATTCGTCCTCAGATCTTCCTTATGATTTCTACAGACCGGGGGAAGAAGAGGAACGCCTCCCGATTCAATTGCTGACGCACAACGGCCAGATTAAGGAGCTGTCGCGGCAGTCCGATATTGTCGATGCGATATCAGGCAAGCGGAGAACGGACCATAAGCTGTATTTCCCGCTCGATTTAATCGAAGGGTTGCCTGACGGCCGTCATGCGAAAAGAATGAAAGAATTGCTCGGACTGAAATAGAAAGAAAAGGATGAAGGAGATGGCGGAGATTTGTTAAAAGAACATGCAAAGCTGATGAAGGTCTTCTCGGATTCGGGGGAGATTGTCGGGCGGAAAAAGCTGCAGAAAATCATTTATATCGCAAAGAAATTGGAGCTTCCTTTTTATGAAAAGTATGATTTTCATTTTTACGGGCCTTATTCAGAGGAGCTGACGCTTCAAGTCGAAGAACTTTGCAATCTCGGATTTCTCCATGAAGTCAAAGAAAAAAAGGGCGGCTATTATCAATACCGCTATTCACCCACTGAAGCGGGAAAGCAGTTTTTGAGCCAGTGTGAGCTGGATATGCGGGATATTAAAGCCTATTTAGACGACGTAAACGGCCAGTCATCGCGTTTTTTGGAACTGGTGTCGACGATTTTGTATTTTGAGGGGCTGGAGCAGGAAGAGATTAGAGAAAAAGTGTTTACCGTAAAAAGCAAACAGCGGTATACGGACGAAGAATTCGATGAAGCCGTCGCTTACATAAAAAAGCTCAGAAATCTTTGTTCATAAGCCTGCCGAAAAACGGTAGGTTTTTTGGTTTGTTTTTTTGTCTGCGTTTTGGAATTTTTGTAGGGAAATTGAAAGAAGCAGTGAAAAGAACGTATGCAATATTTCCTCTTTTTGGATGAATTGAAGGAATTTTTTGATAACTAGCAGAATTTTTCATTCGTTCAAAAAATAAGGAGGGGTTTTGCAGTGAAGAAACGTTCTTTATTCTTATCTCTATTACTTTCCGTCAGTCTCATTCCCGGTGTGACGGCCGGTGCCGCCAAGACGGGCGGGCATGAGCACGAGCACGATCATGAAGCAAGAGGAACTTATATTGATTCTTTGCCTAAAGCGAAAGATTTTAAAGACTTGAAAGGAAAAGTTCAAATTGAAAGAACGGTCAATACGAAAATACTGGATGAGAAAGGAAATGTGACGGGAACGAAAACGTTTAAAAAGAATACGGGCAAAGGGTCGTTTTCAACCCAGGCAGGCACGGGAAGCCAGAAAGTGAGCGTCCTTGCCGTGGCTGACGCTCAGTATCGGGCGAAATACAGCGATTGGCAGACAAGAATCGTCCAAATTATTGAGCAGGCGGATGTCATGTTCAACAGGGATCACGATGTTGATTTTGTCGTCGAAGCTGTGGCGCCTTGGACCTCTTCAGGCAGCAACAGCTCTCAAATTCTATCAAACCTTCAGAGCAATTTCAGCGGGCGCAGCTATAAATTCGTCGTCGGATTTACGGCGAACAGTAATTTTGACGCCGGCGGCATCGCATACGTATACAACAGCAAGCCGAACGGCAGCGCCTTCAGCGTAAACCTCGACCAGGGAACGGCCAACACGGCAAAAGCTGCAACCCACGAATTTTCCCATAACTTCGGCTTGAACCACGATGCGCAAGGAAGCGGAATCCGCTGCATTATGAACTACGACTACGCATACACGGTCGATGTTTGGGATTCAGCTCACAATAGCCAGATCACTAAAAACAAAGCTTGGTATAAATAATAAAAACGGCGTCCCGCGCGTAAGCGGCGAACGCCGTTTTCTTTTACATATCGCTCATTCGTTTGCCGGCGACACCGTAGTTTTCCTTTTTCATTTCCTCAATGATGACCGCGATTTTTTCTGCAGGTGCGCCTGTTGTTTCGGAGACGGCTTCGGTCACTTTTTTAACGAGATTTCTTTTTTGTTCATCTGTGCGGCCTTCCAGCATTTGAACAGTTACGTATGGCATATGTTCTCCTCCTCCTTTTAAAAAATGGCTGCTCACTTTAGCATCAGGTTCTCTTATAGTATACTGGAGATAGTAAATCTTTGTATATGAGAAAGAGGGAAAGCCACATTTTAGACCGTTTTCTTATTTATCCGCTGGAAATGATTCCGTATGTTGTTTTGACACTTGCTGCCGCATTCACTGTGCATGAGGTCGCCCATGCGTATGTGGCTTACAAATTCGGCGATGAGACGGCCAAACGGCAGGGCAGGCTGACGCTCAACCCGCTTAAGCATCTTGATCCGTTTGGAACGATTTTGATCTTTATATTGGGATTCGGCTGGGCAAAGCCGGTGCCCGTTAACCGCTTTTATTTTAAAAACCCGAGGCTGGCCGGATTTCTCGTGTCAATCGCCGGACCGATCAGCAATCTGATCCTTGCTTTCATCGGTTTTATATTGCTGCTTTTGTCCGTGAAGCTGTCCGGGACGCTGCCTGCCGGTTTTTACAGCGGTTTGCTTCAATTTTTTACGATTTGGGTGAATCTCAACCTGCTTTTATTTCTGTTTAATTTAATGCCGTTCCCGCCTCTTGACGGTTTTCGGGTTATACAGGATGTGGTCGCCCCCGAAGTGCGGGCGAAGCTGTCGAAATATGAGGCGTACGGCTCGATCGTCTTTCTGATTATCGTCATTACACCGCTTGGCCAATATGTATTCTGGCCGTTTTTGAATGACGGGCGGGAATTGATCATATCGATATTTAACAGCGTTTTCCGGCCGCTGATGTAGGAGGTATTTTTGATGGAACAAGGAAAAAAGAAAAAAACAATCGGATTCAACATTATTAAAAGCGATCCGACAGACGGACACGGGGGATTTGGAGCAGGCGCATTAAGCCTTGACAACATCTCGCCTGTCATTGTCGATGTTGAAGAGAAAGAAGCGTTTGTGGATATCGGCGCCATGCACGCCCGCAGCACGGTTGAAAAAGGAATCAAATTTTTGCCGAACAAAGAAGAGGTGCCGAACGGAAAACCTTACTGGCTTGTGTGGGTTACGATCGACCGCAGGGAAGAAGGCCCTTATTATGCGGGTGTGACGGCATGCGAAATGACGGTCGACAGAAGCATCCGCCGCGGCTACAAATCGCTTCCGGAGCACGTCAATTTAATGGATAAGTCGATGAAGCGGAAGATTATCGTCGAGCATATGGATGAAGGTTCTAAGCGCGTTCTTGCCGATTTTCTGAAAAACCATGATCAAGGGCTTTGGGACCGTTCATCAGACGAGCTGAAAAAGGGACTGCTCCAGCAATAGGAAAAACCCCCCGGACTGCCATGAAGTCCGGGGGGTTCGTCTATCCCCCTAAAAAGTTTATTCTCCTTTTTTAAACCATTTTTCCCACCACTTTTGCCGCTTATGGGGGGGAGCGGCGGGCTTTTCGTGCCCGGCGTTTTGCTCCTTATAGATTTCCTTTCCATAGCAAACCTGCTCGGGTTCAGTACCTTTGATAAAATAAGCGAAATATTTGGACGGGCAGCTGGGCGCCGCCGCATAACCTGTAGCCGGGTCGATGTACATCCCTTTCACGCCTTCAGGCGGCATTAAAGCTGCGGCGGGCGCGTCTTCAAGCGCTTTTTCCATAAACTCAGCCCAAATTTGTTTGGCATAGTTTTTCTCTGCGACGGCATCGATTGTCCGCTCTTTGTCATATCCCGTCCACACGCCTGAAGCAAGACCGGGATAAAAGCCGATCATCCAGCTGTCGGTGCTGGTCGTTCCCGATTTTCCGGCGTATCGGCGCGTCAGCTGATCTGCGATCGTCCGGCCGGTAACAGATGTATAGCCGTTGAGTGATTTGTCGAACATCCCGCTCATCATGTTCGCCGTGATAAAAGCCGCTTTTGGGTCAAGGATTTGTTTGCTCCGCTTCGGTTTTTCATAAAGAACCTTCCCGTTCGGATCGGTAATTTTCGTAATAAAGGAAGGTTCGATTTTTTTCCCGCCGTTGGCAAACATGGCGTATCCGTTCACCATTTCAATCGGCTTCACAGGGGATGTTCCGAGCGCAAGCGACGGCACTTTTTGCAGCGGGCTGTTGATGCCGAATTGCTTTGCGGCATCAATCAGTTTGTCCATGCCGAGGAAAAGGTGGGTTTTCACGGCGTAAATGTTATCGGACAAAGCCAGTGCCTGCAGAAGCGTGATCGGACCGTCTGCATAATAGCCGTGATAGTTGCTCGGGGAATAAGCGCTGCCTTGCCCGAGCTCAAATGTCGTTTCCGCGCTCCTCATTCGGGTGGCCGGTGTAAAGCCGTTTTGAACCGCCGAATAATAAAGGAAAGGCTTCATGGTGGAGCCGGGCTGCCGCATAGCCTGCGTTACGCGGTTAAAAGGGCTTTTTTCGTAGTCGCGTCCTCCGACAAGCGCGAGAACGCTGCCGTCGGACGGGTTGATCGCTGCAAATCCCGCCTGAATGTCGGATGACGAATCTATCGTGTGTTCGATCGTATCCTCGGCAATTTTTTGGAGACGCGGGTTGAGCGTGGTGAATACGTTGTAGCCGCCTGTTTCCGCTTGCTCCGGCGTCAAACGCAGCAATCGCGAAATTTCTTTAACAGCTTCGTCATAAAAGTACGGAGCGGTTATTTCGGTTGTTTGCTTATCCTGTTTTTCAAAGCGGAGCGGCATTTTTTTCAGTGCTGCCGCCTGCATTTCCGTCAGCTTGTTTTGTTTCTCCATCATTGTCAGGATCATTTCCTGGCGTTCTTTCGCTTTTTTTTCATTGACAAAGGGCGAATAAACTGAAGGACCCTTTGGAATGCCGGCAAGCATTGCAGCCTCCGCCGTATTGATATCTTTGGCCCGCTTGCCAAAATACAGCCGGGAAGCCGCTTCGATTCCGTATGCTCCATGCCCGTAATAAATCGTATTTAAATAGCCTTCCAAAATATCTTTCTTTGTGTAGTTTTGTTCAAGCCTTATCGTATAAAAAGCTTCATTCCACTTTCTTTTCCATGTTTTATCGTGGCCGAGGTAGAGGTTTCTCGCATATTGCTGGGTGATGGTGCTGGCTCCCTGAACTTTGGACATCGCCTTTAAATCGGCAATGAGGGCGCCGCCCATCCTCATATAGTCAAAGCCGTGGTGCCGGAAAAAGTTCCGGTCTTCAACGGCAAGCGTGGCATCGATGACTGCGGGATTGATGTTCTTCAGCGAAACCCAGTACCGCTTTTGCCCGTAATGCGTTTCCCCCATTTGCTTTCCGCTTCCGTCATACAGCACGGTAGACCTCGGCACCTGAATCGAAGGAGCGCCTTGCCATTTGGCCGCCAAGACCACCGTCATGACAACGATTGAAAGGAAGATCAGCATCAATGCTCCCATGAACAAAAATGCGCGTATCGTCTTGATGGTTAAACGGACCCGCTTGTCCGTCATTATGTCCATGTTCAAATCTCCTCCCGGATAAATAAAATGTTCTTATCATTATGAGGAAAAAGAGGAGGATTTAAACAAGCGGGAAAGAAAAAACGGCAGACCCTCTGCGGAGATTAAGACAGCAATATGAGGAATCCTATTTTTTGGCGGTCGCCACATATGAAATCAGCCATAATACGAAAACTGCACCTTCGCTGACTGATGCGGCCAGAATCGGGGAAGCTCCTGCTGCATGGATGGACAACAGCATGCCTTCCCCCGGGAGCAGCCCTTTAAAGGATATATTGAATTTGAAAAGGAGCATTAAACCCGAGGACCACGCAAGCGGCAGCCATAGAGCAAGCTGCTCTTTCTTTGCGATCAGCACTCCCGCCAAGCCGAGAAAAATCAGAAAGCAAAGCGACCACCAGTCAATGAACAGGCGTGAGACAACAAACCAGAGGGGAGAACCCGACAGCTCAAAAAAAGGATGAACATTCTCCGCACCGTAGCCGCCGAATGTAAACCAGCCGATGGCCGCACTCCAAAACAGCAGGCAGATCATCACAAAAGCAGAAACGGTGCAGCCGAGCAAAATCAACGGCAACACCGTTCTGTTTGTTGCAATTGCACCTGCTGAACGCCGCATCCATTCGCTGTGCCGTAGAACAAACAGGCTGCGGACAGGACAGCGACCATATGCATCAAATAAACAGATCCGCTGACTTCGAGAAGCCAATCCGGCAAAGACGGAACGGCAGCCTCCCGGATATAAACGGGGCTGAAAAACAAAACGGCCGCTCCGATCAGAAAAAATATCAATAAAAACCTTTTCCGGCGGCTGGTTATATACAATTTGAGCAGTTGTTTGCTCTGCAAATGAGAACACCTCCAAAAGCGCACAGTATGCACATCTGTGCTTAGCTTAGCCATTATAAAAGAAAAATCGGCGATTGGGAATATAATGGACTTGGAATGACTCCTGAAAATGAATCGATCCGTCTTTACAATCACCTGCAATTCCTCTATACTTTTTCCTTAGGCAAAAGCCGATGCTTCAGTGCAGAATAATCGCCGCCGCAGGCGAGAAAAATAGATTGAAATACAGCTTATCACGAAAGGAAGATGACGCTTTGAGCGGACTTTGGTATACAGAGAAGCAAACGAAAAATTTCGGTATTACAATGAAAATCAACAGGACTTTACATACAGAGCAGACAGATTTTCAAAAGCTCGAAATGGCCGAGACTGAAGAATTCGGCAACATGCTGTTTTTGGACGGCATGGTCATGACATCTGAAAAAGATGAATTTGTCTACCACGAAATGGTGGCGCACGTGCCCCTGTTTACGCATCCGAATCCTGAGCATGTGCTTGTGGTCGGCGGCGGAGACGGCGGCGTTATCCGTGAAATTTTGAAGCATCCGAGCGTGAAAAAAGCGACGCTTGTCGATATTGACGGCAAGGTGATCGAATATTCCAAGAAATTCTTGCCTTCCATTGCAGGCAAACTTGACGATCCGCGCGTCGAAGTAAAAGTCGATGACGGCTTCATGCACATTGCCCAATCTGAAAATGAGTACGATGTCATCATGGTGGATTCAACCGAGCCAGTAGGGCCTGCTGTCAACTTGTTTACAAAAGGCTTTTACGCCGGCATAGCAAAAGCGCTAAAGGAAGACGGCATTTTCGTTGCTCAGACGGACAACCCTTGGTTTACACCTGAACTGATCACAAACGTTCAGCGCGATGTAAAAGAGATCTTCCCGATTACAAAGCTGTATTTGGCCAACATTCCGACATATCCAAGCGGATTGTGGACGTTTACGATCGGTTCGAAAAAATACGATCCTCTTGAAGTGGAGGACAGCCGCTTCTTTGATATTGAGACGAAATACTACACAAAAGAAATTCATAAAGCGGCATTCGTCCTTCCGAAATTCGTCAGCGATTTAATCAAATAAAACAGTTTGGCGCAGGATGGCATTCTGCGCTTTTTTTCAGGGAGGTTTTTGAAGATGAGATTTGATGAAGCATATTCCGGCAAGGTGTTTATCGCAAGCCGCCCCGATTGGGAAGAGGCGGACGCCATCCTTTACGGCATGCCGATGGATTGGACGGTCAGCTACCGTCCCGGCTCCCGCTTCGGTCCGGCGAGAATCCGCGAGGTGTCCATCGGACTTGAAGAATACAGCCCTTATTTGGACAGGGAGCTGGAAGAGGTTCATTTCTTTGACGCCGGCGACATCCCGCTGCCTTTCGGGAACCCGCAGAAGAGCCTCGACATGATTGAAGAATATGTCGACAGCATTTTAGATAAAGGAAAATTCCCGCTCGGTATGGGGGGAGAGCATCTCGTTTCATGGCCGGTCATTAAAGCGATGTACAAAAAATATCCCGATCTTGCCATCATCCATATGGATGCGCACACAGATCTCCGCGTCGACTATGAAGGAGAGCCGCTCTCGCATTCGACGCCGATCCGTAAAGCCGCGGAACTGATCGGACCCGGCAATGTCTATTCATTCGGCATCCGCTCCGGCATGAAAGAAGAATTTGAATGGGCAAAAGAAAACGGCATGCACATTTCTAAATTTGAAGTGCTTGAGCCGCTTAAAGCCGTCCTGCCGAAACTCGCGGGGCGTCCGGTTTATGTGACGATCGACATCGATGTCTTAGATCCCGCGCATGCGCCGGGAACCGGTACGGTTGACGCCGGAGGCATCACATCCAAAGAGCTGCTCGCTTCGATTCACGAAATCGCCCGCTCAGACGTCAATGTCGTTGGAGGAGACCTTGTCGAAGTCGCTCCTGTCTATGACCATTCGGAACAAACCGCAAATACGGCAAGCAAGCTGATTCGCGAAATGCTGCTCGGCTGGGTGAAATAAAACAGGCTGTCCTTTTTTCAGGACGGCTTTTTTCTTAGAAAATGGTTTATCTTCCCGTCCGTTCTGTTAAGATGATATAAAGGAGCTGCGGTTGAACTTTTTTTCCCGAATGATTATACTAATCAAGTCAAATCGGATCGAAAAAGGAAGTGTCGGAATGGATCAGGAGACACCCGTTCATATCTATGTGAAATCTGTTATCCGGGAAGGATCGGACACGGAGACGATCGAGTTCCGGACAACTGGATTTTATTATATGAAAAAAGATAAAATATATCTTTCTTATCATGAAGAGCATGATGCTGGAAAGGTGAAGACGATCGTCAAGGCAAGTGAAAACGAAGTTCTGGTCATGCGTTCCGGCGCCATCGAAATGAAACAGCGCTTCAGGCCGGGCAGCCGCACCGTCACTCATTATAAAATGCCATTCGGCAGACTCGAGCTCGGCGTGGATACTAAAGCTGTATCAGTCACACATCAGCCGCCGGACGGAAAGATCAGCATTGAGTACGATATGATTGTAAGCGATGAACAAAAGCATTTACATAAGATGTCGATTTCGTATAGAGGAGGACACGAGTCATGAACATAGTCGAACAAATGAAAGATGTGCTGAAGCAGGAAATTAAGGAAGCTGTCATGAAAGCCGGCCTCGCCGAAGAAAGCGAGATTCCAGAAGTCGTACTGGAAGTTCCGAAAGACAAGTCGCATGGCGACTATTCCACTAATATGGCTATGCAGCTGGCGAGAATCGCCAAAAAAGCGCCGCGGAATATTGCCGAAGAAATCGTCGCATCCTTTGACAAAGGAAAAGCGTCGATCGACAAACTTGATATCGCAGGACCTGGCTTTATCAATTTCTACATGAACAATCAATATTTAACGAAGCTGATTCCGGCTGTGCTTGAAGCAGGAGAGGCCTACGGTGAAACAAATATCGGGGGCGGGGAACGCGTCCAGGTGGAATTCGTCTCAGCAAACCCGACGGGCAACCTGCACCTTGGACATGCCCGCGGAGCCGCTGTCGGAGATTCCCTCTGCAATGTACTTGAAAAAGCGGGGTATGAAGTGAGCCGCGAATATTATATCAACGATGCCGGCAATCAAATCAACAACCTCGCGTTATCCGTCGAAGCCCGTTACTTTCAGGCGCTTGGAAAAGATAAGCCGATGCCTGAAGACGGGTATCACGGCGAAGATATTAAGGAAATCGGCCAAAAGCTCGCCGACGAATTCGGCGATCGTTTTGTTCATGAAGAAGAGAGCGAACGCCTCGCGTTTTTCCGCGAATACGGCTTAAAGTACGAATTGGGCAAACTTCGTGAAGACCTGGAGAATTTCCGTGTCCCATTTGATGTCTGGTACTCTGAGACATCGCTTTACCAAAACGGAAAGATCGATCAGGCGCTCGAAGCCCTTCGCGAAAAAGGGCATATCTATGAAGAAGACGGAGCGACATGGTTCCGCTCGACGGCGTTCGGCGATGACAAAGACCGCGTGCTGATCAAAAAAGACGGATCCTACACGTATCTTCTGCCTGACATCGCTTATCACAAAGACAAGCTTGACCGCGGCTTCCAAAAGCTGATCAATGTATGGGGAGCAGACCATCACGGCTATATCCCGCGCATGAAAGCGGCTATTGAAGCGCTCGGTTATGACAAAGAAACGCTTGAGGTCGAGATCATTCAGCTCGTCCACCTTTACAAAAACGGCGAAAAAATGAAAATGAGCAAAAGAACCGGAAAAGCCGTCACAATGCGCGATCTTATTGATGAGGTCGGCCTTGACGCTGTGCGTTACTTCTTTGCGATGCGCAGCGCCGATACCCATATGGACTTTGACCTTGATCTGGCCGTCTCAACATCTAATGAGAATCCAGTTTACTACGCGCAGTACGCCCATGCGAGAATTTGCAGCATGCTGCGCCAAGGCGAAGAAAAAGGCATTTCTTTTGAAGGGAACCTTGATCTTACGAAGATCGGTTCTGAGAAAGAGTATGATCTGCTTAAAGTGATCGGCTCGTTCCCTGAGGCCGTCGCTGATGCCGCAGAGAAGCGGATTCCGCACCGCATTACAAACTATATTTTTGAATTGGCATCTGTGCTTCACAGCTTTTACAATGCTGAGAAAGTCCTCGATCCGGCAGATGAAGAAAAAAGCCGGGCCCGTTTATCATTGATGAAAGCAACGCAAATCACATTAAATAATGCCCTCAAGCTGATCGGCGTATCAGCGCCTGAAAAAATGTAAAACGAATCCCCCGTCCATTGAACGGGGGATTTTTTCTTGATTTGGTGAGGAGGCGTCTCGCAAAGGAAGAACTTCCGCCTTCCCTTATTGAACTTGAGCGTCAGAAAGAATCGATTGTGCTTTTTTTACTAATTCCTGCGCCATTTTCCCTTCGATGACAATCAGGCACTCATTTTCGCGATTGGCCATTCTGAACATTTCCAGCTCAATTAAATCTTTGATTTTGCACATCGTTTTTCTTGAGCATATATATAGCTGATGTCTGGCTGAGCGGCAAAGCTTGTACAGCTCAATCAAGTTTTTTAACGTCATCGATTGGGCGCGGAGTTTAATCGACTCTGCTTGGTTCATCGTACATCCCCTCCGTATGTAATCATCACTTTGGTGAAATGTTACCCGCATGTCATGCAGGATAAACGTACGTTTTATAAAAAGAATGAAATCGATTTCGCCAGCCATTCGACGGGCCGCTGCATCACCGGCCGCTTCGCATACCGCTCCTTTGTCAGAAGCTCGGCGTGTTCAATGCTTTCCTTGACGACGTCGAAGAATTGCTTTGTCCAGTCTTTATCATGGATGACGACATTCACTTCATCATTGAGAAACAGGCTCCTGTTGTCAAAATTCGATGTTCCGATCATCACATGCCGGTCATCGACGATTAATGCTTTTGCATGATAAAAGCCTCTGTAGTACCGGTAAATATAGCAGCCCGCTTTTAAAAGGGCTGGAAAGTGCGTGTAGGCGGCCTCTTTGACAAGCGGATGATCGGGTTTCATCGGCACGAGAACCGACACGATCACGCCCCTTTCCCTGGCTGAGAGAACAGCCTGCTGCAAAGCCGGGCTCGGAATATAGTACGGCGTGCAAATCATGATTCTTTCTTTTGCCTGTTCGATAAATGAAATGTATTTTTCCTCTAGAGAAAATCCCTTTGTCGCATGGGTTGTATGGGTGACAGCTCCTTGCTGCAGCGGCGGAAATACGCTGTTGGCCGGCTTTGCCTGCGGCGCTTCTCTTTTGAAGTCCGATATAAAAATGTGCTGCAAGTCGGCAACGCCTTCTCCCGTCATTCGCAAATGGTAATCCTTCCACGGTCCGAATTCCGCTTTTTTACCAAGGTATTCTTTCGCGATGTTAAATCCGCCCACATAGCCGATCTTTCCGTCTATGACGGCGATTTTTCGATGATTCCTCGCATTCAGCCGGTAAAAGAAATAGGGGAAGCCCGGCTTGTTGGCGAAAAAAACGTGCACACCGCTTTGTTTCAGGCCGGAGAGCGTTTTTTTCTTCACCTTCATCGCGCCGATCCGGTCGATCAGCAATCGTACGCATACGCCGGATTTCGCTTTATCCTTCAGCACCTTCAAAAATTCAAGGCTGATGTCATCGTTCTTCACAATATAAAACATGACATGCACCGACGATTCGGCCTGGCGGATGTCATCCAGCAGCCGCTCACACAAGTCTTCTCCATTATGAATCAGTTCAATATCGCTTTTCTTCTCTGAAAAAACGGGCTCGTAGGCTTTCTTCTCAAAGGCTTTGCGGCCAAAATGGAAATCGAGCGCAAGAAGCAGGATGAGAAAACATACCATAATCATAAGCGGCACCAATGAAGACACTCCCTTTTTTCGTGTAAAGAATAGTGTCCCCCTATTTTCCTGCATTTATGAAAATATATTGACTGAACACTCATTCATTATTTAAGATAAAGGTAGTTCAAGGGGATTTAAGGTTGGGGAAATGAAAGGGGGAGCAGCTGATGAATGTCTTGCTGTCGTTGAATTTCATTGCGTTTTTAGGTGTAACCGTTTACGCCGTTTATCTGTTCGTCTATTTGATCAGAACGAGAATCAGTTACATCAGGCTCGGACAAAAAGAGGATTTTGATAAGCGGACGAAGGAGCGCCTTCAAAAGATATGGGAGAACGTGTTCGGCCAAAAGAAACTGCTTAAAGATAAAAAAAGCGGCATCATCCATGTCATGTTTTTTTACGGCTTTATTCTCGTTCAGTTCGGAGCGATCGATTTTATTTTGAAAGGGCTCGTTCCTGATCAAGGTCTTCCGCTTGGCGGCGTCTACCCGGCGTTTACGTTTTTTCAGGAAATCGTCACACTGATGATTTTAATTGCGGTAGTCTGGGCTTTTCACAGGCGGTATATAGAAAAACTCGTCAGGCTGAAGCGCAATTTTAAGTCGGGGATCGTGCTCATGCTGATCGGCGGCTTGATGTTTACCGTTTTACTCGGAAACGGTATGAACATGATCTGGCATGAACATTCATTATCATGGCACGAACCGATGGCATCAGGCATCGCTTTTGCCTTCGGCTTTATGGGGGAAACCGCTTCAGCGGCAGTGTTCTACGCGGCGTGGTGGGCGCACCTTCTCATCCTGCTGACATTTTTAGTCTATGTACCGCAGTCAAAGCACGCCCACTTAATTGCCGGACCGGCAAACGTATTTTTCAGCCGGCTGACAAACCCGGGAAAGCTTCAAAAAATCGATTTTGAAGATGAAACAAAAGAAACGTTCGGCGTCGGACGGATCGAGGAATTCAGGCAGTCCCAGCTGATCGACCTTTACGCATGCGTGGAATGCGGGCGCTGTACCAATATGTGCCCGGCTACAGGAACAGGCAAGATGCTTTCGCCGATGGATCTGATTTTGCGGCTCAGAGACCATTTGACAGAAAAGGGAGCAGCAGTGACATCGAGAACGCCTTGGGTACCCGCACCGCTCTTTCAGCATACGAAAGGCAACCAGCTGGCCATGGCGGCAGGGGGAGAAGGGTCAAGGGAAGCGGCTGCTTCAGAACTTTACAACCCGAGCTTAATCGGCGACATCATCACAGAAGAAGAAATTTGGGCCTGCACAACATGCCGGAATTGTGAAGATCAGTGCCCGGTCATGAATGAGCACGTCGATAAGATCATCGATCTCCGCCGCTATCTCGTGCTCACAGAAGGAAAAATGGATGCAGATGCCCAACGCGCCATGACGAGCATTGAAAGGCAGGGGAACCCTTGGGGATTAAACCGAAAAGAACGTGAAAACTGGCGTGATATAAGAGACGATGTTGAGGTGCCGACAGTAAAAGAAATGAAGAAAAAAGGCGAGTCCTTTGAATACCTGTTTTGGGTCGGGTCGATGGGATCGTATGACCGGAGAAGCCAGAAGATCGCCATGGCTTTCGCTCGCCTCCTCAATCAAGCCGGGGTCACGTTCGCGATATTAGGCAATAAAGAAAAAAATTCAGGCGATACGCCGAGACGGCTTGGCAACGAGTTTTTATTCCAGGAGCTAGCTGCAAAAAACATTGAGGAATTTGAAAAAAATGATGTTCAAAAAATTGTAACTATCGACCCGCATGCATACAATATTTTCAAAAATGAATATCCTGATTTTGGTCTGAAAGCGGAAGTTTATCATCATACAGAAATTCTTGCTGCCCTCATTGAAGAAGGAAAGCTGAAACCTGAGTTTCCGGTTCACGAAACCGTCACCTTTCATGATTCATGCTATTTGGGCCGCTACAACGAGGTTTACGATCCGCCGCGCGCTATTCTCCGCTCCATTCCGGGCATCCGTTTAGCGGAAATGGAGCGCAGCCGTGAAAACGGAATGTGCTGCGGAGCGGGGGGCGGCCTCATGTGGATGGAGGAAGAGGCGGGCGCGAGGATCAACGTTGCCAGAACGGAGCAGGCGCTCAGCACATCACCTTCTGTCATCAGCTCGGGCTGTCCTTACTGTTTGACGATGCTCGGCGACGGAACAAAAGCCAAGGAATTGGAGGATCAGGTCGGCACGTATGATGTAGCGGAGCTGCTTGAACGCGCCGTATTCGGGTCAGAGCAAAAAGAACATGCCTCATAGACGGATTTCAGGTTTTAAATAAAGAAGGTGTGAGCCGGATCTCCGCCTTCTTTTATCTTCGGTATGTACAAATCATGATAAGGGGAGAGGATGTCAGGTGGCGAGATCAGTTATTGCAGGCGGCGCACGCACGCCTTTTGGAAAACTCGGGGGCGCGCTTCAGTCAAAGACGGCTGCGGAGCTCGGCGGAATCGCCGTAAAAGAGGCATTAAAACGTTCCGGTGTAAATCCTGAGGATGTCGATGAAGTCATCATGGGCTCCGTACTTCAAGGCGGACAGGGGCAGCTGCCGTCGAGGCAGGCCGCGCGTTTTGCGGGACTCCCGTGGGACGTCAAAACGGAAACGATTAATAAAGTGTGCGCTTCAGGTTTAAGAAGCGTCACAATGGCGGATCAGATCATCAGGGCCGGTGATGCGGAGGTCATTGCCGCCGGAGGTATGGAATCGATGTCAAACGCCCCTTATTTGCTTCAAAAAGCGAGGTGGGGGCTGAGGATGGGAGACGGGGCGGTTAAAGATTTGATGATCGCAGACGGGCTGACATGCTCATTTACGGGCGTTCACATGGGCTCCTACGGAAATGCCGCTGCGAAAGAGTTGGAGATTGCTAGGGAAGAGCAGGATCGGTGGGCGCTCAGGAGCCACATGCGAGCCGTACACGCTGCGGATTCAGGCGCGCTAGGAGAAGAGATCGTCCCGGTCAGCATCCAAGAGAAGCGGGGCGGCGAATTAACGGTCGATCAAGATGAAGCACCGCGGCGCGACACGTCAATGGAAAGGCTGTCAAAGCTTGCCCCGGTTTTTGACCATAATGGGACAATTACGGCGGGAAACGCGCCGGGGGTAAATGATGGGGCATGCTCACTTATCGTGATGAATGAAGACAAGGCAAAGGAACTCAATGTGAAGGCGCCGGCCGTCATTAAAGCGCACACATCAATTGCAGTCGAAGCAAAAGACTTTCCGAAAACCCCCGGGCTTGTCATCAGAGAACTGCTTAACAAAACGGGAGCTGAGCTTTCTGATATCAAACTGTTTGAAATCAATGAAGCTTTCGCTGCGGTTGCTTTGGCAAGCGGAAAGATCGCGGGTCTTGACATGGAGAAGGTCAATGTCAACGGCGGCGCCATTGCGATCGGCCATCCGATCGGCGCGAGCGGAGCAAGAATCATTTTAACGCTTATGTACGAATTAAAACGGCGCGGCGGCGGTATAGGGATTGCTGCCATTTGCAGCGGCGGCGGCCAGGGAGACGCCGTGATGATCGAGGTATAAAAAGGGGGATTTCAGATGAAAAAAGACACGATCATGGTCATCGGAGCCGGCCAGATGGGGTCCGGGATCGCTCAGGTCTCTGCCCAGGCCGGATACAATGTTTACATGTATGACGTATCACCTGAACAAATTGAAAAAGGAATGAAGCGCATTTCCGGCCAGCTTTTCAGACAGGCGGAAAAAGGCAAGCTGCCGCATGAAGATGTGAAGCAAATCTACCAGCGCCTTTCTCCGTCGGCTGCGCTCGACGAAGCGCGGGAAGCTTTTCTCATCATTGAAGCGGCTGTTGAACAAATGGACGTAAAAAAAGACATTTTCACGCGGCTTGATGAAGTGACCGAAGACTCAGCGATATTGGCATCAAATACATCGTCCCTGTCGATTACGGAACTTGCTGCCGTCACAAAAAAACCTCAAAACGTCATCGGCATGCATTTTATGAACCCGGTTCCCGTCATGCAGCTTGTCGAAGTCATCAGGGGGCTTGAGACGAGCGGCGAAACATATGAAACCGTCGTGGCTGCGGCGGAGCGGATGAACAAGGTTCCGATAGAGGTGCGGGATTTCCCGGGATTTATCTCCAACCGCATCTTAATGCCGATGATTAATGAGGCGGTTTTTGCACTTTATGAAGGCATCGCCGAGAAAGAAAGCATAGACGGAATCATGAAGCTTGGCATGAACCATCCGATGGGCCCGTTGGCTCTCGCCGATCTGATCGGTCTGGATACGTGTCTGTATATTATGGAGACGCTGCATGAAGGCTTTGGCGACGATAAGTACAGGCCTTGTCCGCTCCTTAAACAATATGTCAGCGCAGGACGACTCGGAAAGAAAACGGGCAGAGGGTTTTATACGTATGAAAAGCAGCCGACATAAGGAGGGGTGAGCTTGAATTTTCAGTTTACAGAAGAGCAGACCCGCATGCAGAAGGTTGTAAGGGATTTTGTCAAACAGGAGGTCGCTCCTTTTGTACCTGAAATGGAAAAAGGCCGTTTTCCAACCTCTCTTTTGAAGAAAATGGCGGAGCGCGGCTGGATGGGGCTTCCGATACCGGCTAAGTACAACGGGGCCGGTCATGACTTTATCACCTATATGATGACCATACATGAGCTGTCAAAGAAAAGCGCCGTTCTTGGTGCGGTTCTATCTGTACACACGTCAATTGTCACCATTCCCATTCTTTTAAACGGTAATGAGCGGCAAAAAGAGCACTACGTTAAAAAGCTGGCAGCAGGGCAGTACTTGGGAGCTTTTTGTTTAACCGAACCGAGTGCCGGTTCCGATGCGGGCAGTCTAAAAACTAGGGCCGAAAAGCGCGGCGATACCTATGTGCTGAACGGAACGAAAGTTTTTATTACAAACGGCGGAGCCGCGGACATTTATCTTGTTTTCGCTTCAACCGATCCGGAGGCGGGAACGGGAGGCATTTCCGCTTTTATCGTGGAGAAGGGCACGCCGGGCTTTTTCATCGGAAAAAATGAAGAGAAAATGGGGCTCCACGGTTCGCTAACGGTCACTTTAAATTTTGATAACGCTGTCATTCCCGCCCGGCAGCTGCTGGGGGAGGAAGGAATGGGATTCAAAATTGCCCTGTCCAACCTGGATACCGGCCGGATCGGAATTGCGGCGCAGGCTCTGGGTATCGCCGAGGGAGCGCTTTCTGAAGCCGTTCAATTTCTAAAAAAACGGTATCCGGACGGAGAGCTGTATAAGAACGGCCAAGCGCTTGCCTTTAAGCTGGCCGACATGGCGGCGAGGACAGAGGCGGCCAGGCTTCTCGTCTACCAGGCCGCCTCGTTGAAACAGCAAGGCATGCAGACGGGGAAAGCTGCTTCAATGGCCAAATTGTTCGCTTCGGAAACGGCGATGTATGTCGCCGGAGAGGCCGTGCAGCTGCTCGGAGATTTCGGATACACAAAGGATTTCAGCGCTGAACGATATTTCAGGGATGCGAAAGTGTGTGAAATTTATGAGGGCACGAGCGAGATCCAGCGGATCGTCATCGGTAAACATTTATAAGGTGTCAAAGGGGGAAAAAGGATGATCTTTAAGCTGAGTGAAGAGCACCAAATGATACAGAAGATGGTGCGCGACTTTGCCCATCACGAGGTGGAGCCGACTGCGAAAGAGCGGGATGAGGAAGAGCGGTTTGACATGGAACTGTTTGCAAAAATGGCGGAATTGGGGCTCACGGGTATACCGTGGCCAGAGGAATACGGGGGAATCGGCAGCGACTATCTCGCCTACGTCATCGCGGTTGAAGAGCTTTCGAAAGTCTGCGCCTCAACGGGTGTCACCTTGTCTGCCCATACATCGCTTGCGGGCTGGCCGATTTATGCATTTGGAACAGAAGAACAGAAACAGGAATATTTAAAGCCGATGGCCCGCGGCGAAAAGATAGGAGCCTACGGATTGACGGAGCCCGGTTCAGGCTCCGATGCCGGCGGCATGAAAACGACCGCAGAAAAAAAAGGCGATGAATATATTTTGAACGGGACGAAGATCTTTATCACAAACGGCGGAATCGCGGACTTCTACATCGTGTTTGCCAACCTTGCCCCGGAACAGAAACACAAAGGCACAACCGCCTTTATCGTTGAAAAGGACTTCCCCGGCTTTTCTGTCGGAAAAAAAGAGAGGAAACTGGGCATCCGTTCATCACCGACAACCGAAATCATCTTTCAGGACTGCCGCGTGCCTTTAAAAAACCGCCTTGGCGGGGAAGGTGAAGGCTTTAAAATCGCGATGAAGACGCTCGATGGAGGCAGAAACGGAATTGCCGCTCAAGCCGTCGGGATTGCCCAGGGCGCATTTGAGGCGGCGAAGGCGTATGCGAAAGAGCGGAAGCAATTCGGCAGGCCGATCGCCGAGCAGCAGGGCATCGCTTTTAAACTGGCTGATATGGCGACGGAGATTGAAGCTTCAAGGCTTTTAACCTACCAGGCGGCATGGCTGGAATCAGAAGGACTGCCTTATGGAAAGGCTTCTGCCATGTCAAAGCTTTACGCAGGGGATACGGCCATGAAAGTGACGACGGAGGCCGTGCAAATATTCGGCGGGTACGGCTACACAAAGGATTATCCGGTCGAGCGCTTTATGCGCGATGCAAAAATCACACAGATCTATGAAGGTACGCAGGAAATTCAGAAGCTCGTCATTTCGAGAATGCTGATGAAATAAGGGTGGAAAATCGCCGTCTGGCCCGGCTTGATCTGCCGCCGGCGGACAGGCTGCCGGCGCAGTTTTTTTGTTTTGAAGGGGCCGGACGCTCCCGGCTGTTCTATGTTTCAATCCCGCTTGCCGCCGATTTCCAATGCAACCGGCAAAAATTATTGAATTAACGGGAATAAAGGTGGCATAAAGTGATTTCTTTTGTTTATAATGAGAGGTATGGTTTGTCGTAAAGACAGGGATTACATGCTTATTTTCTATGACAGAGATAGTAGATACATACATGAAGATAGAAAGGGAGTGTCTGGCGATGAGTTTGAAACAATACTCAGAGGAGCAGCTAAAGGAAATGGCTTTAGTTGAAATCGCATACGAAATTTTCTCGGAACACAAAAAACCGATTACATTCCAGGAGCTAACAGATCAAGTGGCTTCCTTGCTTGGAATGGGGAAAGAAGAGCTGGAAGACCGCATCGCCCAGTTCTACACAGATTTAAATATCGACGGACGCTTTTTGGCGCTGTCAGACCAAACGTGGGGCCTGCGCAGCTGGTATCCGTATGATCAGCTTGATGAAGAAACCCAGCCGACTGTAAAAGCGAAAAAGAAAAAAGCGAAAAAAGCGGTTGAAGAAGATCTTGATCTTGACGAATTCGAAGAAATCGACGAGGATGATATTCTTCTTGACGATGTCGAAGAAGATTTGGACATTGACGCCGATGAATTCGATGAAATCGATGAAGCCGACGATGATGAGCTGGATGATCTTGAAGACGAGATCCTGGATGATGATGAAGATTTTGATGAAGAGGAAGACGAAGAGTAATTGCCTTCTGAACGGAATTCATGTTTAAATCGATCTTGACTTTCACAGGCGAACTAGGTAGTATGTATTTTGGGCTCTTCAAAACGAAGAGATTCGAGTGATACGGACTATCAGCTCCCTTTCAAGAAATTGAAAGGGAGCTTTCTTGTTTTTCCGCCTCCTAATCATTTAAATCATTTAGAAAAGATCTAAATGATTTTTCATAAAAAGAGCATTTTAAGAAATAAGCGTTAATCGAAGAGAGGGGTACAGAAATGACAAAATATATCTTTGTAACCGGAGGAGTTGTATCCTCGCTTGGAAAAGGAATTACGGCGTCTTCGCTCGGCCGCCTGCTGAAGAACAGAGGTTTGAATGTCACCATTCAAAAATTTGACCCGTATATCAACGTAGACCCGGGTACGATGAGCCCGTATCAGCACGGTGAAGTGTTTGTAACCGACGACGGTGCGGAAACGGATCTTGACCTCGGCCATTATGAGCGCTTTATCGACATCAATTTAAATAAATACAGCAACGTGACAACAGGAAAAATCTATTCCACGGTGCTGAAAAAAGAGCGCAGAGGCGATTATTTAGGCGGAACCGTACAGGTAATACCTCATATCACAAATGAAATTAAAGACCGTGTATTCCGCGCCGGAAAAGAAACGCACGCTGATGTCGTAATCACTGAAATCGGCGGAACCGTCGGTGACATCGAATCGCTGCCGTTTCTTGAAGCGATCCGCCAGATCAAGAGCGATGTCGGCCGCGACAATGTGATGTACATCCATTGTACGCTTGTTCCATATCTTAAAGCGGCGGGAGAAATGAAAACAAAGCCGACTCAGCACAGCGTAAAAGAACTGCGCAGCCTCGGCATTCAGCCAAATGTCATCGTCGTGAGAACAGAAATGCCGATTTCTCAGGACATGAAAGATAAAATCGCGCTCTTCTGCGACATTGATCCTAAAGCCGTCATCGAGGCTGGAGATGCGGATACGCTCTACTCCATTCCTCTCGACCTTCAAAAACAAGGCCTGGACAGCCTGGTTTGCAGCCACTTGAAGCTGGATTGCAGAGAAGCCGATATGGAAGAGTGGAAAGAACTCGTCAAAAAGGTGAAAAATCTGTCCAAAACGGTAACAATCGCTTTGGTCGGTAAATACGTTGAGCTCCCGGATGCTTACATTTCAGTTGTAGAATCGCTTCGCCATGCGGGTTATGCGTTTGATGCAGACATTCAAGTTAAATGGATCAATGCGGAAGAAGTGACGGAAGACAACGTTGCCGATCTTGTTCAAAATGCGGACGGTATTCTTGTTCCGGGCGGATTCGGAGACCGCGGTGTTGAAGGGAAAATCACGACAGTCAAATATGCCCGCGAACAAAAGATTCCGTTCTTCGGCATTTGCCTCGGAATGCAGGTGGCATCGATTGAATACGCGAGAAACGTGCTCGGCCTTGAAGGAGCGCACTCAGCCGAAATCGATCCGTCTACACCGTATCCGATTATCGACCTTCTCCCTGAACAAAAGGACATTGAAGACCTCGGCGGAACACTGCGCCTCGGACTTTATCCGTGCAAGCTTCAAGAAGGATCGAAAGCATATCAGGCATATGAAAATGAAGTGGTGTATGAACGCCACCGCCACCGCTACGAATTCAACAATGAGTTCAGACAGCAGATGGAAGAAGCCGGTTTTGTATTTTCCGGGACAAGCCCTGACGGCCGTCTCGTAGAAATTATCGAGCTTAAAGACCATCCATGGTTTGTCGCGTCTCAGTTCCATCCTGAATTTACGTCAAGACCGACAAGACCTCAGGCTCTGTTCAGAGACTTCGTACATGCTTCGCTAAAGACTTCGGAAAAGCTGTAAAAAAGAAAAAGCCTGCCGGCAAATCATGGAGAGACCCAAATAAATGAGACAAGGAAAAAACACCCCCTGAATCGTATTAATACAATATGATTCTTAGGAGGGTGTTTTTCTATGGGCACAAGAGTACATTACGCAGAAGAAGTAAAATGGGAAGTAATTAAAATGAAACAAGCTGGAATGACAAACAAAGAAATAATGGAACAACTGGGGATAAAAAATAAGACTCAAATTAAAACATGGATGCGATGGTACAAAACAGGCCAAACCTATCGATTTTCGCAACAAGTTGGAAAACAATATTCCTACGGTAAAGAATCGGAGGAAATGAGTGAGCTAGAAGAATTAAAACTAAAGAATAAACAGCTAGAGGCTCAATTGGCAATTATAAAAAAGTACCAGGAGATCGAAAGGAGTTGGAGCCACGAGTCATTGTCCAAGTTGTAGAAGAACTCTCAGCCACTTTTAAAATAATTGATATTCTTGGAGTATTAGGCATACCTAAGTCAACATATTACCGTTGGAAAAAGAAGTATAAAAAAGTTGAGCTAACTTCATTAGAAGAGCTAGTAATCAAGCTGTGTAAGAAAAACTTCTATCACTATGGTCATCGTAAAATTAAATCCATCTTAAACAGAAAGTATGGGATAAATGTAAACCGCAAAACTGTACAAAAAATTATGCAAAAGTTTGAGATTCAGTGTCAAGTTAAGAAGAAGCGACAAAAGTACATTTGTGGTGAGAGTAATATTATTGTGCCGAACACTCTCAATCGTAATTTTAAAGCAAGCCGATTAAATGAAAAATGGGTAACCGACATTACCTACTTACCTTATGGCTCGACTATGTTATATTTATCAACGATTATGGACTTATATAACAACGAAATAGTGGCTTACAAAATAGGTACGAGCCAAGATATTAACCTAGTATTAGACACATTGAGGGAAGCTGTAGAATTACGTAAACCAGTAGGGTTACTTCTTCATAGCGACCAGGGATCTGTCTATACTTCACATGCATATCAGAATTTGGCCAAAGAAAAAGGCATTACCACAAGCATGTCTCGAAAAGGAAACTGCCATGATAATGCCGTCATTGAATCCTTTCACTCCTCGCTAAAGTCGGAAGGATTTAACGCTCAAAGTAGAGCATCTATATCCAATTCTAAAGTAGTACAAATTGTAAATCAATACATGTATCGATATAATCATGTACGAATTCAGGCAAAATTAAACTACCTGTCCCCACTGGAATACAGGGGACAGGCAGCATAGGTGTTTTTTCTAAGTCTCATTTTAACGGGTCAGTTCATCACGCCGGCGGGCTTTTTTGGGCTCTTTCTGATGATAATGGCGGCCCGAACTGGTACTATATTCATTAGGCCGGCCTCACGTCACTAATTTCCTTTAGGCAACCCTGTTTTATTGGTATTCCTGGAGGATTTCCTTTAATGTAAAGGATAGGGCATGATAAATATAGAGGCTGACCATCAGGGACGGAAATCCGTACCTTGTTCCGTCTTCATCGGGAAGAAGCGGCATTCTCAGCTTTGAATCGATATGGACATCGGCGAAGGATGCGATCGGGACGCCGTCTTTTCCCGAAGGGGAGACGACAACAAGTCCGATTCCTTTTTCATACAGTTTTTCCGCCATTTTCAGTTCTTCGTCATCCGCTGAACCGGCGCAGAACATCAGCACTTTGTCCGTCATTTCAAAATCGGGCCAGTTTTCTTCGTCCTTCTGCAGCGGTTTGACTGAGGGGAACGGTTCAGAACTGTACATCGCTTCTTTCAAAATGCCTTCCAATTCATTTTTTCCGTATACATAAACCGAATGATCACTGATGACCGCCTGAGCCAACAAGCGGGCGCCGTCCTCTATCGATTGGGCCTCGCCCTCTTGAATCCGGTTGAAGATTCCCGTCAATTGAGTGGTGAAAATTTTAAGCAAGGTGACTCCTCCTTTTTTACTGACTATCATTATATAACAAAAGAGAATAATGGGAAAAATCCTCTAAATATGTCGCAAACTTAAATATTTTAATTAAAGGAAAAGAGAAAAACAAAACAGAATAGATAAACTACTGCTTAATTTTGGCGAAAATTATAAATATAGAGGTGTAAATCATGAATGAGAAGATTTTAATCGTAGACGACCAGTACGGGATTCGGGTTCTGCTGAATGAAGTTTTCAATAAAGAAGGGTACAAAACCTTCCAGGCCGCAAACGGGATTCAAGCGCTTGACATTGTGAAAAACCAGCGCCCCGACCTCGTTCTGCTCGATATGAAAATCCCCGGAATGGACGGAATTGAAATTTTAAAAAGAATGAAGATCATAGACGAGGGGATCCGCGTCATCATCATGACGGCCTACGGAGAGCTCGACATGATCCAGGAATCGAAGGAGCTCGGAGCCCTGACACACTTTGCTAAGCCTTTTGACATCGACGAAATCCGCGATGCCGTCAAAACGTATCTGCCCATAAAGTCCAACGGATAGCGGAAAAGTTTTTGATGTTGTCACAGTCACAATGTTGCCGATTTGTTGATTAATTGTTATTCTATATAAGTAGAGAAAAGCTGTCTAACGTTTTTTAAAAAACAAAACATTTTACATATGGCGGATTTTTCTGGTCATGCTAGGTAGGTGTGGAGGCTTTTTTCGCAAAAGCAAATCAGGCTACATAAGGAGGACTTTCGACATGCCTTTAGTATCAATGACGGAAATGTTGAATAAAGCAAAAGAAAACGGATATGCTGTCGGACAATTTAACTTAAATAACCTTGAGTTCACTCAAGCGATTTTACAAGCCGCTGAAGAAGAGAAATCTCCTGTTATCCTCGGTGTATCAGAAGGTGCGGGACGCTATATGGGCGGTTTTAAAACCGTTGTTGCAATGGTTAAAGCGCTGATGGAAGAATACAACGTAACAGTGCCTGTTGCGATTCACTTAGACCACGGTTCAAGCTTTGAATCTTGTGCAAAAGCGATTCATGCGGGATTCACTTCCGTTATGATCGACGCTTCTCACCATCCTTTCGAGGAAAACGTTGCGACGACTTCAAAAGTTGTTGAGCTCGCTCATTTCCACGGCGTATCAGTTGAAGCTGAGCTTGGAACTGTAGGCGGACAGGAAGACGACGTAATTGCAGATGGCGTCATCTACGCGGATCCTAAAGAGTGCCAAGAGCTTGTTGAGCGCACAGGAATCGACTGCCTTGCTCCTGCATTAGGTTCTGTTCACGGTCCTTACAAAGGCGAACCAAACCTTGGATTTAAAGAAATGGAAGAAATCGGAAATACAACTGGTCTTCCGCTCGTACTTCACGGCGGTACAGGCATTCCGACTGCCGACATTAAGAAAGCTATTTCTTTAGGTACGGCAAAAATCAACGTCAACACTGAAAACCAAATCGCTTCCGCGAAAGCTGTTCGCGAAACGCTGGCTGCGAAGCCTGAAGAGTATGATCCGCGCAAATACCTCGGACCTGCACGCGAAGCTATCAAAGAAACAGTTATCGGCAAAATGCGCGAATTTGGTTCTTCAAACAAAGCATAATGACGATTGGAAAAGCATCTGTTTTCCCGCAAAGCCGGGGAAACAGGATGTTTTTCTGGTGTTTTAGAGGGAAGTGCTGTTAACACATGCCATGTGACGGCATGAGGCTCTTTTGCTTCCCGTTCAGTCAAAAAAGCCGCCTGATAGCGACAGGCGGTTTTATCCATATCATCCGGAAAGCGCAAACAAGTTCCACAGTTCAGACATTTTCATGACAGGAGGTTTTATCAATATGCTGTTTTTTATTGATACTGCAAATTTAGACGAAATTAAAGAGGCGCACGCTCTCGGCGTGCTTGCGGGAGTTACGACAAATCCTAGTTTAGTAGCAAAAGAAAACATTTCGTTTCATGACCGTCTGCGTGAAATTACCGAAGTGGTTTCTGGGTCAGTCAGCGCCGAGGTTATTTCTCTGAAGGCTGAAGAGATGATTGAAGAAGGAAAAGAGCTTGCGAAAATCGCGCCGAATATTACGGTGAAAATTCCGATGACGCCTGACGGCCTGAAAGCTGTTAAAGCATTAACCGATCTCGGAATTAAAACGAACGTCACACTGATCTTCAGCGCAAATCAGGCGCTTCTTGCCGCAAGAGCAGGAGCTACGTATGTTTCCCCGTTCCTGGGACGCCTTGACGATATCGGCCACAACGGCCTCGACTTGATCAGTGAAATTAAACAAATTTTCGATGTGCACGGTTTGGACACGCAAATCATCGCCGCGTCCATCCGCCATGCGCAGCATGTGACTGAGGCCGCGCTCAGGGGAGCTCATATCGGCACGATGCCTCTCAAAGTCATTCACCAGCTTACAAAGCACCCGCTTACTGATAAAGGGATCGAACAGTTTTTGGCTGACTGGAATAAATAATTGCTTCATGTGGGTGGCAAGTGGAGGGGCTCCCTCCGTTTGTCACCATTTTGTCTTACAAAGAGAAATGAATGTTTTGCAGAAGAGAACCTTGCCGCAGTCTGCTTCGCTACTTTTCTTCCCGATAAATTTGAAATGTGTTGTATTCTTTCTCTTTTAATTGGATAGATTTTGAAATGAACCATTTATTTTGAGTTTGAAGGAAATCTCATTATGAAGCGCTCCATTAGCTATCTTCTTTAAGGAAGGAGACGATCATGGAAAAGTTAAATATAGCTGGCGGCGATCCTCTCAATGGCACAGTACATATAAGCGGAGCGAAAAACAGCGCTGTCGCTCTCATACCTGCGACGATTTTGGCTGATTCGACGGTTACGCTTGAAGGCCTTCCCCATATTTCAGACATTTTGACGCTTCGCGATCTGCTGAGAGAGATCGGCGGAAACGTTCACTTTGAAAAGGGAGAAATGGTCGTTGATCCTGCGCCGATGATCAGCATGCCTTTGCCGAATGGAAAAGTGAAACAGCTTCGGGCTTCTTATTACTTAATGGGCGCGATGCTAGGACGCTTTAAGAAAGCGGTCATCGGCCTTCCAGGCGGCTGCCACCTTGGTCCGAGACCGATTGATCAGCATATCAAAGGTTTTGAGGCGCTCGGAGCCGAAGTGACAAACGAACAGGGTGCGATCTATCTGCGTGCGGAGGAATTAAAAGGCGCGCGCATTTATCTTGATGTCGTCAGTGTTGGAGCAACGATCAACATCATGCTTGCCGCCGTGCTTGCCAAAGGCAGAACCGTAATTGAAAACGCTGCGAAAGAACCTGAGATTATCGATGTTGCCACTCTTTTAACAAGCATGGGAGCAAAAATAAAAGGCGCCGGTACGGACGTCATCCGCATCGAAGGCGTTGAATCGCTTCACGGGTGCAGACACTCGATTATTCCGGACCGGATCGAAGCCGGCACTTTCATGATTGCAGCTGCTTCCATGGGACAAGAAGTGCTGATTGATAATGTAATTCCGACGCATTTGGAATCGTTAATCGCCAAGCTCCGCGAAATGGGGGTTCGAATCGAAGAAAGCAGCGAGCAGATTTTAATGGTCGGCGGACAGAAAGAGCTGAAACCGGTCGATTTGAAAACGCTCGTATACCCCGGCTTTCCGACCGATCTGCAGCAGCCGATGACATCGCTTTTAACGAAGGCAAACGGGACGAGCGTTGTCACTGACACCATTTACTCCGCTCGCTTCAAACATATTGACGAGCTGAGACGCATGGGTGCGTCGATGAAGGTTGAAGGAAGATCGGCGATCATTACCGGGCCAGCTCCTTTGCAGGGCGCCAAGGTGAAAGCGAGTGATCTTCGGGCGGGAGCATGTCTCGTTGTTGCCGGTCTAATGGCGGAAGGTGTCACGGAAATCACCGGTTTGGAGCACCTTGACAGAGGCTACAGTCAGCTTGAAGAAAAGCTGACAAAGCTCGGGGCCACTGTCTGGCGCGAAAAATTGACAGACCAGGAAATTGAACAGCTGCAAAACTCGTGATCGACAAATGCTGTTATAGATAAAACATAAAACGATTTCATATGGGTGAGAGGAGATTAGATAGGAATGGAAAGAAGCTTATCGATGGAACTTGTTCGTGTGACAGAAGCGGCTGCGCTAAAGTCAGCGCGCTGGATGGGAAGAGGTAAAAAAGACGAAGCCGACGACGCTGCGACAAGCGCCATGAGGGATGTGTTTGACACCATTCCTATGAAGGGAACGGTGGTAATCGGAGAAGGGGAAATGGACGAAGCGCCGATGCTTTATATTGGAGAAAAGCTCGGCAACGGCTACGGCCCTCGAGTAGACGTAGCAGTAGACCCTCTCGAAGGGACGAACATCGTCGCTAGCGGCGGATGGAACGCTCTCGCAGTCATTGCGGTGGCTGATCACGGAAACCTGCTGAATGCGCCTGACATGTATATGGATAAAATCGCTGTAGGTCCTGAAGCTGTAGGCTGCATCGATATTGAAGCGCCTGTGATTGATAACTTGAAAGCTGTGGCAAAAGCAAAGAATAAAGATGTGGAAGATGTTGTAGCCACGATTTTGAACCGTCCGCGGCATGAGAAAATCATCCATGAGCTTCGCGAAGCAGGCGCCAGAATCAAGCTGATCAATGACGGGGACGTGGCCGGTGCGATTAACACCGCTTTTGATCATACAGGCGTCGATATTTTATTCGGCTCAGGAGGCGCTCCGGAAGGCGTACTCTCGGCTGTTGCACTCAAAGCTCTCGGAGGGGAAATTCACGGAAAGCTTCTTCCTCAAAGTGAGGAAGAACTGAGACGCTGTGAAAAGATGGGGCTTGATACGGGCAAAGTGCTCCGCATGGAAGACCTCGTCAAAGGAGACGATGCGATTTTCGCCGCAACTGGCGTCACAGACGGAGAGCTCCTGAAAGGCGTGCAATTCAAAGGATCTGTTGGAACGACCCACAGCGTAGTCATGAGGGCAAAATCCGGTACGGTACGGTTTGTGGACGGAAGACACAGTCTCAAGAAAAAACCTAACCTAGTCATCCGGCCATAAGGAAAAGGAAAAGCGGGGATATAAACGACCCGCTTTTCCCTTGTATTTCACTTCACGAATTGAATCAAGGTTCATACTCTGATAAAATAGCTAACGGCTTTTCTTCTTCATGTCAAGGCATTTTTCAAAACAGGGTCATCTCTATCAATTTCATGTCAAATCATAAATGAAGTTGAATATGTACGAAAAATGAGGTAAAACTAAAGAGTGCTGCGAAATTTTCTGCACATGCTGGTTCCTAGAGAGAACCAAAATCCTGCCGCATCTATCAGATATGCGATTATCTTCTCTTGTTAAGTCCTCGCTTCTTTCTCGACTCATACTTATAATCCTTTTCAATACGTCGATATATATGGGTAGAAGCGTTGCCGGTAAAACGAATCGGCAGTATACATTAATCGTCTTTCGTGAAATTGATGAGACAAAGTAAATTATTCGATTAGAAAAGAGTGGTGTTCTTAGTGAAAGATGTATCCATTTCATCTTTGGAAAATATGAAATTAAAAGAGCTGTATGAGCTTGCAAGGCATTATAAAGTCTCTTATTACAGCAAACTGACAAAAAAGGAACTGATTTTTGCCATTCTGAAAGCAAACGCCGAACAGGAAGATCTGCTGTTCATGGAAGGCGTATTGGAAATCATCCAGTCCGAAGGGTTCGGCTTTCTCAGACCGATCAACTACTCGCCTAGTTCAGAGGATATCTATATTTCCGCCTCACAAATCCGCCGTTTTGATTTGAGAAACGGTGATAAAGTGTCCGGAAAGGTCCGCCCTCCAAAAGAAAACGAACGGTATTACGGCCTGCTGCACGTTGAAGCGGTTAACGGCGACGATCCTGAATCAGCAAAAGAACGCGTGCACTTTCCGGCATTAACGCCTCTTTATCCAGATCGCCAGATGGTGCTTGAAACGAAGCCGAATCACCTGTCAACACGGATCATGGACATGATGGCGCCGGTCGGCTTTGGACAGCGCGGTCTGATCGTCGCTCCGCCTAAAGCGGGTAAAACCATGCTCTTGAAAGAGATCGCGAACAGCATCACAACCAATCATCCGGAAGCGGAGCTGATCGTGCTTCTTATCGATGAAAGACCTGAGGAAGTGACCGACATCGAACGTTCGGTTGCAGGAGACGTTGTCAGCTCAACGTTTGACGAAGTTCCTGAAAACCATATCAAGGTGGCCGAGCTTGTATTGGAACGTGCAATGAGGCTTGTTGAGCATAAAAAGGACGTTATCATTTTAATGGACAGCATTACAAGGCTTGCCCGCGCCTATAACCTTGTCATTCCGCCGAGCGGCAGAACATTGTCCGGGGGAATCGATCCCGGCGCTTTCCACCGTCCAAAGCGTTTCTTTGGAGCAGCCCGCAACATTGAAGAGGGCGGCAGCTTAACGATCCTGGCGACCGCTCTCGTCGACACGGGCTCGCGGATGGATGACGTCATCTATGAGGAATTTAAAGGAACAGGGAACATGGAGCTTCATCTTGACCGTTCTCTTGCGGAAAGAAGAATCTTTCCTGCCATTGATATTCGCCGTTCGGGTACGCGTAAAGAAGAGCTTCTCGTTCCGAAAGAGCACCTTGATCGTCTGTGGTCAATCCGGAAAACGATGTCTGACACGCCTGACTTCGTCGAGAAATTCATGAGAAAAATGAAAAAGACGAAAACGAATCAGGAGTTTTTCGATATTCTGATCCAGGAATGGAAACAAGCCAATATGTCTGCTGCAAGGCGCTGATTTAAAACTTTAGTTTGCAAAACGTCCGAATCGCTGTTATAATTCTATCATGTGCGTTCCGGAGGTTTTGCCCCGGAATAATAACTCTGTTTCCGAATTGGATTCAGGGCGGAAGGAGATGACAGACATGAAAGCAGGAATTCATCCTGAGTTCAAAAAAGCAACAGTCAAATGCGCTTGTGGAAACGAATTTGAAACAGGTTCAGTAAAAGAAGAGGTACGCGTTGAGATTTGTTCTGAATGCCATCCGTTCTACACTGGCCGCCAAAAATTCGCTTCTGCTGATGGTCGTGTTGATCGCTTTAACAAAAAATACGGTCTTAAGTAATAATAGATATGATAAACAGGCAGGGATTCTTCTTGCCTGTTTTTTACTTGCAATAATTGCTGGAGAGGAGTTAGTTGGATGTACATCATGAAGCAAAGCGGCTGGCTTGAACTCATATGCGGAAGCATGTTTTCGGGCAAATCAGAGGAGCTCATCCGCCGGATCAAAAGGGCGACGTTTGCGAAGCAGGAAGTCAAAGTGTTTAAACCAGCCATTGATAATCGCTACAGCAGCGAATCGGTTGTATCGCATAATGGGACATCCATTGTGTGCCATGCCATCGCATCTCCGGAAGAAATTTTTCAATACATAAGCAAAGAAACGGATGTCATCGGCGTCGATGAAGTGCAGTTTTTTGACGAAACGATTGTCGGCACGTTAACTTCTCTGGCTGATCAGGGCTACCGTGTGATTGCAGCAGGCCTTGATTTGGATTTCCGGGGCGAGCCTTTCGGCGTCGTGCCCGATCTGATGGCTTTAGCGGAAACGGTGACCAAGCTGCAAGCCGTGTGCTCTGTCTGCGGATCTCCAGCCAGCCGCACGCAGAGGCTGATCAATGGAAAACCTGCTTCTTATGACGATCCGGTCATTTTGGTTGGGGCCTCCGAAGCATATGAAGCGCGCTGCCGCCACCATCATGAAGTGCCTGGAAACCCGAAATGAAATCGGAAAAACATATAGATTTTCACTCGAAAACACTTGGTAAAAACAAGTGTTTTTTTTATTGAATCCTTTTTGCGGGAATTAATGTAATTAAAAAACTTAATTAAGAATACGAAAAAATTAACTAATTTTCATCGCTTGAATTTTGACAAAAGCAGGCATAAAATGACTTACTGTAGTCAGTAAAAAGTAAATAGGTTTTAGGAAATGTTCAGTTTTTTGTCAAAAAACGCGCGTTACATATTTGACAAATCTACATGTGTAAAAAGGCAAATATTCTATATTGTTTACCGTATTTATTTCACTTCATTAACATTTTAAGAAAGAAGGTAATTAGTGTGAACAACATGAGAAGAACGAAGGAAGGACATTTGGAGACTTCTTTGCGGGGTAAAGACGTTCTTTCCATTCCAACGCTAAATAAAGGTGTTGCATTTTCTCTTGAAGAAAGAAAGAACCTCGGTCTAGAAGGGCTTCTGCCGCCGACTGTTCTCAGCCTTGATCAGCAGGCAGAACGGGCTTACGAACAATTTTCCCGTCAACCTGACAGACTTCGCCAAAACGTATATTTGAACGATCTGCAAAACAGAAACGAAGTGCTTTTCTATAAATTATTGCAAAACCACCTGCGTGAAATGCTTCCGGTTGTCTATACGCCTACTGTCGGCGAAGCGATTCAGGAATACAGCCACGAATACCGCAGACCGCACGGCGTTTACTTGTCAATCGATGATATGGACGGAATCGAAACGGCTTTTAAAAACCTGCAGGCATCTGCTGATGACATCGATTTGATCGTCGCTACAGATTCCGAAAGCATTTTGGGGATCGGCGACTGGGGCGTCGGAGGCATCAATATTGCGATTGGTAAGCTTGCAGTATATACGGCGGCAGCGGGAATCGATCCGAGCCGCGTTATCCCGGTCGTACTGGATGTCGGAACGAATAATGAAAAACTGCTAAACGATCCGCTCTATATCGGAAACCGTCATCCGCGTGTAGAAGGCGAGCGCTATGAACAATTTATCGACGCTTATGTCGAAACAGCATTGAAGCTTTTCCCTAACGCGCTTCTACACTGGGAAGATTTCGGAAATAAAAATGCCCGCAATATCATGAGTAAATATAACCATAAAATTGCAACATTTAATGATGATATTCAAGGAACAGGGGCTATCACGCTGGCTGCGATTTTAGCAGCTGTCAAAAAGACCGGCACGTCTTTGAAAGACCACCGGGTCGTCATCTTCGGACCTGGTTCTGCTGGTATAGGAATCGCTGACCAAATCCGCGACACCATGGTGCTTGAAGGGCTTTCAGAAGAAGAAGCCAACCGTGCATTCTGGACAGTCGATTACAGAGGATTATTAACGACAGGCATGGATCAAATCATGGATTTCCAAGAACCGTATTTGCGCGATACGGAAGAAGTGAAAGATTGGAAACGCAATGAAAAGGGAGAGATTTCCTTTGAGGAAGTCATCCGTCAAGTGAAGCCTACGATCCTGATTGGTACATCAGGTGTTGCCGGCGCCTTTAGTGAAGAAATCATCAAAGAGATGGCGGCTCATACTGAGCGTCCTGTGATTCTGCCGATGTCAAATCCGACACATCTGGCCGAAGCTGTTCCTGAAGACTTGTTCAAATGGACGGACGGAAAAGCGCTTGTGGCGACGGGAAGCCCGTTTGAAGCTGTTGAGTACAATGGCGTGAAACACGAAATCGGACAATCCAATAACGCTTTTGTATTCCCTGGATTAGGCCTGGGTACAATCGTTGCGAAAGCGAAAGTCATCACAAACGGCATGTTTGCTGCATCTGCCAACGCGGTCGCGAACATGGTGGATCATGAAAAGCCGGGTGCAGGTCTTCTGCCGAAAATCGACGACCTGCAAGACGTATCCGTTCAAGTGGCGATCGACGTTGTAAAAGCTGCCATTAAAGACGGCGTGGCCCAAGTTCAGCCTGAAGATGTCGAAAAGGCTGTCCGCGAAGCCATGTGGCGTCCGGAGTATAAAACAATTGTTGCAAAACAAGACTAATATTAGGTTCTGAGGAAACGATAAAAGAAACGGCAGCCCGGGTGCGGATGTTTTGTCACCGGGCTGCACCAATCAAATTTGAAAAAAATGGGGTCGGCGGCTGTGTAACAGGGCGACCGCGTTTATCAGCCGCCGTTAATACGTCCCTGAAAGGGACAACATAGAGGAGGAAACAGCCTTGAGCTTTTTAAATATTTTAATCCTCCTTGCGCCAATATTTTTTGTTATTGCGCTGGGATGGTTTGCGGGTCACTTTGGAAGCTATGATGCTAAATCAGCAAAAGGGGTAAGTACGCTCGTAACGAAATACGCGCTTCCGGCCCACTTTGTATCAAGCATTTTGTCAACGCCAAAAGATAAGTTTTACAGCCAGATTCCGCTTATGATTTCATTGGTAATCGGTATCGTTGGATTTTACGTTATTATTTTGCTTCTTTTACGATTTTTGTTTAAATACGATTTAACAGATGCTTCAATGTTCTCATTGAACTCAGCACAGCCGACATTCGCCTTTATGGGCATTCCTGTATTGGGCAGCCTGTTCGGCATGCAGGAAGTTGCGATTCCAATCGCGATTACGGGAATTGTCGTAAATGCGATGCTTGATCCTCTTGCGATCATCGTCGGAACCGTCGGCCGTTCTTCTAAAAAACAAACGGAAACGACAGACAGCATTTGGAAGGTAACAGGAAAATCAATTTTACACGGTTTGTCTGAACCGCTCGCTTTTGCACCGCTTGCAAGTATCATTCTTGTATTATTCGGTCTGCAAATCCCTGAATTGCCGCAGAAAATGCTTGATATGCTCGGAAATACGACTTCAGGTATCGCCCTTTTCGCAGTCGGGGTGACTGTCGGAATCCGCAAAATTAAATTCAGTATGCCTGCTTTGAGCATCGCTTTATTAAAAGTCGCTGCTCAGCCTGCTTTAATGTTTGTGATCGCGATGGTCGTCGGCCTTTCTTCCGCTGACATGACAAAAGCGGTTCTGCTCGTGGCATTCCCTGGTTCTGCCGTGGCGGCCATGATTGCTACAAACTTTGAAAGCCAGGAAGCGGAAACGGCATCCGCGTTTGTGATCAGTGCGGTGCTGTCGATTATTTCGCTGCCGATATTGATTGCAATTACAGCATAAGTAAGAAAAAAGCTTGCAAGAAGCCGTTTATGGCCTTGCAAGCTTTTTTGCGCTTTAAAAAGAGAAGATCGATTTCAATTTGCTCTTTGGTTTTTTTTCTTCTCTTCTGCCGGCTGTATCTTTTTCCCGGCGGTTCATGCTTTCCAATTGGCTGATTTTCTGTTCGAGATGCTTGATCTGCTGCCGTTCTTCTTCCAGTTCGCGCCTTTGCTGCAGAAGCTGATAGGAGACGACATCGTCCGCTTTTTGCTCCAGCTTTCTTTCCAGCTCGGCGATTTTCTTTTGGAGCAGCTCGCGTTCAAGCTGTTCATGCTCTAAAAAACGCTGCAGCCTTTCTTCGAGCCGCTCATTCAATTGCGGTGCAGGCTCTTTCGTTTGAATCATTTCGTTTTTCTTAATGAAGAAGGTTTTTTTCGGGCGTTTGACCGTGACATCCTGCATAGGCGTACCGTTTTTCAACTGCTCTTTTACTTCTTTTAAAATGGCGATATCGTCTTCCGTGAAAAAGTAGTGGCCAAGCTCATTTCGGGAAGCGGGCAGTTGCAGCTGCTTGACCCAACGCTGCACCGTTTTGGTTGAAACCCCCAGTTCATTTGCCGCATCAGCAGTATTCATAAGATACCTCCTTTTAACCTGTAACTGTTCATTAAAAAGGGTATTCGACCTGAATGAAAAGGCCTCCTTCCTGTTAGACAAAAGAAGAAGGGATTCGGCAAAGAAAGCGGTTTTTCCCCAGAGGGTGCAGCCGTTGCTATGCTTCGTAAAGCTCTAAAGGCAGGCCGTCCGGGTCGGAGAAGAACGTATAGCGCTTGCCCGTCCCGGGATCGGTGCGGATCGGTTCAGCAGTGATGCCTTTTTGCTTGAGCTCCTTGACGGTCTGGTCAAGATCGGCCACCGTGAAAGCCAAATGGCGGAGTCCGGCAGCTTCGGGTCTGGTAAGGCGTGCGGGCGGATCCGGAAAAGAAAACAGTTCGATGACATAGCGGCCGTTTAATGAGAGGTCCAGTTTATATGATTCCCGATCCTTTCTGTACGTTTCGCTCAGAATCTCAAGTCCGAGCTTGTCGACATAGAATGTTTTGGATGCTTCATAATCCGAGCATATGATGGCGATGTGATGAATCGATTCCAGCATTGAGTCAAGCTCCTTTTTTCTTAAAAGTATAGCAAAAAGACGCGGCTGCTGCCGATAACGGCGAAGTTGTTTTGACGGGGAAGAGTCCCTATACTATAATTAGAATGTTACGCACAGCAAACAGAGGTGAATAGCGTGTTAGACCGTTTAAAATCGATAGAGGACCGGTACGAAAAATTAAATGAACTATTAAGCGATCCGGAGGTTGTCAACGATCCGAAGAAGCTTAGAGAATATTCGAAAGAACAATCTGATTTACAGGAAACAGTTGAAGTATACAGACGTTATCGTAGCGCGTCGGAACAGCTGAGCGATGCTAAAGCGATGCTTGAAGAAAAGCTTGACTCCGACATGCGCGAGATGGTGAAAGAGGAGATTTCCGAACTGCAGGAAGAAATCGAGTCGCTCACAGATCAGCTGAAGGTATTGCTGATCCCTAAAGATCCGAATGATGACAAAAACGTTATCATGGAAATCCGCGGCGCAGCGGGCGGAGAAGAGGCCGCTTTATTTGCCGGCAACCTTTACCGCATGTACAGCCGCTACGCAGAGCTCCAAGGCTGGAAAACAGAAGTGATGGAAGCGAATATGACAGGTACAGGCGGATATAAAGAGATCATTTTTATGATCAATGGGAACGGCGCATACTCAAGGCTGAAGTATGAGAACGGCGCACACCGCGTACAGCGCGTTCCAGAGACCGAATCCGGCGGGCGCATCCATACATCCACGGCAACGGTAGCCTGCCTGCCTGAAGCGGAAGAGGTAGAAGTCGATATACATGAAAAAGACATTCGCGTCGACACCTTCGCATCGAGCGGTCCGGGAGGGCAAAGCGTCAATACGACGATGTCAGCCGTCCGTCTGACCCACCTTCCGACAGGTGTTGTCGTGTCTTGCCAGGATGAGAAATCTCAGATCAAAAACAAAGAAAAAGCGATGAAGGTTCTGCGCGCGCGAATTTACGACAAATTTCAGCAGGAAGCTCAGGCTGAATATGATCAAAACCGGAAATCCGCCGTCGGAACAGGAGACCGCTCTGAGCGCATCCGCACGTATAACTTTCCGCAAAACCGCGTTACCGATCACAGGATCGGCTTGACGATCCAAAAGCTCGACCAAATCCTTGAAGGCAAGCTTGATGAAGTGATTGACGCCCTGATTGTAGAGGATCAGGCAAGCAAGCTTCAGCAGGCGGAGAGCTAAACATGAAAACAATTTTTGAAGCCCTCAGGTGGGCTTCTTCTTATTTGACGGAAGCGGGAAGAGACCGGAATGCCGCGGAAATTTTGCTGACAGATCAGCTGAACATCGACCGCAGCAAACTGTTGGCAAGCTTCCATGATGTCATATCAGAGTCTGATTTTGCGAGGTTTAAAAAATCTGTCGAGCTTCATCATCAAGGAGTGCCTGTTCAATATATCACCGGAAAAGAGTCCTTTTACGGAAGGGAATTTTCGGTAAATGAACACGTTCTGATTCCGCGTCCTGAAACAGAGGAAGTCGTTGAAGCTGTCCTTTCCGAAGCGGAAAGAGTTTTTCACGGGACAGATCGTCTTAAAGCTGTCGATGTCGGTACAGGAAGCGGGGCGATTGCAGTGACCCTTGCGCTTGAGAGCCCGCGTTTTTCCGTCACGGCGACGGATATTTCGGAACAAGCTTTAAGTACCGCAAGACACAACGCTGACCGGCTTGGGGCGAAAGTGGATTTCCTCTGCGGTGATTTGCTTGAACCGCTTATCGCGCGACAGAAGAAAGCTGATGTCATCGTTTCGAATCCACCTTATATATCCGAGGAAGACATGAGGACGCTGTCAGATGTCGTCCGTCTCCATGAACCCGCCGGGGCTTTAACGGACGGTGCTGACGGATTGCAGTTTTATAAGCGTTTCATGAAGGAAATTCCATCTGTCATCGCAGATCAGGCACTGGTGGTGTTTGAAATCGGCTGGACTCAGGGGAATGCCGTTAAAGACATGTTTCACCGGTTCTTTCCTGATGCTGACGTGCGGGTGAAGAAAGATCTTAATGGAAAAGACCGCATCGTCTGCGCGGTAATTGAACAACATAGTTAAAAGTGACTCCAAAAGTTAGACAATAAAATGTCATGAAACAGTTTAACTGGCATGATTCCGGTATTGTACCAGGCTCATGCCTTTTCATTTGATCTTGATCCGTTTATGCCCTTCATTCCCCGCAAATTACCCTTTAGTTCCTCAGCTGTAAATTTAGCCATTAGAAAACTGCGCCTCCAATTGTTAAGTGTGTCGAACAAAAGGGGGGCGGCTCAAATTCCCGGTGGAAAATAGGAACCGCAGCCTTGACCGTTCTGGCGGCGTGCTTTACCATTTTTTAACAAAATTTTTATCTGAATAAAATAAAAAATAGTTCAAGATTAATATATATACTAAACAGATTGTCTTATTTTTAATGCAGGGGACAGTGTCACGACATCCCTCTGTAAGCCGCTTTCCCCATTCAGAAGGTTTACCATTGCACATACGGCTTTTTGAGCCAGCTCTTCAACAGGTATATCGATTGTCGTGATTTCCGGATCGGTCACCTCACAGATCGATTGATTGTCATATCCAAGCACTGCAAGCTGCTTTGGCACTTCATATTGATAATATCGGGCCCTTTTAATAATTCCTGCGGCCACTTGGTCGTTTCCCGTAAAAATGGCGGTCGGCTTTTCGGACATGTTGTGGATCTGGTCCATAATGCGGAAGCCGTCATGAATGGTAAATGCGTGGCTGAACATCCACTTCTCCTGGAAACGCAAACCTGCATCAGACAATGCTTTCATAAACCCTTCTTTTCTCATAATCTGGGCCTTGCTGTGTATCGTGTCACAGCAAAAGGCCATTAAATGATGCCCTTTTTGAATAAAAAGCTCCGTTCCTTTATATCCGGCTTCGAATTCGTCATAGCAGATCACCGGCACGTCCGCTTCGGCGTGGAATTCATTTGCCATAACCACGGGACCGTATTTGACGTATTTTTTGATGTCTTCCCATTCATTTTCAAGGCTGCATAGCATAACGCCGTCGACTTCTTTCCTCTTGAGCAGCTCCAGTACTTTCAGTTCATTCTGCTTTTGATAAAACGTCTGAAACACAATGACTTTGTATTGGTGTTTCAGCGCTTCAGCGGACATATGCTTCATAAGCTGAGCGAAGAAGGGGTGGTCCGCGTGTGGGACAGACACTGCGAGAAACATCGTTTTGTTGGATCTGAGCTTTCGTGCAGACGTGTTCGGGATGTAGTCCAATTTTTCGATGACTTCCAAAACCCGCTTCCTTTTTTCTTCAGATACATAGGGATGATCGTTCAGTACTCTTGAAACAGTTGTTTTTGACACATTACTTAATTTTGCAATTTCGTCAATCGTAGGCATAAAGTCACTTCCTGAAAAAAAGAGTTGTTATGGTATCGATTCCATCATTTAAGATATGTCATGAAATATGACAATTTCCCAAAATAATAAAAATGGGGTGAAATTGATGAAAACCGCAAACGAAAACATGACTTGCACGAGCAAACAGCTATTTGTCCTTCTGAATGATTTGAAGGAAGGAAAGCTCGCTGGTGAATGCCGTATAGACGACACACTGGCCAATCAAAAATTAAAAGAGACATTGCAGCAGGATCAATTCGACATAACCGCCAATTTGCTGAACAGAATGGATTCCCCGCCCTCCAGAGTTGACTTTATGCCGCTTCATCGACTGATCACAGAAGAAGAAGTAGATGACGTGGTTCATGCGGTGAAAGACGTGCTGCCGACCGGGCAATTTACAAGCGGTTCTTATGTTGGCGTATTTGAAGCTGAAATAGCTGCTTTTTTGAGCAAAAAGCATGTCATGGCTTCATCCAGCGGAACCGATGCCATGATTGTCGCGCTGAAGGCTGCGGGTGTTGGACAAGGTGATGAAGTCATTATGCCTGCAAACAGCTTTGCTGCAACGGAAAACGCCGTGCTCGCAGCTGGAGGCACTCCGATTTTCTGCGATATTGACCCTGTTACATTTTGCATGGATCCTTCAGAAATTGAAGCATGTGTCACTTTGAAAACGAAATGCATTTTGCCTGTACACCTTTATGGAAAGCTGCCTGACATGGAAGCCATTGCAAAAACCGCTGATAAATACGGCATCCCGATTATTGAAGACGCCTGCCAGGCGATCGGCGTTTCCGATCTGGGAAAAAACAGCCTTTGCTCCATATTAAGCTTCAATCCGTATAAAAATCTCGGCACTTGCGGAAAAGCCGGCGCAATTGTGACGGATGATCCATCATTTGCATCCGCATGCATGGAATATATGTATCACGGCTTTGAACTGAATCAAAAAAATAAAAAGGCGGCTGACTACGGCTTTAACGCTAAGATTGATAATCTGCAAGCCGCTATTGGACTGGCAAGGATGAAATATCTTTCTTTAAATAATCTGAAGCGCTTATATTTAGCAGATCGTTATATTGCGCATTTGCAGCAGTATGAAGACAGAGGTCTGATCAAATTGCCTCAAATGACCGATGATCATGTATGGCATTTGTTTACAATTAAAATACTAAACGGAAATCGTGACCAAGTCAAAGATATGATGCTTAAATTTCATAATGTCCAAACAGATATATACTACCCGATTTTATCCCATCATCAAAACACACCACTTGTAAAAGCCAATTATCGGCACACATCACTGCCGGTCACTGAATCAGTGCATAAACAAATGCTTCAGCTTCCTCTCTATCCGGGGCTCACCGTAGAAGAACAAGACAAAGTAATGGAGGCCTTAATTGATGTCGTATCATGAAACACTTTCTTTTCACACCTTGCAGCAAGCAAACAAGCCGAAGTACGCCGTATTTTGCGATTTTGATGAGACATATTTCGCCCACAGCATCACCGATGAATCGAGAAAAGCGCTCATGGACCTTGAAACATTTATTCATTCGCACCATCTTGATCACAAGATTTTGCTCGGCTGGGTGACCGGGAGCAGCCTGTCATCCGTTCTTGCAAAAATGAAGCGGGGAGGCTTTCGATATCTTCCGCATTTTGTCGCCGGTGACCTTGGCACTGAAATCACTTATTTCTCTGAAGAAGGCCAAGTCTCTGATAAAGATTGGGAAGCCCGATTGCAAGAATCAAATTTCTCCCATGATCTGGTCGAAGAAATCAAGCAGACTCTCTCTAAAAAATATGAGATTGCGCTTGTGCCTCAGACTCAGCATGGCTTTTCCCGCTATAAAATCAACTATTACTATAAATCGTTGGATGAGAGCATAGATAAGAGGGCGCTTGAAGCCATCAGGCGGCTTGCAAGAGAGCATGGAATAGGAGTAAATATCAATCGCTGCAACCCTTTGGCAGGCGATCCGGAAAACAGCTATGATGTGGACTTTATCCCCTTGCGGACAGGCAAACCGTACATTGTGGATTTTATATTGGATAAATTCGCGATAGAGAGGGAGAATTCATTTGCTTTCGGCGACAGCGGAAACGATGTGGATATGCTTAAAAAAACCGGACATGGTTATCTGGTGGGGAATGCGACAGCAGAAGCCAAGTCGCTCCATTCCCGTATGACAGAAGGCAGCTATACGGCTGGAATTTTAGAAGTGCTAAAAGCCCATATCAAACGATAAGGAGTGTCCTTAGATGAAAATCGGAATTATAGGAGCCGGAGGAATTGCAAAAGCCCATGCGAAAGCTCTTTCAACAGTCAAAGGTGCCGAGCTTTCCGGGTTTTTTGATATCAACTCGCTTGCCTCTCGTAAATGTGCGTTTGAATACGGAGGAACTGCCTTTACCAGTATGCAGGAGCTGTTGAATCAGTCGACGGCAGTCATCGTTTCATCGCCGAACTTTTGCCATAAAGAACATGCGCTTGAAGCGATGGCTGCAGGGAAGTATGTATTGTGTGAAAAACCGATGGCTGTCTCAATGGAAGAAGCGGAGGAGATGAAAAGCAGGGCGTCTCAATCCGCTTATATTCCGATCATGGGCTTCAATTACCGCCATCTCACATTCGTTAAGCGCCTAAAAGATATGATATCCGGCAATGAACTTGGAGATATTTTGTCCATCAATGTCCATTTTAAGAAAAACAGCGCCTTGAGAAGAAAAAAATATACTTGGCGCGATCATTCGAAAAGCAACAAAACGAGCGGGGCATTAGGAGATTTGGGCGTGCATTTAATCGATCTCATACTCTATTTGTTCGACAGCCCGTTTAAACTGGACAGTTTAAAAGTCAAAATGATGACGGTCGTCAAAGAAAAAGAACAAAAACAGGTATATGTTGATGATCATTCAGAAGTATACGGCCAGCTTGAAAATCATGTGTTTGTCAATATGATTACGTCAAAATGCACAAAATCGGATGAGTGCGGCTTCAGCATCGAGGTCAACGGCCAAAACGGCGTATTTTACTATCATTCACGGCAGAAAAATCAGTTTTTGCTGAGGGCCGGATTGACGGAGCAGATGATAACAATGCCGGACACGTGGCTGACAGACCCTGAAAATGAATTTTACGGATGGGCCGATTCCTTCAGAGTTCAGCTGATCCAATGGATGAACGGAATTCGGGATCGCAATTTTGCATCTCTTGCCACTTTTGAAGATGGATACAAGACGCAGTTCTACTTAAATGAATTTTTCAATAAAGGTCAGCAGCTGTCCCTTTCAAAACAAGCAAACTAGCATTGCGAAAGACCCTTGCCGGCTGTGCCACCCAAGCCGCAAGGGTTTTATGGTCTGCAACGAAGGAGTGAGTCTAATGAAAAAAATATTTCTATTCGGCTGTTCGTTTTATTTTCTAGTAGGGGTTATCCATATTCTGCTGGGGAGCCTGTCACCGTACATCATTCAAGAATATCAACGGGATCTTCATGATCTATCCTTCCTGATCTTTTTCCAATTCACCGGTTTTCTAAACGGCGTCCTGCTTGCGCCGATGTTTGTCAGACGCACCTCTCATACGGCTGTATTGACGTTTGGCCTTCTTCTTATTCTCGTTACGCTTTTAGGTGTTTTCCTTTTTGATATGTTCATCTTTTTTGTCATCATGGGATTTTTGCTCGGCTTTGGCGCGGGTACTTTAGAAACGACGATGGGGGCGTATGTGATTGCGCAAGATAAAAATGCGAAAGGGATGAATATTTTAGAGGTTTTTTTCGGATTAGGCGCGCTGCTGTTTCCTTTTCTTATTTATATCCTTACGGAACGATATGCCTGGCATTTCCCCTTGTATGCTTTATTTATCTTCGTTTTTGTGCTCGCGTGTATGTGGGTGGTTTATTTGCGCAGAAAAACCCCCGGCACTGCTTCCGGTCAGATGGCTTATCAGGAAAAACCGACTGTATCAGCCATATTTGAAACCGGAAGGAAAGAAAAAAACATTTTCCTCTTTCTCATATTCGCTTTTGTGTATGCGGGTATCGAGACCAATTTCGCAAACTTTTTGCCGGCGCTGATGCTGGAAAAAGGGGCTGAAGAAATCAGCGTGATCAGCGTCACGTTTTTTTGGACGGGAATGGTATGCGGACGTTTATTGACAAGTATTTTTGGCGGACGCATAACTTCCGTTGGCTTTCTGATCTTCAGCGCCGGAGCCTTGACTGTTTTGCTTTTGATTCTCGCGTGGTTTCCGGTTCATCAAACACAGCTGCTCCTCGTATTTTTCATCGGGCTGTCGGCAGCCGGCATTTTTCCGTGCGCCGTCACTCTTGCCTCGTTGGCTGGAAAGCCTTTTACAGAGGAAATCACGAGTCTCTTCATTTCGTCCGCAAGTCTGGGAGGAGCGCTTCTTTCATTCTTGATCGGCTGGGCGATTGATGCAAGCGCAGCCGCTGTCTTCCCGTTTTTGCTGTTCGGCGGATTGGGGGGCTTGCTGCTGGCGATCAGCGCGGTGATTTTTTTATCCGGCCTGCAAAAAAACAAGCAGAGTCATTTGGATATGTAGATTTATTAGGAAGAGATTACAAGCTTAGTAGGATTTTTTTCAGCAGCCGTTTAAACCGTTCCATCTTTGACCATAATATTGCTAGAAAAGGTTGAAGAACGAGAGGAACGGTGGGGAAAATGAAGAAATCAAACATTGCCTGTATGTATATTTTTCTTTTATTAATAGGAGCGCTTGCAAATCTCACGACGGAAGAGACTGCCCAATCATCAGGCGGGCAGCCTGCCGTGATTCCTGATGAAGCGATTCGGCTGCGGATTTTGGCAAACAGCGACAGCGGGAGCGACCAGAGCGTCAAACGCAAAATCAGGGATGAGGTCAATAAACAAATTACGAAATGGGTGGAAAACCTGACCTCGGTTGAGGAAGCGAGACAAGTCATCAGGTCGAAGCTGCCTGAAATCCAAGAGGTTGCCATGGATGTCATGAAACGCGAAAATGTTCGGCAATCCGTGTCTGTCCGTTTTGATCGTGTTTCATTTCCGACAAAGCTATACGGCAATATGGTGTATCCGGCCGGAGAATATGAGGCTGTTTTAATTACATTAGGCAAGGGAGAGGGAGCCAACTGGTGGTGCGTCCTGTTTCCGCCACTTTGCTTTCTTGATTTTTCCAATGGGGAAGCCGTAAAGTCGCCTGAAGACGAACAAACCGCTGCCGGAGAAGACCGCCGGGAAGAAAAAACAGACGCGGCGGATGAAACGGTATCTGGCATAGATAAAGATAAAGAAGACAAAGAAGTGAAATTTTTTCTTGTCGAATGGATTACCGGGCTTTTTTCTTAAAAGGACCGCCTTGCTTTCGTGTGCAGGGCGGTTTTTTACTGTTTGTTTTTTCATGATGGTTATTGAAGCTTTTGAATATGATATAATTTTCCAAAACGGTTCAGGGGAAATACTGCTTTTCGGATATACACCTTTTGCCCCTTTCTGATGTGCCAATCACATTGCCGGCAGAAGAGAAACTGTCTTATCACCAGTACAGCGTTCATTTGCATACTCATTCAAAGCGTTGGTTCCTGCTAATCAAAATTGAAAAATGAATAGCCGGCATTCTTCCAAATCAAAAGGTATATTTTACTGTCGCCCTCATAGATTGGATAGAGAAGTTAAAAAACGGGGTGAAAAGATGTTCTACCAATTGAGGTTAGCGGAAACGAAAGACATGAATGCGATCGAAGCATTTTTAAAAAAGGCGGGGACAAGCCATAAGGGTCTTGAGGAAGCGAAGAGCCAGTTTATCATGATGGAAGACCCTCCCGATGAAATCGTCGCCTGCCTCGGAATGGAGGAATTTGAAAACAAAAAAGGACTGCTGCGCTCGCTTGTCGTGTCTGACAAGCTCAGCCAAGGCCACATCGTTTCCTTGTTTCAAAGCATGCAGGTATTGTGCGAAAAGCGAGGAATCCAAACCCTTTATTTAGTAGCCAATAAGCGAACATCGATGGATTTCCTTGAAGTGCTCGGTTTTAAACAAGCTGCGGCAATTCCTGATGAGCTGGATGAATCCGAGCATGTTTCAGACTCACTGAACGTAAACGGAGCGGTTTTAATGGAGAAAACGTCAAATTAGCCGTTAACTTATACACAGAGATATCCACGGATTCAAAAGCGTTATCCACAAAATGTGGACAACGCTTGTTTTCTTTTCTTTCATCTTTTATACTTTCAACATGATTTACATGAATTATTAACGTTTTTAGTGTTTTGTTAAGGGAGTTTTGATGTTAATGAAAACAAAAGTATGGACTGTGGATGTAAAACGCGATTTGTCCACAAACTGTCCACAAATTGCACAGGCGGCAAGACTGCTTCAGCAAAATGAAACGGTTGCTTTTCCGACAGAGACTGTTTACGGTCTTGGTGCAAACGCCAAACACAGCGAAGCAGTAGCTAAAATATACGAAGCGAAAGGGCGGCCGAGCGACAATCCGCTCATTGTCCACATCGCTGAAATTGAACAGCTTGCAGAATTTGCGGAAGTTGATTCGCCTCAGGCCGAAATGCTGATGAAGCGTTTTTGGCCCGGGCCGCTGACCCTTGTGCTGCCGTGCAAGCCCGGGGTGTTATCCACAAGGGTGACGGCGGGGCTCGACACGGTCGCGGTTAGAATGCCTGATCATCCTGTGGCGCTTGAGCTGATTAGACAGGCCGGCGTTCCGGTGGCTGCCCCGAGCGCAAATCTGTCCGGAAAACCGAGTCCGACGAAAGCCGAGCATGTCGTCAACGATTTGAATGGACGGATTGCGGGTGTCGTTGACGGCGGCCCTACAGGAGTAGGGGTTGAATCAACAGTTGTTTCATGCACCGGTGAAATTCCGGTCATTTTGAGGCCGGGCGGCGTCACAAAAGAGCAGCTCGAAGAAGCGGCCGGCCCCGTCTTGATTGACCAGGGCCTCACCGACGAAAAAAAGGCGCCTATGTCTCCCGGGATGAAATATACGCATTATGCACCGGAAGCACCTCTTGCTATTGTGAACGGGGGAGTTGAGGATATTCAACGGCTGATCGACCAATATCAGAAAGACGGGATGAAAGTCGGTGTCCTTACGACAGAGGAACGGGCCGATGTCTATCAGGCCGATGCCGTCCGCATCTGCGGCAGAAGAGACCGACTTGAAACGGTTGCCGCCGGTTTGTATGACGTTCTCCGCAGCTTTGATGAAGAACGTCTCGATTTTATTTTTGCGGAGTCTTTTCCTGAGGAAGGAGTGGGCCGGGCGATTATGAACCGGCTGTTGAAAGCGGCCGGCCACCGCGTAATCGAAGCGTAGCCTAAGCGGGGGTGTTCTATCTGCCTTTGGACGTGCATAAGCTAGAAAAGCTGGCGTGTCCAAGGGGGAATTGCATGAATGTTGATGTGTTAATAGGCGAAATCCTGACGCTTTCGATGATGGCTTTTGCACTCGGCATGGATGCCTTTTCAGTCGGTCTTGGAATGGGAATGGCCAAGCTGAAAAGGAACCAGGTTTTTCAAATCGGCGTCATTATTGGATTGTTCCATGTCATCATGCCGCTTGGCGGAATGATTGCGGGACAGTTTCTTTCGGGTGCGCTTGGTGCGCTGGCGGGATATATTGGGGGAGCTCTTTTATTGGTGCTGGGCATTCAGATGATTGTCGCATCTTTTAATAAAAGCGGGGAGCAGATCATCTCTCCGCACGGCTTCGGCTTGTTCGTTTTTGCCGTCGGCGTCAGCCTTGACAGCTTTTCAGTCGGTCTCAGCCTCGGCCTCTACGGAACGAAACCGATATTAACGATCTTTCTGTTCGGTTTGTTCAGCATGGTGTTAACTTGGGCGGGCCTTCTGCTTGGAAAAAAGGTTCAAACGTGGCTCGGCGCCTACAGCGAAGCGCTCGGAGGAGCCATCTTGCTGAGCTTCGGTCTGAAGCTTTTGCTGCCCATTTAATTGAAAGATGGGAAAATCTTTTTTCTGTTTTGCATAACATAATGGAACTTAGAAAAAGAGGGGGAGATCCCCTCTTTTTTGATTTCTGGAGCGGATTTTATTATTTTCCGTCTGAATCCTTTATAATATGAAACAAAGGAGTGAACAAGATTGAACATATTATTTGTCTGTACTGGAAATACGTGCCGCAGCCCGATGGCCGAAGCGCTCTTTAAATCTGCGGCTGCCGAAAAAAATCTGGATGTCTCCGTCAAATCTGCCGGGTTGTTTGCTCCTGAAAACGGAAAAGCTTCTTTATATGCTGTCGAAGCGCTTTTTGAAAAAAACATCGCTCTGAATCATACATCTTCACAGCTTTCCGAGGAGAAGGTGGAATGGGCTGATCTTGTTCTGACGATGACAGAGCAGCACAAGCAGCTGGCAGTACATGAATTTTCAAAGAGCCAAGATAAGATCTATACGCTGAAAGAGTATGTTAATGGAGATGGCGGGGACATTATTGACCCGTTCGGCGGTTCTCTCAGCGACTATCAAAGAACGAGAGATGAGCTGGAGCAGCTGCTGAGAAAATTGGCGGAAATGCTTGCGAAGAAATCTCAGGAATAGAAGCTGGCTAAGGAGCGTTTGCAAATCAAGCGGCAGCGGGTACAATAGACATGATCAATCAGAAGTATATAACGGCTGTATGCTGGCTTAACGGTTTCTGCGAGACTTTTGGCGGCACATTAAACGAGGAGGAGTCATTCCAATGAAAGTAATCATTGCATCAGATCACGGCGGAATCAATATCAGAAAAGAAATTATGGCATTGATGGACGAATTGAACATCGAATACGAAGATTACGGCTGCGAATGCGGTTCAGGATCTGTGGACTACCCGGATTATGCGTTTCCGGTCGCGCAAAAAGTGGCGAACGGGGAAGCCGACAGAGGCATTTTAATATGCGGAACAGGAATCGGCATGAGCATTTCCGCCAATAAAGTAAAAGGCATCCGCTGCGCCCTTGTCCACGACGTTTTCAGCGCCAAAATGACAAGAGAGCACAATGACACGAATGTTCTTGCGATGGGTGAACGGGTCATCGGCCCTGGTTTAGCGAGAGAGATTGCAAAGGTTTGGCTTACGACTGAGTTTTCAGCCGGGCGGCACGCCGTCCGCATCGGAAAAATCGCCGATTATGAAGACAAGCATGAATAAAGGGTGTCGTCAATCATGAAAAATCTTGAACAGACATGGCGTTCTATATTAGATGAATTTCATCAGCAAGCGAATTTGCGCGAAGGCCACATCGTCGTCATCGGCTGCAGCACAAGCGAGGTGGCCGGAAGGCGCATCGGCACTTCGGGAAGCGAACAAATCGCTGAAGCGGTCTACAAAGGACTGGAAGAGCTCAGGGACAGAACAGGAATCGCCCTCGCTTTTCAGTGCTGCGAACATTTAAACAGGGCGTTGGTTGTCGAGGAAGAAACGGCGAAAGCATACCGTCTTCCCGTTGTTTTCGCCATTCCTGTCCCGAAAGCGGGGGGATCGATGGCTTCATATGCCTATAAACATATGAAGGCTCCTGTTCTTGTTGAACAAATAGAGGCCGATGCGGGGATCGACATCGGCGACACGTTTATAGGAATGCATTTAAAGCCTGTTGCCGTTCCTGTCCGCGTCTCTCAAAAACAGCTAGGCGAAGCGCACGTGACGCTTGCGCGGACAAGGCCGAAGCTGATTGGAGGCGTCCGCGCCGTCTATGAAGCGGAGTAGCGGAAGAAGCGGGGGGAAGAGCCGGACAGGCTTTTTTCTTTATTAGAATAATTTTTTAAACAAATGATATATCGAACTATATGATTTGTCTATTCGTTTAATATTCGGTTTTTCCAATAATAAAAAACGAATTTTAAAAATAATCTCTTACATTTGCATGAAAAACCGTGTACAATGAGATGGTATAATTAACGAAATGGAAACAGATAGGAGAGGATCTCGCTGATGAAACATTTACCTGCGCAAGATGAACAAGTTTTTAGCGCCATTCAAGATGAGCGGAAACGTCAACAGTCGAAGATTGAGCTGATCGCTTCTGAAAACTTTGTAAGCGAAGCGGTTATGGAAGCTCAAGGCTCGGTTTTAACTAATAAATATGCGGAAGGATATCCTGGTAAACGCTACTACGGCGGTTGTGAGCATGTAGACGTGGCAGAGGATATCGCGCGCGACCGCGCCAAGCAGATTTTCGGCGCCGAGCACGTCAACGTTCAGCCGCATTCCGGCGCACAAGCGAACATGGCGGTATACTTCACGATTTTGGAGCACGGTGACACTGTGTTGGGAATGAACCTTGCTCACGGCGGACATTTAACGCACGGCAGCCCTGTCAACTTCAGCGGTGTTCAGTACAACTTCGTTGAATACGGCGTTGATAAAGAGACGCAGTATATTGATTACGAAGATGTCCGTGAAAAGGCGCTCAAACATAAGCCTAAGCTGATCGTGGCCGGAGCAAGCGCATATCCGCGCACCATCGATTTTAAAAAGTTCCGCGAAATCGCTGATGAAGTCGGAGCCTATGTGATGGTGGACATGGCGCATATCGCCGGACTTGTAGCAGCAGGTCTTCACCCGAATCCTGTTCCTTACGCTGACTTTGTGACGACGACAACTCATAAAACGCTTCGCGGACCGCGCGGCGGCATGATTCTTTGCCGTGAAGAGTTTGCGAAACAAATTGACAAGTCGATCTTCCCTGGAATTCAAGGCGGACCGTTAATGCACGTGATCGCTGCAAAGGCTGTTTCCTTTGGCGAAGCTTTAAAGGACGAATTCAAAACATATGCCCAAAATGTCATCAACAATGCGAAGCGCTTGGCTGAAACATTGAAAAAAGAGGGTATCGAGCTCGTATCCGGCGGAACGGATAACCATCTTGTGCTGGTCGACCTGCGCTCTCTCGGCATTACCGGAAAAGTGGCTGAAAATGTACTTGATGAAGTCGGCATCACCGTCAACAAAAACGCGATTCCTTATGATCCTGAAAAACCTTTCGTTACGAGCGGAATCCGCGTCGGTACAGCAGCTGTGACGAGCCGCGGCTTTGATCTGGAAGCGATCGAAGAAGTGGGAGCGATCATTGCGCTTGCCCTTAAAAACCATGAAGACGAAGCGAAACTTGAAGAAGCAAAACAGCGTGTAGAAGCGCTGACAAACAGATTCCCGTTGTATACCGGGCTTGATTACTAAGATATTTGCGCCGCTCCGAAAAGGGGCGGCTTTTTTCATAAAATTGTCTCCTGATTTTTGTTGAAACAAGCTGTTTTTTTATGTAGAATCAATAGAAGTGTGTGAAAAAAGGAGCTGAAGACGGATATGGGAAAGGTATATGTGTTTGATCACCCTCTTATACAGCATAAGCTTACATACATCCGGGACGTAAAGACCGGAACGAAAGAATTCAGAGAGCTTGTTGATGAGGTTGCAACGCTGATGGCATTTGAGATTACGCGAGACCTGCCGCTGGAGGAAGTGAATGTAGAGACTCCTGTGCAAATGGCAAAGTCAAACGTCATCGCCGGAAAAAAACTCGGGGTTGTTCCGATTCTGAGAGCAGGGCTTGGAATGGTAGACGGAATTTTGAAGCTGATTCCTGCTGCAAAAGTCGGACATGTCGGGCTTTACCGTGATCCTGAAACATTGAAGCCTGTTGAGTATTATGTCAAGCTTCCATCCGATGTTGAAGAACGCGAATTCATCGTCGTCGATCCGATGCTGGCAACCGGAGGTTCGGCGGTAGAGGCGCTGAACAGCTTGAAAAAACGCGGCGCAAAAAATATCCGCTTTATGTGTCTGATCGCTGCCCCGGAAGGTGTAGACGAAGTGCAGAAGCATCATCCTGACGTTGACATTTACATTGCCGCTCTGGATGAAAAACTAAATGAAAAAGGATATATCGTTCCCGGATTGGGCGACGCCGGAGACCGCATGTTCGGAACGAAATAATGTAAGAAAATCCTGAAAAAGGGTTTTCTTTTTTTGTGTTTTATACCATAATTAAACATGTGTGCGTCTTAAATGAGGCGAATTTGTGAACATTTTGTGAGAGCTGCTGTGATTATGAATAGTTTTTTAACTTTAAACAGATTGACACCTCAGGGGGGCTATTGTATGCTAAAATAGGCTATTATGATAAGGTTTTCATAGCGGTTATCATAATGACCAGTCCTCTGTTAAAATCCTTTGAAAACCCCATATTTGCAGGCGACAGACAGATCACCGGCCCAAGAATTTTCGGACTGTGTGAAGTCTTGAGCAGAACACTACGTTCTGTAAAATGGTCAGACCGCCTAGTTTACCGTAATCGTAAGATAGATTTAAAATTTTCACATCAGGAGCGTATTTGATGACCGATGCGAGTCTTTCATTCCGTAGGCAACAAAAATATGTCCTATATATTTTAGCAGTCTGCGTGTTAGGCTATGGATTTCTGCCATATCAGGCAATTTTTTTAGGCCTGATTACCGGCACTGTTTTCAGCTATTTCAATCTCTGGCTGCTGGCCAAAAGGATGCAGGCCTTCGATAAAGCAGTGGCAAAGGGCAAAATGATCCGTTCTCTCGGGACTGCTTCCAGATTGTGCAACGCCATTATCGCGGCGGCCATTGCTTATAAATACCCTGAATATATTCATTTGGCAGGCGTCATTGTGGGGTTGATGACAATTTATCCTGTCATTATGATAGATTCCTTTATCCAGCTAAAACGTTCATCAATGGAAGAGAGGTGAAAACCCTTTGAATCACGAATCTAGAATTGTTAATTTCTTAGGCCTCAATTTTGATTTAACTAGCATTCTAATGATTACTGTGACAAGCATCATCGTCTTTCTGATAGCGGTGCTGACCACAAGAACACTCGCGATCCGGCCGACGAAAGCTCAGAACTTTATGGAGTGGATTGTCGACTTTGTTCGCAATATTATCGGCAGCACAATGGATCTTAAAGTCGGCAGAGACTTTCTCGCCCTTGGCATAACCCTGCTGATGTACATATTTGTTGCCAACATGCTCGGCCTTCCGTTTTCCATAACAGTAGGCCACGAATTATGGTGGAAATCCCCTACGGCCGATCCGGCGGTTACTTTAACCCTCGCCGTCATGGTAGTAGGCCTCACTCATTACTACGGAGTGAAAAGGAAAGGGTTGGGGGAGTATACCAAAGATTTCTTCAGACCAATTCCATATTTAGTGCCGCTCAAAATCATTGAAGAATTTGCGAACACATTAACATTGGGATTGCGTCTTTACGGTAATATTTTCGCCGGCGAAATTCTGCTCGGCCTTCTTGCCGGACTGGCAACCAACTTCTATTCTCAAAGCATTTTCCTGGGGCTGGTTGGAACCATTGGAGCGGTTGTGCCGATGATCGTATGGCAGGCGTTCAGCTTGTTCGTAGGTACAATCCAGGCATTCATCTTCACGATGTTAACAATGGTTTACATGTCTCACAAAGTAAGTCATGAACACTAAAAATAAGACATATCCGCTAAGGATAACAATTTAAAGGAGGAACTTTTTCATGAGTTTAATAGCAGCTGCAATCGCAATTGGATTAGGTGCACTTGGTGCAGGTATTGGTAACGGACTTATCGTATCGCGTACAGTAGAAGGAATCGCTCGTCAGCCTGAGGCTGGAAAAGAATTGAGAACCCTTATGTTCATCGGGGTAGCATTGGTTGAGGCCCTTCCGATTATCGCTGTTGTTATCGCGTTCTTAGCGTTCTTCAGCTAAAAGCGAATATAAAACTGGTAAATGGCGAAGATCACTGCAAGAGGCCTTCGCCATTGCTTTATGGTTGCTTGAACTGTCATAACGGCCGGAAGAATCACCCTCCTGAAAAAAGAGGGAGAACATTTTTCGATGGCCTCGGAGAGATAATCTGCAAGAAGGGAGTTGCCGTATTCGATGTCTTTTTTACCACAGGTTATGGGTGCAGGAGTAGGGTTTAACGCCGGAACAATGCTGTTCCAGCTTGTTGCCATGCTGATTTTGTTAGCGCTCTTGAAGAAATACGCTTTAGGGCCGCTATTAAATATAATGAAAGAGCGTGAAGACTACATTACCGGAGAGATCTCCTCTGCCGAGAAAAAGAATGAAGAAGCGAAGAAGCTCATTGAGGAGCAGCAGGCGCTTTTGAAAGAAGCACGCGAAGAATCCCAGTCTCTGATTGAAAACGCGAAAAAACTGGGTGAACAGCAAAAGGATGAAATCATCAAGGCTGCGCGCCAGGAAGCAGAACGCATGAAAGAATCAGCCAGAAGCGAGATCGTCAAAGAAAGAGACCAGGCTGTCACCGCGCTGCGCGAGCAGGTTGCATCATTGTCTGTGATGATCGCTTCTAAAGTAATCGAAAAAGAGCTGGACGAACAAGCCCAGGAAAAATTGATCCAAGACTATCTTAAAGAAGTAGGAGAAAGCCGATGAGCCAATCAGCTGTCTCCAAACGCTACGCAGCCGCTCTGTTTGACATTGCCCTTGAATCCAAGCTGGTCAATGAAATAGAAGAAGAGCTGACCGTCGTTAAGAAGATATTTATTGAGCATAAAGACCTCAATGCCGTTCTGGGTCATCCTAAAGTGCCCGCTGAAAAGAAAAAGCAGATTTTAAAAGACTCGTTCGGATCCGTTTCGACTGCAGTCTTACATACGCTTTATCTTCTCGTTGACCGCAGCCGCACGTCAATCGTCCCGGATCTCGCGGACGAATATGTCAAAATGGCGAACCGGTTCCGCGGGACGGAAGATGCGATCGTATACTCTGTAAAACCGCTCAGCGAAGAGGAAATTTCCTCTTTTTCTCAAGTGTTTGCAAAAGAAGCAGGCGCCGCTTCACTGCGCGTCAGAAACGAAGTGAATCCGGATCTGATCGGCGGTGTGAAAATCCGCATCGGGAACCGCATTTATGACGGCAGTGTAAGAGGAAAGCTTGACCGGATAGAACGTCAATTAGCAGGCGAAAATCGAAAGAAGGGGTGAAACCTAAGTGAGCATCAAAGCTGAAGAAATTAGCACTCTCATAAAACAGCAAATTGAAAACTATCAGTCTGAAATAGAAGTTCACGACGTAGGTACGGTAATTCAGGTCGGTGACGGTATCGCACGCGTACACGGCCTTGATAACTGTATGGCAGGTGAGCTTGTCGAATTTTCAAACGGTGTGCTGGGCTTAGCTCAGAACCTTGAAGAATCAAATGTAGGTATCGTTATTTTGGGACCTTACAAAGACATCCGTGAAGGTGACGAAGTTAAAAGAACCGGCCGGATCATGGAAGTCCCTGTCGGCGAAGAGCTGCTCGGCCGCGTTGTCAACCCGCTCGGCCAGCCTGTTGACGGAATGGGCCCGGTTCTCACAAGCAAAACCCGTCCGATCGAAAGCCCGGCTCCTGGAGTTATGGATCGTAAATCCGTACACGAGCCGCTTCAAACGGGGATCAAATCAATCGATGCTTTAATTCCGATCGGCCGCGGCCAGCGTGAGCTGATTATCGGTGACCGTCAAACGGGTAAAACGTCGATTGCGATCGATACAATTCTGAATCAGAAAGACCAGGATATGATTTGTATCTATGTCGCGATCGGTCAGAAAGAATCGACAGTCCGCGGCGTTGTCGAAACGCTTCGCAAACACGGCGCCCTTGACTATACGATCGTTGTGACGGCTTCCGCTTCACAGCCTGCCCCTCTATTGTACCTCGCGCCGTATGCAGGGGTTGCGATGGGAGAGGAATTCATGTACAACGGCAAGCACGTGCTGGTTGTGTATGACGACCTTTCAAAACAGGCTACCGCATATCGTGAACTGTCCTTGCTTCTTCGCCGTCCTCCTGGTCGTGAAGCATTCCCTGGGGATGTATTCTATCTTCACTCCCGTTTGCTTGAACGCGCTGCAAAATTGAGCGACGCCAAAGGCGGAGGATCTTTAACGGCACTTCCGTTCGTTGAAACGCAAGCAGGCGACATTTCGGCGTACATTCCGACAAACGTCATTTCGATCACTGACGGACAAATCTTCCTGCAGTCTGATTTGTTCTTCTCTGGCGTGCGTCCTGCGGTCAACCCGGGATTGTCTGTATCCCGTGTCGGCGGGTCCGCGCAAATCAAAGCGATGAAGAAAGTTGCCGGTACGCTGCGCCTTGATTTGGCATCATACCGTGAGCTTGAAGCATTCGCACAATTCGGCTCAGATTTGGATAAAGCGACACAGGCGAAGCTGAATCGCGGTGCCCGTACGGTTGAAGTACTTAAACAGGATCTGCACAAACCGCTTCGCGTTGAAAAGCAGGTTGCGATTCTCTATGCTCTGACAAGAGGCTTCCTTGATGATGTGCCTGTTGAGGATATCAAACGTTTTGAAGAAGAGCTCTTTATGTATCTTGACCAAAATCATAAAGATCTGCTCGATTCAATCGCCCAGACAGGAAACCTTCCTGCCGATGAGGACATGAAGGGTGCAATCGAAGGCTTTAAACGTACGTTCGCGCCAAGCAACTAAACAATAAAAAGTGAGAAAAAGGCTATCTTTTTCTCTCTTTTTCACGTCAATGCGAAGGAATTTGAAAACAAAAAGGTGGTGAAACCTTTTGGCCTCATTACGGGATATTAAATCCAGGATTGCTTCAAATAAAAAAATGAGTCAAATTACGAAAGCCCAGGAAATGGTTTCTGCTTCAAAGCTGAACCGGGCTGAAAACAAAGCGAAATCGTTTGTTCCTTATATGGAAAAAATGCAGGAAGTCGTTGCCGATATCGCAGTCGGATACACCGGCAAACACCCGATGATGTCAAGCCGCCCAGTGAAGCGGACCGGGTACCTTGTCATCACAGCTGACCGCGGCTTGGCGGGGGCGTTCAATGCAAACGTACTCCGCAAAGCGTATCAAAGGATTCAGGAACGCCATCAATCCAAAGATGAGTATGCGGTCATCGCGGTCGGAAGAATGGGGCGCGATTTCTTTAAAAAGCGCGGAATTCCTGTCATTTCTGAAATGACGGGGATCAGGGACGAAGTGACGTTTTCAGAAATCAAAGATTTGGCGAACAGCACGGTGCAAATGTATATTGACGAAACCTTTGATGAACTGTATCTGTTCTACAACCATTTTGTCAGCGCGATTTCCCAGGAGGTAACGGAGAAAAAGCTGCTGCCTTTGACAGATATTGCGCCTAACAAGAAAAAGACGTCATTTGAGTTTGAACCGGATGAAGAAGAGATTCTGGAAGTGCTCCTTCCCCAGTATGCGGAAAGCTTGATTTTTGGCGCGCTTCTTGACAGCAAAGCGAGCGAACATGCTGCGAGAATGACGGCGATGAGAAATGCGACAGACAATGCAAAAGAGATTATCGCCGATCTTGAACTGTCATACAACCGTGCCCGTCAGGCATCCATCACGCAGGAAATTACGGAAATTGTCGGCGGTGCAGCTGCTTTAGAATAGAAAAAGTTTGTCAGGAGGGATAGAGATGAAAAAAGGACGCGTTAGCCAGGTATTAGGGCCGGTCGTAGATGTTCGTTTTGAAGACGGTCACTTGCCTGAAATATATAATGCGATTAAAGTTACACATAAAGCGCAGAACGAGAATGAAGTGGACATCGATCTTACCCTTGAAGTAGCGCTTCACTTGGGTGATGATTCAGTTCGTACAATTGCAATGGCTTCAACTGACGGTGTTACACGCGGAATGGAAGCCATCGACCTGGGAGAGCCGATCTCCGTTCCGGTCGGAAACGTAACACTCGGCCGCGTATTTAATGTACTCGGGGAAAATATCGATTTGGATGAGCCGCTTCCGGCTGATGCTGCCAAAGATCCGATTCACAGAGAAGCTCCAAAATTTGATCAGCTATCAACAGAGGTTGAAATCTTAGAGACGGGTATTAAAGTCGTCGACTTGCTCGCTCCATATATCAAAGGCGGAAAGATCGGTCTTTTCGGAGGAGCGGGAGTTGGAAAAACCGTTTTGATTCAGGAGCTGATCAACAACATCGCTCAAGAGCACGGCGGTATCTCTGTATTCGCAGGTGTCGGCGAGCGTACGCGTGAAGGAAACGACCTTTACTATGAAATGAAAGATTCCGGCGTTATCGGCAAAACGGCAATGGTCTTCGGTCAGATGAACGAGCCGCCTGGTGCGCGGATGCGCGTTGCCTTGACCGGACTTACAATGGCCGAGCATTTCCGTGATAAAGAAGGCCAGGACGTATTGTTCTTTATCGATAACATCTTCCGATTCACTCAAGCAGGATCTGAAGTATCTGCACTTCTTGGACGCATGCCGTCAGCGGTTGGTTATCAGCCGACGCTTGCGACCGAAATGGGTCAGCTTCAGGAACGGATCACATCAACAAATGTCGGATCTGTAACATCGATTCAGGCGATCTACGTTCCTGCCGATGACTATACTGACCCGGCGCCGGCTACGACGTTCGCTCACTTGGATGCGACGACGAACCTTGAGCGTAAGCTGTCGGAAATGGGGATTTATCCTGCGGTCGATCCGCTTGCATCCACTTCCCGTGCGCTTTCGCCTGAAATCGTCGGAGAAGAGCACTATGAAGTGGCGCGCAGCGTTCAGCAGATCCTGCAGCGCTACAAAGAGCTTCAGGATATCATCGCGATGCTCGGAATGGATGAGTTGTCAGACGAAGATAAGCTTGTCGTCAGCCGTGCGCGCCGCGTACAATTCTTCCTGTCGCAAAACTTCCACGTAGCTGAACAGTTTACAGGACAAAAAGGTTCTTACGTACCTGTCAAAGAAACGGTAAAAGGCTTCAAAGAAATCCTTGAAGGTAAGTATGATCACCTTCCTGAGGACGCTTTCCGCCTTGTCGGCCGAATCGAAGAAGTTGTCGAAAAAGCGAAAGAAATGGGTGTAGAAGTATAATCTGGTCCTAGGAGGGTAAAAGCATGAAGACCTTAAAAGTCAATATCGTTACTCCCGACGGCCCAGTATACGATGCGGATATAGAAATGGTAAGCGTTAGAGCAGAGAGCGGTGAGCTTGGTATTTTACCCGGCCATATTCCGACGGTTGCTCCGCTAAAAATTGCTGCAGTCCGTCTGAAAAAAGACGGTCAAACTGAGCTGGTTGCCGTCAGCGGGGGGATAGTGGAAGTCCGCCCTGACCATGTCACCATTCTGGCCCAGACGGCGGAAACATCTGAACAAATTGACAAAGAACGCGCCTTGGCCGCAAAACGGCGTGCCGAGGAACGTTTGCAAAAGCAAACTCCAGATGTTGACATTATTCGGGCAGAGCTTGCTTTAAAACGCGCGATTAACCGGTTGGATGTTGCGAGATAGAGATAAGGATCCTTCCCATATTTAAGGATGGGAAGGGTCTTTTATATTCAAGATCAAACAGAATTGAAAATGTTGAAAAATGTTCACAAATTGTTCGCCTTTTTAGTATGAATCTATCTATAATACAAAATAGTAAGCTATGTTCTCTTCCACCAAAAAGAGGACGTAAGACATTCAAGTAAGCTCCTAAAACACAAGCCCCTCAGGCAACAGAGGATCACTCCATCTATGGGAAAAAGTTCTATCATGAACGACTTAACATGCAACATCAAAACTGTTAAAATGACTTGAAATGACCAGCAACATTCCTTTATCCTACGGCAGAAGAGACGAGGCTGGCCGGAAGCACCAAACCGGCTGAACGTAAGGAGGCGTCATCAATAATGGAAGAGATCGGACAACAGGCTGCTGTCAGTATCATCGTTCATCTTTTTTTTATTGCATTGACTTGGTGGGCTCTTCTGGCGGTCAATATTGATCCGCTTATCAGGAAAGGAAAAGTCATTCAGGCGAGGGTGTTAATGATCATCATTACAATCGCCGTCGGCTCCACCGTCAGCAATTTTTTCTTGGACTATCTTTATTATTCCAGACAGCTTCAAAATTTATTTTCATGATTGAGTAAAAGAAAAAGAATTTATGGGAATGGACGAATATGGGTAACACCGCGTTCTGCAAAATCACCGGAGACCTTGTTTTTCCACGTATGCTTTTCCTGCGATCCGTCAACAATGGAGAGTAGGAGAGGATGATGCAGAATGAAGACAAAACAAACGGTTAATGCCCTTATTTTTAGTGTGGTTTTATTTTTAATTGTTCATGTCTTTCAATCGCTTGAAGCAGCGGGCAATACGCCGCTTGAACAGCTGGCGGAAGGTTTGAGCCGCCATGATGTCGAGCTTGAAGAGTGGACCATGCATACAAAAAAACAGCTTACCCTAAGTGAAAAAGATTTTTTTGCAAAACTGAAACATTTCAAGAAACAGCATCGACAATATGAATGGACTTTAACGCGGGAAGACGACGATACAGTTAAAGCGACAGGTGTTTTTCAGGACAAAAAAAATCATATCAATTCCAAAATACATTTGGTATCCACCCACAAAAACCAGAGACTTGTTTCGTATTTATTGTATGAGCAAAAAGGCGCGGGACCACGGGAAAACTGGAATGCTACATATAAGCAGTTTGAACGGGATGCATTCGACATAATGCGAGAAAAGACCGCAATTTTTACTTGTCTAAAGGGCCATTTAAATGGTATGATGAATGTTGTTTTGCAAAAAAAAGCAAATGAGCTAGTACATGAATTTGATGCAAAGTCAGTTGAAGATTTAATTGAACCAAATTTCGTTTCTATTTCTGCTTACACTAACGAGTGGAAAGAATCCATCAAGACAGAAAAACACCGTATGAATTTGCAAGTCTCGCTTAGAAATGCGGGAATGGGCGAAAAACTTACCGTCACGGTTGGCACACCAATCGTCACGACTGAATATTAATATAGAGAAATTGGGACGCGGAGGGGAATACCTTGGAAAAAATCATCGTCCGCGGCGGTCGAAAGTTAAACGGCACAGTCAAAGTTGAAGGAGCAAAAAATGCCGTTTTACCAGTTATCGCTGCATCTTTATTAGCCAGTGAAGAAAAAAGCGTAATATGTGATGTGCCTACGCTCTCCGATGTATATACGATTAACGAAGTGTTACGTCATTTAGGCGCAAGTGTACATTTTGAAAATAATACAGTAACGGTTGATGCATCTCGCACTTTGTCTACGGAAGCTCCGTTCGAATATGTTCGTAAAATGCGCGCATCCGTATTGGTGATGGGTCCGCTTCTTGCTCGCACAGGCCATTCGAGAGTGGCTTTGCCTGGAGGATGTGCAATCGGTTCAAGACCGATCGATCAGCATCTGAAAGGCTTTGAAGCAATGGGGGCAAAAATTAAGGTCGGAAACGGCTTTATTGAAGCGACTGTAGAAGGCCGCCTTCAAGGAGCGAAAATTTACCTTGATTTCCCTAGTGTCGGAGCAACTGAAAACCTGATTATGGCTGCAGCTTTGGCTGAGGGCACGACAACTCTCGAAAATGCTGCTAAAGAGCCTGAAATCGTTGATCTGGCTAACTATATCAATGCAATGGGCGGTAAAATTCGGGGTGCCGGTACAGGCACCATTAAAATTGAAGGCGTTAAGGCGCTTCATGGGGCAAAACATACGATTATTCCTGACCGGATAGAGGCGGGAACGTTCATGGTTGCCGCGGCGATTACCGAAGGGAACGTACTGGTAAAGGGAGCGGTTCCTGAGCACTTAACATCTTTAATTGCGAAAATGGAAGAAATGGGCGTTCAAATCTTGGAAGAAGGAGACGGTCTTCGGATCATCGGTCCTTCTGAATTGAAGCCTATTGATTTAAAAACAATGCCACATCCAGGTTTCCCGACTGATATGCAGTCACAGATGATGGCTCTTTTGATGCGCGCAAATGGAACCAGCATGATCACAGAAACCGTCTTTGAGAACCGCTTCATGCACGCGGAAGAATTCCGCCGTATGAACGGAGATATTAAAATCGAAGGCCGTTCTGTCATCATTAATGGTCCTGTGCAGCTTCAAGGCGCTGAAGTTGCCGCAACGGATCTTCGCGCCGGCGCAGCTCTTATCCTTGCTGGCCTTGTTGCTGACGGTCATACACGCGTAACCGAATTAAAACATTTAGACCGTGGATATGTCAACTTCCACCAAAAACTTGCCGGTCTCGGCGCTGATATTGAGCGCGTTAACGATGAAGAAGCAGTTCATATTGAAAATAAAGAAGTTGTATCCGATTTAAATGCATAAATCAACCTGAAATCAGTATGTCATACGGCATACTGATTTTTGCGTTTCAAGTATTCTATATCAGTATGCCTCCCATATCTATCATTATGCACAAGAATTGCTTTTAAAATACGTAGCAGCAGTTGAAAAAGTACAGTCATATTAGCTTGTCCCCGCCCATAAAATGAAAGAGACAAAACAGAAATGGGGGCACTGATTTGAAACAGCTCATAATTGTACTAGCAGGAATCTGCACGCTGATTTTACTCATACCAACACTGCTTGTCCTCCCTTTTCACGGGGGACCGGGGGCAATTAAAACAGAGAAACACGCTCAGCAACACGAGGAAAAAAAGAAAGTCACCTTAAAAGAGTCTCCCGTTTCAATTCCGGTCTACAGAACGGCTGACCGGAAAGTTGAAGACATTCCGCTTGAAGAGTATGTCATCGGTGTCGTTGCCTCGGAAATGCCGGCAGATTTTGATATCGAAGCTTTAAAAGCACAAGCGCTGGCAGCCCGCACATACATTGTGAGGCAAATGGTGTCAGAGCAAGCTGTACAGTCGCCGAAAGGCTCGCTGGTCGATGATACGCAGATGTTCCAGGTGTATAAAAACAAAGAGGAGCTCCGCAGGCTGTGGAAGAAGGATTACGATTGGAAAATCAAAAAGGTGACCGAAGCTGTAGCCAGTACGCAAGGCAAAATTTTAACCTATGAGCATAAGCCTATTGATGCTTCGTTCTTCTCGACGAGCAACGGGTACACCGAGAATGCCGGAGCTTATTGGACAAGTGATATTCCGTACCTGCAAAGCGTGAAAAGCTCCTGGGACACAAAATCGCCGAAATTCCTGAACCATAAAACGTTTACTGTCGCTGAATTTGAACAAAAGCTCGGTGTCAAGCTGCCCGGTTCAAACAGCATCGGAGAGATCACCGAAAGAACGCCGGGAAAACGCGTAGCGACTGCCGTCATCAATGGAAAGAAGCTTGAGGGAAGAGATATTCGCGAAAAGCTCGGCCTCAAATCGGCAGACTTTGATTGGAAACGCGACGGGAATCAGATTACAGTCACGACAAGGGGATTTGGACATGGAGTGGGAATGAGCCAATACGGTGCGCATTATATGGCGAAAGACGGCAAGAAAGCAGAAGACATCGTCAAGTATTATTACAAAGGAACAGCCGTATCCAATGCAGATGAATTTTTAAATAAATACATGGCGAAAAAATAAAACAAAAGACGTCTGCCTCTTGGCGGCGTCTTTTTGAATATCATCGAAATTTGGCATTCCCATGAATTTGATGCACGCTAAATTATTATACAAATATTTCTAAAAACATGTGCCGGAGGGCTTGCTGAACAGCGTCAAAAGGCCGCAAACGCCGTATCAACAATAGGGGTCACAGGTTATAAAGTCTATTTTATATACTTGTTGTATGATGAATTGAATAACGAGGAAAAGGAGACATGCCCTATTTATTTCTCCCTGGTGTTCTTCTACGATAATAATGTGTTAACGACTTTATTTCAGAAAGGGGAAAGGGAGAAATGAAGAAGAAGATGACATTGGGCATTTTGACCGCTATGGTTCTCAGTCTTGGTTCGCCTGCTTTTGCAGCTGAGAAAAAACAGGAGGTAACAGTTGCCGAAGATGCGCCCAACGTTGCGATTATGCTTGATGCAAGCGGCAGCATGGCTAAAAAGATCGGCGGGGTCTCAAAATACGAGCTTGCCAAAAATGAAGCGTTCAGCTTTGGTTCCAAGCTTGAAAATGCAAACGTGCTCATGAGAGTTTTCGGTTCAGAGGGAAACAATAAAAATTCCGGAAAAGTGCAGTCCTGCAATGCAATCAGAGGGGTGTACGGCTTCCAAACGTATGACGAGCAAAGCTTCCGCAATTCCTTAAACGGCATCGGACCGACCGGATGGACACCGATCGCAAACGCGCTGCAAGATGCAAAAAACGCGCTTGACCAGCTGGACAACAACGGGAAAAACGTCGTCTATCTGCTGACAGACGGTGAGGAAACATGCGGAGGCAATCCGGTAAAAGTCGCAACAGAACTGCGCAAATCCAATGCGGTTGTCAACGTGATCGGCTTTGATTATGAAGGAGACTTCCACGGACAATTGACCAGTATCGCAGCAGCTGGCGGCGGTGAATATTTCCAGGCAAAAACTAAAAATGACATCAAAAGAATTTTTACTCAGGAAGCAATTGAGCTTTCTAAATAAACTGGAAAAAAGCTGTGGACATGTTTCCGCAGCTTTCCTTTTGTGATGAAAAGATTGTCAAAAGTCAAGAAAAATACTTTACAAATATTAAGTTATTGTGTCAGAGCGTTGAACCCTGCTGCGTCCTTTGGAGGGGTTATTTGTCGTAACGGTAGCTTTATTGGGATGAAATCGGCCTTTTAGCAGACTTTTTTGATAGGTCTTAAGTGAATGCGTCGATCGATTATCGTAAGGATTATGAAGAATTTGTGAATTTGAAAAGGAGATCCGGCCTATTTATTTCTATCAAGCCTTCTTTTACGATGTTGGTGGACTTGATCTCATGCGGAAGATCGGTCCGAAAAAACAAATGCGGAAAGGAAAGTGAGAAAGTTGAAAAAGAGGTTTGCTCTGTTGACAACGTTCACCATGCTTTTGTCATTGGCGCCGGCAGCAGCTTTTGCGGCTGAAAACGGAAATGCGGACAACAGCAAAAAAGATGTCAATGTTGCAGTTGTGCTTGACGCAAGCGGCAGCATGGCACAAAAGGTTGAAGGAGAAAGAAAATTTGATATTTCCAAAGAATCCGTAACCGATTTTGCCGACCTGCTTTCAAGCGATGCGAATGTCATGCTGAATGTTTTCGGACATAAAGGCAACAATAAAAACTCAGGAAAAGAAGTATCCTGCGGTACGACTGAAACCGTCTATGATCTGCAGCCGTTTTCTTTCAATTCATTCGAAAACGCTTTAAGCGGAATCAAGCCTACAGGCTGGTCTCCGATTGCAAAATCTCTTTATGATGTAAAAGATGATCTTGCCGATAAAGATGGGAAGAATTATGTCTACATCGTGACAGACGGTGAAGAAACATGCGGAGGGGATCCTGTTCAGGCAGCAAAAGATCTGCGCAAATCCAACATTAAAACGATCGTCAACATTGTTGGGCTGGATGTAAAAACCGTGAAAGAAAAAGCAAAGCTTAAAAAAGTAGCTGACGCCGGCGGCGGAAAATTGATTGAAGCCGACTCAGCTTCTGATTTTAAAAAGGTATGGAAAGAAGAAGGCGTAAAACTGTCTCAGTAACTCCATACGAGAACGGGACGGCAGCAGAGCCGTCCCGACTGTTAAGCTAATCGGTCGACATTTCGAGTTCTTCGATTCGTTTTTCTGCATAGCGCGGATCTTTTCTCGAATGGAAAATCTCCGCCTTTTCAATCATGACCGCCGTGTTGTATTCCGGAATACGGGCATGGTTTTCGTATACGCCTTTAGGGATCAGCACATTTCCTTCCGGCCAGTAGACTGCCGTGTTTCCGCGTTGTACGCCGGCATATTTTGCCCGCCCTTGGAAAGTTCCGTAGCGGTTGAATAGAACGATCGCTTCTCCATCTTGAATATAAAGCTCCTCGGCATCTTTTGGATTGATCATGACATCCCGGCGATCTGCAGCGTTGAAAGGATCTTTTTCACTATAAATCATCGAGTTGAACTGTTTTCCGCGCCTTGTCGTAACGAGAAAGCGTCCTTCCGTTTGTCTGTTTTCAGGAAGATCGACAGGGATCAGGTTGCCCCTGCCGTCTGCCGTCGGACAAACACCGCCTTCACAAAGCCAGGCGCCGCCCCATTGAAAGACATCTCCGCGTTTTTTTAAATGCTGAATCCCGTCATAATTCCGGTTGGCAGCAGCGATTTCTTCACGGATTTCCGCAGCGCCGTCAAAATGGATCAGTTCTTTGTCTTCGGGCCGGACCCGTTTGGCGAGATCTACATAAATTTCCCATTCTGAACGGGCTTCTCCGATGCGCGGTCCTTTAATTTCGGGGCTGAAGTATACCATCCGTTCCGTACTGGTCGAGGTTCCTCCGCCAGGCTGTTCATACCTTGTCATCGCAGGGAGAATGATGACTTCCTCTTTGGCATCGACCAGGGTAGAGGTATTGAAGATGATGTCCTGATGGACTCTCACTTCAACTTCCTGCAATGCTTTTTTGATAAAATCAGGGTTCGGCATCGTCTCCAAAAAGTTTCCTCCGCTTGTATAAAACACTTTTACTTTTCTTTCGCTTCCGCTCGGCAGCAGCATGTTTTCGATCGTCTGGCCGATCGTATCGCCTTGCCAAGTCGGTAAGCGGAAGCCCCAAACCTTCTCGATCCGTGCGGCATTTTCCTCGTCAAAATCACCGCCTGGGAGGACGAAAGGATCGGCACCCATTTCTCCAGAGCCCTGCACACCGCTGTGCCCTCTGATCGGCATAACGCCGCAATGCTTTCTGCCGATGAATCCTTGTAAAAGGGCGAGATTTGCCACCTGTGAAATGTTGTCGGTCGCAAAACGGTGCTGTGTAAGCCCCATGCTCCAAATGAAAACGCCGGTTTTCGCCCGGGCCAGCAAGACGGCGAATTCTTTCATTCTCTCTTTTGATATGCCGGATGACTCTTCAAGCGTCTTCCAATTTTGTTTTTCGATGTGCTGTTTAAGCTCAGTGAACCCGTTTGTGTGTGCATCGATAAAGGCGCGGTCAATGCTTGAACCTGGTGCCTCCCGCTCCATTTCAAACCAGTGCTTCATCACCCCGTTCATAAAGGCAATGTCGCCGCCGATATTGACTTGGTAAACATCATCGGTGATTTTGGTGCCGAAAAGGGCGCTCTCAGGTATCGATGGAATCCAGTATTTCTCCATCGATGGCTCCCGGTACGGATTGATCATAATGATTTTCGTTCCCGCTTTTTTGGCGGCATACATGTATTTTGTTGACACCGGCTGATTATTGGCAGCGACAGACCCCCAGAAGACGAGGACATCCGTTCCGATCCAGTCTCGGTAGCTGCAGCTTGAGGCGCCGATGCCAAGGGACCTTTTTAAAGCCGTTTTGCTTGGCGAGTGGCAGATCCGCGAGGCGTTGTCAATGTTGTTTGTGCCGATAAACCGCGCCGCTTTTGCGGCCGTATAGTACACCTCATTCGTTATGCCTCTGGCTGTTAAATAAAAGGCGAGCTGCCGTTTATCAATCGATTTGATTTTGTCCGCGATTCGGCTGAGCGCTTCATCCCACGAAATTCTCGAGAACGATCGTTCACCATTTTTTCTCGACAGCGGATAGGGGATGCGTCCAAGCTTTCTCAGCTCGGTGCTGTCCAGCTTTCGCAGCTGTTCGATGTCGGCGGACAGCCATTTGTCCTCGATCGCAGGCATTGTATTTAAGCGCAGGACGTTCAGCCGCGTCGTGCATAAATGAGGGCCTGTGAGCGTCTGATCGCGGAGTCCGGACACACCGAGCGCACAGCCGTCGCACACGCCTTGCGTCAAAATTCTGTAGGCGTACGGAAGGTTGTCTTTATTGTCCCACGCTGTTTTCATCGTATCTCTGATATGCTTCGGCTTTACCTTTCCGAGTCCCATCGGCGCCCAAGACGCCCACAGTTTTGGCGCGGGCTTTTTATTCAGCTTCATCGGACCTTGATGCTTTGTTTTTCCCATTCCCTTCTCTCCTTTCCAGCGGATACTGCAGATCATCCTTTTAGCGAGTTTGAGACATGAACCGCCGCTTTTTTCCGCAACTGTTTAATGTCCGTTCTAATGAATATCGAAATGAACAGGGCGATGGCGAACAGTGCCGCAAACACCGTCAGGCTTTGGCTGTAGCTCCCTGTTGCATCGCGTACCCAAGAAGAGAACATCGGGCCTGCAAGCCCTGCCGCCGCCCAAGCCGTTAAAATGTATCCGTGGATCGCACCGAGCTGCTTTGTTCCGAACAAATCCCCGATATAAGCCGGAATTGCGGCAAACCCTCCGCCATAGCACGTATAGATCAATGCCATCAAAACAGAGAAGGCGGCCTTGTCGGAAATGAACGGCAAAAGCGGGAAGGCGATCAGCTGTATGGCGAAAAAGACGGTATACGTATTCGGCCGTCCGATGTAATCAGATACAGAGGCCCAGCCGATGCGCCCTAAACCGTTAAATGCGCCCAAAACGCCGACGAGCGCGGCGGCCGCGGCGGCGGACATGCCCGCACTTTCCTGCGCCAGCGGTGAAGCGATTGATATGATGGCGATTCCGCACGTAACATTAATAAAAAGCATCAGCCATAAATAATAAAAGCGTTTCGTTTTAATCGCTTCATTTGCCGTCAGCTGGGAAATATCAGCGCTTTGTGCTCTTCCGCTTTTTCCGGTTGAAAATCCTTCAGGCTGCCAGCCTTCTTCAGGCGGGGCGAGGTAAAGCGAAGAGAGCATCATCACAAGAAAGTAGCAGATGCCGAGAATAAAAAAGGTGTTGGCTATACCGACCGCTGAGATCAGCTTTTGCATGATCGGGCTGCTGATCAAAGCCGCAAATCCGAAGCCCATAATGGCAAGCCCTGTGGCCAAGCCGCGGCGGTCAGGAAACCATTTAACAAGCGAAGATACGGGTGTAATATAGCCGACGCCGAGTCCGATCCCTCCGAAGACTCCATAAAACAAATAAAGCAGGGGAAGGGAGCCGATCTGAACGGCGAAGCCGGAAAACGTCACGCCAGCTCCGAAGAAAAGTGCGGCGAGCATGCCTGCTTTTTTGGGGCCGTGTTTTTCGACGAAGTGTCCCAAAAATGCGGCTGAAAGCCCGAGAAATAAAATAGCGATGCTGAACGTCAGACTGATCTGGCTGAGGCTCCAGCCGAAGGTTTCAGCGAGCGGGTTTGTAAAGACGCTCCATGCGTATACCGACCCGATTGACAAATGAATGCCTACAGCACATAAAGCAATGAGCCACCTGTTTTTCGCTTTTTTCATGTGAGAACCCCCTGTGGAAAAAGGCTGTAATAAAGACAGAAGGCTGCCGGGGAGCGATTGTTTGAAAGCGGTTTCCGAAGTTGCTGCGAAGAAGGGCAGTCTGTTTGAAAAGTGAATATTTTTTGAACTTTTAAAAAATAATATCATGTTTTCAAGCTATCAACAAGATGAAGCTTCCAAATTTGACCTGACGGTTGTGAAACGGCATGATAGACGAGTATAGTAATAGATATAGTAAGAAACAAAGGGGCGGAGTTATTCATGGGGAAAAACATCACAACAAGCCGAAAAATTTTCCGTTATGATAATGGAGAGCTGGTGCAGCAAGAAGATCAGATGGCGACGGAATTCCCCCTGACTGTCATGGTGAACGGCGAGGAATTTGTCACGCTTGTTTGCTCGCCGGACAGCCTGGAAGAACTGGTGATCGGATTTCTCGCATCTGAAGGGGTGATCCGATTTAAAAATGAGATTAAAAGGTTTACAATAGATGAAAGCCTCGGGTTCGCATATGTCGACCTTGTCAGCACAAAAAAGCTGCAGCTGAAGGATTACACAAAGCGGGTGATCGGCTCCTGCTGCGGAAAAGGGAGGCATTTTTATTTCCAGCAGGACGTCAAAACCGCAAAAACAGCGATTGACGGCGTGACCATTACGCCAGAGAACTGTTTGAAGCTGATGCGCGACATGCAGAAAAGCAGCAAGCTTTTTCACCATACGGGGGGCGTTCATAATGCCGCTTTGTGCAGCACAGACAAGCTGATTGCAGTCAGATCTGATATCGGAAGGCATAATGCGCTTGATAAATTGTACGGATATTGTTTGCTTCATCAGGTTCCTGTGCGCGATAAGCTGATCGTATTCAGCGGCAGAATTTCTTCGGAAGTGCTGCTTAAAGCCGCGAAAATCGGGGTTTCCGCGGTCATTTCCAAGTCGGCGCCGACCGAGCTGGCCATTCAGATGGCAGAGGAGCTGAATATCATGACGATTGGTTTTGCGAGAAACCGGTCATTCAATGTATACACGCATCACGAGCGAATTCAGTTTTCATAAAAGGAGGCAACAGGCGTGAACACCAACAGTGAACAAGTTTTGGATCAGAAAAGCCGGCCGCTTCGGGATTTAAGAATTTCTGTCACCGACCGCTGCAACTTAAGATGTACGTATTGCATGCCTGCAGAAATCTTTGGGCAGGATTATCCGTTTTTGCCAAAAGGCGAACTGTTGTCCTTTGAAGAGCTTGAACGATTGGCCAAGCTGTTTGTTCATCAGTTCGGGGTAGAAAAAATCCGTCTCACCGGCGGAGAGCCGCTGATGAGAAAAGATATGCCGGAATTAGTCGGGAAGCTTGCAGGGATCAAAGGGATTCGCGATATTGCGATGACAACGAACGGCGTTTTGCTGCCGGTTTACGCTGACAAGCTGAAAAAAGCGGGGCTGAAACGTGTAACGGTCAGCCTGGATTCCCTGGATGATGAGCGTTTCAAATCGATCAACGGAAGAGGCGTTTCCGTCAGCAAGGTGCTGGCCGGAATTGAAGCGGCGAAAAAGGCCGGACTCGGCGTCAAGATCAACATGGTCGTCCAGAAAGGGGTCAATGAGAAGGATATTTTGCCGATGGCCCGCTATTTCAAAGAAAAAGGCCATATTTTGCGGTTTATTGAGTTTATGGATGTCGGGAACACAAATGAATGGAACCGTCAGTCAGTGGTGGCCAAAGCGGATATCATCCGGATCATCAATGAAGATATGCCGATTGAACCGATCGACCCGAACTACGAAGGAGAAGTCGCAAAACGATACCGATACCTGGACGGCTCAGGAGAAATCGGTTTTATCTCTTCTGTATCCGATGCTTTTTGCACCACATGCAACAGAGCAAGACTATCGGCGAAAGGCGAGCTTTTCACATGTCTTTTCGCATCAAGCGGGTTTGATTTAAGAACCTTGATCAGAAGCGGGCAGACCGATCAGGAGCTGGCGGAGGCGATCGGCACCGTCTGGCGGAATCGCGATGACCAATATTCTCTCGACCGCGCTCTTGCAAAAGCGGTTCCGCGGAAAAAGGTTGAAATGTCCTATATTGGAGGATAATTGACTGCTCCTGAGAAGGCCGTCCATAGAGTAGATGGGCGGTTTTTTTCATGCTGAGGTCTGCTTGTTTTGCATATTGACAGGTTTGATACGGGGGAAAAGCGGAAATTTTCTTAAAAAACATTGCCTGAAACAGAAAGGATGATTGAATGTTCGGACTGCAGGATATTGTCAAATTCCTCTGGTCGTTCTTGATCGTTTTTCCTGCCGTGTCGGTGCTTCATGTCTTGGGCCACAGCGCCATGGCGGTGTTGTTCGGCGGGAAATCTTCGCTTGAAATCGGGATGGGCAAAAAATTGCTGAAAATCGGCCCTGTTCAAATCAGAAGTGTCTACTTCATGGATTCCTTCTGCAAATACGGGGATTTAAAATACGATAACCGTTTCACGAATGCGATGATTTATGCTGGCGGATCGCTGTTTAACTTAATGTCTATATTTATTATCAATCTGCTGATTATCAAAGACATCATACCCGAAAATATTTTTTTCTACCAATTTGTTTATTTTTCAACCTATTATGTATTTTTTGCTTTGATTCCCGTGAGGTATTCCGAAAATCATCTTTCTGATGGAATGGCAATTTATAAAGTGCTGAGGTATGGAGAGAAGTACGATATTAATAACTGAGCAGCCGGCTGCGGGCACATCCCGGAGCCGGCGTTTTTCAGAATGAATGATGTCTTCAGGCAGTTTCTTTAGCTTTCGAACGGCTTCGACGAATGTCTCTAAAGGATCACAGCCGCTAAAATATTGAAATGCTTCCCGATCCCCGTTGTTCATCACGACGAGATGATCGCCTCTTGTTACCAGCCCTTTTTCGCGGCGAAACGAGGTGACGGCATCATAGCGGATGTCAAGATGAAAAGGGGAGCCAAACAGGGAGGAATAAAACATGAACCGCCTGTCAGTGGCGGCAAGCACGCCTCTGTACGGAGTGTAACGTGCAGACAGTCTCGCGTTATAAGCGCAAAGAATAATAGATCTGATCTCTTCATTCGGCTCAAGCCGGCTATCCAAAGCTGCTTTTCCTTCTGTTATCTCCTTCATTGAAAAACACTCCTTTCATCAGTAGATACGAAAGAGACTGTGAAAAAGTTCCGAAGTGAGACGTGAGGGTTTGAAAAAATTTTTATTTATTCTTGCGATCATTAAGGATATGATAAGAGTTGACAAAAACGTGACCTGTAACTATAATAATTACATCGGTGGTGAAAACATATGGTGAACACCCGTCTTTCAGTGGCCATTCATATATTGTCTTTAATCGCCGCAAACCCGCGGGAATCTTCGGAAATGATCGCCGGGAGCGTTAATACGAACCCGGTTGTAATCAGGCGCATGATCAGCCAGCTCAAAAAAGCCGGTATTCTGACGTCGCGGCCGGGAGTGGCCGGGGCAAGCCTGAAAAGAGATCCCGAAGATATATCTCTGCTTGATATTTACCGCGCGGTTCAGCCGCATGAGGAATTATTTGCGATTCATGACAAGCCGAATCCAAACTGTCCGGTTGGAAGACAAATTCAAACAACGCTTGATCAAACGTTTCACAGCGTTCAGCAGGCGATGGAGAACGAATTGGCCAGCAAGTCTCTTAAAGACGTCTTAACTCATCTCTTTTAAACAAGAGATGATGTTTCATCATCAACATGTAACAAATCTTGTTACAAATAATCAAATTATTGGAGGAAGCGATTATGAAAATCGGTATTATCGGTGCAAGCGGTAAAGCGGGCAGCATGATTTTAAAAGAAGCATCAGAAAGAGGACACGAAGTGACGGCAATTGTCAGAAGTGCGTCAAAAATGGCGAACAGCGATGCAGCTGTCATTGAAAAAGACATTTTCAACCTGACAGCGGCAGACATCAAAGGACTGGATGTTGTCGTCAATGCATTCGGCGCGGCCCCAGGGCAGGAGCATCTCCATGTTGAAGCTGGAAGAAAGCTGATTGAACTGTTTAAGCAGGTTCCTGAAACAAGATTAATCGTCGTAGGCGGTGCAGGCAGCCTTTATGTCGATGAGGAAAAAACAACCCAGCTGTACGATACGCCTGAGTTTCCTAAAGAATACTTGCCGACGGCTAAAAATCAGGGGCAGAACCTTCAGGATTTGAAAGAAGCAGATGGACTGAAATGGACGTTCATCAGCCCGGCGGCATTTTTTAATCCGGAAGGAAAGCGAACAGGTTCTTATCAAAAAGGTCAGGAAAACTTAATCGTAAACACCGCCGGAGAAAGCTACATCAGCTATGCAGACTACGCCATTGCAGTGGTGGACGAGGCTGAAAAAGGCGAGCATGTCAATGAGCGTTTCACTGTTGTCGGAGAAGCTCAATAATAAAAGCCTGTCTCGGAAATTGATCCGAGACAGGCTTTTGATCATCATTCGTAATAATAAGGATCATACCCGCTGTAAGAATCGGCTAGAACACCTAAAAAGATCAGGAAGAAAAAAACGATTATGCATAAAATGAAGATCACAATATTCGATAGTAAGTAGAAAAATTGCCATTTCATAAACTTCACATAGTTATCAAGCAAGGCTTCATGCGGTTCTTGCGGCATGTCATGACTCATTTTCTGAGCGGCGTTTGCCGATTTAAGAAGATAGATTCCTGAAAAAATCATCAGCACACCTGGAGCGGCTCCGATGATAAGCAAAGAAATTCCGAAAAAGGCATAGATGCCTCCGGCGATAATCATAAAAACTCCGGTTATTTTTCCCCATTTTGCAATCGCATCAAGCGATTTTTTCATGCTGTCTGTCATTTCCAAAATAAGAAGTCACGCCTTCCCTGTAAATATAGTAATTTCTCTATAGTTATACACTAGGTAAAAGGATATTGAAATGATAAGTATTGATTTTTTATTATATTTTAAAGTGCGGATTGGGCAGATGGTCTCTTTGGATACATTATTCCACAATAAAAGTGACTGTGTTATAGTAAATCGTAAGAAGCATATCAGCTATAAGTGATGTGAAATGCACCTTGCAAACTGGTATTTTGTGCCGGACAAGCACCCCGCAACCAATTTACCATATTGTTTTAGGGGCATTTTTATTTTTTGTAATATCACTGGGTTAAGAAAGGCGGTTTTTCTATGAAATCTTCTTATTTCTATCGTCTCTTGCAAATTGATCATATAAGAAAGCCCGGCGATCTTCCGGATGAACAGCAGCTCGCAGACTCTTTCGTTTTGATCTTTCATTTGAAGGGTGAAGGCAGAATCGATATACAAGCATCAGGCAGACCCCTCCAAAAAGAAACGCTGTATATCGTTCCGCCTTATGAAACATTCGGAATCACAGCTTCGTCAGAGGAAATCAGCGTTTATCTCATCAGGCTGCAGCCCTACTGCTATGAAGACCGCCGCCTGACGCTTCAAGCAGACACCGACCCTGACGCTTTTTCCGACCTTCAGATGATGAATGTCCATCCTGTCGGAAATCTGGCCTCCCGTCTTCAGGAACTTTCCGCCTTATGGCCGGCATCTTCAGCGCTCCAGGAGCTGAAATGCCAAGCAGATCTGCAGCAGCTTCTGTACGATATCTATTCGGCCAAACTGACTCATCCCGAAAACACCGCATCAGCCATAGGAAAAACAAAGGAGTATATTGAGGAGCATTCAGATGCACACCTGACGCTTGATCAACTCGCGCAAATGGCCGGAATCAGCGCGAAGCACTACAGCGAAACGTTCAAAAAGCTGTACGGTCAAAGCGTGACAGAGTTTATCACTGAGACGCGGATGACGAAAGCGAAGCAGCTGATGGCAAAAGCGAGCTACAAGCTGAGGGAAATTTCAAGCCAAATCGGATATCAGGATGAATTTTATTTCAGCAGGACGTTTAAGAAGCATACAGGCTTATCCCCGACCGTTTATATGAAAAAAAGGCGCAGAAAGCTGGCTGCCTACGGCCAGAACACGATCGGACAGCTGATACCGCTTCACCTCATTCCTTACGCCGCTTCCCTGCATCCGAAGTGGACATCATATTACTATAAGCATTACGCGGCAGATATTCCGGTCCATCTGAGCGCATACCGCTTTCACGAGCCGTGGGAAGAAAACCTGCGGACATTGTCATCGGCTGACCCGGAGCTCATTATCAGCATGGACAGCGTGTCTCACGAGGAACGGGAACAGCTCCAGTCGATCGCGGATGTCTTCTTTTTGCCTTCACAGGAACAATGGAGGAGGCATTTTATGCTGACCGCATCCCATTTGGACGAAGAAGCGGAGGCTCACAAATGGCTGCTGTCTTACCAGCGTCTCACCGAGACCGCGAAAGAGGCGCTTTATCCGATCTGCGGACGCCGAAGCTTTTTGTTTTTGCGCTTGCATAAACGCGAGATTTATCTGGCGCATAACCGTTCTGTTCAAGATGTATTTTTCGGCGACCTTGGCTTTGAATCGGCTGTGTCGCTGGAAGAACCGACTGACCGGGCCGTGTCGATCGAAACAATCGCAGCCTATCAGCCGGATATCATTATGATTTTCATTTTTAAAGAGCCGGAGACGCTGGCATTCTACAGGGAGCTTCAGCAGTCGGCTGCTTGGCAGGATTTGAAAGCGGTGCGGCATCACCGGGTGTATCAGGTGAATTCTGATCCTTGGCGGGAATATTCCGCATGCAGCCATGAACGAATCATCCGCCAGGCGGTTCGGCTGCTGTCCGGAAAAAATCCATTTTAATTGCCGGATATTATCCATGGTGTTATCGAAGAGGCTTACCTATAATTTTAATTGATAATAGTTATCAATTAAATCAGGGGGTCTCAGTCAGATGAGAAAAATATCAATATTTCTATTTATTCTCCTTCTCGCGCTTGGCGCAGCGGGATGCGGGAACAGCAAAGAAAAGGCTGGCGGCGATGGCAAGAGCACAGCGTCAGCTGAGAAGAGCATCGAGTACCTCGATCATACATACAAGGTGAAGATCCCGGCCGAACAAATCGTCATTACGGGAAGCGTGGAATCGATGGAAGATGCCAAGCTTCTGGATGTTCACCCAGCCGGTGCCATTTCCTTCTCCGGAAAGTTCCCGGATCTGTTTAAGAGCATTACTGACAAAGCAACCGCTGTCGGCGAAAAAATGGAGCCGAACCTGGAGAAAATCCTTGAGCTGAAACCGGATGTCATCCTGGCTTCAACGAAATTTCCTGATAAAGTGGTGAAAAAACTGGATAACATCGCGACGACGATTCCTGTTTCCCATGTTTCTTCAAACTGGAAAGACAATTTAAAGCTGCTGGCTGAACTGACAGGCAAAGAAGATAAAGCGAAGCAGATTATTTCGGATTATGAAGCCGACCTCAAGGAAGCTAAAACAAAGCTTGAGAAAACGGCAAAAGATACAAAAGCGCTCGTTGTCAGAATCAGAAAAGGCAATATCTTTATCTATCCGGAAGACGTATTCTTCAATTCCACATTATACGGTGAGCTCGGCTTCACAGCTCCAAAAGAAGTCAAGGCGGCAAAAGCCCAGGAGTTGGTTTCTTTAGAAAAACTGAGTGAAATGAATCCGGACTATATGTTTGTCCAATTCTCAGACGATGAGAATGCCGACAATCCGAATGCGCTGAAAGATCTAGAGAAAAATCCAATTTGGAAAAGCATTTCTGCAGTGAAAAATGACCGTGTATTTGTCAATGCTGTAGACCCGCTTGCGCAGGGCGGAACGGCATGGAGCAAGGTTGAATTTTTAAAGGCTGCAGCTGAGAAATTGGCGCAGAACAAATAGAAAAGGTTCATTGAGCTATGCATTCAAAGCAAATGACCCGCATCATTATGATCGCCGCTCCGTTTGCCATACTGCTGTCTGTTTTTCTGTCGGTATGTTACGGTGCAAAACAGCTTGAGCCCGAGGTGATTTTTTCGGCGCTGCTGCATTTTGATCCAGGCAACACAGATCATCAAATCATTTGGCATTCCCGTCTTCCGCGCGCTGTCGGCGCTCTTTTAATCGGAGCGGCGCTGGCGGTGTCCGGTGCGCTTATGCAGGGTGTCACCCGAAATTACTTGGCTTCCCCGTCGATTATGGGCGTTTCCGACGGGTCAGCGTTTGTGATCACGCTGTTGATGGTGGTGATTCCGGGTTCATCCTCTCTGGAGATGATGGGCTATTCGTTTATCGGATCAGCCGTCGGCGCCGGCCTTGTCTTCGGCCTCGCCTCGGTGATTCCAAACGGTTTTATGCCGGTTCAACTTGCCATAATCGGGACGGTAACAAGCATGCTGCTCAGCAGTCTGTCTGCGGCGATATCGATTTACTTTCAAATTTCCCAGGACGTCAGCTTCTGGTACAGCGCGAGGCTGCATCAATTGAATCCCGAGCTGCTGAAGTATGCCGTGCCGTTTTTTGTGATCGGCATCATTCTGGCGCTCTCTCTCAGCAAAAAAGTGACAGCTTTATCATTGGGCGATGACATTTCCGAAAGCCTCGGCCAGAAAAAGCAGGCCGTCAAATGGACAGCGATGGCAGCGGTCGTCGTTCTGACAGGCTGCTCTGTCGCCATGGCGGGAAAAATTGCTTTTGTCGGACTGGTCGTGCCGCACATTACGCGTTTTCTCGTCGGATCGGATTACAGCCGGCTGATCCCGTGCTCCTGCGTTCTCGGCGGCGTTTTTTTGACGCTGGCCGATCTTCTCAGCCGGCTGATCAACTATCCGTTTGAGACACCGATTGAAGTCGTTACTTCGGTGATCGGCGTTCCTTTCTTCCTTTATTTGATCAAGAGAAAAGGAGGGGAGCAGCGTGCCTAAAAAGGTTGCAGTCATCTATGCTGTTTTTATTGTGCTGATTCTCACAATCTGTTATCTCAGCATAACAGTAGGATCGTTTGCCGTACATCCGGCTGAGCTGTTATCAACATTGCTTCACATCAACCCGAATGAGCAATACGCCATTCTCCTGTTTGAGCTGCGTCTTCCAAGGATTGTGACGGCGGCACTCGTGGGTCTTGGGCTCGGCATTGCCGGTTCCGTCATCCAGGCGATGACAAGGAACGGACTGGCCGACCCGGGAATCCTGGGGATTAATGCAGGTGCGGGGGCGGCGATCGTCGGCTACATGCTGATCTTTCAAGGCCAGACCGAAACGACAAGCCTGCTCGCTGCAATGGGGATGCCATTCTTCGGCTTGATCGGGGGCATTTTGGCTGCAATATTCATTTTTATCTTTGCCTGGCACGCCGGCAACTTGGATTCGGGCAGGATTATTCTCGTTGGAATCGCGATTAATTCAGGGTTCAGCGCTGTTTCGCTTTACCTGTCATTGAAGATGAATCCGAATGACCACGAAATGGCCACGGTTTGGAAAAACGGAAGCATCTGGTCGGCGAATTGGACGTATATTCAAGCGGCACTGCCGTGGCTGCTTGTTCTTATTCCATTTCTGCTGATGAAGTCCGGCCTGCTCGATACCATTCGCTTTCATGAAGATACGGTGAAGAGTCTCGGCGTATCCGCGAATATTGAAAAGGTGGTGCTGCTCACGGCTTGTGTCGGCATTATCAGCGCCTGTGTGGCTATTTCGGGGAGCATGGCATTTGTCGGCCTGATTGCTCCGCACATCTCGCGGAGGCTCGCCGGCGTCCTGCACCGCCACTCATTGCTGTTAAGCGGATTGATCGGGATGTTTCTCGTATTGTGCGCCGATTTTGCCGGAAAGCTGCTGTTCCAGCCGTCCGAGGTGCCTGCGGGTATCATTCTCGCCATTTTCGGTGTGCCGTACTTCTTATTTTTACTTTTCAAACAAAAAAAGACTGTTCATTAGACTGTTTTTTAGCTCATCAAAGAGGGGAAGGGAGAATGATATGGCTCAAGAAAAACTTCAGCAGTCTGTCAATGCTGCTGAATGCATCCCGGTTGCGATACCGGGGACAGAACAGCGGTGCATGCGTTCACTGGATGGGAGCCGCACATATCGGATTTTTATTGCGAAACCATTTGGGGAACAGCCGCCCGCAGGATATCCCGTGATTTATCTGCTTGATGCCAATTCCGTGTTTGGAACGATGGTGGAGGCGTTGCGGATGCAGTCGCGCCGTCCCGATAAAACCGGTGTAGGGACGGCTGTTATTGTCGGCATCGGTTACGAGACCGACGCTCCCTTTGACCGGGGGCGGTATTATGATTTTACTCTGCCGGAATCGGGCGCTGAGCTGCCCATGAGGCCCGATGGAGCAGACTGGCCGGAACCAGGCGGGGCGAAAGCTTTTCTGTCCTTCATCGAACAGCAGTTAAAGCCGGAGATCGAACAGGAATTCACGATTGATGTGAAAAGGCAGGCGATTTTCGGTCATTCCCTAGGCGGACTTTTTGTCCTGCAGACCCTGTTTACAAAACCGGATCTATTTCAGACATATATCGCCGGCAGTCCGTCCATCCATTGGCATCCGTCATTTTTTGATAAAGAGCATGACTTTGTTTCGAAGTTGCAGGAAGCTGATGGCGATGTAAAGGTATTGCTTGGGGCCGGAGAACTCGAAAAGACGCATAAAAGCGGGATGAACGACAATGCAAAAAGGCTGGCCGACCGCTTGGCCGCTTTGGAAAGTCAGGGGGTTCGCGCGGAGTACCATGAATTTAAAGGGGAAGGTCATATATCGGTTCTGCCTGTGTTAATCAGCAGAGCGCTGCGGTTTGCCTTCAAGCCTGATTGATAGCGGGGCGCTTCCGGCGCCCCGAGCTTTGAAAAAGCATGAGAATAGATAACTGATAATATACCAAGCGCATTGATACGGATAAACAATCGAAAACGATTTGACCGTTAGCAGTTATTGGTATATTATATTTTTAAACGATAATGATTATCATTATCAATTGGAATTTTAGCCGGCAGTGACTTTTTGAGACTCGGGCGCTGCCGGCTTTAAGAAAGGAAATGATAAAAGTGAAAGGCAAGGTTGCTTTGGTGACTGGGGCTTCGCAAGGAATCGGCAAAGAAGTGGCCCTGGCGCTTGCTGGACGCGGGGTGTTTGTTGCAGCGGCTGATCAAAATCGAAAAGGGCTGCTTGAACTTGAAGACGAACTTGAACAAAAAGGACTGCAGGGTTCAGGTTTTGCCGCGGATGTGGGCGACAGTGCCGCAGTTGACCAGCTTATCGCCGATATTGAACGCGAGATCGGTCCGATAGACATGCTTGTCAATGTAGCCGGCGTGCTCAGAACGGGTCTGATCCATTCGTTGAGTGATGAAGATTGGGAGAAGACGTTCAATGTCAACTCCACCGGGGTTTTTAACGTATCGCGTGCCGTCGCCCGCCGGATGGTACCGCGCAGGACTGGAGCGATCGTGACTGTCGGATCAAATGCGGCAGCTGTGCCGCGGATGCACATGGCCGCCTACGCGGCCTCCAAGGCGGCCGCTTTAATGTTTACGAAATGCCTCGGCCTTGAACTTGCCGAGTACAATATCCGCTGCAATATCATATCGCCCGGATCAACGGATACCCCGATGCAGCGGTCGCTATGGCAGTGTGAGGAAGCTGCGCAAGGCGTCATTGAAGGATCACTTGAAACATTCAAAACGGGAATCCCGCTCGGAAAATTGGCTTCGCCGGCTGACATTGCAGATGCTGTAGTATTTTTGCTGTCTGACGGGGCTCGTCATATTACGATGCACGATTTGCGCGTCGATGGCGGAGCAACGCTTGGAGCCTGATTCAATCTAAAGGAGGTTTTGATGATGATAGAACGTCATGTCGTGTCAGAAGCGCTTGCAGATCAGCTGTTAAAGGAATATCAGGCCGGTGCTTCATTCTTTTTCTCTTCCCCTGAGCGGACCATTCTGGCGGAAGGTGTTTTTGCTTCTGTTTCTCAAACCGAAGAGCAAAGCCTTGCTCAGCGGACTGCGGAAGTTCTGAAAAAAGCCAGGGAGAACGGGCAGGAAAATCCGATTGTAGTTGGAGCTGTGCCATTTGACGATGCAAAGCCGGCGCAGTTAACCGTGCCGGTCGAAGCGTGGCATGCGGGGCCGCTGACATGTGAAGAAGACGATAAAGAGGTGCCTGAACCTGCCCTGCACCCCTATGATGTCCAGCAGATTCCAAGCCCGGAAGCGTATATGGCCGGAGTCAGACAAGGATTGGCAGGTATAGCAGCAGGAGAATACAGCAAGATCGTCCTTTCCCGGTCATTGCAGCTGACCTCGCCGATCAAAGTCGATATCGGTCAATTGCTGCGAAATCTTGCCCGCCGCAATACAAGCGGGTACAACTTTGCCGTTGATTTAACCGGGCAGTCATCTGAAGCGCCTCGCACCACTTTGATAGGCGCGAGTCCCGAACTGCTTGTATCACGGTCCGGGTTCCGCGTTACGGCAAATCCTTTAGCAGGTTCAAGACCTCGGAGCGATGATCCCGAAGAAGATCGAAGACGGGCGGCTGAACTGCTTGCTTCGCCTAAAGACCGTCACGAACATGCGGTCGTTGTCGAAGCGGTTGCTTCCGCGCTCAGGCCGTTTTGCCGGAAGCTGGAGGTGCCGGAACCGTCGCTCATCAGCACGCCGACGATGTGGCATCTTTCAACGGAATTAAAGGGAGAGCTTACAGACCTCTCTGTATCATCATTGGAGCTTGCCGCCGCCCTTCATCCGACGCCCGCTGTCTGCGGCACGCCGACGAATGCGGCGAAAGAAGCGATTAAACAGATTGAGCCGTTTGACCGCGGGTTTTTCACAGGTATGGTCGGCTGGTGCGACGCGGACGGTGACGGAGAATGGGTTGTAACGATTCGCTGTGCCGAGGCGGAGGAACACGCGCTTCGACTGTACGCAGGTGCCGGAATTGTCGCCGGGTCGAAGCCTGAAGACGAACTTGCCGAAACGTCTGCAAAGTTTCGGACAATGCTTCTTGCGATGGGAATGAACAGTGAGTAACGGAGGGATAGAGATGCTGAAAGGATGCACGACATGGCCGAAGGAGTTTGCGGATAAATATCGGAAGGAGGGATGCTGGCGAGGCGAAACTTTTGGAAAAATGCTGAGGGAGCGGGCCGAAAAATACGGAAGCCGCATTGCCCTTACATACGGAGATATCCATTTAAGCTATCGTGAGTTAGACAGGAGAGCCGATTCTTTGGCTGGCGGTCTTTTAAAGCTGGGGATCAAAAAAAATGATCGCGTCGTTGTCCAGCTGCCGAATATCATCGAGTTTTTTGAAGTTTGCTTTGCGCTCTTCCGGATCGGAGCTCTGCCTGTTTTTGCGCTTCCATCGCATCGGCATAGCGAGATCACGTATTTTTGCGAGTTTTCTGAAGCTGCTGCCTACATTATTCCCGATCGTCACGCAAAGTTTGACTACCGCAAGCTGGCGAGACAGGTAAAGGAGAAGCTGCAAGGGCTCCGTCATGTCATTGTCGCCGGGGAACCGGAGGAGTTTGAAGCGCTGGCAAGCCTTTATGATCAGCCGGCACCTCCGCAAAACGTCTATCCAGAAGATGTCGCCTTTCTTCAGTTGTCGGGGGGAAGCACAGGTCTGTCCAAGCTGATCCCGAGGACGCATGATGATTATATATACAGCTTGAGGGTCAGCGCAGAGATTTGCAGGCTCGATCACAACAGCGTATATCTTGCGGCTCTTCCGATCGCTCACAATTATCCGCTCAGCTCGCCGGGAGTGCTCGGTACGCTGTACGCGGGAGGCCGAGTCGTCCTTGCATCAGGAGGCAGCCCGGATGAAACCTTCCCTCTGATCGATAAGGAGAGGGTAACGATCACGGGACTCGTACCGCCGCTTGCGTTAATCTGGCTTGATGCTGCTTCGGCGCGCCGGGACGACTTGTCAAGCCTCCAGGTCCTTCAAGTCGGCGGAGCGAAATTCAGCGCCGAAGCTGCCAGACGCGTTTCATCGGTGTTTGGCTGCAAACTGCAGCAGGTTTATGGCATGGCAGAAGGTCTGGTCAACTATACCAGACTTGATGATCCTGAAGACACGATCGTTCACACACAAGGCAGGCCAATGTCTCCGTTTGACGAGATTAAAATTGTGGACGAAAAAGGACGCGAACTTGGACCCGGACAGACAGGAGAGCTGCTGACAAGAGGTCCATATACGATTCGCGGCTATTACAAAGCTGAGGAGCACAATGCCAAAGCGTTCACTGAAGACGGGTTTTACCGTACGGGAGACTTGGTTAAAGTCAATTCATCAGGCTATTTGATTGTTGAAGGACGAGCTAAAGACCAGATCAACAGAGGCGGTGAGAAGGTTGCCGCGGAAGAAGTGGAAAACCATCTGCTCGCACATCCGGGGGTACTCGATGCGGCGGTTGTCTCGATGCCGGATCAATTTCTCGGCGAAAGGGCGTGTGCATATATTATCCCTCGCGGCGCTGCACCGGCTCAGGCTGAGTTGCAATCGTTTTTGAGAGAAAGGGGCCTTGCAGCCTACAAAATACCCGACCGGGTAGAAATGGTTGAAGATTTCCCGCAGACAGGCGTAGGAAAAGTCAGCAAAAAAGAGCTGCGTGCGGCGATTGCTGAAAAAATGTCTGCAGCTGAGAATGTCAGATGATAAAAAATGAGAGGATGTGATTTGATGGCCATTCCTGCCATCTTACCGTACCAAATGCCAGAAGCATCAAATATGCCGAAAAACAAGGTGTCATGGACTCCTCATCCGAAGCGTGCGGCGCTTCTGATCCACGATATGCAGCAATATTTTCTCAACGCTTACCGTTACGGCGAGTCTCCGGTCACAGATCTGCTGGCTAATATCAAGAAGCTTCGGAAGCGATGTGCCGAGCTCGGCATGCCGGTTATTTTCACGGCTCAACCCGGCGCCCAGACACCGGAAGAACGGGGGCTTCTCCAAGACTTTTGGGGACCCGGAATCGGTCCTGATCCCGATGAGCAGAAGATCGTGGATGAGCTGAAACCGAATGAAGGCGACATTGTTTTGACCAAGTGGAGGTACAATGCCTTCAGAAAAACCAACCTTTTAGGCGTGCTGGAGGAGCAGGGGCGGGATCAGCTCATAATCACCGGAATCTATGCCCATATCGGCTGCCTGATGACGGCATGTGATGCTTTTATGCAAGATATTGAAACATTTTTCGTCGGAGATGCGGTGGCGGATTTCTCATTAAAGCATCATGAAATGGCCATCACATACGCAGCTGACCGTTGCAGTGTCACAATTACTGCGGAACAGCTTCTGAGCCGACTGAAAGATGGCGAAAGCCATGAACACGCAAAAGAAAGCTCTCATGCACTGACAAAACAGATTATTCGCGAACAGGTGGCATCGCTTCTTCTTGAATCGCCGGAAAAGATAAGCGACAGCGAAAATTTGATCTACCGGGGAATTGATTCCGTGAGAATCATGAGTCTCGCAGAGCGCTGGCGCCGAGCGGGGCGGGAGGTGTCGTTTGTAGAGCTTGCGGAGGACCCTTCGATTGAAAACTGGTGGAGACTGTTGTCCTCCTCTAAAGAAGCACCTTTGCCAAATGCAGACTATCAATGAAGGAGGTCACCTAAATGCCTGAATGTCAACATAACCGAAAGCCATTATCAGGAGCGCAAGCCGGCATTTGGTTTGCTCAGCAGCTTGATCCGGAAAATCCGATCTACAATACAGCTGAATACGTTGAAATTAAAGGCCCGCTTGATCAGGAGCTTTTCGAAAAAGCGCTGCGCCATGTCATTAAAGAAGCTGAATCATTTCATGCCAGATTTGGAGAAGATCAAGACGGACCATGGCAAGAGATCGTTCCGTCAACAGATTTTCCGCTACATTACATTGATGTCAGCTCAGAAACCGATCCGGAACAGGCGGCTAAAAGCTGGATGATGGATGACCTTGCCCGTCCGGTTGATCTGACTCGCGGCCCGCTTTTTACAGAAGCGCTTTTTAAAGCGGCGCAAGATCATTACTTCTGGTATCAGCGAACTCACCATATCGCAACAGACGGGTTCAGCTTTACATTGATCGCCGAGCGGCTGTCAAAAATATATACCGCATTGATGCAGAACAAATCGATCGACCAGAGCGGAGCCTTTGGCTCCCTCGATTTGATTCTCGCGGAGGAAACGGCTTACCGTGCATCAGAACAGTATCAGGAAGATCGGCGATTTTGGCTTGGGCGTTTCAGCGATGAACCGGAGGTGGTCAGCCTTGCCGAAAGGGCGCCGCGTACCTCTTCAAGTTTTCTTCGCAGGTCTGAACACCTGCCAAGTGAGGATGCTGATCGTCTTCTGTCTGCCGCGAGCAGAATGGGGGCAACTTGGCACGAAACCGTGATGGCAGCAGCAGCAATATATGTTCACCGTCTGACAGGGGCAAATGACGTCGTTCTCGGGATGCCGATGATGTGCCGCCTCGGGTCAGCCGCTCTTCATATTCCGGGAATGGTCATGAATCTCCTCCCGCTTCGAATTGGCATGCAGCCGCAAATGAGCATAGGAGAGCTAGTCAAGCAAATCTCGGGTGAGATGATGAAGCTGCGGCGCCATCAGCATTACCGCCACGAAGAATTGCGCCGGGATCTCAAGCTGCTTGGCGAAAACCAGCGGCTGTTCGGTCCGCAGCTTAATTTGATGCCTTTTGAGAACCGCTTGAATTTTGCCGGCTGTCAAGGCATCGTGCATAATCTTGCCACGGGACCTGTGGACGATTTGTCAATCAACATTTACGGCCGTCCGGACGGTGGCGGGCTAAAAGTAAACATGGATGCAAACCCTGCTGTTTATCATGCGGATGAACTTGAAGATCACGGCAATCGTTTTCTTACTCTTCTGAAAACGATTGCCGTTTGCGAACAAACTCAGCCGGTGGGGACGTTGGACATTCTTCTCCCTGAAGAACGCGCTCAAATATTGATTGAATGGAATCAAACAGAACACGGGCTTCCCAAAGAGAGTCTTCCGCAGCGATTTGAAAGGATGGCAAAGGAGTGTCCTGAATCTCCGGCAGTCGTTTGCAATGATAAGGTTCTCACTTATTCCGAATTAAATCAAAAGGCTAATCAACTGGCTCACTTGCTGATCGATCAGGGGGCGAAACCCGAGACATTTATTGCCTTGGCGTTGCCGCGGTCAGCGGAAATGGTTGTCAGCATGCTCGCCGTTCTCAAAGCTGGAGCGGCTTATTTACCTATAGATCCCGATTATCCGGCTGACAGGATCGAGTATATGCTCAACGATGCACAGCCGCTGCTTGTTATGACCAGCAAGGAAGCGCAAGACACGATCGGTTCGCAAATGCCGAAGTTAATCCTCGATGAACAAACTGTTATGGAGAAAATGTCCGGCTGTTCTGAAGAAAATCCCGGCGAACAGCATTCCGGCAACCAGCCGGCATATATGATTTATACGTCGGGATCAACCGGCAGACCTAAAGGCGTGGTCGTACAAGCTGAAAGCTTATTCAATTTTTTGCTGTCAATGCAGGACATGTTCGCGCTTAATCAAGATGACCGGCTGCTGGCCGTCACTACAATTGCATTCGACATCTCAGCACTCGAAATTTATTTGCCGCTGATCAGCGGATCAGCAGTCGTTCTTGCCGAGAAGGAAACGGTACAAGATCCGTCCGAATTGGCCAAAATGATTGAAACATACGAAATTACAATAATGCAGGCTACACCGACCCTCTGGCATGCATTGGCCTCGAGCGCCCCGGAAAAGCTCAAAGGTCTTCGTGCGCTTGTCGGCGGCGAAGCTTTGCAATCCAGCCTGGCCCGGCAATTGCAGCAGCTCGCGTGTTCTTTAACGAACCTTTATGGACCGACGGAAACAACGATTTGGTCTACAGCCGCTGCGCTGGAAGGCAACTGTACGGAACCTCCGGGAATCGGCTGTGCGATTTGGAATACGCAGCTTTATGTCCTGGACGCCGGATTACAGCCAGTGCCTCCGGGAACGGCTGGAGAACTTTATGTGGCAGGAACAGGGGTAGCGCGCGGCTACTTGAACCGACATGCTCTCACGGCTGAGCGCTTTATTGCGAATCCATACGGGCCGCCTGGATCGCGGATGTACCGGACAGGCGACATCGTGCGCTGGCGCGAAGACGGGTCGCTTGATTATATCGGCCGTGCAGACCATCAAGTCAAAATTCGGGGGTTCCGAATTGAAATGGGAGAAATAGAAGCGGTGCTTGCAAATCATCCGGTTGTTAAACAAGCTGCTGCTATCGTTCGTGAAGACCAGCCCGGTGACCCGCGTTTATTCGCGTATGCCGTTCCCGCTTCGGGAGAAAGCCTTGATCCTGCCGAGCTTCGCCGCTACGTTGGTGAGACACTGCCCGACTATATGATTCCGTCTGCATTTGTCATACTCGATGAACTGCCGCTTACGCCGAACGGAAAGCTTGACCGCAAATCCCTGCCGGCTCCGGCGGTGAGTATGCATACAGGCGGACGCGAGCCGAGGACTCCGCAAGAGGAAATTTTGTGTGATTTATTTGCTGAGGTGCTGGGGGTGCCGCGAGTCAGTATTGATGACAGCTTTTTTGACCTCGGCGGACATTCCCTTCTGGCAGGCAGGCTCGTCGGCCGCATTCGGGAAATGCTCGGCGTCGAACTCGGAATCGGCCGTTTATTCGATGAGCCCACAGCCGCCGGACTTGCCAAACAGCTTGATCAGGCGCAGAGCGCCCGTCCGGCATTGCGCAAAAGAGAGCGCCGCAAGGAGATTCCGCTGTCCTTCGCACAGCGGCGCCTATGGTTTTTGCACTGTTTGGAAGGACCGAGCCCGACCTATAATATTCCGGTTGTCGTTCATTTAACTGGAGATTTGGACCAAAAGGCGCTGGCAGCTGCTCTGGGTGATGTGGCAACAAGACATGAGCCGCTTCGAACAATTTTCCCGGATCAGCAAGGGACAACACACCAGCTGATATTGGAAGCGGATCAAGCGCGTCCAGAACTCACTGTATCCCATGTCAGCGAACATGAGTTGGAAAAAGTCCTGGCTGAGGCCGTCCGGCACCGTTTCCATTTAGAAAAGGAGCCTCCGTTTCGCGCCCAGCTATTCGTACTCGGACCGGACAAATTTGTGCTTCTTCTGCTTTTGCACCATATGATCGGCGACGGCTGGTCTTTAATGCCGCTGACCCGTGATTTGGAAACCGCCTATAATGCGCGTCTGCAAGGTGAGGCACCTGTTTGGGAGCCGCTTTCTATACAATATGCAGACTATGCCGTATGGCAGGAATATCTGCTTGGCAGTGAGAACAATCCGGACAGTCTGATTGCCAAACAGCTCGAATATTGGTCGAAGGCATTGGAACATCTGCCTGATCAGCTGGAGCTTCCGACTGATCACCCGCGTCCGTCGGAATCTAGCTACAGAGGCGGTACGATTGATCTCAGCATTGACGAACAGCTGCACGGCCGCCTGTTCGATTTGTCCCGTAGCACCGGAGTCAGCATGTTTATGATTTTGCAGTCGGCTCTTGCCGCACTACTGACACGGCTCGGAGCAGGCCATGATATTCCGCTCGGCAGCCCGATAGCGGGAAGAAACGATGATGCTTTAGGCGAAATTGTCGGATTGTTTGTTAATACGCTTGTGCTTCGAACAGATACATCGGGTAATCCGAGTTTTCGGGAGCTTCTGAACAGAGTCAGAAAAGTAAACCTTGCAGCGTATGAGCATCAGGACCTTCCGTTCGAGCGTCTTGTTGAAGTGCTTAATCCGCGCAGGTCAAGAGCGAGACATCCGCTGTTCCAAATTATGCTTGCCTTTCAAAATACGCCTGAACCTGAGCTTGACCTTTCCGGCCTCAAGTCAGACATTGAAATTCGCAGCGTCGGAGCAGCCAAGTTTGATTTGACGATTGAGCTTCGCGAACATCGAAAAGCGGACGGAACACCCGCAGGTATCGGCGGATTTCTTGAATACAGCACAGATTTATTTGAGCGAAATACGGTTCAAACATTGGCAGAACGGCTTGTCAGGCTGCTGGATTCAGCAGCAGACGACCCTGATCAGCCGATCGAAAAACTCGATATTCTCCTTCCGGCCGAACGGGAAAACATGCTGGCTGATTGGAGCAAATCGTCCAACAGCATACCTTGTTCATCTTTGCCCGTTTTGTTTGAAAAGCAGGCGGCAAAGGATCCGGAAGCTGTTGCGGTTATATGTGAAAATAATGCGCTCACATACGGCGAGCTTAATAAACGCGCTAACCGGCTTGCTCATCTCCTGATCGCCAAAGGGGTTGGCCCCGAACAATTTGCTGCCCTGGCGCTGCCAAGATCTTTGGATATGGTTGTCGGATTGCTTGCAGTGCTGAAGGCTGGCGCGGCATATGTGCCCCTAGATCCGGACTACCCGGCGGAAAGGATAGCGTTTATGTTGAATGATGCCCATCCTGTCTGCATCGTAACGAGTTCAGCGGTAGAATCAAATCTTTCTGTTCCCGGATCTGTTGAAAGGATTGTACTCGATGATCCTTGTATACAAGAGGAACTGAAAGGATGCGCTGCTGCGAATCCGTGTGATGCCGACCGCACCGCGCCTTTGCTGCCTCTTCACCCGGCGTATGTCATTTACACATCCGGTTCGACCGGCAAGCCGAAAGGAGTCGTTGTTCCGCATCAAAATGTCGTGCGGCTGTTCGGAGCGACTGACCAATGGTTCCATTTCGGCGCTGACGATGTTTGGACGATGTTTCATTCTTACGCATTTGACTTTTCGGTATGGGAAATTTGGGGAGCACTTCTCAATGGGGGCCGGCTTATCGTGGTGCCTCATACAATCAGCCGCTCGCCGGCCGAATTTCTCAATCTTCTCGTTCGCGAGGGAGTGACTGTGCTCAATCAGACTCCTTCAGCATTTTATCAATTGATGCAGGCTGACCGGGACAATGCTGAGACAGGAAAGCTCCTTTCCTTGCGCTTTATCATTTTTGGAGGGGAAGCGCTCGAGCTGAAGAGGCTTGAAGATTGGTATGAACGCCATCCGGATCATTTCCCGCGGCTGATTAATATGTATGGAATTACAGAAACGACGGTGCATGTCAGCTATATTTCTCTCGATCAGCAGACTGCGGCACTTCAAGCGAACAGCCTGATCGGCCAGGGGATTCCCGATTTAGGTGTATATGTGCTTGATGAGTATCTTGAACCGGTGCCCCCGGGCGTCACCGGAGAGATGTATGTGTCCGGGGGCGGTCTCGCACGGGGTTACTTGGGCAGACCCGATTTGACAGCAGACCGCTTTGTCGCTGATCCGTTTGGTCCGCCGGGAACCCGGATGTACCGCACCGGCGATCTTGCCCGCAGGCGCCAGGACGGCTCTCTGGATTATATGGGGCGGGCCGACCAGCAGATCAAGATCCGCGGCTTCAGAATCGAACTCGGCGAGATAGAAGCGGTGCTTGTCCGCCATCATAGAGTGAATCAAGCCGCTGTGGTCGTAAGGGAAGGCCAGCCCGGGGACAAGCGTCTGATCGCCTACGTTGTCCCGGCGTCTGAAGAAGAAACCGATCCGGCTGAGCTGCGCCGGTTTGCCGCAGGCACTCTGCCGGAGTACATGGTGCCTTCCGCATTTGTAAAAATTTCAGAGCTGCCATTGACTCCAAATGGCAAACTTGACCGAAAAGCGCTGCCTGAGCCTGACTTTGCCGCGGCTGTTAAAGGGCGGGGCCCAAGAACACCGCAGGAAGAAATCCTGTGCGATCTTTTTTCAGAAATCCTCAATGCGCTGAGAGTCGGTATTGATGACGGATTCTTCGAACTTGGCGGGCATTCTCTTCTCGCCGTACAGCTGATGAGCCGCATTCGTGAAGCGCTCGGAGTCGAACTCGGCATCGGCGACCTGCTTGAAGCGCCTACAGTCAGCGGACTTGCTGAACGGCTTGAATCCGGCGGCAGGCAAAGTGCGCTGGATGTAATGCTTCCGCTGAGAACCGGAGGCAGTCAAGATCCCCTGTTCTGTGTGCACCCGGCCGGAGGCCTCAGCTGGTGTTATGCCGGTTTAATGACGGCACTCGGCAAGGAATACCCGATATACGGCCTTCAAGCCCGCGGGATCGCAAGGCAGGAAGAGCTACCTGATACGCTCGACGACATGGCTGCTGATTATATTCGGCACATTCGTACGATTCAGCCAACAGGCCCTTATCGTCTGCTCGGCTGGTCCCTCGGAGGCAATGTTGTTCATGCGATCGCAACTCAGCTGCAGGAACAAGGGGAAGACATATCGCTTCTTGTCATGCTTGATGCTTACCCGAATCACTTCCTTCCAATTAAAGATGCGCCTGATGAGCAGGAAGCATTGATTGCCCTCTTGGCATTGGGAGGATACGACCCGGACAGCCTTGACGGGGCACCGCTGAACCTTTCCAGTGCGATCGATATTCTGCGCCGCGACGGTAGTGCGCTTGCCAGCCTGGACGAGGCTGCGATCTTGAACTTAAAGGAGACGTATGTGAATTCCGTCCGGATTTTAAGCGAATATAAGCCCCGCGTCTTTCATGGCGATATTCTGTTTTTCAAATCAACCGTGATACCGGAATGGTTTGATCCGATCGATCCGGAGTCATGGCTACCTTATTTGAACGGAAACATTGATATTCATGATATGGATTGCCGGCATAAAGATTTGTGCCAGCCGGAGCCGCTGGCCGAAATCGGACGTCGGGTTTCGGAAAAGCTGGACGACTTGAAAAAAGATACGGATAAGTAGGGAGAGATAGCGATGACAAATCCTTTTGAAAATGAACACGGCACATATGTCGTTTTAATGAATCAGGATGGCCAGTATTCACTCTGGCCGGCCTTCATTCATATTCCGGCAGGGTGGGAGGTCGTCTGCGGGGAAGCGAGCCGCAGCGCCTGTATCGACTATATCAGCTCGAATTGGACCGATCTCTCGCCGAACAGCATCAAGCTGCTGCAGAAGTACACGGCGGTCAGCAATGAATAGAAGGCCGTTCAATCAAAGGACGGTTGTCAGCATTGTATATGTAACAGCCATGTTTATGGCTGCGATGGATGCGAGTGTCATCAACATGGCATTGCCTGCAATCATGACCGAATTTCAAACATTGCCGTCTGCTGCAGGCACAGTTAACATCGGATACTTAGTCAGCTTGGCGGTCTGTCTTCCCGCAGCCGGCTGGCTTGGGGACCGCTTTGGGACAAAGCGTGTTTTCCTAGCCGCGCTTTCGATATTTACAGCTGCATCCGCCTTATGCGGAATCGCTGACAATCTGGCGGCGTTAAACGCATTTCGCGTGATCCAGGGGGCCGGCGGCGGGTTGATTACGCCGGTGGGAATGGCGATCTTGTTCAGGACGTTTCCTCCGCATGAACGGGCCAAAATTTCGAGAGTCCTCGTTCTTCCAATTGCCGTCGCGCCTGCGGTTGGGCCGATCATCAGCGGGTTTCTGACAGATCAGCTGTCATGGCGCTGGATTTTTTACATTAATATTCCGATCGGAATGATCATTCTGCTGTTTGGCCTGTTGTATCTTCATGAACATTTGGAGCCGGAAGCGGGCAGATTTGATTGGCTTGGATTCCTTTTGGCGGCGCCGGGAATGGCGTTGGCGGTTTTTGCACTCAGCCAGGGGCCTGCGCGTGGATTCGGCTCTCCGGATGTGCTTGCAGCAGGGGCCGGGGGAATGATGCTCCTCGCAATCCTCGTTTTTGTCGAACTGAAGGCTGAGCATCCGTTGATTGAACTTCGCTTATTGAAGGACCGGGTTTTTGGAATGATGAGCGTCATTTCGCTTCTGACAGCAGGCGGACTGCTTGGCATGCTCTATATATTTCCGCTGTTGTGTCAGGAAGCACTCGGCTACTCTGCGACAGATACTGCGCTGATTACGTTTCCCGAAGCATTAGGCTTGATGCTGGCGTCCCAGCTGATGCCGAGGTCGTTGGCAAAGCTTGGCCCGAGGCGGGTCATTTCCGTTGCGCTGTTAGGCGCTGCTGTGCTGTTTGGGCTGCTGAGCCTGACCGGATATGGGTCAAATCTTTGGCTTCTCAGGCTGCTGCTGTTTTTAGCGGGCTTTTTCTTGGGGCACGCGGTTGGTGCGGCGCAGGTTGTTTGTTTTGCCAACATTTCATCATCCTCAATGGGCCGGGCAACAACGCTGTTTAATGTGCAAAACCGGCTCGGATCTGCCTTTGGAGTTGCTGTCATGTCGTGCGTCCTTGCTGTGCTCAGCCAGCCCAGCGCAGGCATAGACCGTCAAATGGACAAGCATGCTTCAGCACCCAAAGGTACGGCAGCTTCTGGTGAGTAAAACAAAAATCCTCCCGTTTCCGGGAGGATTTCAGACCGTTGACAAAACAGGTCGGATTTTAAAAATCCGACCTGTTTTTGTCCATTTTATTCTATTATTTCGATCAGAAGGCTGGCGGTTAGGACCTTTCCAGGTCCAATTCGCCAGCTTTTTCAGATTCATGGCAGCGAAAACAAGCATCGCCTGCATGGACAATTTTTTCTTTCCCCGTAAGGTTGTCCAGCGCAAGCCATGCTTATGTTTTAAATCGGCAAAAACTCGTTCGATCGTCTCTTTACGTTTGGCATAGATTTGTTTATTCTCTTCCGTATGCCGAAGATGATCAGCTTCGTCTAAATGATCCTGCCAGATATGTCTGTGAATCATCTTTCGATGATCTCTACTTTCTATACACGTATGTAGTAATGGACATTGTTTACATCGATTTGGATCTGAAGCATACTCTCGATAACCTTGCCGATTGGTTGTGCGATAGGAGAGAATATGGTCTTGCGGGCAGATATAGACATCATAAAATTCATCGTAAACATACTCGTGTTTTCTCATGAATCCTTTTTTGGTTTGCGGACGCGTGTAAGGCATAACAGGGCGAACGTTTTCTTCATGAAGAAATTTTGCGATAACCGGTGTTTTGTATCCGGCATCAACTGCGACCGTATGAGGCTTGGCGACGCGCTCTTTCACTTGTTGAAACAGGGTCGTGAACACTTGGCTGTCATGAATATTGGCAGGCTCAACAACCGTCCCCAGCACAAATCCGTTCCGGTCACAAGCTGTATGAAAACCATAAGCAAAAAGGCGTTCCCGTTCACCCTTTACAAAATAGCCGCTCTCAGGATCTGTTGTACTTTCTTTTATTTCTCGTTCTTCTGAGCATTGCCTGGGCTTTAAGGGCTTTTTGCCGTTGGCTTCGCGATCGGCATTAATTTCTTGATCTAACTGTTCCTGATAAGCTCTTGTTTCTTTTCTTACGATCTTTTTCACAAACTTTTTCTTATTGGCATTCGCTTTGACATGTGTGCTGTCGATGAAGGCAACCGAAGGATCGACGAGGCCGAGATCCATGGCCTGACGTAAAATCCTATAGAAGATTGTTTCAAATAGGTCTGTGTCATGAAAGCGACGTTCATAGTTTTTACTGAAGGTTGAAAAGTGAGGGATTTTTTCAGAGAATCCATATCCAATAAACCAGCGATAGGCTACATCAGTTTCGATTCGCTTAATGGTTTCGCGCATGGAGCGATGACCAAACACGTATTGAATGAGCACCATTTTAATCAGTACAACAGGATCAATACTTGGACGCCCTTTTGAAGAATAAAGAGGGGCAACTTTTTGATAAATAAATGAAAAATCAATGGCTTCTTCCATCTTCCTGACCAAATGGTCTTCAGGTACAAGCTCACTTAAGGCAACGACTTCAAGCTGTTCACGCTGATCTTTAGAGTGTTTGGTCAACATGGTAAAACCTCCAAAAATTAGATTCCACACACATTTTAACAAAAAAAGCTTGTCGATCAAGCCACTTTTTTGTGACTTTGTCGACAAGCTGAAATCCTCCCGTTTCCGGGAGGATTTTTTTAACAGCATGAATTGTGCGCTATAAAATCGGCGACAGCAGGATCGAAATGGCTTCTTTGAAGCGGATCGATTTGCTTCTGTTTAAATATTCCTCAAAGGTCAGCTCCCTTGACACTTGCAGATCTTTTTCAAATGATAGGACAAGGCTTCTCGCAATTTCCTCATCATATAAAAATGCATTCACTTCAAAATTGAGCTTGAAGCTGCGCATATCAATATTTGCCGTGCCGACCGATGAAATTTCCTCATCTACTACAATCGTTTTCGCATGGATAAAACCGTTGTCGTAAATAAATACGGAGGCGCCTGCTTTTAAAAGTTCGCCGATGTAAGAATAGGTTGCCCAGTACACAAACGGATGGTCGGGTTTGTTAGGAATCATGATCCTGACGTCAACGCCGGACAGACAAGCGATCCTGAGGGCATCGAGCAGGCTTGCGTCCGGTATAAAATAAGGCGTCTGAATAAGAATGGACCGCTTTGCCGTTGATATCATTTTAATATAGCCGTTTTTAATCTGCTCCCATTCTGAATCGGGGCCGCTGGTGACGATTTGCATGCCGATGTTTCCGTGGGAGTCGATGTCAGGAAAATGGTTTGGCATATATGTAATGTCGTGATGGTGCGAGGCCTGATTCCAATCCAGGATAAAACGCGTTTGAATCGAGTGGACCGCTGTTCCTTTGATTCTGAGGTGCGTGTCCCGCCAATAGCCAAAGGCCGGGTTCAGACCGAGATATTCGTCTCCGACATTAAATCCTCCGACATAGCCGATGACGCCGTCGATAATGACGAGCTTGCGGTGGTTGCGGTAATTCATGCGCAAATTGATAAATTTAAAGCGCGACGGGAAAAAGACTTCGACAAATCCTCCCGCTTTTTTCAGCTCTTTGAAAAAGCTTTTCCTGAGGCTTCTTGATCCTAATTCATCATACAAAACGCGGACTTCAACGCCTTCTTTTGCTTTTTTGATGAGCGCATCCCGGAGCTTTTTGCCGATCTCATCGCCTTTATAAATATAATATTGAAGATGAATATGGTCTTTGGCGTTTTCAATATCGCGAAGCAGCCTGTCGAATTTCTGGCGTCCGTCCGTTAACAGCTCGACCGCATTGTCTTCTGTAAAAACGGCGTGGTTATTCAAAATGTGCATATAAATCAAGTCTTTGCTGTCCGCCGTCGCTTTATTGCGAAATTCAAACTCGCGGTTTTTCAGCTTGGTCAGCTGCTGTTCCAATATTTTTTCAATCCCGATCTTCTTTCGGTCTTCCCATTGAAAAAGGTGATTCCTGCTCAAATTGTGGCCGAAGAGCAAATAAAGGATAAAGCCGAGAACGGGAATAAAGAAGAGCACCAAGAGCCAGGCCCAGGAGGAGCTTGCATCCCGGCGTTCCCTAAAGATCACAACGATTGCCAAAAGCGTATTTAAAACTAATATAAAACCGAGAAATATCGATGTGATACTGATATTTTTAATAATATCCATATTGAACCTCACAAGACGGATTTGTTTTTATACATTCCATTTATAACAGTTACTCCCCTTTCAAGCAACTATCTCATGTTATACGGGGCGGCGGCCGGAAAGTTTCTAAAGAAAAAGGGAGGAAGGCAAAAAACTGTAAAACATGTTGGATCTAAGTTACGATATACATATAAAAAGCGTGATTTAATTAGCGGACCAACGCCTCTTTAACCAAAACGGGAGGGATTGATTATGGATATGGAACGTTTCCATCAAATGCCGGCCTTTATGAAAGAGGAAATGGATAACCTCAAGCGCGTGGCGGCGCCGTTCTTAAAGAAAAGGCTGATTTTTCTTTTTATCGCGATTCCGCTGCTTCTTGCTTCATTTGTTTATCTTTCCTCTTTTTGGGGGCAGGCAGCTTATGGAACCGATTCAATGATAAAAATCGGCTGCGCTGCCGCAGGTGCAGCATTCGGTATGGCGCTGTTCAGAGAGTCGTCATACCAAAAAAGAAATGTTCAGCAATCGGTGATGAAGTATATATTGGAACGGATGCAAACAAGCGAAGTGCTTTCCGATGAACGGAAAAGCCGCTACGTTCGGGCGGTCAAAGAAGAGCCGTTTACTGTAATGAGAAGCTTTTTGGAATTTTTAAATGAAGAAGAGATCAGAAGGCGCAGGCTGGCTGAATGATTGATGGAAAAAAGAGCTGCATGACAGCTCTTTTTTTGTCATGATGATCAGGCTTCATTCAATTCTTTTCCTAATATTTTTAAGTCGTACCGGATTCCGTCCATCTCGGCGATTCCGGGAAAGTGTCCCCACTCGGTGAAGCCGTATTTTTTGAAAAGCTTCATGCTCGGTTCATTGTGAGCGAAAATAAACGCCATTAAAGAACGGATTCCAAGCTTTGGAGCAGCTTCAAGCGCTTTTTCAAGCACCGCAGAACCCGCCCCTTTGCCGCGGTGGTCTTCATGAAGGTAAATGCTGACTTCGGCGGTTTTGGCGTAGGCGGGTCTCCCGTAAAATGATTCAAAGCTGATCCAGCCGACGATATCCCGTTTTTCATTTTCTACAATATAAAGAGGCCTTTCTTCGGTATGGCTCAAAAACCAGTTCAGCCTTTCTTCAGGCGTGACGGGTTCTGTATCTGCCGTCACCATTCGCGACGCAATGGTGGAGTTGTAAATATCGACTACTGCGGGAAGGTCTTCCCGATTGGCGATTCGTAATTTCATTCTCTCTATCCTTTCTTCATATGTTATATCTTCGGCGTTTTTTCCGTTATCATGCATACCGGTCATTTTTCAGATTTTCAGGGCGGTTTTACATAAAAACGAAACAGCCGGTGCAAAATAAATTGAAAAAAGTTTTTTGTAAATGTATATATTTTCTGAAAAGTGTTCAGAATGTTGCTGAGGTGATGAGTTATGAAAGAGGAAGAAAAGAATCGTACTTCCAAAATCACAAAGCTGCAACAATTTTTTCGTAAACGCTGGGTATTTCCGGCCATCTATTTGACAAGTGCCGTCGTTGTATTAACCGCCGTTCTATGGTATCAATCGGCTTCTAACAACGATGTAAAAGACCAGCTTGCAGACGATGGCAAGAAATCAGCCTATGATAACCGGGATGATGCGGTAGAAGTAGGCAAACCAGTCGAAAATGTCGCAATGCCGGTTGCTGATTCTGAAAATGTTTCCGTCGTTAAAAAGTTTTTTGAAACTGACGCAACTAAAGAAGAGAAAGAAGCAGCACTTGTAAACTATAATAACACGTACAGCATGAGCAAAGGTATCGACTTGGCTGAGAAAGACGGAAAAACATTTGATGTTTCCGCATCTCTAAGCGGTACGGTCATCAAAGCTGCAAAAGACCCTGTACTGGGCTACGTTGTTGAAGTTGAACATGAAGATGGTTTATCAACTGTGTATCAGTCTCTTTCTGAAGTAAGCGTCAAACAAGGTGACAAGATTGAACAAAATCAAGTCATCGGAAAAGCAGGCAAAAACCTTTACAATGAAGAAGGCGGAAACCATGTGCATTTTGAAATCCGCAAAGACGGTGTTGCGCTAAACCCGCTGAACTTCATGGACAAGCCGGTCTCCAGCATTGAAAAAGCAATGGAGGAACAAGCGTCTGAAGTGAAAGAACCTGCTCAGCCTTCTGTTGAAGAAAAGTCAAAAACAGAAGACAAAGCGAAAGATCAAACAGATGGAAAAGACGACAAAACCAAGCGGGAAGATTCGTCTGAAGGGTCAGAAAATCAAGACGGAACCCAGTCTGACGATTCAAGCCAGTCATAAGGCACGCTTCCCTCAGGGCGCCTATCAAATGCGATAGGCGCCTTTTTTGTTACAATCATAAAAAAACCCGTATCAAATCGGCGGAGCCAGCCGTTTATTAAGTAAGAGGCCTCTTTTAAGGAGTGTGAATGCATTCATGAATGAATTAGAACAGCAAGCGCTGATAAAGTATTGCCTGAGAATGACAGGCGATAAATGGGATGCCGAGGATTTAGTCCAGGATACAATCCTCAAGTTAATGGAAATCAATCGAACAGACGCGTCACATGCTTATCAAAAGACGGTTGCAAAGCATAAATGGATTGACCTGCTCAGAAAAAGGAAGCGCGAAAGCTTTCTGTCTGAAGATAATCTGGAAGACGGGCGGGCAGAGCGCATGAAGGCGGCCGATGACTTCGAGCACCTGCTGAAACAGCTTTCCGGTATTTTAACACCGAAGCAATTAACGATTTTTCTGCTCAAAGATGTGTTTTCCTTTCAGCTGCACGAAATCGCCGAGACGCTCGGTAAGCCCGAATCATCCGTCAAGTCGCTTTTATTTAGATCGCGTCAGCGATTAAAAAGGCTTTCTCCGGAGGTTCTGCAAAAGGAGCCGGCGGACGGGGATGACGAACACATCGGTCTGCTTGTTCGGGCGATATTGCATCACAACCCCGATGATCTGCTCGAATTTGCCAAACAGACATGGCGTTTCGACGCTTCACAGCCGTCTTGCATCAGCATGATGAGGTGCGCTGCCTAGGAGGAAAAATGCTATGAACACCATTCCTTACGTCATTGAGAAAACGGCTGCCGGTGAAAGATCGTACGATATTTTTTCCAGACTTTTAAAAGACCGGATCATTATGATCGGTTCTGAATTCAACGATGACCTCGCCAATCGGGTCACCGCCCAATTGCTGTTTTTGTCAGCTGAAGACAATGAAAAAGACATTTCGATCTATATCAACAGCCCGGGCGGATCAACTTCCGCGGGATATGCAATTTTGGATACGATGGATTATGTGAAGCCTGATGTCCGCACGATATGCGTCGGAATGGCCGCTTCCATGGGAGCGATTCTCCTCGCCGGCGGAGCAAAAGGCAAACGGTATGCACTCAAAAACAGCGAAATCATGATCCATCAGCCGCTCGGCGGCGTCAAAGGACAGGCGACAGACATGGAGATTTCAGCGAAGCGGATCATCAAACTGAGGGAAAAAATCGAGCGCTTCTTTCACGAACGAACGGGCCAGCCCATTGAAAAACTAAAAGCCGACATGGAACGCGATTACTTTATGGATGCGGACGAAGCGAAGGCATACGGTGTTATTGATGCTGTTTTGTAACATTAGAAAAGCTCCCGGCTTAACTCCAGCCGGGAGCTTCGATCTTTTTTATAAAGCGTCAGGACCTTCCTCGCCTGTGCGGATGTTGATGGTGTTTTTAATTTCGTATATGAAGATCTTGCCGTCACCGGGTTCCCCGGTTTTCAGGACGTTTTGCGCCGTCTCGGCCACCTTTTCGACAGGCACTTTGCTGACGACGATTTCGACTTTTAACCTTTCATACACATTGCTTTCGCGTTTGACCCCGCGGTAAAGCTCAGTATGCCCTTTTTGCAGGCCGCATCCGTGTACATTGTAAAACGTAATGGACGTTACCCCGATTTTGGCCAGCTCCGTTTTCAGCTTTTCAAAGTTTGTAGGACGGGTTACAATTTCCACTTTATACATTTGACCGCTCATACCATCACTCCTGACAAATTAATCTTGATACGCTTTTTCGCCGTGCAGCGTAAGATCGAGGCCCAATGATTCTTCATCCTCTGAGGCACGGAGTTTAAAAAAGATACTGACTATCTTAATAATAGCGTATGTGACGATTGCGACAAACAAATATGTTGCAGCAATCGCAATCAGCTGTTTCCAAAGGAGACTGATGTCTCCGTAAAAAAGCCCGTTGGCACCGTCTGCGTTGACAGATGTCGTCGCGAACAAACCTGTCGCGATTCCGCCCCATGTCCCGCCGAGCCCGTGAAGTCCGAAGGCATCGAGCGCATCATCGTACCCGAATTTTTTCTTGAGCGAAAACACCCCCCAGAAACAGACGATTCCTCCGATAAGCCCGATCCATACAGATGAGAATGGCGTGACAAAACCTGCGCCAGGCGTAATCGCGACGAGTCCCGCAATCGCTCCCGAGACGGCGCCGAGCATCGTCGGCTTCTTATTAATCAGCCATTCTGCCAAAATCCAGCCGATCAGCCCCGCGGCCGCAGCCGTATTCGTGTTGATAAAAGCGGTCATGGCGACTTCATCGATCGTCAGCGCGCTTCCGACATTGAAACCGAACCATCCGAACCAGATCAAAGTCGCCCCGAGCAGGGTCAGAAGGAGGTTGTGAGGGGCGGTGTCGCTCATATTTTTCCGCTTGCCGAGAACAATCGCAACGACCAGACCGGCTACCCCGGAAGAAATGTGAACGACGTTTCCGCCGGCAAAATCAATAGCTCCCAGCTCGTCAAGCCAGCCTCCGCCCCATACCCAGTGGGCGACAGGCGAATAAACGAAAACCGCCCAGAGCACCGAGAAAAGAATAAAGGCCGGAAAGCGCATGCGCTCCGCAAAGCTTCCGGAAATAATCGCAGTCGTCAGGACGGCAAATGTCAATTGGAACATCATATAAAGCGTATGCGGGATCGTCTCCGAATAATCGGCATTGGGTTCAAAACCGACACCGTGCAGTCCGATCCAATCCAAACCCCCGATCAATGGGTTTCCGGGAGCGAAAGCGAGTGAATAGCCGAACAAAATCCATATGATAGAAACGATGGCAATTGAAGATAAACTGTGCATAACGGTGCTGAGCACATTTTTGCTCCTTACAAGGCCTCCGTAAAATAAAGCGATGCCCGGCGTCATCAGCCACACGAGCAAAGCGCAAAAGAACATAAATACTGTATCCCCCATCTGCATGTTTCATTCCTCCGTAGTCATTTAGATTGAGAGCAGATCTCTGTTTCTTTCATTATAGTGACAAAAGGGAGATATCATGATGAACATGTCAGATTTCCTTACATGGTTTTTGGGGAGAAAAGCGGACAGGGAGAGGCTGAAATATCCGACAGAAGGGGGATTAAGCGGTTTTTTCAACCTCAACTGCAACGATTCGATGTCCGTCCATTTCTTTTACTTTAAAACGGTATCCTTCACTTTCGATCGTCGTTCCGGGCTTGCTCTCAATATTCTGCGTCAGCATCCAGCCGCCGATTGTATCAATCTCCTCATCTGATAAATGAATTCCAAGCAGGTCGTTTACGTCGCTGACCAGTACTTTCGCGTTTAGGATGTAATGGTCATCTTCGAGTTTCTGAACAGCAGATACTTCTTCAGTATCGAATTCATCGCGAATGTCGCCGACGATTTCCTCGACAATATCCTCAACCGTCACAAGACCCGATGTTCCGCCATACTCATCTACGAGAATCGCCATATGTGTATGCTCTTTCTGCATTTTGACAAACAGCTGGTAGACGGGAATCGTTTCAATCACATGGATAACCGGATGGATATATGGCTTTAGCGATTTTGTTTCTAAAGAAAATTCCCCTGCAAGCTCCGCCAGCAGCAGTTCTTTTATATTGATCATTCCGGTGATGTGATCTTTGTCTTCCTCCATGACGGGGAAGCGGGTGTGCTTCGTTTCTTTGATAAGCTGCTTCGCTTTTTTTAAACTGTCGTCAAGAGATAAGACGGTCATTTCATTGCGCGGCACCATAATTTCTTTTGCCGTACGTTCGTCGAATTTAAAAATATTGTTTACATATTTCAATTCATTTTGGTTAATCTCCCCGCTTCGATAGCTTTCAGATAAAAGCGTTCGCAGTTCTTCCTCCGAATAGGCCAATTCGTGTTCACCGGTCGGCTTCAGGCCGAACAGACTTGTGATCATGCGGGCTGAATGATTGAGCAGCCATATAAAAGGAAACATGATTCTATAAAACCAGATCATCGGCTGTGCAAAAAGCAGCGTAACGGTCTCCGCTTTTTGAATGGCGATCGTTTTTGGCGCCAGCTCTCCGACGACAACATTGAGATAAGTAACTGATAAAAAAGCGGCCAAAAATGAAAGAATATGTGTAATCGACTCGTTCAAGCCGATTTTTGAGAAAAGGGGATGCAGCAAGGTCTGCATCGTCGGTTCACCAAGCCAGCCCAAGCCCAATGCCGTCACGGTGATTCCAAGCTGGCAGGCTGACAAGTATTCGTCAAGGTGCGAGGTCACTTCTTTTGCGGCAAGAGCGCCCTTTTTTTTCTGAATGATCAATTGGTCGATCTTTGTCCGCCTTACTTTGACGATGGCGAATTCGACCGCGACGAAAAAGCCCGTAAATGCGATTAATCCTGCTACTGCAATCAGCTTCAATAACTCCAATGCCCCGCCTTCTCAGTAAAGAAGGCGCCACCTCATTTTCTATGAAAAACTCATACTGGCTTCATACCACGTGCCGCAGCGCGGCAAACATCATGTTTATTTACGCGGAGGGCGGGCAAAGAAATATAAAACGAGTGGGCCGGAAGAGGAGGAGACAAGTATGAGAGTTTTTCAGGGAGAGGGCTGGACATGGTATCAGCTTGGCCCTCACGAAAAAACAACAGCACAAGGGCTGATCCAGCCCGATCATTGGCCGGAATGCCGAAACTGGTTTCAAGGCGTTCCCTCGGCCAACATCAATTGCCTTGATATCAATGCTGCCGTTCAAGGCAAGGAAGCGATCTACGGTTCATATATTTACGACCAGGAAGCGGAAGTTCAACAAAACCGGACAGCATTTCATTTTTACTTAACGAAAGACTATTTTTTCACAATGAATTTAGATATCTCGCAATTTGAAGAGGCAAACAGAAGGCCGATCGATCAACACTTAAAGCGATGCAAAGACGCCCCTGAAGTGTTCCTGGTCCTGCTGGGCGAACTGATGAGAATGTATTTGAAGGAACTTGAGCACTTTGAAGTTCACCTTGGAAAAGTAAGGTGGGGATTTCATCATGACAACAATAAAAGCATCATTGAACTGATTCATAAGCGGCGTCACGAACTCCTGGTCATAAGAAGTTTAATTTTATCGATGAAAAAGGTTGCAATGGGCCTTAAAGAAACTTTTTTAACCAAATCGTTTGACGAAATCGAACAGCGCAGGACGTTTTACGAAATCGACAGAGGCATGTCATTGATCAAAGAGTATGCGAATGAAATCAATTATTTGCTTCATTCCGAGGAAGTGGTGACATCCCACAGAGGCAATGAAATTTTTAAAGCGCTGACGATTTTTACGACGATCTTTACGCCGATGACGGCTTTCGGCGCCCTGTGGGGAATGAACTTCGAAGTCATGCCTGAACTCTCTTTAAAGTACGGCTATTTATTTTCGCTTATTTTAATCGCCGTTTCGACCGCCCTTGTGTATTGGTATTTGAAAAAGAAAGGCTGGACCGGCGATTTATTGAGGGATAAAAAACGATATATGAAAAGGAAGGGCTCTTTTAAATAGGTTTAAGCCCGCGGTATATCGGAAAAGCACATAATAACCCCATCATAAAGGAGGAATTCCGAATGAAACTGAAGGACATCATGACAACCAATGCTGAATGCTGCGAGCCTTCTGCCCCGATTGCGGAAATTGCCGGTAAGATGCGTGATTACAATGTAGGTTCAATTCCGGTCTGCGAGAACGGAAAATTGACGGGGATCGTTTCAGACCGGGATATTGTTATCAGATGTGTAGCTGAAAATGAAACAGATGCGGCTGCTCGGGATATCATGAGCACACAGATGGTGACAGGGCGCCCGGATATGTCTGCTGAAGAGGCTGGTGATCTGATGGCGGAACACCAAATTCGCAGGCTGCCGATTGTTGAAGATGACCGTCTTGTCGGAATCGTTGCTTTGGGGGATCTCTCCGTCTCACATGCGGATGAGAAAGCGGGAGAAGCTTTAAGCGAAATTTCAAAACCGGCTTAAACAGGTTGAAGGAAGAGCGTTTTTAGCTCTTCCTTTTTTATGTTTCTTCACTTTCCCACTTTTTCAGCGGCCAAAATAAGACGTGCTGCCTTTTTGCATAATGAAGAAGGGGCGCGGTGTCTGGGAGTGTGAGATCGTTTGCGCTTGTGAGCGGACCCGGAAAAATATCAGCTTCAGCCTGCTGCAGCTGCCACTCTGAATGGTGGATATCTTCATAATAGAGCTCGTTTTTATGCGTGGTGTACAAACGGTACCTTTCAGCAAGCCAGTATTCAAGCGTTCCTTTATCAGCTGAGAAAGGCTCCGAAACCGGTTGATATTCTGCATAAAACTCTGCTTGTGAACGTTTTCTCCTGCTTGTCAGCTGAAAGCGGTCTTTATGTTGTGCAAAGCGCATCCCGGCGTAAAAATAAGGCAAGTGGAACATTGAGCGCGCGCCGGCGACGGCCAAGCGCGAAGCGGCGTCAAGACTGAAAAAATAAATGCCCGGGACGCCTTTATATGCTACATATGTCCGGACATTCAGCTCGGGAAATCTGCTGATGAAAGGAAAGGGCGGCAAAAAACGGGGACGCATATTTGTCAGCAGAAAAGGCAAGATACCGATCCACGCTTTTCCGTTGAATGTCTCCAATTCCAAGGCCGCCGGTATTTGTCCGCGAATGGCTTCAGGATCGACAGCCCAATGGGCAAATAATACATGATTCCATGTTTGCGTCATCATCCACGGTCCTTCAGGCAGTGGAAAAGGGCGGTGAGAAGTATTTTTTATCATAGAACAGCTCTCCTTTGGTTCGAATTTTGACCTGTTTTAAGCACATCCCGAACCTGTTGTACGGTTTTATGATTTCCCTTTTCGGCTAAATCAAAAACGAGGATACAAAAAACGGAGGAGTGATCTGATTTGTTCAAGCATACGAAAGTGCTGCAGTACCCTGCCAAACCTGAAAGACCCGACCCTGTCTTCGCAAAGAAAATGCAGGAGATACTCGGCGGCCAGTACGGAGAAATATCTGTGGCGATGCAATACCTTTTTCAAGGGTGGAATACGCGGGGAAATGAAAAGTATAAAGATTTGCTGATGGATACGGCGGCAGAAGAAATCGGACACGTCGAAATGATTGCGACGATGATTGCACGGCTGCTTGAAGACGCTCCGGTTTACGAGCAGGAAAAAGCAGCAGACGATCCTGTCATCGGCGCCATTATGGGCGGAATGAACCCTCATCACGCAATCGTTTCAGGTCTGGGGGCCATGCCTGAAAACAGCACCGGCGTTCCTTGGAATGCAGGCTATATTGTAGCGAGCGGCAACCTTCTGGCCGACCTGCGCGCAAATGTCAACGCTGAATCGCAAGGCAGACTGCAAGTCGCACGGCTGTACGAAATGACGGATGACAAAGGCGTACAAGATATGCTCGGTTTTCTTTTGGCAAGAGATACGATGCACCAAAACCAGTGGATTGCCGCGATCAAAGAGCTGGAAGAAAAAGAAGGCGTCATCGTGCCCGGTACCGTTCCGCCAGAATATGAAAAAGAAGAAGTTTCGCACTCTTTATACAATTTTTCGGATGGAGAAGAAAGCGCACAGTTTGAGTGGCTGATAGGGAAGGCGCCGGACGGAGCGGAATTTCACTATGAGAGCGGCCCTGTCGCATATGGAGAAAAACCGGTCTTGAAGCCCGCTCCAAAACGAAGCCACAATACACCTGACTATGGAGAATAAAAAGAGCCGAACGGCTCTTTTTTTATTTTTTAAAATGACAAAACACTTCGTAAATATTAAAATAAGTGACAGATTTGCAGATTTTTTTATTGTCAGGTAAGCTTACTATAAAAACAACAGTAAGGAGTTATATCATGAGTAAAGTACTTATTTTTGGCCACAAAAATCCGGATACGGATACGATTTGTTCAGCGATTGCATATGCCGAATTAAAAAAGGAGCTCGGCATGGACGCAGAGCCTGTCCGCCTCGGCGAAATCAACGGCGAAACCGAATACGCGCTTAAGAAATTCAATGCAGAAGTACCCCGCCTTGTGAACACTGTCGCGAATGAAACAGACAGCGTGATTTTGGTTGACCATAATGAGCGCCAGCAGAGCGTCGATGACTTGGATCAGGTTCGCGTGCTTGAAGTCATCGACCACCACCGGATCGCCAACTTTGAAACGAGCGACCCTCTGTATTACCGCGCAGAGCCTGTAGGCTGCACGGCAACGATCTTAAACAAGCTCTATAAAGAAAACGGCGTTGAAATTAAAAAAGATATTGCGGGGCTGATGCTGTCGGCGATCATCTCAGATTCCCTCTTATTCAAATCCCCGACATGCACGGAAGAAGATGTCAAAGCTGCAAAAGAATTGGCTGCGATTGCCGGCGTTGATGCTGACAGCTATGGACTAGATATGCTGAAAGCCGGAGCTGATTTGAGCGCAAAGACGATTCCTCAGCTTCTTTCTCTGGACGCAAAAGAGTTTACGATGGGAAGCCATAAAGTAGAGATCGCGCAGGTTAACACTGTCGACACAAACGACGTTCTCTCCCGCAAAGAGGAAGTTGACGCAGAACTTGCAAAAGCGGTATCTGAAAAAGGGTTGGATTTATTTGTGTTTGTCGTAACTGACATTTTAACAAACGACTCGGTTGTCGTCGCTTCAGGACAAGCTGCACAAGCAGTGGAAAAAGCGTTCAATGTCACATTGGCAGACAACACAGCGACACTGAAAGGCGTTGTATCGCGCAAAAAACAAATTGTTCCGCCGTTAACCGAAGCCTTAAAAGGTTAAGGAAATAAAAAAACACCCGAATCTCATGATTCGGGTGTTTTCTTATACCGTTCTGGATACCGCTTTCCGCAATTTCCGCAAGATCGATTCATAGAGTGAAATGATCCGTTCAAAAAGCGGCTGCACATACGTGGAGAATCTAAACATAACAAGTGATACGAATAAAGCGACCAAAATGCTGCCCAATACGTCAACAGGGTAGTGGTGTCCGACCCAAATACGGGAAAAGCCCGTCAATAACCCGAAAGCAATCAGGCAGCTTCCAATTTTCCGATGATAAAGCCAAAAAGCGATCGAAATGGCTAACGCCCCGGTTGTATGATCGCTGGGAAATGAGGCGTCGGCAGCATGGTGAATCAATACGTCCACATGATGAGCGACAAATGGCCTCGGCTCATAGTAAACCAATGACAGCAAATAATTTGCCGCCAATCCGAAAATACCCGTCACACCGGCCTGAAGAACGGTTATTTTATAAGAACGGTTTCCGAATATCCAGATCAAAAGCAAAATGAGCGCATACATATAAATCGCTTTTTCTGTAATCAAAATCATGGCGCCATCCAGGATGTCGTTGTGGTTTGCTAATTGATGAATGCGTGTAAAAAGCCAATAGTTCAAAAAATCACCTTTTTAATAGAGTAGTAATTTTTGGGCAGACAGTTAGGAGACGTATTTCATTTTGCAAAAGTTTCATTAAATAACAGATCGAGCTGTATCAGCCTGCATGAAAAGAGCCGGGCGTTCCCGGCCCGGCGAGGTTGAACGGCTTATTCAGCCATTGATATATCCCGCTTCTCCTTTGCGGATGCAGGTTTTTGGCTCCATGTATACAGAAACAGGTTGATGAGCACGAAAACGCCTGAGAATAAATAAATGTTTGAAAAACCGGCTTGTGCCACAACCAACCCGAAAACATAGGATCCGACTGCGATGCCGGTATCAAACAGCGTAAAATAAGTCGCTGTTGCATAGCCGCTCCGGTGAGGCGGCGAAGACTGGATCGCCAAGGTCTGAAGGCACGGTGTGATAGATCCGTAGCCGATGCCGATGACAGCTCCGGATAGCAAAAGCATCGCACTGCTGTTTGTAAAAGCAAGCAGGAAAAGCCCGGCGCAAAAAATGATAATGGACGGATAAATGACGACTCCCGGGCCGACTTTATCATACAGTTTTCCCGTAAACGGCCGCGTGATCATCATTGTCACCGCGAACACCATAAAGAAATAGCTGCTTGCTTCAATAAGGCCGAGGGATTTGGCATAAACAGAGATGAAGGAAATCACGCTTGAATAACAAAACGACACGAACAAGCCGACCGTTGCAATCCGAATCGCGCCCTTTTCAAACATGTTGGAAAATGACAGCCTGAACACAGCTGAACGGATGTCGTTTCCTTTAGGAATCCGCACCAGTGCCGTACAGAGGATGGCTACAGTGACGATTCCTGAAAATAAAATAAACAGATCGGAAAAACTCATTTTATCCAGCAGGTTCAAGGCGATAAACGGGCCGATGACAACCGCCAAATTCATCGACATAGCAAAATAGCCCAGCCCTTCCCCGCGGCGGGCCGGCGGAATTAAATCGGCTGCAATTGCACTCGTCACCGTGGTGATGATGCTGAACCAAATGCCTTGGAAAAAGCGAATGCCAAGCAGCAGGTAGATATCGTGAATGAAGATATAAAGAAATGATGCCAAAGTAAACAGCACGACGCTGATGAGTGCCATTCTCTTTTTGCCAAAACGCTCAATAACAGCTCCCGAAAACGGCCTTGCAAAAATCGCGGACAGCATGAAGCCGCTGATCAAAAGGCCGCCCTCTGACTCGGAGCCGCCGAGCTCCTGCATCGCATAGACCGGAAGCACGGTCAATAGTGCGTAAAAATAGACGAATATAAACAAATTAATCAAAACGACCATGATAAAATCCCTGGTCCAAATGGGTTCAGCTTGCTTCATAGGCTACAACTCCTCCTGGTGTCCTTCTAACAATTGACTTAACAGCCTTTGGAATATTTTTTTATCCCGTTCTTCAAATACGGAAAGCATTTCCTCTTCAAATTCTTTCATTTTTAATTGAATGTCATCATATTTAATTTTGGCTTCTTCTGTCATCTTGACGACTTTTTCCCGTTTGTCATCGCCCTGTATCCGTTCGACCCAGCCGTTTTTTTCGAGGCGGCTGACGGTTCTTGTCACAGTCGGCGCTTCGACGTGCAAATAAGTCCATATGTCTTTCTGCGTCATCGGTCCGTAGGTGTGAAGACAATATAGGATCGACCACTGTGAACCGTAAAGGCCGTACGCTTCGAGCTGTTCATTCGTTTTTTTAGCAACCATCCGAGTGCTTTGATTGAGCTGGTGAATAATCTTTCGATTGATATGTTCCATTCCCGGACTCCTTCAAAATAGTTACCTAGGTAAATAATAAACTTTATTCATTTTACCGGAAGTCAAGATTAGTGTAAAGTTAAAATTTTTGAAGCCCGAAATAAAATTATAAGAGAAACCCCTTGTCCTCCTTGAGTTTTTAGCATAATCCCATTTAAATGCTAATACACTGATACAAACCTAACAAAGAGAGTGTTTGAGGTGAGGGATCGTGGGAGTATTTCAAAATTCTACTTGGAAAAGCATAAAACGAAGAAGCTGCGCAAATAGCGAATTTTTTCACAAGACGGATCTCATTTCACACTTCTCACATCCATTTTAGGGAGGTCGAGTGGTGTGCACGATTACATCAAAGAGCGAACAATCAAGATAGGGAAGTACATCGTGGAGACGAAAAAAACGGTTCGTGTGATAGCGAAGGAGTTTGGTGTTTCCAAAAGTACCGTTCACAAGGATTTGACAGAAAGGCTGCCTGAAATTAATCCTGACCTGGCCAATGAAGTAAAAGAAATTCTTGATTATCATAAATCAATCAGACATTTGCGGGGCGGAGAAGCAACAAAACTAAAATACAAGAAAGAGGAAATCTTTGAAAGAGAACCCGTGCAATAAGGAATAATGGCTCAGAAACGAGCAGCGTTTATCAGAATTTCCCGGTATCCTCCGTAAAAAGCCACAAAAATTTTATGAAGAACTTTAATAAGCTCTCTTTTTTTTCTAATATTTATGATAAAATATATAATTAGGGCAGAATGTGGACATTGCTGTGAAACAGATTTCGAGGAGGATATAGATAGATGTTTGCAAGGGATATTGGTATTGACCTTGGTACAGCGAATGTGCTGATCCATGTCAAAGGAAAAGGTATTGTCTTAAATGAACCATCAGTCGTTGCTCTTGACAAAAACAATGGGAAAGTGCTCGCTGTCGGTGAAGAAGCAAGGAGAATGGTAGGACGTACACCTGGGAATATTGTTGCGATACGTCCATTAAAAGACGGCGTCATTGCCGATTTTGAAGTAACAGAAGCCATGCTGAAGCATTTCATTAACAAGCTGAATGTAAAAGGTCTTTTCTCAAAGCCGCGCATGCTGATTTGCTGCCCGACAAATATTACTTCTGTGGAGCAGAAGGCCATTAGAGAAGCTGCCGAAAAAAGCGGCGGAAAGCATGTATATTTGGAGGAAGAACCTAAGGTGGCCGCAATCGGAGCGGGAATGGATATTTTCCAGCCAAGCGGAAACATGGTAGTTGATATCGGCGGTGGAACGACAGATATCGCAGTCATCTCAATGGGCGATATTGTCACCGCCTCTTCTATTAAAATGGCTGGGGACAAGTTTGATCTTGAAATCTTGAACTACATCAAACGCGAGTACAAGCTGCTCATAGGCGAACGGACAGCCGAAGATATTAAGATTAAAGTCGCAACTGTTTTCCCAGACGCACGTCACGAGGAAATTTCCATCCGCGGCCGCGACATGGTCACAGGATTGCCGAGAACCATTACGGTAACGAGCAAAGAGGTGGAGGAAGCGCTGCGCGAATCTGTATCTGTCATTGTACAGGCTGCCAAGCAGGTGCTCGAAAGAACGCCGCCTGAGCTGTCAGCCGACATTATCGACAGAGGCGTTATCATTACAGGAGGCGGCGCATTGTTAAACGGTCTTGACCAGCTTCTTGCCGAAGAGCTGAAAGTGCCTGTTCTCGTTGCTGAAAATCCGATGGATTGTGTGGCAGTCGGTACGGGTGTCATGCTTGATAACATGGACAAGCTTCCCAAGCGCAAACTGAGCTGATCAGAAGCCTCATTCTTTTTGAGAATGAGGTTTTTTTATGTGAAATGCTTTAAAGGAGCTGAACGGCTGCCGATAAAAAGAGTAGTATGTTTGAATACCATTATAGAACAAACGTTCTGTATTAGCAAATATAAATTGCAAGCATTTCGCAAAAGAGGTTTTTTCGATAGGAAACTCTGGAGCATGACACTTATTTTGAGGTGAAATGATGTTAAAAGGACTTTATACAGCAACTTCAGCAATGATCACCCAGCAGCGCCGCACAGAGATGCTGACGAATAATATCGCGAATGCAAATACGCCGGGATATAAAGAAGACCAAGGATCAATACGTTCTTTCCCGGAAATGCTTTTGAGCCGGATTGAGTCTGATTCTTTCAAAGCCGGCAGCGCTTCGCGTTCGTTTTCAACACAGACGCCAATCGGTTCAATCAATACAGGGGTTTATATGCAGGAACTGAAGCCTCAATTTTCTCAAGGCGATCTGCAAAGCACGAATGAGCCGACAGATATTGCAATCAGCGAAGCCGAAGTTCCGGTCAACGGCGAAACAAACGATAAAGCGGCGCTTTTCTACGCGGTCCGGCTTGAAAATGGGGATGTACGCTATTCAAGAAGCAGCCGTTTTTCTTTAAATGAAAATAATCAATTGACAATAAACGGCCGACTCGTCCTTTCAACGGAAAACCGGCCGATCACGGTGGGAAGCGAGAATTTTCAAGTCGCTGAGGACGGAACGGTGACTGAAAACGGCCAAAATCTGGGGAGGATCGATGTCAGAATCGCGCTCGATACGAGAAATTTAGCAAGAGAAGGCGATGATCTGTATCGTACTGAAAACGGTGAGGCGCTGCCAAGCGCAGTCGGCAATCCTGAAGTCACTTATTCTGTCAAGCAGGGGATGACCGAACGGTCGAATGTCGACGTGACGAGAGCCTATACGGAAATGACCGCTGCCTACCGCTCGTTTGAAGCCAACCAAAAAGTTCTTCAGGCTTATGATAAAAGCATGGAAAAGGCGGCCAATGAGATTGGAAGGATCGGATAAATGACCGATCGCGATCAGCGTAAATGGAGGATGTGGAAAAACGATGCTTAGATCCATGATCACGGCTTCAAACACAATGTTTGAACTGCAAAAACAAATTGATAATATCAGCCATAATCTTGCAAATACCGATACAACGGGATATAAGGCGAAAAACACGAGCTTTTCGGAGCTGATCAGGCAGCAGATTGAACAGGTAAACGAGAAAAATAATGAAGTAGCTGCAAGCAGAAAGACGCCGCCAGGACTTCGCCTCGGCGTCGGAGCCGTCATGACCGACCGGCTGACGCATAAGCAGGGAAGCCTTAAGGAGACGGGCCGCGATCTTGATATTGCACTGACTTCTCCTTATCAGTACTTCCAGGTCAATGTCGGCGGGGAAGTGCAATATACAAGAGACGGGGCATTTTACCTTACGCCTGCGGCGGGGAACGCCAACCAGATGCAGCTTGTGACGAAAGAAGGACATGCCGTCCTTGATGAAAACGGAAATGCCATCCGCTTCAACCAGCGCTATAAACACATCAAAGTCGATGAATCGGGAAGTGTCACCGTTTCGTCAGACAATCAGGGAGAAGCGCCACTGCGTTTTAACCTGGGGATCGTCCGGGCTGTCAAACCTCAGGCTCTAACAGAAGAAGGAAGCAACCTTTTTTCTGTCAGCGATGAATTGAGAGCAACGGCTCTTATCAACCTGAACGGAGCCGGGCGGCAGGACATTTCTCTAAAACAGGGATTCCTTGAATCATCAAATGTCGACGTATCGAAGGAAATGACCGATCTGATCTCTTCGCAGAGGTCATATCAAATGAATTCCCGCGCCATCACGATGGGCGATCAAATGATGGGGCTGATCAATTCAGTACGTTAGCACAGCAAAACAGGAGCCGGCCAAACGACGTTTGGTTCAGGCTCTTTTTATTTTCACTTTCATCGTTTTAAACCGGTTGTGCCTCATCTTTTGTTGAAAAAGATTCCGTTTCATAATATACTTCCAGATGTACAGAATAAGGCACTGACATATCATTCTATACATATTTTTCGAAAAAGGAGATGTCAAGGCAATGCTTGATGCTCAGCAAATTAAAGAAATCATTCCCCACCGCTATCCCTTTCTGCTGGTAGACCGTGTGACAGAAGTAGAGGAAGGAAAACGGGCCGCGGGTTATAAAAATGTGACAGTAAATGAAGAGTTTTTTAACGGACACTTTCCGGATTATCCGGTGATGCCTGGTGTTTTAATTGTTGAAGCGCTTGCGCAAGTAGGTGCGGTGGCGCTTTTGATGAAGGAAGAAAACCGCGGAAGGCTCGCGTTTTTTGCGGGAATTGACAGCTGCCGCTTCAAAAAGCAGGTGAAACCGGGCGATCAGCTCCATCTTGAGCTTGAAGTGCTTCGTTTCCGCGGTTCCATCGGCAAAGGAAAAGGAGTCGCAAAAGTGGACGGAGAAGTCGTGTGTGAAGCCGAATTGATGTTTTCTCTTGGTGAAAAGCAGGAATAATGTAAACACAATGGGTTTTCGTAAAAGCCCATTTGTTTTTTTATCATGAAAGCGAAAAGGTGATCATTCATGTGGAAAGAATTTAAAAGTTTTGCGATTCGGGGAAATGTAATCGATCTTGCAATTGGTGTCATCATCGGAGGCGCCTTTGGAAAAATCGTAACTTCGCTTGTCAATGATTTGATGATGCCGCTCCTCGGTCTTCTGCTTGGAGGCCTGGATTTTTCCGCGCTGTCGTTCACATTTGTTGATGCCGAAATTAAATATGGGCTATTCATTCAGTCGATCGTCAATTTCTTTATTATTTCGTTTTCCATTTTTCTATTTATCCGCTATATCTCTAAGCTGAAGAAGAAGGATGCCGAAGAAGAAAAAGCTGCTCCTGATCCTCAGGAAGAATTGCTTAAGGAAATACGGGATTTGTTAAAAGAGCAGACAAACCGTTCTTAGAGCTATAAATGAAAAGGCTGTCCGGCGAAGACAGCCTTTTTTATATATTTTGCTTAAATGCTTCAAGAAGCCGATCTCCGGAATATCCTTCTTTCATTAAATCTTCCAAAATCTTGTCGGAGCCTTTCCTCAGCTTTGAGCTGACCATTTTGCCGTCCAATAAGACGGAAACATGCTCGCCGAGCACCGTGATGTTTTTGACCTTCGCTAACAGCTGTGCTGGGCGGTTGCTTTTTTTCGTGATCGTTACATATGCTTTCACTTCTTTGCCTTCCTGAAGTAGATATTCGAAAAAATACCGGTATTCTTTAGAAACCAGCCCTTCAACCATCCAGTGGTTTTCTCCGTCTTCCTTATTAATGATAAGGCCGTCGATCAGCGGGAACTCCTCAAGCCGCTTTGAAGTGTCATCCTGGCGGACAATTTTTAAATCAATAAGCCTAAAGGTTTTCATTAGTATCACCTCACAAGCTTCCATAGTTGTATAACCATTATAGCACATTCGCTTGGGAGAACTCTTGACCCTGGTTTGTTTCTGCAATAGGAGCATATTCATATTTTAAATTTTGCAAAAAGTATTTTATAATGCTTTATTTTTATTTATACTTTAGGTGATATTGAGCAGGAGGTGACTTATGAACCATTTTTACTTAAAGGAAGTATTTGTGATCGCAAGCAATTCAGCTGCTGACTGCCGTCAATATATGCCTATGATTTGCTTTTCAGCCGGTAACAAAAAGCACGAAATCAGCACATATGCAAATGAAGGCATCATGTTTCGCTATGAAACGAAGGACGGAATGGAAATATACGAATTTCAAGTAACGCTTAAACAGAAAGAGTTGTCATTCCGTCTGTATGCTTGGGACGGGGGCTCATATGTCCGCGTATACTCAGAGCGGTGGCTGTCATCTCCTGTTTTTTTTCAGTTTCTGAAAAATACGTATTTCTCAAATAAAAATGAAATGATTTTTATGATTAGTGGAAGAAAAAAGCAAAAATTATGACATGAGCCCGGGGTTTTTTCCGGGTTATTTTTCTTTTATGAGGATTTTGCTTAAAATCTGTTCTCTTATAAACTGGGGATACCCGAACAGGAAGGGAGGGACGAAATGTTTAATGAGATCATGCTCGTCGGGCGTTTGACAAAAGATCCCGAACTGCGGTATACATCTGACGGTGTCCCTGTTGCAAATGTGACGCTGGCTGTCAGCAGGCCTTTCAAGAACGCAGCAGGCGAAGTAGAAGCGGACTTTGTCAATTGCACTCTATGGCGCAAAACTGCCGTGAACACAGCCGAATATTGCGAAAAAGGCTCCATCATCGGGCTGAGCGGAAGAATCCAGACCCGCCAATACGTCAATTCAGAAGGTGAACGCACCTTTATTACAGAAGTTGTCGCCCGGTCAGTCAGATTTTTGGGAGAAAGCCGGAAAGCGCATGAGCCGGCTGATGCTTAAACCTAAGATTCCTTCTATAAACTCCTTTCTCAAAAAGAATCAATCAATATCCCCTTGTTTATCTCCTTTTATGGCCGGTTTTGAATGACCGGTTTTTTTATTTTAGACAAAAAATAGACAAATTTAAATTGACGTCCAAAAATTCCGTATGTATAATGTAAGCGAATACAACAAATGACCAATGTTTGCACAAATGCGCAAAGGTAAAGGGTGATCTTATGGAAATGAGGGATGATAAACGCCTTCTGATCAAAGTCTGCAAAATGTACTACGAAGAGGATATGACACAGAGCCAGATTGCAAAAGCAACAGGGATATACAGAACAACCGTCGGACGTATGCTGAAAAAAGCGCGTGAGGCAGGAATCGTTAAAATCACGATCGATGACCATGTCGGGACACACTATGATTTGGAACGGGAGCTCGAACAGCTGCTCGGGCTTAAAGAAGTGTACATATGTGATGCAAAACCGGAACAAACAGCTGAAGACAAGAAGAAACTCGTCGGCAAAGCCGGAGCCGAAATCTTAAAACGAGTCGTGAAAGACGGGGATACGGTAGGCTTCGCATGGGGGACGACGATGGCGGGAATGATCGGGGAGTTTCACGGCGTCAAAAAACGGAGCGCTTCATTCGTGCCGCTGGTCGGCGGTCCGGGCGCCATGGATACGAAATATCACGTGAACAGCATCGTCTACAGCATTGCGGGTGACTTTGGAGGCACGCCTTACTTCATAGATGCGGCAGCCGTTGTCGAAAAAAAAGAAACGAAGGAGGAAATCGTCAAGTCCCACTATTTCAAAAAAATAGAAAGGCTGTGGAACGGCCTTACTGTGGCAGCCGTCGGAATCGGGGCGCCGCTTAGTTCTTCAAATATGATCTGGACCGGATTTTACGGCGATCAGGATATCGAGCGCCTTGAAGAAAAACATGCAGTCGGAGATATATGCTCGCGTTTCTTTGATCGTTCGGGAGCTTTAGTAGAAACAGAGATTCATGACAGAACCATCGCGATAGACATCAACAGGTTAAAGGATTTGGAATATTCCATAGGTCTTGCCGAATCCCATGAAAAAGTTCCTTCGATTATCGGGGCTGCAAAAGGCCGCTATATTAATGTTTTAGTGACAACTGCCGAAACAGCCAGAGAAATTGCCGAGGAGGTGAGAAATCAATCATGATCATTTACTTTATCATCGCCCTTGGAGCTGCATGGCTTCTCCAGAGCGTTTTAGGTTTTTGGCAAATCAGGCATTTCAATCGAACGTTCGCCGCGTACAGGCGTATAGGGAGAGTCGCGGTCGGAAGGAAGACCGGCTTACTCAGAGCCGGAACGGTCGTCCTGTTTGTCATCGACAAACGCAACAAAATTTTGAAGGCATCAAAAATGCAAGGTGTCACCGTCTTTTCAAGAATCAGACCTTTAAAAGGGTTTGAAGGAAAGTATTTGCTGAAGATCGGACAAGCGGAGCTTGCCCGGCACGACCGCCTCACACGTCTTGCAATTGAAGATGCCTTGAGAACATTCGACATCATCACGAAAGGGGGTGATGTTCCGCAGAAGAAAACACGGCTTCAAAAACTGATGAGCTTTCAAATCAAAAAAAGAGGTGAAATATGAAAAACGTAACATGGCTTGCGGAAAAGTTTATGGACTTATTCAGGCATGGCGGAGAAGTGTTTGTCGGTATGCTTACAGACATCGTTCCTTTATTGATTATGCTGCTTGTCGCCATGAATGCTCTGATACGCCTGATAGGAGAAAAGCGCGTCGAAGCGCTTGCGAGGAAGTCGGGAAAAAATCCATTGACCAGATACATGGTTTTGCCTGTCATCGGTACGTTCATGCTCGCAAATCCAATGACGCTGTCGCTTGGCAGGTTCTTGCCTGAAAAATACAAACCGAGCTATTATGCGGCTGCATCCTATTCGTGCCACACGCATAACGGACTTTTCCCACACGTGAATCCGGGCGAGCTGTTTGTTTTCCTTGGGATTGCCGCAGGGATTACAACGCTCGGGCATGAAACGACGGAGCTTGCTCTCCGCTATCTTTTAGTCGGGATTGTGACAAACTTTCTCAGGGGCTGGGTAACGGATATGACAACGGCTTATGTCGCGAAACAGCAGGGCATTGCCTTGAAAGATTCGATTGATCTTAAATAAGAAAGGCGGTTTAGGAGATGAGTTCCTATCGTTCGGTTGAAGTTTCAAAAGGGCCTGGAGGGTTTGGCGGACCTCTGGTGATCACGCCTGATGAAGAGAGAAATAAAATCGTGTACGTCACCGGCGGAAACAAACCCGATTTTGCGGATCATTTAGCTGAGCTGACGGGGTGCACCCTGGTCGACGGCTTTAAAACGACAGTACCCGAAAGCGAAATGGCCGCTGTGATCATCGACTGCGGAGGGACGCTGCGCTGCGGACTTTACCCGCAAAAGCGAATTCCGACGATCAATGTGATGGCGACCGGGAAAAGCGGGCCGCTTGCCGCCCATATTACAGAAGATATATATGTTTCCGGAGTAAAAAAAGAGAATATTAAACTGCTGGGAGCTGTGGAGGAGCCTGAACAGTCTAATATTCCAGAAGAAAAACAAATACAAAATAAACAAAACCATTATAGCACAGAGAAAAAGATTAGTGAACAGCAGTCGCCGAAAGGGATGATGGCGAAAATCGGGATGGCCATGGGATCGATCGTCAGCACATTTTATCAAGCTGGACGGGAAGCGATTGAAACCGTTATCAAAACAATTCTTCCGTTCATGGCTTTTGTGGCTCTATTGATCGGCATCATTAAAGAGTCAGGCATCGGAGACATTTTTGCCAAATATTTATCACCATTTGCAGGCTCACTGCCCGGGTTGCTACTAATCTCGCTTGTTTGTTCATTTCCACTGCTTTCCCCGTTCCTTGGACCGGGGGCGGTGATTGCACAAGTTGTCGGTTCTCTGATCGGCGTTGAGATTGGCAAAGGAAACATTCCGCCGAATTTGGCGCTGCCTGCGTTATTTGCAATCAATTCACAAGCCGCTGCCGACTTTGTTCCAGTCGGTCTGGGTCTTGCGGAAGCGGAAGTCGAAACGGTTGAAGTCGGGGTGCCGTCGGTGCTGTATTCGCGTTTTCTCACGGGGGCGCCAACCGTTTTTATTGCTTGGCTGGCCAGCTTTGGCATGTATGACAGCTGAGGGTTTTCTTAAGGAGGGAGAATAATGGTCATGCTTTATGAAACAAAAATAAACAGAATCGGAGCTCAAGCAGCGGCGTTTTCAGATGAAAAGATGCTCATATTATTTGGTGAAGGTGCTCCGGATGAATTGAAAGATTATTGTTTATCAATTGATATAAAGCCTGTAGAAGGCGACTTCAATGAAGGCGATGAGCTCATACTGGGCGGCGAGTCCTACAAAATTACAGCCGTTGGCGGAGCCGTTCGTCAAAACTTGGCGAATCTCGGGCATATTACGCTAAAATTTGACGGATCAGTTTCAGCCGAACTGCCGGGAACACTGTACCTTGAACGAAAAGAACAACTGCCGGAGGTTTCAGCAGGAGACTGTATTCAAGTTAAAAGATTCTCATAAGGAGCGGGTGCAATATGGAGATGAATAAAGGAAAAGTGGCATTGATATGCGGCGGCGGCCAAAGTCTCGGAGAAGCGCTGTCCTACCGGATGGCAGAGGCGGGATATGACATCGCGGTCGCAGACATCAACGGCGAGAACGCCGAAAGGACGGCAGATCATGCAGCCGGTCAATACGGGGTCAAATCGCTGTGGATTCAAGCGGATTTTACAAAGGAAGCCGATGTGAAAAAAATGATCGGCAGGGTCACGGACGAATTCAATAAAATCGATGTGATGGTGTACAGTGCGGGAATCGCCAAAAGCAATAAAATCACGGATTTTGAACTTGAAGACTGGGAACGGACCATCGAGGTCAATTTGACCGGGTATTTTCTTTGCGCGAGGGAAACGTCAAAGGTCATGATTGAGCAGGGAAGCGGGTCAATCATTCAAATCAATTCCAAATCGGGAAAAGTCGGCAGCAAGCATAATACAGCTTATTCAGCTTCTAAATTTGGAGGGGTCGGTCTCACGCAAAGCCTCGCGCTTGATCTTGCCGAACACAACATTCGGGTGAACAGCATTATGCCGGGAAACTTGTTAAAATCGCCGATGTTCCAAAGCTTGATCCCGCAATACGCGAAAAAGCTCGGCATTCCAGAGAGCGAAGTAGAGCGCGTGTACACCGAAAAAGTGCCTCTAGGACGGGGCTGTACGTATGATGACATCGCCAATGCCATCTTATTTTACGCCTCTGACCAAGCATCTTATATGACGGGTCAATCGATCAATGTAACCGGGGGGCAGGTCATGCATTAAAACAAGAGGGGGACGCGATGATGAACATGCTGATTGATTCAGCGCATATACCGGAGATTGAAAGATTGCTTGATTCATTTCCCGCTGGCGGCGTCACGACAAACCCGGCACTGATCGCAAGGGAGAACAAGCCTTTTAAACAGCAGATTCAAGATATTCGGCGGCTTCTTCCCGAGCATCTGCCTCTCCATGCCCAAGTGATCGCCGACCATTGGCGGGATATGGTCGATCAGGCGAAGGCACTCTATAACTGGCTAGATGGAAACGTGTCTGTGAAAATTCCGGTGACGACTCAAGGGCTTTACGCGATCAGAAAGCTTGCGGCTGAAAATATCCAGACCACCGGGACAACGGTTTATACCGCTGCACAGGCTGTACTGGCGGCAAAAGCCGGCGCCTCCTATGTCGCGCCGTATGTCAATCGCATTGATCAAGAGTATGGTAATGGCGCTGGCGTTGTCAAAACGATTGTCGGCTTATTCAACACAAACTGTTTAAATTGCAAAGTGCTTGCGGCAAGCTTTAAACATAACCGTCAAATTCTTGCCGTCATGGAAGCGGGGAGCCATGAGGCGACAATCAGCCCTGAGCTTATAAGCCGTTTGGCTGATCATCCGGCTGTAGATCGTGATATCCATGCGTTTCGTGAGATTTGGCACTCTCAATATGGAACATTTTCATTTTAAAGTACGAGCCTGAGGGACGGGAAACCGGCCTCAGGCTTTATTTTTGCTTATCATTACTTATATACTCTTGATTTATTCGGCGTAATTGCTTATAATCACTTATAAATGATGAACTTTACTTGCGCAAAGAAGGAATGATCCAGTGTACCAAGAGGAAAGGCTAATTTCCATCATCGACTATTTAAAAGAGCATAAACGGATTTCCGTTGAACAAATTTGTTCTTTATTCGGAGTTTCAAGAGATACGGCAAGGCGGGATCTGGTTAAACTGCAAGAGCAAGGCGCCATTATCAGGACAAGGGGCGGGGCGATTCTGCCCACCGTTCATGATGAGGTCAAAGACTATTCGGGCAGGCTGGGCATGGTTTCCGAAGAAAAAAGCATGATCGGAAAAGCAGCCGCTTCTTTAATCAGAGAAGGCGACCGCATTATTTTGGACGCTTCCACGACAGTCCAATCATGCGCAGAGCATTTGCCGGATGTCAATTGCACGATCATCACCAATTCGATTAACCTTGCGGACGTTCTTTCCTCAAGAAAAGGGGCTGACATCCGCCTGCTTGGAGGAAAGCTTCAAAAAGAGCACCGGTTTTTGTACGGCGCCTCTGTCATTGAAAAGCTGTCATGCTATCATGTTGATAAAGCGCTGATCGGCGTGGTGGGGGTTTCTGAACATGGGCTTACAATCGCCCATGAGGAGGACGGAATGGTGAAGCGGAAAATGATTTCCCAAGCGAAGCAAGTCATAGCGCTTGCCGACCATTCGAAAATCGGGAGAACGGATTTTTACCGATACGCTGAACTCAGTGACATTGACCTTCTCATTACAGACCGGCTGCCGTCGAAACCGTTTCAGAAGCTGCTTGATGAACACGATGTGGAGCTGCTTGTGGCTGAACATCACGATACTTAAGGGGGAATACAGCAGATGAAAATGATTGCGGTCGATTTAGACGGGACGCTGTTAAACAGTGAAAGCAAGATCTCAAAGGAAAATATCGATGCGATTAAAAAAGCGCGGGAACACGGGATTGAAGTAGTAGTTGCCACGGGGAGAGCATCCTTTGATGTTCAAACGATATTTGAGCCGACAGGTATTAAAACATGGATTATCAGTGCCAACGGAGCGGTGATTCATGATCCTGAAGGCAGCCTTTACCATTCGGTGCCGCTTGATCGGAAACGGGCAGAAGGAATTCTTCGATGGCTTGAAGAAAATAACTACTATTATGAGGTGTTCAGCGATGAAGCAATCTTCACGCCGCAAAACGGCCGCGAGCTGCTTGACATTGAGCTGGACCGCTTGAAAAGCGCAAATCCTGAGGCAGACCTATCAAGGCTGGAACTCGCGGCTGAACAGCAGCTCAGCCAAAACGGATACGCGTACATCAGCTCCTATACCGATCTGTTTTTAGCCGGAAAGGATGTTAATGTATATAACATATTAGCTTTTTCTTTTCATAAGGAAAAGCTGGAAACGGGCTGGAGGCAATTTGAAGATGCACAAGATATTACGCTTGTCACTTCAGCCGAGCACAACTTTGAAATTGAGCATCTTCAGGCGTCAAAAGGGCTGGCATTGGAGAAGCTTTCACACAAGCTCGGCATTTCCCTTCAGGAAACAGCTGCCGTTGGAGACAGCCTCAATGATTTTTCGATGCTGAAGATCGCGGGGAAAAGCTTTGCCATGGGCAATGCGCGCGGAGACATTAAAGAGATGGCTGATGAGGTGACGCTCACTAATGATGAAAATGGCGTTGCTCACATCCTGCATCAGCTGATTGAACAGCAAGTCAAACCGGTTTAATTCGTACATCCTTTCAAATCGGCGTGATGCCGGTACACGGCAGCGTAACGATTGAAGGAGTGCGGTTAAGCAGCGGATGTTATTGGTCCGCGGGCCGCCGACATTGTCGGCGGCCTTTTTTAATATGGTTTGACCTCGATGATTATGACTTTTGATTCTTTGTTGGCGATGGTTGTTTTTGTTACTATTCCTATTTAACTATTGATTGAATTTGAAATAATAGGATCACCCGCTTAAAAGGAGAGTGATAAGAATGAAACAGCCGTTCCAACTACCCGAAAAAATGGCCCGATTCCGCGGGCAATTCGAACAATCAGCGCGGGATTTTTTAATTGGGACTGTCATTAAGGGGCATAAACACAAAAAACAGCTGTCTATCGCAGACAGCTGTTTTATTTAACCTGTAATAGCCGAAGCGTTCAGGGTAAATAACTCCTCAAGTTCATGCTCAGAAAGCTCGGTGATCCAATTTTCGCTTTGGATGATTTGATCGTTCAGCGATTGCTTCGATTCGAGCATTTGGTCGATTTTTTCTTCAATTGTGCCGGTGGTGATCAGTTTATGAACGTGGACGAACCGTTTCTGTCCAATTCTGTAGGCGCGGTCTGTCGCTTGATTTTCAACCGCGGGATTCCACCATCTGTCATAATGGATGACGTGATTGGCGGCCGTCAAATTGAGGCCTGTGCCCCCGGCTTTTAATGATAAGATCAAAATCGGAAATTCCTTGTTTTGAAACTGCTCCACCATTTTGTCCCGTTCAAGCTTGGATAAGCTGCCGTTCAGAAACTTGACCGGTTCGCCGAATGACTTCTCGAGCAGGCGCTTCATCATATCTCCCATCCCGAGATATTGGGTGAAAATCAAGCAGCTTTCATCGCTTTCGCGAATCGTCTTCGTCAGCTCCAGCAGTTTTTCGAGCTTGACTGACCTTCCGTTAAGGAGCTCGCTCCCGGTCTCTTTTAAGTAAAGGGCAGGGTGGCCGCAGATTTGTTTGAGCTTGCCGAGCATGCTTAAGATTAGAGCTTTGCGCTGCATTCCGGCGAGGCTTGACATATGTTCAAACGTATCTTTGACAAGCTGTTCATATAGTGAAGCCTGTTCTGCGGAGAGCGGAACGAACTCTTTTTCCTCCTGTTTCTCAGGCAGATTGAGCGCGACTTCTTTGTCCTGCTTTGTCCGTCTTAATAAAAACGGTTTGATCAGCTGCTGAAGCTGTTCGATCCGTTTTTCGTCGCGGTCTTTTTCGATTGGCAGGACAAAACGCTTATGGAAGCTGCCAAGGCTTCCGAGATAGCCTTTGTTCATGAAATCGTAGATTGACCACAGCTCCGTCAGGCGGTTTTCCATCGGAGTCCCGCTGAGCGCGATATGATGCAGTCCTTTCAGCTTTCTGATTGAACGGGATTGTTTCGTGTGCGCATTTTTAATGTTTTGGGCCTCGTCAAGGCAGATGCAGTTCCAGGCGACGCTGCTGAGATCGTCAAAGTCGGATTGGGCGAGGCCGTATGACGTCAAGACGATATCCGCATCTTTGTAAGATGTCTGAAACGCTTCACCTTTAGGGCGTTTTGGCCCGTAGTGGAGCGCTGCCGTCAGGCCGGGCGCGAAGGTCTCGAGTTCGCGCTGCCAGTTCCCGAGGACGGAAGTCGGCGCAATGATAAGAGACGGCGTTTGTTGTCCCTGTTCTTTTAAATAGGCGAAATAGGCGATCATCTGAATGGTCTTTCCGAGCCCCATATCATCTGCCAGGCAGGCGCCGAAGCCGCAGTTTCTGAGAAAGATCAGCCAGTTCAAACCGTCTTCCTGATAAGCTCTGAGCGTCCCGTGAAAATATTTGCTGACCGGGTATGACGGGAGATCATCGCGCTGGCTCAGCTTTCTGATCATGTTTTTCAGCTGATAGGACAGTTCAAACCGTACATCGCTGAATGCGGAAGCATCGAACAGATCATCATCCTCGCGGGTTTCGCTCCGCTCTGTCAGCTCGCGCGCCAGGATGTCAGACATATGAAGCCCCTCTGTTTCTGCCCGCTCCATCAGCTTTTTCATTTGTTTGATAAAATTCGGGTCGATTTTGATCCACTGCCCGCGTATATTGACAAGCCGTCTTTTATTGGCGACAAGCTGCTCGAATTCTTCCTCTGTGAGTTCAATTCCATTGGTGGCAAAACGCCAGTTGAAGTCCATCAATGCATTCATTCCGACAAAAGACTCGCCGCGGGGAGCCGATGACACTTTTGCTTTCAGCAGCATATTGCTGTCTCTCACGATTTGCCACCATGACGGCAGCAGAATTTCAATCCCCATGCTGACAAGTGTTTCGCTAGCTTCGGACAGGAAGATCCATGCTTCCTCTTCCGTTAAAAGCGACGTCCCCGATTCGATCGTCAGCCAGGGCACGATTTGGCGGAACCTGTCTTGTTCTCGGTCGATTTTATCAGCGTATGCCTGCCACGATTTTTTCAGCCTGTTCAAGCCTTCAAAGAACTGAATGGCTCCGCTTTTTTTGTCGCGCAAAAACAGTTCGATTTTCCAATCGTCTCCGTCAAAGTCAGGTTCATTTAAGCGGAGTCCGACGGTAAACGGCACAGGGTTTTCATGCCAGCCAATCGTTTCAAGAAAATCGTCTTCATCAAGAAAATGTCCCTGAAATGTGGTGACTGCGGGGGAATGTGCGACAATCGATTCCCATTTTGCTTTTAATTCGTCATTGTAGTTGATGTAGTCTTCGACAGCGTGTGAAAACCATTCGGCTGTATAGCCTTCCAAAATCCCTTCTTTATCTTTCCAGCGCAGCATTTCCTGCTTCCATGCTTCATAGTCGGGAAGAAAGTCTTCATCTGCGATAAACTCATAAATGGTGGAAGCCGTTTTCATCAAAGGTTCAGTTTCCTCAGTAAGGATGATGTCGCTGAATGAATTAAATGAGTTTTTGCCGAGAAATTCGACCGCCATCCACGGGGACAGCAGAACCGCAGGGGTATCTAAACCGGCTTCCTCGAGAAATGTTCCGTAAAAAGACGATTCGTGCCACTGAAACAAATGCCTTTCCATTTCATTTCGCGTAAGAAACTGATGATCCCCGTCATGACAAGATAAAATAAATGTATAGTCTTCTGACTGTTCGACATGTATTACGATTTCCTTAAGACTCGCCATCGATCAACTTTCCTTTCTTAAGCTCCTCCTGGAAGGCTCTCAGCCGTTTATAGCGGGCTGAAAACTGCTCCATAAACCGGTTCCAGACATCCTGTTTTTTCGCTTTTTTATAAAGGGTGCGCAGCTTTTTTAATTGTTTGACGGCTTCTTTGTAGCTTGAGCGGTTTTTTTGTTCAACCAGCCCGGAAATTTCTCTGTGATAGGAAGGGATCAATGCTTCAGGAGCCGCTGCCGCAATGTCTTTCAAGGCGTTCTGCCCTATCTCAGAGATTGAAAAACCGACAAGGCTGTGGATCTCCATCCACTCCGTAAAGCGGTTTTTGTTATATAAAAAATGGCTGTATTCAGTAAATGTATAAGGAAGGCACTCTTTGCAATACCGTTCAAATACATGCTCTTCTTTTGCGTTTTTGCTGTAATCGCTTAGAAACAGGAAGAATTCGCTTAGTACATCGCGTATTTCCCGGTACGGTTTATCCAGTCTGCAGAAGCCGGCCGCCAGCTGCTCAAGGTGTTCATACCATTTTTTCAGGCGCTTCCAGTCTTTTTTGGCGGTCATGACACTGAGCCATTGAAACGTATACGGAAGAATCTCCGGTGAAAACGATCCGGCTTGATCAAGAATCACATCGTCGTTTTTCAGCAGAAATTCAAGATGCAGCCTGCCGAATTGTATTTCAGGCGAAGGCTCCAGATTGTTCAGCACATCGAGCTCCCGCTTCAGCCAGTTTGGCCGGGACAGAAGCGCACTCCAGATCTCCCCGAAAATCCGCAGCCTTTCATACTGGAAAATATCTTTCTTGAGCAGCAGTTCCCGAATCACGCCGGGGGTTTTTTCTAAAAACGGGTCAAGGGAGAACGATAGCGCATATGTTTTCAGTTCATCGATCGAGCTGTAGATCGTATCCATCAGCTGTTCGATATAAGGATTCAGCGAGTAAAAATCTTTTTCAGGATCGATGCGCCCTTTCTCGACGAGTGAATGCATAGCAAGCCATGTCGCAAGAGCCGCGTGGATTTGATACATTTTTTTCAGCTCCGGCTCCGCAGGCGTCCGCTTTTTTAAAGCTGAAAAATACCCGTAGTAAAGGTATTGCATCGTTTGCTGGTTTTTAGGCGTATGCTCCTCCCAGCGTCTGAACTCCGTATTGAAAAAGGAGGTCCATTGATCGAGCGTGTGGCTGCGGGGCTTCATTCCGCGCTGAAGCTGTCCGAGAATCTCCCGGTTTTCGCGGCGTTTTTGCGCTTCCTTCCAAAACTCCGTAAATGTTCCCAATCGATCATATTGTGCATATAGATATAAGTAAACGGCAAGCACATGACGGCACATGTTTTGAGCAGGGCAGGAACAGCTGCTTTTTTTAACGTCGGCGAGGTCGATGAAGACCTTTACCGGGACAACGTCCTGGACGTAAGCGCTGACCGTATGCCCGCTCATCGGCTTGACCCGATAGACGGAATCCTGTCTGTATAAAATAAGGGCTTTTTTCATGAGCTGAATGTTTTCTTCTGTGCACGGCAGTACATGCTTAAACTGTTCAGCTGCATCCATCACAACCGTTTTTGAGATCATGTCTTGAAGCATGTCTATCGCTCCTAACCGAATGACTTTTAAAAAGTTTCCAATCTCTCTATTATAGCTTAATCAATCCGTCCAAAAAAGATTTTCTCAGGAAAAGGACATAAAAACGGATGGCTGTCGAATAATGTAATAGACTATGGCAAATCGATTCTTTACATCATATAATTTGAAATATAATCAGAAATGTTTTAATTTATGGAAGCTGAAAGGAAAAGGATATGGATGACAAGGAATTGAATCAGGAAGAATTTTTGAGAATTCTTATGCATGCGTATGACGTTGGTGAAAAATCGAAAGACATAACGACGAAAGAACTTCTTGAAGATCTCATTCTTCATATCAAAAATGGATATACGACGTAAAAGGTGTGCAAACTGCGGTTTGCACACTTTTTCGTTCAGCAAGAAGTGCGCAGATCCTGCAAAAGTCGATATTTAATACCATATAAAGACGCGGTTTCCCCGGTATCTCCCGTTATTTGTCAGGATTCATTTCTTTCGGAAACGAAATAACCATGTATAATCAAAGGTAGGTGTTTAATTTGCTGAAAATTTAAATAAATACGCGAATCGTAGAAGGGGGCTTTTATGAGAGATCATATCGGCTTTAAAGATGTGTTCATCGTTTTGAAAAAAAGATTCGTTCTGATCGCACTGATCACCATTGCGGCTGCTTTGTCCAGCGCTGCCGTCAACTTTTATTGGCTCAAACCCGTCTATCAGGCATCCGCCCAAATCCTCATCAACGGCCGTCAAACGTCGAACTTCACCGACATCCAGACCAACCTTGAACTTATCAACACATACAACGTCATTATGAAAAGCCCGATCATTTTAAATAAGGTTAAAGACGAACTTAACCTTTCGGAAACGGCTGAAGACCTGAAGCAAAAAATCACGGTTATCAGCGAAAATGAATCGCAGATTGTCAGTATCTCCGCGACTGACAAGGATTATTCCAAGGCGGCGGATATCGCGAATACAGTCGCCGCCGTATTTCAAAGAGACATTGGCGATATTATGGGTGAAAATGCCGAAATCAGCCTTGTTGCGAAAGCCAATCCCGATCATTCACCTGTTCCCGTCAGCCCGAACAAGAAGTTCAACATCGCTCTTTTTACAGGGTTCGGCCTTCTGTTTGGCGCTGGGCTAGCATTTTTGCTCGAGCTTTTGAAAAATACCGTTCGAAATGAAGAAGACATCGAAAAAGATCTGAATGTTCACGTGTTGGGAAATATTCTGTATGTAAAACCGAAAAAAGGACAGGCCAGGAAGCTGGAAAGCTTTGTCGGCAAAGACCATACATTCTGAAACGGGAAAACACGGGGAGGTCGCATATGATCGATATTCATTGCCACATTCTTGCGGGCGTTGATGATGGAGCAGCATGTATGAATGACAGTTTAGAAATGGCTAAACAAGCCGCCCTCCAGGGGATTCATACGATTATCGCCACACCGCACCACCGAAACGGTGTATACGAACATCCAAAAGAAGCCATCCTTGCAGCTGTTAAGACGAGAATGCAAAAGGAAAACATCCCGGTTCTCATTACCCCCGGGCAGGAAATCCGCCTGTACGGCGAATTGAAGCGCGATCTTGAGCGCGGCAGACTGCTCAGCCTCGCCGGCACAAAGTATTTGCTGATTGAACTTCCTTACCACCATGTCCCGCGTTATGCCGAAAAGGTGCTGTTCGATCTCCAATTAAATGGTTACATTCCGATCATCGCACACCCCGAGCGGAACCTTGAATTGATGGAGAATCCCGATCTGCTGTACCGCCTCGTCAAAAACGGCGCCTGCGCCCAGCTGACATGTTCAAGTCTTGCAGGCCGTTTCGGCAGAAGCGTCAAACGGCTCGCCCGCCGCTTTCTTGAAGCGAACCTCATCCACTTTATCGCATCAGACGCCCACAACCTCACGACCCGATCTTTCTTTTTTGATACAGTAGAAAACGATTACGGCCGCGATTTCTTGAACGTGTTTACAGAAAACGCGGGCCTGCTCCTGGAAAACCGGGAGATTCATAAAGAAACACCGCGTCCCGTCAAAAAGAAAAAGCTGTTGGGCCTGCTGTGAAAGTTGTTCACAAAGGCCCAACAGCCAAAATGTCAGCACCGGTTATGCGGCGCTGATTTTTAATGTCATTTGATAAAAAGCGGCCGGACGTCCCTCTCTACAGCAGCGGAATGACAAGCCCGCCGTAAGCGAAGGCCGCCACGATCAGGAAAGCCGGATGGACGCGGAACTTCGTCAAGGCGACTAAAGAGATCAGCGCGATGACAAGTGATTGAACCATGCCGATCGAATGGATCGCGTCGCCGCTGATTTCCCATGTTAAAAGAAGCATCATCACGGCTATAACCGGCTGAACCGACAAGGTCATTCCTTTGACGACCTGCGACTGGCGGTAGCGGCCGATCAGCTTGAGCAGCAAAACGAGCGCGATGGCCGAGGGAAGCACAGTTGCGGCAAGAGCAATGAAAACACCGGGCCATCCGAGCACGCTGTAGCCGACATAAGCTGCAATTTTTGTGGCGATCGGGCCTGGCAGCGCATTTGCAAGCGCAAGCATGTTTGAAAATTCCTCTTTTGACAGCCAGTGAAAATGCTGAACAACTTCTTCAAAATTAAGCGGAATTGAAGCTGGCCCGCCTCCGTAGCCCAATAAGTTTGCAATAAAGAAGGCCCAAAACAGATAAAAGATGATCATGAAGCGGACACTCCTTTATCCTTTTCTCGGGCCGCTTTTCTTTTTAATTTAAAATGGAACGCGCCATACGTTAAAAACAGGATGACAATGATGCCGGGGTGGATGGAAAACACTTGAAGACCCAAAAACGCAAGAATAAAGAAAAGCACGCCGGTCAGCAAGCCGAAGCCTTTCAATGCTTTTTGCCCAAATTCGTAAGCCATGATGCCGAGCATGACGGCGATGACAGGGGTGACAGCGCCGATCATGCCGCTTACGATTTTTGAGTGGCTGAGCACATTAACGGCTGCGAACAAGGCGGCCATCGCGGCGCATGTCGGCATGATATGGGCTGCTGTAGCAACGACAGCACCAGGAACGCCTTTTACTTTATGACCTAAATATGCCGACATTTTCGTAGCGATCGGCCCGGGCAGCGCATTGGCAATCGCCAAAATTTCCCCGAATTCATCATCATCGATCCATTTGAACTTAGAAACGGCTTCATGACGGATCAGCGGGATAACAGATGGGCCGCCGCCAAAGCCCAATATTCCCGTTCTTGTCATTGCGATGATCAGTTCCCGGTAAGGGTGCTTCATTTTGCGTTTCCTCCTATTCAGTTAAAGCTTCATTCCCATTCGGCTCTTATAACGTTTAATCAGCATCTGGCAGTCGACGCTCACCACGCCTTTCAGGGGGTACAGGCGCTTCGTCAAAAATTCCTCCATCTCCTGATCATTTGCGAAAATGCCGTGCATATGCAGCTTGCTCGGCCCTGTCATATGATAGAGGCTTGTCACGGCGGGCTCCTTTTCCAAAGCAACGGCAACAGCCTCTAAATATTGGGGTTCGACTTCAACGTTGAAAAACACCGATACGTGAATCCCGACCTTGACTGGATTGATGACGGCTGTGAATTTTTCAATGATGCCTTCTTCAATCAAGTTGTTGATCCGCGTCTGTACGGCAACTCTTGAGAGTCCCACACGCTTTCCTAAATCCGTATAAGAGATTCTTCCTTCCTCATGCAAGATCGAAAGGATTTTTTTATCCGTTTCATCGAGAATTAAATTTGGCATATGGTAGTCGAGGCTCACAAATATCCCTTCCTTTCTGTTTGGTCATTATCATTCGAAATTGCTTGTCAATCACACTATAAATGAACATTTTGTAAATTGTATCATAATAAGGGTTTCGATATGAATCATTTTAACGTTGTTTTAATACTTATTGAAAAAAGGGCGTTAGTTTTTCTTTCCTGAAAGTAGCGCCTCTTTTAACGGGCCACTATACTTCAAAGGACAAATGAATGCTTGAAAGGAAGGAATGAGCTATGGAGAAGCTGAAGATCGGTTCGAAACAAATGGTTGTCAGTCCTCATTATCTCGCTTCGCTTGCAGGCAGCATCATCATGGAGAAGGGGGGGAACGCGTTTGACGCCGCTGTTGCAGTAAGCGCGTGCCTAGCTGTTGTCTATCCGCATATGACAGGACTCGGAGGGGATGCCTTTTGGCTGATGTATCACAATGGAAGCGGGGAGATCAAAGGGTACAATGGCAGCGGGCGGTCGGGGCGGAAAGCGGACCGGGATCAGTATAAAGGAGAGCGCGCCATTCCGGTCAGGGGCCCAAGGAGTGCGATTACCGTGCCGGGGATGGTGGACAGCTGGGCCGAAATACTGGCTGCGTACGGCCGTCTATCGCTTCGAGAGGTGCTGAAGCCGGCGATTATGTATGCAGAAAAGGGGTTCCCGGTCTCGCCTGATCAATGTCAAAACACGGTGAAAAACGCTGAATGGCTTTCCTGTATGCCGATCACTGCAGATATTTATCTTCCGGGAGGAAAACCGCCCTCTCCAGGTGAGCGTTTTGTGCAGAAAGAGCTCGCGCGCACTTTGACGTTGATCGCTGAGAAAGGAAGAGACACCTTTTATAAAGGGGAAATTGCCCAAGCTTTAGCAGCCTATCTCCAAAACAACGGGGGCATCTTGAACCTTGAAGATTTCGGGCTGCATCGAGGGGAATGGGTGTCTCCGCTTTCCTCCACATACAGAGGATATGCCATCTATCAAATGCCTCCGAATTCACAAGGATTTACCGGTCTTATGACATTGAACATTTTGGAAAACTACGACTTTGGCATGATCGAGCACGGTTCTTTCGAGTATTATCATCTGCTTATCGAAGCATTGAAATTAAGTTTTTCCGACTGCAACAAAGTATTGACTGACCCGGAATTCTCACAGATTCCGCTTGGACGCCTGCTGGACAAAGAGTATGCCCGGGAGCTGGCCGCAAAAATCGGACTGCCGGCGCTTCAGGCGGAGAGCCGGCCGCTCGGCAGCGATACAGCTTATGCAGCAGCAGTAGATGAAGACGGGAATGCTGTTTCGTTTATTCAAAGTTTGTATTTCGAATTCGGCTCAGGTGTGACAGCTGGAGATACCGGCGTTATTTTGCAGAACAGAGGGGCGTTTTTCTCGCTTGATCCCGACCATGTCAATACGCTGGAGCCGGGAAAAAGAACTTTTCATACGCTGATGCCCGCCATGGCGTTTAGAGGCGGCAAGCCGAAATTCCTTTACGGAACGCAAGGGGGAGAAGGACAGCCGCAGACGCAGACGGCTCTTATTACGAGAATGGTAGATTACGGGATGGATCCGCAAACAGCTGTTCATGAACCGAGATGGGTATGGGGCAGAACATGGGGAGAGCGGGTGGAAGGTGTAAGAATAGAAAGCAGAGTGGCGCCTGAAGTGATTGCAAAACTGCGAAAGCATGGGCATCATGTAACCGTTGTCGGTGAATTTGACGGTGTGATGGGTCATGCCGGAATCATTGAGATTGACGATCAAGGCTTCCTGAGAGGGGGGAGCGATCCGAGAAGCGATGGGGCAGCAATCGGCATTTAACTGCGTTTTCAAAACTTGCAAACGTCTATATGAGGAAAAAACCCCGTGAACAAGGAGGTGGAGAGACCCAAATAAATGAGACAAGGAAAAAACACCCCCTGAATCGTATTAATACAATATGATTCTTAGGAGGGTGTTTTTCTATGGGCACAAGAGTACATTACGCAGAAGAAGTAAAATGGGAAGTAATTAAAATGAAACAAGCTGGAATGACAAACAAAGAAATAATGGAACAACTGGGGATAAAAAATAAGACTCAAATTAAAACATGGATGCGATGGTACAAAACAGGCCAAACCTATCGATTTTCGCAACAAGTTGGAAAACAATATTCCTACGGTAAAGAATCGGAGGAAATGAGTGAGCTAGAAGAATTAAAACTAAAGAATAAACAGCTAGAGGCTCAATTGGCAATTATAAAAAAGTACCAGGAGATCGAAAGGAGTTGGAGCCACGAGTCATTGTCCAAGTTGTAGAAGAACTCTCAGCCACTTTTAAAATAATTGATATTCTTGGAGTATTAGGCATACCTAAGTCAACATATTACCGTTGGAAAAAGAAGTATAAAAAAGTTGAGCTAACTTCATTAGAAGAGCTAGTAATCAAGCTGTGTAAGAAAAACTTCTATCACTATGGTCATCGTAAAATTAAATCCATCTTAAACAGAAAGTATGGGATAAATGTAAACCGCAAAACTGTACAAAAAATTATGCAAAAGTTTGAGATTCAGTGTCAAGTTAAGAAGAAGCGACAAAAGTACATTTGTGGTGAGAGTAATATTATTGTGCCGAACACTCTCAATCGTAATTTTAAAGCAAGCCGATTAAATGAAAAATGGGTAACCGACATTACCTACTTACCTTATGGCTCGACTATGTTATATTTATCAACGATTATGGACTTATATAACAACGAAATAGTGGCTTACAAAATAGGTACGAGCCAAGATATTAACCTAGTATTAGACACATTGAGGGAAGCTGTAGAATTACGTAAACCAGTAGGGTTACTTCTTCATAGCGACCAGGGATCTGTCTATACTTCACATGCATATCAGAATTTGGCCAAAGAAAAAGGCATTACCACAAGCATGTCTCGAAAAGGAAACTGCCATGATAATGCCGTCATTGAATCCTTTCACTCCTCGCTAAAGTCGGAAGGATTTAACGCTCAAAGTAGAGCATCTATATCCAATTCTAAAGTAGTACAAATTGTAAATCAATACATGTATCGATATAATCATGTACGAATTCAGGCAAAATTAAACTACCTGTCCCCACTGGAATACAGGGGACAGGCAGCATAGGTGTTTTTTCTAAGTCTCATTTTAACGGGTCAGTTCAAGGATTTGTCCACGGGGTTTTTTCTATACGGCTATGAGTGTTGATCTGAGATTTCGATGAAATGCTTAAGTGCCGGATTGCGGTTGTCCTTTCGATGTGCGGTAATCCATTCGGCGCGAAGGGGAAAGTCTTCGATTTCTTTGTATACAACATCAAGGTTAAATAATCGTTTAGCCGCCGTAGGCACGACGGCGATTCCCATTCCGGCCGATACGAGGCCGATCACCATTTGGTATTCTGTAGCTTCCTGGGCGATGTTGGGGATAAACCCGGCTTTTTCACACAAGAAATTGAATTCCGTGTATAAAGAGGGCCACGCTTCTTTGGCAATGACGATCAGCGATTCTTCTTCAAGATCCTTCAAATGTACCCGGGCTTTTTCTGTCAACGGGTGGTGTTTTGGAAGTGCAAGGACACAATGGCTTTTTTTTACCGTGTATGACTTCAGTTCGTCGTTTCCCAACGGGGGATGCAGCACCCCGATGTCAATATGCCCGTTTAGCAGTGCATCGATCTGATTGGGGGTTGAAAGCTCCCGAAGATCGATCTGCACGGACGGGAACCGGTTTCGGTATTCCCTGATGATGGGAGGCATGATCTCGTATGTTGCGGAGCCGACAAAGCCGATCACGAGTCTTCCCAGCTCCCCGCGGGCCGTCCGCTGAGCCATGTCGACGGCCTGATCAATCTGGGAAAGTCCTTCCTTGATTTGTTTTAAAAAGACCCCGCCTGCCGCCGTCAGCCTGACGGCTCTTTTTGACCTCTTCAGCAAGGTGACGCCTATTTCACTTTCTAGCTGTTTAATCTGCTGGCTGAGCGGAGGCTGAGTCATGTTCAGCCGAAGAGCTGCTTTTCCGAAATGCAGTTCTTCGGCAACAACCATAAAATAACGAAGATGGCGCAGCTCCATTAATCACTCATTCCTTTCTGAATGCGATTTCAGTCGTTTTACATATTAATTGTAAGACAAAGAAGTATTGGAAAACAATTTCCACAAGATGTATATTTAATAATACAATAATTTTATTAAAAATTCATTGTAAATGAATGAAAATGGAGGAGTGAGGGCTTTGAATAATGTAGCCGCTAAAAATGAAACTCTTACTGTAAGAGGAGCAGAGCTTGTGGTGGATAGTCTCATTCAGCAAGGTGTCACTCATGTTTTCGGTATTCCGGGAGCGAAAATCGATGCGGTGTTTGACGTATTGAAAGACAAGGGGCCTGAATTGATCGTTTGCCGTCACGAGCAGAATGCAGCATTTATGGCGGCGGCAGTCGGACGATTGACTGGAAAGCCCGGTGTTTGCCTGGTGACTTCAGGTCCGGGAGCGTCTAATTTAGCGACCGGTCTTGTAACAGCCAATACAGAAGGAGATCCGGTTGTTGCCCTGGCGGGTGCTGTAAAAAGAGCGGATCGTCTCAAAAAAACTCATCAATCGATGGATAATGCGGCGTTGTTTCAGCCGATTACGAAATATAGCGCAGAAGTGGAAGATGCGAACAACATACCTGAGGCTGTAACCAATGCATTCAGAGCGGCGGCTTCTGGACAGGCTGGCGCAGCGTTTCTCAGCTTTCCGCAGGACGTTACGGCCGGTCCGGCAACTGCCAAGCCGGTGAAAACCATGCCGGCGCCGAAGCTGGGCGCGGCTTCGGACGAACAAATCAGCGCGGCCATCGCCAAAATTCACAATGCGAACCTTCCTGTCGTGCTTGTCGGGATGAAAGGCGGAAGACCTGAAGCGATTGAAGCGGTTCGGCGTCTGCTAAGGAAAGTGAAACTGCCGTTTGTTGAAACATACCAAGCAGCGGGTACGCTGTCTCACGATTTGGAAGACCAGTACTTCGGCCGGATCGGACTATTCCGCAATCAGCCCGGAGACATGCTATTGGAAAAAGCGGATGTCGTTTTGACGGTCGGCTATGATCCGATTGAATACGATCCGGTCTTTTGGAATGGAAAAGGCGAACGAAGCGTGATTCATCTTGACGAAATACAAGCCGATATCGATCATGACTATCAGCCCGAAATCGAGTTGATCGGCGATATCGCAGAGACGTTAAACCATATTGAACATGATTCTCTGCCGGTTTCCATCGACGAGTCCTTTGCACCTGTGCTTGATTACTTGAAGAAAGCACTGGAGGAGCAAAGCGAACCTCCTAAAGAAACAAAAACTGATCTTGTTCATCCGCTGCAAATCGTTCGCGATTTGCGTGAACTGCTGAGCGATGACATAACGGTGACTTGCGACATCGGCTCCCATGCGATTTGGATGTCTAGATATTTCCGCACCTACCGTCCGCATGGACTGCTGATTTCCAACGGCATGCAGACGCTTGGGGTGGCTTTGCCGTGGGCGATTGCAGCAACGCTGGTCAATCCGGGACAGAAAGTCGTGTCTGTTTCCGGGGACGGGGGCTTCCTGTTCTCCGCGATGGAGCTTGAGACAGCGGTCAGATTAAAAGCGCCGATCGTTCACATTGTCTGGAATGACAGCACATACGATATGGTTGCGTTCCAGCAGGAGATGAAATACAAGCGGACGTCCGGAGTCGACTTCGGCGGAATCGATATTGTAAAATATGCTGAAAGCTTTGGTGCAAAAGGTTTAAGGGTCAATTCACCTGACGAATTGGCAGAGGTGCTTAAAGCTGGTCTTGATGCAGAGGGGCCTGTTGTCATTGATATTCCGGTCGATTACAGCGACAACATTCATTTGGCCGATCAGCGTTTTCCAAAAAAATTTGAGGAACATTTTAATAAAGAAGCCTCTAAGCAATCTTGATCACAGCATGTCCAGTCACAACGAACAAAATCAAGGGAGTGAAAAGAGGAAAATGAAAAGTGCAAGCAAACAAAAAATAATTCAGCCCGTTGATAAGAACCTCGATCAAGTCTATCAGGTCTCAACGATGGTATCTTTATTGGACGGAATTTACGACGGGGATTTTTATATGTCCGAAGCGAAGGAGCACGGAGACTTCGGGATCGGAACGTTCAACCGGCTCGACGGCGAGCTGATCGGTTTTGACGGTGAGTTTTACCGTCTCCGTTCCGATGGAAAAGCCTACCCAGTTCAAGGAAGCGATTGTTCTCCATTTTGCTCGCTGGCTTTCTTCCGGCCGGATATCTATCACGAAATCAAGCAGCGGATGCCGCTTGAGGCGTTCGAAGAAGAAATGAAACGGATCATGCCGAGTGAAAACCTGTTTTACGCGATTCGCATGGACGGAACCTTTAAGAAAGTCAAAACGAGAACAGTTGAACTTCAGGAAAAACCGTATGTGCCGATGGTTGATGCGGTAAAATCACAGCCGATCTTTGATTTTAATGATATTACGGGGACGATCGTCGGCTTTTGGACACCGCAATATGCCAACGGAATCGCAGTTTCCGGCTTCCATCTTCACTTTATAGATGAAGACCGCAATGTCGGCGGACACGTTTTCGATTATGAAATCGAAGAATGCACGGTGCAAATTTCTCAAAAACTCAATATGAACCTCAGATTGCCGAATACGCAAGATTTCTTTCAAGCGGATTTCAATAAACACGATCTTGCAGCCGGAATTGAAGCGGCCGAAGGCAATCCCGAGTAAATGAAAAAGCCCTCTTTGAAAAGGGGGCTTTTTTGCTTTCGCTAACCTTCCTTAAACATGTTGCACAGCAATGGTGCGCATGATGAGGACCGGAATTCGGCGCGCCGTTTTGCGGAAAGGGTCAGTCAGGATCGTCTATGTTCCTTTGCAGGCGATCAGTCCCGGACGCTTGTGTTTGCTTATCCTGAAAAATGCCATTTGAGCCGGGCGGCAAGGGCTTTTATGGAGGTGGCCAAAAAAAATCAGACCTCCATGTATCAAGAGGTCTGATTTCACAGTTACTTTTTCGTTTCCAGTTTGAGCGGTGCGGGTATCGTTTTTTCAACTTTTTTGCCGTTCAAAATATCGCGGGCCGCTTGTACGGCGAGCTTGCCGATCAATTCAGGCTGCTGGGCGATCGTTGCCGACATGTCTCCGGCCTGAACCGCTTTAACCGCATCTTCATTGCCGTCGAAGCCGACGACAAGAATCTCTTTCCCTGAGCTTCTGATCGCTTCAATCGCGCCGAGCGCCATTTCGTCATTATGTGCGAAAACCGCTTGAATATCAGGGTTTCCTTGAAGGAGGTTCTCCATGACGTTCAACCCTTTTGTCCGGTCAAAGTCGGCTGTTTGCTTGGCGATCACATTCAGCTTGTCATCAGCGGTCTTATGAAACCCTGAGCCCCGTTCCCTTGTTGCCGATGCGCCGGGGACGCCTTCAAGCTCAGCCACTTTTGCGCCTTTGCCGAGCTGCTCCACAATAAAGTCCGCTGCCATTTGTCCGCCTTTTACGTTATCTGAAGCGACGAGCGTTTCTACTTTTCCGTTTTCGGCGGAGCGGTCAAGGGTGACGACCGGAATGCCAAGCGAATTGGCCGATTGGACTGCAGTTGAGATGGCGGAGGAGTCCGCCGGGTTGATCAATAAAGCGTCAACGCCTTGCTGCAGAAGATCTTCGACATCATTCGTCTGCTTTGCCGAATCGTCCTGTGCATCGACGACAATCACTTCTATCCCTTGTTTTTTGGCTTCTTTGACAACTCCGTTCTTTAATGAAACGAAAAACGGATTTTTCAAAGTTGAGACAGATAAACCGATTTTAATATCCGTTCCTTTTTCTTTATTCGGCTTTGCCCATTCCGGCGGCTCCAGCGAGCAGGCGGACAGAAACAGAAGCGCCAATGCGGTGAAAACCGTTAATGTTTTTTTCATCAGTATAGCCCTCCTTAAGCGGATTTCTTGCGGTCCAGCAGGACTGCGATCAAAATGACGACACCTTTGACGACCATTTGGAAAAAGGAAGAGACGCCAAGCAGGTTCAAGCCGTTATTCAACGTTCCGATGATCAGGACGCCGATGAGTGTGCCGGCAATTCGTCCTCTTCCTCCGGCAAGGCTTGTGCCGCCTAATACGACTGCGGCTATGGCGTCGAGTTCATAGGAAGTGCCTGCCGTCGGCTGGGCTGAGTTTAGCCGTGACGTCAAGATGGCTCCAGCCAACGCGGATAATAGGCCTGCAAGAGAATAAATCATCATTTTGACGCGCGGAACTTTAATGCCCGAGATCAAGGCCGCTTTTTCATTTCCGCCGATTGCATATGTGCGGCGGCCGAAAGGCGTTTTGTGAAGGATCACCCAGAGGATGATAAAGGCGGCCGCCATTGTAATCGCAGGGACGGGGATGCCTAAAAAGTAACCGCGTCCGAAAAGCTGGAAGCCGTAGTGGTTGCCGAGCCCTGTAATCGGATTGCCGTCTGTATAAACCATCGTCAATCCGCGGAAAATCGTCATTGTGGCAAGTGTTGCGATGAACGGGGCCATTTTACCTTTCGTGATTAACAGCCCGTTGACCAAGCCGAGCAGGGCTCCGATCAGGCAGCCGATGATGACGGCGAAAACAGGATCGATGCCGCCGGCGATCATTCCGGCGATCAATGCGCTTGACAGCGCCAAAATCGCTCCGACGGAAAGATCGATGCCGCCGGTTAAAATGACAAAGGTCATGCCAAACGCGATCAGCGCATTAATGGCGACTTGTCTTAACAAGTTTAAAATATTTAACGGTTCTAAAAAGCTCGGATTTAACAATGATACGATGACGACGAGAATGATCAGGCCGAGAAACGGACCGAGCTTTTGCATTACAGAATCAACATTAAGGCTTTTTTTCACAGCCGGTTGAGTTTTCATGTTACCGTCCTCCTGTAGCGAGTGTCATAATTCGTTCTTGCGTGGCATCATTTCTTGATAGCTCTCCGCTTAGCGTTCCTTCATGGATTACAAGGACGCGGTCGCTCATCCCGAGAATCTCGGGGAGCTCTGAAGAGACCATGACGATCGCGACGCCGCGGTCTGTCAGCTCGTTCATCAGCTGATAAATCTCCCTTTTCGCGCCGACATCGACGCCTCTGGTCGGCTCATCCAAAATCAGCACTTTAGGGCCGATGCCGATCCATTTGGCAATGACCACTTTTTGCTGGTTTCCTCCTGAAAGGTTTCGCGCGTGGGTTTCCGGCGATTCCGTTTTGATCGTCAGCCGCTTGATCAGAAGATCGACAAATTCCTGCTCGCTTTTTTTGTCAATCCATCCTTTCGGCGAAAAGCTGGCGAGATTCGGAAGGGCGATATTTTCTCTGATGGACGTGTCGAGCACAAGTCCTTCATCCTTGCGGTTCTCGGTAATAAAGCCGATTCCCTTTTGAACGGCATCGCTCGGTTTTTTGAGCGCCGCTTTTTTGCCTTCGATGAAAATGTCTCCCGAGTCAAGCGGATCGAGCCCGAAAACCGCTCTCATCAGCTCGGTGCGCCCGGCACCCATCAGTCCTGAAATCCCGACGATTTCGCCGGAGCGGACGGAAAAGCTGATATTTTGGAAGACTCCTTTTTTGGATGCCTGCTTGACTTCGAGGACGACGCGTCCCGGATTTGGCTGTCTTTCAGGATAGCGTTCGGTCAGCTCCCGTCCGACCATCTTTTTCACCACTTCATGAAAGTCGGTGTCGGGAATCCGTTTCGTGTCCACCGTTTTTCCATCGCGCATCACCGTGATCCTGTCGCAAATCGTGAAGATTTCTTCCATGCGGTGGGATATATAGACGATGGAGACGCCGTTTTTCTTTAATGCTCTAATGACGCCGAACAGTTTTTCAATTTCTCTTTCTGTCAACGCTGCCGTCGGTTCATCCATGATGATCACTTTCGCGTCTGTCATAAGGGCTTTTGCGATTTCGATCATTTGCTGCTGGCCGACGGAACAGTCTCCGGCTTCTTTTTCAAGAGAAATTGAGACACCGAGCCTTTCAAGCTGCTCTTTTGCTAGCGCTTTCATTTTCTTGTTGTTTAAAAATCCAAGTTTGGAAGAAAGCTCTCTGCCGATAAACAGATTTTCCAAAACGGTCATTTCAGGCCAAATGTTCAGCTCCTGATGGATAAAGGCGATTCCGTTCTGTTCGGCTTCCTTTGGATCTGAAAAATACGTTTCTTTTCCGTCGATCTCGATCGTTCCGCTGTCCAGCTTGTGAAGTCCAGTCAACAGATTCATGAGTGTCGACTTTCCGGCGCCGTTTTCTCCCATTAAAGCGTGGACTTCACCTTCTTGAAGCTCGAAGGAAACGCCGGACAGCACCTGGTTTTGGCCAAAGGCTTTAAAAATGTCCTTCATTTTAATATGCATGGGCTATCCCTTCTTTCCAGATGTAGAATGTAAACATCTAAAAGATCACTCCCGCGTGCAAGATGCAATTTGCATAAGGCGTTGCTTCCCCTGTGCGAATGACCGCTTTCGCCTGGCTCGTTGCCTTTTTGAATGCTTCGTGCGGGATATAGTCAATCTTTTGGTTTGAAAATTCCGCTTTTAAAAATGCGGCTTGACCGGGATTGACGCTTTCTATTTCTTGGGCTGCCGTCACTTTTTCGACAACCATTTCATCGGCGATGAGCTTTGTAACCTCTCGAAATCCGGGCGTACCCAATGTCAGTGCGAGATCGATTTTGGGGACGCCGGGCGGAACGGGCAGACCGGCGTCCGCGATGACGATGGTATCGGTATGCCCGAGATCGGCCAGCAATTTTGCGATATGGCTGTTTAATATTCCGTGTTTTTTCATGACAGTTCACGCTCCACTTCATCCCGTTTTGGCATGCCGCCTTGTGCGCCGAATTTCAGAACCGACAGGGAAGCCGCCCGGTTCGCAAAGCGCAAGGCAGATTCGATGCTTTGTCCTTCGGAAAGCGCGACGGCAAATCCCGCATTGAAGGTGTCTCCGGCGCCCGTCGTATCAATCGCATTGACAGGGAATGAAGGAACGACACGTTCTTCCAGACCATTGTGATAGCGGACGCCGTTTTTCCCTTCTGTGATGAACAGCTTCTCCGGATAGCGCTTTAACGCTTCCTCCCGGGACATGCCCTGAAACAGTACCGAAGCTTCATGCTCGTTTGGCGTGATGTAGGCCGCGTGTTCGACCGTTTCCGGGCGTAGCGGACGGGCTGGTGCCGGATTCAGCAGGAGAGGAATGCCGAGAGAGCTGCACAGTCCGCTGACATAATCGACGGTTTCTTCCGGAATCTCCTGCTGAATCAGAACGATGTCTGCCTGTTTAATCGCAGGCAGCGCTTTTTGAACGTATTCAGGTGTGACATGGTCATTTGCCCCTTTGACGACGATAATGCTGTTGTCGCCGTCTGCGAGAACTATATGTGCGGTTCCGCTTTCCTGACCTGTAACCGGTTCCACATAGTCTGTCAAGACACCATTGGCTTGAAAATTGTCGAGGATGGCTTTCCCGTAATGATCATCGCCGACGCAGCCGATCATATGGACCTCGGCGCCAAGCCGGGCCGCGGCTACCGCTTGGTTGGCCCCCTTTCCGCCCGGAACCGTTTTAAAAGATTCGCCAAGCACCGTTTCTCCGGCGGCCGGCCGCTTGGGCGATGTCACGACTAAATCCATCGAAGAGCTGCCGATCACGCATATTTTACTCATTGTCATTCCGCCTTTCTTGTCGTTTGTCTTTCAATAAAGGCAACCGGCATCTGAACTGCCGATTGTTCAATATATTCATTTTTCATTAATCTAAGCAGCAGTTTTGCAGCTTCTTTTCCCATTTCATAGGCGGGCTGCCTGATCGTTGATAAAGAGGGGAAAAGCAATTCGCTTTGCGGTATGTCATCAAAGCCGATAATCTGCAGTTCATCGGGAACTTTGATCTTCCGTTTTAAGGCTTCATGCAAAACGGCTGTCGCCACAATGTCATTGCTTGCGATCACGCCGTCTGTTTCCGGATATGTGCCAAACAGCTCCGCCGCCCGTTTTTGGGCTTCCGGAAATGAAAATGTCTCGGTTTTCATGACGTGAAAATCGATATCGGCTCCGCTTAGCACGTCCAGCGCTCCGTTGAAACGGTCTCTTGCAGTCTGAAGGTGAGCCGGTCCTTTAATCAGCGTAATCCGTTTCGCGTTCCTCTTGATCATCTCAGCCGCTGCGATTCTGCCTCCTTCGCGGCTGTCCGCAAATACAGCCGGCGCATTCTCGCCCGTCCGGTCAAGAAAGACGATCGGCATGGACAAGTCTTGATAATTTGGCGCATCCGGATAATTGGTCGCTGAAATGACTCCGACCACATGATTTTGTTTAAACGTCTGCATATAATCAAGCTCTTTTTCCAGATTTTCATCGCTGTTTCCAAATATGAGCCGAAAGCCGAGGCGGTGGATCTCATCTTCAACGCCGCGGGCAAGCTGAGGAAAGAACGGGTTTGTGATATCCGGCAGCAGCAGTCCGATCAGTCTGGACTCCCTTTTATAGAGAGACCTGGCTACTTCATTCGGGTGGTAATTCAGTTCTTCCATCGCTTTCAGCACGCGCGCCCTCGTGTCTTCATGAACGTATCCCGTCTCATTTAATACCCGGGAAACCGTAGCGACAGATACTTTTGCAGCAAGTGCGACGTCTTTAATCGTAGCCAAAAAAGCCTTCTCCTCTCTATTTGTGTAACCGTTTACATAAAGATTATCACGATCCATTTAAAATCACAATAAAAAAATGGATGAACACTGAAATTTTAGACCGGGCTGGGATATCGAGACATATATAGGGGCGTTTAATGGCGAATACAGTAACAATGAGAATAGTAAGAAAAATTAAAAATGTTAAAGTTTGATGAATTATCATTGAAAAAAATTAATGGCTTTTTAAATCCTAGGATTTTAACCTAAAATCTGAAGAAATAAGGTGGATCGAACGACTCACAAAATATTTGGATTTGTCAATGAATCCCGCTTTATGCTAAAAGAGATTTTCATTTTTTGATAGATGGTCTGATTGTCATAGGACGGATTTGTTTTGAAGAGGGAACATTGGTGACTTTTTAACCTGTTCGAAAAGAGCGAAAATACTAAAAGAAAAGAGAGATCCCGGCTGACAGCCCATTTAAAGGGGATTGCGGACGGGGGAAAAAAGAGATCCTGAATCCATCCTTCAACCTTTCATCTGAAATAGGGAGAAAAGTACAAAAATCATAATGTCGAATTTTGAAAGCGCATACTTAAAACGCTGACAAAAATCTGATAGGAATTAAGAACTTTCGATTTCCAAAAATATCAATAAAAAGATAGGCATTAATGACTCGGGCGAGGTGATCTTTGTCACGGAAAATTTCGTCGTCTTCTGTTACATAATGCCGATTGTGATTTCATAGTGAACCTATATACTGATGAATGAATTTACATATCAGATTCCAAGAAGGAGATGTAGACAAACAATGTGGGTAATGCTATTAGCCTGTGTGATCGTTGTTGGGATCGGCATTTATGAAAAAAGGCGCCACCAGCAAAATATCGATGCGCTGCCTGTCCGAGTGAACATCAACGGTATACGCGGAAAGTCCACGGTGACAAGATTAACAACAGGGATATTAATCGAAGCAGGCTACAAAACAGTAGGAAAAACAACCGGGACAGACGCAAGGATGATTTATTGGGACACACCGGAAGAGAAGCCGATCAAAAGAAAGCCGCAAGGGCCGAATATCGGAGAGCAGAAGGAGGTTATGAAAGAAACGGTGGAAAGAGGGGCCAATGCGATTGTCAGTGAGTGCATGGCCGTTAATCCTGATTACCAAATCATCTTTCAGGAAGAATTGCTTCAGGCTAATATCGGCGTGATCGTGAACGTGCTGGAGGATCACATGGATGTGATGGGACCGACTTTGGATGAAATCGCAGAAGCATTCACAGCAACCATTCCTTATAATGGACATTTGGTTATTACTGATAGTGAGTATACCGATTTCTTTAAGCAAATTGCAAAAGAAAGGAACACAAAAGTCATCGTCGCAGACAATTCTAAAATAACAGATGAATACCTCAGACAGTTTGAGTACATGGTATTCCCTGATAATGCGTCTCTTGCGCTCGGTGTAGCTCAAGCGTTGGGCATTGACGAAGAAACCGCCTTTAAAGGCATGCTGAATGCGCCGCCTGATCCGGGAGCCATGAGAATTCTGCCGCTGATGAACGCCAAGAATCCCGGACATTTCGTCAACGGTTTTGCGGCCAATGACGCAGCTTCCACTTTAAACATTTGGAAGCGTGTAAAAGAAATAGGCTATCCTACGGATCAGCCGATCGTCATTATGAACTGCCGCGCCGACAGGGTAGACAGAACACAGCAGTTTGCGGAAGATGTCCTTCCTTATATTGAAGCAAGTGAACTTGTGCTGATTGGAGAAACAACAGAGCCGATCGTCAAAGCATATGAAGCAGGCAAAATTCCTGCGGACAAGCTGTTTGATTTTGAGCACAAATCAACGGAAGAAATCATGTTCATGCTGAAAAACAAGCTTGAGGGCCGCGTTATTTACGGAGTCGGAAATATCCACGGAGCAGCGGAGCCTCTCATTGAAAAAATACAAGATTACAAGATTAAGCAGCTCGTTAGCTAGGAGGAAGAAAACACAATGTTTGGATCAGATTTATATATCGCCCTCATTTTAGGAGTCTTACTCAGTTTGATTTTTGCAGAGAAAACGGGAATTGTACCAGCCGGCCTCGTCGTACCGGGTTATTTGGGACTTGTCTTCAATCAGCCGATTTTCATGCTGCTCGTTCTTTTTGTCAGTTTGCTGACGTATGTCATCGTGAAATTCGGACTTTCCAAAATTATGATTCTATACGGACGCAGAAAATTCGCAGCAATGCTGATTACGGGAATTCTTTTGAAAATCGGTTTTGATTTTATATATCCGGTGATGCCGTTTGAGATTGCCGAATTCAGGGGAATCGGAATCATCGTGCCGGGGCTGATCGCCAATACCATTCAAAGACAGGGATTAACGATTACGCTTGGAAGTACGCTTTTATTGAGCGGAGCAACATTCGTCATTATGTATGCTTACTATCTAATCTAAAGTTAGGTGTGTCAAATCGATGAAAAAACAACTGAACTTTCAGGAAAAACTGCTGAAGTTGACGAAGCAGGAGAAAAAGAAAACAAACAAGCACGTCTTTATCGTATTGCCCGTTATTTTCTGTTTAATGTTTGTCTTTACTTGGGTCGGAAGCGCCAAAACTCCTTCGCAAATGGACAAAAAAGAAGATGCCAAGCTTACAGCTACTTTTGTTGGCGATATCATGATGGGAAGAAACGTAGAAAAAGTGACAAACTTGCACGGTTCGGAAAGTGTCTTCAAAAATGTGAAGCCGTACTTTAATGTGTCAGATTTTATCACAGGAAACTTTGAAAACCCTGTAACCAATGCAAAGGACTATCAAGAGGCAGAAAAGAACATCCATCTGCAAACGAATCAAGAATCAGTCGAAACATTGAAAAAGCTGAACTTCAGCGTACTGAATTTTGCCAACAACCATGCGATGGACTACGGGGAAGACGGTTTGAAGGATACGCTCAATAAATTTTCAAATGAGAATCTGGAGCTTGTCGGAGCAGGAAATAATCTTGAAGACGCGAAACAGCACGTATCCTATCAGAATGTGAACGGCGTAAAAATTGCAACGCTCGGTTTTACAGACGTCTACACAAAGAACTTTACAGCCAAAAAGAACAGAGGCGGAGTGCTGCCGCTCAGTCCGAAAATCTTTATTCCAATGATTGCGGAAGCATCGAAAAAAGCGGATCTTGTCCTTGTCCATGTGCACTGGGGACAAGAATATGACAATGAACCGAACGACAGACAGAAGGATCTGGCCAAGGCGATTGCAGATGCCGGAGCAGATGTCATCATCGGCGCTCATCCCCATGTTCTCGAACCGATCGAAGTGTATAACGGTACTGTGATTTTCTACAGCCTCGGCAACTTTGTATTTGATCAGGGCTGGTCAAGAACACGGGACAGCGCGCTTGTACAATACCATTTAATGAATGACGGCAAAGGGCGCTTTGAGGTAACGCCTCTCAACATTCGCGAAGCAACGCCGACGCCTTTAGGCAAGAGCGACTTCTTAAAACGAAAAGCGATCTTCCGTCAATTGACAAAAGGAACAAACCTCGACTGGAAAGAAGAGAACGGAAAATTAACGTTTGAAGTCGATCATGCGGACAAGCTGAAAAATAATAAAAACGGAGTGGTGAACAAATGAAATTTGTCAGAGCCATTTGGCCGTTCGTAGGTTTAGTTTTGATCATTGCATTCATGTCTGCTTTCAAGTATTCTGATGAATTGTCAAACGATGAAAAAGCTAAAATCTCTACGGAGATCCAAAAAGTGAATCAGCAGGATCAAACAACAGAAAACAAGCAATAACAGTGAAAAGAGAGTGCCGCCGGCGCTCTCTTTTTTGTGTGCTGATCCCGGTTATAAAAGACCTGTGAAAAGCGGCCGGTTTGAAAGGGAAACACGACAATTTTCTTAACCGGTCAGTGTATAAAGTTTTATAGAAAATCAGGAGGATATATACATGGTTTTGGGGTTCATGTTTATTGTATTCTTTTGAAGGGAATAAAAACTGACAAATTTCGACTGAAGCAAAATTTGAAAATGCATCACCTTACCAATTCGGGATGGGAACCGCACCTCATGTTCATGACCTCTTTAGAATATTTCCCTTCATCTTTTTAATCCGCGCTTAGGTGAAAAAGCTGATCATGCTGTGCTGAGCGTTTCTTCTCGCTATGACGCTGCTGTACATGCAAAAAAAGTCCTTTAAATATCCCAGTTGAATGACGATGAAAGAGGAAAGAAGAGGAGGAACAGATCAATTGATAAAAAAAGCGGCAAACAAAAAGTTGGTTTTGTTTTGTGGAATTGCGGTGCTTTGGATGTCTTTATTTTTAACGAATCATAATGATGTACGCGCCGATACGATCGGCGAGAAAATAGCAGAAACCGCCAGACAGCTTGAGGGTGCGAAATACAGTTACGGCGGAGAGAAGCCGAAAACGGGGTTTGACTCGTCCGGCTTTGTACAATATGTGTTTCAATCGCTCGATATAACGATTCCAAGAACGGTAAAAGAGCAATCGACCCTTGGAAGCAGCGTCGGCCGTCAGCAGCTCGAAAAGGGGGATCTTGTCTTTTTCAAAAATGCCGAACTGGAAACGGACGGGCCGACTCATGTCGCCATCTACATGGGAAATGATCAAATCATCCACAGCACAAAATCAAACGGAGTTGTCGTGACAAAGCTTGAAGGCAGCTCTTACTGGAGCTCGGGGTATCTTAAAGCGAAAAGGATCACAAAAGAACCTGAGATTTCTATGGACCCTGTCGTTCAAAAAGCGAAGAGCTATGTCGGTGTTCCATATGTATTTGGAGGCAACTCTCCGGATCTCGGATTTGACTGTTCGGGGTTGACCCAATACGTTTTCAGAGAGGTGCTCGGTGTTTATTTGCCAAGATCGGCGGAACAGCAATGGGCGGTCGGTCAAAAGGTGAAGCTTGAAGATATCCGGCCGGGTGATGTTTTGTTTTTCAGCAATACGTACAAACCGGGAATATCCCATAACGCCATCTATGCAGGGGGCGGCCGGTTTATCCATGCGAGCCGTTCAAATAAAGTGACGATCTCTTACTTGTCGGCTTCCTACTGGCAGAAGAAGTTCACAGGAGTCAGACGTTTTGACAACATGTCCCTCCCGAAAAATCCGATTGTATCCGAAGCGATCAGGCATATCGGCGAAGTCGGTTATCAAAAAGGCGGCACATCGCCTAAGGAAGGCTTTGATACGGCGGGGTTTATCCAATATGTCTATAAAACGGCGGCAGGAGTGGAACTTCCGCGGTACGCTGATAAACAATACAGTACAGGCAAGAAAATCACAAAACAGGAGCTGGAGCCTGGAGACATCGTGTTCTTTAAAGGAACCACTGTTCTCAATCCCGCCATCTATATCGGAAACGGCCAGGTCGTTCTTGTCACCTTGTCTGCCGGTGTGACGACAGCAGATATGGAGACGAGCGCCTATTGGAAAGATAAATACGCCGGAAGCGTCAGAATTGAGTAGCAGAAAAACCGCTCGAGTCCATCTTCGAGCGGTTTTCTTAATTATTGATATTCATTTTCCAGCAGTTTATTAATGAAATAAGCGACGCCGTTTTCGTCATTGCTTTTCGTGATAAACGTGCTGATATGCTTCAGTTCATCGATTGCATTGCCCATCGCGATCCGATGGCCGGCTTCCTCAAACATTGACAGGTCGTTCGGGCTGTCGCCGATCGCGTAGATATCTTTTTTCTCGATTCCATAGTGGCGGGCCAGCTCTTTTAAAGCGCGGCCTTTGCCGGATTCATCAGGCAGAATCTCGATGATATGTCTTCCGGAAGATGTGAGTCCCAATTTTGGAAAGGCTGAAAGGTCTTCTTTTGCTTTTTTCAGCTTTTCCATATCAAATGAGAAGCACAACAGCTTATAAATATGTTCGTCTCCGTTAAAAACCTCGCGAATGTCGGGGACGGGTTTGATGCCGAATTGTTTAAACTGAGTCAGTGCGCCCTGCCAAAGTGTATCCCTGTCTTCATCAGGGTTGGCGCTTGTGACGATATCGAGCTCTGCTTCAAGCTTCTGCTCTCCGTCATAAGGAGAAAGCAGCGCATCGTCCGTATAAACCTCAAAATAGATTTGATGATCTGTTAAGTATTGGGCGGCCTTTTTTCCCGCTTCCTTGTCCATTAGCGTTCTGCTTAGGAGTTTATAGTTGAAATCGTGGACCGTTCCCCCGTTTGCAGCGATAATCGGAATATCCAAATCGTTCAGAAGCGCTTTTACGTCAAATGTGGCCCGTCCCGTGCAAATGGTTACGATGCAGTCTGAAATGAGCGCCTTTTTGATAGCGGCCCGGTTTTCTGCGGATATTTTGCTTTCGGTATTTAAAAGAGTCCCGTCTAAATCGATCGCAATTAATCTCATTATGTAAAGATAACCTCCTGTAAGAGCAGTTTGCCGTTTTTCGGGAGGCGAAAAACAGCTCTCTTCGGCAGTATTCCCTAAAAGGACATGTTATGTAAAAGGCTAAACCTAAATTTAGATTTTTTCAATAGTAAATATTGAGTTTCATTAAAACAGAAAAAGGATGAATATGATTCATCCTTTTTCTAATTATACATCTAACTGCTGTTTTAATTCCTGCTTAATTTCGTTGAGGTTTTCCTGATCAAGCTGGAAATAGTAGACTTTGCCCGGTTGATAATCGCTCCCTTTCAATTGAAGGGTATCGACCGTTTGAATGGACGTCATAAACGGGATCAGTCCGATTGCATCATTCAGCGACAAGTTCATCGATACGTTCTTTCCGACTGTATCAAGGATATCGTCGTAAGCCGGAATGGAAGTAAGCGATTTGGATTTGTTGATAATCGATTTGATGACTTCCATCTGGCGCTCGCCGCGCTTCAAGTCCGTATCGGCTTTTCTCGTTCTTACATAAGCGAGGGCTTCTTCTCCGCCCAGCGTCTGCTCGCCTGTTTGAAGGTTGACTTTGCCTTTCGTATCCTTTTTAATCTGCCGGACAATATAGTCTTCTTTGATCGTGATCGGTACACCGCCGAGTTCATCAACTACTTCCTTGAAAGCTGAAAAATTGGCTTCCATGACGTAATCAACCGGAATGTCGAGCAGGTTTTCGACGGTTTCTGTACTAAGGTCGCGCCCGCCTAATGAGTGGGCATGCGTTATTTTATCGTAGCCGCGTCCGGGGATGTTGACATAGGAATCCCGCGGGATGCTCAATAGTTTCACCGATTTGTCTTTTCTGTTGAACGTGGCAAGAACCATCGCATCGCTTCGTTCTTTGTCCATGCTTTGTCCGGGACGGGCATCAATCCCCATCAACAGGATGGAGAAGTTATCTTTTTTAGGGTTGAACTCTTTAATCCGCTTGACGGACTGTTCACCTCTGGAAAGGGTGACTTGCGCATCTTTGGAGGCGTTCGCCACTTTATAGTACGCATAGCCGCCTGCGGCTGCCGTCGCCGTCAGGATTAAGGCAATGAAAAACAGTGAGTATTTCACCCATTTTCTTAGTCTCTTTTTCTTCGTTCGCTGCGATCGTAGCATGTATAAGCTCCTCTTTTATTTATATTGAAACGTACAATTGTTGAATAAGTCTAAATTTTAATAAAAAATAGTTTCCCAATCTTGGATTTTACAATATATTTGCTGTTTTGCATATGGGGATTCTCTGGAAATTCCGCGGGACTGATCATTTTGCCGCCTATAATAAGACGATATAACAGATAAAATGTTTCATATTTTTAAATTCCTTTTAATGGTACTCCGAGTTTCTAGAGGTTTGAAGAAAGCAAGACAAGGTTAAAGGTTATAAAAGACGAGCCTTGGAGGAGGATATACTGTGATGAAGGGAAAAAGATCGAATGCCTGGCTTTATTTTTTTGGAGCCTTGGGCGGTGTGCTCTACGGTTATGATACAGGCGTCATTTCCGGGGCGATTTTGTTTATGAAAGATGAACTTGGGCTCAATGCCTTTACAGAAGGGCTGGTTGTCAGCGCAATATTAATCGGGGCGATTTTCGGATCGGGTTTGTCAGGCAGGCTGACAGACCGCTTCGGCCGAAGAAGGGCGATTATGTCAGCGGCTGTGCTGTATTGCATCGGGGGGCTCGGAACGGCCCTGGCGCCAAGCACGGAATATATGGTGGCTTTCAGGATCGTGCTCGGCCTTGCAGTCGGCTGTTCAACGACCATCGTTCCTTTGTACCTTTCAGAGCTTGCTCCGAAGGAATCCCGGGGCGCGCTTTCTTCATTAAATCAGCTGATGATTACGATCGGGATTCTGCTCTCTTATTTGATCAACTATGCATTTAGTGATGCAGGCGCATGGCGCTGGATGCTGGGATTGGCCCTTATTCCGTCAATCGGCCTTTTAATCGGTATCTTTTTCATGCCGGAAAGCCCGCGCTGGCTCTTAACAAAAGGAAAAGAAGAGAAAGCAAGGCGGGTTTTGTCAAAGATGAGAGGAGGAGAGCGGGTCGATCAGGAAGTCAAAGAAATTAAGGAAGCGGAAAAGCAGGACCAGGGGGGCTTGAAAGAGCTGCTGGAACCGTGGGTGCGCCCGGCGTTAATCGCAGGGGTCGGACTGGCATTTCTGCAGCAATTTATTGGAACCAACACGATTATTTACTATGCCCCAAAAACGTTTACGAATGTCGGATTTGAAGATTCGGCGGCCATTTTAGGGACAGTCGGCATCGGAACGGTCAATGTCCTGATGACGCTTGTGGCGATCCGCTTCATTGACAGGATTGGCCGGAAGCCGCTTTTATTATTTGGAAATGCCGGAATGGTCATCAGTTTGATCGTGCTTTCTTTTTCTAATCTCTTTTTCGGCAATACCTCTGGTGCGGCATGGACGACTGTCATCTGCTTAGGTGTGTTCATCGTCGTATTTGCCGTCAGCTGGGGGCCGATCGTCTGGGTGATGCTGCCTGAGCTGTTCCCCCTTCATGTCAGAGGGATAGGAACCGGAGTATCGACTTTAATGCTCCATGCAGGGAACTTAATTGTGACTTTGAGTTTTCCGGTCCTCATGGAAGCGATGGGCATCAGTTACCTGTTTCTGTGCTATGCGGCCATTGGAATCGCGGCCTTCCTGTTCGTCTTCTTTAAAGTAACAGAAACAAAAGGAAAAAGTCTGGAAGAGATCGAGCAGGATTTGCGGGACAAGCACCGCGGAATCACGGCAACTGACACACAGCCGGTTGAACGATAGGCAAAAGGATGGGCAAGGCCCCATCCTTTTTTGTGTGAAGAGGCCGGCCGATCATGGCTGATCTCTGTTCTCTCCGTCTCCTGGCTGCGAATCGTCATGGCGCGGCAGATTGCCCGTTCTGATTGCCCGAAACACGAGAAAAAAAATAATGAAAACAACCAGTCCTCCGACCAGTATTTGCAGCAGCATCCCAACACCTCCGTTTTCTTCTATGTATGAATCATGGCCGTTCTACATGACGGCTAATGAAACGTTTGTTTAAAAAACTGAATAAGAACCCGGGTTTATCTCACACTAAAGTCAACTGAACGATAATGGGAGTGTGACGATTTGAAAGCCGTAACGTTTCAAGGGCCTCAGCATGTTGAAGTCAGCCAGGTGGAGGATGCCAAAATTGAAAAAAGCGATGATATCGTTGTCAGAATTACTTCTACCGCGATTTGCGGTTCGGATCTCCATCTTTATCAAGGGAATTTCCCTCTTCCAAAAGGCTTCCAGCTCGGCCATGAACCGATGGGAATTGTAGAAGAAACAGGACCTGATGTAACAAAAGTGAAAAAAGGAGACCGGGTTGTCATCCCGTTTACCGTTGCCTGCGGACATTGCTTTTATTGCGAAAACAAGCTGGAAAGCCAGTGCGACAATGCCAATCCCCATTATGATTCAGGCGGGTATTTTGGCTACTCGGAAAAATTCGGGAATCACCCTGGCGGACAGGCTGAATATTTAAAAGTGCCGTTTGGCAATTTCACGCCGTTTGTCATTCCTGAATCATGCGAGATGGAGGACGAGTCGCTTCTGTTTTTATCAGATGTCCTCCCAACCGCGTATTGGAGCGTGCTTCACGCAGGCGTCAAAAAAGGGGACACTGTCATTGTGCTCGGCTGCGGGCCGGTTGGATTAATGGCGCAGAAGTTTGCCTGGATGGAAGGGGCGAAGCGGGTCATTGCAGTAGACTACTTGGACTACCGCCTAAAGCAGGCTGAGGCATTAAACCGCGTTGAAGTATTTGACTTTACAAAATATCCTGATATGGGCGAGCATTTAAAGGAGATTACAAAAGGCGGGGCGGATGTCGTGATCGACTGCGTAGGGATGGACGGCAAAAAATCTCCGCTTGAGTATCTGGAGCAAAAACTGAAGCTTCAGGGCGGCACGCTCGGACCGATTCAAATTTCTACAAAGGCGGTCAGAAAGTGCGGAACCGTACAGATTACGGGGGTATATGGAAGCAATTACAATATGTTTCCGCTCGGCGCATTCTTTTCCAGAAATGTTACGCTAAAAATGGGGCAGGCTCCGGTCATCCATTTGATGCCGGAGATTTACAAGAAGATCGAAGAGAATCAATTTGATCCGAAGGAAATCATTACGCACCAGCTTCCGCTTGAAGAAGCCGGCCGCGCTTATCATTTGTTCAACGACCATGAAGATGATTGCATTAAAGTAATTTTGAAGCCATAGCGATGATAAAGGCTGCCGAGCTACCGGCAGCCTTTTCCTCGCATTACCTTGCCAGCCATCCGCCATCGACGGCTAACACATGTCCATTCACATAATCGGATGCCGGCGACGAAAGGAATACGGCGGCGCCGGCAATGTCATCCGGCTGACCCCAGCGCTCGGCCGGAATCCGTTTTAAGATTTCGGCATTGCGGTTTTGATCGTCGCGGATCTGCTTTGTATTGTTCGTCGCGATATAGCCCGGAGCAATCGCATTGACCTGGACATTATAAGCCGCCCATTCATTGGCAAAAGACTTCGTCAATCCGGCTACTGCATGTTTGCTTGCCGTATATGCAGGGACAAGAATGCCTCCTTGAAATGAAAGAAGAGAGGCAATATTGATGATTTTCCCTTGCTTTCGCTCAATCATCTGCCGGCCGATAGCCTGCGTCAGCAAAAATAAGCTGTTCAAATTGACATTGATCACCGCTTCCCAGTTCTCCCGGGAAAAATCAGCCGCTTTTTCTCTGCGGATCGTCCCGGCGTTGTTAACGAGAATATCAATTTGATGGCGGTCAGGCACCTCTTTTGCAAAAGCCTCGACCTCGTCAAGGTTGCCCATATCAAGCTGATAAGAAGTAAACGTTCTGCCGGCTTCTTCGATCAGCCGCTTTGTTTCATCAAGTCCGCTCGTATGCGAAGTGCCGATGATATCCGCTCCCGCTTTTGCCAGCGCTTCGGCAATCCCTTTGCCGATTCCCGTTCCCGGGCCTGTGACAAGCGCCGTTTTGCCTTCAAGTGAAAAATACGATTCAAGATATCCCATCTCACGTTCACGTCCTTACCGAATGACATTCATCGGGACAGCATCCATGTCCTTAAATGTGTAGTTTTCTCCGGCCATCGCCCATATAAAGCAGTAGTTGGATGTGCCGGAGCCCGAGTGGACAGACCACGCGGGTGAAATGACAGCCTGTTCGTTCCCGACGACAAGATGCCGGGTCTCCGTCGGTTCGCCCATGAAATGAAACACCTTTGCATCCTCAGCAAGATCAAGATACAGGTAAACCTCCATCCGCCGGTCGTGGACATGCGCAGGCATTGTGTTCCATGTGTTATTAGGTTCAAGAAACGTAATGCCCATCATCAGCTGGCAGCTTTGAATGCCGTCTGCATGAATCACTTTGTATAGATTACGAACATTTGAAGAGGCTTCTTCTCCTAAATGATCGTATGGGAGCTCTGAAAGAGAAGCTTTTTGCACCGGATACTTTTGGTGTGCCGTCGCCGAGATGAAATAAAATTTGGCCCCGCCTTCATTCAAGCTTGAGAAGAAAACGTCTTTATTTCCCAGGCCGATATACAGAAAGTCTTTGTGCTCCAGTACGTATTCTTCATCACCGACTTTAACCGCACCGGGCTTGCCGACATTCACAATCCCGATTTCGCGCCGTTCTAGGAAATAGTCCGTTTTTAAAAAATCGCCGGCATCGAGCGCTATGGACTCCTTTACTGGAACGGCTCCGCCGATCACGACCCTGTCTTCATGCGAATAAAACATATTCAGTTTATTTTCAACAAACAATGACTCTATTAAAAAATGCTCGCGAAGCTCTGCGGTTGTGAATCGTTTCGCTTGTTCTGGATGAACAGAATAACGATTTTCCATACCTTCTCCTCCTTGAATTGGACGTTTTTAGACTGACTTGAATGAAGTGCCAAAAGTTTTTGGTAACGGTTTCAAACATGAATTTTAAAGTAAATAATGGAAAGCGTCAACAGTCTTTTCACTTTTTTCTGAATATTGTAAAGGACAATGCTGAAATATTAAAAAAGACTCTTCCAAATTTTAAATGATGTGATATGCTGGTGGTATAAAGTTTTTGAAATCGGTTTCAAATCATAAGGTTATAGGAGTACTTGAATGAAGGATAAGCAAACAGCGAAAGTAACCATCAACGAAGTCGCCGCACATGCAGGCGTATCAAAATCAACGGTTTCCCGTTATATCAACGGGAAGATTGATGCCATTTCACCGAAAAAGGTGAAAAGCATCAAAAAAGCGATCGAGGAGCTCAATTACCGCCCAAGCCAGATGGCACAGGGGCTGAAGGTGAAAAAAAGCAAAGTTATCGGATTTTTGGTCGCCGATATTACAAACCCGTTTTCAGTAGCCACCTTGAGAGGGGTGGAAGAGGTTTGCGATCAGTACGGATACAGCATCATGGTCTGCAACACGGACAACAGTCCTGAGAAAGAAAGGGAGATGCTGCACAAGCTGAACGCGCATTACATTGAAGGGCTGATTATTAATACGACGGGAAGGAACAACGATGTGCTCTTGGATTTAATCAGCCAGGATGTATCGATTGTGCTCGTTGACCGGAAAGTGCCCGGGCTCAAGATCGATGCAGTCACAACGAACAACCGCGAAGTGACAAGTCAAATCGTCAATCTCATGTATGACAAAGGCTATGCCCAGGTCGGTCTGTTTACCGAACCGATTAAGGGAATCAGTCCAAGGGAGGAAAGGGCCTCCGCCTATACAGAAATCGCGCTGGAACGAAACGCCGGCGGTACCCCTCTCGTATATGAGGCTGACGTCAAAGACAAAGAATCTCTATTACAGTCCGTCAAAAGCTTTTTGGAAATGAAAGAAGGGAAAAAAGCCATTCTTGGAAACAACGGGCTTCTGATGCTGAAAATCATCAGCTGCCTTTATGAGCTTGGCATTTCAATTCCGGAAGATGTCGGAATTGCCGGATTTGATGATACAGAATGGTATAAATTGATCGGTCCGGGCATTACCACCATCGCCCAGCCGTCGCATGAAATGGGCAGGGTCGCCATGGAGCGGATCATCAAACGGATTGAAGGAGACGAAAGCGCCCCGCAGACGATTCAGCTTGAGGCGGAGCTTGTTCTCAGACAGTCGCTGTAGAACTTGTCAAACGGAAACACTCATGGACCCGAAAACTTAGGGGAGAGTGTTTTCCCGCAACTGCTTTTGAAACCGGTACCATTTTGAAAGGAGAGTGAAATCATGTCGCTTGATGTGATGACCTTCGGAGAATCGATGGCTATGTTTTACGCAAATGAAGCAGGCGGACTGCATGAGGCGTCTTCGTTTTCCAAAGCTCTTGCCGGAGCGGAAACAAACGTTGCCGTCGGACTGTCGCGCCTGGGTTTTCGGGTCGGCTGGATGAGCAAGGTCGGCGCCGATTCGCTTGGAACCTTTATTTTAAATGAATTGAAAAAAGAAGGCGTCGACATTTCTGAAGTCAAACGCACCGCAGACCGGCAGACGGGCATACTGCTCAAGTCAAAGGTTGAAAGCGGAGACCCTGATGTCACATATTATCGGAGCGGATCAGCCGCAAGCACGATGAGCATTGATGACTACCCGGCAGAGTATTTCAAGCAAGCCAAACATATGCATGTGACGGGCATACCTCCTGCACTTTCAAGGGAAATGAGGGGCTTCGCCCGCCACGCCGTTCACCAGATGAAAAAAGACGGGAAGACGATTTCGTTTGACCCGAATCTCCGCTTCCAGCTTTGGCCGGATCAGCAGACAATGGTTCATACAATTAATGAAATCGCCGCGCAGGCAGACTGGTTTCTGCCGGGGATCAATGAAGGAAAACTCCTGACAGGCTGCAATTCTCCCGAGGATATCGCTAAACATTATGTAATGCAGGGGGTCAAGGTGATTGTCATCAAGCTTGGAAAAGAAGGGGCTTATTACAGGACATCGGAAAAAGAAGGTTATGTGCCGGGTTATCAGGTGGAGAAGGTTGTTGATACTGTTGGCGCTGGCGACGGTTTTGCCGTCGGCATGATCAGCGGCCTTTTAGACGGACTTCCGCTGGAAGAAGCAGTTCAGAGGGCCAATGCGATCGGAGCGCTGGCCGTCATGGCTCCGGGGGATATGGACGGTCTGCCGTCAAGGGATCAATTGAAAGCTTTTATGGCTGGAGAGAAAAACAACCAAAAAATAGGAGGTTGACCGTAATGGAAATGTCTATGATCGGAAAAGTGCAAGAGCAGCTGGGCGAGGCCGGGCTGATCGCAGTCGTCCGCGCAGACGGTAAGGAGGCTGCTGAGGAGACCATTCACAGACTGATCGACAAAGGGATTACTGCGATTGAAATCACATATACGACGCCGGGAGCGTCTGAGCTGATTGAAAAATTTGCGGGAAAAGACGGTCTTCTTGTCGGAGCGGGAACGGTGGTTGAAAGCGAACAGGCGAGGGAAGCCGCGGCAGCGGGGTCAAAATTTATCGTCAGCCCGGGTTTTTCGGAATCACTGGCTGAGGAGGCCGCATCATTGCATACATTTTTTATTCCCGGCGTATTAACGCCAAGCGAAATTATGGAAGCGGTCTCAAAGGGTTTTCGGGTTCTTAAGCTGTTTCCAGGGGGAACATCCGGGATTCCTTACATGAAGAACCTCGCCGGTCCTTTTCCGAAGGTTCGGTTCATACCAACCGGAGGAATCCATCCCGGCGATGTGGAGAAGTGGCTTGATGCCGGAGCATTGGCAGTAGGTGTGGGAAGCCAGCTGAACAAAGTGTCAGAAGCGGATCTCCAGCGCATCTTTCAGCGGCGGGCTCAGCAGAAATAAAGCGTGCGCAGCGTGGTAAAGACTTCAGGTTTTGCAAGATCGACAGCTTTGCTTTTTCATTAATTTCTAGAATGGGAGAAAAAAATGATGAAAATTAAAGCAACGATTGAACGTGTGCCGGGCGGCATGATGATCATTCCGCTCTTTCTGGGCGCAACGCTGAATACATTTGCACCGGGAACCGCAGAGTTTTTCGGCGGATTTACAGGCGCCCTGATTACCGGAACGCTGCCGATTTTAGGAGTATTTATCTTTTGCGTTGGCGCGACAATAGATTTTCGTTCTTCAGGATATATTGCGAGGAAGGGGCTGACGCTTCTGATCGGCAAAGTCGGCTTTGCCGCATTATTGGGTTTGATCGCAGCGCAGTTCATTCCAGACGAAGGCATTCAAAGCGGGTTTTTTGCCGGACTGTCCGTGCTGGCGATCGTAGCCGTTATGAATGAAACGAACGGCGGTCTGTATTTGGCGTTAATGAATCACATGGGAAGAAAGGAAGACGCCGGTGCTTTTGCCTTTATCAGCACGGAATCAGGCCCGTTTATGACGATGGTCACTTTCGGTGTGACAGGGCTTGCGGCATTTCCTTGGGAGACGCTGGCTGCAACCGTCATCCCGTTTTTACTCGGCTGCATTCTCGGTAACCTTGACCCTGAATTGCGCGATTTGTTCGGAAAAGTCGTACCGGCGATCATTCCGTTCTTCGCATTTTCACTTGGAAACACGCTTGATTTTAACATGTTGATTCAATCCGGCCTTTTAGGCATTGTTGTCGGCGTATCAGTCGTCATTCTCTCGGGTGCATCTCTATACTTGCTGGACCGCTTTGTCGCAAGAGGAGACGGTGTCGCGGGAGTAGCGGCGTCATCAACGGCCGGGGCTGCGGTAGCCGTCCCGTATGCACTTGCCGATGCAAACCCCGTGTTTGCGCCGGTAGCTGATTCAGCAACCGCGATCATCGCGACAAGCGTCATTGTCACCTCGCTTCTGACGCCGCTTGCAACCGTCTGGATCGAAAAACGGACGAAACAAAGAAAATCTCCGAAACAAATGACGATTGATTACAAGTAATGTTGCCGCAGGCGCACCGGGACATTTGTCCGGGGCGTTTTTTTATGACCGTTTTTGAAACGTCACCAAATTGCTAAATTTGACGAACATAATCTGTGCTAATATCAATATATAGTGTCTGTTGGATGAACAAACACTATATATGCTACTTTTTAGGAGAGATTAGGATGACAACAGGCTTTAAAGAACAGGGATTATTGCAATTGACAGAAACATTTCATGATATCGTCGGGTATGGAAATCACGATATTATGCAGGAAAATGCCAACGTAGACGGCCGCTCCCCGATGGGGCAAATGAGCCGGTTTGCATCCGAGAGTTCCAGACATTATGCGCTCCATTACTTAATGTCGCCGGAAATCAAGAAAGCAGTCGATGACAACTTTATATACCCTCACGATTTAGACTATATGCCGAGCGGGACAACGACTTGCTGTCAGATACCATTGGTCCGGCTGTTAAAGGAGGGATTCCACACTGGCCACGGCTCCCTCAGGGAACCGAAGGACATTATGAGCGCATTGTCACTCGCATCTATCATTTTTCAATCGAATCAAAATATGCAGCATGGCGGCCAGTCATTCCCAATGTTCGATTACGACCTGGCGCCTTACGTCCGCAAAACGTACGAAAAGCATCTTGCGAAAATCAAACAATACCCGACAACTTTGACAGAAGAAGAGATAAGGGAAAGAGCGTGGGAAGAAACGGACAACACAACTTACCAAGCGTGCGAAGCATTTATACATAACGCCAACAGCATGCATTCGAGGGGCGGCGGCCAGGTGCCGTTTGTTTCCATTAATTACGGCACGGATACGTCAAGGGAAGGCCGCCTTTTGATCAAAAATATTCTTAAGGCGACAAAAGCAGGCCTCGGCAAAGGTGAGACGCCGATTTTTCCGATTCAGATCTTCAAAATGAAAGAAGGCGTGAACGTTGATCAAACAGACCCTAACTATGACTTGTACCGGCTTGCATTGGAAACGAGCGCTGAAAGGCTGTTTCCGAACTTCAGCTTTATCGACTCGCCCGTGAACAAACCTTTTTATGACGGAACGCCGGAAAGCGAAATCGCTTATATGGGATGCAGAACGCGCGTCATGTCCAATATTCATGGAAAAGAAAACAGCGTCGGCAGAGGGAATTTGTCATTCACCTCGATCAACATTGTGAAAATAGCGCTGCTCAGCGAAAACGTTGAACAGTTTTTTGCCTTGTTAAACCGCTACATGGATTTAACGATTCAACAGCTGCTTGAACGGTACGCCTTTCAATGCAAGAAAAGAGCAAAGGACTTTAAATTCCTGTATTCACAAGGCATCTGGCATGAAAGCGAGAAGCTTGAACCTGAGGACACGCTCGAGGATGTGCTAAAGCACGGAACATTGAGCATCGGATTTATCGGGCTGGCTGAAGCTTTGACTGCATTGACCGGAAAACATCACGGAGAAAGCGAGGAGTCGTTTGAACTCGGCAAAAAAATCGTCCAGTCGATGAGAGATAAGGCCGATGAAGCCACAGAAAAACACAAATTGAACTTTTCCTTGATCGCTACGCCGGCAGAAGGGCTTTCAGGGAAATTTGTCAAAAAAGACAAAGTGGAGTTCGGTTCGATCCGCAATGTCACAGACCGGGTGTACTATACGAATTCGTTTCACATCCCTGTTCACTATAAGCTGACTGCGGTCGAAAAGATCAGAAAAGAAGCGCCGTTCCACTTAATGTGCAATGGAGGGCACATCAGCTACATCGAGCTGGACGGAGACCCGAAAAAAAACATTAAAGCGATGGACATGCTTGTGACCGCCATGCGCCGGTCAGGCATGGGCTACGCCTCGATCAACCATCCTGTCGACCACTGCAAGGCGTGCGGATTTACCGGAATCATAGATAATGAATGCCCGCAGTGCAAAAACCGGGATGAGGCTTTGATCGAACGAATCAGACGGATTACAGGATATTTAGTCGGAGATATGTCAAAGTGGAATTCGGCGAAAAGACAAGAAGAAAAGGACAGAGTGAAGCATCTATGAAAGTGATGAATATTATCCATGACAGCATCGTAGACGGAGAAGGACTGAGAACAGTCGTGTTTTTAGCGGGCTGCCCGCATATGTGTGAAGGCTGCCATAATAAACAAAGCTGGAATATCAATAACGGATTTGATATGAGTGTAGACGAAGTATTCGAGGAAATTATGAAAAACCCGCTTACAAACGTCACCTATTCAGGAGGGGAGCCGCTTTTGCATGCAGGCGAACTGATCGAGCTGTCAGAAAAAATTAAGCAGCATTCCGAAAAGGACATCTGGCTTTACAGCGGCTATACGTACGAACAAATCTTGAAGAATGAAAAGCACAGCGCCTTGCTGGCCTATTGCGATGTCCTGGTAGACGGCCCGTTCGAACTCAAAAAAAGGGACTTGACGCTCCTTTACAGAGGAAGCTCAAACCAGCGGATTATTGAGCTTGCATCATCACAAGCAGAAGCCTGAAGAGGGCTTCTGTTTTTCCTTTCCGGCATTGACTTCTATCGAGATAACGTCATAATGAATATGAAAAGGTTTATATTTCAACATACATGTCTATCAATAAAAGAAAGCGTTTTATTTACATAAGACTATCGTGAATTAAGGGAGGAGATGGCAGCATGACTCAATCACCGATATTTCTGCAGCCTGAGTTTAAAGAGAGAATCTGGGGGGGAACGGCTTTGCGCGAGTCATTCGGCTATGACATTCCCTCCGATTTGACAGGTGAATGCTGGGCCATTTCCGCCCATCCAAACGGTCCGAACATCGTTGCTTCAGGTCCTTACAAAGGAAAAACGCTTGCCGAGCTTTGGGACGAACACCGTGAATTGTTTGGAGGTGCAGAGGGGGACCGTTTCCCGCTGTTAACGAAAATACTTGATGCCAATCAAGACCTTTCCGTTCAAGTCCACCCGGATGACTATTATGCAGGAGAGCACGAAAACGGGGAACTCGGTAAGACAGAATGCTGGTATATCATCGATTGCAAAGAAGGAGCAGAGATCGTTTACGGCCACACGGCGAGAACGCGGACTGAACTGGTCACCATGATCAACAGCGGTGATTGGGACAACCTGTTAAGGCGGATCAAAATCAAACCGGGCGATTTTTATTATGTGCCAAGCGGCACGATTCACGCTCTTTGCGAGGGGACGGTCGTTTTGGAGACACAGCAGAGCTCCGATACGACGTACAGGGTATATGATTATGACCGGACCGATCAAAACGGAGAAAAGCGCGAACTTCACCTGACACAGGCGATCAATGTCACAACAGTACCGCATGTAGACAGCTATGTTGACGAATCGACAGAAACTCAAAAAGGCATTACCATTAAGACATTTGTTGAAGCCGAATATTTCTCCGTATATAAATGGGAGATCGACGGTGCCGCTGAGCTGACCCAGGATGCCCCTTTCCTCCTGTGCAGCGTGATTGAAGGAGAAGGAAAGCTCACTCAGGGCGGCGAATTATTTCCGATCAGCAAAGGGACAAATTTTATCCTGCCGGCGGAAACCAATGACTTTACAATAGAAGGAACATGTGAACTAATCGTGTCACACATATAAAAAGCTTGACGGTCTGCAAAAAAAGGCCGTTAAGCTTTTTTATTGTAAAAAAATAATCCGGCTCGCCGATAAAAAGAGAAAGCAAGTTTTAGAAATTGGGAGGCTCATAGGCGAGGGGAGTAAAGAATGTGAAAAACATTAGAAAAACCGTTATTTTTGCTGCAATCATTTTGCTCGTACATACGGCAGTCCCGGCAATTCCTGCTTTAGCAGCATATACCGATACTTCCGTCTACAAAATTGAAACAGCAAAAGAGTTTAATAGCGAAAGCGAAGCGCTCAAAGCAGCCGAACAACTGAAAAAGGACACGGGATGGAAAGCCGAGGTCAAACCTTCAGGGAAAAACGGCACAACATACGTTTTGACATCAGAAGGTGTCGAAGGGGAGAGCAGAGCAAAAAATCTGCTTTTGCAGTTTGAAAAAGAAACCGGTTTGAAGGCGTCCTATGGTCCGATTGGAAAAAAAGAACCGTTTTCCAAAGCGGTATCAAAGGAATTTGCCGGTGAAGAAAAAGCCAAGGAATGGGCGCTCCAATTTGAAAAAGAAACCGGTCTGAAAGCAACCTATACACTTGCAGGGAACAGGGAAGCATACGTGAAGGTTGCCACCGGAGGAATCGAAGGCGAAGACAACACGAAAGCCATCCTCGATCGTTTTCAAAAAGCGACCGGCCTCAAAGCGTCGTATGCACCATACGGAGCGGGACAAGCGATCGTCAAGATTTATTCTGCAGAAATCGCAGATGAGAGCAAAGCGAAAAGCCTGCTTGTCCAGTTTGAAAAAGAAACGGCCCTTAAAGGAACGATAGAGACCGTAAAGAAACAACAGCCTAAATATAAAATTGCGACAAGTTCGATACAAGGCGAAACAAACGCGAAAAACCTGCTGAAGCAGTTTGAAAAAGAGCTCAAAGTCAAAGGGGCATATGAAGCCGCCGGTCAGCCGGCACAGCTATACAATGTGAAATCGGGATATTTTAATGACGAAAAGAGCGCGAAAAATGCCGCCGGACAAATTAAAAAGAAAACCGGTCTCGCCTCAAGCACGGAAAAGGTAAAAGGTACACGCTTCTGGATCGTAAGCATGAAAAGCGTAGACAGTCAAAACCTCAAAAAAATCGACGCCTTTTTCAAAAAGAAAACGTGGCGTTATACTGCTGCAAAGGCGGGGAAAAAGCAGACATCTTTCAGAATCGTTTCCGTCCCGCTTTCAGATCAAAAGAAAGCAAACGATGGCATCCGGTTTTTTAAAAACAAAAATATTCAGGCTTCTGCGCAAAGCACCGGCAGCACGACCGTCAGCCGCTTCCGGATTGCGTCTGCTGAAACCGCCGTTCAAGCGCGAATCAATAAAGGGCTTGAATTCTTTAAGAAAAACGGTGCGGCGGGAACGGCCGGATCAACAGGAAAAAAAGTGTACAGCCACTATCAGCTGACAACGGAATCCGTATACGAACAGAACAAAGTGACGCAGGCGCTCAATTTCTTTAAAGAAACAGGCATTCACGCAGAGGCCGTGAAGACCGGCCAATATTACAGCCGCTACAAACTGAGTTCGGAAGCTCTGATCGGCACGGAACAATTACAGCAGGCGCTCGGATTTTTCAGCAAGCGGAATATACCGGGCAAGATTGAACAAACGGGTGAGTACGGCTACAGGCAGTACCGGGTGACGACAGGTCGAATCACAAGCAAAGCAGATCTCGACAAGGGCTTGAATGTCTTTAAGAAGAACAATGTCAGCGCAACTTACCAAACAAAGACGGTCAGCCTGTTTCATATCTCGATCAATGAACAATTTACAGGGAAAGACCGTGCGGATGCTGCCGCCAATCGGATCAAAACGAATTACGGCTGGCCGGTGAATGTCGTCAAAGTGAAAAACGGCCCGCAAATCACAACGACTGACTACGGAATCACGCTCAGCCAGATGATCGATAAACAGATGAAAGTCAGCCCGCAAACGGATGCGCCGGCTTATGTTTCATTGAGCTACATCAATACGGCGAACCAAACCGTCACGGCTGATCTGCTGAATATCAGGTCAAGCCCCCTTGTGACAGGCGGCAACATCATCGGACAGCTGCAAAAAGGGGATAAAGTCAACATCATCTCCCAGGAAAACGGCTGGGCAAAAATCAGAATGAATTGGCGAAATGCCAGCAGGGATGAAGTCGAGAAATATGTCAATCCGGAAAATTTCACACAAGACAGCTCGGCATACTTCCAATTTTTAAAACTGTCGCAAACGGCCAGATTGAATGCTGCCGAGGTCAATGCAAAAATCCTTTATAATAAAGGGATTTTGACAGGCAAAGGGCAAGCGTTCATCGACGCGGCGAGAGCATACAGCATCAATGAACTGTACCTCATTTCACACTCGCTCCTTGAGACGGGCAACGGAACTTCCGAGTTGGCTAAAGGAACGATGTTCAACGGCAAAAAGGTTTACAATATGTACGGCGTCGGGGCTTACGACAGCAACCCGCTTTACTACGGCGCAAAATACGCCTATGAACAAGGGTGGTTCACACCTGAGGCCGCCATTATGGGCGGAGCCAAATTCATCGGTGAAAAATACATTCACCACCCGACTTACAAACAGGACACCCTCTATAAAATGAGATGGTCTCCGAATGCCCTTCACCAATATGCGACAGATGTCGGATGGGCTTATAAGCAGGTGGGGAGAATGTACAGTCTGTATACATTGCTCGATCAATATACGCTGTACTATGATGTGCCGGTTTATCGGTAATCATCATAAAAAGACCGGCCGTGTTCCATTAGGAACCGGCCGGTCTTTTTTCATTTGCCGTCATATGCTCGCTCATAAAGTTCAACAGGCGCATGCTGGCATCACCTGTTGAATATTGATGCCACTCTTCCGCAAACTTCTTGATCTCTTCCTTTGTATCGGACATTTCTTTGATTTCTTTCAGCAGCATTTCGCTGTCCATGCAGGCTTTGCCGGGAATGACTGCTTCAAAATCATCGATCAGTCCGCGTTTTTCATTATACTCTGCCATATCATACGTGAAAAACAAAATCGGTTTATTTAACAAAGCGTACTCAAAGGCGACCGACGAGTAGTCGGAAATCAGGATGTCGCTTTCCATCAGCAAATCCTTTAACGGAACGTCTGATACGTCTTTGATCAGCCCTTCGTGCTCTTCAAAAGCAATCTGTTCCCGCACGGCCGGATGCAGTTTGACCAGCAGCAAAAATTCTCCCTGCAGTTCCCCGGAGAGCTGCTCCTTAGAGAAAGGGAGACGAACGGACGTCAAACAATAGTCCCTGTATGTCGGCGCATACAGAATAACCTTTTGGTCCGGACGGTCCGCTGTTTGTCTTCCGGCATGAAAATACTCATCAGTTAACGGAACACCCGTCCGCAAAAAACGGTCATCTCCCAAGCCGAATGACCGCTTGAAAATATCCGCCATTTTTTCCGAGCCGACAACGATATGATCAAATGAACGATACACTTTTTTAAACCGTTTGATATCGCCGGCGGATCGATAGCGGTTTCCGATATCTTCGAGTCCGAACTTCTTCAAAGCGCCGGACGCATGCCAAATTTGAATGCATGTCGTCTGAGGGCGTTTATTCAAAACACTTGTCAGCAGAAAATAATTATCCGTCAACACGAATTTACACCTGAACATTCGGTATACGGCTTTTATGAGATGAATCGGATTTTTCTCGTTGATCACTTGCGATCGAACGGAAGGATATTCATCTGCAAGGGAAACGGCGTGCCTTGTATAGAGGACTTCCATTTCAAACGGCCGGCTGCTGCTGACATACTCATCAAGCAGCGCGCGCGCATTATCCGGAAAGGAAACAAGCAATACAGCTCTGTCGCGCGCTTTTACCAATCTGAAAATAAAACCGGTCAAAGCGAGACCGGCCGAGTAAACCATAACCAATAAAGAACGTATATTCATTCGTTACCCAAACTCTTTTCTACAAATCGATTTTAGATTGCTCTTTGATCTGCTCCGGATAGTAGTGCCGCTGTTTTTGAACTCTTTCCTCTTTCAGAACGGAGAAGACATATTTCGGGATGTTCAGCATGCGCTTCCACCTTGTCGGATTGGTCAGCAGGCGGTACATCCATTCAAGATTCAGCTTGATGAACATTTTCGGCGCCCTTTTCACTTTTCCGCTGAACACGTCGAAGCTCCCGCCGATGCCGATCGCAATCGCCTGAGGAAATAGATGCTTATGTTCATAAATAAACTTTTCCTGATGAGGATATCCGAGAGCGACAAAAACCATGTCCGGCTTGGCAGCCGCGATTTGCTTCGCAACTTCGCCTTTGTCTTTGACATAGCCGTGTGAGTATCCGGCCAGCTCAATTCCGGGATATTCGGTTGAAAGCCGATCTGCAACAGCTTGAATAACCTCCTGCTTGGCCCCGTATAAAAAGACCCTTTTCTTTTTGCGGTCAGCCAAGCTGAGAAGGTTGATAAATACATCGTACCCCGCGATCCTCGATTTTAATCTGCTGTTGATCAGCCTTGACGTCAGGACGATGCCGATTCCGTCCGGCAGGATAAAGTCAGCAGATGAAACTGTTTTAAAATAATCCTTGTCTTTTGCAGCCGCATACCCGATCTCAGGGTTTACCGTTGCGATAAATGCCCCCTCATTGCGGTCGATAAAGGATTTTTCAAGATGATTCAAAAATCCGGGCAAATCCCCGTTAACATATGCAAGATGATGAACCGTTTCCGTTTGCAGCATAGTTTTTTTCCTCCTTCCGGTTTAAGAAGTGTAAGTATATACGAATGTATGAAAGTCGAAGTTTAAGAGACCAGCCCATAAATTCAGGAGGTCTAACGTATATTTTAGCATAGATCATTCATAAAAGCTTAACAATATCTTTACATTAGATTAAGATTTTTTACGTCTTATTCAGAAAAGGTTCGATTTTTTTAGATAAAATTTGGAATTGCATTAACCTTAAAGAATACTTAACGTTTGATAGGCGATGTGCTATAATGAATGATCAGTAAAGACCTGTGGAATGAATGTAACTTATCGAGTGTTTTTGATATATCAATATAGCTTTTCGCCTTAAGATTAGAAAGGAGAGCGCATGACAATGAAGAAAGTCATCACATATGGAACGTTTGATTTATTACATTGGGGACATATCAAGTTATTGGAACGGGCAAAACAATTGGGGGATTATCTCGTCGTAGCGATTTCGACTGACGAATTCAATCTTCAAAAGCAGAAAAAAGCATATCACAGCTATGAGCACCGCAAGCTGATTCTTGAAACGATCCGCTACGTAGACGAAGTCATCCCGGAAAAAAACTGGGATCAAAAGGTACAAGATGTGATCGATCATGACATCGATGTATTTGTCATGGGGGATGACTGGGAAGGGAAATTCGACTTCCTGAAGGATTACTGCGAGGTTGTTTACCTTCCGAGAACCGAAGGGATTTCCACGACGAAGATCAAAGAGGAAATCGCAAACCTTTAATTCGGCTCAGCTTAATAAAAATTCAAAAAGTACTTCTTAAAAAAATAAGAAGTGCTTTTTGTTTCGTATACGAGTCATTTTAATATAATAAGTATGAACAGCTTTGCTTTTGAATAAAAAAAGAGGAGTAGACTGATTTTATGGATAGTGCAATTCCGATAGAATTTCAGCTGCGGGAAATAAAAATTAATGATTCTCGCCTCTATTTTGTGTTCGAAAGTTCTGTCTCTCTTGATCATCTCGATGTTTTGGCAGTTAACCGCAATACGAAAAAAGAGACGCGTGCAACTTGTAACAAAATAAGCGATTCAGAGCAGTTAAAAGCAGCGGAAATATCTTTAGATACCCTATCTAACCTGATGATAGACGAAACGGTCATCGATTTTTATGTACTTTATGAAAATAATGAAAAAAATCAATGCAAAAAGAGGATATACACAGCATCAAAACCGCTAGAGCTGTCTTGGCATAAGGATCGAGCCAATCAGTTCATTTATCTTCCGTATAAGACCCGAAAAGGCCACTTCGCTCTTGATGTTTTACGAAGAAAAGCAGTGGCTGAACCGGACAGCATTAAGTTAAGCTCCGACGGAAAACTAATGATTGAAGGCTATACTTTTCTGCTGGATGCTGAAGAACGTTCAATCGTAAAAAGCAGAAAGCTGGTTTTAAAGGAAATTAGCCAAAACGATAAAGAAAGGGTTTTCAATTTCCCTTTAAAAGGCGTTCAGCGCGTCGATTTGTCAGCTGATTCTTCTGATCATGCCGTTGGATTTGAGGCGGAAATCGATCTGAAAAAGCTGTATGAGGAGAACAGGATGCCTGCTTTCTTTAAGTTTTATATAGAATACGTAGGTGAAGATGCTGCAACAGGGGAGGAAATCGCTATAAAAAGCAGGGCATTCAAGCTTATAGATGATATAGAAAGTTTTTCAATTGTTGACACAAAAAAAGGACCGGCTCGTTTTCACATTTATCCGCAGAAGCGAAAACGGGGTATGCGTCTAAGAATGAATGACTATACGATCAAAACCCGTGCGGTTTATTTTGCCAAAGGAAAAGGAAAAAGGCTGATGTCAGTCATACGCAAAGGCAAGAATAAAGCAAAGAAAAAGATTTCGGGCATGGTGAAGAGAGCATACTATTTTACTTTTGGACTGGCCGGCAAACTCCCTGTTAAAAAGAAAACCGTCATTTTTGAAAGCTTTGCCGGCAAGCAGTACAGCTGCAATCCGAGAGCAATTTACGAATATATGAAGGAACATCATCCGGAATACAACTTAATATGGAGTGTAAATCCGAGTTATACAGAAATTTTTGAAGAAAAAAATGTCCCTTATATTCACCGATTCACGCTGAAGTGGCTGTTCGCCATGGCAAGGGCCGAATATTGGGTTGTAAACAGCCGGCTTCCTTTGTGGATCCCAAAACCAAAGCACACGACATATGTGCAGACATGGCACGGGACTCCGCTGAAAAGGCTTGCCGTCGATATGGAAGAAGTGCACATGCCGGGCACCAACACTGAGAAGTACAAGCAAAATTTCACTAAAGAAGCATCGAAGTGGGACTATTTAATCTCCCCGAATCGCTATTCAACCGAAATCTTTGCCCGCGCTTTTCAATTTAACAAAACAATGATTGAGTCCGGCTATCCGAGGAATGACTTTCTGTATACGGACAACCGCCCGGAAACGATGAAGGCCATAAAGAGAAAAATGAATATCCCCGAAGATAAAAAGGTCATTTTATATGCACCGACATGGCGGGACGATCAGTTCTATAAAAAAGGAAAATACAAATTCGACCTTGATTTGAATTTGGAAAAGCTGCGAGAGGAGATCGGCGATAATTATGTCATCGTTTTAAGAATGCACTATTTAGTCGCGGAAAACTTTGACCTATCGCCGTACAAAGGATTCGCATATGATTTCTCATCATACGAAGATATTCGCGAACTTTATATGGTATCTGATTTGTTAATTACAGATTACTCTTCAGTATTCTTTGATTTCGCAAATTTGAAGCGTCCGATGATTTTCTTCGTTCCAGACATTGAAACCTATCGTGACAAGCTGCGCGGCTTTTATTTTGACTTTGAACAAGAAGCACCAGGACCGTTGGTCAAAACGACTGAGGAAGTAATTGAGAAAATCAAGGAAACAGAGACATCTGACTATCGTCTGCCTGACATTTTTGAGCCTTTTTATGAAAAGTTTTGTTACCTGGAGACGGGCAATTCTTCTGAAAAAGTGGTGAATAGAATTTTCGAATAAAAATCTCCATTAATGACCATTTCAAAGCCATTGTATTATTGCAATGGCTTTCTTATAATTGGTTAATGTATTGCAATCCTCTTATTGGCTGCAAATGCGATCTTAACTTTTAGAGAAACTTGTGCTATTATGGTTCTCATGTATAAAACTAGAGGGCAAATAATAAGACTTACTCCTTATTATTTAGATGATCAAGTTCAAGTTTAATCAACCAAAAATTAGAAGTAACCGAAGAGCTTCTTTTTCTTGTATATGAATAATGAACTAATAAATTCACCTTTAAAATAAGTAGGAAAATAGAGGAGATTGGAATGAATAAGAAATTAAAAATAGCAAAAAGAAGAGCGAAGTTTTTATTAGAACCATTTAAAACATACACTAACAACAAGAATTTTAAACGCACTGTTGAATACACGAGAAATTTTAAGAAAAATAAAATCGACCCTCATATTATTTTCTATGAATCTTATCATGGAAAAGCAATGAATGACAATCCATATGCAATATTTAAGCATCTAGTAAACAATGAAGAATACAAAAATTTCACACACGTATGGGCGTTAAATGATCAGGACAATCCTTATGCCCAAAAGTATAAAGGCTTGAAAAATGTAAGGTTTGTTAAAGTTCATAGTGAGGAATATATTAAATATTTGACTAAGGCAAAATATTTAATTAATAATGTTACTTTTCCTACCTACTTTCAGAAGAAGGATGAACAAATCTATATTAATACTTGGCATGGAACTCCTCTTAAAACTCTTGGAAAAGATATGGAGGGGCCTATTGGCCAGCACAAAAATATCCAAAGGAACTTTTTGCATAGTGACTATATCTTATCTCCAAATAAATTCACTTCAGAGAAATTAATTGATTCTCATGATTTAGAAGGCCTTTACAATGGGGAGATCATCGAAGAGGGTTATCCAAGGATGGATTTAACCTTTAATACAGATAAAGAAGAACTTAGAAAAACATTAGAAAACATTATAGAACTTGATCCTGATAAAAAGATTGTCCTGTATGCACCTACTTGGAGAGGAGAAGTGGGAAGTGTCTCGAACATTAATGAAGAGCTATTTAAGCATATTTCGGAATTGAATGAAAAGATTCCGGATGATTATCAGCTAATATTAAAGGTCCATACCCTTTTATTTAAATACATTAAACATGATGAACAATTAATGAATAAATGTATTCCGGATTGTATAGATACAAATGAGTTATTATCACTTGTAGATATCCTGATAACAGATTATTCAAGTATTTTCTTTGATTATATGGCAACCAACAAACCAATTCTGTATTTTATGTATGATAAAGAGCAGTATCTGAAAAAAAGAGGCATGTACTTGGACGTTAATACACTAGCGGGCCCAATATGTAAAACAACTGATGAGCTTGCAAAATGTATCAAAAATATTGATTCTGTACAAGAACAATATCAGTCTGTGTATCAAGAAATGAATGAGATTTATATCAAAAGAGTTGGAGATTCTACTCAAAAGATAGTTGATATTATATTTAAAGGCAAACAAGAAAAGTCTGACTGTGTCTTTAATGTTAAAGAACCTCACAAAAAAAACATTTTGATTTATTGTGGCGGTTTCTTGAATAATGGTATTACATCTTCAGCTATAAATTTGTTAAACAATATAGACTACGAGAAGTATAATGTTGTTGTAATTGATAAAGGAAACTACGATAAAGAATCTTCTTACAATATAAGCAGGATAAATGCAAAGGCAAAGCGGGTATATCGAGTAGGAAGCATGAACTTAACCATAAAAGAATGGTATTTACATGGATTGATGAATAGAAGGGGTTACACCGAGGAATTAGCGAAAAGGAACCCTGAAAAGATTTTTCAGAGAGAAATAAATCGTATGTTGGGTAACGCTAGAATTGATATAGCGGTCGATTTTAGTGGATACGTACCTTTCTGGACAATGGTTATGGCTTTAGGGCAATTTTCTAAAAAAAGCATATATCAACATAATGATATGCTTGCTGAGACCGAAAAAATTATAAATGGTAAATATAAGCATAAGCGTAAATTAGGCATAGTCTTTTCTCTATATAAGTGCTTTAATAAAATCGTGTCTGTTGCAAAACATACTAGGGATTTAAACGCTGAAAATTTGGCACATTATGTTGATGCAAATAAGATGGTTTACGTTCATAACTCTTTAAATGTGGAAAAGATTATAGATTCTGTAGAAAATCATGGTTTTTCTATCGAGAGCTACGAGGGCCAAGATCATATTATCCAAAAGGAAGAAAAGCCAGGAATATTTAGTATGAAAGGGATTAGGCTTCCTAAACATAACGAAATCAACTTTGTAAACATGGGAAGGCTATCACCTGAAAAAGATCAAGAAAAGTTAATTAAAGCATTCTCTCAACTGATCAATAAATATAAAAATTTGAAAATGAAGCTTTATATTATAGGTGACGGTATTTTAAAGGAGACTCTGAGTGATCTAGTTGAAACACTGGGAGTAGAAGAAAGTGTTATATTCACTGGACAAATGAAAAATCCATTTTTCTTGATTAATAAAGCTGATTGTTTTGTTTTATCTTCTAATCATGAAGGCCAGCCAATGGTGTTGTTAGAAACGCTTGTACTAAATAAACCAATAATTGCTACTGATATTGCAGGGTCTAGAAGTATTTTAGAAGATGGATATGGAACGCTTGCTCCAAATAATGTAGATGGGCTTTTTTCTGAGATGGAAAAATTCGTGTTAGACAACTCGGAAGACAAGGGTAGTACATTAAATAAAGATTTAAATTATAATAGAAGATTCAAGAGATTTAACTATGAAGATTACAATCAGCAAGCAATGAAAATGTTTTATAGGGAAGTTTGTTCTGAGGAAGTTTAAGTAATGCTTGTTTAATTTGTGAACTTTAAGCCAGTACTATTAAAACTCTTCTTTTTACGACCTTAGCTCTTTTTTCTCTTTGGAGTTAAGGTCGTTTATTTATGACTTCTTGTTAAATTTACTTAAGGTATCATTTAAAGAACATCGTGTTGACATAAATTTGTCCGTGTGCTTTCTTAACTTAATGTATGTCTATTTAAAAACTAGAGGATATCATTACTTCCATCTTTTAAGCTTTAATTTACCACATTAAACAACGATAATATTCCCATATAATAGATAAGAATTCCCCTTTAAGTACACTCTCAGTGTTTTAAAGGGGAATTCTTTTTTCCTGATCAAATTCAAACAAACCAACGAATATGAAAAGGATACCAGGATAAATCATCAGCATTTTGGTTAGTGACTCTTAATAATTTCAGCCGACCATTGGGTTGTACTTGCCAGTATGCTAAACTGCCATGAGAAGAAACATTGGTATATTGAAAGTTTCGATCCGGTGCCATTTCTTTTGGGAATTCAATATATTCGCCTGACTTCCCTTTAGAAATCCCTTTAATAGCTCCAGATAATTCGACTTCATTTCCTATTTTTCTGATTCGAGGAAGAGTATCTTGTGCATAAACTTTTGCATTGTTTAATAACTTGATCTCGCTATAAATAAAACCACTATCATACTTGGAAGCCTGAGCTGAGTTAGTTAAGGCATTAGTCTGTGTATTCTTCATTTCCTCTATTTTATTTAAAGCTGACTCAAAATCTTTGACTAGCATATATTGTAATGACTTTTCATTCTCTAGAATAGTGTATCTTAAATGAATATCTTTTGTATTCAAGGGCTCAAATACTAGTTCTTCTTTAAAGCTTTCTTTATCAGTGGTTTTATAGAGATATGAGAATAAATCATCGGATGATAGTTTTAAATTCCTGTCTAATAGATATTTATAAGAATTTCTCCAATGTACACCAATAGTGTTTTCAGCATGCAATAAGGCAGGATTGTTAAACATTAGAGAGAGCCAATTCAATATATTTTTGTTTGTGAATTGATTGGTTGATCTATAAGGGAAATGAGCTAATTTCAGATTCAACTTCCCGTCTATTTTTTGTTTTCCCTTATAATAAACGTAATGGTTTCCATTCCCTATTTTATAATTTGTATAATCCTTTTGGTCTTGACAAATTAAAGATTTTGCCGATTGATACTTTTTTCTTCTATACTTTATCTTTTCTAAAACGTTTTCGTTAAACGAAACGTCTTCTAAATAAACGTACTCAAGCCTATCCATTTGATATACATTTCCTGGCTTAATGTTTTCTTTGATTTCAGATATATCTCCATAAATAAACTCGTCAGCATCCAAAAAAACAATTGCGTCAAAATTAAGTTCCTTGGAGATTTTGTGATATGCTTCAGTGGTTTTTTTATTTTGTTCAAATGAAGGGTCGTCATCCTCCCATAGAGTTAAAGGCAATCCTTCTTTCAATAGATTTTTTAATATTGTTCTAGTTTCATCATTTGGCCGATTAATCGAAATAAACATATGGTCGAGAAATTTTAAATTGTATCTAACGAAAACTTCTATAATATCAGCTTCATTCTTTACCATTGTAAAGGAAACAATAGTTCTTTTATCTTGACTGTATGATTTGTCCACTGTCGCATCTCCTTAATAGTTTTCGGCTAGTAAAAAAATTTGTTTTCTGCTTGGTCTTTTGTACTATCGCCTTCTTCTTATTCTATACAAAAAAGAGAAAATAACAAGTTTTAGGTGTGTTGAATTGTAATATGAAAAGGTTCCAAGATTGTACTTGAGTATCAAATATTCTGCAGATAAGCAAGGAGTAACCTTTAATAGTTAACAGGGGAACATTGGGATTTTTGGTATCATGCTTTGGTTGAGTCCAAAAGTGAAAAAAAAATCATTATCTGTTACAATAGAGAGCAGTGTTTATTTAGACTTTTTGTGAACCAAAACTAATATCTTAAGGAAGATTAGAATGAATGCATTAGTGAGAATACTGAAAGAGCAAGCAACGTCATTTTCTTTAATATTACGCTTGGCAGCTTACGAAACAAAATCAAAATACCAAATGAACTATTTGGGTGTGCTGTGGCAGTTGTTAAATCCACTCATCCAAATGCTGGCCTACTGGTTTGTTTTTGGGATCGGGATTAGAAAAAGCACTGATGTGGTTACAGGTATTGGTGAGGTGCCTTTTATCATTTGGATGCTAGCCGGTTTGATTCCGTGGTTTTTTATTAGCCCGACGATTCTAGATGGTTCAAACAGTGTATATAAGCGAATCAACATGGTGGCCAAAATGAATTTTCCAATCAGCTCTCTCCCTTCAGTAGCGATTGTGGCAAACCTGTTCAGCTATTTTGTGATGATGGCGATTTATATCATTGCATTAACAGCGTCTGGTATTTATCCAAGTCTTCATTGGATTGAATGCTTTTACTATTTTATCTGTATGGTTATATTTATGTTTGCATTTAGCTTGTTTAATTCAACCATTAGTGTACTTGTTAGGGACTATCAATTTTTGCTCCAATCTGTGACAAGGCTGCTGTTTTTTTTGTTGCCTATCTTTTGGGATATAGCACATCAGTTAGGGAAAGAGCATCCCGTTTTATTAACAGCTATCAAATTGAATCCACTTTTTTATATTTTAGACGGATTTAGAAACAGCTTTTTCGACGGAAGCTGGTTCTTCGAAGATATAACATATACGTTGTATTTCTGGGCTTTCACATTACTGCTCTTGACTGTAGGATCTGTCCTGCATATGAAATTCAGGGACAGGTTTGTTGACTTTCTTTAATACGTAAGGAGATTTTAACGATGAAACTAAAAGTTTCGTTTCGAAATGTTTCAAAACAGTATCAGCTTTATGAAAAACAATCGGATAAAATTAAAGGGCTGTTTTTTCCGAATAAGGATAAAGGTTTTTTTGCTGTTCGGAATGTCTCCTTTGACGTGTACGAAGGGGAGACGATCGGATTTGTAGGGATTAACGGATCGGGAAAATCGACGATGTCCAACCTGCTGGCAAAAATCATTCCGCCGACAAGCGGTGAAATCGAAATGAACGGGCAGCCTTCCCTGATTGCGATTTCCGCAGGATTAAACAATGCGCTGACGGGCAGAGACAACATTCGTCTCAAGTGCTTAATGATGGGGCTCACAAATAAAGAAATCGATGAGATGTATGACAGCATCGTTGAATTCGCAGAAATCGGCGAGTTTATCAATCAGCCGGTCAAAAGCTATTCCAGCGGAATGAAATCCCGGCTCGGCTTTGCGATCTCAGTGCATATCGATCCCGATATTTTAATTATTGACGAAGCGTTATCAGTAGGTGATCAAACCTTCTATGATAAATGTGTCGACAGAATTACCGAGTTTAAAAATCAAGGGAAAACCATATTCTTTGTCAGCCATTCAATCGGTCAAATTGAGAAAATTTGCGATCGGGTCGCCTGGATCGATAATGGCGAGCTTCGCATGTTTGATGACACAAAGACGGTCGTAAAGGAATATAAAGAATTTATCAGCTGGTTTAAAAAGCTTTCCAAAAAAGAGAAAGACAAATATAAAAAAGAGCAGTTAGCCAGCCGCAAACAGGTCTTGTCCGAAGAAGATCTGGCTCATCTCGAAAAAGACAAGAATAAACAAAAATCTTTGGCAAATATCATTCCGATTGCAGGTTTGTCCATCCTGGTCGTATTGGCTGCCGGAGCGATGTTTGTTTAAAAGGAAAGGCGCGTCATTTTGCAGATGGCATTATAAAAAGCTATTGGATATCGATCCAATAGCTTTTTTATTAAACTTCTTCTTTTGCCAGAAGGTCCTGCATAAATGGAATCAGCGAATCCTTCAGTTCGTCGTCCTGCATGGCAAATTCGAGAGTTGTCTGGATAAAACCGAGTTTTTCTCCAACGTCATAGCGTTTGCCTTCGAAGTCATAAGCGAATACGCGCTGGATTTCGTTTAACTTCTGAATCGCATCTGTCAGCTGGATCTCTCCGCCTGCGCCGATTTGCTGTTTATCTAAGTACATGAAAATTTCAGGAGTAAAGACATAGCGTCCCAAAATCGCAAGGTTAGACGGTGCTGTGCCCGGTTTTGGTTTTTCAACAAAGTTTTTGACCTGGTATAGGCGCCCTTCATTTGTCAAAGGATCAATGATCCCGTAGCGGTGCGTTTGGTCTTCAGGCACCTGCTGAACGCCGATTACGGATGAGAGAGTCTTTTCGTACTCGTCCATCAGCTGGCGAAGGCCAGGTTTTTCGGCTTGGACAATGTCGTCTCCAAGGAGCACTGCGAACGGCTCGTCTCCGATAAAGTTGCGGGCGCACCAAACGGCATGTCCGAGTCCTTTTGGTTCTTTTTGGCGAATATAGTGGATATCAGCGAGATTTGACGCTTTTTTCACTTTTTCAAGGAGTTCGGTTTTCCCTTTTTCCTCCAGGTTGCGTTCGAGCTCCGGCGAGAAATCGAAATGATCTTCAATCGCTCGTTTGCTTTTACCGGTTACGATGATAATGTCTTCAATGCCGGCTTCAACGGCTTCTTCAATAATATATTGAATGGTTGGCTTATCTACGATTGGAAGCATTTCCTTTGGCATCGCTTTCGTTGCAGGGAGGAAACGTGTTCCAAGGCCCGCTGCGGGAATGATCGCTTTACGAACTTTCTTCAATTCAATACACCTTCCTTAAACTGTGTTTTCTACTCAGCCAGAAAAAATACGCTTAGAAAAGCGGAGAGTATGCTGAATATATGTATGATATACCCCGAAAAATTACAATTACAAACTCATCATATAAGAAAAACAATTCTTAAACAAGTCTAAACAGGTATAAAGCGCAAAGATGTTATATAATGAAGGGAAATCTCATTCTTCAACAGGATGGTTTGCGGTTTGATCAACGGATGTTTTATGATGAGAATATCGTCCATAAGCAATCGATGGGCGGGATTAATTCCAACGAGAAAACACGGGCAAAGCGGTAATCAATCGATTCAGCAGACGATTCTTAAAAAAGCTGTTCATACAGAAAACAGGTGATAGAAAAATGAAGAAACTAAAAGTCATGACAGTATTCGGCACGCGCCCTGAAGCCATAAAAATGGCTCCGCTCGTGCTAGAATTAAGAAAATATCCCGAAATTGAGTCTTATGTGACGGTTACAGCCCAGCACAGGCAAATGCTTGACCAGGTGCTTGAAGCTTTTAACATAAAGCCTGATTTTGATTTGAATATCATGAAAGAAAGGCAAACGCTGGCTGAAATTACGTCTAATGCGCTTGTGAAGCTGGACGAGCTGTTTCAGTCTATCAAACCGGATATTGTGCTTGTCCACGGTGATACGACAACGACATTTGCGGGGAGTCTTGCCGCTTATTATCACCAGATTTCCGTCGGCCATGTAGAGGCGGGGCTCAGGACCGGAAACAAATACTCGCCGTTTCCAGAAGAGCTGAACAGGCAGCTGACGGGATCGATTGCCGATCTTCATTTTGCGCCGACAGAGCAGGCCGAACAGAATCTGCTCCGCGAAAATAAAGATCCTGAGACGATTTTCATCACTGGAAATACTGCAATCGATGCACTTCGCACAACAGTAAGGGACGGCTATTCACACCCCGTTCTTGAAAAAATCGGAAATGATAAGATGATCTTGCTTACCGCCCACCGCCGGGAAAATTTAGGGAAGCCGATGGAAAACATGTTTAAAGCGATCAGGCGGATCGTCGAAGAGTTCGACGGCGTCCAGGTCGTTTATCCCGTTCATCTCAATCCCGCTGTTCGTGAAGCGGCTGCAAAGCATTTCGGCGATTTGAATAAAGTCCACCTGATAGAGCCGCTCGAAGTCATCGATTTTCACAACTTTGCAGCTGAAGCTCACTTCATCCTCACCGACTCTGGAGGGGTGCAGGAAGAAGCGCCGTCGCTAGGAAAGCCGGTCCTCGTGCTTCGCGATACGACGGAACGGCCCGAAGGCGTCCAGGCCGGGACGCTTAAACTGGCAGGCACGGATGAAGATAAGATTTACCAGCTGACTAAACAGCTGTTGACCGATCAAGATGAATATCGAAAAATGTCCAGGGCTTCAAACCCGTACGGGGACGGACAGGCTTCGCGGCGAATTGCGGAGGCGCTGCTTTATCGGTACGGATACCGAAGCGCGCGGCCTGATGTGTTTAAAGATAAATAAAAAAGCTTCCTTTTCAGGAAGCTTTCAGCGGTGTCGACAAACCCTCGCATTCGTTGTCAGGCCTGCGCGTCGGTGCTCACGAATTCCAACATTCGCTGCGCTCCGATGCTCGGCCTTCCTAGACTGCAAGGGTTTTCAATCACGCTGAAAAGATGACAAAATCCCAAAACCAAAACCGTTTTGGTTTTGGTTTTGGGATTTTGTCAACAATATGAAAGCTTCCTTTTCAGGAAGCTTTTTTATTTATTAAGGCTTTCTTTCAGTTCGGCTGTAATGTCGGAAAGGGAACTTTCGTCGGCTTTGTAATAATAGATTCCGTTGATTTTTGTGCCGTCGCCTTTCAGCTCATGCTGAATGACTTTTGAGCGGGCTTCTTTATAGCCGGATTGGATATCCCACATATCGTCGAACGTGAGATTCGTTTTAACGTTGTTTTCGATCACTTTGAACATATCTCCGAATTTCGTGATGGATGATATATTGGCGCCTTTGTTAATGATACCTTCGATGACTTGACGCTGCCTGTTCTGGCGCCCGAAGTCGCCGTTCGGGTCCTCTTTCCTCATTCTCGTATAAGCGAGCGCTTCTTTTCCGTTCAGCGTAATCTCGCCTTTGCCGAATGAATATCCGTCGTAGTTGAAAGCGAATGTACTGTTTACAGTAATGCCGCCGAGCGTATCTACGACATCCTTGAAGCTTTCCATATTGACTTTGATAAAGTAGTCGACAGGAACATCGAGGAAGTTCTCAACCGTGTCTACCGTCATCTGAACGCCGCCGAATGCGTAGGAGTGGTTGATTTTATCCATCTTGCCTTTGCCGATAATTTCAGTATACGTATCCCTCGGGATGCTGACCATTTCAGTCGTTTTCGTTTTCGGATTCACCGTCATATAGATGAGGGAGTCTGCGCGCCCCTTATCACCGTCCCGTTCATCGACACCCATGAGAAGCACGGAAAACGGGTCATGGTTATCAATGTCAACAGCTGAATCGCGTTTTTTTGATTTGTTAATATTTTCATGAATGTTCGCTACAGTAGATGCCGCTTTATGCCATAAGTAATAGGCATAACTGCCTGTGCTGAGAACGAAAATGCCAATCAAAGCGATAATTGTATATAGAATTTTTTTCTTTTTCTTCCTCTTTTCAGCTCTCATATAGCCCTCACCTTTTAATAGTCTACTTTGATTATAAGTTTCTTAAAATTCGAAAACAACAAAAATTTATATGTGTCCTTTTGGATAGACGAAATCATTAGAAAAATGTTTCAAAAAAACCAATCAATCTGCAAAATTTTTCGCTATAATTAAAGAATCTGTTGGAATTTGTCGATAAAAAGGGAGAGGTGAAGAAGATGAAAAAACTCATAGTTCTAACATTATCAATGCTGCTTTTGTTGTCAGCCTGCGGCACTTCGGGCCAATCGGAGGACAAGTCAAGCTCAGACAATAAAAATGCGGCCTCTGAAGAAACCGTCACTAAAGAAGGTTCATTCGCGGGGTTGGCTGACAGCCACACAATTGCGGTGAACATTGACGGCAAAGAAACAACGCTTCAAGTCGATGAAGATCTTCAGGACAAAGTCAATTCCATTGAAGAAGGCAAAAAAGTCGAAGTCCAATATACAAAAGGTGAAAATGGCGTTTTGGAGCTGAAAAGCATCGAAACAAAATAAAGAGCTGAATCAAGGGGGTACATAACGTTTTGAAAAAGATGAAGCTTCTGCTTCTGTCGTCAGTAACTGCCGCAGCTCTGATGTTTACACAATCTGCCCAGGCTGCCGACAAAACCATTTCGGTAAAGTTAAGCAATTATTTGGGCAATAAATCAAGCGTTGATGTCGACATTACCGGCGCATACGAAATCCCGGGCTCGGGAATCGCCGCGACAGAGCGGTACGGCGGGGCGACCCGCTTCGATGTGGCAAACAATGTCGCATCTGCCGGATGGACGAACCCGAGCACTGTCGTGGTTGTCAATCGGGACGCTTTTGCGGACGCGCTTTCTGCAACTCCGCTTGCAAAGAAGTACGATGCGCCGATTCTATTAACGGATGCGGGTACGCTGACGGCGAAAACCGAAACTCAAATTGCCAAGATGAAGCCTGATAATATCTTAATTATCGGGGGAACAACGAGCGTTTCCAAAAATGTTGAAAACACGCTGAAAAAGTATGGGGCAATTGACCGCATCGGCGGCGCCAACCGCTATGATGTGTCCAAAAACATCGCGAGCCGGATGGGGTCCTACAGCCAAGCGATTGTTGCCACCGGCTTAGTCTTTTCCGACGCTCTGTCTATCGCGCCTTATGCGGCAATGAACGGTTATCCGATACTGCTCTCAGGGAATAATACAATCCGAAGCGATTACAATATTCCGAGCAAGGTTACGATCGTCGGCGGTCCGTTGAGTGTCAGCACAGGCGTTGAAAACACATTAAAGAAAAAAGCGGCTGTTACCCGCATCGGCGGAGCGAACAGATACGAAGTGTCAGCGAACATTGTCAACACGCTTAACATGAACGCATCAAAGGTTTTCATGTCTAATGGAACGACTTTTGCGGATGCGCTGGCCGGTTCCGTCCTTGCTGCCAAACAAAAGCATCCTTTGCTGCTTGTCCAAGCGGGCAGCCTGCCGACACCTGTTGCAGATGTAGTCGCGAAAAAAGGAACACAGTCTTTTGCTTTGCTTGGGGGGACCACCTCGATCACGGATTCATTGAAAAATAGCCTGGCAGATATGTTTACCGGAGACGGATACTCTGTTAACGTGTCGAGCGGAAAGCTTGTGCTCTATAAAAATAATAGAGCCGTCAAAACGCTTGGAACGTCATTTACGGCATCACCTAAAAAATATTCGACGTCAAATTCCATCAGCATCAACGGAAGGCCTTATTTAGGCAAGATGAAGTTTACGATTGAATCAAGCAAATATGTTCGGCCGATAAACGAAAACATTCCGTTCGAAGATTATTTAAAAGGTGTTGTGCCGCACGAAATGCCGGCAAGCTGGCAGACGGAAGCGTTAAAAGCCCAAGCGGTGGCGGCGAGAACTTATTCGGTCGGTTCCGCAGGAAAAGTAGTGGCCGATACGCAGGCGTTTCAAGTATACGGAGGATACGACTGGAATTCGAAGACATCCAGCGTTGTAAATGCCACAAAAGGACAAGTTTTAAAATATAACGGCAATTTGATTTCAGCCGTTTACTCGTCAAGCAACGGGGGATATACGGAAGCAAGCGCAGAGGTATGGGGCGGCAGTGTGCCATATTTAATTGCCAAAGCGGATACATATGACCCGCAAAACAGCTGGTCGATTTCCTTGAATAGGACGCAGATCAATACCAGCGGCTTAAACCTGAGCAGCCCTGGCACATGGTGGAATACGACAAATGAAACGAACTCCGCCTATTTGTCTGGACTGAAAAGCTGGTTTATTACCAATAAATATCCTAGTGCAGAATCTATTAAGATTACGAAAATCTCAAGCCTGACCCTGAGCAGCGCAAAAACTGCCGGTCAGCGGCCGAAAACAGCAGAGGTGAAGTTTTCTTACTTTGTTAAAGAAAAATCAAATGGCTATGTTCTATCAAACGGAAAACTTTCAGAAAAAACAGCGACGATTTCCGTGACGACGACTCAATTAAGATCGATGCTGGGCGGCATGAATATGAAGAGCACGTATGCTTCTGTATCCAGCAATACGAACGCTTTTACTCTCAGCGGTAAAGGATTCGGACACGGCATCGGCATGAGTCAGTACGGAGCAAATGCCAGAGCTGCTGCCGGGCACGATTACAAGAAGATTTTAAGTTTCTACTATCCAAATACGACTCTATCAAGCTATTAATAGAGTTTGAACAGGAGGCAGCAGTGCCTCCTCTGTTCATGTTCAGGGGAAAACATAACATTTACATTTTTGGAGGTTATTTTTTTGAGGGTTTTTCTTAAAGCTGTACCTATGTTGTTGTTAGGGTTCTTTTTGTTTGTGCCTAATGTATTTGCGGCCAACTCTGTCACAAGATTAGACGGTGCAAACCGATATGAGGTTGCGGTGAACGTTTCCAAGCAGGGGTGGACAAGTGCAAGCACTGTGATTGTTGCAAATGGAAAGGCATATGCAGACGTCCTTTCAGCGACTCCATTTGCCTATCGAAACAACGCGCCTGTTCTATTAACGGAAGCGTCTAAACTGCCAACGGCCACTAAAAACCGAATCAGTCAATTAAAACCTAGCAAAGTGATCGTAATCGGCGGAACCGTCAGCGTTCAAAACGGTGTCGTAAGCGAGATCAAAAAGCTTGGTGTGTCATCTGTCGAACGCATCGGCGGAGCGAATCGCTACGAGGTTGCGGCGAATATTGCGAATAAGCTGCCGAGCAATTCGAAAGCTGTCATCGCAAACGGGACGGCCTATGCTGACAGCCTTGCGATCGGCGCATATGCCGCGAGAAACGGCATCCCGATTCTTTTAACATCGTCGAATTCCATACCGACAGCGACAAAAAATGCGATGAAGAGCAAAGGAACAACATCGACCATTGTCGTAGGCGGTGATGTCAGCATCTCCAGCAGCGTTTACAAACAGCTTGCTTCTCCGACGCGGATCGGCGGCAGCAACCGCTATGAAGTCGCGGCCAATGTCGTCAAGAAATATTATTCTTCTGCCAAGAATGCAATCATCAGCAACGGCTATGCGTATGCCGACGGATTAACAGGATCTGTTCTGGCGGCTAAGCAAAACCGTCCGATGATGTTCACGAATGCATCATCTTTGCCGACACCGACAAGAGAAGTGATCGGTTCCAAAAACATGACGACGTTTACTGTGCTTGGCGGAACGGTTTCTCTTCAATCCAATGTCGTGTCACAGCTGAAGAATCCGATCGTCGGCAAAAAAATCTTCATTGATGCAGGGCACGGAGGTACAGACAGCGGTGCCGTCGGCAACGGTTTATATGAGAAAAGCGTGAACCTTGATGTTGCAAAATTAATTAATACGAAACTATCAAACGGCGGTGCTCTGCCAATTATGGCGAGAACGAACGACACTTACCTGACGCTCGCACAGCGCGTGTCAAAAGCGCAGTCAAATCATGCGGATTTGTTTGTCAGCATCCATGCAAACTCGGCAACGCCAGCTGCTTCCGGAACAGAAACCTACTATTATACAACATATGAATCTGCCAACAGCAAACGGCTGGCAACCGAGATTCAAAACCGTCTCTATGTTGCATTGAATACAAAAAACCGCGGTGTAAAGATCGGCAACTTCCATGTCATCAGGGAATCAAAAATGCCAAGCTGCCTTGTTGAACTTGCGTTTATCAGCAATGTAAGCGATGCGACAAAACTCAAAAGCTCGACTTACAAAGAAAAAGGCGCTAAAGCGATTTACGACGGAATCGTTGCTTATTATTAAAATATAAACAGAAAACTCGTTTTTCGAAAAATTGCCTATGCTGCCTTTGTTTTGTCTTTATTATATAGTATGATATTTTTGGTGAAATTAAAGATAAAACGGAGGCGGTGCATTTTTAACAAAAAATCAACGAATTTACTAATTTTAATAACTCCTTTACATTGTGTTTACGTTCGTATGCTACACTGACGAATAGATCAAACAGTAACATACTAATCGAGGTGTATGCTAGTGAGTATCGACAAAAGTTTAAGAATGTACAATGAATATTCAAGCCAGCAAACTTATTCCTGTGCTCTATCTAAAAAAGCAGTACGTTATTTATATATGAAACGGATAATGGATATCGTCCTTTCCTTGATTGGGCTCGCTCTTACACTGCCGTTTATTCTGCTGTTTTGTATATTAATCTGTATCGAAACACCGGGTTCTCCGTTATACCGGCAGGAACGCGTCGGAAAAGACGGGAAGCATTTCAAGGTGATCAAGCTGCGTTCTATGAGAATTGACGCAGAAAAATCCGGTGCGAAATGGGCTCAGAAGGATGATCCGCGCATCACTGCAGTCGGGTCTTTTATAAGAAGAACAAGAATCGATGAACTTCCGCAGTTGATCAATGTGCTGGCCGGAGACATGAGCATTGTGGGGCCAAGGCCTGAAAGACCGATGTTTACCGCTCAGTTTCACCACGAAATTCCGGGATTTAAAAACCGCTTAATCGTTAAGCCGGGTTTAACGGGACTTGCGCAGGTGAACGGAGGCTATGATATCAGTCCGAGAGAAAAATTGGTGCACGATCTGTATTACATTCGGAATTTAACGTTTCTTCTCGATTTGAAGGTTATGCTGAAAACGATTAAAGTAGTATTGACTGGCGAAGGAGCCAGATAATACGAGGAAGTTAGGAATATGCTATGTCTACCATTACGAAACAAATATTAAGCGGTGCAAAATGGACAAGTGTTTCAACTTTGATCGTCACGGTCATTCAAATTATACAGTTTGCACTGCTCGGCAATATCATGACAATTGCCGAATTCGGTTTGGTCGGAATGCTGACCACCGTAACGATTTTCACACAAATTGTACTCGATATGGGATTCGGGGCCGCTTTAATTCAAAAGGAGAACATCAGTGAACGCCAATTATCGACCTTGTATTGGCTGAATATCCTAACGGGCATCCTTTTGTTTATCGGCCTCTTTTTCCTGAGTCCGTTCATCGCAGACTTTTATCAGCGGGACGAACTTGTTTTTCTAGTGCGGATTTTGGCCGTCATGTTTTTAATCGCCCCGGTCGGCCAGCAGTATCAATATATGCTGCAAAAAGATCTGAAGTTTAATGTGCTGAGCAAAATAGAAGCGGGAGTCACCGTTTTGTCTTTTGTGCTCCTGCTCGTTTTGGTTTTTCTGATGGATCCGATTGTGGCCTATGCATTGTCACAAGTTTTTCTTAATTCGGTTAAAGGCATCATGTTTTTTGCTGTATATTTAAAAAAATGGCGTCCTTCTTTCGTCTTTGCATTGGGGGAAGTGAAAGAATTTTTCTCGTTCGGCGCGTTTCAGCTTGCTTCAAGGCTTGTAAACAGGCTTGGCGCCAATATCGACATGATTTTAATCGGGCGGTTTCTCGGTGCGGAAGCATTGGGAATCTATAACCTGGCGTATCAGATTATTACGATTCCCGTATTAAAAATCAATCCGATCGTAACAAGGGTAGCGTTTCCTGTCTTCTCAAAGAATCAAGGGGACAACCAAACGCTGCGCGAAGGCTTTTTAAATATGACAAAGCTTCTCGCGCTGATTTCATTCCCGCTCCTGATCGGACTGACGACTGTTTCAGATTTATTTGTTGAAGTCGTCTTCGGAGAAAAATGGCTGCAGGCCGTACCGGTTCTGAACATCCTCGCGATTGTCGGGCTGCTCAGGGTTCTGATGAATCCGAACGGATCGGTTTTGCTGGCGAAGGGGCGAGCAGACCTGGCATTTTATTGGGACAGCGGGATCATGCTCCTTTATGGGCTGTCTCTTTACGCGGCGGTATTAACGAATGATTTGACGATCACCGCCTGGACATATGCAGCGATCAGCCTGGTCAATTTCTTTATCGGCAGATGGCTGCTCAAATATGTCATCCAGCTGAAGCTGGGCGAATATTTCAGAACCGTTGGAAAACCGCTGGCCTTGACGCTGCTCATGGCATTGCTGGCTCTTGTCTTGAGCGTCGGCAGCAGACATCTGCTTCACGGCGCCATGCTTCAGCTGGCAGTTTCCGTCGGGATCAGCGGGATTTTTTACGGTTTTCTGGTCGGCAAATTTTATCGGCGGGCTATGAGGGCCCAATTAGGAAGATGACAGCAGAAAGGGCGGTTCATCATTGAAGGTTCTTTGGATTACCAGCGTTTATCCAAGCAGTCAAAGGCCGGGAGAAGGCGTTTTTCATGAAACACAGGTTCAGGCGCTGCAGATGCAGGGCGTTGATGTGACGGTCATATGTCCATTGCCTGTGAATCCTGCTCCTCTCAGGCTGCTGAAAAAAAAATACCGTCAAGTGCGAACAGTCCCGGAATATGAAGAAAGAAAAGGCATCCCGGTTTACAGGCCGCCGTATACGGCTTTGCCTGGACAGCTAAAATGGGCTCAGCCGCATCGCCGGATCGCAAAGTCTGTATTGAGGACGATCGAGAAGCACGGGCTTGCGCCGGATCTTATCCATGCCCATTTCGCGATGCCATCCGGGGGTGCCGCTGCCGTTGTTTCACAGAAGCTGAAGGTTCCTTATGTTCTGACTTTGCACGGAAGCGATGTCAATATTTATCCCCATTACAGCAAAGGCGCTTTTCGAGCATTTGAAACAGCTGTGCATTCCGCAGCAAAAGTATTGGCTGTCAGCGAAGCGCTGAAAGCCAAAACGAAAGAAATGACCGGTGCTGAAAGCTCGGTGCTTCCTATTGGAGTCAACCTGGACCGGTTTCAAAAGCCCTCCGCTTCAACACTTGAATTGAGGGAGAAACTCGGCCTGCCGCAAGACAAAAAGTTGCTGACGTTCGTCGGCCGCTTGGTGAAGGGAAAGGGAGTAGCCGAGCTGGCAGAAGCGGTCAGGCAGCTTGATGACAGCTACAGAGCTGTATTCATCGGCGACGGACCGGAGAAGCAGAACATCCGTCAAATCGCCGGTGAAAAAGCAGTATTGACGGGGCAGGTCGCAAACCATGAGATATCAGAATATCTGGCTGCATCAGATCTGTTTGTGCTCCCTTCGTATTCTGAAGGGATGCCGACTGTTGTCATTGAAGCGCTCGCTCTCAAGGTTCCGGTGCTTTGTACGGCGGTCGGGGGGGTTCCGTCTTTATTCGGAAAGCATGAACACCTTCTGATCAAGCCGCACTCGGCTTCCAGCATAACAGAAGCTGTCAAGGGATATTTGGAAGGCGGCAATTGGCAAGAAGCCATCGCTGAAGAGCTGTATCAAACGGTGCACGAGGATTATGACGCCTTTAAAAATGCCGGAAAGCTGCTGGATGTGTATGGGGATGTTGTCAAGAACAAAAATTAAGTTGGGGTCTGTCGGTTAATATGCGTATGAATGTTGAATATAATACTGTTTAAACCCATTTATTTGCGTCTAAGCTAATAAAAATAAGGATTGGGAAAACGAAAAACCCAGATTTTTTCAATAGAAAGAGATAAAGATCATTACCTAAATCAAGCTATTGGATTTGAAGGGTCAGCTGAAAGAAGGGAATGATAATGTTGAAAAGAATCGCTGTCATTGGAACGGGATATGTCGGGCTGGTGTCTGGAACTTGTTTTGCCGAAGTGGGAAACTCGGTTGTCTGCTGCGATATTGATGCTGAAAAAATAAGAGGACTCTCAGCCGGAGTGATGCCGATTTATGAAAACGGCCTAAAAGAACTTGTGGATAAAAACGTAAACGAAAATCGCTTATTTTTCTCTACTGATATTCCAAAAGCGATTGAAGAAGCTGAGATTATTTATATTGCAGTCGGTACACCGATGTCGGAAACAGGGGAAGCGGATCTGACATTTGTTAAATCCGTTGCCGAAATGATCGGGAAGCACCTGAACGGCTATAAAGTCATCGTCAACAAAAGCACTGTCCCTGTTGGAACAGGAAAGCTCGTACAAGCCATTATAGAACGCAATTCAAAAGGGGAATTCCCTTTCGACGTCGTGTCGAATCCGGAATTCCTTCGTGAAGGAACAGCTATTTACGATACGATGAATATGGAAAGAGCAGTCATCGGCGCGACAAGCGAAAAGGCTGCTGCCATTATTGAAGAGCTTCATAAGCCATTTCAAACGAAAATCGTCAAGTCTAACCTTGAAAGTGCAGAAATGATTAAATACGCTGCAAATGCATTTTTGGCTACAAAGATCTCGTTCATTAATGATATCGCGAATATTTGCGAAAGGGTCGGAGCTGATGTATCCAAGGTGTCTGAAGGCGTCGGACTCGACAGCAGAATCGGCAGTAAATTTTTAAAAGCCGGAATCGGCTTTGGCGGCTCTTGCTTCCCTAAAGACACGATGGCTTTATTGCAAATCGCGAAGTCAGTCGGTTATCCTTTTAAATTGATTGAAGCTGTCATCGAGACGAATCAAAAGCAGCGCGCCCACATTGTGCAAAAGCTCCTTGATGTGTTCGGCGATTTAAACGGCATGACCATTTCGGTTCTTGGGCTGGCATTCAAGCCGAATACTAACGATATGCGCTCGGCGCCGTCTCTGGATGTCATTCCGATGCTGAGAAGCCTCGGTGCTAAAGTCAAAGCGTTTGATCCGATTGCTGTACCTGAAGCAGAAAAGCTTCTCGGCGATCAAGCCGTTTACAGCGAAGATCTGTATGAGACGATTCAGGATACGGATGCGTGCGTCATATTGACGGAGTGGCCGGAAGTACAGAACATGGATATTGCCAAACTTAAGTCTGCTTTGAAAAACCCCGTCTTAATCGATGGAAGAAATATATTTGAAATTGAACAAATGAGAAACGAAGGCATGATCTACCATTCAATCGGACGGCCGGAAGTACAGGGAGAAGGAATCCTGACCAACGTATAAACAACGGGGGGATAACAATGGAAAAAGTACTAGTGACAGGCGGATGCGGATTTATCGGCTCGCATATTGCTGAACAGCTTCTAAAAGAAAATTACCGGGTTTCAATTCTTGATAATTTAACTACGGGACACCGCTCCAACATTGACGGTCTCCCAATTGACTTTTATGAGCAGGATATCACGAAGCCGGAAGTCATCGACGTCATCAAAAGCATTGATCCCGATTATATTGTTCATTTAGCTGCACAAGTAAGCGTAGCGGAGTCTGTCAGCGATTTTTTAAATGATGAAAACATCAATATCAGAGGATCGCTCCATATCATTAAAGCAGCTGGTGAATGCAATGTGAAAAAGATCGTCTTTGCATCATCAGCGGCTGTTTATGGAAATCCGGATTACCTGCCTGTCGACACCCGTCACCAAACAAACCCAGGCTCACCCTACGGGCTGACGAAGCTTACAGTGGAGAACTATTTAAAACTGGCTTATGATCTATATGGAACCGAGTATTGCATTTTGCGGTACAGCAACGTGTACGGGCCGCGCCAGGATGCAAAAGGAGAGGGCGGCGTTGTATCGATTTTCTCCGATTTGCTGACCAGCGGCAAGGCTCCGGTAATTTTTGGAGACGGAGAACAATCACGCGATTTTATTTATGTCGGTGATGTAGCTTGTGCCAACGTAAAGGCGCTAAAAGCTCAATCAAACGTTTGTTTAAATGTTTCAAACGGCTTTTCCATCACGGTCAATGAGCTGTTTACAGAGATGAAAAAAGCGACGAACTCTGAGCTTTCTCCGATTTATCAAGATGAACGGCCGGGGGATATCCGCCACAGCACACTGTGTAATGAAGAAACAAAGAAAATCTTAAACTGGGAACCAAAAATGCCGCTTGCTGAAGGACTGGAAAAGACCATTTCATATTATAAAAAAGAAATGAATACGTAAATCACTGGCTGCTGGCTGATGTCGGCAGCCCTTTTCCAGAAAGAAGCGGAAGGAGGGGGAAAAATGAGTCTCAAACGTTCCGCGGTCAATGTTCTGGTTTGGCTCGCCGCATTGACCGCAGGGTTAGCATTCGTTGTATTGGCCCAGTCCAATGCAAAAAAAATCTTGCTGGCGTGTCTAATTTTGATTGCGCTGGCTGTGATCGTTGTGCTCCGGAAGTATTTGTCGTCCGAGCAATTGCTGATGCCCGTATTATATCTGCTCATCGCTGCAACTTTTGCCAACAATGCTTTTTTTGCGATTAAATTGGGCTTTTTCAGCCTGTTTCCATATCGAATACTTCTGATTCTGGCAGGATTCTTATTCATAGCGGAAATGTTGAAAGGCAGCCAGCACCTTGAAAAGTGGAAGCAGGTGCATGTCAAAGGCATTCTGATGTTTTTCGCGTTTTGGTTCTGCTATGGACTGATTTCGCTGCTATGGGTCAAGTCTGCCACTGATGGCATAAAATATCTGTTCCTATTGGCAATGGGAATGTTTTTTGTTTTTCTGGTTGTCATGTTTTTTCAAAAAATGGATCGTATTCTCGCGTTTTATTACATATGGCTTGTCATGACCGTATTTTTAATGGTCATCGGGTTTTACAATCACTTTACGTTAAACCACCTGCCGAGCTCGACCCTTTATAACGGGCCGCACTATAAACAGCACTATCCGACATCCGTTTTTTTCAACCAGAATGACTTTGCGACATTTCTGTCCATCAGCTTTTTCTTTTATTTATCTTTTTTCAAAAACATTAAAAACAGCTACTTAAAAATAGCGGGGCTGCTCCTTGCGTTCTGTTCGGCATACTTGATTTTCCTGACTGGATCAAGAGCCAGCATCCTGGGGGTCATAGCCGGCCTTGCCGTTTATGTGTTCATTTTGCTGCCGAAGGTGCTTAAAAAATGGGCGCTCATCGCCGCAGCTGCAGGATGTATCGCTTTTGTCACACTGTTTGCAGGAAAGATTACCGGAGCTTTTTATACATACTTTTTGGCTCCGCAAACCGCACACGATTTCAGCGAGCCGCTGCCATCCAATGTCGCCAGGGCGAATTTGTTGAAAAACGCCGGGCATTATGTGCTGGATACTTACGGATTTGGCGTCGGCGCCGGCAATGTGCCATATTATTTGGAGCATCATGCACTGTTCGATACGGACCGGGTCGTGGAGGTTCATAACTGGCTCGTTGAGATCATGACGAATTTTGGAGTGGTGATGATGCTCGGTTATTTAACGATGTACATTTATTTAATAACCGTGCTTTACAGATATTATAAAAGATCGCTTGGAAGACGGCCAAAGCTTCTTATTGAAGGTTTGACAGCCGCGCTCGTCGCCTTCCTTGTGTCAAGCATCAGTCCGAGTTCCGTCTCGAATTTATATTTCCATTGGGTGTTCCTCGCGCTTGTGATTGCGACGGTTAATACCTTTAGAGTCTGCGGAACGGATGAAACCGAACAGTATAGGTGATTTTTGAAAATCGAATTTAAAAACAGGGAGAAATTCATGTGATGAATTTAATCAAACGTATTGCTGGTAGAGTGAAAAAGTTTATTGTGGCGATTATTGCGCTTCCTCTTATTCTTGGTCTTGTCGGCTATTTTATGCCGAAGGGAAGCGTTGCTCCATCTAATTACACGGCTACTGTAACGATATCAACCGGGAACTATGGAGAAGCGAAGTACAACAATGCAAAGCAAGTGCCGCTGCTGTTGAAAAACGAAGCTTTTTTAAAGGACATTTTCCCGGATATGCCGGAAGAGGATCTGGCGCAATTGAAAGACGATCTGGCGATTGAAATCAGAACGGATTCACTTTTCAACTTAAGCTACACAGGGCCTGATAAACAGGAAACATTGGATACTTTAGGAAAAATTAAAGATGCCTATATGAAAGGCGATAAGGCGCTGTTCTCAAAAAGAGAAGAAGTCATTGAAAAGAATATTAAGGCGCTTGAAGACGAAACAGTCAGCGCTGATTCCAAAGTTGACAAACAGCGGTTTTTGTATGAGCTTGAAACAAGCAAGCTTGATATGAAGGCTGCTGAAGAAATTGAGCCGTTGATCGTGCTTGATAACCAGGCTGCCGGCATGTCGCCTAAGAAAAGAGCGGTGCTGGGCGTACTGATCGGTTTAGCGCTGTCATTTTTTATCATTGTCATTCCGGAAGTTTTCAGAGAACGTTAAATTTTTAATTGGGGATGTGGATCAGGACCATGACGAGGCAAAAACCTTTAATCTCTGTCATTACGCCTTCCTATAACGCGGAGGAATTTATCGAAAAAACCATTAAGTCCGTCTTAAATCAGACGTTTTCCGACTGGGAAATGATCATTGCCGATGATTGCTCAACAGATGGGACAAGAGACATTTTGAAGCGCTATGAAGAAGATGATGAGCGGATCCATGCCATTTTTCTGAAAGAGAATCAAGGTGCTGCAGCGGCGCGAAATGCGGCGCTCAGCAAAGCCGAAGGGCGCTATGTCGCCTTTTTGGACAGCGATGATGTTTGGAAAGCAGAAAAGCTGGATAAGCAGCTCGCCTTCATGAGAAAGCATCAGCATGCTTTCTCATTTACGGCATACGAGCTGATCAGCCAAGACGGCGAACCGCTTCATAAAACCATTCATGCACCCGTAAGCCTTACATATGATGATGTATTAAAAAATACGATCATCGGCTGCTTGACGGTGATGATTGACAGAGAACAAACGGGTGATATCCGGATGCCGAATATTAGAACCCGCCAGGATTTGGCGACATGGCTGTCCGTATTAAAGCGGGGGTTCAAGGCATATGGACTGAACGAACCCCTCGCGGAATACCGCATCGTTGAAACATCGATCTCCAGAAACAAGTGGAAGGCGGCGCGAAAAACCTGGTACGTATACAGGGAAATCGAACGACTTCACTTGATGAAAGCGACATGGTGCTTTTTCCATTACGCTAAGAACGCAGTAATGAAAAGATTATAACGGCATTGACAGAAAAGGTGATTGAAAGTGAAAGCAGATCAATTCATACACGTCATAGTAGCGACAGGTGAATGGGGGCAGGATCAGCTAAGATACAGAAGGCACCGCCTTGCTGAGTTTTTAGCAGGCCGCAAGGAGACGAAGGAAGTCATTTGGGTTTGTCCGTCTGAAAATCCTTCCCGTGAGACTTTTACATTGCTTGACAACGGAATCAAGCAATTTGCAGTCAAAGATTTTTTGAAAAAGAAAATATTCAGGTTTGCCCGCTACAAAGATGTTTTCTATCAAAGCAAGCTGAAGCCGCTGCTTGACCGGCTGAAAGAAGACGTTCAGGGAGAAAAGGTGTGCTTATGGTACACCTTCCCCGGCTTTCCGCTGCTGTCGTCGCTTTATCAATGGGATCAGGTCATCTATGACTGCAGCGACCTGTGGGCGGCCCCGATCAGCGGTAGCCAAAGCCTTGTCTCAGGATTCAGGCAAAAGGTCATTTTTGAAGCTGAAGGCAGAATCATCAAAGCTGCTGATACGATTTTTTGCACTTCCGAATACTTGCAACAAAATGTAGCAGACCGGCTTCAAGGAGAGACAAAGCCGGTTTTTACAATCGAAAACGGTGTGGAGTACAGCTTGTTTGCAGAAAATATGCAAAAAGCGGATGTATTGAAGGGAAGGGAAGGAACCGTCCTCGGCTTTATCGGAGGAATCAAGCCGAAGCTCGATTTTAAGCTCGTCAAAGAAGCTGCCAGAACAAAAAAAGAGTGGACATTTTTATTTGTCGGTCCTGACGGGACAAACGGAGACGAAGATTTTAAAGCGCTTCTTGAAGAAGATAATGTCATCTGGACGGGCCCCGCTGCGCCGTCAGAAGTACCAGCTTATATGAATGTAGTGGATATCGGTATCATGCCGTATAAACCGTCGCCATATAACAATGCGGTATTTCCTTTAAAGCTGTTTGAATTTTTGGCTGCCGGAAAGCCTGTCGCAGGTATGAACCTCCCTTCAACGGAAAAGGTTGAACAGGAACACGTTTACCGTCATTTAACAGGAAACGACCCCGCTGAATTTACAGCGGTTTGTGAAGAGCTGGAGCTTGCGCATGATGATGTTTCCCATGTGGAACTGCGCAGAAAGATCGCACGTGAAAGAGACTGGCATCATCTATTTTTAATGATGCTTGATAAATTGAACTTGAATAAGGATGCATAATTTGCGGCGGGGGATATTAATTCGTGATGTTTCTTTTGGCTGGAGCTTGTTATAATAAATAATGAAATTGTATAATGAAAAGGTATGATCTTTTATACGACCAGACTTCATTTAAAAAGGAGACTTCCTTATGTCTTATGAACGCACTGTAATTGCGTTTTTTGTCTCTCTCATTACTGTTTTAATTATTACTCCGCTTGTCAAACGTCTAGCAATCAAATCCGGGGTCGTGGATCAGCCGGATAAACGAAAGATACATGATAAAGTAATGCCGAGAATGGGCGGTTTAGCCATTTTTATAGGAGTATTGACCGGTTCGTTTGCCGGCGGCCTTTATGAAAACAGAATAACAGCAATTACACTCGGTGCTTTTATGATCGTCATTTTAGGCATTGTAGATGACAAATACAATTTAAGCGCGAGAATTAAATTTATCGTACAAGTATTAGTAGCCTGCATCATCGTCAGTACAGGCTTGAAAATGGAATTTTTATCGATTCCGTTTTGGGATCTTCGCTTTGATTTGGGGTGGCTCGCATACCCGTTGACGATTTTGTGGATCGTCGGGATCACCAATGCCATCAATTTAATCGACGGATTGGACGGACTGGCTGCGGGTATATCCGTCATCGGCCTCTCGACGATTGCCGTCATGGCGTTTTCTGCCGATAAAATCTTGATCTTCTCTTTGTCGCTGGTAGTCATCGGAAGCACGGTCGGCTTTCTGTTCTACAACTTCCACCCGGCGAAAATTTTTATGGGAGACACGGGCTCGCTGTTTTTGGGCTATGTGATCTCGGTTCTGTCGCTGCTGGGGCTGTATAAAAGCGTGACTCTGTTCAGCGTCGTCATCCCGATTATTATATTAGGAGTGCCGATATTTGACACGACATTTGCGATCATCAGGCGGATTTTAAACAAGCAGCCGATTTCGGCTCCCGATAAATCGCATATTCACCACAGGCTGATGGCCTTCGGCCTGTCCCATCGGAAAGCCGTTATCGTCATTTATTTAATCGGCGTCGTCTTCAGCCTGAGCGCCATTCTTTTAAAAACCGCAACCCTATGGGTGTCCATCTTCATCATCTTCGGCTTAATACTGTTCATGCAGATCATCGCAGAGGTGACAGGCCTTGTAAATGAGCAGTACAAGCCTTTTACGAAGTTTTACAGGCGGATGGTGAAGAGGAATTAATGAACGCAAAAAACCCCTGGTTTCCAGGGGTTTTATTTTTACCGCATTTCCGGAAGTATCATAAGCGGGTTTTTAATAATGGCTGAATAACTAAAACTTTATGAAAAGGAGGGTTATTTATGGATGATCATTACCTTGGACAAATCGAACAAATAGTGAAAGCATTGTATAAATCCTGGTCTTCAGATTCAAGTTCAAAATGGAGTAAGGATAACCCTGCCAAGGGACAATGCGGCGTAACCGCGCTAGTCGTAAATGATATATTAGGTGGAGAAATAAAGAAAACAAAGCTGCCTGAAGGGTGGCATTTTTATAATTTTGTCAATGGTAAAAGATATGATTTAACGGTTTCTCAATTCAAAGAAGACATCCTGTATATGGATATTCCCTCAAATAGAGACGAGGCATTCTCAGATACCAGCGAAAAACAGTATAATTATTTAAAGCATAGTATGATCAATCATTTGCCTTGTTCAAATAGTAAGTTACGCTAGCTTAAAAAGAAAGGGGAACCCTAAATATATAAAGAGTTCCCCTTCAATTTATTCATTTATGAATTTAACATTCAACAGAGCCGATCAATAAGAAGCAGCAGACGATTCAGCTGAGCTGTCCGCACCGTCAGCGGTTGCGGAAGATTCAGACGATGTTCCGCTCGAATCGGCAGCTGAGTCCGGGTACAAATGATGGGTCAATTCATTTTGCACGTTTTCCAGGTTTTGCTGGTCAGGCTCAAAGTAGTAAACATTTGCAATCGTAAGATCCTGTCCTGTGATGTTTAATGTTTTGATATCATCGCCGGCAAAGCCGCTGTAAATTTGTTGAAGCGCCAGCGCCTGCGTGATTCTAAAATTCGTCTGAATGTTTTTGCTTGCTTTTTGGGCAATTGTATCAATTTTAGCGAGGTTTTGCGGTTTTGAGATTTGATCAAGAGCGGCTTTTAAAATTTGCTTCTGTCTGTCGTTTCTCCCGAAGTCTCCACGCTTATCCTGTTTTCTCATCCTTGCGTAGGCAAGAGCTTCCTCACCATTTAGATGCATATTTCCTTTTTTAAAATAGATTCTCTTCGATTTGGAGACATCGCTTTTTTCGCTAAAGTCAAACGGCACATCGACATCGATTCCGCCGATTTCATCGATGACATCTTTAAACCCGTCAAAATCGACCGTTGCATAGTAGTCGATCGGGATGCCGAGGAAATCCTCAACCGTCTCAATTGTTTCATCCTTGCCGCCTTTTGCATAGGCCGCATTAATTTTTGTTTTTGTGCCGGTTGTGTCGCTGGCCAAATGAACCCTTGTGTCCCGCGGAATGCTCAGCATTTTCATCGACTTCTTTTTAGGATCGAGCGTCACGACAATCAGGGAATCCGTCCGGCCGTGCTCGCCGTTTGTCGAATAATCTTCAACCCCCATAAAAAGAATCGAGAACGGCTTTTTTTGAATATCAACAACATCGTCCCTGAGCTTCGACTTCTCTCCGCGTTCAAGCTCATCATAAGTGCCGTCAGCCGCGGAAATCGTGTTTATAATTTTATATATGCCCACTCCGCCGACTGCGAGAAGTGCGAGCAGCATAAGGACTATAAACCGTTTAATCAGCCTTCTCTTTTTATTCTTTTTTTTCCGCACTTTCACTTTAATACGCTCAGCCATAAGATGATTCTCCTTTAATTATTAAAAGCTTCTTCCAAATAGACTTGAATGCCTTCTCTATTCTCACTCTTGCCATTTGTTAATTCGGTTATCCATTCCGTAAATGCCTGTTTTTCGCTTTCCTTGACATACGTTTCAAATTCGACATCGTCTGCATAGTGAACGTCTTTTATTTGATAAGGGGACTCGCGAAGCTCGTTTTCAAGCTTGCCGATCCATGTATAGTTCACAGTGGTGTGCATGACCCGCATCAGCTTTCGTTCGACAACGCCGACATGGTTCAGCCCCTCTGACACGGATTTTCCGTAAGCCCTTATCAATCCTCCTGCGCCGAGTTTAATGCCGCCGAAATATCTCGTCACAACGGCGCATGTATCTTTAAGGTTGCGTTTCTTCAAAACTTCAAGCATCGGTACGCCCGCTGTCCCGCTCGGTTCTCCGTCGTCATTCGCTTTTTGAATTTGATCATTTTCTCCTATGACGTAAGCCGAGCAATTATGCGTCGCATTCCAATGCTGCTTTTTTATGTGGTTGATAAAGTTCTGTGCTTCTTCTTCAGTACTGACGCGGCTCAAGTGGCATATAAACCGGGATTTTTCAATCACGATTTCATGGGTCCCTTCACCTGCAACAGTCAGATAGCTTTGCAGCATGCCTGCTTACCTCCTGACAAGCCTGCGGCTGTTCTCCTAAAAATCGAACAGACTTAGAATTTTGGCGCGTATTTTGTTATGATTAAATAGAAATGGATCGGTAACCATAAAAAAACCAGAATACGCATTCTTTCATTATAATTCGACACGAATTTCAGTTCAATGAAATTTATGATAAAACTAAATGACAATGCTGTTACGGAGGGAAAATGGGTGAGCGTTTCCAAAATGGACTCCAAAGTTTTAGATTCAATCATTATGAAGATGTTAAAAACGGTTGACGGGAGCAAGGATGAAGTCTTTCAAATCGGAGAGCAGTCCCGCCAGCAATACGAAGGCTTGGTAGAAGAGCTGAAACAGATTAAACAGCAGGTCAACGAAGTCATCGATCTTGGAGACAGGCTGGAAGTGCATGCCCGCCATGCGCGGAACCGCTTGTCAGAGGTCAGCAGAAACTTTCATAAATTCAGTGAAGAAGAGATTCGCGAAGCTTATGAAAAAGCCCACAAACTGCAGGTTGAACTGACAATGATCCAGCAGCGGGAAAAGCAGCTGAGAGAGAAGCGTGATGATCTGGAACGGCGCCTTTTGGGGCTTCAGGAAATCATCGAGCGTTCAGAAGGGCTTGTCAGTCAGATTACCGTCGTCTTAAACTACTTAAATCAGGATCTGCGCCAGGTCGGCGTTCTCCTTGAAGATGCGCAGGCCAAGCAGGATTTCGGACTGCGGATTATCGAAGCCCAGGAGGAAGAAAGAAAAAGGGTCTCAAGGGAAATTCACGACGGTCCTGCGCAAATGCTGGCCAACGTTATGATGAGATCTGAACTGATCGAACGCATCTTCAGAGACAAAGGAACAGAAGAAGGCTTTCAGGAAATTAAAAACCTCCGGCAAAACGTCAGAAATGCTCTTTATGAAGTCAGAAGAATCATTTATGATTTAAGGCCGATGGCTTTAGACGATTTGGGATTGATACCGACGCTCAGAAAATACTTGAACACGATCGAAGATTATCATGGAAAAGCAAAGATTCATTTCCAATGCATCGGAGAATCCGAAGAAAGAAGAATAGCACCGCGGTTTGAGGTTGCACTATTCCGGCTTGCACAGGAAGCGGTGACAAACGCCTTAAAACACTCCGAATCAACTGAAATTCATGTTAAAGTAGAAGTGACAAAAGATTTTGTGACGCTGATTATCAAAGACAATGGAAACGGCTTTGACTTAAAAGAAGTAAAAGGCAAGAAGAACAAATCTTTCGGTCTGCTAGGTATGAAAGAAAGAGTCGATTTGCTCGAAGGCTCAATGACAATCGATTCGAAAATAGGTCTTGGGACATTTATATTGATTAAAGTTCCACTGTCTTTGTAAAGATAATTGTAAAATAGAGACAAAAGACATATTGACCATAAAAGCGGTGTGTTTAACAATGAGAATGGGGAGGCGTAGCTTGTGACTAAAGTAAATATTGTAATTATTGACGATCATCAGTTATTCCGTGAAGGTGTCAAACGGATTTTGGATTTCGAACCTACCTTTGAGGTAGTGGCCGAAGGAGACGACGGAGATGAAGCGGCTCGCATTGTCGAGCACTACCATCCTGATGTTGTTATCATGGATATTAATATGCCGAATGTGAACGGAGTAGAAGCGACAAAACAACTGGTCGACTTGTATCCGGAATCAAAGGTTATTATTTTATCCATCCATGATGACGAAAACTATGTTACACATGCATTAAAAACAGGAGCCCGGGGCTATCTGCTGAAAGAAATGGATGCCGATACGCTGATCGAAGCCGTGAAAGTAGTAGCTGAAGGCGGATCTTATCTGCATCCTAAGGTTACACACAATCTTGTGAATGAATTCCGCCGTCTTGCAACAAGCGGTGTATCATCTCACGCTCAGCATGAGGTGTATCCGGAAATCCGGAGACCTCTTCACATTCTCACAAGAAGGGAATGCGAGGTACTGCAGATGCTGGCGGATGGAAAAAGCAACCGCGGAATCGGCGAATCATTATTTATCAGTGAAAAAACGGTTAAAAACCATGTCAGCAACATCCTTCAAAAAATGAATGTAAACGACAGAACGCAGGCTGTTGTTGTAGCCATTAAAAACGGCTGGGTAGAAATGAGATAAAGATGGACTTGCCATAAGGCAGGTCTTTTCTTTTGGCAGAAAATTAAACTTTATAATGAAAAAAGCTGCTTTTTCTTTTAGAATAGAAAAGAGTATCTTTCATAAGGAAGGTTTATTTCATGAAAACAGCAGTAGTAACAGACAGTACGGCATATATACCTAAAGACCTGCGTGACCGCTACAATATTCATATGATACCTCTCAATGTGATCTTTGGAGAGACTTCATACAGGGAAGAGATCGATATGAGCTGGAAGGACTATTACAAAGAAGTAAAAGCCCACGAAAATCTCCCGACGACTTCCCAGCCCGCCTACGGCGAGTTGATTTCTCTCTATGAAAAACTCGGTGAAACATATGACGCGGTCATCAGCATCCACCTTTCCAGCGGCATCAGCGGAACATTCAACAGCGCTGTATCAGCAAGCGGTATGCTTGAAGGAATTAAAGTGTATCCGTTTGATTCGGAAATCAGCTGCATGGCTCAGGGTTTTTATGCGATCGAGGCGGCTGAGATGGCGGAAAAAGGAGCGGCTCCTGAGGAAATCATCCGCCACTTGGATCATATGAAAACCTCGATGAGGGCTTATTTTATGGTTGACGACCTTTCACATTTGCAAAGGGGAGGACGTCTGAGCGGCGCCCAGGCTTTTGTCGGAAGCCTTTTAAAAGTAAAGCCGATCTTGCATTTTGAGAACAAGCTGATCGTTCCCTACGAGAAAATCCGGACGAGAAAAAAAGCGATGAACCGTTTATTTGAGCTTTTTGGCGAAGATGCCGAGAAAGGAAAGCCGCTGAGAGCGGTTGTGATTCATGCCAACCGTGAAGAAGAAGCCGATCAAATAATCGAAGAATTGTCGAAGCAATATGCACATGTCGAATTTTATAAAAGCTATTTCGGGCCTGTGATCGGCACTCACCTTGGTGAAGGAGCGATGGGTATCGCCTGGTATACAGTATAAAAGCCAATCTCCGTTTTGCAAAACGGAGATTTTTTTTTCAACTGTTTTGAAGGGAGATTTTTAGATTTTGACTGTTTTACAAGAAACCATGGATGATAGATACTAAATGGCAGATTGGAGGTGATTCACATCGAACAACCGGCATTCTATACCCGTGAATTGCGGTCATGTTTGGAGCAGCGCCACCTTCTGAAAAGCGAACTTCCTTTTCGTGAATCCGTCGTTGATTGGCATATCCAAGAAGGCTTGATAAAAACGGAGGAAGGTATTAAAAAAACGAAGAAAGGCTTTATTTGTTTGAGGTGCGGCCAGCACGAACGCTCATTTTTCGCCCGGTATCCTTGCTATCGGTGCAGTAAATGCTGCGTGTACTGCCGATCCTGCGTCATGATGGGCAGGGTGAGCGATTGTACGCCTCTGTTGACTTGGCACATGCATGTCAGCCATAAATGGGCGCCTGTTCATACGGAGTGGAAAGGCGCGCTTTCAGCAGGTCAGGAGAAAGCGGCCAAATCCATTATCAATGCTATACGAAGAAAAGAAGAACTGTTGGTCTGGGCGGTTTGCGGGTCGGGGAAAACAGAACTTCTCTTTCAAGGGATCGAATTCGCGCTGAACAACGGCTTGACAGTATGTATCGCTACTCCGAGAACCGATGTCGTACTCGAGCTTGCTCCGCGGTTTCGCCAAGCCTTTCCAGGGGTGGAAATTGCCGCTTTGTACGGAGGAAGCTCAGACGTTGGGAATCTCTCGCCGCTTATCATTTCAACTACCCACCAGCTGCTCCGCTATAAAGAAGCATTTGACGTGATCATCATAGATGAGGTGGATGCTTTTCCGTATTCTATTGATAACACGCTGCAATACGCTGTTAAAAAATCGGCAAAACGGCAAAGCGCTCACATCTATTTAACTGCCACGCCTTCAGCAGATATGAAAAAAAGGGCTGAGAGCGGAAAGCTGGACACCGTCCGTATTCCCGCGAGATTCCACCGCAGCCCCTTGCCTGAACCTACATTGATTTGGTGCGGAAATTGGAAAAAGAGTTTGAAACGAAGAAAAGTTCCTTTTCGCCTCAAAAAATGGCTTTTTAAGCACCAAGAACTGCAGCAACCGGTTTTTTTATTCGTTCCCTCTGTCCCTGTTCTTAAATCTGTGGTCAGTGTGCTGAAAAAGGAAACATTTCGCGCTGAAGGAGTTTATGCCGATGACCCTGACAGAAATGAAAAAGTGAACCGGTTTAGGGAAAGTAAGCTTGAGGTGCTCGTGACAACAACGATTTTGGAAAGAGGAGTGACCGTCAAAAAAGCGCAGGTTGGAGTATTGGGGGCAGAGTCGGCGGTTTTTACCGAAAGCGCCCTCGTCCAAATGGCGGGAAGAGCCGGCAGGCATCCCGAGCACACAGATGGAGACGTCTGTTTCTTTCATTACGGCAGGACAAAGTCGATGAATGCGGCACGACGTCATATTCAAAACATGAATAAAATGTCTAAAAAGGAAATGTTGATTGACTAGTCTGATATTCATGGTAAAGTATACCTATGAATATAAAATGAGGAGCGGTGCCGGATGCTAGTCAACGCCAAAGAAGCTGTTTTGGAAGAGTTGTTTGATCAGTATATCGATCAGCTGCACATGAGCTGTACGTGCAGCAGGTGCAGGGAGGATGTGCTCGCCTTGGCTTTAAATGCAGTAAAACCGCAATATGTAACAGATCAGTCGAAGCTGGCTTACATAAAAGCAGAGCTCGTTGACAAACAAAAGAATACATCAATGCTTGTCACCTTGGCTGAAGCTGCCAGAAAGGTGAATGAAAACCCGCTTTGCGCAAGCAATCGAAGAGGGAGGGAATAAACTGAATTGTTTAATTTGTGCAGCGCCTCTTTTACATTCTCTCTCATGGCATTCTTTTTTCTTTTTACGATCAGAAGAGAAAATATGCAGGGAATGTAAAGAGAACTTTATCGAGATCAAAGGAACCGTATGCCCTAAGTGCGGACGGCCACAGGGGAGCGAAGAGCTGTGCGGTGACTGCGCAAAATGGGAGGCCAATCCGTTAACCCGCTCTCTTTTGAGGCAAAACCGCTCTGTTTATCTCTACAATACTTTCATGAAAGAAGTCCTTGCCCGTTTTAAGTTCAGAGGTGATGCTGAACTGGTCTTCGCTTTTGCCCCTTCATTTATCAGCGCTTTTCAACAATACTTCCGCCGCAGCCCGTCTGTTTTAGTTCCGATACCTCTCAGTGAAGAACGTAAAGCGGAGAGGGGATTTAATCAGGCGGAGCGTCTTGCTTCCTTATTACAAATACCCGTTATTCATCCCTTGATCAGAATCGAAAATGAAAAACAATCCAAAAAAAGCAGGAAAGAGCGAATTAAGCCAAAAACCGTTTTTAGAACCGAAAAGGGGTCAGTAAAGAATCTGGATGTCATATTGATTGACGACTTGTATACGACAGGAGCGACCCTTCATCATGCCGCTGATTGCCTGATGACATCCGGAGAAGCAAAATCTGTATCATCATATACATTAATTAGAAGCTAAATCATTTTTCTTCCCTGCCGATATAAAAAATAGAATTTAAGGATAGGGGTCAAAGTTTATGAGTCAATTGGCGAATTGTCCAAGATGTAACGCATTGTTTATGAAAAGCAGTTTTCAAACCGTTTGCGCTTCATGCTTGAAAGAAGAAGAGCGCGCGTATGAAATTGTTTATAAATTTCTGAAAAAACAGGAAAACCGGCAGTCCACGATGTTTCAGATCGTAGAAAAAACAGGTGTCGAAGAAGAGTTAATATTGAAGTTTATTAGACAGAAACGCATTCAAATCTCTAATTTCCCGAATCTCGGCTATCCGTGCGAAAGGTGCGGCACGCTTATTCGGGAAGGACGTTATTGCATGTCATGCGAGCAGGATTTGGCATCGCAAATGAGTCAATTAGACCAGCTGGAGCAGCTTGAAAGAGAGAGAAATAATAGTTCTAAAGGCACGTACTATACCTTTAAGCCCAAAAATGACTGATTCCCTAAACTAACTTGAAGCTCAGACGATAAAATGAGTATGATCATAGATAACTATGGCGGAAAGTGAGAGGAATCCCATGAAGATCAACCAATATGGAACACAACCTGTTAATCCTTATCATAAATCATTTGAAAAACAAACAGCTTCTTCACAGGGAGCAGCCCAGCCGGAAGACAAAGTTGAGATTTCCGCGAAAGCAAAGGAGCTGCAAAAAGGCCCTGATTTAATGAAGGAGCGTCAGGAGAAAATTGCCCAGCTGAAAGCAGCCGTGGAGAATGGAACGTACAAAGTTGACGGCAAAGGCATAGCTGAAAAAATGGTCAATTTTTATAAACAGCAATAAAAGGAGGAAGTCAGTTCAGTGAAACGGGTGATTGAAGAGCTGGAGCGCTTATGCGTGCTGCATGAACATCTGCTGTCTCTGTCGGAACAAAAAACGGAGGCGCTGAAGACGAACGAAATAAAGGCACTTTCAGAAATCGTGACGAAAGAACAAAAGTATGTGCAGGCCATTGAACAAACGGAGCAGTCCCGCATTGAAGCAACTAAAAGCTGTATCGGCAGCTCGGACGCGACGATCAGCGCATGTATCAGCAAAGCTGCGGGCGGCGAGAAAAAGGTGCTGGAACAGCTGTATGCCAAGCTCTCACAGCTCGTCACCCGTTTGAAGGATGTGAACGATTTGAACAAGCAGCTGACTTTTCAGTCGCTTCAATTTATCTCGCTTACATTTGATATGCTCCTTCCGAATGAAGGCGGTTCGAATTACGGAAAAGAGCAGCAGCCAAACCAGACAGGCGGGGTGAAACGGCTTTCTTTATTCGATTCAAAAGCTTAGAACGGAGTGAAAAAGATGACAAATCCAACTTTTTTAGGGCTGGAAATCGCAAAAAGAGGCTTGTCCGCGCAGCAATCAGCTCTGAGCGTGACAGCAAACAATATATCCAACGCCAATACCGAAGGGTATTCAAGACAGCGTGTTACATTTAAAGCATCAACCCCTTATCCGTCCGTATCAAGAGACTCTGTCGGACTTGCAGGCCAGATGGGTACAGGCGTTGAAATCGGTTCGGTTGAAAGGGTTAGGGACAGCTTTCTGGACTATCAATACAGGACGCAGAATACAAAGGCCGGCTATTACAATGCAAAAGTGGACGCTTTTAACCAAATGGAAGGGATTATGAATGAACTGAACGACACCGGACTAAACAAAGTTCTGAATTCATTCTGGAATTCCATTCAGGAATTGACGAACAACGCCCACGAACCGAGCGCTGCTTCTGTTGTTGCGCAAAAAGGGCAGGCGGTCGCCGATACATTTAACACTCTGTATGAATCGCTGACAACCGTTCAATCAAATTTAGGCGACCAGATTGATCAAAATGTGATGACGATTAACTCGCTTTTGTCCCAGCTGAACAGCTTGAACGAGCAAATCGCCAAAGTCGAGCCGAACGGCTATCTCCCGAACGATTTGTACGATAAGCGTGATCAGCTCCTTGATGAACTGTCTTCAATGGTTAATATCAAAGTCAGCTATGCGAAAACCGGCGGCAATCCACTCGCAACCGCTGAAGGCATTGTGTCAATAGAAGTCCTTGACGTAAACGGCCAGTCTCTGGGCAAGGTTCTTGACGGGCCAAACTTCACGACTGAAACTGTCAAAGTGAATTACGACAACGATACAGGCCTTGTGACGGGCGTTTCCCTCGGCGGGACGGATATCGGCATCGATTCGTTTACTAGCAAAGGGTCCCTGCTCGGTTTAATCGAATCTTACGGATATATGTCAAACGGTGAAGAAAAAGGTTTGTATCCCGAAATGCTCGCAGATCTGGATACGATGGCGCTTGCTTTTGCGAAAGAGTTTAATGCAGTCCATCAAAGCGGGTTTACTTCATCGGGAGAACCGGGAGGCATTTTCTTTGAATTTACCGGAGGAGAGGCTGAGCCTGCAAAGGGAGCCGCCGGCAAAATCAAAGTAGCCGATGAGATCATGAATTCAAAAGGCGATAAAGTCGCCGCATCGCTGAATGGTGAAGCGAGCGACAACGCCAACGCGACAAATCTCGCTAATGTCTTCACCAAGAAAATTCAAATCGGTGACAAAACGACGACCGTTTTAGACTATTACGCAGGCATCATCGGTGAAATGGGCGTAAAAGCTCAGGAAACAAACAGACTGGCCAAAAATACAGAAACGCTTGTAAACACTGCTGAATTGAACAGACAGTCTGTTAGCGCCGTATCATTAGACGAAGAAATGTCGAACATGATCCAATTCCAGCATGCTTATAACGCGGCTGCGAGAATGATTACGCTGCAGGACGAAGTCCTCGATAAGATTATTAACGGCATGGGTGTCGTGGGAAGGTAGGTAGAGATTCATGCGGGTAACCCAAGGGATGATTGCAAAAAATTCTTTGCGCTACATCAATTCAAGCTATGGAAAACTGGATAAGCTTCAATCCCAGATTTCTTCGGGAAAAAAGATCACAAAGGCATCCGACGATCCCGTCGTCGCGATGAAAAGCCTGAAGTACAATACACAGCTGTCCCAGGTTAAACAATATCAAAGCAATGCCTCGCAAGCTTTTACATGGCTTGAAAACACGGAAACGAACATTACAGAAGGCATTGATATCATGGCGAAAATCAGGGAGCTGACCGTTAAGGCTCAAAACAGTACAAACGGCAAGGATGAATTAAATGCGATCGGGGTCGAAATCGGCCAACTGAAAGACCAGCTGATTCAGATCGCCAATACGCAGGTCAACGGCCGCTACCTTTTTAACGGAACGAACTCTGACGTCGCTCCGATCACAAAAAACGCCGATGGTACTTACACATACAATTTTGAAAACTATACAAGCAGCTCTGACGTTCTCATCAATGTTTCGCCAAACGCAACCTTAAATGTAAACTCAAATCCGATTTCGGCTTTCGGCGGACAATCAAGCAGCGGACAAAACGTCTTTGAAATGATTGAGTCTCTCGAAAATGCCTTAAAAGCGGGAACAATGGAAGGAATGGAAAACGCCCTTTCAGACATTGACCAGTTCTCCAATCAGATGAGCAATGAGCGGTCTGATATCGGAGCGCGCTACAACCGGCTCGAATTGATCAATGCGCGGCTGAGCGAACAGGAAGAGACGGCGACAAAGGTATTGTCAGACAACGAAGATGTTGAGCTTGAGGAGATCATTACTGAATTTATTACACAGCAATCGGTTCACAGAGCTGCACTTGCCGTAAATGCGAAAATCGTTCAGCCGACACTGGTTGACTTTTTAAGATAAAAGCAACTCTATCCGAGTTGCTTTTTTTCAGCAAAAGGAGGATATCATAATGGAGATGCCTAGGCTGATCATGCAAAATATCCCCGGCCGCATCGGTTTAACAACGACGCCGCCAGATTTGAAAATGGAACAGCCGCGCGCTGACTTGAAAATCGAGCAGCCGCCGGCCGAACTGAAGATTACAACCACCCCTTCAAAGCTCACGATTGACCAGACAAAAGCTTGGGAAGACTTAGAAAGAAAGCATATATTTAAAAGGATTGAAGAAGGGGCGCAGCAGGGCTATCAGGATTGGCTCGCCGGAATGGCACGGACCGCTGAAGAAGGAGACGAAATGATGCGGATCGAAATCGAAGGCAATCCGCTTGCAGACCAGGCGAGGCGGAACAGCGAGCCTGAACCGATTCAAATCGGCGTTCATTTTACGCCGTCATTTGACAGGGTGAAAATCGCATACGAACCGGCTAAAGTGATCATTGAAGCGACGCCGCGCAAGCCTATCATCGAAGCAACGCCGAATAAACCGGTTGTTAACTATACGCCGGGCAGTGTGAAGGTTGACATGCTCCAATATCCGGAGGTAAAAATAGATGTGGAATACCCAAAACAAAAGTAATTCAGCAAAGGATCGTGAATGATGATCATTAAAACAAAGTATCACGGAGAAACGCAAATTCAAGAAGACCAGACAATCGTGTTTAAAAACGGCCTGCCTGGATTTACAGGGGAAAAGAAGTTCGTCATCCTGCCGCTTTCCGAGGATTCGCCGTTCGTCGTCCTTCAGTCGGTGCAGTCGGAAGAGCTGGCATTCATTGTCGCCAGTCCGTTCGTCTTTTTCAAAGATTATGGCTTTGATCTTGATGAAACGACGGTTGAACTTCTTGAAATCGAATCTGCCGAAGACGTTGAAGTAATGGCGATTTTAACGATCGAAGAGCCATTCGAGAAATCAACGGCCAATTTGATGGCGCCGATAGTGGTGAACCGCAGAAAGATGCTTGCCAAGCAAGTGATTTTGCATGACTCTTCTTATCTGACAAAGCAGCCGATAGGAGGGGAAGCATGCTAGTCTTATCCCGCAAGCTCAATGAAGCGATTCAAATCGGAGACGATATCGAAGTGAAAATCATATCCGTTGACGGAGATCAGGTGAAAATCGGCATCGACGCGCCGAAGCATATCGAAATTCACCGCAAGGAAATCTATTTGGCGATCCAGGAAGAAAACAGCCGGGCCGCTTCCATCTCAAACGATTTGCTTGCGAAATTATCCTCACAAAAAAAGTGAGGATTTTTTTATTTTTGCTATAAACAATTTCAAGGCACCTCCGATATAAAGTATGTAGCAGGAGGGACAGCCTGAATGCTTCAAACATGCACATGGACGTGCAATCAAACACATTTCAAGGAGGAAATACACAATGAGAATCAACCACAACATTGCAGCGCTTAACACGCTGAACCGTCTGTCTTCAAACAACAGCGCAAGCCAAAAGAACATGGAGAAGCTTTCTTCTGGTCTTCGCATCAACCGTGCCGGAGATGACGCAGCAGGTCTTGCAATCTCTGAAAAAATGAGAGGACAAATCCGCGGTCTTGAAATGGCTTCTAAGAACGCTCAAGACGGCATCTCTCTTATCCAAACAGCTGAAGGTGCATTGACTGAAACTCATGCAATCCTTCAACGTATGCGTGAACTTACTGTTCAAGCAGGTAACACTGGAACACAACAACCTGAAGATTTAACTGCAATTAAAGATGAAATGAGTGCGTTAGAAGAAGAAATTAATGGCATCTCTCAACGTACTGAATTTAACGGAAAAAAACTCTTAAATGGTAGTGTGACAGCTGGATTCACATTCCAAATCGGCGCCAATGCTAACCAAAGTATTAACGTTCAAATTGGAAGCATGGATGCAACAACATTAGGGGTAAATGGTATCGATGTTTCAGATGCTGCTTTTGACTTTAACACTGAGATCGCTAAAATTGATACTGCAATTACAACTGTTTCAAGCCAACGTTCTAAACTTGGTGCGGTACAAAACCGTCTAGAGCACACAATCAACAACCTTGGTGCTTCTTCTGAGAACTTAACTGCTGCTGAGTCTCGTATCCGTGACGTAGACATGGCTAAAGAAATGAGCGAGTTCACTAAGAACAACATTCTTTCTCAAGCTTCTCAAGCGATGCTTGCTCAAGCGAACCAACAGCCGCAAAACGTACTTCAATTGCTTCGTTAATTTTAAAAAGATCTTGGCCTTTGCCAAGGTCTTTTTTTACATTTGTCCAAGAATCCTTTGCAGGGATTCCTTTTTTATTTAAACCTCTATGTCTTTTCTCATAATTTTTTTCCATAAAGATATTTAATCTCATTCGCCCTTAGCCGATATAAGTTTTAGATCATAGCATAGGGGATGGTAAAAATTGTCGATCAATAGATTGTCATCTTTAGAACCCATTATTGATGCTTACAAAACACATATGTTGAATAAACAGTACGAAGCTGTTGAACGCCCGCAGCAGACGGACGCTGCAGAATTTACATTTGCTCAGCTTGAAAAAACCGTACAAGGCGCAAACAACCTTTTGGAGCCGTCGCAGGTGCACCTACAGTTTGTGCTTCACGAAAAATTGGGAGAGTATTATGTGAAAGTCGTGGACAATCGGACAGAGGAAGTCGTCCGCGAGATCCCGCCAAAGGAGTGGCTCGATTTTTATGCGGCGATGGCGGAATTTATGGGGTTAATTGTCGATAAAACTACATAGAACAGGAGTGTTAAAGATATGGCGATCAGAATATCAGGATTAGCTTCAGGTATGGATATAGATGAAATTGTCAGCAAATTAATGAAGACGGAGCGTGTCCCGCTTGATAAGCTTACTCAAAAGAAACAGACTTTGGAGTGGCAGCGCGACAGCTATCGTGAAATCAATACGAAAATTAAAGATTTGCAGGAATCCATCAACCTTATGCTCCGTCCCAGCACGTACGGCGCGAAAAAGGTGACAAGCTCTGACGAGTCGGCGGTTACGGCAACAGGCACCACGAATGCGGCGTCAGGCACGATCCAAGTCAACAAGCTGGCGACTGCGGCCACCTATAAATCTTCCAGCCTTTCAGGGTATACCGGGAGCGATCAAACGCTAACTTTCCAAGTGACAGCACCTGGAGAAACGACTGCGAAAAAAGTTGAAATCAGCGTCAGCAGCACGGATACGCTGGATGACATCGTTTCCAAAGTCAACAAATCAAATTTGGGCGTAACCGCTATGAAAGAAAAGATTTATAACGGTTCTGAATATGTAGAAACGATCGCTTTCACATCAAAAGCAACCGGCGCAGGGGGCAGCATACAGGCAGCTGATGATGCGACGGCGAGCTTTATGTCCAATCAGCTCGGATTTGCGCTTGATGCCGACAACAAGCTGACAGCCAGCCAAGCCGGCCAAAACGCCGAAGTTGTCATCAACGGATTGCAGATTGAGAAGACAACGAACAACTTTACCGTTAATAATGTGACATATCAGTTGAAGAATACGACAAACAGCCCCGTTTCGCTTGATGTAGCGACTGATGTTGACGGGATTTATGAAAAGATTAAAGACTTTGTCACACAGTACAACGAACTGATCGATATGGTCAACGGCAAGCTCACGGAAAAGAAATACCGCGACTATACGCCGCTGACAGAAGAACAGAAAAAAGATATGACGGAAAAGCAAATTGAGCTGTGGGAAGAAAAAGCGAAAAGCGGATTGTTAAGGGGCGACACGATTTTAAGCGGCGCCACCAATCAAATGAGGACAGATTTTTATTCGAATGTCTCTGTGAACGGCGAATCGCTGCAGCTCACTCAGTTTGGAATTACGACATCAAGCGTATACAGTCAGCGCGGTCATTTAGAGATCAACGAAGAAAAGCTGAAAGCGAAAATTAAAGAAGACCCTGACAGTGTGGCAAACCTCTTTATGGCGGGAACGAGCAGCACGGAAAATTACAATGAAAAAGGCATCATGAGACGCCTTCAGACGGTTTTGACCGATACGAAGAAGCAGATTGAAGATAAAGCCGGAAATTCAGCAATGGCAAACAATCAATTTACAATCGGGAAAAACTTGAATACAGTTGAATCTGATATTTCGTCCATGAATAACCGCCTGACACAAATCGAAAATCGCTATTATACAAAGTTCACGGCGATGGAAAAAGCGATTCAAAAAATGAATGAACAATCGACATACTTGGCGCAATTGCTTGGACAATAATTGTAATTTGGAGGATCAACAATGGCTTTAAACAATCCGTATGCAGCTTATCAGCAAAATTCAATCAACATGGCGACTCCTGGAGAATTGACGCTTATGCTATTTGACGGCTGCCTTAAATTTATGAAGCTGGCGAAACAGGCGATTGAACAAGAGGATATGGAAACGAAAAATACGAACCTTGTCAAAGCTCAAAACATTATACAGGAGCTCAATATCACCCTTGATCGGAAAGTCGAATTGGCCGCTTCGATGGGGGCGATGTACGAGTATATCCACCGCCGCCTGATTGAAGCAAACATTAACAATGACAAAGATATCGTGGCGGAAGTCGAAGGGTATGTCAAAGATTTACGCGATGCCTGGAAGCAGGCGCTTCAAATTGAACGGCAGGGCCGGTTCGGATCGGGCGGACTGGCATAATGGAAAAGATTGAGCTGCTCTACAGCGAAACAAAACATATGCTCGCTCAAATAAAAGGCGCCCCGGAAAGCGACGAGCTGGTTCAGGCAATTGAAGATTTTCTTAAAAAACGCGATGGCTTGATCCGCGAGATCAAGCCGCCTCTTTCTGAGACGGAAAAGCGGCAGCTGCAGCAGGTGACGGATATGGAGCCATTGATCATGGCCGAACTGAAAAGGCTGCAGCAGGCTGTCAAGCAGGAGCTGCTTCAGGCGAAGCAGAAGCGTGCCATGCATCATTCCTATATCAATCCGTACGCCAACATGACGATTGACGGCACATATTATGACAAGCGCAAATAGGTGATCGCTTTGACAAGCACCGACGATTACATGCTCTTAACGACTTATTATCAGCTTTTGTTTACGATTGAAGAGGGGTTTTGCTATTTAATAGAAGCGAATCAAGATTTGGCGAAGACAGAAGGAGAGCGGATTTTTAACGATTTAATCTATGCTTTTTTTCAGTTGGATTCGTCGCACGCTGTTTTGCTGTCGATTTTGGAGACAAGCTGTGCCAAATCTTCGATTCGTTTTTTTGACAGAGTCTTCCGTGAGTTTGACAGCTTGATCTACTACAATTATCCGTCTGCTGAATTTCAGCATGACTTGATCCATCACTTTTTACCGCTTTATCGGGAATGGATGAAAACGATCCACCAATGCATGAAACCTTATGTCATCCATTAATGGCATACATCTGTCAGGATTCTGCAGGTGTATGCCGTTATTTTTTGTTCTTATTTTATCCGCATGTGAATATATTTAAGATTTAATAAAGGGGCTCAGATGGCAGGAGACAAACTTCGTCAAAATTCACGGATTTTTCACATAATTTTTACGTTTATGCAGGAATTCAGCAGGGAAAAGACGAAATATATTTACATATCCTTAATATAAAGGAGGCGTTCTTTTGATGGAGTTCAACGTCAGAGGAGAAAATATTGAGGTAACACCAGCGTTAAGAGAACACGTCGAGAAGAAGATTGGAAAGCTTGAGCGTTATTTTGAAAATAACGTTGATGCGATTGTTCACGTCAACTTAAAATTCTACAATGATCAGGAATCAAAGGTGGAAGTGACAATTCCAATGACAGACCTCTCTCTCCGTGCGGAAGTTCACCACGAAGATATGTACAATGCAATCGATCTCGCAACGAACAAACTGGAACGTCAAATACGCAAGCATAAAACAAAAGTTAACCGGAAATTCCGCGAAAAAGGTTCTTCGAAGCATGTTTTTGCAGAAGGAAACGGCATCGGAACGGCCGTGCAGGAAGACATTGAGGATGAACAGCCGCAGGTTGTCCGTCAAAAGCGCTTTAATTTAAAGCCGATGGATAATGAAGAAGCGATTTTACAAATGAATATGCTTGGACACAGCTTCTTTGTATTCACGAACGCCGAAACCAATCTGACCAATGTGGTCTACCGAAGAAACGATGGAAAATACGGTTTGATCGAGCCGAACGAATAAATATATCGAGTCCCCTCCCGGATCTTCCGCAGAGGGGATTTTTTCCGTTCCCCCGCGGTAAATTGTTTGGAAATGACAAAAGGTATGATATGATATTGCATATATAAAAATTACTGTTTACTCATGCTTAAACAAGGAAATTAAAGAGGAGCGTTATTCTATGCTTGGAATTTTAAATAAAGTGTTTGATCCGACAAAACGCACGCTCAGCCGTTATGAAAAGAAAGCGAACGAGATTGATGCGCTCAAGGCAGATATAGAGAAGCTTTCAGACGAAGCTTTGAAGCAAAAGACGATCGAGTTCAAAGAGCGCCTTGAAAAAGGCGAAACGGTTGACGATCTTTTGGTTGAAGCGTTTGCCGTTGTCAGGGAAGCTTCCCGGCGCGTGACAGGCATGTTTCCGTTTAAGGTTCAGCTGATGGGGGGCGTCGCCCTTCATGAAGGGAATATCGCCGAAATGAAAACGGGGGAAGGTAAAACGCTGACTTCCACAATGCCCGTTTACTTGAACGCTCTGTCAGGGAAAGGCGTTCACGTCGTGACGGTCAACGAATACCTGGCGAGCCGCGACGCTGAAGAGATGGGGAAAATCTTTGAGTTTCTCGGGCTGACGGTCGGCCTAAACCTGAACAGCCTGTCAAAAGACGAGAAGCGTGAAGCCTATGCAGCAGATATTACGTATTCTACGAATAATGAGCTTGGCTTTGACTACTTGCGCGACAACATGGTGCTTTATAAAGAGCAGATGGTTCAGCGCCCGCTTCATTTTGCGGTCATCGATGAAGTCGACTCCATTTTGATCGATGAAGCAAGAACGCCGCTCATCATTTCTGGACAAGCGGCCAAATCCACCAAGCTTTATGTTCAGGCCAATGCGTTTGTCCGCACGCTAAAAGCGGATCAGGACTACACATACGATGTGAAAACAAAAGGCGTTCAGCTGACTGAAGAGGGGATGACAAAAGCTGAAAAGGCATTTGGCATCGAAAACTTGTTTGACGTCCGCCATGTCGCCTTAAACCATCATATTGCCCAGGCGCTGAAAGCCCATGCGGCGATGCATAAAGACGTCGACTACGTCGTCGAAGACGGTCAGGTCGTTATCGTCGACTCTTTTACAGGCCGTTTGATGAAAGGCCGCCGCTACAGCGACGGACTTCACCAGGCCATTGAAGCGAAGGAAGGCCTTGAGATCCAAAATGAGAGCATGACGCTCGCGACGATCACCTTCCAGAACTATTTCCGAATGTATGAAAAATTGGCTGGAATGACGGGTACCGCAAAAACGGAAGAAGAAGAATTCCGCAACATCTACAACATGCAGGTTGTTACGATTCCGACCAACAAGCCGATTGCCCGCGATGACCGACCGGATTTAATTTACCGGACCATGGAAGGAAAATTTAAAGCTGTTGCAGAGGATGTCGCCCAGCGCTATATGGTCGGACAGCCGGTACTTGTCGGTACGGTTGCGGTTGAAACATCTGAATTGATATCAAGGCTCCTTAAAAATAAAGGAATCCCGCATCAAGTGTTGAACGCGAAAAACCATGAGCGGGAAGCTCAGATTATCGAAGATGCCGGGCAAAAAGGCGCGGTCACCATCGCGACCAACATGGCGGGCCGCGGAACGGACATCAAGCTTGGCGAAGGTGTAAAAGAGCTTGGCGGACTGGCCGTCATCGGTACGGAACGCCATGAATCAAGGCGGATTGACAACCAGCTGCGCGGACGTTCAGGCCGTCAGGGGGACCCTGGTATCACCCAATTTTATCTGTCCATGGAAGATGAATTAATGAAACGCTTCGGCGCAGAGCGGACGATGGCGATGCTTGACCGCTTCGGAATGGACGATTCGACGCCGATACAGAGCAAGATGGTTTCAAGAGCGGTCGAATCTTCACAGAAGCGTGTGGAAGGCAACAACTTTGATGCCCGTAAGCAGCTTCTGCAATACGATGACGTGCTCCGCCAGCAGCGCGAAGTCATCTATAAACAGCGCTTTGAGGTCATCGATTCCGATAACCTCCGCTCCATCGTCGAAAATATGATTAAAGCTTCACTCGAGCGGGCTGTTGCTTCATATACGCCGAAGGAAGATCTGCCTGAAGAGTGGAATCTTGACGGCCTTGTGGAGCTTGTAAATGCGAATTTCCTTGATGAAGGTGGAGTGGAGAAAAGCGACATTTTCGGAAAAGAGCCCGAGGAGATTACAGAGCTCATTTACGACCGCATCAAAACGAAATACGATGAGAAAGAAGAGCGGTACGGCTCTGAACAAATGCGCGAATTTGAGAAAGTCATCGTTCTCCGCGAAGTGGATACGAAATGGATGGATCACATCGATGCGATGGATCAGCTGCGGCAAGGAATTCATCTGCGCGCTTATGCTCAGACAAACCCGCTCCGCGAGTATCAGATGGAAGGCTTTGCAATGTTTGAAAACATGATCGCGGCGATTGAAGATGATGTAGCCAAATTCGTCATGAAGGCTGAAATCGAAAACAACCTTGAGCGCGAAGAGGTCATTCAAGGACAGACGACAGCCCATCAGCCGAAAGAAGGCGATGAGGAAAAACAAGCGAAGAAAAAACCGGTCCGCAAAGCGGTGGATATCGGACGCAATGATCCTTGCTACTGCGGAAGCGGAAAAAAATATAAAAACTGCTGCGGAAGAACAGAATAAAAAGAGGTGCACGCCTCTTTTTATTTTGAACCGGCTGAAATATATGATGAGGTGAAAGAATAATGGAATTGGCAGAAATCAGACAGGAACTTGAAAATATGGCTACTCGGTTAGCGGACTTCAGGGGGTCTCTTTGACCTCGAAACAAAGGAAGCAAGAATCAGCGAATTAGACGAGCAGATGGCTGACCCCGACTTTTGGGGAGATCAGCAGAAAGCGCAGACGATCATTAATGAAGCGAATGCGTTAAAAGACTATGTCAACACGTACAAAAGTTTAAGCGAGTCTCATGAAGAACTGCAAATGACACATGATCTTTTAAAAGAAGATCCTGACCAGGACCTGCAAAATGAACTGGTCAACGAGCTGAAAAGCTTAACAAAGCAGTTTAATGAATTTGAGCTCCAGCTATTGTTAAGCGAGCCTTATGATAAAAACAATGCGATCCTTGAGCTTCACCCGGGAGCCGGCGGCACCGAATCACAGGATTGGGGTTCAATGCTTCTCAGAATGTACACCAGGTGGGCAGAGCGCCGCGGATTCAAGGTGGAAACCCTTGATTACCTTCCAGGAGATGAGGCGGGAATCAAGTCTGTCACTCTCCTGATTAAAGGCCACAATGCCTACGGTTATTTAAAAGCCGAAAAAGGCGTGCACAGGCTCGTCAGAATTTCTCCGTTTGACTCTTCAGGGCGCAGGCACACGTCGTTTGTGTCTTGTGATGTCATGCCTGAATTCAACGAAGAAATCGACATTGAGATCCGTACGGAAGATATTAAAGTCGATACGTACAGGGCAAGCGGCGCCGGCGGCCAGCACGTCAATACGACAGACTCCGCCGTCAGGATCACCCACTTGCCGACAGGCGTCATCGTCACTTGTCAGACAGAGCGATCACAAATTAAAAACCGCGAACGTGCCATGAAAATGCTGAAATCGAAGCTGTATCAGCGCAGAATCGAGGAGCAGCAGGCACAGCTGGACGAAATTCGCGGCGAACAAAAAGAAATCGGCTGGGGAAGCCAGATCCGCTCATACGTTTTCCACCCGTATTCTCTAGTGAAGGATCATCGAACCAACACGGAAATGGGGAACGTGCAGGCGGTTATGGACGGAGACATTGACTCTTTCATTGACGCATATTTGCGTTCCAAGCTTTCCTAAATTGAAGAAAGGCGCATCCACATTGTGAGGATGTGCCTTTTTTGCGGGGAAAATTGCCTGAATCTGGGCAGCTTAAGCCGTAAGAAGCTTTGTCCCTCTGCCGCTTTATTCAATTAATACGTTATTTGGCTGTTATTTACTTACAGTATGCTAAATGCTATACTCTCGATTGGTAATGAATCGTGCGGAGGATGACAGACATGAATATGGACAAAACGAGATATCAATTGTTTACGGTGCTGCGTGACTACGGCTATATCCTGTTTGGATCAGCCGTCGTCGCTGTGACATTTAATATGTTTTTGCTTCCCAACCGGATTGCAGCCGGCGGAGTCAGCGGCATCAGCACCATTTTGCAATCGTTCGGCTTTGAAGCCGCCTATGTGCAATGGGCATTTAATATTCCTTTATTTATTGCCGGGGTTCTGGTACTCGGAGGAAAATTCGGCATCAAGACGCTTGTCGGGTCTGTTTTTCTCCCGTTTGTCGTATACGTGACGCGGGACATTGCTCCGGCGACAGAGAATCCGCTCTTGGCCGCCATTTTCGGCGGTGTCGGCATCGGAGTCGGGATCGGGATGGTCTTTCTCGGAAGGGGCTCGACAGGCGGCACTGCGCTGGCCGCGCAAATCATTCATAAGTACACCGGGCTGTCGCAAGGCAAATGTTTGGCGCTGATTGACGGAACGATCGTCCTGTCCGCGATGTTTGTTTTTAACATCGAACAGGGACTTTATGCTATGCTTGGCGTTTATATATCAAGCAAAACCATCGATGTCATCCAGGTCGGATTGAACCGTTCCAAAATGGCGATGATCATTACGAACCGGGAAGAGGAAGTTCGACATGCGGTACTGAATAAAATCGACAGGGGGATTACGAAAATATCAGCGGTCGGAGGCTATACAGATGATGAGCGGCCTATTTTGATGTGCGTGGTCGGCCAGACCGAGTTCACAAAGCTGAAACAACTCGTAAAACACATTGATGAGTCTGCATTTGTCATTGCGATGGATGCTTCAGAGGTGCTTGGCGAGGGTTTTAAACGCGCATAATCGAGGTTATAATAAAGGTTGACTTGTTAAAGGAGCTGACTTGAAAAAATGAAAATGAAGCTGTTTACTCTGTTTATGGCTGTTTCTTTTGTGCTGGCTGCCTGCGGCGGCAATAACAACGAAAGCAAAGAGAAAAATACAGGCGGGCAAGCAACTGCAACCGACGGGGAAGAGATTTACCAGCAAAACTGCACAGGCTGCCATGGTAAGGATTTGGCCGGCGGTTCCGCTCCGAGTTTGAAGGAAGTTGGCGGCAAGTATAAGGAAAGCGAAATTAAGGACATTGTAGTCAACGGCCGCGGCGGAATGCCTGGCAATCTTGTAGACGAAAAAGAAGCTGAAGCGGTCGCGAAGTGGCTTTCAGAGAAAAAGTAAGCATGCCTTGCCAGTCAGGAGGCGAAAAGAACCTTCTTCACGTTCAGGTGAAAAAGGTTCTTTTTTTGTTGAAAAGGTCTTTTTGCCTATTGGGAAAACGGAATTAACGGGTTCTTTTGTCTTAAATAAGGCCCAAAGTACAAATTTTTTGGCTGATTTTGCGTTTTTCCTATAACTTAGGTCGGCATTGAAACAAAACTGTAATATCATTTTGTCTAATCTTGACGTATAATGGGTGTTGTTGAAAAAGGGCTTGAATTAATACCATTTATCGTGAAATTGGCAGGGGACACAAAACGACAGGCCCTTTCGAAGAGTATGACCGTATAAACATAAAAGATTAGGTGATTACATGATCGAAATAAAAGATGTATATAAGACTTATTCCAACGGGGTCTCGGCGCTGAACGGAATAAGCATCTCTATATATCCCGGGGAATTTGTTTATGTTGTAGGACCGAGCGGAGCAGGAAAATCAACCTTCATTAAAATGATTTACCGCGAAGAAAAGCCTTCCAAAGGGAAGATTGTCATAAACAATAAAAATTTGGCGCAGCTCAAAGAAAAAGAGATTCCTTTTATCAGAAGGAAAATCGGCGTTGTATTCCAAGACTTTAAACTGCTGCCGAAGCTGACGGTGTTTGAAAATGTTGCATTTGCTTTAGAGGTCATCGGGGAGCGCCCAGAGGTGATCAGAAAAAAAGTGCTTGAAGTGCTTGATCTTGTCCAGCTGAAGCACAAAGCAAGGCAATTTCCTGATCAGCTGTCCGGAGGAGAACAGCAACGGGTTTCAATTGCGCGGTCAATCGTCAACGACCCTGATGTCGTGATCGCTGACGAGCCGACGGGAAACCTTGACCCTGAGACGTCTTGGGAAATCATGAAGACGCTCGAAGAGATCAACAACCGCGGAACAACAGTCGTTATGGCGACTCATAACAAAGAAATCGTAAACACCATGAAGAAACGGGTCATCGCAATCGAAGACGGGGTCATTGTGCGTGATGAAGCTAGAGGGGAGTATGGTTCTTATGATTAGAACTCTCGGACGGCATTTGCGCGAGAGCTTAAAATCTCTCGGGAGAAACGCGTGGATGACTTTCGCATCCATCAGTGCTGTAACAGTTACACTTATCTTGGTCGGCGTGTTCATGGTCATCATGCTGAACGTATACAATATGACATTAAAAGCCGAACAAGAAGTCGAAGTCAAAGTGCTGGTTGACTTAACGGCCAACCAGGATCAAAAAAATACATTGGAAAAAGAAATAAAGAAAATACCGGAAATCAGCAGTGTCAAATACTCATCTAAAGATGAAGAACTCAAAAACCTGAAAGACAGCTTTGGGGAAGACGGGAAATTCTTTGCGATGTTCGAGCAGGAAAACCCGCTGAACGATGCATTTGTCGTAAAAACAAAAGACCCTCAAGACACACCGAAAGCTGCCAAGAAGCTTGAGAAGCTGACCAATGTCTATAAGGTGACATACGGACAGGAGCAGGTAGACCGCTTGTTTAAAATCAGCAATGTCGCCAAAGTCATCGGGATTGCATTGGTCATCGGCCTGCTGTTTACGGCGATGTTTTTAATTTCTAATACGATCAAAATTACGATTTTTGCGAGACGCAAAGAAATCGAGATTATGAAACTTGTAGGTGCGACAAACTGGTTCATTCGCTGGCCATTTTTCATTGAAGGTTTGCTCTTGGGTGTATGCGGTTCTATCATTCCGATCGCTATTTTGCTCGGAACGTATCATCATGCCGTTCAGTGGATCGCTCCGAAAGTTCAAGGCACTTTCATACAGCTCTTGCCGTACAATCCGTTCGTCTTCCAGATTTCAGCGATCCTGGTGCTGATCGGAGCCGTTATCGGTGTATGGGGAAGCTTGATGTCGATTCGCAAATTCTTAAAAGTTTAAACCGGCGCTTTCGCCGGTTGTATCATGTTTAAAGCTGGGATGCCTGCAAAGCGCCGGGCTCCCTTGATTCTGAAGGCAAGGAGGAACCAAGGTTGAAAAGAAAGCTTATGACGCTGGGGCTGACCGCTGTGCTCGGATCGTCGGCAGTGCTGATCCCCTTAAAAAGCAACCATGCTTTAGCTTATGAAGACTTGGAGAAAAAAAAGAGCGACGTTCAAAGCAAAAAATCTGAAAACGAGTCAAAACTCGAAAAAACGAAACAGGAGCTTTCAGAGCTTGAATCAAAGGAAGCAAGCCTGAGAAGCGAGATCGAGAAAATCGACCGTAAGATGACGGACACGAATGAAAAGCTGGAAAAGAAAAATGAAGAAATCGATAAAACAAAGAAAAGCATCGAAGAGCTGAAAAAGCAAATAAAAAAGCTTAAAGAAAAGATTGAGAAACGCAATAAAATATTGAAAGACCGTGTTCGCTCAATGCAGGAAAACGGCGGTTCTGTTCAATACATAGATGTGCTTCTCGGCTCGAAAAGCTTCGGGGATTTCATCAGCCGCGCGGGTGCGGTTTCGACAATTGTAGAAGCTGATAAAGACCTGATGGAAGAGCAAAAACGCGATCTTCAGCTTGTCGAGGAAAAGGAAACTAAGCTGAGCAAGGACCTTGAAAGCCTTGAAAAAGCGCTCAAAGACCTGGAAGATTTAAAAAAGACGCTCGACAAACAGCAAAAAGAGAAAGCAAATGTCATGAAAAAAGTGAAGCAAGATAAAGATCATGCACATGAAGAACTTGGTTCACTCGAAAATGAAGCAGAAATTTTAAAGCGCCAGGATGAAGCGATCAAAGCCGAAGAGGCGCATCGCAAAAAGCAGGAAGCTGAAGCGAGCCGCCAGGCTTCAAGCGGCCAATCGGAAGCTTCCTCATCTAAACCGTCGGCACCAAGCAGCTCAGGCTTTATCCGCCCTGCTTCCGGCACATTTACTTCCGGGTTCGGAAAGCGTTCGCTCGGAAATCACTTCGGCGTAGACATCGCCAAGCGCGGTTCAGGCGTTCCGATTTATGCGGCCGCCGCCGGAACGGTCTATAACGCCCATTACTCGTCCAGCTACGGCAATGTTGTGTTTATTACCCATAACATCAACGGGCAAACATATCAGACGGTCTACGCTCACATGTCTTCAATTAAAGTGCAGACAGGCCAGCGTGTTGAACAGGGACAAGTGATCGGAACGATGGGAAATACAGGCCAATCCTACGGGCAGCATCTTCACTTTGAAATTCATAAAGGCCTTTGGAACAACGCGAAATCCAATGCTGTTGATCCGGCCAATTATATACCGCTTTAAAATGAAAGCCGATTCGTCCGGAGATGGACTGAATCGGCTTTTTGTTATTCAAACTGGGTTTTTCTCAAAATTTATTCTTGTCAGAAAATAACACAAGGTATAGAATGAAAGTGACAACTGTCGACAGTCGACAATTTGAAATAGGGGATGATCCAATGAAAGTATTCAACATTGCCAGCATACCCGGTGACGGGGTAGGGAAAGAAGTCGTACCTGCTGCACAACGAGTTTTGAAAGCGGTTTCGGATGTTCACGGGGGACTCTCATTTCGGTTTACGGAGTTTCCATACAGCTGTGAGTATTATTTGGAACACGGGGAAATGATGCCTGATGACGGCTTGGAGCAGCTGAAAGAGTTCGACAGCATCTTTCTTGGGGCTGTAGGAAACAGCAAGCTTGTCCCCGACCATATTTCCCTGTGGGGGCTGCTCATTAAAATCCGCCGCGAATTTGAACAGGTCATCAACATTAGACCTGCGAAATATTTGCAAGGAATCAAGTCTCCGCTGGCCAACCCAAAAGATTTCGATCTGCTTGTCGTCAGGGAAAACAGTGAAGGGGAATACAGCTCGATCGGAGGCAGAATCTTCAGGGATGAAGATGAAATCGCCATTCAAAATGCCGTTTTTTCAAGAAAAGGGGCGGAGAGGGCGATGCGCTTTGCTTTTGAGTTGGCGGCTAAGCGGAAAAAGCATGTCACAAGCGCAACAAAGTCGAACGGAATCGTTTATTCAATGCCTTTTTGGGATGAAGTCTTTGAGAACACGGCAAAAGACTACCCCGATATTACCGCAGATTCGCAGCACATTGACGCGCTGTCGGCCTTTTTTGTAACGAGGCCAGAGAAGCTTGACGTCATTGTTGCCAGCAATTTATTCGGCGATATTTTGACCGATATCGGGGCGGCGATTATGGGAAGCATAGGTGTGGCGCCGGCCGCCAACATTAATGTAAACGGCAAATATCCATCTATGTTTGAGCCTGTGCACGGCTCTGCTCCGGACATCATCGGAAAAGGAATCGCCAATCCGATCGGCCAAATTTGGACGGCAAAAATGATGCTCGATCATTTCGGGGAAGAAGAACTCGGTGCAAGATTGCTTGACGTGATTGAAGACGTTCTAAAGAGCGGCTACTTAACGCCTGATATCGGCGGTTCAAGTACGACGGATGATGTGACAGAAGAAATCATCAAGCGCGTGAGGACCATATAAGCGAAAGCTGCCAGCACTCCGGCAGCTTTTTTTGCTGTGGAATGGAAAATCGATTACATGATACGGGCGGTTTTGGCGCATACTACATCAAGCAACAAAACATAGTGCAGGCAGAAGAGGAGGTATAGGATGAATCAGAAGATTGTGCGGCTCATCATTGCGCTCAGCCTGTTATGCGGCTTGGTAACAGGCGCCGGCCCGATTCCGTTACATGATGTCGTTTCAAAAGCATCAGCGGCTGAAGAAGCTGCAGCCAAAAGCACCGCTAGAAACGAATTGGAGAAAATTGAGAAAGCATATGACCTGATTTCAAATGAATATGTGGAGCAGGTCGACAGGGAAAAACTGTTGGAAGGAGCCATACAGGGCATGCTTTCAACATTGAATGACCCATACTCGGTCTATATGGATAAACAGACGGCAAAGCGGTTTTCAGATTCCCTTGATTCCTCTTTTGAAGGAATCGGTGCAGAAATCGGAATGGAAGACAGAAAAATCATTATCGTTTCTCCTTTTAAACAGTCTCCGGCAGAGAAAGCCGGATTAAAGCCGAACGATGAAATCATCAGCATCGACGGCGATTCCATGAGCGGAATGGATTTGAATGACGCCGTATTAAAGATCAGAGGCAAAAAGGGATCGACGGTTACACTGAAAGTTCACCGACCCGGAATGAAAGACCAGCTGACATTTACGATTAAGCGCGATGAAATCCCGCTGGAAACGGTGTTTGCTTCCATAAAGAAAGTACAGGATAAACCTGTCGGCTATATCGCAATATCTTCCTTTTCCGAACATACGGCAAAAGATTTTACTGCTGAACTGAAAAAGCTTGAGAAAAAGGGAATAAAAGGGCTCGTTTTGGATGTAAGAGGAAATCCGGGCGGGTACTTGCAAAGCGTGGAAGACATTTTAAAACATTTTGTGACAAAAGATCATCCGTATATACAAATCGCCGAAAGAAACGGAAATAAAAAACAATACTTCTCAAAATTAAAAGAGAAAAAACCATACCCTGTGAGCGTGATCACGGACAAGGGCAGCGCTTCGGCTTCGGAAATTCTTGCAGGCGCATTAAAAGAAGCCGAGGGCTACGACGTGGTTGGCGATCCTTCCTTTGGAAAGGGAACCGTCCAGCAGGCGGTGCCGATGGGAGACGGTAGCAATATTAAGCTGACGCTGTACAAATGGCTGACACCTAAAGGAAATTGGATCCATAAGCAGGGCATTCAGCCGACCGTTCCAGTCACGCAGCCTGCATATTTCTCGGCGGGGCCTTTACAGCTGAAAGAACCCCTCAAGCCGGATATGAACAACAATGAAATTAAGCGGGCGCAGTTCCTGCTGAAAGGACTCGGGTTTGTCCCCGGCCGGGAAGACGGCTATTACAATGAAAGCACAAAAAAAGCCGTCATGGCGTTTCAGGCAGCAAACAAGCTGAAGCAAACAGGGATCATTGACCAAAAAACGGCAAATACAATGAACCTGCGGATTGAGGAGAAAAAGATGGATGAAAAGAACGATCTTCAGCTGCAAGCCGCATTAAAAGTGCTGTTTAACAAAAAGTGAGGGCACGGGATGTCCTCACTTTTTTTATTCTCAGAAAGTAAATTCTCAATCTTTTTACCTAAAATTTTTGCTTTTTCATAAAAAAAACATTCATAATGAATAGAATTGACCCGATAACATAAGTATATGGGAGACTTTATAAGGATGTAAAGATGCAGTAAAAATGTAACTTTTGCAAGTTGTATAACATAGGAAAACTTTTTAAAATAGAACCAAAGCTTTTTCAAGAATTATAATGTGTGTGCATTTTTTTTGCGGAGAATGTTAGCGCTGTTTGCGTTCTTCGTCTCTGTTGGTGGAGTCGTCTGACGCTTGCGCTTTTCTTATATATAAATAATAAATGGGGGTACACGATTGAAAAGGGCAAGTATTGTGAGAGAGAAAAAATACTATGAATTAGTGGAGCAGTTAAAAGTTCGATCACAAGACGTTACGTTTTCCGCTACAAAGGCAGTAGGATTGCTTATGCTGTTCAGCAGATACCTCGTGAACTACACTTCGGTCGAAAGTGTGGAAGATATTAATGAGGATTGCGCGGAACTTTATTTCAACTACTTGATGGACAACCACAAGCGGCTCGGCATCAATCTGACCGACATCAAGCGGTCAATGCAGCTGATAGGAGATATTCTTGATGTCGAGGTCAATCATTACCTGAAAGATTTTTCTTTGTCGAATGTGACGCTTTGGATGAGCCAGGAGAAATAAACCTCACGTTTACCATACCCAAGCATTTTATTATTTGTTAGAATAATAATAAAATGCACCAGCTTGCCTAAAGGTGCCAGCATTTGTCGTCACGAATGCGCATGAAAAGCACCGGCGTTTAAGCATCATGACGAAAGTTTCTGCGGCTGACGGCTCAGGCATCCCGCCTGAACGGCCGCCCGTCATTTCCTCGTGCCGACGCTTTAGACAAGCTGGGTTTCCTTAAAATATCCAACGTTAAAAAGCTGCCGTGTTGAAGGCGGCCTGAAATGCTTGGCTGAGGCGGTGAACGTTCCCTTGTCAGTTGAAGAAAGCTTAATTGAACTTTTAAAAGGAGCAGGATTGTTCTTTTTGCACCCGCTCTTCTATTTTATGATGATTATGAGTCTTGCTTACGGCTATGCCCGGATCAAACGTGAAAGAAAGACGTTCCATACGCGTATTGAAGATATTTATGACGAGTTCAAATTTACATATTCCAAGGGACTTCTGGCAGGACTTGTACTGTCCATTGTTTCGTTCGGCTTGGGGCTGTATCTCCCGATGGGCATGCTGGTTTTAATAGCGGCGGTCAGCGTTGCCGCAGCTTTAACTTTCAGACAGAGTCTGCTGTCAGCGGCATATACGCTTGGCGTGAGCATCGTCGTTGGTTTATGTATTGAATACACCGGTTTCGGAGCGCTTGACGCGTTTCTGCCGCAGCTGTCCCTCGCGAATTGGTCGGCTGCTGCCGTCTTGCTCGGACTTCTGTTGGTGGCGGAAGGAGTGCTTGTCTATAAAACGGCACATATCAAAACGTCCCCTGCGATTGTCATGAGCACAAGGGGTCTCCCGATCGGACAGCAGATTGCGGGCAGAACCTGGCTTCTGCCGTTGTTTATTCTTATTCCGGGACATGCGATCGAATCATCTGTTCCGTGGTGGCCTGTTTTGTCATTTAACGGCGGCTTTGAGCTCTTGTGGATTCCGTATTTCATCGGCTTCGGCCAAAGGGTTCAAGGATCGCTTCCGATTGAAAGCATTAAAATTACAGCGAAGCGCATCAGCGTGCTTGGCATCATCATTCTGCTGATCGCGGCCGGAAGCATATGGTGGACTCCGCTTGCCGCCCTTGCCGCCGGAGCAGCGATCGCAGGAAGGGCCTTTTTATCCTGGAAGCAGCGGATGAACGACAATTCCGCCCCTTTCCATTTTTCAAAGAGAGACCAGGGCTTGATGGTGCTCGGGATTATTCCGAACACGCCGGCAGCCGATCTCGGTCTCAAGATCGGCGAAATCATCACGAAGGTCAACGGGATTGAAGTGAAAAATGCGGCGGACTTCTACGAAGCGCTCCAAAAGAACAGGGCTTTCTTCAAGCTTGAAGTCGTCGGTTTAAACAATGAGATTCGTTTTGAACAAAGAGCTTCTTATGAAGGGGAGCATCATGAGCTCGGCATCATCTTTGTAAAAGAAGAGGATGCGGTGATGAAGCATGCCGAGGCAGCAGCCTCAGCAGAAACAGAATAACCGATGTTAAAAAAGCGCCGCTTTCAGGCGCTTTTGCTTTTGCCTTGTTTCGAAACTTTTTGGTTGTCTTTTACAAAACGTTCCGCTAGGATGATGGATAGAACTCATTGAAGGAGAATGATTGATGAAAAGGGCTTTTCTCGCAGGTGCTTTCGTTTGTTTAATAGCTGTATTGGTTTCGGCTGCGGCCGGGGATTGGACGCTGATTTTCAAAGTTTCGGGAGCAGCCGGCCTAGGCGCGATTCTGTTGTCTGCTTTATGTTCGGGCGTATTTGTCAGCGGTGACCGGTTCAGGGGAAATCACGATGCAGAAACGAAAGAGCACGGGGAGTGGAACAGCAAGCTGGCAAACGCTCTCGCCATTTTCGCCATGCCAAACCTCCTGGCCGCCGGAATATCGTTCTTTTTCGCCTTTTAACGTCCGATTCCGAATAACGCGGCAAGATGATGGACAAAATGAATGAGTGTCCATGTTTGTCCGTTTCTTTGTTCTTTAATATAATCGAATAAGATCAAGAAACGTGAGGAGGGTTTTTGTGTTTACAAAAGCCGTTTTTGCACTGATATTTCCTTTTATTCTTGTCTTGTTTTTTACAAGGGTGACCTATAACCATTACGTCGGAATTGCGCTCACTGCAGCGCTGTTGTTCGCTTCATATTTAAAAGGTTATACGGAAACCTTTTTTATTGTAGGACTTGATATCGCCTCGCTCGTCGCCGGTTCGCTCTATGCGGCAAAAAAGGCGGGCGAAAAGAAGGAAGACTCATAGAAACCGTAAGATTGATTGCCGTGAAGCCCTGCTTTTGATGACAAAAAGGAGGGGTTTTTTGATAGATCAGAAATCGCCGGCTTTTGTGGGAAAACACAAAAACCGAACTTTAGTTCGTATTTTTGCTTCGGGTGTGTTAAAATAATAAACAGGAAGATTTCGTAAAGAAACGGAGGCTTTTATGTGAAAGACCGCTTTGAATTAGTCTCGAATTATCAGCCCCAGGGGGATCAGCCGAAAGCGATTGATCAGCTTGTCAAAGGAATCAATGAAGGCAGAAAGCATCAGACGCTTTTGGGGGCAACCGGTACTGGAAAGACGTTTACGATGTCGAACGTGATTAAAGAGGTCAACAAACCGACTCTCGTCATCGCCCACAACAAAACGTTAGCCGGGCAGCTTTACAGCGAGTTTAAAGAATTTTTCCCCAACAACGCAGTCGAATATTTTGTCAGCTATTATGACTATTACCAGCCTGAGGCCTACGTGCCCCAGACTGATACATTTATCGAAAAAGATGCCAGCATTAACGATGAGATTGATAAATTAAGGCACTCTGCCACGTCTGCTCTTTTTGAACGCAAAGATGTCATCATTGTGGCGAGTGTCTCTTGTATTTACGGCTTGGGTTCTCCTGAGGAATACAGGGAAATGGTGCTCTCGCTCAGAACGGAAATGGAAATCGAGCGGAATGAGCTGCTCAGAAAGCTCGTTGACATCCAATATGCGCGGAATGACATCGATTTTCAGCGCGGAACATTCAGGGTGCGCGGCGATGTCGTCGAGATCTTTCCGGCTTCAAGGGATGAGCACTGCGTCCGAGTTGAATTTTTCGGGGACGAAATCGAACGGATCAGGGAAGTGGATGCCCTGACTGGCGAAATTTTAGGGGAGAGGGAACACGTCGCGATCTTCCCGGCTTCCCACTTCGTCACCCGGGAAGAAAAGATGAAGAAAGCGATCATAAACATTGAAGAGGAGCTGGAAGAGCGCCTCAAAGCGCTTCGTGAAGAAGGCAAGCTCCTTGAAGCGCAGCGTCTGGAACAGCGGACGAGATACGATTTGGAAATGATGCGCGAAATGGGCTTTTGCTCGGGCATCGAAAACTATTCAAGACATTTGACGCTTCGTCCGGCAGGTTCGACTCCATATACGCTGCTCGATTACTTTCCGGATGATTTCCTGATGGTCATAGATGAGTCGCATGTCACCATACCGCAGATCAGAGGAATGTACAACGGAGACCAGGCGAGAAAACAGGTTCTCGTCGATCATGGATTCAGGCTGCCTTCCGCTTTGGATAACCGTCCGCTCAGGTTTGAAGAGTTTGAAAAGCACATTCACAACATCGTGTATGTGTCGGCTACGCCGGGGCCTTATGAACTTGAGCATACGCCTGAAATGGTAGAGCAGATCATCCGGCCGACAGGGCTGCTCGATCCGATTATTGAGGTAAGGCCGATTGAAGGGCAGATCGATGATCTGATCGGTGAAATCCAGCAGAGAATCGAGCGGAATGAACGCGTCCTCGTCACGACGCTGACGAAAAAAATGTCCGAGGATTTGACGGATTATCTGAAGGAAATCGGTATCAAGGTCACGTACCTGCATTCAGAGATTAAAACGCTGGAGCGGATCGAGATCATACGCGACCTTCGCCTCGGCAAGCATGACGTTCTCGTCGGCATCAACCTGCTGAGGGAAGGACTCGATATTCCTGAGGTTTCACTCGTCGCCATTCTTGACGCAGACAAAGAAGGCTTTTTGCGGTCCGAACGCTCGCTCATCCAAACGATCGGCCGCGCCGCCAGAAATGCCGAAGGCCGCGTAATCATGTATGCCGACAAAATCACCAACTCGATGGAAATCGCAATCAATGAAACGAAGCGCCGCCGCGAACAGCAGGAGGCTTATAATGAGAAACACGGCATTACGCCGAAAACGATCAACAAAAAGATCAGGGACGTCATCCGGGCAACTCATGCTGCTGAAGACCAGGAAGAATATCAAGTGAAAGAGGAGCCGAAGCTTTCGAAGATGACGAAGAAAGAGCGGGAAAAAGTGATCGCTCAAATGGAAAGCGACATGAAGGAAGCGGCAAAAGCGCTTGACTTTGAACGCGCCGCCGAGCTTCGCGACTTGCTCCTAGAGTTAAAATCGGAAGGATGAATAGAAAATGGCAACGAAACGAATTGAGGTGAAAGGTGCAAGGGCCCATAACCTGAAAAATATCGATGTCTCTATTCCGAGGGATCAGCTTGTCGTTTTGACAGGTCTTTCGGGATCAGGGAAATCATCCCTTGCGTTCGATACGATATATGCAGAGGGGCAGCGGCGCTATGTCGAGTCTCTCTCCGCATATGCCCGCCAGTTTTTAGGACAGATGGACAAACCCGACGTCGATGCGATTGAAGGCCTGTCGCCGGCGATCAGCATCGATCAGAAAACAACGAGCCGGAACCCCCGGTCGACAGTCGGAACGGTGACGGAAATCTACGATTATCTCCGGCTGCTGTTTGCCAGAATCGGAAAGCCGGTTTGCCCTGTTCACGGCATTGAAATTACCTCGCAAACGATCGAACAGATGACGGACAGAATTTTGGATTATCCCGAGCGGACGAAGATCCAGGTGCTTGCGCCGATCGTCTCGGGAAGAAAAGGATCGCACGTGAAAGTGCTCGAACAAATCAGAAAACAAGGCTATGTGAGAGTCCGGATCGACGGCGAAATGAACGACCTCTCAGAGGACATCGAGCTCGAAAAGAATAAAAAGCATTCGATCGAAGTCGTCGTCGACCGCATCGTCATAAAAGAAGGCGTAACCGCCCGTCTCACAGACTCGCTCGAAACGGCGCTCCGCCTCGGCGAAGGCCGTGTGATCATCGACGTGATCGGGCAGGAAGAGCTGCTGTTCAGCGAGCACCATGCCTGTCCGCACTGCGGTTTTTCAATTGGGGAACTGGAGCCGAGGATGTTTTCTTTCAACAGCCCGTTCGGCGCATGTCCGAGCTGCGACGGCCTCGGGTCCAAGCTGGAAGTCGATGTAGAGCTCGTCATTCCAAACGATGAGTTGTCTCTAAAGGAGAATGCGATTGCACCTTGGGAACCGCAGAGCTCCCAATATTATCCGAAGCTGCTTGAAGCGGTATGCAGCCACTATGGAATCGATATGGATATTCCGGTCAGAGACCTGCCGAAGCACCACCTTGAGAAAATCCTCTACGGCAGCGGAGGCGAGCAGATTTATTTCAGATATGAAAACGACTTCGGACAAGTCCGGGAAAACTACATTGAGTTCGAAGGCGTCATCCGCAATATCGAAAGGCGCTATAAAGAAACCAGCTCGGATTATGTTCGTGAACTGATGGAAAAATATATGGCTAATCAGCCGTGCCCTTCATGCAAAGGCTACCGTCTGAAAAAGGAATCCCTCGCCGTGCTGATTAACGGCCTTCACATCGGTAAGATAACCGAAATGTCGGTAGCTAACGCCCTTCAATTTTTCCGTGAACTTGATCTTTCGGAAAAAGACATGAAGATCGCCAACCTCATTTTGCGGGAGATTGAAGAAAGGCTCGGATTCTTGAACAATGTCGGGCTTGACTATTTGACGCTCAGCCGCGCAGCCGGCACTCTGTCGGGGGGAGAAGCGCAGCGGATCAGGCTTGCAACGCAAATCGGCTCAAGGCTGACCGGTGTCCTTTACATCCTTGATGAGCCGTCAATCGGTCTTCATCAACGCGATAACGACCGCCTGATTGAGACGCTCAAAAACATGAGGGATATCGGAAACACATTGATCGTCGTCGAGCATGACGAGGATACAATGCTTGCCGCCGATTATTTAATCGATATCGGGCCCGGCGCGGGTGTACACGGGGGAGAAGTAATCTCCGCCGGAACGCCGGAAGAAGTGATGAACGATGATCAATCTCTGACAGGGCAATATCTTTCAGGGAAAAAATTCATTCCTCTTCCTGCCGAGAGAAGAAAGCCTGACAACCGCTTTATCGAGGTAAAAGGGGCAAAGGAAAACAACTTGAAAAATGTTTCCGTGAAATTTCCGCTCGGCGTGTTCACAGCTGTTACCGGGGTATCGGGATCAGGGAAAAGCACGCTCGTTAATGAAATTCTCCACAAAACGCTGGCTCAGAAGCTGCATCGGGCTAAGACGAAACCGGGAGAATACAAAGAAATAAAAGGAATCGAGCACCTCGATAAAGTGATCGATATTGACCAGTCTCCGATCGGCCGGACGCCGAGGTCAAATCCGGCCACATATACCGGCGTGTTCGATGACATCCGCGACGTGTTTGCCCAGACGAATGAAGCGAAAGTCAGAGGATACAAGAAAGGGCGCTTCAGCTTTAACGTCAAAGGCGGACGCTGTGAGGCCTGCAAAGGCGACGGAATCATTAAAATCGAGATGCACTTCCTGCCCGATGTATACGTTCCTTGTGAGGTTTGCCACGGAAAGAGATACAACCGTGAAACGCTTCAGGTTACGTACAAAGGCAAAAATATCTCTGACGTGCTTGAGATGACGGTCGAGAATGCCGTTCAATTTTTTGAGAACATCCCGAAAATCAAGCGCAAGCTGCAGACCCTCTATGATGTCGGTCTTGGCTATATTACGCTCGGACAGCCGGCTACAACGCTTTCCGGGGGAGAAGCGCAGCGGGTCAAATTGGCATCTGAACTTCACCGCCGTTCAACGGGAAGATCCCTTTATATTTTGGACGAGCCGACGACAGGACTGCACGTCGATGATATCGCAAGGCTTTTGGCCGTTCTGCAGCGCCTGGTCGACAATGGAGATACAGTGCTTGTAATCGAACACAATCTAGATATTATAAAAGCGGCTGATTATTTGATCGACTTGGGTCCTGAAGGCGGAGACGGCGGGGGAATGATCGTGGCTGCCGGACCTCCCGAAGAAGTCGTGAAAGTCGAAGGGTCATATACCGGCCGTTATTTAAAACCGATCATTGAACGCGACAAAAACAGAATGAAGAAGCGGCTTCAAGAAAAAGAAGCTGTCAGACCGTAAAGAAAAAGCTGCCGATGTCACGTCGGCAGCTTTTTCAATGGCCGAATGATCCGCGGCAAGCTTTGTTCAAAAAGATTTTCATTGCTCTTTTATTCAATAGCTGTTATAACGTAAAAAAACAAACAATAAAGGGGGATGGGGTGATGAAGATCGATCGCATGGATCATTTGGTACTGACTGTAAAAGACATTGATGCGACATGTGATTTTTACAGCCGTGTGCCGGGGTTGAATGCGGTCACTTTTCGAGAAGGAAGAAAAGCGCGACATTCGGCAGGCAAAAAATAAACCTCCACGAAGCCGGAAAATAGTTTGAGCCGAAGGCACAGCACCCGATGCCCGGCTCCGCAGACCTGTGTTTCATACAAATGCCGGCATTGATGATGTGATTCGTCATCTGGAGGGGCTGTCCATTAAAATTGAAGAAGGCCCCGCAGAGCGAATGGGCGCTGAAGGGCCGGTCGTTTCGGTTTATATCAGAGATCCCGACGGAAATCTGGTTAAAATATCATGAAAACGGTTAACGTTCAGTCCGGCTGATGTGTTTGGTCGCTTCACTCATACTGTTTAAAATATGGGTGCTGCTGCTGTTCAGCAGAACCTTTAAATAGCGGATTTCGCTGGAAAGCGGAGGAGCGGAATTGATCGATTCCAATCGGTTCACGATCTCCTGATTCATCCTTTTTTGTTCCTGAATCAGACTAAGAAGCTGGGAGGCGGATGAGGCGTATACTTCCGATTTCTGTTTCATAACGCTCGCTCCTTTTCATTGGCTTTGCCACATATTTTAAAGGGTTATAAAAAAAGAATCTATTCATAAAATCTAAAAAAATCAATTTGCGAAGTTTGACGCACGCCGATCGAATGAAAATGAAACCTAAAGGCCATGATACACGTAAACTAAGTATAAGGTCACTGTACATTAGACTCACAAAGAACGGTTTACATCATAAGGAGTGTTATGTATGACGAGAAACAACGCGCTGATTTCTTCAATTTGTTATTTTAGTGTTTTTTTTGCCCCGCTTATTTTGCCAATCGCAGCGTATTTTATAACAGATGATCAAGAAACGAAAAAGCATGCGATGCGTTCGCTTATTTCGCATATTATTCCGTTTATAAGCGTAGTCATATTGGCAGCAGGCGCGATAAGCGGTACGCTTATCTTTGGTGACGGCGGTTATTTGGCGGTCATTTTCATGATCGGAGGTTTCGTTTTTTTCGGGATCATCAGTTTGATTATTGTGGTCTGGAACGTAGTTCAAGGGATTAAAATGCTGACTCAGGCCTAAAAGAAGGAGAACGGGGGAGCTTTTCATGAAGCATGAGAAAGAACGAATTTTAAAATTGGTCGAGGAAGGAAAGCTGTCTGCAAAAGAGGCGCTGATCCTGATCGAAAAACTTGAAGAAGACTACAAGGAAACCGAGAGCAAGGTGACAGCCCTGTCTGAGGATGTCATTGATTCGGAGGACTTCTACAGCGAAAAGAAAAAAGAACCGAAGCCTTCGATCGGTTCAAAACTGTTCGAATGGATTGATACCGCTGTAAAAAAAGTAAAAGAAGCAGACTTGGATTTGAATTTCGGGCACTCGTACGATGTCCAGCATATATTCCAGTTTAAAGACACTGATTTTTCGACTCTGGATATTCAGCTTGCCAACGGCAGCGTCAACCTTGTACCATGGAGCGATTCCGACATCAGAGTCGAATGCCAGGCAAAAGTGTACCGGGCTGAAAATCAGGATGAAGCAAGGCAGGCTTTTCTCCAGCATATCGACTGCGGTGTGGAAGGCGATAAGTTCATGATCCGTACCGAGAAAAAAACGATGAAGACCAACCTTACCGTCTATATACCGGACAAAGAGTACGGCAAAATCCGCTTTAAACTGTTTAACGGCCCGGTCAGAGGGGAACATTTAAACGTAAAAGAGCTGTCCGCCAAAACGACGAACGGCGTGCTGTCGTTCTCTGCTCTCACGGCAGGAAAAGCTTCATTGGAAACTGCAAATGGACAAATCAAACTAGCCGACCATACTTGCGGAGAGATTGAAGCGGAAACCATCAATGGATTGATCGACCTTAAAGGTTCATGCGAGGCGCTTGACCTGCAGAGCTTTAACGGCAATATCGCGGCAACAGTCAAAAATCCGCACTGCCGGACGGCATATGTGAAAACAACGACTGGAAGCGTAGAGTTGAATGTTCCCCGGGACTGCGCTGTTACAGCGGAGCTGAAAAGCAATCTCGGTTCTCTGTCTCATGATCTTTCAGATGCAGAAATTTTAAAGGAAAAAAACGAGACAATCCAGAAGGAAATGTACCTAAAAGCAAATCAAAATCATGATCATAGCATGACCGTGTTTTTGGAATCGAAGACAGGATCGATCCATTTAAACCATACACAGGAGTGATACAATGAAAAGGCTATTTCGATCCGAAACAGACAGAAAGATTGCCGGGGTCGTCGGAGGTCTTGCTGAATATTTAAATATGGATGCGTCATTGCTGAGAATCATTACGGTTCTATTATTTATATTTTCGACCGGAGTTCCCGTCCTGCTGATTTATATTGTCTGGGTATTCCTTGTGCCGAATGAAGGAGACGTCAACAGATGATGAGATGGATTATAAACGTTCTTGTCAATGCCTTATTATTAATTGTCATTGCCGGTTACTTTGATGCGGTTCACGTCAGAAGCATCGGAGCAGCCATTACGGCAAGCTTGATTTTATCCATCTTAAATATGTTTGTGAAGCCCGTGCTGGTGATTTTGACGCTGCCCGTCACAGTAATTACGCTAGGTTTATTTTTGTTTATCATCAATGCGATCACTCTTTATATGACCGCGTCCATTATGGGGGACAGTTTTGACCTGGACGGCTTTGGGACAGCCATTTTTGCGTCGATCGTCCTGTCGGTTTTTCACTTGCTCATTCAAAAAGCAATTATCGAACCGATGTCCAGAAAATAAGTTGAAGTCTGATGAATCATCAGGCTTCTTTTTTTTGCCCGGATGTCTCTTTCATAAAAATGATCTGTAAAGGCAAAATACGAAAGGGAGGTAGACGATGAAAAAGTACAGAAATCGCCAAACCCTTTTATTGTTGGCCGCAGTTTTACTTTTTGCCTTGCAGATCCCGATTTCGTCCGCATCGGGTGAAGAGCATATTCAGCCTGGTTCACCGGTTATCAGGCATACTCCTGTTGAACAAGTTCAAAAAGGAGATGACATATATTTTTCCGCGCAGGCGGCCGCCGACACGGTCATTTTATATTACAAGCAGCATGACGAATTGCCGTATCGGGCGATTCCGATGGAAGTTGAGCCGGGCAGACAGAACGCCTATATTGCCAAATTGGAAAGCGAATCCATAGCATCCGGCAAAGTCCAGTACTACATTGAAGCTCAAGTCGGCGACTCCTCTGTGAAGACGGATGTGTATACTGTCGCCCTGAAAGGCATGCGTACAGATACACAAAAGCTTCCGGAGCTGTTGATCACGGAAATGGTAGTCGACACGTCAAACACCGGTGGAAAGGACGGCTATGAATTTATTGAAGTTTATAACAATACCAATAAAGCTGTTCATCTGAACAGCTACAAAATCAAGTACAGACATCCTGAAAAGGGCAAGGAATCAGACGTCATCTGGCCTTTTGAGCACGATGATGTGGCGATTCCTTCCGGTCAAACACACGTGTTTTGGGTGAAAAACCGCTCAAACGGTCATCTGACGGAAAGTGATTTCAATCGGTATTACGGTGTTCACCTTCGTGAAGGCAAAACGCTTACTGCTCTCAAAGGGGGCGGCATGGAGAATACGGCGCCGAGAGAGGTGATCATCTGCACAAACAGCGGAGAAGAGGTCGCATCCGCCCGTTATCAAAGCGAGCCGGATAAAACCGATGTCGCCAAAAATAAAGCGCTTCTGTATCGATATCCGCTGGACGGAACGAAGCATATGAAAATCATATCGGCCGGGGAAGAAAAACCGTCGCCTGGTTCGCTTCTGAAGACGCAGGCACCTTCACAGACGGTGACGGTTATGCCGGACAGAGAAAAGCCGGAGATCCATGATATGACGGATCATCAAGCTGTAAAACCGGGTGAAACGATCCAGCTCTTAGCTGATATGAAAGACAATCGGCAAGTGAAGCAGGCGCAGTTTTTCTACCGCATGAATGATGATGAGCCGTTTACCGAAGTCCGTGTTGAAAAAAGCCGCAATGACGGCCTGTACCGCCACAATATCTATTTTGCCGAACTCATTGGCAAAGAAAAAGTGGAGTACTATATGCGGGCCGGTGATGGATCAAATGTTTCGTCGACTGAAAAGAAAACGATACCGCTCGAACAGCGCATTTTGAAGGGACTCAGGCTGAATGTAAGCGAAGGCGGAACCGTTTCCGGAAAAATGCTGTTGAAAGCCACATCAGAAAAGCCGCCTTCTGAAACGACAATTCGTATTGACGGGATTGAACAAAAAGAAGGTGAACCGGCGCTTGAAAAAAAAGCCTACTTTGCTTTCGATGTCAATCAAACGAATCTGTATTTTAAAAATGCTGTAACGATCGGCAGGAGAGTTCAAAAAGTTTTTGACGATTCGCGCCGCCGGTATGCGACAATTACGGTCCCGGTTTCTCCGGATGAATTTAAAAAAGGAAAGCCGTTTTCGATTAAAGTTCGTTCAGGTACGAAATCAACACCATTTGAACAAACTGCAGAAGAAAACAGGGATGATTTTGTCCTCAAGAACCCCCGCCTCATACTCGCGGATGGGACCATCATCCGCGATGAGCGATACGACGATCCGAAAGCCGAGCTTCCGGCCGGTGACGGCCCTGGGGCGCATGAATGGTATGAATTCCGTTTTACGATTCCGGAAGCCAAGTTTGCATCGCTTGCGAGTCAATGGCATACACGCGCCTGGAACGAAGGGCAGCACATCGTTGAAGCGGAGAATGGCGAAGAAAGGCTCATCCGCAGGGTAACGGTCGATAACACAGGTCCTGAGATCAAAACGTCATTAAAAGACGGCAGGACGTATAAAGGGTCGTTTGAGATCAATGCGGCCGCACACGATAAATGGAGCGGGATGAAAAGCATAAAAGCCTTTCTTGACGGCAAAAAGATTGCGCTTCCCTATCTCGTATCTTCTGCCCGCCTGGATGCGGGAAAGCACGAGTTGAAAATAAAAGCGGAGGACAGCGCCGGCAACCTGTCAATCGTAAAAAAGGCATTTTACATTAAAGAGGAAAAGCCGGACAAGCCCGCTCGGGTCAAAAATACACCCGGCAGCACACATGCTAAGCTCGCCGTCCGCGTCAAGGACCCGACAAAAGATAAGATGAAAGTGTCATTCCATCAGGGATTTCAGTACACAGTAAAAGACGAAGAGCATGTTGATGTGTCAGCGAACGAAAGCGGGACGGAACCTCCGCAAAGCTTTGCGGTCAGGGGGGAAAAGGCGCTGACAAAAGAAGAGCGCAGCGGCATGTCCGCACTTGACGGAAAAGGTTTTGAAACCTCATCAACAACAAAGTTTCCGTACCATCGCTTTGATGTAAAAGTGGATGAAAATACGGGGCCGAACGACAAGGTGGAAGTGCTGTGGCGCGGGAGTTCGCTTCCCGGCAGAAAAGTCTCCATGTTCGCCTGGAACTGGGCCAGCAAGAGGTGGGAGACGCTTGCATTCCATGTTGCAAAGGATGGCAAACCTTTTACCCTCAAAGGAAGCATAAAAGCCGCCGATTATATCCGCCAATCCAAGGCGAGCATCATCATTCAGGATCAAATTCAGCTTTCGCAAAATGACTATACATTTGTGTGGATGTCTGATACGCAATATTATTCGGAAAGCTATCCGCACATTTTTGAACGTCAGGTCAAGTGGATCGCGGAACAAAAGGACAAGCTGAACATTCAGTACGTCTTTCATACGGGGGATCTTGTGGATGAAGCGGATCAGCCGCTGCAATGGAAGCGCGCCGACCAGTTCATGAAAGTTCTCGACGACAATCAAGTTCCATACGGCGTGCTGGCGGGCAATCACGATGTCAGCCATAAAGACCGGTCATATTTGAAATTCGGCAGGTACTTCGGGGAGAGGCGTTTTAAACAAAAACCGCATTACGGCGGGTCTTATCAGAATAACAAAGGGCATTACGACCTCATTTCCAGCGGGGGCAACGACTATATCATGGTGTCGATGGGGTGGGGAATCGGAAAAAAAGAACTGCAGTGGATAGATGATGTTCTGAAACGCCATCCCGATCGAAAAGCGATTTTGGCATTTCACGAGTTTTTGCTTGTCAGCGGAAGCAGAAGTCCAATCGGGGAGAAAATATTTGAACAGATCATCAAGCGGAATCCGAATGTGATTGCCGTATTGAGCGGTCACTATCACAGCTCCAACTTAAAAGTCGACAAGCTTGATGATAACGGGGACGGCAAGCCGGATCGCAAGGTTTATCAAATGCTTGCCGACTATCAGGGCGGTCCTGAAGGAGGCCAAGGTTATTTAAGAATTCTCCATGTGGATCCGAAGCATGACACGATCCATGTCAAAACGTATTCGCCATATCTTGATGACTATAACTTTTATGATCCGCACCAATTTGGCCCGAAGGACGAGTTCAACATTAAAACGGATCTGAAACCGAGGAAGAAAAAGGTTAAAACTGATTATTTTGAGCTGAATGTCTTTTCGAACAAGGAAATTGGGAAAGCAAAAACGGTGAAAAGCGGAAAGACGGCTTCCGTGACGTGGAAAGATTTGCAGCCGAATACAACCTATTTCTGGTACGCCGCAGCTTCAGATCAATACGGCGGCAACAGCAGGTCTCAAATGTGGAGATTGACGACAAAAGACGATGGCATAAAATCCTTTTTAATAGATCAAACAGCCGGGGCGGGCTCGGCCCTGAGGCAATTGTCGGGGAGCCCCCCGCCGGCCGGGATGATTTTAAAGAAAGGGACAAACCTCCCAATTGCTGAAATCAGCTTGTGGCTGGCGGCGGTTTTCCTTTGCGAACGCAAAAAGCATTTGTTTTCCTAAGAGGGAGCAAATGCTTTTTAGTTTGTCACGTCTTTTTTTAGACGGCTTGCCGTGTCGGTTTGTTTTTTCCTATAAAGCGATAAAACGCTGACAGAAGCAATGACTGCAAGTGAAAGGACGGCGGCTGTGAAGTAGAGGTTAAAAAACCCCGCTCCCACACTTTCATGGATCGCTTCGCTTATGATGTCTTTTACTTTTGGGTCGGGAATTTGGCTGAGGGATTCGCTCAGCCGCGATACGTCCGTCTCACCGCCTGCAAACCCCTTCAGAGTGATCCCTGCATCATTCAGCTTATGTTTGATATGTGTGCCGATATTTTCGTAGCCGGCCGTTATATATCCTGCATACAGCGCGGGCGCCAAGGTCATCCCCATCTGCCTGACGAGCGATAATGTACCGAGCGCTGTCCCGTAATCCTGTTTTGCCGCCTCGGATACAAGCATATTTAACGGCGCGCCTAACAGAAAGCCAAAACCGACCCCTGCGATGATGCTTGCCAAAACAAATTCCCACTTCTCTGTCACCCAGGAGGACAAGAGCAAAAACCCGGCGAACGAAATGACGCCAGAGAGCCGGGCCGCCTTTACCGGTCCTTTTCGATCGGCGAGCATTCCGCCGAGCCCGGCTCCTATCCCTGAAGCCAGCGCAAGAGGCGTCATCCAATACCCCGCTTTTTCAGGAGCGACGTGCAAATATTGTTCCGCATATGCAGGAATAAAAATAACGGCTGCCAAGAGTCCGCCGGATAAAAATCCGATAAAAAGCGTCCATTGAAACACCTTGTTTTTTAATAAACTGTAGGCAAGGATCGGGTCGCCTCCCTTCAGCTCTACGCGCTTTTCGTAAAAAATGAGTCCCGCAAACAGCGCGCAGCCGATCAGGAGAAAAAAGTAAACCTTTGGATCGGACAAGACGGCAGACAGGCGCTGTCCGTTTATATTCGTTATTCCGTACATCACAGCTAAAATCGCAAGAGACAATATCACAGTTCCGGCCAGATCTAGGGGTTTTCGTGTTCCGCCTTTTGTCTCCTTCATCAATGGAACGCTGAGGATGATCAGTGCTGCGGCAATCGGAAGGTTGATCAAAAACAGCCAGTGCCAGCTTCCGGTCATATCCAAAATAAAGCTGCCGATATTCGGACCGAGCACTGCCGCGATTCCGTTCATCGCACCTAAAAGCCCCAAGGCGGTTCCCTGTTTTTCTTTAGGCAGCGCAGTGAGAATATGCGAGCTCCCGATAATAAAGATTCCGCCTCCGCCAAGCGATTGAATCAGCCTCGCCAACAAGAACATCGGGAAGTTTTGGCTCAATGCAACGAGCAGCGAACCGGCGCCAAACAGCAAGACTTCGATGATAAACAGCTTTTTGCGTCCATACCGGTCAGACAGCTTTCCGACGATCGGAACGCTGACTGCCAAACCGAGCGTATAAAGCGTGATGCCCCATGCTCCCCATGAGGGGGATACTTGAAAAGAATCATTGATTGTCGTCAGTGCCGCTGAAATGATGCCGTTGTCTAAAGCAGCCATAAACACGCCGATCGTAAACAATAATACAGCCCACTTTTGGTTCACGCCACGTATCCTCCTTTTTCATTAACTTCGAATGAATAATTCACTTTGAATGAATTATTTTTATCATCCTTAAAAAAGCACGTTTTGTCAAAAGAAATTTTTCAACAAAAAAAGCTGCACCGGTTTCCGGGCAGCTTGTCTATTCATCATCGGCTTTTAACGCTTTTTCAAGAATTGTAAGGCCTTCATTCACTTTGTTTTTTTCCTGTTCATTCAGCTTCTGAAGCGCTCTTTTGAGCTTTTCATGCCCTTTTTTGTAAAGGCTCCGAAAAATCCCCTTCGCATCTTCGGTTAATTCAACCACAATCGTTCGCCGGTCTTGCTCGGAATGTGTTCTTTTGATAAAGTTCGCCTGTTCAAGGCGGCTGAGCAGTCCGGTCATATTCGAAAGGGAAGCTCCCATTTTTTCGGCGATTTCTGAGACTTTCAGTGTGCCGTGGTTGTTCAGAAGCATTAAAACCTTCATTTGCGGCATGCTGAGATCGAGCTTCATCCATTCGGAGACATCCCCCAAGCCGGCAGCAGTCAGTACTTTCATATAAAGAACCCATGTCTCTTTTTCTTCCGGTGTCAAAATGTCTTCGTTCAGCACGGTTGTATCATGAATATTGTATTTCAACGGTTCTTCACTTCCTTTTCGCGTTCCTCTTTACATACTACTGATTTTTCGCTTTGAAAGAAAGCACTTCATCGAAGTGTCAAGGGGGCCATTATCAAAAAATGTTTTAGGTTCATTTTGAAAGTGATAGAATAAAGCTGAATGTCTAGTTCTTCATCTGAGAAGAGGAGGGTGCATCAATCGTGCCGAAAGTTCGAACAAAAGATGTGATGGATAAATTTAAGCTTGAGCTCATCAGCGGAGAAGAAGGGATCAACCGCCCGATTACGATGAGCGATTTATCAAGACCGGGCCTTGAAATGGCTGGTTATTTTACATACTATCCAAAAGAGAGGGTTCAGCTGCTGGGGAAGACTGAGATTACCTTTTTTGAAAAGCTTCCAGAGGAGGAAAAAAAGCAGCGGATGCTGTCGTTATGCACGGAAATTACACCGGCTATCATCCTTTCCCGTGATTTGCCGATTCCGCCTGAACTCGTGGAGGCATCCGAAGAAAACGGCGTGCCTGTGCTTCGTTCCCCATTAAAGACGACGCGCCTGACGAGCCGTCTGACGAATTTTCTTGAAAGCCAGCTGGCTCCGACAACTGCGATTCACGGCGTCCTCGTCGACGTTTACGGCGTCGGGGTGCTCATTATCGGAAAGAGCGGCGTTGGAAAAAGCGAAACGGCTTTGGAGCTTGTCAAAAGAGGCCATCGCCTTGTGGCGGATGACTGCGTTGAGATCAGACAGGAAGACCAGGATACATTGATCGGAAGCGCGCCTGAATTAATTGAGCATCTCCTGGAAATCAGAGGTCTTGGCATTATCAATGTCATGACGTTATTTGGCGCGGGGGCGGTCAGAAGCTTTAAACGAATTACCCTTGTCATGAGCTTGGAGCTTTGGGAGCAAGGAAAGCAGTACGACCGCTTAGGGCTTGAAGAAGAAACAATGAAAATTATTGATACAGACGTTCCAAAGCTGACAATTCCGGTTCGTCCGGGAAGAAACCTTGCCGTCATCATCGAAGTGGCCGCAATGAACTTCAGACTGAAGAGAATGGGGCTGAATGCCGCGGAGCAATTTACCCATAAGCTTGCGGATGTAATTGAAGATGGTGAGCTTGAAGAATAGGAGCTGACAATATGAATGAAACGATTGAACCATTAAATCCGATTGCTTTTCAACTGGGGCCGATCGCTGTCCATTGGTACGGTATTATCATCGGCCTTGGCGCTTTGCTCGGTTTGTGGCTGGCAGTCAGGGAAGGCGAACGGAGGGGACTGCATAAAGACACCTTTGTCGATTTGGTGCTTTTTGCGATTCCGATTGCCATTTTATGTGCAAGAGCATATTATGTCATTTTTCAATGGGGTTATTACAGTGAACATCCTGACCAGATTATTCAAATATGGAACGGCGGCCTTGCGATTCATGGCGGACTGATCGGCGCCGTGCTGACGGGAATCATTTATGCGAAAGTCAAGGGGCTTTCGTTTTGGAAGCTGGCTGATATCGCTGCTCCAAGCATTCTGCTTGGTCAGGCGATCGGACGCTGGGGAAACTTTATGAACCAGGAAGCGCACGGTGAGGCGGTCTCAAGAGCGTTTTTAGAAAACCTCCACCTGCCTGATTTTATCATCAATCAAATGTATATTGACGGACAATACTACCAGCCTACCTTTTTGTATGAATCGCTGTGGAGCTTTACGGGAGTCGTTGTTCTGCTTCTTTTAAGAAAAGCGAATTTAAAGAGAGGCGAACTGTTCTTAATCTACGTTATTTGGTATTCGATGGGACGCTACTTTATCGAAGGCCTTAGAACGGACAGTCTGATGCTGACGGAGAATCTTCGCATCGCACAGGTTATTTCGATCGTACTGATCCTCTGTGCAGCTGCGCTGATAGCCTACAGACGTTTCAAAGGCAGAGAGATTAAACGGTATCAGGAGATGTAGCGACTTTACTAAGGGGAGGACAACAATGAAGGGAACTTTAAAAGCCGGCGCTGTGGCGGGGCTGAAAACAACGTGGACGCTTGGAAAAGTGATTTTTCCTGTCACGCTGATTGTCAGCCTTCTTCAGCATACACCGGTGATGGACTGGTTGATCAAACTGATCACGCCGGCGATGGGGATTTTCGGGTTGTCAGGGGAAGCGGCGATACCGCTTGTGCTCGGCAACATGCTGAACTTGTATGCCGGAATTGCGGGAATTTTAACGCTTGATTTGACCGTTAAAGAAGTGTTTATTTTAGCGGTTATGCTGTCGTTTTGCCACAACTTGATTATCGAGTCGACTGTTGCTTCAAGGGTCGGAATCAAAATATGGCTGATTTTGCTCGTGCGCATCGGTCTCGCTGTTTTTTCGGCCATTATCATCAACCTTGTCTGGCATGGCGGGCAGGATGCGGCCAAATACGGCTTAATCTCAGCGAAAAGCGCCGCTCCTTCCGGCTGGTTTGACATTGCGCTAGAAGCCGTGACCAAGGCGGGTCTTGGTGTCCTTCAGCTTGCAGCCATCGTAATACCGCTGATGATCATCATTCAATATATGAGAGACCTCGGCTGGCTGAATGCTTTTTCAAAGTGGTTTGCACCGATAACGAGAATGCTTGGAATGAAAGAGAACACCTCAATGACAATGGTTGCCGGGCTGACGATCGGCCTTGCATACGGGGCCGGCGTTATGATCAAAGCGGTCGAAGAAGACGGCGTCAGCAAAAGGGATGTCACGCTTGCTTTTATTTTTCTCGTCGCCTGCCACGCGGTTGTTGAAGATACATTGGTATTTATCCCGCTCGGCATTCCGGTCTGGCCTCTTTTGTTGATCAGGCTTGCGACCGCGGTTCTGCTGACGATCGCGATTTCGCGCTTCTGGAGAAAGCCGGGTTATTCCGTTCGCAGAAAGGAAGCTTTGTATGAAAGTTAATACGGTTTTATTTGATTTGGATGGAACGCTCATCAATACAAATGAGCTGATTATCGCCTCATTTTTGCATACGCTCGATCATTATGCACCGGGACGCTATAAACGGGAGGATGTTCTTGCTTTCATCGGACCTTCCCTTTATGAAACGTTCTCAAGCATTCAAAAGGATAAGGCTGAAGAAATGATCACCATGTACCGGACATTTAATCATCAGATGCATGATGAACTGGTAACCGAGTATGAGACGGTTTACGAGACGCTTGAACGCCTTGCGGAAGAAGGCTATAAGCTCGGCATCGTCACGACAAAGCTGCGGGACACCGTCATCATGGGGCTTAAACTGACTGGGCTTGATGCCTTTTTCGAGACGGTTGTGACGCTGGATGACGTCGAGCGGCCGAAGCCTGACCCCGAGCCTGTTTTGCTCGCCCTTTCCAAGCTTGGCAGCCGTCCGGAAGAAGCCATTATGATCGGTGATAATTACCACGATATTTTAGCCGGGAAGAATGCTGGAACGAAAACAGCAGGCGTTGCATGGACGATTAAGGGAGAAGAAAGCCTGGCCAAACACGAGCCTGATTTTATGCTTCAGCAAATGAGCGACCTCCTTCACATTCTTGGGGTGGAGAAAGTTTGAGAAAAACGAAGCGCTACCCGGTGTCCGGCGCCAATTCCTTATGGCACATCTATCAGACGGTTCCGTTTTTTAAAGTAGTCAAAAACTTTATTGTCATTCAGGCGGCGCGCTATACGCCGTTTCTTGGAATGAAAAACTGGATGTACCGGACGTTTTTGCGGATGAAAATCGGAGAGAAATGCTCGTTTGCTTTAATGGTCATGCCGGATATCATGTTTCCCGAAAAAATCTCAGTCGGGCGAAACACCGTAATCGGCTATAATACGACCATTTTGGCGCACGAGTATTTAATAAAAGAATATCGGCTCGGTGAGGTGATCATCGGCGATGAAGTCATGATCGGAGCCAATACGACGATCCTCCCGGGCGTCGAGATCGGAGACGGCGCCGTCATTTCCGCCGGTACGCTCGTTCATAAAGATGTGCCTCCGGGCGCTTTTGTCGGCGGCAATCCGATGCGGCTGATCTATACAAAAGAAGAAATGGAAAAAAGATTGGAGACCCCCGCTGAATAAAGAGCGGGGGCCTTTATTTGCAATCAGTGTTAAAATTCATGATTGTTTCTTTCCGTAACATGCTTCACACCGATCCATTTCTGACCGACTTTTGAGTATCTTGTATTTATCATTGTAACGGAACTTGTACTGCTGTCGGTTCGGAAGATCGCCTCTTTCATGTTTGTAATCGTACAGTTATCAATATTGACCACGGCTTTAAATGTCGAGCCTCCGAGCTGGCGAATGAATTTGCCTCCTTGATCGGCAGTAAAATTTTTCACGGTAAATGTGCTCGCTTTATTAATCTGAAAGATTTTGTCCGCGGCAAGCCGGGCCGATCCTCCGTTTATCGTGACACTTCCTTCGCTTTTGACAGTCAAGGCATCTTCGCCGACATCTTCCCAAACAACGTTGTTTATGGAAGCGTTTCCATATGTGTGAACACCATCAGCAGCAGGAGCGCCAAGCACGACATTTTTGAGCGTTGCACCATCCTCCACTTTGAAAATCGGTTTTTGATCCTCGCGTTGGCTGCCGTCCCCGAGCTCCGGACCTGCAATCAGCCGCTTGCCTTTTCCGTCATACGTTTGGCCTTTCTCGACTACGATCGTTTTGTGAACGACCTCGGCGGCCAAAGCTTTTTCAGGCAGAGCCTGTCCAAACCCGCATACGAGCAAACCTGACAAAATAACCGTACCTGCTAATCTCTTCATCATTTCCATCCTCCTCAAGAAATATTTTTGAAACAGGTGTGTGTCTCCCTTAAATGAAAGTGATTTCTGGTCATTATGTAATAAAATGAGACACCTATTTCGGTACTATCATATATGCGAGCTTGCTGAATGTAAACAAGTATTTTGAATATTATGAAAAAACAGTAAATTAAACATGTGCAGAAAGGTTGTTTTCTGTATTTTGGATTTATCAAAAGGGTAAAGCGGCTTAATTTAATAAGGGCTGAAAGAACTAAAAAAAGGCAGGGATTAATCTGCCTTTTTAGGCGGCGATCACGATCGCCTGACTGCCCATCTGTTTCCATGATTTTTCAAAATTTTCTCTGTCTGTTTTTCTGTTTTTATATCCGTACGGATCATTCACATAAACGTAATACTCATCATAGCCTGTCACGGCAACACTGTGAACGCTGTACGTCACATCGACTTTGCCTGACGGTGTATTCCATGTTTCCATATCGTTGACTGGGGTGAAATGTACAGTGGTGATGACCCAAACCGGTCTGCCCTGATTCAGCTGTTCATAAATTTTTCCCGGCTCACTTCCCGTCAGATCGACCGCTTTATTACCTGCGTATGAATGGGCCAAATCGTAAATCGGGCCATGGTAGACACTCAGTCCGGGTCCGTTTTCCATATCGCCGACAAAGCCGTCGTTAGGATTTCCCTTTAAGCCGTTTTCATATTGCAGAGGCACTCTTTTCACCTCATTGGCAAGTTCAGTTTTTGTGACACTATATCCGCTGTAGTTTAAGATCATCGCCAGGCTGGCGACTTCACAGCCGTTATAAAGCTTCGGCGGGTCCATTTGGTTGATCAGCGGAACGTCAAGCGGCTGACGCTCTCCTTTATTATTCGCATTGTCAGCAGCAGTTTTATGGCTGCTGTGCAACATTTCGGCTAACGGGCTTAACGCATCTTTAGAAAACAGTATAAGAACGGCGGTCATAAGAACTGCTACGAAAAAAATAAAAAAAAGAGTTTTGAAAAATTTCATTCTGAGTCTCCTGTCTTCCCGTTGCTGGTTTGGTTAAGGCAAAGATTTGCGATCGTATATATATTATAACATCAAGATGTTCATTACATAAAAGTTATCATTTCCCATACGGTGCAGGCGTCTATTTTATGAGCGGCTGTTGATTTTGATTCTTTTATCTGTTAGCATATTATCATATTAGCGAACTAAAGGATTCGGAATTTTCCTTCAAACGGTTATGGGGGTGCAAGTGTAAATGTTTATGTTTGAAAAACCGCATGGCATGCGGGATACGCTGCCTATGCTTTACGAAACAAAGAAAAAGGTGCGCTCTTCATTAACAGAGGTGATGGCTTTGTGGGGGTATCAGTTCATGGAGACGCCTGCCCTTGAATTTTATGATACGGTCGGTGTGCAGTCGGCCATATTGGATCAGCAGTTGTTTAAACTCCTTGATCAGGAGGGGCAGACGCTCGTGTTAAGGCCTGATATGACGGCTCCAATCGCCAGGGTGGCGGCCTCAAAGCTTCATAAAGACGATCATCCGCTCAGAGTAGGCTATGCTGCAAATGTGTTCCGGGCACAGGAGCGTGAAGGAGGACGCCCCGCCGAATTTGAGCAAGTCGGCGTTGAACTGATCGGCGATGGATCGACAAGCGCTGACGCAGAAGTGATTGCGCTCGTCATTTTTTCGCTTAAAAATGCCGGCCTGACTTCATTTAAAATCTCGATCGGCCATGTCGGTATTTTAGACGCCTTGTTTGTGGAAGTTTTAGGGAATGAAGAAAGGGCTCATGTCCTGCGGCGCTATTTATACGAAAAGAACTATGTCGGCTATCGGGAGCATGTAAAATCCCTCAATTTATCCTCAATTGATAAAAGCAGGCTGCTGGAGCTTTTGGAGCTGAGGGGCGGTATTGAAACGTGCAGCAGGGCGGCATCCATCGTCGATTCTGAAAAAGGAAAACGTGCGGTTTTAGAACTTGAAACGCTATGGGAGACGCTCGGCGATTATGGTTGCACAGACGACATTAAGCTCGATTTAGGCATGGTCAGCCATATGAGCTACTATACCGGTGTTTTGTTTGAAATCTATGCTGAAAACGTCGGCTTTCCGATCGGAAACGGCGGCAGATATGATCAGCTTCTCGGCCGCTTCGACTCACCCGCACCGGCAACCGGTTTCGGCATCAGGACTGACAGGCTGCTGGAAGCATTGAAGCCGGCGGAAGAACAAGAAAAGATCGATGTCGTCATCTTCAGCACAGAACAGAGAAAAGAGGCAATCAGATTTGCCGAAGAAGAACGAAGAAAAGGCAAAAAAGTCGTCATGCAGGACTTAGCGGGAATCGGAGATATTGATCAAATGACAAAGTCTTTTCAAAACGTGACCTATTTTATCGGAGCCAGAAAGGAAGAGAAGCATGGGTAAGGAATTGACGATTGCGATGCCGAAAGGGCGGATATTTGAGGAAGCGGCCGATATGCTTCGAAAAGCAGGGTATCAGCTCCCGGAAGAATTCGACGATTCGAGAAAGCTGATCATTCAAGTGCCTGAAGAAAACCTTCGCTTTATCCTCGCTAAGCCGATGGATGTCACAACATATGTCGAGCACGGGGTGGCCGATGTCGGAATCGCAGGCAAAGATGTCTTGCTAGAAGAAGAACGAGATGTCTATGAGGTTCTTGATTTAAACATCAGCAAATGCCGTCTTGCCGTAGCCGGCCTGCCCGAGACGGCGGCAGACACCGTTGCGCCCCGGGTTGCGACCAAGTACCCGAATGTAGCATCAAGCTACTTCAGAGAACAGGGAGAACAAGTGGAAATCATCAAGCTCAACGGGTCGATTGAACTCGCTCCGCTGATCGGGCTTGCCGGCCGAATCGTTGATATCGTATCAACAGGGCAGACTTTGCGTGAAAACGGGCTAGTTGAAACTGAAAAAATTTGCGACATCACATCCCGCTTAATCGTAAATCCTGTCAGCTATCGAATGAAAGACGCAGTCATCGATGAAATGGCTTCAAGACTTTCTCTTATTGTGGAAGGGGAAAAAGCAAAATGAAGATCAAATCCATCAGCGGAAATACGTCGGTTTCACTAAAACGCTCTATTGACGCCGGAACGGAGGAACAAAGAAAAGCAGTCCGCGGCATTATCGAAGAAGTGAAAAAGAACGGAAATGCAGCTGTTTCCGCATTCACAAGACAATTTGACGGAGCGGATGTGGCCGGCTTTCGCGTTTCCGAAGAGGAAATCAAGGAAGCATACAGCGCGCTCGAAGAACGTGATCTCGAGATTATTCAGGCGGCGATTTTCAACATTAAAGAATATCATGAGCGTCAGCTCGCAACATCTTGGTTTTACCACCGCAAGGACGGAACGATGCTCGGCCAAAAAATTACGCCGCTTGATTCAGCGGGGGTGTATGTGCCCGGCGGAACGGCTGCTTACCCATCATCCGTTCTGATGAATGTCATTCCGGCGCTTGTTGCAGGCGTCGACCGCATTGTCCTTGCCTCACCTCCGGGAAAAGACGGTAAATTGTCGGCGGGAGTGCTGGCTGCTGCTGCGGAGCTTGGCGTCACAGAGATTTACAAAATGGGCGGTGCCCAAGCGATTGCCGCATTGGCTTACGGAACGGAAACGATTACCCCCGTCGATAAAATTACGGGACCCGGAAATATTTACGTCGCCTTGGCTAAACGGGAAGTATTCGGCCAGGTTGATATCGATATGATCGCGGGTCCAAGTGAAATCGCCATACTCGCTGACAGTACGGCAAACTACCGGGAAATCGCCGCAGATCTACTTTCACAGGCTGAACACGATGCGATGGCATCGAGCATTCTTGTCACCGATTCAGAGACGCTTGCCGAATCCGTTTTAAAAGAGGTTTACAGACAGCTCGAACATCTTCCGAGAAAAGAGATTGCACGGCAGTCGATTGACAACTATGGCCTGATCTATGTTACAGAGACGATGAATGAAGCAGTTTCCGTCATCAATGAGCTCGCTCCTGAACATTTGGAAATTTTAACAGTTCAACCCGATGCGCTGCTGGGACAGATCAAACATGCGGGCGCCATTTTCCTGGGCCGCTACAGTTCAGAGCCGGTGGGCGATTATTTTGCAGGCCCTAATCATGTCCTGCCGACTAACGGTACAGCCAGATTTTCAAGCCCGCTAAATGTGACAGACTTCCAAAAGCGCTCCAGCATCATTTCCTACAGCAGGGAAGCTTTCCGCGCGAATGCTGAGAAAATTGCGGCCTTTGCCAGATTGGAAGGGCTTGAAGCACATGCAAGAGCAATTGAATCCAGAAACCGGGAGGAAGACTGATGAGAAAAGCCGAACGGGCAAGAAAAACCAATGAAACTGATATTAAATTATCCTTTCATATTGACGGAGAAGGAAAAGCGGATATTCAAACGGATGTCCCGTTTATGACACATATGCTTGATTTATTTACAAAACACGGGCAGTTTGACCTTTCAATTGAAGCGAAAGGCGATGTTGAAATAGACGACCACCATACGACGGAAGATATCGGAATTTGTCTCGGACAGGCGCTTTTGGAAGCGCTCGGAGATAAACAAGGAATCAAACGCTACGGTTCGAGCATGGTGCCGATGGATGAAGCGCTCGCCCAGGTTGCGATTGATCTGAGCAACAGGCCGCACCTCGAGTTCAGAGCTGAATTCCCAAGCAGGAAAATCGGAACATTTGATACAGAGCTTGTCCATGAATTTTTGTGGAAGTTTGCACTGGAAGCGCGAATGAATCTGCATGTCATCGTTCATTACGGTACGAACACACACCATATGATCGAGGCCATTTTTAAAGCGCTGGGACGTGCGCTTGATGAAGCGGCATTGATCGATCCGCGGGTCAAGGGAATTCCATCAACGAAAGGAATGCTGTAAATGATCGGTGTCATAGATTACGGAATGGGAAACCTGTACAGCGTTTCTAAAGCGCTTGAACGGATTGATGCCCCTTATTTTGTGTCCGAGCATCCGGATGAACTGAAGAGAGCGGACAGCTATATCCTTCCGGGAGTCGGCGCTTTTCGGGATGCAATGGAGATTTTAACCGAGACCGGCCTGAAAACATTTATTCAAGCTGCCGCAAACGAAGGAAAACCTCTTCTCGGCATATGCCTCGGCATGCAGCTTTTGTTTGAAGAAAGCGAAGAACACGGGGCGTCAGAAGGGCTCGGCCTGTTGAAAGGAAAAGTCGTTAAACTGAAAGACTGTGATCAAGCGGGAAATCGCTTAAAAGTGCCTCACATGGGCTGGAATCTTCTCAAAGTCCACCGCGACTCGCCGCTTTTGCCAAAAGCGAAAGAAGGATTCGCGTATTTCGTTCATTCGTATTATGTCAGCGGAATCGAAGAGGAAGCTTTGCTTGCAAGCGCCGAATACGGTGTGTGTGTACCCGCTGTCGTCGGTCTTGGCAATGTATACGGGGCCCAGTTCCATCCGGAAAAGAGCAGTACGGTCGGCATGTTGATCTTAGAGCGGTTCAAGCAGTTTACACAAGAACAGAAGGTGAAAAAATGAGCGAGTTTACTGTATATCCTGCCATTGACATAAGAAACGGCAAGTGCGTCAGGCTCATCCAGGGAGATTACGAAAAAGAAACGATTTACGGTCATTCCCCTCTGGAGATGGCCTCACGGTTTGCTGAAGAGGGGGCAAGCTGGATTCATCTTGTCGATTTGGACGGCGCAAGAGAAGGCAAAAAAGTGAACGGCGGCCACGTCATAAGCATTGCTGATAAGCTTGACGTTAAAGTGCAAGTCGGCGGCGGCATCAGGACCGAAAAAGACGTGTATGACTACTTGTCGCAAGGCGTTGAGAGGGTGGTCCTAGGCAGCTCTGCCGTATCAAATACCGAGTTTGTCAAAAAAATGCTGAAGGCCTACGGAGGGCACATCGCAATCGGTCTTGACGCAAGAGACGGATTTGTTTCGACTGAAGGGTGGCTTGAGACCTCTTCCGTTAGAGCGGAAGAGCTTGGCCGCGAGCTTGCAAATGAAGGTGCAGAAGTTTTTATCTTCACTGACATTGCGACTGACGGTATGCTGTCAGGACCTAATATCAACAGTACAGTGGAGCTTGCCAGGGCAACCGGCAAACAAGTCATTGCCTCCGGCGGCGTCAGTTCTCTCGCCGATCTTGAGGCGCTCGCTTCCCGCGCTTCGGAAGGCGTCTCTGGCGCTATTGTCGGAAAAGCTCTTTATACCAACCAATTTACCGTGGCTGAAGCGCTTGAAAGGGTGGCGGCAAAGTGATCACAAAACGAATCATCCCGTGTTTGGACGTAAAAGATGGACGCGTTGTCAAAGGTGTACAATTTGTTGAATTGAAAGATGCCGGCGACCCGGTTGAACTGGCTGAAGTATATGATCATGAAGGCGCAGATGAGCTTGTTTTTCTCGATATCTCGGCTTCCCACGAGGGGAGAAAAACGATGGTTGATGTCGTTGAAAGAGTGGCGGCCAAGCTGGCGATCCCGTTTACCGTCGGCGGCGGCATCAATCGTTTGGATGATATGAAAACGATACTGCGGGCCGGAGCCGACAAAGTTTCCGTCAATACGGCTGCCGTTCTCCGGCCGGAACTGATAACGGAAGGCGCCGACTTTTTCGGCTCTCAATGCATTGTCGTCGCGATTGATGCAAAATACGATCCAGAAGCTGATCTGTACTATGTTTATACACACGGCGGTCGGAAAAAAACGAACCTTGAGGCCGTTTCCTGGGCGAAGGAAGCCGTTCGGCGGGGAGCAGGTGAAATCCTGCTGACAAGCATGGATTCAGACGGAGAAAAGAACGGATTTGACTGCAGGCTGACAAAGCTTGTGTCAGAAGCCGTTTCAGTCCCGGTCATTGCATCCGGAGGCGCAGGGCGTGCGGACCACATGTATGATGCGTTTGCAGAAGGCCGGGCGGACGCGGCTCTTGCCGCATCTATCTTTCATTACAAAGAAACATCTGTAAAAGAAGTAAAAGCTTATTTAAAAGAGCGCGGGGTGAATGTAAGATGATCAAGGCAGACGAGTTGACATTTAATGAAGCCGGCTTGATCCCGGCGATTGTCCAGGATGCAGCGAGCAAAGAAGTGCTGACACTAGCTTATATGAATAAAGAATCGTTTGAAAAAACGCTGGAAACGAAGGAGACATGGTTTTTCAGCAGATCGCGCGGAGAGCTCTGGCATAAGGGAGCGACGTCGGGTAACATTCAGCGTGTGAAAGACATCAGGCTTGACTGTGATCAAGATGCGCTCATCGTGCTTGTTGAACCGGCGGGGCCGGCCTGTCATAAAGGAAGCTACAGCTGTTTCTCGCCCGGCGAACATATCAGACAGACTGATGGCGGCCGCTTTGACATCATCAATGAACTTGAAACCGTCATTGCCAAACGGCAGGCTGAAATGCCTGAAGGCGCATATACAACATATTTGTTCCGTGAAGGCGTTGATAAGATTTTGAAGAAAGTTGGCGAAGAAGCGGCGGAAGTCATCATCGCTGCAAAAAACCGTGATCCTGAAGAACTGAAATGGGAGGCGGCTGACCTTCTTTACCATCTGCTCGTTTTGCTGAGGGAGCAGTCCCTTCCGCTTGATGATGTGCTTGGCGTCTTGAAAGAGCGCCATGAAGGATCTGAATCATAAGCACACTGCATACAACCAAAAGGCGGTTGGCCTTTTGGTTGTTTTCCCGGTAGGGGAGCTATTTGATGTTCAATTTCATCACGATTTGCTCTCCGATCGGCCCTGTTTTTCTTTCCCCTGTGCCGGCAAACCCGGCTTTAACATACAGGTGCTGGGCCGCGGTGTTTTTCACGTTCACAACCAGCACGACTTCATGACAATGGGTGAACTCCTTGGAGACAAACTCTGGAAGTTTGAGCATTCCTTCTTTTGCAAAACCTTTTCCCTGGTGCTTTCTGTCGACGGATAGCGCCGTTAACAGCATGGCGTCCGGGTTGTCCGAATAGTCTTTTACCCTCTCGGTCGCATGGAGGATAAAAAATCCGACAGGCTCGCCTTCGCTTAAAATTACGATTGGAAACTGGCCGTCCGTCCGTTTTAAAGCCTCTTTCGGAAGAGCGGTAAATCGATGCTGTTCTTCAGGAAGCTCAAATTCGAGAAGCGCAGCTGAATGTTCTTCTGAGTAATGCGTCAATTCTATTGATCCGCCTTTTTTCACTTCGTGAACCCCCTTTCTATTATCATACAATGGGAACGTACATTCGTCATCATTAAGTGCTAAAAAAAGATTTTGCCCGGGTTAAGATGAAAAGCGTACTTCCGATATAAAAAGTATCTTCATCCTTCTGAAAGCCCTATCCGGCCTGGTGCTCCAAACGTCCGGAATAAAATGGTGAAAAAACCATATGTGGAAAATGAAGAGAATTTTCTCGAAACTTGTTTTTGGCCTGTTAAGCCTGCTGGAAACTATGTTATACTACTCACGGTATATAGTTTGAAATGGAGGGTATCTGTGGGAAAGTACACTTCTGAACATCATAAAGATTTGAGAATTGTCCAGCTGTTCCAAGATGGGCAATATTTTTATCATAAAGGGCTCAAAGCATACAGAGAGCGAAATTTATCCCGCGCGAGCAAGCTCATACAGAGAGCGATTTTTCTTGAACCTGAAAACACGGGAATGCTGTCCCAACTTGCGGTTATTTATACGGAAATGGGCTTTTATCAGCAATCAAACGAACTTTTGGACTTTATCCTGAAGAACATCAACGAAAAAATGACTGAATGCTACTATTTTAAAGCGAACAACTATGCGCACCTCGGTCTTTTTCAAGAGGCCTATAAAGCGGCGGAGACTTATTTAAAGGAAGATCCGGACGGCGAGTTCAGCGAGGAAAATGCGGAGCTGCTTGATTTATTGGATATGGGAGAGGAAGATCAGGGCTATTCGCAGTTCGATCAGGACGACCTGATTCTGAAACAGGATCGGGCCAAATCACTGCTGGAAAATGGACAGCTTCAGGAATCGATCGCGATGCTTGAAGAAATTATTTCCGATTACCCTGAGTTTTGGTCGGCTTATAACAATCTTGCACTCGCATACTTTTATGCCGGGGACGTTCAGAAAGCCAAAACGACGGTTTTTACGGTCTTGGAAAAAAGTCATGGAAACCTGCATGCGCTTTGCAATCTTCTTATTTTTTATCACTATGAACGACGGGACGATAAGGTCGAGGCGCTTTCCGAACAGCTTTCAAATATTTATCCGATGCTTTTTGAGCAAAGGTATAAGCTCGGTGCCACGCTAGCCCTTGTCGGCCGATACGATCTCGGGTTTAAATGGCTGAAATCACTCTACCGCATGGGATTTGAAGGGGATGAGACCTTTTATTACTGGCTCGCCTGCTCGGCTTATTACACGGGCCGCGTTCAATTTGCCCGGTCTGTATGGAAAAAGATGCAGGAAGAGTATCCGGATGACGCCCGCATGGAGCCGTGGAAAGAACGGAAGGAAAAGAGACCTGTCCAGCGACCGCTCGAGGAGCGCCTTGCCGCATATTATATCAGCGGAAGAAAAGGGGAAAAAGCCCAGCTGAAAGCGGTGCTTGATTCACAGATGGCAAAAACGCCGTTTGAAGATCAGTTTGTCAGACTTGTGCTTTACGGGGAAAGCGGTGCAGCCGTTGATTCAAAAGACGCGCTACTTGCTTACAGGACTGCAAAAGCGATTGAACAAGCGGATCAGTCGGCGATGGAGCAGGAGGCCATGTGCTTTTGGATTTTCCATGTCATTCAGCAGATCAGGGCTTACGGGCTTCAGCTGAAAAATGCCGGCGGGCTTGCGGCAGCGATCTATTACATTTGGAAGACGGAGCATCAGGAGCGTTTGACAAAAGCCGAAACCGCTAAAATTTTCCAAATATCGCCCAGAACGCTTTCAAAGTATGAACGTACATTAAAAGAGCATCTATAGAAACAGGTGTGAACTTCATTGTTCAGCCTGTTTTATTATGTGAGCAAAAAAATAGCGATTATTCATGATATTTTATAGGATATGGGTAAGGAAGTTATAAGAAGGGAATCTTATTTAACAGGAATGCACTGCTTGCAAGCATAAGATTCATGAAGGAGTGAACATTGTGTCAGAAGAAAAAATGTATGACGTCATTATTATAGGAGCAGGTCCTGCGGGAATGACGGCAGCCGTTTATACGTCAAGGGCGAACCTGTCGACTTTGATGGTTGAAAGAGGCGTTCCGGGCGGACAGATGGCCAATACGGAGGATGTTGAAAACTATCCGGGATTTGAAAGCATTCTGGGACCCGAGCTTTCAAATAAAATGTTTGAACATGCGAAAAAGTTCGGCGCTGAGTATGCGTACGGCGATATTAAAGAAGTCGTCGATGAAGGAGACTATAAGATCGTCAAAGCGGGATCAAAAGAATTTAAAGCGCGCGCGGTCATCATCACAGCAGGCGCCGAATATAAGAAGCTCGGCGTACCTGGCGAAAAAGAGCTTGGCGGCCGCGGCGTTTCTTATTGTGCGGTTTGTGACGGCGCCTTCTTTAAAAACAAAGAGCTGGTCGTTGTCGGAGGAGGAGACTCCGCTGTTGAAGAAGGCGTGTACTTAACCCGTTTCGCTTCGAAAGTAACAATCGTCCATCGCCGCGATAAGCTGAGAGCGCAAAGCATTCTTCAGGCGCGCGCGTTTGACAACGAAAAAGTCGACTTTCTCTGGAATAAGACGGTCAAGGAAATTCATGAACAAGACGGAAAAGTCGGCAAAGTGACACTGGTCGATACGGTCACAGGCGAAGAAGAAGAGTTCCGGACTGACGGCGTCTTTATCTACATCGGTATGCTCCCGCTTTCAGAGCCTTTCAAAAACCTCGGCATTACAAATGAAGAGGGCTACATCGTGACAAATGAACAGATGGAAACAAAAGTCGAAGGCATTTTTGCTGCGGGAGACATTCGCGAGAAAACCCTTCGCCAAATCGTAACGGCAACAGGGGACGGAAGCATTGCCGCACAGAGCGTTCAGCACTATATCGAAGAGCTGAAAGAGAAAGAAAAGGCTGTAAAATAACGCATTTTAATCGTCATCATGATTTAACCGGCCTGTAACACCAGTGAAACAATTATTCGTTATGATTGGTATAGTAATTGACCCCCTTTTATAATGAATTTTATTGGCACGGATGATCTTATCCGTGTCCTTTTTTTGTCTTATTTTCCTGCAAAGAGAATTTTTTACAAATTTCACAAGTTGTTCAAATTTCAATATTGAAACAGTCGTTTTTGCTGTAAAATAGAATAAAAGAACGGTTTTCGCAAGCGCTTCCATTTGCTGAAAAAGCCGTTTCATTAAGTTTTTACCCGGAAAAAGCCTAAAACAGCCCGGGAAAAGGCGATTTTCGCGGCGGAACTGCATGTTCATTGTGAGCGGGGACAGGAAACGGTATAATAGAAAAAAGAATTGAAGGAATAAAAGGATGGGTGACAGACTTTGCAAAGAGTGACGAATTGTGTGCTGACTTCAGGTGATAAAGTCCTGTTGCTGCAAAAGCCCAGACGAGGCTGGTGGGTGGCCCCCGGCGGCAAAATGGAAAGCGGGGAAACCGTCAGGGACGCCGTTATCAGGGAATACCGCGAAGAGACGGGCCTGTATGTGCTGAACCCGCAGCTGAAAGGAATATTCACCTTTATCATAAAGGAAAATGATCAGGTTGTATCTGAATGGATGATGTTCACATTCGTCGCCGATCATTATACAGGCAAGCATGTAGAAGAATCAGAAGAAGGCATCATCAGGTGGCATCAGGCGGGGGACGTCGGTAGCTTGCCGATGGCGCCGGGCGACGTCCATATTCTTGATTTTATGCTGAAAGGCAAAGGACTGCTTCACGGCACCTTTACGTATACGCCTGACTTTGAATTGCTGTCCTATCGCCTCGACCCGCAAGGCGAATAAACATAAGAGGGGGAGAGAAGCATGAACGCGAATGGAGGCCATGATATACAGCTTGTGATCATAACCGGAATGTCAGGGGCAGGAAAAACAGTGGCGATTCAAAGCTTTGAAGATCTCGGTTTTTTCTGTGTCGATAATCTGCCGCCATCTTTGCTGCCGAAATTTTTGGAGCTGATGAAGGAATCAAGTTCAAAAATGAGCAAAGTCGCCCTTGTTATGGATTTGCGCGGCCGCGAGTTTTTTGACAGCCTGATTGAAGCGCTTGATGAAATTGGGGAAACATCCTGGATTACCCCGCGAATTTTATTTTTAGATGCCAAGGATTCGGTTCTCGTTTCAAGATATAAAGAGACAAGAAGATCCCATCCCCTTGCGACAACGGGCCTGCCGCTTGAGGGCATCCAAACGGAGCGGGAGCTTCTCGAAGAGCTGAAAGGCCGTTCTCAAATCATCTATGATACATCCGATATGAAGCCGAAAGACCTGCGCGAAAAAATCGTCCAGCATTTTGCGGCAGATCACGGACATACCTTTACTGTGAATGTGATGTCATTCGGGTTTAAATACGGATTGCCGATCGACGCTGATCTAGTGTTCGACGTAAGGTTCCTTCCCAATCCGTACTATATCGACAGCATGAGGCCGCTGACGGGGAAAGACCAGGAAGTATCTTCATATGTGATGAAATGGAACGAAACGCAAAAGTTTCTTGAAAAATTGACCGAGCTGCTGAGCTTTATGCTTCCGTCATACAAGCGAGAAGGAAAAAGCCAGCTTGTCATCGCGATTGGCTGCACCGGCGGACAGCATCGTTCTGTGACGCTGGCTGAATACCTTGCCGATTATTTTAAAAAGGACTACTATACTCATGTTACTCACCGGGACATCGAGAAGAAAAGCAGAAAATAGCATGGCAGATCAGAAAAAAATCGCAATCTTTGGCGGAGGAACTGGCCTTTCGGTACTGCTCAGAGGATTGAAGCAGCAGCCGGTAGACATCACGGCGATTGTGACAGTCGCAGATGACGGCGGAAGCTCGGGGAGGCTGCGCGACGAGCTGAAAATTCCCCCGCCGGGGGACGTCAGAAATGTCCTCGCTGCACTGTCTGACGTCGAACCGCTTGTTGAAGACCTGTTCCAGCACCGCTTCTCTAAAGGCGGCGATTTAATCGGCCATTCATTGGGAAATTTGATTTTGGCGGCGATGACGAATATAACCGGTGATTTCTTTCACGCCGTCACTGAAATGAGCAAAGTCTTAAATGTGAGAGGAAGGGTTCTGCCCGCGGCCAATACCAGCGTTGTCCTTCATGCGGAAATGGATGACGGACAGATCATATCAGGGGAATCGACGATTCCGTCTTACGGGAAGCGGATTAAACGGGTGTTTTTAACCCCTGAAAAAATCGAACCCGTTCCGGAAACGATTGACGTGATCCGCGGCGCCGACCTGATTATTCTCGGCCCCGGAAGCCTGTATACGAGCATCTTGCCGAACCTTCTCGTTCCGAAGATAAGGGAAGAGATATTAAACGCCCCGGCAAAAAAAGTTTATATTTGCAATGTAATGACCCAGCCGGGAGAAACGCTGTACTACAGTGCGGCAGACCATGTAAAAGCGCTTAACCAGCATATGGGCGGTCCGTTTATCGATACGATCCTCGTCAACAATGAGGAAATCCCGGACGACATTCGGGAACGCTATGCGAAGGAGCAGGCACAGCCCGTCCAGTTTAATATTGATGATCTGTCTGCGATGGGGCTTGAGGTCATCAAAGATCAGATTGTGACATACGAGAATGGCGTGATCCGTCATGATACACATAAAGTCGCTTCGCTACTTGTTGATTTGTTAAAAGAATAGCAGGCCTTGGAATGGGGGTGTCTATAATATGTCATTTGCATCGGAAACGAAAAAAGAACTTACAAACCTTGAAGTAAAGGATTGCTGCGCGAAAGCAGAGCTCTCTGCCCTCATTCGGATGAACGGTTCATTGTCTTTCTCAAACCGAAAAGTGGTTCTCGACGTCCAGACCGAGAACGCGGCCATCGCCAGAAGAATTTACACATTGCTGAAGAAACAATACGATGTTTCCGTTGAACTGCTCGTTCGAAAGAAAATGAGACTGAAAAAAAACAATGTCTACATCGTACGCCTGATCGAAAATGCCAAGCCGATTCTCGAGGACTTGAAAATACTCGGAGACAACTTTGTCATTGCCAGAAACATCTCCGAAGACTTAGTCAAAAAACGATGCTGCAAACGGTCTTATATGAGAGGGGCATTTTTAGCCGGGGGTTCTGTCAACAATCCCGAGACATCTTCTTACCACCTCGAGATTTTTTCGCTGTACAAAGAGCATAATGATTCATTGTGCAGGCTCATGAATCAGTTCCATTTAAACAGCAAAACGCTTGAGCGGAAAAAGGGATACATCACGTATCTGAAGGAAGCCGAAAAAATCACCGAGTTTTTGAATGTGATCGGCGCGCATAATTCGCTGCTCCGCTTTGAAGACGTCCGGATCGTGCGCGATATGAGAAACTCGGTCAACCGGCTCGTCAATTGCGAGACCGCCAATTTAAACAAAACGATCGGCGCTTCTCTGCGGCAGGTGGAAAACATCAAGCTGATCGACGAAAGAATCGGGCTTGATGCGCTGCCGGAAAAGCTGAGGGAAATCGCTCAGCTCCGCATTGATTATCAGGAAGTAACATTAAAGGAACTCGGGGAAATGGTGTCGAGCGGAAAAATCAGCAAATCGGGCATCAACCACCGACTTAGGAAACTGGATGAAATAGCTGAGCAGCTGCGTTCAGGACAATCTGTCTCTTTAAAATAGGGAATGGGGGAGATCGTATGGTTCAACAAAAAGTGGAAGTTCTTTTAAAAACAGGGCTTCAAGCGCGCCCAGCGGCATTGTTTGTTCAAGAAGCCAACCGTTTTCAATCAGATATTTTTCTGGAAAAGGGAGATAAAAAAGTGAATGCCAAAAGCATCATGGGGCTGATGAGCCTTGCTGTCAGCTCCGGATCGGAAGTCACGCTGATCGCTGACGGATCCGATGAACAAGATGCCCTTGATGCACTGACTGCATATGTTCAAGAGAAAGAAGCTAAACCTTTATGAGGTTTGGCTTTTTCTCATTGATAAGCGGAAGGAGAATTACCGATGACGACGATGCTCGATTCGCTGTTTAAGAGGATTGGATACAAGCCAGGTCAGCAGGTGACATTTGCCGACTTGCCCGAGTTTTTATCGCTGCTGGCTTTGCAGTTTCCATTTGAAAATGGCGCGGTTTTAAGAAACGAACGGATTTCGATGACGAAAACAGAGCTGACGGAAGCCTTGCTGAACAATAAAAGGGGCGGTTTATGCTATGATTTGAACGCTTTTCTTTACTATGTGCTGACAGAGCTCGGCTTTTCCGTTCACATGGTCCGCGGAACGGTATTTAATGCAAAAGAGCAGGCGTGGGCGCTGACGGGAACGCATGTCGCCGTAATTCTGCGGGAAGGTGATGAAACCTATCTGCTGGACACTGGATTCGGCATCAACCTGCCGCTTGCACCCGTTCCGTTCTCAGGTGAACCTGTCCCCTCAAAAACAGGAGCTTACCGTATCAGGGAAACAAAGACGGATAAAGGGGATTACCTTCTTGAAATGGATAAGGGAGATGGGTGGCAGATCGGCTATGCATTTTCGCTGACGCCAATCGATGAAGCTGTGCTTACATGCGTGCGGGATGCAATTTTCGATGAGAAGGCGTCGCCTTTTAATAAAAACCCGCTCGCTTCCAAGCTGATAAAGGACGGAAAGTTAATTTTGACGAAGGATCACTTCACAAAGCAGACAGGGGGCGGTTTGACGAAAGAGGATGTGAATGCAGGAGATTTCCAAACCATTTTCGTTCATTCATTTTTTGACTGAAGAACCGATTTTCTGCATCAATTAATATAAGCGGACGCCTGTCTGAAGCGCCCGCTCGTTTTCTGTTTCATCCTTCTGTTTTCAGCTGAAAGCCGTCCAGTGTTTCTTCGGCTTCGCGAAAAAGCTGCAAATATGCCTCGGCTTGATCGCCCAAGTAAATCCGGCTTTTCTCGACATTCTTCCACTCTATCAGCAAAGGCATGCCGACCCAGCCGGTCAGACAATCCCACAGCGCATCAAGATTTTCGCCATAGTAGTCAGGAAGCTCCAGCTGTTCTTTTAATTCTTTGTGAAGATCTGATACACTTCTGATCTTTTCTCCTTTTAAAGTGACTTGTTTCATATGATCATCTCATTCTCGTAAACGTTTTATAGTGGTCAGTCGTTTTATAAACCAGTCTGTCGTTAGAATAGACGATCCGGTCTGACCCCCGGAATCCCGATGTATAGTTGATGTCGGCTTCTCTCCATACGCGTCCGGATGCATCTGGAAGCAGCTTTTCCCTGTTTTGAAAGATATCGCCGCCGATGCTTTTTCCAGGCGCTACTTCTGCCAGATTGCCTTTTTGCGGATCCCAGCCTAATTTTGACGCCTCGGCTTTTGTGATGAAGTTGTCAGGCAGCCTGCCGTATTTCACAATATAGTCGGCAACACCTTCAAATGTATTGATGACTTCATTTGACTGAACGGTGCCGCCTTTTTCTGCCTGCGGCCCTTCAGCTGAGCTTGTAAAAAGGTTCCCCGCCAGAAAGCCCAGCGCGAGAACAAACCCAAGCGCAAGAGTTGATAATATTTTTTTCACGGATAAAGTCCTCCCTGTCTTTAGACTTTATAACATAAACATGAAGAATGTGCCTTCATGGGGTTGAACAGCCGCATTTCTTCATTTCCATATTCCGTCTGCAATCATCTTGAATTGTACCTTAAAACATGCCCAAAAATCATTATATTATTGTAAATTTTCCATGAAAGCCGAGGACGTGAACGGCTTGCCGCAGGTTCCTAACCGCATGCTATTTGGTCTCCCGGAATGCCGGAAAACGATCGAGAACTATTTCTTCAGTTCTTTTCAATGGAAATATGAAATAGGCGGTAAAGTTCCTTTGCGCCGGCGGGCGTGACTGCAACGGCCCGTGTATGCGGGCGCCGCTCGATCCAGCCCATGCGGATGAAGGCATCGAGCAATGCGGAGCCTAAGGCGCCGGCAATGTGATGCCGTCTTTCACTCCAATCCAGGCATTTATGGCAAAAAGAGCGCCGTTTCTTTTTGACTTCCCTGACATCGATGCCAAGCTCTTTCAAAAATGCTTCCCCTTCTTCAGTCACTGTAAAAGCCGTCTCTTCTTCTTTCAATACGCCCATCTCCACGAGCCGATCCGCAAGTGTGACGCCGAGCGATCCAGCCAGGTGATCATAGCATGTGCGCGCTTTTCTGACCGCCCGATCTTCAGCTGACTGCCGGAAAGAGCGAATTTCCGCAGGGGGCGCTATGTTAAGCAGGGTCTCCAGCGATTGTGCAATCTTTCCGTTTTTGAGCCTGTAATAGCGGTGGCGTCCTTGCTTCCTGCATGTCAGCATCTCGGCGTCAAGCAGCTTGGAAAGGTGAAAGCTTGCTGTCTGCTGCTTGATTCCCGCATATCCGGCCAGCTCGGTAGCCGTATAATACCGGTCATCAAGCAATGCGGTTAAAATCGCCGCCCGCGACGGATCGGTGACAAGCTTGGCGACCTCGGCGATATTTGGATTCACGTTCATTACACTTCCTCCTAAAATGCAATCGATACTTCGATGTTAATTGAAATATTGAAGAATTACAATAAAAGCATAAAAGGAGGAGACGCATATGGAACAAAACAGCAAAATTATTCAGCCAAGCATTTTATATTACGGAACACCAGTCATTTTACTCAGCACAATGAACGAAGACGGTTCCACGAATCTCAGCCCGCTGTCATCTTCTTGGGCGCTCGGGGATTCGATCGTACTCGGTATTGGAACCGAAGGTAAAGCATTGGAAAATTTAGAGAGGCATGCTGGATGCGTTATCAATGTGCCGGATTCATCTTTATGGAGAAATGTAGAACGGCTGGCTTCCTATACCGGCAAACGATTCGTTCCGGAAGAAAAAAAGCGGCTCGGCTTTACTTACCTTAAGGAGAAATTTGAAGCCGGCGGATTTACGGCCGCGGATTCCTTGGCAGTGAAACCTGAAAGAGTCGCCGATTGCCCGCTTCAAATTGAAGCGGAAGCTGTCAACATTCGCATTCCGGAACATTCCCCGTATTTTGCCGTCATTGAAACAAAAGTGCTTCATGTGCACGCACATGAAGCGATTTTAAAAGGGGAACACCACATCGATCCTCAAAAATGGGAACCTTTGATTTATCTTTTCAGACACTATTTTGGCTTAGGAGGAGAGCTTGGCAAAACGTTCCGCGCCTGAAAGATGCGCGTTATCTCAGTTCTTTGACTATATCTTTTGGCCGTTTGCCCTGAAGACCGTCAATCAGGTTTTGAACGGCGCTTTTCAGCATGTTGACGTGTGTGACATGGGTGGATGATCCAATGTGGGGAACAAGGGTTACATTGGAAAGGCTTAGGAGCGGATTGTCTTTTTCAATCGGCTCTTTTTCAAATACATCAAGTCCGGCTCCTTTAATCCATCCTTCTTTCAGCGCTTGAATCAACGCTTGTTCGTCAACTGTTTTACCGCGGGAGATGTTGATGAAAATGGACGACGGTTTCATTTTTTTGAATTCTGCTTCGCCGATGAGGCGGTATGTCTCATCCGTGAGCGGTGTGACCAGAACAATGAAATCCGAGCGCTCCAACAGCTCATGAAAGCCCGTATAAACCGCGCCGGTTTTTTTCTCTGTATCGGGTTTGCGGCTGCGGCTGTAATAGAGCACTTCCATATCAAAACCCAAGGCCGCCCGTTTGGCGACTTGTTCGCCGATTCGTCCCATTCCGATGATGCCGAGCGTCCGGTGATGGACATCAGATCCGAACAAGCTTTCATCGTCCTCTGATTTGGTCCATTTTCCCTCGCGGACGTAGCGGTCGAGCTCGGCGATTCGCCGAGCTGAGGAAAGGATCAGACCGAAAGCAAGGTCTGCGACTGTGTCGTCAAGAATATATGGCGTATGGGTGCCGATGACCGATTTTTCTTTCATTGCTTCAATATCAAAGTTGTCATAGCCGACGGAATTGTTGCTGACGATTTTTAACTTCAGTGCATTGGATAATAATTCACGGTCAATTTTTGTTCCTGAGGTCAAAAGGCCGTCCGCTTCCTTGATTTTCTCGAGCAGGGTCGTTCTGGGAATACGCTCGCGCGAAGTCCAAATTTCATATTCGCAATGTTCAGCGAGCATCTCTTCGATTTCTTTTGGGACCGGTTTTGTGACATATACAAACGGTTTCATCTGCATTCTCCTTCCGCGTATCATCTGCTTCCATTATAGAGGAAAAACGGTTTCTGTAAAAATCAAAGATTGTTCCAGCTAGCGCAGGACTATCAGCTCAATTATCGTTATTTAGAAAATCATAGAATCTTATTTCAGTTTTTTAATTTATTTTAATGCATTTTTATAACTATAAATCCAAATATTTGATATTCCATTTTGCTTCCAGTTATTTTTTTATAGGTGAAGAACAGCGTACATTTTATTATTTTAGAAAGATATAAAATTAGATTTTTAAAAATATTCAGTACATTTTTAGTGAATTTTTTGATTCGAATCCAAAGCGGAAATCCATGTGCTATAATTCGGCTGTAACAATATCAAGGTCATATGACTATGAAAAGGAGTGAGAGAAAAATGGCGATTTTAACTTCCATTTTGAAGCACAATCAGTCTTTTGTAGAGGAAAAGGGGTACGAGTTTTACGAAACGACGAAATTTCCTGAGAAAAAACTTGTGATTTTGACATGCATGGACACGCGTTTATTAGAACTGCTCCATCATGCAATGGGTTTAAAAAATGGAGACGCAAAAATCATTAAGAATGCGGGAGCCGTTGTTTCTCACCCTTTTGGAAGCGTCATGCGCAGCATTCTTGTGGCTGTCTATGAGCTGCAGGCTGAAGAAGTCTGCGTGATCGGCCACCATGAGTGCGGAATGGCAAGCCTGAACGCTTCATCTATCCTTCAAAAGGCCAAACAGCGGGGTGTCGATGATGGCTGTCTCGAACTCCTGCAGCATTCGGGCATCGATTTGGACACATGGATGACGGGCTTTGACAGCGTTGAAGACAGCGTCAGCCACAGTGTGAACATGATCCGGAAACATCCGCTCTTGTCTTCAGACGTTCCAGTGCACGGATTGGTGATTGATCCAAAGACCGGCCGTTTGGATGTTGTTGAAGATGGTTATTCACGTGAAGACGTTTCGCTTTCGGAAGTGCGATGATCAAATGGGGGGATAGATTGAATGTTACGATTTTCAGGCAGATTTGAAGGATACAGCCTTAAGCGGTTTCAAAAAGATATTGTAGCAGGAATGGTCGTTGGAGTCGTCGCGATTCCGCTTGGCATGGCTTTTGCTATAGCCTCGGGGGTGAAACCGGAACACGGTCTTTACACAGTGATTGTCGCCGGTATTTTGATTTCGCTTCTCGGCGGGTCGAAATACCAGATTGGCGGACCGACAGGGGCCTTTGTCCCGATCCTGTTCGCTATTGTGCTCCAATACGGATTTGAGAATCTGCTGATTGCCGGTTTTATGGCCGGAGTGATTCTGGTCATATTAGGGCTGCTAAAACTCGGCAAGATCATCAAATTTATTCCGCGGCCGGTGATCATCGGATTTACGGCCGGAATCGCGGTGATTATTTTCACCGGAGAAATCGCCAAGTTTTTAGGCTTGAGAAATGTCGAGAAGCATGAGAGTTTTTATATGAATATGAGAGAGGTTGTCATCAACCTGAATACGCTCAGCTTTTACAGCATTTTGACGGCTGTCGTATCGCTCTTCTTTGTGCTGTTTACGCCAAAGGTTCTGCCGAAAGTGCCGGGAGCGCTCGCAGGCTTGCTTGTATCAACGGTCATGGCCACGATGCTGTTTCCCGAACAGGTGGTGACGATCGGATCAGCTTACGGCGAAATTCCGCGCAGCTTGCCGAGCTTTCAATTTCCTGAGTTGTCATTGGAAAAAATCATTTACCTGATGCCTCCCGCTCTTGCGATTGCAATGCTCGGAGGAATCGAATCGCTGCTTTCCGCGATGGTGGCAGACAATATGAAGGGGACAAGGCATGACAGCAATAAAGAACTTGTCGGCCAAGGAATTGCGAACATCGCCGCACCGCTGTTCGGCGGTATTCCGGCGACAGGTGCGATTGCCCGTACGGCGACCAATATTAAAACGGGCGCTGCTTCTCCGATTTCAGGTATCGTACACGGTGTGTTCGTTTTATTGGTTCTGCTTTTGTTTGCGCCATACGCTTCCCTTATCCCGCTTGCAAGCATGTCGCCGATTTTGATGGTGGTTGCTTGGAATATGAGTGAGCGGAAAGAGTTTATAAATATTTTGAAAATTAGAAATTCGGACTCTGCCGTGCTTGTCGTCACATTTCTTTTAACCGTTTGGCAGGATCTTGTGTTTGGGGTGGCGGCCGGGATCCTGCTGGCGATCATCACCTTTATCGCCAGAATGAGCAAGTCGTTCCGCATTAAAAAAGATGTGTCTGAATCGATCGTCCAGTCGGCAGCTGCAGCGGAAGAAAAGCATTTTCAACGCTCTGTCAGCATCTATTCGGTTGAAGGCCCGCTGTTTTTCGGCTCATCGAATTCATTGGAGGATTCAATTTTGGACAAAGGCCACCCGCCAAAACTCCTCATCCTGCTGATGAATAAAGTAGACTACATGGACTCTTCCGCAGAAGGCAGCCTGATGACGATCGTCAACCGTGTCCACCAGCAAAACGGGAAAGTGATGATCGTGGGTCTTCAGCAGCAGCCGCGTGAGCTTCTTCATAAAACAGGGCTGTTTCATAAGATCGGCAAAAAGCATTTTGTCGACAGGCCTGAACAAATATTTGACGTGACATAACCAAGAAAACCGCCTGTTTCGGCCGGACTGAAGCAGGCGGTTTCTTTTATTGGGCTGCTTTTACATATGCGCCTTTTTTCATGGCGGCTATTGCCGTTTCTTTCATCAGAAGGACGTCTTTGAAAGTGTGGAGGCGGGGATTTTTCTTCCGTTAACAGCGACTTTTGGATCGATCCATCTCACCTTTAATGTTTGATGAAAAGTAAAATCGCCTTCGTCGCCTTGTTTAACGCGCTTGCTCGCTGTGCTGAGCTTTACCAGCGTTTCCCGGAAGCGCGCTTTTTGCTTTAGCATCGCAAGCAGTTCCGTGTCGGTTTTGAAAAAATCGCGCCCCGCAATAACACGCATGTCAAGCGCCTCTTTCAGCATTTGGCTGAGGGTACAGAGCGCATATATATTGAGGGGATTCATAAAGAAGTCAATCACTTCTTGATAGTAAAGGCGGGCGAACCATTCGGCATGCTCTGCCGAAGTGCAGCAGATTTCGCCTTCAGCAACGGTCAATCCAGTTTCTAAAAATCGTCCAATCTCTACCGGATCGCCAAATCCATAGGCTAAAGAGTCGCGAAGCGTGTAATCGATGCGATCCGCACATAATGAAGGAGCCGGCTGCTCCAGCAGCGTCCATTTTTGCTCGTCATATAAGATGTCTTCATCATGGAATCCGTATGTATGCAGAATCCCGGAGATATCAGATTGCTTGACCCATTGCCGAAACATCTGTTCATGGTAATCTTCGTTTTCCATGTTAAATACATCATCAGCCGCATGGGAAAATGCCGTATGGGAAACATCGTGGAGCAAACCTGCAATTTGCTCTTCCAGGCTTCCGCCAAGCCTGCGGATCAAAAGCATAACTCCGATGCTGTGCTCACAGCGGCTGATGTTCCATGCGGGATTGACGAGAAAAGAGGCCCCGCCCTGATGAATCCCTTTCAGACGCTGAACGGCTTTTGAACGAATGAGGTCTGTCAGCACAGGCTCCAAATCTGCCTCCCCGTAAAGGCGGTCATTGATCTTCATGATGCTCTCCTGCAAATCGTTCCGTCAGTTTGCAGCGATGGGCATCCATCATGTCTTCCAATGAAACACCGTATATGCCGGCAAGCATGATCAAATTCCCCATTACATCGCCCATTTCTTCGATCAGTTCTTTTTTCAGTTCAGCAGCCGGCCGTTTTGCTTCGTCAGGACGGTCCCTTCCGATTTCGTATGCTCTAACCGCTCTCGCCAGTTCGCCAGCCTCTTCCATTAAAAATCCCATCCTGATGAAAGGTCCGTATTCGCTCCATCCTCTTTCCCTGTAAAATGCCTTTGTCCATTGCTCCGCGTCTGTGATTGTCATAAGTTATACACTCCCGTTTAGAAATTCAATTATATTGTCGCACACGGAACAAACAATATATAGTACAATGTTAATTGCTTTTATCAATATATGGAGTTGGAGTGAGCGAAAGTGAAAACGGTATGCGTATATTCAGGATCAAATATGGGGGCGGACCCGGAGTACAAGAAGAAAGCTGCAGAGCTTGGCGTTTATATTGCCGAGAAGGGGCTTCGCCTTGTTTACGGAGGATCGAGAATGGGATTGATGGGCGTGATTGCGGATACCGTATTGGAAAACGGCGGGGAAGTCGTCGGCGTTATGCCGAAAGGCCTTTTTACAGGGGAAATCGTTCATCAGCAGTTGACGGAGCTGATCGAAGTGAGCGGCATGCATGAGCGCAAAGCGAAAATGAGTGAATTAGCTGACGGCTTTATCGCGATGCCCGGAGGCTTCGGCACGTTTGAAGAGCTGTTTGAAGTGCTCTGCTGGGCGCAGATCGGCATCCATCAAAAGCCGATCGGACTTTACAATGTGAACGGCTATTTTGAACCCCTTCTTAAAATGCTCGAATACAGCGTTCAAGAAGGCTTTTCGAACAAATCGCACCTTGAGCTGATTCATGCTTCGGCAAGCCCTGCGGAGTTGATCGGGAACATGAATGATTATCGCTACCCTGTCCTCGAGAAAAAGTGGAAGGATTTATAGAAGCTTTACATATAGCGAATGGGACAACCCATTTGGAGTAAAAAAAAGCTGCCGGTGACTCCGGCAGCTTTTTGGCTGTTTACTTCTGTGCGTCGATATTGCGTGTAAGCACTTTATCAATCAGGCCGTATTCTTTTGCTTCTTCAGCCGTTTTGAAGTTGTCGCGGTCTGTATCGCGCTCGATTACTTCAAGCGGCTGCCCAGTGCGCTCTGCAAGGATTTTGTTCAGCTTGTCGCGCAATGAAAGAATGCGTTTCGCGGCAATTTCAATTTCAGTCGCCTGACCCTGCGCTCCGCCAAGCGGCTGGTGGATCATGACTTCACTGTTTGGAAGAGCGTAGCGCTTCCCTTTCTCGCCGGCTGCAAGAAGGAACGCACCCATGGATGCCGCCATTCCCGTACAAATCGTGGAGACTTGCGGTTTAATAAACTGCATGGTGTCATAAATCGCCATACCGGCTGTGATGGAGCCGCCAGGGCTGTTGATATAGATGCTGATATCTTTTTCTGGATCTTCGGCTTCAAGGAATAGAAGCTGAGATACGATGGAGTTCGCAACATTGTCATCGATTGCTGATCCCAGCATAATGATACGGTCTTTCAACAAGCGTGAGTAAATGTCATACGCTCTTTCCCCGCGGTTCGTCTGTTCAATGACTGTAGGTATTAAATTCATAATGCTCCTCCTTCACCTTAAAAGGTAAGTATGTAGTTTAATCATACATTTTTGGTCAATAAAGGTCAAACAAAAAGCCGCCTTCATCCAAAAGACATACTGGGTTTATTTTTCCCATTTTGAAGGAAACTCAAACAAAATATCAACTTTATAGAGAAAAGTATAGAAAATTTAGGTCCAATAGTCTAAGATTAGTCCATTGGTCTTCATTTTATTTTATAGGAAAGAAGGAAATCAATTATGGGTTATGTGAACTTGGACAAGAGTAACCTGACAGATCAGCAGAGGCTTGTCGTGGCTTCAGAGCTGCAAAATAAGAAGAAATCGAAGCTGATTGTATTTCTTTTATGGTGGTTTCTCGGAGGCGTTGCCGCTCACAGATTTTATCTGGACGAGAGAAAAGGCTACGCTGTAGCCATGTTGCTTCTCGGCTGGATTACATTATTCATTTGGCCTTTTATTGACGGCATTATCTGCCTTGTCAAAACAACGGACGAAGTAAATGAAGAAATCGAACAAAAGATTATAGCTTCCGTATTATCTAAACCTGCATCATGATGATGCGGGTTTTTTGTTTCGAGCAGGAGATTGTGATTGACTTTTTAAAGAACAGCCCTTATAATATGAATTGCTGACGTTAAAAAATCATATTGTGCGCTCGTAGCTCAGCTGGATAGAGCGGTGGTTTCCGGTACCACGTCTGCCGGGGGTTCGAATCCCTCCGAGCGCGTTTTCAAGACAAGGGTTTGGCATTTGCCGCCCTTGTTTTTTTGTGAACACTTTAGTCGTATTCGGAGAGTGAGCGTAATGATTCGCTTTCACAAAAAAAGGCGGCCGCTTGGCCGCCCGTGTTGTTTAATCGCGGATTGAACGCAAATGTTTGATCTTAAGATTTTCAAAGACGGCCGTTCCATTTTCGCTAAAGAGTGTGATGCCTGTATCATTCATGTCGGGAAATGCAAGGTTTGAATGCGTCGTTTCGCCGTCATCAATAAATGCTTCGACAGTGTTTTGATCTACGATAATTGTGAAATGGACCCGTTTTTTTTCCGGATCAAACGGTGCTTTGCTTTCCAAATAGGTGCGGGTGCTGTCAGGCTGTCCCGTAAATCCTCTGTTCACATAAGAATATCCGCCTTCAGCCGAAATTCCAACATCGATATGGCGTTTTCGGTCCGCGGATTCTCTGAGCCTGAAACCCGCATTTTTAAGGTCGTCCCAAGAGATATCTGCCTCAAGCTGATAGGTATTCCCCTTAATCTGCAGCGTTTTTGATCCGTTCACTTCGATGCGATCCAATTCATCGGCAGATTCGGTTAATTCATCCAATTGATCGATTGGATGAGAGGCGAGGCTGTATCGATCTCCGCCTTTATGTTTAAGCCGAATTTGCCGGACGATCGAATCGGTTCCGTTAAAACCGTCTTTCCATGTTGGCGTCCGGTTTGCATAATCCCAGTTATTCATCCACGCCAAAGCATAGCGTTTCTCGTACGGATCGTTCGTTTCGCCGTCCTCAAATGTCACGCCCGCATACCAGTCAAATCCGTAATCAAGCCACTGGGGTTCTGCTTCGTCTGCCGTAAATTCGTTGCCGTTGAAGCTGCCTGTCCAGTATGCATAAGTATTCGGCTTGCCGGTCCCTTTCCCGTTGGCGCTTGCTCCAAGAACCCATTTATATGTTCCGTCATCCGCCCGCATCTTATACAGATCCGGACATTCGATGATGCCGATATTTTCTGTTTGAAAACTACCTGTATAACGCCATTCCTTAAGGTTTTGCGATTCGTAAAAGCCGACTTTCGTTCCTTCAGCCAGCGCCATCACCCATTTATCATCCTGTTCATCCCAGATCACTTTCGGATCTCTGAAATCGACGGTGCCCGGATTAGGCAAGACCGGCTCTTCACCGTAAGGTTTAAATGTTTTTCCTCCATTTTGGCTGTACCATAAAAATTGCTCTTCCTTCCCGTCATTGGCCGACGGCTGCGTCATAACCGCCACGATCGTCCCTTTGCCGAAGCCGGCTGTGTTTTTTGAGTCGACAACGACAGAACCGGACCAGGGATCGCCATTTTTATTCGTATATTTCGGAATGGCAACCCCTTTATCCTGCCAGTGGACGAGATCATCTGATACTGCGTGGCGCCACTCTGTTCCATTGCCGTCCGGATAGTCTCGGTTATAGAGGTAGTAGTAATGATATTCTCCATTGAAATAGACGGGTTTTTGAGGGTCGTTTTTCCATTTGTCAGGGGTTGTCAAATGGAAAGCTGCACGATATTCCGGTGTATCCGGAGATTCTCCCTTTTTTTCTGTTTCCCGGACTGAAAGAAATATCATGATGAAGATTCCAAGACAAACAGTTAAAATGCTGATCCGCTTATATACTGCCTTCTTCAAGAAAATTCCCCGCTTTATTCTAAGATGACATACGAAAGAAAATGCCGATGTTCACCGGCATTTTCCTTCGTTCGTTTTATTTGTTTACCGTTAGTTGTCCCTGTTCAAGGATGCTGTTTTTGACAACGGATGTTTTTGATCCTTTGATCTTCAGCAAAAAGCTTGGTGCAAACGTGGCGTGATGCTCGTTCGAAATCCCTCTGTTTGTGATGTAGCTTGTAATGACGACTTCGTCGCCTTTTTTCTGCGGTACGGCAAAGTGTGAATAAGTAAACGTGATGTCATTGTAATCCTGGTCCATATGCAAAACAAGTCCGGATTTGTTTAAAGGCTTGAATGGTCCGGTTAATGAACCTGATACATAGCCGAGCATATAAATGTCTTTTGAACCGATGCCGTCAATTGTCATTTTTGATCCTCTTGAATCTGTGAACAGATACCATTTTCCATTCATTTTGAAGAGGTTGGCCCGTTCGATTTCATCTGTCACCGTATTGGAGGCGATCAAAGGCTTCATGACTTTTTTCAGTGTATAATCGTTATTTAATTCGATGATTCCGAGAGCGCCGTTAGCCAGCGAAGCGTTCTTTTTGTTCGCACCTTGCAGCAGCTTGCTGCTTTCTTCTTTAAAGAACTTCTTGCTGCCCCCGTAGTAGGCTCTGTTGAATAGGGAGTCTTCTCCTTGGTAGCCGGTTTTTGTTCCCGTATTGGCTTCAAATACGAGATATTTATGGCCGCGGTCTTCCACATAATGCGGGTCTCTCATCGTATGGTTGTCGCCGGAGCTGTAGTTTCCTTCGTCAATGAATTGCTGAACGTTTTGGTATACCGTGCCGTCGGCGCCGTCAAAGACCGATTTATGATCTTCTACACCGTCAATTTTGAGCGTGTCCGAATCCGGCTGAGAGAAATTGACCTGAGCTGTTGTCAGCGTCTGCTTGCCGTATTGCGTGCCGGAAAAAGCTGTGTAAAACAGTCGGACTTTTCCGTCTTTTGTCAGCGTGGCAGAACCTGACCATTCCTGTGTTTGATGTTTGAGGTACGGATCGTCTGGAACAAATTTGTCGCTGTCTTTAAACACTCTGCCGGCGTTTTTCCAGCTGTCGATAGAAGTTTCGCCTTTCTTTTGATAGAACAAATAGATGGATGTGTCATCGACGTCTTTCGGATCGCCCGCCAGCGCGAAAACAAGATTGTAGCCGTGGTATGTAGCAACCGTCCCGTCGGCATTTTGCAGCGGCCAGCTGTCCCATACGTCTAAATCGATCAGCTCTCCATTTTTGTTATACCCTTTTGCAGAAGGGATGTTTTTGATTGTTTTCGGATCGAATTGAGGAACTTTAAATTGTTCGCTCTTTTGCTGCTCGGGAATTTTCAGCATGTCATGTCTTGTGATATGAGAAAATCCGTAGCTTTTCTTGTAATCCTGCGTTTCTTTTGCAAAGGTTTGCGGCGCACCTCCGGCCAGCAGTGCCGCAGCAACGGTTAAGGCTGACGCTTTTTTAGCAATGTTTTTGATGTTCATCAATATTTCCTCCCTTTTTCAATATGTAATAGATTGCTTCTGACAACATGAACGTTCCCAATCATCCCTCCTAACTGCGGCATTGTCCTGAAGAACAGAAAAAAGACCTAAAATGTGCAAGTTCATATAGGCAAAAGATAGATTTCGCCCTTCACACATTTTAGGTCTTGCCTGCTTAGACAGTAACAATCCCGACGATATTGAATTACCATCATTCTAATATACTCATCTCTGGGACTCAACTGGTCTAAGTTCCTCTTTTCCTATACATTTTTATGCAAATGACACCGATTTTAAGCGGAAAGACACCTTTTTTATATGAATCTATAGTCTGTATAAGCGGGAATCGTCAATCGCTGAAATCAATATACATCGGTATACTTTCCCAAAAGGCATCTGGAATTGCGAGCTTCCGCTGATCATGTCTTGACAGGGTTGTTTGAATATCGTCCTCTTTTCCGGCTCGAACTTTTTGTAGCCACTCCGGATCCATCAGGAGACCCCGCCCGATTCCGATGAGATCGGCTCCTGTTTCCAGCGCTTGAAGGGCGTCTTCCGGTGTGTGTACTTGCCCGGCTCCGATCAGTGGGAGACGGTCTTGGACGGCTTCTTTGATCAGTTCCATCCTTGCGCGGGATCTGTCTGCACCCCTGCGCGGCAAGGACCGGAAATCAACCAGTGATACGTGCAGGTAATCCAATCCTTGCTCCCGCAGTACATTGACGAAAGACAACGTTTCATCCATTGTGATTCCAGGTGTTTCCGGCTCTTCGGGCGAAAACTTGTAGCCGATGATAAAGGACGGCTTATGGCAGCTATCCGCTACGCGTCTGATTTCTTCTATAATCTGAAGCGGAAATCTCATCCGTTTCTCTAAAGTGCCGCCCCAGCCGTCATTGCGCCGGTTGTAATAAGGAGAGAAGAACTGATGGATGAGAAACCCGTTTGCGCCGTGAATTTCGACTCCGTCAAACCCGGCTTCTATCGCTCTTCGCGCCGTCTGGCCGAAAGAATGGATAAGGTCTTGAATTTCTTGCTCAGACAGCGCCCTCGGCACCGGTGCATTCGGTTGATTCGGAGCGACGGCGCTGGCGCTGACCGTCCGCTCTATACCTTTGGCTCCAGGATGGAAGAGCTGGAGGATTGCTTTTGCTCCGTGTTTCTTTAAAGTGGCTGCAAGCCGGGTTAGTCCAGGGATTTGATCATCGTTCTCAGCTCCGGGGATGCCTGGAAATCCGGTTCCGGGCTGTACGGTTGTCGCAGATGTGATGACCATCCCGACTTCTGTCGCCCGCGCGGCATAATAGACCAGTTCGTCGTCAGAAATGAATCCTCCCGGCAATGAGGATGAATGCCCCATTGGCGGCATGATGATCCTATTTTTCAATTGGATTCCGTTTTTAAAAGTAAACGGGGTGAATAAAGACTCGTATTGTTTTTTCATGTTTTTCCTCCTTTTGATATAACCATAGCAACCGCCGGAAGGCTCCACAAGAACGCAATTTTTTTATACATGCTTTATAAAAATAAACCGTAAGATCGTTTTCTTGAATGCTCTGATGTCCATATGGTAGGATCAAGTCAAAATTGGCTATGAGGCAATGGAGGAATTGCTATGAATTCAGCTGTCGATCATAAAGAATGCTCTTCTTTAATTCAGGATGTATTGAAAATTTTCTCTGGTAAATGGTCATTTTTAGTTCTCGCCGAACTCATTCAGGGCAAGCGGCGATTCAACGAGCTCAGAAGGAACTTGGGAAACGTCAACACGAAAGGATTAACTGACACATTAAGACATCTTGAAGAAAGCGGCATGATTTCCCGGAAGGTGTTCCCAACGGTTCCTGTTACTGTAGAATATAAATTAACAGAAAAAGGTAAAGAGTTCCACAGCATTTTTAAAGAGATGGCCGCATGGGGGGGGAAATGGCTTCCGTAATGGAGCCTTTTTATTTTGCCTTCGTTTTGCGGTTCCAAATATTTCTGACTTTTGGTATAGTGATAATGTGTTTAAATTTGCAACAAAAGGTGATCGAATATGAAAGTGATGGCAATTGCTCCATATGAAGGACTGAAAGAGCTGATGGTTCAAGTGGCAGGCGGCGAGAATTTTGAATTCGAGGCGGCTTCCGGAGATTTAGAGAAGGGCGTGGAGCTGGCGAAACAAGCGGAAGCAAACGGGACTGATTTGATTATCAGCAGAGGTGGAACCGCTGAGCTGATCCAGCAAGAAGTTTCCATTCCGGTTGTGGATATCGAAGTGTCGGGATACGATATGCTGCGTGTGCTTACGCTTGCCAAGGGCTATCCCGGCAAGGCGGCAATTGTCGGATTTCCGATGATTGCCGACGGCGCATCGGCGGTGTGCGAAATTTTGGATATTCGGATCGACGCCTGCACCGTATCAGACGAACGCGATGTTGAACCGGTGCTTCTTCAGCTCAAAGAACAGGGCTATCAGATCATTATCGGCGATGTGATCACAATTGAGAAAGCAGAGCAGCTCGGTTTAAACGGACTGCTTTTGACATCCGGAAAAGAAAGCATTGCCAAAGCTTTTGCATACGCTAAAAAACTGTATTCCTTTTTAGAGAGCATCAAGCAGAAGTACGCTGTGCCGTATCACATTTTACAAAAGGCCGAGACCGGTTATGCAGTATACAACAAGACATTGCGGCCGGTTTTTCAAAACGGCGTATTTGCCGAACATATCGGCTTGCTGGATAATCTGGAAGAGCTGATCGGGGAAGCGGAAAAGAAGGGAGTCATCCATTTTAGACTCCGAAAGCATGGGCGGACATGGAATATCACGGGGCGCAGGTTTTTCGTATCAGACGAGGCATTGACCGTATTTACCGCGGAAAATGCAAAAGATGTTCGCGTTTCTTCTTTGCCCGGGGCAACGATTCTTTCTCCTTTGCGGATGAGTTATATGGAAACATCAAGGAACGAAACGATGCAGAAGGTGCTGAAAAAAGCAGAGTTGTTCTCGGCAAGGCGGGAACCCGTATGGATCAATGGAGCGCCCGGCTCAGGGAAAGAGAGCTTGGCCGGGCTGATCCATATGAAGGGGGAGGACAAGCATGAGCCGTTTCGAAAAATCGATGCCGGTTTGCTGTCTGAAGCAGAATGGGAACAGGCTTGTGAAAGCGAAGAATTCTTTTCAGGGAGAGGAACGCTATACATCAAACAAGTCGATCGCATGCCGCCGTCCTCGCAACGGCTTTTACTCAGGCGGATCAGCGAACCGTATGATGGGCCGAGGCTGATCGTTTCTTCTTCCCGCAGGCGCGCCGAGGAATTTTCAAGCGATTTATATGATGCGCTTTGTCATTTGGAACTGGACGTTCCCCCTCTTTCCGAAAGAAAAGAGGATATTTTGCATCTGGCTTATCTGTTTATTGCGGAAAGCAATGAGGCATTCGGCAAACAAATCGTCGGCTTTCGAAACGAAGCTGGTGTTCTGCTTGAAGAAGCGAAATGGCCGGGCAACCTCAGCCAATTGAGAAAAACGGTCCAAAACTGTGTCCTTGAAGCGCAGGGCGTATATATCGAGAAGACTGACGCCGAACGGGTCCTGAGCCGCTTGAACGAGGAAGAAAGAGAAGACATCGATTTATCCGGAACGCTTGAAGAGATCGAAAAAAGGATCATTCAAAAGATCTATGCCGAAGAAGGGAACAATCAAACAAGAACAGCGGAAAGGCTCGGCATCAACAGAACGACGCTTTGGAGAAAATTGAAATCGTCAGATTGATAAGACACCGGCTAAACCGGTGTCTTATTTTTTGTTTTAATATGCAACAACAAATAAAAATATTTAGATAAATACCGTTGATTATTGAAACATTTATGTATATAATCATTTTTGAAAACGCTTTATAGGAAGGGGAGGCAATAATGGGATTCGTACCAAAGGGGATTTATCCTGCTATGCTGACACCGCTCACAAAAGATCAAAGCATTGATGAATCGGCATTGAAACAGCTGACAAACCATTTGATCGATGCTCATGTACACGGGCTTTTTGCGTTGGGTACCAACGGGGAATTTCATATGTTCAACATCGAAGACAAGCTGAAAGTTGCAGAAATCATCATTCAAGAAACGGCCGAACGCGTTCCCGTCATGGTAGGGAGCGGAGGAAACAGCACAGAAGAAGCGATCTGGCTTTCTAAGGAAATAGAGAGGCTTGGAGCAGATGCGCTGTCGGTCATCACGCCATTCTTTATTCCACCGACACAGGAAGAAGCGGCGGTGCATTATAAAACAATCGCGGCATCCGTTTCACTTCCGATCCTTTTGTACAATATCCCTTCAAAAACAGGTTTCCATTTAGAACCAGAAACAGTGGCAGAGCTTGCAAAAGTGGACAATATCGTTGGAATTAAGGACAGCAGCGGAAACTTTGAAAACATACAACAGTATATCGAGCAGACGAAAAATGACGACTTTTCCGTTTTTGCAGGCACCGATTCGCTCATATTGAAAACGCTTCAAGCGGGAGGAGCGGGAGCAGTCGCAGCAACAGCAAATATGCTTCCGGATATCGTAACGTCTATTTACCACCATTGGGCAGAGGGTGAGACTGAAAAGGCGGAGGCTGCCCAGATGGAGCTTCAGCCGCTTCGCGATACGTTTCGTTTAGGTACGATCCCGGCGGCACTGAAAAAAGCGGTTGAGCTTTATTCGATCCCTGTAGGCCCGCCGAAAGCGCCCGTCAAAGAACTGACCGGTCCGGCGCTTTTGGAGGTCGAAAAAATGGTTGCTTCCTATCAATCAAAATAGGGAGGTTTCAAGAATGCCAGCGAATTATCAATTTCGGACAGCCGGTCATATCGTTGCAGGTGAACATTCCATCCGCCGGCTGAAAGATCATGTGCGAACGATTGTACCGAAGGCGGACAGGGCGCTGATTATTACCCAGCCGTCGATCGTCAAGCTCGGCGCGATCGGAGAGGTACAGGCTCAGCTTACAGAGATCGGCATTCAGTCAGATGTTTGCACAGCCATATTGCCGGAACCGACCGTACAAAATATTGAAGACGTATTTAGAGGCATCCGTGAGAAACGATACGACATTCTCATCGGAATCGGCGGAGGCAGCGTTTTGGACGGAACGAAAATATTGTCCGTGCTGCAAACGAATTCAAAAAAGGTCGAGGAGCTGCTCGGGACAGATTTGGTCGAAAAGCCGGGAATCCCGACCGTGCTGATTCCGAGTACTTCGGGGACGGGCGCAGAGGTGACGCCGAACGCGATCGTTACGCTTCCAGAAGAGGAATTGAAAGTCGGCATCGTCAGTCCGCTTCTTTTGCCGAAACTTGTCATTCTTGACCCGGTCATCACCCTTGGATTGCCAAAACCGATTACGGCGGCTACCGGAATGGATGCATTCACTCATTCGCTTGAATCGTTCATTTCGACGAAAGCAAACCCGATCAGCGATATGTTCGCTTTAGAATCCATCAGATTGATTTCGGCAAGTATTGTGGAAGCATATGAAAACGGTTCATCGATACAAGCGAGAGAAAACATGCTGCTCGGTTCGACGTATGGCGGAATGGCGCTGACGGCTGCCGGTACTGCTGCCGTTCACGCCCTCGCCTATCCGCTTGGGGGGAAATACCGAATTTCCCACGGTGTCGCCAATTCGATGCTCCTTCCGCATGTGATGGAGTTTAATATGGATGCCATTACAGAACGGCTGTCTCTTGCGGCAGAAACAATGGGAATCGTTGCATCTGATTTGACCGCCGAACAAGCGGCTGAGGCCGTTGTGCAGAAAATAAGAGAGTGGACGGAGCGGCTGAATATTCCTCAGGATTTAAAAGCGTTCGGCGTAACCGCAAGCGACGTGGACGATTTAGCCGACTCAGCTTCAAAAGTGACGCGCCTGCTTCATAACAATCCGAAACCGCTCAGTCTGGAAAATATAAAAGACATCTATCGAAAACTAATCAACTAAAGGATGAAGACATTTGAAAATTGCAATCATCGCGGATGATTTGACGGGAGCGAACGACTGCGGCGGTCAGCTTGTTCATTACGGGATGGATGTTTCCGTCAAACTCGACGCCGAATTCACCAGACGGGAAACGGAAGGCGTCGTTATTTTCAATACGGACAGCAGATCGCTGCCAGCCGCAGAGGCGAAGGCGACTGTGAAAAACATCAGTGAACACATCTCCCGGCAATCGTTTGATATCGTCTACAAAAAAATCGACAGCACGATGAGAGGAAATATCGGAGCCGAGCTTCAAGCGATGTACGAAGTGTTTCAGCCGGACTTTGTGCTGATCGCTCCCGGCTACCCTCAAAACGGACGCCAGGTTATCGGCGGCATCCATTATGTGAACGGCGTAAAGCTTGAAGAAACCGAAGCGGCAAACGATCCGAAAACGCCTGTAGCCGAGTCGAATATTCAAAGATTAATAGAAAAGCAGACTCGAAATAAGAGCGGGCATTTATCATATGAAGACATCCGCCGCGGACACGGGCATGTCCGCAACAAGCTGGAACGCTTTCGGGCGGAGGGGATTTCATATGTGACGGCCGATTCGGTTCACGAATCCGATCTGCAGGGGCTGGCGCTTATTCTGGAGAGTTTGCCGTATTCTATCATTTTGGCCGGTTCGGCAGGCTTGATGAGCTGTCTGCCCAAAGCGTTCAATCTGAAAGAAAGGGAGCTCGGTCAAACCGTTCCGTCTTCCGACCAGCCGATCATGTTTGTCGTCGGAAGCATGAGTCGGACGGGGAGGGAACAGCTTCACGAACTATTCGCCGGACGTGCGGCTGAAAAAATTGAAATGAGATCAGAGCGCGTGCTGTGCGGCGGAGCTGAGAAAAGAAACGAGTTCGAACGGCTGAAGGAAAGGGCGGCGGACGTCCAGCGCCGTTCGAAACACATCGTCCTCTGCACCTCAGACAATGCGGCAGAGACACAGAAGATTGGTGAAAGCCGCGGACTCACCCCAGTTCAAACGAGCAATGCGGTGTCCGGTGCACTTGGCGAATTTGCGGGCGAGCTGATTCAAGCTTTTCATGTGAAACGGCTGTTCTTAACCGGAGGTGACACGGCATATCAAGTGCTGCATCAGCTTCGGATTCATGAGATACGATTGCTGGACGAAGTAGAGCCCGGCATTCCGCTGGGAGCAGCCGGTGAAGAATTGTACATTGTGACAAAGGCCGGAAATTTTGGCTCGCGTTCGGTGATGGCAAGTGCGGCAATCAAGCTACAAGGAGGATAAACAATGAAGAAACCGGTTATCGGCATTACAATGGGCGACGCGGCAGGCGTCGGTCCGGAAATTATCGTAAAAGCCCTCACGTCCCGCGAAGTGTATGATATGTGCAGGCCGCTCGTCATCGGCGATATGAAAATGCTGAAAAAAGCCGCCTTCCAAATCGGATCAGAGGTTGTTATTAACAAGGTCGGGCATCCGGACGAGGGCGGTTTTGTACATGGAAAGATCGATTGTCTCGATATTGAACTGCTGCCTGAAAACCTGCCTGTCGGAAAGGTGTCGGCTGAAGCTGGAAACGCCGCTTTCCATTTCGTGAAAAAAGCGGTTGAGCTCGCTAAAAAAGGCTGTATTCAAGCGATTTGCACAGCGCCGTTAAATAAGGAGGCGCTGCATAAAGGCGGACACCGATACCCGGGGCATACGGAAATTCTCGCTCATTTAACGAATACAACAGACTACAGCATGATGCTGGCTTCGCCAAAGCTGAAGGTGATTCACCTGACAACGCATCAAGGGCTGATCGAGGCGATTCAGTCGATTACGCCGGAGCGGACCTATAAAGTCATCCGTCTCGCACATGATACATTGACAAGAGCCGGATTCGAACAGCCGAAAATTGCTGTTTGCGGAATCAACCCCCATGCAGGGGAAAACGGCCTGTTTGGAAGCGGCGAGGAAGAACGGCAATTGCTTCCGGGGATTGAGCAGGCGGCAGCTGAGGGAATCGATGCCGGCGGCCCATACCCCGCAGACACGCTGTTTTACAAAGCTGTCAGAGGAGATGTTGACCTTGTCGTAGCCTGCTACCACGACCAGGGGCATATACCGGTCAAAGTCCTCGGGTTGGAAGAGGGCGTCAACATTACAGTCGGATTAAACGGCGGGATCATACGCACCTCTGTCGACCACGGAACCGCATTTGACATTGCGGGGCAGAACAAAGCCGATGAAAGAAGCATGCTCGCTGCTTTGCGGTCAGCCGCTGAGCTGGCGCCCAAATCGTAGAAAAATGAAAGAAGGTTGGTGCATCTTATGAAAGTCGTATGTACATCACCGTCATTTGCGAAATACTCAGACGATCCCGTCTTGTTTTTGGAAAAAAAGGGCATGTCGCTGGAACGCCTTCCTGCAGATATAACCGAGGAGCAGTTTATTGAAGCAGCAGAAGGAGCGGATGCCGCGATCGTGGCGTTTAACCAGATTACGCCGTATGTCCTGGATCGTCTCCCTTCTTTAAAAATTGTCTGCAAACATGGCGTCGGTGTCGACAATATCGATCTGCACGCTGCGAAAGAGCGCAACGTCTGGGTGACGAATGCCCCCAACGCCAACAAGCATGCAGTCGCCGATTTTGTATTCGGTCTCATGCTGTCGGCTGCAAGACAGATTCCTGCAGCCGACAGGGAGACAAAGCTGGGAAAATGGCCGAGGATTTTTGGATCTGACGTTTACGGCAAAACACTCGGCATCGTCGGACTTGGCATGATCGGAAAAGAAGTCGCCAAACGGGCGCAAGGCTTCAATATGACTGTTTTAGCCTATGATGTGTTTCCTGATCGTGCATTCGCAGCCGATCATCACATCCATTTTACAGAGCTTGATCAGCTCTTGAAAGAATGCGACTTTATCACTCTTCATATGCCGCTCACAGCCGAAACGGAAAACATGATCGGTGAAAAAGAATTAGCCGCTATGAAAGAAACGGCTTATCTGATCAATGCTTCAAGGGGAGGCATCGTGTCCGAGTGTGCGTTATATGATGCCTTGGCGAGCGGGGGCATCGCTGGAGCTGCGCTTGACGTGTATCAAACCGAACCGCTGAAGCAGCACCCTCTCTTTGAGCTGGACCGTTTTATCGCCGTGCCGCATATCGCGGGGTATACCCGAGATGCCGTACAGAACCTTGGCATGATATGCGTCAAAAACATCGCTAGTGTACTGATCGACAAACAAAAACCGGAGTTTGTCGTCAACGGGTTGTGAATGTGTTTTCATTCATGCCCTGCATCATGATTTGAAAGCGTTTTCTACAAATGGGATGAGGTGGATAACATGTTGAATCACCCGATTCAAAAAAAGTCAAATGTACGCTGGGTTGTCGCGTTTATGATGTGGGCTGCGATTGCCATCAATTATATTGACCGGACAGTTCTTTCGGCTGCCGCTCCCTATATTACCGAGGAGTTCAACTTGACACCCGGCCAAATGGGAATCATCATGTCCGGTTTCTTCTGGTCGTACGCTTTGCTGCAGCTGCCTTCAGGCTGGGCGGCCGACAAGTACGGTCAGAAAAAAACGCTCGGTTTTGCGGTTGTTTGGTGGTCTGTTGCTACGGCGCTGACGGGTCTTGCGACAGGCTTCAAATCCCTGCTCGGGCTGCGGGTCGCACTGGGAGTCGGAGAGGCTGCTGCATATCCGAGCAATGCGGGGATTGCCGCCAAATGGTTTCCGAAAAAAGAAAGGGCGACAGTAGCCGGAATTTTTGACAGCGGGTCAAAGTTTGGCGGAGCTGTTGCAATGCCTTTGATCGCCTGGATGATAGCGGTCTTTGACTGGAAACTGACGTTTCTTTTGATCGGACTTGTCGGTGTCGCGTGGGGAATTGTCTGGATGATTTTCTTTAAGGAGAATCCCGCAGATCATAAGCGCGTCAATGAGGCGGAACTGGCCCATATTCGGGAAGGGCAGGCTCACATGGAAGAAACGGGCGGCGGCCAGCCGCTGAAGTGGTATCAGCTATTCAAATATCGCAACATATGGGCGATGTGCATTGGATTTTTCATGATCAATTATAATTCTTACTTCTTTATCACATGGCTGCCGACATACCTTGTTAAAGAAAGGGGCATGGATTTAATCGAGATGGGGATTATGGCGTCTCTCCCGCTTTTGACTGCAATGGTCGTCGAAGTCGGAGCCGGATGGATGTCCGACCGGATATATGCAAAGGGAAAACTGTCGCTGACAGCCGTCCGGAAACTGTTTTTAATTATCGGGCTTGTCATGGCTTCGTGCATCGGTTTTGCCGCTTTTGCAGATTCCGCTATCCTGGCTGTCATCCTTCTTTGTGTAGCGAAATCGGGAACGACTGTCGCCGCGTCCCAAGTCTGGGCGCTTCCGGGGGATGTGGCTCCGAAAAATATGACGTCGATGGTTGCCGGTATTCAAAATACAGTCTCTAATATGGGCGGAGTGGTCGGACCCATCATTACCGGCTTCATCGTTGGCGCAACGGGTTCTTTCGTGCCGGCGCTCCTTTTTTCGGCTGCTTTGATCATCATTGCCATTTTAAATTATCTATTCCTATTGGGAAAAGTGAAACAGATTCAAGTATAAGGAACAAGCCCGGCTCATAAGCCGGGCTTTTCTCATTTAAAATGACTTCAGCACATGCTCCCTGTATTGTGTCGCACCTTCAGCAAGCTCGCTTTTTCCGGCCGTGCCCGCTTGATAGAAGACGTAAGGCGGAAGGTATGTAGTACCGATGAAGTTGCTTGTCGCCTGAAAAGGGCGTAACAGTTCGCTGATCGCATAATGATTTGACCCGCCGGCCTGATAGGCTTCTTCGGGAGCGCCCGCCGATACAGCGACCATGAATTCTTTGCCGCGAAGCGCTGTGCCGTTTGTTCCGTATGCCCAGCCGTAGAGAAGAACGTGGTCCAGCCATTTTTTTAAGAGAGGCGGCGAGCTGTACCAATAAAGCGGAAACTGGAAGACGATCCGATCGTGTTCTTCACAAAGTTTTTGTTCTTTTTCCACATCAATGGCCTCGTCAGGATATTCCTGATAAAGGTCGCGCAATGTAATGCCCGGTGCGTCTTTCAATGTGTCTGCAAATGCTCTGTTCACAACTGACTGCTCCATATTCGGATGAAATGCGAGCACTAATACTTTCATGATTTCATCTCCTTCTTCCATTTTATTCATCTTAACGAACAGCCAGCGCGGATTCAACAAAAACGCTCCGTCCCCATTCAAGGAATCGGGCCGTGACAAAGGTCTTGATATAAGCCGCAAGACACAGACTTTGCATGCATTGGAGGATGATGCGAAAGGTCAAAATCCGAGTTTCTTCATTTATATATAAACATAAGCAAAAAGTCTCTTAAAGACTGCCATGAAAAAATAAGGCAAACAGGTGAAAACGGAGCTATAGACATGGATCATCATGATCGGGCGATATCTATTAATGCGATTATTCCGAATTTTCGGCAAGTTTAAATGGAAATGTGGATTTATATCCGGATGAATGGTTCAAGTCAAAAGCACCCGTTTTCTTCTAAAAAAAATATGAATGCAGGATAAATTAATGATTTTTTGTCCTCATCAAAAACGCTTCTACTTCTTTGACGGTCAGTCCCATTTCTTTGGCCTCCAGCATAAGGGCTCTCCATTCGTCGATATTCGCCCGGGTCAGCTCTCTGTTTCGATAAAGCGCCCGTTCTTTCTTTTTCTGCTTGAGGCGATGTGTGAATTGAAACAGTTCTTCCTGGTTCATCCCGGCCTGCACGGCCTGTACAAGATGGGTTCTCCACTCATCTTCCTGCTCAGTCCGGCGATAAAGGATCACTTCGGTATCAAACAATTCCTTTAATTCGACTTTCAGCGCCCGGGAGATTTTTTTCAGGAATTCGACTGACGGATTTCTGTGAACGCCGCGTTCAATTTTGCTTAAATATGATTTTGATACGCCTGCTATATCAGCAAGCTGGTTAATGGAGTAGCCTTTTCTCTTTCTGTACATTCGGATGACTCTTCCGATCATACTGAATCCTCCCCTTCCCCTTGCCATTCATATAAAACGCTTTCCTGTTCATTATAAGAAATAATTTGTTCTTTATAAAATTCAAAAATTTAAGATATCGACAGAAAATAAAAGAAAACGAACGAATTTGTTCTCTAAAAAGAACTATATAGCTAAATTCAGCATTTTTCAATTCAAATTTTTTCTTTTATAATCCAATCATTAACAAACGGCATTCCTGAGGAGGCAGTCAAGCATGAAAGAAAATATTGATTTTAGAGAACTGATTGCAATCTTGCGAAAAAGAACGGTTCTTATTCTCGTTTTGACAATAGGTGTAACATTGACGACCGGAATCATTCAGTTCTATGTGCTGACACCTGTCTATCAGGCATCGACGCAGATCTTGGTGCATCAAGTAGGGGAGAAAAAGGGGAGCGCCACATACAGCGATATTCAAATCAATCTTCAATACACACGGACATTCCAAGCGCTTTTGAAAAACCCGGTGATTTTGGAGCAAGTCAAGAGAGAGCTTGATTTACCTTACTCTGCGGGCCGGTTGGGTGAAAAAATTGCAACGAGCAGTGAAAGCGAATCTGAGATTATAAATATTTCGGTCCAAGATGAAAATCAGAAACGGGCGGCCGATATAGCGAACACTTTAACTGCGGTGCTCAAAAAAGAGATTAAGCAAATTATGAACACCGATCGGGTAACCGTCCTGTCAAAAGCCGAAATAGTCGATTCGCCGACACCTGTCAGACCGAATTACAAAATGAATATTTTGCTGGCATTCGGCGCCGCATTAATGACCGGAATCGCTTTGGCGTTCTTTTTGGACTTTATCGATGATACGGTTGCAAGACCGTCTCAAGTCGAAAAGGAAGCGGGATTCATTTATTTGGGAAGTATTGAGCAAATGAAGCATAAAAAAAGTCTGTTTCGCGGGGACCCCGATATGAATATCCGCGTAAAAGCAGGAAGGAGTGAGCCGCTTGGGTATTAGAAAAAAACGCTCTCGCAAATATCAATCGGCGCTTGTCGCATTGCATCAGCCGAACACGCCGATCGTCGAACAGTATCGGACGATCAGGACGAACATTGAGTTTTCATCATTTGAGAAGCCGTTCAAGTCATTGCTCATTACATCGGGCCTGCCGGGAGAAGGCAAATCATTCTCGGCTTCAAACTTGGCGATCGTATTTTCGCAACAGGAAAAAAAGGTCCTTTTGATCGACGCAGATTTAAGAAAGCCGACGATCCATAAAATTTTTGAGCTCGATAACCATTCAGGCGTCACAAATGTATTAATGAAAAAATCGACGCTGGAAAATGTCGTCCAGCAAAGCCAGGCGGAAAATCTCCATGTGCTGACAAGCGGTCCGATTCCTCCGAATCCGTCCGAGCTTTTGTCGTCGCAGGCGATGGAGGACCTGCTTGCGGAAGCGTACGACCAATACGATTTAGTCATCCTTGATTCGCCGCCGCTTTTGCCGGTCGCAGACGCGCAAATATTGGCGAATCAGGTGGATGGAAGCATTCTTGTCATCCTCAGCGGAAAAACAAAGCTTGATAACGCGATCAAGTCTCGGGACGCGCTGAATTCTTCCAAAAGCGAACTGCTCGGCGCCGTGCTGAACGGGCGGAAAGTGAAGAAAGCGCGCCAATATAATTACGCAACCATGTAATCTTATGAAGCGGCTGCAGCCGCTTTAGGTGATGTCTCCTTGCCTTTACCGATGGAGGCACTCGGCTCTACCGTGGGCAGACTACCTGTCTGCCTTAGACGCAAGTCGTCGATGGCGGGGCGTGAGGACGGGTTAAATGCCCATCTTTATTTAATTTACGTGCTCGGTTTAAATTTGAAAATCGCCCGTATCTTTTTAGCTCATGGGATTTTGCCCTGAAAGATCCTATCAGCTAGAAAGATACATTAGGAGGTAGGAAATTGACATATCGGAGAAGGCTTTCCATTATTACCGCACTCGATTCGTACTTGGTTTTGCTGTCCATCTTTATCGGATATCAGCTGATTTTGCCATCATATGATTTATACCCTTCGGAAATGCTGCTGATGACTTCACTGATACTGCTTGGCGCTCAGCATTTATTCGCCCATTGCTTCCACCTTTATAAAAAAGTATGGGAGTATGCAAGCATCGGTGAATTGTATGTGCTGCTTAAATCGATTACATTGTCCCATCTTGTGACGGCGGCCCTCGAGCTGTTTTTCTTTCAAAACGTTCCGGTTCGTCTTTTATGTTTAAGCTGGCTGTTCCAGCTCATTTTGATCGGCGGATCGCGGATGATGTGGCGCATCATCAGGGAACAGGTGAACAAAGAAAGCAAAGGATCTCTAAGGGCGCTTATCATCGGAGCGGGCTCTGCCGGCAGTTTGATTGCAAAACAGCTTGTGCAGAAGCCGGAATTGAACATTAAGCCCGTCGCCTTTATCGACGATGACAAAACGAAATACCGGCTTGAAATCATGGGTCTGCCCGTCTTAGGCGGGAAAGAGCAGATTATGCAGGCGGTCCGGCAATGGAATATCGACCGGATCATCATCGCCATTCCATCTTTGAGCGTCACTCAGATGCAGGAAATGTACAAGGCGTGTGCGCAAACAGGTGTCAAAACGCAAATCATGCCGAAAATAGACGAAATTTTGCTTGGCAGACATCCTGTCGGCCAGCTTCGCGATGTCAAAGCAGAAGATTTGCTTGGAAGGGAGCCTGTCCAGCTCGATACGAGCGAAATCTCCAATACGGTCAAGGACCGCGTCGTACTTGTGACTGGGGCCGGAGGTTCAATCGGCTCGGAAATCTGCCGGCAAATCAGCAAATTTAAACCGAAATCGATCATTTTAGTCGGGCACGGAGAAAACAGCATCCATTCGATCCTGCTTGAACTGAAGGAGAAATTCGGAAAGCATGTCGCCTATTATCCCGAAATCGCGGACATACAGGACAGAGAAAAAATGTTTTTGCTGATGGAACGCTACAAACCGAATGTCATTTATCATGCAGCTGCCCACAAGCATGTACCGCTGATGGAAAAATGCCCGAAAGAAGCTGTCAAAAACAATATCCTCGGCACGAAAAACGTCGCTGAGGCCGCCGACGAAACCGAAGTGGAGACATTTGTCCTGATATCGTCAGACAAAGCGGTCAACCCTGCCAATATCATGGGGGCAACGAAGCGGTTCGCGGAAATGCTGATCATGAATCTCGGCAAAACGAGCAAAACCAAATTTGTCGCCGTCCGCTTCGGAAATGTTCTCGGCAGCAGGGGAAGCGTCATTCCGATTTTCAAAAAACAAATCGCTAAAGGCGGCCCGGTCACTGTCACACACCAGGACATGACGAGGTACTTCATGACGATTCCGGAAGCTTCAAGGCTCGTTATTCAAGCGGGGGCGCTTGCCAAAGGAAGACAGATATTCGTGCTCGATATGGGCGAACCGGTCAAAATCGTCGACCTCGCCAAAAATCTTATCCAGCTTTCCGGCTATACGACAGAACAGATCAAAATCGAATTTACAGGCATCCGGCCGGGAGAAAAAATGTACGAAGAGCTGCTGAATCAAAATGAAGTGCTGGCAGAGCAGGTTTTTCCGAAGATTCATATCGGCAAGGCGGTCGACGTCGAATGGACGGTGCTGAAGTCATTTATGGATGAATTTATGTATTTGTCAGACCGCGAGCTGAGAGAACGCTTGTTCAAAGCGATCGGCCAGCACGAGAAAAAGCTGGTGACAGCGCACTAGGGGGAAGAACATGACAAGAACGGTTTTGTTTTGCGCTACTGTGGATTACCATTTCAAGGCCTTCCACCTCCCGTATTTAAAATGGTTTAAAGAGCAGGGGTGGAATGTTCATATCGCCGCAAAAGGAGATATGACACTGCCCTATACAGATAAAAAATTTGATATCGATATCAGGCGTTCTCCTTTGAATGCAAGCAATATCGCTGCCTATCGGGAGCTGGCGCGAATCATTGACGAACACCGGTACAGCATCATTCATTGCCACACGCCGATGGGAGGCGTGCTGGCAAGGCTTGCGGCCCGGAAACAGAGAAAAGAGGGGACGAAAGTGATCTATACCGCTCACGGTTTCCACTTTTGCCAAGGTGCTCCTTTAAAAAATTGGCTGCTGTATTATCCGATTGAAAAAGGGCTGTCCGCTTTGACCGATTGCCTGATTACGATCAATGAAGAAGATTTCGTCCTTGCAAAAGGCTTGCGAAAAGCGCTGCGCACGGAAAAAATCCACGGGATCGGCGTCGATACGGAGCGGTTTCATCCTGTCAGTGAAACAGAGAAAATGCTGCTCAGGAAAACATACGGTTTCAAAGAAGACGACTTTATCCTCATATATCCCGCGGAGCTGAACGCGAATAAAAACCAGGCCTTGCTCATCGAAACGGCGGCTGCTTTAAAAGACAGAGCCCCGAACTTAAAGGTCGTGTTTGCAGGAAAAGGGCAGATGGAGCAAAAATACCGAAATCACGCTGAACAAAAAGGCGTTTCTTCGCTCGTCATGTTTGCCGGTTTTCAAAAAAACATCCACGAATGGATTCAGCTTGCAGACGTGTCTGTCGCCTCAAGCATCAGGGAAGGGCTCGGCATGAACCTCCTAGAAGGAATGGCGTCAGGAAAGCCCGCCGTTGCAGCGGACAACCGCGGACACCGGGAAGTCATTCAAGAGGGCGTGAACGGATTTTTGGTTCCGCAGGGAGACGCCGGAACGTTCAGCGACCGGATATTGCAGCTGTACCGTCTGCCTTCTTTGCGAAAAAAGATGGGAGACGCGGGGAGACGAACAGCCGCCGCTTTTTCCCAGCAGCGCACCGTCAAAGAAATGGCGGGCATTTACTCTTCCTTTATGGATAACGAAACAGTTGAAAGGAGGCTGAAAGGATGATAGGGGGTCAAAAGCCGAAAGTTTCTGTCATTATGGGAGTCTACAATTGTGAGAACACGATCGCAGAGAGCATCGAGTCAATTTTAAATCAAACCTATAAAAATTGGGAACTGATTATATGCGACGATGCTTCGACAGACGGGACATATGCTGTTGCCAGGCGGTATGCCGATCATTACGCAGATAAGATTAAGCTGATCAAAAACGAGAAGAATCAGCGGCTGGCTGCCTCGTTAAACCACTGTCTCCAATACGCCGGCGGGAAATATATCGCGCGCCAGGACGGAGATGACATCTCTTTGCCGAGGCGGTTTGAAAAGCAGGTCGCGTTTTTGGAATCGCAATCTCATTATCATGTCGTCGGAAGCGGCATGATGGCCTTCGACGAAAACGGGATTAGAGGCGTCAGAATGCTTCCTTCCTCTCCAGAACCGAGAATCATGGCGAAAGGGACGCCGTTTTGCCATGCGACGATCATGATGAGAGCCGACGTCTACGAGGCGCTGGACGGCTATCGGGTCGGCCGGAGAACAAGAAGGATGGAAGATGTCGATTTGTGGCTTCGTTTTTTTGAGGCGGGCTTCACGGGCTACAACCTTCAGGAAGCCTTATACAAAGTAAGGGAAGACGAATCGGCGTTTAAAAGGAGAAAGCTCAGCTACTCGATTGATAATGCGTTTATCGTCTTTGCCGCCTGCAGACGGCTGAAGCTGCCGCTATCGGACTATATTTATACAATGAAACCCATCATCAGGGGGCTTATGCCTCCTTTTATCATGAACAGATATCATAAAAGAAGATTGATGAATGAAGGCGGAGGGGTCGTAAAACATGAATGACGGAAGCGTGAGACCAAAACGGGTGCTTCACATCGTAAGCGGAATGAACCGCGGCGGCGCGGAGACGATGATTATGAATATATACCGCCACACAGACAGGCGGCATATTCAATTTGATTTTATTTCCCACCGGGAAGAAACGTGCGATTACGACCCGGAGATCATCACGCGCGGCGGCCGGGTGTTTTATGTACCGAGCATCGGTCGGTCGGGTCCTGTCGCCTACATCAAAAACATCAGAAGGATTTTGGTTGAGAAAGGGCCTTATGCCGCCGTACACGCTCATACGGATTTTCAGACGGGCTTTGCCGCATTGGCGGCCAGGCTCGCCGGCGTTCCGGTCAGGGTCTGCCATTCCCACAACACGGCCTGGAAGCCTAACCCCCGGTTTTGGGATACATGGCAGCTTCTTGCATTCCGCCGCTTGATTTTCTCCAGTGCTACGGCTCTGTGCGCTTGCGGCAAAGATGCCGGGCGTTTTTTATTCGGCGCAAAGAAGATGGGTGAAAACGCGGTCCATCTTTTGCAAAACGGGATTGAACTTGACCGGTTCAAAGAAGCGAACGGCGTTTCAAAAACGAATGCGAAAAAGAGCTTCGGTATCAAAGAAGACGCCCTGGTGATCGGGCATGTCGGCCGTTTTTTTGAACAGAAAAACCACGCGTTTCTGCTCGGGCTTGCCGCTTATTGCAAGAAATCGGGCATACCTTTTCAAGCGGTGTTCGCAGGTGACGGTCCGCTGCGCAGACAGATGGAAGAAAAAGCCGCTGCTCTCGGTGTAAAAGACGACATTCTGTTTCTCGGCGTCGTCGAAGATATCCCGGCTCTCATGCAGGCATTTGATGTATTTGTCATGCCGTCTTTGTTTGAAGGGCTACCCCTCGTACTGGTCGAAGCGCAAGCGTCAGGGCTCCCCTGCATTGTATCAGACAACATTACGGAAGAAACCGATTTGGGACTTGGCCTGCTGCAACGTCTCAGCTTAAATGCCGGTTTTGAACGGTGGGCTGAGGATATCAGCCGTGCTGCTCAGCCGAAAAAGCCTGCATGGCCGGAAATAGAGAGAAGCCTTGCTGAGAGAGGCTATGATGCAAAAGCAAATTTGGCGAGACTGATGGACATCTATTCAATCTCCGCAGCAGAAGGACAGTGAGTGTATGGCTGTCTACATGTTGAATATGGGGATTGTTTTCGTCTGGTCATGGTTTGCGAAAATGTACGGCAGGGAAGATCACAGGCTGCCGACGGGCTACCTTCCGAATGCGATCCTCACCGTCGTTCCGCTCGCGTCTTTGATTATCGTTGCCGGCTTAAGATACAAGGTCGGAACGGATTACCACACATATATGCTGCTTTACGAATTAGCCGGAAAATACAACAGCATTTGGGAGATATTCGGTTTCGGAACAGGCAAGTCGTCGACGGACCCGGGATTTACCGCACTCTTATGGATTTTAAATCAGATTTCAGCCGATCCGGCGCTCATGTTTGCCGTCGTTGCCGCGATTACCTATATCTATATCGTCAAGACGCTTTATGTGTATGGAAGGCCGTTTGAATTGAGCATGTTTCTGTTTATCGGCATGTTTCACTATTATGCTTCGTTTAACGGCATTCGCCAATACATGGCGGCGGCCATTCTGTTTTGGGCGGTGCGGTATCTGATCGATGGGAAGCTGGTGCGCTATATGATCGTTGTACTGATCTGTTCGCTTTTTCATTCTTCGGCTTTGATCATGATTCCGGTTTATTTCATCGTCAGAAGAAAAGCGTGGTCGCCTGTCCTCTGGTGCCTGATGCTCGTCTTTTTGGCGGGGACTTTTCTGTATCAAAAATTTCTGTCCGTATTCCTTGTCGTGCTTGAAAACAGTCAATACGGACATTATGAAGAATGGCTGATGAAGAATACAAACGGCATGAACGTTATTAAAATCATCGTTCTTCTTCTCCCGCTCGCACTTGCCTTTTGCTTCAGGGAGCAGCTCAGAAAGCGCTGGCCCGAAGTCGATTATATCGTAAACCTTTGTCTGATCGGTTTCCTGTTCGGAATTTTGGCGACAAAGGATGTCATTTTTGCGAGGTTCAACATTTATTTCGGGCTCTATCAGCTGATTCTCGTTCCTTATTTTGTACGGATTTTTGAACCGAAATCAAACGCGCTTCTTTATGTTTTGATTTTGATCTGTTACTTCTTATACAGCTTTATGCTCATGCCGTTCGACTCGTCGGTATTGCCGTACAGAACGATTTTTGAACGTTGAATAGCGGAAAGACCGGACATTTTAGGTCTTGTAAAAATTTCGTCAAAGGAGTCATCACATTGGAAAATCCAGCAGTTAGTCTACTGGTCGCTGTTTATAATACAGAAGCTTTTTTGCCGAATTGTTTGCAGTCGCTGATCAGCCAGACCTTGAAAAATATTGAAATCATTATCGTCAATGACGGTTCAACAGACGGAAGCCAGAAGATCATTGATCATTACGCCCGAAAGGACGGGCGCATTAAAACGATTCAGCAGGACAATCAGGGCCTCGGCGCTGTCCGCAATAAAGGCATCGAAGCGGCGTCAGGCGAGTACTTGGCATTCATCGACTCCGACGACTGGATTGAGCCGGACTATTGCCAGTCTATGTATGAAAAAGCGAAGGATGAGGATGCCGATCTTGTCATCTGTGATTATGCCGTTGAAATTCAGGATACCGAAAAAACGGTCTGCCCGGACATCGGGAAGAACTATGAAGGAAAGCCGAAAGAGGCATTTATGAAGGATTTGTTAAAGGGTAAAGTAAGCGGCTTTTCCTGGAACAAGCTCTACAGGCGGAGTCTGATTGAGCGGCATAAGCTCGTTTTCCCGCTCCGCGACGAGCTGGAAAACATCGAAGATCAATATTTCAGCTTCAGATGCCTTCTATATGCGAATACCGCGGCGTTCGTGACTAAGCCGCTTTATCATTACAGGGTCCACCTGTCGTCCATCGTCCAAAAGTATCAGGCAGGGCTGTTTGAAGACGGTCTCGCTCTTTATGAAGCAAACCTGGACTGCCTGACAAAGCACGGAGAGCTCCCGGCTTTAAAGGAGGCGCTGCACGTCTTTATCGTCAACCACGGCTGCATCAGTATTTTAAATGAATGCAAGAGCCGAAACAAAAACCCTTCAATAGAAAAATATAAAAATATCCGCAGCATATGCGCCTGTCCGGAATTCAGGGGGAAAATCTCCGCAGTGGACATGTCGGCATTCGATTCTAAGAAGAAGCTTTTGCTTATGCTGATTCGCTTGCGGTTGATGCCGGCAGTGTATGGATTTGCGGCCATTTACCAGAAAATGATCGAGCACAGAATGAAGAAATAGGCGGTGAGGAAATGACCTTTCAGGAACTGAAGATCAATCTTGCAGAATGGCTTTTGCTCAAGGTGAAATATCCTTCTGAATATGTGATGGGAACGCCGGGTTTAAGGCGCTTTGAACAATATAAAGGCAAGAAAAAAATCATTCTGACTTTAATTCCGTCCCATGATAATTTGGGAGATCATGCGATTGCCCTGGCAAGCCGCACATTCATAGAAAACGAGTTTCCCGATTTTGAGTTAATTGAAATCGGCATTAACGATATTTACAAACATGCAAAAGCGCTCATGCGCATCCGCCACCCCGAGGATATGGTATTCATCATCGGCGGAGGAAACATGGGGGATTTGTACCGCAATGAGGAATGGACGAGGCGCTTCATTATCAAAACATTCAAGCATTATAAAATCGTCCAGCTCCCGGCAACTGCGCACTTTTCCGCGACGCTCCGCGGCAAAAAAGAGCTGAAAAGGGCGAAAAAAATCTACAACTCCCATCGCCGGCTGTTCATGATGGCGCGCGATGATACAACCTATCAATTTATGAAACAGCACTTCTCAAACCAAACGATTGTAAAGCAGCCTGATATGGTGCTTTATTTAAAGAAAGAACAGCAGTCTGAAAGAGAAGGTGTGTTGGTTTGTTTAAGGGAGGATAAAGAAAGCTTTCTCAGGCCGGAAGAGCGTAAAAAGCTGCTGAAGGCTGTCGGCGACGAGTATGGCGGTGCAAAAACTTTTACAACGACGATCGGCAGGAGGGTCAGCCGCGTGTCCCGCGAGAAGGAGCTGAATCGGCTTTGGGATCAGCTGAGAGGCGCGGAGGTCGTCGTGACAGACAGGCTGCACGGCATGATTTTTTGTGCGATAACAGGAACGCCGTGCGTCGTGATCCGCTCTTTTGATCATAAGGTGCTTGAAGGCTTTCGCTGGCTGAAAGACGTTCCTTCGATGAAGCTTGTGGAAAATCCCGATGCGGCAGAGGTTCTCGGCGCAATCGAAGAGCTGATCAAGACCGGTGACTCGCATCGTGAGACCCCGGCAAGGGATCATTATTTCGCAGATTTAAGACGGAAAATTATGGGTGATGTCCAATGAAGCCATTTATCAGTATCATTGTTCCGATGTACAATGTCGAAGATTATATAGAAGAATGCGTCGATTCGCTGCGCAGGCAGACGCTGAAAAATATTGAAATCATCCTTGTTGATGACGGCTCTCCCGACAGATCCGGGGAGATAGCCAGAACGTACTGCAGCCTGGATGCCAGAGTGAAAGTGATTCATAAAAAAAACGGCGGGCTGAGCTCGGCGAGAAATGCCGGTCTTCAAGCCGCGACAGGAGATTATGTCGGGTTTGTCGACGGTGATGATTTTGTATTGCCTGCCATGTTTGAAAACATGTACGCCGCTGCCAAAAAAGACGACCTCGATATCGTCATGTGCGGGTATCATAAACATTCCGATACGGAAGACGCCTACTTCCCGCCGCCGCTGCCGACCGATCGCCTCTTGTTGAGCTGGGATATTAAACGCGAGCTCAAAAAGGCGCACGAAACCCGCTTCATCTGGTATGTGTGGCGGAATTTGTACAGGCGCGACCTGCTGAAGAAAAACCAGCTGTACTTTTTTGAAGACATTCGTTTTGCAGAGGATTCGCCGTTTAATTTGTACGCCTTTTATGCAGCGAAACGAGTGAGAGCGATCGATGAAGGCTACTACATGTACAGGTGCAACCCGGACAGCCTGACAGAGGCGCCGTTTAAACCGTACATGGATGAAAGCCTGAAAAGGCAGTACCGGGCGAAAAGGAGATTCTATGAGACGTTTCAGCTTTTGGATGAATGTGCGGACGATTTGGAAACGTACACATGCAAACATCAAATTCCGATGCTTTTAGCCAATGCCTGTGCGGAACCGAAGCCTTCAAAGCAGGTGAGGCGGCACATTAAAGACATTTTGTCTTACCGGATGGTGCAGTCGTGCGTCAAAGCCACGTCTCTCCGCAACCGCAACCTGTTAATCGGCCAGCGGCTCGTTTTATTGCTATGCAAGCTGAATATTCCGATTCTGCTCGAATTGTTTTTTAAACGAAATCTGCCCAGTAAGGGATGAGCCTTTTGAATAAGACATTTGTTTTGAATCTCGGCGCCAATATGGCGTCTTTTTTATTATCGGTGCTGTTTTCGATGTGGCTGACGCCTTACGTCATCAAGACCCTCGGTGTTGAGGCGTTTGGATTTGTCCATCTTACACAGAATATGATCAATTACTTTTCGATAATTACGGTCGCCCTGAGCGCGGTCGTTGTCCGGTTTTTTTCTGTTTCCGCCCACAGGGGAGCGCTTGATGAAGCGAGAGGTTATATGAATACCTATATCGTTTCATCACTGGTGCTTTCAGTCATCTTGTTTTTTCCGCTCGGCGGCACGGTGTTTTTTATCGATCAGATCATTCGCGTTCCCGCCGGTCTTTTGGGGGATGTGCAGGTCGCGCTTTTGATCGGCAGCCTGCTGTTTTTATTGACCTTTGTGATGTCGGGGTTTGCCGCCGGTCCGTTTTTCGCCAATAAAATCTATATTACGAGCACGATCCAAGCCATCCAAATGCTGATTCGCGTTCTGAGCGTATTGTTGATTTTCGCGTGGTTTGCACCGAAGATCTGGCACATTCAGCTCGCCGCTCTCATCGCAACCGCTTCGGCGTGCATCCTGTCGATCTTTTTCTTTAAGAGATTGATTCCATGGTTTACGTTCCGGGTGAGGGATATGTCGTTTGCAAAGTGCAAAAAACTGCTTCAGGCGGGAGGATGGAGCTCCGTCAGCCAAGTCGGCATCCTGCTGTTTCTGCAAATCGATTTAATGGTGGCGAATGTGATGCTGGGGGTTTCCGAATCCGGCATGTACGCGGCGATCATTCAGTTTCCGCTGTTGTTGCGGACGCTTTCGGGAACGCTAGCGGCCGTATTTTCACCTACGATTACACTCTATTATTCAAAAGGCGACAAAGAAGGGCTCGTCCGTTATGCCAATCAGGCCGTCAGGTTTAACGGCATCCTGCTCGCTTTGCCGGCGGCGTTTCTGGGGGGGCTTGCCGGCCCGTTTCTGTCGCTTTGGCTCGGCCCTTCATTCGAACATTTGAAATGGCTCTTACTGATACATGCGGGCTATTTGGTTGTTTCATTAAGCCCGGCGCCGCTGTTTTACATCTTTACCGCCTATAACAAGCTGAGAACACCGGCGCTGACCACGGTTGCCTTCGGCGTTGTCAATTTGCTGCTTGCCATCGTGCTGAGCGGCCCGGCGGGACTCGGCCTTTACGGAATTGCGCTGGCCGGTGCGGCAGCTTTAACGCTGAAAAACGTCGTCTTCACTCCGATTTATGCATCAAAGATTACGGGTGAAAGAAAAAGGGTCTTTTATAAAGGCATATACGGGCCGGTTGCCGGCGCTTCATTTACTTTGGCTGTCTGTTACGCTCTTCAATACTTATTTTCGATCGTCAGCCTGCTGTCTTTGTTTGTCACGGCACTGGCTGCGACGTTGGCTTACGGCCTGTTTGCCTATTTCGTCATGTTGACGAAAGCGGAACGGCGCATTGTCACAACGAAGCTGCAAGCATACCGGTGTTCTCTATCCTTCCCGTTTCAAAAGGGATTTTTTAAATAAAAGAAAGGGGTGCGTTTTTCGTGCTAGCGAAACGGTTTTTCGATCTTGCATTGTCAGTTATTTTGCTGGTCGCGCTCAGTCCGGCCATGATTCTGACGGCTTGTCTCATCAGATGGAAAATCGGCTCGCCTGTTTTATTTCGCCAAACCCGTCCGGGGCTGAATGGCGAGCCTTTTACATTATATAAATTCAGAACGATGACTGATGAAAGAGATGCAGCAGGCAATCTGCTAAGCGATGAAAAGCGGCTGACAAAGACGGGGCGGCTGATCAGAAAAACGAGCCTTGACGAATTGCCGCAGCTGATCAACGTTATCAAAGGAGACCTCAGCCTCGTCGGGCCGCGCCCGCTTTTGATGGAGTATATCCCCCTTTATACGAAGCGGCAGTGGAGACGCCACGAAGTCAAGCCGGGCATCACGGGCTGGGCGCAGATCAACGGGAGAAATAAAGTGACATGGGAGGAAAAATTTGAACTCGATGTCTGGTATGTGGATCATCGTTCTTTTTTGCTTGATCTCAAAATCCTTTTGTTGACTGTCGTAAAGGTTTTGAAGTCGGAAGGCGTCAGCCAGGACCGGCATGTGACAGCAGAAAAATTTACAGGGAGAAGGAATGCCTGATGCAAAACGTGGTGATCATCGGAGCCGGCGGCCATGGGAAAGTCGTTCGGGAACTTGTAAAAGAGCGGCCGGATACGGAGCTTGCCGGTATTCTTGATGACCGGTATGCGGAGCTTCATGTTGAGAACGGTCTGTATCGAGGGCCTTCAGCTGCCGCAGAAGAACTTGCGCGGCTTCATCCGGACGCGAAGTTCGTCCTGGCTGTCGGCCAAAACAGCATCAGACAGCAGCTGTATGAACGCATTGGTCTTCCGCTTGACCGGTATGCGGTTTTGATTCATCCCTCTGCTGTTGTCAGCGGTTCGGCCCGGATTCAAAACGGCGCCGTTGTTATGGCATCGAGCGTCATCCAAGCGGATGCAGACGTCGGCATCCACGCGATTGTCAACACAGGTGCGATCGTCGAACACGACAATCGGATCGGCGATTACGTTCATCTTTCGCCCGGAACGGTGTTAACCGGCGGCGTGACAGTTATGGAAGGCGCTCATCTCGGCGCGGGAACGGCGGTCATTCCCGGAAAGACAGTCGGACGCTGGAGCGTGACGGGAGCGGGGGCAGCCGTGATTCACGACATTCCTGATAATTGCACCGCAGTCGGAGTCCCTGCAAGAATGATCAAATAACAGCAGTAAAAAGGGTGAAAAACATGAGTCAGAATAAGCGAATTTATTTATCACCGCCGCACATGAGCGGAGACGAGGAGCGCTATGTAGCCGAAGCGTTTCGGACAAACTGGATCGCGCCCCTCGGTCCTCTTGTCGACACATTTGAAGAAAAGCTTGCCGCCTATGCGGGGACGTCCGGAGCCGCGGCAGTCAGCTCAGGAACAGCTGCGATCCACCTGGCCTTGAAATTGCTCGGCGTCGGCAAAGGCGATACGGTCTTCTGCTCTTCTTTTACGTTTGTAGCGAGCGCCAATCCGATCATATATGAGCAGGCTGAACCGGTTTTCATTGATTCTGAACGGGATACATGGAACATGTCGCCCGAGGCGCTTGAACGGGCGCTTGACGAAGCGGAGCGGGCCAGGAATCTCCCGAAAGCCGTCATCGTCGTCAACTTGTACGGCCAAAGCGCGAAAATGGACGAGATTATGGCCATTTGCGATCGATTTGCCGTGCCTGTCATTGAAGATGCAGCCGAATCGCTCGGTTCTGTTTATAAAGGCAGAAAAAGCGGGACCTTCGGACGCTTCGGCATTTATTCGTTCAACGGTAACAAAATCATCACCACATCGGGCGGAGGAATGCTGGTCAGCGATGATGAAGACGCGTTGAAGAAGGCGCGCTTTTTAGCCACTCAGGCGCGCGAGCCAGCCATTCATTATCAGCACGAAAAAGCGGGCTACAATTACCGGATGAGCAATGTTCTGGCCGGAATCGGCATCGCACAGCTCGCCGTTCTGGATGACCGGGTACATGCCAGACGGGCGGTTTTCGAGCGCTATAAGGAGGCGCTTTCCGGTATCGAAGGTATAGAATTCATGCCTGAGGCCGGCATGTCAAACCGCTGGCTCACGACATTAACGTTAGACTCAGCAAAGATTCAAACAACACCGGCGGACATCATCGAACAGCTCGCAAATGAAAACATTGAGGCCCGCCCGTTATGGAAGCCTTTGCACAGACAGCCCCTTTTTAAAGGCGCGGCTTTTTATCCGCACGATGACCAGGGCTCTGTCTGCTGCGACTTATTTCAGCGCGGGCTCTGCCTGCCGTCAGGATCAAGTATGACGCGAAAAGAGCAGGACCGGGTAATTCAAATCGTTGCCGACCGGATTAAATATAAATGAGGTGCTAAACATGGCGATTACATATTCCATGGACAGCTTAAAGCATAAGCTGGCAGAAATTTTGGATGTCATTCCAAGGCATTCATCAGTCGTTTACTTGGACTACCCGCTATACGGAAACGTCGGGGATCTATTGATCATGAAAGGAACGGAAGCTTTTTTTGAAGCATACGGCATCAAGGTGCGCGAAAGATGGAATGCGGAGAATTTCATTCCGGGCCGCCGCATTCCAAAGGACGCCATCATTGTTTGTCAGGGGGGCGGCAATTTCGGCGACTTGTACCCTCACTTCCAGCAGTTCAGAGAACGGGTGGTCGAACATTACCCGGACAACCGGATCGTCATTCTGCCGCAGTCGATTTATTATGAGCATGAAGAAAATATAATAAAAACGCGCGGCATTTTGGCGGCTCACCCGGATCTGCACTTATTCACGCGGGAAAAGGCATCATTCGATTTTGCCGTCAAGCGTTTCGAAGAGGTGAAAAACATCAAAATGATGCCCGATATGGCTCACCAGCTCTGGCCGATCGCGGCACCTGCCGAAAAGCCGTCCGAGTCCGTTCTGCGGTTGATCAGGACCGACAAAGAAGCCAACAGCAGCCTGCAGAAAGCAGGGGAGCCGGACACGTACGATTGGAACGTCATCTTATCAGAAGGCGACAAACGCGGAATCAAACGCCTGCAGACGATCAATGTCCTCAACAAAAAAGCGGGCAATCCGCTGCCGATCGCTTCTTATTGGAAACGCTTTTCGGACAGCCTCGTCGACAAATCAATCCGTTTCTTCAGCCGCTATGAATCAGTCGTTACTTCAAGGCTGCACGGCCACATCTTATCGTGCCTGCTCGGAAAAGAAAACGTAGTGATTGACAACTCCTACGGAAAAAACGCGAATTACTACAATACATGGATGAAAGACATCCCGAATACGAAACTGATTCAAAACCATCAGACAGAAGCAGAAAAACCGCCTGTTCACGTATGACAGGCGGTTTTTTTGCTATGCTTCTTCACGCTTTACTTTGTTGTAGGCTTCATCCAAATGCTGAATCCGTTTTAAAACGACGGCGTTTTTTGTCAGCTGGTCTTGCACAAGCGTTGAAACGACTGAACGGTAGTAGCTGTTCATCGCGTGGATTTTATCCTCATTTGGATGCATTTCAATATGGGTTTTAAAATTTTCTATGAAATAGGGCACGGAGAAAAGCTCTGTCAATGGTAACACTCCTTTTTTAAGTCTATACGGTTCGGAACCGATCGTGTAAACTAATAGTGGGAGGGGAGATATGATGAACTTGCATGTACAGCAGCAGCAAACGGCAAAACTTCACTTGACGCAAGGGCTTGCCCAAGCCATTCATATGCTTCAGTATTCGTCGGCCGAGCTGAACAGCCGGATTGATGAACTCTCATTGGAAAACCCCCTGATCGAACGAAAAGACTCCGATATTCCCCGATCATTTTACCATAAAACGAATCGTCATTTGCAAAATGAAGGAATAAGCCGCTCTGAGACGGCCCATTCCCGTGAAGATGTTAAAAGCGCTTTGAAACGGCAGGCGCTCGATCTCCAGCTGTCAAGCCGCGAAAAGCGGGTTTTCAGCTATTTGGTCGAATCACTTGATCCAAACGGATATGTGACAGAAGACATCGCCTTTATCGCTTCCGAGCTGGCTGTCACCAGAGAAGAAGCTGAAGAAGTCTTGGGCAAGCTGCAGACTCTTGATCCGGCAGGCATCGGGGCGCGGTCGCTACAGGAATGCATCCTGATCCAATTAAAGCGTCTGCCCAAGGAGACGGCAAAAGCGGAAAAAGTCATTTCCTCATACTTTGACCTGTTTGCCAAAAAGGGATGGAAAGAGCTGTCAGAGAGAGCGGGGCTTTCGCTTTCAGAGCTTCAGGACATTCAAGACCTTGTCGCAGAACTGTCGCCGCGTCCCGGATTGATATATGGCACAGATGATGGCGAAGTCTATGTCGAGCCTGATTTAATCATTTCAGCAGAGGATGGAAAATTGGTGCTTGAGCTCAGCAGCCGTTCTTTTCCCGACATCCAGCTTAACGCGTTTTACGAGCCGTTTTTAGAGCGTCAGTCAAAAGACGAGGCGACCGCTTATATCTCTGATAAGTTCAAGCAGTGGAAATGGCTCGACAATGCCCTCAGGCAAAGACGGGAAACGATGCGGAGGGTGATGGCGGAAATCATGGTGCGGCAAAAAGATTATTTTTTAAAAGGGAAAGACGAACTGAAGCCGCTCACATTAAAAGAGATCGCTGATGCCCTCGGCGTTCACGAATCAACGGTAAGCCGCGCAGTCAAAGGGAAAATCGTGCAGACGCCTTTTGAGCTTTGCGAGCTTAAACGGTTTTTTTCGGCGAAGGTAAAGGACGCCGCTGACGGGCATGCGTCAAGTCACACAGTCAAAGCGCATCTGCGCCGGCTGATCGATGAAGAAGATAAAATGAAACCGCTTTCAGATCAGAAACTGGCCGACCTTTTAAACGAAAAGCACGGCGTTGTCATATCGAGGCGGACCGTCGCCAAATACCGTGATCAGCTCAATATACTGCCTTCGTCTGTAAGAAAGAGATATCAATAAAGAAGCCGTCCGGCACGAGCGCCGGCGGCTTTTTTACGGGATCATCCACGAAAACAGATGATGCTGCAGGAAAGTGATCATGCAAACGAGGAAAAGAAGAAACAGACTGTGTTTCAGTGTAAAGCGAAGCAAGTCGGATTCCTTTCCTGCCAGTCCGACGGCTGCGCAGGCGACCGCAATCGACTGCGGAGAGATCATTTTTCCTGTGACGCCGCCTGAAGAGTTGGCCGCCACAGACAGCACCGGCTCCATTCCGACTGACTGTGCCGTCATTTTTTGCAGGCTTCCGAACAGCAAATTGGCCGACGTATCTGAACCGGTTATAAACACACCGAGCCAGCCGAGAACGGGAGAAAAGAATGCGAACATTGAACCGGTCATCGCAAGGGACATGCCCAGTGTTGTGCTCATGCCCGAAGAATTGGTGACATAGGCAAAACCGACGACGGAAGCGATCGTTAATATCGGCTTGCCGAGTTCCTTCAGCGAATCTGTAAATACGGCGCCCCATTCTTTCCAAGGCATGCCTGTGACAAACTTTGTCAGTACGGCGGCAATCAGGATCGCCGTACCTGCCGATCCAGCGAGATCAAGTTTGTAAAGAGCCTCAAGCGGTTTTCCGGAACCATCGAGAATTTGATTGTGCAAAAAAGGCACGCCGGGTGCAAACGTCAGCCTGCCGCCGATATCATTTATGAACAGCAGCAATGGATTTGAACCTTCATAATGGCCCGTCAAGGCCTGTTTGACAGATGGAATTCCCCAGATGGAGACCATTGCCGTGAGCAGCAAAAACGGTGTCCATGCCTTGAAAATCTGCCCCGCCGAGTATGAGGCCTTTTGATGTTCAAGCTGCTGCGCCTCCGCTGCAGCGGCCATTTCCTTTTCTTGTGAGAATCTGAATGTCGTTTTCGGTTTCCAAAATTTTAAGAATACAGCGAGAGCGATAAGTGATACGATAGCTGACAAAATATCCGGGAGCTCAGGCCCCAGGAAGTTTGAGCTTACATACTGTGTAACGGCAAAAGAGACGCCCGACACGAGAATGGCCGGCAGCACTTCCAAAGCCCTTTTGAAACCGCTCATGATGATGATCAAATAAAACGGAATAAATACAGATAAAAACGGCAGCTGGCGTCCGACCATTTTTGAAATGTCCATCGCAGGAATCCCAGTCGGCCCTTCAACCGCGATAATCGGGATGCCGATCGCTCCGAAAGCGACAGGCGCCGTGTTGGCGATCAGGCATATGCCCGCCGCATACAACGGATTAAAGCCGAGGCCGACAAGCAATGCAGCCGATATCGCGACAGGGGCGCCGAAGCCTGCCGCACCTTCCAAAAATGCCCCGAATGAAAACGCTATCAAAAGTGCTTGCAAACGGCGGTCATCTGTGATCGACAATACCGAACTCCTGATGATTTCAAATTGGCCGGTTTTCACCGTAAGCTTGTACAAAAAAACTGAAGTCACGATAATCCAGCCGATCGGCAGCAGCCCGTAAACCGCGCCTTGCGAAGCCGACATCACAGCCTGCTGAGCGGGCATGCCGTATACGAAAACGGCCAGCACGAGTGCGATCAGCAAAGTCGTCAAGCCTGCTGTATGCCCTTTCATTCTTTTGATTGCCAGAGCCCAGAAAAAATACAAAATCGGTATAAGCGCTGCAAGCGAAGAGAGCAGCAAACTGTTCCCCAGCGGAGTATAATCTTGCGTCCATCCCATCTCCAATTCCCCCTTTGTTCGTCAAAAAAGCCTCATCTAGTCATCTGATGACATGATGATAAGACTGATCATTTAGCATTATATTTCTCAATGTCATAAATTACAATCTTTTTTTGCATGGAGCCGAAGTCTATATGTTCCAGACGGAAAGAACGGTATAATAAAAAATAGCGCATCATGCCCAGTCTGGTTACGAGGTGAAAAAAGTTGAAATACAAACAAATCAAGACGAAAAAAATATATGAAGAAGTCGCGGAAGCGCTTCTTGAATCGATTAAAAGCGGAGAGCTTGAGCCCGGCGACAAGCTTGACTCCGTCCAAGCGCTCGCCGACAGCTTTCAGGTCAGCCGTTCGGCCGTCAGGGAAGCGCTGTCCGCGTTAAAAGCGATGGGGATGGTCGAAATGAAGCAGGGGGAAGGGACGTATGTGAAAAGGTTTGAGCCTGAGCAAATTTCCATCCCCCTTTCGGCTGCACTTTTGATGAAAAAGAAAGATGTCGCTGAACTGCTCGAAGTCCGTAAAATACTTGAAATCGGGGCAGTTTCCAGTGCGGCTCAAAAACGCACGGAGGATGATCTCGGACGCATGCAGGAAGCACTTGAGGATATGAAGCTGGCGGACGGGAACGGCGAACTTGGCGAAAAAGCCGACCTCGCGTTTCACCTTGCGCTTGCCGGCGCTTCGCAGAACGATCTGCTGAAAGGCTTGATGAATCATGTGTCATCTCTCTTAATTGAGACGATGAGGGAGACGCGCAAAATTTGGCTGTTCTCGAAGAATACAACTGTTAAGCGCCTTTATGAGGAACACGAAGCCATCTATCAGGCTGTGAAGGAAAAAGACGGCCAAAAAGCGGAGCAAGCGATGCACAATCATCTGACAAATGTGGAAAATGTGCTGGCCTCATATTTTGAAGAAACGAAACAAGCCGACGAGCCGGCTATTTAAGCAGCAGTCAGCTGCACGGCCTGAGTGAAAACGAAAAAGAAACCCCTTTCAAAAAATTTTGCCAAGGTGTAAGATGGAGAAAGAGGGTTTTCTAACCAAGTCATCAGATGACCTGATTAATCGGGTTGGAGAGGGGATCAAGATGAAAGTATCACTGTTTATCACGTGTTTGGTTGACATGTTTCAGTCAAATGTCGGAAAAGCGACTGTTGAACTGCTGGAGCGGCTCGGATGTGAAGTGGATTTTCCCGAAGGGCAGATCTGCTGCGGCCAGCCTGCGTACAACAGCGGCTATGTCAAAGATTCCAAAAAAGCGATGAGACGGATGATTGAGACGTTTGAATCAGCTGAATACGTCGTCAGCCCTTCAGGATCGTGCGCTTTTATGTTCAAAGAGTACCCGCACCTTTTCCGGGATGAACCGGCCTGGGCGGAAAAAGCGCAGCGGCTGGCTGACAAAACGTATGAGCTGACCGATTTTATCGTCAACGTATTGAAGATTGAGGACGTCGGGGCGACACTCGAGAAAAAGGCGACTTATCATACGTCATGCCATATGACAAGGCTTTTGGGAGTCACGGACGCGCCGATGAAGCTGCTTCGGCATGTGAAGGGACTGGAGTTCACGCCGCTGCCGCGCAAACACGACTGCTGCGGATTCGGGGGCACTTTCTCGGTGAAGATGTCGCAAATATCCGAACAGATGGTCGATGAGAAAGTGGCGTGTGTCGAAGAAACAGCCGCCGACGTGTTAATCGGGGCGGACTGCGGCTGCTTGATGAATATCGGCGGGCGGATCGGGAGAAAGAACAAGCCGATTGAAGTCATGCATATCGCAGAAGTGCTGAACAGCAGATAAACAGACAATCCGGTCATTTCACAGATAGAGGGGGACATTCGTTATGGCAATGAAGATCGGAACGCAGAAATTTAAAGAGCGCGTGTCAGACGGGCTCGACAACGAGTTTATGAGGGGGGCCGTTTCAAGCGCGCAGGAGCGCTTGAGAGCGCGCCGTCTTGAGGCGGCAAAAGAGCTCGGGAACTGGGAAGAATGGCGGTCTCTGGCCGAAGAAATCAGGCAGCACGTGCTGGAAAATCTGGATTACTATCTAGAACAGCTTGCCGAAAATGTCGCCAAAAAAGGCGGGCACGTTTTCTTTGCGCAGACGGCTGAAGAAGCGACAGGCTACATCCGCGATGTCGTGAAAAAGAAAAACGGCAAAAAAATCGTCAAATCAAAATCAATGGTGACCGAAGAAATCAACATGAACGAGGCACTTGAAAGCGACGGCTGCGAAGTGGTCGAAACCGATTTGGGCGAATACATCCTCCAAATCGATGATCATGATCCGCCGTCACATATCGTCGCACCTGCTTTGCATAAAAACAAAGAGCAAATCCGCGACGTCTTCAAAGAGCGGATCGGCTACCGCAACACCGAAAAGCCGGAAGAGCTTGTCATGCACGCGCGCGCCGTGCTTAGAAAGAAATTTCTCGAAGCTGATATCGGCATTACGGGCTGCAATTTTGCAATTGCCGATACGGGATCTGTCAGCCTTGTCACAAACGAGGGAAACGGGCGTCTCGTCACGACTATTCCGAAGACGCAGATTACCGTGATGGGGATGGAGCGGATCGTCCCATCATTCGACGAGTTTGAAGTTCTCGTCGGCATGCTCACAAGAAGCGCGGTCGGACAGAGGCTGACGAGCTATATCACGGCGCTGACAGGGCCGAGGCTGCCCGGTGAAGCGGACGGCCCGGAGGAGTTTCACCTCGTCATCGTTGACAACGGGCGTTCCAACATTCTCGGAACGGAGTTTCAGTCCGTCCTTCAATGCATCCGCTGTGCGGCCTGCATCAATGTCTGCCCCGTTTACCGTCATGTCGGCGGGCATTCTTACGGTTCGATCTATTCAGGTCCGATCGGGGCTGTATTGTCGCCGCTGCTCGGCGGATATGACGATTATAAAGAACTGCCGTACGCATCTTCGTTATGTGCGGCTTGCTCTGAAGCATGTCCGGTGAAAATCCCGCTTCATGAGCTGCTTCTAAAGCACAGGCAGCGCATCGTTGAAAAAGAAGGGCGCGCGCCGATATCCGAAAAGCTGGCGATGAAAGCGTTCGGCTTGGGAACTTCTGCGCCATCCCTTTACAAAATGGGCTCCAAATGGGCGCCGGCAGCCATGAAGCCGTTTAAAGAAGACGGCAAGATTACGAAGGGACCGGGTCCGTTAAAACAGTGGACCCAGATACGCGACTTCCCCGCGCCGAACAAGTCAAGGTTCCGCGACTGGTTTGAGGACAGACGGAAAGAGAAGGGGGAAGACAAATGACAAACGGAACAATCCACAACAAAGACGGCTTTTTAAACCGGATTGCTGAAAGGCTCGGCCGCAACAGGCGTTCTGCAGGCGTCACCGTTCCCGATTATATCCACCAGCCGCAGCACAGGGTATATCAAGGCTATACACAGGATGAGCTTGTCGGCGTCTTAAAGGACCACTGCCGGAAAATTCACACGGAGCTGATTGAAACAGATGTCATCGGCTTGCATGATGCCTTGTATGAACAAGCAGCGCGATTTGGAGGCGGGCCTGTCATGATCCCGAAAGATGACCGTTTTAAAGAGTACGGACTGTCAGGCCTGTTAACGGACAAGTGGCCGAATGAAGGGACGAAAGTGTGGGAATGGGATGCAGCGGCCGGAGATGAGAACATCCAGCGAGCCGAACAGGCTAACATCGGCGTGACATTCAGCGAGATCACGCTTGCTGAATCCGGAACGGTCGTCCTCTTCAGCTCAAAAGACAAAGGACGTTCCGTCAGCTTGCTGCCGACGACATATATCGCGATCGTCCCGAAAAGCACCATCGTCCCGCGGATGACACAAGCAAGCGCAATCATCAAACAAAAGATTGCAGACGGCGACGTCATCCCGTCCTGCATCAACTATGTCACTGGACCGAGCAATTCAGCCGATATCGAAATGGACCTTGTAGTCGGCGTCCACGGCCCCGTAAAGGCGGCATATATAGTCGTGGAGGACCGGTAATTATCGATAGCAAAAAGATTAGCTTCATACTGAGCTAATCTTTTTTATTATGCGATATGACAATTCCGGCGCATACAGATTGAACGCATCGTTCTGCTTTTTTTGCCGATTATAAATAGTATATTAAAATGGTATTTTTATCGGATCGCCGGCTCTGCATACACATTTCTGCCGCAGGTCCAAGCCGCTTGCGAGATTTTTTATCTCATTTATAATCCACAGAAGCACCCCTGATAGAAAGAGTCTATTAAAATTTAAGGTAATGTTAAGGATAAGATTATTTCCCGATAATGTTCACTCACTATAATGGAGAATAGTGAAGGAGTGACTCATATGCGGGCAGTGTGTCTGAACGAATTTATCAGTCTTTTTAAAAGCATCAAGTCGATTATTGTCATTATTATTATGTTTTGGGTGAGCTATAAGACTGCGGGATTGATTGAACAGGCGCCTGCGGATGTCGTGCGGGAATTGGATTTAGGAAGCGATGCAGGCGCGATCGGAACGGCCGTTATCGTGTTTGCTCTCGGTTTCCTGTTTATCGCGGGGCTTTCCCATGACATGATCAACCGCGAAGTCCATACCCGGACGGTCAGATTTCTCGTGACGAAAACGTCGCGGATCAAGATCATTCTGGGAAAGTTTCTTGGCGTCTGGCTGTTTTGGTTTTTCTGCATGCTCGTTTCTTATGCCTTGGTGATGATCGCCTCAAAAGAGTTTTTATGGCTGAGTTATGCAGACAGCATGGCTTTTCTTACAGCTGCGATCTCTTTGAACCTTTTATTTTCGATCGTGATTTCAAGGCCCGCCGTGTCAATGTTTTTCGGAATCGTGTTTGCTCTCGTTTTTCCAGCGGTCAGTTTATGGGCTGTTTATTCAGAGAACGGCATGATCACCTGGTTTAAATATATAACGCCGTACTATTACTCCGTACTGGGCGGTTCTTTTATTTTCATCAACTTTGTCTACGCCGCCATCGTTCTTTGCGGTGCGATCGTTTTGTTTAAAAGGAGAGATTTATAATGAATGTGGTGATCGAGGCAAAAGGGCTGATGAAAAGCTACGGCGCCAAAACCGTCGTCAACCATGTCGACCTTCAAGTTGAAAAAGGAGAGATTTACGGATTCCTCGGCCGCAACGGTGCGGGGAAATCTACGTTTATGAATATGATCACAGGCATTATCCAGCCGACAGCCGGCAGTTTTCTGCTGTTAAATGAAGCTTCGATTGAAAGCGTCAAGCACCGCATCGGCGTTTTACCCGATTATTTGACCCTCTATGATTCAATGACAGCGGTCGGGCATTTGAAGTATTTTGCAAAGCTGAACGGACGGACCGTATCGACTGAGCGTTGCGAAGAAGTCTTAGAGAGGGTAGGGTTCACTGAGCATACTGAAAAAAAAGCGGGCGCGTATTCATTCGGTATGAAAAAAAAGCTCGGCATCGCCCAAGCGATCATCCATGATCCCGAGCTCATCTTTTTGGATGAACCGACATCAGGTGTTGATGCCGAATCGGCACTCCACATTCAAAAGCTGATTATGGATTTGCAAAAAGAAGGTAAGACGGTATTTATGACGTCACACAACCTGCATGAAATCGAGAAAATCTGTACACGAATCGCGATCATGAAAAACGGCCGCATTTTAATGGAAGGCACGCTCGATGAGTTAAGAAGGCATTTCATGTCGAACATAAGCGTTCACATCCGCCATTCGAATATTCCCGAGCAGCATTTCGGCCTGATCGACCGATTTCTTGAGTCAGCTGGTGAAAACGTTCAATTTAAGCACCATGAGATTTCGATCATCGTCAATTCAGAAGAAAAAATTCCTGCCATCGTCAGAGTATTAACGAACTGCAAGGTGGGAATCTACAGAATCCACGTCGATGAACCGTCGCTTGAAGACATCTTTATCGACAGCTCGGAGGAACGCGTTGTGTCTTGACACTATGGTGGGCTAATATTCCAGAAAGATTTTGACAGGCATGAGTTCGGCATTGTTCGGGCCTCATGTCTTTAATCTTGCTGACCCGTATGGCGCCACCGGATAGATCCATTAAATATACGACCAAAAAAAACGCCTTTGAATAAAGGCGTTTTCCATAAGGGGCGGCTCGGTTTCTAGTATTTCCACAAAATCGACATGTCGCCGGTTGTTGCTTCATCAATGACATTTCCGTCTTGATCCATTTTGACGAAGTACCTGCCTCCGTTTGTTACGTTTTTGTACTCGGTTTCTGATGTACCGTCATCGTTTTGCGTGAATTCAAATTGAACATCAGCAATGAGTGTGCCGCTGTTGAGGTCGACATAGTAAGAATGGAAGCTGACATGGCTCCAGTCATCTTTTTCGGCAGGAATGTCCGATATGACGCCGACCTTTTCAGCAGGATCATTGACGATCACACCGTAATCCTTCTGCAAATTGCCGGTTTCGACATCAGCCTCGTTTAAAATCTCTTTAATCTGGCTAAATTCAGCATCTGTAGGTGTTGTATACCTGTCTTCAGGAATGTCCTTCGCAAAGCTTACGGACGATGAACCAAAGACGAGCGTCAATACGGACAAGATCACCATAAACAAGAGTTTTTTCATGTTCTCTTCCTCCTTTAGCTGATGTTATGATTCGGTTCACACTCTATCATCGTTAAAATATTTTGTAAAGTTTGAATAATATTTCAATTTAACTATTTTTTTCGGGGGATATCTGCCGATTTTTACATTTTCCTTTTTTGGTTCATGCTCTATCATTATGAAAGTTGTGCATATCTCCCCTTGCATTTTCCAATAGAAAAGGCGATCTTCCTTGAAAAAAGAGAAAAATTTTAATTTTTATTTTTTGGCATCGGATTTGATGTTGACAAAGTGAAGATCGGCACGTATATTATATGAATATATTTCAGGCAGAAGAAAACACAATGAACGGGAGCAGTAAAAGATCGGCATTGGCAAAGAGAGCTGCGGGTAGGTGCGACGCAGACCAATGAACCTTTGAACTCGCCCGGGAGTGGACTGGCTAAAGGACGGACATCAATTCCTGAGGACTTTACGATTAACCTTCGTTAACAGGTTTGCACAGCATGGCTGTGCTTCGCAAAGCTGGATTCTTGGTATAGGGTCAAAAAGAGTGGTACCGCGGTAAGCTTCAAAGCTCATCGTCTCTTTATCTTCAAATTGAAGAGGGAGACGGTGAGCTTTTTTATTTTAATAGAGGAAGTGAACATAGATGGAGAAAGACATGCAGAAGCTCGAGCGCACGATGACATCGCGGCATATTATGATGATGGCATTGGGCGGAGCAATTGGGGCAGGATTATTTAAAGGAAGCAGCAAAGCGATCGATTTGGCGGGGCCTTCGGTCATGATCGCCTACTTGATCGGCGGCGTGATTTTGCTGTTTATTATGCAGGGGCTGGCCGAGATGGCTGTCCGAAACAGCGAAGCCAGAACATTCAGGGATCTAGTTCAATCGATATTAGGGCCGTATGCCGCTTATTTTTTGGACTGGATATACTGGAAAATGTGGGTTCTCAATATTGCGGCTGAGGCTGTTGTCGCCGCGATATTTTTGCAGTACTGGCTGCCGGGGCTGCCGATTTGGGTGCTGGCGCTGTTCGTTTCACTCGTCATTACGAGCGTGAATTTGCTTTCTGTCAAAAGCTTTGCCGAGACGGAATACTGGCTTGCTCTCATTAAAATCACAGTGATTGTCGTCTTTATTATATCCGGATTTATCTTGTTATTTTTCTCTTTTGGACAACATTCGGCTGTCGGCTTTACTCATTTGACAGACCATGGCGGCTTCTTCCCGAATGGCGCCGGAGGGCTGATTACAGCCATGCTTGTCGTGATCTATTCCTACGGCGGAACAGAAATTATCGGGGTGACCCTGGCGGAAACCAAAAATCCTGAGAAGGTTGTGCCTAAAGCCGTGCGGGGAACGTTAACGCGCATTATTGCTTTTTATCTTCTGCCGTTTTTCGTGATCGTCAGCTTGATTCCATGGAATCAAGTGAACGGGGTGTCGGAGAGTCCCTTTGTCATGGTCTTTAAGATGATCGGCGTTCCCGGAGCGGATCATTTGATGAATGCGGTCATTTTACTGGCGGTCATTTCTTCTATGAACTCAGGGCTTTACGGCGCCTCCCGTATTTTGTATACACAGGCGTCAGACGGAAGAATGCCGAAAATCTTTTCGAGGCTTTCTGCGAGAAAGGTGCCGGTTTATTCGATTCTATTATGCACTTCGTTTTTATACTTGGGCGTATTGTTTTCACTATTTGCCGGCAGCCAAACGTTTGAATATTTGATGGGGTCTCTCGGCTATACCGTCCTTGTGATCTGGATGCTGATTGCCGCCGCCCATTTAAAATCGAGGAAACGGAATCAAACAGCTGGAAACGGCTACTATGTCAAATGGTTCCCTTATACGACTTGGGTGGCAATCATTTCGCTGACAGCCATACTGATCGGTGTCATCCTGACCACGTCGATTGTCATTACATTGGTGACGGCGGGGATCTATTTGCTCATTAGCGCTGCTTATTTCTTTAAAGGAAGAAACCAGACAGCCGGCCAAACGGCCGCTTCTTAAAAAAGGGCTTGCCTCCCAGCGGAGGCAAGCTTTTTATACATTAGTTCGATTTTTTTCGAACTAATTTCTTTTATTCACCGGGACGATTATGTTATCGTCTAATTACATGACCACTACACTTCAGGAAGAAGGAAAGACAATGTCAGAACAGCATTTCAAAAATACGAAGTATTCCGTATTAAATCTGTCTCCTATCGTACAAGGCGGAAATGCGGAACAATCTTTTAAACAATCTATGGATTTGGCGCAGCATGCCGAAAAATGGGGGTACCACAGGTTCTGGCTGGCTGAGCACCATAATATCGAAGGTGTTGCAAGCTCGGCCACCTCTGTTTTGATCGGCTATATCGCCGGAGGTACTAAGAAAATGCGCATCGGCTCGGGAGGGATTATGCTGCCGAACCATTCCCCGCTCGTCATCGCCGAACAGTTCGGAACGCTTGAATCCCTTTATCCCGGCAGAATCGATTTAGGACTTGGACGCGCTCCGGGCACTGATCAATTAACAGCGCGCGCATTAAGAAGAAACATAAGCAGCGGGGAGGATTTTCCCGAGCAGCTTGAAGAACTGCGGCAATATTTTAAGCCGTCGGGCAATGTAAGAAATCATGTGCGCGCCATACCGGGAGAAGGGCTTGATGTGCCGATTTGGCTTCTCGGTTCAAGTGGATTCAGCGCCCGGCTTGCCGGGGAGCTCGGTTTGCCGTTTGCATTTGCGGCTCATTTTTCGCCCGCCAATACGCTGCCTGCCTTGGAACTGTATCGGAGTTCGTTTAAGCCCGGCGTCTTGAAGGAGCCTTATGCGATGGTCGGGGTTACCGTTATCGCAGCCGATACGGATGCGAAAGCGCAGCGCCTGGCAACGTCGCACTATCAGAAGTTTTTGGATCTTGTCCGCGGCGCTCCGACACAGCTTAAGCCGCCTGTAGATGATATGGAACAGATTTGGACGCCGCGCGAAAAAGCGATGGTGAACGAGCAGCTCAGCTCAACGATCATCGGCGGGCCGGACAGTGTGAAAGAAAAGCTTGAAGAGTTCATCCGGACGACTCAGGCGAACGAGATCATGATCAATTCAGAAACATTTGACCATGCTGACAGACTTCGCTCGTTCGAAATCATTGCAGATGTATGGAAAAACGGATAAACGCAAAAAAGCAACGGAACGGAAAAACCGCCCGTTGCTTTTTTGCTGGTAAGTACGTATTTTAGCAATATATTTATTTTTGAAATAGCTACAATATAATCTAGAAAAATGCCTGGAAGAAATCGAACAGCTTTGAATGAAATAAAAGAGCTAATTTTCATTGAGGCACGTTTTTATGAAATATGTATAATATAGAAATTATCAGGAACAATAATTAAAACAGAAGTGTGAACGTTCGCGCGAATGTTGTCGATGAATTGTTTCTTAACAGTTGAATAAACATTTTAACCCTGTTACAATAAGGAATGTAAGCAGGAGTAATTTTTTTTGGCTGAGGTGGGACGTTTTCAGTCACTGCGGGACATTATTCGTCCAGGATGAGATGAAAGGAACGTTTTGGCATGAATCAACTAATACAGGCTCAGAAAAAATTATTGCCGGATCTTCTCGATGTCATGCAGAAAAGGTACAAAATTTTGCAGTACATAAGGCTGACTGAACCGATCGGCAGAAGAAGCCTTGCTGCCAGCCTCGGCATCAGCGAGCGGATTTTAAGGGCGGAGGTTCAGTTTTTAAAAGAACAAAATCTACTAGAGATTAAAACAACCGGCATGATATTGACACCTGAAGGATCCGACCTGCTGAAAGTTCTCGAAGATACGATGAAGGACGTTTTAGGTTTAACTCATTTGGAAAATACATTAAAAGAGAGGTTGAACCTCGACGAAGTCATCATTGTATCGGGAGACAGCGACCAGTCCCCATGGGTCAAAAAAGAGATGGGGAGAGCGGCCGTCGCATGCATGAAAAATAGGTTTACGGGGGAAAATATCGTCGCCGTAACCGGAGGTACGACACTTGAGGCCGTGGCAGAAATGATGACGCCTGACTCGAAAAACCGCAAGCTGCTTTTTGTTCCGGCAAGAGGCGGACTGGGCGAAAACGTCAGGAATCAGGCCAATACGATTTGCGCCCATATGGCCGAGAAAGCTTCCGGTACATACAAACTGTTATTTGTGCCGGGGCAGCTGAGCAAAGAAGCATATTCTTCTATCATTGAGGAACCTTCTATTAAAGAAGTGCTTCAGACGATTCAATCATCCAGTATGGTGATTCATGGAATCGGGGATGCTAAAACAATGGCAGAACGAAGAAATACGCCAAAGGAAGATTTGAAGAAAATAGAAGAAAATGAGGCAGTTGCAGAAGCGTTCGGCTACTATTTCGACCGCCACGGGGAAGTCATTCACAAAGTGCACAGCGTAGGCATCCAGCTTGAGGATCTCGATTCGATCCCGAACATCATTGCGGTGGCGGGAGGCTCGTCAAAAGCTGACGCCATAGAGGCATACTTCAAAAAACCGCGCAATACGGTTTTGATCACTGATGAAGGAGCCGCAAAACAGTTATTAAGGGAAGCTTCTTCCCTCAATATAAATTAAATATCTCTTATTTACTTAAAGGAGGAAATCATCATGGCAGTAAAAGTCGGTATTAATGGTTTTGGTCGTATTGGACGCAATGTATTCCGCGCAGCATTAAATAATCCTGAAGTTGAGGTTGTGGCAGTTAACGATTTGACAGACGCTAACATGCTTGCTCACCTATTACAATATGATTCAGTACATGGAAAATTGGACGCAGAGGTTTCTGTTGACGGAAGCAACCTTGTTGTTAACGGTCAAACAATCCAAGTTACAGCAGAGCGCGATCCTTCTAAACTAAGCTGGGGAGAGCAAGGTGTTGAAATCGTTGTTGAATCAACTGGTTTCTTCACAAAACGCGCAGATGCGGCGAAACATTTGGAAGCCGGCGCGAAAAAAGTTATCATCTCAGCTCCTGCGAGTGAAGAAGATATTACAATCGTTATGGGTGTTAACGAAGATAAATACGATGCGGCTAACCACCATGTTATCTCTAACGCATCTTGCACAACAAACTGCCTTGCGCCGTTTGCAAAAGTTCTGAACGACAAATTCGGCATCAAACGCGGTATGATGACAACTGTTCACTCTTACACAAACGATCAGCAAATCCTGGATCTTCCGCACAAAGACTACCGTCGTGCGCGTGCGGCAGCTGAAAGCATCATTCCTACAACAACTGGTGCTGCGAAAGCCGTTTCCCTTGTACTTCCTGAACTGAAAGGAAAACTGAACGGCGGAGCAATGCGTGTTCCAACACCAAACGTATCACTTGTTGACCTGGTTGCTGAACTTGACAAAGAAGTAACAGCAGAAGAAGTAAACGCAGCGCTTAAAGAAGCAGCAGAAGGCGAACTTCAAGGCGTTCTTGGCTACAGCGAAGAGCCGCTTGTATCTAAAGACTACAACGGCAATACAAACTCTTCTACAATCGATGCTCTTTCTACAATGGTTATGGAAGGCAGCATGGTTAAAGTTATTTCTTGGTATGACAACGAAAGCGGATATTCTCACCGTGTTGTTGACCTTGCCGCTTACATCGCAAAACAAGGTCTTTAATCCGGAAACCAGAATCAGACTTGGTTCTTGATGAGAGAAGCGCTATAATGAAAGCGGACAAGGGAAGGGGACACACACTCCCTTTCCCTTTTTCCATATCGGCGCCTTTAAGCCGCCCGGGGATTTCCGTTTTCAGGCTTGTAAAACATTAAAAGGAGGATCTCCTAAAAGCCATGAACAAAAAATCAGTAAAAGACATTGATGTAAAAGGCCGCGTTGTTTTCTGCCGTGTTGACTTTAACGTTCCGATGAAGGACGGAAAAGTGACGGATGATACGAGAATCCGCGCCGCACTTCCGACGATTCAATACTTAACAGAGCAGGGAGCGAAAGTTCTTCTTGCAAGCCACTTGGGCCGTCCGAAAGGCCAGGTGTCAGAAGAGCTTCGCTTAACGCCGGTAGCCGCACGCCTCGGCGAACTGATCGGCAAAGAAGTGAAAAAAGCGGATGAAGCTTACGGCGACGCCGTCAAAGCGCAAATTTCCGAAATGAAAGACGGAGATATTCTCGTATTGGAAAATGTCCGCTTCTATCCGGGAGAAGAAAAGAATGATCCTGAGCTTTCTAAAGCGTTTGCCGACCTGGCTGACGTTTATGTCAATGATGCATTCGGAGCGGCTCACCGCGCCCATGCTTCAACAGCAGGCATCGCTGAACACCTTCCGGCTGTTGCAGGCTTCCTCATGGAAAAAGAGCTTGAAGTGCTGGGCAAAGCGCTGTCAAACCCTGAACGTCCGTTTACAGCGATCATCGGCGGCGCAAAAGTAAAAGACAAAATCGGCGTGATTGAAAGTCTTCTTGAGAAAGTAGACAACCTGATCATCGGCGGCGGTCTTGCTTACACGTTCGTCAAAGCGCTCGGCCATGAAGTGGGAAAATCCCTGCTGGAAGAAGATAAAATTGAATTGGCTAAATCTTTCATGGACCGCGCCAAAGAAAAAGGCGTGAACTTCTACATGCCTACAGACGTGCTTGTTGCTGACGATTTCTCAAACGACGCCAACACGAAAATCGTGCCGGTAAGCGAAATCCCTAGCGACTGGGAAGCGCTTGACATCGGCGAGGAAACAAGAAAAACATATGCCGACGTCATCAAAAACAGCAAGCTTGTCGTTTGGAACGGACCGATGGGCGTATTCGAAATCGACGCGTTCGCTAAAGGAACAAGAGCTGTCGCTGAAGCATTAGCAGAGGCAAATGATACATACTCTGTCATCGGCGGCGGAGACTCTGCAGCTGCTGTAGAAAAGTTCGGCTTGGCTGACAAAATGAGCCACATTTCAACAGGCGGCGGAGCTTCCCTTGAGTTTATGGAAGGAAAAGAACTTCCTGGCGTCAAAGCATTGAACGACAAGTAAGCAAAATATACAGCATAAGGAGTGGAGCACATGAGAAAACCAATTATAGCCGGTAACTGGAAGATGAATAAAGTGCTTTCAGAAGCTGTCAGCTTCGTTGAAGAAGTGAAATCTTCCATTCCCGCAGCAGATAAAGCAGAAGCTGTTGTCTGTGCGCCTGCACTGTTCCTTGAAAAGCTCACATCAGCTGTAAAAGGCACAGATCTGAAAGTCGGCGCGCAAAACATGCATTTTGAAGAAAGCGGAGCTTTCACGGGTGAAATCAGCCCTGCGGCTTTGAAAGACCTTGGAGTTGAATACTGCGTCATCGGCCACTCCGAGCGCCGCGAAATGTTTGCTGAAACGGATGAAACGGTCAACAAAAAAGCGCATGCTGCATTTAAATACGGCATCGTTCCGATCATCTGCGTAGGTGAAACGCTTGAAGAGCGCGAAGCAAACAAAACAAACGAGCTTGTTGCAGACCAAGTGAAAAAAGCACTTGCAGGTTTAACAACTGAACAGGTAGCTGCTTCCGTGATCGCTTATGAGCCGATCTGGGCGATTGGAACCGGCAAGTCTTCAACTGCACAAGATGCAAACGAAGTATGCGCGCACATCCGCAAAACCGTGGCATCAGAGTTCGGACAAACTGCAGCAGACAGCGTCCGCATTCAGTACGGCGGAAGCGTAAAACCTGCGAACATTAAAGAATATATGGCCGAATCCGATATCGACGGCGCTCTTGTTGGCGGAGCAAGCCTTGAGCCGCAGTCTTTCGTGCAATTATTGGAGGCAGGTCAATATGAGTAACAAGTTAGCCGCGCTCATCATTTTAGATGGGTTTGGACTAAGGGACGAAACCGTCGGAAACGCCGTAGCCCAAGCGAAAAAACCGAACTTTGACCGCTATTGGAACAAGTATCCGCACCAGACGCTGACAGCTTCAGGAGAAGCGGTAGGTCTTCCAGACGGCCAGATGGGCAACTCGGAAGTCGGCCATCTGAATATCGGCGCAGGCCGGATCGTTTACCAAAGTCTGACGCGCGTGAACGTTGCGATTCGCGAGGGAGAATTCGAACAGAACGAAACATTCCTTGCAGCGATGAAGCACGTGAAAGAAAAAGGCACAAACCTCCACTTGTTCGGACTGCTGTCTGACGGCGGAGTGCACAGCCACATTCACCATTTATATGCACTCTTGAAACTTGCCAAAAAAGAAGGCGTTGAAAACGTCTATATTCACGGCTTCCTTGACGGCCGCGATGTAGGCCCGCAAACAGCTGAGAAGTACATCAAAGAGCTTCAGGATCAAATCGAAGAAATCGGCGTCGGCGAGATCGCAACATTGTCAGGCCGCTACTATTCAATGGACCGAGACAAGCGCTGGGACCGCGTCGAAAAAGCGTACCGCGCCATGGCATACGGAGAGGGACCGAAATATCAAAATCCGCTCGATGTCGTGAAAGATTCTTATGAAAACGGAATTTACGATGAATTCGTGATTCCTTCCGTCATTACGAAAGAAAACGGCGAACCTGTTGCGACAATCAAGGACAACGATGCGGTCATTTTCTACAACTTCAGACCCGACCGTGCGATCCAGATTTCCAACACGTTCACCAATGACGACTTCCGCGACTTCGACCGCGGAGACAAGCATCCGAAAAACCTTCATTTCGTTTGCTTGACACATTTCAGTGAAACGGTTGACGGATACGTGGCATTCAAACCGGTCAATCTCGACAACACAGTCGGCGAAGTTTTATCCCAAAACGGGCTGAAGCAGCTTCGCATCGCTGAAACTGAAAAATATCCGCACGTCACATTCTTTATGAGCGGCGGACGCGAAGAAAAGTTCCCGGGCGAAGAGCGAATCTTAATCGACTCGCCTAAAGTCGCAACATATGACTTGAAACCTGAAATGAGCGCATATGAAGTAAAAGATGCGCTTGTCAAAGAAATTGAGGCTGAAAAGCATAACGCGATCATCCTCAACTTTGCCAACCCTGACATGGTTGGACATTCAGGAAAAGTCGAGCCGACGGTCAAAGCAATCGAAGCGGTTGACGAGTGCCTCGGCGAAGTCGTTGATGCGATTCTTGCAAAAGGCGGCTACGCGATTATTACGGCCGACCACGGTAACGCAGACGTGCTGATTACCGAAGAAGGCAAGCCGCACACCGCACATACGACAAACCCGGTTCCTGTCATCGTCACAAAAGAAGGCGTGACATTAAGAGAAGGCGGAATCCTCGGGGATCTGGCGCCAACTCTTTTAGACTTGCTGGGTGTTGAAAAACCGAAAGAAATGACAGGATCGTCATTAATTCAAAAATAAGCATTAAAGGAGAGAAACAAACATGCCATACATTGTTGATGTTTATGCACGTGAAGTATTAGACTCCCGCGGTAACCCGACGGTTGAAGTTGAAGTATACACTGAATCAGGAGCTTTTGGACGCGCGCTGGTTCCAAGCGGAGCTTCCACTGGCGAATACGAAGCTGTTGAGCTTCGCGACGGCGACAAAGACCGCTACCTTGGAAAAGGCGTTTTAACAGCCGTTAACAACGTGAACGAAATCATCGCACCCGAGCTTATCGGCTTTGATGTGACTGAGCAAGTATCAATCGACAAATTGCTGATCGAACTTGACGGAACTGAAAATAAAGGCAAGCTCGGCGCCAACGCCATCCTTGGTGTATCAATGGCCGTTGCCCGCGCAGCTGCGGATTTCTTGCAGATTCCTCTATACCAATACCTTGGAGGATTCAACTCTAAAACGCTTCCTGTACCGATGATGAACATCGTAAACGGCGGAGAGCATGCGGACAACAACGTTGACATTCAAGAATTCATGATCATGCCTGTCGGTGCGGAAAACTTCCGCGAAGCACTTCGCATGGGAGCACAAATTTTCCACAGCCTGAAATCAGTCTTGAAAGAAAAAGGCTTGAACACAGCTGTAGGTGATGAAGGCGGATTCGCTCCAAACCTTGGATCTAACGAAGAAGCGCTTCAAACAATCGTTGAAGCGATCGAAAAAGCAGGATTCAAACCTGGCGAAGAAGTGAAATTGGCAATGGATGCTGCATCTTCTGAGTTCTACAACAAAGAAGACGGCAAATACCATCTTGCAGGCGAAGGCGTTGTAAAAACGTCAGCTGAAATGGTTGACTGGTACGAGGAGCTGACTTCTAAGTACCCAATCATCTCAATCGAAGACGGCCTTGACGAAAACGACTGGGAAGGCCACAAACTTCTGACTGAGCGTCTTGGCTCAAAAGTTCAGCTTGTCGGTGACGACCTTTTCGTAACAAACACGAAAAAGCTTGCTGAAGGAATCAAAAACGGCGTCGGCAACTCTATCCTGATCAAAGTAAACCAAATCGGTACATTGACTGAAACTTTCGATGCGATCGAAATGGCGAAACGCGCAGGCTACACTGCCGTTATCTCTCACCGCTCCGGTGAAACTGAAGACAGCACAATCGCTGACATCGCTGTGGCAACAAACGCAGGACAAATCAAAACAGGTGCTCCGTCTCGTACGGACCGTGTTGCGAAATACAACCAGCTTCTTCGCATCGAAGATCAATTGGCTGAAACTGCGCAATACCACGGTATTCAATCTTTCTACAACTTGAATAAGTAAGCATAAAAAAGAGGTTGGCTGCAGATGCGGCCAACCTCTTTTAAATGTGAAAGCTGAATTTCCTTTACCCTGACAAAAGCTGTCAGGGTTTTTGATTATAATAGGCTGTATCAATTGCGATTGGAGTGTTACTGGATGCAGTCGAAAACAGTATATCTTTATGCATTCCATACAATGTCAGATTGGGAATATGGATATTTAATGGCCGAACTGAACTCGGGAAGATATTTCAAAAAAGATGCGGCACCTTTAAAAGTCATGACAATAGGAGTGAATAAAGAAATGGTGACGACGATGGGTGGACTGCGCATAAAACCGGATATCTCCCTTGATGAGTGGACGCCCGAGAGTGCGGATCTAATCATTTTACCCGGAGGGAATACTTGGGGAGAAAAGATTCATCAGCCGATCTTGAAAAAGGCCGGCGAAGCTTTAGAGCTTGGCGCGATGGTTGCCGCAATATGCGGTGCAACTGCGGGACTGGCGAATAGCGGATATCTGGATTCAAGAAAGCATACAAGCAATGACTTGGCCTATATGAAAATGGTCTGTCCTCATTATAAAGGAGAACCGTTTTATGAGATGGGACCCGCGGTATCAGATGGGAATCTGGTTACTGCATCAGGAGCGGCTCCTCTCGAATTCGCAAGGGAAGTGCTGAAAAAATTAGACGTGTTTGCACCGGATACATTGGATTCATGGTATCAACTCAATAAGACCGGTCAACGTGAATACTTCTTCAAGCTAATGAATTCAATCAATAAATGAGCTGAAAGACCAAGAATTTAGTCGATGTCGAAGCAATTCGGCGGAAAAGCTAGATTTCATGAGTGAAAAAGGTTTTTTCCCTAATTTTATGTTCTCCTTGATATGGTATAATCTACCTCGTATAAAAAGCTTTGCTCACTCAAGGGAAGTCTTGCTCATCCCCTTCTGAAAGGGGGTGATAAAAATGACAGCATATGAAACAATCTCTTTAATGATTGCTTTTGGCATGCTGATTGCCATGTTGTCAGAGAACAAAGAAAAATAGACCGCCCCTTGAGCCTAGAAAGTGATAGGGAGTGGTCTATTTTAGGTCAATCTGAGCAAGCCCCTTCGAAGGGCCGGCTTTTTGTACAAGCCGAAGTGTTGGAGCACTTCGGTCTTTTTAGTATATGCAACATGTTTACTTAGATATCTATATCATAAAGAATTTTCATTAATTTGTAAATGGCGAAAGCAAATGTTGTTTTTTAAAAAATCAATCGTCAGATTACGCATTGGCAAGTGATTTTCTCAGAGCACCATATTGTCCAGCGCCGTTTATAGAAACCACTGAGTTCGACCTTGGCTCCAACACCCCGTCAGCCTAAGAAAAACCCACCCGTTTATCGCAGATTTTTCGCAGGCTTCAGAAACCAGGCGGGAAGAAAACCGCTGATGCCAACGATCAAAAAACCAATGATCGACAACAGCGCAATCGCGATGGGAGAGAGGGCTTGCTGAAGGCTGTAAGCCGAACAGGAAAGCAGCACGCCTAATCCTAAGGTGATGAGGAAGACCTTTTGATTTGTAAAAAACAACGTTTCAGATCTAGTGAATTTGGCATAAATCAAAGGAAGACCTGTATAGCACCCGATGATAAACGTAAAAAGCACCGCTTCCGATAATTGAAAAACGGCTGAATTGCCGGCTCCAAATATTTCACCAAAAGAAATCGACCAATTGCTCAGCATGACAAGTCCGAAAAGGTAGAAACCACTCAATAAAAACTTAGTCAAATCACCCCTCCTTACTATGGTAAAAAAAACATATTCATACAAGATTATGTTAACCTAATGAATTCAAAGTGTCTAGAAGGAGGATCATCCCGGTTTTCGTAAGAAGACGATAGCTCATTGTACAGTGTCTGCCGAGCAGGGTTTTCTTTATCCGGATGCAGCTCAAAAGCGGTTTTTAGCACAATCCAAAACAGATATATAGGAATTTCATATTGACTTTAGGTTGATTCATTATATAATCTAATTGATAATGAAAATCACTTGAGAAAAGGGGATCCTACATATCATGAAACGTTTTAAATGGTTTGCACTGTTCGCTGCGCTTATCCTTTTATTAGCCGCCTGCGGAAATCAAGATAAAGATCAATCTGCGGAGAAGAACGGCAGCAAAGATTCCTATACTGTAAAGCACGCAATGGGAACAGCGACAATTGACGGCACTCCGAAAAAAGTCGTCGTACTCACGAATGAAGCGACAGAAGCAGTGCTCGCACTTGGCGTAAAACCTGTCGGCGCCGTTCAATCCTGGCTGGGAGATCCATGGTATGACCATATTAAAGATAAAATGAAAGGCGTAGAGAACGTCGGAACGGAGGCTGCGCCGAATATTGAAAAAATCGCGAGCCTGAAGCCTGACTTAATCATCGGCAACAAAATCCGCCAAGAAGAAGTATACGACAAGCTGAAAGCAATCGCGCCGACCGTATTTGCCGAGACATTGTCAGGGGAATGGAAAAACAACTTTAAGCTTACTGCCGAAGCGCTCAATAAAAAAGCTGAAGGCGAAAAAGTCATCGCTGACTTTGACAAGCGCGTTGAAGACATTCATGAAAAACTAGGCGATAAAGTGAAACAAAAAGTCTCTCTCGTCCGCTTTACAGATGCTGATACCCGCATCTATCACAAAGGATCATTTGCCGGAACGATTTTGGATCAGCTCGGTTTTGCAAGGCCTAAAGGCCAGGAAGCCAACGATCTCGGACAAATGGAAGTGACAAAGGAACAAATTCCTGATATGGACGGGGACGTGCTTTTTTATTACACGTATGAGACAGGCGATGACAAAGCAAGCGCCATTGAGAAAGACTATGTCAATGATCCGCTCTTTAAAAACTTAAACGTCTCCAAAAAAGGAAACGTCCATAAAGTGAGCGATGCCATCTGGAATACAGCAGGGGGCGTCCTTGCAGCAAACCTGATGCTTGATGATATTGAAAAATACTTTTTAAAATGATCAAAAAAGCCAAACGGATCAGCGCATTCGTTTGGCTTTTTTTGATGCGGCCTTAATATTAAATCCCTTCTTACGATAAATATAGTATAAAATGACTAATGGTGTTTTTGTTTGATGGGAGGAAAGTCATGGATTTTTGCAAGGAATGTGGAAGGGAACGAACAAAAAATGCGCTGTATTGCAAGCATTGCGGCGCGCGGGCGGACGAGGAACGAGCTTCCGACCCGGCGGCAAGGTATCAGCGTGCGATGACACGAAAAAGAATCATCATCATGGCGGCAATCGCGGCCTGCTTGATTTTATTGTTTGCCGGCTATAAAACCGGTGAAGCACTCACATCAAAGGAAAAACTGATTTCCGATTTTGAAGCCGCCCTCGATCAGAAAGATGCCAAGAAAGCAGCAAAACTGCTTCAATCATCAGACGTGGATCTGGCTGTCACGGAGAAAAACGTCAAGCCGCTCTTGGATTACTTGAAAGAACACCCGGATCAAGAAAAAGAATTGATCACATCCTTAAAAAGCGGTGCCGGCCATCCATTGATGACGATCGAAAAAAAGGGCAGGCGTTTTTGGATCTATGACCGCTATGTCTTGAACACGGAGCCTGTCTACTTAACGGTTAAGACAAACTATAAAGATACCGGCCTGTTTGTTAACGGCAAAAAGGTCATCACAACAGAAAAAGAAAACTTCGAGAAAAAAATCGGCCCGTTTGTCCCCGGTACTTACGAGGTGAAGGCAAAGCTGAAAAGCGGAATCGCCGATCTTGAAAAAAAGGTAAAGGTCACCGCCCTCCAAGGTGATGTGAAGGTTAATGCGGACCTTAACGGGCACATGGCAAAGCTTGTCTTTGAAGAAGGCTATGAAAACTTGAAAGGAACGCTCTGGATCAATGATCAGGAGATGAAGATCAATCCATTCAAAGGAACTGAATTCGGACCTGTGCTGACTGACGGTTCAATGTCTGCTCAGGTTGAGGCGCAATTTCCGTGGGGGAAGCTGAAAAGCGAAAAAACGCCGATTGAAGGTGAAGAAATCGAAGTCAATCTTGCATCAGACAAAGGGTTTATGGATGACATGATGACCGCTGTCGTCAACCATACAAAGGAAGCAGCAAAGGCCTTTGCAAGCGGCAATGTCAGCGGCATGACAATGGCCGCCCCGTCTTATCAAAACCGCCTGAAAGAGGTCACGGACGGGCTGAAAAGCAGCAGCACCTACTATAAAGGCACCTACTTATCTACTGTATTTGATCTTGATTCGTTCCGGCTATACAAAGAAGACGGGCAATGGAAAACAGAGCTCAAAGGGATTGAAAAGCACAAATCGGCCTATTATGACGACTACATTGCGCCTAAACTGGAAGAAAACGATAGCGGATATACGTACACATTGGTCTATTCCGAAGGCAAGAAAAAGTGGCTCATCGAAAAAAGCGATCCTGAAGCCGTTATCGATATCGAGCATCAAAAAGAAATCAAAAATGACAATCCGAAGGAATACACATCGGCATGGGCCTCAGCGAAAGGGGCCATGAACAATGCATCAGCAGGCGAAGAGCTCACCGACCAAAAGGTTGCTTTCGCCATTGAAGCGTATTTATACAGGCTACAAGACGCCATCAACACAAACGATTTCGGCCTCGTCCGCGACAGCTTGAAAGAAGGAAGTCCGCTGTACAACGATCAAAAGAAACTGGTCACTAAACTGTACAACAGCGGGACAGAGGAGGAAGTCGTCCAATTCAGCGTAAACAGCTGGAAGCAAAACGGGCGGGAGGCAACGATTAAGACAACGGAGAAAATTAATATTATCAAAGGCGGAAAAGAACAGTTAAAAACGTATCATTGGACATATCACGCCGCCATCGAGGACGGCAGATTGCTCTTAACGTCAATAGAATAAAAAAAAAGCCCTTTTCCTCAATGGAAAAAGGCTTTTCAATTCACTAAAACAGCCGCCCTAATATAGAGCCTCCGATCCTTCCGATATATTCAAGAAACAAATCTCCCATGATCCGCACCGACATAAATGTCAGCAAATAGACGATCAGCGTCGCGTAAATCGTATCAACAACGCCTTCCGCTTTTTCGTGATAGCTCGAGATGACAGCCGGCGGAATTAAAAAGGCGATGCCGCAAAGGGCAAAGAAAAGAACATATATAAACAAACCCGTTTGCATGAATGATAAAAGCAAAGCGGCGAGCAGAAGGGCGACGAAAGGAATAAGCACCGCTCCGAACCGCCCGAGCACTTCCTTAAATGCCGCTTGCACACCCCGAATGCGCACGCCTGCGTATGTAAAAACAAATAATAAGAAAATATAAATAGCAAAGGTAACAGCGGGCTTTACGACGATATCAAAAAATGTCGGCATTGCGTAGGAGCGGCCGAATACTCCGGAATAGTCCCCCATGGCGTCAAAGAAGCCTTTGAGGCCGAAATAAAACATCAGCGGCACCGAAAGCGCAAATATCACCATTGTGGTGATGCTGTTGAGGACGTGCTGTTCTCCGGCGTTTTTCATTTCGATAAACGGTCGTTTCAGCACTTAAACAATAGGAAAAATACATGGAAGACGCTTGTTTCGCCGCCTCCGCATATCTAGCTGCCTGCGGCGTTTCAGCTGCTCCTTTTCCGCCATCACTGCCGCCGGCCAAACTTGACCCGCACTGCTCGCAAAATTTTACCGCCATCTGTTTGATGGCCGCACTTTGAACATGTCATGAAAATAAAATCTCCTTTAAAATAGTTATTTTGGCCTATAAAGGTTCATTATAAATGAAAGTGCAGGAAGGTGTCATTGTTTTTTGAAAGTTTAAGCGGTCAGCGTCGGAGGTAAAAATGATTACCCGTATTTTTACACAGAGGAAGGAGTGGCTTTAACCGTGTTTGCTTTTATCATCCACGTTTTTGTATCATTGTTCGCCGTCACAAATCCGATCGGCAATGTTCCGATCTTTTTAGCGCTCACAGAAGGCTACGAAGCGAAAGAACGCACCGCATTGGCGAGAAAGGCCGCGGTTTTATCGTTTCTGATCCTGATCGCGTTTCTCATATTCGGAGAGTTTATCTTCAGGCTTTTTGACATCAACATCCATGCGCTGCGAATTGCCGGCGGCATATTTATATTCGGAATTGCCTACAACCTGCTGAATGCAAAGCAGTCCCATGTTCAGTCGCTGCATCATGCTGAGCATCGCGAGAGCAAGGAAAAGGAGGATATATCGGTGACGCCGCTCAGCATTCCGATCATTTCGGGGCCAGGAACGATTGCGACGGTGATGAGCCTTTCGGCCGGCAGCCGCAGTCTGGTGCATTTTGGCGGAATGATCATCGGCATCGCCGCCGTCCTCCTGCTGACGTTTGCGGCCTTTCATTATTCTACGCTGATCAGCAACAAATTGGGCCAGACGGAGATGAACGTGATCACCCGGCTGATGGGCCTGATTTTGGCTGTCGTGGCGGTCGGCATGATCGGAACGGGATTGAAAGGGATGTTTCCGGTGTTGGCGGGATAATTGAGGAAATGCAAAAAAGCTGCTTAGTCTTCGCAGCTTTTTTTGTTTATGAAGGTTTTGGCACATGCTTGAAGATCTCTTCGCTTTCCAAAAACGCGATCAGATTGTCAAGCCACTCGCAGTAATCGATCCATTGTTTTGTTTCAGCCAGCAGCTCGTTGATTTTAGCTTCGGTTTCAGGCGTAAGGCCTTCTTCCTCGAGCGCCTCCAACAGCTCTTTTCTGATTTTTTTCCCAATCATCCTGTTCTTTTTGGCGACTTTGCTCCAGTTGGCCGTAAACAATGAAATAAACGTTTGATAATAGTCTTGTTCGACATCGTACAGATCTTTGCGGACGCCTTTTTCAAAAACTTTTTCAGCTATATTTAAATCGATCATTTCGCGGACGACCTGGCTCATTCTCGTTTTGCTCATGCCCGTTTCTTCTGACAGTTCATTTAAGGTCATCGGCTTTCTGTTCATATAGATGATCCCGAGCACGCGGCCGACAGTTGATGATAGACCGTATGTATTCATATTTTCGGCGATTTTTTCTATGAAATGTTCTTCCGCTTGTTCAATCACTTTTAAAGCGTTTTCCTCCAAAGCTCATCATCCCTTCGGGCAGCCAATTTTATTGTCAATATATCATAATTTTGTTAGCGGTTGAAAACACTAAAACGACAGAAAAACAAAGAAATCAGCCGCAATTTTAAGAATAACCGGCAAATTGATGCCATGAATATATTTTTTTATGTCTTATATATATAATTTGAACACTTTGTAAACTTTTTATTTTACAAAGTGTATCTTATAATGAATGAGATGTTGAAATTTTTAAAAAACAGTTGGAGGTGTGCGTTTTGCTGAAGCTAGAGAATGTATCAAAGGTTTATAAAGGCGGAAAAAAAGCGGTCAAAAACATTAACCTTGATATAGCAAAAGGTGAATTTATCGTCTTTATCGGACCGAGCGGCTGCGGGAAAACAACGACGATGAAAATGATCAACCGCTTGATTGAACCGACTTCAGGAAGCATTTACATCGACGGAGAAAACATAATGGATCAGGACCCGGTGGAGCTGCGCCGGAAAATCGGCTATGTCATTCAGCAAATCGGACTCTTTCCCCATATGACGATTCAGCAGAATATCACGCTCGTTCCGAGGCTTTTGAAATGGCCGGAAGAAAAGCGAAAGAAGCGGGCGGAGGAACTGCTGCAGCTCGTTGATATGGGGCCGGAATATTTGAACCGCTACCCTCATGAACTAAGCGGCGGACAGCAGCAGAGAATCGGCGTGCTGCGGGCGCTTGCGGCAGAGCCGCCCCTCATTTTAATGGATGAACCGTTCGGAGCGCTGGACCCGATTACCCGTGATTCGCTTCAGGAAGAGTTCAAAAAGCTTCAGAAATCGCTGGACAAAACGATTGTCTTTGTAACCCACGATATGGATGAAGCGATTAAGCTTGCTGACAGAATCGTCATCCTTCGCGCCGGCGAGATCGTGCAAGTCGGATCGCCTGACGACATTTTGCGGAAACCGGCGGATGAATTCGTTGAGGAATTTATCGGAAAAGAGAGGCTTCTTCAGTCCCGTCCTGACATCGAGCATGTCGAACAAGTAATGAACCCGAATCCGGTCACGATTACGAGCGAAAAAAACCTGACTGAAGCAATTCAAGTGATGAGGGAACGCCGCGTCGATTCACTGCTCGTCGTGGACGAACACAATGTCTTAAAAGGATATATCGATGTTGAAATCATCGATCAGAACCGGAAAAAATCCGTCACAGTCGGGGAGGTTGTCAATGAGAATGTTTACTCCGTTCAAAAAGGAACGCTCATCAGGGATACCGTCCGGAAAATTTTGAAAAGGGGATTCAAATATGTTCCCGTTCTTGATGAAGAGGGCCGCCTTGTCGGGATTGTCACAAGGGCAAACCTTGTCGATATCGTGTACGACTCGATTTGGGGAGATGAAGAAACCCTTGTTCAACGTTAAATGCAGGGAGGTGCATCAATCATGAATCAGCTTGTCCAATTTCTTCAGCACAACGGCGGGGAAATGCTTTATAAAACATGGGAGCACTTATATATATCCATTTTCGCGGTTCTGCTCGGCATCATTTTCGCGGTTCCGCTCGGTGTCGTTTTAACGAGAATGAAAAAAGGAGCCGGCGTCGTGATCGGCGTTGTCAACATCATTCAGACGCTGCCGAGTTTGGCGATCCTGGCGTTTTTTATCCCGCTTCTCGGAGTGGGAAAGATTCCGGCGATTGTCGCGCTGTTTTTCTATTCAGTCCTACCGATTCTGAGAAACACTTACACGGGCGTAAAAGGCGTCAATCAAAATTTGCTTGAGTCAGGAAAGGGAATCGGTATGACTGCATGGGAACAAATCCGCCTGGTCGAGCTGCCGCTATCGGTGCCGGTGATCATGGCAGGCATCCGGACGTCCACCGTTTACTTAATCGGCTGGGCGACGCTTTCGGCTTTTATCGGCGGCGGCGGTCTCGGCGACTATATTTTTATCGGGCTCAACCTGTACCAGCCTGAGTACATTATCGCCGGAGCGGTGCCGGTTACGATACTGGCCATCGTGATCGACTATATTCTGTCGAAAACCGAAGACAAAGTCACGCCTCAAGGATTAAAAGGGATGAAGGAAGTATCATAAGGAGTTGGCTCTTATGCAAACAAAAAAACTGAGACGGCTCGGCGCCGTCATGCTGGTCCTCTCGCTTTTGATCAGCGGCTGTGCGCTGCCGGGCCTTGGCGGGGCTTCCGATAAAACGATCAAAATCGGAGCGCAAAACCTGACCGAATCCGAAATTCTTGCCAATATGATCTCGCTTTTGATCGAGCATGATACGGATCTCAATACGGTGCTGGTCAAAAACCTCGGCTCAAACTATGTGCAGCACCAGGCCATGCTCGGCGGAGACATCGACATTTCTGCGACGCGCTATTCGGGAACTGACCTGACAAGCACGCTTGGAAGGGAAGCGGAGAAAGACCCGAAAAAAGCGCTCCGCATCGTACAGCAGGACTTTCAAAAGAAATTCAACTACAAATGGTTCGATTCTTACGGATTTGACAATACGTACGCTTTTACAGTCACGAAAGAACTCGCTGAAAAAGGGAACTATGAAACCATATCCGATCTGAAAAAAGACGCGGATCAACTGAAGCTTGGCGTTGACAATGCATGGCTGAAACGAAAAGGCGACGGATATCCGGGATTTAAACAGGAATACGGGTTTTCATTTGGCTCGACCTTTCCAATGCAGATCGGACTCGTTTATGACGCCGTCAAAAACGGCAAAATGGATATCGTTCTTGCCTATTCAACAGACGGCAGGATCAAAGCCTATGATTTAAAGCTGTTAAAAGACGATAAACGCTTTTTCCCGCCGTATGACTGTTCGCCGGTCGTGCCGGAAAAAGTGCTGAAGGAGCATCCGGAGCTTGAAGAGACCATCAATAAACTGATTGGAAAAATCGACACCGAAACGATGCAGGAGCTCAATTACGAAGTCGATGGAAAGCTGAAAGAGCCTTCTGTCGTCGCGGCCGAGTTTTTAAAGAAGCACAATTATTTTGAGTAAAAGGAGGGGATGACAAATGGAAGTGCTGCAGCAGCTTTGGACGTATTACGCGCAAAACGGCGGCTATGTGCTGGGGGAATTTTACCGCCACTTTTTAATGTCGGCATACGGCGTATTGTTCGCCGCCGTCGTCGGCATCCCGGCCGGCATTTTCATCGCCAGATACCGTAAAATCAGCAAATGGGTCTTTTCCATCACTAATGTCATTCAAACGGTTCCGGCGCTGGCGATGCTCGCCGTCTTGATGCTTGTCATGGGGCTCGGCGCAAACACGGTGATTCTTTCATTGTTTTTGTATTCGCTGTTGCCGATCATTCGAAACACATATACGGGAATCGCCAGCATCGAGCATGCCTATCTTGAATCAGGGAAGGCGATGGGCATGACGAAATTTCAAGTGCTCCGGATGGTGGAGCTTCCCCTCGCCTTGTCGGTCATTATGGCGGGGCTCAGAACCGCGCTCGTCATCGCGATCGGCATTACGGCCATCGGCACGTTTGTCGGCGCAGGCGGCCTCGGGGATATCATTGTCAGGGGATCAAACGCGACCAACGGAACAGCGATCATTCTAGCAGGCGCGATCCCGACGGCGCTGATGGCGATCATCGCCGATCTGTTCATGGGATGGCTCGAGCGTGCGCTGAGCCCCGTTAAGCATCATAAAGGCAAGACGCCGAATCCGGATGCCGCTTAAGGCAGCCGAAAAAAGCCGAACTTCTCCTAAAAGGGAAATTCGGCTTTTTATGATTGGCGCTTCTTCGCTTCATTAACCAAAAAATGAAAATACTGTTCGAGGTTGAGCAGGTCTTCGCGGGACAAACAGTCCCATTTCTCGGGTTTAAACAGCCACAGGTCTTCGACGCCGTGCTTGGCCGCGATCTCCTGCATCGTGACATAGCCGCGCGGCTGTTCGCGAATCTCGTCAGCTCTCATATAACCGGCAATATCCATGAGCTGCTCGTACGGCATTTTCAGAGCCTCGGCCAATTTTCTGATCGTCGCGGGCTTGGGAACGCCGCGGTGGCCGTTTTCGATTCTGGAAATGGCTGCGGCGCTCACACCGGCATACATGGCAAGCTGATTAACCGACAGGCTTCTTTGTTCCCTCAGCTCTTTGAGCCGCTCGCCGAACCTTGTCATCGCCATCCCCCCCGCAAATTCATGATATGAACATTTTAATACAAATGTTGACTATAGGAAATACTTAGACAGGAAAAATATTGACAAAAGTTAACATAAGGGATAAAATAACAGCAGGATCGTAAACAGACGAAAATGATAGAGAGGAGAGTGTGCCGCGGAGAAGTATTCAGTTTTTGTTTCGGCTGCTTGCTTCCTGCACGAGAAAGTCGAAATATTTGTCCAGGTTTTCGATGTCTTTTTTTGAAAGCACCTTCCACTTTTCGCTGTCAAACAGAGAAAGGTCCTCTAAATCGTACTGTGACACGATGTCGTAAATGGAATCATAGCTGCTTCTTGCTTCCTGGACTGTAGACGCGCTGATATAGCCTGCAGATGCCATCAGTTCCTCATACGGGACTTTCAAAGCGTCCGCCAGTTTTCTGATCGTCTCCGGCTTCGGCACGCCGCGCTTTCCGTTTTCGATTCGCGAAATGCCTGCCGAACTGACGCCGGAATACATCGCCAGTTGATTGACGGTCAGTTTTTTCCGTTCCCTTAATTGTCGTAAATGGTGTCCAAAGTTCGTCATGGCCAAAACCTCGCAATCTCTTATTATAAAATATTTTAGTACGAATATTGCCTATAGGAAACATATGGATGGTAAAAGTATTGACAAAAGTTAACAAATCGTATATGTTCAATGTAGATAAAAAGAAACATAAGAGATTAGAAAGGGGAGTAATCATGGTAAAAAAGATTCATATCAAAAGAGATTTTGTTCTCCAGTACATGATTGAACACAATCTCTCCTTAAATCAGCTTGCCATTGAAATCGGCGTATCCCCGGCGACACTCAGCAGAGTTTTAAATGGCGAAAGGAGGCCCGGACAACTTGTGATCGGAAAGATGATTCAGTATTTCAACAAAAAATTTGAAGATCTCTTTTATTATAAAGATGTTGACAAAAGTCAATAAAGAAAGGAGAAAAGGAGGCTTTTCAAACGTGAAAAATACCGGGATTGTCCGGAGAATCGATGAGCTCGGCAGAGTCGTTCTCCCGGTCGAAATGCGCAGGGTGCTGAATATCAATGAAAAGGACCCGCTCGAAATATATACCGACGGCGAAAACATCATTTTGACAAAATACGCCGCAAACATGGCATGTTTGATGACCGGCGACATCACCACGAAAAATAAAACGTATGCGGGCGGCAAAATCGTACTCAGCCCGCGCGGAGCGGAAATGCTCCTGGAAGATATGATGGCGGCACTGTCAGAAAAGAAATAAATGTGATTACATATTCCGCAGGAAAGGGAGCAGAGCCGCTCTCTTTTTTTGTATACCTTATTCCGGCGCTGGGAAAAAATAAAAAAAGCTGTTCGAAACGCTCGTGACATGCGCTTGCTTTTCATGTAAAATAAAACTATTGTCAGCCAGTTTGTCTGGAGGTGTAGGTTATGGCCGCATTTTTAACGGTCTTATTAGTGATTGTAAGTATCGTATTAATCGTTGTCGTTTTACTGCAATCCGGCAAAAGCGCCGGATTATCAGGCGCGATTTCCGGCGGAGCCGAGCAGCTTTTCGGAAAGCAGAAAGCAAGAGGACTTGATTTGATTCTTCACCGGATGACGGTCGTTTTAACCGTGCTTTTCTTTTTCTTAACGATTGCGCTTGCTTACTTTGTATAAGACAATGAAGCATGAGGTCTGATGTTCAAGTCAGGCCTTTTTCCTATTTGCCGGTCTTTGTCTGAAGGGGCCGGCCGATTGATAAAGTTTGTTTCAAGACTAAACGTGGAAGAATACATATGAAAAGGAGACAGTGAATCATGAAAATTGTCAAACCACAACCTTTCACATTTAAAGGCGGAAAAAAAGCCGTCCTGCTGCTGCACGGATTTACGGGCAACACGGCGGACGTCAGAATGCTCGGAAGATATTTGAATGAAAAAGGCTACACATGCCATGCGCCCCAATATAAAGGCCACGGCGTGCCTCCGGAAGAACTTCTCTCCACAGGACCGGAAGACTGGTGGAAAGACGTCATGGACGGATATGAATATCTGAAATCGGAAGGATATGAACAAATCGCCGCTTGCGGACTGTCTCTCGGAGGGGTTTTTTCATTGAAATTGGGTTACACTGTACCCATAAAGGGAATTGTTCCAATGTGCGCGCCGATGTACATCAAAAGCGAAGAGACGATGTACGAGGGTGTGCTTGATTATGCCCGCAATTATAAGAAATTTGAAGGCAAGACAGCGGAGCAGATTGACGCTGAGATGGAAGAATTCAAAAAAACGCCGATGAACACGTTGAAAGCACTGCAGGATTTGATTGCCGATGTCAGAGAGCATGTGGACATGATCTATTCGCCTACATTTGTCGTGCAGGCGCGCCACGATCATATGATTAATACGGACAGCGCAAACATCATCTACAATGAAGTTGAAACGGATGATAAGCAGCTGAAATGGTATGAAGAATCAGGTCATGCCATCACATTGGATAAAGAACGCGAAACACTGCACAAGGATGTGTATCAATTTTTAGAAACGTTGGATTGGCAGACATAAGGAGGTCTGATTAGTGGAAAAAGAAGAATTTATGGATAAGCTTCTCTCCTTTATGAAAGAAGAAGCATATAAACCTCTTACAGTTCAGGAACTGGAAGAGATGCTGGAAATCACCGATTCGGACGAATACAAAGAGCTCGTCAAAGCTCTTGTAACCCTTGAAGAAAAAGGGCTTGTCGTCAGAACGAGAAGCAACCGCTACGGTTTGCCCGAAAAAATGAATCTGATCAAAGGGAAGGTGTCGGCGCACGCGAAAGGCTTCGCGTTTGTCCTTCCCGAAGACTCCTCGCTTGACGATGTCTTCATTCCGCCGTCTGAGCTGAACACAGCAATGAACGGAGATACCGTGCTCGTCCGCCTGAGCACAGAATCCGGCGGTACAAAAAAAGAAGGGGCCATCATCCGCATCATCGAGCGCAACATTCAGAAGATTGTCGGCACATACACAGAGACGAAAAACTTCGGCTTCGTCATTCCCGACGATAAAAAAATCACGAATGACATCTTTATTCCGAAGCACGCCAAAAACGGCGCCGTCGAGGGTCATAAAGTCGTCGTCCGCCTGACAAGCTATCCTGAAGGCCGGATGAGTGCAGAAGGAGAAGTCATCGAGATTCTCGGTCATAAAAACGATCCCGGCATCGACATTCTTTCGATTATTCATAAGCACGGCCTCCCGGGAGACTTTCCAGCTGAGGCGATGGAACAGGCCGGCAATACGCCTGATACAATCGATGAGAAAGATCTTGAAGGCAGACGGGATCTGCGCGATCAAACGATCGTCACGATCGACGGCGCAGATGCCAAAGACTTGGACGATGCCGTTACCGTCACAAAACTCAAAAACGGCCATTATAAACTCGGCGTCCACATTGCCGACGTCAGCCATTATGTAACGGAAGGATCTCCGATTGACCAGGAAGCGTATGAACGCGGCACGAGCGTCTACCTTGTCGACCGGGTGATTCCGATGATCCCGCACAGGCTGTCAAATGGAATCTGCTCCTTGAATCCGAAGGTCGACAGGCTGACAATGTCATGCGAAATGCTCATTAATCCTCAAGGGCAAGTCGTCGAGCACGAAATTTTTCAAAGCGTCATTAAAACGACCGAGCGGATGACTTATTCTGATGTGAACAAAATTTTAGTCGATGATGATGAAGAGCTGAAACAGAAGTATGAGGCCCTTGTCCCGATGTTTAAAGACATGGAAGACTTGGCTGCGATTCTGCGCGGCAAGCGGATGGAACGCGGAGCCGTCGACTTTGACTTTAAGGAAGCGAAGGTTCTCGTCGACGAAGAAGGAAAAGCGAAGGACGTCGTCTTGAGAGAACGGTCGACTGCTGAAAAGCTGATTGAGGAATTTATGCTTGTCGCCAATGAAACGGTCGCTGAGCACTTTCATTGGATGAATGTTCCGTTTATTTACCGGATTCACGAAGATCCAGATCAGGAAAAGCTGCAGAGATTTTTGGAGTTCGTTACGACATTCGGCTATGTCGTCAAAGGAACGGCGGGAAGTATCCATCCGAAAGCGCTGCAAAGCGTGCTTGAAGAAGTCAGGGATCGTCCTGAAGAAGCCGTAATTTCAACGGTTATGCTCAGGTCGATGAAACAGGCGAAATACGATCCGCAAAGCCTGGGGCACTTCGGCTTGTCGACTGAATTCTACACGCATTTCACGTCTCCGATTCGCCGCTATCCTGACTTAATCGTCCACAGACTGATCAGGACCTATTTGATTCAGGGCAAGACAGACGAAGCGACAAGGGAAAAATGGGCCGAGAAACTGCCTGAGATCGCCGAGCATACGTCAAATATGGAACGCAATGCCGTAGATGCGGAGCGGGAAACGGACGATCTGAAAAAAACCGAATTTATGCTGGATAAGATCGGTGAAGAATTTGACGGCGTCATCAGCTCCGTCACGAACTTCGGCATGTTCGTCGAGCTGCCGAACACGATCGAAGGGCTTGTCCACGTCAGCTTTATGACGGATGATTTCTACCGTTATGATGAACAGCACTACGCGATGATCGGCGAGCGCACGGGCAACGTGTACCGGATCGGCGATGAGATTACGGTCCGCGTCGTTGACGTCAATAAAGACGAGCGGAACATCGATTTTGAAATCGTCGGCATGAAAGGCTCCCGCCGCCGGCAGAAGCCGGAGCCAAAGCAGAAAAAGGCTTCAAAAAGAGAGGCTCCATCGGCTGACAAAGGGGAATGGTTCACCAAGCCGAAAAAGAAAAAAGTAAAGAAAAAACGCGGTTTTCAAAACGCGCCGAAACAAAAACGCAAGAAAAAGAAAAAATAGACGGCACACGTCAAAAAAAGGGCGGCGAAATTGTAACACGAACGTTCATTTGATAGAATAATACGTATTGGCCGCCCTTTAGTGAGATTGAAGGCGGGAGGAGGTTGCCGTATGCCAAAGGGAGAAGGGAAGGTTGTTTCCCAAAATAAAAAAGCAAATCACGATTATTTCATAGAAGAAACATACGAAACAGGCATCGTGCTTCAAGGAACGGAAATCAAGTCCATTCGCGCCGGTCGGGTGAATTTAAAGGACGCGTTTGCCAAAATTGAACGCGGAGAAGTGTTCCTCCACAATATGCACATCAGCCCGTATGAGCAGGGGAACCGCTACAACCATGATCCGTTGCGAACGAGAAAGCTTTTGATGCACCGCAAGCAGATCAACAAATTGATCGGTTTGACGAAAGAGCAGGGATATTCGCTCGTACCGCTCAAGATTTATTTGAAGAACGGCTTCGCAAAAGTGCTGCTCGGTCTCGGAAAAGGGAAGAAGAAGTTCGACAAACGCGAAGACTTGAAGCGCAAAGACGCCAAACGCGAAATCGAAAGAGCGTTCCGCGACAGGCAAAAAGGCTTGATCTAAAGCCAGAACTCATGTTATCTTATATGAACGTGATCACAGACATTACCATTTGGAATTGACGCGTGATCTTGTTATAATAGTGATGCAGCCAGTTATCCGGCTTCCTTTTCATCCAAGGGGACGTTACGGATTCGACAGGGACGGATCGAGCTTGAGCTGCGAGCCGAGAGGCGATCTCGTAAAAACGCACCTAAATATAACTGGCAAATCTAACCAGAACTTAGCACTAGCTGCCTAATTAGCGCAGCGAGCTCTTGCCCGCATCGCCTATGTGCCGGTTAAGAGCCCATAACGAAGTAGGCTACGCTTGCGCCCCCGTCTGAGGGCGCAGGAAGAGACTCATCAGACTAGCTCTCCGAGGGCCCGCCCGCAGGCACGAAGATGAGCGAAACTAAATATGCAGGGCTACGCTCGTAGACGCTGAAGCAATCGACGTTTCTGGACGTGGGTTCGACTCCCACCGTCTCCATACATATTAAAAAACCTCAGTGTTATCAAGGCATTGGAGGTTTTATTTTTGTTATTGGTAACACTATGGTAACATTTTAATCAAATTTGTCATTATCCATGATTGCTACAATTTCACTCTGTTGGGACGGATAAAGATGGCTGTATGTGTTTAATGTTTCAGCAACATCCTTATGTCCCAACCTTTGAGATATTATCAATGGGTTGCAATTTTTGTTTATAAGGTATGAAGCATGCGAATGGCGGAACTCGTGAAGAACGATTCTTTTTACCCCCGATGCTTTAATGTATTTTTCGTATCTTCTGTCTATAGTGCTTGTTGACAAACTGCTATAAAACGAACCGAAAACCCTATAATCTGGTTTTAATGGCGCTTTCTTTTCAGCGTCATTTTTGAGTTGTTTTAATAGTTCCATTACATGACCGGGCATCAGAATATACCGAATAGATGACTTGGATTTAGGCTTGGTGACTTCTCGGTTATATTCTGTTTTTGTAATGTGAATAGAATTCTTCTCAAAGTTAACATCACTCCATTGAAGTGCAAGGAGCTCCCCTTTTCTTGCACCCGAGAAATACAGAGTTGTAAAAAAAGCTTTATACATTTCGTCATCTACAACAGATATAAACTGTTTGAATTCTTTAAAGTCCCAATAATTAAGGCGTTTATTAGCTTCTACCTCAAAATTGCCAGCTATTCTTGCAGGATTATTTTTTATTCCGTAAAACTTGATTGAAAAGTTAAAAACGGCCGATAATGTTGTGTGAATCTTCATTAAGAAATCCGGAGAGTATTTGTTTATAATTTTGTTTTGATATTCCATTATGTTTTTTGGAGTTATCAAATTCATTTTCGTTATTCCAAATTCAGGGATTAGATGGTTATATAGAATGTTTTTAATCACTTGTATTGATGACTTTTTTCTTCTTGCTTTGTACCACTCAAAATAGCTGTCAGCTGCTTGTTTAAATGTTATATTAGAGCTTGTTTCCGTGTTGATAAGCGCCTTTGCTTCAGCTTCTTTTGCCTCTTTTTTGGTTTTAAATCCGCGTCTTTTAATCTGTTTTGTACTACCATCATTTTGCTTTACTCTGACTACAAAAAAATAAGTTTTTCTTTGTTCATCTTTGTATACCGGCATTGTTTGTTACCCCCCCTATGGAATATATGTTCGTATTGAAGGTAAAAAAATTTATGAGATGAAAGATGACAAATCCTTTAAATGGCATACTTCTATAGGAACGTTATTCATTTTTGCTGCATCATGCAATGTGATATCGGAGTTTTTATATTCTTTTAATTTTTCGTCTGGCAGCAATAATTCCACTGCATAAGTGTTAGCCTCAACTTCTAACTTATCAACAGAATAAAGGGTTTTTTCACGCATGAATGGGGTGTTTGCTCTTGGATGTTCCTGCGAGTGTCCCAGTTCGTGTGCACAAGTAAAAATTTGCTCAGGTTTTGCTAAATTTGAATTGATAACTATGAATTTATTTTTTCTTGAATATTTGTAGAAGCCTTTTACTTCTTTATGTAAATTCCAAAACAGCACGTTAACATTTAGTTTTGAAGCTAATTCAAACGGATTGTTTGTTTTATATTTTTTGATGACAGATTCCACATGTTTCTTAATCATTGAATTGCCCCCCTAAAGCCTTTAATCTTTCTCTCTATATTTTTTAGGAGTGAATTTTTTATTTATTATTTTTGTTTGTCTTTCTATATACTCCATAGCTTCAAGTAAGGATTCAATAGCTTCCGGGCTCATTGGTTCTCCAGAAAAGCTTAAACCGTCAGTGTTTGTCAAATCATTTCTTATTTGCTCCATTCGCTTGGCAATGTCTTTTTCATCTTTTTCAGACAGCTCACTTTTTACTTGGTTTCCAAGTAATTCATCGACACTAACATCATACAGTTCAGCCATTTTTTTTAATATTTCTGTGTCAGGATCTCGATAATCCCTCTCATAACCAGATAGGGTTCCGTTAGAAATCCCTAGTTTTTGAGCAGCTTCAATCTGTTTTAGACCTTTTTTCTTTCTTGCTTCTCTTAATTTAATACCTAATTTTTTCATATTTTTCGCACCTCGCATAAATAATTTAACATTTTTAAGCGTTACGTTAAATATTTTATGCGAAAAGCGCAAAAAAATACACAAAAATATTGACTTGAGCGTTTCGCTTAATTTATAATAGGTTTCAGTTAAGCGTAACGCTTATTGAAAGGGATGATGCAGGTGTCTTTATATCAAGAAATAGAAAAAATTCGAAAAGATAAAGGAATTACTAAAATTCATATCTCCAGATCATTTAATAAAACTCCTGCATGGTATTCTGCAATATCAAAGGGAAAGAGGCAGCTTAAAGCAGATGATCTTGAAAAAATGGCAGAAATACTTGGAGTAGCTCCAAAAGATTTTTTTAAATAAAAATTAAGCGTTACGCTTAAAAAATAAGGAGGGTGTGAATATGTATTCAACTTTATTTATTGCTCGAAAAGAAAAAAGGAAATCTCAAAGAGATATTGCAAAGGTGCTCAATATTCATGCTCAAAGCTATCACTTAAAAGAGTCAGGAAAGAGAGAGTTTACAGTGTCCGAAGCCATTAAGCTTGCTCAATATTTTAATACCTCACTTGATAATCTTTTTGGGAAAAGGGGAGTCCAATAAAAGTGGAAACCCTCACAAAAAAGGAGGAGCGATAATGTTTTTAGTCAGCTATGTATGGCTACATAACCAAATTCATGTCGTAATCAGCGAATCAACCCAAACACACAATCATGTATTGGAAAAGCTGATGCAACAGGGCGGCGCGATCATTGAAGATGAATGCAAAAGTAATGTTCTAGGCTCTGTGATCGTGAACGGAAAAAAATCTGTTTGGCCTCTGACCAAATCGGAAGGACTGAAAGCAAATGTCTGAGGTCAAGTGGATTAAGCTAAGTACGCAAATGTTTGAAGACGAGAAAATCAAACTGATCGAGCAGATGCCGGAGGCCGACACGATTTTAATTATATGGGTCAAGCTGCTGGCCCAGGCCGGTAAAACAAATGCGTCAGGTTACATCTACCTAAGTAAAAATATCCCGTATACAGACGAAATGCTGGCGACTGTTTTCAATCGGCCTTTACCGATCGTAAGAATGGCATTACAGACTTTTCAACGCTTCGGCATGGTGGAGATTGATGGAAATAGATTTATTTCAATCACAAATTGGGAAAAGCACCAAAACATTGATGCTATGGATAAAATCCGTGAGGATACACGAAAAAGAGTTGCTAAATATCGCGCAAAGCAGAAGGCTTTGAAACTGTCTGCCCCTAGTAACGTTACAGGTAACGATACAGTAACGGATGGTAACGAGATAGAAGAAGAAAAAGAAGAAGAAATAGAAAAAGAAAATAATATATTGTCGGGAAAGCCTGACGATGAGTCTTCTGAAAAAGGTGAAATTCCTTACAAACTGATCATTGACCTCTTAAACAAAGTCGCTGGAACAAAGTATCGTCATACTACAGCAAAAACCAGGTCTTTAATTAAGGCACGCTGGAATGAAGGCAATCGCTTTGATGACTTTAAGCATGTCATTTTAGTCAAATGGGAAGAATGGCGCGGCTCTGATATGGACAAGTATTTAAGACCTGAAACGCTGTTCGGTACTAAGTTTGAGAACTATCGTAATCAAAAACCAAAAGGGGGAAAACGTAGTGATCCAGCAACAGACGACCAATACGCGGGCCTCTTTTAAAACGATCAGCCCTAAGTTTAAGAGCCTGGCTCATTTAATTCCCGAGAAGATCGGCACGCGCATATGCCCTAATTGCGGGACCGAAGTTCCTATTTACCGCAAGGGGGAAAAAGAAATCAGCCATTGTTTGACCTGTGATAACAAAGGGCTGGAAAAAGAAATGAATGAATTCAAACGGCAATCCGAGGCAGAAGCTTTCTTCTGGAACAACAGCCTTATACCGCCGGACACAAGAGATAAAACATTCGAAAATTACCCTTTGAAAACTGCCACGGAATCACAAACTGATGCTTTTTCAAAAATCAAATGGTACGCGGAGAATTTTGGACAATGGGAGGGCTTTGATTCTCTCATGCTTCAAGGAGCTTACGGAGTCGGCAAAAGCCATTTAGCCCACAGTGCGGCTATGTATATAAAATCTCTCGGTAAGAAGGTGGCATTCATCAATACAAAAATGCTGCTGCGCCGGATAAGAAACGCTTACGGCGAACGATCAAAAGAAACAGAGGAAGGCATTTTGCAAAACATTGAAAAATCGGATTTTCTCGTCATTGATGATTTGGGTGCTGAGTATGTCAAAAAGGACAAAGGCGGTGAGGAATCCTGGGGTGCTGATCTGATGCTGTCCATTGTGGAATCACGGGAACACGCGCCGACGATCATCACAACCAACTACAACAGCCAGGATTTAAAAAATAAGTACGGGCAGCACGGCGGGCGAATTGTATCACGCTCTTTAACCGGCGCCAAAGTCATTAAAATTCAAGGATCAGATAATCGTTTGGAGGTGGCGACAAGTGGATGGTAAGGAATTAAAACCGATCATGCCGGGTGTGTGGGGGCATCTTGAAACCAATAAAACACCCGAGGAACTCAAACAAGGATTGAAGGAGCTTGAAACAAAGCTCGAAAACTTGCTGGCCTATTGGTCAAATGTACGGAGGGATAACGCATGAAACACGGAAAGCGGCCAACACGCTCGCAAAAGAAAATCATCAAAAAGAACGGTTTAAACCCTGAGAACTGGCTTATATCAAAGAATCTACAGCATGAACAAAGATTAGTAGTTGTTCATCGTCATACCGGGACCGTGCCGGAGTGTTGGGCATGAAAAAGACTGTCCGCGCTGATCGTTTAGAAATTGCCCTAGATAGCTTGAATTATGAATGGTCATTTGTTCAACTGTGTAAATTGATAGATTACTGGTATGATGGTAAATCACTTTATGACACTGCTGAACTTCTGAAAAGAAGCCCTGATGAAGTGCTGATTCTAATTGTGGATTTTGCGAAAAGAAGGATTCTGCCTCACAGGCCTTACGGTATAGCCGCGAATCCGAGAATATGGATCAGTCCACAAAGGATGATTACTAAAAAGAACGGAGTAAGGCAGCTATTCTGTGAAAACCCTGTTTATATTCCGTTCCTTGAAAATAATTTTATCTGGTATGACCAAGAGCTTTATAGGTTTAGAGATTTGTGGAATCGTGGTCAGTCCATTATCAAAATAGCAAAATCCTTCAAAAGAGAAATAGAAGAATTATTGTTCCTCGTCATTGATCAGGGGAACAAGGGAATGATTCAGCCGCGAAATGGGGGGCTTTTAGGTGAGGAAGCATCTGAACAAGAAAAAAGGCGGTTCAAGATTATCGTTTGAAAAAGCATCCTTACAGCAACTTTTAGTGATCATCAGGTTTGAACATTGTCCAAAGCGTTACAAAAATGCCGCTTTGAAAAATCTTTTAAAGAGGTGAAGTCTTTATGACAGAACAGGAGCGTATGGAAAAAATCGAATGGATCAATTTGATCGAAAGGTACGGAAAGGAATCGCTTAAACAGAAAAGCGATGAGGAAATTGAAAAGCTTTATAACCTGGCTATGCTCAGGCAGACGGATGAAATCTTTGCATAAAAAAACCAGAGCTATTAAAAGCCCCGGAAAATAAAAACTCGACACTTTTATTTTAACACGGGGGTGCGGCTGGTGAACAGTCCTAAAGAGATCAACGTCAATCAAGATTTATCAAGCAAAATTCAAGACGGGAAGGTCACTGTCATTGTTTTAGATGGCTTGAACGGAAAGGCTTATGAAGCACAGGCACCGGAACACGGCAGAACGATCATCGAAACATTTAAAGGTGACTTTTCCCGGATTAATCTTGAATCATCACACAAATTCAATTAATTTGCAGGGGCTTTCCCCTGCGGGGGAGGAACATAATGAACAAGGATATTCAATTTTTAAAAGAGCTGCAGGAAGAGTTAAAAACACAAGATACAGACTGCCAGGCTGCACCACGTTTTTGGGCTTTGATGGATTACAGATGGAGAGAAACCACAGAGGGAGAACATGAAAGGGTAAGCATTTATTCTTCTGATGCTGCTGAATGTTATGAGTTAAATGAATATGTTGAAAACATTCTGGAAGATGAATACAACATATACACAGAAGAAATGTTGGAAGAGCTTAGAGAAATCTATGAATTGGACGATGAAAGCGAAATGTTGGAATGGATAAATGAAAATGTTAATGACGACACTTACCCAATATTTGAAATAGAAGAACCATTCATTGTGCCTAATACTATGTTTCTGACAAAAAAAGAAGCAAAGGAGCATATCAAACAAAATTATTACCATTACACCAAAAAGGTACACACATACGCAATGACAGCTTGGAGAGCACCACAAGTTCAACGGCTGCTAACAATTCTTGAGACGTTTGATTGGGATTTTATTGAGAAAGAAGGTGCCGTAAAATGACACTTTTACAATCTTCTTTACTGCATACGATTAAGGCGGAGCCGGACAACATGATGACCATTGAAGAGCTGGCAGAGAAGTACGAACTTCATCCGGATTACGTGAAATCGATTATTGAACGTACGGACGGGCTGGCGATTAAGGGTAACGTCGCCTATGTTCCAAAACAATCTTATTTGTTGCCAATGCTGGGGGTTGCCTGGTTGTTCTTTGCAATTGTTATTCTGCCGCAACTTATTGGAGGATGACAAAATGAAAAGTATTGAATTATTCGCTGGTATAGGAGGGATTGCTCTGGCTGCTGAATGGGCTGGTATAGAAACAGTGGCGTTTTGCGAGCGAGAGGCATTCTGTCAGAAGGTATTACAAAAGAATTTCCCCGGTGTCCCTATCTTTGATGATGTGTGCACCTTAAATAGACAGCTTTTAGAGGAAAAAGGAGTGATCGAACCTGGTGGAACAGTTGACATTATTTCCGGAGGATTCCCTTGCCAGCCTTACAGTATTGCCGGGAAGCGAAAAGGCAAGGAAGATGACCGCGACCTCTGGCCGGAAATGTTTAGGATCATCAAGGAACTTAGACCCACTTGGATCGTTGGTGAAAACGTTGCTAACTTCGCCAATATGGAACTCGACCGCACGTTATTTGACTTGGAAAGTGCAGGCTACAAAGTCCAATCGTTTATTATACCGGCTTGTGCCGTCGATGCCAAACATCCGGAAAAGATTCAACAATCCAAACAGCAAGAGTTACAACGAAAAGAAAGCTGTGAATCCATCGTGTCAGAACCTTCACACAGCTGTAACGAAACTCTGGCCGACTCCGAGAGCAAACGATGCGGAGAAGAGGGGGAACATAAATCCACACGACAAGAGAAATGGACTTCCTGCAGCTGTACAACTTTTTCCGACCCCGACAGCACGGGATTGGAAGGGGAGAACCGGTCCGAATTGGAATCATCAAACCTTGCCGGATGCCGTTCTATGGCCTACACCGAGAACCAAGGGGATGTGCGGCGGTACTGGGTCATTTCAGACAATGATCGATCTTCAGGAACAAGGAGTTATCACCGAAGAGGAACGGAAACAGATGACGGCGGGCAACGGTGGCCAGCTGAACCCGACGTGGGTCGAGTGGCTCATGGGATTCCCAATCGGGTGGACAGAATTAAAGGTTTAGGAAACGCTGTGGTGCCTCAGCAGATTTTCCCGATCTTTAAAGCGATTATGGAACAGGAGGCGGCAAGATGCCAAGATCACCTTTAATCTGGTTCGGCGGCAAGGCCAAATATGCCGAACACATCATAAACAAAATGCCCGCCCATAAGGTTTATGTTGAGCCTTTTGGCGGCACGGCTCATGTTATAGCAAACAAGCCGAAAATTTCGCATGAAGTGTACAACGATATTGACGGAAATGTGGTCAATTTCCTAATGCAAGTCAGAAAGGATCCGAAGAAGATGCAGAAGGCTTGCGAGTCCATCCCGTACAGCAGAGCGCTCTATGAAAAGTGGAAATCTGAGAATTATCCAATAGACGATTTTGACCGGGCTGTCCGGTGGTTCTATATGAATCGCTCTGGGATCAGTAAGGGAAACGCGGATAACGTGCCGCAAACTGGATGGCGACACAGTACAAAAAGCGGGCAGAATCCGGCGGGCGGCTACATAAGTGCCTGTACAGCATTCCAATCATTTGCCAATCGTATGAAGGGTGTCATGATTGAATGTCAGGATTTCCGCAAGATTATTGAAAAATACGATAGCTCGGAAACTCTCTTTTACGTTGATCCTCCGTATGTTGGCCGAGAAAAGTTTTATGCCGGCGGATTTACGGAGCAGGATCACCGGGATCTGGCTCGGTTGCTGATTCAGGCGAAAGGAAAAGTGGTTCTCTCCTATTATGATGATCCTTTGATACTCGAACTCTATCCGAATTGGGAGAGAGAAATATTTTCAGCATACAAGCAGGTTGTCGGTGGATCCGGGAAAGGGAATTGGGCCGAAGAAATGCTGCTGTTTAATTATAAAATAACACAGCTCAGCCTTTTTGATTAAAAGGGGAGTCGGAAGGTGAGGAAATGAGCCAGTTAAATGATATTAAGAAAATATTTTCAGATCAGGTTTATAGCATGAATGGTACGGTTTGCCTTGATAGAGAACATGTTGATTGGCTTATCAAACAGGCTGAAAAAGGACTGACGGAGCGAGAGAAGAGCTCCCGCGATGACCGCCTTTTCTTTGAATGCGTGAAAGTCATGCAGGAAATCAAATTCATATGCCAAAGGGCAAAGCGTTACTATATGGATGAAAAGGACATAGACGACATTTTGAAATTGCTTGAAGGAAAAGTGTGAGCGGCAGGAGCCGGTAAGGGGGAAACGCTATGAAACAGGATTACAAGGCCGTTTTGCAGCAAGCCATCGATATTTTTGACCGAAAGTATGGGGAGAACGGCAGATTATACCTCATGTTCTTGCTGCAAGACAATTTGATGAAAACCGTCGGCGGACGGAAATAAAGAAAGGGGAATAAACCATGAAATACTTTGAAATCGATGAACCTTATTACGCGTTGATTGCGGCGGAGGATGAAGAGGCTGCTATTGAAATTTACGAAAATAATGTTGCTTATGGTGACGAAGGGACATTGAAGGACAACACAAAAGAGGTCGGCCGAAATTATGCCCTTGGACGTTATGGAAATTCTATTCGTCAAACTCTTCCTGGATATCGCGCATCGGAAATAAAAAAAGAATTTGAGGAAAGAAAAAATGATTGCTTATTGATTGATGGATGCTTGGCATGATCATAGCAGTCGGTAAGGAAAATAACTGAATATGTCCTAGATGGAATGCCTGCGGACACTGAACTTACAGCTTTTACGCTGTTTGTTTGGTGTCCGTTTTTTATTTATCCCGGCTGTAGTCTAGCGAAAGGAGAAATAGACATGAAACCCACTAAAAGAAAACACCGTGAAAAAGCGCAGGGGCGCTCTGAGCGCTTTTGGCGAGAGATCATGGGGCAAAACAAGCAAATTCTTAAAAGAGGCAAAGGCGGCGCTTATAAGCGTAAATAAAAGGGAGGAATTAATCAATGTTATTTCAATTACCCGAAATCGATAGAGAAGCAACCAAAAAGAAGGTTGAAGCCTTACTTGATAATTACAGGGTGGTTCTTCTGCAAGTCCCGGATGATCTGCTGCCAAAGGTCACGGCAGGATTTAACCTCGTCCCGCCGTCAAATACAAACGCGTTTCATTCATCTACCGAAGATACCGCCATTAAAAGGACCGAAATGGAAGAGAAACGAAATGCCTTTCTCGCAAAAGTACAAAAGGCCGTAAATCGCTTGCCGGCCAATGAACGGCAAATCATCATCATGCGATATATGTCCCAAGATCACCGTTTTGATTATGAGGTATACAACGAAATCGGATTAAGTTCGCGCACATACTTCCGGATAAAATCACGCGCTTTTTACAACCTGGCTTTTGCATTGAAAGAGGAAGTGTACGTGAAGGGAAGTGCTTCATAATGAATTTTGTGCAGCCTATCCGGGATATGGACCAGATTTATTATATAAAGAAATTCCTGAGAGAACGGAGTGAAAGAAACTATCTGCTATTCGTCACCGGCATAAACTCAGGCTTGCGTATTTCCGATTTACTTCGTTTAAGAGTCCGCGACGCCAAACGAATGTACATCGATTTACGCGAGAAGAAAACCGGCAAGCAGAAACGGATCAAAATAAATAAGGCACTAAAAAAGGCCTTGGTCGATTACATTAAAGACAAGGATGATCAGGAATTTTTGTTTAAGAGCCGTGAAGGGCTTAACAAACCAATCAGCAGAAGCACGGCATACAACATATTGAAAGAGGCGGCGGAATACGTCGGGCTTGATGGCATCGGCACCCACACCATGAGGAAAACGTTTGGTTACTGGCACTATAAAAAATTCAAAGACGTTGCCCTGCTGCAGGAGATATTCAACCATTCCAGCCCGGACGTCACGCTTCGATATATCGGGATTACTCAAGACACAATGGACCAAACAATGGACTCATTCAGCTTGTAAGCTCATCTGTCTTCAAAACGGATGAGTTTTTTTCTGCCTATTTTAACGAACTAACCATAATGAGAAAGTGTCCAACTCATTTTGACAAAATCTCTTGAAACTATGCAGGGCAAAGGGTTCAGCGGTTATGTGAATTGGACACAATATAAGATATGGCTAATTCGTGGATAATGTGGATAAATGTAGGCGTATAGTTCTAATTGTGGTACTATTTACTTAAAAAGGGTGATGACTGTGAAGGAAGAGAATAAACGTATTTCAGATCTGAACGACGAAATATCTGAAGAACTTGAGGCCGAGGAAATATCTGAATCTGAAGGGCCTGAGATTGATGAAGAAAAGGAAAAAGAAATAAGAGAGAAGGCAGATGCATTATGGGCCTCAATCCAAGCAGGCGAAATTAAAACACTCCCACAAAAAGTAGGAACAATATTGAATAGGTACGAAGAAACAAGGAGTTCAGATATAACTTTACTTATTCGTTATTGGAGAACCTATCATAACTTTACAGGAGATACATTAAGTATAGAAAATTTATACGAGTATGAAAGACTAACTTCTATTGCAAGGGCTCGGGCAAAAATTCAAAATGAGTATAAATTGTTTTTGCCCAATGAGAAAGTACGACAGTACAGAAGGAAATTAGAAGAGCAACATAAAGAGTTTGAGTTATTAAATAAGCCTCAGCTTCCTTTAATGCATATTTATGCTGATGAAACTGGCAAAACTGATGATTATTTAATTGTCGGTAGCTTATGGATATTGGATGATAAAAGGAACGGCGAAATTAAGAATAAATTGGTGCAATGGGTCAGTGAGAACGAAGGTAATTTTCCAATACCTAAAGAGTTTCATTTCAAAAAATTCCCTTCAAATGGAAATGAAATGGAGGCATATAAAGGATTTTTTGAAAAAGTAGTAGGTATGGGGGATTTCATTAGTTTTAAAGCCATCGGAGTTAACCAAAAGAAATTAAAAGGTGTATCCAAACAAGATATAATAAATACTCTTTATTACCAGCTTTTAAGATTAGGCAGCCAACATGAAATCAAGAGGGGAAGGATAGAGTTACCTAAACAAATCAACTACATAAAAGATAAGGATGGAGACGAAAATAGACTGTTAATAGAAGAGACTACTCAACAAATCCGTGATCGTCTTAAAAGTGTATATGGAGATAATTTGAAACTTAATTCTTACGTACCAATAGATTCTAAGATGGAGCGATTCGTACAAGTTGCAGATATTTTTTCTGGAAGCTTAAATAGGATATACAATTATCAACCTAAAAAGAAAGATAGAAATGCCAAAGATAAACTAGCAGAGTATGTTATGAAGGTTTTACAAACCCATGTACAGAAATACAGTGTAGATCAGTATAAAGAGCTTTTCGAAGAGAAAGAAAATAATGATATGTCAGTATTTTATTTGTTTGATTAAAAGTATGAACTAAATGGTTTGGCACAATTCTGGCACAACGTTGGCACACTATTTTAGATTTCATGAGGTAATATGATATTAGTGAATAATTGGATAAAAAGTTATGAACATTGCTTTCTGTTTTCGTCAAGAAAGGGGATTAAAATATGAGTCTGGTTTCAATAGTAGCAAGGGAAAACTTTATCACAGTGATGACAGATGGTAGGGTTACTAGTGATGGGAAAATAGTTCAAGAAGATTACAAGAAATTTATTCATTTAAATAAAGACATGTTTTTTGCTTTTGCAGGAGAAAAAGAACCTTGTGAATTTATAGCGCAATGGGCTAAAGAATATTGTAAGAATTACGGTTTAGAAAAAATGGCTTTATCGATTAACGATTTTGTTTTAAATAACAAGTTAGATAGATTCAAAGTATTAACTAGCTTTGGAGGAGTTGATTCAAATAGAATCAAGCTTTATACTTACTGCACTATTGAAAAAACAACTGAACAATATATTCCAGAGGGGGACAAATTAGAAAACACTCTTTACGCTTTTTTGTATAATTCAAGTGCTGAAGATAATGATTTCAAGCTTAAAGAAATTTTAGGACATAATCTAAATAAATACGGTTTCAATACTCCTAATAAATGTTTGAAAGCGCAGAAAGATTTAAATGATATTGTAGCTTCAAAATCATTTGGAGTGAATAAAGTTACATTTGACTTAACTATAAAAAAATAGGCCTTTCTATATAAACCTTTCTATATGAAAGGTTTTTTTGTTTAAGGAGGGAAACAATTTGTGTATTGAAAAACCAAGACTTTCGAAAGACGTAAAGTTATTTAAAGAAAAACCGCCATTATTGCGGATCGAACTTGAGGGCATTGATTCGATACCGAGTGGTTCCTACAAAGGTGAGAAGGCGTATGAATAGGGAACGTAAGCAGCGCTATAGATTCCTACGAGAGCAACGCAAAGAACGTGATTATGAGCTCGGCTTAGTACAACTTGCCAATCGTCCGTTCTGTAAGCCTAGGTTAATACGCCTGGGTCCAGCGTTAACCTTAACGCGATTCATGGCTGGTGCGAAACGATGAATAAACCTTTAAAGCCCTGCAATGAACCAGGCTGCCCGACTCTTACCCGGGAAGGTTACTGCAAACAGCACAAGAGGGACAAGCCAGTTTATGATCAATACCGTGAGTCAGCCGCCCGCCGGGGGTATGACAGCAAATGGCGGAAGGCAAGACAGGGTTATCTGTCCAAGCATCCTTTCTGTGTTTCCTGCATGAAGGAAGGCAGGCGGGTTCCCGCGACAGTCGTTGACCATATCACACCGCATAAAGGAGATAAAAAACTATTTTGGGACTCTTCCAACTGGCAGCCGCTGTGTGCGCCCTGCCACAGCAGGAAGACCGCAAAGGAGGATGGAGGCTTTGGCAACAGAACATCAAACCTGCGTATGTGATCACTGTGGAACCAAGTTTCATATCAAAGGATGTTTAAAGGTTAGGAAGCATGACAACGAGGTGCGGCAGCATTACATCAAGTGTCCGCGGTGTCAGACTGAATACACGTCCTACTATACAAACGAGACGATCAGGCGCATGCAACAGAAGGTAAAGAAGCTGACTGTACTACGTCTTAAAGCACAAGCTCAAAAGGGAATTGATGTATACAAGCAGAAATACACGCAAGCTCGAGAGGAATTAGAAACGGCCATGCTGCAGCTGCGGGAGGAAATGGAGACCCCCCGCCCTTAAATCTCTGGAAAGAATTCGCCGGAGACCGCGCTCCCCTCCACATTTTGAAAAATTCCCTAAATGAAATTTCGGAAGGAGGTGAGGGAATGGCAAGACCAAGGCAACCGGTTGACTTATTGCTTGTGAAAGGTAAGAAAAACCTGACAAAACAGGAGATTGAGGAACGAAGAAAGCAGGAGATCAAGGCGCCAAGCGACAAAGTAAAGGCGCCTTCTTATTTACCGAAAGACTTAAAAAGGGAGTTCAAAAAAATAGCGGACGAGCTGAAAAACATCGGAATTATGACGAATTTAGATGTTGATGCGCTCGCCCGTTTTTTATATTCGCGAAAGCTTTACCTTCAGGTAACGGACCAGCTGCTTGAGCAGGGGCCAATGAAAACAATAGTCGTCAGAGATGTGGACGAACAGGGAAATATCGTGGGGGAAAAAGAAAAAACGGTAGTCAATGAAGCGTATTCGGACTTGCTTATCAATCAAGATAAACTATTCAAACAATGCCGGCAGGCTTCCAGTGATTTGGGCTTAACCATTTCCTCGCGCTGCAAGCTCGTTATTCCTAAAAAGGATGACGATAAGCCGAAATCAAAAGAGGAAGAGCGGTTCGGGGGCCGGATGTAATGCAAGAGGTCACCGCTGAAATTCTGATAGAGCGTGTATGGGCCTATTGCGAGAAAATACTTTCCGGTGAGATAAAGGCTTGTCAAAAGCATAAATGGGCTGTGCAGCGATTTTTTAAAGATGTTGATGCGTTAGCGGACCCGAATTGCCCCTTTTACTATGACGCTGAAGCAGTGTTAGATTTTTACGAATGGGCGCGGCAGTTCAGACATGTTGAGGGGATACTTGCGGGGGAGCCGATTGAGCTGACGGACTTTCAGCTTTTTATTGCGGCCAATGTATACGGCTTTTTTAAAAAGGAAAACGGTGCCCGCCGGTTTCGAAAAGTTTATATCCAGTTGGCTCGTAAGAATGCGAAATCGCAATTTCTCGCCCTCATGGCTTCTTATGAAGTGTTCCCGACAACCGAAAAACATCGGGTGTTTATTGCTGGATGGTCCCGGGAGCAGTCAGACGAAGTGTACCAGGCGATTCTTGAACAGCTGCAGCATGCTCCGATCCTCGAAGGAAAATATTCCTCCGCAAACGGCCGGGTAAAAAAGTATAAAACGAACTCAATAATTCAGCCTCTTTCCCGGGAGGCGCGGAAGCTCGGTGACGGTAAAAACCCGTCATTGGGAATTGTGGATGAATACCATGCACATGAAACCAGCGAGATTTATGATGTGCTTGACAGTGGTATGGTGGCCCGGCGCAGCCCGTTAATGGCAATCATCACGACAGCCGGGTTTAACATGGAGCGGCCATGTTTTAAGGAATACCAATATACAAGCAAGATTCTCGATCCTGATGCCGACACAGAAAACGATGACTATTTTGTTATGATCTGCGAACTTGATCCAGATGACGACATAAAAGACGAATCAAATTGGATCAAAGCCAACCCTATTGTTGCAACGTATCCAGAAGGTATGGAGTCACTACGCTCTGCCTTAAAGGTTGCACTCGAAGTTCCAGAAAAAATGCGAAGCTTCCTTACCAAGAATATGAACCGATGGGTTGATCAAAAGGATAACGGCTATATGAAAATGTCAAAATGGCGCGTGTGCAGCGGTGAAATTCCTGATCTGGAAAACATGGCCGTATATCTTGGGCTGGATTTGTCCATGACTACCGACTTAACATCAGTCGGCTGGGTTGGTGTTTTTGATGGAATCTATTATGTCGGACAACATTCCTTCATGCCTGAAGGGCGCGCAAAAGAAAAAATGGCGACGGATAAAGTGCCTTATGACCTGTGGAAAGAGATGGGCTACATTACGTATACGCCTGGCGACGCTGTTGATTATCAAATAGTTGAAAAATGGATCATTGAGTTTATTTACAAGCATCGGTTCCGGCCACAGGAAACCGCATATGACAAATGGAATGCCTTGCATTTGGCTCAACGGCTTGAATCTAAAGGCCATACCATGGTGGAGATTCCGCAAAGAATCAATCATCTATCTTTGCCGACAAAAGACTTTCGTCAAAAAGTATATGACGGCAAAGTTGTTCACGGGGATGACCCGGTTTTAAATTGGGCAATCAATAACGCGATCATGAAAATTGATCCTCAGGAGAATATCATGCTGGATAAAGCAAAATCTCCGCAAAGAATCGACCCGGCTGCAGCTGTCATTAATGCATACGCCAGGGCGATGTATCACGAAACAAACCAAAAAGTAGACCTGAATGCACATTTCATGTCTGATAATTTCAGCTTTTAGGATGTGAGAGAATGAAAAAATTCCTGGCCTTTCTGCTTTTAATTTTAAATGATCTGCTGTTTGTGGTGGGGGCCGCCTTCATCCTTGCAGCTGCATATAGATTCAATACGAACATCGGTCTGATTCTGACGGGTGTATTTTTTATGTTTTATGCCTATCTCCTGACCAAGAAAGGGAGGTGAAATAATTGCTAATTGATCGGGTGTTTGAAAAACGATCAGATTCCTCTGAGGCCAGTGGCTTCAATGAATTGATAAATTTGTTCGGCGGCAGACAGACCGCAAGCGGCGAGAAAGTGAATGAAAGAAATTCGCTTGTGCAGCCGGATGTTTTTGCCTGTGTGAATGTATTATCTGATGACATCGCAAAGCTGCCTGTTCATACCTATCAAAAGTTAGACAACGGGATTGAACGTAGGCCCAAGCATCCTGTGGCGTATATGATCTATGCTCGCCCTAATCCCTATATGACCGCGTTTACCTGGAAAAAACTCATGATGACTCACGTTTTGACTTGGGGGAATGGCTACTCATACATTGAATTTGATTCCAGTGGGTTTCCAAAAGGATTATATCCATTGCGGCCAGACGCTACGAATGCTTATATCAATCCGAAAACGGGAATGCTTTGGTATCAAACAGTTCTCAATGACAAAGCGGTCGAGTTATATGATCACCAGGTGCTACATTTCAAAGGGCTTTCTACTGACGGCATACAGGGTAAGTCACCTGTCGGCGTTGTCCGCGAACACATTGGAGCCCAGGCAGCCGCAACAAAATATAATGCGAAGCTGTATAAAAATGATGCAACACCTCGGGGGATTTTAAAGGTTCCTGCTTTTTTAGATGAGAAGCCGAAAGAAAATGTTCGTAAAGAATGGAAACGTGTAAACCAAGGTGAAAACATTGCGATCATAGACAACGGGCTTGAATATCAATCCATCTCAATGCCGTTACAAGAGGCCCAATTCGTTGAATCAATGAAATTCAATAAGGCGCAAATAGCGATGATCTACAAGGTGCCTTTGCACAAACTGAATGAGCTGGACAAGGCCACATTCTCGAATATTGAACACCAATCCATTGAATATGTGAGAAACACTCTTCAGCCGTGGATTGTTAATTTTGAGCAAGAACTAAATGTTAAGCTCTTCACAGATCATGAAACAGCCGAAGGCCACTATGTGAAATTTAATATTGATAGTGAGCTACGTGGAGACAGCAAGACCCAGGCAGAATACCTGAAAATACTTCAAGAAATTGGGGCCTTAAATAGAAATGAGATTAGGTCATTAATAGAACGCAACCCGATTGAATACGGGGACAAGTTCATGTCCAGCTTAAACTATGTTTTCCTGGACTTTATGGAAGAATATCAGCGCCTTAAAGCCGGCGGCGCCCTGAAGGGAGGTGACAAAAAGGATGAAGGATAAAGAGATTCGGCAGTTAACCACACCTATTGAAGTTCGTTCAGAGGGTGAAGGCGAAAGCGAATTTGTGGAAGGATATGCACTGAAATTTGAAAAGTGGTCTGAACGGCTTGGGGGATGGTTTAAGGAAATTATTAGCCGGAACGCTTTGGATTCGGCTGATCTTTCAAATGTTATTGCATTATTTAATCATCGGCAAGATTACCCATTGGCCCGAAATACCGTCTCAGGGGACGTAGGGCGGCTCGAATTAGAAGCGGACAACATAGGTCTCAAATTCCGTTTTAAGCCGTCAGAAACGTCATACGCGCGTGATTTGATGGCGAATATAAGAAGCGGCGTCATAAATCAGTGTTCTTTTGCCTTTTCCTTAAATCACAATGAGACGGATGCTGATGAATGGCGGTTTAATGATGAGGAAGATATTTATGAAAGGCGGATTAATAAAATCCATCGTATATATGATATTTCGCTTGTCACCACCCCGGCATATAACGACACGGAGGCAGTCGTTGGTTCGCGGAGTTTGGAGAAGGTAGAGCAGTTGAAAGAGTCCCGGAAACTGCCGGATGACAATTTAAAAATGGAATTAGAACTTTTAGACCTTATTCTCCCGGAATAGAGGTCTTTTTTTGTGTCTAAAAACAAGGAGGAAATCATTTATGCCAATGCAAATGAGCAAAAAAGAAATTGAATTGAGACAACAATTTACGGAAAAGAAAAATGCGGCAGATCAAAAGCTGCAAGAGGGAAATACAGAAGAGGCACGTACGCTGCTTGACGAGGCCAAGACCTTGAAAAATCAAATTGAATTAATGGCGGAGGGGCGTTCTCTTGATGTGTCGGATGTAACGGAACGGAACAATTTTGTACCGACGCTGGACGACGGAGAGGGTCGCAGTTTAGGCGCCCAGAATGAAACAGAGTCCCGAACCATTCTAACAGCTACAAAAGAGTATCGGGAAGCGTGGTTCAAAGTGTTGACTGGCCGTGAAGCTGATTTGAATTCTGAAGAAAGAAATATGATGGAACGGGTTTTAAAAGAAAATCGTTCTCTTTCTAGCGGAAGTGATAAGGATGGTGGCTATACCGTACCGGATGATATCTCAAAAGAGATTTTGAAATCTATCCAGGAATTAAACTCTGTCCGTAATTTGGTCCGCGTTGTTCCTAAAACTGCCCCTTCTGGCAGTTATACAGTCCGAAAAGGAGTGGCCGGAAAACTCTACAACACGGCTGAAAAAGAACAGATTCAAGAACTTAAAAATATGGAGTTTGATCAAATCTGGTACAACGTCAAGAAGTTTGCTGGATTTATGCCGGCTCCAAGTGAGCTTTTAGACGATTCATTTGAGAATTTTGTAAGAGAAATTGTGGAATGGCTTTCTGAATCAGCTATCGTCACAGAAAATGATGAAATCCTTTATGGAGCAGGCGGAGAGAAAAACGTTGAAGGGATCATCTCAAGCGAAAAATTTAAGACCCTCAAAGCACCATCAGTAATTACAATTAAGTTTTTAAGGAAAGTGAAAAATCAGATTAAACGTGGTTATCGGAAAAACGCAAAATGGGTGATGAATACTGAAGCCTTTGAAACTCTGGCAAACATTGAAGATAAAAACGGCAGAGGGATATTGGCTGAAGACCCTAGAGATGAAGACAACTTCCTTCTGTTCGGGCGTCCGGTTGAAATCTATGACGAAATTGTTACTGATGAGAAGACGCAAAAAACACACATTCTTTTTGGCGATTTCAAACGTGGATATTTTATGTTTGACCGTCAGAAATTCGAAATTAAATCAACAGATGTTGGCGGCGATGCTTTCTTGACTGATCAGACTTACTTCCGCGGAATCGAGCGTTTTGACGGGAAAGTTGTTGATCCTGAAGCTGCTGTGATTGTGACTGATCTAGTTGTTGGTGAAAATGCTCAAGTAGAAACCCCAAGAGAAGAAAAATCCGTTGATGTTGGAAAATAAAAATAACAGAAAAGGATGATGAAAAATGGCAGATCAATTTTTAAACCAAAGTAATGGTGTTTACACTTCCGCAGAGGATGACGGGACAGGAAAGCCTGTAACAGCTGTTTATTTGAAAAATAACAGTGAAGACAACCCTTTGTATATTAAAGGAATGCAGGGGGAACCAGGGCCCCAGGGACCACAAGGACCAAAAGGGGAAAAAGGAGATACCGGCCCACAAGGTCCACAGGGAGAGCCAGGACCCAAAGGTGAGAAAGGTGATCCGGCTGTCATTGAAGACGGGAGCATCACCCACGAAATGCTTGGTGAAAATGTTGTCAGAAGCAAAAACATTGGTACCGGCAGCGTCATGCCGGATAACTTAAACAGCGAAGTAAAGGCCATGTTTGATAGTCTTCAATCTCAAATTGATGAGTTGAGAGAAAAAGTGGCAGGCTCTGACGATTCCGCGAACAATGAGCCACAAGAATAAGGCGGGTGAACCATCATGAATTTGGTGGATATGAAAAACTATCTCCGTCTGGACCATTCTGAAGATGATGAAATGTTATCGCAATTTATTGCGGCAGCGAAAAGCTATATTGTCAATGCTATTGGGCGGTTTGTTGATGGGAACCCACAGTTTGAAATTGTGGCCAAAATGCTTGTCCAGCATTGGTATGAAAACAGAGGAATGTATGAGTCAGGGACAAACGGCTCGTCCATCCCTTTTACTGTTGAAAATCTAATGACGCAGCTGCGTTATACGGATGATGAGGTGCAGGAAGATGAAGAGAAAGAGGACCAGCGATCTGCGGCACCGCCTGACCTTTCAAAAGAAAACCAAGATTCAAGATGAAGAACTGAATTGGATTGACGCTTATGTTGATGTATTCACTGTATGGGGAGCTGTGGAGGGGTTTAGCTCTCTCGGAAACAATGAATCTATGATTGCGGGGGCATGGGGCGTTAAATCGCCTAAAAAGATCACCATTCGGTTTCGGCAAGATATTCAACGCGATATGAAAATTGTTGAACAGATCGGCACAAATGAAAAGGGTGAACCGATTTTCCGAGCCTTTGACATCCTTGACTTTAACGATCCTGAAGATTCAAAAAAGTGGTTTGAAATTATGTGCCAGGAGGTGGGGCTCAATGGCTGAAATGAACTTTGAAGGGCTGGCCGACCTAGATCGATATTTTGAAAGAATCGGTGAAGACGTGGAAAAGGCGGAAGATGTGGCTTTGCAAGCCGGCGGGGAAATTATCGCGCAGCACCAGCGACAAAATGTTAATCGAAGCGATAAAAATCAGCCCCATATAGCTGATAACATTACGGTTTCAAAGGCCAGGGAATCAAAAGGCGCAGAAAAATTCGTGTCAATTGGGCCTAATAAAAAAGTCGCTTACCGGGCGAGATTCTTGGAGTATGGGACATCAAAAATGCCACCTTATCCTTTTATCGAAAAAGGCAGGGATGAAGGGGAGGCGTCAGCTGTGGAAGTAATGGCCCGCATTCTAACAGCGCCAATCAAATGAGTTTTGATGCAAAAGCAGAATTGAGCGCTGCCCTGGTCAACGATTTCTCATTAAAAGAACTGGTGACAGGCGGCTTTCATAATAGAGTCGCTTCAGACGTTAACGCATACCCAAGAATCATGTATACCGAATTGAAAAATGCTGATGATTCATATGCCGATAATCAGGCCCAATCTTCGGAGGTTCGCTTTCAGATCAGCATTTTTACCAATTCATATACAGTCAGTCAAGAAACCAAAATCGCAAAAGAAATTGACCGGCTCATGAAGTCAATCGGTTACGGCCGGTACGATTCTCAAGATTTATACGAAGAGACGGACAAGGTTTTTCACAAAGCTATGCGATATAAGAAAGCTTTTTTTAAGGAGGAAAAGTAATGGGACAAACAATTTATGGTTTAGATATGTTTCACTGTGCGGAAGTCATCCAAGACGATGAAGAGAGTTTGAAATTCGGTACACCTATAAAAATCCCGGGTGCTGTAAGCATAAAGGTTGACCCAAAATCAGAGCAAACAAAATTCTGGGCTGATAATGGTGTGTATGACATTTTTAATAGTATGGGTGACATTGATTTAGAAGCTGAAATGGCTGATCTCCCTTTAAAATTGCAGAATAAAATTTACGGCCACACAGAAGAGAATGGTGTTTCCTTTGCAAGTGCTGAAGACAAGGCAATTCATCTGGCTTTCGGCTTCAGAGCGAAGAAATCAACCGGCGGGTACCGGTATTATTGGTTTCTTAAAGGGCTGCCTGAATTAATGGCTATTGAATCGAAAACGACAGAAGACAAGGCTGACCCAGAAAGTGCAAAGTTTAAGGTTGGTTTTATGCCGTTGCAAAATCCAAAAGGAAAAAGACGCTGGAAAGCTCAAGCAGAAGACAGTGACACTTTTAACGGCGATGGTTGGTTTAATCAAGTTGTATATGATGGTTCTGCTTTTGCAACAGATACAAAAACCGAAGCAATTGGCTTAGGTAAATAAAGAATTTTGGAGCGCTTATAGGCGCTCTTTTTTATTGTCCAAAAACAGGGAGGAATCAAGATGGAACCTATTTCAATCAATCTCAGAATCAATGGTAAACACAAAAAGTTTGTCACACCAAATTTCATTTCAGGAAAGCTGTTCCGGGACGCGGCCGAGATCGCAGAAGATATTGAGTCAACTGACCCTGAACGCATCTACACAGAAAAGCAAATTGAATTTATCTGTGCTGCGTTTGGAAACAAATTCTCAGCTGACGAATTTGAAAATGGCATTGATGCGAGGCTGGTCACGAGAACAATTTACGGCACAGCAAACTACGTTTTAGGAAATATCGCAGAAGCCAGCCGAATTTTAAACCCTGATCCAAACGACGGTGAAGAGCCGGGGAAGTAAATTTATCTGACGCTGTCATTGACATGTACAACGCGTTAGAAGAAATCGGTTATACGCAAAACCAGATTGATGAAATGGACATTGTTTACCACCTGCGGCGCCTGGCCCGCCGAAAAGAAGCCGGCGGAAAGCTAGCAGCAGGGAAAGAAGAAAAGCGCCTTTATATTGACCAGGTGCTCGGGTAAGGGGGTGACCGATTGGCTAAGGACATAAAAGTCAGACTGTATTCAAACTCGAACCAATTCAGAACGGAAATGCGTGCAGTTGCTCTGCAAATGAAAAACGTCAAATCTGAATTTGAAAAGAACCGTACAGCTGTAGGCGTATGGGGCAACGAGTTAAGAACGTCTCAAGAAAAGGCGAAAACACTCAACCAGCAGCTGGATATTCATAAGCGGAAAGTAAAAGCTCTTGAACGGGCTTATGCTGATTCAGCTATAAAAAAGGGCAAAGATGCTCAAGAAACTCAGACACTGGCTCGACGGCTTAACTATGCCACAGCTGAAATGAATAAAACGCAAAATGCTTTGACGCAGACCACGCAGAGGATCAAAAAGCTGGAGGATGAATCTAGGCGCGCTTCTTCTACAATCCACAGAATGGGCCAAAGAATGAATGCAGTCGGCAGCACAATGAGGAATGTCGGTGCATCTGTCGCCATGACATCGGGTATTGCCTTTGGTGGTTTGGTCCTTCCTTTAAAAGATGCGGTTCAAGTCGGCATCGACTTTGAAAAGCAAATGAGTAAAGTGCAAGCCATTTCCGGCGGAACAGCGGGAGACCTTGCAAAATTAACGGCACAGGCGAAAGAACTTGGTGCCACTACAGTTTTTACTGCCAGCCAGGCCGCGGACGCTCAAAGCTTTCTTGCGATGGCCGGATTTAAAACCAATGAGATTTACGGGGCTATGCCTGGCATGTTAAGCCTTGCAGCGGCCGGACAGCTTGAACTTGGAACAGCTGCAGATATTACATCAAACATCATGTCTGCCTTTGCATTAAAGGCCGAAGAATCGGCGCATGCCGCCGATGTGATAGCCTATGCAGCATCCAACGCCAATACCAATGTTGAACAAATGGGCGAGGCAATGAAATTTCTTGCTCCAAATGCGAACTCACTCGGCTGGGGCATGGAGGAATCGGCTGCCGCTATCATGGCGTTTGGTGATGCCGGTTTACAGGGTACTATTGCAGGTCAGGCTTTCGGTACGTCCCTGATCCGTCTCGCAACTCCTGCCAGGAAGGCACAAAAAGAAATTGATCGACTTGGTTTTGAATTTTTTGATGCTGCCGGCAATATGAAAAGCATGCCTGAAGTCATCGCAGAAATGGAAAAGGGCATGAAAGGCATGACCAAAGAGCAGCAGGCGGCAACCCTGAAAACGATTGTTGGTGCTGAAGCATACAAGCATTGGGCGGTCCTTCTTCAAAAAGGCTCGAAAGCGCTCGGAGAAAACACGAAAAAGCTGAAAGAATCCGACGGCGCGGCCAAAAAAATGGCGGATACCATGCTTGATAATGCTCACGGAAGTATCATTCAATTCGAATCTGCCTTGGAAGGTGCAAAAATAGCGTTAACAGAGGGACTTCTTCCTTCAATCGGTGACCTTGCGGATAAAGGCTCCGCCCTTCTTACCATGTTTAACAACCTGGATAAAGGCACACAAGCAACCATTGGAAAAACTGCGGTTCTTACTGCGGGAGTATTAGGCGTGACGACGGCTGTCGCTACACTGACGGCAGGAGTCGGCGCTCTGTTAGCTTTTACTGGTCCTGTGGGCTTGGCTATTGTCGGAGGAACGGCTTTATTGGGCGCTTTAGGAGTTGCCATGTATGCCGTTTCCGAACAAACCGAAAACATGAAAAAGAAGCAGGAAGAGGCCAGGGAAAAGGCTTTGCTTTTTGGTGAAGGAGTTTCAAAGGCGACTCAGAAAGCAGCCGGCTCCTATGTGGATTTGAGAGAAAAAGCAGAGGTCCAACTTTTTGAACTCACCCGCGTTTCCGGGGAGCAGGCTGATAAGATGGCCGCGAAATTGGTTCAAACGTATTCTGAGATGCGGGATAAACTGATTCAACAACTTGAGACGCTTAGAAAAGACGCTTTGGTCGTTATTAACGGTTTAATGGAGGATACGGATAAGAACACTCAAAAGGCTGGGGAGAAGATCGTTGATAAGATGGTTGGTAATATCAATGAGGATATCCAGGAGGCCAGAGAAAAAGTAAAGGAACTGGAAAAACTCCAAAAAGAAACGGGCCTTGTCTCATCGAAAATGAATGATACTCAAAAACGAAGATTTAATGAGATCATTTCTTATTTTGAAGAATCTACCAGCAAATTTGCGGCCAATCAAAAAGAAGCTCTTGCCATGCAAAAAGCGGTGACAGAGCAGCAAGGAAAGCTCTCTTTCAAGCAAGCAAAAGAATACAACGACAAGATTAAAAAAGTCTACGATGATGGAAAAAAAGCCGCGAAAGAAGATTATGAATACCGGAACAAAGTCTTGAATCAGTTGTATGCACAGGGCTATATAGATGCTCAACAAAAGGAAGCTCTCTTGAAAAAAAGTACAGCAGACTTCCAAAAGACCCTTGCTAAAAATACAGCAAGTTACGAGGAAAATTCTCGTGCACTTTTCTCAAAAATGTCTAAGAATGGTGAGCTGCTTGATTTAGAGACTGGCAAGGCACTTGAAAAACAGAAGAAGTTCATTTCCAATTCTATGGGAATGGCACACATGTATGAAGAAAACCAAGCCGAATATGAAGAGCGCTGGGCCCAAAAGCAAATTGAATATTTGAATAAACTTGGTACAAGCAAAGAGGAAGCCATTAAAGCCACTAAACAGGCACTTGAGGATTTTTATATTGGTCTTGGCAATTCAGAACAGGAAGCCCAGGCAAAAGCAGACGAAGCGATCCAAAACGTCCTTGAAAAAATGAACGGCGGCAATGAAAAAGCTGAACAGGCTGGACGAGAAAAAGGATCGGCATTCACTCTTGGTTTGAGCAGTACATTAGGACAGGCCCAAGAAACTGGGAGTCTTATTGGTAAAGGAGCTAATCAGGGATTAAGCCAAGGAAAGACGCAGCCGAAGCAGTTTGGAATGGAAAAAGGAAATGCCTTTGCTCTCGGTTTAAGAAACACGCTCGGGATTAATAAACAATCCAGCAGCGTGCTCCGTCAATCTGTCAACAGCGAACTGTCTAAAAATAGCGGCCAAGCCCGTACAGCCGGTAAAGAAAAAGGTGATCAACACAATGCCGGTTTAAGTTCCACAAAGCCTAAAAACAATAATACTGCAGCAAGCCTTTCAAAAAACGTGTCCGGTCGTCTCGGTCAGACAACTGACGGCGGGGGCGGTAAGAAAGCCGGTATGGACTTGACCAAAGGATTGATGAGTCAGCAAACCGCGTCTTACAATGCCGGTTCGAAGGTATCAAACAAGGCGAAATCCGGGTTGAAAAGTGTGAAAACCAGCAGTGTGGGATCTGATTTTGTCTCTGGATTCGTCAGAGGAATTGAGGGCGGCATCGGCAGCAACTCGCTGTTTAGTGCAGCTTGGAAACTTGGTAAGTCTGCATTATCAGCATTGAAAAAGTCTATTGACTCCCATTCGCCAGCGAAAAAGAGCATGGCTGAAGGTAACAACTTTACAGATGGATTCGCGATAGGAATAAGCAAATCAGTCGCGCGCGCAAAACGAAGCGCCCAGGCGTTAGGGCAAGGAGCCAACCTGTCACTCAAACAGGAGATCAACAAAATGGCTTACAACATAAAAGGCGCGGCCGATGAGCTGCTTTCCTTGCGTTCGGAGTTAGTCGTCCGAAATGAAGTTGACACACCTTCTTTGAATCAGAAGCTGGATGCTCTCATTACGCTCCTTTCAAATGGATTATCGTTTGGAGGACAACCAGAGCCGGCGGCCGCGGGCGGGCCAATTAGAATTTATCCGGCGCCTGTTAATATTGATGGAAAACAAGTGGCGGAAATCGTTTTTGAACAAGGTGACGGCAGGATTTTGGATAGGAAGAGTTTAGACCGATATGATCAAAATGCTTATCAGAGTGGGGTGAGACGAACCTGATGAACCTTTATTTAGATTTTAATAATGGCCTGGGGGAACAGAGCTTATCAAGTTTGCTCCCCCATTTTAAGTTGCTGAGCTTTACGCCTGATTCACCGGCCATTGAACGGGAAACAGTGAAGATACCGAGGATCAACGGCCTTGTCTTGCCGCAGCATCCCCGCGATGTTGTTTTTAAAGAGCGATCTATCAAGGTAGAAATTCTATTAAACTCGATCATCGCAGAAAATTTTTATCAGTACAGGCGAGAACTTTATGCGCTTTTGGTGAAGCCGTTGCCTTATTATATTTCAACCGATCTATTGCCTAACCTCCGTTTTCTCGTTACGTGTGACGGTAATTTCAGCATACAGAAAGAGAAACAGAAAAACCAAACTTCTTTTACTGTGGAATTTAATAACGTCACCGGCCTGGCTGAATCAAAATTTACATCTTTGACAAAACAGAATTTTCACGGGGAATACTGGAGCCCAGGCATGAACATTCAAATGCGAGATGATCTGGAATACAGGTTCAAAAATCGAAAGAGGTTTCAGGTTTATAACACTGGGGACGCCTATATCAATCCTCTTGAACATGACTACAATGTGACCTTATGGGCGGCCGGAAAAAATGTGTCGATCATCAACCATACAAATGGTGAGAAACTGAAAATTGAACAGGAATTAAAAAAATCACAGCGCGTTTCTTTTATTAAGCAATACACGGTGATCAATAAAACACCTATCAAAACATCCGGCAGGCTCCCGGGACTCGATATAGGAATGAATGATTTTGAAATCCAGAATACCAATGATTTTGAAATCATATTCGATACCCGTTTCTACTACGCGTAAGGAGCATGCAAAATGGCAAACACAGATTTTATAAAGGAAATTGCACCAGACGCCCAAAGAGTCTATAAAAAGTATGATATTCTCGCGTCTCTCATTATTGCTCAAGCCTGTTTAGAGAGCGGATGGGGTACAAGTGAGCTGGCCCAAAAAGCGAAAAACCTATTCGGCATCAAGGGTACTTATAACGGTCAATATGTTCTCATGTGGACGACTGAATATGATAAGAGCGGAAATGCTACCCGTGTGCAAGCCAAGTTCCGTAAGTATCCGTCTTGGTATGAATCTATTCAGGATTTAGCCAAGCTGTACATAAACGGAACGAGCTGGGACCCGAACCATTATAAAGCGGTAGTCGGGGAAAAAGATTACCAGAAGGCGACAGCTGCGCTTGTAAAAGCCGGTTATGCGACTGATCCCAATTATGCCACCAAATTGAACAGTCTTATTTTCACTTATAAACTCACACAATATGATTCTGTGGATGAGATACCGGATGAACCTGAAGAACCCGAAACGCCGATACCGACCCCGGAGGTACCAAGCAAAGAATATGATGGAAAAGACGTTCCGCTTAATCAAAACTTGCCTTCGGATGTTGATTTTCCACAGCTGCATGTACTAGCGGGGGATGGAAAGAATGTGGTTGAAATAACGGGCGTCTCGCTCGATCTGACGGACGATACGACGGGGAAGAAGAGCTTTACATTTACCATCACCAAAACGCAGGAAAACGCTATTGAATTTGATCTGTTGGTGATTGATAACATTCTTTTTCTGGATGAACGGAAATTTAATCATCAAAAGTATTACATTACAAACGTTGAAGTACGGCAGGAAAATAATGTGTTGAGAAAAACTGTTTCGGCCAGCCATATTTTTTCGGTCCTGCTGATCAACAATTATGTGACTGAAACGGCGTCTAAAAAAATGACGATCAAAGAGGCTTTTGATATCGCATTAAAAGAGACGCCATTCAAATATGTATTAAAAGCTTCGGCAAGTGATTTTCCGAGCATTGAACAAGAAAACTTTGGTGACGGAAATTCCACGGAATTGGTGGATAAAATCATTTCGGATTACGGTCCTGAGCTGGATGTTGATAACTATAAAATCCTTGTTTATAAGAAAATTGGACAAAAAATCAATTTCACCTTAGATTCGCGCTATAATATGCCAGGTATTTCTATTAAGACAAACTCGCAAAATTGTACAACGCGCGCCTGGGGTTACGGGGCGTTGAAGAAGAGCAGCACGGACAGTAAAAACCCACAATATGAATTTGAGCCGATCTTATACGTACATCCGGATGAGAAAAAGTTTTTACTCGAAGGCCTGCCGCGCTGGGCCGATCCGATTAAAGATGAAACCATAAAAAAAGCCAGCAGCATGGTTTCAGTTTTAAAAAAACATGTGAATCCATACCCTGAATTGACAATTGAAGCAGATTTCCAAAAAATCTATGAACCCAAGCTTTTAAAGATCGAACAGGATTTTTGGAAAGGTGACACGATTCACGTCCTTGCTGATACGGCATCAGGGATCACGTTTGAAGACGATGTTCGGCTGATTTCAATTCAGTATAACCCGTTGAACCCATACAGCAGCCCAAAATTAACGTTCGCGAATTTCAGAAAAGATATTCAGGATATTGCAGTCAATCAGGCCAAGAAACTAAGGGATCAAAAACGATATATTGACCAGCTTTTCAAAACGCTCAGATAGGCGTTTTTAATTTTGCCAAAAAAGGAGTGAGTAGCATTGATTCGGCTAATAAAAGACTATGATCATACAAGAAATTCCCGTCATCAAGCACAGTTAAGATCAGATATCCAGAGCATAGAAAATACGTTGAATGAACACGATTATAATTTAAAGCGTCATGAAGCTTCAAAAAACGCCCACACATCGGAGCAAATTAGACATAACGGCGAGCTTTCAGTCTTTCAGGAGATTGAGATATCAAAGAAACGGCTAAATAATCTCATTTTAAATGCCGATGGGTCCAATGTTAAAGAGGTCGTCGACCTCCGGGTCAATCATAAAGGTGAGGTTTTCAATACAGCAAATGATCGGCTATTTCATACAGAGAAGAACATCGACGGACTGTATAGGGAGTTAGCAAAAAGGAATTTGATGTTTGAGGAGTATCTCAATTATCAAAAAATTATTTTTTCGGTGCCAGCAAGGGATCATACACGCCCATTCCCTCAGGCGCTTTCAATAAATCAAGATGATGATGAGTTATATATAGCACGACAGGAAAACGGAGGAACCGTCTGTATAATATCAAGATATCAATTGTCTAGTGCCAAATTTAAAGATTCGAAGCAATTTGCAATCACAAATTCTACCTACAACGAGGGGCTTCCTTGGTTCAAGAATTCAAGCGGCGATCTATGCTTTCTCGTTAGACAAAAATTCGAAAACGAGTTGTCTATTTTCAATTATACATCTGGGGAAATTGTACAAACGATGCAAGTTCTTGGTTCGTACAAAACCGGTAATGATATCGACAAAAAATACTTTATTTCTGGTAATTCAACGAATGAGAAGATGGATCGAATATACATTTATGATTTCCAAAGTATAGTTGCGGGTAGTCCGAATTTATTGATGGAAGTCATGGTAAACAACAAAGAAATTATGTTCGAAAAAGTTCAAGGGATTACGTTTCATGAGAACAAAATCATTTTAGGACAGGGGAAAGGAGCTCCTGCGATTACAGTCATTAATCTAGATGGAAGCATCGCTAAAGCATATTCTTTTTCGAGAGATTCTTTTGCGGACTTAATACAAGAGAATTATGATTTTGATCGCAATAACTATGACTTTGAAAATGAAGGCATCTGTATGTTTAACCATAACGGCTATGTCATTCCGGCTTTGCTACAAGTCACAGTTGAACGGAGCGGGAAAGAAACAATATTTGTGACATTGGCCGGTGCACAAGATGGGACGTTAATATCTACACAGCCCGTACAGAGGCCGAATATTACTGAAATAACTTATGACAAAGTTGCCTTGCATATGCCGAATAGAAACTTTGTGACAAACGGCGCCTTTGATGTATGGCAGCGCGGAACAAGTTTTACTAACGACGGTGTATTTACAGCCGATAGGTGGCTCGTTAATGCTGTTGGTACAAATGAGAGTGGGATCAATCGGACCGAGAGAGTGAAAAAGCCGATGAGTGCGCCATTCTCAAATAAGTACGGGTTGAGAATAACGAAATTGAAAAATGTTTCGAATATGTCGCGTACTGATCTAATTCAACGGATCGAAAATCCAACTCAGTTTAAAAGCGGCGAAGATTATACTTTAGCTTTATGGGCGAGGACCAATAAATCCTCTCACAGAATGAAACTTCATCTTGATATGACACATGATGGAAAACACGACAATCTTGCAATCCGTTCTTGTCAAGTAACAACCAGGCTCACATTCTTTGTATTGAACATAAAGATGCCTGATATGTCAGCTTATAAACTTAAGGAAGAAGACTACGTTGAAGTTCAAATAGATGTCGACACAACAAACAGTTCTTCCTATGATAGTTTGGCTCCCGGCGAATGGGTAGAATTTTACCTAGTCAAATTAGAAAAAGGAAGGCTTGCTACGCCGTATGTCGCAAGACCGTTGACTGAAGAAATAGCTGAATGCCAGAGATATTATCAGATATACAGCACAAATACCGTTAAGCAAGTTGATCTCAGACCTACAATGCGTAAAGCTCCAAAGATATCGAAAAGACCTGACGGAAATTACGGGTATGATGCGGAGCTGCCTGAAACTCCAACATACTAAAAGAAAGGGAGGTAATACTGTTGGCTATTTATAAAACCGGCTCTTACGCGTTCGATATAAACGCGAAAACAGAAGGGGTTTATCATTCGACTTTTATATTTTCAACGCAAGATATTAATACAGCAAAGTTAATATTTTATTTGCGCAAGGATGGCATCCCTTTGCCACTGTCAGCTGTAACCGGAAAAGTGGTCCTCATTCCTTCAAGCGGTAAGCAAAGAATAAGGGATGTTACGATAGTTGATCCGTTTGAAGGTATCGCAGAGTACGTTTTAGACGAGGACGAAATTAAAATGTATGGCAAATTCAACTGTCAGCTCATTCTGAAATATACGAACGGCCAATCACTCTCTGCTCACAAATTCGGGTTTGAAGTATCGCAAAGTCTTGTGGACCAGAACATGGCACCTCTCGCGGAATATTACGTCGATGATTTCGAATCGTTAAAGGCGTTAATCATAGCGATGTATGACGAAGAAACAGTAATGCTTGACGAGTTAAAAGCGAAGTTCTCGGACCTCGGACGGATTGAGACGAAAGAGGGAGCGCAGGAAAAGGCAGATGCTGCGGAAGCTCATGCAAAGGCCTATACGGATGCACACGCAGCCAAGACGAACAATCCGCATAAGGTCACAAAATCCCAGGTCGGACTAGATAAAGTTGATAACGTCAAGCAGGCGGCAAAAACGGATTTTGATGCACATACTGCGGATAATGTGCGCCATATTACCGCTGATGAGCGGACTAAGTGGAATAAGGGGCAACTGTATAAATTGACACAAGATAATGGTGTGCGAATCCTTATTCCTGATGGTACTGATTTATTAACTTTGCCGCCTGGTTTTTATTACGGTATCAATAATAGACTGCTTAATAACCCCGACCCTAATGATGCTGGATGGTTCAATTATGACATTATGGATGGAAACTCTGGAAGAAAAACAATTATAGCCACAGCAAGTTACCACAATAAGATGTGGTTCGCGACCATCCATACAAATGGTGACTTTAGGGGTTGGAAAAGAATATTAACTTCCACTGACTTTGAACCTGTCTGGACTGAAGTTCCTTTAAAAAACGGTGCGAAACATGGGGCTAGAAAAGTTATGTGTGCGGTGGTTGGCGGTTTTCTGTGTTTAAAAGGCGAGATCATTACCAATAGAGGCGTGATCTTTGGGACGCTACCAGCTTCTTATAGACCTGACCAGCTCCGCAGCAGACTTGTTCCTATATTCGGTACAACAGGGATGACCAAATTGTATATCGAAACAAACGGAAATATGAGGCTGGAGGGGCAAATCGCTGATAAGTCCGACAACATAACTTCTTATGGTTTGGACGAAATTATTCCCCTGTAGGAGAGATAAGTCATGAAAAACATTTTTAAATATGACAAAGAGACATTCTTGTTGATTGATAATGATATCATTCAGCCTGATGATCAAGGGAACTATGAAATTCCGGATGGATGGACAGACATTCCATTTGACCCTGGTTTATATCTTCCGAAGTTTTATCCGGACGAAAAGGTGTGGAAGGAGACGGCTACAAAAGAGTATATTGAAAGCTTGCTGCCTCCGGAGCCTGAAGCGAGTGAAATTGAGCTGCTAAAAAAGCAAAACGCTTTACTCTCTTATCAATTGGCCCGTCTCCAAAAAGAAGTTGCATCATTGAAAGGTGATGGTTCCTCATGATGTATCCAGACTTTGCGGCTATTAAGCAGTTTTATGATTGGGGTTGTTATGATGATGACTCAATCATGAGAGATTACGTAGATTGGGGGCATATTACTCCGGCAGAATATGAAGAAATAACAGGCCAGAGCTATGACAAACCCGCCGTCTGTGTGGATTTAGGAATGACAAGCACCCAATAAGGGTGTTTTTATTTTGCCTCAAAGGAGGTGAAAACGATGTGAGAACAGGAGGATTTCAGGACATGCCACAACCCAATGATTATGATGTTTTACAAAAAGAAATCGCAGAGATTAAAGCAGATCAAAAAACACAAGATCAGCGGATCACTACCCTCGAAAGAACGACTGACCGTCATGATCAACAGATCATTTCAATTAATGAAAAGCTGAACAAAATCGAGGAAAACACAACTTGGATCAAGCGCAGCATCACTGGCGCGATCATTACAGCGATAAGCACCGGCATCATCGGCGGCGCAATCGCTGTTTTTTATAATCTACTGCAGAAATAAGGAGGAAAACAATATGAAAAACTTAGACAAAGGCACGGTCGTCCGGACGGTGCTTCTTTTTATTGCATTGGTAAACCAGACGTTGATCATGTTTGGAAAGGCAGCTTTGCCGATCAGTGAGGACCAGGTCAGTACGCTGGCCGACGCTTTGTATTTGGCTGGCTCTACGATTTTTACTATCGTCACGACGTTGGTCGCTTGGTATAAAAACAACTATGTCACCGGTAAAGGTAAGCAGCAAAAAGAAGTTCTAAAACAAAAAGGATTAACAAAATGAGGTTGCCGGCTGGCAGCCTTTTTTATTTAAAACAAAATTGGAGGGGTTCAAATGGTTAAAGTTGTGAAGAATTATGTGAAAGTCAATCAGTATACCCGGCCGGGTCTGAAAATGTCGGGAGTTAAAGGCATTGTCATGCACTGGACGGCTACTCCTGGCGCGTCGGCACTGAATGAGCGTAATTATTTCAATGGCACTTGTATTGCGGACAAACGATATGCGTCATCCCATTATTTTGTGGATCGAAAAGAAGCGCAATTGATTATTCCTGAAAATGAAGTCGCCTATCACGCCCATGATAAAAACCGTTGCTATGTCAGTTTTTTAAAGCCGAACGCTAATACAAAGGCAATCGGGGTTGAAATGTGTGTTGAAAAAAACGGGCAGATTCACAGCGAAACCGTTCAAAATGCTGCTGAATTGGTCGCTGATCTGTGCAAGCGTTACGGCCTTTCTACAGATAAGATTGTGCGGCATTATGATGTGACAAATAAAAGCTGTCCGACTCCCTGGGTGAGGGATGCAAGCCAGCTGGCAGCATTCAGGAAAAAAGTTGATGCTCTGCTTGGAAATAAAACTGTGTCAAAGACAACATCATCCACGAGCCAGTCAAGCAAATCCACAGGGACCATCCTGAAAAAAGGGTCGTCCGGTTCGAAGGTCAAGGCGCTACAGAAACGTTTGAATGCCGCTGGCTTCTCTCTGCCGAAGTATGGGGCCGATGGCTCGTATGGCAATGAGACGGTGCAGGCCGTCAAATCTCTGCAAAAGAAAGCGGGTATCGCGGTGGATGGAATTTACGGACCGGCTACCGAAAAGGCGCTCGCAGCTATTGAAGCGAAAAAGAAAAAGCCTTCCTCAAACGGCAAAAAATCATCCTACCCGCTGCCGTCTGGCATCTATAAGGTAAAAAGCCCGCTGATGAAAGGGACGGCCGTCCGGCAGATTCAGGAGGCTTTAGCTGCCCTCTATTTCTATCCAGACAAAGGGGCAAAGAATAACGGCATAGATGGCTATTATGGGCCGAAAACAGCGAACGCGGTCAAACGGTTCCAACTGATGTACGGGCTGTCTGCTGATGGTATTTACGGTCCTAAAACGAAGGCGAAACTTGAAGCTCTGTTGAAGTGATGAAGAAATGCTGAAAAAAATCCAAGAAATTGATGAAAAAATAGTTGTTATTGAAGAGCGAACTAAAAAAATAGACAGCTTGCCAACAAAAAATGAAATGCAAAGTTGTATTTCTGAAACATTAAAAAACCTTTTGAAAAAGCCCTGTCCTTAAACCGTTCCAGCTTATGCACGGGCTTTCTGCCGACGGTATTTACGGACCAAAAACTAAAGCGAAAGTTGAAACTTTATTGAAGTAGAAAAAGGCCCTTTCTTGTGTAAAGGGCCACATACTTTTTTTGCTTATTCTTTTTCTAAAGCTCCATTAATATAACCATTAATTGATTGAATGAGTCCTGCATCTGCTTTTATTTTTGCAGTAAACTCTCCTGTGATATTGATTTCGATTAAACCTTGGTCATCCTTATTTATTTCAATGTTTCCTCTATATGTATCTGATAATGTCTTCATTTCTAAAGAATGGATATCGAAAATATCCACTTCAAGAGCAATTGAATTATATCCTAAGTTAGCCCACTTTTTCGGTGGCTTTTCCGCATAAAACGGCATATCAAAATGCAGAGTTACTTTTCTACCTTCTTCTTTAATATAAATGCCTTCAATACGTATATTTTCTAATTTAGGAATCTCATTATATAGACTTTTTAAAAAATAATTTTCCTCTAAATTTTCGTACCACATAATATCACCTCAAATTATTTTTTGAATGGATAATGATCTTTTGTCCCTGGGACTTTTCCTGTTCGAGGATTATCAAATGGCCTTACATTAAAATGAGGCCCTTGTCCACCTTTTTCATGACCCGCGCTATGGTCTTGTATTATGATTTTCTGACCCTTGTTATTTGTATAGATATATTCTTTGGTCCAAATAATTTTACCATTTTCGTCTTTTATTACATGGCCACCTTCATGGGGAGCGGCTCGCATCTCTACACGACGAATTGATTCGGGGTGTTGAGATCTAGTAATGCCCGCATCCTTTTTAGCTTCATTAAGAGCACCATTTCTGCCTGGAAGATGAACCCTACTCTTAGAGCCGTTACCAACCTTTGAAGCTTTCTTTCCCGCCTCTTCACCTTTAAATAACTTGAAGCCGCGCTTTCCGTACTTAAATGCCTTTCCAAAAGGTGTGACACTCAATCCGGCCATCAAACGATCACCATTATCTTTAACGATTTCGCCTGTCGCAAGGTCGTATCCAAACGCTGCTCTTACTGCATCATATACACCTGTAAATTCCATCGCTGTATCGAAATATTTAGCAAAGTCGCTTTTTTCCACATTCTCTGGAAGGGTGTAGGCGGGTTCTATCTTGACGATTGTATCACCATCTATGTATGCCCGGTAAAGCGTATCGTTAAATACTCTATAATCTTTTTTCAGTTCATTCAATTCCTCTTGGGTGTACTCTTTCTTGGAAACCTTTTGTGTCGCCAATTTTTTTAATCGATCTGGATCGGCGAGAGTGTTAATGTCCGCATCTTCTTTGTCTCCGACTTTTTTCAGCATGGCACCCATCGCTGTTTCTTGATTTCCACTCAAGGTATCCATCTCATCCGGCTTTAAAATCGCGCCTTTTTGGTAACCGGTGATTTCAATTTTTGGGCCGGTATACATCTTTTCGAGCCGCGCCATGTATCTCTGCATCGTCTCAAGATCGTTTTCAGCCGTTTTGAGGGCGTTGGTTTGCTCGCGGTCAAACGCATGCAGCTTTTCAAGAGTCGTGCTGATTTCCTTTAACGCTTTCTGATTTTGTTCATGAAAACCGCTGTCGTTCAAATCCGGTAAATCAACAATATGGCTGACTTTTGCGATTGTGGCGTTGGTCTTGGAAACCAAATGTTTTGTTGTGCGATCAGCAGCATTTAATCCATTCTCCAGCTCGTGTTCAAGAAAGGACTGTGAAATAAATCCGTTATGGTTGGGTTCCAGGGAATTCAGCGCGCTTTTCATTTTCTTCAGCGTGGAACGGTATTCCTCTATAAAGGTATCATAGAACTGTAGAAAAGGGGTGTGACATTCCTCGTAAAAGGCGCGGATCGCGTCGCCGCCTTTTCCTTTTAAAGCATCATCAAGTGATGTGATGCCTTCAACGGCTTTTTTGACTTTCGCGAATTCATCTGATTGTTGTTTTAACTGTTCCAGCGTTTGATCTATTGCATTGTGCAGCGCTTGAACATCCAGCGTCTTCATGGCATTCTCCTCTAATCCTTTTGGTTACAATCAGTATAGAGTTTACCACTTTACGGAAACCAATTGGGGAATAAACCCTGTTCATCCATGAAAATGAATCGATTTACATAGATAATTAAACCTATGTTTTTCTGTAAATCTATTGACGATCGTAAATAGGTTTGGTATAATTAAATATAGAAAGGAGGTGCTTAAGTGGACGAGGTGAGAAACTGGATTCTTGCCACTGCTGGAGTGGTGACCATATTCAAACACATTTATGACATATGGCAAAACGAAAGCAAAAAAAGAGGCAAGAAAAAGAAAAAGCGCTCCCGCCGGGTAAGCAAGAAGCGCTAAACATAGTGAGCGAGAGAAGGGGAGAAATCCCCTTGCTCTCCAATTCATTATATCACGTCCACAAATTATGAAACAATATTTTAAGCATTACAGCTCATTAGACATGGCAACTATGCTCATCCTAATAGCGGGCATTTTTGCAATTGATTTTGAAAAAGTCGGTACTCTGGGGAAAATCACAGGCATCATTTTATACCTGGCTGTGATTGTTACACTGTTAAAAGGATTAATTATGATTTGGAGCGAAAAAAGGCATGAAAGAAAATGAAAAAATTAAATTTATCCAGGATGAAGTTTTGACAGCTGCAGAAGCCGGGGAGCTCCTCGGGGTTACAAGGCAGCGTTTAAGTGCATTAGTGACTTCCGGGAAGCTAAATCCTGTGAAGAAGGTCGGTACAGTTAGCTTGTTTCTCCGTGATCATGTGGAGGCTCAAAAAAAAGAACTTGAAGCTGGTCGAAAAAAATACCGGCCATACGATGAGTAGGGCCCTTCCATTTGTGAGAAGGGCTTACTTTATTTCTACGCCGACGACATCCTCAAATTTAATGAGATTGGTGTCTCCTTTTGAATCCACAACATGGAACAGCTTCCGCAGCTGGTTTATGTAATGGATATGGCCCTCTATTTGAACGATCTCCCCGATTTCCGGTCCGTTAAGCATTGGTAGCGGCTTAAATACAGAAAACTGAACTGGATTATTAAACTCCATTGCTTCACTTATGATCATTTCCATATCCTCGATCTGAGACATGTCAAGAACCGGCCTTTTTACTTTGTCCTGGTTGCTTTCTAACTCGCGAAGCAGGCCGACATGCTCGGGCAGCATCATGGCCGTCCATTTGATTGATCCCCGATCTTTTAAGTTGTCATCTTTCATGGTGTTCATCTCCTTGAGATGATTATAAGGGAACATTCGTTCTGTTCTCAACAAGAAAAATACTCCATCAAAAAACCCTTTTCTTAGAGAAGGGCCAATTTTTATTTGGGTGGACGAATTTCGATAATAAACATTTTAAAATTAGGACGAATTTTGAGTGTCAGATCGCAGATATCATTTGAAAGTGAATAATCAGGATCTGCTTCTTTTAAAGCTTTGTTTAAATCATCCTGACTAAATCCCAAAGTTACAAATAAAATATAAGCAGCTCCCATCCCTTTTTGAGAAGCTTTAGAATAGTCATCACTTTGAGAAACAAAATTTATCCCTGTTAAAACATTATCTTTATTGTACATTCCTGATATTATGTAGTCCCGGTCAGGATTAGCGTTATCTTCTTCTTTAGCTAAAACCTGAACAAAATTATCATCTGTCTCATTAATTTCACGGTTACTATCAAGTCTGGATAGAGGTTCTTCAATAACACTCATGTCAATACTATCTATATTCGTATTGTACTCATCAATAAATTCATTTAGTGTAAACCCGAATTCACTCTTTGCTTCGACTGATTCTTTTTTTTCTTCAGCCGCTGTGCTGTTGGTGTCCGTTTTATTTTGTGGTGCACTGCTACATCCAGCCAACACCAAAAATAAAACCAGTAATATCTTTTTCATAATGATCCCCCTCTTGTTTAAAACGACCATTTACATTTTAAAACAAATGAGGAGGGGAATCCATTAAACTCAATAACTATAAAACTGAAGGTGATTTTTCGCCTTATTTGTGGTAACAATTTGGTCACAAAAATCTAAAATTATTGTTTTAAGCCCATCTTTATGAAACCCTCAAAACGTTGATTTATCAGTGCTTTGGTTTACTTTTCAATCTATTGATTTTAAGGTTAATAGACTCCCACCGTCTCCACCATACATATGATGGTGGTTTTTTTGTTTTTTGGGGAGTTTTTGTTGTTTGTGCAAGAGCGGGGAATCGCTTAATGAACATATGAATGATACTGCGGAATATGTCGGGTCATCGGTCCTCATATCATGAGAAAAACGTTTGGTTACTGGCATAATAATTCAAGGACGTTCCCATATTGCAAGCTCTTGCAGCGGAATAGAAAAAGCCTTCTTCAAGCGGCAAAAAATCATCCTGCACGCTGCGGTCTGGCATCTATAAGGTAAAAAGCCCACTGATGAAAGGGACGGCCGTCCGGCAGATTCAGGAGGCTTTAGCTGCCCTCTATTTCTATCCAGACAAAGGGGCGAAGAATAACGGCATAGGTGGCTATTACGGGCCGAAAACGGCGAACGCGGTCAAACGGTTCCAGCTTATGCACAGGCTTTCTGCCGACGGTATTTACGGACCGAAAACGAAAGCAAAACTCGAATCCTTACTGAAGTAATAAAAAAAGGCCTCTAAAAAGGGGCCTTCTTATCTCCATCTCCAATTTATTTCATTATCATTTTCGTAAATCCCTGGAAGGGATATACCTACCTTTTTTTGCTTTTCATCAATAATAAACCAATTTTCATCATCTAACCATTCTTCACTATACTGTTCAATGGCAAAAGGGTCATCCTCGTTTACTACAGCCTTAAAGAAATCTTTGAACTTTTCCATGTTTTAATTAGGAATGATTGTTCCATACATCCAGACACCTTCAACAGTAGCGCCTTTTATTTCACCCAAGCATTCATTTTTATAATATAGAAGCATATCTATCACTCCTTCGGATGTAGTTTGATAAATTGTTTTGGAACCTCACCTTTTACAAAGTATTCAGTGTCTCTTTGAGTCCATTTTAAAGCTTTGTTTTTCCAGTGTTCAGACTGGCGAGTATCATTTTTGATTAAACCTTTCGATTTGTTTAGGAGATAAAATTACAATATCCTTCACTTCACCAGACCTGATGGCTTTACGGAGAGCAGATATGTCGAGTTCTATTGTATTTTTACCGTAGCCCTTTGCAACCTTTTGATTTATTGTAAAACTTGTATATGGGCTGTTGGATTTCCCGCCTTTTCTATATCCTCCAAGGACGTGCTCTGTTACAGTAACCTGACGACCTTGGTACATACCAGTTTTGTTGGCAGGTACAAGATTACCACCGGTTTCTTTTAAATGCTTGTTGAAAAATCCAAAACGTACCGGTTCACGATATCCGCGCTTCGTTCGCCGTCGATGTCGCCCGTCATGCCGAGCTGCTTCAAAAGTTTTGAATAAAGCTGCAAGTCCGCCAACACGCCAATACTCACAAATCCGGCTGCCGCCGCAAGCTTTCCCGGCATTTTTTGCTGAAACAGCATGACAAAAGACAGGAGTGTCAACACTTCGAAAGTTCTCATGAGTTTCTCCCTTATGTAAGATATTGGTCTTATACATAAACGAATGTGTGGTTTGATTGGTTGCAAAAATTCCTTGGCTGCATTTAGTGTAAATAAAAAAACCGCTGGAATACCCAGCGGCTGCAGCTTATGACTTTGTGGGTCGAAATAAGCTAGTTCTCCTTTATCTGTTTTATGTGAGCAACAATTCGGTCTCTCTCCGTTTCTTCCAACGTGTAAATCCGCGGGGAGAGGGGGACATCAAATCCGGCGTGAGAGTGATAAAAGTCAAAGAGCAGCGTCCCGGCCGGCTGTTTTTGCTGATCGGAGATGACAACCCAAAACACACGTGAGCGGCAGTTGTCAGCTCCCCATTTTTCCATGGACTGTCTAAAGTTCAAGCCCTTTCCGATAAAAAAATCGCCTTTTCCCGCATTTTGAATCGTTGTAAAGCCGGACTGTTCGAGACTTTCAAATACAGGAGGCAGCAGGTGGTCCAGGTAGACCCCGTAAGTCGCGTCTTCCAATTCGGGAAACACCTTTAAAAGAGCTTCGCGATGATCGTCAAGCGTTTGTTTCCAATTTGCGGCGATATAGCCTTGCAACTGTTCGCCAATTTCTTTGATCGACATGCCGGGTCTGAAAAGAACCTTATTCATGAACAAAACCTCCTTTTAATCACTGCAAATCCAGTATATAACATTGTTGCAAATCATTGAGTCCTGCAATGAAAAAATTCGGTTTAAAATGGATCGTCAATATAAGAGCGAACCGGACCTCTGCCGCGGATAAAGGATTTTATCAATTGTAAAAAACGAAACGGCAATCATGATTTCCGCCGAGGTTGTCAGCAGAACGTCGTCCAGCAATTCGTCCGCGGTATAAATGGCGGCCCATAAACATCCGATCGTGATCATTTCAGCGGCAAAAACCGTGATCCGCCGATTGATGCCCAGCAGTTTCATACTGTGGATGAGCACCTTTTCAGCCGGTTCCAGGACAAAGGTCAGTCCGGTATAACAAAGCGTAAACAGCAGCAATGATCCGACTGTTTGGTAAAACGCGCCCGACAGATGAAACAGTATCGAAATGCCGAGAAAGTGGGCGAAAAAAACGAATATAACCGATATGCAGCAAATAATGAAATGTTTCATGACACAACTCCTTTAAAATATGTACACAAGCGCCAAAGGCCTGCAGGATATGTCTCCTGCAAGCCTGGCTGGTTATTTCTTATCAAATTTGACGACAGGATGCTTTTCTTTAGAGAGCATTTTTGTAAATTCGCTGCCGACGTCAAGGTGCTGGCGGACAAGCTCTTCCGGAACAAGCGCGAGCCATTGGTTTAACGAAACGTCAGCATAGTGGTCGTCTTTGAAAATTTCGAGGAACCGAAGCGGCTCATCTCCTGTATTTTGGACGTAGTGTCCCATTGCGAACGGCACATAGCCGACATCTCCGGCCTGGTAATTAAATGTTCTGGCATGCCCGTCGGCAGCGAAAACCGTCATTTTCGCTTGTCCGGAAATGTAATACTGCCATTCGTCTGTATTCGGATGCCAGTGCAGCTCCCGGATGCCTCCAGGTTCGACTTCCACTAACGCAGAAGCGATCGTTTTCGATGCTTTGAAGTTCGTGGAATCGGCAATCCATACTTTCCCTCCGCTGGATACAATCGGTTCCTGTTCAAGCAAATTGTAGCTGAAAGATAGAGGTACCGTTCCGTTCGGGCTTTCAACTTTGTCTTTCTCAAGACAGCCAGGGATCGCTTCTTGGAAAATATACTTTTCTTCAACTGGAAGAGAGGCGACGACGTCTTTTGAAATGCCGAAGTTTGCGGCAATCACCTCATCAGGCGTATGGGCCAGCCAATCTGTCACCTGGAAGGTGCTGTTTTCAGAGAAGGAGCCGTCATCGAAGACAAGCAGGAATTCGCATCCGTCTTCAAGTGCTTGAATTGAATGCGGCAGACCTGACGGGAAGTACCAGAGATCTCCTTCTTTCACATCTTCAATAAAGTTTCTGCCGTCTTGGTCAACAGACGTAATCCGTGCTTTTCCGTACAGCATATACGCCCATTCGGCTTCCTTATGCCAGTGCAGCTCCCTGATGGCCCCAGGTTTCAGCCTCATGTTGACAGAAGCAAGCTTGTCTGAAATCGGCAGCTCGCGAACTGTGACTTCCCGTGCATATCCGCCTTTTTCAAGACGGTTGTGGACATCGGAAAATGAAAATTTCATGTTTGGCACCGTTCCGTGGTCGGTTTCAGGCGGTACGAGCATGTCCGGGTTTTGGCGGTCGCGCTCAACGTTGTGCGGAATTTTCGTTTCCGCTCCTTTTTCTCCTCTGATCGGCTGTGGAATTTGTTTGTTTTTTTCCATGTGATATCCCCTCTTTCTAAAAATGTAAAGGAGAGCTGAAAGGCCTTTCGTTTTCCCCTTCTGTCATGTTAAGTGAAAAAAGTGAGGCCGATGTCAATCATCGGTTTCATTTTTTTCTTTGATCAGCTCGATCAGTTCATCGATTTTCTTTTCAAAACGAGTGAGCAAGTAAATTGCCAATACAGCTGGAAAGCCGACATTGCCGATTTGTTTCGCTGCTTCCTCAATGAATGCGCTGTCCATTCTTACCACCTCCTATGTTAAGAAGTGACGAAAGTTTGAAAAATGTAAGCAAAGAACTATTTTCTCTGAATGGGAACTTATGTTTGCATGTTAATAGAAGAGATGTGTTTACTTTTTTTTCATTTCTTTCATCTAAATAAATAGGAGGCGGTTTTTATGATTGATCAAACGTTACTGCGTGCGAAAATCAAGGAGATCACAAGGCATCCGCTTGTGAAGCATTTTTTGAGCAACCCAAGGTATGAGCGGCTTTTCAACCACGTGTTGGAACATCCGGATTCTGAAGAGGCAGAGTGTCTCGATCGTGAATTTAAGCGATTTTACAAAAACATCCGCATGATTAAATACATCAACTCGATGATCCGGATTTTCTCCGTCGACTTTGATAAAAGAGTCCGGAAAAACCGAGAGCGTTTTCCATTGATGATCGACGAAAGTCCGAATCTGCCCGAGCCGCCCCGAGGGGATCTGTTAGACGATGTCTTGGAACAGGAAGAGGAATTAAGCGAACACCTGCAAGACCCGATGCTTTATGAAGCGTTTTTGCAATTGACGGACAAGCAGAAAAAAGTGCTTGCACAAATTTATATTCATGGGGTATCCATGCAGGAAATTGCTGACTCTTTGGGAGAATCAAGGCAAAATATTTCAAAAATTCATAAAAGGGCACTCGAAAAGATAAGAGAGCTGCTGAATTCTAAAGCAGAGGGGAATGATAACAGTGAGTCTGCACGATGAAAAAGAGATTGAGAAATTGCTGGAAAATTTCACACCGATGATCAAAAGCAAATTAAACAACACATCCTATCAAGAGAGGGAGGATCTTGAACAGGAGCTGAAGATGAAGATTTGCGAAAAAGCGGAGATGCTTTTATGCCAAGAGGTGCCTGGTTTTTGGGAGTTTATAACAGAATTACTGAAAGTCCTTTAATCTAAGCTGTTTTGCTTGCGTAAAGCCGCCGGAAGTGTTAAAATTTCTAACATTTGATTAATGGAATGTTCAAGCTGCTTCATTGAAATCATGGTGATGGTTTGTTTTAATATGAATGATGGTTTGATTATGTAAATGGACGGATATTCCATTTTCATCTTATAAAAACATGCATCAGATAGGTGGTAAAGTATCATGAAGAATCAATACCGAGTATTGTTGTATTATAAATATGTTCATATCGATAACCCTGAGCAATTTGCCGAAGATCACCTCAAGTTCTGCAAAGATTTGGGGCTGAAGGGGCGCATCCTTGTGGCGGGTGAAGGAATAAACGGAACCGTGTCAGGAACCATAGAGCAGACAGACCGCTATATGAGTGAAATGAAAAGCGATCCCCGCTTTGAAGATATGGTATTTAAAATCGATGAATCAGAAGGGCACGCTTTCAAAAAAATGCATGTCCGCCATCGCGATGAGCTGGTGACGCTCCGCCTGGAAGATGATATCGATCCGAACGAATTAACAGGAAAATACCTGGAGCCAAAAGAATTTTATGAGGCGATGCAGCAGGAAGATACGATTGTCGTCGACGCACGGAACGACTATGAGTACGATTTGGGGCACTTCCGCGGCGCGATCAGACCGGACATTAAAGCGTTCCGCGAATTACCTGAGTGGATCCGCGATAACAAAGAAAAGCTCGAAGGCAAGAAAATATTGACTTACTGCACGGGCGGAATCCGCTGCGAAAAATTTTCAGGATGGCTGAAAAAAGAAGGATTTGAAGACGTGTCCCAGCTTCACGGCGGTATTGTAACGTACGGAAAAGACCCTGAAGTTCAAGGTGAACTGTGGGACGGGAAATGCTATGTTTTCGATGAAAGAATCAGCGTTCCGGTCAATCAGAAAGAGCACGTCATTGTCGGAAAAGATTATTTCACCGGCGAGCCTTGCGAGCGCTATGTCAACTGCGCAAACCCGGAATGCAACAAGCAGATCATCTGCTCTGAAGAAAATGAGCACCGCTATTTGCGGGGCTGCACGCACGAGTGCCGGGTTCATCCGCGCAACCTGTATGTCAAAGAGCACGGCCTTTCAGAAGAAGAGGTGCAAGAGAGACTCGAAAAGCTGAAAGAAGAGGAACATGCAGCGCAGTCATAAAAGCTGTAAACAAAAGTAACATATAAAAATCGAAGTTGCATTTGCTCCTGCAAGGGAGTCGGCTTTCGGATTGAATGGAGGAACGCCTTGACCTGAAAAATCGGGGCGTTCCTTTTTTATTCTGAAATGAAAGCAGAGTGAAAATATAGCAGGTGATCATGATGCCGAACAAAAGCCTTATCGGACATCAGATTAAAAAGCATCTGCACTTTATGCGAAAGCTCCGGCTTTTCCAGAATATTTGCCTGAAAACGTCCCATACTAAGCAATATCAATACAAAAAGGCAGGTAGCAAAAGAAATGACAAAAACCCTTTACATTACCGCTCACCCGCATGACGAAAGGGCATCCTACAGCATGGCGGCAGGAAAAGCGTTTATCGAATCTTACAAAGAAGCTCATCCGGATGACGAAGTCATACACCTTGATCTTTATCGGGAAAACATTCCGCAGATTGATGCGGATGTTTTCAGCGGCTGGGGAAAATTGCAGTCGGGGTCGGGCTTTGAACAGCTTTCTGAACACGAAAAAGCTAAAGTCGGCCGTTTGAATGAGCTGAGCGAGCAATTTATCGCGGGAGACAAATACGTGTTTGTCACGCCGCTTTGGAATTTCTCTTTTCCGCCGGTGATGAAAGCGTACTTCGATGCGGTCGCTGTAGCGGGAAAGACGTTTAAATATACCGAACAGGGACCGATCGGGCTGTTAACCGATAAAAAAGCGCTGCACATCCAGGCGAGAGGCGGCTACTATTCAGAAGGGCAGGCTGCGGAACTTGAGATGGGGCACCGCTATATCAGCATCATGATGCAGTTTTTCGGGGTTCCGGAATTTGAAGGTTTATTTATAGAAGGGCATAATGCTGAGCCTGATAAAGCTGAAGAAATAAAACAAAATGCGATTGTCCGAGCCAAAGAATTGGGCAGGACTTTTTGAAAAAACCGCGGATCATATCCGCGGTTTTGTTTTATTTGTTTAAGAACACCGTTTGATTCGTTTCGCTGCTTTTTTGCGCAGCTTCGATGATTCGGATGACGTCGCGTCCTTCTTCCGCCGTGACAGGCAAGCTGCCGCCTTCTAGAATACTTGAAGCAAGCTGCTTGTAATAAGTTAAGTATGAACCCGGGAGCGTTTCCACGGTTTCCTTCCTGATCTCGTCGCCTTCGACTGTGGCCAGTTCCCCGTAATATTCGGGTTGATCGGCTCCCCACTCATCGCCTGCAGGTTTATGACCCGCTCTGAGTGCATCCTCCTGGCCGTCGATTCCGTATTTAATAAAGCTTCCTTTTGAGCCGTGGATTTGGTAGCGGGGGCCGTTGGCCGGAACAATCGAGCCCGAGTGGAGAATCACTTGGCGCTGATCATAGTGAAGGATGACATGGAAGTAATCGTCTGTTTCCGCATTGGCTCTCTGAGCGGTCACTTGAGCGGTGACGCCGTTCGGCATGCCGAATAAATGAAGCGCCTGATCGATCAAGTGTGAACCTAAATCGTACAGTGCACCTGACCCCGGTCCTTTCTGTTCTCTCCAGCGCTGTCTGACATTCGGCCGGAACCGGTCGTAGGAGGCGTGGAATGTGTTGACCTCTCCAAGGCGCCCCTCTTTGATGAGCTGTTTGATCGTCAAAAAGTCGTTATCCCATCTTCGGTTGTGATACACGCTGAGAAGCACGCCTTTTTCTTTCGCGGCATTAATGAGCTCTTCCGCTTCTTCCGCTGTTGCTGTCATCGGCTTTTCAAGAACGACATGCTTTCCGGCGCGGATGCACTCTTTCGCCATTTCGTAATGAAGGCCGCTCGGCGTGGTCACGATGACGAGATCAATGTCCGGATCTTTTGTGATGTCTTCGATCGTACTGACCGCTTCTGCTTCGGGGAGGTCCTGTTTGACTTGTTCTTTCCTTGAAGTCATAACCTTTCGAATCTCATAATCTTCTAACGCTGATAATAAAGGCGCATGAAACACCGAACCGGACAAACCGTATCCTAATATCCCTGTGCGAACCTTGTCCACCATTTCATTCTCCTCTCCCATGTTTGTTTTTAATATGTAATCAACACCCCTTTATTTTACCCTGTTTGCCTACAGGAACAAACCTAAAGGCCTTTTTAAATTAAGGAACGGAAGATTTTGTCACAACTTTGTTCATTTTGAAGAGGCGTCCGGTTATCGTTAGAAGCAAAAGTTGATGGAGGGATTTTGAAAATGGAGCATGATTGGGGCGCTTTTATGAACCGGGATCTGACGGTCGAGCCGGCATCATCTGAAGGAAGCTTGAAAAAACTTTCGTTTGCGGTAAAGGATGTGTTTGCTGTAGAGGGCCATGCTAATGCGGCGGGAAACCCTGATTGGCTGAGGACGCACGAACCTGCCGAAAAAAACGCGGAAGCCGTTGACTTGCTGCTGCGGGAAGGTGCAAGGCTTAAGGGTGCTGCGCACACAGATGAGCTGATGTACAGCCTCGACGGAGAAAATGTCCATTATGGTACACCCGTCAATCCTTGTGCCATGGACAAAATTCCGGGAGGGTCTTCAAGCGGATCGGCTGTGGCGGCAGCCTCTGGGATGACCGATTTCGCTCTCGGGACAGACACCGGGGGATCTGTCAGAATCCCTTCTTCATACTGCGGAATTTTCGGGTTTCGGCCGACGCACGGCGAGGTGTCGGTTGATGGTGTCATACCGCTGGCAAAGAGTTTTGACACCGTCGGATGGATGTCAAAAGATATTGGAGTCCTTCATGCGGCGGGCCGCGTCCTGCTTAGCGGGCAGGAGGAGGCAGGGGCATGTTTCAACCGGGTTTATTTTGAAAAAGAGGCGTGGAGCCTGCTTGAAGAAAGCGACCGGACACAAGTATACGCTTATGCATTAGGCCTGATTGACGGCGAATTCGACTGGTGCGTTGCCGCTGACGGCGGCCTCGCGGAATGGGCGGAGACGTTCAGGGTGCTGCAGGGACTGGAGATTTGGGAGGAGCACGGAGCTTGGATCGAGCGCACAAATCCGGTGTTCGGCCCTGGAATCGCAGAAAGGTTTGAATGGGCGTCAAGCCTTGTGATAAGCGATCATGTGCAAGCGTTTATGAAAAGAGAGGCGGCGAGAAAAAGACTGTCGGAATGGCTCGGAGAAGACGGCTTGCTCGTTATTCCGACTGCCCCCGGCCCGCCGCCGCTCCGTGGTCTGCCGGAAAACGAATTAAATGAGAGAAGGGCGCGCACGATGAAACTGACGTGTATTGCCGGGCTCGGCGGGCTTCCGCAGATCACCGTCCCGTTGCCGGCAAAAAACGGCGAGCCTTTGGGGCTTTCATTTATCGCCGGCTGCAAACAGGATCTGAAGCTTCTGGCTTGGACTGAAAAGCACGTGCTATCTCCTCAAGTATGAGGGCAAGCATATGCTGCGGATCTTTCTGCATCATATGCTTTTTTTTGCTTGCTTTAATTATTGTTAACTGGTAAACTATTTAATAGTTAACCGGTTAATGATTGTGAAAAGGAATGATGACAGTGGAAAACAAGACGTATGAGCAGGCATTTCAAGCCGTTCAGGATTTTATTCTCAAAAGAGAAAAGCGGGCTCAGCATGAACAGCAGGCGTTCGCAGAGGAAGCCTTTCAAGAAGAAGAAAGCATGCGTAAGCATTGGACCCTGACCCAGCTTCACATTATCTCGCTTATCAGCGAAAGCGAAGCAGACGTCAACAACGCTTTCCTGGCAGCAAAACTCCAAATTTCAAAAGCGGCAGTGACAAAAGCGGTCAATGTGCTCACAAAGCACGGAATGATCGAATCGCACAAAAAACCGAACAACAACAAAGAATTGTATTACACATTAACCGATGAGGGGAAAAAACTGGCCGACATTCATGACAGGATGCATGAAATTGCAAAACAGCGCTACATCGAGCTGTTTGATCGGTTTTCCGAATCCGAGCTGCAAACCGTCATCCGCTTTTTAAACGAATGGTCAAAACACATTTAATCAAGAGGAGCAGCGAATGAATAAAAGTGAAGCCCAACAGTTTTTAAGCAACATGTATCAGGACATCGTGTCGGAAATGAATACTGAAAAAATTGCCGATTATTTCAGCGAGGATTATGTTCAAGTCACGGACGGCAGTCACATTGACCTTGTGCAGTTTAAAGATCACATACGGACGCTGAAAAACGTTGCACGCACCATAACGGTGTCGCCCTTTCATGAATTTTTGTTTGACGAGCGCCTCGAAAGCGCAGCAGTCAGATATACGGTCAAGGTTGTCAAAAAGAATGGAGACCGGGGGAGAATTGATATCATCGCGATTTTTAAAATGAACGGTTTTAAAATCGTTCAATGTCACGAGCTTTCACACGCGAGCGAAGGTACGAAGGGTATTGAAGAGCTGGCGAAGATCAGTGAGGCAGCAATTGAAAAAGCCTCCTCCCGGGAGGAGAAGGCTTTTTCACAAGATTAATGTTTGGCATCAAACCGGATGTTGAGCGAGACGGGTCCGCGTGTGTAAAGCCCTGTCTCGCGGTAAATGAAGTCTTCCTCCAGCCGGATATTTTTCAGCTGATCAAGGACGATATTTGCGACAAGCTCGATTTCGGTCTTCGCAAACCCCGCTCCTACACAGTTGTGGACGCCTGAACCGAATGCGAGATGCCTGGCTGCGCCGCTGAATGCGCTTTTGACTTCCAGGTCGCTGCGGTGAATGTTGAACTTGTCGGGATCCTCGAACGCTTCAGGATCGCGATTTGCCGCGCCTATCATGCAAAATACAGTCGTCCCTTCTTTTAGCTCGACTCCGCCAATCTCCGCGTCTTGTGAAAGCTGGCGCGGGATGAGCTGCACCGGCGGCTTGTAGCGCAGCGTCTCTGCGATTGCCTGAGGGAGAAGCGTGCGGTCTTCCAGCACATCATTCATCTGATCGGGATGATGAAGCAAATGATAAATCATTAATGCGAGCGTCTTGTCCGCCGGTTCTGTGGCGGCAAGCAATATATTGAGAATCAGCGCGCGTATGTCCCGGTCAGACATCGCCACTCCCTCGTATTCGGAAGTGCAAAGGATGGATATTAAATCATGTCCGGGATTTTTGCGCCTTTCCTCGATAATCGGATTCAAATACTCAGCGAGCTGTTCACTGCATTTGAGGGAATGCTCCCGGTCCTCAGGCGCCTGATTCAAACTGGTAATGAAATCGGCGACGCCGCTGTGCCAGTTTCTCACCGTTTGGTGGTCGTTCTTGTCCAAACCTAAAATGTCCATCGTCACGCAAACGGCGAATGTTTTGCCGAAATCATTGACAAGGTCGATCCGCCCTTTCTCCACGTGCGGGGCCAAAAGCCTTTGTGCATTTTCTTTGATGAGCGGTGTGAGGTGATCAAGGGATTCCCCGATAAAGCGGCGCAGAACGATTCTCCTTTTTGCCGTGTGCTCTTTGCCTTTCATTTGGGCGAGCACAGGTCCGCGCATGACGGGCTCGGCCCGTTTGGCAAGCGATTTCGTTGTAAAGACGTCCTGATTCTGGAGCACGCGGCGCACATCCTGGTAGCGGCTGATAAAATAGCTGTCCAGCGATTCTTCATAATGGACGGGATCAGATTCCCGAAGGTATGAGAAATACTGATACGGATTTTCGTGATATTGTTCTGACAACACGCTGAATGTTTTTAGCGATTGATTCATACTCGTTCCTCCTGCATGCTTTTAGATTCCACCCTTTCGTCCGCTTCGGAAACCATGAGATATCCTTGATTCGGCCGCATTTTGACGGCAAATTCATTACGGGAGATCTGTTCGCCGAGCTTCCATGGCCGGTGATAAGCAAGAAGCGTCTCTTCGACGCCTAAAATATCAGGGGCGGCGATGAAAAACGGAAGTTCAGCGATGACGTATTCAACAGCCAGCTCCAGCATGTCTGCGCTGACTTCCACGACATCCATCCGAGTGCCCCGGGCCCGTCCGAGGATAGCCGCATGCGACATCTCCAGGCAGGCATTGCGAAAATGCGTCTGGTCGAAAAAGGCAGCTTCGACTTCCATCCGCAAATTCCGGTATGCGGTCTGGTTCGCGAAATCGGAAAATGTATGGATGGCCTCGGGATTTCCGCCATGCGCTTCCAACGCCTTTTCAGCGAATCTCCGGTTCCGCGAGACTTCTTTCCTGACTTTCCGTTCGGCCTTCCCATGTGGGGTGCCGAGCGCTTCGAGAAGGTTGGCAGCTTCCTTTCCCGCCAAAAGCACGGATACACTCTGAAACTCACGGACGGCCCAGCCGATAAGCCGATGAATATAATCTTCCGAAATCGGCTGTTAAACGGGCTGATGCCAACGAGAACATGGCGTCTGCGTTTTAGTATTTCATTGCAGTTTTGGGTAAGAGTTTCGGTTTTAAATAGCTGGCGTTTGCTCTCCATTATAAGCTCTGTCATTGATTTCCTCCTTAACGGACATAGAATGACTTCTTTTGCAATCAATGATGGATACGTGCGGCTTATCGAACTGGGAATAGGCTGGTTTCACTTCGGTATGAATCGAGAAGAAAACAGCGATGGTGCGGGTCATGATGAGGGGTGTAGCATTTGTTCAATCATAAAAGCAGGGCAAGGGTTTAAGCTCAAAATCAGGCAAGGTACAGCATAAAAGTTTACTAGTAAACAATAGTCATTTTATCCCTAACTTTTCCAACTGTCAACACAATTCAAATTCAAAATATGAAAATATTCGTAACGTTTTTTGTGAATCTGAGGAATTGTAATCAGAATTGAAAGTATAAAAACCTTTATTTAAGGCGCTTTTTGAGTCAAGGAACTCGATAAGTAAAAAATATGTAAAAAACTTTAAAGCTGCAATAAGAAATGTTCATTGACAATGATAAAGGAGTCATCTACAATTAATATTGTTAACCAGTAAACGATATTAGACAAATTGTTAACGAATAAACAAAAACAAGGCAGGCGGTTTGAAATGAGACCAATGAAATCAAATGCTTCTTTCATTATGTATTTTGTGTGTATCAGCGCTTTTTTCGCATCGTTGAATCAAAATATTTATTCACCTATCATTCCTTTAATCAGAGACTCGTTTCACGTTTCTGTTTCGATGGTAAACCTGTCCGTCTCGCTGTTCATCTTCATTACAGCTGCGATGCAGATCATTGTCGGCTCGATTGTTGATTTTAAAGGAGCGAGATTTGTAATGATGGCGAGCATGATCGTAACGGTCATCGCCACAATCGGCTGCGCAGCCTCCCGGGACTTTGGCCTGTTTCTTTTTTTCAGGGTGCTGCAGGCTTTGGGGACTGCTGCGCTTCCATTAATTGCGGCAACCACAATCGGATCTCTGTTTAAGGGAACGAAGCGGGGCAGTGCGATGGGAACTTATCAAATGCTGCTTTCCCTTGCACCGGCAGCGGCGCCTATTCTCGGCGGTTTTATCGGGGAGCGCTATAATTATCCGGGTATTTTTTGGTTTTTGACAGTATTGTCTGTTCTTTTGCTTTTCGGCAATTTGTTTTGCTTTCCGCGCAGCCATTCGGAGAAAAAGACCAATCTCAGCGCGGGCAGCCTGCTGTCGCATTATAAGGACATATTCAAAAACAGGGCGGGCAATGCCGTTTTAATATTAAGCTACCTTATTTTCTTTATTTATTTTTCAATGATCGTGTATTTGCCGATTTTGCTGACCGATCACTATCACCTTGATCTGCAGATCGTCGGCTTGCTGTATTTGCCGATAGCGGTCAGCACGATTGCCGGCAGCGTGCTGTTTAAGTGGATACAAAAGAGATTATCGCTCAGACGCCTGTTTTTGATCGGCAATCTGACCGCCGCAGGGAGCGTCGTCTGTTTTGCCTTTTCCCATTTGTTTTCGCTTTTCGCCATGTCGGCGGCTCTGGTTCTTTTCGGCGTTACGATGGGGCTGATTCCGCCGCTCTTCTCTACGATGATGGCGAATGAATTTGAGGAGAACCGCGGCAGTGCGATGGGCATGTTTAATTTTATCAGGTATACGGGAATGGCCTGCGGTCCTGTTATATCAGGCATGTTATTGGGGATGTCATCTTCTGTTTTCGTTTTCGGCTGTTTCGGTATCGTTTATGCCGCAGCCGCCCTTTTGATGACCGCGGTCATGCGGAAAGCAGCTCACACAAAGACGCTGCAAGAACCAAACAAAAAAGCTGCCAGGTCTTAAGCCGGGCAGCTTTTTGATTACAGGTCCGTTCCCCACATGTCTTCTTTCACTTGTCTTTTCTCAGACATATAGGCGAACATCGTAAGCGTCAGCCCGCACATGGTCATAAGCGCACCGCCTGTGGCAAGGTATGTGTAGGACTCTGATGCATTAAGAATGAGTCCGCCGATCCAAGCCCCGAGCGCGTTGGCCAAGTTAAATGCAGCGATGCTGACGGAGGTGGCGATCGTTGTTCCGTGTTCAGACGCAGCCACGACCTTTGTTTGCAAAAGGGGCACCGTTCCGAACGCGCCGGCTCCGAATAAAAACGTCACGATGATGGCGCCGGCAGGATGTCCGCTGACAAAAGGAAAGGCCGCAAGGATCGCCATGAGCGCGATCATCACCCCGATCATGGAGCGGGTTAACAGGTGAAACGGCACCTTTCCGGCGTAGAAAATGCCGACGACCCCGCCAAACCCGTAGGCGAAAAGGGCGGCTGTAATGCCGAGACTGTCGAAACCGGCAGAATGCCGCAGCATCGGTTCAATAAACGTGTAGGCGATGAATACGCCCGAATAGCCAAAGATCGTGATAGCAAAAGAAAAAAGGACTTGTTTATTTTTAAACACATCCCATTCATGGATCAATTTAGGGACAACTTTCGGTTTTCTGTGCGGCACCGTCAGCCAAATGCCGGCGAGGCCGATCAATCCGAGGCATGCGATCATCAGAAAAACGATCCGCCAGTTGAAAAGATCGCCTAAATAAGAACCAAACGGGACGCCGAGCATCAGGGCGATGGTCAAGCCGCCGTTCATTGAAGCGGCAGCGGCGGCCCGTTTTTCGGGCGGTGCCATTTCGCTGACGAACACCATTGTCGTTGCAAAAAATGCACCATGAATGGATGCGGATAGGATTCTTGAGACCAACAAAACGGTGAAGTTAGGCGCCAGGAAACTGAGCGCATTCGACAGTACAAACACACTCATCAAGCCGATCAATACCGGTTTGCGCGGCATTTTTACCGAAAATATGGTGACGATCGGCCCCGTCAGACAGACGCTTCCCGCATATGCCGTTACCAATAGGCCGGTAGACGAAATCGGAACAGAGAGATCCTTTGAAATGGAAGTCAATATACCCATAACGACGTACTCTGTAAAGCCGATGGAAAATGTACAAATCATAAAAATTGCGATGATCAGTTTGACTGGAGCGTGCAGTGTTTTTTTCATCCTGACCCCTCCTTTTAAAAAACATGAGTTTATATATTAAAAGATCAAAAGACGAATTTCAACCGTTTTTTGCGCATCAATATGTTCCCCCAAACGGTATGTCAGCGGCACAAAAAGCGCCGGCAACAAGATGCCAGCGCTTTCTTAAAACCTGACATTTTATTTTAAAATCAAAGATTAAACATTCCTACATTCTTAACCCCGACGGCCGCCTGCTGTTGGCGTTTTTTATTTATCGACTGATTGAAGAGATTCTGTCCTAAAATGGTTTCGGAAAAAAGCGCTTACAAAGAAAATCAAAATATGTTACTCTTGAAACAAACATATTCAAAAATAAACAAACAAAAACGGAGTGATACGCATGGTGAAATATTTATGGTCAGAGTCTGAGGCTGCATCGCTGCGTCCGGGTCTTGCCGAGCTCGTCTACCGTTCCAATCTGATCGGCGCTGACCGTTCGGTCTGCAACTGTGGCGGGGGAAACACATCGATGAAAACGACAGAAAAGGATTTCAGAGGCAGGGACATCGAGGTGATGTGGGTGAAAGGCAGCGGCTCGGACTTGGCGACGATGTCAGCGGGCCAATTTACCGGACTGAGGCTGGATGATATTCGTCCGCTGATGGAACGGAGCAGCATGACCGATGAAGAAATGACGGCATATTTGTCCCATTGCATGATGGACGGAAAGCATCCGCGGCCGTCGATCGAAACGCTTCTTCATGCTTTTTTGCCGTTTCCGCATGTCGATCACACCCACCCCGATGCAATCATCAGCATCTGCTGCTGCGATAATGGAAAAGAGATCGCAGAGGAGATATACGGCAGCCGATTTGTATGGGTGCCTTATGTCAGACCGGGCTTTGCTTTATCGAAGATGATAGCAGAAGGTGTGAAAAACAACCCGAATGCAAAGCTTGTTTTAATGGAGAAGCACGGGCTCGTCACTTGGGGGGAAACGTCGAAAGAAAGCTATGATCAGACGATTGCCGTGATTCGCGAAGCGGAAGCATATATTAAAAGCCGTTCGGAAGATCATCAGCCGTTTGGCGGACAGATGGTCGAGCCGCTTGCACCGGAGGAGCGGAAACGGATTTTAGCCGATATCTTGCCGGTCATCCGCGGCGCTGTCAGCGGGGAAAAACGCATGCTCGTCACCTGGTGCGATGCTGACGATGTGCTCGAATTCGCGAACAGCAGGCGCGCACCGTCGCTTTCACAGGTCGGCGCCGCTTGTCCGGATCACCTCGTTCATACAAAGCGGGTGCCTGCCTATATTCCGTGGAATCCCGCTGAACAGGACACAGAAGCGCTGGTCGACCGGATCAAAACCGAGATTGCTGGATTTAAAGAGTCGTATGCCGCCTATTTTCAACGAAACCGGCACGAAGGAGACGAGATGTTTGAACCGGCGCCTCGCGTGATGCTGATCCCGGGAATCGGCATGGTGACAGCAGGGAAAAGCCTGGCGATGGCGAAGGTCAGCCGAGATTTATACCGCCGGGCGATTGCCGTCATGAAGGGAACGGAAGTCCTTGGAAACTTTGTATCTCTCAATGAGGAAGAATCCTACAATGTTGAATATTGGCCGCTTGAGCTTTATAAATTAACGCTTGCTCCGCCGGAAGCCGAATTTTCGCGCAAGATCGCATTTGTGACGGGGGGAGCGGGCGGAATCGGCAGCGAGGCCTGCCGCCGCCTTGCTCTAGAAGGCGCGCATGTTGTGGTCGCTGACATTAATATTGAAGGCGCAGAAAAAACAGCGGCCGAGATTAATGATCAATACGGTGCAGAACGAGCTTACGCCGTCCGCATGGATGTGACGAAAGAAGAGGAGGTTCAGACGGCCTTCGAGGAAATCGCCCTCAAATACGGCGGGATTGACATCCTTGTCAACAATGCGGGCCTTGCGACATCAAGCCCGCTTGATGAAACGACGCTCGAAGAATGGAACCTGAATATGAATGTACTCGGAACAGGATATTTCCTCGTGGCCAGAGAAGCTTTTAAGCAAATGAAAAAACAAGGTTCAGGCGGCAGCATGGTGTTTGTCGGTTCGAAAAATTCCGTTTATGCAGGCAAAAACGCATCAGCATACAGCTCTGCAAAAGCGCTTGAGGTTCATTTGGCGAGATGCATCGCGGCTGAAGGCGGACCGTACGGAATCCGTGCGAATTCAGTTCTTCCGGATGCGGTGCTTCAAGGGTCGGCCATCTGGGACTCCAAATGGCGCGAAGAAAGAGCCGCCGCCTACGGGATTGAACCCGACCGGCTTGAAGAGCATTACCGCAAACGTACGGCTCTTTCCGTCAACATTTATCCCGCCGACATTGCCGAGGCGATCGCTTATTTCGCTTCAGAAAAAACGGCAAAAACGACGGGATGCATGCTGACGGTTGACGGGGGAGTGCCAGCCGCATTTTCAAGGTAATTGATAAGGAGCGGCTTCGGCCGCCCTTTCAGAATACAAAGGGGGAAAAGGGAGATGAAGGGCGAGACCCATTGGATCATACCGGACGGTTTTATTCCTCCGGAAAGTTCCGGAAGCTTGACGAGCCATGAAGCCATTTGTGTTTTAAATTGCCATGAAGAAAACGCAAACCTTGCGATCACCGTATACTTCGAAGACCGTCCGCCGCTCGAAGGCATTTCCGAGACGGTTCATGGCAAGAGAACGAAGCATATCCGCACAAGTTCTTTGCACCGATCAGGAGAACGCATTCCTGAAAATGTTCCTTATGCGATCGAGATCGCAAGCGATGTACCTGTGATCGTCCAGTACAGCCGGCTGGACACGACCCAGCCGGAACTTGCGTTAATGTCAACCATGGCATATCCGTTAAAAACAAGGGGGATGGGCGTACATGATGAATGACCGGGCCTACGCTTTATTTGAAGAACAGCAGAAAGACAGGGGAATCAGCCTTTCTGAAGCAAAGGAAAAATTGAAAGCGCTTAAAATCGAGACGCCTTCATGGGGATACGGGGACTCGGGCACGCGCTTCAAAGTGTTTCAGCAAGAGGGTGTGCCAAGAGATCCGTTTGAAAAAATGGAAGATGCATCAGTCGTTCACAAATTAACCGGAATTTGTCCTTCCGTCGCCATCCATATTCCTTGGGATCGAGTTGATGATTACGGAAAGCTGAAAGCGCACGCCGAGCAGCTTGGCCTTGCTATCGGCGCCGTGAATCCGAACTTGTTCCAGGACGATGACTACAAATTCGGCAGCGTCACAAACGTGAAAGCGGCCATTCGCCAAAAAGCGACTGAGCAATTGCTCGAATGCGTCGATATTGCAAAACAAACAGGCTCCAAGGAAATCAGCCTCTGGCTTGCCGACGGAACCAACTATCCCGGTCAGGGCGACATCAGAAAACGGAAAAACTGGATGTATGAGTGTCTGGCTGAAGTTTACGAAGCTCTTGACGATGATATGCGGCTCTTGATTGAATACAAATTTTTTGAGCCGGCTTTTTATCATACCGATCTGGCGGATTGGGGCATGGCTTACAATTTGGCGCAAAAGCTCGGCCCGAAGGCTGAGGTGCTCGTCGACACCGGCCACCATGCCCAGGGGACGAACATCGAGCACATTGTCGCTTATTTGCTTGACGAAAAACGTCTCGGAGGCTTTCATTTCAACAGCCGCAAATACGCTGATGACGATTTGATCGCGGGCGCTCACAACCCGTACGAACTGTTTCTCATTTTTTCTCAAATTTTGGACGCCTGCCGTGATTCTGACCCGAACGTCCGGAAGACGGCCGAACATATTTCGTATATGCTTGATCAATGCCATAATCTTGAACCGAAAATACCCGCTGTGCTGCGCTCGGTCATGAATGTGCAGACTCAATTTGCAAAAGCGCTTTTGATCAACTTCGATGAAGTGAAGAAAGCGCAGGAAGATCATGACGTGCTTGCCGCAGAGGCTGCGATCCGCGAGGCATTTGAAATCGACGTCAAGCCGCTCCTCTGCGCCGTGCGGGAGGAAATGAACGTTCCGCCTGATCCGCTCAAGGCTTATGCGGAAAGCGGATATGCGGAAAAAATCCTGGCACGCGGGAAAGGCGGTGCAAGCTGGTGACGATTCTCGCCTTTGATCTTGGTGCGTCGAGCGGCAGAGCTTATGCAGGTCATGTGGACGGCGGTCTGATCAAAGCGGAGGAAATTCACCGTTTTCCAAATCAGCCCGTTCAGGCGGGAAAACACCTTTATTGGGACATTCTCAGGCTTTATCATGAAATTAAACAGGGCATTTTAAAGGCGAAAAACGGCTGTGGACGAATCAGCTGCATCGGAATCGATTCATGGGCGGTTGACGTCGGTTTTCTCGATCGGAACGGAGAGCTGATGGGGAACCCTTATCATTACCGCGACCCTTACACGGACGGAATAATGACGGAGGTGTTGAATGAAATCGGAAAAGAAGAGCTGTTTTCCAGAACCGGTATTCAGCTTTTGCCGTTCAACACCATCTTTCAGCTCCGGGCGCTGAAAAAAGCGAATTCTCCGCTGTTGGATTACGCGGACACACTATTAATGATTCCTGATTTGCTGCGCTATTTTTTAACGGGCGAGAAAAAAAGCGAATTTACAAATGCGACGACAACCCAGCTGTTCAACCCGAAAACGTCTGACTGGGATTGGGAGCTCATCAGCCTTCTGGGGATCCCGGCCAAGATTTTTCCAAAAGATATAGCAAAGCCCGGAAGCGAAGCGGGGAGGCTGTCGCAATCAGTGTGCGGCGAATTGTCTGTGCCCGCCGTACCGGTGATTGCCGTCGGCGAACATGACACGGCTTCTGCAGTTGTCGGCATCCCCGCTGAAACGGATGACTTTGCATATTTGATTTGCGGCACCTGGTCGCTGATCGGAACCGAACTTGACGCTCCGCTGATGACAAAACAGGCGCTCGATTGGAATTTTACAAATGAGGGTGGTGCCGGCGGCACATTCCGTTTTTTAAAAAACATTATGGGATTGTGGCTGTTCCAGCGCTGTCAGGCGGATTGGGAAAAAGATGGGATCAGCTATTCGAGCGCCGAGCTTGTCAAACTTGCCGGACAGTCAGAAGCATTCAGGTCGGCGGTTGACCCGGATGACCCGGTGTTTCTCAATCCCGTCCATATGCCTGAGGCGATCAGAGAGTACTGCCGTGCAGCAGGGCAGCACGTGCCGGAAACGCCCGGACAGATCATCCGCTGCGTGCTGGAAAGCCTTGCGTTTAAATACCGGTTCACCTTTGAACGGATTGAAACCTTGACAGGAAAAGAATATGACGGACTTCACATGGCGGGCGGAGGGATTCGAAATGAACTGCTCTGCCAATACACGGCGAATGTACTGTCCAGAAATGTATGGGCTGGACCGTCAGAGGCAAGCGCCATCGGCAACATTGCCGTACAGGCCGTCGCGCTCGACATGTTTTGGGATATTCAGAGCGCCCGGAAAGCGATCAAGGCTTCCTTTCCTCAAAAAACGTATGTACCGGAAGATACAGAAGCGTGGGAGCGGGCATACCGCCGCTATACAAGTCAGATTCTCGGCGCCGCTTCCCGCTGAAAACCTTTCCTGTATCGGAGCCGATGCGCTATCATGAATGTAACAGTGACTTTTACCAAAAAAGGAAGGAAGTAAACGGATGCTTGTAGCTGAAAGACACCAAAAAATCGTCGAGCTTGTCAATCTGCGCTCGAGCGTACGCGTCACAGAACTGAGCGAGCTTTTTTCCGTCACGGAAGAAACGATCAGGCGCGATTTGGAAAAGCTTGAGAAGGAAAATAAGCTGAAAAGAAGCCATGGCGGCGCAGTCAGCGTGCAGACTGAAGAAAGAGAGGTGCATTTTCGCGAGCGCGAAATTACAAACGTAAACGAAAAAAAGATGATTGCATTTGAAGCCGTCAAGCATGTGAAAAGCGGGGAACGGATTATTCTTGATGCAAGCACGACGGCATGGTACATGGCAAAAGCGCTTGAAAACATCCCGCTGACCGTCATTACGAATTCAGTCAGAGTCGCGATTGAACTCAGCAAAAAAGAAAAGGTGACGGTCATTTCAACCGGCGGGATGCTGCTGCCGCAATCGATGTCATATGTCGGCCCTTTGGCTGAGCGCTCCCTTGACATGTATCACGTCAACAAAACATTTCTGTCTTGCAAAGGCGTCGACCCTGCGAGCGGCTTGAGCGATTCAAACGAAATGCAGGCGCTGTTGAAAAAACGAATGATCGAAATTGCGGACGAAACGATTTTGATGGCGGACAGCAGCAAATTCGGAACCCGTGCTTTCTCGCAAATCGACCGCCTTCATGACCGATACAGGGTCATCACAGATTCAGGAATTGACAAAGCAAATCTTGCCCGCTTGAAAGACATAACAGAGAACATCACGATCGTCGGCTGAAACAAAACTTCTCAAGCACTTGATTTTAAAAACAGGCGCAAATGGGATAAAATAGAAGAGTAAAAAAGGAAAGGAGATGTTTTTGATGGCGAAAAAGATTTTAATCGTAACGGGCGATGCAGTTGAAGCGCTGGAAGTGTATTACCCTTATTACCGCTGTCTTGAAGAGGGCTATGAAACGACGATTGCCGCACCGAAAAAGAAAAAGATTCATACGGTTGTTCATGACTTCCTGGATTGGGATACATACACCGAAAAGCCGGGCTATTTAATTGACGCGCATGCTTCATTTGATGAGATTGACCCGTCCGAATACGACGGCATCATCATTCCTGGCGGACGCGCACCGGAATTTATCCGGATGTACGATTCCCTGCTGAAAATCGTTGCTCATTTCTTTGAGGAAAATAAACCGGTCGGCGCGATTTGTCATGCGAGCCTGATTTTCACAAGCCTGAGAGAACATCTGAAAGGCCGGGAGCTGACGGCTTACATCGCCTGCAAACCGGAAGTCGAAGCCGCGGGCGCGACTTATGTCGAGGAGAAGCTTCATGTGGACGCCAACCTGGTCTCAGGTCATGACTGGTCCAATCTGCCGGAGTTTATGAGAGAATTTTTTAAAGCGTTAAACAAATAATATGCAGGGATGACCCCGCAGCAGTTCGGGGTTGTCTCTTTTTTTAGACATGTTCCGCTTCGCATTTTATAATGGTACCAATGGGGATCTTGGACAAAATATAAAGGAAAGAGAGGTGTTCCGATGGCAGATCATCATGAACACGCGTTAAATCCCAAAAGCTCTAAAGGAAAAGAACAAATCACAAACCGCTTAAAGCGGATTGAAGGACAGGTCAGAGGCATTCAAAAGATGATTGAAAATGACCGCTACTGCGTCGATATTCTCGTTCAAATCTCAGCTGTGCAAGCCGCGATGCAAAAGGTTGCTTTCAGCCTGCTTGAGGATCATACCCACCATTGCGTCGCAAACGCGATTAAAAGCGGTGAGGGAGAAGAAGCCATCGAGGAACTGCTTGATGTGTTTAAACGGTTTTCAAAATCATGAACGAAAAAAGAGAAAATCGTTTTCTTGAAATACCCTACAGGGGTATGGTAATATAAAACCGATCAATATCATCAAACCACAGGAGGTTTTCAATATGGAACAAAAAACACTGAAAGTCGAAGGCATGTCTTGCAACCACTGTGTTCAGGCAGTAGAAGGAAACGTCGGAAAGCTTGGCGGAGTGGAGTCTGTCAAAGTGAATTTAAACGAGGGCAAAGTCGAAGTATCGTTTGATTCAGGCAAAGTCTCGCTGAAGGAGATCATCGATACGATCGAAGACCAGGGGTATGATGTTGCAGGCTGATGTATACCTACAAGGGGTATATAAGGAGTGAAGGATATGGACGGACAAAAAGAAGCCACCCTCCAAATCTCTGGCATGACCTGCGCCGCCTGTGCGGCGCGGATCGAGAAAGGGTTGAAAAGGCTTGACGGCGTTCAGGACGCAAATGTGAACTTGGCGCTGGAAAAATCAAAAATCGTTTATGATCCGGGGCAAATCGAAGTCGGACAGCTGGCTGAGAAAGTCGAATCGCTCGGCTATCAAGTTCCTGCGGAAAAAGCCGAATTTGCGGTTTCCGGCATGACGTGTGCGGCTTGCGCCAACCGGGTTGAAAAGCGCCTCAACAAGCTGTCTGGCGTCAAAAGCGCCGCCGTCAACTTTGCCATTGAGACTGCGACAGTCGACTATCATGCTGGCGCGGTTTCGCCGGAGGAGATGATCGAAGCCGTTGAAAAGCTCGGCTACAAGCTCGAGCTGAAAAAAGACCGAACTGCGGACGGTCGGGCGGAACAAAGAGAAAAAGATATTCAGCGTCAAACCGGCAAATTTATTTTTTCAGCCATTTTGTCTTTTCCGCTGCTCTGGGCAATGGTCAGCCATTTCAAATTCACGTCATTTATATGGCTGCCGGGGATGTTCATGGATCCCTGGGTTCAGTTCGCGTTGGCCACACCGGTTCAGTTTATCGTCGGGAAGCAGTTTTACACTGGGGCTTATAAAGCGCTGCGGAACAAAAGTGCCAACATGGATGTGCTGGTCGCTCTCGGCACGTCTGCCGCCTATTTCTACAGCTTGTATTTAAGCATTGAAAGCCTCGGTACAAACCGGCATCCGGACGGCCTTTACTATGAAACAAGCGCCATCCTCTTAACTTTGATCATTTTAGGAAAGCTGTTTGAAGCGAAAGCGAAAGGGCGTTCATCCGAAGCGATCAAAAAGCTGATGGGGCTGCAGGCAAAGACAGCGACCGTCGTCAGGAACGGCGAAGAGATGACCGTGCCGATTGAAAACGTTTTGGCAGGCGACATCATGTATGTGAAGCCCGGTGAAAAAGTACCGGCAGACGGGGAGATTGTCGAAGGTCGTTCAGCGCTGGATGAATCGATGATCACCGGTGAAAGCATCCCTGTTGACAAAACGGTTGGAGATCCGGTTATCGGCGCTACAATCAATAAAAATGGATTTTTAAAAGTCAGAGCAGAAAAAGTAGGCAAAGATACTGCGCTGGCGCAGATTATAAAAGTTGTGGAAGAGGCGCAAGGTTCAAAGGCGCCGATTCAACGGCTCGCAGACCGGATTTCCGGGGTTTTTGTGCCGATTGTCGTGGCGATCGCGGCCATCACATTTTTCATCTGGTATTTGGCGGTCAGCCCCGGCGAATTCGGCACGGCGCTGGAGAAGCTGATTGCGGTGCTTGTGATCGCATGTCCGTGTGCGCTCGGCTTGGCAACGCCGACATCGATCATGGCCGGATCTGGCCGCGCGGCTGAATTCGGAATCTTATTCAAAGGCGGCGAACATTTGGAGACGGCTCACCGCTTGGAGACGATCGTGCTTGACAAGACGGGGACGGTCACAAATGGGAAGCCTCAGCTGACAGATGTGCGCCCTGAACCATGGATCGATGAAACATCGTTTCTCAAGCTTATCGGTGCTGCAGAAAAAAGCTCTGAACACCCGCTTGCTGAAGCCATTGTCGAAGGCATCAAAGAGAAAGGGATAGAACCCGCCTCAGCAGACAGCTTTGAAGCGATACCCGGCTATGGTATCGAAGCCGCAGTCAATGAAAAGCGGATTTTGATCGGTACAAGACGTCTGATGGAAAACCGTGATATTGACATTCAAGATGCGAACGGCGAAATGGAAGAGCTCGAAACACAAGGAAAGACGGCGATGCTTGCCGCCGTCGACGGTCGGTTTGCCGGGCTGATCGCCGTCGCCGATACGATTAAAGACACGTCGAAGGCAGCGGTGAAAAGGCTGCATGATATGGGGCTGGAAGTCGTCATGATCACCGGGGACAATCGGCGGACGGCAGAAGCGATTGCTGCTGAAGCCGGCATTCACCACGTCATCGCCGAAGTTCTGCCGGAAGGAAAAGCGGATGAGGTGAAGAAAATCCAGGCAAAAGGCAAAAAAGTCGCGATGGTCGGCGACGGCATCAACGATGCGCCGGCATTGGCGGCGGCCGATACAGGTATGGCGATCGGAACAGGGACTGACGTCGCCATGGAAGCCGCCGACGTCACCTTGATCCGCGGCGATTTAAACAGCATCGCCGATGCGATCCTCATGAGCAGATTGACCATCAAAAACATTAAACAAAATCTTTTCTGGGCGTTTGCCTACAACAGCATCGGCATTCCGTTCGCGGCTGTCGGGCTTTTGGCTCCGTGGATCGCAGGTGCCGCGATGGCGTTCAGTTCGGTCTCAGTCGTTCTGAATGCACTCAGGCTGCAAAAGGTGAAGCTTGATTGGAGGAATCCGTCTTGAAGGATAAGACAGTGCTCGTTTGGACGGTTTCAGCGGTTGTTTATGTAGGAATTGTCATGCTTGTATACAGCATATTGGCCGGTCGGGAACCGATACCCGATGAAAAGCCCCATGACGGTCATGCTTTAGAAGAGCATGTCAAATGAATTGCTGAGAAAGCCGGATGTTAAAGAACATCCGGCTTTTTGTATTAGTATCTGTCATTGCTCATGCACATCAAAATCTTTTCTTGGACGATTTTTTTCATGGCTTCTTTGGCGGGGGCCATATATTTTCTTGGATCGCTTGCATCGGCGTGTTCATGCAAATATCGGCGCAGTTTATCTGAAAAAGGAATTTTTAATTCAGTCGCGATATTTACTTTTGCACAGCCTAGCTTGATGCACTTTCTAACATCTTGCTCTGAAATTCCTGAGGCGCCGTGCAGGACGAGCGGGACTGAAACCCGTTTTTGAATCGCGGCCAGCCTCTCAAAATCGATATTGGGCTCTTTTGAGTAAAGACCGTGGGCTGTACCGATTGCCACCGCCAGCGAATCGATTCCGGTTTTCTCGACGAACTCTTTTGCTGCATCCGGATCGGTATAATAAGCGTCGGCTTCATCCACGATCAAATCGTCTTCCTGTCCGCCGAGCCTTCCAAGCTCGGCTTCTACAGTGGCATCTTTTTGCCGGGCATATTGAACGACACTCGCCGTAATTGCGGTATTCTCGGCAAATGGATGGTGCGAAGCATCAATCATGACAGATTTCGTCCCCAATGATAAAGACTCGCGAATATCATCAATTTCTTCATGATGATCTAGATGGAGGGCGACCGGGATCGAGCAGCGCGCCGCGGCCGTTTCTGCAATGGCTTGAATATAGTCGCGCCCTGCATAGCTGAAGGTTCCTGGAGTAGCCGCAAGAATCACGGGGGACCTTAAGGCTTCAGCCGCTTCTGTCACGGCCTGCACGGTTTCAAGGTTATGAATGTTAAAGGCCGGCACCGCATAGCCGTTTGCCTGTGCGTCCAGCAGCATTTTTTTCGTATTTGTCAGCATATCGATTCCTTCTTTCTGATCAAAGTTAAGATAAATAGCTTGAGAAGGTGCTCAGAATGTCGTCAGGACTCGAGGCTTCAAGCAGCTGCTGCCTCGCATCTTCGTGAACAAGCATGCGAGACACCGATGATAATAGATTGAGATGTGTGCTGCCTGCCTCGGCATCGGGTATCAATAATGCAATGATGAACGTGACAGGCGTCTGATCAAGCGCGTTCCATTCGATTCCTGCCTTGTTTTGAATGATGATGACAGTTGCTTCTGTGATGTCCTTCAGTTTTGCATGGGGAATGGCGAAGCCGTCGATAAAGCCGGTCGTGCTTTCAGCCTCTCTTTGCGCCAATCCGTCAATGACCGCTTGTTTTGTTTTGGCTGCTCCTGATTCATATGCGATCTGAGCCAGCCGGTCAAAAGCTTCCGCTTGGGAAGATAGCGTTTCTTGTAGATAGATGTGCTCTTTTTTGATTAAAGCTGCTGTTTTCATGTTTGATCAGCCTTTCTCTTTTTCATATGTCCGTTTTTGGTAAAAGCCGTATAAGAAGGCACCGATAAGCGATCCGATGATAATCGACAGCACCCATTGAAAGGCTCCTGTTACAACGGGAAGTACAAGGAATCCGCCGTGCGGGGCAGGTACTTGAACTGCGAATGAATATGTTAATATTGCCGAAACCGAAGAGCCGATCATCAAAATCGGAATGACAGGGATTGGTTTCTTTGCGGCGAACGGGATAGCGCCTTCAGTAATATGAGTGGCGCCGAGAATAAAATTGACAAGTCCTGCATTTCGGTCCTGCTGGCTGAAATATTTGCGGAAAAGCAATGTGGCAAACGCAATAACGAGCGGCGGTGTGATGCACGCGGCGGAGACGCCTGCCATGAAATATTGGTTCCCTTCAGCGAGAAGAGCAGTACCGGTGACATAAGCGGCTTTATTGACCGGGCCGCCCATGTCAAATGCGCTCATACAGCCGATGATCAAGCCGAGAATGATTGGGTTCGCCCCTTGAAAGTCGGCTAAAAAGCCCTTCATCCCCTCATTAATGGCCGTCATCGGTTCGACGAGGAAAAACATGACCGCACCGATCAGAAAAATGCCGATAACCGGATAAAGAAAAATTGCTTTTAGTCCTTCAAGTGACTGAGGCATTTTTTTAAGTGCATGCGAGAGGCCGTAAATGATCAGTCCCGCCAAAAAACCGGATACGATGCCGCCCAGAAAACCCGCTCCGCCCGTGCTGGCGATCATGCCGCCGATAAAACCGACAATCAGGCCGGGGCGTTTTGCCATTGAATCGGCGATATAGGCGGATAAAATCGGAACCATCAGCTGGAATCCGAATGCGCCCGTTTTATTCAGCAATTCGGCAAAAGCGTTGTAGCTTGGATGTTCAGGATCCGCTGAATGGATGCCGAATAAAAAGGAAAGTGCAATCAAAACCCCTCCGCCGACGACAAATGGGAGCATGTGGGAAACCCCGTTCATCAAATGTTTATATATTTTACGGCCGATGGAAGCGGATTCGCCTGTTTTTGGTTCATCCTCTGTTTTTGCCGCAGTTTGTCCGCGGTAAATCGGCGCTTCGCCGTTCATCAGCGTCCGAATTAAAGATTCCGCATCCCGGATGCCCCGCGCAACCGGGACGTCAAGGACACGTTTGCCTGCAAAACGCTCTGCGCCTACATCTTTGTCTGCCGCGACAATGACCCCGTCGGCTTGTTTAATGTCCTCTGGCGATAGTTCGTTTTGAACGCCGATTTGCCCGTGTGTTTCGACTTTGATTTCCACACCCAGTTTGGCGGCAGCCTGTTTTAAGGCCTCTTCAGCCATAAATGTATGGGCAATCCCTGTTGGACAGCCGGTTGCCGCGATGATTTTGAACTTTTTCATAAGAAAACCCCCTTTATAAATGAGTGATTTGAATTTGTGAAGCTGTTTGATCGAGTTTGGACACATCACCGAGTCCTTTCGAGAATGCCGTCAAGGAACCGGCGGCAGAGGCGTGCCTGAGTGCTTCAGGAACGGAACAGCCGAGCTCCTGTTTTCCGACGAATACGGCAAGCATGGCATCGCCGGCACATGCTGTATTGACAACTTTGCCTTTAGCGGCGGTCGCTTTTAATGTTCTTTGGCGGTCCAAATAAAGGGCTCCGTCTTTGCCGCGGGAGATGAGAACCCTTTCAGCGCCGCGGTCGAGAAGTTCCTTTCCGTAATGGATGATTTCTTCTTCGGACAGCGCTTTCTTCCGGCTGAAAAATGCGGCAAGCTCCTGTTCATTCGGCTTAATCAGGTAAGGATGGTATGAAAGACAATCTAATAGGACGGGAGAACTGATATCCAAGATCAATTTCAGTTTGTTTTCGGCGGCAATCTCGGAAAGCGAAAGGTACATGTCATCAGGGACTCCTCTCGGAAGACTGCCTGAAATAAATAAGAAACGGCCCGGCGGGATTTGACGGATTTTGTTGATCAGCTCCTGTTTTCGGGCTTCAGATATGAGCGGTCCTTTGTTTACAATCTTGAATTCCCGGGTTGAATTGATAAAAATATTGATCCGTGAGATGCCTTCCACTTCGACAAAGTCTGTGACGATTTTTTCATTCAGCAGTTCATTTTCAATAAAACGCCCGGTGAATCCGCCTGTAAAGCCAAGCGCGGTATTGTCAAGACCAAGGCGCTTGAGCATAAATGAAATATTGACGCCTTTTCCGTTTGGCTGATAATCTTCATCTTTAGTACGGTTGACAACATCGGGAAGCAGCTCGTCGGTTTCAACGAATAAGTCGACTGCGGTGTTCATCGTGCATGTATAGATCATGCTGTATCCCCCCTTTATCTGTGGCTTCACAGACATTATGTCACAGATGAAAGGGGGGATGTTTACAGGTTGTGTAAAGGTTTTCAGCTATGAGCGGTGCGGATGACATATGAGTCCAGCATGATGCGGGAGAGGACTTGCAGAGGGAGGCGAGAGCGGACTTCATAATCGGGAAAAAATGATTGTTCCCCTTTAAACCCGACCAGTACGATCTCTGATAATTTCGCAAGACGCGAATCGATCCTTGTCGTTAATGTAATGGTGGAAATGGCTTGCAATTTGAAGTTTTGAGCGGCTTCAACAAGCTCTTCTGTCTCGCCGTTCAAGGAAACAAAAAGGCCGAGGTCTTTTTTGGCCAGTGTTTTTGACTTTCCTCTGATAATATTCGGGTCGCTGTGCATCTCGCAGTTTTTGCCGAGCAGCTGAAGCTTGATCGTCATCTCGGTTCCAATCATTTCAGACAATCCTCTTGCGAAGATGTAAACTTTTTCGGCATTGCTGATTTTTTGAATGGCATCTTCGATCAACCCGATATCAAGCATCTTAATCGTATCCAGAACTTCTCTTTCATTCTTTAGCACGGCCTGTTTAATTTGGCTGTCGATATCATCCATCAGCGGAGCGTGTCCGAGGTGGTGTTTTTCTTTTAATGCATACTTAAAAGAAGTGTAGCCGTCATATCCGAGTTTTTTCATTAACCTGACAATCGTGGCTGTTGAAACATTTGCATCCTCGCTTAATTTTACAATCGATAAAGTGGCGATGACGTCTAAGTGCTGATAAATGTACTCGAGCAAATGCCGTTCTGAATCGCTGAGAGATTGATATGTGTCAGAAGTCATTTGAAACACGCTGTCTTTCATGATAAAACCCCCTTTTATAGTCATATTGTATCAGTTTAGAAAGGGGGAAGGAGAAAAAATAAACATTTCCTACATAAGAATATCCGGCTCGAGGGCCGGATGTTTCAAGTTAAGAAGCCATTTTTCTGCACGCTTCCGCGCATGCAAAGCAGCTTTCAGCGCAAAATTGGCAGTGGTCATGCTTGTGCTGGCTGCATTCATTGCCGCAAGCTTCGCAAACCTTTGCGCAAAGCTGGCAAATATCTTCGGCATACGGGCTGTTGCGCGTCATGGCTTGAATTGCGTAACCGCACATCTCCGCGCATTCCCGGTCAAGACGGATGCATTCGGCCATCATCCCAGCCTCTTCTTCCATCAGACATTTGTCAAAGCAGTGGTTGCAGGCTTCAAGACATTCTCGGCAGGCTTTGATGCATTCCTCATATCCAGATTTCACGAAACACACTCCTTTTTCCTCGTTTTCCCTTCGTTGTACCCTGCTTTAAAATCGGAAAAACATAAGAAAAAAACTGCTGTACATCCTGTACAGCAGTTCATTGGTTATTCGGCGAGGCCTTGATGGATCCGGTCAAGGTTTTCTTTCATCATCTTATAATAGGAATCTCCCGCTTCACCGGGCTTTCCGATCGAATCGGTGAAGACTTTTGCTTTAATCGGCACGCCCGTTTCGGCTGAAAGGCTTTCCATGCTCCGCGGGTCAACGCTTGTCTCCACGAATAAGGCCGGGACGTCCTTTTTCTTCACTGTGTCGACGATTTTTTTCATCTGACCGGGAGTTCCTTCATTTTCGGTGTTGATTTCCCAAATATACTGCGCGTCGACGCCGTAGGCCGAAGCGAAATATTTAAAAGCCCCTTCGCTTGTCACAAGGACGCGGCGCTCTTTCGGTATATCTTTAAAGCGGTTCACCGCTTCATCATGAAGCTTTTGCAGCTTGCCGATATAGGCTTCCGCGTTTTTCTCGTAGTCTTCTTTATGGTCGGGATCGTTTTTGATCAGCGCGTCTCTTGCGTTCTTTGCATATTGAATCCCGTTTTCAATGTCGAGCCATGCATGGGGATCTTCTTCCGTTTCTTTTCCCTTAGCGGTGAGATGCTTTGGCTTGACCCCTTTGCTCAGCTTGTAGACAGGGGCGTCATCACCGTCTTTTTCAGCTGTTTCCAGCAGCTTGTTAAACCAGCCGTTCCCTGTCTCCAAATTCAATCCGTTGTAAAAGACGACATCGGCGTCCGTCGTTTTTTGCACGTCTTTAGGAAGCGGATCGTATTCATGCGGGTCTGTTCCGACAGGTACAATGCTGTATAAATCGATGTGATCCCCTCCGACTTGTTTGACGATGTCATAAAGAATGGAGTAGGTGGTGACGACCTTCAGCTTTCCGTTTTCTTCGCTGCTGCTTTTCGAGGAGCAGCCGGCGGCGAGAATCAGAATCAATGCCGCCGCAATTGCTAATGTTTGCTTCCATTTCATGTTTTGTTTTCCCCCTTTATTTTGCGGTTATTGTTGAAGCGCTGCCCGTTTTCTTCTTGATTTCACAGCTCTCCAAAGCACGCCTTGTTTCGGTGAAAACGTAAAGGAAAGTCCGAACAAAATCGTAGCCACGAGCACGATTGCCGCTCCTGAGGAGAGGTTGTACGTATAGCTTAATCCAAGGCCGATGACCGCTGACAAAGCGCCGAGGAAAGCGGACAAATAGATCATCACCCACAGCCGGTCCGTCAATAGATAAGCGGTTGCGGCAGGCGTGATCAGCATCGCGACGACGAGGATGATGCCGACGGTCTGAAGCGATGCGACCGTGACCATTGTTAAAAGCGTCATTAAAAAGTAGTGGATCAGCCGGTTCGGCAAGCCGTAGACAGCCGCCATCGTCGGGTCGAAAGAGGTGATGAGCAGCTCTTTGTAAAATAAAAAGACAGCGGTAAGAATAATGACTCCGATGACGAGCGTGATCCACATGTCTGATGAACGAACGGCCAGCACATTTCCGAATAAGATATGGTACAGATCGCTTGAGCTTTTGACAAGCGTGATCAATATGATTCCGACGGCGAAAAAGGCCGTAAATACGATGCCGATGGCCGAATCGTTTTTAATCCGGCTGTTTTGGCTGACATAGCCGATTCCGAGAGCCGTCAGGATGCCCGTAAAGACGGCGCCGAAGAAAAAATTGACGCCGAGCATATAAGAGATGGCGACGCCGGGAAGAACCGCGTGTGAAATCGCATCTCCCATCAGCGCCATTCCCCTGAGAATGATAAAGCAGCCGATGACGCCGCAAATGATGCCCACCATAATCGAGGTGAACAGCGATTTTTGCAGAAACGAATATTCCATCAAACCATGGATAAACTCCATCAGATCGCACCTCTTTTCGATTGCAGGAACGGAAGCTGAGATTCGTAGGCTTTCATCATCACGTCGGGATTGAGGATGTCGGAGACAGGGCCTTTTTGAATCAGCTCTTTGTTCAGCAAAATTAATTCATTGAAGTAGCTGTCCGCTTTGCTCAAATCGTGATGGACGACAAGAACGGTCTTTCCTTCATCACGAAGTTCTTTTAAGATGCTGACGATCATTTCTTCACTTGTCACATCAATACCGACGAACGGTTCGTCAAGACAGAACAGCTCTGCTTTTTGGGCGAGCGCCCTGGCGAGAAAAACGCGCTGCTGCTGTCCGCCTGACAGTTCGCCGATCTGACGCTTGGCATATGCAGCCATCCCGACTTTCTCAAGACAGTGATACGCCCAGTCTTTATCGCGTTTTTTCGGACGTCTGAAAAGGCCGAGTTCAGGATACGTGCCGAGGATGACGGTGTCGAGGACATTGATCGGGAACGTCCAATCCATATCATTTCGCTGCGGAACATAGGCGATTTGCTTGCGTACATCTTTGAGCGGTTTTCCCAGCAGACGGACGTCGCCTTTATCTTTTGGAATCAATTGGAGCATGGATTTTAACAGCGTTGATTTTCCTGCGCCGTTCGGTCCGATAATGCCCGCCATCATTCCTTGATCGAGTGAGAAATTAATATTGCGGAGCGCTTCTGCGCCGTGATAAGAAACATATAAATCTTTTACGGTAATTGCGGGTTTCATAGCGTTCATTAACCCCTTTCTATGTCTATATGAAAGTTAACCTGCATACAATATTTTTGTTTCGGCAATTTTTTATTGCCTAAAGACATTTTTTTTACCTAATGCAACTTTTGATTGAATTCTAATATATCATTCCTAAATTGTAAAGCGCTAAAATTGCTGAAAAACGGTAAAAGCCATGCAGATCAAGCTGCATGGCTTTAAAAAATTTCTTGTTTGCCGGTTTATCTTTCAAATTGAAACGAATCGATTGCAACTTTCCCTTTGAAGACAAAAAAGACGCGGTGGGTGCCTGTCGATTTTCGGACGGAAGCTTTTACCGTTTTCCAGTTTTGCAATCCGGATGTGTCAGGCACTTTTAACGAACCGATTTGCTTTCCTTTTTGAGGATGGTCGAGGAAGATGCCGATTTCGCCGGCGCCGCTGCTTGCAACCTTTGCTTCTATCCTTTTTTCGCCTTTGAAGCGGACATCATGGTAGGCGATCCACGCGTTTGTTGTACTGCTTTTTACCGCATCGCCGCCGTATTTGGATTCTTCGGTGATGAGCACGCCTTTGTAGTCGTCGTAGTCTTCAGCGTTTGTCTTTCGGCGCAAGTTCCGTTCCCGAATTGTTTCGCCTTGGACGAAGATCCGCTTTGTCTTGCGGATGTCCGCCGCCGAGCTGCCGACGGATATTCTGTAAGGGCCTCTTTCAACGGCAAATGTTTCTCTCGTCACATCCCAAAAGGCAAGGTCTGTCTGTTTCAGCTTGAATGTCACGGTTTTCGTTTCTTTCGGTGCCAGTTCAACCCGCTGAAAATCTTTCAGGTCCAGGTTCGGCTGTTTAACCCGTGTTTTAAACAGGGGAGAGGTATAGAGCTGAACGACTTCATCTCCTTTTCTTCCGCCTGTATTGGTGACGTTGACGCGAATCGTGACAGATCCGTCTTTTTTGATGCTGTCAGAGGAAAGGCTTAAATCGCTGTAGCGAAACGCTGTATAGGATAACCCGTGGCCGAACGGAAACAGCGGCTTGCCTACGAAATATTTATAGGTTCTTTTCCCTTTGATGATATCGTAATTCATCATATCCGGCAGTTCTTTGACTGAGGTGTGCCAAGTTTGCGTCAGCCGTCCGCCCGGATTTACATCTCCATAGAGAATGTCCGCCAATGCGCTTCCCGCCTCCTGGCCTCCGTGAGCGGAATATATGATCGCAGGAATGTGCGCTTTTGCCCAGTTGAGAGCAAACGGATAGCTGCTCGTTACGACAAGCACCGTATTGGTATTGGCTTTAGAAACAGCTTTCAGCAGATTTTCCTGGGCCGGAGGGAGTGTAATATCTTTCCGGTCTTCGGTTTCCCGGCCGTTGATGTAAGGATTGTTGCCGACAAACACGATGGCTTTGTCCGCGGATTTTGCCAGCTGAACCGCTTCATCCGTACCGCTCTTGATGATCGTCTTTGAAAACTTTTCCGCTGCTGTTGCCGGCTTTTCGGCGGCGGCTGTTAATGTGCCGTCTTTACCGGCAGTGAGATATTTGCCGTTTGCCGTATTTTTGATGGCAAATGTCCCGTCAGACTGCTGTTCGAACTGAAATGTTTCTTTAACGGTCCGGCCGTTCGGCTGTTTCTGATCAGCGATCAGCCGGCCGTCATCCTGAAGCGAGACATAGAGGCCGTTCGCTTGGGCGCGGAGGGTGAAGATGCTTTCTCCCCAATCCGCCGCATCGAATGCCGTGCTTTTCTCAAGCTTATCAGCCGCTGCTGTGAGCGGTTGTTTGCCGTCCCGGCCTGCAGTTACAAACTTTCCGGTCGGCGCGGATTTGAAGCCGCTTTGTTCCAGACCTTCAGCAAAGGAGACGCGGTCTTTGCCGATTTTGTCCGCGATTTCGTCAAGCGGGGTTTTCCGATACGGCATCGTTCCGCTGTACCAATCTTCGTAAAGCGCATTTCCGAACGGGCCGATGACTGCAATGCTTTCATTCTTCCGGGCATTGAAAGGAAGCAGATCCTGGTCGTTTTTCAGTAAAACAATGGCTTTTTCAGCCGCTTTTTTCGCCAGCAGCTGATGCTTTGGACTGTTGATGACGTCATCTGTCAGGCGGCTGTACGGATTGAGTTCGTCCGGATCAAATTCGCCCGTGCGAAAACGGATGCTGAACGTATTGGCCAAGGCTTGATCGAGGTCTTTTTCAGAAATAAGGCCTTGCTTTAAGGCACCGGTTAAGGCGTTTCTCGTCAGCTCGGGATTTTCCCCCTGATCCGTAAAGTTGTCAATGCCGGCTTTTACGGCGTGGGCATGGGCTTTTTCGTGGCTGTCATAATACTTGTGGTCATTGACGATTCCGGAAGGATCAAAGGCATCGCTGACGATGAAGAAATCGTCTCCGGCCCATCTACGTTTGACTGTACTGTCGAGCAGCGGGCTCAAAATGGCCGGTTTATCGTTGACAGAATTGTAGGCCGGCATCAGTCCATACGCAGCTTTTTTGGAAATTGCTGTTTCGAAGGGCTTCAAATAATACTCGTGCATGTTCCTGGGATCGATGCTTGAGGAGCTGAATCCCCGGTCTGTTTCGTTGTTATAGGCAAGAAAATGCTTTAAGGTTGGAACTGTTTTCAAATAGAAGGGATGATCGCCCCTTAACCCGGAGGCATAGGCGGTTGCTATTTCCCCGGTTAAAAAGGGGTCTTCGGAATAGCCTTCTTCATTTCTTCCCCACCTTGGATCACGCAGCAGATCGACGACCGGCGCCCAGACGTTGACTCCGTTTGCCGCGGGATCAAGGTGGTGGAAGCCGCGGACTTCATCACCGACCGCCGAGCCGATTTGTTTGATTAAATAGCGGTCCCATGTGTGCGCGAGCCCGAAAGCCTGCGGGAAAACGGTTGCTTCCCCGAGCCAGGCGACGCCGTGAAGCGCTTCTGTGCCCGTTTTAAAAGCGGGAATGCCCAGCCGGGGAACGGCGGGCTGATATTGATGCATCAGTGACACTTTTTCCTCAAGGGTCAGCCGTGAAAGCAAGTCGCTGACTCTTTTTTGTACAGGGAGACTGGGATCTTGAAAGGGATACTCATATTCATCAGCCTGGCTTTTAGCGGCTGCGGGCTGCGGCGGATCGAAACCGGCGGCGGAAAGGATCGTGCACATTGCGCCCAATATGATGATGCGGACCGTTTTCAGCATCCTGATCACTCCTTTTTAGAAATAAATGAAGACATCCCGTTCTTTTTCTTTTGGCTGAACCGCTGTTCCCTCCTGAAGCGCTTCCGCAGCTCCGTTAATAACAGAGGTGACAGAAAGACCGCGGAGGAGCAGCTTCCAGTTCTTTTGGACGCCCGTTGTTTTCACGGCAATCGTATTTTGATGCCGTGAAGCTCTGAGTGTCATTGCTTCGCCCTTTTCATTGTAAATCGTCTGTTCGGCTGTACAGCCGTCTTTTAAATGATAGAGGCAGAACGTCACATCGTCGAGATAATCATAATCAGGTCGCCCGGATTCCTGCCCCAGCGGCAGCAGTGTGTTTTCCCTGACGAACAGGGGAAGCCCCATATAGCCGTACCGTTCTTCTTTCCATTCTCCGCCTTCCGTCTCTTTTCCCGTCAAAAGGTGTGTCCACGTGCCTTTTGGCAAATAATAACGGACAGCGCCGTCTTCCTGAAAAACGGGAGCGACGAGCAGCCTTCCGCCGAGCATGTACTGTCTGTCAAGCCAGTGGCAGGTGTTGTCTCCGGGAAATTCGAGGAGCATCGCCCGCATCATCGGAATGCCTTCAGCGTGCGCTTCATGTGCAGCGGCGTACAAATAAGGCATCAGCCTGTGCTTCAGTTTGACAAAATACCGCATGACATCGGCCGCTTCTTCGTCAAACAGCCACGGAACGCGGTATGACTCGCTCCCGTGCAGGCGGCTGTGCGTCGACAAGAGGCCGAATGCGGTCCAGCGCTTATACAAATCGGCTGTTGCCGTGCTTTCAAATCCGCCGATATCATGGCTCCAGAAGCCGAAGCCTGAAAGAGAAAGCGACAGGCCGCCGCGCAGGCTTTCAGCCATTGAATCATAGCTGGCAAAACAATCCCCGCCCCAGTGTACGGGAAATTGCTGGCCGCCGGCCGTCGCAGACCTTGCAAACACGACCGCTTCCCGTTCGCCGCGCTTTTGCCTCAACAAGTCAAATACGGTCTTGTTGTATAAATAAGAATAATAATTGTGCATTCTTTCGGGATCTGATCCGTCAAAGTAAACAGCGTCACTCGGAATCCGTTCTCCGAAATCGGTCTTAAAGCAGTCGACCCCCATGTCGAGCAGGCTTTCAAGCTTTGAACAATACCAGTCACGCGCTTTTTCATTTGTGAAGTCGACGATGGCCATTCCGGCCTGCCACCGGTCCCACTGCCATACATCCCCCCGGCTGTTTTTCAAGAAGTAGCCGTTTTCCTTTCCTTCCTGAAAAAGCTTTGATTTTTGCGCGATGTAAGGGTTGATCCAGACGCATATTTTCAGGCCCTTTTCTTTCAGGCGGCTGAGCATGGCTTCAGGCTGCTTAAAATATCGTTCATCCCATTCGAAATTGCACCATTCAAATTCTTTCATCCAGAAGCAGTCAAAATGAAACACGCTGAGCGGGATGCCGCGTTCGGTCATCCCGTCGATGAAGCGGGTCACGGTCTCCTCGGAATAGTCGGTTGTGAACGATGTTGACAGCCAGAGGCCGAAAGACCAGGCCGGGGGAAGCGCCGGTTTTCCCGTTAACGCGGCATAGCGTTTCAAAACATCCTTTGGTTCGGCGCCGCTGATGACAAAATAGTCGAGCGATTCTCCTTCGACCGAAAACTGCGCTTTGGATACGACTTCAGAACCGATTTCATACGAGACGAGCTCGGGATGATTGACAAAAACACCGTACCCTTTGTTTGACAAATAGAACGGCACATTTTTATATGCCTGCTCTGTGCTTGTTCCGCCGTCCTGATTCCAGATGTCGACGGTTTGGCCGTTTTTCACGAATGCCGTAAAACGCTCGCCAAGGCCGTAGAGCAATTCGCCGACGCCGATGTTGAGCTGTTCCCTCATAAAGGTGCGCCCGTCATCGCTTGTGATATAGGCGAGGCTGTTCGATTCGCTTGCGGTCAGGCTCTGTCCATCACGTGAAAATTGGTAGCCCCAACCGTTTTTGCTCACTTCGACGCACAGGCTGCCGCTTTGGAAGGTCAACGCATCATCGTGTTCGGTGATGACCGGTTCAACATCTGCCGTATGCAGTTGAAAGTCGGGTTTCCGAGGCGTTTCCCCTTGAAAATGGAACACTTGCACACGGATCATGTCTTCAAGGGGACTCGAAAATCTGACGGTGAGCATGCGGGTGTCGAGCGTGTCCCCGCGCTTTTGAACCGCTTTGACAGGCCCGTACACGGTCAATGATTGCTGATCAATCATTCGGTCGTAGGCTTCTTTCGGCGTGTTGATGTGATATCCTTCGCGCGTCAGCCAGTAGCCGTCTGAAAATTTCATGATCGAAAACACCCTTTCTTTTTACTTGATAGATCCATTGATAAGTCCTTTAACAAGCTGCTTTTGAAGCAGCATAAAAATGATGATGACAGGCAGAACCGATAAAACGGCAAATGCCATCAGATCATTCCACTGGATTCCGTATTGGCTGATCACATTGTAAATGCCGGCCGTCAGCGGCCACAGCTCCTGATTTCGGTTGAATGTCATGCTGTAAATCAAATCTCCCCATGTGAAAAAGAAAGAAACCGCTCCGCTGACGGCAATCCCGGGTACGCTGATAGGCAAAATGATGCGGATGAACGCGGTAAAACGGCTGCAGCCGTCGATTTTGGCCGCATCCTCAAGGTCCTTGGGAATCCCAAGAAAAAAGGTTCTGAGCATTAAAACAGAAAAAGGAACGCCGAGCGTTGCCCCCGTCAAAATCGGTCCGATATACGTATTTAATATGTTCAGTTGATTAAAGGCGATAAACAGCGGAGTCAAAACAACGGTGGCAGGCAGCATTTGCGTGATGAGAAACAGTAAAATGAACATTTTTTTGCCCTTGATCCGAAAGCGCGCCAAGCCGTAGGCGGAAGGAACGGCCAATATGAGAACGATGACGGCAGCCGCCCCGGAAATCAGGAGGCTGTTCAAAAAGTATCCGGCGACGCCAGAAGTGAACACAGCTTCAAAGCCGGCCGTGCGGAATGTCTCGGGCCACAATAAAGGCGGTGTTTTAAACAATTCGGCATCGCTTTTGAAAGCCGTAGCAATCATCCAGTAAACGGGGAATAAAAAGCCGGCCGTAACGAGGACGCCAATAATGTTAAAGAGCCATTCCTTTTGGTTCGTTTTCACGACATCACCTCATCTTTTTTGATCAGCCGCAAATAGACGAGACTGACCAAAAGAAGAATAAGAAACAGGACATTGGCGCTTGCCGCGCCCATGCTGAATTGAAATTCGTCAAAGGAGTAGCGGTAGCTGACGGTTGACAGGACTTCAGTTGCGTCCACGGGACCGCCTCCAGTCATCACAAACACAAGATCGAACACTTTGAACGTATAAATGAAGCCGAGCATCATGACGACAGTGATCACCGGCCGCAATAAAGGCAGTGTCAGATGGATGAATTTCTGAAAAGCATTGGCGCCGTCAAGGCTTGCGCTTTCATAGACGTCTTCCGGAAGGGAGCTGAGTCCAGCGGATATGAGCAGCATATTAAAAGGAATGCCGACCCAGATGTTGGCGATGATAACGGACCAGATGGCCATATTCGGGTCTGACAGCCAGGGGATCGGGGTGTCGATCATTCCCCATGATAGGAGCAGCTGATTGAACACTCCTTCGTTTGAAGCCATCATAAACTTGAATAAAAGCGCCGTAACCGTCAGCGGGATGAGCCAGCTCACCATCATCAATCCCCTGAGAAACGGGGCAAGCCTGAACTTCATGCTGAAAAACAAAGCGAGCAAAAAGCCGATTGCAAACTGAAATACAACGCTTCCGGCCGTGTAAAGCAGCGTGTTTTTTAAAGATGCCCAAAATACTTTATCCTGGGCAAGCCGCTGATAATTTTCGATTCCGATAAAGCTGATATCGTGTGAGGCTATATTTGCAAGCGATACGTTTTGAAAGCTGAGAATCATGTTGTAGATGAGAGGATAACCGATAAGAGCAAGCATAAAAAGAACTGCCGGAAACAAATAAAAGTACCCTTCCCATTTACGGACAATGGCTCTGATCATGACAAAACTCCTTCGTGCGCTTAAAGCTAGTTTAAGGCGCTGATTTTTTGCGCGGCCTCATCCAGCGCTTCTTTCGGCGTTTTGCTTTCGCTCAATGCTTCCTGCAGGGCAGTCTGCAAAGCTTCCGAAATCTTCGGCCAGTCTTTCGAAGGGCCGCGGGCTGATGCGATCTCTATGATTGGAATGAAGGCTTTTAAATTATCATCTGTTTTCCAATGGCTCGATGATTCGAGCAAATCTTTGCGCGGCGGAAACACGCCTGTTTCTGCTGTCAGCGTTTCGAGCCGCTCCGGATCGATCAGCCAACTGATAAAATCCCAGGCGCCGGCGGTGTTTTTTCCTTTAACGACGGCAATATTTTCGCCGCCGAGGGCAGAAGCGAATGTTTGATCTTTCGGGATATAGGTAATCCCGTAATTTAAGTCTTCGGCTTCTTCCAGCCGTTCAATATTCCAGGAGCCGTTGATCATCATGGCGAGCTGACCTGCTGCAAACTGTCTGGCCAGATCATCCTGGGTGGCGTTTAACACTTCCTTGCTCATTGCGCCTTTCTTGATCAGATCTGTTAAAAACTGAAGAGAAGAGGCTGCTTCTTTTGAATTCAGCTGTTTTAGATCTGCTCCGGAAGACAAAAGAAACGGATAAAATTGAAAAGCGCTTTCCTCTGATTTTACGGCTGACAGGGCAAATCCTTTCGTTTGGCCTTTGCTCGTTTTTTCCGCCGCTTTTTTCAGATCGCTCCACGTTTCAGGCGGTTTGGAGATCCCTGCATTCTTCAAGAGGTCTTTGTTGTAAAACAAGGCAAGCGCATTGCTTGCGAAAGGGATGCCGTAGTACTTCTCTTCATATCCGGCTGATGATAGAGGCCCCTCATAAAACTGGTCAGCCTGCCCCCATTGTTCGATTTTCTCCGTCAAATCTTCGAGCACGCCCATAGCGGCGAATGAAGCATTGTCGACATTGTCAAGGAATACGGCGTCAGGCATGGCATTGCCGGCTGTACCGACAGACAGCTGCTTTTTCACTTCATTAAAAGGAATGTACTCCGTTACGACCTTGTACCGGTCCTGGGACCGATTGTACTGTTCGACAAGCTCATGATAAAGATCCTGCTGCTTGCCGGTAAAGTAATCCCAGACTTTTATTTCTTCCGTATGCTTTGTGCCGGTGCTGCTTTTGCAGCCTGCGGAAAAAGCAAGAAGAAAGGCGAGGCAGACGATCATCAGACACGATTTTTTCAAAAGCGCTCACTCCTTATGAAAAAAGCTTGTTAGTTTAATAGCTAAACTAAGTATATTTGGGCATTGCTTCCAATATGCCAGCAGAGTTTTCGCAGACGCGGATCAGGGTAAACACGGAAACAGCCGGTGCGTATGATAACAAAGATCGATTGACACATTTTTCGGATGAAGCATATAATAAGGGTAGATAATATATGCGTATATGCTCATATATAAAATAAAGCCCGGCGCTGAAAAAGAAAGGTGAGAGAGATGGAAAAGGTGAAACAGGAGTACACGCTAAACGGCCTTGACTGCAGCAATTGCGCACAAAAAATTGAGCATGAGATAGCCGGTATGAAGGGGATTGAAGCGTGTTCGGTCAATTTTGCAACAAGCACGCTGACTGTCCAAGTCGACCAAAACAGCGGCGAAGACATTTCTTTAATAATAAAGAAAAAAGTAACCGAGATCGAACCGCACGTCAACGCGACGCTGAAGGAAGGGACAAAACAGGCCCCACCAGAAAGCGACGGACGGTTTAAAAAAACGGTTGCAAGGCTTGCTGCAGGAACCGTTCTCGGTGCGGCGGGCTTTCTGCTTCCCGGCGGCACCGCAGCCGAGTGGCTTCTTTTTTTCCTAGCTTACCTCATCATCGGCGGCGATGTCGTATTAAGGGCCGTCAAAAACATCTTTCGCGGCCGGGTTTTTGATGAGCACTTTTTAATGACGATCGCCACTCTGGGGGCATTTATTATTCAGCAGTATCCCGAGGGTGTGGCGGTTATGCTGTTCTATCAAATAGGCGAGCTGTTCCAGGGAGCCGCGGTCACCCGCTCCCGGAAGTCGATCAGCGATTTGATGGACATCCGTCCCGACTATGCCAATCTTCAAACCGAAGGCGGAACGGTCAAAGTGTCTCCCGATGAGGTCAAAGACGGCGATATCATCATCGTCAAGCCGGGAGAGAAAGTGCCGCTTGACGGCAAAGTGCGGGCAGGCAAATCGCTTGTCGATACGTCCGCATTAACCGGAGAATCCGTTCCGAGAGAAGCCGCTCCCGGAACAGAGGTGCTGAGCGGATTTGTCAACAAAAACGGCGTGCTTGAAGTGGAAGTGGACAAAGAATACAGTGAATCAACCGTTTCAAAGATTCTTGACCTCGTTCAGAATGCCAGCAGCAGAAAAGCGAAAACAGAGAATTTTATCACCAAATTCGCCAAGTATTACACGCCTTTCGTTGTGATAATCGCGCTTCTTCTCGCTTTTGTCCCGCCGCTGATTATTTCAGGCGCCCTGCTGTCAGATTGGGTGTACCGCGCCCTTGTCTTTTTGGTCATTTCTTGTCCGTGCGCGCTCGTCGTTTCCATTCCGCTCGGCTTTTTCGGCGGCATCGGAGCGGCGTCAAAAGCAGGTATACTCGTGAAAGGCGGCAATTATTTAGAAGCGCTGAATGATGTCAAATACGCCGTTTTTGACAAAACAGGCACTTTAACAAAAGGGGAATTTGCCGTTGTCAAGCTGTCGCCTGCAAGCCATGTCAAAGAAGATGAACTGCTTGAATATGCGGCGCTTGCCGAACATTTCTCCGGCCATCCGATCGCCGAGTCGATCCGTGAAGCATACGGGAAGGAAGTACAAGCGGACCGCATCAAAGATTACAGCGAGACGGCCGGCTTCGGCGTCAGAGCGGTTGTAGACGGAGCCGTCATTTTAGCCGGGAATGCCAAGCTTATGAAGAAAGCCGGCATACAGTATCAAAAGGAAAGTGAAATCGGAACTGTTGTTTATGTAGCCGCCGGCGATACGTTTATCGGCTCGATTGTCATCGCTGACGAAATCAAAGAGGATGCCAAGCGTGCGATCTCCGCTTTGAAAAAAGCGGGTATTAAAAAAACGGTGATGCTGACGGGCGACGCGAAAGACACCGGTGAGGCGGTCGGCGAACAGCTGTCCATTGATGAAGTGCATGCGGAGCTACTTCCGCAGCACAAGGTGGACCGTATTGAAACATTAGATAAGCAAAAACTTCCAAAAGAAAAGCTGCTTTTTGCAGGAGACGGCATCAACGATACGCCGGTCTTGGCGAGAGCGGATATCGGGGTTGCCATGGGAGGCCTCGGTTCTGATGCGGCAGTCGAAGCGGCTGATATTGTGATCATGACGGATCAGCCTTCAAAAATTGCGGAAGCCATCAGCATTGCCAAGCGGACGAGGACGATTGTCTGGCAGAATATTATTTTTGCACTCGGCGTTAAAGGAGTTTTTCTCATCCTGGGTGCTTTTGGCATCGCGACGATGTGGGAAGCCGTCTTTTCAGACGTCGGTGTTACCCTTCTGGCTGTTTTAAATGCGATGAGGGTATTAAAAGTGAAAGAAATGTAACTTTTTTACCACCTAATGAACTGGAAATTCCTTTTTTAGCATCTTCACGAATGCGGCTTGTCTTGTTAAAATGAAAGAGGTTATCAAACTGGCATACTAAAAAATAAGAATAATGAGGTGTCTAAGTGAAGAAGAAACAGCAGTCACCGATGAAATTTGCAGTGATTATGACAGTCGTGGTCGTTTTTCTGATCGGCGCACTTGTCGTAATCAACAATCAAACCCAAAATGCTTCGCAAACCTTTGATGACAAGCCTTCAACTGAAGGACAGCCGCTTCTAGGCAACAAAGATGCGGCTGTAACGATCACGGAATTCGGAGATTACAAATGTCCCAGCTGCAAACAGTGGACTGAGACCGTCTTTCCGGATTTGAAAAAGGATTACATCGATAAAGATCAAGTTAATTTTTCATATATTAACTTCGTCAATGAACAGCACGGCAGAGGCTCTGAATTGAGCGCCCTCGCTTCCGAGCAGGTATGGAAGGAAGATCCGGATTCATTCTGGAAGTTCCATGAGGCGTTGTACAAGGCGCAGCCTGACAATGACACGATGGAAAACGAGTGGGCGACGCCGGCAAAATTGGCGGACATCACGGAAGCCAATACGAAAATCAAACGCGATAAGCTTGTCAGCAGCTTAAATGACAAAACGTTCGCTGAGCAATTAAAAACGGACAATTCGCTCATCAACAAATACGGTGTAGACTCGACGCCGACGATCTTTGTCAACGGCGTAAAAATCGACAAACCGTTTGATTATGACAAAATCAAAGAAACGATCGAGAAAGAGCTGAAAGGCCAGTCTGATGAAAAATAAACTGCTTTTTCTGTACGGCGCCTGGATCGTCTCATTAACGGCGACGCTAGGCAGCTTGTACTTCAGCGAAATCCGCAAATTTATTCCTTGCGAACTGTGCTGGTATCAGCGGATTATGATGTATCCGCTCGTGCTGATTCTCGGAATTGCGACATTTCAGGGCGATGCCCGCGTGAAAAAATACGTGCTGCCGATGGCGGTGATCGGCGCAGGCATTTCCCTGATGCACTACATGGAACAAAAAATTCCCGGATTCAACGGCATTAAACCGTGTGTCACAGGAGTGCCTTGCTCAGGGCAGTATATCAATTGGTTCGGTTTCATCACGATTCCGTTTCTCGCCCTTATTGCATTTATTTTGATTATCATTTTTATGTGCTTTCTCAAGGGGAAAGACGAGTAAAAAGAGCATTGTCTGACAATGCTCTTTTTTTATTTCTTATACATGTTCAATAGAAAGGATGTTATAATATTTGGAAATTATCAAATAGATGTGAAGGATGATGAGGATGGAGTGTAAGATTCGCAAAATGAAAAAGAAAGACATCCCTCAAGTACAGCAGATTGCCAAAACAAGCTGGAATCATACGTATGAAGGGATCATTCCTTTCGATATTCAAGAGAAGTTCTTGCAGAAAGCGTACAATGACGAAAGAATGCAGCAGCGTTTGGAACACTCGTTAATGCTCGTTTCGGAAGCGGACGGAAAAATCGTCGGCTTTGCCAACTACTCCTTTGTCAGAGAAGGAGGGGTAGCCTATCTCGCAGCCGTTTATTTAGCTCCGGAATACCAGGGAAAAGGCATCGGAACCGCATTATTGGAAGAGGGGATAAACCATTTAAAGGGAGTGAAAAAGATCTTTGTAGAGGTTGAAAAAGAAAACCGCACCGGAAAAAACTTTTACAAGGCGAAGGGTTTTGAGGATGTCGCCGAATATGATGAAGATTTCGAAGGGCATATCCTCAAAACAGTCAGAATGGCCTTGCACGTATAATCCCGCTTTCACTTCGTAACTTGGACATAGTAGTACAACAAAACCGCCATAATGAAGGCGATGGCTATAGTAAGCAGTTTATGTTTTGTCTTTTTCAGCATGCCGTGCCGCTCCTTTCCGAATGTTTTGCTTTTTCAATCACGGCTGTGATGAACCGATTCTTTTCCTTTTGTATAGGAGTCCGGTAATATGGAAAACGCCGCGCCAAGTTTTTTTCAATGTTTCATAGGCTTGCCGCTCGACTGAATGCTTTCTTAAATAATTTCGGAATCTCAGCTGATTTTTCCATTCTTCGCTTTGAAAAATGTATACGTGCAGATGGCGTGTGCCCGCCCTCCGCTTTCCCTTTCGAAAAAAACGCCTGGCTGGGAAGGCTTCGTGAAATACGTGCTCATAGCCGAGCTCCTGAAGCGGTTCGATCCAACTGAAGCTTCGCTGAGACTGCTCACGCCGGCCATCAAATCGAGTACCGGTTTTGCTGCAAGGCCGGGAACAGAGGTACTGCCGATTTGTTCGATAGCGAGAACTTTTTTTCCGAGGACATCTGCGAGCTGTTGTTTTTCAGCTTCAAATTCGTGCGCCCACTCGGCTTTCGCTTTTTCGATGATGACCTCCTGTCCCATGTTTCCACCCCTTTAAAAACATCTTTCTATATTATAAGATATTTTGATTCAGAGAGGGTTGATTTAAAGGTTGGAGAAGTTATAAAATCAAAAAGATTGAAGTTTAGTATGGAGGACATCTTAGATGGCTTGGGAAGTGTTGAGCATCATCGGAACCGTCGCTTTTGCGATCAGCGGAGCGATCGTTGCAATGGAAGAAGAGTATGATATTTTAGGAGTTTATATATTGGGGATTGTGACAGCGTTCGGCGGAGGGGCGATCAGAAACCTGCTCATCGGAGTTCCAGTGTCCGCCTTGTGGGAGCAGGGGAGTCTGTTTCTAATCGCTCTTGTCTCGATCACGATCGTTTTTTTGTTTCCGAAGCTCCTGTTAAAGCACTGGAGCATCTGGGGCAGCTTTTCAGACGCGATCGGTCTTGCCGCATTTGCGATACAAGGAGCCCTTTATGCCGTTCACATGAACCATCCGGTCAGCGCAGTGATCGTTGCGGCGGTCTTAACAGGAAGCGGCGGCGGAATGATCCGGGACCTTCTGGCCGGAAGAAAGCCGCTTGTGCTGAAAACGGAGATTTACGCCGTTTGGGCCGCTTTGGGCGGATTCATTATCGGCATGGGCTGGGCGGAGAAGCCGCTCACGTTGTATATCCTGTTTGCTTTGCTGGTCGCGTGCCGTGTATGTTCGTACATGTTCAACTGGAAGCTGCCGAACCGTTCGCTGCGGTCCCACAGCTGAATAGAAAAAAGCCGATTTTTCGTTGATTGAAAAATCGGCTTTTTATATTGATTTGACCAAAGGTTATATGATAAGATGAAGTGTATTTTAACATAAAATTTCAATAATTATAATTTTATCCATTTTTATTTTATCATGAATCTTTTTCGATGTCAAATCTTTTTAGGGAGTGGTCAGCGTGCAGGAAAACGGTCAGGAATGGCTGGAAGAGGAAAAACGAATCCGGCTTGTTTTAAAGGAATTGGATCAAAAGCTTCATTCTCTAAAGGGAAAAACCGGCGGATTGAAGGAGGATATCATCGATTTACGGAAACATTTTTGGAGCGATGTCACCGTAAACATAGCCGATGAAAATGAAGCGGTTGAAACATTTTTTAGCATTAAACAGCAGGCTGAGGTTTTGGCTGAGAGGGAAAGGAGCCATAAGCAGTTTTACAGCCAGCTGAAAAACCTGTTAAAAGTGAAAGAATCGCCTTATTTCGGCCGCGTAGATTTTTTGGAGGACGGCGAAGAAAACGCTGAGTCCGTCTACATCGGACTCGCCTCTTTAATGTATGAAAAAGAAGAGCGGTTTTTGATCTATGATTGGAGAGCGCCGATTTCCAGTCTGTTCTATAACTATGGACCCGGCGCGGCTCAATACGAAGTTCCGGACGAGACGGTCAGGGGAACGATTGAGCTGAAAAGGCAATTTCTCTTCAAAAACGGACAGCTGAAAGCGATGTTTAATACGGATATGGCGATTGGGGATGAAGTCCTTCAGGAAGTGCTGGGGCAGCAGGCCGATATCCAGATGAAAAGCATCGTCGCCACGATTCAAAAAGAACAGAATCAGATCATTCGGAACGAAAAGAGCCGCTTTTTAATTGTTCGGGGAGCGGCTGGCAGCGGAAAAACGTCGGCGGCATTGCAGCGGGCCGCATATTTGCTGTACCGCGGCCGCGGGCAGATCGAGTCGAGCCAGATGCTGCTATTCTCTCCAAACCTGCTTTTTAACAGCTATGTCGCCAATGTTCTGCCTGAGCTCGGAGAGGAAAACATCCAGCAGACGACGTTCCAGGAATTTGTAGCGCGCCGCCTTGGAAAGCAGGTACCATGCGAGACTCCGTTCGATCAGCTCGAATATTGTTTAACCGCTTCAGACGGTGAGGAGCAGCGCATCCGGATGAAATCGATTGAATTGAAATCCAGTCTGGCTTTCAAAGGCATCATCGATGATTACGTCAAATATTTGGCAAAAGGGCACCTGGTGTTTAAACATATCACCTTTCGCGGAAAAAGGATCATCACAAGCGGTCAGATGCGGAAATTTTTCGCGGCCCTTGATCATTCAGACACGCTGTCCAACCGGATTGAACAAACGGGAAAATGGCTGTTGCAGCTCCTGAACAAATATGAACGCCAGGAAAGAAAAAAAGACTGGGTCATCGAAGAAAGCGAGCTGCTGGATAAAGAGGAATACTTAAAGGCTTATAAACGTCTTCAGGAGGAACAGCGCTTTACGGAGAATACGTTTGACGATTATGAAAGGGAGCGAAACCTCCTTGCCTCCATCGTTGCCGAAAGGGAGTTCAAGCCGCTCAAGCAAGCGGTAAAAGCGTTCGGCTTTATTGATTTTAAAGGAACATACCTTCAGCTTTTTTCCGGACGCTATACCCCGCAAACGCGCCCTGATGACTGGCAGAGCATTTGCACATTCACTCAGAAAAGCTTTCGTTTTGAGAAGCTGCTTTATGAAGATGCCGTCCCTTTTTTATATATGAAAAACAAGCTGAAAGGCGGGGGGAAAAACACGGCAATCCGCCATTTATTCATTGATGAAGCCCAGGATTACACGCCTTTTCAACTTGCTTTTTTGGAGAGCTTGTTTCCCGCGTGCAGCATCACGATGCTGGGAGACTTAAACCAGGCGATTCTTGCCCATGCCTATCACGATAAGACGCTTCTGTCGGGAGGCGTGTTTGAAGGCGAAAAAACGGAGATCATCACCTTGAAGCGCAGCTACAGGTCGACGAAAGAAATTGTTGAATTGACAAAGCGCATCATCGAAGGGGGCGAAGAGATCGAAGCTTTTAACAGGAACGGCAAAAAACCGACTTTGACAATATCAGCCGATCCTCATGCACACCATAAAGAGATGGCTTCCCTTATGACCGCCCTTCAAAAAGAAGGACTTGAGACGATTGCAGTCATCTGTAAAACAGTCCGGGAATGCAGGGATGCGTTCCAGCATCTTCAGCAGCATGCAGAGCTTAAACTGATCGATAAAGAAACGAGAACGTTTCAAAAAGGCGTGGTCGTCATTCCCGTCTATTTGGCGAAAGGGATCGAATTTGATGCCGTCATCATTTATGACGCTTCTGAAAAGCAATACAAAAAGGAAAGAGAGCGGACTTTATTTTATACGGCGTGCACGAGGGCGATGCATGAGCTGCACCTCTTTTCCATTGGAAAAGAAACGCATTTTTTAAACGGCGTCCCAAATGATATGTACACGAGAAGAGAGTGACGCCGTCACTCTCTTCTTCCATCATATATATCAGTTCTGACGTCCAGCACATTGTTGTTGATGGACACATGGTATTTGTCCTGCCATTCGATTTTGGCATGTTCTTCTTCGTATCCCCAATAGATATTCTTTCGTTCACCGGTGGCAACCGTTGTCAATTCCCCTCTGACGGAAGGGGAGTTCGTTCCCCCGCCTTTGTTCACTCTATACAAATTCAGGTTGTATGCTTGATTCGGCGAAGCGGAAGACTGAAACCAATTTCCTTTCGGCAGATGATTCATCGAATAAAAATGCGTATACACGATATATCCGATGGTAATCCCGGTCGCTAGCAAAACAGCCAAAATGGCAAACAAAACTTTTCGGTGCGGCAGCTTCCTATGCTCTTCTAATTCACCTTCGATATAAAGCTCCATTTTGTCTCATTCCTTGATGAAAATTGTTTTTTATAGTTTAAGGAAAAAATCGCATTCTGTCCATTTTAAAGCCGGGGGCTTAGCCTACGATTGCCGCGATCTCATCCATCACAAATCCGATTTCCTCCTTTGTATTGTAAAAATGTGGGGCTATTCTTATGACGTTGTTTCGCTTTGAGACGATGATATGCTTTTCACGCAAGAGGGATTCAACACGGGCGGCTTCTTCGGCATACACCGAGATCAGGCTTGTTCTGTTATGTACGGTGTTGGGTCCTGTGATCTTCAGGCCTTTTTCCGCACCGTATTGCAAAGAGAATGCCGCAAGCTGCCGCAGATAGGGCTCGATCCTGTCGGGCTCCGCTTCAAGCAGCAGCTTCAATGCCGCGTCTGCCGCATATATGCTGATAAATGACGGTGTCCCCGACTCGAAGCGTTTCGCACCTTCCGCAAAGCCTGAATCTAAGGCAAATGGCGCGCTCCTTCCGAACCAGCCGGCCGTTTTTGGCTCAAATTGTTCGCAAAGTTCGCGTTTCATATATAAAAAAGCCGTTCCGGGAATGCCGAGCATGTATTTGCGCGTCCCCGCCGCAAGGATGTCGATATCCATGTCTTTGACATGAATCGGAATGTGGCCGGCAGTCTGATAGGCGTCGACGAATAAAAGCGACCCTTTCTGATGAACAATCTCGGCAATCTGCTTTATGTCTTGCTTAAACCCGTTCCGATAGCCGGCATGGGGCACACACGTCAAGAGCGTCTGATCGGTAACGTCTTTTTCGTATTGTTCCAAGTCAATCATCCCATCTTCGCTTTGAATGATGATGAGGTGATCTTTGAAGCGGTCTTGCGCAAGCCAAATTTGGCCGACAGCAGGAAAATCGATATCCGTGAAGGCGATCTGCCTTCGACGGGGTGGCTGCGGCATTGCGGCGGCCACAGCGGCCACTGCGTCAGATACTGACGGCAAAACGGCTATCTCTTCTTTTTCAGCACCGATCAGCCGGGCGAATTTTTCCTTGGTCTCATCCATCTTGTCGAGATGTGCTTTCCAGTCTGCACCGGCTGTTAAAAGGCCGTTCTGATACTCATCGACCGCTTTGGCAACAGGCAGAGCCAATGCGCTTCCGGAACATGCGGCAAGATGAACATGATCAGACAATTTCGGGAATAAAGAACGGAAATTGTCGAATGGATGCTTCATGATATCCCTCCTTATTAAAGCTTCGAGCGGGGCTTGAAAAAATCCTCTTTTTCACGGTTACGATCAAGCGGTCAGAAGCCTATTTAAGCGAAAAAGCGAACGCGGCAGTTGTTTAAAAAACTGCCACATTTTCGGGAAGCTTTCTTCCGTCAGCATCAAAAGCTCCCATGCTCTGGTGAACCATTGTTCAGTGCGATTGCTTTCTTTCATCGTCTGATTTATGATTCAATTAGAGCAATTCAAACAGATGAAAAGGAGCCGAGAGGATGAAACATTACGGTGCAATAGAAGCAGGAGGCACAAAGTTTGTTTGTGCAGTCGGAACAGAAAAGGGAGAAATCATAGACAGGCTGACGATCCCGACGGAGACGCCTGAAGAGACCATTGGAAAGCTGACCGATTTCTTCAGCAAGTATCAGCTCACATCAATGGGAGTGGGCTCTTTTGGACCTATATCCGTTGCAAAAAATAAAGAGGATTACGGATACATAACCAATACCCCGAAATTAGCCTGGAAGGGGTACCCGTTTATTCCCGAATTGGAAAAAAGGCTTGGCATTCCGGTTTCGTTTACGACTGATGTAAACGCTGCCGCGCTTGGAGAGCTGACGAAAGGAGAGGCGCAAGGCCTGGAGAGCTGCTTGTATATCACAGTCGGCACAGGAATCGGAGCAGGAGCGATTGTCGGCGGCCGGCTCGTACAGAGCACGCTCCATCCTGAAATGGGTCACCTACTCATTAGACGGCATCCGCAGGATACGTTTGAAGGAATCTGTCCGTATCACAAGGACTGCCTTGAAGGGATGGCATCGGGCCCGGCGCTTGAAAAGCGATGGGGGAAAAAGGGCAAGGATTTGGCTGAAAACGAGGAAGTTTGGGAGCTTGAAGCCGACTATTTAGCACAGGCCCTCATGCAATATATCTTGATTCTGTGCCCTGAAAAAATCATCATGGGCGGCGGTGTCATGAAGCAGCAGCAGCTGTTCCCGCTGATTCGCAAAAAGCTGGCCGAATATTTGAACGGATATGTCGACCTGCCTGATCTTGAAGAATACATCGTGCCGCCGGGCCTTGGCGACGATCAGGGAATCACCGGAGCGCTTGCTTTGGCTCATTCCATCGGTTGAGCAAGTTGTTTTGTAAAATCCACCCAGTGTGAGATAATAAAAGCGGTGCGTTTAAAAGCATCTGAAAAAAAGAAAGGTGGTCGTTCAAAATGGTAAGCAGTTTAAAGGACACTGTGACATTACATAACGGTGTGAAAATGCCATGGTTTGGACTTGGAGTTTTCAAAGTGGAAGAAGGCAGCCAAGTCGTTGAATCTGTAAAAGCAGCCATTAAAAACGGATACCGGAGCATTGACACAGCCGCTATCTATCAAAATGAAGAAGGCGTCGGCAAAGGGATTAAGGAATCAGGCGTTCCCCGCGAAGAGCTTTTCATCACGTCAAAGGTTTGGAACAGTGACCAGGGATATGAAAAAACATTGGCGGCTTTTGATGAAAGCCTTCGAAAACTCGGCCTTGACTACCTTGATTTATATTTGATTCATTGGCCAGGAAAAGACAAATATAAAGATACGTGGCGCGCACTTGAAAAGCTGTACAAAGACGGCAGAGTGAAAGCGATCGGAGTCAGCAATTTCAATGTCCACCATTTGGAAAGCTTATTGGAAGATGCGGAAATTAAACCGATGGTCAATCAGGTTGAATTCCATCCGCGCCTCACTCAGACTGAGCTTAGGGACTACTGCAAGAAGCAAGGCATTCAGGTGGAAGCATGGTCTCCGCTCATGCAGGGAAAACTCCTCGATGATCAGGTGCTGACTGACATCGCTAAAAAATACAACAAATCCGTTGCTCAAGTCATCCTGCGCTGGGATTTGCAAAATGAAGTCGTCACCATTCCGAAGTCCATCAAAGAACACCGCATTATTGAAAATGCCGACATTTTTGATTTTGAATTATCGGCGGAAGATGTCGAAAAAATCAACGCTCTTAATAAAGATGAGCGCGTCGGTCCGGATCCGGACACAATGGTTAACGGATTCGAATAATCATAAAAAAATCCCGGGTTTTTATAAACCCGGGATTTTTCATTTCTCATGAATGGCCAAGCGGCCTTTCGCTTGTTTTCTTTTGCTGCCGTCGAGCCGTCCGCGGCGGTGCTGCTTAATAAAGAATGAGAGAACCAATCCGATTCCCGACAATGCAGCAGCGGTCATAAATGCCAGATTGACGCCGTGAATCATCGCTGTATCCGAAGACGGACCGGCAGGGTCAAGAAGCGCACGCTGTGTCATGATGGTGATGAGAACAGCCGTCCCGATCGATCCTGACATCTGTCTCATTGTATTGTTCATGGCCGTTCCGTGAGGAATCAAATGGCGCGGGAGCTGGTTCAAGCCGGCTGTCGTAACAGGCATGAGCACCATCCCCATGCCGACCATCCGAATCGCATAGACGATAGACAAATATGCAAAAGGCGTCGTCTTTGTCAGATGGGTCAAGAGCAATGTGGTCACGAAGATCGCCGTCAAACCGGTGATGCTCAAAATCCGCGCGCCGATTTTGTCAAAAATTCTTCCGGTAATCGGAGACATCAGCCCCATCACAACAGCTCCCGGAAACAGCATCATTCCCGACTCCATCGCCGTGAAATGGCGCATATCCTGCATATACATCGGCACGATCGTCGCAGCTCCGATCATCGACATAAAGACAACCATCCCGATAATCGTCGCCAAGGTAAACATCGGATATTTAAATACCCTGAACTCCAAAATCGGCTCTTCCAAATGGAGCTGCCTCCAAATGAACCAAAACAGCGCAACGCTGCCGACCGCGAAGCCGGCCAGCACGTCCGCACCCGTCCAGCCGGCAACACCGGCGCTGCTGAAGCCGTACAAAATGCCGCCGAAGCCAAGCGAAGACAGTATGATTGAAGTAACATCCATCTTAGGCGATGTCTGTTCGGTGACATTTTTTAAAATAAAGTGCGCGGCAATCATGTCGATCACGGCGAACGGAAGCAGCAGGTAAAACAATACTTCCCAAGGATAGCGATCGACGATCCAGCCTGACAGGGTCGGTCCGACAGCGGGAGCAAAGGCAATCACAAGCCCGACCATTCCCATTGCTGATCCGCGTTTTTCCTTTGGGAAAATCAATAAAAGCACCGTCTGCATCAATGGCATCATAATGCCGGCGCCAGCCGCCTGCACGACGCGCCCCGCAATCAGCGCCGGAAAGCTGAATGACAAGGCGCAGATCAGCGTGCCGGCCGTAAATAAAGACATTGCCGCCATGAACAGCTTTCTCGTTGTGAATTTTTCAATTAAAAAAGCCGTAACTGGAATCATGATCCCATTCACGAGCATAAAAACGGTCGTCAGCCATTGGGCAAGCCCCGGCGTAATGTTTAAGTCCCTCATAATCGGAGGCAGAGCCGTCGTCAAAAGCGTCTGATTCAAAATGGCGATAAATGTCCCCATAATCAAGACGGCAACAATCGGCAATTGATTTGTCTTGTGCTGTGTTTCACTCATATTAAAACCTTCTTATTTATCATTTTTTATAACACTTTATGAAATAATCGGCACTCGAAATAACTTCTCTTTTCATTTAGGGTAACGAAGGAACTGCAAAACCGCAAGTTCATTTTTAACATTCGGTATATAATACCCAGCTGTCCCTCAATTTAAACAGCCCCTTTAAGCCGGCGAGAATGCCGGTTTAAAGGGGACGGATTATTTTTTGTAAAATCTCAGCAAATCACCGTTAATAATCTTATCGGAAAGGGAAAGTTCTTCATTCGCCTTCTCGATGAGAGGGCCGCATTTGTCCTCTCCATCGTTGATCATGTCCCCGGTTTTTTTGCTGTAGCACGTATTTTTCGTGTAGATATAATCATCTGTAATAAAGCTGCCGTTTCTCAACACAGCGAAAGGCATTCTTTCTTTCGAAAACAGGTCATTGCCGAATTGAATCATGCCTTTTGTATCAATTCCGAGCAAATGGAGCAATGTCGGTTTGACATCAATTTGGCCGCCTGTTTCGGATATCGTTTTCGGGTCTTGATCCGTTACCCCCGGAATGTGGATAATCAGCGGCACCCGCTGCAGCTGAACGGTATCGTAGGGGGTGATTTCGTCTTTGCCCAAAAATTGAGCCAGCGCATCGTTGTGCGCTTCTGATATGCCGTAGTGATCTCCCATGAACACGATCACAGAATTGTCGTAAAGGCCGTTTTTCTTCAGTTTTGCGATGAAATGCTTCAATGCTTCGTCTTCATAGCGTACAGTCGTGACATACCGGTTTAAAATGTCACTCTCTGAATCGTACTCATCGATCAGCTTATCCTCGTCATCAATTTGAAATGGAAAATGATTCGTCAATGTGATCAGGTTGCTGTAAAAGGGCTGCGGCAAGTCTTTCATCAAGTCGGCCGATTGCGTTAAAAACTCCTTATCCTTCAGCCCCCAGCCCGTTGAATTTTCAGGTGTCACATGAAAATGGGAGACGTCATAAAAGCTGTCGATGCCGAGGGCTTTGTACATGACGTCCCTGTTCCAGAATTTTTTATGGTTGGCGTGGAAAACCGATGTTCTGTAATTGTGGTTCGCCAGTGTTTTATACATCGAATTGTACGCATTCTCGCTCTTCGTAAAAAACACCGAACCGCTCAGAGACGGATAGAGCGAATTAGCGACAATGAATTCCGAATCGGACGTTTTCCCCTGTTCGGTCTGCTGATAAAAATGGTCGAAATAATAGCTTTTTTGAATGAACTTGTTCATGAACGGCGTGATTTCCTGGCCGTTCACCTTTTCATTGATGACAAATGTCTGGGTGGATTCAAGCGTTACAAAGATGACGTTTCGTCCTTTGGCAATTCCGAACATATCTTGGTTCGGTTTGCTGTAGTCGGCATTTGTGTAGTTTTCGATCGTTGCCAGGCTGTTTTCATCAGCGACCGCTTTTTGTGTCAAATTAAAGGTCTGTGAAATGCCGTCCAACAGATGAAACTGATACAAGCCGATATTTTTTACAAGCACTTCCCTGTCGTAAGAGTAGCTTAAAAACTTCGGCTGATCCAGCTCCGACAGGGCGAGATTAAACAGCACCGTTCCGGCGGCTGCCGCATAGTAGATCTTAACGGCTTTAGCGGAAAGCTTTTTGCCGGTTCTTTCGCGCGTTTTTGCCAGCCAGACCATGAGAGCCAGGTCCAGGAAAAGCGCGATGAAAACCGGATTGAACAGCTCCTGAAAACTGCTTCCAAGCCCCCCGAGGTTTTTTGCCTGGAACAGGACGGGAATGGTGATGAAATCGATGTAGAAACCATAAAAAATGCTGTTTGCAATCAAGATGCCCGTCAGGACGACATTAGCCCCGATTAAATAGATGCGCTGCGATTTTTCGCGAAAAAAGAGGCTGATGCCGAGTACAGGGATGAGAAAGCTAAGCGGGTTGATAAACAGGATCAGTTCCTGAAGTGCGTTGTCGATTTGTAAATTAAAGCCCAGCTTGTAGATGAAGTACGTCTTCATCCATATGAAAAATATGGATAGGCATAAAAACCACTGCTTTTTAAAAAATTGTTCTTTCATATAAATAGCTCCTCACATATAATCCCCGCAGGTAAAGAACACCAAGATAAAATGACTAAAAAAAGCATCATATAGCAATCGGTCAAACCGTCCCTTTCGTCAGGCGATCAAGTTCGCAATAAAATAGCACGAAACAACGGTGAGCACAGCAAGAACGACTTGTTCCGCCTTCCCGCCGGTTTTAATGTAAAGGGGCAGACGAACCTTAATGGCGGACGGAAAGAAAAGTTTGATGCCGTTTACAGTCCCGGCATCGAGGAGCAGATGGCTTGCCATTCCGGCCATCAATCCGACAAGTATGCTCTGATCTGCAAAATATAAATGTGTCGCGAATGCCGTGATGAGCAAAAAGAGCAGGCTGTGTGTAAACGTCCTGTGCCCGAAGACAGAACTGACCACTGCTGATAAAATCGGAAGCCTTCTGCCTATCTTGCTTTTTGTATGGCATATATCCGGAATCAATGCTCCGATAACGCCCGAGGCTGTCATGAACACCGGATCATATCCGTAAAAATAAGCAGCAGCCGTACAAGAAGCGACCCCTCCCATGATGTGTGTTTTTCCTGTCATATCGCTTCTCCTTTAAGACCTATAACAATTTCCTAATGAAAACTATATCAAGAGTTCTGACGGCCTTCAAGACAGATGGTAACAACTTGTCAGCTGAAAAAAACATTTTCCTAAACAATCGGCGCGTTTACATCTAAAATATGGCGTTTTCAGATAAAAAACACATTCCAAGGTTCTGCATAATTTAAATTTGATAAGCCAAATTAAAATTGTACCACATTTTTAAAGAGGTGATTCATTTGGGTATTTTCTTCAATAAAGATAGAGGAAATAAGGAAAAGGACCAAAACGCCGTTCGGGGGGCGCTTGAAGACGCAGGACAAGCGCTGAAAGGAGACCCTCTGCAAGAGGCGGTCAACAAAAAGAAAAATAACCGATAAATGACAGATGGAGAGAGCCCGTCTTCCATTCTTCAGAAGGCTGCCAAAAAAGGCGGCCTTTTGGCGCGGCTGTCCGTTTTTTCCATCACTTCCCTTTGACAGATCAAAATTTCTCTGGTAACCTCTTTTCAGAATATGTGATAAATCCTCACTCTTAACTCTTAGTGAGGTAGAGGTTGCGCGGATGATGAGTCGCATGTGTGAGGCTGATGGGGCCGATGATCATATGCAAAAGGCATCAGCGCCGAAGCATAAGGAAGCCATTCATTCTTTATGCTGGGTCTGCATTGAATAAGTGCAGGACTGCCGCGGGTATTCCCGCGGAGGGCTATCCGGAGATCAAGAGTGTATGTTTAACCAAAGCATGGACTTTTGTTCATGCTTTTTTTATTTTGAATGATCTCACGGTCTGGTCCGGCATATTTTTTATAAAATGCTCGGAGGTTATATCTTATGGAACAGACAAAAAAATGGGGCTTCTGGCTTCTTACGGCTTTTGTTGTCGGCAATATGGTCGGCTCAGGGATTTTTATGCTCCCCAGCACACTCGCCCAGACGGCTAGCCCGCTCGGCGTAACGGCGGCATGGCTGGTGACGGGTGCGGGGGTGCTGATGATCGCCCTTGTATTCGGCCATTTATCCATTCGCCGCCCGGATCTCAAAGCAGGTCCGCAAAGCTATGCAAGAGCTTTATTCTCAGACCCTAAAAAAGGGAATGCGGCAGGTTTTACAATGGTATGGGGGTATTGGGTGGCTAGCTGGATCAGCAACGTGGCCATCATTACAAGCCTTGCAGGCTATTTGACGACTTTCTTGCCGATCTTAACCGACGGACGCGAGCTGGTTGAATTCGGCGGACACCCCGTTACACTTGGCCAGCTCTTGACATTCATCGTGTGTACGATTTTGTTATGGGGGACGCATTTTATCCTAGTCTCCAGCATAAATGGAGCGGGCAAGCTGAACTTTTTGGCGACTTTTTCCAAAGTGCTTGGGTTTGTCCTGTTTATTGTTGCAGGTTTGTTCGTTTTTCAAACGGCATTATTCGAATCATTTTATTTTCCAATCGAATCAGAAGGCAAAAGCATAGGGCTGGGCGGACAGGTTCACAATGCGGCGATTTCAACGCTGTGGGCGTTTGTCGGCATCGAGTCTGCGGTAATCTTATCAGGGCGCGCATCATCCCAGCGTGATGTCAAACGCGCGACCATTACCGGCCTGTTAATTGCGCTCGGCATTTATATGATCATCACTTTAATTACGATGGGCGTCATCCCGCACGATCAGCTCCAGGCATCAGATAAACCGTTCGTTGATGTGCTGCACGTGATTATCGGCAGCTTCGGCAGCGTGATTATGGCGGTCTTGGCAATCGTTTCTTTGTTCGGATCGATGCTCGGCTGGATTTTAATCGGCGCAGAGGTTCCGTATCAGGCGGCAAAAGCCGGTGATTTTCCTGCTTTCTTTGCGAAAACGAATAAAAAGGGAAGTCCGGTCAATTCATTGATCGTCACAAACGTGATGTCGCAGATCTTTATTTTCTCAACGATTTCGGGAACGATCAGCGAAGCCTTTACGTTTTTAACAACGTCGGCGACGCTCGCTTACCTTGTCCCTTATCTCATAGCGGCTCTTTTCAGCTTGAAGCTCATCCTCAAAGGGGAGACATACGGCGAGCTGAAAGGTTCAAGAACAGGAGACGGCATCATTGCCTTGGCCGCTCTTGCGTACTCTTTATGGGTCATCGTTTCAGGCACGTCTGACTTGACCACCTTTATCTTGGGAATCGGGCTGTTTTTCGTCGGTCTTGCGATCTACCCGTTCGTCTACAAAAAGTTCAAAAATAATCAAGTGTGATAAAGCTCTTTGCCAGCCGGGTCTTTTAGCGGAAGATCGGCTGGCTTTTTGATTCCTGCCGAAAATTTTGATTAAAATTTTTGCTTAGGCCTGTTATACTAAACATGAAAATGATAATCGTTATCGGTTAAAAAGATCGAAAGGAATGGCATCGAGTGAGCTCTTACAAAAACATACATCATATCAACGGCGCGGATGGCACTGATGAAGAACAGAGACCGATCAGCCGTCCGCTCGGAGCTGTATTTGTCCTGGCCGGCGGAATCATGCTGCTGCTTTTTGGCGCCGCATTATCGATTGCGCTCGGTGCGGCTGATATAAAGCTTGGAACGGTTTGGGACGCCATTTTTCATTTTGACGCGAAAAATACGGCCCATCAAATTATTCAGGAACTCAGACTGCCAAGGACGGTAAGTGCGGCTCTTGTGGGCGCCTGCCTGGCGGTTTCCGGAGCCGTGATGCAGGGGATGACGCGAAATCCTCTTGCGTCGCCGGAAATTATGAGCGTCACGCACGGGTCAGCTTTCGCAATTGCTGTTGCGTTTGCTTTTTTTCCAGGAACCTCATCGATCGGGCTGATGATCTGGTCATTTGCCGGTGCCGCTCTTGGAGCGGGGCTTGTTTTTGGAATCGGAATGTTTTCAAAAGGCGGTCTTACGCCTGTAAAGCTGGCTTTGGCCGGTACGGCTGTCGGCACGTTCCTGAGCGCTCTTTCTACGAGCATCGCGATCCACTTTGATGTGGCGCGCGACGTCAGTTTTTGGTATGCCGGAGGTGTCGCCGGCACGAAATGGCTCAGCATTCAGTTGTTGATTCCGGCGGCAGCGCTCGGTTTGGCGGTCGTTTTTGTCATCGCCCGTTCCATCACGGTTCTAAGCCTGGGTGAGGAGCTGGCGAAAGGGCTCGGTCAATATACGAAGACGGTAAAAGCGATCGGCATCGTGTCCGTTGTTCTGCTGACGGGTGCCACTGTATCCGTTGCCGGTGCGATCGGTTTTATCGGATTGATCATTCCGCATATTACCCGCTTTCTGGTCGGGGTTGATTACCGCTGGATCATTCCATGCTCAGCTGTGCTTGGCGCTGTTCTTCTGATCTATGCGGATATTGCGGCAAGGCTGGTCAACCCGCCGTTTGAAACACCTGTCGGAGCAGTAACTGCGCTTGTCGGCGTACCATTCTTTCTCTATCTGGCCCGCAGGGAAAGGAGTGGACTGTAATGCTCAAGAAAAACAACAGACGGGCGGGTGCGGTGATGCTCGTCATGGCCGTGCTGACGGCCGCCGTGTTTTTATTAAGCATGAACATGGGAGAAATCCGCATCGACCCGCTTGCTACATTGAGAACACTGTTCGGCTTTGGAACGCCGCAGGATGAACTTGTATTATTTGAATTCCGTCTGCCGCGCATGATCCTCGCCATGCTGATCGGTGCAGGGGTTGCTGTCTCCGGAGCCGTCTGGCAGGGGATATCCCGGAATGACCTGGCCGATCCGGGGATATTGGGCATCAATACGGGAGCGGGTTTTGCCGTTGTGCTGTTCATCTTCTATTTTCAGGGAGACGTTGGCAACCTGCAAAAAGGATTCGTTTTTTCCCTGCCGATATTCGCATTTTTGGGAGCCTGCTTTGCAGTCGTTTCCATCTATTTGCTGGCGTGGAAAAAAGGCTTGAATCCCATTCGCCTCGTTTTGGTCGGCATCGGAGTGAATGCGGCGTTTTCGGCGGCCATCTTAATGCTGCAGCTTAAAATGGACCCAAATGACTTTATGCAGGCGGCTGTTTGGCTGTCAGGGAATATATGGAGTTCGAACTGGAGCTTTGTCTCGGCCGTGCTGCCCTGGATTGTCGTGCTGATTCCTTTTATCCTCTATAAAGCGCGCTATTTAAACGTGCTGAATCTCGGTGATCAGCTCGCAACAGGGCTCGGAACGGCAGTTGAAAAAGAGCGGCGCACACTGCTTCTGTCGGCAGCCGCGCTGAGCGGCGCGTGTGTAGCGGCTGGAGGAAACATTACGTTTCTCGGTCTCGTGGCTCCGCATATTGCCAGAAGACTTGTCGGGCCGAAGCATCAGCTTTTAATCCCGGCTTCCGCGTTGACCGGAGCATTGCTCTTTTTGCTGGCGGACTTAATTGGAAGAATGATACTGGCGCCTTCGGAAATTCCCGTAGGGCTTGTCATTGCCGCTTTAGGCGCACCGTATTTTATCTATTTGCTTATGAAAACAAATTAAAGAAGGGAAGGGTGCAACGTGTCTCTTTCAACAAACAACCTGGGGATCGGCTACGGCGAACAGATGATTGTCGAAAACTTAAACCTCCACATACCAAAAGGAAAAGTGACGACCATGATCGGTCCGAACGGGTGCGGCAAATCAACCATATTAAAAACGATGGCGCGCATACAGCGTTCGCGAACGGGCGCCGTTTATTTAAACGGCAAAGCGATCCACCAAATGTCGACGAAGGATGTAGCCAAACAGATGGCGATTCTTCCGCAGACGCCTGAGGCGCCAGGCGGTTTGACCGTATATGAGCTCGTTTCTTACGGCCGTTTTCCTCATCAAAAGGGAATGGGCAGGCTTTCGGCCGATGACCGCCGCATGGTTGAATGGTCTCTCCAAGTGACAGGAATGTTGCCTTTTTATGACCGGCCGATCGAAGCCCTTTCTGGAGGACAGCGCCAGCGCGTCTGGATTGCGATGGCCCTTGCCCAAGAAACGGAGCTCTTGCTCCTTGACGAACCGACAACCTATTTGGACTTGGCGCACCAGCTTGAAATTCTGCAACTGCTGGAAAAGCTCAATCAAGAAGAAGGCCGAACGATTTTGATGGTCATTCACGACCTCAACCATGCCGCCCGCTTCGCTCATCATATGGTGGCGCTGAACCGCGGTGCGATTGTCAAAGAGGGCGCCCCTCATGAAGTCATGACATCAGAAGTATTAAAAAAGGTGTTTCAGATTGATGCTGAAATTATATTAGACCCGCGCACAGGAAAACCGGTGTGCCTGACTTACGATCTATTGAAAAAAGAAGAGGATCAGAGGCTGGCAACCGGATGACAAAATCCCAATAACAAAAGACCTTTTTGGGATTTTGTCAACAATCTGGACAGACATCGGACAGATGTCTGTTTTTTTATTCCATGATTTCGTAAAGTAAAAAATCATTTCTAAAAAAGTTTATTTTTACTTTAAAATCAGAAAATGTGTGCCGATATAGATATAATAGATGGTAAGATGAGGATATAAAATACATGATATAGACAGAAAGGAAAGAAGGATTTTGGAAAATGCGACAATTTTGATTGTGGACGACGAAGACGCCATTGTTCAAATGGTCAAGCGCGTCCTCACGAAGGAAGGATTTTCAGAAGTTCTGACCGCAAGCAGCGCAGAAGAAGCGCTCGACATCGTGAAAAAGGACACCGTGCACTTAATACTTCTCGATGTCATGATGCCGGGACAGACAGGATTTGATGTATCTCCTGAAATCAGGCGGCACACCAACGCTCCGATCTTCTTCTTGACGGCGAAAACATCCGATCTCGATAAACTGTCGGGTTTTGCCTACGGGGCTGATGATTATATTACAAAACCTTTTAATCCTCTGGAATTAATCGCCAGGATTAAAGCCCATTTAAAAAGAACGTATATACATAAAGAAGTTGCAGCTGCTTCAGTATCTTCAGCCTACGAATATGAACGCTTTATATTTCATCCCGACTTTGCGGAGCTGATCGTGGACGGCGAAACGGTCAGCTGCTCGGCGCAGCTGCTCCAGCTCCTGCAATATTTTTGCGATCATCCGAACAGGGTGCTTTCCAAGGATCAAATTTATGAAAAAGTGTGGGGCGTTCCATCTTATGGAGACAGCAACACCGTCATGGTACATATCAGAAAGCTGAGGGAGAAAATCGAAAAAGACCCGAGCAGCCCCGAATATATCGTCACGATTCGCGGCCTTGGATATAAGTTCGTTCCCAATCCTGCACGAAAAGAGAGCGAAGGATGAAGCTCAGAGGAAAGCTCGTTCTCCACTTTGTCAGTCAGATTTTTTTGATTCTCGGTCTTGTTCTCGCGACCTTGCTGTTATCCTTCATTTTTTTCGCTCTCCGATTAAGCGAGAGCGAAGCGGATACAGGCTTGGCAAAAGCCACTTCAGACACGTTTGAAAGCTGGGTCAGCGTGGATGACAATAACAATTGGCAGATCGAAGATATCTTGAAATCGGCTATCGACAAACAGGGAGGCTGGCTTCAAATATTAGACGGCAAGGAGAAAACCGTTTATTCCTACCGTCTTCCTGCGGAAATTCAGAGGCAGTACCACAGGGAAGACCTGGTATCCGTTTTTGATAAAAAAAGAATTAAAAAATATCAAGTCAACTTCTGGTCTGCCAATTTCAATGGTGAAGACTACGTGATTTTATTCGGATGGGAGTCGAAAAGCGATACGATCCTGTCCTATTTGGAAAAAGAAGAGAAGGATATGGCAGACCTTTCTTCCTATAAAAAAAGCACGCTTGATTTCATTAAGAAAAACAAAGGGTCCGTCTATTTGTTCAGCGAAAAAGGGAAAATGCTGGACTCGATCTACCAGGACATAGATTACAGCCAGGGAATCAATGAGCTGGAGCTTTTAAAATACGGATCAAAGCCATGGAACTACGAGCACGAGTTTTCATACAGGCGATTAAGCGCGACAGAATGGCTGATCGCCGCTACGCCGAACCCGATTTTTAATCCGGATCATGAGTTCAACAGGACGATGATCGGGCTCGCTTTAAAAATCGTTCTCATCGTGATCGGCGTTCTGATCTTATTGATGTCTTCTATGACCATTTGGTATTCTTTCAGATTCGGCATGCCGATCATCCATACGATTAAATGGATCGTCAACCTTTCAAAAGGGCGATTTGAAGAACCGAGAAACCGGAAAGGCCGCCCGCGAAGCCGGAACAAAAAAGGGAAGCGAAAACAGCCGTACCGGCTGTTCACAGAAGTGTTTGAATCGATGGAGCAGCTGACGGAAACGCTGAAAAAAGACGAGCAAAACCGCAAGAAAATCCAAACGACCCGGGAGGAATGGATCGCAGGGCTCTCCCATGACTTAAAAACGCCGCTCAGCACGATTTACGGCTACAGCATGATGCTGGAGTCTCCAAACTATGAGTGGTCAAAAGAGGAAATCCGCGAAATCGGCCAGGCGATGAAAGAAAAGTCGGACTACATGTCACAGCTAATCGAAGACTTGAACTTGACGTACAGGCTGAAAAACGACGCTTTGCCGATTAAACGCCAGACAGTGAGGCTCGTGCCGTTTTTAAAGAGCTTCGTTGAGGAGTTTAAGCGCCATTCATTTTCAGAAGGGTACAACGTGTCTTTTGAATACAAGCAAGTAGATACCGAGTTTGCGATAGACAGGGGCTGGTTCCGAAGAGTCTTGGAAAACCTCCTCGCCAACGCCGTCAAGCATAACAAAAAAGGCACTGACATCAAGGTGATCCTTGAAGAATCCAAGCAATATATTATTCTTAAAATTCAAGACAACGGAAGAGGCATGGACTCTGAAACCGTCTCAAATTTATTCAACCGCTACTACAGGGGAACGCATACAAAAGATGCGACAGAAGGAAGCGGTCTCGGCCTTGCTATTTCTTTGGAACTTGTCCACCTGCACGACGGCTGCATCGCAGTTGACAGCCGGACAGGCCGAGGGACGGAAATTACGATGGAATTTAAGAAAAACCCTAAAGCCGCCAAATAAGCGGTATGAAAAAGAAGAAGCCAAAGGTTATTGCCTTTAGGCTTCTTTTATGTTGAGAAAATAATGGAAAAGAAGGCGCGGTTAGTATAAAATAAGATTAAATGTTAACGTTCACATCATGCTGCAGATGGTTTTGTTAACGTTAACATTTATAAGTAAAGAAAGGTGGAGATTCTGTGAAGCCGTTTTTGAATGACGATTTTCTTTTAACGAATGAAACGTCGAAAGTGTTGTACCATCAGTATGCAAAAGGAATGCCGATCATCGACTACCACTGCCACTTGAGCCCGAAGGAGATTTACGAAAACAAAACGTTTAAAAACCTGACCGAAGTATGGCTCTACGGTGATCACTACAAGTGGAGAGCAATGAGGGCCAATGGAATATCCGAAGAGTTTATTACAGGAGATGCGTCAGACGAGGAGAAATTCAGCGCCTGGGCAAGAACGGTTCCGATGACGATTGGAAACCCGCTCTATCATTGGACCCATTTGGAGCTGAGGAGGTTTTTCGGCATCGATGACCGGCTTGATGAAAAGAGCGCACCGCATATTTGGGAGCGGGTTAACGAACAGCTGGCCGGAGGAGGGTTCGGCGCCAGAGACTTGATTGAAAAATCAAACGTTGAAACGGTTGTCACGACAGATGACCCCACAGACAGTCTTGAATATCATGTAAAGCTGAAAGATGAAGACTTTAATGTAAGCGTTTTACCTGGATTTAGGCCAGACAAGGCGATGGAAATCAATCAAAAGGGTTTTGCCGCCTGGGTGAGAAAGCTTGAAACAGCTAGCGGTATGAAGATAGCGAATTATGACGATTTTTTGAAAGCGCTTAAAAACAGAATTGACTTTTTCCATGAAGCAGGCGGACGGATATCGGATCATGCCATCAATCAAATGATGTACACGGAAACAGATGAGAGCGAAGTGCGCCCGATTTTTGCAAAGGTGATGAACGGGGAAAGCGCCTCGCCTGAGGAAGAGTGCAAATTCAAATCCTTGACCTTGCACTTTTTGGGAACATGCTATGCGGAGAAGGGCTGGGCGATGCAGCTCCACATTAACGCCCTCCGCAACAACAGCAGCAAAATGTACCGGAAGCTCGGGCCTGATACGGGATATGATGCGATTAATGATCAGGATATCGCAAAGCCTTTGTGCAGCTTTCTCGATTCTCTTGATCGAAAAGATGCGCTGCCAAAAACGATCTTGTATTCTTTAAACCCGCGGGACAATGTCGTGATTTCAAGCCTTTGCGGAAGCTTCCAGGACGGCCGGATACCGGGGAAAATCCAGCACGGTACCGCCTGGTGGTTCAACGATACGAAAGACGGCATGCTCGAACAAATGAAATCGCTTGCCAACATCGGTCTATTGAGCCGTTTTATCGGTATGCTGACTGATTCGCGCAGCTTTCTTTCCTACACAAGACACGAATATTTCAGGCGCCTGCTCTGCGATGTTATCGGCACATGGGTTGAGAACGGCGAAGCGCCGGATGATATCGAACTGCTGGGCCGGATCGTAAAAGGGATCTGCTACGAAAATGCAAAACACTATTTCCAGTTTGAAGTGAAAGATCGTTTGAAAGCTTAGATTCACAAATTGGCTAGCAGAGGAGCTGCTTTTTCATGGAAATATCGACGAACAAACAAACCGAAACAGTCGCCGTCACTCAAGAGAAATTAAGTTTAAAAGAAAAGGTTTCTTACGGTTTTGGAGATTTTGGGAACGGATTTATGTTTGACCTTGGACAGCTCTATCTTCTGAAGTTTTTTACGGATGTTGCCGGCATTCCGGCGGCGGCAGCCGGAGGCATTTTTCTTGTGAGCAAACTTTTCGCCGCTTTTGTCGATCCGATTGTGGGAACATCGATCGACTACAGGAAGAATATCGGCCCGAAAGGCAAATTCAGGCCGTATCTGCTATACGGAAGCTTTGTGCTTGCGATTTTGACGATATTGACCTTCATCTCGCCGAATCTGTCACCGACGGGCAAACTCATCTACGCTTATGCCTCATACATGCTTTGGGGTCTCGGCTATTCCTTTGTCAACATCCCTTACGGCTCGCTCGGGGCTGCCATGACGCAAAACTCGGTGGAACGGACTTCGCTTGCTTCCTTTCGCCAAGCCGGCTCGCTGGGCGCCCTGTTTGTGACGAGCATTGTTGTCATCCCGATGATTGTCAGGTTTGACAACCCTGCGGTTGCCTATCCGGTCGTCATGGGGCTGATGTCTTTTCTGGGTGTGTTGTTTTTCTACATTTGCTACAGGAACTGTCAGGAACGGATCGTCGTAAAAGATGAGAAGTACAAACAGGAAAAAGTGACATTCAAAGCGATTTCAAAGACGTTTTTTACGAACAAGCCGCTCCTTACGCTAATATTCATGACAATTTTTACGATTTCAGCCTATAACCTTAAATCCGCGATGCTGATTTATTTCGCGCAGTATAACCTCGGGAACGCCGAACTGATGGCCTACATGAATTTCATCATCATCGGCTCATCCTTTATCGGCGTCATCATGCTGCCGAAGCTCGTGAAGCTTTTTGGGAAAAAGCATACCGCCATTTTGGGGCTCGCGGTTTCTGTCTGTGCCGATCTGATCAATTTTTTCGCACCGGGCAATGTCTTTGTTTTTACGATTCTCGCAAGCATCGCCTTCATCGGCATCAGCATTCCGAACGGAATCACCTGGGCATTCGTATCAGATGCGATCGATTACGGCGAGTGGAGAACAGGGGAACGGAAAGAAGGAACGGTATACTCGCTGTTTAATTTTTCGAGAAAGCTGGCTCAGTCGCTCTCCGGCTTCCTGTCAGGGATCGGTCTCAGCATCATCGGCTATGTGCCGAATGCGGCCCAAAAAGCGGGGACGCTGCTCGGCATTAAAGCGATTCTCCTTTTGTATCCGGCAGCAGCGCTGACGGCGGCCATTCTCGTTCTCGGCTACCTGTACCGTTTGACGGATCAGAAGCACGCCGAAATGGTCGCGGAAATCAAAGCGAGAACATAGCGGAATTTCACTTTCTAAAAAGCGCTTTTGATATGGTAAACTGATGGTAACAACAGCAAGAAAAGGCGGGTAAAAAACAATGTCAGTAACGATTAAAGATATCGCCAGGCTGGCGAATGTATCGCACACCACAGTATCCAGAGCGCTGAACAACAGTCCGCTGATAAAAGAGAACACGAAAAAGAAAATACTCGACATCGCAGCCGAAATGAATTATAAACCGAATTTTAATGCGAAAAGCCTTGTCACGCAAAAGTCTTTTACGATCGGCCTGTTTTTAACAAGCCTGACAGACGGGACGTCTTCAAGTTTCTTTGCAGACATCCTGCGCGGCGTCAACAAGGTGATCGATGAAAACTATAATATGGTTGTCAGGGGAATCGACGATTATCATGATTTGTCATCCATTCACCGCAACCGCTATGACGGCATGATTTTAATCAGCCAAAGCGAACAGGATCAGGCTTTTATTGAGCATGTCCTCAAACAGAATATTCCGGTCGTCGTGCTGAACAGAAAAATCGAAGGGCACTCCGTTGTCAATATACTGGCGAATGAACACGAGGGCGCTTTCCTCGCTGCTTCATACTTGATCAAAAACGGCCACAAACAGATCGCCATGGTGCAGGGGAAAGAAGGCTTTAAATCGTCTCAAGAAAGGAAAGGAGGCTTTCTTCGCGCGCTTCGCGACTCAAACCTTGATATGCCCGGCGAATACCTCGTTCAAGGCGATTATACGATGCAAAGCGGCTTTCGCGCGGCTGAAACGCTGCTAAAGCTGAAGAATCCTCCGACAGCCCTGTTTTGCGCCAATGATGATATGGCGATCGGCGCGATGAACGCCCTCTATGCAAACGGGAAACGCTGTCCTGACAATATGTCGATTATCGGCTTTGACGATAGCGGATTTTCGGCGTATACGACACCGTCATTGACGACGGTAAAAAAACCGACTGAAAAAATCAGCATGCTTGGTGCGGAAAGCCTGCTGTCATTGATCGAAAACCCGCAGGCAGAAGGCGGGCAGACGCTCATCAGCACGGAGCTGATCATTCGCAATTCAGTTAAGCATCTATAGCATCATTTTTTTGATGCGCTGTAAAATGTGAACGTGTGCAGAAATGAGGAGGGGATTGAAATGGAGAGGCTGTCCAAACGGATAAGGTCTAAGCCGAGCCGCCCCGAACGGATTTTGCAAATCGGGGAAGGTAACTTTATGAGGGGGTTTATTGACTGGCAGATTCATAGATTGAATGAAGAAACCGATTTTAACGGCAGTGCCGTCGTCGTGCCTCCGCGCCGCGGTTCAGTAACGGCCTTTCAAGAACAGGATGGGCTTTACACGCTTTATCTTGAAGGCTTCCGGGAAGGACGGGAGGTTCGCGATTCTGCTGTCATTACATCAATCAGCAGAGTCGTCAGCAGCTATGAGCATTATGATGAATTTATGGAGCTGGCCGATCTGCCGGATTTGCGGTTTGTATTTTCAAATACGACAGAGGCCGGCATCATTTATATCGAGGAAGACCGTCTGTCCGACCGTCCGCAGAAAAGCTATCCAGGGAAGCTGACTGCACTTTTATACAGACGATACATGACTTTTCAAGGAAGCAGGGAAAAAGGTCTGGTGATCCTCCCGTGTGAGCTGCTTGAGGATAACGGGAAAATACTGAAAGACATTGTGCTGCGCTATACAAACGCGTGGGCGCTTGAACAAGGGTTCATCGATTGGCTTGAAGAGGCAAACGTGTTCTGCAATACGCTTGTGGACAGGATCGTACCGGGATTCCCGAAAGAAAATGCACACCGGCTTGAAGAGGCGGCCGGCTATCACGATTCCTTGATGGTGAAGGCGGAGCCGTATCATTTGTTCGTGATTGAAGGGCCGAAATGGCTTCGAGACGAGCTTCCGCTTCATGAGGCCGGTCTGAATGTCGAGTTTGTCCAGGATGTGACGCCGTACAGGATAAGAAAAGTGAGAATTTTAAACGGCGCCCATACCGCGATGACGCCGGTCGCTTATTTGGCAGGCCTTGAGACGGTTCGCGAAGCGGCTGAAGACGAGCTTATCGGCTCATTTGTGAAAGAGCTGATCCAGCGGGAGGTGCTCGAGACGATCGATATGCCCGATAGCGAGCTTGACAACTACGTGGAAGAGATTCTCGACCGCTTTAAAAACCCGTTTATCCGTCACAAGCTGATCGATATTTCCTTAAATTCCTTTGCAAAATTCAAAGTCAGAAATTTGCCCGTCTTAATGGAATATGCGGAACGAACAGGCAAACTTCCGGCTCGAACCGTATTTGCTTTAAGCGCCTTAATTTATTTTTACCGAGGCCAACGGGATGGGGATGATGGGGCCATTCCGCTGTCTGACGACGATGAGGTGCTGGCTTTCCTCAAACGGCTCTGGACGGAAGAGACAGACGTTTCGAACATCGCATTCCATGTTCTTGGGTTTGAAAAAGTGTGGGGGCAAAATCTGAACGACATGCCCGGATTGACGGACAAGACGGCTGAATATTTAAGGGACATGAAACAAACGGGAATGAGGAAGGCGCTGGAAAAAATGATGAAAAGCCAAATGGCTGAGCTGGGGGACATGTAATGAAAGACTGCTTGATGATCAATCCTCAAGATAATGTCGGCATTGCGTTAAGAGAATTGCAGACCGGTGAAACGGTCACTGTCGGAGAACGAACCATCGTGATCAAGGAACCGATTTTGAAAGGCCATAAGTTTGCTTTAAAAGACATCGCTGAAAATGAAAACGTCATCAAATACGGCTTTCCGATCGGGCACGCCACTGAAATGATTCAGACGGGAGAGTGGGTGCACACGAAAAATGTGAAAACGAATTTGGGCGGTGTCGAAGAATACAGCTACAAGCCGAAGTTTACGGAAAACCGCTATCAAAAAGAACCGCTTACATTTAAAGGCTTTAAACGAAAAGACGGAAAAACCGGGATCAGAAACGAGCTATGGATCGTCCCGACTGTCGGCTGTGTAAATGGCATTGCAGAGCTGATCATCAAAGAATTTAAGGCTGAGGTCGGCTCCATCGCCCCTTTTGAAAGCGTTCACGTATTAAAGCATCAGTACGGCTGTTCACAGCTTGGCGACGATCATATCAACACGAGAACGATTTTGGCGAATGCCGTCAACCACCCGAATGCAGGCGGTGTCCTTGTGCTGGGGCTCGGCTGTGAAAACAACAGCATTCACGAATTCCGCGAAGCGCTCGGCGATTACGATCACAGCCGGGTCAAGTTTCTGCTTTCCCAAGAGGTATCAAACGAAGTCACGGAAGGCGTCAAACTGTTAAAGGAAATTTATAAGCATGCAAAAGGTGACCACCGCGAAGATGTTCCGCTTTCTGAACTGAAAATCGGTTTGAAGTGCGGCGGATCTGATGGATTTTCCGGCATTACCGCGAACCCGCTGCTCGGCCGGCTCTCCGATTTTCTGATCGCCCAAGGGGGAACGGCGGTGTTGACAGAAGTGCCTGAAATGTTTGGGGCAGAAACGCTATTGATGGAGCGGGCTGAAAATGAGGAAGTGTTTCATAAAATTGTCCGCTTAATCAACGATTTTAAACAGTACTTTATCGATCACAGGCAGCCCGTCTATGAAAACCCGTCTCCGGGAAACAAAGCGGGCGGCATTACGACATTGGAAGATAAATCGCTCGGCTGTACGCAAAAAGCCGGCACTTCAAAGGTGGCGGATGTCCTTGAATACGGGGACGTTTTGAAAAAGAAAGGGCTGAACCTGCTGAGTGCTCCGGGAAATGACCTTGTTGCTTCATCCGCACTGGCCGCTGCAGGGTGTCAAATCGTTTTATTTACGACAGGACGGGGAACTCCTTTTGGCACCTTTGTGCCGACGATGAAAATTTCGACAAATACGGCGATTTATGAGGCAAAGCGCCATTGGATCGATTTTAATGCGGGAAAGGTGCTCGAAGACCGATCAGAAGATGACGTTTTGAAGGAGCTGACAGCGTATTTGATCGAAGTCGCAAGCGGCAGGCAGCTGAACAATGAGATAAACGATTTCAGGGAGCTTGCGATATTTAAAACAGGCGTCACATTATAAAGGGGGCGGTAACGTGAGTCTGCAGAAAATAAAAGAAGAGATTGTAAAGAAGCTGAAGGTTCCGGTATTTCCGAATCGCTCATTTGATGTCACATCGTTTGGGGCTGACGAAAACGGAAAAAACGATTCGACCGAAGCGATACAGAAGGCGATTGATCAAGCCCACCAAGCCGGCGGCGGAAGAGTAACGGTTCCTGAAGGCGTGTTTCTTTCCGGTGCGCTCAGATTGAAAAGCAATGTGGATCTTCATATTGCAAAGGGAGCGGTGATCAAATTCAGTCAGAACCCTGAAGATTATCTCCCTGTTGTGCTGACGAGGTTTGAAGGAGTCGAGCTCTATAATTATTCACCGCTCATCTACGCTTACGAAGCCGATAATATTGCGATAACCGGAAAGGGCACGCTTGACGGTCAAGGAGATGACGAGCATTGGTGGCCGTGGAAAAGAGGAACGAACGGCCAGCCTTCACAGGAAAAAGATCGGAACGCTTTGTTTGAAATGGCTGAGCGCGGTATCCCGGTCACTGAGCGGCAGTTTGGAAAAGGGCATTATTTGCGGCCGAATTTCATTCAGCCGTATCGCTGCAAACATATATTGATTCAAGGCGTCACTGTGCTGAATTCGCCGATGTGGCAAGTTCATCCCGTGCTTTGCGAGAATGTGACAGTGGACGGCATCAAAGTCATCGGACACGGCCCCAATACCGACGGAGTCAACCCGGAATCGTGTAAAAACGTGGTGATCAAGGGCTGCCATTTTGATAATGGAGACGACTGCATCGCCGTCAAATCGGGAAGAAATGCGGACGGCCGAAGGATCAACATTCCGTCGGAAAACATCGTCATTGAACATAACGAAATGAAAGACGGGCATGGAGGGGTCACGATCGGAAGCGAAATTTCCGGCGGCGTGAAGAACGTCATCGCAGAGGGCAATCTTATGGACAGCCCGAACTTGGACAGAGCCCTCCGCATTAAAACGAATTCGGTGCGCGGCGGCGTTCTTGAAAACATCTACTTTCACAAAAATACGGTCAAAAGCTTGAAGCGCGAAGTGATCGCCATCGATATGGAATATGAAGAAGGAGATGCCGGAGATTTCAAACCTGTCGTCCGCACGGTTGATGTTAAGCAGCTGAAAAGCATGGGCGGACAATACGGGATCAGGGTGCTGGCATACGACCACTCTCCGGTCACCGGGCTGAAAGTGGCTGATTCCGAGATCGACGGCGTCGATGTTCCGATGGAACTGAAACATGTGAAAGACCCCGTTTTTTCGAATCTGTATATTAACGGAAAACGCTATGACTCACACAAAGCCTAAACATAAATCCTCTGCAGACATGCAGAGGATTTTTCTTTTAACGCGGCGGCGCATCAGCGGTTTCGCTTTTGACCGAGGAAATCAGCAGTTTCATAAACACCCGGCTTGCAGCGCACATATGCTTGTTTTTACGGTAAACGATGCTGATCTCCGTCGTCAAATCCGGCTTTTGTATCGGAATCGTCTGAATGGATTTATTTCCAATAGCATTAAGATAGCCTTTCGGCAAAATGGTGGCGCCGATGCCTTTACCGACCATGTTCATGATCGATTCCATCGTTGTCATTTCCATGACCGGCCGGGGCTCGAATCCAAGCGTGCGGCACTTTTCGTTGATCAGCTGCCGCAAAAAATACGTCTCAGGCAGCAAAATGGATGGAATCTCCCTTAACACGTCAAGCGTGACAAACTGCCGCTTTGCAACCGGATTGTCAACAGGCGCCGCGAGGGCGAGATGCTGGGTAAGGAATGGGACGGCTTCTAAGTCACGATGTTCCACCCGCTGGGCTACAATGCCCAAGTCGAGCTCATTTTGCAGCAGCCGGTCGTAAATATCCCCGGTTCTCAGCCCTAAAACAGACAATTCAATATTGGGGTAGCTGCGGTGAAATTCGACCACGGTCCGGGGAAGCAAATAATTAACCACGGTCAAAAGCGCCCCGATTTTAAGCGTTCCCCGTTTTAAACCTTGAAGCTCGCTGATCGCGTCTCGCGCCTGTGACAGTTCATGAAAGATATTGTAACAGTGCTGGAGCAGAATATTTCCCGCTTCCGTCATCACGGTGCGTTTGCCTGAACGGTTAAACAAAGGCATTCCGATTTCGTGTTCAAGCAAACGGATTTGCTGGCTCAGCGAGGGCTGAGCGATATTCAGTTTTTCGGCGGCGCGGGTAAAATGAAGCTCCCGGCACAATGCCATAAAGTATTCCAATTGCTTTAGCTCCAATGCTCTTTCCTCCTCTCCATCTGAAAAACAGCCGAATTCCAATGATAGGTTTAACCTATTGTTTTTATAATAACGATTGAATAGTTTTATGGTAAGAGGTCGATTATACTTAAATCTCAAAAGGGGTTTGCAGGACATTTGAATGTAAGAGGTGATATGAATGGAATATGCCGATATCCTTTCGATCAATGTAGGGAAGCCAGAGGAAATTCAGTTTCAAAATAAAGCTGTGTCTACCGGAATATACAAGAAGCCGGCAAGCGGCCCCATCTTCCTGTCATCTACTAATTTCACGGGGGACGGACAGGGGGATCTCATTCATCACGGCGGCGCGGAAAAAGCAGTGTGCGTCTATCCGTATGAACATTATCTCTTTTGGGAAAAGGAACTGCAAAGAAAGCTGGAATACGGAGCATTTGGCGAAAATTTAACGATCAAGGGTCTGCTGGAGGATGACGTTCATATCGGCGACATCTTTCAGCTGGGTGCAGCTGTTGTACAGGTGAGCCAGCCGAGGCAGCCCTGCTATAAACTAACCGTAAGGTACGGTATGCCGGACATGATACTGAAGGTACAAGATACCGGATTTACGGGTTTTTACTTTCGCGTGCTGAAAGAAGGGTTCGTCTGTAAGGAGCATGGTCTGAAACGAATCTCACGCCACCCTAAAGGCATTACGATTTCATACGCAAATCGCATCAAGCATCATGAAAAGAACGATATTGAGGGCATCAAAAAACTTCTCGAGGTGGAGGAACTGTCGGCAAATTGGCGTGCATCATGTTTAAAACGGCTGAACGGCTTTGAGCCGGATGACCGCGAAAGGCTGACGGGAGGTCTGAAGCAGGGTTCTTAACCAAAAGGAAAAAATCCTCTGCCGACCGGCAGAGGATTTCGGTTAAATCGAGCGGATGATTCCGCCCTCCACTCTTTGAGCTGAACCGTTGATAGCCGCAGCTTTTTCGGAAGCGAGGTAGACGATCGTACTCGCCACTTCTTCCGGTTTTGCATAGCGCTGAATCAAAGAAGTCGGCTCATTCACTTTGAAATAATCTTTGACAAAGGTGTCTAAATCGGTTTTCTCCTGAGCGGCGGCACCTTCCATATAATTGGCGACGCCTTCCGTCCAGGTAGGTCCCGGAAGAACAGAGTTGACGGTCACATTTGTCCCTTTTGTCATTTCGGCCAAACCTCTTGACAAACTGATCAAAGCGGTTTTTGTCATGGAATAAGGGATCATCTGCGGAAGCGGTTTAATGCCGGCCTCGCTTGCCAAATTGAGAACCCTTCCCTTATTCCGCTTCAGCATGGCCGGCAAAAACGCGCGGCAAAGCCTAACGGCGCTTAAAACATTTACTTCAAAATATTTGAGCCACTCTTCGTCTGTCACGTCTGTAAAATCCTTCACTTCAAAGAAGCCCATATTATTGACGAGGACATCAAGCTCCCCGATTTCAGCGGTTTTTTCGACCAGTGCCCTGCTTTCTTCAGGATCGGATAAATCAGCGGCAATTCCGTGAACATTTCCGTGCCGGGAAAGCTCATCAACGACCGACTGGACCTTTTCTTCTGTCCGTCCGTTTACGATGACCTCGGCGCCTTCCGCCAAAAAGGCTTCCGCCGTTGCTTTTCCAATACCAGCAGTAGAACCCGTTACGAGCACGAGTTTGTTTTTCAGCTTTAAATCCATATGCCATCAATCCTTGTTTCAGAGTTAAGATGAAAGAAAACATCTAATAAACAGTATATCGCAGCTGGATACCGCGGTCGAAAATCGTGCTTGGCGCTTTATTGTTCCCTGCCTTTTAAAACTTTATGAATATCTTCCATCGGACGGAGCCAATTCCTTTTCATCACTTCAGCCGCCAATTTCGGATCGTTTTTTTCAAAAGCGGCGATGATTTTCCAATGCTCGGCGGCGGACTGCATTTTCGGAGCAGCAGGCCGATTGAAAAACACATACTTCATCCGTCTGACATGAAGCTGCAGAACGGCAGAAAACTGAAGAACATACGGGTTTTTAGCCGCTTCTGTAATCAAATGGTGGAACTGTTCGTCCAGTTCAGCTGCATCGTGGTTCCTTTCCTCTTTAAACGCGGTTTCGTATTGAGCAGCGAGTTTTTTGAGCTCGGCGATCTCTTCTTCCGTCAAAAGCGGCGCAGCCAGTTCTGCCGCCAAAGCCTGGAGATGTGCGAGCGGAGGATAGACGGCCAGCGCATCATCGGGATGAATGAGCGTGATCTTTGTTTCTTTTCCCGGCTTCATTTCCACAAACCCTTGGGATTCAAGGAGCTGAAGCGCTTCTCTGACCGGTGTGCGGCTGACGCCGAGCGCTTCGGCCAGATCGACATCCGTGACTTTTTCGCCGGGTTCAAGGGTTCCGTCTACAATCCAGCGCTGCAATTGGTGAAACGCTTTTTCCTTTGCTGAAAGTCTGACCTGAGGCGTATAGTTTTTCGGTATCGGCATAAAATCACCCTTTCTCTATATGCAATATATCGTAATTGTTTTAGCAAAAACAACGTTTTTCAGCTGAAAATCTCCTTTTCAGAATCTCATATACAGACCTGTGTCGATTATAGTATAATAATTCCGAAATTAGGATACGAATGAGTCAGAAAGGCGCTGCTGATCGGCAGCTTAAGAGGGGAAGCCGGCGAGAGCTCCGCTTAGTAGTTCGGACAGGCCGGGAGCGATGAACCAATAGCCGGAATAACCGCCTGGATGATGACCGCGTAATCTGCGAGGACAGATGCGTATAAGTGATGTGCACTTATTTGTACGTTCTTGGTTTGCTGCATCTTTACTGAGTAGAGATGTTTTTATTTTATCCCGAGGAGGAAGCAGGATGAAGAAGTTTGGGCTTTTATTGCTGTCGCTGCTGTTGGCTGCCGGCGTCCTTAGCGGCTGCGGCCAAGCGCAAAAACCGGCAGACGAGCAAAAACAGGAGAAGGCGGCTGAAGCGTTTCCGGTCACCATAAAAGATGCCTCAGGACAAGAGGTCAAAATTGAAAAAGAACCGAAGAAAATCGTCTCTCTGATGCCGAGCAATACCGAAATTACATACGCCCTCGGCCTGGGGAAAAAAGTCGTCGGCGTGACGGATTTTGATACATATCCAAAAGAAGTGAAAAACGTTGAAAAAATCGGGGGCATGGAATTTAATACGGAAAAAATCATTTCGTTAAACCCCGACTTGGTCCTGGCCCACGCTTCCAGCATGCAGAGTGCCGAAGAAGGGCTGAAGCAGCTGAAAGATGCAGGAATTACGGTGGTGACTGTAAATGATGCGGCCTCTTTTGAAGAGACGTACCGGTCGATCGAAATGATCGGAAAGGCTGCAGGCGCAGAGGATCAAGCAGCGAGCCTGGTCAAGAGCATGAAATCTGACCTGGCTGGCATAAAAGAAAAAGCGGCAGCCATATCTAAAGCAGATCAAAAGAAAGTATTTGTCGAAGTGTCTCCGGCTCCGGACATTTATACGACCGGAAAAGGCACCTTTATGAATGAAATGCTTGAAGCGATCCATGCGGAAAATGCTGCTTCCGCGCAGAAAGGCTGGGCCAAGATAACGGAAGAAGCGATCGTCAAGCTGAATCCCGATGCGATCGTGACGACAAACGGCGAATCCGCTGTCAGCGAAATTAAAAAACGGAGCGGCTGGAGCGGTGTCAAAGCCGTCAAAAATAATGAAGTATACGACGTGGACCCTGACCTCGTGACCCGTCCGGGGCCGCGATTGATCAAAGGGGTCGAAGAGCTTGCTGAACATATTTACCCTGACGTTTTTAAGAAATAACCGTTTTGCGGCATATGCCTTCAGCCTGCTGTTTTTGTCGGCATCCGTTCTTATGGGAATCTCTATCGGATCTTTGGAGATTCCCATTCCTTCTATTATGAAGGTTTTTTTGGAAGAATGGTTTGGCATTCAAGGGTTAAATCCCGATCCGACAGAGGCGAACATCATCATGAAAATCAGGCTCCCGAGGGTGGTTTTGGCCGCTCTTGTCGGCGCGGGTCTGGCTGCCGCGGGAGCCGGGTTTCAGGGGCTCTTGAAAAACCCGCTCGCGGATCCATATACGCTTGGCATTTCGTCTGGCGCGGCCGTCGGTGCCGTGGTCACGCTGTTTTTTGGGATTCAGCTGCCGGTGATCGGAAGTTTTACACTGCCGTTTTTAAGCGTTGCTGCGGCTGTTATCGTGATTTTTTTGGTTTTGTTTTTTGCGCGGCTCGTACACCCTTCGTTGACCCTGTCCGCTTTGATTTTAACAGGGATCATCTTCAGTTCGTTTTTGGGTGCGCTTATTTCTCTCATGATCGCTTTGACCGGCGATGATTTAAAACCGATCGTCCACTGGCTGCTCGGGAGCGTATCGATGAGGGGCTGGGGCTATGTCGCGTTGTTTCTGCCCTTTTTTGCTGCGGGCGCTGCCGCGCTTTTGATCAGCGGGAGGGAACTGAATGTGATGACTTATGGCGAGGAAAAAGCGAGGCTGCTCGGCGTGAATGTGAAGCGGAGTAAATATATCGTTCTGTTGGCGGGAGCTATTTTAACCGGCAGTGCGGTTGCTGTGTCTGGAACCATTGGTTTTGTCGGCCTCGTCATTCCGCATTTTATCCGGCTTCTGTCGATTACGGATCACCGTCATCTTCTGCCGCTCTCGATGCTGAACGGCGCTTCGTTCCTCGTGCTGTCAGATCTTTTGTCGAGAACCATTATCGAGCCGTCCGAGCTGCCGATCGGCATTATTACCGCATTGATAGGGGCACCTGTTTTCGGCTTTATATTAATTCGGCGCTACCGGGGAGGGCGAGTTCATGATTGATGTCATCCGGGTGTCCGGCGGATATGGAAAAACGGATGTCTTACAGGATATCAGTTTTGCTGTAAAGCCGGGTGAATTTTTAGGAATTCTTGGTCCGAACGGCAGCGGAAAAACCACTTTGCTGAAAATGTTGTCGGGAACAATTGCCCCCCGAAGCGGCGAGGTGCTGCTTGAATGCCGTTCAGTCGGGGAGTACAAAACGAAGGAGCTCGCTCGCAAAATGGCGGTCCTTCCTCAAAAAACGGAGCAGGCCTTTTCCTTTACGGTGGAGGAAACGGTACAGTTTGGCCGCTACGCGTATCAAGCAGGCCTTTTTCGGCAGCTGACGGCGGAAGACCATGATATCGTGAAGAGGGTGATGAAGCAGACAGACACGCTTCGCTTCGCCCAAAAATCCATCCATGAGCTGAGCGGCGGAGAGCAGCAGCGGGTGTATTTAGCGCAGGCACTTGCCCAGGAACCCGAATATTTGCTGCTTGATGAACCGACGAGTTTTCTCGATTTGTCATTTCAAAAGAGTCTGCTTGATTTAATGAAACAAGAAACGGCTGCATCCAAACTCGCAGTGGTCGGGGTGTTTCATGATGTGAATATTGCGAGTTTATACTGTGACCGTCTGCTGCTATTAAAAGATGGAAAAGCAGAAGTTCTTGACCGCCCGGAAGCAGCTCTTTCTGCTGGGCGCATCGGACGAGTGTATGATACGGACATCACTGGACTGGACCATCCTCAGCGTTCAAATCCGCAGTTTACAATTATGGCGAAAAACATCCCGCGGAAAACCGAGCCCCTCTTTTTAAAAGAGCGAATTGAACAATATTTGCCGCACGGCATCGCATTTTTGGCAGACCGCCCGCTGCGGCTTCTGTCCTCAGAAAGGGGCTTTGCTTGGAGACGAAAACTTATTTTCGACAGCGGAAATAACTCTGGATGGCCGCATGGCTCGTCAGCTTTTGAACAGGAAACGCTGTTTATCCAACATGATGCTGAATTGGCTGACTGCCATATTGTGTCGGAAAGCGGTGATCTTTGCATCGTCGGTATGAAAGACACGATGGGGCGTTTGATCATGTGGGTGTTAGTTGACGGCTGTTTGCAGGATGGTCAATTTGTGAAGGCGATAAGCGCTGCGGCATTTGCCGCAGCCCAGCATCATGTTCCGTGTAGTGATGTCCTTGTAGCGGCCACTCAATCCGGCCGGTCAGCGGATCAAACCGCTTTTTTGACACAAATTCAAAATAAAACAGCCGCTTGTGTGAAAGCTTTAAAAGATTAAATTGACCTGTCTTTTGACAGGTTTTTTTATTGTTTTAAAACGCATCAGCTGAAGGAGAGATTTTACTCTTTTGTTCCGAACCTAAAAAATGTTGCTTAATTAATCAAAACACCTTTTTCGAGAAAGCGTTTTACTATTTGATTGTTTAAAAATGCAACAGAAGGGAGCGAAGTCACTTGAAAGTAGAGGGAATTATCCCTGCCATACTGACACCGCTTACAAAAGAACAGGCCTTTCATCCGGGCGCAGCCGAAAAGCTGGTGAATCGTCTAATTGATTCAGGCGTCCATGGCATTTTTGCTTTAGGGACAAATGGCGAATTTCATTTATTCTCGCAAGAGGAAAAGCTTCAAATTGCCGAAACAGTTGTAAAAGCGGTTAATAAACGAGTGCCTGTTTTCATCGGAGCAGGTGAAAACAGTACTGAGGCGACCATTTCTTTATCCAATCAAATGGCGGATCTTGGAGCGGATGTTCTTTCGATTATTACGCCATACTTTGTTGCACCTTCGCAGGAGGAATTGTATCAGCATTTCCGCACGATTTCCGAAAATGTCGCGCTTCCTGTCCTGCTCTACAACATTCCGTCGAGAACAGGCGTATCATTGGAGCCCGAAACAGTTGAAAGGCTGGCGGCATTGACGAACATCATCGGCATTAAGGACAGCAGCGGCAGCTTCGCCAATATTAAGGCGTATCTTGAGCGTACAAAAGAACAGTCCTTTTCCGTTCTGGCAGGAACTGATTCGCTGATCTTAGACACATTGAAGGCGGGAGGGACAGGAGCTGTGGCTGCCACAGCCAATGTGTTTCCGCACACCGTTGTTTCAATCTATGAATCTTTTAAACAAGGAAACATTGAAGAGAGCGAGCACTATCAACAGCAGCTGCAGCCGCTCCGTGATACGTTTTCACTCGGTTCACTGCCGGCGCCGCTAAAAAAAGCAGCGGAGCTTGCCGGCATCGACGTCGGACCGCCTAAACGTCCGATTGCAGAACTGTCGGGAGAGCCGCTGCTAAAAGTGAAAAAGATGCTGGAAGGCTACGGAATTGAAGCAAAACTGGCAAAGGAGCAGTAAGATTATGAAAACGCTTTATCATTTTCAAACGGCCGCCCGAATTGAGGCTGGTCCACATTCACTCAATTTGCTCGGCGATTACTTAGATCAAATTGGATTGAATCAGATTCGTTCGGTGTTTATTTTAACTCAGCCGTCGATCGTCTCTCTCGGCTATGCAGACCAAATTAAAGAAGGGCTTGCAAAGAAAGGCATCTCAAGTGAAGTCAACACGGATATACAGCCTGAGCCGACGGAGCAAAATATCGAACAGGTTTTTCAGCTTTTTTCTGAAGGAGGCCATGACGCGATTTTGGGAATTGGCGGAGGCAGTGTGCTTGATGCGGCTAAAATCCTCTCTGTTCTGAAAACAAATGAAAAACCGATTTCTGCTTTGATTGGCACGAATCTCGTTGAAAAGCCCGGCTTTCCGCTTGTGCTGATTCCGACAACATCCGGAACAGGGTCAGAAGTGACGCCGAATGCGATTGTAACGTTCACTGAGAAAGAATTAAAGATTGGTATAGTCAGTCCCTATCTGCTGCCGTCGCTTGTGATTTTAGATCCAGTTTTGACGACCGGACTTCCAAAGGCAATCACAGCTGCAACCGGAATGGATGCATTTACACACGCACTCGAATCCTATATTTCCAACAAAGCAAATCCATTCAGCGACATGTTTGCGCTTGAATCTATGAGACTGATTTCCTCCAGCATTCAGCAGGCCTACCATCATGGAGATAACCTGGAGGCGAGAGAAAAAATGCTCATTGGCGCCATGTATGGCGGAATGGCCTTGACAAGCGCAGGAACAGCGGCGGTTCATGCGATGGCTTACCCTCTAGGGGGAAAATACAAGATTTCGCACGGTGTGGCCAATTCAATGCTGCTTCCGCATGTAACGGCCTTCAACGCGGATCATGTAACTGACCGCCTTTCGGACGTGGCCGGCGTAATTGGAATCGAGCCAAAAGGTTCGAAGTCCAGCCAAGCAGAGCGGGTTATACGAAAAATTGAAGAGTGGACCGCCGATTTAAATATTCCGCAAAATTTAAAGACATTCGGGGTATCAAAAGAGGATGTGCCATCGCTTGCTGAGGCGGCTGCCGACGTCAAAAGGCTCATGGATAACAATCCAAAGCCGATGTCTGTTGCGGAGATTGAAGCTGTCTATTTGAAATTGCTGGATATGTAGGCTGCCCGGATCTGTACATGTTTTTCACCATGAGCCTGTAAGAGGCTCACAAACAAAGGGGGAGTTTGGGTGGATGTCTTAAGCGGTTCGATCATAACGTTTATTTTGGCAGTGATTGACTATGTACGTGTTCCGGAAACGTGGGCCGCTGCCGGTCAAGAATAAAGCCGTTTGAACGAGCGCGCGCGGCACTTGATGAAATGAATGGTATCCCTATATTGCATCATTTATGATTTAAGTTGGAGGGGCTGTCCCAATCGTTTGAACGGACTCTCTCGTAATGCGAAACGGGTGTAACGACAATTCAATTGGCGCATGACACGCTCATTCGCGAAGGCATTCCGCAGCCTAAAATCGCCGTGTGCATGAACCCTCACGCCGGTGAGATGGACATGGAGAAGAGGAAGAGAAAATTGTCCTTGCCGTTGAACGCGCACAAAGTGAAGGTATACAGGCATTCGGTCCGCTGCCCGCTGACACGCTTTTCTTCAGAGCAGTGAGAGGCGACTTTGATATAGTGGTGGCTATGTATCATGACCAAGGACACGGCCCGATTAAGGTGCTTGGCCTTGAAGCCGGTGTGAACATTGCAGTCGGCCTGCCGATTATCCGTACGAGTGTTGACCACGGAACAGCCTTTGATATTGCGGGAACCGGCAAAGCCGATCCTGCGAGTATAGAAGAAGCGGTGAGACAGGCGATCATGCTGTCCGGTACGCGTGAGCGGCATGCATAAAAAAAGAAGAGCCTTCCGATTAAGGAGGCTCTTCTTTTTAGTTCATATAGGTGCCGCCGTTAATATTAATGGTTTCGCCTGTCATAAAGTCAGATTTGTCAGAGGCAAGAAAGGCGACAACGTTTGCGACATGCTCTGGTGAGCCGAGCATTTTCAGCGGAATCCGTTCGACGACTGCTGCGCGGTACTCCTCGCTCCACTGCTTGCTCATATCCGTTTCAATCGGTCCCGGGCAGACGCCGTTGACATGAATGCGGTGTTCAGCAAGCTCCTTTGCCAAATGCATCGTTAAATAGTTGATGCCTGCTTTCGATGCACCGTAAGCAGGAGAGGCATTGTGATGCGGTGTTTTGCTCGTCGTAGAGCTCATGTTCACGATTTTTCCGCCGCCCTGCGTGATCATTTCCGGGATGACAGCCTGACACATGAGAAAGGTGCCGGTTAAATTCAAATCTATCACTCTTTTCCATTCTTCAAGCGACGTATCAACGGTCGTTTTGCGCAAATTAACGCCGGCATTGTTGACCAAAATATCGATCCGCCCAAACCGCTGTTTTGCCTCAGCGATGAGAAGCGAGGCTGTTTCTGGCAAACTTGCATCACCGGCAACATAAGAAGCGCACTTTCTCTCAGTATTCAATTGTGTACACAGGGACTTGAGCAATTCTTCGTTTGTCCCATTGATAACGACATTTGCCCCTTTATCCGCAAGCAACTCCGCAATGGCTCTGCCGATGCCGCGGCTTGCACCTGTGATAATGGCCGTTTGCTGATTAAATTCCATCCTCATCCCACCTGTCTTTGAATAAAACCGTTTACAATTCTATTATAAAAGCGAGTGTTTCTTTATTCAACGATACTTTGTTTCAATGATTGTTCCGGAAATTTGTGTTTCATAATGAAACGATCTATGCAGCCGTTATAAACAGGGTATACTATAGAGACAAGTGGTAAAGAGAGGAGTATGAAATGAAACTCTATACAAAAACAGGCGATCGGGGAAAAACGAGTTTAATTGGCGGAAGGGCCGATAAAGATCATCTTAGAGTGGAAGCGTACGGCACACTGGATGAAGCAAACAGTTTCATCGGGCTGGCTCAGTCTTATTTAAAAGCAGAAGAGGCGCTCTTTCATGATATTTTGTCAGAGTTGACCGCCATCCAGCATGAGCTGTTCGACTGCGGCAGTGATTTGGCGCATGTCAATGTTCAGGAAGAAGGCAAGCTCAAGGCTGAATCAATCACCATGCTTGAAGAACGAATTGATGCCTATGTCGAGGAAGCGCCGCAGCTGACCAAGTTTATTCTTCCGGGCGGAACAGAAGCGGCATCATTTTTGCATGCGGCGAGAACGGTCATCAGAAGAGCTGAACGAAAGATTGTCGCTTTGGCCAAAGAAGAAGACATTCCGCCGCTTGCGCTGCCATACGTCAACCGGCTGTCCGATTATTTATTTGCGGCGGCGCGCATTGTCAATCACCGTCTCGGGGAAGTGGATGTCGAATATGAACGAAGCGCTGATGTATTCCGGACAAAGAAAAAATCATGAATGAGCCATCCGCCAATCGTTATCTAACAGAAACGGGCCGATTGATCAAATCAAGCCGTTTTCCGGCAGGGGAAAACGGCTTTTTGTCGTAAACTTTAAGTAAGCGTTTTCAAAGAGAGGGAGTGTTCAAGTGGTTAATCGGGAGGCAGCTGCTATACGGCTGACGGTTTCGAAGGATGGAGACGGCGAATTTCAAACCGTTCAAGAGGCGATCGATGCTTTGCCTGAGTACAGTCGGGAACAGAAAGTGATATTCATTAAAAAAGGAGTTTACAAAGAAGTCGTTCATATTCCGGCTACAAAGCCGTTTGTGAAGCTGATCGGCGAAAATCGTTACGAGACTGTGATTACGTATGACAACTATGCCGGAAAAGAAAAGGAAGGAGGAGGGAAATACGGCACGACCGGAAGTTCAAGCGTGTTTATTTATGCGGATCATGTTGAAGCCGAAAATTTGACGTTTGAAAACTCGTTCGACCGCACGAAAGTCGACACGACCGATACGCAAGCGGTGGCGGTTTATGCGAAAGGAAACAGGATGACGTTCAAATATGTCAGGTTTATAGGCAGACAAGATACACTGTTTGTCAATGACGGTACACAATATTTTTATCAATGCTATATAGAAGGCGATGTCGATTTCATTTTCGGAGGAGCAAGAGCTGTGTTTGAAGAGTGCCAGATCCATAGCGCTGACCGCGGGTCCGCTACAAACAACGGTTATGTGACAGCTGCGAGCACGCATATCGCAAAGCCGTTCGGTTTATTGATAACAAACTGCAGAGTGACAAGCGATGCCGCAGATGGAACGGTATACCTCGGGCGCCCATGGCATCCGGGAGGAGACCCCGACGCCATCGCCAGTGTGCTATATCACCGCTGCGATTTAGGCGCACACATCAAGCCTGAAGGATGGACGGATATGTCGGGCTTTTCTGCGGCCGATGCCAGATTGTACGAATACGGGAATACGGGTCCGGGTGCGATTTCGCATGAGGCCCGAAGGCAGCTTGCCGATCATGAGGCTGAGAAATGGACAATTGAAAACGTATTGGACGGCTGGAATCCTAAAGTTGAATCATAGCAAGGCAACCTGCAGAAAGACCGCTCTCTCGCTGAGATGAGCGGTCTTTTTATGCGAGCGGGTCCGATGTGCCATACGACCCTGGTCGTACGGCAAAATCAATCTGTGACTCGTTTTGTCGAAGCCTGAAATTGACTATAGTAAAGACATGAACGAGAAAGGAGGAGCAAATATGAATATAAATGGGAAGTCCATCATCGGCTTTTTTCTAATCCTTTTTGGCGTCTCCCTGTTCTTCGGCGGAGGCCATTTCGGCGGATTGGTTACAGGTGCTATTGGAGCATTGCTTCTATTCTATTCCGTGAAAAAATGGAAGGAAGGACGCCAGTTTGCCGCGGTACTGGCCGCGATCTTCGGCATCATGTTTTTGGGAGGGTCATTGCCGTTTCTGATCGGCATCGCGGTTGCTGCAGCGATGGTTTATTTCGGATGGAAAATGATGAAGCAAGATGACAAACAGGATGACATCCTTTATTCAGAGAAAACGGAGCCTTCCGCAGCTTCATATGACACAGGCTTTGATGCAGAGTGGGAAGACTTTTTGAAAAAGAATAAATAATATTTTAGGAGGACGAGATCATGGCTTTAAAAAGAATCAGAGACATGTTTGTCGCATCAGTAAATGAAGGATTGGATAAACTGGAGAACCCACGGGTGATGCTGAATCAATACGTACGCGACATGGAAAGCGATATCGCCAAGGCGAAGCATACCATCGTCAAGCAGCAGACAATTGAACATAGTTTTAAAGGAAAAGTGGAAGAAGCCGAAAAGCTTGCTGTCAAGCGAAGAAACCAGGCTCAGCTCGCTTTTGATGCGGGTGAAGAAGAACTTGCTAAAAAGGCGCTCTCAGAAATGAAGTATTTTGAAGAAAAAGCTGCTGAATACAAGGACGCTCACCAGCACGCGAAAAAGCAGCTTGCTGAATTAAAGGAACAGCTGGAGACACTTGAGGTTAAACTGCGCGATATCAAAGACCGAAAGCATGCGCTGATCGCCAGGGCAAACGCGGTGAAAGCGAAAGAACATATGAATGCATCATTTAATAAAATCGACAGCGAAAGCGCCTACCGGGAATTTATGAGAATGGAAAACCGGATTGAAGAGATGGAAACAAGGGTGAACAGCTATGCTGAATTATCAGCTTCATCAAGCAGCCCATTCGGCCGCCTTGAATATGCAAAAGAAGTGGAAGAAGAGCTGGAAAAAATGAGGGCTAAAAAGACAGGCTTGGAAAAGCAGACACCTGCGGGAAATGCATAAACGAATAGGGGCTCTCACAGCCCCTTATGCAATTTTTGATTTCTTTCAAAGACCATTTTCCTTATAATAAGGAGCATACACTTACTAGCCGAAAGGGTTTTCTAAATGAAAAAAACGGTTGGAAAACTGCTGATCATCGCCGGCATTCTCATCCTTGCAGGCATGATGTTTAATGGGCGTGAAGGCTTTTCTTTCTTCGGCTTCGATGAAGAGTCAGCCCGCACATATCATGCACAGGCGGAAGACATCGATAAAATTGACATTGATGCAAAGAGTATAACAGTCAACATTCAAGCTGAAAACCGCGATGATATAAAAGCCGAGATTTCAGGAAAAAACGTCCGGCTTGATTCGTCCGAACAGGGGCGTACTCTTCAGCTTTCCGCTCATTCGAAAGGCTTTTGGCCGTTTTTCTGGAAGAAAAATGAGCTGATTGTCAAGATCCCTTCTGAATATAAAGATGATCTGTCGATTTCTTCTGGAAGCGGAAATGTCAAACTGTCCGGCGGCGGTCTGCATTTGCGAAATGTAGCCTTAAAGTCGGGAAGCGGCAGCCTCAAGGCCGATGACCTTCAGGCGGAAGACCTTTCTGTAAAAGGGACGTCAGGATCGGTCAGGCTGGAAAACGTTCAAACGGCAGCTGCTGATATCCGCTCCACATCCGGTAATACAAAACTTGAAAATGTCACCGGCAAACTCAGCATCAAACAGACTTCGGGCAATTTGCGCGCTTCCTTTACAGAGATCAACGATTCTCTGAGCATCAAACAGACATCCGGAAACACCAAGCTCAGCCTGCCCGATGATGCCGACATCAGTCTTGAAGCCGAGTCGACAAGCGGAAACATCAGTCATTCCTATTCATTTGACCAAGTCGCCAATGAGAAGCGGACGCTGACTGGAAAAAAAGGAAATGGAAAAAATAAAATCGACATCTCAATTACGAGCGGGAATGTCTCAATTGAGTAATCGACAAGAAGAAAGGGGGCTCGAGTCAGCATGCGTCTTACAAAAAACCAGCTGATCGGACTGATCATCGTACTCTTCGGAATCAGCATATTTTTGCAAAACAGCGGGCTTGGAGACGCGTTATTCTGGCCGCTCGCTTTTCTTTTTGCCGGGTATTTTCTCCACAAATATTCCCGCCGCTGGCTCGGGTCTGTCATGTATATTTTTGCAGGCTTTCTGCTGCTGAAAGACATCTTCAGCATTACATTCAGCCTGTTCGGCTTTTTCTTTGCCGCTTTCTTAATTTATGCGGGGTACCGGCTGGTGACAAATCAGCCGGTATTTGACCGCCATAAGCCGAAAGACAGGGGAAAGGAAAAGGCGGATTTCAAGCCGCTTCAGGAGAAGAACAGCCCTGGCCAGCGCAGCTTCTTTTTCGGTGATGTAAAATTGATGAAAACACCTTTTGACTTAAATGACTTGAATATCTCCGGGTTTATCGGTGACGTGAAAATCGATTTGTCAAAGGCGATTATTTCAGAGGGAGAAAACACCATCGTCATTACGGGGTTGATCGGAGATGTCGATATTTACATTCCGTCCGATCTTGAGGTGTCCATCAGCTCTTCTGCATTCGTTGGAGACATTGACGTCATCGGCGGCCGAAAAAGCGGCATCGGCAATCAAATCTATTCCGAGACAGAGAATTACGAGCAGTCGGCACGACGGGTCAAAATTTCGATTTCGCTGTTTATCGGCGATGTGGATGTGCGGTTCATATGAGAACGAACAGACTTGCAAACATTCAATGGCGCGCCGTCCGCTTATCCCTTGGTGTCAGCTTTACGATTTTTCTTGCTGTATTGGGCTTTATGCTGTTTTATTACCAGCTGGATCCGAGGGTGCTCATCGTTTCCAGGTGGTTCGGGATTCCGTTTATCGCGCTTCTCGCATTGATCAGCACAGCTGTCGGGTTCGGCTCAGGCTATATGTTCGGCAATCAGCTGAAAAAACGGCTTGAAAAGCTGATCGAGTCTATTCTAAAGTACGAAAACGGCAACTTTGCCTACCGGATTCCATCGCTTGGAGACGATGAGATCGGGCTGGCCGCCGACCAGCTCAATGAGATGGCCGAACGGATCGAAAGACAGGTTGCCTCTTTGCAAAAGCTGTCCAATGAGAGAGCGGAATGGCAGGATCAAATGAAAAAATCGGTGATCTCCGAAGAGCGGCAGCGTCTCGCGCGCGAATTGCATGATGCGGTGAGCCAGCAGCTGTTTGCGATTTCCATGATGACTTCAGCTGTTTTGGAGGGAATCGATGCTGCGGCTGATGAAAAGCTCGCTCAAAGGCTGAAAATGGTCGAAAAAATGGCGGCCGATGCCCAGAATGAAATGAGGGCGCTCCTTTTGCATTTGCGACCTGTTACGCTTGAAGGGAAAGGTCTACAAGAAGGGCTTGCAGACCTTTTGAAAGAATTTAAAGCGAAACAGTCGATCGACATCGATTGGGAGATTGAGGATGCGGGCAAACTTCCGAAAGGTGTGGAAGACCACCTGTTCAGGATCGTTCAAGAAGCGCTCTCAAACGTGTTCCGGCATTCAAAAGCGACAAAAGTCACCGTCAGACTGCTGCTCAGGAACAAACAGCTCCAGTTGAAAGTCATTGACAATGGCGAAGGATTTAAGATGGATGCCGTCAAAACATCTTCGTACGGGCTGAACTCGATCAAGGAAAGAGCCAGCGAAGTCGGCGGAGTGGCAGAAATCATTTCATTTACGGGAAAAGGAACACAGGTTGATGTAAAGGTTCCGATTTTTGAACAACAAAAAGGAGAGGCTTAAAAGGTGATTCGAGTATTGTTAATTGATGATCATGAAATGGTGAGAATGGGGCTGGCCGCTTTCCTGGAATCCCAGCCTGATATTGAAGTGATTGGGGAGGCATCAGACGGAAAGCGCGGCGTTGAATTGGCGCTTGAAACCAAACCCGACGTGATTTTGATGGATCTTGTGATGGAAGGGATGGACGGAATTGAGGCCACGAAACAAATATGCCGGCAGCTTGCCGATCCGAAAATCATCGTTCTGACGAGCTTCGTTGATGATGACAAGGTCTATCCGGTCATCGAAGCCGGAGCGCTCAGCTATTTGCTGAAAACGTCGAAAGCGAGTGAAATCGCCGATGCGATCAGGGCTGCGAGCGTCGGAGAACCAAAGCTTGAAGCCAAAGTCGCAGGAAAAGTGTTGTCCAAGCTGAGACATTCAGCCGGCGAACAGCCCCTTCATCAATCGCTGACGGCAAGAGAATTGGAAATCCTCAAACTTGTAGCAGAGGGCAAGACAAACAAAGGTATTGCCGAAGAATTATATATCACCATTAAAACAGTTAAAACGCATGTGACGAACATCCTTTCCAAGCTTGAAGTCGACGACCGGACACAAGCCGCAATCTACGCCCACCGAAACAAACTTGTCGACTGATCAAACAAAAAACAGCTTTCTCAAGAAAGCCGTTTTTCAGCCGTTCCAATATTTTCGATCCTCGGCTGCAGGAAGAGTGAATGAATCTGTTTCAACCGTGCGGGCGGTAAGTTGGGCGGCCTCGTTTTCTTCGCGTGCATGTTCGCCCGCTGTACCGTTTTGGCAAATGATGTCGAGCCGCTCGGCCACTATGGCATTGTGTTTCTCCTGCAAGTCGATCAACTTGCCGATGCCTAGCAAAATGAATCCGCCGATGAAGCAAAAAAACGGAGTGGTGAGGTATGTGCCGATCGTGAAGAAAAGCATCGACTGCGAATCCTCCATAAACGGATCATAGGCGACATCACTGATAATGAATCCGGACAGAATGACTGCCGCTGCAATCAAAAAAATGCCTGTCATGTGCAATATCCGCTTCAAGCTCATCACCCTTTCAAACACATTCTATCAGAAAAACGGGGCGCTATCTGCTTTTTGTCGCACCTTTTGTTCCAAAGTCCTGAATCGTCGCTTTAATATGATAGTCGATATAGGCTTCGCTGAAGTGTTTGTCCCAATTGAATCTGTCTTTTTCCCACTCCTTCGGAAAATTGATCCGCGCATTGTCGGAAAAATCGGTGACGTCCGTTTTGATATCGTGCTGCAGGACATGGATCAGCTGCTCAACCCGCTTTTTGATGTCTTTTTGAACCGATTTCTCTATGTTTTTTATATATTGGTCATTAAAAGAATCCTCTCCAAGATACCAGTCCTCTGACAGCCTTCCTTTAATATTGGCATTTACGACGAATTTGTACTTTCCGTTCTGCCTCATCGCCCGCACGCGGTGGGTCATCGAAAACACTTCATACGAGAACAAATGTCCATCATGCCTTGAGTCGATCACTCCGCCGATGACATTGCCAGTTAATAAATTCAGCGCTTCGATCTGAGACGGCGAAAGGTTTGCATGGTATTTGTTGTTTTTGATCACGGCGCCGCCTTCAAGCTGAAGCTGTCCTTTTTCGATCACAACCTTCGGCATGATATAAGATAAATCAGACTGCATTTTAATCGAAATATCGTTCAATGTGACGGGCTTGAGCAGCTTGATCGTCGAAGCTCTGTTTTCAGAGATGCTGTGGATCACGTCGGACGCAGGGTCACTTGCACCATCAACCTTCAGTATGCTGCCGGCAGCTCCGGGCGTCATATAGACCTCGCTGCTCCTTCTGATGCTGTTGTCCCTAATAAATTGATTGATCAATGCTTCCAGAGAAATATCGGATACAAGCTCCTCTGAGAAAATCAGGACTTGCAGATGCTGCGAGAATACCGGGAAATTTTTCAAAGCGGTGGAACGGATGGTTTGATGGACCGTGTTTCCGGAGGTGGACACCACTTTAGACGGATCCTGAGCGCTGCCGTCTTGTCCGATCTTTTTAGGAACAAGAAACTGATACGTCAATTTCACGTTTTTATCGTCCTCGCCTTTATCGAGGGCAAGGCCGATGGCGATGCTAAGCTTTTCGATCTGCCTGCTGTCCCAGCAGCCTGTTAAAAGGAGAAGCAGAGAAAGGGCTGCTAACATTCCCTTTTTTTTCATGAAGAAGTAAACCTCCTTTTGATGGACACGAGCAAAAAGATCATAAGCGGAAGTGCACAGAAGACAACGATAAAGATATATCCAAGGTAATCGCTGAAGGCGACTACTTGATTGGCGTCCTGAGGTACAAGAGATGCCAGATAGATGATTACGCCGATGAAGAGGACGTTTTTTTTCACAGGCCATCCGAATACGTTTTCAAGTCCTGAAGCGGCAAAGTACGTATAGACGACAAACGTTGTGAAAAACTGGATCGTCCAAATGACGAGCAAAAACGATTCGAACCTTTCGATGAAAATCCCTCTTATCTCAAAAGACTGAAACAACGAGATCGTCGGCCATGTCAACGTCATGACCTCAGTCGCGGTCAGCGCCCCGACAACGACCGCAAAGGTGAGGATATATAAGAAGAGCGGTATCCCAAATCCAATCGCCGATGCCTTAAAAAGCTTTTCTTTGTTTTTGACGTATTTCGGCAGAAACATCATCAGCTCCACCCCTAAAAATGAAATGGAAACGACCGTCAAAGCTCTGCTGACCGGCTCCAAACCAAGGCCGAGAACCGGCCGCAAATGGTTCAGCTGAAACATATTCAGGCTCAGTCCGCAGACGATCAGAAGAATGACAATGGTAACGGACAGGAAGAACGGGAATATCTTTGACATATCGCTGATACCCCCGACAACCAAATAAATTGCACAGACGATAAAAGCGAAAATCGTCACGCTCATCGGCGTGAACTGAAGAAGGAAAAACTTTGCCATTTCAGCCATCGCCCTGGCTTCAAAGCTGGCCACGCCCATGAAGTATAAAACGATTAACAGGTTGAGAATATTCCCGATTATAAAGCCGCAGCCTTCTCTTGTGTAATCAAAAAAAGACAGGACGTTGTGTTTTTTAACGATTTTTGCATTGATGTAGATAATGAGAAAAAAGACAAGCCCCTCAAAGATTAATACGATCCATCCGTCCGGCGACAGCGTTTTTTGCGTCAGCGCCCTGGGCAGCGTCAGCAGGCCTGCGCCGAGCATTGTGCTGGTTATGATCGAAGCGGCTTCATACGTGCTAATCCGATCGTGCTGATTTTTTGGATCCATTTTTACGGTTCACCTCCCGAGCTTTTGTTGGCAGACGAATAATGGCTTCATCCGTATGTTTTAAGCTGAAAAAATGGTTCGGGTTAAAATACGGGATGCCGAAGCTTCTTTGCCTAGCCAAATGGGTGAAGATGGCGAGCATGCACAATATGATCCCGTAAAGCCCGAACACGGCTGCAGCCACCATGGAAATAAAACGAAGCACGCGAAACGACAGGCCCATGCCGTACTGCGGCACAGTAAATGAAGCAAGGGCGATAATGCTGACGATGATCACCATCACAGAGCTGACGATATTTGCTTCGACCGCCGCCTGGCCGATGACGACGCCTCCCACGAGGCCGATCGTCTGGCCTAGCGGATTGGGAAGCCGCAGTCCCGCTTCCCGTAAGAGCTCGATCGTCACTTCCATAATCAGCGCTTCAAGGAGCGGCGGAAACGGCACATTTTCGCGCGTGCTCGCAATCGTAACAGCGAGAGCCGTCGGCAGCATGCCTTGATGAAAAGATACAAGCGAAATATAAAACGCCGATAGGAACAGGGTGATGAAAATCGAACTGAACCGAAGAAATCTGATCAAGGTCGTGGCGATCCATCTTTCGTAAAAATCGTCCGGGGACTGCATCACCATTCCGAAAGAAGCCGGCACGATCAGGGCAAATGGCGTGTAATCAACAAAAATTGCGATCCGTCCATTAAACAGCGCTGAAGAAACCTTGTCAGGTCTTTCGGTATTCTGGATCTGCGGAAACGGCGAGTACTTATTATCTTCGATTAATTCTTCAAGAACGCCGGTATCTTGAATATCATCCAGCTGAACTTTTTTCAGGCGCTTTTTAAGATCTTTGATGATCGAATCGTCCGCTTTGCCCTGGATATAGAGAATGGTCGCGTCTTTAAACTTGCTCTTGCCGAGCGGGATTTTTTCCACGGTCAGTTCTTTATCCGGGACACGCTGCCTGACTAGAGCCACATTTGTATCGACATCCTCGATAAAACCGACTTTCGGGCCTCTGACGACGTTTTCTGTATTCACTTCTCCAAGGCTTCTTTTCTTTTTCTCAGCTGTCGGCAGTGCAAATACAGTATTCAAACCGTTGATCAACAGCAGACATTTTCCTTTGAAGATTGCGTTAATCGCGTCCTTTTTTGCTGTAACGGGTTCCGCATTCAGCTTGTTTAAGCGGAGCCGGACATCCTCCAATGAATAGGAGCTGTCATCGGAGACAAGCAATTTCGCAGCCTTCTGGATTTTCTTGTCATCATTCAAATCTTTAAAGTACAAAAAGTAAAAAATGATTCCGTTTTTCAGCATTTTTTTATTTTGAATCAGATCATCGTTATGCTCGAGATGGGGAAGGAGCATTGCGAGATTTTCATGGATGTGTTCCTTGAATTCCGATTGAGTCATGATCGTCACCTGCCCTGGTGTTTCTGGAGTTGTATAGGTTATCTTTTCCTGTTAAAAAAACAATATACTGTGTTACAGTAGTGTTTGGCGAAATTTTCATTGAACAGAGACGGAGTGAGAAAGTTGGCGCAAATCAGGCTTACGGGGAAACCGGAGGAGATTGAACGCATTATTCAATCTTTTTCTAAGCATTATGAGGTTTCATATGTATCGAAAGAATACGGTAAAACAAATCCGAAATATAAATATGCAAAAGATACCCGGGTTTATATTGAGCTAAAATTAAAATAAAGATAAAATTTAAATGGAAGGGTTTTATCGATTTTTATCGAAATATAGAATATTGCAGAATTAGAGAAGGAAGGGATAAGAAAGTGGACTACAGAATTGAAAAAGATACGATGGGTGAAGTCAAGGTTCCCGCGGATAAGTTTTGGGGAGCCCAAACCCAAAGAAGCAAGGAGAACTTTAAAATCGGTTCCGAGAAAATGCCGCAGGAAATTGTGTATGCGTTTGCAATCTTGAAAAGAAGCGCTGCGATTGCCAATGAAAAGCTTGGAAATCTTGAGGCGGAAAAAAAGGAAGCGATTGTTTCCGTATGCGATGATATTTTAGAAGGAAAGTATGACAGCCATTTTCCGCTGGTCGTCTGGCAGACCGGCAGCGGAACACAGAGCAACATGAATATGAATGAAGTTGTGGCAAACAGGGGAACGGCTTATTTGCAGGAAAAAGGATCAAGCCTGAAAATCCACCCGAATGATGATGTCAACCGCAGCCAAAGCTCTAACGACACATTCCCGACAGCTATGCACGTGGCAGCTGTCCTCGCGATTCACGATAAACTGATTCCGGCGATTGACCGCTTGAGAAGCACGCTGCATGAAAAAGCTGAAGCTTTCAAAGACATTGTCAAAATCGGCCGCACTCATTTGCAGGATGCGACACCGCTGACATTGGGACAGGAAATCAGCGGCTGGGTATACATGCTGGACCGCTCTAAAGAGATGATTCTTGAAGCTGCTGAAAAAATCCGCGATCTTGCCATCGGCGGAACTGCCGTCGGAACAGGCATTAATGCCCACCCTGAATTCGGCAGCACCGTTGCCGAAGAGATCAGCGCTCTGACCGGGCAGACATTCAAAAGCTCGCCTAATAAGTTTCATGCGCTGACAAGCCATGATGAACTGACACACGTGCATGGGGCGCTTAAAGCGCTTGCGGCAGATCTCATGAAAATCGCCAATGATGTCAGATGGCTTGCGAGCGGACCTCGCTGCGGAATCGGCGAGCTGCTTATCCCGGAAAATGAGCCGGGAAGCTCGATCATGCCTGGAAAAGTAAACCCTACGCAAAGCGAAGCGCTGACAATGGTCGCATCCCAGATCATGGGGAATGACGCAACGATCGGCTTTGCCGCGAGCCAGGGGAACTTTGAACTGAACGTCTTTAAACCTGTGATTATTTACAACTTCCTCCAATCCGTTCAGCTTCTTGCCGACGGCATGAATTCATTCCATGACAAGTGTGCTGTAGGAATCGAACCTAATCGGGAAACAATTGAGAAGAACCTGACCAACTCTCTCATGCTGGTTACGGCTCTAAACCCGCATATCGGATACGAAAATGCTGCGAAAATCGCGAAGCTGGCTCATAAAGAGGGGCTGACGCTGAAAGAAGCGGCTCTCAAGCTGAACCTTTTGACAGAGGAGCAGTTCGACGAAGTTGTTAAACCTGAAGAAATGGTGAAACCGAAAGCATAATCAACAAACCGGCTGCATGCATTGCAGCCGGTTTTGTTTTGCGGATCATCCGTGCGGATGGTGCATGTCTTTTTTGAGCAATTCGGCGAGTTTGTCCGTTTCTTTTCGAATCGCGGGATATTCCTTCAAGTTGGCTATCATGCCTTTGATAATGGCGTTTTTGCGTTTTTCTTTTCTCAGCTCTTTCTCCAGAATATCCAGGCTTTCGGCAAGGTCTGCAGGAGGAGCGCCGTTGTACTGCTTGTTCGCTTTGACGCGCATTTCATTGAGCAGGGCGTCCTTCAGCGGATCAAATGTGTAAAATGGGCCGAACCACTCGTCTGCTTTTTCGAATGGGATCAGCGGCTGGTCATTGCGCTTGATCATCCCCTTCGCCAAATCGTCGAGGCGGTTCAGCATGTGGTCGGCGAGAGACTGCAGGTCGAACGAATGGTGCAGCAAAATCATCAGCTCAAGGTAGACATCGCTCATTCCGTTGATCATAAAGCACAGTTCGGCGCTGTACGGTTCAATGTCTTTGCCGTAAATGTTCTGGATGTTTTCGATGTGCAGCCTGAGCGTGGTTCTCCGCATTTTTTTCGCAAACGCCTCAATTTCTTCATTGATCGGCATCGACCGCTCATTAAACTGCATCGTGATAAACTCTTTATGCTCCAAAATGTTTTCGAAAAAAACGACGAGCTGCATCCGGTACACATCGCGCGGATTGTCATGCTCCGTTTTGATTTTCTGGATTCGGGTAAAGATTCTTTCATAGTAGTAGTGAAGGACTGAAAGGAGGAGCGCTTCTTTTGATTTAAAATAAATGTAGAAAGCGCCTTTTGACATTTGGCACTCTTTTGCAATCTCTTGAACTGAAGTAGAACTGTATCCTTTTTTAGCGAAAAGTTTGATGGCTGTTTCAATAATGACTTTCTCTTTTTGTTTCATAGCTTTCACCTTCCTGAAAGATCGAACCCAAAAGCGGCTTTCGGCGGACCGGGGTGACTGGCGGGTCACTTTTTTTGCTCCGTTATATTTTTAACTAGATTGTAACTTGTTTTTTTGTTTGATATTATTTATATTATAAAGTAAGGTGACCGAGTGGTCAAAATTTGCGGAGAAAGGGTGAAGGTTGATGAAAGAAATCGATGACATGATCAGGCGCCTGCGCAGCAGGGGAATTAAGGTGGACAAAGTTAAATATCCAAAGCACGTCCTGTGCGAAAAGAAATGGATGAAAAAGCCAAAAAACACAGTGAAGCCGAGCTACCGGGATTTCAACGGCTATTCGTTTATATGAAAAAAGACTGCAGCGTCTACAGTCTAATTTCTCGGAACGGATATTGAGTAGCACACACCGGTTTGATCATTCCGAATGGTCATGTCAGCATGGTGGAGCGTTAAGATTCGTTTAACGATGCTGAGTCCAATGCCGAATTCGCCTTTCTTCCCTTTATTAAAAGGCTCATACAGGCTGGAAAGCATCTCTTCTTCAATGTGCGGTCCGTCATTTTTAATGGTGATCAACGTATGTTCTTTCGTCGACCTGACGCTGATGTCAATGAATGTCTCCGCATAGCGGATCTGGTTTTCAAGAACGTTTTCCAACAGCTTGCTCCATTGTTCTTGATCGCCCGTCAACATTGTTTCCTCTTCAAGATCAATCTTCCAGTTCAATTCTTTTTTGGACCATCTCAAGCGTTCAACAACTTCTTTAATGACCTCTTGTATATCAAAAGTTCCGTACTGTCTTTCTTGTCTCAGCAAATAATCAAGCTTTGTCAGATAAAGAAGATCCTTGATTTTCTTTTCAAGTTTTTCAGCTTCGCCTTCAATGACTTCAATCGTGTTTTCCAAATCTCCTTTAGGGTAGATGCCGTCTTTGATCGACTGGGTATACCCGCGGATGACCATGACCGGCGTTTTCAGGTCGTGGGAGATGTTTTGCAGGAGCGTGCGTTCTGTCTCATCTTTCTGGATGAGCTTTTGCCGCATGTCTTCAATGGTGTGCCCCAGCTTGCCGATTTCGTCTTCCCTGTCGACAATCACGGGATCATCCCAATCCTGTTTAGAGATTTGTTTGACGTGCTTTTCAAGCGTGACGAGCGGTCTTGATAAATATTTCGCCAGCCAAATAGAAGGAATCCAGCTCAGCAAAATGACGACGATCAAAATAAACAGCAGCTGCTTAAACAGCGTATGAGACAAATCGTCCCTGTATGAATCAAGCGCATAGGATAACAACAGAAACGTCTGGTCCTGGGTCTGGATTTTTTTGAGCACAAAGAAAACGTGCTCTCCGTTGACATTCTCCGAATACCTTTTCGATGACTCGTCCTGCCTTTTCCCGAGCTTCTGCACCTTCTCGATAAATGAATCGGGGAGAATCTGCGGGCTCTGATAGACGGTTCCTTTCTCAGGCAGCAGGACGTGCTGAACGTGGCGGTTTGTGCTTCGCGAGCCGCTGCTTCCGCCGAAGCCTCTTTCCGGTGAATCGGAAAATCCGTATTCCGTCAGAACATGCTGCTCATTTTCAATGTTTGTATAAATTTCATCAGTGAAAAAGTTCTGCAGTGTCGTCGAGAATAGAAACGTCAGCAAAATCGAGACCGTTAACAGGATGCCGCAAATGACACTCCAAATTTGAAAGGCGAGCGACCTGTTCTTCATGATTTCAACATCCTGTAGCCAAACCCGTAGATGGTTTCCACTTTCAGTTCGGGCATTTTCTTGCGCAGCCTTCTGACAAGATCGTCGACGACGCGGTCGGTTCCGAAGTAATCGACTCCCCAGACGCTGGTGAGAATATCCTCCCTTGAAAAGGCGCGGCCCTGGTTGTTTATAAATAGAAGCAGAAGATCAAATTCCTTTGACGTCAAATTGATCATGCTGCCATTTTCATAGACTTCTCTCAAGTCTTCATAGACTTCATAGCAGGAAACCGGCGTTCCTTTTTTCTTCTCAGGCGGTTCTTCTTTATAAATCAGCTTGAGCAGCTTTTGCACGCGGATGATCAGCTCCCTGGGGAGAAACGGCTTAGATATATAGTCGCTGCTGCCCAGTTCAAGCCCCAGCACTCTGTCAATGTCGGCATCGCGCGCAGAAATAAAAATGACGGGGACTTCCGGATCTTGATTTTTTATTTCTTTTATTAGCGTATACCCGTCGATATCTGGTAACATGATATCGAGAATCCATAAATGAGGTGACTGGCCTATTTTTTGCCTGGCGCTTTCACCGTTTAGAAAAGAAGTGACGTGCCAGCCTTCACTCTCTAAGTATTTTGTCAGCAATTCATTTAAATTCTCTTCATCTTCAACTAGATAAATGGAGTATGACAAGGGCGGTTCACATCCTTTCTACGTCATTATACTAGTTTTAACATAAGTCTGGTCAATTTTCATAATTTCACATATTCTTTTCATTTTTATCCCACAATGTTTTCGTAACATATTCATCAGGGAAGAAAGGGAATGAAAACAGAGTGAACGATGGCCGGGTCTCTTTTTTTGTGGATGTTAAAGCTTTAATGCCATTTGCGATAGTTGAAGACAAGAAAAATAAAGGAAGTGTACGCTTATGGATTTTAGACGCGATGACGAACAAAAACATGCAAATGAAGAGCAGTTTCACGAAGAAGCGCAGACGCCGCAAACGGCAGGTTCTGAGGAGCAGCAGTCAGAACAGCCGGCAAAGGAGCCCGAGCTGATTTTAAAGAAGGATACAGACGATCAGTCAGATCTTACGAATAAAGAAACCGCTGCAGCCCTGGAAGATGCCAGGGAAACGAGAGCGGCAAAAGAAAAGCGGCGCAAGGCTTCGTGGCTGAGCCCGATTTTGGGCGGGATCATCGGAGGCGGCTTGGTGCTTGGAATCTCCCCGTATCTGCCGGGCGATCATCCGAGCGAAACTGCCGGAACCGGACAGACAGAGCCAAAGCAGTCGCAGAATTTCACCACAAAACCTGTCACGAACGCAGATAACGTACCTGATATGGTGGAAGATTTGGAGCCTGCGATCGTCGGAGTTTCAAATATTCAAACGAGCTTCGGCTTCTCTGAAGACGACGTGGAGGAGAGCGGCACGGGATCAGGCGTCATCTTTAAGAAAGACGGCGGCAAGGCCTACATTATCACAAACAACCATGTCGTTGAAGGCGCCTCGAAGGTGACCATCTCCTTATACAACGGAAAGACCGCGGATGCCAAGATTATCGGCAGCGACGCTTTGACTGATCTGGCTGTTTTAGAGATCAGCAGCAAAGGCGTTGATAAGGTTGCAAGTTTCGGAGACTCCGCAAAACTGCGCGCCGGCGAAAAAGTAATTGCGATCGGGAACCCTCTCGGCCTTCAATTTTCAAGAACGGTTACAGAAGGCATCATCAGCGGTGTCAACCGGACGATTGAAGTCTCAACATCTGAAGGGAATTGGGATATGAACGTCCTTCAGACAGATGCGGCGATCAACCCTGGAAACAGCGGCGGGCCTCTGATTAACAGCAGCGGGCAGGTCATCGGCATCAACAGCCTGAAGATCAGCCAAAGCGGTGTTGAATCGCTTGGCTTCGCGATTCCGAGCAACGATGTTCAGCCGATCGTTGACGAGCTTTTGGAAAAAGGGAAAGTGGAACGGCCTTTCCTCGGCGTGCAAATGATCGATATGCAGCAGGTGCCTGAACAGTACCAGCAAAATACGCTCGGCCTATTCGGAGACCAGCTTAATAAAGGCGTGTACATCGATAAAGTATCGCCGAAATCGCCTGCGGCAGACGCGGGTATGAAAGCCGGCGACGTCATCACCAAAATGAACGGCAAAAACGTCGAAACCACCTCAGACCTCAGAAAAATTCTTTATACAGAAGCAAAAGCAGGAGATACTGTCACATTTGAGGTGCTGAGAAACGGAAAGCAAACAACAATGAAAGCAAAACTTGCGAAAAGCAAATCATAAATAAAAGCCATGGCAAACGCCATGGCTTTTTCATATTACTTGTCCAAAAATGAAGAAAGCATCCAAATCTGCTTATCAATTTCCTCTGTCAGGGCGATATAAAGGTCAGCGGTAGAATGATCTGATTTATCTTCCGCAAGTTCGATGGTATGCTGAATTTCATCGCGGATTTGACGGTAATCGCTTACCAGTGCGGAAACCATTTCTTCGGCCGTTTTTTCGGCTCCGTTTTCCTCAATTGTGCCGTGGTCAATGTATTCTTTCATTGTGGCGAGCGGCTGTCCGCCGATGGCCAGCAAGCGTTCCGCGATCACATCTGCTGTTTCTGACGCATGGTTGTATAGCTCTTCAAATTTTTCATGTAGGGTAAAGAACTGCGGCCCTTTTACGTACCAGTGAAAACGGTGAAGCTTCGTGTAAAGGATGAACCAGTTTGACAAATTCGTATTCATTGAGTTTTCAAGTACAGGATTTTGCTGTTTTAATTGTTGAGAGATCATATGATATTTCCTCCTCGTGTTTTTCATTTGTTAATTATATTATAACAAATACAAAATTAAAATCAATACTAAATTATAATTATTTTAAATTACCTCATTTAAGCAATTTTTTTATGACCGCACGTTCCCAAATCCGCCATGGCAGGATTTGGTGGAGAAGGATCGAGAGACGGACGCCCCTGCCGATCGGATAGCGCAGCCTGTTCAGCCGCTTTTTTGCAGCGAGTCGGCAGATCAATTCAGCCACATCATCCGGGTTTCCGTAATGTTTGCGGCTCGCTGCAATGTAGGCGGAGATCCGCTCGAAATATGTTTTGTACTGTGATTCGGCATCAGGTGCAGTGACTTGGGCGGCAAACGATGTCTCCCAAATCGCCGTCTGGTACGATCCCGGCTGGACGACGGCCACATTGATGCCGAATGGACGGAGTTCGAGGCGGAGGCTTTCTGAAAAGCCTTCAACTGCATGCTTTGATGAAGCATATGCCGAGAAAGCGGGGAAAGCGATCCGCCCGCTGATGCTGCTCAGATTGATGATTTTGGCGCCGCTGTGTTTCTTCATATAAGGAAGGACCGCTTTTGTGACTGCCACCAGGCCGAAAACATTGGTGTCATACTGTTTTCTGTAGTCGCCAAGAGAAAGCTCTTCAGCGAATCCGCCGTATGCCGTTCCTGCATTATTGATGAGAACGTCTATCTGTCCGTACTGCTTCAGCTCTTCGGAAAATGAGGAAATCGATTGTTCGTTTGTGACATCAAGTTCAGCGACGGCAATCGATGACTCGATCGACAGCTCCGCTATACGGTTCCGCAGAGCTTCCGCTTTTTCTGGATGGCGCGCCGTTGCGATTACGAAATGAGTGCTTGCGAGTTTTAAAGCGGTCAATAAACCAAATCCGCTCGTCGCGCCCGTTACAATTGCGATTTTATTGTTCAATGAGTTTCCTCCATTCAAAATTTTGGCTTGTTGACAAGAAAAGGCTTGTCAGCGACAGTTCATCATTGGTAAAATTTAAAAAGTGCTAAAAGACCTATTTTTATAAAAATTGCAAAAGAGAAAGAAGGCAGGGTGACACGATGAATGTTAAACGATCCCTCCTGTTCATTATTGTACTATGTCTGACGCTGTTTTTTCATAGCTCGGCTCAAGCAGGAGAAAAAAACAAACCGGAAATCAAAAGCGTTTCCGCTATATTGATCGATGGGAAATCGGGCCAGGTCCTCTATGAAAAAAACAGCCGCAAAAAAATGTATCCAGCCAGCATAACCAAAATTGCCACGGCGATTTATGCAATAGAAAACGGAAATTTGGAAGATCGTGTGAAAGTCAGCAAAAATGCCGCTCAAACGGAAGGATCAAGCGTATATCTGGAAGAGGGGGAGTCGGTTCCATTAAAACGGCTGCTCCAAGGGCTGCTGATGAATTCGGGAAATGACGCCGGTACGGCGATCGCCGAACATCTCAGCGGAAGCGTGAAACAGTTTGCGGATGATTTGAACGCGTTTATTGCCGAACATGCCGGAGTGCATGACACTCATTTTATGAATCCTCACGGGCTGTTTGACAAAAATCATTATACGACGTCTGCCGACATGGCGAGAATTACTGAGTACGCAATGAAAAACAAAACGTTCCGAGCGCTTTTTTCGGAAAAGCAAACGGATTGGCACGGACAGACATGGGACACGACGCTTAAAAACCATCATCGAATGCTGACGGGTGAGATTCCTTACAGAGGTATAACCGGCGGCAAAACAGGATTTGTGGATGAATCAAAGCATACCCTTGTCACGACGGCAACGCGGGGCAGCCTTGATTTAATTGCGGTCGTCATGAAGGCAGATAGCAAGAAAATGATGTACAGCGATACAAAAGCTCTTCTGGATGAGGGATTTCACAATTTCGAGACACAAGAACTCAAAAAGGGAGAAGCGTTTACGGACCAGAACGGGACGAGCCATGAACTGAAGGACCCTTTATACGTTACGAAAAAGAAAGGCGAAGTTCTGAGTGAAAATGTAGACACGGACGGAATCCTTAACATTAAAGGGGAGGATGGCAGGCTGCTTCAAGCCCTGCAAATCGCAGAACCATTCAGCGCGGAAATGACAAACGGTACAGATGCTATTCAGGGTCAACCGCAAAGTAAAGGCGGATTGTTTTTATTTGTGTTCGGCCTAATCGGTTTATTGACGGCCAGCTATGCGGTCAAGCGGATGAGGCAGCTGTAATATGATAAGGGAAGAGGCGAGCCGGCTCACAAGCCGGCCGTTTTTTTATTTGCCCTGAAAAGGCAAATTTATCTTATAATGGAAACAAGCCAATGAAAGGGGACGGGAACAATGACATTTCATCAACTTAAGGATACGTGGGATCTCGAGGTTTTCTTTAAAGGCGGGAGCGGCTCCGCCGAATTCCGCCAATATTTAAATGAGATTAAAACACTGCTTTCAACTTTTAAACGTTCGGCCGAGGCTCTTACCGTCTCAAAAAGCGGCCTTGATGAATTGAAAGAAACGCTGGCGCTTTTTGAAACAATTGATGTTAAAATCCGCGAAGCAGACGCTTTTGTCGGATGTCTCCAAGCCCAGGACACCGCGGATTTAAAGGCGAATGCCCTTAATTTTGAGGTCACCCGGCTCGCTGCCGATGCGCAGAAGGCGCTGGTCGTGCTTGACAGCAAATTTGCCGTTGTCCCAAATGTAGAATGGGAAGCGATCCTTCAAGATGAAAGCATTTCCGATATCGCTTATATTTTGAATGAGAGAAGAGAGCGGGTAACGGAAAAGCTTAGTTCCGAACAGGAAACATTGATTCAAGGCTTGTCTGTTGACGGATATCATGCCTGGGGCGATATGTACGACAGCATCGTCGACCAAATTCAAATTCCGTATGAAGAAGATGGCGAGACGAAAATTCTGTCTGTCGGACAGGCGCAGAACCTGACATCTAAACCTGACAGAAAGATCCGCCGCTCCGTATCGGAAAATTTGGACCACGGCTGGGAACAGCACGCTGATTTGCTCAGCAGCACGCTGAATCACCTCGCCGGTTTCAGACTGAACGTCTATGAGGCGAGAGGCTGGGACAATGTATTGAAAGAACCGCTGGACATCAACCGCATGAAGCAGGAAACCCTTGATGTCATGTGGCAGGTCATTATTGATCATAAAAAGCCGTTTGCAGACTATCTTTCCCGGAAGGCGTCTTTGCTCGGACTGGATAAACTGAGCTGGTATGACGTCGAAGCGCCGATCGGTTCAGCAGCAAAGGAATATTCGTATCAAGAGGCAGCCGCTTTTATTACCGGGCAGTTTAAAACGTTTGGAAAAAAGCTCTCCTCCTTTGCTGAAAAGGCGCTCAGAGACAGATGGGTTGAAGCTGAAGACAGGGGAGGAAAACGTCCGGGCGGCTTTTGCGCCAATTTTCCTGACAGCGGGGAATCAAGAATATTTATGACATTTGCAGGAAGCCAGTCAAACGTTTCCACCTTGGCGCATGAGCTTGGCCATGCCTTTCATCAGGAATCCATGCTGGACGTCAGGCCGCTGAACAGGGCGTATGCGATGAATGTGGCGGAAACGGCGTCCACCTTTGCAGAAATGATCGTGGCCGATGCGGCGTTAAAACAAGCCGGTTCAGACGAAGAAAAAATCGTCCTTCTGGAAGATAAGGTTCAGCGGAGCGTCGCCTTTTTTATGAACATTCACGCAAGGTTCCTATTTGAAACCCGCTTCTACGATGAACGAAAAAACGGCGTCGTATCCGCCGGAAGGCTGAACGAACTGATGGAAGAAGCTCAGAAAGAAGCGTTTTGCGGTGCGCTTGGCGAGTATCATCCGTATTTTTGGGCATCAAAGCTTCATTTTTATATTACGTCTGTTCCGTTTTACAATTTTCCTTATACGTTCGGCTACTTGTTTTCGCTTGGCATTTACGCGCAAGCGCTGAAAGAGGGTGCGGCATTTGAAGAAAAATATATTGCTCTCTTAAAAGATACAGCCTCCATGTCTGTTGAGGAACTGGCCATGAAGCATCTCGGCGCCGATCTGACGAAGCGGGATTTCTGGGAAGCGGCCATTCAGCCGGCTGTCCGAGATGCAGAAGCATTTTTAGCGATGACATAAATGCTTCCGCTTAGATTGAATGAGTTTCCGCAAAGTGGACATAGCTAAGGATAATGTGCATAGAGGAGATGAACGGGATGAATCAATTTCGGATGGCCGTTATCGCTCTCGTCCTGATCCTGTTGACCGGCTGCGGCTCCATAGCGGAAGAACATGCGGAAGGCAAGGAGGCCGTTCCCGATAACGCCCCTGTTTCAGATGTGAAAAGCGTGCCTTACGCTGCATTTGCATTGGAAGTGAACTATGGCCATGGAAAGCACAATACGTTTGAAGCCGTATACGACAAACAGGAGCGGGAAGAAGCATCGATTAAAGACTATCTGAACGGAGCGGACCGCGAAGGGGAGGAAGCTTTAAACGAAATGAAAATGGTTTTAAGCGAGCTTTCGATCGCCAAATCCGATTCAGAGCAGGACGTGATCAGCAATGTGCTCGAGGCCTTCAATCTTGACGAACAATATGACCGGTTTCAGCTGCGGGTGAAATGGCCTGATGGCACGTCCAGAATCTATAACGGAAAATAAACAAAAGAGCATTTCCAAACTGGAAATGCTCTTTTTTGCTTAAGATTTTAAAAAGTATTTTTCGATGTCATCAAGGAACAGATACGCTGCTTTTACGCCGCCGGCCGTCGTCCAGATCGCATCGTCGACTTCATGGGCGTTTCCGGTTTTTACAGCGTTCAATTTTTTCCACAGCGGATCGCTTGTCCAATCGTTTTGCCATGTTTCAGCTTCTTTTTTGCTTTCGGCAGGTTTATATGTGAAATAGAACAGGACATCTCCGTCCATATCAGGGATCGATTCTTTATTTTCCGTCATAAAAACAAATTTGTCGTCTTGTTTCTCAAACAGTTTTTCCTGTTTTTCCGGATACTTGAATCCGAGCTGATCCAGGATAATTCCCGGGAAAGAATCTTTATAGTAAATCCTTGATTGGCCGGCCATAAATCTGATTACCGACACCCGTTTCTTTTTCTGGTCGCCGAGCTTGTCGCTTAATTCGCTGACTTTTTTATCGAAATCTTCTAAAATTTCTTTGCCCTTTTTCTCTTTATTCACCGCTTTCGCGTAGAGAGAGAAGTTGTCTTTCCATTCTCCGCGCAGCGTCTCAGAGAAGACAGTCGGAGCAATTTGTTTAAGCTTGTCGTAGATTTTTTCATGCCTCATTTTATTTCCGATGATTAAATCAGGCTTCAGCTCGGCAATCGCTTCGATATTCGGTTCGCCTTCTAGCCCGACTTGCTTAACGCCTTTCATATCGGCTTGAATATGCTGATACCAAGGATCGCCTGTCCAGGATTTGACTGCACCCACAGGTTTGATTCCGAGTTCCAAAAGCGCTTCGGTTCCTTCATTTGTCAGGACGACGACTCTTTTCGGGTCTGCAGGCACTCGGTCTTCCGTACCCATTGCATGTTTAACGGTGATCGTATCTTTATTCTCTCCGCCCTTTGCAGAGTCATCTTTGCCTCCGCCGCAGGCTGCAAGAATTGAAATCGCTAACAAAGCGATAAATCCAACAATTGACCATCTCTTCATGTGTGTCCTCCTTAGGTATGTAAGTCATTCATCCTGATCATAATTTTTGATCAGAATTTTGTCAATTGTTAATTGAAAATGATTTTCAAGATCAGTGTTATCTGATACAATAACCAGTAGATGTTTCAGTCAAACTAGGAGAATTTTAATTTATGCTCTTAAGAACGAATAAATATAGAACAATCGCACTACTGTCGTTTATTTTGGTGCTGGCTGCCGCCGTTTGCGCCAGTATCGTATACGGTTATACGAATACGTCATGGTCGATGGCCTACAAGGCTTTTACGGACTTCAGCGGCTCTAATGAACATCTGGTCATCAAAAACGTGCGTTTGCCGCGCGCGCTGATCGCTGCAACTGTCGGCGCTTCCCTCGGGGTAGCCGGCGCTTTAATGCAGGCGATGACAAAAAATCCGCTTGCTTCTCCGGGAATTTTCGGTGTGAATGCGGGCGCCGGCTTCTTTGTTGTTGGAGCGCTGTTTTTCTTTCATGTCAGTTCGCTTCAGGCGATTGCATGGATCTCATTTTTCGGCGCAGCCTTTGCCGCGCTTGTCGTCTATTTTGTCGGCTCTCTCGGAAGGGAAGGTCTGACGCCGGTCAAGCTGACGCTTGCAGGGGCGGCGATGTCAGCGCTGTTCTCATCACTGACGCAAGGAATGCTTTCCGTTAATGAAGCAGCTCTTGAGCAGGCGCTGTTTTGGCTTGCGGGCTCTGTCCAGGGGCGCGACCTCAGCCTCTTGGTCTCCGTTCTTCCATATATCGTGCCCGCATTCATCATCAGCTTTTTGCTAGGATCCAAAATCAATGTCTTAACAATGGGGGAGGAAGTGGCAAAAAGCCTCGGCCAAAAAACGTGGCTGATTAAAGCGCTGATGGCGGTTTCGATTGTCCTGCTAGCCGGGGGATCTGTCGCCGTGGCCGGGCCGATCGGCTTTATCGGCATTGTCATCCCGCATTTTGCTAAATTTATCGTCGGGCACGACCATCGCTGGGTTCTTCCGTACTGCGCCGTGCTTGGAGCCATCCTGCTCGTTACCGCAGACATTGGCGCAAGGTACCTGATCATGCCTGAAGAAGTACCTGTCGGCGTCATGACAGCCATCATTGGGACACCCATTTTTGTCTATATCGCGAGAAGGGGGTTCCAAAAATGAAAAATTACCGCACGCTGAGAATCGGAAAAGGCGGCATTTCACTGTTGATCGGCAAAAAAGCGCTGTTTTCGTTCATGATCCTATTGGTGTTGACGGCTTGTGCCGTCGTCCTCAGCGCCGGCATCGGCGAACGTTTTATTTCGCCGGGAGCCGTCGCGAAAACGTTTTTGGGCATGGGTGATCCGGGCGATGACCTGATTATCATGTCCTTCAGGATGCCGCGGATTTTGGTCGCTCTGTTTGCCGGAATCTGTCTGGCGGCTGCCGGATCGATCCTCCAGGGTCTGATCCGCAATCCGCTCGCTTCGCCGGATATCATCGGTGTGACCGGCGGGGCTTCAGTCGCCGTTGTCTTGTTTTTAATGCTGTTTTCCAATAAAAATAATGCGCTTACGGTCAGCATCAGCTGGCTCCCGGTTGCCGCATTTGTCGGCGCTGCCCTCGCCGGAATGCTCGTTTATTTTCTTTCATATAAAAACGGCTCTTCGACTTTCAGGCTCGTTTTGATCGGAATCGGATTTTCGATGCTTGCCCAGTCGCTGACGACATTGTTTATGATAAAAGGACCGATATACAGAATGTCCCAGGCGAACGTCTGGATTACCGGATCAGTATATGGCTCCAACTGGCAGGATGTGAACGTTTTATTGCCGGCTGCGCTTGTCCTTTTGCTGATATCGGCAGCCGCCGCCAGAAACGTCAATATCCAGACGCTCGGCGAAGAACTGGCGACAGGAGCGGGCAGCTCGGTTCAGCGAAACCGCTTTTTGCTCCTGCTTCTGAGCACTGCTTTTGCCGGAATCGCCGTTGCTTTTGCCGGAACTGTCGGTTTTGTCGGTTTGATGGCCCCGCATATCGCAAGAAGGCTTGTCGGATCGTCATTCGGCGCCCTCTTGCCGGTTGCCGCGCTGATCGGAGGATTGCTCGTGCTGATTGCCGACATCATCGGCCGCACGCTTTTTTCTCCCGTTGAAGTGCCTGCCGGTGTGTTTACCGCCGCGATCGGCGCCCCTTACTTTATCTACTTGCTGTATAAAAGCAGAAACCAATAAAAGGAGAGATTTCATTTATGAGTGCCATTTCAACAGAAACGTTAAGCTTAGGTTATGGAGAAACAATCATTATTGATGAGTTAAACTTAACGATCCCAAAAGGTGAAATCACCGTATTTATCGGCAGCAACGGCTGCGGTAAGTCGACTCTCCTTCGGTCTCTCGCACGTTTGATGAAGCCAAAGGGCGGTTCGGTGCTCCTCGAAGGCAGCTCCATCGCCAAGCTTCCGACGAAAGAAGTGGCAAAGGAGCTGGCCATTCTTCCTCAAGGCCCTTCGGCTCCGGAAGGCTTGACCGTTCTCCAGCTCGTTAGGCAGGGGCGGTATCCTTACCAAAACTGGCTGAAGCAATGGTCAGCAGAAGATGAAGAGGCCGTGCAAAGGGCTTTGAAAGCGACAAGAATGGAAGAACTGGCTGAGCGTACAGTCGATTCCTTGTCAGGAGGCCAGCGGCAGCGCGCTTGGATCGCGATGACGCTCGCCCAGGAAACGGATATCATTTTACTGGATGAACCGACGACATACTTGGATATGACGCATCAAATCGAAATTCTGGACCTATTGTTTGAATTAAATGAACACGAAAAGCGCACGATCGTGATGGTGCTGCACGATTTGAACCTCGCCTGCCGCTACGCCCACCACCTCGTCGCGATTAAAGATAAAAAGATATATGCCGAAGGCCGGCCTGAATCCATTATCAACTGCAAGCTTGTACAGGACGTTTTTGAAATGGACTGCGAAGTGACGAAAGATCCGCTTTTCGGCACGCCGCACTGCATTCCGTACGGAAAAGGAAGATGCATCGTCCAGCAGGTGGTTCAGTCCCATGCTTAATTTAACAAAAGAGGAGCTTGAGTCATTGCTTCGTTTCCGCCTTGGAACGAAGCAGACCGGCTCCTTATTCTCTGTTAAAGGAAACATGCTCCTTGATGAGGATTTTTTAGGCCGTTATGCAGAAGCTATAAAAGACAGGCTGAACGCTCCGAATCAAAAAGTTGCGGCTTCAATGCTCGTTAAGCGCGGCGGCATGCTTGCTGCGCTGCATTTCTATCTGTTTACGGTTTGCGGAAAACGGCTCCCAGCCGACCCGGCTTCCGTATCGTGGGAGATAGAAGCGGATGATCAAGGATGGACGCCGTCGTTTTATTTTCACAAAGGTGCTGAGCTTATCGAAGGGGACCGCACCGAAGAACTGAAAAAATTGACCGAAGATATCTTCAGGCGCCATTTGGGCGGCATGATCGAGGCCTGTCGACAGACATTCTCGATTTCAAAGCACATTCTTTGGGAAAATATTGCGGTTTATCTGTATTGGATGTACGACATGCTTCAGGAAGATCCGAAGCTCAAGGCACGGGCGGCGCGAGATTTCCGTTTTCTTCTTTACGAAGCAGAGCCAGGCCTTTTTGATGAAGGTGAGGACGAAAACCCTCTCAAAAGGTTTTATCCCGGACAGCATGCGGAGGATCGGACACGCACGACTTGCTGTCTGTATTATGCAACAGACGAAAACGGCGTCAAATGCAGAACATGCCCGAGAAATAAACATAAAGAAAGGGTGTCGTGAGTGGAAAAACTCAGGGAGCAGCTGGACGGACTGGTCGAGAAATATACGGAACTGCTTTTGGGCGAAACGGACGAAGAACTGAAAGAACAGGTGAAGATGTGGATCATCTACAGCCATATCGCCAAAAGCATGCCGCCCCTCGCCAAGCATTGGAACGGAGCTTATCCGGATGCGAAGCAGGGGATAAAAGAAGTAATCCGCCAGATTAAAGAACGTAATGAAGCGCACCGGGCGGCTAATCAGAAAAAATAAGCAGAGAGATTCCTCTGCTTATTTTTTGTTTATTGATTTTGCTGATAAGGCGACTGGTCTTGCAGTGTAGAATGGAACTGCTGATAGGACTGCTGGATTTTTTGGGCATCTTCTGCCTCCACCTTGTACCATCCGTTTTGAAACATTACCTGGTACAATCTGCGCTGAGCGTTTTGCGCCTCGTTAAACAGCGGCTGTACGGCCTGGTAAAGCGATTCATGGCTTAGTTCATTAAGCGCCGTCGAGTATGCTGACGTCATATATTTTTCGGTTGTCAGCAGTTCGTTGACAAAATCCCTGTCGTTCATCGCGCTCGTCTTTGGGACAGGGGTTTCCTGATTGCCGATTTTCTGTTGGTTTTGCTGATTCATCATTGACCTCCTATTGCATGTATGCTGACGGGTTTTGCGTTTGATTTTGACGAAGCTGCTCCAATATCATATTGTAATGGTGATGGTGCATTTGGCCGACCCTGTCGAGTTCTGTTTTAAGAGACTGATCCTGGCATTGATCCGCCATAAAATGCGCTTTTTTCATCGCGAGCAGGTTCCAGTTCAGCATATCCTGCAAATACAGATGGTCCTTCGTTGAAATGACCGGCGGCGGTGTTGTCATTCCTTGCTGCTGCATGCGTCTGCCTCCTTTTAGCGTTTATTTTTAGATTTCCTAACACAGCGGAAATTTATACCGGATGCTTAAAGGGGCTTAGTGATCTTCAGGAACATCCATATTATGCTTTTTATATTGCTGGTTTTGGCTTGTCCGTTTACCGCCCGCATCCGTCTTTTTATAATCCGGACCTGCATTGCCTTTTATGCTTGCGGCGCTGACTGCGGCAGAAGATGGATTTTTTCTTTCACGTACCAAGGCCTTCACCTCCTCTCTATTGGTTTGTCCCAAAAGCGGGGAAACATGTAAACACGGCAAGATCATACCCGATGAAAAAAATTCAGAAATTTTGCACCAAGTTATTGAACTCGCTTCCAAAATCTTTTAAGATGAAAGAAGACAGGAGAGTTTATTTTTTTGGAGTAAAAATGAATGAGTATTCATTCAAAGGTGGGGGAGGATCTTTCATGGTCAAGCATATTCGAAAAGCCGCCGTTATCGGTTCCGGTGTTATGGGTTCCGGCATCGCGGCTCACTTAGCCAATATCGGGATTCCTGTATTACTGCTCGATATGGTGCCGCATGAATTAACAGATGAGGAAAGGAAAAAAGGCCGCACCCTTGAAGACCCGGATGTGCGCAATCGGCTGGCACGGACAGCCGTACAAAAGCTGCTAAAGCAAAAACCGGCTCCGCTGACTTCAAAGAAGAATATCAGCCGTATCAGCACAGGGAACATGGAAGACGATTTTGAAAAGATTAAAGATGCCGACTGGATTATTGAAGTTGTTGTCGAAAACCTGGAGATCAAAAAGCAAGTGTTTTCAAAGGTCGATCAATACAGAAAACAAGGAAGCATCGTCAGCAGCAACACATCAGGCATCTCCGTCAGGCAGATGGCTGAGGGAAGGTCCGCTGATTTTAAAAAGCACTTTTTAGGAACGCACTTCTTCAATCCGGCCCGCTATTTAAAGCTCCTTGAGGTGATTCCGATTGACGAAACGGAGCCCGAAGTGCTGTCCTTTATGAAGAAATTCGGCGAAGACGTTCTTGGCAAAGGGGTTGTTGAAGCGAAAGACACGCCAAACTTTATCGCCAACCGCATCGGAACCTACGGCTTGCTTGTGACGGTTCAGGAAATGCTGAAAGGCGGCTACACGATAGGCGAAGTCGATTCGATTACAGGTCCGCTGATCGGACGCCCGAAAAGCGCGACCTTCAGAACGCTCGATGTCGTCGGCCTTGATACATTTTCACACGTTGCCAAAAATGTCTATAACCAAGTCACGGGCGAAGAAAAAAACGTTTTCCGGCTCCCTGAATTTATTGAACAAATGCTCGAAAAAGGCTGGATCGGGAGCAAAGCGAAACAAGGTTTTTACAAAAAAGAAGGAAAAGACATCCTTGAGCTCGATCCGATGACGATGACCTACAGCGCGCGTCAAACATTAAAAACATCGGGACTGGAAGCGGCCAAGCAAATGAAAGGCGCAGGAGCGAGATTGAAAGCGCTTGTTTATTCCGATGACAGGGCGGGAAGCCTCCTTTGGAAGATTACAGCTCCGACGCTTGTATATTCGGCGGAGCTGACAGGGGAAATCGCCGACAGCATAACGGCGGTTGATCAGGCGATGAAATGGGGATTCGGCTGGTCGGAAGGGCCGTTTGAAATGTGGGACAGCATCGGTGTGAAAAGCTCGGTGCAAAAGCTTGAAGCAGAGGGCTGGAAGGTCGCGGACTGGGTGAAGGAAATGCTCGCAAAAGGACATGAAACCTTCTACCTTAAGGAAAACGGAAAGACGTTCTACTACTGTTTTGAAAGCGGCGAATACAGGGCGCTTCAAGAAAACAAGAAAACGATCCATTTGTCGTCACTCAAAGAAACAAAAGGCGTCATCAAGAAAAACAGCGGGGCAAGTTTGGTCGATTTAGGCGATGATGTCGCACTGCTCGAATTTCACTCGAAAAGCAACGCAATCGGCCTGGACATCATTCAAATGCTGAAATTTGCTCTCGAGGAAGTAGACGCCAACTATAAAGGGCTTGTGATCGGCAACCAGGGCAAAAATTTCTGCGTCGGAGCCAATCTCGCGATGATGCTGATGGAAGCTCAAGACGACAACTATATGGAAATTGACATGATCATCCGTCAGTTCCAAGAGACGATGATGAAAGTGAAATACAGTTCCAAGCCGGTCGTCGCTGCTCCGTTCGGCATGACGCTTGGCGGGGGGACTGAGCTATGCCTGCCTGCTGCCCGTGTTCAAGCCTCAAGCGAATCATACATGGGCCTCGTTGAAACAGGCGTCGGTCTGATTCCGGGCGGCGGAGGCAATAAAGAGCTTTATTTAAATTACTTGAAAGGGCTGCCTGAAGGCGTTAAACCGGATATCCAGGAGGCCGCCATCAAGACGTTTGAGACAATTGCCCTTGCAAAAACGTCGACTTCGGCTCAAGAAGCGAAAGAACTGAACATCTTAACCGCAGAGGATCAAATCAGCATCAATCAGGATCACTTGTTATACGATGCCAAAAAACTCGTCCTGACACTTTCCGAAAGCGGCTACCGTCCGCCGGTGAAAGAGAAAGTTCCGGTGACGGGCGAAACCGGCTATGCGGCGCTCCTGCTCGGTGCTGAATCGTTAAAACTTTCCGGCGCCATCTCTGAACACGACATGAAGATTGCGAAAAAACTGGCGTTTGTCATCGCGGGCGGCCGAGTTCCATTCGGCGCCGAAGTAACGGAAGAATACTTGCTCAATTTGGAAAGAGAAGCGTTTCTGAGCCTTGTGAGCGAACCGAAATCGCAGGCGAGAATGCAGCATATGCTTGTGAAAGGCAAACCTTTGCGTAATTAGGAGGGAAAATAATGAAAGAGGCAGTTATTGTATCGGGGGCGAGAACCCCGATCGGAAAAGCAAAAAAAGGCTCATTGAGGACTGTCCGTCCCGATGATTTAGGCGCATATGCGGTGAGAGAGACGCTGAAAAGAGCGGGCGGTTATGAAGGGAATATCGATGATTTGATCATCGGCTGCGCTACGCCGGAAGCCGAACAAGGCTTGAATATGGCGCGCAATATCGGCGCGCTTGCCGGTCTGCCGCACACAGTTCCGGCCGTTACGATCAACAGATATTGTTCATCAGGACTTCAATCAATCGCTTACGGGGCCGAAAAAATCATGCTTGGAGCTGCTGACACGATCATTGCAGGCGGCGCCGAATCGATGAGCATCGTGCCGATGATGGGTCATATCGTCAGACCGAACGCGGCTCTGGCGGAAACGGCTCCTGAATATTATATGGGAATGGGCCATACGGCTGAACAGGTTGCCGTCAAATACGGCGTTTCCAGGGAGGACCAAGATGCATTTGCCGTCAACAGCCATCAAAAAGCAGCCAAGGCGATCGCGGAAGGAAAGTTCGAAGATGAAATCGTCCCGGTGGACGTCACCGTCAGAGAAGTGGATGAACATCATAACCTGAAGGAGCGGACGTTTACTTTCTCTGCCGATGAAGGTGTACGCCCGGGGACAACCAAAGACGTTCTGTCAACGTTGAAACCGGCGTTTTCGGCAAACGGCTCGGTTACGGCAGGGAATTCCTCGCAGACGAGCGACGGGGCTGCCGCAGTGATGATCATGGACAGAGAAAAAGCGGACGCACTCGGGTTAAAGCCCCTCGCAAAATTTCGTTCGTTCGCAGTCGGCGGCGTTCCGCCGGAAGTGATGGGCATCGGCCCTGTGGAAGCAGTCCCAAGGGCGCTGAAGATGGCGGGACTTGAGCTGTCGGATATCGGTTTATTCGAATTAAATGAGGCGTTTGCATCGCAAGCGATCCAGGTCATCAGGTCGCTTGGCATTGATGAAGAAAAAGTCAATGTCAACGGCGGAGCGATTGCGCTCGGACATCCGCTCGGCTGCACGGGTACAAAGCTGACGCTGACATTGATCCACGAAATGCGCCGGAGAAGCGAGCAATTCGGCATTGTGACGATGTGTATCGGCGGAGGCATGGGAGCAGCAGGGGTATTCGAATTAGTTTAATCACAAGGGGGATGGAACAATGGAACAAACAAAAGATCATATGAAAAAAGGCGGCGCCTTTCTGATCGAAGAGGTAACGGCTGATCAGATGTTCACACCGGAAGATTTCACAGATGAACATAAAATGATCGCCAAAACGACTGAGGATTATATTCTCGGAGATGTGCTACCGTACATCGACGAAATTGAAGAGCACAATTTCGATCATTCTGTCAGGCTTCTGAAAAAAGCCGGCGAACTCGGGCTTCTCGGAGCTGACGTTCCTGAGGAGTATGGCGGACTCGGACTTGATAAAATCAGCTCGGCGTTAATCACCGAAAAATTTTCAAGAGCGGGGAGCTTTTCGTTATCGTACGGGGCGCACGTAGGGATCGGCACGCTTCCGATCGTATTTTTCGGAACCGAGGAGCAAAAGAAAAAGTATCTGCCGTCCCTTGCAACGGGGGAAAAGTTTGCAGCCTATGCTTTAACAGAGCCGGGCTCCGGGTCTGATGCATTAGGGGCAAAAACAACGGCCGTTTTGAATGAGGCGGGAACCCACTATATATTAAACGGCGAAAAGCAATGGATTACAAACTCAGCCTTTGCTGATATTTTCATCGTCTATGCGAAAATAGACGGCGAACATTTCTCGGCCTTCATTGTGGAAAAAGACTACTCAGGCGTCTCCACAGGGCCTGAAGAGAAAAAAATGGGCATCAAAGGCTCTTCGACCCGCACGCTCATCTTAGACCAGGTTCAAGTTCCAAAAGAAAACCTATTAGGTGAACCGGGAAAAGGGCATGTCATCGCCTTCAATATTTTAAATATCGGACGCTATAAGCTCGCTGTCGGGACAATCGGCGCTTCGAAACGGGTCATCGAGCTGTCCGCTTCATACGCCAATCAGCGCCAGCAGTTTAAGACACCGATTTCAAAGTTCAGCTTAATTGGGGAAAAAATCGCCAACATGTCAGTCAAACTTTATGCGATGGAAAGCTCTGTTTATCGTACGGTCGGGCTGTTTGAAGACAAAATGGGCACCTTGAGCGAAGAAGAGCAAAAAGACGGGCGCCAGGTTGCGAAATCGATCGCAGAATATGCAATCGAATGCTCCCTTAACAAAGTATTCGGATCTGAAACGCTTGATTATATCGTTGATGAAGGCGTTCAAATCCACGGCGGTTACGGATTCATGCAGGAATACGAAGTGGAGCGGGCTTACCGCGATTCACGGATTAACCGGATTTTTGAAGGCACAAACGAAATCAACCGGCTCATCGTCCCGGGCACCTACATGAAAAAAGCGATGAAAGGCGAGCTTCCTCTGTTTGAGAAAGCAAAGGCTCTTCAGGAAGAACTGATGATGCTCATGCCTGAAGAACCAGGTGACGGCGTTCTCGAACAGGAAAAGTATCTGCTGAGAAACGCCAAAAAGACCGCGCTCATGATCGCGGGACTCGCCGCGCAAAAATACGGAAAAGCGCTCGACCAGGAGCAGGAAATCCTCGTCAACATCGCCGACATTGTCAGCCAGATCTACGCAATGGAAGCAGCTATTTTACGTACTGAAAAAGCCATCCGGGCAACCGGCGAAGACAAAAACGCACAGAAAATTCTTTATACGCAAATTTTTGCGCAGGAAGCCTTTCAGGAAATTGAAAGCCATGCCAAAGAATCGCTCATTGCGATGGAATCAGGCGATTCGCTGCGCATGATGCTGTCCGCGCTGCGCAAATTGACGCGCTTTACGCCTGTCAACGTGATTGAGAAAAAGCGCCAGGCAGCCAAGGGAGTCTTTGAAGCTGAGAAATATATCGTTTAAACGAGAAGCCCTGCTTTAATGCAGGGCTTTCTGAGCTGTTAATAGAACCCGAGCACTGTTTTAGGTTTTTCATTCGATCTATGTTAAAATTACCTCGATTAAATGAGAGGGGTGTATGTATGGCTTTGGATTTTTACTGGTATCCGAAATGCGGGACATGCCGCAAAGCGAAAAAATGGCTCGAAGACCACGGAAAAGAAATCAATGGGATACATATCGCAGAACAGCCGCCGAGCAAGGAAAAACTGAAAGAGCTCTACGAGAAAAGCGGGCTTGAATTGAAGAAGTTTTTCAACACGAGCGGCCAAAAATACCGCGAACTCGGCCTGAAAGACAAGCTGCAAAGCATGTCTGAAGATGAGCAGCTGGAACTGCTTGCATCAGACGGTATGCTGATCAAACGCCCAATTACGACAGACGGCAGTAAAGTAACGGTCGGTTTTAAAGAAGATCAGTTTAAGACATACTGGTTATAACACATCAAAATATGATATCTTCAATGTAGGATCGATTAAAACACTTTATGGAGGGGTTAGCATGAGCACACCGAAAGAGTTGCGTTATTCAGAAGAACACGAATGGGTGAAAACCGAAGGAGATAAAGTCAGAATCGGCATTACAGACTTTGCACAATCTGAGCTTGGAGACATCGTATTTGTCGAGCTTCCTGAAGTGGGAGACGAAATCAAAGCGGACGAGCCTTTTGGCAGCGTTGAATCCGTAAAGACCGTTTCTGAGCTGTATGCCCCGATCAACGGAAAAGTGGTCGAAGTGAACGAAGATCTGGAAGACAGCCCTGAATTCGTCAACGAGTCTCCGTATGAAAAGGCTTGGATGATTGTCGTCGAGCCGTCAGACGCTTCTGAAATCGAAAACCTGATGACAGCCGGGCAATATGAGGACATGATAAAAGAAGACTAAACAGGATAGACATTCGTCGTTTGGATACTCTATATCAGGAGGGGGTGTCCAAATTGACGCTGAAAAAAGAACGTATTGATATTACAGAACATGTGGAAAGCCGATTAAAAAACGGCGGAACGCAGCTGTATCATGAAAATGAGCTGATCGGCCGAATGACCGGCAAGGATCAATACGAGTTGAAATCTGGATATTCATTCCAAGATGAAAAGTTTTACAAAATGGCGGATACCGTAAGCGGACCGGATGCTAAATATGTAGACTGTGATGACCACCAAGGCTGGTGTTAATCAAGTCAGGCGGTGAATATTCACTGCCTTTTTTTACAAGTAAATCTTTAAAGGTGATCCATATGCCGGAAAATGAAAAAGTCATGATCGTCGAAGGGAAATCAGATAAGCAAAAAGTGAAGCATGTCATCGAAGAGCCCGTGGACATCATATGCACAAACGGAACGATCAGCCAGGCAAAACTCGATGAATTCGCTGAGACGCTGTTCGATAAAGACGTTTATATCCTGGTGGATGCCGATGAATCAGGCGAAAAGCTCCGCCGGCAGCTGAAGAGGGAGCTTCCCCAAGCTTCGCATCTATACATTGATAGAGTATACAAAGAAGTCGCTTCCGCCCCGAGTCAGCATGTTGCAGAAGTATTATTTCGTTCAAACATCCGGGTACATACAAAATATCTATTATAAAACGTATTGAGGTGCGGTTCAACAGATGCAAGAACTTCAAGAAAAAGAGCTAAAACGGCTAGAGCATGAAACTTGTCTTCTATATGTATACACGCCGTTCTGCGGAACGTGTCAGCTGGCCGGAAGAATGCTGGAGGTCGTTGATGAAATGATGAAGGACATTCCTTTTTATAAAAACAATCTCAATTACTCCCCGTCATTTGCCAAACAGCAGGAAATTGAAAGCGTCCCGTGTTTTATCCTTTACAAAAAAGGGCGAGTCGTCAAAAAAGAATACGCTTTTCACTCCGTTTCCTACTTATATGATACGATTAAACAAAATCTTGTGGATTAAGGGCGGTTTTGACATATTTCTCGGGAAATAACCAGCAAAAACTTGTCGAGCAATTCCTAAAGGAACTCCTGCAGCAGACAGAGAATCTGTAAGTATGACCAATTTACAGGAGGTTATACAGTTGGAGAAAATGGGATTGATAGAAAGAGAGGGCAAGGCTCTTTTTTTAAAACCTCTATTATCTACAACGGCTTTGCTGATTACGTTTCAAGGAGAGAAAGAAGCTTTTACGTTAGCAATCAACGAAAAAGGGGAAATGGAAAAATATTCTCCTGTAGAAAAAGCTCATTTGACCTTTTTTGGAGAGCAAAGCGAGATTATTGACCTTCTTCATGGCGACATTTCATTGCAGCATCTCGTACAGCGCGGCACTGTTAAAGTAAAAGGCTCTTTTAGAGCTTTATTGAAGCTTGAAGCGATTTTATGGCTGACGGACGGCTTCTTTAAAAACAGCGATCTTTATTCATAGACTTTTTAAAAATTCAAAAAATCGGCACATTCCGTGTATTAGTCAGACAGGGACGGGCGTTTACGCTCGTCTCTTTTCGCCGTAGGACGATTGTCTTACGAAAAATAGTTGACAACTATTTTTTCGCATGATATCCTACTTTAAGAATTCCGATCATAATAATCAAAAAATAAATATATGTTTCTCTTATCCAGAGAGGTGGAGGGAAGTGCCCTATGAAACCCGGCAACCATCAACACGTGTTGAAATGGTGCCAATTCACGCGAAGCGTTATGCTTTGAAAGATGAGAGAAAGGCCCAGACTTTTCCAAAGCCTTTCTGCTCATGTGTGCAGAAAGGCTTTTTTCGTTGATTGATCAGGAATTTAGACAACTATGAGAATTGAGCAAGAAAGCAGGTGATGGCTTTTGATAAATCTTCAAAATGTTTCAAAGATTTATCGGTCAAAGCATGGAGATGTCAATGCTGTCCAAGATGTCACCCTTACGATTAAAAAAGGTGAAATCTTCGGAATTATTGGATATAGCGGAGCCGGAAAAAGCTCCTTGATCCGTCTCTTGAACGGACTTGAACAGCCGACTTCAGGCACGGTTGAAGTAGCCGGCAGAAAAATCAGCGAGATCAAAGGGAAGAAGCTGAGGAAAGCAAGGCAGGAAATCAGCATGATTTTCCAGCATTTCAACCTGTTATGGTCGAGAACGGTGCGCGACAATATTGCGTTTCCGCTGGAGATCGCCGGTGTCAGCAAAGCAAAACGTCTGGAAAGAGTCGCTGAACTGATTAAGCTTGTCGGTCTTGAAGGCAAGGAAAACGCCTACCCTTCACAGCTGAGCGGAGGCCAAAAGCAGCGCGTCGGCATCGCACGGGCGCTCGCAAACAATCCGAAAGTTCTGTTATGCGATGAAGCGACATCAGCGCTTGATCCGCAGACGACTGATTCGATTCTGGGTCTTCTGTCCGATATCAATGAAAGGCTCGGACTGACCATTGTCCTGATCACTCATGAAATGCATGTCATCAGGAAAATCTGCCACAGAGTGGCCGTCATGGAAAACGGAAAGGTCGTAGAAGAAGGCGATGTACTGAACGTCTTCATCAAGCCGAAGGAAGAAATGACAAAGCGCTTTGTTCAGCAGGTAACAGAACCGGTGGAAACAAAGGAAACGCTGAAGCATTTCCTCGAAGAAACGACATCCGGGCGGACGATCAAGCTCACTTTCGTCGGCGAAGCGGCCGAATCGCCGCTGATCACGCAGATCATTCGGAAGTTCGATGTTGAAGTCAACATCCTTCAAGGCAAAATCTCGCAGACTCAGGACGGTGCATACGGTTCATTGTTCATACATGTCGACGGACGTGAAAACGAGGTCAATGACGTGGTCGATTTCATCAAGAGCCGCCAGGTAGAAGCAGAGGTGATCACGAATGTTTGAAAAACTGTTTCCAAACGTAGATATGGAGCAGCTGTGGGAAGCAACGTATGAAACGATATATATGACAGGAATTTCCCTATTGTTTGCTTTTATCATCGGAGTGATTCTCGGCATGCTGCTCTATTTGACTTCAAAAGGCAACATTTGGCAGAACCGAGTCGTTAACGGTGTAATCTCGGCAATCGTCAATGTGTTCAGGTCTATTCCTTTTATCATATTGATTATTTTGCTGCTCGGTTTCACAAAGTTTTTAATGAATACGATTCTGGGGCCGAATGCCGCTCTTCCGGCTTTGATTATCGCATCCGCTCCGTTCTATGCCCGCCTGGTTGAAATTGCTTTGCGCGAGGTCGACAAAGGCGTGATTGAAGCAGCGAAATCGATGGGGGCAAAAACATCGACGATCATATTTAAAGTGCTCCTGCCCGAATCGATGCCGGCGCTGATCTCAGGCATTACGGTTACAGCCATTGCACTGATCGGTTCGACAGCGATGGCCGGAGCAATCGGTTCAGGCGGACTCGGGAACCTTGCCTATGTAAACGGCTTTCAGATGAACAATCCCGATATTATACTGATCGCCACTATTTTCATCTTAGCTATTGTGTTCATCATCCAATTTATCGGGGATTTTATAACAAATAAATTAGACAAACGTTAGGGAGGACACCAACATGAAAAAAGGTTTATTAACAGCTTTATTCATCATTTTTGCAGGCGTTTTGGCCGCTTGCGGATCTTCCAGCAGCGAAGGAGATAAAGACAGCAAAGTCATTACAGTCGGAGCGACGCCGACGCCTCACGCCGAAATCCTTGAAGAAGCAAAACCGCTTTTGAAAGAAAAAGGCTATGAGCTTAAAATCAAAAATTTCACGGACTACAAACTGATCAACAAAGCGCTCGCTACAAAAGATCTTGATGCGAACTACTTCCAGCACGTCCCTTACCTTGAACAGGAAATGAAAGAAAACAAAGATTACGATCTAGTCAACGTCGGTGCGGTACACCTTGAGCCATTCGGCATTTACTCTAAAAAGTATAAATCTTTAAAAGACCTTCCTGACGGTGCAAAAATTATTATGAGCAACAATGCCGCTGAACAGGGCCGCATGCTTGCAATGCTTGAAAATGCGGGACTGATCAAGCTGAAATCAGGCATTGAAAAAGTAGATGCGACAGTAAAAGATATTACAGAAAACAAGAAAAACCTGAAAATCAAAAATGATGTGGCGCCTGAAATGACGGCAAAAGCATACGAAGCTAATGAAGCAGACGCAGTGTTCATCAATGTGAACTATGCGATCCAAAACAAGCTGAATCCGAAAACTGATTCAATCGAACTTGAGTCTCCAAAAGACAATCCTTACGCTAACATCATCGCCGTCCGCAAAGGCGACGAAGATTCTGACAAAGTAAAAGCTCTGATGGAAGTATTGCGCTCTGACGACATCAAAAAGTTCATCGACAAAAAATATAAAGGCTCTGTCATTTCTGTATCTGAGTAAATGAAAGAACACCCCGGTTTCGGAGAAAACCGGGGTTTTTTCGCGTATTTTTTGAAAAGAGGCTCATAATAAAAAAGACTACCTACTGAAAATGGAGGAACAAAACGTGAATCAGCATGAATCAGAAGGCATTATCGAATCCGCACTGCACGAATATAAGGCGGGGATCGGCATCTTTTCCGAAAAAATGCCCGGAATTGCCGCCAAATACAACGAATTTACCGAAGAGTGCTTTAAAAAAGGCGTGCTCAGCGAAAAGGATAAGCAGCTGATCGCACTGGGCATCAGTGTCAATACGCAGGATGAATATTGCATTATTTATCACATCAAGGGCTGCCTGGATTGCGGAGCATCGGAGGAAGAAATTCTTGAGGCAGTCGGTGTAACTGCTGCATTTGGCGGAGGCGCAGCCATGAGCCAAGCCGTCACGCTCGTTTTGCAGGCGATGGAAGAATTCCAGCAGATGAAGCATTGATTTTTCGACCGTGAAAGCATATTGAAAGCACACACATCTTTGCAGAGTTTGTATATAACTGGTACTATGTAAGAAAATCTCTGAAAGGATGATTCATTATTTGTTCAAGCCAAGATCAGCTTGACCTTGAATTCACGGCCGAAATGGAAAAAGCGATGCACAAGTCGCATGGAATGGGGTACGAGGAGTACAGCAGAAGCCATGTGAATCGGCTTGAAGTTGAGAAAAGACGAGAAAAGCAGTATCAAAAAAGCAAGCAGATCGTATCAGACTTGCCCATAATCGGATAAAACGCGAGGGGGACGGATGCCGATCCGTCCTTCTCCATGTTCTTAGAAGCCGCTTGACCTTAATTAAAGGAAAAGGTAAAATTTAAATATGAATACATGATCATATATCAATTTAAGAGGAGGATTTAAAATGGCTCATTCTCACGGACATACAGGACACAGCCACCATGGCAGCCGATCAGCAAATCAAAAAGCGCTGTTCATCAGCTTCGGTTTAATTTTTACTTTTATGATGATTGAAGTGATAGGCGGAATATTGACGAACAGCCTCGCTTTGCTGTCAGATGCGGGACATATGCTCAGCGACGCTGCGGCGCTTGGCTTCAGCCTCTTGGCGTTTAAAATTGGGGAAAAGGCCGCAAGCGCGAGCAAAACATTCGGCTACAGGCGCTTTGAGATTTTGGCTGCGTTTATCAATGGCATCACCCTGCTTTTGATTTCACTTTATATTTTTTGGGAAGCATACAATCGCTTTTTCAGCCCGCCGGAAGTCGCGGGAAGGGGTATGCTTGCGATTGCGACGGTTGGTCTGTTCGTCAACATTGCTGCGGCCTGGGTAATAATGAAAGGCGACACAAGCGGGAATTTAAATATGCGGAGCGCTTTTTTGCACATCATCGGCGATATGCTGGGCTCTTTCGGGGCGATCATCGCGGGCCTCCTTATGCTTTTCTTCAATTGGAACATCGCCGATCCAATCGCCAGCGCCGTCGTCGCTGCTTTGGTTCTCGTCAGCGGCTGGCGGGTGACGAAAGACTCGGTGCATATATTAATGGAAGGAAAACCGAAAGACATTGATGCGGAGGCGCTTAAAAACGGCCTGCTTTCCATCCCGTCGGTCAGGGAGGTTCACGACCTCCACATTTGGTCGATCTCATCCGATATGCCGTCATTAAGCTGCCATATCGTAGCGGATGAAAACAGTGACAGGGATAGAATTTTAAAACAAGTATCAAAATATCTAAGGAAAGAATGCAACGTGGAGCATGTGACGGTTCAAATAGAAGGGGAGCGCTGTTCCCCTCATGAATCGTGCAGCCTGGGAGCAAACCATCCCCGCTCTTAATGACGGATGTACCGATTGTTTTCGACAGCTTGGTAATAAATTCCGCTTTTCTGCCCCGGGAAGTTTTCTTGTCCCAATCTCTTTAAGAACAAATCGTTTTTTGTTAAACTTGAGAACATGTACACGAAAAGATAGGAAGACTATTGTTGTATTCAATTTTCATTTGTTATAAAATTAGAATGAGAATAAATTGAGAATGATGATTATCTATAATTGGAGGTATATTTCATGGCTGCTTCGACATTAACAATCAAAGATCTTCACGTTGAGATTGAAGGGAAAGAGATTTTAAAAGGTGTAAACCTTGAAATAAAAGGCGGGGAATTCCACGCTGTAATGGGACCGAACGGAACGGGTAAATCAACTTTATCCGCGGCGATCATGGGACACCCTAAATACGAAGTGACGAAAGGAAGCATCACGCTGGACGGCAAGGACGTTCTGGAAATGGAAGTGGACGAGCGCGCTCAAGCCGGTCTGTTTTTGGCTATGCAGTATCCGAGTGAAATCAGCGGTGTTACAAATGCCGATTTTCTCCGTTCAGCGATCAACGCGCGCAGAGAAGAAGGCGACGAGATTTCTTTAATGAAATTCATCCGCAAAATGGACGAAAACATGGAATTTCTTGAAATGGACCCTGATATGGCGCAGCGCTACCTGAACGAAGGTTTTTCAGGCGGTGAGAAAAAGCGCAACGAGATCCTTCAGCTGATGATGATCGAACCGAAAATCGCGATTCTTGACGAAATCGATTCAGGTTTGGATATCGACGCCCTTAAAGTCGTTTCAAAAGGAATCAACAAAATGCGCGGCGAGAACTTTGGCTGCCTGATCATCACGCACTATCAGCGCCTCTTGAACTACATTACGCCTGACCATGTGCACGTCATGATGCAGGGCCGCGTCGTGAAATCCGGCGGACCTGAACTTGCACAGCGCCTTGAGGCTGAAGGATATGACTGGATTAAGCATGAGCTTGGAATCGAAGACGAAACTGTCGGTCAAGAAGCGTAAGCGTTAGGGGGATAAACATGACATTGGAAACAAAACTATCTGTAGATCGGGAATATGTCAAAAGCTTCTCTGAGAAGCACCAGGAACCGGCATGGCTGCAAGATCTACGCTTAGAAGCGCTTGAAAAAGCAGAAGATCTGCCGCTGCCGAAACCTGATAAAACAAAAATTACAAATTGGAATTTTACACGGTTTGATAAGCATACTGTAGAAAATAAACCGCTTGATTCTTTGGATGATCTTTCAGATGAGGTCAAATCGCTGATCGATCTTGGAAATGAAGACAAAACGCTTTATGTCCAGAGAGACCAGACGCCGGCTTACCTTTCTCTTTCAAAAGAGCTGCAGGATAAAGGCGTCATCTTTACAGATATTCATACTGCGTTCCGCGAACACGGCGAGCTTGTCAAAAAGTACTTTATGAAAGACGGCGTAAAAGCCGATGAGCATAAATTAACTGCATTGCATGCAGCCCTCCTGAACGGCGGAGCCTTCCTTTACGTACCGAAAAACGTCGAGCTGGAAGCTCCGGTGCAGGCTGTTTATGTCCATGAAAGCAACGATACAACGCTTTTCAACCATGTACTTGTCGTTGCAGATGACAACAGTGCCGTCACATATGTAGAAAACTACATCAGCACGGTGAATCCTAAGGAAGCGGTCTTTAACATCGTGTCAGAAGTGATCACAGGCGCGAATGCCCGCGTGCAATACGGAGCCGTCGACAACCTTTCCGCAGGGGTAACGGCTTATGTCAGCCGCCGCGGAACTGCACTCGGACGCGACAGCAAAATTGAATGGGCGCTCGGTTTGATGAATGACGGAGACACCATTTCTGAAAACACGACGAATCTGCATGGAGACGGCACATTCGGCGATACGAAAACGGTTGTCGTCGGCAGAGGAGAACAGACTCAAAACTTTACAACGCAAATCATTCACCACGGAAAGCATTCAGAAGGCTATATTTTAAAACACGGCGTTATGAAAGATTCCGCGTCTTCGATCTTCAACGGTATCGGAAAGATCGAGCACGGCGCGTCAAAATCAAATGCAGAGCAGGAGTCACGCGTTCTTATGCTGAGTGAAAAAGCGCGCGGCGACGCAAACCCGATCCTATTAATCGATGAAGACGATGTAACGGCAGGACACGCTGCATCTGTCGGCCGCGTCGATCCGGTTCAGCTCTACTATTTGATGAGCCGCGGAATTCCTAAAGAAGAAGCAGAGCGCCTCGTCATTTACGGCTTCCTCGCACCGGTTGTCAATGAACTTCCGATTGAAGGCGTGAAGAAGCAGCTGGTCTCTGTGATTGAAAGGAAAGTAAAATAATGAATGCTAAAGATATTCGCGAACAGTTTCCGATTCTCAGCCAACAGGTCAACGGACACGATCTCGTTTATTTGGACAGCGCGGCCACCTCGCAAAAGCCGCGCGTCGTCATTGAGACGCTTGATGAGTATTACAACTCTTACAATTCCAATGTCCATCGCGGCGTCCATACATTAGGAACAAAAGCAACGGATGGATATGAAGGAGCACGTGAGAAGGTCAGGAAGTTTATAAACGCGAAATCGATGCAGGAAATTATTTTCACAAGGGGTACGACAACGGCCCTGAACACGGTTGCGCTCAGCTATGCCCGCGCAAACCTTAAGCCCGGTGATGAAATCGTCATTACACCGATGGAGCACCATGCGAATATTATTCCGTGGCAGCAGGCTGTCAAAGCAACCGGCGCCACGCTGAAGTACATTCCGCTTCAGGAAGACGGCACCATTTCCTTGGACGATGTCAGGGAAACGGTGACGGAAAATACAAAAATCGTCTCTGCAGCGCATGTTTCAAACGTTCTCGGTACGATCAACCCGATTAAGGAAATGGCCAAAATCGCCCACGAACACGGCGCGGTCATGGTCGTAGACGGTGCGCAAAGCACGCCGCACATGAAAATTGACGTCCAGGATTTGGACTGCGATTTCTATACGTTTTCAGCCCACAAAATGTGTGGTCCGACCGGAATCGGGGTATTGTATGGAAAAAAAGCATTGCTTGAAAACATGGAACCTGCAGAATTCGGCGGAGAAATGATCGATTTTGTCGGTCTTTACGAATCGACTTGGAAGGAGCTGCCTTGGAAATTCGAAGCCGGCACACCGATCATTGCCGGCGCGATCGGATTGGGAGCGGCGATTGACTTCCTTGAAGACATCGGACTTGATGAAATATTAGCGCATGAACACCGTTTGGCGGCATACGCGCTGGAGCGCTTTAAAGAGCTTGAAGGCGCTGTTGTCTATGGTCCGGCCGAACGTGCAGGACTCGTGACGTTCAACCTTGAAGACGTTCATCCGCACGATGTGGCAACCGTGCTGGATGCAGAAGGGGTCGCCGTCAGAGCCGGCCATCACTGCGCGCAGCCTTTAATGAAATGGCTGAACGTCTCCGCCACTGCAAGAGCGAGCTTTTATCTGTATAATACGGAAGAAGACATCGACAAACTGATTGAAGCTCTTCAGAAGACAAAGGAGTATTTCACAAATGTCTTTTAATGTGAACTTGGATACACTGTATCGCCAGGTGATTATGGATCACTATAAAAACCCGAGAAATAAAGGGGTTTTGAATGACAGCATCGTCGTTGACATGAACAACCCGACATGCGGTGACCGGATCAGGCTGACGATGAAGATAACGGACGGTAAAGTAGAAGATGCAAAATTTGAAGGCGAAGGATGCTCAATCTCAATGGCTTCTGCGTCTATGATGACACAGGCGATCAAAGGGAAAGACGTGGAGACCGCCCTTCAAATGTCACGGATCTTTTCAGATATGATGCAGGGCAAAGACTACGACGATTCGATTGATTTAGGAGATATTGAAGCTCTGCAAGGCGTTTCAAAATTTCCGGCCCGAATTAAATGCGCAACATTGTCATGGAAAGCCCTCGAAAAAGGCGTTTCCAAAGAAAACAGCGATAACGAATAAAGATTGGAGTGAAAATGGATGGCTAAGAAAATGCCGGATATCGGCGAATATAAATACGGTTTTGCCGACAAAGACGTTTCCATTTTCCGTTCAGAGCGGGGATTGACAAAAGAAATCGTTGAAGAAATTTCACGCATGAAAGAAGAGCCACAGTGGATGCTCGACTTTCGCTTGAAATCTCTTGAACACTTCTACAATATGCCAATGCCGCAATGGGGCGGAGATTTAAACTCATTAAACTTTGATGAAATCACATACTATGTAAAGCCTTCTGAGCGTTCAGAAAGATCATGGGACGAAGTGCCTGAGGAAATCAAACAGACATTTGACAAGCTCGGAATCCCAGAAGCTGAGCAAAAATATTTGGCCGGTGTATCCGCGCAATATGAGTCAGAAGTCGTTTACCATAACATGAAAGAAGACCTTGAGTCTCAAGGGATCGTCTTCAAAGACACAGACAGCGCCCTCAAAGAAAATGAAGACATTTTCCGCGAGCATTGGGCAAAAGTCATCCCGCCGACTGACAACAAGTTTGCGGCCTTGAACTCAGCGGTATGGTCAGGCGGATCATTCATCTACGTGCCAAAAGGCGTAAAAGTGGATACTCCGCTGCAAGCATACTTCCGCATCAACTCAGAAAACATGGGACAGTTCGAACGGACGCTGATCATCGTAGACGAAGGCGCTCACGTCCACTATGTAGAGGGATGTACAGCACCTGTTTATACGACGAACTCCCTTCACAGCGCGGTTGTTGAGATCATCGTTAAAAAAGGCGGCTACTGCCGTTATACAACGATTCAAAACTGGGCGAACAACGTCTTCAACCTTGTGACAAAGCGTGCGGTTTGTGAAGAAAACGCGACGATGGAATGGATCGACGGAAACATCGGCTCCAAGCTGACAATGAAATATCCTGCCGTTATCCTGAAAGGCGAAGGCGCGCGCGGCATGACGCTTTCTATCGCCCTGGCAGGAAAAGGACAGCATCAGGATGCCGGTGCGAAAATGATTCACCTTGCACCGAATACGTCATCCACAATCGTTTCAAAATCAATCTCAAAACAAGGCGGAAAAGTCACATACCGCGGAATCGTACACTTCGGACGCAAAGCCGAAGGCGCCCGCTCAAACATCGAGTGCGACACGCTTATCATGGACAACAAATCAACTTCTGATACAATCCCATACAATGAAATTTTGAACGACAACATTTCATTGGAGCACGAAGCGAAAGTATCAAAAGTATCTGAAGAGCAGCTCTTCTACTTGATGAGCCGCGGTATTTCTGAAGAAGAAGCAACAGAAATGATCGTCATGGGCTTCATCGAGCCGTTCACGAAAGAACTGCCGATGGAATACGCAGTCGAAATGAACCGTCTTATCAAGTTCGAGATGGAAGGGTCTATTGGTTAACCCTTGATACTAAAGGGGGTGATCAGACTTCGATTTGATTGCACCCGAATAAACTTTATGTTTGTGTACCGCAGATATAATCTATTGCCTATCGATTTTCTAAAAGGCGTAGAAATGTATCTGCGGTTTTTTCTTTAGCTTTTTATTTCATAAAAGAGGTTTGAATTTTGCTTCCTAACGATTAGTTATGCCAAATTACATATCAACAGGAAAATATAATCCTTCATCTGTTCTGCCTTCCTTCCTATACTTCTAAAATTCACCCAAACACGGAAAACGAATCATATTGATTAGGCCAAAAAACCTCTAACTTATAAAGATTTCTGAGAATGTTGTTGTGAAAAATTATTACTTTTATGTAAAATGATGACTATGAATAAAAAGGGAATTGCTATTTTGGGTTTTTAGAAAAATTATAATCTTGCGAGAAAGGAAGAGGATATGTGAGCGTGATACCATATGATTTGGTTGCGACGAAAATGAATTTTTGGTATACAGCCTTAAAAAACAATTGGACAGGCAAGGCTGAGGATACTAAGAAAGAAGTTGAACGAGAATTAGAACAAATGGAACAAAATCAGGATGTGATTGTCTATTACAACTTACTGCTCTTCCGGCATAATCTTCAACTTGATTATATGTATTCTAAACCCGGTGTAAATTTAAATAGTCGTTTTGATGAGTTCAAAAAGATTCGCGATCAGAATAATCTGGAAGGAATGTTGGATTATTATTATCATTTTTTCGCTGGAATGTATCATTTCAGACAAAAAGAATTAATCCTTGCGCTGAATTTTTATAGGGATGCCGAGAAAAAACTCGATTCTTTTGATTGTGATGAACTGGAAAAGGCTGAATTTTATTTCAAGGCATCTGAAGTGTATTACCATATGAAACAAACCATCTTTTCGATGAATTATGCAAGTCGTGCGTATAACTTATTCAAAAAGTATGATACTTACGGTGAGCGTCGAGTACAAAGTCAGTTTATTATTGCAGGTAACTGGCTAGATCATATGTATCCCGAAAAAGCTCTACATAATTTAAATAAAGAGCTTAAAGAGTCAGAGACACAAGGAATTCTTCATCTTATGGGTTCATCACATTTAAATATCGGAATATGCTACAATAAATTGGAAGATGTCGATAAAGCAACCTACAATTTTCAAAGAGCTCTGAACCTTTATAAAGAGGAGAAGCATAGTTTTTTGCCAAAAACATTATTCAACCTCGCACATGTCAGGGCAAAGCAAGGGAAGTTGTCAATAACTGATGACCTATACTATGAAGGCAAAGAGTTGGCTGAAAAGAACAAGAATTTAGATATGCTTGCAAAGTTTGATTTAATAAAAGGGCTTTATCTTTCATTTGATCTGGATATGGTTCGCGAATCGTTCAAGTTTTTCGAAAGTAAAGGCAAGTATGCAGACATGGAGGAATACGGTCTTATAGCGGCTGAACTATTAGAGAAAAAAGAAAAAATTCGAGATGCAGTGGAATTCTACCGGATAACAGTTAATGCGAGAAGACAAATTCAAAGGAGTGCTTTTCTACATGTAAACTAAATCGTTCTAGGGGTAGTTAAAGCAGCAGGATTTCTTACTATAAAAAAGAATTTCCCCCAGCATTATTAAAACCTCAAATTTTGATTACTTGATTATTATTTTAAGTAATCGCAGAAAGAAAGGTCGGTCTATGGCAAGCTATTTAAAATCCAGAATCGTATCTTATCTGTTTATTCTTTTGGAAGTGGGGACCGGATTCGCAATTTGCGAGGTGTCAATGGAAAATCCGAATTACTCCTCAGCTTGCGCGGTCTTTATCATAGGTTTTACGATTGGGGAATGCTTCATGATTAGAAAATGGTAAATTTTGATCATGACGGGATACTCTTTACCCTCTTCTATAAAAGTGGGACAGACAGTTGAAAAGCCGGTAAATTCATAGCCTTGTATTTCAACAGTAACTTCTTCTATATGCGGGTTTCATTTTTTCATCTTTGCTTAATACATTAAATCACCTCCTTTATACAGTATTTGTCCATTAAAGAAGAACAGGATCTTCTTGTCAAATATCTTTATTAGATCATATTGTCATGTATAATGAAGGGTATAGCATGTGACATTCATACTGTATAAGAAAGGATATGACCAGTGAAAATGTTGAAAAAGGCTGTGTTGATAGCCGCTGTTTTCTTGCTGGCCGCATTTGCCGGGAGTACAGAAGCCTTTGCTATGCCTTCCAAAGGCGCGGTGAAATTCAGGACGGATGCCAATACATATACGAAATCAGCCACTTCGATCGTTGTCACTGGAAAAAGCCCTGTTACGGGAACGATGATTGCCGTCAGGCTGATCAATAAAAAAGGGACTGTCCTGATCTATCGAGATGTTCATTTAACGCGCGGAAAGCCTCATTTTCGGGTGAGCTTTCCGACGAAAAAGCTGAAACCGGGCAAGTATGACGTCTGGGTGGATGCCGTCAAAGGAAAGAAGTGGCACGGGGAATTGAAGCGCTACATTGTCATCAAGCATTGATCTCTTTTATGATGGACGGAGGGCTGTGTAATGACTGTCGTGGGTTTTTGCGTATTATTATGTTCTGCATTTATCCATGCATCGTGGAACTATCTTTCTAAAAAAGCCGATGGAGGCGTTCCGTTTATCTGGCTGTTCACAGCGATTGCAGCCGTCATCTACACGCCGTTGGCCATAGGTGTCGTCATATATGAAAAGCCTGAGATCGGCATCTGGCAGCTTGTCATCATCATGGCGAGCATCCTTGCTCACTTGGGCTTTTTTCTTGTTCTTCAAAAAGGATACAAAAAGGGCGATCTCTCCCTTGTCTATCCGATCGCGAGGGGGACAGGCCCGCTGCTCACCTGCATGCTGGCGGTCGCCTTTTTTGGCGAGACGTTGACGCTGCCCGCTATTATAGGGATTCTATTGATTGTGATCAGCATTCTTTTTTTTACAGGGGGAGTGAAGCGGTTAAAAGAATCAGGCTCGTTCACACCGGTTCTTTACGGGCTGGCGGTCGGCGGCATTATTGCCGCATATACTCTCCTTGATAAAGCAGCGGTCAGCCGGTTTCTCATTCCGCCATTGCTGCTGGATTATTGCAATACGCTCGGCCGCCTGGTCATATTGACTCCTTATGCCGCGAAAAGCTGGAGTGAAGTCCGGTTTGAGTGGAAGCATCACCGGATGGAAGCTGTCGGGGTCGGGGTTTTTAATTCTTTGGCTTATATTTTGGCGCTGAGTGTCATGGTATTTGCCCCGGTCAGCTATGTGGCGCCTGTTCGGGAAATCAGCATTTTAATCGGAACCGTGATGGGGGCGGTTCTTTTGTCCGAAGGTTTCGGACGACTGAGGATCATCGCGGCTGCCTTAATGGTGCTTGGCGTGATATCGGTAGCCGCTGGTTAGGTTGTGCTCCATCGGTGTGATCCGTTATATTTGTAGAATAAACAGAAATGAAAAAGGTGTTAGTCATGAAATCTTTTATTGTAGTCGGAGCGGGCATCCTCGGCGCTTCAGCCGCTTATCATATTGCAAAAAAGGGCGCGGATGTGACATTGATTGACCGCGGAGAGCGGGGAAGGGCTACAGATGCCGCGGCTGGAATCGTCTGCCCCTGGCTTTCGCAGCGCAGGAACCAGGCATGGTACAAGCTTGCAAAAGGCGGTGCGGCGTACTATGCCGATTTAATCAAGCAGCTTGAAGCTGACGGAGAATCGGATACGGGGTATAAACGGACAGGCGCTATCAGCTTGCATACAGACGAGCGAAAGCTGGAGAAAATGGAAGAACGGGCGCATCTAAGGCGCAAGGATGCGCCCGAAATCGGCGAGATCACCCGGTTATCCCATGAGGAAACGAAGCGTTTATTTCCGCCTTTGGCAGAGGGGTACAGCTCGGTTCATATCAGCGGAGCCGCGCGCGTGAATGGAAAATTGCTGCGCCGCTCACTTGTGAATGCCGCAAAAAAATACGGAGCTTCTGTTGTTTCAGGAAACGCTTCATTGCTCTATGAAGGAAACCGGGTAACAGGGATCTCCACAGGGGGCAAGAAAATATACGCTGATCAGGTGCTTGTCACAGCGGGAGCTTGGGCGGACGAGCTCTTGAAGCCGCTCGGCGTTCGTTTTTCAGTCAGCTACCAAAAAGCGCAGATCGTCCACCTTTGTCTTCCTGATGCCGATACCGGCAGCTGGCCTGTTGTGATGCCTCCGAATGACCAATACATACTGGCATTTGAAGACGGCCGGATCGTTGCCGGCGCTACTCACGAAAATGAAGCGGAACTGGACGATCTTCGGGTAACGGCCGGCGGCCTTCACGAAATTTTCTCAAAGGCGCTCGCCGTTGCGCCGGGGTTGGAATTGAGCGAGCTGCTTGAGGCGCGCGTAGGCTTCAGGCCGTTTACACCGGGCTTTCTCCCCGTGATCGGCTCATTGCCGAACATTTGCGGGCTCCTCGTTGCCAACGGTCTCGGCGCTTCAGGGCTTACGTCAGGTCCGTACCTTGGCGCTGAATTGGCAAGGCTCGCTTTGGGAGAAGAGCCTGAGCTTGATATCGCTTTATATGATCCGGCCGGCGCGCTTGAAAGTTGAATCAACGTGCAGAAAAAAGTTCACTCTAGCTTCGAGTGAACTTTTTTCTTGTTTACAGTTTTAAAATAGAATATTGTTCAATATAAATTCATGGAGTAAAATTTTGGGTGAATGAGCTGGCTTTATTTGAAGTGCATGCCGGTTTTTTGAATCGGCTGCCTCTGATTCCAAACAAATTTGGAAAATGAAGGAGGACCGCCATGATCCAGTTTGACTTTGAGTATTACAGCCCCCAATCTGCGCAGGAAGCGGTAAAGCTCTTTCAAAGCCTGGAGCGGGAGGGGAAAAAGCCGGCGTATTGTTCCGGCGGAACAGAACAGTTGATGCTCGGACGGATGAATGTGATCCATACAAATGCCGTCATCGATATTAAAGATATACCTGAGTGCAGGACTTTGCAATTTGAACGGCATCACCTTGCTTTAGGCTCGGCGCTAACACTGACGGAGATCACGGAAAACGGCGGCTTTCCGCTGTTGAGCAAAGCGGCGAGAGAGGTGGCCGACCATACGGCGCGCAATAAGATTACGCTTGGCGGCAATATTTGCGGGCAGATCTTTTACCGCGAAGCGGTGCTGCCTTTTTTATTAACCGACAGCAAAGTGGTGACAGTTGGAGACAAGGGGAAAAAGCGCTATCTGATTCACGACGTATTTGATCAGCAGCTGAAGCTGAGCAAGGGAGAAATCCTCATTTCGCTTTTGATTGAAGAACGCTATCTTCATCAGCCTTTTGCAAGCATAAAAGTGAGGCAGCGATGGGATACGGGATATCCTTTGGCAACGATTTCGGCTCTCGAAATAGACGGACGCGTCCGCTGTGCATTCAGCGGTGTCTGCTCTTATCCGTTTCGCTCCGCTGAAGTGGAATCTGCGTTGAATGACGAGGCACTCCCTGTTGGTCAAAGGGTGGAAGAGGCGATCAACCGCCTGCCCGGTCCTGTATTGGACGATGCGCAAGGTTCCGCAGAGTACCGCACGTTTGTCATCAAACATACTCTGTTTGACATTCTCGGCATGCTGAAAAAGGAAACCTTATGACAAAGCGCTAAAAGGATGGAAGTAACCCTTGAGATGAACGGAGAAAAAAGGCCGGCTTCCATCAAGCCGGCCGACACGCTTTTAGATGTGCGTGAAGGAAGGCTCGGATTGAGCTCGGCTGTTTGAACGGAGACTGCGGGATCTGGGCTGTCAGTGTAGATAATCGGCCCATGAAGCCGTGCCTCGCGGCTGCTGCACAGCAGATTTCTTTCGTTTTATGGATAAAAAATCGGTGCTGAACAAAAAAACAGAGGTTTGAAAAAAGAGCGCTGAGCAGGCGCTTTTTTTGTTCAATTCAAAACGCCCGAGCCCCAAATATCCTCCGCCCATTCAGGGTGATCAATGAACGGATTGCGGTTATGCTGGTATTGCTGATAGATGATATCGTTCCGCTTTCTTTCGAGGGCATCGACAGGGTCTTCATGATGCCATTTCAATAAAACCGACATTTTTCCGTGGTACGGTTTAGACCCGTTGTTCGTTGTATTGTTCATTTCAAGATCCGGATGACCGTCGTCCCCTTCATAGCGGACCGCCATATAGAAAATCATTCTGGCGACATCGCCTTTGATGCTTTTGTCAGGTTCCCAGGAATCGCCGTCATAGTAGTTTCCGGGAGCTCCGGGATAGGGGCTGCCGCCTTCGTCAAAATCAAGGTTTCCGCGGGCGGCGTTAACTTGCACATCGCTGGGCCTGAGGTGATGCAAATCTGTCCCGGGTCCTTTGCTTGTCCCGAAATCACCGTGCGATTTTGCCCATACGTGCTCGCGGTTCCAATCGCCCGTTTGCCCCCCGTTCGCCTGTTTAGAGCGCGACTCTCTGGAATATAACAGTATCACGTTGTTTCGATTGGCCGGATCTTCATCCGTTGCTTTCAGCGCTTCCCATACCTCGCTGTAAGACAGCTCTCGATGATCGTCGATTGTGTCGTGAAGCGCTCGTTTTAAAGCTTCACCTGTTTTGCCCTGCGCCTGTTCGTAGTAATCTGCCGGAGCCGAGGATTGTACGGGTAAGGAAAACAGCTGGAAGGCCTCTGCGTTTTGGGCGGGCGCGCACATCGCCGACAACATCAAAATAAACGGAATGACACACTTTCGGTTCATCTATCGATCCCCTCCTTTTCATTTCTTTCATTATCCAATCTTTTCATGAAAAGGAAATATCATTTTGATTACGGTTTTCTTACGGTCTTGTAAATGAAGCTTTCCACCTTTCAAGAGCTTCCAGACCGGCTTTTTCTTTCAGCTGTTTTTCCGCCGCTTGGACACCTTCTTCAATGGCCGCGCAGTATCCGAACAAATAATAGCGCAATGCGGCATTCATGATGACTTGTTTTCTTTCGTATTCCGTATCGGCCGATTCATCTCCGGCGAGAACGGCTGTTATTTTTTCCGCCTGCTCTTCAGCAGACAGCGGTTTGTTGAGCTTTGCTTCCTCTGCGTAAAGTCCGTATTCTTCAGGTTTTAATATAAAAGAATCGATCTCGCCGTTTTTTATTGTAAACACAAAGCTGCCTCTGTGGACCGGCACATCTTCCGAGCCCTCCGCCCCTGGACAATGAACACTTCTTTGTACGTCAAGCGCTGAAATACGGGATGCATTTTCTGTATGGCCGTCCGGTGAAATGCGCCCATCATAAGCTTGTCGGCATCAGAGAAGTTGACCAGTTTTTCTGCTGTATTCAACACGGTGCGGACGCCGATTTCCTCGCGGATTTTCCTCATGCGAACAAACGGTTTGCAAAATGTTTCGGCGGCGGCGAATCCGATTAAAGCCTTTTCGAGTGAGCGTGCCGTTTGCGCTGGGGCAGTCTCAGAGGGGATTCCGAGTTTGTCCAGGACATCTTTTACGCTCGTTCCATATTTGGGCGGCAATGCATCGCTGCCGTGGAGAAACGCAGGAACGCCGTTTCCTGCGAGAAGGAGGGAGACGGGAATGGTTGCTAAAAAAGAATGTCTTCCTGTATAAGGTCCTGCAAAATCGATGACCGCCTCTTTTACAGCTCTGGAAAGGCTCAATGATTCCGAGCTGTTCCGCAATGCTTCGGTAAACGCGAACAATTCTTCAGGGGACTCCGTTTTGATCCTCTCCGCTATTAACAACGCGGCTGTCTGAGCGGGGCTTGCATTTCCCGTAACAATCGCTTCAGCAGCCTGTCTGGCCTCTTCATAAGTTAAATCCCGGGCGCCCCTTTTTCCTCTGGCCACTTCTTTAATCCACTGCTGCAATGTCAACTCTCTCCTTTACATGCTGATCTTTCTTATGACTTTACATGAAAATGCAGAAAAGGAACAGTCGAGATGATCAGCTTAATGATTGATAGAAAATGTGACGATTTTCTGGATTGCTCGTGTTGATTTATGTATTTTAACTGAAAACACGCTGAAATTTAGAGGATTTTTCAATGCTATCAGCGCTGCGATCATTTAATATGTTAAAAAATTTAACATGGAAGAAGGGGAGATTAAAAAATGGGAATGCCGGCTTACAAAACAGAAGAGGTGAAAAAGAACGAAAAACGCAAAAAGGAATTTCCGCATATTTATGTCATTCTGGCTGTCATGATTGGTCTTATGGCGCTTGCGACATATGTCATTCCGGCAGGCGAATATGAACGGGTGGAAAGTCCGGACGGCAGGGAAATGATTGATCCAGCGTCCTACAAACGGGTCGAACAGACGCCGGTTGATATTCTTGGCTTGCTTACGGCGGTTCCGAAAGGGATGACAGAAGCGGCTCCGATTATTGTGTTTACGTTTGTGATTGGCGGAGCTTTTGCCGTTCTGAGGAAAGCATCTGTCATTGAGCTCGGCGTCCGTCTGTTGGCCGATCAGTTCAGGAACAAGCCTGTTTTCGTTACGCCTGTCTTAATATTCGTTTTCTCCGGCATTTCCTGTTTTATCGGGACGCCTGAGCTTTCGATCGTTTATGTCCCTGTCATTCTTCCTTTGCTGCTGTCCCTCGGATATGACCGGATGACAGCAGCAGCAATCGCATTGTGCGGGACGATCGCCGGCTTTACGAGCGCTTTGACAAACCCATTTACCGTGGGAACCTCACAAATGATTTCCGGTCTCCCGCTTTATTCCGGGATGGGGTACAGGGCGGTCATCTTTGTTGTCGTTACGGCGATTGCCGCTGTTTATGTGCTCAAATATGCGGAAAAGATCAGAGCGCATCCTGAAAAAAGCCTGACGGGCAAGGAAGCAGTCGAACCCGTGCCGGCTTTTAAAGCAGGCGGACGGGTGAAATGGGCCGGGATCGCGGCGCTTGGGTTGTTTGCCGGCTTGATTGGGTGTGTAATTTATTTCAGGTGGGATATGCTAACAATGGCGGGCTATTTCCTGGCGCTCGGCATCATTCCTGCTTACATCGCCGGCATGAATTCGAGAGACATTGCCGAGTCCTTTAATGAGGGTTTTAAAGAAGTGCTCGTCGGTGCGATGATTTGCGGCATTGCAAGAGCTGCAGCAGTCGTTATGGCCGACGGGCAGATCATGGATACGATTGTTTACGGCTTGTCTCATGCTGTCTCACAGCTTCCTTCGTATTTAACGGTTACGGCGATGCTCTTTACACAGATGCTGTTTAACTTTTTTGTTCCAAGCGGAAGCGGACAGGCTTTAATAATGATGCCGATTATGGCGCCTTTGGCTGATATCGTCGGAATTACGCGGCAGACGGCGATTCTGGCCTTCCAATTCGGAGACGGTTTTTCAAACATCGTCTTTCCGACATCGGGATATTTTATGGCGACGCTTGCGATCAGCCGGATTGCCTGGAACAAATGGCTGCGATTCATCCTTCCGCTGTTTTGCCTCTGGATGGGAGCGGCCGTGCTTTTCCTGATGTTTGCTAACGCTGTCGGCTGGTCGTAAATGGATAAAAAGGCGGGGGAATCTCCGCTTTTTTATTTACCCATCATTCCTTGAGAAGAAAAAATATGCAAAAATATGAAAAAACTAGACTTTAAACCTATCTGTGGATATACTAATTTAGTAATTGTTCGAATTTAAGATTGTCCGGTATTTTCGGGCTGAAGGAAGGTATCCGCAGATGAAAAAGATGGCCAGATTGTATATGCTCATGCTTAACGTGTTTATCGTGATGCTTGGTATAGGCTTGATTATTCCACTCATGCCTACGTTTATAGAAGAATTCGGCGCGTCAGGCAGCACGCTCGGATTGCTGATCGCGGCTTCGGGGATTACCCAGCTGCTGTTTTCGCCCGTTGCCGGGGAAATGACTGATAAATACGGAAGGCGGAAAATGATCATTTTAGGAATCGGTGCGTTTGCGGTTTCCCAGCTGCTTTTCGCCTTGGCGAGCCAGATGTGGCTGCTGTTTGTTTCCCGCCTTCTCGGCGGAGCGGGAGCTGCGTTTTTGGTGCCGGCCATGTTTGCCTACATCGCTGACATCACATCGGAAAAGGATCGAAGCAAAGGGATGGGGCTGATCAGCGCCGCGATGTCTCTCGGCTTTGTCATCGGTCCGGGAGCAGGCGGATATTTGGCGGCGTTCGGGCTCACCTTCCCGTTTTACGTGTCAGCCGGATTAGCCGGCTTGGCGACGGTTTTATCGCTTCTTGTCCTCCCGGAAACGCTCAGTCAAGAAAAGATGCTTGAAAAGCGCCGCTCCGTTCAAAAGCGCGAACCGCTCGCTAAGCAAATGGCGCGCGCGCTGCGGTCGCCGTATGCATTTCTGTTTATCCTCGTGTTCATCTTGAACTTCGGGATCATGAATTTCGAGGCGGTATTCAGCCTTTATGTCGATCATAAGCACGGCTTTACACCGGGAGACATTGCCTTTGTCATAACAGCGGCAAGTCTGATCGGCGTGTTCGTCCAGGCGGTGGCTCTCGGGATGCTGACGAACCGCTTCGGCGAAAAAAAGCTGATGAACATGACGCTGATCGGTTCTGCCGGAGCGCTTGCCGTCTGCTCGATTGCCGGTTCGTACTGGCTGGTTTTCGGGGCAACAATTGTTTTCTTCATGCTGACGTCCATTCTTCGACCGGCGATTAATACGCTGATTTCAAAAATGGCCGGAGATGAACAGGGATTTGCCGCAGGCATGAACAATGCGTTTATGAGCCTTGCCAACATTGTCGGACCGACAGTGGCCGGTCTGTTATTCGATGTGAACGTAGAAATTCCATATATTTTTGGTGTGGTCGTTCTCGTGCTCAGCTTTTTGGCGGCAGTCAGCTGGGGGCGGAAGCAGCAGGCGCGCACAATTCCTGAAAAAGTATAAGGGAGCCGGCACATATGCCGGCTTTTTTATGGTGAAATGCTCAAATCATCAAATATGCCGGCGCGGCTTTACATCCTCCGATTGCCGCGGGGAAGGGATTTCTCACAACCCAAGCAGCATTTGAATTCTGAGCGCGAGTCTCAAGCGCAAGGTCGTGTCCGCATCTTTCAGGCTTTTCCCGAGCAGTTCCTCGCATTTTTCAAGCCTGTAGATGACGGTGTTTCTGTGGATGTACAGGCGCTTGGCCGTTTCAGAAATCTGACAGTGCGTTTCCAGATAGACGGACAATGTTTGCAGGAGCCCTGGGTCATCCTTCGGCAGGCTGGCAAGCTGATGCAGCGCATGCGTGTAAAATGTCTTCAAATCATCAGCCGGAATCATGCGCAAAAGCTCTGACACGTCTTTCATATGGTACGTCTGGATGAACTCGGTGCTGCCTGACAAATGGCCGGAGTGGAGCGCATCGACGGCTTCTTTGCAAATGTGCGGAACGTCTCTCAGCTGATGGCTGAGGTTGCTGATTCCAAAAGAAATCGTCCGCTGAAAATGCTCAGATGCATGGCGCTGAAACGCCTTTAAAAATCCGCCCACGGCTGCATTCATTTCAGCCCAGCTGTCCGTCGCCTCGGCCAGCAGGAAGCATATGTTTCCTTTTGTGAAAAGGTGCGGAGGAAACGGGAAGTCAACCAGCTCTTCTTCCAGGCGTTCGAACACGGAATCTGATTCAAGCTGATTTTCCGTGAAGCTGAGCGATTTTTCGCGGCGGTCCAATTTGCCGGCGATGCACACATATTTTTGATCCCACTTGAGCTGAAATTCTTTTGCTCGGTTTTTAATTTCTTCAGCAGAGGAAAAGGCGCCGTCCAAAAAATTTCTGAAAAACTCGTTCCGCGCTCTTCGCAAATATTGTTTGAGCGCATTTTCCTTCAGCAGCTCAAAGGCGATGACATTGGCGGCTTGTTCGAGGGTTAACAGCAAGCCTTTGTCTGAAGGGGAAATCATCCCGCAGACAACGAGGAAGCCGCATTTTTTTTCATGAGTATAGATCGGAAATACCGAATAGGTTTGTTTGTCGGGAATCGTTGAAAAACAGGTGAGCCCCGTTCTGTTTCCTTTTTGAAATATTCCTTCATAATCCGACAGCGTCCCGGCGGCATCTGCTTTTGAGGAGGCAATCGGCTTGAGGTGCTGATTGAATAGAAGAACGGGAAGCTTTAAAACAGCAGAGACGTTATGCAAGAGCGATTGAATGCTTTTTCCGCTCATAATATGGCTTGTGAACTTTTTTTGAGCGGCGATGGCCTGTTCGAGTTCTGCCGTCCGTTTGTCTAGAATATGGCTCAGTGTATGATTGACAATATCACCGAGGCGGACATCTTCATTTAGCTCGATGATCGGAAATGTCCGCTCGTCGGCAAGCTTGATCACCTCGTCGGGTATTTCCTGCAAAAAGCGGGTTTTGATACCGAGTCCGGCGCAGCCCCGCCTGATCATCCTTTCAATCAATTCCTTCAATAAAAAAGGCCGGTCTTTTAAATGGTATGCGGTCGTGACGAGGAGTTCGCCATGATGCAGATAATCGGCAATATCTGGCGCATCCATCATATTGATGTGTTCAATGTTCCGGGTTACGCCCGCCTTTCCAGCGGCAAGCGTTGCGCCTTTAAATACAGGGAGTTTCATCATGTCATAGATATTCATTGATCTGTACAGGCCTCCTTTGTCATTTTAGTCATTTTCAACAAAAAATGAGCGGATTTGTGACATTTATGCCGATGTTTATTTTTCATGTTACCAGTAAAATTGTATTTATATAGAGAGTTGTAAAGAAATATAACAAGAAAATAGAAAGGAAGTTTCTTTACATGACCATTGGTATTCATAAGACCGGAGAAAGTACAGCCCGCAATATCGAAGACATGATCAATTGGCTGGCATCATTCGGTGAAAGCGGAGAAGGAGGGGTGACAAGGCTTCTCTATTCAAAGCCGTGGCTCAGCGCCCAGCAGTCGTTGAAGGAAAAGATGGAGGACTGGGGAATAGAGCCGTACTTCGATGATGCCGGAAATCTGTTTGGGAGAATAGAAGGTACAGAGAACCGTACGAAAGCGATCTTGACCGGTTCACACATTGATACGGTCATCAACGGAGGGAAATTCGACGGAGCGTACGGGATTTTAGCGAGCCTTTTGTCTGCCAAACACCTTCTGGACACGTACGGCAGGCCGAAAACGTCAATCGAAGTCGTGTCTCTGTGCGAGGAAGAGGGAAGCCGTTTCCCTTTGACTTTTTGGGGATCGGGGAATTTAACGGGCTTGTTTGACTGTCAAAAGACGCCGGCTGTGCACGATCGGGACGGAGTATCGATTGAGCAGGCGATGAAAGATTGCGGTTTCGGAAAACGGCGGTACAGGCGCCCGTTCAGGCGTGATGTGAAGTGCTTTATCGAGCTTCATATTGAACAGGGGAGCATTCTTGAGGAGAGCGGCCGTCAAATCGGCATTGTCACGGACATCGTCGGACAAAGACGGTTTACGGTTATGGTCAAGGGAGAAAGCAACCATGCCGGGACGACGCCGATGAACGCCAGAAAAGATGCGGTGGCCGTCTCGGCATTGTGCATTTCCTATTTGACGAACAAGGCTAAAGCTGCTTATCCGCTTTTAACAGCAACGGTCGGGAGGATTGAAGCAAAGCCGAATGTGCCGAATGTCATATCAGGAGAAGCTGTTTTTTCTCTTGATCTCCGCCATCATCATGATGCGGTGTTGGACCGGTATTGCGACGATATTTTTGCTTATTTCACAGAGCTGGCCGGCGAATGGAACGTTCAGATCACAGTTGAACAGACGACGGATGCGAAGCCTGTGAGGATGGACCGGGATTTGATTCAACTCTCAAAACAGTCGGCCGAGGATCTTGACGTATCCTATCAGGAGATGGTCAGCGGGGCGGGGCACGATGCCCAGGTTTTCGGCCCGCATTGCCCGACGTCACTGCTGTTCGTTCCGAGCCGGAAGGGCATCAGCCATTCGCCGGAAGAATGGACAAAACCGGCTGATCTTGCAGCCGGCGTTGAGCTCTTGACTCATGTATTATACAGGCTGGCATATGAATGAAAGGAGAAAAAGATCATGACAATTGGCGAAATGAATATTCCGAAACGGACAATTATGACTCCCGGTCCTGTCGAGGTTCATCCGAGAGTGCTGAGGGCGCTTTCCTCACCTGTACTGGGACAGTTCGATCCTGCATTTACAGACATGATGAACGACGTCATGGCGCTGCTTCGGCAGATTTTCCGAACGACAAATAAATGGGCATTCCCGATAGACGGGACATCGCGGGCCGGGCTTGAAGCCGTCCTTGCCAGTCTCATCAAACCGGGGGACAGGGTGCTCATTCCCATTTTCGGACGGTTCGGCTATCTGCTTGCCGAGATTTGCGAACGGTACCAGGCTGATGTTTATACAATGGAATGCCCGTGGGGAGACGTTTTTGAACCGAAAGAGGTCATCTCCGAAATCAAACGGACGAAACCGGAGATTGTTGCGGTTGTGCACGGCGAGACATCGACGGGATGCATTCAGCCGCTCGAAGAAATTGGCCGGGCCTGCCGGGAGCTTGATGTGCTTTGTGTAGTCGATGCGGTGGCTACAATCGGCGGCACGGATGTCAATACGGATGAATGGTGTCTTGACGCGGTCGTCGGCGGTACGCAAAAGTGTTTATCCGTTCCTTCAGGTATGGCGCCGATCACATTTAACAGCCGGGTTGAAAAGCGCATCAATGAAAGGAAAAAGGTAGAACGGGGCATTGCCACAAGAGAAGATATCGTGCTTGAAACGGGACGCTTGCCGATTTCCAGCAATTATTTTGACCTCGGCATGCTGATGGATTATTGGAGCCCGAGGCGCCTTAATCATCATACAGAAGCGACTTCGATGCTGTACGGCTTGCGCGAAGGAGCGCGGGTCGTTCTTGAGGAAGGGCTCCGCGAGCGATTCTCAAGACACCGGCTCCATGAAACAGCACTAATCAAGGGCATCAAAGCGATGGGACTCGAATTGTTTACGGAAGGCCGGAAAAAGCTGCCGACCGTCACTTGTGTGAAAGTTCCTGATCGGGTTGACGCAGATCTTGTCAGGAAGATGATGCTTGACGACTTCGGCGTCGAAATCGCCAGCTCTTTCGGGCCGCTGGCCGGAAAGATATGGAGAATCGGAACGATGGGATACAGCTGCCGGAAAGAAAATGTTCTTTTTACATTGGCTGCTCTCGAAGCTGTTCTCATTCGCACAGGTGCTTCAGTATCGCCGGGAAATGCGCTTCAGGCGGCACTGGATTTCTATCATGAGTAGGCTTCTGAGATAGAGGAAGGCTCGTGTTTGACGGCTCCGGCACGCGCGGGGCAACAGGTGGAACATGGCTGAACGAAAGAGATACAAAAAGCGGTTCACTAGTGCAGAAAAACAGCCTGCGATCAGGCTGTTTTTTTTGTGATGACCAGCAAAATAATTTGTGAAATCAATTTGTAATTTGAAAAATTTTGCAGAGGTTTATGCTATATTAGACTTGTGAATAAATAAAGGAGGTATCAAGGTAGAAGAGGCGGAAATAATGACAACGCCTCCAATCGCTAGCAAAAGAAGAAGTTGCAAAACAGTCAAATATCTCCATTCAGAGAAGATAAACTTACACTGATCCACCTCATGAGCCTACTTCCCCAGAAAATAAAGATCACCTCTCTCGTTAACGCTTTCAGGACCGGCTCCTAAAATATGAATAAACGGTGTCCCGGAAAGCTGAAATACATAAAAATAGAAACTCAATGCTGTGCTTAGGAAAAATTATTTTAAGGAGAGAATAATGAAGAAAAAACGGTTCGGAATCTTGTTCTTAGTTCTTTTCTTGTTACTGTTTAATACAGCTTCACAAGCGGCTGATCCAAATCAAAAAACAACTGAAGAAGTACTTCTGAACGCCTTTGATAAGTTTGGTTTAGTTAGTTCTGTGATTGGAAAAACAGACCAGTTATATCAATCGGCCCAGATGATACTCGCAGCGAAGAAAAACTCCGAGAATACTTAGATGAGAACTTACCTCCAGATGCAAAAGAGAAATACGAAATTGAAATTATTAAAAGAAATGTCGAAGAAATGAAGAAGGAAATCCGTGAGAATTTAAAACAAGAGCATTAAATCCAGAAAAGCAGGCTGAGAGGCCTGCTTTTCTGTGGTTGTGTGAGTTCCTTCTGGTGCAATGCGATAGATCTGTTCCTATTCCAACGATCTTAAATAACCCGCCAATACAGTATCGATCCTTTCAGCCGTCAGCCTTTCAGGGGCCATGATCAAATGAAGCGCCAGCCCGTCGACAAGGGCGTATAGATGCTCGGTTTCCTTAAGAACATCGATCCCGGTCTTTTTTTCGGTTTTTACCAGTATTTCAACAGCCGATTTGCAGGCTGAATAAATGCCTTCATTCATCTCCTTTCTCAACGGTTTGAGCTCCGGATCGCTGAGCGATTTGGCTGTAAATGCATACCATGCCTCCATTTCCAGTTTTCGCTCTTCATCAAGAGGCATAAGCTGAAAAAGAAGCTGTTTGACGTTTTCAGCCGGTGTACCGTTAAATGTCATGTTTTCGATACGCGTTTTGACCCGGTTTGCCACAAGCCTCATTGAATAAATGAAAAGCTCAGACTGATGAGGAAAATAATGGCGCATCGACCCGGCCGAAAGTCCGGCTTCCTTAGCGACATTTCTGACGGTGCATTGTTCAAGTCCATCTCTGTGAATCACATTCCACACCGCTTCGGCAATTTTTTCTTTTTGTTTTTCGTGATCAACTATTTTTGGCATACACACATTATAACACGGGTGTATTATTTAATACATCTGTGTTATAATTTTTTAGTACGAATGTGTTAAAAAAAGAGAGGCGGATAAAAGGTGATTGGTTTATTGATTTTAGCTTGTGAAATCGGCTTTTGGATTTTTATTCTGCTTGGACTTATTTTTCGCTATATGGCAGGCTGGAAAAAGGCTGGTTTGATCATGTTTGCATGCACACCGGTTTTGGATTTACTGCTTTTGGCTGCAACGTCGCTTGATCTGCACAATGGGGCGCAAGCGGATGTTTTGCACGGCATCGCCGCCGTTTATATCGGCGTCAGCATCGCGTTCGGGAGCCGCATGATCAAATGGGCGGATGAAAGGTTTGCCTATCGCTTTGCCGGAGGTCCGAAGCCTGACAAAGGCCCGCAGTACGGCAGGGAACACGCCAAAAAAGAGCGTGAAGGCTGGTTTCGCCATTTCATCGCATGGCTGATCGGAGCGGCTCTGCTGGCCGGAATGCACCTGTTCATCGGCGACCCGGAAAGAACGGAACCATTAATCCGCATCGCTTCTTTATGGTCGATCATCCTTGTCATCGATTTTTTGTACAGTTTCAGCTTTACCCTTTTTCCGAGGAAAGCCCGTTAAAAGAAGCCGGATGTCCGGCTTCTTTTTCATGTTCAAGTATCCCGCCGCTGAAAAAGGAAATGCTACAAGCAGACCTGGATCAAGATTTTCGAAAAAAACCTGTGATAAACTAAAAGAAGAGGTGAACTGCATTGATTTATATTGGATTAACAGGATGGGGGGATCATGACAGCCTGTATCCGCCCAAGACAAGCAGTCAAAACAAGCTGATCCACTATTCATCGCATTTTCCGATCGTCGAGCTTGATGCGAGCTTTTACGCGATACAGCCCGAGCGGAACAATGAAAAGTGGGTAAAGGAGACGCCGGAAACCTTTCAGTTTATCGTTAAGGCATATCAGGGAATGACAGGGCATCAGCGCGGGGAAATCCCCTTTGAAACGAAAGACGACATGTTTGCTGCTTTTAAGCTCTCATTAACGCCATACATAAAAGCGGGTAAGCTGGCGATGGTCCTCTTTCAGTTTCCGCCATGGTTTGATTGCAAGAAAGAAAACGTCAATTACTTAAGATGGGTAAAAGAGAAAATGGGAGATATCCCGTGTGCGCTTGAATTCAGGCATAGGTCATGGTTTATGCCCCAGTTTTACGACAAAACGCTCGCTTTTATGGAGGAGCAGCAATGGATTCACAGCATTTGCGATGAACCCCAGGCGGGCGAAGGCAGCATCCCGACTGTTCTTCACGCGACTGACAGCCGGAAAACGCTCGTCCGTTTTCACGGCCGCAACAAGGAAGGCTGGTTAAGGCCATCTTCCGGTCAAAATTGGCGTGAGGTCAGATATTTGTATTTATATAATGAACAAGAATTAAAAGACTGGAAAAGAAACCTTGAGCTGCTTGAACAGCAGTCGAAAAACGTTTACGTGCTGTTTAATAACAATTCGGGCGGTGATGCGGCTCAAAACGGTAAGCAAATGATGGAGCTGCTCAACATTGAATACAAAGGGCTTACGCCAAGGCAGCTCGATTTATTCAGCTAGAAAAGAGGACTTATTTTATGGAATATCTTATCTTGATCATACTCGGGTTTATCGCGGGAACCATCGGCAGTCTTGTCGGGCTCGGCGGAGGGATCGTCATCGTTCCCTCGCTCCTTTTTCTGGCGGGGCTGCCGACGCTGTTTGACCATGTGACACCGCAGATGGCGGTCGGCACATCGCTGGTCGTCATCATATTCACAGGGCTTTCTTCAACGATTGCGTATATGAAGTATAAAACCGTTGACTATAAAAGCGGCCTTATTTTTTTCATCGGCTCGGGGCCGGGCAGCATCGTCGGTGCCCATGTATCGACATATTTTAGCTCAGACTCGTTTTCTCTATGGTTCGGGATTTTTATGATCCTCATTTCCCTTTCCTTAATGATAAAGAAAAGGGTGAAACCTGCCGAGAAAAAGCATACGGGCGTTATCAGAACGTTCACAGGTGATGAAGGACAGGAATATACGTATTCATACCATCCTTTAGCCGGAATCGCGATCGCCTTTTTTGTGGGCTTTCTCGGCGGGCTTTTCGGCATCGGAGGCGGCTCGCTGATGGTGCCGGCGATGATTCTTCTGTTTTTATTTCCGACAAGGGTCGCCGTTGCGACATCGATGTTTATCATTTTCCTTTCATCTGTCGCGGGCTCTGCCGGCCATGTCATCTCGGGACATGTCAACTGGCTTTATGCGCTTGCATTGATCCCGGGCGCCTGGTTTGGCGGACAGCTCGGCGCCTACATTAACAAAAAGATGCAGACAAAGACGATCGTATTGATCATGCGGTTCGTATTGATTCTCATCGGAATCAGATTAATCTATCAAGGCGTGTTTAGTTAAACGTTAGGGAGAGATTTGCATGACGGAAAAGCTCCATATCTACCATACGAACGATTTGCACAGCCATTTTGAAAACTGGCCGAAAATCGTCGATTACATTCAGACACAAAGACAGAAACATGAAGAGCAGGGGGAAGAAGTGCTTTTGTTCGACCTCGGCGATCATGTCGACAGATTCCATCCGATATCTGAGGCTACCTTCGGAAAAGCGAATGTGGAGCTGTTGAACCGTCTGCAGTATGATGCTGCAACGATCGGGAACAATGAAGGAATTACACTGCCGCATCAGGAGTTGGATACACTTTATGACAACGCTCAGTTTCCTGTCGTTGTCTCCAATTTGTTTGACGGAGAAGGGAAGAGGCCCGGCTGGGCAGCGCCGTATTTGCTCAAAAAGGTGAAGAGCGGCGCAACTCTTGCCATTCTCGGTGTGACAGTCCCGTACTATCCGATCTATCGCCAGCTTGGCTGGACGGTTACAGACGCATTTGAAAGCATCGGAGAGATGCTAAGTGAAATCAAAGAAAAAGCCGACACTGTCATCCTTCTTTCACACCTTGGCATTTTGGACGATCAGCGCGTCGCGGAGGCTTTTCCCGAAATCGACCTGATCCTCGGCTCCCACACCCATCACCTGCTTGAAGAAGGGATGATGAAAGACGGCGTTATGCTGGCCTGCGCGGAAAAGTACGGGAACTATGTCGGTCATGTTGAACTGACATATAACGGAGCGCTTGAGAACATCACAGCAACCGTCATGAAGACGGCAGATTGGAATGAAGAATCAGAGGAGACGATTCGTTTTCTGAAGGAAAAAGAGAGAGAAGCCGGACATCTCCTTGAAGAGGAAATTGCGACATTGGACAACACCCTTGAAACCGCCTGGTTCCGCAGAAGCGCCCTTCCGCAAATGCTGGCAGATGCCTTAAAGGAATGGTGTGAGGCGGAAATCGGGATGGTCAACTCAGGCATTGTGCTGGAGTCTCTTTCACAAGGTCCGGTGACGAAAGCCGATGTTCACCGCATCTGTCCGCATCCGATTAATCCGGTCAAACTGAAGCTGACGGGACGAGAGCTGAAAGAGGTCATCCTCCATGCATCATCAGAACAAACCGAGAAGCTGCGCATTAAAGGGCTCGGTTTTCGCGGCGAAGTGATGGGGAAGATGCTGTATGCCGGCCTTGACCCGGAAAAGCTCTCCGTCAACGGAGCGGACATTGAAGATGATGCGTTCTACACGCTCGCCACGATTGATATGTTTACACTCGGAACGCTGTTTCCTGTTATCCGCCATGCGGAAGATATTGACTACTTTATGCCTGAATTCCTGCGCGATCTGCTCGCCTGGAAGCTGAAAAAAGCAAACCGGTCCTAAACAGATCTCTAAGATTCGGGGCAAACCGGAACATGTCTCTCGCTTTATCATACATTAATGGTAAAGGAGGGATAGCGATGGTAAATTTAACTCCGATCATGATAGAAGATCAGCCGTTTACGGCTGTAACGGTCAAACTGCCGAAAACGAACTTTATGGCGGTAACCAATGACCATGGATATATTATGTGCGGAGCGCTTGATGTCGCCCTGCTGAATGATAAATTAAAAGAACGGAAAATCGTCGCCGCCAGAGCCGTCGGCGTGCGGACGATCGATCAGCTTCTCGAAGCCCCGCTCGAATCTGTAACCGATGCGGCCGGAGAGCTCGGCATTCATCCCGGAATGAGCGGAAAAGAAGCCCTTTTAAAAATGGTGAAATAAAGTTGTCTGATTGAATCGTATATCCCCTCTTACAAGCATACACTTGTGATGTAAGGGGGGATTTTGCTTGCGAAGACTTCGCGGCCCTCTGTCAAAAAGAGGACCTTTGCCTTTGCGATATGTCATGCTGCTTTCGTTTATATTTTTTATTTTTTCAACGGCCGTCAGCCTGTTGATTATCAACTCATCCATCAAACCGACCCTTCTGAACATCGCTGAAATGGAAACGAACCGGATTGCGACCCACGTCATCCAGGAAGCCGTCGAGGATTATATGAGCCAAGATGAAAATGTGAAAAATCTAGTAGAAATGAAGACGAATGAAAATGGAAAAGTAACAACAATTGATTTCAACTCTCATGGTCTTCGTGGTATGCATTCGAAAATTACGAAACAACTTCACGAAAAGCTGAAGGAAACAGAAACAGAAGAATTTAATTCTTCTGCGAAAACTCCCGAAGGTAAGAATGATGGTGTAATCTATAATATTCCTCTGGGTCAGGCAACGGGAAACTCGCTTCTTGGAAACCTGGGGCCGAAAATACCTGTACGGTTTAATGTTGTGGGGGATGTCTTTACAGATTTTAAGCAAAGTGTCGAGCCATATGGTATTAATAATGCATTAATAAATGTCGGTGTGCTTGTCGAAGTCAAGGTCCGTGTCGTCATACCGTTTGCGACAAAAACGGCGGTTGTCAAAAATACGATTCCGGCAACGATTCAAGCTGTGCACGGAGAAGTACCCGACTTCTACAGCGGCAACGGCAGCCAAACGGCGCCATCGATTCAGATCCCTTCAAAGGATGAAAAAACAGAGCAAAAAAAGGAACAAAAAGAGTAATGATTTCCAGGCATTCTGCAAACATCAGGCAGAATGCTTTTTTTCGCGCGGCTTAGAAATGACATGCGTCTATTTTCTTAAAAAAATACTTTGACTTAGGCAAAAAGACTGTATATACTATTCAATAATAATTATTAGAAAATTCACTGTTTTCAGATGTTTCAAAAAGGTAAAGGAGGAAGCTTATGGATAATCGTCCGCAATGGGGAACAAGAGCGGGTTTTATTTTAGCAGCCGTCGGTTCTGCGATCGGTTTGGGGAATATTTGGAGATTCCCGGCAGTAGCTTATGAAAACGGGGGAGGCGCGTTCTTTCTGCCATATTTGTTCGCGCTCTTGACAGCAGGAATTCCTCTTCTCATCATGGAATTTACAATCGGTCATAAATACAGAGGCTCAGCCCCGCTGTCCTATGCCAGGATGGGGAAAGGGAAGGAATGGATCGGCTGGTGGCAGGTCGCCATCTCATTTGTCATCTCGACGTATTATGCCGTTATCGTGGCATGGGCCATTTCTTACACTGTCTTTTCATTCAATTTAGGTTGGGGTAAAAATACAGAAAATTTCCTAATGAATAAATATTTAAACAGAATTGATATCGGGGGAGGAGCCATCGGCCAATTCGGCGGCTTCGTGCCGGGCGTCCTGATTCCGCTCGCGATTGTATGGATTGTTTCATTGGGGATTTTATTTGCCGGAGTCAAAAAAGGAATCGAAATCGCGAACCGCATTTTCATTCCGCTGCTTGTGGTCTTATTTTTTATCATTGTCATTTATTCGATAACACTTGATGGGGCTGCACAAGGACTGAATGCCTTTTTCACGCCTGATTGGAGCCAGATTACAAACGGAAAAGTGTGGGTGGCGGCCTACGGCCAAATTTTCTTCAGTCTGTCGATTGCGTTTGCCATCATGATTACGTATTCCAGCTATTTGCCGAAAAAATCCGATATTACAAACAATGCGTTTATCACCGGCTTTGGGAACTCGTCATTTGAACTGCTGGCCGGAATCGGGGTATTCAGTGCGCTGGGCTTTATGGCTGCGCAGCAAGGCGTTCCAGTCAAAGAAGTCGTCTCTTCGGGAATCGGTTTGGCGTTCGTCGTCTTCCCGCAAATCATCAATGAGTTTCCGGCGTTTAATGCGTTTTTCGGATTTTTATTCTTTGGCTCGCTCGTTTTGGCAGGTCTGACATCTCTCATTTCTATCTCTGAAACATATGTTGCCGCGATTCAGGATAAATTCAACGTTCCGCGGCGGAAAGCCGTCCTGTTCGGCGGAGGGGCTGCTGCATTGTGTTCGCTCGTATTTGCGACGAAAGGCGGACTGTTCTTCCTCGATGCGGCCGATTACTTTATCAACAATTTCGGAGTGGCGCTTGCCGGATTGATCGAAGTCGTTGCGATTGCATGGTTTGCGAAAGAGCTGAAAGCTCTGCAGGCTCACGCCAATTCGGTTTCCGACATTCAGCTCGGCGCTTGGTGGAGAATCTGCCTGAGCGTCGTCACCCCGATTGTTCTGGGGTATATGATGTTTGATAATATCAAGACGAATATCACAACAGCCTATGGCGACCTGCCGGTTGAATTCCTCCTGAAATGGGGATGGTGCGTCGCTTTTGGAGCGATCGCAGCCGGATTTATCCTTTCGCTTTCAAAATGGAAGAATGGGCTGGCATATACGCCATTTCAACATGACAAGGAGGTTTCCTCATGAACGGCGCATCTATAGTAATGATGGTGATCGGCATCGTCATTATTTGGGGAGGATTGGCCGCAAGCATTATCAATGCGGTTGTGAAAAGCAAGAAAAGCCAGGCCGGCTAACCTCTTAAAGTGCAAGACATCCCTATTCTTTTGAAATAGGGATGTCTTTTATTTTTTCTTTCGAAGTTCCTTCCGTTCCCATGCCTTTAAATGAGGATAAGGGTCAAAAGACCACTCTGTTCTTCCATTGTCTTTATACATGCCGTAGTGAAGGTGGGGCGGGAATTTTCCCGATGTTCCCGGCGGCCCGTATCCCGTCGCTCCAACTGAGCCGATCACCTGGCCGGGCTCGACGATTTCTCCCACTTTCAAGCCTTTTGTGAAACCGTTCAAATGAGCGAAATAATGGTACGTATTGTTGATGTCTCTGATTCCGATCCGCCATCCGCCGAAACGGTTCCAGCCTTTCATTTCCACAATGCCGTAGCATGTCGACCGGACGGGGAGGCCGTAATGGGCGAACAAATCCGTCCCTTCGTGAATGCGTCTGCCCCCGAATCCGCGGGCATCTCCCCATGTGCTTCTATAGCTGTAATCTGATCTTACGGGAAGGGGAAAGGCGTGCTTGCCCAAATCAATGTGGCCGTATTTTTGAAAAAGCCTGATAAAGCCTGATATGATGCCGACCGTCTGATCCCTTTCGTAAAACTCCCACAGACCGATGCGGATATTTTCAATGTCCCTTCCGTATGTCAACAAGTATTGTCCAAACGTATAAAGGACGTCTTCATCCTGATCCGGTTCTGCGAGTCCGTCTCCGTTTCCGTCCATTCCAATTCCGTCAAAAACCTTGATGCTGAGCGGCGATGTATCTTTAGGATTGGGGTTTTCAGGTCCGCTCCACACGCTTTGCGGAATATATATCCCGGTGTGCCCTTTTTGCTTCGGCAAGTCTTTGCGGTTTTTGCGGATATTGATTTCGTATTGGTCGACTGCCGCGAAAACATACCAAGGAATATGGGTTGCGGCTTCTGTCTTATGATAAAGGGCCATTCTCTTTTGCAGATCGGGCTCTTTTTTCTCCTTTGCAAGAGCGCACGGCTGCAAGATGAGCAAAAGGAGGATGAGAACGGATAATACAGCTTTCACAGTGTCCTTAGCTCCTTTCAGTTTGAATACGGTTAGTTTGTGACATCTGCAGAAATCAATAATAAGAAAATGTTAGAAATTCCATCTTGTCTAATCAAGCTCTTGTTCACAAATCTGTACTATGTTAAAGTGACTAAAGATGAAGATTTAGCATTTTTTATTTAAGCGGTTCCAAAGCAGAGGGACTCATCCGGCGCTATGTCACAAATTTCGTATTGAACATGACTACTATCCACAATGGAGATGATGGAATTGGCAAAGAAAGACGAGCACATAAGAAAGCCCGAATGGCTTAAAATCAAGCTGAACACGAATGAAAACTATACGGGCTTAAAAAAATTAATGCGGGAAAACAACCTCCATACGGTCTGCGAAGAGGCAAAATGCCCGAACATCCACGAATGCTGGGCCGTCAGACGTACCGCGACCTTTATGATTCTCGGATCTGTCTGTACGAGAGCCTGCCGCTTCTGTGCGGTGAAGACGGGGCTGCCGACAGAGCTTGACTTGAATGAGCCGGAAAGAGTCGCAGATTCTGTGAGCATCATGAACCTGAAACACGCGGTCATTACAGCCGTTGCCCGTGACGATTTAAAAGACGGAGGAGCGGGGGTATTCGCCGAAACCGTACGCGCCGTCCGGAGAAAAAGCCCATTTACAACAATCGAAGTTCTGCCGTCCGATATGGGCGGAGACTATAATAATTTGAAAACGCTGATGGATACGCGTCCGGACATTTTAAACCATAATATTGAAACGGTCCGCCGCCTGACGCCGAGAGTCCGTGCGAGAGCTACATATGAAAGATCATTGGAATTTTTGCGCCGCGCCAAAGAGATGCAGCCGGACATCCCGACGAAATCCAGCATCATGATCGGTCTTGGCGAAACAAAAGAAGAAATCATCGAAACAATGGACGACCTTCTTGCGAACAACGTCGACATCATGGCAATCGGCCAGTATCTGCAGCCGTCCAAAAAACACATTAAAGTACAGAAATATTACCATCCTGACGAGTTTGCCGAACTGAAAGAAATCGCCATGGAAAAGGGCTTCAGCCACTGTGAAGCAGGACCGCTCGTCCGTTCTTCATACCATGCCGATGAACAGGTGAATGAAGCGTCTAAAAAACGCCAGGCGCAGGCATAACATTGGATGAAAAAACGCCAGCCATATGCGCTGGCGTTTTTCTTATTTTCAGGTCAAGATTCGGTCGCCTTTCCTTTTCCGTCAAGGTCGTTTCCGTTTTCATCTGTACCTGTCGTGGTTTTGCCTTGCGGCGATTTTTGCATTTCCTTAATTGTATCGGCCATCAGCTGATCGACGTTTCTTGAATTGGCTCCAAGCCGGCTGAAATTAGCGACGGATTGCATCATGTCCGGATCATCGGAAATATAGATATGGTAATATCTCGGAACGACGGATGCCGCCGTCTTTTTGACTTGATCAGCCGTCTGTTTGCGCTGCCCGGAGTCCGTTTTGTACACGACTAGCGCCTCTTCGTCTGTCACAAGCGCCGACGCATCTTGAATATTGGGAAGCTGAACCGTTAAACTAGATATAATATGCGCCATTTCTTCCCGGTCGATTTGGGGCGCCTGCATTTCTTCCTTGTTTGCGACTGGTGTTGCCTGATGGCGCGCATATCCGAATCTGCCTTTTCGGTTGTCATTTCTGAACTTTTCCTGATATTGAGGGTTCTTGTCTGCAACGTGAACGGTATTTCCGTCTTCGTCATATATATTGTGTTCGGTATCGTTTAAGGCCGTCTGGCAGCCTGCTAAAGGCAGCGCCACCAGCCCTGCTAAAAGAATTTTTTTATTCATCTGCTTTTCCTCCTCATTTATAGCTTTTCCAAAGGGGAGGATTTATTCTTAGCAATTGATGGCGGCCCGGGTTTGAATTATCATATAAAAGAGGTGAAAAGAATGATTGTCGTTCAGAACGCTGCATTTGAAGTCGTCAAAGATGTGAAAAACGGTTTTAACGAAGAAGCGTTTAAAGCCAGATACTCCGACATTTTAAATAAATACGACTACATCGTCGGGGATTGGGGATACAGCCAGCTGAGGCTGAAAGGCTTTTTTGACGATCAAAATCAAAAGGCCACATTTGATACGAAGATCAGCACGCTTGATGAATATATTTACGAGTACTGCAATTTCGGATGTGCCTACTTTGTTTTAAAACGTCTGCGAAAATAAGCGATCATAAAAGGGGATGCACTGATGATGTATTTTGTCGATCGACACAAAATCGAAAACACGCTCAACTTCCTGGAAGAGGAGCTGCGGCTTTATCAAATGCAGGAAGAATGGACTTCCGACGTCGAAAAAAAAGCGCTTGAACGAATCGGCCACACGCTGATCGAATGTATATTGGATATAGGGAACGATATGATTGACGGCTTTATTATGAGAGATCCGGGAAGCTATGACGACATTATGGATATACTGACCGATGAAAAGGTTGTCAGCCAAGCGGAAGGCGACAGTTTGAAACATTTGATCGCCTATCGGAAGACATTGGTCCAAGACTACCTGAACGTCAACCATGAAGAATTGGAAGAGCTGCTCAGCAGGCATGCGGAAACGCTCGAGAAATTTCCGGCGCGGATCCGCGATTATTTAAACCATGAACTCGGTCCGGTATCCGCATTCAAACCGCACTAAACGAACTGGAGTGTACAACATGAAAACATACAAAGGATACTTAATTGATCTTGATGGAACAATGTACAAAGGGACGGAAAAAATCGAAGAAGCATGCGAATTCGTGAGGAAGCTGAAAGACCGGAACATCCCGTATCTGTTCGTCACGAACAACTCGTCGCGCACGCCGAAGCAAGTGGCGGACAAGCTTGTTTCATTTGATATTCCGGCCGAAGAGAGCCAGGTATTCACAACCAGCATGGCGACCGCCAATTTTATCGCCGAACAAAAACGAGATGCTTCCGTATATGTGATCGGCGAAGAAGGGATCCGTCAGGCCATTGAGGAAAAAGGGCTGGCATTCGGCGGGGAAGACGCCGACTTTGTCGTCGTCGGCATCGACCGCGGCATTACATACGAAAAGCTAGCCGTCGGTTGTCTTGCCATCCGCAACGGCGCTACATTCATCTCGACTAACGGCGATATCGCCATTCCTACAGAAAGAGGACTCTTGCCAGGCAATGGTTCTCTCACGTCAGTATTAACTGTTTCTACGCAGACAGAGCCTATTTTTATCGGCAAGCCGGAGCCGATCATCATGGAGCAGGCGATGAAGGTGCTCGGCACAGACATCAGTGAAACGCTGATGGTCGGTGACAATTATGATACGGATATTATGGCGGGAATGAATTCCGGGATGGACACGCTTCTCGTTCATACGGGCGTGACCAAAAAAGAACACCTTGAAGCCTATCAGGAAAAGCCGACATATGTCATTGATTCACTGACAGAATGGCTGGATCGCGTCTAACGCAAAAAACACTTGTCTTTTAAAGACAAGTGTTTTTTTAATGGCTTATTCCGCATCTTTTGCTCGATGCGCCAGTCTGCTGGATGCGGCTGCCGCAATCGCTCCGACGATATCATCCAAGAACGTGTGGCATTCGCCTGTTGATTTATCGTTTAAACGTGCGAGCACTCCCGGTTTGATTTTATCAATATATCCATAATTTGTATAACCAATCGATCCATACAAGTTCACAATGGAGAAGGATAAGATTTCATCGACGCCGTACAGGCTTTCATCTGTCTCGATTAAGGTTTGGAGCGGTTCCATGAGCTTTCTTTGCTCGCCCAGCATATCCAATTGAATCCCTGTGATCACGGCGTTTTGAACTTCACGTTTTTTCATGACCCGGTTGACATTCTCTTCACATTCTTCTTTTGTTAAGTTTGGATGATATTTCTTCTGCAATACGTAGACAAGATCGGCAATTTCCGAAATCTTGACGCCCCGTTTCTCAAGCCATTCTTTTGCTGCTGTTTCGATCTGATGCATGCTGTTGTTTTCCGGCATCATTTTCACCCAATCTTTTTTTACTTAGTGTATACAAACAACTTTAAAAATGTAACGATTTTAGAACTCTTTTTCCAGATCGATTCATAATCGAATCCCTTCATGATTACGATGTGTAGAAGGAGAAAAATTTTGCAGGAAGTGATGTCCGTGAAGGAGCTGATCAAAGAAAAATTCGGAATCTACATTCGCGATCTTACATCGTACTTGTCTTATCAGGCTTTTCATACCCCGAATTCGATGTTTTTGATCGTCCCTGTTTCCCACTTGAGTCAGGATGAGCTGGCGGAATTGTTTAGTATGAGTCAGTATTTGCAAGAACAGCGCGACCCATACGTTTCATCTTTTATATTGACAAAGGACGGGGAGATGACGTTTGAGGAGAATGGCGTCTCATATGTGCTTCTTCAAGCTGCTCCCCGCATGACAAACAGGTCCGTTTCATTTGGTGCGGAGCTCGCCGAATTTCATCACAAGGGAAGGGGATACCCTTACGAGGTAAAAGAAACCTCGCGGATCGGGCAGTGGAAAGAACTTTGGGGGAAACGGCTCGACCAGCTGGAACAATTCTGGATTCAAAAAACGCAGGCAAGGCAGCTGCAGCCCTTTGAAAAACAATTTATCGAATCGTTTCCTTATTATCTCGGTTTAACCGAAAATGCGATTCAATATTTGGCAGATACCGAATTGGATGATCAGCCGCAGGCCGCTGACTCGGGAACGATTTGCCAGCAGCGGCTCACCTGCGAGGCTTTAAGGCGCGAGCCGCTTATTAAAATCCCGATGGAATGGGTGTTTGATCATGCGGCCAGGGATCTTGCGGAATATGCCAGAAGCTTGTTTCACGAAAGGAAAAACTTCAATGAAATCATGTTGTTTCTTCAGCAATACGAACAAGCCGCGCCGCTATCCTCATTTTCTAAGCGGCTGATGTACAGCAGGCTGCTGTTTCCGCTCCACTATTTTGAGACGGTTGAAGGGTACTATATTTCTCCTGAATCAGAGCACCATTATTTTGAAAGCAGACTCGACTATTTATTGTCTCATGCGCCGGCATATGAGCAATTCCTGAACGGCTTTCAAGAAATGGCGGGCATGAGATCCGCAGGATTGATAAGCATGCCGCCTGTCAATTGGCTGAAAAGGACACCATAGCTTCGCGGTGTTCTTTTCTTCTGTTAACATTTTCGGATTTTTTCGATATGCTTAGAGTGGAAGCTACTCTTAGAAAGGAACGAGGCAGCATGGACAAACCGTTTGTATATGTGACGAGAAAATTACCTGAAGAACAGCTTTCTGCGTTAAAAGAAGAAGCCCATATTGAAATGTGGGAAAAGGAAGAAGAACCGTGTCCGCGCGCCATTCTGAAAGAAAAAGCAAAAAAGGCGCACGGACTGTTGACGATGCTTTCCGACACGATTGATGAGGAGCTTTTAAAAGGCGCGCCGCATTTAAAAGTCGTGGCCAACTTGGCGGTAGGCTATGACAACATCGATGTGGAGGCTGCGCAAAAGCATCGCGTCATCTGCTGCAACACGCCTGGCGTGCTGACAGAGTCAACGGCAGATTTGACGTTTGCTCTGCTGATGGCATCCGCCCGCAGAATCGTCGAAGCGAGCGACTGGATTAGACAAGGGAAGTGGACGGGCTGGGGTCCTCTGCTTTTGGCCGGTGCGGATGTCCATCATAAAACGATCGGCATCGTCGGGATGGGGAGCATCGGACAAGCCGTCGCCCGGCGTGCGAAAGGCTTCGGCATGAAAATTTTATATCATAACCGCACCCGCAATCCAGATGCAGAAGCAGAACTGGGCGCATCCTATCTGCCCTTCGATGAACTGCTTGAACAGGCGGATTTTGTTGTCTGCCTGACACCTCTGACTCATGAAACGAAGCATCTGTTTAACCGCAGCGCTTTTAAAAAGATGAAGCGCTCCGCTATTTTTATCAATGTCTCAAGAGGACAGGTTGTCAATGAAGACGATTTATATGAAGCGCTGGTCGAAAAAGATATTGCCGGCGCAGGACTCGACGTCTTTGCGGAAGAACCTGTGCAAAAGGATCACCCGCTCGTCAGCCTGCCGCAAGTCACCGCGCTGCCTCACATCGGCAGCGCCGCCGTCGAAACGAGAGAAGCCATGATGAGGCTTTGTGCGGAAAATATTGCGCTTGTCCTGAGAGGAAAGCAGGCAAAGACCGAGATTTGACGTTTCTTCCGGCTGCCCTGAGCGGCTCGGAAGATTTTCTTACAAAAATATTTCTGAATATATAGAATCTTATTATATCAACGACTAAAGCGTTTTCACGTTTTGTTTTCAGCAAATGTCATCTTGTCAAAAAAAGAATCCCCCATTATAATGTTTGTAACTTAAATGTCTGCGTTGTGTTTACAAATGTCCTTTCAGAGAGGACGGACAAGAGAGAGAAAGGTGGAATTTCATTGAAGGCGATACGAGTGGGGCTGCTAGGATTAGGAACAGTCGGGAGCGGTGTGGTGAAGATTATTCAGGATCACCAGGATAAGCTGACACACCAAGTCGGATGCCCTGTTACGATTCAAAAAGTTCTTGTAAAAGATAAAGATAAGAAGAGGGATGTCGAGCTTTCCAAAGACGTTCTGACGACTGAAGCCTATGATGTCATTCAAGATCCAGAAGTAGATGTCATTATCGAGGTCATCGGGGGGATCGAGGAGACGAGACGCTATTTGCTTGACGCGCTTCAGGCGAAGAAACACGTCGTGACAGCGAATAAAGATTTGATCGCCCTCTATGGATCGGAACTGACGGCTGCCGCGAAAGAAAACGGCTGCGACCTTTATTTTGAAGCGAGCGTCGCCGGCGGAATTCCGATTTTGCGAAGCCTTGAAGACGGGCTGGCTTCAGACCGGATTACGAAGATGATGGGCATCGTCAATGGAACGACCAACTTTATTTTAACGAAGATGAACAAAGAAAACGCGCCTTATGACGAGGTGCTGAAAGAAGCGCAGGAGCTCGGCTTCGCAGAAGCAGACCCGACAGCTGATGTTGAAGGTCTTGATGCCGCGAGAAAGATGGCGATTTTGGCCAGGCTCGGTTTCTCAATGAATGTCGACCTTGACGATGTCAAAGTGAAAGGCATTTCCCAAGTGTCTGATGAAGACATCAATTTCAGCAAACGGCTCGGCTATACGATGAAGCTGATCGGCATCGCTCAGCGCGACGGACAAAAAGTCGAAGTGAGCGTCCAGCCGACATTGCTGCCGGAGCATCATCCGCTGTCTTCCGTCCATAATGAATTCAATGCGGTTTACGTATACGGCGAAGCCGTAGGGGAAACGATGTTTTACGGACCTGGCGCCGGAAGCATGCCGACTGCAACCGCCGTCGTGTCAGATTTGGTCTCCGTCATGAAAAACATGCGTCTTGGCGTGAACGGCAGCAGCTTTGTCGATCCGCAGTTTGAAAAGAAGATAAAGGCGCCGTCTGAAATCTTTGCCCAGCAGTTTTTAAGAATTCATGTCAAAGACCAGGTTGGTTCGTTTTCGAAAATCACATCGATTTTTTCAGAAAGAGGCGTCAGCTTTGAAAAGATCCTTCAGCTTCCGATTAAAGGCCATGACGACCTGGCTGAGATTGTCATTGTGACACATCATACGTCAGAAGAGGATTTTACGGATATCCTGCAAAAGCTGAACGATCTTGAGGTTGTTCATCAGGTGAAAAGCACTTATCGAGTAGAAGGGAACGGTTGGAGCTAATGTGGAAAGGACTCATCCATCAATATAAAGAATATTTGCCAGTAACGGACAAAACACCGGAATTGACGCTGAACGAGGGAAATACCCCGCTTATTTATCTGCAAAACCTTTCGAAAAAGCTCGGAATCGAGCTTTATGTCAAGACGGAGGGTGTCAACCCTACAGGCTCCTTTAAAGACCGCGGGATGGTCATGGCGGTCGCCAAGGCGAAAGAAGAAGGCAATGACACGATCATGTGCGCTTCGACCGGCAATACGTCGGCTGCTGCGGCGGCTTATGCGGCCCGCGCCAACATGAAGTGCATCGTCATTATTCCAGACGGCAAAATCGCCTTCGGAAAATTGGCCCAAGCCGTCATGTACGGCGCAGAAATCATTGCGATCGACGGAAACTTCGACGATGCCCTGAAAATGGTGCGCAGCATTTGCGAGAAAGAGCCGATTGCGCTGGTCAACTCTGTGAATCCATACCGGATTGAAGGACAGAAAACCGCTTCCTTTGAAATTTGTGAACAGCTGGGCGAAGCGCCTGATATCCTAGCGATTCCTGTCGGAAATGCCGGTAATATAACGGCTTACTGGAAAGGCTTTAAAGAGTATCATGAGAAAAACGGCACAGGCCTGCCGGTCATGAAGGGTTTTCAGGCGGAAGGCGCGGCCCCGATTGTCAAAAACAAAGTAATTGAAAAGCCGGAAACCGTTGCGACAGCGATCAGAATCGGAAATCCGGCTAGCTGGGATAAAGCGGTCAACGCTGCAAAAGAATCGAACGGTAAAATCGATGCAGTGTCAGACGAGGAGATTCTCCACGCTTATCAGCTCCTGGCAAGAGAAGAAGGCGTATTTGCAGAACCGGGATCATGCGCATCCATTGCGGGCGTGCTGAAACAGCTGCAAACGAAAGAGATTCAGCCGGGTGCGAAAGTGGTTGCCGTCTTAACCGGAAACGGCCTGAAAGATCCGAACACAGCCGTTGATGTGTCGCAGATCAAACCTGTCACACTGCCGACAGACGAAGAAGCTATTCTCGAACACTTAAAAGGAGCCGCTCGTGTATGACTGAGGCTGACATGCTGTTTTCCGTTACGGTTCCCGGAAGCACGGCCAATCTTGGCCCGGGCTTTGATTCAGTCGGCATGGCGCTGTCCCGCTATTTAAGACTGTCTGTTTTTCCTCATGATGAGTGGCGTTTTGAAGCTGAAACAGAAGTCGTAGCGGGAATACCTGAAGGAACGGACAATTTAATTTACCAGGTGGCCAAACGGACCGCCGCACACTTCGGAAAAGAACTTCCGCCAAGCCTTGTCAAAGTGTGGAGCGATATTCCGCTTGCGCGCGGTCTCGGCAGCAGCGCAGCCGCAATTGCCGCTGCGGTTGAGCTGGCGAACGAACTTGCCGATTTGAAGCTTTCAGACCGCGAGAAACTTCATTTTGCGAGCCTTGAAGAAGGCCATCCTGACAATGCCGGAGCATCGCTTTTCGGCGGGCTTGTCATCGGACTTCATGAGGAAGATGAAACAGAGATGGTTTCTATGAAAGACATCGATTTGGATGTCGTCGTCGTCATTCCTTTTTATGAAGTGCTGACAAAAGATGCGCGGGATGTTCTTCCCGAAAGCCTCTCTTATCCGAAAGCCGTGGAAGCAAGCGCGGTCAGCAATATGCTCGTCGCCGGACTGATGGCGAAAGATTGGAAGCTTGTCGGCCGCATGATGCAAAAAGACCTCTTTCACCAGCCATACCGAAGGGCGCTCGTCCCTGAGCTTTCGAAAGTGGAGCATGAAGCAGGCCAAAACGGCGCGTTCGGGACGGCTTTAAGCGGAGCCGGCCCGACGATCCTTTCCTTTATTGAAAAAGGAAAAGGAGAGGCGCTGAGAAACCAGCTTGCGTCCAAGTTTCCGCACTGTGAGGTCGACTGCCTTTATGTCCCGGATACAGGCATTATCGTTGAAAGAAAATCAGTAAACAGTGTTTAACGAAAAAAGAGCTTTTTCGGCTCTTTTTTTGTTTGCCTTCAAAACAAGGATTTTTATTTAGGAAGTCGAAGTAGTATGGCAAACAGACATGAGGAGGAGAAACGACATGAAGCAGCTGATAACCGAAAAAGACCTCATCAAGCTTGTATCCATTACCGATCCCCAGTATTCGCCCGATGGTGCAAAAATCGCCTACGTCCAAACAAAAGTAAACGAAAAACAGGACTCATATGATTCGCATATCATGATCTACGACCGCGAAAAACAAGCTTCGGTGCAATGGACGTTTGGGAAAGGCAGAAACCAGCATCCCCGCTGGTCGCCGGACGGCAAATACCTTGCATTTACGTCCAATCGCGAGGAAACCGCACAAATTTACGTGATAAGCGCCGCCGGGGGAGAAGCGAGAAAAGTGACCGATATTCCCTATGATGTATCACAGCCTGAATGGTCGCCGGACGGCAAGTCATTGCTTTGTTCAGTGAAGCTGACAAAAGAGGAAAGCGTCGACGATGAGAAGAAAACCGAGATTGAAGACCACGAACCGCTGGAAGTCGATTCTTTGTCATATAAAGCAGACGGCCAAGGGTTTAAAAGGGGAAAGTATACGCAGCTTGTCCTCGTTCAAGTGGAAACCGGGGAAATGAAACAGCTGACCGATCTTGAACGCGACCATTTCAGCCATGCATTTTCACCGTGCGGAGATCAGATTGCATTTTGCGCCAATCAAACGGATATGCGTGTGAACGATGTCTACTTGATGAACCTTTCGACAGGTGATTTGAAGCGCCTCACAGGTCAAAACGGCATTTTTTCTTCACTATCGTTTTCTCCTGACGGCAAACACCTTGCATTTATCGGAAACGAGAAAGAATATCAAAACGCCACGCTCGATAAAGCATGGCTGTATGATATTGAAACAGGAAAACTAACGTGTCTGACGGAAATGCTTGACGTCCATCTCAGCGATGCGGTGGCAGGAGACAGCCTTGTCGGAGGCGTTCTTCCGAAACCGGCCTGGACCAAAGACGGAAACGGCTTTTATGTCATCGGATCTGACCAGGGTTCTACAGGCATTTACTACATATCAATCGAAGGTCTTGCTTATCCGGTCCGGTTGGAAAAAGAGCATGTGAACGGATTCAGCCTGCATCCGGACGAAAGTGGCTTTGCGGCATCCATAGCCCTGCCCGTCCGGCCGAGCGAACTTTACCATCTCCAATTGGGTGAAGAAAAAGCGGAGCGACTAACAGATGCCAACCAAGCGTTTACGGAAGAACATATCATATCGGAACCGGAGGAGCTTCAATTTCAGGCAGCGGACGGTCTGACAATTCACGGATGGCTGATAAAGCCCGCCCAATATGAAAAAGGAAACACGTATCCGCTCATTCTGGAAGTGCACGGCGGACCTCACGCCATGTATGCGAATGCTTATTTTCATGAATTTCAAGTGCTGGCCGCAAAGGGAAGCGCCGTCGTATATGTTAACCCGCGGGGAAGCCACGGCTACGGACAGGATTTTGTCAACCGGGTGAGGGGCGACTACGGCGGTGGAGATTTTAAGGATGTAATGGCGGCTGTTGACCACGTGCTTGAACATTATGATTTCGTCGATCAAGAAAGGCTCGGCATCACCGGAGGAAGCTACGGGGGCTTTATGACAAACTGGGCTGTCGGCCACACGAAGCGCTTCAAGGCCGCAGTGACACAGAGGTCCATTTCCAACTGGATCAGTTTTTACGGGGTAAGCGACATCGGCTATTTTTTCACAGACTGGCAGCTCGGTGCAGACCTTTTTGAAGATCCAGGCAAACTGTGGGAGCATTCGCCGCTCAAATACGCGGACAAGGTGGAGACCCCTCTTCTCATTCTGCATGGCGAACGGGACGACAGGTGCCCGATTGAACAGGCGGAACAGCTGTTTACGGCGCTGAAAAAAATGGGGAAAGAAGTAAAACTCGTCAGATTTCCGAACGCGTCACACGATTTATCAAGAAGCGGGCATCCGAAGCAGCGGATCAGGCGGCTTGAGTATATTGCAGGCTGGTTTGAAGCTTATCTATAAAAAAGAAAAGGCTGCCGTACACTACGGCAGCCTCAGCGTGTCGACAAACCCTCGCATTCGTTGTCAGGGCTGCGCGTCGGTGCTCACGAATTCCAACATTCGCTCCGCTCCGATGCTCGACCTTCCTAGACTGCAAGGGTTTTCAATCACGCTGAGAGGATGACAAAATCCTAAACTGAAAACCGTTTTAGGATTTTGTCAACAATTTAGGCTGCCGTTACGGCAGCCTTCTCAAATTAAAATACTTGCTCTACTTCAATGACGCCCGGAACTTCTTCTAAAAGGGCGCGCTCAATTCCAGCTTTAAGGGTGATGGTGGAACTTGGGCAGCTTCCGCATGCGCCGAGCAGGCGAAGCTTGACGATGCCGTCTTCAACATCGACGAGTTCACAGTCACCGCCGTCACGGAGTAAAAACGGACGAAGTTTGTCCAGCACTTCCTGTACTTGTTCTTTCATTTCGACCTCTGTCGTCATTCGTATCGCTCCTTTCAAATCATACAACCATTATATTCAGTCGAACAATAAAAAGCTATTGTTTGGTTTCAATCGTTTTCCCACATATTATATCATATTTGCCGGCAAAGACAAAAAACGATTTTCATTTCAATATGGAGCAGATGGACAAAATAGAATAAAATAAAGATAAAGAGAAAGGAGCTGCCGCTGATGAAAAAACAAGCCGAGCTTTTTGTTTACGGTGCCGACGTTCTTTGTCCAAGCTGTGTGAACCTTCCGTCATCAAAAGAAACGTATGAGTGGCTAGAAGCCGCCCTGAAAAGAAAATATCCCGACCAGCCTTTCTCAATCACGTACATTGATATCCATCAGCCGCCGGAAAACGACCCTGAAAAACAGGAAATCTCCGAAAAAATCCTGAACGACGAATATTTTTATCCGCTCGTCATGGTCGGTGATCAAGTGGTCGGCGAAGGAAATCCGAAGCTGAAAGACGTGTATAAAGAAATGGAAAAGCAAGGATATAAGCCTGCATGATAAACAGCAAGGGACAGACATGCCCCTTGCTGTTTTATTTTTTATGATTGCACCTTTCTTAAACCGGACAGACTAACTATCAGCCAGATCAATTAGGAGGGACAGCAAGCATGTCAAGCATTGAAGGACAAATCATGTCAGGCGATTTTGATGACGAAATGAATGTTTTTTCATTAAAGAAAATCAAGCAGTTTCAAACGCAGACCAGTCTGAAAGAAAACCAGCTCAAGGCTTTACAGCACTATTTAAGGCAGCATGAGCACGATGAGGACGGACAGATCATCACCCTCTACGACCAAATGCTTGTACCTTTGTCGCAAGATGATATAAAAGCGCTGCTGGATGACTTAACAAAAGTCCAGTCATTATATCATTAACTTTCCCTTTTATACCCGCTTTCCTGCCCTGATGTCATCCGTCATTCCGGGATAAGGGGCTTTTGAAATCAGATCTTCATTATCGATTCCGGCATTTTCAATAAATGTGATATCGGCGAATTCCGGTACGACATATTTTGGATACGTCTCATATTTTTCGCGCGATTCCTCCATTAAGTCGATATGGTCATTTTGATAGCAGACTGTAATATCAGGGCGTTCATGAACCCATTTAGGGAAGAAGATGATGCCGTGCATCCGCTTTTCATTCGGCATGAAGTTCAAGGAAACGTCAGTCCCTGTCGGTTCTGTCCAGGATACTTTATAGACGCCTTCAGTCAGCTTGACGATATCGGCTTTTTGATCGCGAACCCAGCGTCCCCCAACCATTCCGCTGTGAATGCGGTAATCGATGGTATGGTCATTTTTAATGTAGATTTCATATTCCCATCCGTTTTCATACGTATAGATCATATGGCTTCCTACAAACTCTTTTACATCTTGATTCATATGAACCGCTCCTTTATTTGTTTATGTAAATCTAAACATGTTGATATTTACATATATAATTATAAAATGCCGTCAAAAACGATGTCAAACGAAAATACTTCCTGAGAGATTTGCACAAATAAAGAAGATTGTTACGATTAATGTCAGAATTTTGAGTTATCTTAGGAAATTATGCCAATATTTAGAAAATTGATTGTCAAAAAATAAGCGATTCTGTAAAATGAAAAACAACCCATAAAAAGGAAATGACATGGGAAGAAAGGAAGGATAAACGATTGAAGACAAAAATTGCGTATGAGGAAGTTGCGGGAATGCTTAATCAATGGTATGTCATGATCAAGCGTCACGAAGTATCACAAGCGGTCTCGATTAAATGCGACATTGAGCACCAGCTGCCGAATATGGAAGAAAATCAAGATCTGCTTCTTTATTTTAATCTTTTAGACTATCGGCACAAGCTGCTGACAGAAGAGTTTGCCGCTTCCAACAAACTGTTCGAGGATATTCAGGAGCAAAAAGCCGATATGCAAAGCACAGATGACATGATTGAATATTATTATTTCTTTTTCGCTGGCATGTACGAATTTCATAAGAAGGATTATACAAATGCAATCAATTATTATAAATTAGCCGAGGAAAAGCTCAGGACAATCCCCGATCAAATCGAAATCGCCGAATTCCATTACAAACTGGCTATCGCCTACTATCAAATCAAACAAAATTTCCTTTCCTTAAACCATGCGAAAACAGCTCTAAAAACCTTCAAAGCACATGGTGATTACATTCAAAAAGCGATCAGCAACGATATGCTGATCGGGGCAAATAAACTCGATTTATTTCGTTTTGATGAAGCCGAACAGCATTACAAGCAAGCCCTTAAAGACGCGGCACTGATCAAACATCATGTCCTCCTCGGCATGGCTCACCACAACTTAGGGTTGAGCTATGTCAATCGCAACCTCCTCACATTGGCTGAACATCATTTCAAAGAAGCGCTGCTTATCAAAGAGCATGAAGAATCGGTTTACGGCATCCATTCCATGTTTGAACTGACACATGTGCTGTACAAATCAAATGTTGTCAAAGAAGCACGCAAATTGTATGAAAAAGGATTTTTCCGTGCGGAAAAAGCAGGAGAAAGGGAATATTTGTCGAAATTTAAACTTATTCATGCTCTGTATGATGAACAGGATCCACTTGCGGTTGAACATGCTTTAGAATATCTTAAAACGATCAATCTCTGGACGGATGTAGCGGAATTAACATTTGATATCGCACTTTACTATAAAGAAAATGGAGATGCAGACAAAGCTGCCGAATATTTTGAAGAATCTCATCATGCAAGAGACCAAATTCTTAAAAGAACGGAGGAGTTAAAGTGAAAAAGATGATTGCCGTTGCGTTGACTGCCGTCTTTGCAAGCCTTGTCGTTTTAAGTTTTTCGTCTCAGCCGAAGGGAGATGCCGAGTTTGCCGGCCGAGCCATTTTTCTTGACGATAAGCCGGCTCAGCTGATGGCGGGCAGAGCGATCTTTCTCGACAGCCTTGACGGAAATTCGCCAGCCGCCTGACAAAACACCGCATAACCCTGCTTGTCACCGGACAAGCTCTCTTCGAAAAGCGCCGCCAGCGGCGCTTTTTTTATGAAAGCAAATATAACCGGCGTCCCTGCAAATCGCTTGCGAAGATTAAAAATATGAAACACATGACAGGAATGGCGCTCACCGGCTTTTGGTCGAATCCTATTGAAAAATCTGCCCGATTTATAGTGCTTGTCATTCTATAAATCCTTATAATGGTCTTAACGCCAATGTGAGGCATGCCAATAGACAGATTGCAGGGGAAATTCAATACTGAACAGCGCAATTTAGCATGTAATCATTTTTAGGAGGGAGCAGCATGGAAGTCTTTGAAGAATATTTAGCGGGAATTGATCATCCGGAACATCGTGCCCGGATGGAAGAAGTATTGGGTTGGGTAGCGGAGACATTTCCAAATTTAACGCCGAAAATCGCTTGGAATCAGCCGATGTTTACTGATCACGGCACATTTATTATCGGCTTTAGCGTCGCGAAAAATCATTTGGCTGTCGCCCCTGAAAGCGCTGGGATCGATCGTTTTTCTGAGGAAATTGTGCAGGCCGGCTATGATCATACGAAGCAGCTTGTCCGTTTCCGCTGGGATCGTCCGGTGGATTTTTCATTGCTTGAGAAAATGATCGAGTTTAATATTGCGGATAAGGCGGACTGCTCGACTTTTTGGCGGAAATAAAAAAGCGCAAAAATAAGGGGCATCCTCTCATGAAGGCGAGAGAGCGCCCCGAAAGAAAAACGCTGTTTATCTAAAACTCCAAGGTTTCGCGCATGTACGCGGCAAACCTACCCATTATGATGCTTATACATCCAAAGCAAGCCGGATTTCAGCAGGCGAGGCACTCTGCCGATCAACGGCCGTTCAGCAACTAAACCGAAACCGGCTTTTTTGCCGAGCGACCCGAGGACGCCTTTCAGCTTGAATTTCGGCATTGTTTCAGGAAGAGGTTCGCCTTTCCAGCGCAGTTCAAGCACTTGGACGATTTGTTCCGCCTGGGCTTCGGCCAGCTGTGCGCTCGGCGCGTGAGGCAGGCTTGCACAGTCGCCGACAACATAAACGTGTTCGTCTCCCGGCAGGTTATGGTGCGGCGTCAGGACGACGCGCCCTTGCGGATCTTTTTCCACATCGAGATCCCGAACGATTTGATTCGGCTGTATCCCCGCTGTCCAGACGATGGCGTCGGCTTGGATCGGGTCGTCATGATTGTAGACGATGCCTTCTTCCACCTTTGTAATATTGGCGCAGTTGATAATCTTGACGCCGTGCTCTTCAAACCAGCTTTGCACATATTTGCTCAAACGCTTCGGGAAGCTCGACAAAATTAATTCTCCCCGGTCAAAAAGGATGATGTTCAAATCTTTTCGGCTTTCCCTCAGCTCGCTCGCAAGCTCAACGCCGCTCAGTCCTGCCCCGACGATCGCAACGGTGGCTTCCGCATTTAAGTTGTTGAGCGCCTGGTACGTGCTGCGTGATTGATCGATTGTCTGAATGCTGTAGGTATGTTCAGGCGCCCCGGGAACGTTGTGATATTTATCTTCACAGCCGAGTCCGATGACGGCGTCATCATAGGATACCGGCTCCCTGTCATGAAACAAAACCTTTTTTCCTTCCAAATCAACAGACGAAATCGTCCCGTATTCAATCTTTAACTTCGGGTGATCCGGGAAGGACACTCTGATATGATGATCGGAAATCGTCCCCGCAGCCAGTGCGTAATACTCCGTTTTTAAACAATGGTAAGGGTTTCTGTCGATTAAAGTGATCATCACATCATCTGGCAGCTGATTAGGCAGCAAACGATGAATGATGCGCATATTCCCGTATCCGCCGCCGAGCAAGACTAAATTTCTCATTGGTAATTCCCCTTTTCCCCTCAGATTAAGAAACTCACCTTTTACACTGCAAAAATAAAAAACTATGTAAATACCCTCTAGAATTATATCTAATTTGATGTAAAATCACAATATTTCTCGGGAAAATAACCTACACTAACGCCTAGAATCGATAATTAGTAAAACTCTTTAAAGTATTAATATGTTACAAAAGCTTTATTCTCCAGCCTTAAACTTTGACTAATGAAACGCATTTAGGGTACGATAAAAAGGCGATGTGAGGTGAAATAAAGTGTTTCCAATCGTTGAGTTTTGCGTCAGCAATCTTGCCCAAGGTTCTCAGGAGGCAAAGGAAATATTGGAGAAAGATCCGAATTTGGATGTCGTTGAATACGGCTGCCTGAGTTACTGCGGACAATGCATGCAGACGATGTATGCTCTTGTAAACGGAGAAATGGTGACAGCGAATAATCCGGCTGAATTGGTCGAAAATATATACAAGTTCATTGATGAAAATGAACTCATTTAAAAACGGGGTCATCTTGGTGATCTCGTTTTTTCATGCAAAGCCTTTAATTGAAAGGGTTTACATAAAAAGAGAAAAAATTCGTGAAAATTTTTGTGGACAGGCCAATCATTAATTGATATCTTAATAAAAGTTTAAATAATAATAAGAGGTGTGGTCATGAACATTTTATGGGGACTTCTTGGTATTCTGGCGATTTTCGCGATTGCTTTCCTGCTTTCCGAGCATAAGAGCAAAATTAACATAAGAACGATTTTAATCGGTTTGGCGATCCAGCTCCTGTTCGGATTCATCGTTCTCAAATGGGAAACGGGGAGGGAAGCGTTTCTTTGGTTTACAAAAGCCGTTCAGCATCTCGTCAATTATGCGAATGAAGGCATCAGCTTTCTCTTCGGGCCTCTCTTACAAGTAGGCGACAGTGCTGCCTTTGCTTTAAGCGTTCTTCCTGTTATCATCTTCTTTTCATCTCTGATTGCAGTTCTTTACCATTTAAGAATCATGCAAGTGATCATCCGCTTCATCGGCGGCGGATTGGCAAAACTGCTCGGAACAAGCAAAACGGAATCTCTTTCTGCAGCTGCCAATATCTTTGTCGGGCAAACTGAGGCGCCGCTTGTAATTAAGCCGTTTATCGCAAACTTAACAAAGTCAGAGCTGTTTGCCGTTATGACAGGCGGACTCGCTTCAGTGGCCGGTTCTGTTTTGTTCGGTTACGCCCTTCTCGGGGTTCCTCTCGAATATTTGCTTGCAGCGAGCTTTATGGCCGCACCTGCGGGCTTGATTATGGCAAAAATGCTCATTCCCGAAACGGAAAAACCGAAAATTGAAGAAAAAGATATTCAAATGGCTGAAGACGAAGACGCAGCAAATGTCATCGATGCCGCGGCAAAAGGGGCATCAACGGGTCTCTCTCTTGCGTTGAATGTCGGCGCGATGCTGCTTGCTTTTGTTGCTTTGATTGCCGTTTTAAACGGAATTCTTGGAGGAGTCGGCGGATGGTTCGGCTTTAAAGACCTTTCACTCGAATATATTCTCGGCTATGTATTTGCCCCGCTCGCCTTTGTCATCGGCGTGCCATGGGATGAAGCGGTCCAGGCCGGAAGCTTTATCGGTCAAAAGCTCGTTCTGAACGAATTTGTCGCTTATTCCAATTTTGCTCCGATGTTTGATCAGCTTTCCGTCAAAACAGCTTCGATTATCAGCTTTGCGCTGTGCGGTTTCGCAAACTTGTCTTCTGTGGCGATTTTGCTTGGAGGACTTGGAGGAATGGCGCCGAACCGCCGTTCCGATATCGCCCGTCTCGGCTTGAAAGCCGTTGCGGCCGGAACATTGGCCAACCTTTTAAGCGCGGCGATCGCCGGAATGTTTATCGGATAACATGATAAAAGCTCCCTGCAAATGAATGCAGGGAGCTTTTATGTATGAAAAACGGGGGATAGCCATATTGTATCCATCCCTTTCAGCTTTTATACTAGAAGAAAGAAAAAAATGTGGAGGCGGCTATGAATTCTTTTCGTTTTACTAAAATGCACGGCTTAGGAAACAGCTATATATACGTCAATCAGTTTGAAGAACATCTCCCTGAGGAGCTGTTGTCGGATTTGGCCGTCAAAGTGTCTTCCGTTTACACCGGAATCGGTTCAGACGGAATGATTCTGATCTGTCCTTCAGATCGAGCGCCGGTTAAAATGCGGATTTTCAACAGCGACGGATCTGAAGGCAAAAACTGCGGAAACGGTTTGCGCTGCGTTGCAAAATACGCGTATGAACATAAACTGGTAGAGGAAACGTCCTTTTTAATTGAAACCCTTTCAGGCTTGGTAAAGGCTCAGGTTGAGGTGGATGAAGGAAAAGTTGTATCGGCTACGGTCGATATGGGCGAACCGCGACTTCTCAAATCAGATATGCCGATGCGGGGTGAACAGGGTTCAGAGACGATCAATGAAAAGATGATATTCGGCGGCCGTGAAATGAAGGGTACCGCTGTATCCATGGGCAATCCCCACATCGTCTTTTATTTAGACGATATTGAAAAAGCCCCGCTGACGACGATGGGACCGCTCATTGAAAAAGATGAAAGGTTTCCGGAAGGGGTTAATGTAGAATTTGTTGAAGTTGAAAACGAAAATGAACTCCATTTCCGCGTATGGGAAAGGGGATCAGGAATTACCCAGGCTTGCGGAACAGGCGCCTGCGCAGCCGCAGTGAGTTCGGTGCTCAACGGCTATTCCAAACGGGACACGGACATTACCGTCCATCTCGCCGGCGGCGATTTGATCATTAATTGGAAAAACGACGGACGCGTCATGATGACGGGACCCGCTGAAACGGTATGTGAAGGCGAGTTTTTTATATCATAAGTCGGTCTGTTTGAGAAATCGGACGTGCGACTTTATAATAAAGGTACACATGAGCTTTTAGGAGGTGTAATCTCATGAGCGAAAAAACGGTCACGGTTACGGAAGCGGCTGCTCTTCATATCAAGGATATGATGAAAGAGCATGAAGAGGAGAACGCATTTTTGAGAATCGGAGTAAAAGGCGGCGGATGCAGCGGCCTGTCATACGGCATGGGTTTTGAACATGAAAAAAACGAAGACGACAATGAATTCGTCCAGCATGGAATCACAGTGCTTGTAGACCAAGAAAGTCTGGATATCATGAACGGTACGGTCATTGATTTTAAACAATCGATGATGGGCGGAGGCTTCACCATCGATAATCCAAACGCCATCGCTTCATGCGGCTGCGGATCATCATTCAGAACCGCAGCGAATGCGGGGAAGCCTGAAGAGTGCTGACATAAGGTCAACGATATGCAATGAAAAAAACGCCTTTCATCTCGATGCTTCATCGTGATGAAAAGGCGTTTTATTATGGTCTGGGGGAAAAAGAAATGAAACTCGTATCAACGCACGCCTTGTCAAAAGCGGACGTTACCGCGTTTTTTCATACACATTGGGGAAGTCCGGAAATGGTCAATTCACACGGAACATTCCGCTGCGATGAATTGGAAGGATTCGCTGTAACAGATGAAAAAAGCGACATTAAAGGCTTGATTACGTACTTCATCGCTGGAAACGAATGTGAAGTCGTCTCTTTGGACAGTGTTGTCGAAAACAAAGGGATCGGCTCACTCCTTTTACAAGAAGTGGAGCGTGTTTCAAAGCGAAAACAGTGTAAATCGATTAAACTGATCACGACGAACGATAATATGCGGGCGCTTATGTTTTATCAAAAGAGGGGCTATACTTTGGCCGAGTTGTATGTAAACGCAGTTGACAAAGCAAGAAAAGTAAAGCCGGAAATTCCCTTTGTCGCTGATAACGGCATTCCGATTCGGGATGAGATTCTATTGGTGAAAGATTTAGCATAGTTTTTCTGCTTCTTCGCGAAGAGGAGCAATGCAGCCACCCCGCTCAAAGTGTTGAGCAAGGTTTTTGCAATGGGCTTCCGGAACACAACCGTGTTTATTTCTGGTTAAAGATGCGATTCAGATTGCTCGTGTTGTTGGTGATAGAGGTGATATAGCGGCTTCCGCTTATCATTTCCTTGTTGCACAGAGGGCATAAAGGGCGGTCGCTGCTCGTGAAATTTTTTCTCATCCATCCGTTGCAGTCCTCAGCCGTACATTCCCACGTACTGATATCTTCCTTTGGCAGAGGCTCTTGATTGCGATTGTTGTAGTAAGACATATCGTCACTTCCTAACAAGGGTTTTTTGGAGTTCATTTAAGAATATTTTGTGAATCTTAAGACATTCTATTCGTCAATTTGTTATTCTATACTGGACAGGTTTATTTAGTGTCCAAGCCCAGTAAAGAAAAGGGGTTCAACCATGGAAAAAATCAACTGCAGAAGCTGCGGCGGGCTTACGCCGTACGATTCAAAAGTCTGCGAGGCATGCGGATGCGAAAAACCGCTTCCAAAATCACAGAAAATTACGGACCGGATTGTCTTGACTGCGGCGGGAGTCGTCGGCATCTTAACAATTGTGCTGATATTGGGAACGATCTTCTCATATTTGAATATCATATAATGAAAAGGAGCCGGTGTCAGGCTCCTTTTCATTTTTATTTGTTTTCAAACATGCTTGTAGAGTGCAGCGGCTGCACACGCGCTTTAGGATCCATATAAGCTTTTGCATTGTTGACAGCGGTCGGCGCTTCACCAAATCCGCTCGCAATCAGCTTGACTTTCCCTTCATATGTGCAGATATCGCCGGCTGCATAGAATCCCTCGATGTTCGTTTCCATTGTGGACTTGACGACGATCGAATTTTTCTCGATTTCAAGCCCCCAGTTTTTGATTGGTCCGAGAGATGAAACAAAACCGAAGTTGACGATCACATCGTCGACATCGATGATTTCTTTTCTCTCGCCTTTCACTTCCTCAATGACGATCTGTTCGATTCGCTCGCTGCCGATCAGCTCGGTCGGAACAAACGGTGTCAATACATTGACTTTAGAATTGCGCAAGTTTTCGACGCTGTGCTCGTGTGCGCGGAATTTATCGCGGCGATGAATAATTGACACCTCTTTTGCGATCGGTTCCAGCATGAGCGCCCAGTCGACGGCGGAGTCGCCGCCGCCCAATACCGCAACGCGCTTGCACGCAAATTGATTCAGATCATCTATAAAGTAATGAAGGTTTGCATTCTCGAATTGTGCCGCAGATTCAAGCTCGAGCTTTCTCGGCTGGAATGCTCCGTTTCCGGCTGTAATAATCACCGTTTTAGAATAGTGGATTTCTTTGTTGGTGACGAGTTTGAAAATACCGTCTGCTTGTTTTTCAACGCTTTCGACGGCTTGTTCCAAACAAACGGTCTGATCGAATTTCGCCATTTGCTCTTTTAAATTGTCGACCAGCTCCTGAGCGCGGATTTTAGGGAACCCGGCTACATCGTATATGTATTTTTCGGGATACAAAGCGGACAGCTGACCGCCGAGCTGCGGCAGGCTTTCAATAATTTTGACGCTCGCTTGCCGCATTCCGCCGTAAAATGCGGTAAACAAGCCGACAGGGCCGCCCCCGATAATTGTGATGTCATATACTTTTGTGTCTTCACGCATGAAAATAATGCCCCCTAAATGAAAATTGTTCTTAATTATATCATATCACATAAAATAAATACGAGCGCGTCTGTTTTTTTAGGCGCGGAAAATAATACCGTCAGAGCATATTTAACCTTGAAAAAGCAATTGCAAGCGGCTATGATGTAGTTGTGAACAAATTGTTAACGATTCGTGAATATTTTTCGTCGCACAGCCGAAAAACATTCCGTTGTTCGGCAAACTAAAGTGAAGGGTTTCACAAACTTTTTTTCATAAAAAGCCGGAAGCAGGCAGAAGATAACCCAAAGGCTATTTTTAATCCGGCTTAGCAGTAAAATACAGAAAAGGTGGATGTGATTCCGTTGAATAAGCCAAAAGTAGTAGTATTAGGTGCAGGTTATGGTGGATTAATGACCGTTACGAGACTTGTTAAAAAAATCGGCATCAATGAAGCGGATATTACGCTTGTCAACAAGCACAATTACCATTATGAGACGACCTGGATGCACGAGGCGAGCGCAGGTACGCTTCATCATGACAGATGCCGCTATCAGATTAAAGACGTCATCAATACATCCCGTGTCAATTTCGTTCAGGATACGGTAAAGAAAATCGATAAAGAAGGAAAGAAAGTCGTCCTTGAAACAGGAGAGCTTAGTTACGACTATCTTGTCGTGGCGCTCGGCTCCGTCCCTGAAACTTTCGGAATTTCGGGATTGAAAGAGCATGCTTTCTCTATTTCAAACATCAATTCGTCCCGCCAGCTTCGCGAGCACATTGAATATCAGTTCGCGACGTATAACACAGAAGCAGAGAAGCGCCCGGAACGCCTGACGATCGTTGTCGGGGGAGCTGGTTTTACAGGCATTGAATTTTTAGGTGAAATGGCCAACCGCATTCCTGAGCTGTGCCGCGAATACGATATCGACCGCCAGCAGGTTCGTTTAATTTGCGTGGAAGCCGCGCCGTCTGTTCTCCCGGGCTTTGAACCGGAGCTTGTCGATTATGCGGTCAACTACCTCGAAGGAAAAGGCGTTGAATTCAAAATCGGCACGGCCGTGAAAGAATGCACGCCTGACGGAATCATCGTCGGAAAAGACGATCAGACCGAAGAAATCAAAGCAGGCACTGTCGTATGGGCCGCAGGCGTCCGCGGCAACCCGATCATTGAGGAATCCGGCTTTGAAAACATGCGCGGCCGTGTGAAGGTTAAAGCTGACCTGCGCGTTGAAGGCCATGATGATATATTTGTTATCGGAGACTGCTCTTTAATCATAAATGAAGAAACCGAAAGGCCTTATCCGCCGACTGCGCAGATTTCCATGCAGCAAGGCGAAACGTGCGCAAACAATCTGGCCGCACTGATTCACGGCAAAGAAACGGAAACGTTCTCATTTGATAACAAAGGCTCTGTCGCTTCTCTCGGCGAACACGATGCAATCGGCGTCGCATTCGGCAGAAAGATGACGGGAACGACGGCGTCCATGATGAAAAAAATCATCGACAACCGCTCGCTTTTCATGATCGGCGGGCCGGGACTTGTTCTGAAAAAAGGCAAGTTTAAATTTTTCTGATCAGACTTTCACAGAAGGTGATGACGGCGGCGTTCAGGCAGGATGCCTGGGCGGTTAGCCGCCGATCCTTCCTCTATTCATGAGCACCGACTTAGCAGGTCTGACAACGAGGGTTTGTCGACACGCTGAAGCCTGCAGCTTCCTCTGCAGGCTTTTTATTTCAGGCTAAAAACTTCAAAAACGAAAGAAAAAGAAAGAAAGCTTCGCTTTTAAGCGCTTACATCAAATGATCTGTTATATTTTCTGACTTTATTATTGACAACGTTCATGATATATTATCAGAAAATTAAGAAAAAAGGTGTGTATCCGATGAAGACAACGTCAACCCATCGACTTGAATCTACCTGTACATTCTGTTCAGGAAAAGGCTATTTTCAGCTTCTGCTCGGCGGTTCGGAAACGTGCAGCAACTGCAAGGGAACAGGAAAAGACCGTTCATCACAGCTTTCCAATGATTGACTCAAGTTCCTTCCCCAATGTACACTAAAAGAGGTGAATTGGGGGTGGAGGCTTTGATTAGTTTACCAGTTGTCATCATTTCAGTTGTCTTATTTTTCGTCCTGTTTTTCGGCATCGGTTTTCTGCTGAATATGCTGCTCAGAATGTCATGGATCATGGCTGTCATTTATCCAATTGTATGCCTTTTCATTGTGAATAAAGAAAAGCTGATTCGCTATGTAGAGGCGCCGGGAGAGGCATTTTCCGGCCTTTTTGACAGAGTGGCTTCTTTGGCTGCTGCCGATATCATCATTTTAGCCAGCGGAATGGCCGGAGCCCTGTTGTCGGGCGTTACGATCAAAGCGCTGCGAAAAAGGGGATATCAAATGTTTTAAGCCTTCTTCTTCAAGGGAGAGGGTTTTTTTGCGGTTAATTTTTTCACTTTTCTCAAAACTTTTCCGCCATCTGAATATTTCTTTTTCCACTTGGAAACAACTAGATGGTGAGAGGAGTGGAAGAATTGAGAAAAGTGATGACTATGTTCCGGCGTTTCTTGATGACAGTTTTGTTTGTCCTTGCTTTTATGACGACCTTCTTTGCCGTTTCAGGCGTGGAGGCACAGGATATATCCAGCTGGGCAAAAGAACGCGATCTGTCCTTGAAACAGCTGATGCTCACCTTTAAATCACTTCCGGAAGAAAAAGCGGAAAAGACGTCTCTGTCTGCCGCAGAACAAATTAAAAACAAACCGAAATCGCTTGAAGACGCGTTTGACTGGAGCAAGTATCCGAAGCAAAAAGTCACCGCGACCGGATATACAGCAGGGGCTGAATCAACGGGAAAACAGCCTCATCATCCCGATTACGGGATTACATATTCGGGAGTCAAAGTAAAAAGAGATTTATATTCAACCGTTGCAGCCGACCCGTCGGTCTTTCCGATCGGCACCATATTGTTCATCCCGGACTACGGCTATGGGGTTGTTGCGGATACCGGATCAGCCATTAAGGGAAACCGGCTCGATTTGTACTATGAGACGGTTGAGGATGTTTATAAAGAATGGGGCAAAAAAACACTTGATGTTTATGTCATTAAAAAAGGAAACGGCACCATTACCGAAGAGGATCTCCTGAAGCTGAATGAAAATAAATCGATGCAAGTATTCAGACAAAAATATAAAATGGCGAAAGAATAAGAAAAAACGTTTAAGACCTGGCGTCTTAAACGTTTTTTTGCTTTACATCAATAAATAATCGAGAAGCAGCGTCAGTGCAATGCCGGTCAGGCCGCCGAAAAACACTTCAATCGGCTGATGGCCGAGCAGTTCCTTCAGCTTTTTCTGTTTTTCTTCCTGATGGCTTTTAGGGAAATCCTTCGCTTCGTTGACAAAGCGGTTAAAATCGCGGACAAGCCGGTTGATCACTGTTGCTTGTTCTCCGGCATGTCTTCTCACTCCGGTTGCATCAAACATCGTAATAACGGCAAATATTGCGGAAACGGCGAACAAAGAAGAATCCATCCCGTGATCAAGAGCTACACCGGTCGAGAGCGCCGTGACGGCCGCTGAGTGTGAACTCGGCATTCCGCCCGTGCTTGTGACAAGCCGCCAATCCCATTTTTTTGAGACGACAAAGTAAATGGGAACCTTGATAAACTGAGCGAAAAAGATCGCGGCAAAGCTCGCCAGCAAAGGAAAGTTTGTGAGGATTTCCATTTTGCAGAACATCCTTTCTATAAAGAAAATAGAGATGAATTCAGAAAAGCACGCAGTTATTTGCTAAAATATATGATATGAAACCCCATCGGGAAAAAATGTTTTTCCTATTATAACATTGTTGTTTTAATTTTACTCACTTTGCTGATAAGGAGCTGTGAACGCATGTTTTATGCCTTTAAAGATTTCGAAAAAAAAGAAACGCTTTTAATCGGACTGTTTAAAAAAAGCCGGCTGTACGGTAAGGCTGAAGAAATCGACCGCCTTTTGAACGGCCAGCTTTCTCAGCTGCTGAAAGACGGGGATGTATCTTCCAAAAAAGCGAAAGTGTCTAAAATATTTACCCCTTCGCTTCAGGGAGTCAAACGCATTTATATCGTCGGATTGGGCCGTGAAGCGGAATTTACCTTCGAGGATGCGAAGCAGTGCTTTGCCGAAGCTGTTCAGCTGATTCACAAAGATCGAAAGCAGGAGTTAACCGTCATGCTCGACAGCTTCGTATCCGAAGAAGTCCCAGCTGCTGACGCCGCACATGCATTGGCTGAATCGTGCATGCTGTCATGCTATGAAGTGCAGGATTACAAGCACAGATCAAATGTGCCTGATCAATGTCTGCAAAGCGTCTATGTTTTGACAGACCATGACCTGAAGGAGATTCAGGCGAGTCTGCATGTCGGACAGGTGTACGGAAATGCGACGAATTCGGCGAGAACCCTCGTGAACATGCCGGGGAACATGCTGACAGCGGCGGATCTCGCGTCATATGCCGCTGAATTGGCGGCGAAATACGAATTTGAATGTGAAATTCTTGAAAAGGCTGAAATGGAAGAGCTCGGGATGGGCGGTCTCCTCGCGGTCAACCAAGGATCAGAAGAGCCGCCGAAAATGATCGTCTTGAAATATCAAGGAAAAGAAACATGGGATGACGTCATCGGTTTAGTCGGCAAAGGGATTACGTTTGATACCGGAGGCTATTCGATTAAGACAAAGAGCGGGATTGTCGGCATGAAGTCCGATATGGGCGGAGCCGCCAGCGTTTTGGGAGCGATGGAAGCGATCGGCGAATTGAGGCCGGAACAAAACGTGCTTGCCGTGATTCCGTCGACTGATAACATGATTTCGGGAAGCGCAATGAAGCCGGACGACGTCATCGTTTCCTTGAGCGGCAAGACGATTGAGATCTTGAATACGGACGCCGAAGGAAGGCTGGCGCTCGCTGACGGACTGACATATGCGAAGCACCACGGAGCTTCCGTGCTGATCGATGTCGCGACACTGACCGGAGGCGTCGTCGTAGCTCTGGGAACGGAAACGACGGGAGCGATGACAAATCATGATCCGCTTTATCAGCAGGTGAGACAGGCGGCTGAAGAAGCGGGAGAAGCGATTTGGCAGCTTCCGATTACTGAAAAAGACAAAAAAAGAGTAAAAAACAGCCAAATGGCCGATCTTAACAATTCACCGGGCAGGGAAGGCCATGCGATTATGGCCGGAACGTTCCTCGGCGAATTCGCCGAGCAGACGCCATGGGTTCACCTTGACATCGCCGGAACGGCAACGACAGCTCAAAACTCATGCTTTGGACCGAAAGGCGGAACGGGCGTGATGGTGAGAACGCTTGTCACGTTTGTCGAGCGGTTTTCGGGAAATTTGTAGTCTTTCATCCCCTTTGCTAGAAGGGGATTTTTTTATGGAAAAAACGCAGATGTCTCATTGACGCATTCATAAAACATGTGGTAATATACGTTCATTACTTTAATTATCTACTACATTAGCAAACTAAAGTGTTTGTTCGGAGGTTTCAAATATGAATGCAGTTGTGATTGCTGTTATTGTGATGCTTATATTAAGCCTGCTGCGGGTCAATGTCGTTCTAGCCCTGATTGTGGGCGCTCTTGCCGGCGGTCTGACGGGCGGTCTCGGTCTCGGCCAGACGGTCAGCGTATTTACGGAAGGACTCGGAGGCAACGCAACCGTCGCAGTCAGCTACGCGCTCCTTGGCGCTTTTGCAGTCGCTTTGACGAAAACGGGTCTTCCGGATGCCATGGTTGAAGCTGCTGTCAAGCTGATCGGCAAAGAAGGCGATACAAGGCGCAAAACCCTTTCAAAAGCGCTGATCGTCTTCGTGATTTTAATTATTTCTTGTATGTCTCAAAATGTCGTTCCGGTTCATATCGCATTTATTCCTGTTTTAATTCCGCCGTTATTGAAAATTTTGAATGAGCTGCAAGTGGACCGCCGCCTGATTGCGTGTGCGATGACATTCGGATTGACAGCTCCGTATATTTTGCTTCCCGTCGGCTTCGGCCAGATTTTCCAGGGGATTTTGAAAGACAATATGAAAGATGCAGGCCTTTCTGTCACATTGGCTGATATTCCAATCGCCATGATCATTCCGATTGTCGGGATGATTGCCGGTTTGGCCGTTGCTGCTTTTGTGTACCGCAAACCCCGCACATATGAAATGAAGGAAATCGCCGGTCAAAAGTCGGCGTCCTATACGAAGAAAAGCCTTTCGATTGCCGTTTTGGCCATCGCTGTATCATTAAGCGTACAGCTCTATTTGTCTCAGAGCTTAGACGTCGACGGAATGATCTTCGGCGCGCTCAGCGGTTTGGCGGTCTTGTTTTTAAGCGGAGCGATGAAGCGCGGCGAAGCGGACGAATTGATCACTAACGGCATGAACATGATGGCGTTTATCGGATTTGTGATGCTGGCCGCGGCCGGTTTTGCCAATGTGCTTGAAAAAACGGGCGATGTCAAAGCGCTTGTTGAAGCGTCAACAGGTTTCATCAGCAATAATCAGGTGCTCGGCGCATTGCTGATGCTGGTTGTCGGCTTATTGATCACAATGGGGATCGGTTCCTCATTTGCGACGATTCCGATTATCGCAACGATATTTGTTCCGCTTTGCATGCAGCTTGGCTTCAGCCCGATGGCGACAATCGCCATTATCGGGACGGCCGCAGCTCTCGGAGACGCCGGTTCACCTGCGAGCGACAGCACGCTTGGACCGACATCCGGCTTAAATGCAGACGGACAGCACCACCACATTTGGGACACCTGTGTTCCGACATTCATCTTCTATAATATTCCGCTGATTTTGTTCGGCTGGATCGCGGCGATTGTTCTTTAAAAAAATTCCCCTCAAAACGAGGGGAATTTTTTTCTATGTTTGTTAAAATAAAATGAGAACCGCACCACGGGCTCTCTTTATTAAAAAGTCGGATTTCTTCTGAAGCCTGCGCCTTTTTGAACCGCCCGGAAAACCTTTGAGGCGAGCGCGGCGAGCAGAACGGAGAATGCCAAGTCTTTCACGAAGAACCAGGCCATCATTTTCCAAACGGCTGAATATGACATCGGTGTATTGAGCCAAGTGGAAAAAGCGAGATACGTATAGTTGACGCCGATCAGATAAATGATCAGCGTACCGATCAATGAGGCTGCGAAAAAGTGGCCTGTTTTCGGTTCGGATAGTTTGTCCGTGATCCAGCCCGCGGCATATGCGGCAGGAATATAGGATAGAATAAAGCCTGCGCTTCCTTTAAAAAGAACGGAAATACCGCCTGAAAAAGAAGCGAATACCGGAGCGCCAATAAAGCCGACTAACGCATAGACAATCATGGACAGCGCACCTAATTTACGGCCGAGCAAAAGTCCGGCAAGCAAACAGAAGAAAGGCTGCATCGTAAGCGGAATACCGCCGATTTGCAGAAACGGGGCAAACGAAGTGATATTAGCGCCGATCCCCATCAGAGCGGCAAACATTCCGACAAGCGCCATTTCGCCGGCGCGAAGTTTTTTATTATTCATGATCTTTGTTCCTCCTCAGTGATTCACACAACTTTATCGTAAGAGATCACAAAATAGTTTGTCAACCATTTTTTATTCGAGTTAACAAAGGGGGTTCTTTCGTGTTTTTTGGGAAAACAAAACCGCACAAGTCCGACAGGGTGCCTCCAAACCAAAATGTCACAACATCTTTTCCTGTTCTTCATGCAGGACATGTTCCGGAATACGAAGACCTGTCAAAATGGAATTTGCAAATTTACGGACTTGTCGAACAGCCGCTCCTGCTGACGTTGGATGATCTTCATGAGATGCCGCAAAGCGAAGTGTCCAATGACATTCATTGTGTAACAGGCTGGTCCAAGCTCGATAATGTTTGGGAAGGGATCAAGACAAAGGAGATCGCTGAAAGAGTAAAGCCGCTTCCGGAAGCCAGATTTGTCATCTTGCATGCAGAGGAAGGCTGGACGACGAATGTTCCGCTCGAAGACTTTTTGAAGGATTCGTCTCTTTTGGCTCATTCCCATAACGGCGCCCCGCTCACGCCGGAGCACGGCTTTCCGCTCAGAGCGGTGATGCCGCATTTGTATTTTTGGAAAAGCGCCAAATGGCTGAGGGGCATTCAGTTTACAAAGGAAAACCATCCGGGCTTTTGGGAGAAAAACGGCTACCATCTTAGGGGAAATCCGTGGAAAGAAGAAAGATACAGCTTTGATTAGCGGGGAGGATGAATATGTTTTTCGTACAGCTGTTCATATTTTTAATGCTGAGCGCCTGTTTTTGGCTTTTCATTGCATCATTCAAGAAAAAGGCTTTTGCTGTTTTATTATTGCTGACGGCTGCGGCAGTTCTGGCACTGTTTGCCGCAGTCGGCGATGCCTCTGACCGGACGCTGTGGAGAATCGTCCTGTTTGGGGCGGTTCCTGTTTCTGCAATTGCGGCAAAATTGATTCAGGATCGCCGGAAAACGGAATCATAAAAAAAAGACAGAGCTTCGGGCATATTTTCCGAGGCTCTGTTTTTTTGATGCTATGCGCCGGCGGCTGACGACGAATTTTCGATCGCAAGCTCTGCGGGAACGTAGCCATAGTTTAAGTCCCTGGCTACGGCTTCATAAGTAATATGGCCGTTTGCTGTGTTGACGCCGGCTTTTAGCGCAGGGTTTTCAAGAATCGCTTTTTCCGCGCCTTTGTTCGCGATTTCAAGCGCATACGGAACTGTTACATTCGTCAGCGCAACTGTAGATGTCCGCGGAACGGCGCCAGGCATGTTGGCAACAGCGTAATGGACGACTCCGTGTTTGACATAGGTCGGATTGTCGTGGGTTGTGATGTGATCCACCGTCTCGACGATGCCGCCTTGATCGATTGCGACGTCAACAATCACAGAGCCCGGTTTCATCTGTTTGACCATCTCTTCCGTCACTAAAGTCGGCGCTTTGGCACCCGGGATCAGAACCGCGCAGATGAGGAGGTCGGCTTCCGCTACGGCATCGGCGATGTTGACCGGATTGGACATCAATGTTTTAATTTGATTGCCGAATTGATCATCAAGCTGGCGCAGGCGATCCGCGCTTAAATCGATCATCGTCACGTCGGCTCCGAGGCCCGCCGCGATTTTTGCCGCATTTGTGCCGACAACGCCTCCGCCGATGATCGTCACTTTCCCGCGCGCGACTCCGGGTACACCGGCCAATAATATGCCTTTTCCGCCTTTCGGCTTTTCGAGGAACTGCGCGCCGATTTGGGCGGCCATCCGCCCGGCTACCTCAGACATCGGCGTCAGCAAAGGAAGGGAACGGCCATTGCTGACGGTTTCATAGGCGATGGCTGTCACGCCTTTCTGCTTTAATGCTTCAGCCAAGGAAGGCTCTGCGGCTAAATGCAGGTAGGTGAACAAGATGAGACCTTCTCTAAAATACGGATATTCTTCAGGGAGCGGCTCTTTGACTTTCATCACCATTTCAGCCGCTTCCCAGACGGCTTCCGCCTGTTCTGAGATCTCGGCTCCCACTGAGACGTAATCCTCATTTTCAAACCCGCTTCCAGTCCCCGCGTCTTTTTCCACGATGACGCGGTGTCCTGCCGCGATCAATTGAGAAGCCGCACCGGGAGTCAAAGCAACACGGTTTTCATTGTTTTTGATTTCTTTCGGTACGCCGATAATCATCCGATCATTCCTCCTTTTTCTGTAAAAATGCTGTTGCTTTAGTTTATACTGACTTTTTAGAATTTTCTTTGTTTGAATCGAAAAATAAAAAAACATGCATTTGTGGAATTTCACAAATGCATGTTGCGAAGCTTGATTTCAAGATAAATCGTAAATTTTTCATTGATGTTTTTTAAATCGATTTCGGCGATTTTGCTGATGCGTTTCAGCCTGTAATTCAGCGTGTTGACGTGAATGTTCAGCTTTTTTGCGGCGGTGTTGACGTTGCTGTCGCATTCGATGAATTGTTCAAGCGTCTCGACAAGATTGGAGTGGTGCTCTTTATCATATGCTTCAAGCTGCATTAAAGAATAGTTTGGATAGCTTGCATGTTTCCGTTTTTCGCTGAGCACGTCGAGATACTGGTAGATGCCGAGCTCTGAAAAGCTGACGAGGTGCCTTGTCTCATCGGGAAAACGCTCCTTGACCTTCAGCGCCGAGAGCGCTTCCTGATAAGACTGGTGTACAAGGGTGATCAAGCTGTACATTCCGCCGATCGCGATCGTGCAGTTATTCAGTTTATAGCGCTCTTCAAGTTGCTTTTGTATATTCGCGGCAAATTGCTTTAAATCATTGAACGGCTGCCCTTTTTGCCCCGTTTTTGGCGAAGCGAGGACGATCAGCTCATTATAGTCGATTGTAGCCAGAAGGATTTGCAGCTGCTGCGTCGTTTCCAGCAAGTAATGGAGCTGCTTTTCGGTTTTTTCTTCGATTTCGTCTTTCAGCCGGATGATGATGACCGAATAAGTTGAAGGAACTCCGATGCCAAGCTGGTGAAAGCCGTCGGAGATTTCCTGATCTTCCGAAATGTGCCCGGTCAATAGCTTCCAGAAAAATTCCTGGCTGCGCTGTTCATTTTTTCTTTTTCGGACCTGATAAGGCAGCAGCTTGTTCTTTACGGAATCCGCGGCCAGCTTCAAAAGGTGAAGCTCGTCTTCCGACAGCGTTTTTTGGCTTTCCAGCGCCCAGATAAAACCGATAACCTCGCTGTTTTTCCAGATTGAAATCGCCACGCGGCTCGACAGGCCGACTTCATCGATTTGTTCGACCCTGATCGGTTCGTCGGTTTTCATCAAGGCGGGAATCGTTCCATCCTTCCAAAGCTTGTTGATGACTTTTTCCGGAACGCGCCTTCCGATGATTGTTGACGTTCTCGCCGGGTCCGTGTAGTCGCTGTGGGTGCTGTAAGCAAGGAGGCGGTGGTTGATGTCTTCTATCGTAATCGGACAGTCCAGCACCTCGCTGATATGATCTGCCACATCTTCTAAACGGTCATATTGATATTTAAAAGGATTGTTTCGATTGTTCATAAAAAACCCCTACTTTTTATGTTTGCATGAAAAAATTTTGACATATACCCATCTTACTTTTATTATGAATATAGTTGTTTGTTAAAATCAACAAAAAAGTCGCTGGTGATTTATTATTTTTCATAAACACGGCGATGTATTAAACCAAATTTAATTATTCTGAAAAAAAGAGGAGTAGGAACATTGGCGATTCTAGAGAAAATCAACGGCTTTTTATGGGGAGTCCCGGGCATCGTTATGCTTGCGGGAACCGGTTTATTTCTGACGTTCATCCTGCGGGGGCTTCAATTTAAAAGATTGATATATGCATTCAAACTTGCATTCGGGAAAGAAAAAGAATCAGCCGGAGCAGACGGTGATGTCAGCAATTTCAAGGCGCTGATGACAACGCTTGCCGGAACGATCGGAAATGGAAATATTGCCGGTGTAGCCACGGCGATTACGGTTGGAGGTCCGGGGGCTTTGTTTTGGATGTGGCTCGTCGGTCTTTTAGGGATGGCTACAAAATATAGCGAAGCATTGCTCGCCACGAAATACCGCGTCAAAAATGAGCGGGGCGAATATTCGGGCGGGCCGATGTACTATGTCGAAAAAGGGCTCGGGAAGAAGTGGAAGCCGCTTGCCGTTTTATTTGCATTGTCAGGTGTGCTTGCCTCTTTTGGAATCGGGGATTCCGTCCAGTCCAACACGATTTCGGAAGTCGTTACACAGAGCTTCGGGATTCCCGGCTGGATCATCGGCCTTGTGCTCGCGGTATTGACGGCTGCGATCATCTTCGGCGGTTTTCAGCGTGTCAGCACGGTTGCGAGCATTTTTGTGCCGGTCATGGCGATACTTTATATCGGCGGATCACTGATCATTATTTTCCTTCATTATGATCAAATCATTCCGGCGTTCCAGCTGATTTTTTATCACGCCTTCAACCCGGTGTCAGCCGCGGGGGGCTTTACTGGCATGGTCGTCTCTGAGGCGATCAGAAACGGAATGTCGAAAGGAATCTTTTCAAATGAAGCTGGTCTTGGTACCGCTGCTTTAATCGCAGGAAACGCGAAATCCGATCACCCCGTCAAGGCCGCTTTGGTTGCGATGACGGGAACTTTCATCGTTACATTGATCGTTTGTACGATGACGGGGCTTGTCCTCATTATCACGGGATTCTGGGATCCTTCAGGCGGTCTGCTTTCTGGTGTTGCCCACGATGCATCGCTTGATGCCGGCGCGCTGACAAACGCCGCGTTTGCTTCTTCGCTGGGAGCCGCGGGCAAATACATCGTCACGTTTTCGGTGATTTTCTTTGGCTACTCAACCATTGTCGGTTGGTATGTATATGGAGAAAAATGTCTGGAATATTTAGTTGGTTTAAAATGGGTGCCGCTTTACCGTGTCGTTTATGTCATTGCTGCATATTACGGTGCAGTCGCAAGCCTGAATACTGTATGGGCTTTTGCCGACGCGGCAAACGCATTAATGATGATCCCGAACTTGATCGCCCTTGTGCTCTTATGGAAAGTCATTCGCGCGGAAACTGACGATTTCTTTTTGCACCACTATAATAAGGAAAAACAAAAGTCAGCCGGCTTGAAAGCGGGCTGATCAAGACAAGCCTGCCTCTAAGAGAGGCGGGCTTTTTTGCGCATAGGCAATCCTTCCTTTATCCTATGGAAACGCTTTAGTCTCAGATAGTCACATTGAACCATGCCTTTTGATGCGAATGTTCCGAAAGAAGAAAATTGAGATATTTTTACTAGATTTCTATAATTTTTGCTGGGTGGAAATAGAGGAATGATAAACCTTTAGACTCATTTTGTAAAATAACAACAGATTTGTTTGACTGTGCCTCAATCTTGTTTTTATAATAAAAGCGTTCAAAAAAATAAGTTATTTAGCCCATATCTAGGGCGAATAGCGCAGGAGGTATAAGGAATATGTCAGGAATCATTCGTGTTACGCCGGCTGAACTGCGGCAAATGGCTGACAGATATCAAAAAGAAAGCGGAGATGTGACTGAGCAGGTCAATCAGCGTCTTGATCAAATGATCAACCAGCTTCAAGATATGTGGGAAGGTGAATCAAGCCGTGCGTTCTCAGAGCAATACCAAGAGCTAAGACCTTCTTTTATTAAAATGGCTGAACTTCTAAGCGACGTTTCTAAACAGCTTCATCAGACTGCTAACACTCTTGAAAGCACTGACCAAGACATCGCTAGCCAAATCCGCGGCTAATTTACAGATTAGAAGAATGAGAGAAGCGCCTAATTCAAAAGAAGATGACGGCGCTTTTTCTATTGAGAGGTGATGAACTGGTGTATGTTGACATTACCATCGATTTAAAACATTACGACGGCAGCGTCTTTGACCTCAGACTGTCGGATTACCATTCTGTTAAAAAGGTAGTCGACATTGCGTGGCAAGCCAAAAGCATACCGGTGCCTCCCCGGGAAGGCTACTGGGTAAGGGTGACAAATAAAGATGCCGTTTTTTCAGGCGAATATACATTATCGCAATGCGGAATTACGACAGGTGACCGTCTGGAAATATTATGAAAGGATCTGGATGAATGGCAGAGAAAAAGAAAACGTATCTCGAAGACCAATTAGAGGCCGTCATGACGAAAGAAGACGGTACATATATCTTTCGTTTTCAAAGAGAGAAGATCAATCTTGTGAACGGCTTGGAAGCAAACGTCATTAAAGAAGTCGATCCTTCCTTTAATAAAGAAGCCGTCATGACCGATGATGAAGTCCAAATTATGATTCAGCCTCCTTCCGAATATAAAGAATTTCGTTATATAAAAGGGAAAAATAAAAAAAGCAAGTGGCTATTCGCGTACCAGCTCGTGAAAGCCGTTGAAGAACATTCAATTAAAAGGCTGCACCTGATCGCTGCGCCTGAAAACATTGTTTTTGACAAAGGATTGACGCCTAAATTTTTACATTATGGAGTGAAAGAAAGCATTCCGCCATATGAACACGACGAAGAAAGACTTTTCAATGAAGTGAAAGCCGCCGCGGCGCTTGCTGTCGACGGGCAATTTTCTTTTGAAGAGTATTTAAAATACAGCGAAACCATCAAATTTTCAGATCAGGTAAAAGACATCATCACAAGCGGGACATACGGCGATTTGAAAGCCGTCATTCAAAAGAGGATCGATGAACTGGATGCCGAAGAAAAAATGCTTATCCATCTTCCGAAGAAGAAATGGAAGATTCAAAGGTACATAGGGTTAGGACTAATTTTATGCTTAATACCGGCTGTTTTATTTTCCTTCTATTCATTATTCTTCGCGCAGCCGAAACAGCAGGCGTTTATCGAAAGCAACCGCTACTTCTTAAATAAACAGTACAGCAAAGTCATCAGTACGCTTGATAAATATGATGCCGATGAGATGCCTGATTCTGTTCAGTATCAGCTGGCTTATTCGTATATCATCGTTGACAATGTACTGAAGGAAGCCGATTTACAGGAAGATGCCATGAAGAGCCTGACGCTTCAAGTCGATCCGAATAATTTCCTTTACTGGATTCAGATCGGACGCGGCGCCAATAAAGAAGCGCTTGAGACGGCCCGTAAGCTGGAAAACAATGCACAGATCATGTTGGCACTTATGAAATACACAGATGACATTAAAGCCGATGATAAATTGTCCAGTGATGAGCGGCAGAAACAGCTGGATCCGCTCGAAAAAGAACTTGAAGAATTGAAGCGGACAGCGGATGAACAGAAAGCCAAAACTGAAGAAAACCAGCAGGCAAACACCGAGCAAAACCAGGCGGACGTAGAGGCCGCAAAGGCTGAAACGGAGAAGGCCGAGAAGGAACAGGCGAAAAAAGAAAATAAAGAAAAGGAAGACAAAAAGAAAAAAGATGACAAATAAAAGCGAAAACACCTGTTGTTGGCAGGAGGCGGAGAAATGAGTCTGTTATGGATTTTTTATCATAAAAACTATCAAAAAATAAAACTGGATGATCAGAACAGCCGCACGCTCACCATCGGGCCGGATTTGAAACATTCTGTCACGATTAAGCATTTTTCATTTGAAAAAGGCCCGGTGACACTGGAAAAGCAGAAGGACTCAGACGCTTTGAACGTGCAGCTGGGAGGGGAGACGGTCTCTTCTTTAAAGCTTGGCGGAAAGGCGTCCGTCCAAAGCGGCGCTGAACAGCTGACGCTCTTTTTAGCCGAAGAAGCCGACAGCGTTCCTGCCTACTATTTGGGAGAGAGACAGGAAATCGTCATTTCTTCCCTCGATCAAGAAGCGGATGTTTATTTCAATGAAACGGATTCATTCTTTGGAGAAAAAGGTACGTTCTCTTTCATCCGCCTCGACGGGCAATGGAATGTCCTGCCGAATGACGCGAAAATTTATTTGAACGGAGAAGAAGTGTCCGCCCCTGTCTCCGTGCAAAATGGAGACGAAATCGCATTTGGACTGAATATTCTTCGCATCGTTGAAGACGACCTCTTGGAAATCGAGGGATTCGGGAAGTTTGATACGTCTTTGGAGAACATTCTTAAGCCGAGCTCCGAGACAAAAAATAAATATCCGCAATACCGCAGGCCGCCGAGAATGATTTACGACCTGCCGGATGAAAAAGTATCCTTCAGCTTCCCGGCACAGGAAAGCGACGGAGACAACAGAGGCCTATGGCTGATGATTCTGCCTCCGCTCGTCATGCTGATCGTCATGGGGATCGTGGCGCTCATTCAGCCGCGGGGGATCTTTATCATCGTTTCCCTTGCGATGTTTATGATGACGCTGATTACGTCAACCGTGCAGTACTTCCGCGACAAAAATCAGCGTAAAAAAAGAGAAGAAAAAAGAGAGCGGGTCTATACCCTTTACCTTGAAAACAAAAAGAAAGAGCTGCATGAACTTGCAGAAAGACAAAAGTTCGTACTTGATTTCCATTTTCCTACATTTGAGAGAATGAAATATTTAACAAAGGAGATCAGCGGACGAATTTGGGAAAAATCGATTGAAAGCGCCGATTTTCTGCAAATCCGCCTTGGAACGGGAAATGTTGCATCTTCGTACCAAATCAATTTGAACGGCGGAGATTTGGCCAACCGCGATACAGACCATCTCCTTGAACAAACGCAAAAAATGGAAGAGGTCTACAGAGAGCTGAAAAATGCGCCGATCACTGTGAATCTTGCCGAAGGCCCGATGGGCGTCGTCGGAAAATTGTCCGTCGTCAAAAATGAAATTCATCAGCTTGTCGGCCAGCTCGCATTTTTCCACAGCTATCATGACTTGCGCTTTGTCTTTATTTTTGACGAAGCCGAGTATCAAGAATGGGAATGGATGAAGTGGCTCCCGCATTTTCAGATGCCTCATATTTATGCGAAAGGGTTTATTTACAACGAACAGACGAGAGATCAGCTCCTTTCAAGCATATATGAGATTTTGAGAGAACGGGATTTAGATGAAAACAAAAAGAAGACTTTGTTTAAGCCGCACTTTGTGTTTATCATCACAAATCAGCAGCTCATCGCAGAACACGTCATTTTAGAATATTTGGAAGGCAAGCAGAAACACCTCGGAGTGTCGACAATCGTGGCGGCAGAGACAAAAGAAAGCCTGTCCGAAAACATTCATACCCTTGTTCGTTATATTACTGAACAGGAAGGCGACATTCTGATCAAGCAAAAGAAAGCCGTCCAGATCCCGTTTCAGCTGGATCACCACAACAGGGAAGACAACGAACAGTTTTCCCGGACGCTGAGAACGCTTGACCACCAGACGGGCATGACGAATTCGATTCCTGATACCGTATCGTTTCTCGAACTGTTCCAAGTGAAGGAAGTCGATGACATCGGCATCGAACAAAAATGGATGACAAGCGAATCGGCCAAATCTTTGGCCGTGCCGATCGGCTATAAAGGAAAAGACGACATTGTTTATTTAAACCTTCACGAAAAGGCGCACGGCCCCCACGGGCTGCTTGCCGGAACGACCGGTTCGGGTAAAAGTGAATTTTTGCAGACTTATATTTTGTCTTTGGCAGTTCACTTTCACCCGCATGAAGTCGCATTTTTGCTAATCGACTACAAAGGGGGCGGAATGGCGCAGCCGTTCCGGAACATTCCGCATTTGCTCGGAACGATTACTAACATTGAAGGCAGCAAGAACTTCAGCAACCGGGCGCTTGCGTCCATTAAGAGCGAGCTGAAGAAAAGGCAGCGGCTCTTTGATCAGTACAAAGTGAACCATATCAACGACTATACAAAGCTTTACAAACAGAAAAAAGCGAAAACGGCGATGCCGCACCTTTTCTTAATTTCAGACGAATTTGCCGAGCTGAAAAGCGAAGAACCGGAATTTATCCGCGAGCTTGTCAGTGCGGCAAGGATCGGGCGAAGCCTCGGGGTGCACTTAATCTTGGCGACGCAAAAACCGGGCGGCATCATCGATGACCAGATTTGGAGCAACTCCAGATTCAAGGTCGCCTTGAAGGTGCAGGATGCGAATGACAGTAAAGAGATCCTCAAAAACGGGGATGCGGCTACCATCACGGTAACGGGCCGCGGCTATTTGCAAGTCGGCAACAACGAGGTGTATGAACTGTTCCAGTCTGCATGGAGCGGAGCCCCTTACATGGAGGACGGCTATGGCACAGAGGATGAAGTGGCGATCGTCACAGATACCGGATTAATTCCTTTATCAGATGTTGATGCTGATCGCGCTGCGAAAAAAGAGGCTGTGACGGAAATTTCGGCAGTCGTCGAACAAATTGAACGGATTCAAGCGGAGATGGGAATCGAGAAGCTCCCGAGCCCTTGGCTGCCGCCGCTTGAAGAACGCATACCGAAAACGCGCTATCCGTCGGAGGAAGCCGATGCCTTTAACTTTGCCTATATCGATGAACCTGAAAAGCAAAGCCAGGAGCCGATCAGCTACCGCATGATGGAAGACGGCAATATCGGCATCGTCGGCTCGTCAGGCTACGGAAAATCCCTGACAGCCACGACGTTCATGATGAGCTTTGCCGAACAGTATACGCCGGAAGAATTGCATTACTACATTTTCGACTTTGGCAACGGAACGCTGCTTCCGCTTGCAAGGCTTCCGCACACCGCGGATTATTTCCTGATGGACCAAACGAGAAAAATCGAGAAATTTATGGTCCGGATCAAGGCGGAAATCGAGCACAGGAAAAATCTCTTCCGTGCAAAAGAAATCAGCCATATCAAGATGTACAATGCGCTGAATGAGGAAAAGCTGCCGTTTATTTTCATAACGGTCGACAACTTTGACATCATTAAAGACGAAATGCATGAACTCGAAAGCGAATTTATCCAGTTTTCACGAGACGGCCAGTCGCTTGGAATTTATTTAATCCTGACCGCGACAAGGGTCAATGCAATCAGACAGTCGCTCTTGAACAACCTGAAAACGAGGGTTGTCCACTATCTGATGGATCAGTCTGAAGCATATTCGATTATCGGAAGGCCGGAATTCAGCCTTGAACCGATCCCTGGACGCGTTATTATCAATAAAGAAAACCAATACTTCGCACAAATGTTTATGCCTGTGGAAGCGGACAACGATATCGAGCTGTTTGAAGGGATCAAAGCCGACATTCAGGCGATCGCAGAACGCTCGGAAGGCATGAGAAAGCCGGCGCCTGTGCCGATGCTGCCGCTCGAGCTTTCCGTCACACAGTTTGTGAGAGATTATCCGCTTCAGCCTGAAAGAGGCCTTATTCCAATGGGACTCGATGAAGAAACTGTCGAACCCGTATACTTTAATCTTGAGAAAAATAAGCACTGCCTCATTATGGGTCAGACGCAGCGCGGAAAAACAAACGTCATCAAGATCATGCTCGAGCACCTGCTTGACCATGACACGAAAAAAATCGCCGTGTTTGATTCGATAGACAGAGGGCTTTCTCAATATGCGACAGAGGATCAAATCAGCTATCTAGAAACAAAAGACGACATTCTGCTCTGGCTCGCTGAGACGGAAGAAATTTGCCGGACAAGGGAAGCGATGTATTTGGAAGCCGTTAAACAAGGAGAAATCGCCAACCTTGATTTCTCACCGATGGTCTTTATTGTCGACGGAATTTCACGGTTCCAGCAGACGATCGACGCATCGATTCAGGACAAAATGGCGATGTTCATGAAATCTTACGCCCATTTAGGTTTCCACTTTATACCTGCCGGAAATCACAGCGAGTTCACAAAAGGCTATGATTCGCTGACAAGCGAAGTCAAGCAGGTCAGACACGCGATGCTATTGATGAAAAAATCCGAGCAGAACTTGATTCAGCTCCCATATGAACGCCAGGAGCCGGAAATTCTGCCGGGCTTTGGCTATATCGTTGAAAACGGCAAAGAGAGGAAAATTCAAATTCCTTTATGTGCTGTAGAAAGGAAGAAAGCGAAATGACGGAACAACAAAAAAGCACGCTGAAAATTATCAGCGCCATCGTCACGATCATCTTGCTGCCCGTCCTGTTTTTTCATTTCATCGGTGAGAACCCGACGAAAAAGGTATCGAACGCGACAAGGGAAATCGCCGTTGTCAATGAGGATACCGGCGTTTTGAAAGATGACGGAACCGTTGATCAAGATGCGCTGCTGGGAAACGAAATCTCGGCTTCCCTGGTTGACCGTCCGGATTATAAATGGACGGTCGTCAACCGGAGCGCAGCAGAAAGCGGACTTGCGGAGAAGCAATACGATGCGATTGTCTACATTCCGTCGGACTTTTCGCAAAACATTTTAAGCTACAACCATGAGCGTCCGCAAAAAGCGGAGCTGGAATTCAAAATTCAGGACCAGCTCGACGCCGTCAACAAGGAAAAAGTCCAGCGCGAGCTTCAGGACGCGCAAAAAACGGTGAGCAAGAAAATGTCTTCCCTGTACTGGCGCTTTGTCAAACAGGGAGTCAAAAAGGTCAGAAAAGAGTTTGACAGCATCGTAAACAAAGAGTCGGAGTTCCAAAACGCGATGTACAATTTTTACAAGCCGAGCTCCAACAATTTAGCTGGCGAAGTAGAAAGACAAAAAGAGATGATCGACAGACTGAAAGAATCGATCAATGAAACAGAAGGCACATCAAAAGAACGCAACGCAAGCGTCGAAGAATCCAAAAAACAATTGGACAGCTTCGTCGACAACGTCAATCAATACAAACAATATCAAGAGAAGCAGTCGGAGCTGCTTCAATCGGCCCAGGCGGACAGTGAAAAACAAATTCAAGACGGCCTAACATCTATCAAAGAAAAGCAAGCCAGCGCCCAAAGCCGCTTCAGCGAACAAATGAATGGCATGGCAATGTCGCTCAGCGGTTTGCAAAACCAGTTTAGCCTTGCTGGAAGTTCGCTTGAGAATCTGGCGAAATATCGTTATGTAGAAGTGCCAGAACAGCAGCTTGGTCAGATAAGCACGATCCAGAGCGAGCTGATTTCCAATTATAAAGCTGATGCTAGACAACTAAACATAAAGAACATTGAATCTCAGTCGCATATCCTAGAGTATCGACAAAAATTGTTCGAATTTGATGACACACCGATAGCTGAAGACCCTGGAAATGATGGAGAAGATGATTCCGACGAAGATGATAATACGAATATCGAAATAAATTTGGATGATGAAACAACTGAGCTTGAGAAAATATCAAAAGAATTAGAGGAATTGTCTAATAACATTGAGGTTCCAAATAAAGAAGAGCCTGAATCCCCTTCACCTGGTGAGAATGATGGAACGACAGAAGATAATACTTCGACAGATCCAGTAGATACAGGACAAACAGGTGAAAATGACAACACAGTAAATTCTGAGGAAAATGAACAGCAGGCGGACAACGGAAACAATGTTGATGATACAAATAAGGAGGATCCACCTCCAGCTGAAGAAAATCCCGATGAACAAGACGGCAGTAATCTTGAAGAATTGAAAAAAGAATTAAGCACCATATCTGCTAACATAGAAGGTGTGAAATCTAACATTGATCAAAAAACAAAAGAGCATAATGAAGAGCTTAAGAAAAAAATTGATAATTTAGATGAAAAAGTAGAAAAACTGAATAAAAAAGTTGATGAATTAAATGAACGAGTTGAAGATTTAAAACAAAAACTGATTGAAGAAAGAGATAAGGATTTTCAAAAAATATATGGTAAAATAATTAAGCTCGAAGAAGATTTAAAGGTGTATTATGAGAATGATATCAGCCCTGAAGTGAAACGGGCTTTTGACAATCAATCTTTTGTCAATAGAAACATTAATCAACTAATGGATTACTATAATCTACTATCGGTTTATCATGTTGCTGTTACTGGAAAGTACAAAGCAGGGACAGAGCTTGAAGATGGATTGCTTCAAAATAGCAAAAATAAAGTTGATACAGTTCTCAGAGTCGGTGAAAACGAAACCACAAAATGGAAAAATCTCAAGAACAACATGCTGGCGACAAACGAAGATATAGAAGCATATACTACCGGCATGACAGATTTTGTTGACAGTTACGGCGCATTCATTGATGAAAAGCAAACAGAAACGCTAAATGAGCTCAGCAACATCTCAGACAGAGCAAATGCCGTATCTGAACAGCTGCGCAATCCGGAAGGCGCCGGAACAGCAGTCATGCAGGGAGATGCGACAGATGGAACGATGGTCATCAGCATGCAGGATACGCTTGGAAATGACATTTTGCAGCTGTCCAACATGCTCGGTTCCTTGTCGGAAACGCAATCAGGCGTCATCGAGTACACGAGCAATATTCAGGAAAGTGTAAACGATGTTCAGAAAAAAGCGGATACCCTGAATTCAAACTGGGGTCAAAATGTCGCGACGACAAAGCTTATCCGCGGAGACGTATACGGCATTCTCGGAAATGCGTTCGGAGGAAACGACGGATATGTATACGATCATCTGGCAAGTCCGGTGAAAATCAGCGGGGATGTTCCAGAGTCAAAAGCGCAAAACGTACCGCCGGTCGTCATTCTCGTGATTGTGATGCTTTCCAGCTTGCTGATCGGATATTTCAGCCACCATTATCAAAATGCTCCGCTCTTAGTCAGGGGCGCGCTGTTCGGCATTTTGAATATCATTGTCGGACTGATGATCAGCCTGTTCGGTTTGAACATTTACTCACTCGCAGACGATCAGGCCGTCATGTGGTCGGTCTTTACGATCTTGCTGCTTGTCGCAAGTTCAGCCATTATCCGGACGGCGTTTATGCTGGGATCGATCGCAGGCGGAATCGCGACAGCCGCCATGGTGCTGTTCTATGTAGCGCCGCTGCTTGACCTGGCGATGCCGAACTTCAGCTTTAACAATCCGGTATCAACCGTATATATGTCGATTCAGTACGGAACTGGAAGCCAGTTTGCACTCGGAATCGGAGCATTAATTTTAATCACGATCATCGCAATTGCTGTTCCTTTTATTGTCGATTTTGCAAAATCAAGAACAGAAGAAAGCGAGACTGACCATGATGCGTAATGCGAAATGGGGAAAGAAGGGGATCATGGCAGTCATGCTCTCCTTCTTTCTTTTCACTCCGATCGCGAAGGCGGAGGAAACCGATAAAGTCGATGTAAAGCCAAACGAGTACGAAAAGCAGGATATTAAAATCGAGACGGACTACCTTCAGGAAGAAGAGGCGGAATACAAAGAGGAAATATCAATTCCAGAAGAACTGAAGGAATTCTCATTTACAGATTCGAAAAAAGAAGATGCTATCGAAAAGCTGAAAAGCCTGTCCGGAAGCTTCACGAATGAAAGCAATTCCGTGGCTTCAAAGCTAAAGCAGCTTGACCTGTCATTCTCGGCAAATCCGTCCTTATCGGGAAGGGAAGATGACTCTGCGGAAAACCGGCAATCCATCTTCCTGCCCATTCTATACGGTCTGCTGATCCTTCTTTGCATCGCCGGTCTGTTCTTTTTGATTCCGAAAGTCAGCGGGCAGCAGAAAAAATAAGAGCGCTCAGCAATGAAAAGTCCGAGGTTCTGTAAGGTGCTGTCGGTGCGGCTGTCTTTTGGTTGGCTGTTCTTAGCGCAGAAAACCGCAGCACTTGAGAAGCGGGCTGATGAATCAGTACAATAATGGATAAGGAGGGACGCCGTATGCATTTATCCATTGTTACCGGAGCGTCAAAAGGGCTTGGCGCCGCGATGGCCGAAGGGCTTTTGCAAAAAGGCCATATTGTTCATGCTGTTTCAAGGACCAAGTCTGATATCAGTCATGACAGGCTGATCCAGCATGAGGCCGATCTGGCGCAGCTCGCCGAAACAGAAAAGTGGTTTCGGCAATTCTCAGATTCTGTCCAAGCCCATGATTTTGCTTCGATCACCTTGATCAATAATGCGGGAATGGTGACGCCGATCAAGCGCGCCGGCGAAGCTGAACCGGAAGAACTGAGGCTGCATTATGACTTGAATTTGTTAGCGCCGGTGATGCTCAGCCAGCTGTTTACCAAATGGCTCAAGCCATATAAAGGCAAAAAATCGATTGTCAATATATCATCAGGCGCGGCCAAAAACCCTTATAAAGGATGGAGCGCCTACTGCAGCTCAAAAGCGGGGCTCGATATGTTCACGAAAACATTCGGCTTTGAACAGGAAGATGAGTCTGATCCGGTGAAGATGATTTCTTTCTCCCCCGGGATCATGGATACCGGCATGCAAGAGGTTATCCGTTCATCATCGAAAAAAGATTTTCATGAAATTGAACGATTCAAAACCTATCAAACAGAAGGAAAGCTGAGAAGCACCTCTTATGTGGCCGGCATTCTGCTCGACCTGCTTGAGACCGACTTTGAAAACGGCAGAGTGTATGATATTAAAGAGTTTTTGTAAAAAATAAAAAAACAAGCACATCGAATCGATTGTGCTTGTTTTTTATTTATCAATTTTGAATATGATGTGCCAGATCAATTGAGATTTGCATGAAAATATGTTAGGATTCTAAAAATATATAAAGGAGGGGTTTACATGAGAAACGTAACTTTAATGGATGTATTCACCCATCCAATCGCACAAAAATATTTAACTCGTTCCGGTGTAGCTCATGCTGTAGCCTGCGCCTATCACGCATACCGCCTGGCGGTGCGAGCTGGAGTAGATCCCGATATCGCGACAAAAGCGGCATTGCTGCACGATATCGGCCATTATGAATGGTACACCGACGGAGAATGGGATTATGAAAAATACAAGCAAAACGACATTCACGCAATAAAGGGAGCCGAGCGCGCCCACAAGCTTCTCATCCGCCTCGGCGAAGATCGGAAAGCGGCCAAAGAGATTGCTTTGGCGATTCTGCTTCATACGGATTCCTATTTGCCAGAAGGGGACCTTGATAAAAACAAGCTGCAGCAAATCGTCAAAAAAGCGGATGAGCTGGACGAAGAGCCGGGCGGAAACCACCATTACCGCAAAATCGATCATAAGCTGGCGCTTGAAAAAATCCGGAAGCTTGACCGCATGGTCGATGAATCCTTATCTCCCATGAAAAGAACGGTTTAATCGGACAAAGGGCTGTTTTCAAACTTTTCCCCTTTGTCATTTACATAAATAGAGCGGATGATCGTCCTGTTAAACGGCGAGTTGTCTGCCGTTTTTCCTGAAAGGTCTATCGTCACCGAGTACATGCCGGCTTTTTTGAATGACAGGCTGTTTTGCAGCGCATTGATAGAAGCAGGTTTCAGCGACTTTTTCTCGGCTTGTTTTCCGTTTTCGTAGCGGATCGAGCGGACGGACGCCTTAACATTCGCAAGGTTTGACGATTCTCTGGTGACTGCGTTTTTGATTTGCTGGTTTAGAGGAGAATCGAAAGTCACAATGAACAAAAACGCCTCTTTTTGTTTGACGGATGATGCGATCTTCCAAGTGCCTGCCGCGGGATTTTTGATGGCAGCGGAATGGACGAACCCCCCTTCAAAAACATCCGCCGTCTTTGCGATTGAAAAATCTTTGAACGGCTTGCCGCGTGGATCTGTCAATTTGATATTTCCCGAGGAATGATTGCTCAGCCAGTGAACGGTTATCTCCTTGACGCCTTTTTCAACGGCAAACTCCTCTTCTCTCAATCCATGATTTTCCCCCCCTCTGATGAAAGGGTACGATAAGTTTTCTTTGGTGGCCGCAGTTTCATTTGCATTTGCCTGAATCGTCAGTAAAGGCATGAATACAGGAAACGTGAGGTTTCCTTTAATAATTGAGAAGTGATCCCACTTCCCTGTATCCAGGTTTGTGGCGTAAGGGAGTCTCGCATTTTTTTCAGTGACGGCTCCGTCATTTTCGCCAAACATGTTTAAATAGACGCCCCCGAAAAATAAAGCGCTGCCGAACCCGCCGATTTTATTGCCTGCCAGGGTAAAATATTTGGTTTTCAATCGATTGGGATGATTGTCGGTCTGGTCGCGGAACGATTTCATAAACCCTGTCTGGAGTGAATAAACGGCGTCATTTTTCTGGCCTAAAATATCGGCTAGCCATCCTGCCCAGTTGCTGTAGGCAAGGTCTGCCAGCTGTGAGCCGTGATGGGGGGTTCCGAGTGTAATCACCCGCTCGACATAATGGTATGCGTTGTGATGAATAAGAGCCGACTGACTGTCAATTCCGCCTTTGCTGTAGGAAACGAGAATCACCTTGCGGCCGAAATACTGGTAGATTTCGCGCAGTTTGGCGGCCAGCATCGCTCCGTTGTCCTGCATGTCTTTATCGGGGTGGAGATCGATAAAAGCCGCGTCATACCCGTTTTTCCAGGCCTGTTCCGCCATGTCGTTTTCGTCAAACCAAGCGCTTGAAGAGCCGTTTAATCCATGGACGAATACAATCGGCGGTTTTGCGGGATCGGGATGTTCTACAGGGTCTCCCGCGAACCAGTAGCCCGGATTGCCGCCTCCTCCTTTAAATCCTCCCGCTTTCGATACATGCGGATACACGAGCAGCAAAACAAGCATGAGCAGCACCAGTTTTTTCATCGTTGTTCACCTCATGGTTTATTTGTAAGCGTTTTCATCTTATTTTCTGAAGGTGAACTTTATACCGATATACTGAAAAAAATTTAGAAAATATTCATAAAAGAGAGGAATATACACTGATAGGCCGGATATCCGGCCTTCAATGTTCAGGCTTTTCCAGGCTTTAAATGTTTGCGGAAGAACGATTTGACGATGTCCAGGGTATGAGCCTGGGTAAAACCGTTATGTCCGGCCCCGTTTATTTTATACATAAGGGCATCATGGCCTTCTTTTATTAAGGCTTCAAACAATTGGACGCTTTGTTGATAAGGGACGACATCGTCCTGATCCCCGTGCATAATCAGAATGGGAGGCGCTTCCCTGTGAACATAGCTTATCGGACTCGCTTGTTTCGCCTGTACTCTGTTTTCTTGAACAGCTCCGCCGATCAGCTTGGATTCCGGTGAATTGGGTGAATCATGATCGAAGATGGACGGATACTTGCTCATGGACAGAAGGTCGACCGGACCGAACCAGTCCGCAACCGCATCGACTTTGCTCGATACATGACGGTATTCGTCCGGGCCTTCAAATTCTTCAATTCCTTCGGTCAATCCAAGCAAAAGAGCCAAATGGCCGCCTGAAGAATCCCCCCAGACTCCGACTCTATCAGGATCGATGTTATAGCGGGCGGCATTTGCTTTTAAAAAGCGGACTGCTGTTTTCACATCATGAAGCTGAGCCGGAAACACCGCCTCTCCGCTGCCTCTGTATTGAACGCTTGCCACGACATATCCTTGCTCGACAAATGGAACCAGTTGGGGGATAAAGGCGGATGTATCCTGTTTTGTCCAGCCCCATCCGCACCCTTGCAAATAAATGATCAGCGGGTATGTTTCCTGATTGCCTTTCCTGTTAAATAACGCATCCATTGGATTGCGGTACACCAGCAAATGTAATGTCAAAGAAGTGTCTTCCACTTTTGTGTACTCAATATTCGGTATGAGCTGAATGTAAGAGTTGGTGTTTTGCTCCCAGTTGATTTCTTTTATATGATTCGTCATGTTAAGTCCTCCCTTAATGTGATGGAAATCCGATTTTGCCTGTGTTGATCACATGGAACCACCTCCTTTTATTCCGTTGTAATGAACAATATTACAACGAGGTGAAAAAAACACAGTGCCAGATGCTTGTTGTAAGTATAGTTATTACAACGAGTTGAAAAAATCATGCCTCACTGAGAAGCATTCTTTTTTTGGATGATCAGATCAGTCAATTCCTTTATAGACATTTCTTTGAGTATATTCTCCATGGCTGTTTGCGCTTTTAATAAAACAAGCTCAAGAACCTGGTGGATATTCGCGCCAACCCAGCAATCAGGATTGGGGTTTTCGTGAGTGTGAAACAGTTCGCCTTCACCGACAACTTCGACAGCTTTATAGACATCATACAAAGAAATGGCGCCGGCATCCCGTAATAAGTGCGCTCCGCCTGTGCCGCGCTTTACTTCAATCAAGCCCGCTTTTTTCAGCAATCTGCTGATTTGGCGGATGATGACCGGATTGGTATTGACGCTGTCTGCGATTTGCTCTGATGTCAAATGGTCGCTTCGGACGTGCATCAAGGATAACATATGTACGGCTATCGTAAATCTGCTGCTGATCTTCATCAAACCACCCTCCTGTTGTAATCATGATAATTACAACAGGAGGAGCTGTCAATCTTTTTTATTCAAAAGGCGCTGAAATATGAAACCCTGTCAAAGCTTTTTCGTATGAATGGAAGGAAAACAGTTGACAGACGTTAGTGTGAATAGTAGTTTTTAGATTAATGAAAAAAGCCGGGAGGAAACAAAGCTTGTTAAAATCAAAAACCCATTTTTGGACGCTGCAAATTTTATTGGTTCTTCTTATCATTTATGTGTCGACAAAAGTGTCTTTTCTTTTCGAACCGATCATCGTATTTGCATCGACTCTATTTACTCCGATTTTAATTGCGGGAATCTTGTATTTTATATTCAATCCGATCGTGCGGCTTCTTGAGAAAAAGCTGCCGAGAACGCTGTCCATTCTGCTGATCTATTTGGTGTTTGTGGCATTCATCGGGTTTGTATTGTCAGCAGTCGGTCCTGTATTTACAAAGCAGGTTACCGATCTGTTCAACAACATCCCCTCCTATGTGAAACAGATCCAGATTTTCATTAAGCAAATGTCGAATTCGCAGTGGTTCACTTGGATAATGAATCAGGACTTCGTATCGGTTGCCAAAATCGAAAGCTCAATCGGCGAATATTTGACGAGCCTGCCTGAAAATATTACAGGGAGCCTGACTTCTGTATTCGGCGTTGTGACCAACATTGCGCTCACGGCTGTTACCGTGCCGTTCATCCTGTTTTATATGCTGAAGGACGGCCACCGTTTCCCGAATTTGGCTGTCAAGATCCTGCCTGACAAGTATAAAAATGAAGGGCTGAAGATTTTTAAGGATTTGTACGAGACGCTGGCGGCTTACATTCAAGGACAGCTCATTGTTTGTCTGTTCGTCGGAACGGCGTGCTTCATCGGTTTTTGGATCGCCGGTGTGAAATACGCGCTGATTCTCGGGTTGATCATTGCCGTGACGAATATTATTCCATATGTCGGACCGTTTCTTGGAGCGGCGCCGGCCGTCATTATCGCATTTCTCGACTCGCCGACGAAAGCATTGATCGCGCTGATCATCGTCGTTGCCGTTCAGCAGACAGACGGGAATCTGCTGTCGCCGCTGATTATCGGCCGCCGCTTGAATACGCATCCGCTGACGATCATCCTTTTATTAATCGGCGCCGGAAGCTTCGGAGGCATTCTCGGCATGATCCTGGCCGTTCCGGCTTATGCCCTGCTCAAGGCTTTTACATTGAATATCGTCCGCCTTGTCCGTTTAAGGCAGAGGTATAAAAAAGAAACGGCGGAAAATCCTGAAGTCTGAACGTTTTGCCCATTTTCACATATGATGCTAATAAATTAAATGGCGGAGGTGTGAAAATGCCGGCAATTGTCGGACCGATTTTTATCAGGCGAGTCGTTGATGACAGCGCAGCCTTTTTTGGAGATGTGTTTGCGATTTCCCCGAAGTGCACGGATTCCTCCGGAGGAGGAGCGGGCACATTTCAAACAGGGGACTACGGATTGATTCATAACGATATCAATAAAACGACCTTCACAGATGCGGATGTGATGGACGGTTCCCAGTCATTGAACCTGTGACAGCCTCTTTTAAAGAGGCTGTTTCTTTTTTATAGTATAATGGGAAAAAAGATAGATAAGGCAGGTGACAAAGATGAAAATCAGGAAGGCAAACATCTTAAACGAAGATCAGATGATCACAGACGTTTACCTCCATGAAAATAAAAAGGAATTTCATACGCTTGTGGCTGTGCCGCAACTGGAGTGGAGCACGCTGATTTCCTATGAGGAAGAAAAAGCAGAACTCGCCGAAAAGCTTGACCGGTCATTGTCGAAAGTGGCTGAGTCGGATGCGGCCGAGGAGCTGTCCAAAAAGATCGTACAATGGGTGACCGAAATGTAGCACGGGCTCATGCCCGCTGTTTTCGTGGGCATACTGATAAAAAAATGCAGCTTAAAAAACGCTGCCAGCAGGATAAAACTGGAGGGTCTAAGACGTGAGCGACCAATCATTGGATCAATATTTACAGCAGGGAATGTACGGACCACGCGAAACGAAGCCGGATGAACGCAGACTGTTTTTAGGCTCGCTGAGGGAAAGGGTCATCATCGCATTGACTAAAGGACAAGTGCTGCGTCCGAAGGCATACCGGGAAGTCATCGATGCGCTTGGCTCAAAAGCGGATGCAACATTATTGCTTAACGGCGAAATCGGCTACTCTCATTTATCTCCTTACATCAAGGAGTCCAATAAGCAAGGCGTCCCTTTTTCGATCGTGTCCGATCAGCAATCGGACACTCCCCTTGGACTTGTTCTCGCGGCGCGTGAGGCCGTAGAGAAAGAATCGATTTATGTTCAGGACGATATCTTTGAGCAGTCGGTTTTAAACAAGAGATGAGGTGCGGGTTTTCGCACGCGCCTTCCGCAAGGCGGTCCCGAACCCGTGGTTTTTGTTTTTTTCTGAAAAAGAAAAAACCGCTGCTGGCGCGGCTTGACAGCCATATTCGATTGATTCGCCATTCACTTGTCCGTTTAGATAAGTTATAATGTTACCTATCATACAAAAGGCGGGGAGGGCGGCAATGAAAAAAGCTCTTATATGTATAGATTATACGAATGACTTTGTCGCAGCTGACGGTAAGCTGACGTGCGGGGAACCCGGCCGCAAAATCGAAGACGCCGTGGCGCGTCTCGCGGATACGTTTATTCAAAACGGCGATTATGTCGTATTTGCAGTCGATTCACACGAGGCCGGCGATACGCTTCATCCGGAAACCCGTTTGTTTCCTCCGCATAATATAAAAGGTACATCAGGACAGGATTTATACGGGAAGCTTGAAAAGCTTTATCGAAAACACGAACACGATCAGAATGTCTATTACATGGAAAAAACAAGGTACTCTGCTTTTGCCGGGACAAACCTCGAGCTGAAGCTTCGTGAAAGGGATATTCAAGAACTGCACCTTGTTGGCGTATGCACAGATATATGCGTGCTCCATACCGCAGTAGATGCTTATAATAAAGGGTTTAATCTTGTCATTCATCAAAACGCAGTGGCTAGCTTTAACCCGGACGGACACGACTGGGCTCTTTCTCATTTTGCAAACACCCTGGGAGCCTCAGTGTCAGATTGAGGAAGGAGAAATGAAGGTTGGAACACCGTTTTACAGACGACAGTCTAGCACTACACACAGACCTATATCAAATTAATATGGCGGAAACGTATTGGCGCGACGGCATTGATCAAAAGAAAGCCGTATTTGAACTGTTTTTCAGAAAGCTCCCTTTTGACAGCGGTTTTGCCGTTTTTGCCGGTCTTGAAAAAGCGATTGAATTTTTGCGGGATTTCAGATTTACTGAAAGCGATTTAGTTTATTTAAAAGAAGAGCTGGGCTTTAAAGATGACTTTCTCGGCTTTTTAAAAGATATGAGATTCACCGGTTCGCTTTATTCTATGCAGGAAGGCGAAATCGTGTTTGGCAACGAACCGATCATGAGGATCGAAGCGCCTTTGGCTGAAGCGCAGCTGATTGAGACGGCTCTGCTCAACATTGTGAATTACCAAACATTGATTGCCACAAAAGCGGCGAGAATCAAAAGTGTGATCGGAGAAGAGACGGCGCTTGAATTTGGAACAAGGCGCGCGCATGAAATGGACGCGGCGATGTGGGGAGCAAGAGCCGCGATTATCGGCGGATTCGACGCGACAAGCAATGTCCGCGCCGGCAAGCGGTTTGACATTCCGGTATCAGGCACGCACGCCCATGCGCTTGTACAGGCCTATCGCGATGAGTACACGGCATTTAAAAAATATGCGGAAACCCATAAAAAATGTGTCTTTTTGGTCGATACATATGATACGGTGCGTTCCGGCATTCCAAATGCGATCAAAGTAGCAAAGGAATTCGGCGATCAAATTGAATTTTCGGGAATCCGCCTGGACAGCGGAGACCTCGCCTATTTGTCGAAGAAAGCGAGAGCCATGCTGGATGAAGCCGGATTTACAGATACAAAAGTTGTTGCATCAAGCGATCTTGATGAGTACACGATTATGAACCTTAAAGCCCAGGGTGCAAAAATCGACGTCTGGGGCGTGGGCACAAAGCTGATTACCGCTTACGACCAGCCGGCTCTCGGCGCGGTTTACAAACTTGTTTCGATCGAAGAAGACGGAAAGATGGCAGACACGATTAAAATTTCTTCGAATCCGGAAAAAGTGACGACTCCAGGCTTGAAAAAGGTGTACAGAATCATCAATCAGCTGAACCATCATTCAGAAGGCGATTATATCGCTTTGGACTATGAAAAGGTCAATGAACAGGAGCGGCTGAAGATGTTTCACCCCGTTCATACGTTTATCAGCAAGTTTGTGACGAATTTTGATGCGAAAGATCTTCACCAGCCGATCTTTGAAAAAGGCGAGCTTGTCTATGAGAATCCGAGCATTCAGGATATTAAGCGGTATGTTCAAGAAAATCTCAGTTTGCTTTGGGAAGAGTATAAGCGGATCAGCAAGCCCGAAGAATATCCTGTCGATTTAAGCGAAGCTTGCTGGAACAACAAGATGCAGCAAATTCACGAAGCGAAAATCAAGGCGAAAAAAGGTCTGGATCAAGGTTGACTCTGTAAACGATAGTTTTTAACATAACTGGGGATTGAAACAGATAATTTCTTCGGGGATTATCTGTTTTTCAATATTAAGTTCAAATTTGGGTGAATTTTTATACAGCAGACGGGATTTGCCCAATTATTTGATATACTTAAAAGCGAAGGCACCTCAGTCGCTAGGGGGAAGAAGAATGAGGGTATTCGTTGCCAGACAGCCAATATTCAACAGAAAAGAACAAGTTGTCGCATACGAGCTTTTATACAGGGAAAGCGAGAAAAACTTTTTTTCCGGTATTGACGGTGATCAAGCGACAACAGAATTAATGATTAACAGCTTTTTAAACATTGGAATCGATAAATTGACAGAAGGCAAAAGGTATTACGTGAATTTTACCGAGGGTCTTTTGGCATCAGGGCTGCCGACGTATTTTGACCCGGATCAGCTCGTTGTGGAAATCCTTGAAGATGTGCCGATTACCCTTGAGCTTATCGAAAGGTGCAGGCATTTGAAAAGCCTCGGCTACACGATTGCACTCGATGATTTTTGTTTAAAGCATCGCGTGAAGAGGGACTTGCTCCATCAGCTTTTGGCATCCATTGATATTTTGAAGATCGATTTTTTCAAAACGACGCAGCAGGAAAGACAGAGCATCCTTCGATCATGCCGTAACCACCGCCTGACGTTCCTCGCTGAAAAAGTGGAGACGCGAAAAGAATATGAGCAGGCTGTAAAAGACGGATTTCATCTGTTTCAAGGCTATTTCTTCAGCGAGCCTGTCGTGATTGACGGTCAGGACATTACATATCATTTCCACGCTTATTATGAGCTGCTGCATGAATTAAGCGAAGATCAGCCTGATATTGAAAACGTCACAAATATTATAGAGCGCGATTTGTCGCTTTCTTACCAGCTGCTGAAGCTGTTGAATTCTCCAGCCAACCGGCCGATCCAAAAGATTAAAAGCATCCGCCAGGCTATCGTGCTTCTCGGATTTAAAGAAATCAAAAGGTGGATCTTCATCCTCTCATTTAAGGATTTAACGAAAAAGCAAAACTCCAGCAAGAACGAAGTCGTCAAGATTTCGCTGATCCGCGCGAAGCTTTGCGAATTGCTGGCAAAAAAAACGAACCGCCCTCAGCCGGCTTCTTATATGCTGACAGGCATGTTTTCATTTATCGATACACTGCTGCACAAAGAACTAACGGAAGTCGTCAGCGAACTGCCGCTGACAGACGAAGTGGGCCAGGCGCTGCTCGGAAAAGAAAATGATTACCGAAAAATCTTGCGGCTTGCAAAATCGATCGAACGAAACGAATGGGAAGACAACACACCGGAGACAGAAGGCTTAACTAAAGATGAAGCGTACCAGTGCTATCTTGAAGCTGTTGATTGGTGTCAAAAGCTCTTATAAAAAAATTCCGGCTCCTTCTTAGGGACCGGAATTTTTTTTGCGCTAAGACCAACGCAATAGCAGGAATAGTCTGCTGCGGGGGCTGATGAGCATGATGCGAATGCCGTCGGGATCGAATGAGGCATCAAGCTGGCTGCGGACGCCGGTTTGCCTGAGCGCGGCCAGCACGTTATTTTTTTGGTTGCTTTGGGCAGCCGTCATGATTTGCTGGGCCAAAGTACGCGAGGCTGAAAGCCTGCTTAAAATTCTCTGTCCGTCAGCCATCAAGCTCTCCGCTTCTTTTGCCGAGCGCAATAAGGCGCTGACTTGAACTTCGGGATAGACCTGCCGGCAGCTGACGTGTTGATATGGATGCATCCAAAAGCAATGAGGAGGAAGCAATATGAACACCTCTTTTCAATTTTTACGGGTCAAATTGCGGTTTTTGCGGTGTAAGGCGAAGGGATGGTTTTTTATAAGGGCCGAAATGCGTGTCGGTCTATTGCGTGTTTTTCGGTGGCGCATACCCGATCTGCGTTCCGTGAACACTCAAGTTTTTCTATTCCCCGCTAGTTACTACTTTAGACTCAAGGTTGCAAAACGAACAAAACACAACTGAACTTGCGATGATAAAGGGGTTTATATGCGATCTTTATTTGACTCCTTGAAAAACAAACAAAAATTTTATGTTTCATTAGGATTTGAGAACTAATCGCAAGTTGTGTAAAATGGGTGTTATGGTCTATTTAAAGTTTGCGGTGTAACGCATGAATTTATATGCAACTTTTCGGTGAAAAAGAAACCAAATCCCTTTAAACTTGTATTAACAGATCAAATACCTATGACTCGTTCACTATACACAAATTGATTGATCTTCCAAAAGGAGTGTGGAACCGGTGGAAAAGCAACAAATTGAAGAATTAAAACAACTGCTTTGGCGGCTAGAGAATGAAATCAGAGAAACAAAGGACTCCTTGCGCAAGATTAACAAAAGCATTGATCAATACGATAAGTACACATATCTAAAAACCTCGTAAAAAGACTTGTTTCAGACAAGTCTTTTTTTTGTGTGCAAACGAACCCAAAAAAAGGATAAATTATTGTATAATTGTTAAATAAAAAAATTGCTCTGTCAATCGGGATTTTGATTTAGTAAAATATTAAGAAAGGAGGGAGCACCATCTCTAAGCTTTTTTGTCTAGATCACAGTAAAATCAAGCAAAGAATGAATCATTTTATAGACCTTGAGATTCCCAATGCGGACTTAAATCGGACGCTGCACGCTTTTCTAGATGCAAAGGACCAGTTGCATTTCAGCGAGCTTGCTTTTTATCATTACCAAAGTTTCGGCGGCACGGACACCGATGCGGCAGAAACCCTTGGAGCAGGCATTGAACTCTTGATTCTTGCGTTTGATATATTCGATGATTTAGAGGATGAAGACAGCCCCGATGAACCTTGGATGAAAATCAACCGTTCAGTCGCAATGAATGCGGCGACTGCGCTTTATACAATAAGCATTAAAGTGATCGGTTCGGTGTCGAAAGAACCGGTGTTTTTCGAAAAGCTAATGGAATATACACTTCAATCGATGCAGGGACAGCATGACGATCTCAGCAACCGCCCTGCCACTGAAGATGAGTGCCTTGACATGATCAAGCGTAAATCCGGGGCGCTGACAGCCTTGCCATGCGTGCTGGGAGCTATGCTTGCTACGGGCAAATTTGACCCGACGGTTGAAAAGTACGCCTACCAGCTGGGCATTGCTTCACAAATTGAAAATGATTATAAAGCACTTTTTTATGATTCAAAAAGCGATATCGCCAAGAAAAAGCGGACGCTTGCGTATTTATATTTGTCAAGAAAATTTAACCAGCCGTCGATTGATTTGTTAAAAACATTTGAAACTGAGGATAAAATTGCCGATAAAGAAATAAAATGCTATAAAGAGAAATTGAAGGCAGCAGGCGTCACTCAGTATATGTATGTTATGAATCAGCTCGCTATTCAGAAATTTAAGAAGGGAATCGGGGAGCTTGAGTTGGGGGATATGGAGAAAGAACGTTTGATGTCTACCCTGCTGAATAACAATTAAAGAGGAGACTATGTATGCAAGATATTGTGAACTTTTTGGTCGAAAATCCTGAAGTATTAAAAAAAGTTGTTGATGGGGATGCTTGTTTATTAGGCATTGATCCAGAAAAAACAGGAGTAGTGGTTGACAGTATTAGATTATTAGGTAAGAGTTGGGGTGGAGGAGGATTTTGGATTTAAAATTCTTCCTTAACTATCTATTATAAGGATGTAAAATTAATGCGTGTTAATTATAATAAACTATCTTTAATTATTATTTTGCTAAGCCTCTCCTTGGTTCCTTATATTATCTATGTAAATCTGCATTCTAGTTACCTTGGAATGACAATGCAATTTAATGAAAAAAACGAATACCAAGTATTCGAGATTGAAAAAGGGTCACTGGCTCAATCCCTAGGATTTAAAAAAGGGGATGTTATTCTAGAGATAAATGGTAAAAGTGTAGAAAAATTAAGGGCTGATGATGGGAAATTAGCTGATGAATTAAGTGATGTTAAATCGATGATCGTTGAAAGAGATGGAGAGATAGGGTTTGTAGAGACCGGATATGAATTGGTGAGTTATGAAAGTCTATTTCTATTTATTATTCCAATGATGTTTTATCTCCTTTCTCTTTTTTGTGTTTATTTCATAATAAAATCAAACAAAAGATTAAATTCGGCTTCAGCTTTTATTTTAATTGTTTTTCTGCTTGTTACATCAACAGCTTATTCTTGTTCTGTGGGATCTGCAAAGGGAGATAGTTTAAGTATCTATATAACAATGATAACTTTTCAATTCGTTCCTGTTTTGTATCTCCACTATATTTATCAATATTTCAAGGAAAAAGGAAAAGAGTTTTTCAATAATAAAATATTTCTTTTCCTATACCCTGTGGGTTTATTGAATTTGCTATTGGAAATTTCCGGTGATAATTTGCAGATTTCTTATAGTTCCATTAAGCTCTTTAACCTGGTATCTTTCTTGGTTGTTACCATTATAGCCTTTGCTCTTATCATTTATGGTGTAATAAAAAATAAAGCTTCTGAGCAAGCCTATTTTTTAAGGATACTTGTTATCACAAATTTTGTTGCGTTTATTCCGTTCTTAATTTTCTATGTCATTCCATATGTATTTATCGGTGATTATATATTCCCGGCAATGTTTGTTGTACCCTTTTTGTTGATTATTCCTTTCTCATTAGTGTATCAATTTATTGCTACCAAAATATATGACATTGAATTCTTATTGGGACGTTTTAAATACTATGGATTGTTAGCCATTTTACCAAGCTTGACAGCTGTAGGTGTATTTACTTTAACACAAGAATTAAGTAATAGTCTAAATACAGTTAAAAACACTATATTTATCTATTTTATTATGCTAGGTGTTTTTTATCTCAAAGAAATTCTTGATTTTCGTTTCCGTTTAAAAAGGTTTTCTGAAAAATTTAATTACCAAGATAGTGTATTTAAGTTTACCCAACTTATACGGAGCTCGACATCGTTAGCGCAAGTGCTAAGGGAATTGTCTCAAACGATTCTTGATGTTTTACCTGTCAGCCAGGCTTATGTACTGGAGTTAAAGAGTGATGGAACCGTAGGGTTACTTGAAAATAATGCAAACGATCAAGTTTGGAAGCCTTATGAAAAAGAAGCTTTTAGGGCTATCACCGACATCGGCAAAATCGTCGAAGTCGACCGTGGGTTTTTGATTAAGATCGGTGAACGGGGCGGGACGTCTTATGTCATGCTGTGTTTGTCGGTTTTAAATACGCCTAGGCTGACGCGCGATGAGATTTCATGGCTTGAGACGCTGGCGTTTTATACGAGCGTTTCCCTGGAAAACGTGCTGAAAATCGGCGAGCTGATGGAGCATCTGGAAAATGTGAAAAAAGAAGGGCCGAATCCGGCGTGGCTGAATAAATTGATGTTTGCGATTGAAGAGAAGCAGAGATCTGATTTAGCCCGCGATCTCCACGACTCTGTCCTGCAGGATATGATTTCCTTGAAGCATCAAAGCGAGATGTTTCTGGCTGATTTTGAAAAAGATAAAGTCTGTACGAATCAAATCCGGCAAAGGCTCATCAATATGAATGAGCAAATGTCCGCCGTCATCCAGACGACAAGGGAAACGTGCCAGGAGCTGAGGCCGCAGCTGTTGTACGATCTCGGACTTGTCAAAGCCCTTTCGAAACTGGCGGCGCAGCATCAGGAGTCCTCATCGATCGATAAGATCCGCCTCAATACGGAAAGGTTCTCAAAGGTGCTCGACTTGGACACGCAGTTGAATTTGTACAGAATTGTGCAGGAGCTTTTAAGCAATGCGGTTAAACATTCGAGAGCTAATGAGGTTTTGATTATGCTTGTCTGCATAAAAGAAAAAGTTGTTCTTCATTATGAAGATGACGGCATTGGGGTTGACCCGGACAAGCTTTATCAAAACAGCGCAAGCATGGGGCTGTCGGGCATTCGCGAGCGCGTCCGCGCACTGAACGGCAGTCTGGATATACAGACAGCAGAAGGGAAAGGCTTTAGGGTCGCCATTGAAATGGGATTGTAATGTTTAGTTAACATTTTTGCTTGGCATCCGCCAAGTTTTTTCTATAAAATGGTGATAGGGCAAGGTTACGCAAAAGGGAGGAAATTATGAGAAGATTACTTGTGATCGATGATCATCCGGCTGTCATGGAGGGGACGAAGGCAATTCTTGAAACGAACCAGGACTTTGTTGTCGATTGCCTCAGCCCTGAAGCCAGCGAACAATTTCTCAAGAAACATGATTTTTCTGCGTATGACCTGATCTTAATGGATTTAAATTTGGGTGAAATCAACGGCATGGACCTATCTAAGAAAATCCTTGAGACATGTTCATCATGCAAAATTATCGTTTACACAGGCTATGAAGTCGAAGATTATTTTGAAGAGGCGATTCGTTCCGGCATGCACGGCGCCATCAGCAAAACGGAATCGAAGGAAAAGATTATAGAGTACATATATCAGGTTCTGGATAATAAAATTGTCGTCGATTATGATTATTTCAAGCAGTTGATTACACAGCAAAAATCGAAGTCAAACAGCCAGCAGACCCAGCACGACCTCTTGACTGAAAGGGAATGCCTGATTTTAAAAGAAGTCGAAAAAGGCTACACAAATCAGGAAATTGCTGATGCGCTTCATTTAAGCAAGCGGTCGATCGAATACAGCTTGACTTCCGTATTCAGCAAGCTGAATGTAGGATCAAGGACAGAGGCTGTTTTAATCGCGAAATCTGAAGGTGTACTCTGATGAGGGGACGATTGTGATGGAAACGAAACATACACTTCTTGAAGCGTTGGGAATCGAGTTGAAGGAGTGCAGCAAAGAACGGTGTGTTGCCGTCATGCCTGTCGATGAAAGAACGCGTCAGCCTTTCGGCTATCTGCACGGAGGCGCGTCCGTTGCGCTCGCTGAAACGGTGGCAAGCATCGGGGCATATCAGCATATCGATCCAAAAGAGCAGGCATGCTTCGGGCTTGAGATCAACGCCAACCATATTAAATCGGTAAAAGACGGAACGGTTAAAGCGGTCGCTACGCCTCTGCATGTGGGCAAATCAACAATGGTGTTTCAAATTGACATACGCGATGAGCAGGACAGCCTGATTTGCACGTCCAGGTGCACGATGGCGGTCATCAGCCGTCCTTCATCGTAAACATAAAGAAAACTCGCCTGTTAGGGGCGAGTTTTCTTTTTATAAATAGGAATCTTCCTTCTTTTTAATCAGAAAATTTCTGTAGCCTTCATAATCGTCCTGTACGGTTTTCTTTTCCATTTTAACGCCTGTATTATACGCGGCTCTTGCGATCAGGTGCGCGCCTACAGGAGACGTCAGAAATACAAAGACGATACCGAGCAGCACTTTTGCCGTAATGAAGCCGTGCAGAAACCAGAAGTAAAAGAATACGCCGAGCAGCACGCTGATGATCCCCAGTGTCGCTCCTTTTGAAGCGGCGTGGATTCTTGAGTATAAGTCAGGCAGCCTAAGCGTTCCAAAGGAAGCGGCTAACGATATCAGTGCGCCAAGAAGGATCAAAACGGCGATAAGCAATTTAGCGGCTTCGATCATTTTCGATAATCTCTCCTTTCTCAAGGAATTTAGAAAATGCGACGGTGCCGATGAAGGCCAGAATGCCGATCAAGAGGATGACTTCCAAATATGCTGTCGTATTTAACAGGATGGACACGAGAGCCGTAATTCCGATTAAGTTGATGCCGATCGCATCAAGCGCCACCACTCTGTCCGGGATGCTCGGCCCTTTAATGACCCTCAGGACATACAGAAAAGTGGAGACCGCCAAAATGCCGAGTGACAATTGCAAAATAAATTCAAACATCAGCGGCTTACCTCCTTAATGGCCTCTTCAAACGAAATTCGGATATCACTGATGGCTTTCTCGGCATCATCGATATCGACCGCATGAATATAAAGAATCGAACGGTCATCGGAGATATCGACGACCAATGTGCCCGGTGTCAGCGTAATCAGGTTTGCCAACGTCGTGATTTCCCAGTCCGCTTTAAGATCTGTCTTGAAGGCGAAAATGCCGGGCTTATTTTTTAACCGCGGTGACAAGATCGTCTTTAATACGCTGACGTTTGCCAGCACGAGCTCTTTAATAAAAATAAACAGCAGTCTGACGATCGCCCAAATGTTAATCAAGTAAAAGCGGCGGCGGAAAAAACGCCTCATCAGAAAGAGCGAGAATAATCCGATCACATAACCGATGACAAACCCGGCAGCGGTGTAGTCATTGTTCAGAAACATCCAGCACAACGCAAGAATAAAGTTCAACAATATTTGTAATGCCATGCGATCTACTCCTTCAAAACGGCTTCAATATATTTTTCGGGGTTGACGAGCGTATCAGCCGCCTGGTGAAAATACGGAGCGATAAGCTCGGTTCCGAGTCCGATGGCAAGCGACAGAAAGAGCAGTACCGCTGCCGGATACATGTAGCCTTTTAGCTGCCTTTTGGCCGGAGCATCTTCCTGTTCATCCCCCCAGAAGCCGTTGATAAATATTTTCATGACGGAATACAAGACGAGCAGGCTGGATAAAAGCATCAGCAGCGTAATCACGAATTCACCGCTTAAAAAGCCGCCTTCTGCAATTTTCAGCTTGCCGATGAATCCGCTGAAAGGAGGAACACCTGCCAATGAAACGGCTGAAATCATAAACATCCAGCCGAGCACGGGATGGTTTTTGATCAGGCCGCTCATTTTTTTCAGGTTGTTTGTCCCTGTCAGGGCAAAAAGCGCTCCGCCAAGCATAAACAGCGCTCCTTTAATAATCATGTCATGAATCAAATAGTAGACAGATCCTTCGATTGAAGCCGGCGTATTGGCGGCGATGCCGAACAAGATGACGCCGACCGCAGTGACAATATTGTAGATGATGATTTTTTGAACATCCCAGTAGGCGATCGAGCCGATGACCCCGAAGATGATCGTAAGCGCCGCAAGCCAGACCATTAATTGATGAGTAAAAGCGGCGTCTTGGGTGAAAATTAATGTAAACACCCTTGTGATCGCGTACAGGCCGACTTTGGTCAGAAGTGCGCCAAACAGTGCGGAAACAGCGGCTGGCGGCGCATAATAGGAACCAGGCATCCAGAAATACAGCGGGAAGATGCCGCCTTTTAAACCGAAGACGATCAAAAATAAAACAGCGATGACCGTGATCAGCCCGGTTTGCCCTGATTCGCTGATCCGGACGCTCAGATCCGCCATGTTTAATGTGCCCGTAACCGCATATAAATAAGCGACTCCGATGACAAAGAGGGCGGAAGAAATAATGTTAAAGACGATGTACTTCAGAGACTCCCGCAGCTGAATCTTCGTGCCGCCGATGACGATCAGCACATACGAAGCCATCAGAAGCACCTCAAAAAATACGAACAGGTTAAACAAGTCCCCGGTCAAGAAAGCGCCGCTAACTCCGGCAAGCAGGAACTGGACGGCGGGATAATAAAAGAAACGCTCGCGTTTTTCGCCGATGGAGCGAAACGAATAAAGAACCGTCAGAAATCCGATAATGGCTGTCGTTAACGCCAGAAGGCTGGCAAATTGATCAGCGACAAGGCTGATTCCGAACGGAGGCTTCCACCCGCCGAGATACAAGGTCTGGATTCCGTCCGTATAGACTGTCTGCACAAGAACGGCGGCCGCAGCGATCGCCGCAATGGAAGATATGGCGCTGAATGCACGCATCAGCACGATCGACCTGTTCATAAAGATAAGCAGAATTGCGGCCATTAAAGGAATCAGTATTGGCAGAATTACAAGATTATTCATGTTGATCATTTCCCCTCATTTGATCCATATCATCCATTTTCAGCTCTTGATAGGCGCGGAAAGCCATGACCAGGAGAAACGAGGTAACCCCGAAAGCAATGACGATCGCCGTTAAAATCAACGCCTGAGGGAGAGGATCGACATAGGTTGTCGACTCTTCATTCAAAATGGGGGGCGCTCCTTTTTTTAACCCTCCCATCGTCAGCAAAAGCAGATGGACGCCATGGCTGAGAACGGCAGTTCCGATAATCACCCTCAAAAGGCTTTTGGAAAGCAGCAGATAAGTCGCCGCCATGAACAGAATTCCTACAATAAAAGACATTAAAATCTCCATTATTCTCTCTCCCCAATCGTCTGAATAATGGTCATGGTCACGCCGACCACTACGAGATAAACCCCGATATCAAACAATACCGCGGTGGCAAGCTCCGTTTTCCCCAAGAGCGGAAGGTTAAAGTAATCAAACGCGTGGGAAAGAAACTGAGCGCCGAACAAAAATGAGCCGATTCCGGTGGAAACGGAAATGAATAAGCCGACGGCCGCCACATAGATAAAGTTGACGGGCAAGATGTTCTGCACCGTTTTTAAATCATAGGCGAGCAGCAGAAGGACAAGCGAAGACGCCGTCATCAATCCGCCGATAAAACCGCCGCCCGGGTTATTATGGCCGGCAAAAAACAGATGGAAAGAAAAGAGCAGAATGATAAAGGATGCAATCTTTGTAACGGTTTGCAGGATCACATCATTCGTCTGAACCTTTTTCAATGCTCTTCCCCTCCTTTCTCCAATCTGAGCCTGATCATGCCGTATATTCCTAAAGCGGCAATGACAAGTACGGTAATTTCAAACAATGTATCAAATCCCCTGAAGTCGACCAATATTACGTTGACGATATTGTGGCCGCCTGCGAGTTTATAGCTGTTTTCAATAAAATACGATGCAATGCTTTCAAGCGAGCGCTGGCTGTTTGCTGAAAGTGCGAGCAGCGTCACAACAGTTCCGACGCCGACCGATACAAGCGCATTTGTGACCCTGAACCTAGCCGATTTCGGCTTAAATCTGAGCTTCGGCAAATGATAGAAGCACAGCAGGAACAATGCGACTGAAATGGTTTCGATGATCAGCTGCGTCAGCGCGAGATCCGGCGCCCTGAAAATGACAAAGAACAGCGCGAGCGTGTAGCCGATGACGCCGAGTCCGATAATCGCCGTCAGTCTTGACCTTGCAAAAACGGTGGTAAAGGTTGCGGCAATCATTACGGCTGACAGAACGAGCTCATAGACGCCGATTGAAGCATTGCCTTTCACATCGTATGAAAAGCCCCCGGTAACAGCGAGCGATCCGCCGATGATCACGATAAAGAAGACAAAAACATAAACAAGATAGTCACGGAGAAACCCTGTCATATACGTTCTTGTAATCTTGTTGGAGCCTTTTTCAAGCCCTGACAGCGAGCTGTCGTACAACTTGTTCAGCGTCAGTGTTTCCGGGAAGAGGCCGTAGACCTTGCGCCATTTTGACAAGGTCAAATAGGCGAGAACTCCGAGAGCAACGACGCCGATCGTCATATAGAGCTCAGTCGAAAAGCCGTGCCACATGTAAATATGAACCTTGAATTTTTCGTCACCGTCCAAAAGGGTCGGCATAATCGACGCTGCAGCAGGTTCAATGATGCTGTATGACAGAATGTTCGGGAAAAAGAAAAAAATCACCGCGAGAGATACGAGGACAATCGGCGAAATCAGCATGCCGATTGGAGCCTCATGCGCTTGTTTTTCAAGCTTTTCAGGCTGATATTTTCCCCCGAAGGTTTTAAATAAGAGAACCATGCAGTAAATGAATGTAAACACGCTTCCGATCCAAGCCAGCACAGGAAAGAGAAAACCCCATGTGTCAGCGTTATACAAGTTAAAGTTCGTAATCCTGAGCATGCTGGTGAAGAACATTTCCTTGCTCAAAAAGCCGTTGAACGGAGGCAGTCCGGCCATTGAAAACGCGCCGATGAGCGTAATCGTAAACGTAATCGGCATGATCGTCATAAGGCCGCCGAGCTTGCGGATATCTCTCGTACCTGTTTCATGGTCGATGATTCCGACTGCCATGAATAAGCTGCCTTTGAAAGTCGCATGGTTAATCAAGTGAAAGATAGCGGCGATTACTGCAACCATGTAGTATTCAAAATGCTGAAAATGCAGTGCGGCCGCTCCGACGCCAAGCATCGACATGATCATTCCGAGCTGGCTGACCGTAGAAAATGCAAGTATCGATTTCAGATCAGTCTGCTTGACGGCGTTGAACGAACCCCAGAAAAGAATGACAATCCCCGTGAGAGACACGATCCAAAACCATTCCCCTGAAAAAGCGAACACAGGGGTGAATCTTGCAACGATATAAATTCCCGCTTTTACCATCGTGGCGGAGTGCAGGTAAGCACTTACAGGCGTTGGTGCTTCCATTGCGTCCGGAAGCCAGATGTAAAAAGGGAACTGCGCAGATTTAGTGAAGGCTCCGATTAACACCAGCACGAGAGCCGGGATGAAAAAGCCGTGCCCCGAAATTAAATCAACCTGGTTGATCATTTCTCTAATCGAGAATGAACCTGTGATCGTGTAAAGAAGAATGAAGCCTCCAAGCATGGAAAGACCGCCGAATATGGTGATAAGCATCGATTTTGTCGCGCCGTATCTTGATTTTTCCCGCTTGTACCAATAGCCGATGAGCAGAAAAGACGATATGCTGGTCAATTCCCAAAACAAATAAAGTACAATGACGTTATCAACGAGAACAACGCCGAGCATTGCCCCCATGAACATGAGCAGATAAACGTAAAATGGTCCGAGCTGCTCTCTTTCTTTAGACAGATAATAGATGCTGTAAAGGACAACCAAAGACCCGATCCCTGTAATCAGAAGGGCGAATAGCAATCCGAGTCCGTCAACGTACGCGGTAAAGTTAATCCCAAAGGACGGAATCCATTCCAGTACAGCCTTTAATGTTCCGCCATCCGCCGTCATTTTGATCATGCGGAAAAAATAAATAAATAATAGAACAGGAAGAAACAGGACAAACCAGCCTGTATGAATCTTTCTGACGTTTTTCGCCAATAGCGGAATCAAGAAGGCGAGTGCAAAAGGCGATAAAATAGCAATATGTAAAGACGTCATATTAACCTCCCTTAAGGTAGCATGTATAAATACATTCTGTTCCATACTAAAATTTTCAAACGTTATGTACTTTTTGTAGAACTGGTGACCTAGACAAATTATAACTCAAATTTAAATCGGCTGCATGATCTCATGGTAACCGCGGTTTATGCGGTCTTATGAACCTGAAAACAATTTTAACAAAAAATTCGGCATTTGTATAATGGAAAGTTTTTTTGAACAAGATGAATTTGAGGTGATGAAAGATGAAAAGGAAAGCTTTTGTCAGCCTAAGTTTATTTTGTTCGCTTTTTGCGGGAGCGTTTATGATCAACAGGGAAATGACGCGTGAACAGACTCCGGGGATCGGAACACCCGAAGGCCCTCAATACCGCGGTGATTACACGCCGCTACAGACGGGAGCGGAAGATCAGTCCTTAACGGGAACAGAAAGAGCTCCCTTTAAACCGAGAGAATATATCAGAGTTGAGAAACGCTGAAAACAAAAAAGGAATCCGATCGTATAGATCAGACTCCTTTTTGTTTTTTTATGCGGCCCTTACGAGGTGAAGAACCTCAGTAAAACGGTCGCCATAATGACGGTGGATGCCCCGCCGAGACGCGTTGAGATTTGCGCAAACGGCATCAGACCCATCCGGCCTGAAGCCGAAAGAATGGCCACGTCCCCCGTGCCGCCGAGACCGCTGTGACAGCCTGTGACGATCGCTGATTCAACAGGGTACATGTTCATTAATTTTCCGACAAAGTAGCCTGATGTCACCATGGCAATGACGACTGAAGCGCAGACGGCGATGAAGCGCAGGGAAATAACAGACGCCACATCATCAAGAGGGATATAAAGAATGCCGAGCCCGACCATCAGCGGCCAAGTGAAGCTTGATGACATGAACTTGTAAAGCTGGTGAGCGCCTTTTTCCATGCTTGCAGGCAGAAGCTTTGCATATTTTACGGCAGCCGCTGCGATGATCATCAGGATCGCTCCCGGAATCGCGATGAACTTGGAGACCAAACCGCCGAAAATGAAGAAGGAACATGCGATTAAAACGCCGGCACCCATTAATTTCAAGTCGATTTTCGGCTCCTCTTCTTTTTGGTTGAAAATTTCATCGTCTTTTTTCGATTTAACGAGTCTGCCGTTACCGTTCAGTTCAGGACGCTTTTCCCCAAGCTTTTTCATCAGTCCGGCTGAGATGATGGCAACGACGTTTCCGATAATAGCGGCCGGAATGAGCTGTGAAACAAATACATCGGTGGACTGTCCCAAAATTTGCGAGTAGGCGAGTGACAGCGGCAGGATGCCTTCGCCGATGCCTCCGGCAATAATCGGTACAATAATAAAGAAGAAAGCTTCATAAGGGCTGTAGCCAAATAACAGACCGACGAGAATACCGGCGGCAACCGCTGCGATCGTCCCGGCCAACAACGGAACGAACATTCTCATAAAACCTTGAATCAGAACCGTGCGATGCATTCCTAAAATACTTCCCGCGACTAAACATGCGATGTAGAAATACAAGAAATTTGACGTTTTCATCAAAGTTGTAACCGCTTCCATAGATGCAGGGTTAAGCACTTTGAAAAAGACTAAGAACGAAGGAACAAACAGCGATAGAATGGCAGGTCCGCCGATATCTTTTAAAATCGGAATGCGCTGTCCGACATCCCCGAGAAAAATGCCGAGAATCATAATGACCGCGAAACCGCCGAGCATGTCATTCGGCAATTCATTAAAGTAAGCTGCCAGAAAAACAATCAGCGCAAGCGCAATATATAGCGGAAACGGAATCACGCCGATTTTCCAGTTGATCAGCTTATGGAAAATATTTTTATTTTCTTTATGACCGTGAATTGTAATCGGTTTCAAATCTTTTGCTGCTTCCATAAAAAACACCCCCATGTTTGTATGTGTTCAATTGTAGAAGAAAAGTGTCAATTCTGTGCGTTTTTTAAATTAAAATAATCGATTGATAATTAAATTAAAACGAAAAAGGGCGGGAAAAGAGAAGGAATCTCCTTGATTTTGATCGTTTTATAGGTCTTTTGGTTTATTAGGGATCCATATCCAGGCGGAAAAAGGGGATTTCCTGTCCATGGAGAAAAGCTTTTTTAAGCAGCAATTAAAAAACCCCCGAAGCGCATTTCGGGGGCGGTGCATTATGATGTTCTTTTGGCAAGAGATCCTAACACCTCTCCCATTTTGACTTGAAGAGAGGGGTGAAGGCGTTCATCAGGAATAAAGGTATCCTTTTCAAACAGCAGAATAACGGTCGAGCCGAAAGAGAAATATGCGATTTCGTCGCCTCGGCGCCATTCTTTTGACTCCTGGAGCATCACGATCGAGTTAATATACATCGCTCCGACCTTCACAAGCAGGGCGGACCCATATTGATGCTTAAATTCGGAAATCATCCGGTAGTTTTTTGTCAGCGGCGATTTCCCGTATGTCAAACCGATTTTATTCACAGGGTAAGACGTGCTTCCCAGCGAATACTGCGTTTCAAGTGTGCCGTAAGCCGGGCTGTGAATTCTGTGGTAGTCTCTCGGACTTAAATAGATAATGATATAGGTTCCGCCGACATAGCGGTTCACGATCTCGGATCGTCCGATCATTTCTTCTACAGAATAGAGTTTTTGTTTGACGGTAAATTGCTTGTCGCGCGTGATGGTGCCCATTTCTTCGATGACGCCGTCCACAGGGCTGACCAGGCTGTTTGGATCAGCGGGAAGGGGGCGTGCACCGCTCTTTAATTTTCTGATGAACAGCTCGTGCAGGCTGTTAAAAGAGCGGACATCTTCCAGCATCTCTTCTGTATTAATATGAAAGGTTTTGATATAGGAGGGGATGAGAGGTTTGCTTAGCTTTGACTGAGCAAACTTTTTCAGCATCCGGGACACGCCCTTTTTATTCGTCAACTCAATCAAAAACCGGTAAAGCCGCTTTTTCAAGCTGTTCACTCCTTTACTGATCATCCGGGATGCAAGCGGTATTTAAATCACGCCGATTGTGTATCCGATCGTAATAAAAACAAGACACCAAATAAAAGCTCCTGATCCGGCATAAATCAGGAACCTTTTCATGTCCATCTCGTTCATGCCGGACAGATAGCATGTCACATGGCGGATTCCGGGGACAAAATAGCCGAAAAGAATCGTCCACGGGCCGTATTTTTCAAACCAGCGGTGCACGGTGTCCAGTCTTTTCGGCGTCAGACCGATCCATTTCCCGAACTTATCGAGCAGCGGTTTACCGATTTTCTTCCCTAGAAAATAACTGATGAGCATCCCTGATATCGCACCTGAAAAACTGATCAAAAGGCACAGCTCATAGTTTAATATATGAATAGAAGACAGATACCCGACAAATGTCATCATGACTTCATCGGGTATCGGCAGGCCTACAATTCCGAGGACAAGCATCCCGAATATCGCGAAATACCCGTATTGGGAAATCAATTCTTTTGCCAACTCCATTAAAAACTAGCTCACTTTCTTCAATAGTTTTTTCCCCTTCAGGCTGATGACTTTGATTTTGCTGACCATGAGAAAGGACAGGAACAGCATGATCAAAATGAACGGCTTTTTGCCCAGGATTTCTGAGAAAAGGTTTAAGCATACCAGAATTGTTCCGGCTGCGGTGATCGGAAGGCCTGTAAAATAATCCTGGTTCTCTGATTGAATATTAAATCGCGCCAGCCGAAGCGCTCCGCAAACAGGGAATAACAATGTCGAAGGAAGGCCTAAGATCGGAGCATCATAAAAAACGATTGAATAGGTGATGATGGCCGGGGCGACTCCGAAAGTGATAATATCAGACAAAGAATCTAATTCTTTTCCAAACGGGCTGACGGCATTTAATCTGCGCGCGGCCATGCCGTCAAGGCTGTCCAAGATAGCGCCGATCAGAACAAATATAATGGCTAAGAATAAATACCCTCTGAATGCAAGCAGTATTGAAGAGATGCCCGAAACAAAGTTTCCAACCGTAATTAAAGAAGGTATGACTGATTTATTCAATGTTTTCGCATCCTTTAAATAAAAACGTTTTATATAGAAATTAAACAATATTAAATTGTATACGATTTGCTTCCTGTCTGCAATAAAATTCCTGTAATGATTGATAACCAGACTTTTTCATCATACCATAAAAGTGGTAAAGACAATGGCGGCGTCAAAAAATTTTATCTTTTGTTAAGGTAACAAAAAAAGAATAAGAGAGCAGGCCGCTCTCTTATTCTATCGTTCGGTTATCGTTTTCCTTTAATATAAGGGATACCGTTTGCCTTTGGCGCTTCGGCTCTGCCGCTAAATCCGGCCAGCGCTAGAATCGTCAATACGTAAGGCGCAATCAGCATATAGACGTTTGGTATTTCTTTTGAAGAAGGGAAGCGTGAACCCGATGATGCTTAAGCTTTGAGCGAAGCTGAAGAACAGGGCTCCGATCGGCTGCCATTTACCGAACACAAGCGCGGCGAGCGCGATAAATCCTTATCCGGCAATGATGGCGAGTCAAATGTGGCCGTTACAAAAAAAAACGCCCGCTGTCTTTAGAGAGCAGCGGGCGGGGACATGTTATAGATATTGGTTAATCACATTCAAGTCATTTGTATTTAATTTATATTGGAAAACCGGCCTGCCGATCGTCCCGTAGGCCATTTCTACGTTGAGAACTTCGATTTCCTCCAGAAACTTTAAGTATTTGCGGATTGAAACTTGAGAGATTTCCGTGTGATTGGCCAAATCTTCCGTTGTGAACGTCAAGCTGTCAAACGATCTGATGCTTGACCAAATGAGCTTCAGCGTGCTTTTGGTCAGCCCTTTTGGCAAATGTACCTTTTCGGGCGCGCGTTTTTTTTGAAAAAGTTCAAAATCCAGCTCTTTTTGGCTGATATTCCGGTTGCTTGCATAGAGCTGCTGCTTCCGTTTGTAATCAGTGAGCGCGCTTTGAAACCGCTCAAATTCGAACGGCTTGATTAAGTAATCGACGGCCCCGAAGCGCAGCGTTTTTTGAACAACATCCATTTCACTGGCCGCTGAGATGACAATCACGTCGACAGCTTGATTTTGGCGTCTGATCTCAGTGAGCAGCTCGACGCCGTTCCTGCCAGGCATATAAATGTCGAGCAGGATCAGATCGATATGCTCTTCCCGAAGGAAGGTGAGAGCCTCTTGAAAAGAAGCGGCAATTCCCTTCAGCTGAAATCCCTCTACTTGGCTGAGGTAACGTTTATTCAGCTCTCTTACCATCGGGTCATCTTCAACAATTAATACATCAATCATGGTCATCCTCCTTTGGTTCATACGGAATGCGGAGACTGAATGTCGTTCCTTCATTCTTTTCGCTCGTCACGACGATATGTCCATTTAAATTTTCAAGGCTTTGTTCGACGAAATAAAGACCGAACCCCCGATTGGGGCCCTTTGTTGAAAAGCCTTGGTCAAACATTTTCTGCTGTTCCTCCTTGGATATGCCGACTCCCGTATCCGTGACTTCAATATCAAGCTGTCCGTCATGATGGCGGAATGAAATCGAAATATTTTTCTTCTCAGTTGCGGAAACGGCATCAAGGGCATTGTTGAGAAGGTTCCCGATAACGGTGATCAAATCGTGAATCACCGCTGTGTTGGCTGTATCCGGAATCCTCGTGCTGCAATGAACCTCCAACGAGGCCCCCTGTTCCCGAATATAGCTCTGTTTGCCGAGCAAAAAGCCGGCGAGTACCGAGTTTTTGATATGGTTGATAATTCCGCTCGCTTCAGACTGCTGATAGATCGCAATGTCTTTTATATAGTTTCCAAGCTCGTCGTAGTTCTTTAATTTAACAAGACCGAGAATGACGTGGAGCTTGTTCATAAACTCGTGCGACTGCGCCCTGAGCGCGTTTGCGTACATTTTAACACCGGACAGCTGCTCAGCTAAGTGCTTCACTTCGGTTTTGTCGCGGAATGTCGCAATCGCTCCGACGATGTTTCCCTTTTTTAAGTGAATCGGAACTTCATTAAAGACAAGTTCAAGGCCATTGATTCTGACATCGCGGTCCTGAACGGGCTTCTGTGTTTCGATCACTTGTTTCAGTCGGCTGTTTGGCAAGATGTCGAGTACATCCCGGTCGATCGGATTCTCTTCGATCCCCATTTTTTGAAACAGGCGCTTCGCTTCCGCATTGGCGAGCTTGATTTTTCCTGTTCGATCAACGGCGAGAATCCCTTCTTTTGTCGACTCAAGCATTGCGCTTCGTTCGTTCAAAAGCGTTGCAATTTCATATGGTTCCATGCCGAACATAATCGTTTTCACTTTCCTCGCCACGATGACAGCTCCGATGATTCCGGCGACGATGCTGAGGACGATGACCGTATATAGAGGGCGGAGATTTTGCTGGGTGATCTGCTCAATCTCGTTAAGGGTGATCCCGACCGCTACCGCTCCGACCTGGGTGCCCGTTTTATTATAGATGGGAACGAAAGCCCTCAGTGATTCACCGAGCGTGCCTTTTGCCGTACTAATGTGGCGTCGGCCCTTCAGCACTTCTTTTTCGTCCCCGCCGGCAAATTTCTTTCCGATTTTATTCGGATCGGGGTGGGTTTTGCGGATGCTGTTCATATCCATGACAACGACGAATTCAGTCTGGGTGATTTTTTGAACGCGGGCGGTGTATTTCCGGAGCTCTTCGTATTCGCCGCTTTCCAGCGATTGTGCCGTAATCGGAGCCTCGGCGACCATCTCCGCCGTCTGCAGGGCAATCTGCTGCTCCTGCTCCCGAATGTTCCTTGCGGTCTCAGAGCCGACCATAAAAAACGCGATCAATAAAGAAATTAAAACGACGACGCAGACAAATATCGTTAACCGTGTCTGCAGTTTTAATGTTTTTTTCAACGGCGATTCCTCGCGATCTATTGATTAGTCAACACATAATACTTTACAAGTAAATGGCGAATTTGTGAAGAATCCTGCACCTTTCTGCCGCATTAGCAGAAATTAAAAATATGGAAAATATTCTTGTCAACAGGTCATAAGTCGTACATAATGAATGAGGAACATATCAGAAAGGGACTTTTTTTTATGAAAAATACGTATGTAACAGGCTTTTTTCCTTTTATCGCAATTCTTCTTTTCAGTTCATCTCTTGCGATTTCTTCCGTTATCTATGCCATGCAGATGCTGTCTTCTCTCGGCATCTACAAAGGGATGCTCGAATTTTTCTCTGAGAGCGGCATCCGGATGGCTTTGTTTGCTGTGTTTACGCTGATTTTTTTCATGGTATTTTCCGCTTTGAAGCTGATTGCCAATACAGTGACAGAGCTTGCCCTTTTATTTTTCGCCAAAGATCCTGAAGGAGCGAATCTGAGAAAAATCAGGATCGGTTCTGCCGTGTATCTAGGAGCAAGCCTTTTATCTTTTATTTTTGTCCAATATGCCGCGGGAATTGCAGCGCTTTTTTTACTCGCAACTCTCGTATATTTTATTTTTATCGTTTATACGATCCACAGCACGCTTTCATTCATGTCATTAATCGGTTTTATTATGTTTGAGCTGCTGTTTTGGTTTACGTTTATGATCGGGACGGTGTATATCATCATCAAGCTTTATAACAGCGTCATGGCGAGCCTGCCCGTTTGAGCCATGCAAAAAACCGGAGCGCGGACGTTTGTCCGGCGGCTCCGGTTTTTTTATGATAAAAATCGTTTTCTGATCTCAGGACCGGGAACGGTGCACTCGCTTTTTTGCCCGAACCATTTGTAGCGGTTTTTCGCAATGACACTGTAGACGGCGTCCCGAAGCGGCCGGGGAATGATCAAGAGGGCGGAAGCGGCCCGCCAAAGGCCCGGGAGGCTTTTCACCACGTGCAAGGCGGCCGTTGACTTTTGATATACCCGGCCGTTTTCGATCAAAATAAAGCTGTCAAAATGATCGGAAGGGAGGTGATATTGCTTGAGCAGATTCCCTCCGGCGTCAGATTGCAGGGAAGCGAATGAAAATAAGCCTTCAGGATCATGTTTGATAATGAATTGCACGGCTCCGTCGCAAAAGTTGCACACGCCGTCAAACAGAACGATTCGATCGGGCATATCCGCCACTTTCATCCACCCCTTTTTTTAATTTAAGATGCGTATTGCAGCGTTCCTCTCCAGATTAAAAGTTGAGGTCCCGCGTGATGCAGGTACTCGACAGTGCCTTTTGCCTCTTTTCCGACCCATACACTCATTGTGTATGTATCCGTCAATCCGACAAACCAAAGGTCTCTGTACCCGTTGGATGTTCCGGTTTTTCCTCCTACATATCCGCCGCTGAAATTCGCTTTTTTTCCGGTTCCTTCTTTGACAACCGCTGCTAAGAGTTCGCGCATTTGGCTGTTTGTCCGCATGCTGAATACTTGCTGCGGCTTGTCTTTCCATTTGTATAGCGTTTTTCCTTTTAAATCCGTCACCTTTGTGATTGCATGGCTGGATGTATAGCTTCCGTTATTGCCGAAGGTCGTATAGGCATCAGCCATCTCCAGCGGTGAGAAGCCCCATGTAAATCCGCCCAGCGCAGCAGGAAGACGGTAGTCGTTTTGAACGATTTTATCGAATCCGAACGGTTTTAAATAGCTGAATCCTTTTTGCACGCCGACCCGGTTCAGCATACGTACGGCTGGTGTATTATACGAATATTTAAAGGCTGTCTTGATCGACACGGTTCCGTATGTTCTTTCGTTGAAGTTGTTCGGACAGTATTCCTTGCTGCAAAATTTGCTTGCGTCAATCATGCTGCCTGCCGTCGCACCCGTTTCTTCAATGTACGGCCCGTAGTCAAGGAGCGGCTTAATTGATGACCCCGGCTGCCTGTATGCTTGGAATGCCAGGTTATAATCGTACTTTTTATAGTTTTTCCCGCCGGACATGGCGACGATTTGATGGGTTTGGTGGTTGATCACCACTGCTCCGCCTTGTACGCCTTCATAAGGGAGGCGGTTCTTCACTTGCTGGACGACACGGTTTTGCATGCTGGTATCGAGCGCCGTATAAATTTTGATTCCGCTTGTCGTGAGGGAGCTGATTCGGTTTGACAGCTCTTTTTCGATTTTTTTCTTTTCTTCTTTTGTTTTTGCCTTTTTCAGCCGTTCGTCAAACCCTTCCGTAGCGGACACCAATTTGGTGAATTCCTCGTTGACATAGGTCGTATAGTCGGGATAGTCGTCTTTCTTTTCTTTCACGTTAAGCGTAATTTTTTGCTTAACGGCTTTGCTGTATTCTTTTTCGGTGATCACGCCCGCTTTTTTCAGCCCTTCAAGCAGCCGCTTTTGGCGGGTTTTTGTGTAGTCAAAATGTTTCAAAGGATCATATAATGTAGGGTTATTAGGGATCGCGCAAATAAACGCCGTTTCGGCAAGGCTGAGAGATTTCAAAGGCTTGCTGAAATAGAAAGAAGACGCGGATCCAATTCCGTAGACCCCGTGATTAAAATAGATGGTGTTTAAGTATTTCTCAAAAATTTCTTCTTTTGAAAGCTTTTTTTCCAGCTGGTAGGAATACAGGAGCTCAGTGAACTTGCGGTCGAAGGTTCGTTCATGGTTCAAATACAAGTTTCTCGAAAGCTGCTGTGTAATCGTGCTGGCCCCCTGATCAATGCCGCCTTTTTTGACATTGGCTGCGGCGGCCCGGGCCATCCCGATAAAATCAAAGCCTTTATGCTGAAAGAAATGACGGTCCTCCGAAGTCAGAAACAGCTGCTTCACATGTTCAGGGATATCTTTATAGGGGACGAATACCCGGTTTTGGTGATCTGAAACGATTTCGGAAATCAGAGCGCCGTCCCTGTCATACATGTAGCTGTTTTGTACAAGGCCGATATCCTTTATATTGATCTTCTCATCGAGCACCTGATCGAGAGGCTTCATATTCTGAGCTTCCCGGCCGGAGGCCATTAAGGTAAAGACAAATATAGGTATTAACATCAACAGAAAAATCCATCCAAAAAATGAACGCAACTTTGTCACTCTCTTTTCGCTAAATTCTAGCCATATCGTACCATTCTTTTTGGATATCGAGAAGGATAATTTGATAGATTGGCAGTTTTTTTATCCGATTTCAGCTTGCTTTCGCCTCTGATTTTTTTTGCTGGGACCTTTGGAACATCAGAAGGCATGCTCCGCCGAAAAAGAGGACGGCAGTTGCGTAAAAGGCGGAAGAAATACCGAAAAAGCTGGAAAGAATGCCGCCGAGCACCGGGCCGATGACATTGCCTAAAAATCTGAAACTTACATTATAGCCAAGCACTTCTCCTTGTATAGGCCCCGGTGATTCAACCCGGATTAAAGCGGTGATGCAGGGAATCATCCCGCCAAGTGCGATTCCGAACAGAAAGCGGAAGAACACAAGCGTTTCATACTGAGATGTAAGTCCTTGCGGGATAACGCAAACCGCGGCAGCCAGCGCGAGAATCATCAATATTTTTCCGTGGCCGAACCGGTCGCCCAAAGCGCCCCATTTTCTCGCAGCGAGCAGGCTTCCAAGGCCGGTTGCAGAAAAAGCCAGCCCTGAAAAAAATGCGAGATTCTGAGTTCCGTGCAGTTCGCTGACGTATAAAGCGAGCAGCGGCTGAACACTGAAGTTTCCCACTTGAATCACAGCGGTGAGGATCATCGCCGTGATCAGCGGACGCTGATGCAGAATCGTCTGCAGAACCTGCTTTCTCGTGTACCCGGCGGAAGCATCGCGCTTCTGCTTCAGGGGCCGTTCGCGCACTCCGGCAAACACGAGGAAAACCGCGCTGTAAATCGCAAATGACGTAATGAAAAACGTATATGTAAAACCGACGCGATCGGCGAGCAGACCGCCGAGCAAGGGGCCGAATAATCCTCCCGAGACCGTGCCCATCTGCAGCGTGCCGAGCACTTTGCCAGCCGTTTTTTTCGGCGTCTGAGCCGAAATCATGGCAAGGGAAGTGGGAATGAACCCGGTTACGAGCCCCATCGCCATTCTCAAAAAAAACAGCTCGTATACGGACGAGACAAGGGACATGAGAAGAATGGAAGTGCCGATTCCGGTACCCGTGATCAAGAGGATTTTTTTATAGCCGTGTTTATCGCCGAACCTTCCCCAAAAAGGAGAAACTAAAAAGGCCATCAAAAATGTGACGCCGAAAACGTATCCGCTCCATTTTGCCGTAAATCCGTCCGAATAGCTGCCAAGCGTCTCAATATAGAGGGAAAGAAACGGCAGAACCATTGTGGAGCTTGCGGCCACGAAAAAATTCGCAAACCACATGATCACAAGGTTTTTCTTATAAACAGAGATGCGAATCACCTTCTTAAAAAATTTGAATTCCCTTTCATTATAAATGAAATGCGAAAGCTGCATGGAATTGATGCTCTATAGAATGACGAAAAATGGGCATTTGAAGGAATTTTCAACATTTTCAGAAAATAAAACCTTAAATATAGAAATATAATGATATAATAAGAGAAATATGAGCGTACTTTGGAAAACATTCAGAAGACTATAGGCTTGGATAATTTCAATCCGCTGCGTTACCACCATAAGTTTTTTATATTGAGATAGAAAGGCAGGTGTGAAAGTTGGAAGCGAGCACCTTACTGATTATTGATTTTGAATTTACAATGCCTGAGGGAAAGTATCACCCGCAAAATTTTTTCCCGGAAATCATAGAAGCAGGGATTGTAAAGGCGGTTCATGATGAGGTGGTTGAGACGTTTTCAAGCTATATTAAGCCGAAGAAGTTCCCTAAATTAACGAGGCGCTGCAAAAATTTTCTCAGCATCACGCAGGAACAGGTTGACCAAGGCATCACGTTTAACGCGCTGATTGAAAAGCTGCGGGAGCTTGATCCTGACCGAAACAGCGTCATCATTACATGGGGAAACATGGATATGAAAGTGCTGAAGCAAAATTGCATGTTCAACCATGTTCCGTTTCCGTTTAAAGGAGAGATGAGGGACCTTTCCATGGAGTACAAGGAATTTTTCGGCGACAAAACATTGACGAATTTGTGGAAGGCAGCGGAAGAGTACGGCGATTCAGGAACGGGAAAACAGCATAAAGCGCTTGACGACGCGATGACAACGTATAAGTTGTTTCGGCTCGTAGAACGGGATAAGAAGTATTTGGAAAATCCGAAGCCGACGACGATCGGCGAACGGGTTGACCTCTCAAAAGTCTTTCCGCACGCCACATAAAAAACCCAATCTGACAAACAGATTGGGTTATTTGTGCAGGAAATATTCTTTTTCAAGCCCATGAATAAGCTCAAGCGATTTTGCCGCGTATTCGGACGAATCGTTTTGCAGATCCGTTTTTAAGCGGCTCAAAGCTGAGCGGAGCGAATCCGCATAATCCGGTACAGCTTCATCGAACGGCTTCACCATGCGGTGCGGGATATTCGTCTGTTCACCGTAAGCGAGCGCTTTTCGTTCATGAAAAAAAGGGACGTCTGCCCGATTGGGATGATGAAGGTCGCCCTGCTTCGGATGGGTCAGCACGGCGAGGATTTTGACCAGGTAGTGCATCGGTTTAACATCCGTAATTTCGCCGATGTAGACGCCTGTTTTATAAAAGCCCTTTACGCGATCTCCGACTTGAAATTGGTTGTTCACTGCATCTGCCTCCTAATGGTATCATAATAAATAAATGGTAAAAAAATCATTTCAGGGAGGAAGAAAAATGGCGCCGTTTCTGATTCAGTTTATGCTCTATTTTCCTGAAGACAAAAGAGAATATATCCCTTCTTTTATTACGCTGGCCGTTTTCTTTATCATCGCGATCGCTGTATTCCGGCTGATTATCAAGCATTCCAAAAAAGAAGCTGAAAAAGCGGAAAAGCTGGAAAGAGAATTGAATGAAACCATCCATAAACGCTCTTAGAAGCGCCCGGCTTTCAGCCGGAACGCTTACGAAAAAGCGGTCTTCAGACGTCGGAGTCCGTCTTTTACAACAGAGAGCGAACATCCGACATTCATTCTGACGAATCCTTCTCCGCCCGGTCCGTACTTCGGTCCCGGCTCAAGAATCAGCTTTCCTTTATGAAGGAGAAGCCGTTTGATGTCCTGATCCGACAATCCGAGCTTTCGGCAGTCAAGCCATGCCAAGTAAGAGGCGTCAGGCTCCATCATGCGGACCTCGGGCAGCTCCTCTGCCAAAAAGCGGCGGACTTCTTCCATATTTCGTTCAATGTATGGGATAAGCTGATCGAGCCATGGTTCGCCTTTTGAATAGGCCGCCTCGATGGCTGCAATCGCAAATGTATTTAAAGAATGCAGTCCCTGACGCTGCATGACCTTTGCAAAGGCGGTTCTCTTCGCTTTGTCGGGTATGATGATGGCTGAGGCCTGCAACCCGGCCAAGTTAAACGTTTTGCTCGGTGCAATGCATGTGATGGATATATCCGCGAATTCCGGAGATAAAGAGGCGAACGGCGTATGGTTCAGTCCGTTCAGCATCAGGTCCGAGTGGATTTCGTCGGAAACAACTGTGACACCGTGTTTAAGGCAGAGTTCGCCAAGCGTTGTCAGTTCCTCTTTCGACCATGAACGGCCGGAAGGGTTATGCGGATTGCAAAGAATGAACAGCTTGACATCCGGTTCCACAAGCTTTTTTTCAAGGTCGGAAAAATCCATTTCATAGCGGCCGTCTTTTTCGATTAATGGATTATGTAAAACAACCCGCCCGTTTTTTTCAACTATATCAAAGAACGGCGTATATACAGGCGGCTGTACGACCACCCGCTCGCCAGGCTCTGTGTACGCCTGAACCGCTTGGGCGAGCGCTGTTACAATGCCCGGGCTGAAGGTGATAAACGCCGGTTCAGTATTCCATCCGTGCCGGCGGCTGAGCCAATCGGTGACAGCTTCCTTCGTGCCCGCGTTTGCAGATGTATAGCCGAAAACCCCGTGCTCCAGGCGCTGCTGAAGGGCGTCAATAACAGGCTGAGGGGCACGAAAATCCATATCAGCCACCCACATTGGAAGCGCGTCATTTACGCCGAATAATTCCTGTGTTAAGTCCCACTTTACAGACTGGGTCCCGCGTCTGTTATGCTCTGTATTAAAATCCATGATCTCACCTCATGTCTTTTTCATATGTTATACATTAACTGTGAAAAGGATAGATTGCAATGTTTTAACCATGAAAGCTTTTATAAAATAAAGGGAGTGGCAGCTGGTGGAATGGAGCAGCATCCTTGAGTGGGCTTTTCAGCGTCATCTCAACCCAATGAGCTGGTATATACGCCCGCTCTTTCTGGTGGCGCTCGCGTACTTTTGTTATAGGCGGTCTTGGAAAGGTGTCATCATTACTTTTTTGCTGATGACGAGCAGCATGGTTTGGTTTCCCGTCCCCGAGCGGATCAATCCGGAGATGCAGGCCGTTTTGGATTACGAGCTAATGCTTTTGTCCAACCCGCTTTCAGCCGTGGTCACGCTCGCTTTCATGATGGGTTTTCTCGTGTTGATTGGCACGGCATTTTGGAAGCGCTCCTTAGGGTGGGGGCTTGCGGTATTGAATGTGACGCTGATCGGAAAGGTCGTGCTGTCAGTGATGCTGACGGGGGAAAACGGCTGGGCGCCCCTCGGAAATACCGTCTTTGGATTGATTCTCGTCAACGGCATCGGGCTGCTGCTGATCGCCTGGAGGGAGAAGCGGGGAAAAGCCGGCCGTTAGCCTGCGGCTTTCCTTATCGACAAGCCGGCATGTTGTGATACAATAGCCTTTGAAACATTAATATGAAGCGGTGATCATGATGAAAGAAAGTCAGGCAGCAGCACAAATCATACACATCATAAAGGAATGGGATCCGTTTCAAGCCGGACCCGATTTTTATGAAACGGAAGCGGCCGAAATCGTTCAGGCCGTCTATACGGAAGACGATGCAGAGCGGCTGGGCGAAGCGATCCAGACCGTTTTTGAAGTATCGTTTGATCAGACGCTGCCTCTGTCGGAATGCAAACGGCTGGCTGAACGGCTCCTTGTGATCAAAGACAGCAGTTCGTGCTGAACAGAATTTAAAAACCGCCAACCGGCGGTTTTTTTATGTTCATGTCAAAATGAAATTGGCAATCTTGTCTGATACATAATCCGGATTTTCTTCAGGGACGAGGTGTCCGGTTTCTTGCAGGGAGTAGAAAATGGAATTGGGCAGATCCTGATGAAGCCTTTTTCCGATCTGTACCGGGACGACGCGGTCCTCTTCGCCCCAGATCAAGAGGGAAGGCGTCTCGATTTTCTTCAAATCATCCGGTGATAAATCGCCTTCCCGGTGTCTGATAAGACGTGCGAGCGCCCTGAAAATTTGATCATCGAGAAACGGTTTCAGGTAGCCGTTGATCATTTCCTGATCGATCAGGGAGCTGTCGTAGACAACATTCATGAGGTTTTTCAGGACGCCCTGTTTTGACAGCCAGCGCTTGATGTACAAATAAAAATAAGGAATATGGCTCCCGAAAATAAGCGAGCGGGGCGAACGCTTTAAATAGCCTGAGCTGCACAGCAGGACGACTTTTTTGAACAGTTCAGGCCTTTCCTTTATCGCATAAAGTGAAATCTGGCCGCCCATCGAATGACCGACAAGCACGGCGTCTTTAATCTTCAGCCTTTCGATCAGTTCGATGACCACCCTGGCCATGTTTTGATAGGTATACACAAAGGTGCTGGATTTTTCTGATTGGCCGAAGGGAGGCAGGTCAACGGCGACTAAATTAAACTCATCCTTCAGAAGAGGAATGATTTTTCTGTAGCAAAACGAGGAAGAAAGAAAACCGTGTATTAAAACGAGCGATGTCTTGCCTGGATTCTCGTAATGTTCATAATATATATTGACCCCTTGAATGGTCTCGATAGAAGGTTTTGTTAACAGCATGATCCAAATCACTCCGAATGTTTTTCTTTCATGTTCAAACAATCTGGCTGCATGTTGTCGCCTAAGTCCTGAGTATGTTATTTATCGTTCCCGAAAAAAATTTTTTCACGCTGCGATTTCGCTTTTTTTACCGCCTTACATTCGTATAAAAACGTGCTATAATATTCAGAAGATTTCTTGACATATAAAAGGTGTGATAACGAGATGAAGCTAACAGAAAAAGAAACAGAAATATTGGAAATATTAGAGGAAAACAGCCGCCTCGAACCTGAAACGATTGCTAAAATGGCGAACATTTCACAGGAAGAAACAAAAGCGATTATTGAAAAGCTTGAAAAAGAAAAGGTCATCATCGATTATTCTGCAATGATCGACTGGCGAAAAGTCGACGGCCATGAAGGCGTGACAGCGATGATCGATGTGAAAGTAACGCCGAAGCGCGGCGTCGGATTTGACGAAGTGGCCGAGCGGATTTATCGTTTTCAGGAAGTTGAATCCGTTTACTTGATGTCAGGCGTATATGACCTGTCTGTTGTCATCCGCGGCAGAACGATGTCGGATATTTCGCATTTCGTGTCCGAAAAATTATCGACGCTTGAATCGGTCGTGTCGACAACCACCCACTTTATTTTAAAGAAATACAAGCATGACGGTAAAGTTTTTGACTCCGGTGATGATGACAAAAGAATCGTGGTGTCTCCTTAAATGAGGACAACTTATATTTCAAAAGCAGCCCAGCAGATCAAACCGTCAGGCATCCGCAAATTTTTTGATCTTGCGTCCACAATGGAGGGCGTGATTTCATTGGGAGTCGGAGAGCCAGATTTTGTGACGGCGTGGAATGTAAGGGAAGCGAGCATCCTTTCCCTTGAGCAGGGCTACACGTCTTATACGGCAAACGCGGGTCTTCTTTCTCTGCGGAAAGAGATCAGCGCTTATCTGAATAAACGTTTTCATCTGGATTATGCTCCTGATGACGAGCTGATTGTTACAGTCGGAGCAAGCCAGGCGCTTGATATTGCGGTCAGGGCGATCCTTGATCCCGGAGAAGAAGTGCTGATTCCTGAGCCTTGTTTTGTCGCTTATGAAGCGCTTGTCTCTTTGGCGGGGGGAAAAGCGGTCCACATTCATACGAACGCAGAGCGCGGATTTAAAGCGAGCGCTGCAGATTTTGAAGCCGTTCTGACTGAGCGTACGAAGGCCATCATTCTTTGCACCCCGTCTAATCCGACAGGCTCTGTTTATTCAAAAAAAGAACTGGAAGAGATCGCGGCTTTTGCCGAAAAACACGACCTGATTGTAATAGCGGATGAAATTTACGCCGAGCTGACATACGATGAAGCGTATACAAGCTTTGCGGAAATCGCCGGAATGAAAAAGCGGACGATATTGATATCGGGTTTTTCTAAAGGGTTTGCCATGACAGGCTGGCGCCTCGGATATGTCGCAGCTCCTGCATATTTAAGGGACCCTATGCTGAAAATTCACCAGTACTCGATGATGTGCGCGCCAAGCATGGCTCAATTTGCGGCGGAGGAAGCCCTTAAAAACGGCCTCGAAGACGTTGAAAAGATGAAAAAAAGCTACCGCCGCCGAAGAAACGTGTTTGTGGATTCACTGAACGAAATCGGGCTTGACTGCCATCAGCCGGGGGGCGCTTTTTACGCGTTTCCATCCGTTAAAAAAACGGGCATGAGCTCAGAGCAGTTTGCAGAGGAGCTGCTCATCAGCGAAAAAGTCGCCGTCGTCCCGGGCAATGTTTTCGGTCCGAGCGGCGAGGGCTATATCAGATGTTCCTATGCTTCCTCGCTTGAACAGCTTCAGGAAGCACTCGTCAGAATGAAGCGCTTTGTGGAGAAGGTCGGTGCAGTAAAATAAAAAAATGCGCACCTGAAAGGTCCGCATCAACATAAGGGGGGAATACTAGAAAGCCTTAGTTGTTCTTTAGTATTCCCCTTTCAACTCGGTTTTAAACATACAATGCTAAAAAAAGTTTTTTTGCTTAATAAAGACTTGTATGATATAATTTTTTATTGCGTATAAAAAGAGATTAAATTCATAAGATTTAGGAGTTGTTAGTTATGACAGCAAAGTTTGAAGTAGGCAGTGTTTACACTGGTAAAGTGACTGGATTACAGGCGTACGGAGCGTTTGTTGCATTAGATGAAGAAACACAGGGACTCGTGCATATTTCTGAAGTAACACACGGTTTCGTTAAAGATATCAATGAACATTTGGCGGTCGGTGATGAGGTGCAAGTGAAGGTTCTTTCCGTAGATGAGGAAAAAGGCAAAATCAGCCTTTCTATCCGCGCTACACAGGCAGCTCCTGAACGAAAAGAAAGCAAGCCTAGAAGACAAAAGGCTGTTCAAGCCGAAGATACAGCTGCTCCACAAGGATTCAACACTTTGAAAGACAAACTTGAAGAGTGGATCGAGCAGTCCAACAGAAAAGATCTTATTAAGAAGTAAATGAAAAAACTCCGGCAAAAGCCGGAGTTTCAGCGTGTCGACAAACCCTCGCATTCGTTGTCAGGCCTGCGCGTCGGTGCTCACGAATTCCAACATTCGCTCCGCTCCGATGCTCGGCCTTCCTAGACTGCAAGGGTTTTCAATCACGCTGAAAGGATGACAAAATCCCAAAACAAAAGCCGTTTTGGGATTTTGTCAACAATCTTAAACTCCGGCAAAAGCCGGAGTTTTTTTAACGCATTTCCGGCTGTTTGGCGTCTTCGCCGGCGGTCTCTTCAGCAGGTTTAAATAAAAGTCCGAGGTTGATCAGACCTGCGATTCCGACAAGCGCGTAAACGGTCCGTGCTAAAGCAGACCCTTGGCCGCCAAAAATGGCTGCAACCAAGTCAAATTGAAAAAATCCTATCAGTCCCCAATTGATTGCTCCGATGATCGTTAAAACCAATGCAATACGTTGAAGTGCATTCATTTGTTATTCCTCCTATTTTGAAATCATATATTTCACATTTATAGATTGCGACCGATTTGGAAACATTATACGCCTGAGGAGCAGATCGCTTTACAGAGCGTTCGGCGATTTCCCATAATAGTAAATAAAGGAGGAGATGTAGATGGATAACTTTACATATTGGAATCCCACAAAGCTGATATTCGGCCGGGGAGAAGTTGAAAAGCTGGCAGAAGAGGTGAAACAATACGGCCGCAATGTCCTGCTCGTATACGGCGGAGGCAGCATTAAGCGAAACGGTTTATACGATCAAGTCATTTCAATCCTTGAAAAGGCGGGCGCGACCGTCCATGAACTGCCCGGCGTCGAACCGAATCCGCGTGTTGCCACTGTGAATAAAGGAGTTGCGATCTGCAAAGAGAACGATATTGACTTTCTTTTGGCAGTCGGCGGCGGAAGCGTCATTGATTGTACGAAAGCAATTGCTGCCGGAGCGAAATACGACGGCGATGCGTGGGATATTGTGACGAAAAAACATATTCCGGCTGATGCGCTGCCGTTTGGAACAGTTTTAACGTTAGCAGCAACAGGCTCTGAAATGAACTCGGGATCTGTGATCACAAATTGGGAAACCAATGAAAAATACGGCTGGGGAAGCCCGCTCGTATTCCCTAAATTTTCAATTCTTGATCCGGTCAACACGTTTACCGTCCCGAAAGACCACACGATTTACGGCATTGTCGACATGATGTCCCACGTGTTTGAGCAATATTTTCACCATACCGAAAATACCCCTTATCAGGACCGGATGTGCGAATCCCTGCTTAAAACGGTAATTGAAACAGCTCCTAAGCTCATTGAAGACCTAGAAAACTATGAGCTGCGTGAAACGATTCTGTATACAGGCACCATTGCGCTGAACGGCATGCTATCAATGGGCGCACGCGGAGACTGGGCAACGCACAATATCGAGCACGCTGTTTCAGCCGTATACGATATTCCGCATGCGGGAGGGCTTGCGATTCTGTTCCCGAATTGGATGAAGCACACGCTTTCCGAGAACGTCGGCCGCTTTAAACAGCTTGCCGTCCGTGTTTTTGACGTAGATGAAACAGGAAAAACCGATCGCGAAGTGGCGCTTGTTGGAATCGAGAAACTGTCTGAATTCTGGACCAGCCTTGGCGCGCCAAATCGTCTTGCCGATTATGACATTACAGATGAGAAGCTTGATCTCATTGCCGACAAAGCGATGGCAAACGGCGAATTCGGCCGCTTTAAAACGCTGAATAAAGACGATGTTCTGTCTATTTTGAAGGCTTCTTTATAAGATTTCTTGACGGCTCAAGGAGAACCGCCATTCCTTGAGCCGTTGTTTATTGTTATGTTTTTGACAAAAATGCAAGTGGAGGCTGAAAAAACATGCATTTTTGGCGGGCATCCTCCATCCTCCTTTTTTTCGTCACTTGATTTAACGAAGGAGTTCATATAAAGTGAAAAGGGAAGAGGCTGTCGCCGAAAATCGACATGTTTTAAAACCCTTTGGCCCGCACTCTCATGCAAATGAAAGCGCTGGCGGGTATTTGAAAGAAAACAGCTAGTACTGGAGGTTTAATAATATGACGCATGTCCGTTTTGACTACTCAAGAGCATTGCCATTCTTTAAAGAACAGGAACTTACATATCTGCGTGACTTCGTTAAAGTCGCCCACCATACCATTCACGAAAAAACAGGTGCGGGCAGCGACTTTTTAGGCTGGGTGGATCTTCCGACTGACTATGATAAAGAAGAATTCGCCCGCATTAAAAAATGCGCTGAAAAAATTCAAAACGATTCCGATGTTTTGCTGGTTGTCGGAATCGGCGGTTCATACCTCGGCGCAAGAGCAGCGATCGAAATGCTGAATCATTCATTTTACAATGTGCTGCCGAAAGAAAAGCGGAAAACGCCGCAAGTGATTTTCATCGGCAACAACATCAGCTCTTCTTACATGAGAGACGTGATGGATCTTCTTGAAGACGCTGATTTTTCAATCAACGTGATTTCTAAATCAGGCACAACGACAGAACCGGCGATTGCTTTCCGGATCTTCCGCAAGCTTCTTGAAGAAAAGTATGGAAAAGAAGAAGCGAAACGCCGCATTTATGCAACGACAGATAAAGAGCGGGGCGCATTAAAAACGCTTGCTAATGAGGAAGGTTTTGAATCATTCATCATTCCTGACGATGTCGGGGGCCGCTTCTCTGTGCTCACAGCGGTCGGCTTGCTTCCGATCGCAGTCAGCGGAGCCGATATCGATGAAATGATGAAGGGCGCCCGCGATGCGAGCAAAGACTTCTCCACATCAGAGCTTGAAGACAATCCGGCTTATCAATATGCGGTCGTCAGAAACGTCCTTTATAACAAAGGCAAAACAATTGAAATGCTGATCAACTACGAGCCGGGCCTTCAGTACTTCGCAGAATGGTGGAAGCAGCTCTTTGGTGAAAGTGAAGGAAAAGACGAAAAAGGCATTTACCCTTCTTCAGCCAACTTCTCTACTGATCTTCACTCTCTTGGACAATACGTACAAGAAGGAAGAAGAGATATGTTCGAAACGGTGCTGAACGTTGAAAAGCCAAGACACGAGCTGACAATCGAAGAAGCGGACAATGATCTTGACGGCTTGAACTACCTTGCCGGCAAAACAGTCGACTTCGTTAATAAAAAAGCGTTCCAAGGCACAATGCTCGCGCACACGGACGGTAACGTGCCGAACCTGATCGTGAACGTACCTGAAATGAACGCTTACACGTTCGGCTATCTCGTGTACTTCTTTGAAAAAGCCTGCGCAATGAGCGGATACTTGCTCGGCGTCAACCCGTTTGACCAGCCTGGAGTGGAAGCATACAAAGTCAACATGTTCGCCCTTCTCGGCAAGCCTGGCTTCGAAGAGAAAAAAGCAGAGCTTGAGAAGCGTTTGAATCAATAATTGAAAAAACACAGCCTCCGGACTTATTGTCCCGGAGGCTGTTTTAATTCGTATGACGGATGCTGAAGTCCGGTGGACGGATAAAATTCGTCATGTATGTAGACGAATCCTAATTTCTCCAATCGTTTTCGTGAAGCTGTATTTTCAGGATGATGTCCCGCAAACAGCTTTTTTGCCCGGATTTTGTTAAATGCGTACTCAATCATGGCTTCAGCCGCTTCAGATGCATAACCTTTACCCCAAGCTGAACGGACGAGATGAAAACCAAGCTCGTACACATCATTTTCCGGGTCATAGGGGCGAAGGCCGCAGCATCCGACGAATTCATTGTTGCTTGTTTTAAGAACCCCGTGTGTTTTATATTGTTCGATTTCCAGCAGCAAACGGTTTCTTATTTCGCCTTCGGTCATGATTCCGTCTGCTGTTAGATAATTGGTCACATCTCGATTTCCCCACAATGTCTTTGCCAAATTCAAATTCTCTTTCTTCCATAAAGAAAAGCCGATGCGTTTAGTTTGCAGAAAGTGGTTCATTCCGATCCCCCTGTAAGGCTGCTGTTCACCCTATTTTAACACAGCTACAGCCGTCGGGGCTCTCTAGGCTAATGATTCATCCCGTAAATCGTAAACGCGAGATAAGCCGCGAAAAAACTCCACAGCACATAAGGGATAAAGAGAATGGCCGCCGTTTTGTGAATTCGCCGTGTGATAAAGGTGAGCGAAAGAGCGGTAATGGCTACGAAAAAGGAGTCGACTGCGGCAGCAAGTAAGTTTTTTTGCGTAAATTGAAAATAGCTGAATGCCTGGTTAAACACATAGTTGATGATCAGCATGATCCAAAATGGCGCAGCTGCTTTTCTCATGTCATATGCAGCATACACGAGCGCCGCTGCTAATGAAATGAAGGCGAACAGCACGCTCCAGACGGTTCCGATCAAACGGCCTGACGGCGTCCAATCCGGCTTGTTTAATGACTCATACCATTCCCGGTCTACGGGAAATAAAATTCCTGCGAGTGAAAACAGTGCATATATAACGAGAAACACTATCACAGCCGTTACTATTTTTCCTTTCTTCAATAGAGGTTCCTCCCAAAAATAACCTTATAACATTGTCTTTCCCTATTTGTTCAAATATACTCATACCGCGCAAGCTTCTGAACCATACTAAAAAAATAAAACGGTTGGAGTGACACCATGGCATTTGTATTGGAAACATTGTTTCTCATCTTAACGGGCATTGTTCTGCTGAGAATTTCGGGAAGAAAATCAATTTCGCAGATGACAATTGCCACCACCGTCGTCATGATATCCATCGGAACGATCATCGTTCAGCCGATTATAGAAGACAGCATTTTTAAAACGGTGGCAGCTGCATCGATCTTTATCATCGTCCTTCTGTTGATCGAGTACTTGAAAATGAAATTTGATTTTTTTGAAAGCCTGATTGCGGGGAAAGCCGTTGTATTGATCGAAAACGGGGAGCTCCAGGAGCAGAATTTAAAAAAGCACCGCCTGACCGTCGACCAGCTGGAAATGAGGCTCCGGACACAGGGGATTTCAAAGTTAGCGGATGTGAAAAACGTAACGCTCGAATCAAACGGCCAGATCGGCTACGAGTTATCGGATGATGCCAAGCCTTTCACTATGGGAGAGTATAAAAAATTCCTGCGCATGCAAAACAACCTGCAGCAGCCGGAGGACAACCTGTTTAAAGAAATCACCGAAGGCCATCTGAACGAACCTGATAAGCAATTGCGCTAAAGTCCTGGCATATAAAAACGAAAAAAGGAGTTTTTTTCATGATAAGCTTACCTTCTGAACTGGAAAACCGGTCGTTTTCTCTTTATCACCTCGAACAGACGCTGAAGCCTCTCGGCTATGTGATCAGCGGCGGCTGGGAATATGACCGCGGCTTTTTTGACTATAAGATTGATGATGAGGACGGATACCTGTTTTTGCGGATTCCGTTTGAGGCGGAGGACGGACAGCTTGATTCGCAAAATGCGACGGTCAAGCTCGGCACGCCGTTTTTGCTTCGCCATGTCTATCAGGAAGCGCTGGATGACTACGTCGTTCAGGGGAATTTCCGCGCATCTTTTGACCAGTTTGCCGAACCGAAAGAAAAAGACGCCGATATTCCCGGCGTCTATGAAAAGCTTGGCCAATCGTATGTAAAAGAACTCGAAGAGGCGCTTCTTTCTTAAAGGGACAGCAGCTGGTCCGTCGGCTGTAGCTTGTACGAAAAAGAAGGAGACAGCACAGGCCCGTCTTTTTGGTGGACACCGATGATGAAAATGTCTTCCTTCATAAAATGGCGGATCACTTCTTGAAAAGACGCGCCCTCCATCGTCTTCGGAAGCGGAACCCGATGGACTTTGAAATGAATATCCGCTTCCGTAAAAAGCGGATCAGGAAGCTGGTCTTTAATGAGAAAATGCTGCAGCATCGCCGTTTTTAAAAGGTCCGCCGTACTGATGATTTGGTTGGCTCCGGCGCGCTCGGCATTTTTTTTCTGCTTTTCCGTCAAGATTTCTACAACGCAATACACCGACGGGTTCAAGCCTTTAACGGCCAGCAATGTTAAGACCGACTGCATGTCTGCAGATATTTCGCTTTTATGCTGATCGGCGGTTATAAAGACGATTTCAGCCTCTTCGATATTCGCTTTTTGCAGTGTGGCATCATCCGCTGCGTGTCCTCTGATGAAATGAATGTTTTCCATCAGGGGACCTTCCTTTAGCGTTTCATCAATGAGGACGATCGTTTTGTTTGAATCGGCGGCCTGGAGCGTCCTCATCAGCTTGTTGGATTTCTCGTTCCAGCCGATCAGGATCATATGCCCCTTGCCTCTGTAGTTCACCTTGCCTTCGGCGTAGCGCTGCTGCTTGCTGAAAGCGGCCGTCGCCATCGTTGCAAAATAGGCCGTGACAAACGCTGCCCCTATTAAAATCAGGAGCATGCCGACGATTTTGCCGAGCGCTGTTTTAGGGACAAAATCGCCGTATCCGACTGAGGACACGGTGATCAGGGCCCACCATATGCCTTCAAAAACATTTGAAAACTGCTGCGGCTCGACGAAGGTGATCAGCTGACCGAAAAGGAGGATCAATAAAAGGATAATGATTGCGATGCGGACATATATAGGCCACCTCAGCCATGCGATGAATACACGGTTTGATTTCATGCTTCTTCACCGTCTTTCCGCAGGGAAAATGATAAAATTTCTTTGATGATCGCATTTAACTTTTGATTGGTGCTAACTTTCCCGTGCTGTTCAATCGCTTGTCTGATCATCTCTGCCGTTTCTTCTTCAAATTCGATCAGCTGCTCGTCCTTTTCCGATTCGTTATAGAGAAGAATGAACGCATCAAGCCCTTCATTCATTTTATCGATCGCCGTGCTTAACTGTTCTTTTTCCTGATCCGTTACTTTCACCGTGTCACCACCCGAGTTCGCCTTTTTAATCAGTATATCCCTCTTTTGCAAAAATTTTTCAGGTAATAATAAACCTTCGTTAACCGACAATAACCGGTAGAGCTGAAGATTTTCGCTGCGGCGTCATATCGGTTCCCGTCCTTCCATACACTTTTTATAAACGAATGAGGGATGGGAGCGAAATGTCCTGTTTAATGAGGCTCTTTTTCATACTGATCGGAGTCCAGTTGATGGCGGCGTCGTCCATTCAATTCATTTTTGATTTAAACGCCGTGTATCATTCCTCTGATGAGGTGTTCTGGAGGGAATTTTTCAAGGAGCTGTTCACTAGGCCGCCTTTATACTTCATGATTTCAGGAATGGTGCTGATCTTTATCGGGGTTTGTTTGCCGCGAAGAAACAAATAGTGCACTTTTCTGTACAAAAGGAAATCCCTCGGGCTAAAATATATTTACAATTACAATTTTTAAACAACTTATCACAAGAGGGAAGATGATTGCATGAGCATGATTTTTTACTTGTTAACATTTGCTGCATTAGGTTTATCGATTTGGGCACAATTTAAAGTAAAGAGCAACTTTGAAAAATATTCAAAAGTAGAGGCGTCAAGCGGGAGAACTGGAGCCGAAGTGGCCAGACAGATTCTCGACCGAAACGGCCTTTACGATGTCCCGGTTGAACCGGTAAGAGGAACCTTGACAGACCATTATGACCCGACAGCACGCGTTGTGCGCCTGTCCGAACCCGTATACTACGGCCGTTCAATCGCAGCGGTTTCCGTTGCTTCCCATGAATGCGGACATGCCCTGCAGCACCAGGAGTCATACGGCGCACTTGTTTTGAGGCATAAGATGTTTCCGGTCGTGAACTTTTCTTCGGGAGTGGCGCCGTTTTTGTTTATCGGCGGAATGCTGCTCGGAAGCCTGAATCTGATCGGACTCGGCATCATATTGTTTTCTGCGGCCGTATTCTTCCAGCTTGTGACATTGCCTGTTGAATTTAACGCAAGCTCCCGGGCAAAAAGGATCATCGTTTCAGAAGGAATGATCCGCAATACGGAGGAAAGAGGCGTCAGCAAGGTGCTGGATGCCGCGGCTCTGACATACGTCGCAGCAGCGCTTGTTTCGCTGTTTGAGCTGCTGCGCTTCGTCGCAATTTTCCTGTCCGGTCGTAATGACTAACCATTCGTTTTAAGGAGGTGGCCCCTTACCATATTTGGTAAGGGCTTTTTTTGAATATCCTGAATCTCATACTCGTCATACTTTTAATTGCAGCTACGGCTTTTTTCGTTGTCGCCGAATTTGCGATCGTCAAAATCCGCGGCACAAAAATCGATCAGCTCGTTGAAAGCGGGGATAAGCGGGCGATTGCGGCCAAAAGAGTGGTGACAAATCTTGATGAATATTTGTCTGCCTGCCAGCTCGGCATTACCATCACCGCATTAGGGCTCGGCTGGCTCGGAGAATCGACATTCGAACAGATCATTCACCCGCTTTTTGAGTTATTTGGCCTGCCTGAGTCCGTTTTAAGAGTGGCTTCGGTTGTTGCCGCATTTATCATCATTACATTTTTGCACGTTGTGGTCGGCGAGCTTGCGCCAAAAACAATTGCGATTCAAAAAGCGGAAGCCGTCAGCTTATGGACGGCGAAGCCGCTCATTTTGTTTTATAAAATCATGTTTCCGTTTATCAAACTGTTGAATGGCTCGGCCCGGCTGTTAACGAAGCTGTTCGGGTTCCATTCTGTTAAAGAGCATGAAGTGGCGATCAGTGAGGAAGAGCTGCGGCTTATGCTGTCTGAAAGCTATAAAAAAGGGGAAATCAATCAGTCTGAGTATAAATACGTCAACAAAATTTTTGAATTTGACAACAGGCTGGCCCGGGAAATCATGGTGCCGAGAACGGAGATGGCGACGCTTTTGGCCGATCAATCCATAAAAGAAGCGATTGAAACCGTCATTAATGAACGCTACACGAGATATCCGGTTATTAAGGACGATAAAGACCATATTATCGGAATTGTCAACAGCAAGGACTTGTTTAAATCGTATTTTCTCGACGAGACGATTCCTTTAACTGACTTAATGAGGCCTGTCATCAGGGTGATTGAGAACATACCGATCCAGGAGCTCTTGATTCGCATGCAGAAGGAACGGATCCATATGGCCATTCTTGTTGATGAGTACGGCGGAACGGCAGGGCTGGTTACGGTAGAAGACATATTAGAGGAAATCGTCGGAGAAATCAGGGATGAGTTTGATCAGGACGAAATGCCGCACATTATAAAAAAAGGCGAACATCATTATATTATGGACGGAAAAGCTTTAATCGACGAAGTGAATGACCTCCTTCATATCGCGATAGAAAACGAAGAAGTCGATACGATCGCCGGCTGGCTTTTGACGCAAAAGATGGAGCTGAAAAACGGGGACATCCTTAAAACTGAGGGGTGCGAATTTAAAATTCTTGATGCTGAAGATCATCATATCCGTTTCATCGAAGTGAAAAAAACGGATTTTTAAAAACAGCTGCGGTTGGCCGCGGCTGTTTTTTAGTTCGATGGCCGTTCCTTATTTCAATAAAATGGATATTTATTCAAAGATAAGAGGATATATCTATGGAAAATCATGACTTTTTACGAATGTGCACCTTGTCGTTCTTTTTTATAATATGATGTATAAATATGAGGAGGTTTTTAATACGTGAAAAACAACCATTTGCTAAAATCCATTCTGCTATGGGGTGCCGTATGCATCATAGTGCTGGCAGGGCCGCTCTCAGCATTTGCCGCTTCGTCATCAAACCCGTCGGATAAATTGTATTTTAAAAACAAAAAATACTACATATTCAACAATGTATGGGGAGCCGACCAGGTCAGCGGCTGGTGGCAGACCATTTATCATAATAGTGATTCAGATATGGGCTGGGTGTGGAATTGGCCGAGCAATACAAGCACGGTAAAAGCTTATCCGTCGATCGTCAGCGGCTGGCATTGGACTGAAGGCTATACTGCCGGAAGCGGCTTCCCGACGCGATTGTCAGATCAAAAAAACATCAACACGAAAGTCAGCTATTCGATCAGCGCAAACGGCACATACAATGCCGCATATGACATTTGGCTCCACAATACAAACAAGGCGAGCTGGGATTCGGCTCCAACCGATGAGATTATGATCTGGCTCAATAACACAAACGCCGGACCTGCCGGTTCCTATGTCGAAACTGTATCGATTGGCGGGCACAGTTGGAAAGTATATAAAGGCTATATTGATGCTGGAGGCGGCAAAGGGTGGAACGTGTTTTCATTTATCAGAACAGCAAACACCCAAAGTGCGAACCTGAATATTCGGGATTTCACGAATTATCTTGCCGACTCCAAACAGTGGCTTTCCAAAACAAAGTATGTCAGCAGTGTGGAATTCGGTACTGAAGTTTTCGGAGGCACAGGACAAATTAATATTTCCAATTGGGACGTAACGGTCCGCTGATGGATTTGCACCGCTCTTTCGCAAAAAGAGCGGTGTTTAATTTATTCCAAATGTTCTTTTTTAGGCGTTCGCAACTGAAATATTACGATACCATCCTTACGTATTGCCGTTTATCTTCATCCTGAATAACCACTCCAAGCTTTGCCAGGTCTTTGCGCAGAATTTTTGCCTCTTCATGTTTATTATCCAGTAAAGCTCGTTCTCTGGCTAAAAGTAGCGTATTGATATGCGAGGGAAAATCGGGGTGATCCGCAACCCAGCGTTGATACTCATTCTTAAAGGGATCTTCGTCTGCCCATTTATAGCCGTGATGTTTAAAAGCACTTTCTGCTAGCGCTCTCTTTGATTCAAGTTGTTCACGGTACAATTCAGTGCCCTTATGACCAAGAACAACAAGATCCTTCTTCTCAAGATAAATTGCAGAAATGTCTTTTTTCTCAATCACTTCTTCTTTCTCTTTAAACAACAGCTTCACGTTTTGATCAGAAATGAACACTTGAAGAATTTCAGTGAAAATATATTGTGAAAAAAATAGGCCGGCAACGATTCCGATAAATGCAGCGATAATTGAAACCCAGAAACTGTTTAGTGATGTGATAAATTCCAAAGGCCCTTTAAAAGGAACGATTGGAATGGTCAATACCCAATCGGCTATAACAGGCAAAAACCATCCAAGAACAGCTCCTAAAACCGGTGGAATGATCCAATATAAGGTTTTCTCTATTTTAGACAATCCAATAATCGTTTCCTGATTCAAAATCTTTCACTGCCTTTCATTACATTACTGACTGCTGTTTCCCATACTTTTTTATAATCCATCTCAATTCCTAAAATCATAAAGTTACCCAAATTATCAATGATCAGGGCAAGGGAGTGTGCATTCACTTTGGTGTTTTTAGAAGAGATGACACCGAGTTCGACACCGTAGGAAAGCAATGCTTCAAAACCTTCTAAGAATTGTTCCATGATAGATTTAAGCTTTTTCTCATATCTTGGTTTTTGTGCTGCACTTAAAACAAACTCGTGTACCACTTTTAAAGCAGGAGAGTTATGTTTATACTCTTCAAAATAGCGTACGCCGTCTGTTATTAATCGTTTTTTAAAGTTCTCCTTCGTGTACTCATTGATTGAAAAATATTCAGAGAAATTGTGATCATCAAATACGATGTGAAATAGATAATCGATAAGCTCTTCTTTAGAAGGGAAATAATAGTAAATAGCCGGTTTAGAAATGCCGACTTCCGATGCAATCATTGAAAGGCTCGTGCCTTTTAGGCCGTGTCGGGCAATAAGAGTAAATGCTGCTTCAACAATCGCATCTTGGGTGTTCATTTTCTTTTTCATTGAAATCATCCTTAGCATAATCTATATATTTATTTTACTTACCGATAGGTAAAAAAGCAACTGTAATTTATGCTTTACATATTCTGTATTAACAGATGCTCCGTTTCAAAAGGATTAAAGCTTCTTTCACCTACTCTTGCCGTCACCCTTGCTGTCTTCAAAGGATTTATAGTCCGCAAAGCATATTTAGTATTGAGAAACGTATAATCGTTGGTATATCAAAGTTTATAGGATGTTTATGTTCGGAGTCTAAAAATATTTTATTCATATATCATAATGTCTTCACAACAAGGGGTGTTTGAATGGCGAGGGCATGGTGGAAAGAGGCAGTCGTTTATCAAGTGTATCCGCGCAGTTTTATGGATTCGAACGGGGATGGCGTCGGAGATATCAACGGGATCAGAGAGAAGCTTCCGTATATCAGGGAGCTCGGGGCAGATGCCATTTGGATTTGTCCGGTCTTTGATTCTCCCAATGCAGATAACGGCTACGACATCAGGGATTATCAAAGCATCATGCCGGAATTTGGCACGATGGACGACTTTGACGAACTATTAACTGAAGCGCATCAGCTCGGAATGAAACTGATCATCGATCTTGTCATCAATCATACGAGCGATGAACATCCTTGGTTTATCGAATCAAGAGCAGAGCGGAATTCCGGGAAACGGGACTGGTATATTTGGCATGACGGAAAGGACGGAAGCGAACCGAACAACTAGGAAAGCATATTCGGCGGCTCAGCCTGGACTTATGACGAAAAAACAGAGCAATATTATCTGCACCTTTTTCACGAAAAGCAGCCTGATCTGAATTGGGAAAACAGTGATATGCGAAGCGCTCTTTATGACATGATCAACTGGTGGCTTCAAAAAGGAATCGACGGATTCAGGGTTGACGCGATTTCGCACATTAAGAAAAAAGAAGGGCTGCCGGATCTGCCGAATCCGGAAGGGCGCCCTTTCGTGCCTTCATTTGCTTATCATATGAATGTCGAAGGGATTATGGCGTTATTGCAGGATGTAAAAGAGAATACGTTCGCCGGGTATCCACATATCATGACAGTCGGCGAAGCAAACGGTGTCAGCGCTGAAGAAGCGGAGGACTGGGTTGGAGAACCAAACGGTATATTCAGCATGATTTTTCAATTTGAACACCTCGGGCTTTGGGATATTGAAGGCGGAGAACCCGATATCCCCGAACTCAAGCGGATTTTGTCAAACTGGCAATCTGCTCTTGAAGGAAAAGGCTGGAACGCGCTTTTTATCGAAAATCATGATCAGCCCCGGGCCGTTTCAGTTTGGGGAGATGACGGGAAATACAGAACAGTCAGCGCGAAGGCCTTAGCTGCAATGTATTTTTTGATGAAAGGCACCCCGTTTATTTATCAAGGGCAGGAAATCGGAATGACAAACGCGATTTTCTTAGATATAGACGATTATGATGACGTCTCGATTAAAAATTATTACCGGATTCAAAAAGAAAAGGGCCGCTCACACGAAGACATCATGAAGGCGGTATGGAAAAAGAGCAGGGATCACGCGCGCACGCCTATGCAATGGACTGATCGGCCAAATGCCGGCTTTACCAAAGGGGAACCGTGGCTGCGCATGAACGAAAATTACAAGCTGATCAATGTCGTTCATCAGCAGCATGACCCCCGGTCGGTCTATCATTTTTATAAACGGTTAGTCGCAATCAGAAAACGGTATGACGTCTTCATCGACGGATCATATAAACTGCTTCTGGCTGAGGATCGGCAGATTTTTGCATACTTGCGAAAGCTTGAAGAAGAAACCGCCATCGTGATCGTGAACCTCAGCGCACGCCAGGCGTTTTACCATCATCCCGCATATCCGTTATGTTCGAACGGACTGCTGCTGTCAAACTTGGATATCAACGCGCACAAGCACCTCACATCTTTCATGATGAGACCCTATGAGGCGCGCGTTTATTTGATCAGACAGGAAATCGGCGATTTGTAACGAATTGAGAAAGGGTGCCAAGAAAGGAGCGGATTCGTATGTTGAAAAAAATACAGATTCAAACAAACCGGCGCGATGAAATGCTTGATATCACAAATGACGTCCAAAGATTCATCTCAGAAAACGATGTTTCCAGCGGCGCTGTTATCGTCTACTGTCCGCATACGACGGCGGGTATAACGATCAATGAAAATGCCGACCCCGATGTCAAACGCGATATGCTGAGAAGGTTCGATGAAGTGTATCCGTGGGAAGATGAGCTTGACCGCCATATGGAAGGGAATACAGCGGCGCATTTGAAAGCGAGCACGGTGGGCGCATCGCAGCATATATTGATTGAAGGGGGCAGGCTTGTCCTCGGGACTTGGCAAGGCATATATTTCTGCGAGTTCGACGGCCCGAGGCACCGGACGTGCTATTTTAAAATTTTATCCGATTAAAAGGAGGAAATAAAAGTGAATCAGTTCATGGAACGCCTCTCTTTGTCAAAGCCTGTGATCCAGGCGCCGATGGCGGGCGGACCGACAACGCCAAGGCTCGCCGCAGCCGTATCTGACTGCGGCGGCTTAGGCGGCCTTGCCTCCGGCTATTTGACGCCGGAAGTTCTTCGACAACAGATTCTGGAAACAAAAAAGCTGACATCAGCCGGGTTTCAAGTCAACCTCTTCATTCCGGAAAAACGGGAAACCGTCAGCCGGGAAGAATATGAAGGGTGGCAGGAGAAGATACCTTTGGCGCATTCGGCTTCACCCGTGACAGATGAGAGACAAGATTGGGGCGATTTTTACGAGAAAATAGAAATCATTCTAAAGGAAGGAATCAGCGCCGTTTCATTTACGTTTGGCCCTCCGCCGGCCGATGCCGTCAAGGAACTGAAAGACCGAAACTGCTGTTTAATAGGCACCGCGGTTTCAGTTGAAGAAGCCGTGCTGCTTGAAGAACTGGGGATGGATGTCATCGTTGTTCAAGGTAGTGAAGCGGGCGGCCACAGGGGAGCCTTCTTGAAAACGAAGGGAGAGCCTGCTGTCGGCTCGATGTCCTTAATTCCCCAAGCGGCAGATCATGTGTCGGTTCCGGTTATCGCAGCGGGCGGCATTTTTGACAAAAGAGGTGTTGCTGCAGCTTTTGCCCTCGGCGCACAGGGCGTTCAAATCGGTACCGCTTTTTTGACGTGCGAAGAAAGCGGAACACACCCTGCCTACAAACAAAAATTGTTCGAAGCGGTTGAAACCGACACAAGCCTGACCCGTTTGTTCTCGGGGAAGCCGGCAAGAGGCATCGTCAATCAGTGGATGGAAGACAGACGCCAGGAAGAAGCTGAAGCGCTGCCTTATCCTCTGCAAAACACGCTGACGCAACCGATGAGAAAACAGGCGAAGCTTGACGGGAATACGGATAACATGTCATTGTGGGCCGGACAGAGCGTGCGGGCCACCGTCGAGCAAACGACGGTGAAGGAGCTGATGGATCAGCTTGTGCCGGCCGATGTGCTATCTGATCATTTGAATTAATGCCGGAATATCAACCCGCGTCACTTGGGAAAGCAGATAGGCGGACGTCTGTGCATGAGGCTTTCTCAGCCCGTTCAGTTTTTCAATGATTGTTTCGCCGCTTAAGATCCCCAGGCCGTGTGCCGCATAGAGATTATTTTCAAGTAAAATAGCATTTTCTCCGCGCCACTGCGGTCTTGAGGGATCGAATTCAGGGTTCTTGAAATACAGGCAGTCTCCCGGAAGGTAGTCGTTTCCTTTATCCGTATAGATCGGCAGCCGCTCATAGTGCCAATCGTATAAAATGATCCTTTGATAATTCCGGTCAAATGTCTGGTCGCCGATCGTTTTGAGAAGCGCCATATAAAAAATGATGACAATCGCAGTCGCGCACTCAAAAGCATAAGAAGGGCCGCTTTCAAAAATATTTCGAATCGCCTTTGAAGCCGGTGCCCTGTACTTCAACTCCAAAGCCCCCTCAGGCGTCACCCTCCAAAACTCTTCATTCCCGTATGTCTTTGAAAAGGTGGCAAACTTCGCTCCGCTGTTGATCAGCTCTCTGGCCGATTTGACGGTATGCTCTCTGAATCTCAGCTCAAATAACAGCTCTGAGATTGAACCGTATCTATATCCGGACGGCATGGCCAGCATCCGGTTGGCGATGTCTCTCTGCGTCTGACTGACATTCAGTTTTTCGATATCCTCAGGACGGAGCCGGTAGCCCGAAACACTTATCATAGGATACACCCTTTTCCTTTTTTATTAGCGTATGCCTGATGCTTGGGCAGGAAAACGGTCTAATTTTCCGCTTTTTTTATTTAAAAAACAGACCCCGTCTCCGATAAAAGTAGAGAAAGGGGAATCACACATGAAAAAGCTTTTAAATTGGATGAAACGTCCTTCTATTTCTAAAAAATTAATTTTCTCTTTTATATTCATTTTAACAATTCCGATTTTGGTTCTTTCGGTTACTTCATATTTTACGGCCAGCAGCACGCTTGAGGATGAGATTTTGAGAAGTGCGAAAGACAATATCGATGAACTGAACGACATCATTCAGCAAGATATCGGCAGCAAGGAGACTTCCATTGCGTATTTCAGCGAATGGATTGATCAAAAAGCGTACAAAGAGAAAGGCCAGACTGCCATTAAACAACGGTTTGAGCAGTTTGCAAAACAGAATCCCGATGTTGAACTCGTCTTCACCGGATCGGAAGATAGTGTTTACGCACAATATCCGAATGCTCCACTGCCCGACGGGTATGACCCGGTAGAACGCGACTGGTATAAACAGGCTGTCCAGGAAAAAGGGAAAACGATCGTAACTGAACCTTATAAGTCCGCATCAACAGGCCATATGGTCGTCACGATAGCCAAGCAGAATAAAGACGGTTCTGGGGTCGTCGCCCTTGACTTGAACATTGACAAGCTGATCAAATCGGCAAACAGCATCAGCATCGGAAAAACCGGCTATGCATTCATCATCGGTGAAGGGAAAACGTATGTCGCCCATCCGAAAATAAAAGCCGGCACAGATGCAGAAGCTGATCTGACAGAGCAAATGTTCAGCAAAGAGAGCGGCTTGTTCACCTTCAATGAAAAAGGCAAAGAAAAGAAAAACGGTCTTCACGACAAACAAACTAACCGGCTGGAAAATCGGCGGAAAGATGAATACAGCGGAGATTAAAGACGCTGCCCAGCCAGTGCTTCACATGGCAGTCATGACATTGGCAGGCGCCATTATTCTCGGCGGCATCCTTGTTTACTTTATCGTCCGCGCGATCAGCAAGCCTTTAAATCAACTCGTCTCTTCTGCAAAAAGCATCAGCGAAGGAGATCTGACACAAAAAATCGATGTCCGCTCCAAAGACGAATTCGGCCAGCTGGGCACAAGCTTCAACGAAATGGCTGACTCGTTGCGCTCTCTGATCAGCACGATTCAAGAATCGGTCGACAATGTGGCATCTTCTTCAGAGCAGCTGACGGCAAGCGCGGACCAGACAAGCAAAGCGACCGAGCACATTACATTAGCCATCGAGCGGTTCTCAAGCGGCGCTGAAAGTCAAAGCGAAAAAGTCGAAGAAAGCTCACAGCGGCTCAGCCAAATGAATGAGAAGCTGAATGAAATTGCAGGCGTGTCAGAATCGATTACAGAATCCTCGGGTAAATCGACGGAAATTGCCGAAACAGGCGGAGAGCTCGTCCAACAAACCGTCGGGCAGATGAACTCGATCAACAGGTCTGTCAAACAGGCTGAACAGGTTGTCAAAGGGCTTGAAGCGAAATCGAAAGATATCACCGCGATCCTGCGCGTCATAAACGGAATCGCCGATCAAACGAATTTATTAGCTCTGAACGCCGCCATCGAGGCAGCGCGGGCCGGCGAATCAGGCAGAGGCTTCTCGGTTGTCGCTGAAGAAGTCAGAAAGCTTGCGGCTCAATCAGCGGGATCGGCAAAAGAAATCGAAGCGCTGATTCAGGATATCGTTAAGGAAATCGAACATTCGCTCAACATGTTCAAATCGGTCAACCAGGAAGTACAGTCAGGACTCGAAATTACCGAAGAAACGGAATCTAGTTTTAAACACATTTACGACATGACAAACGAAATCGCAGGCAAGCTGCAAACGATGAATGCCGCCGTAGAGCATTTATCAACAGGTTCTCACGAAATATCCGATGCGGTCGAAGAGATCGCCGACGTATCGCGTGAAAGCTCTGCCGGCATTCAGGACATCGCCGCTTCAGCGGAAGAACAGCTGGCTTCCATGGAAGAAATCAGCTCATCCGCTGCAACGCTCGAACAGATGGCTGAAGAGCTGCGCGATTTAACGAAAAAGTTTAAGATTTGATGAAAAGAGGCTGCTGGTCAGCCTCTTTTTTCAGTTCTATCTTCAAGAATTTTCAGAAATACTTTTTAAAGTTTTTTAATATGCAAAAGTAAATGAAAGCTCCGATATTAGTTTCATAATCTAGAAGCTAAAGGAGTTATACTAAATGAAAAAGATATTGGACTGGCTTAAACGTCCGTCTATCTCAAAAAGGCTGTTTTTCAGCTTTATATTGGTTTTAACTTTGCCGATTTTGGCCTTATCCTATAGTGCGTACCAAACGGCGGGAAGCTCTCTTGAAACGGAAATCATGAGAAGCGCACGCGATAATGTCGAACAGCTGAATGAGATCATAGACCAGAATATCGGAGAGAAAGAGGAGGCCGTCTCCTTTTTCAGCGGCTTGGTAAATGAAAAGCTTTATCAAGAAAAAGAGAACGCATCACTCGTAGAAAGACTCGAGCAGTACGCCAAGCTGAATCAGGATGTGGAAGCGATCTACACAGGTTCAAAAGACGGCAAGTTCATCCGATATCCCGCCGAGAAAATGGCGAAAGGCTATAACCCGGCGGACAGGGACTGGTATAAGCAAGCCGTTGAAAATAAAGGAAAGGTGATCATCACAAACCCTTATAAAACAGCGTCAACCGGAACGATGGTCATTACGATTGCGAAGCAGACGGAGGACGGCTCAGGAGTTGTTGCCGTCAACATGAAAATCGATGAACTCATCAAAGCGACAGAGCGCGTCAACATCGGAAAAAGCGGCTTTGCGTTTATTTCAAGCAATGACAAAAAATATGTTGCCCATCCGACAATCGAAGCCGGAACCGAAGGCAAAGGCGACTGGGTTGGACAAATGTACGGCAGTGAGAAAGGCGATTTTCAATATACATTTGAAGGAAAAGAAAAGAAAATGGCTTTTACGACGAACAAGCTGACCGGCTGGAAAATCGGCGGAACGATGTTCACAGATGAGATATCAGAGGCCGCCCAGCCCGTCTTCCACATGGCGATAATCATTTTGGCAGCGGCGATCGTGCTCGGCGGCATTCTCATCTACTTTATTATCCGCGGAATCAGCAAGCCGTTAAGCGAGCTCGTGTCATCCGCAAAGAGCATCAGCGGAGGCGATTTGACGCAAAAAATCGAAGTCCGTTCAAAAGACGAATTCGGTCAGCTCGGTACAAGCTTTAATGAAATGGCCGAATCGCTGAGATCTTTAATCAGCGTCATCCAATCATCAGTTGACAATGTAGCTTCTTCATCTGAAGAGCTTCATGCCAGCGCGGCGCAGACAAGCAAAGCGACTGAGCATATTACAATGGCCATTGAACAATTTTCCGACGGAAATGAAAGCCAGAAAGAAAAAGTGGAAGCGAGCTCGCATCAGCTGAATGAAATGAACAACGGGTTATATGACATGTCAAAAACATCAGCTGCGATTACCGATGCGTCGCTGAAATCGACTGAGATTGCCGGCAAAGGAGAAGAGCTTGTTCAAAAGACGGTCGGCCAAATGAATTCGATCGATCGGTCTGTCAAGCAAGCGGAAGCCGTCGTCAAAGGACTGGAAGCTAAATCCAAAGATATCACAAGCATTTTGCGCGTGATTAACGGAATCGCCGACCAAACGAATCTGCTGGCGCTCAATGCCGCGATCGAAGCGGCAAGGGCCGGAGAATCGGGCCGCGGCTTTTCGGTAGTGGCGGAAGAAGTCAGGAAGCTCGCCGCACAATCCGCCGACTCGGCGAAGGAAATTGAACATTTAATTCAGGAAATCGTCAAGGAGATCGACAACTCCCTGAACATGTTCAAATCGGTCAATCATGAAGTACAGTCAGGACTTCGAATCACCGATGAAACAGAGACAAGCTTCAAAACGATTTACGATATGACCAATGATATCGCTGGCAAGCTGCAGACCATGAATGCCGCTGTCGAACAATTGACGCAAGGCTCCCGCCAAGTTGCGGGCGCGGTCGAAGAAATCGCTGATGTATCGAGAGAAAGTTCGGCAAGCATTCAGGACATCGCTGCTTCAGCTGAGGAACAGCTTGCTTCAATGGAAGAGATCAGCGCATCCTCCACGACACTGGCGGAGCTGGCTGAAGAACTGCGTGATTTGACACGCAAATTTAAGATTGAATAGCTTTAAAACATCCGGTTATCCGCCGGATGTTTTTTAGTTATTTTAGACTATAAAAAGTTATAAAATCCATATAAAAACTTTTAAGAGAATCCGATATTAGGAATATAACAGAAAAGAGGAGTCAACAATTATATGTCAAACATTGTAAATTGGATGAAACGTCCCTCCATTGCAAAGAAATTAATTCTTTCATTCTTGCTTATCTTAACTGTTCCAATCATCGTCCTCTCCTATAGTGCGTATCAAACTGCAAGCAGTACGCTTGACGGGGAAATTATGGACAATGCGCGTGAAAACGTTAATCAGCTGAATGAAATCATCAATCAGAATATCAGCCAGAAAACAAACGCCATGTCCTATTTCAGCGGGTTCATTAACGAAAACTCTTTTAAAGGGAAGGAAAGCGACTCTTTGAAAGTGAAATTCGAACAGTTCGCCAAGCTCCATCCCGACGTTGAAGGAATCTTTACCGGATCAAAGGACGGGAAGTTCATCCGCTACCCGGATCAAAAGATGCCGAGCGGATATAATCCGGTAGAGCGGGACTGGTATAAAAAAGCCGCTGAACACAAGGGCGAAGTCGTTATCACAGACCCCTACAAAACGGCGTCAACCGGAACGGTGGTTATCACCATCGCCAAGATGCATGAGGACGGCTCCGGCGTTGTCGCCGTCAATATGAAAATCGAAGAGCTCATTAAAGCGACAGAACGCGTAACCATCGGGAAAAAAGGCTTTGCCTTTATCACGAGCGCTGATAAAAAGTTTGTCGCCCACCCGAAACATGATGCGGGCTCAGATGTCGAAGGCGGCTGGGTGGAAAAGGTATACGCCAATGACAAAGGAACATTCAAATACACGCTTGACGGCGAAAAACAGATGGCTTTCGCGACCAATAAGCTGACCGGCTGGAAAATCGGCGGAACCATTTACATCACTGAATTAAAAGAAGCGTCACAGCCTGTGCTGAATGCCGCTCTGATTACGTTGGGCGCCAGCATCATCATCGGCGTGCTTCTCATGATTCTCATTATAAGATCGATCACAGGGCCGCTCCGCGAACTCGTTTCCTCTGCGAAAAGCATCAGCGGAGGCGACCTGACGCAAAAAATCACTGTCCGTTCAAAAGATGAAATCGGACAGCTCGGCACAAGCTTCAACGATATGGCTGAATCGCTGAGCTCTTTAATCAGCGTTATTCAGACATCGGTTGAAAACGTCGCTTCTTCTTCAGAGCAGCTGACTGCGAGCGCGGATCAGACAAGCAAGGCGACAGAACATATTACATCTGCGATCGAACAATTTTCAAACGGAAATGAAAGCCAAAATGAAAAAGTGGAAATCAGTGCGCAGCAGCTGGCCGACATGAACAGCCGCTTGCATGAAATGTCCAAAGTCTCAGCATCCATTACAGAATCATCCATTCAATCGACGGACATTGCCGGTACAGGCGGGGAGCTTGTTCAAAAAACGGTCGGACAGATGAATTCCATTGATCATTCCGTTAAACAAGCGGAATCCGTCGTGAAAGGACTTGAAAGCAAATCAAAAGACATTACGGCGATTCTGCGGGTGATCAACGGAATCGCAGACCAGACGAATTTGCTCGCATTAAACGCAGCAATTGAAGCCGCAAGAGCCGGTGAAGCCGGAAGAGGGTTTTCTGTAGTTGCCGAAGAAGTGCGCAAACTGGCTGAGCAATCAGCGTCCTCGGCAAAAGAAATCGAAGCGCTCATTCAGGAAATCGTCAATGAAATCGGAAAATCGCTGGACATGTTCCAGGACGTCAACCGTGAAGTACAGTCGGGACTCACCATCACAGATGAAACAGACACAAGCTTTAAACAGATTTATGACATGACAAACGAAATCGCGGGCAAGCTGCAGACGATGAATGCGGCGGTTGAAGAGCTGTCAGAAGGGTCGCAGCAAGTTGCGGGAGCGGTTGAAGAAATTGCAGACGTATCGCGTGAAAGCTCAGGAAGCATTCAAGACATCGCCGCTTCGGCTGAAGAACAGCTCGCTTCAATGGAAGAAATCAGTTCTTCTGCGGCTACGCTTGAACAAATGGCTGAAGAACTGCGCGATTTAACGAAAAAATTTAAGATTGACTAAACATCAGGCTTCCGCCGATCCGGCAGCCTTTTGCCCGGGAAAAGCATCTTTTTAAAGGAACGGGGAAGGGTATAAATAGGTTTAAACAGACTGTCATCTATCGTACACTGGTTGTACAGGAGGGGATCAATCATGCGACTGGAAGGCAAGAAAGTGATCGCGCTTGTCAGCGATGAATTCGAAGATTTAGAACTGTGGTATCCAGTTTTAAGGTTGAAGGAAGAAGGAGCGATCGTACATTTCATTGGTGAAAAAGCGGATCATGAATACAAGGGCAAATACGGAGTGCCCGCTGTCTCAGATTATGAGCTGAAAAGCGTGAACATTGAGGAATACGACGCCGTTCTGGTTCCGGGAGGCTGGGCGCCTGACAAGCTCAGAAGATATCCCAAGGTCCTGGAGATGATTCGGTGGTTCAACGAAAGGAAGAAGCCCATCGGACAAATCTGCCATGCCGGCTGGGTGCTGATTTCTGCAGGAATATTGGAAGGCAGGAAGGTTACAAGCACACCGGGGATTAAAGACGATATGGAAAATGCCGGAGCCATATGGGTGAATGAAGCAGCGGTCGTCGACGGCCATATCGTGTCAAGCCGCCGCCCGCCGGACCTGCCGATCTATGTCAAAGCCTTTGCCGATCTTTTGGCGCAGTCCTAAAACAGATGAGCCGCCCGTTCATTCGAGCCGGGGCGGCTCATTTGCTACATGTGATCAGCGGGGAAAACGAGACCGATCTGTTTGCGCGCTTCATCTATGACCGCCAATGTGTCTATAGAACGTTCAAACGTGTTAAGCGAAGACTCGATCCGCCCTTGTTTAATTAAATTGATGAATTCCTCTGTTTCATAAAACATGGCCGGTTTGTCATCAGGCAGCGTAAGATGTTCAACCCGACCGTCCCGATAGCGGATGTCGACTTGTTCGGGGCGGTGGATTTTATCGATGACGATAGAGCCTTCTTCTCCTTGAATTTCAGCCGGGATGAAGGAATTTGAGATTTTCGAGTGCATCAGTACGGCTTCGTGCTCCTTGTATTTTAACAGCACTGTTCCTTCACCGTCCGCCCCTGACTCAAGGATCAGCCCGTTCGCTTTGACTTCGAGGGGTTTGCCGAACAGGACGATCGCGGGATGAACGCCATAGACGCCGATATCCATCAAGGAACCGTTCGATAAAGCCGGATTAAATGCGTTTAAGACGGTTCCGTTTCGATAGGCGTCATAGCGGGAAGAGTATTGGCAGTAGCTGGCTGTAAAACGGCGGACTTTGCCGATTTTGTGCAGGTTGCGACTGATGTTTTTAAAATTCGGAAGAAACGTCGTTTTCATCGCTTCCATAAATGTTACGCGGTGTTCCTGCGCTGTTTTTACCATTTCTTCCGCTTCTTTGACATGGGACGCAAGCGGTTTTTCGCACAGGACGTGTTTTCCGCTTTTCATGAATGTAACTGCCTGATCTTTATGTAAAGAGTTGGGACTTGCGATATATACCGCATCAATAACATCGCTCTCAGCCATTTCTCCGATATCGGTAAAAACCGCCTCGGCTCCGTATTTCTGCGCGAATTCACGTCCGCGCTCTCCGGTCCTTGAATATACCGCGGTTAATTGAAAATCTTCGATCAAACGGGCCGCCCCAAGAAACCGGTCGGTAATCCAATTTGTTCCGACTACCCCGAACCGCATCATGCTATTTTCCCCTTTCGCTGTAGGATATGTTTATTATACAGTGTTTTCTTTTGCCGGCGAAAGACAAAAAGACGGAAACGCCGGCGTATATCTATATAACAATAAACGTTTTCAAGCGGAAAAAAAGACCAATAGCAATGGTTTTATTTTTAGTATGAGGAGTAATAGTGTACAATTTAATTTATAAAACCAACGTTAATGGAGGATCGCCATGGACTCTTTGCATATGTGGGGCGGCAGGTTTAAAAAGTTTTTTTTAGACAATAAATTCGTCCTGTTTCTGCTTATTCTGCTTTTGATCGGACTGAACATCCTTGTATTTACAAAAGCATCGTTTATTTTCACGCCTTTCATCGTTCTTGTGGAAACCATCGCTCTGCCTGTCGTGCTGACAGGTGTCGTTTATTATTTGTTAAATCCGATCGTTGATTTTCTAGAGCGGAAAAACGTGAAAAGAATTTATTCGATTCTTCTTCTCTACATTGTGATCATCGGTCTGATCACGATTTCGATCGTCTCTGTTATCCCGCTGTTAAGGGAACAGATCACAAGCCTTGTCGATAACTTCCCAAGGTATGTCCACATTGTGGAAGACCAAATTAAACAGCTGATCGGAAGCCAGTTCTTTAATCAGGTCCAGCAGACGATGAACATCAATCTGACCGATTTGGCAAGCAAATTATCCGATCAAGCTACCACCATTTTAAACAGTACGTTTACCGGTGTGGGAACGTTCATAGGCGCCGTGACAGAGGTCGTGATTTCGATTGTGACCGTGCCGTTTATCCTGTTTTACTTGTTGAAAGACGGCAAAAAACTGCCGCTGTTTATTCTAAAACTCATACCGGTCCGCCTGCGGGAGCAGACGTATGTGATGATGTCCGAGATGAATCACCGGCTGAGTTCGTATATCAGGGGGCAGATCATCGTCAGCTTCTGTATCGGCTGCCTGTTGTTTATCGGATATATGATCATCGGTCTTGATTATGCTTCTCTTTTGGCCCTTGTGGCGGCGTGTACGAGCATCGTTCCGTATCTCGGACCGACGATTGCGATTACGCCGGCAATCATCATCGCTTTGGTCACTTCTCCGTTTATGCTTGTGAAGCTGATCATCGTTTGGACTGTGGTGCAGCTGTTTGAAGGAAAATTTATTTCGCCGCAGATTATGGGAAAAAACCTGCACATCCATCCGGTAACAATCATCTTTGTGCTGCTGACGGCAGCCAAGCTGTTCGGCGTGATCGGCGTCATTCTCGCCATCCCCGGATACGCGGTCATCAAAGTGGTTGTCACGCATTTATTTGAATGGTTTAAACAGCGTTCACACCTTTACGAAAAAAACGAAGAAGTCTGAATCCCGCTTGCATAATCGGCTTTTAATATAAATAGTTTATTAGAGGACAAGTTTTAAGGAAGCGAAAGGAATGACATATGAACATTTGGGATATTATTGTCGCTATCATACTTGGAATTGTTGAAGGATTAACCGAATATGCCCCTGTATCGTCAACAGGGCATATGATTATTGTTGACGATGTCTGGCTGAAATCGAAAGAACTGCTTACGCCGGAGGCGGCGAATACCTTTAAAGTCGTGATTCAGCTCGGCTCCATCCTTGCCGTCGCCATCGTATTTAAAGACCGGATTCTCAATCTTTTAGGCATGAAGAAAAACATTACGGAAGAGCAGAAATCGGGAAACCGCCTTTCCATCGCCCAAATCGCTGTAGGCCTTGTTCCCGCCGCTGTGCTTGGATTTTTATTTGAAGACTATATTGATCAATACTTGTTTTCCGTCCGCACCGTTGCGGTCGGTCTCATCGCCGGTGCGGTGCTGATGCTCGCAGCCGACTGGATCAATCGGCGCAAGGATACGACAGATTCGGTTGATAGGATGACGTATAAGCAGGCGCTTGGCATGGGGCTGTTTCAATGTCTGGCGCTTTGGCCGGGCTTCTCGCGCTCGGGTTCGACGATTTCAGGCGGGGTTATTCTCGGCTTGAGCCACAGAGCGGCCGCTGATTTCACCTTCATCATGGCGATTCCGATCATGATGGGTGCAAGCCTGCTCTCTTTAATCAAAAACTGGGCATATTTGAGTGCAGACCTGTTGCCTTTCTTTATCGCAGGGTTTATCAGCGCTTTTATTGTCGCTCTTTTTGTCGTCCGTTTTTTCCTCCGGCTGATCAACAAGATCAAGCTGGTTCCGTTTGCCATCTATCGAATCGTTTTAGGGCTGCTTCTGTTCATTTTGTTTCTGTAAGAGTGAAAATGCGAACCGATTTCCGGCTGGAAATCGGTTTTGTTATGGGTAAAAAGAATGATATTCTATTATTTCCCACTGTAAAACCGCCTGCCAACTTACTATACTAGTAAGAGGGAGGAGATATTGAAATGTTTATTATCGCATGTTTATTGATTATCTTAGGCCTCATGCCTTTTTTATATAAAGCGAACCACAATACAAAAGATGTGAAAGTCAACACGATTTCGGTCGAGCGCGTGCAGGCTCCCGCTTTAAAGAAAAAGCTGAACATTCTTCATCTGTCCGATCTTCATTTAGAAAACATTTCGATTTCACCTGAACGGATTCTTGAACTTGCCAATAAAAAACGAGTGGATCTCATTGCTTTAACAGGAGATTTTCTTGATAGGAAGAGAAATATTCCAAAGCTTGCAAACTACTTAAAAGCTTTGAAAAAACTGAAGCCGGCATACGGGATGTACGCTGTATTCGGCAACCATGACTACCTATTGAAAGACGAACACTTTCGGAAGCTGAAACGTGTACTGGAAGATAACGGATGCATCACCCTACAGAACCAGCATGTCTCCATTGAAGTGGAAGGCGAGACACTCAACATTATCGGGATTGATGATTACAGCACGAAGCGAAGCGATATTGCCGGTTCATATAAAGGGCTTAAAGAGGGCTACAACCTTGTATTGACGCATGATCCGAACGTTGTGCTTGATATGCAGGAATTTCACTTTGACTATCTTCTTTCAGGACATTTTCACGGCGGTCAGATTCATTGGCCGAAGCCTTATCATCTCGTGAAGATGGGAAAGCTTGTGCGAATGAATATGATAAAAGGTCTTCACTACCATCATGACAAACCGTTTTATATCAGCGAGGGATTGGGTCAGACTGGGGCGAACATCCGAATCGGAAGCCGTCCGGAAATGACGTTCCATCACATTTCATAAAAAGAAGAGGCTGTTGCATTTTTTTGCATCAGTCTCTTTTTTATTTATTTCTGCAGATAGGACTTGAACAATTTTTCTTTCGAAATAAACAAATATTGGGAAGGGGGGATTTTGCGAAGAGAAAATTGCTTTGTTGTTAAATATAAGATCGGTATCTGCGTCAGCTTCTTGAACACTCTGTAAAACTGGTTCGCAGGCTCAACCGCTTCAAAACCGAGCCTCTCAACTCCTTTATGCAGCGTAGTGATGCCGATGATGCCTTTAATTTGGTCTGACCGGTGATGATTTTTGATATATTCGGCCAAGATCGGCATTGAAAAATACGCTTTTTGATAAATGAGAATGCCTCTTCTGAAAGCGCTCTTAATATTTTGAAGCTCCTTGATCAGCTTAATATTGTGCAGATGAATTTTGATCAGAACATCGTTTTTCTTAATAACCGTCCCATCGCTTAACACCACATCGATCCCTTTGTACTTTGTTAGACGGACGCGAAAAATGCTCGTTTTCGTTTGGTCAATGAGTGTCAGTCTTGAAAAAAAATAATAAAACGGGTCAATTACACTCCAAATTGACAAAAAACAGTTTCTCAAGTCGTCACTTTCCTTTCCTGAAAAAATACACTTATATTTTGGCTGGATATTTGAAAAATATAAATGGAAAACATTTTTCTTCTGAAATGGAGGATGGAGATGACAAAGATTCTGATTTTCCCTTTTTTAAGCATTTCCACCGGTCATCATCACGTTGCCGATTCGCTGCAGACAGAACTGCTCCTCAAATCCCATCACTGTGAAAAAATCGACATTTTTTCACATGCTTATCGGCGGCTGGAAAAGGCCTCCTCTGCGGCATATTTGTCATGGATTCAGTATTTTCCGAAAGTCTACAGCTCGGTCTATCATCTCCTGGCGTGCGGGCGCCATGAAACGGCAAAGCGCCACCTCTTGTATGAGCTGATCTTTTTGAAAGGCATGCAGCAGATTATTGCAGAAAAAAAGCCTGATATCGTGTTCTGTACGCATGCATTGCCCTCCTATTTGCTGAACCGCTTAAAAGGCCAATTTCCCGACATGAAAGTGGCCAATGTATATACCGATTTTTTCGTCAACCGAATCTGGGGAAGAGAGAAGATTGATTATCATTTCGCGCCGATCAAAGACATCAAAGACCAGCTGATCGCAGAAGGCGTTGATGAAGAGAAAATTTTTCTGACCGGAATACCTGTGCACCGTTCCTATAAAACGGAGAGAAAGCCTGAGCAGGACGGGGACAAAAAAGCGTTTTGCAACATCCTCATAACCGGCGGAAGCATGGGGGTGGGCGGCATTTTTAAACTCGTGCGGGAACTGTCGCCGAACGGGAATGTCGCATACCAAATACTATGCGGAAAAAACCGAAAGCTCTACCGGTATGTTCGTGATTTAAACAATCCATATATTAAAGCGCTGCCTTATATCGAAAGCAAGACTGAAATGAACCGCTTATACGCGGAGGCGTCGGGCATTATTACGAAGCCCGGCGGCGTCACGATCAGCGAGTGCATTGAAAAACAGCTCCCTGTTTTCATCTATCATGCGCTGCCCGGACAGGAAGAGATGAATCTCGATATTCTGAAAAAGAAAAACCTTGTCATCGAACTGAATCAGCAAAAACAGCAGCCGATTGAACAGCAGCTGCTTTCCTTTTTCCGTTCGGATGAAGACATCAGGCGCTATCAAATGAGCGTCGATCAATATTTGCGCGAAAAATCGGACCGTGATTTCAGCGATATTTTAGACGGGATCATTCATAACCGGAGCGGTTTAGGGAATGCTCACGTATAAGGGAGGAGGAAGAACGATGTCTGAGAGCAGCAAGAAATCAGTCGTCATGTTGCTGATCGATTCATTAATGGATGAACCGCTCAAAGAAGCCGTGAAAAACGGACAGGCTCCTGGACTGCAATATTTACTGGAAAACGGGCGTTATGTGCCTGATATGATCAGCCCTTTTCCGACGATGTCTGTCAATGTCGACAGCACATTGCTTACAGGGGTGTACAGCGACCAGCACAAAGTGCCTGGCCTTGTGTGGTACAACGCGAAGGAAAAACGGATTATCAATTATGGCAGCCACATTCGAGAGCTTCTGAAATTAGGCATCAAACAATCCTCCAGAGACGTCTTTTACAATCTGAATCAGGTTCATTTAAGCCAACAGGTGAAGACGCTTCACGAAGAGCTTGACGAAAAAGGAATCGAAACGTGCTCGATCAATGCGCTCTTGCACAGGGGGAGCCGGGACGGCTATTTGCAGATTCCCTTTCTTTTTTCAATGATTTCCGGATTAAACCGGTCAGTCAAAATCAACGCATCCCAGCTGTTTTCGTACGGCGGTTTTTCCAAAGTGAATCCGGCCAACCGCTCACTTTTCAAAAAATTCGGTTTTAACGACCGATTTTCAACCAATGAATTGGTCTATCTGATTCAAACAAACAAAGTACCGCCTCTTGCGCTCGTCTATTTTCCCGATCTCGACCAGCACGTGCATAAACACGGGAGGAACGACGCAGCGGGGGTGGCGAAAGCCGACCGGCATGTTCAAAGGATTTTAGACAGTTTTTCGTCATGGGAAGCCGCTTTAAAGGATCACATTTGGATCGTGATGGGGGACAACGGACAGGCCTGGATCAGCGGCAATAAAAAAGAAGCATTGATTGATTTGAGAAGCCTTTTGGACGCCTTTCGCATTGTGAAATTAAAGAAAGGTGTGACGGCCGATGACGACATCGTTCTTGCAGTTAACGAAAGAATGGCGTTCATCTATTCGCTCGATAAAGCGAAGCTTCCGCTCAAGAGGATAGCGGACATTCTGCAAAAGGACGAACGGATCGACATCATCTGCTGGAAAAATGAAGCGGATTCAATTGAGGCCGTTTCGGGGGAGCAGCACGGGAAGCTCACATTTCGGCCGGGAGGCAAATGCACGGACGAATTTGGACAAACGTGGACGCTGGAAGGGGATTTACATATTCTCGATTTGACGGTTGAGCAGAACAGCCTGACATACGGAAAATTTCCTGATGCGCTGGCCAGACTGTACGCTTCATTTTTTTCTCATGAAGGCGATTATTTGATCGCCAATGCAAAGCCCGGATACGAATTTATCGGCGAAGGGTCGCCGACGCACGTCGGAGGAGCCAGCCACGGTGCACTGCATAAGCAGGACACCCTCGTCTCCATGATCATCACCGGAACCGATACAATGCCGGCATACAATCGTCTTGTCGATATAAAAGAATGGATCCTCGATTTAGTCAAATCACGGGGAGCGGGGGAATGACTAAAGCCCCCTCCCCGCCATTATGACGGTTGTCTGATGCCTTTGACAAATGCTGCAAGCGCCGAAGCGATCATCACAAAAAGTGAAACTGCCTTTATGATTGTTTGTAAGAGCGCATGTTCTACGACAATGTTGGAGTGCACACATAATGCCAAAATAAATATGGCAATCAATGAACCGTATTTTTCCCCCATAACCGTTTCTCCTTTCGAGCCGTCATCCTCCAAAGAACAGGTCGAGAATGTTTCCGGCGGTTGAAGATTGTTTATTGTACAGCTCTGAATACCCGCAGTTTTTGCAATAAACGACGAGAAAACGGTTATGCTGCACATCGAACAATTTTGACAGGCCGGTGCCGGTCGTCGCGATTTCTTTTTGCCCCGCATCTGTGCTTCCGCACTTGATACATCCTTTATGTTCACGCATGGCGCTTCTCCTTTCGCGATGTAAAATCCAACCAAGTTCATTATAATGGAATGTTCTTCAAAAGAAAATATTTCTCAGGAAATGATCGGCCGGAAAACAAGGAAAATCAGACTGGATCTTTTTGCTTATAAAAGATCCTTATCGACTGGTAATTTTATTTTTGTGCCGCGGAAAACAATTCTTTTAACCTATTCATTCGTCTGGGACCATCCTGTAAGATAAACCTATTACAATATCATCCACTAGAGGAAAATAGTTTTTATTGACTAGGATAAACGAAAGGGGAAGCTGCTTTGAGCGAAGGTTTTTGGGATTCAGTAGGCAACTTTTTACACATATCCTACACGGAAAATGAACGAAAACGCGATGAGTATAAAAATTTATACGACTATTTATCTGATAAAGAAAGCGATGTCAAGACGAAATTAGCAGAAATTGATGCAAGTTTGAAGGCTTACCACAGCAATCTCCCGGACTTGAAAATCCCTTCACACGAATTTGAGGATACCCGCCATGAAAAGGATGCCAAGCTGAAGGAATTGGTCAAGCATTTTAAAGATATGGTCGATGACATCCAAAGCGCCAAGACGAAGGCGAAAAGCAAGTGGGAGTATTATAAAGCAAAAGCTGAAGCTGAAGAGAAAAAGGCGTAGAGGAGGAACAGCCGAGTCATGGACGGATATGGATACTACAACTATCAAGCGGCGAATCCGAAAGTAAGCGGAGAGACTGTGAAAATTTCACACAATGGAACAATAAAAGCGCATTCCCATGCGAAAGCGATCGAAAAACATGTCGGCGATTCGCTCAAAAAAGCAAAGGAATTGAAAGCGTACGTCGAAAGCGGCAAATGGAGCGGGAAAACCCGCGACGCATTTTTAAGCTACCTTGAGCTGATTATTGAATTGAATGCCGATATGAAAGACGCCTTGAAAGAGCATACCGCTGCATTAGATGCGCTGGAAAAACACATCGACGGTTTTTCGCAGCTCAGTGAAGTGCAGGAAATCAAAAACTTATAACAGGGAAGGAGAATGACATGCAGGTGAAAGCAGATACGCTGTCGGCGGCAGAACTGTATGTTTTAGCAGGAGCAGCCGGAGTTTCCTACATATTCGGTCTTCCGGAACGCGAACAGCTGGCCTTGGTCGAGCCGGATTGTGCAATAAAAGCAAAGGACAGCCTGATTGAAAAAGGCATTCTTTTAAAGGAAGGCAAGCTGACCAAGACCGCTTTTTTTCTGATTAAGCTGCTGCAACATTACCAAGAAAGCGGAGAATACGTGCGCTTTAATAACGTGATGTGCGCATTTCTGCCGGACGACGAGGAGCGCGTTATCGCCCTGACTGAAATAAGCCCGGGCAAAGGGTACACATTAGATTATGTGGAAAAGCGCGAAGTTTATTTATCGCTCATTTCAAAGGTGTCATTTTTAGTAAGGGAGCCGCGTGATCAAGACCGCGCCTTTTTGACAAAACCGATGAGCGCCGCTGAAAAAGCGGAAGTCAGGGCAATGAATCTTGATGAAAAAGAAGTTCTTGCTGTGGAAACGTTCAAGCTAGCCTCACAGCAAAAACCGGCAGACCCCGGCTTCCAGACGACAACACTTTACTTTACAAAAGGCGAAGACTTCATCTCGGTTGATCCTTTAAATGATCGATATGAATGGATCAGCCTTTATATCATGAACAACCGGATCTATGATGCACTGCAGATCAATTTCAGAGCAGGGAGGGCGATGATATGAATGCAGAAGGCGGAGCAGGAGGCGGCGGTACAAACATCCATCTCGAGTTTGAAGAAATGATCACCATTTCCAATAAGCTGAAAAGCATCTGCGATATTTATACAGAAGGGGTTCAGAAGGAAATCAAAAACCTCTCAGAATCCGATTTTTATAAAGCCGGACAAGCATCAAAAGCGATTGAAAGCTACGCGGATATTCTCGGAAAGACGATGAAGCTGTTTGATAATTACTGTATAGCTTCCCACATTGTCAGTTATGCGATGGAGAAAATGTATGAAACAGATAAAGAGCTCCAAAAACTCTACAAGATTCAGAAATAGAAATGAGGCGATCATCTAAATGGATGTGAAATACGTACCGGAAGAATGGCAGGGCATGAAAGACGGTCTTGATGCGCTGACGGGCGGCCAATACGGCGGCGGTATGAAATCCGGCCTTATAAAACTCAATGATCTCTTGGAAGATATCGAATCCAAAATCAAAGACAAGGACAGCGACAGGTCGATCAGCTTTACCCACACCAGCAAAAAAAGCAAGATCGAGGAACTGTTTAAGGATTATCAAAAGCTGGCCGACTTTTGCCTGAAAGCCGGCAGTTTGGTGGCAGACCACATTGACAGCCCTTTTTATAAAAAAATAGACGCGTTCGCCGAAAAAATGCGCGGACTGACCATACATAATTACACCACCGTAAACCGGATCGGCTCCAAGGAAACCACTTACGTCGGATACGGCATGTCCAAGCAAGCGGTTGAAACCGACAAAGCGAAAGTGAGCGTAAATGATATCTTCAAAGACTCGGAATCGTTTGATCACGTACTGAGCAAAGAATTTGAAGAATTCCAGATCAACCACCCCGACATTGAGTTATCGTATGAAGAATACACGAAAGCGATTGCCTCTTCCCGCGGATTTGAATACGAATCAATCGGCGATGTCCAAAAGAATCAGGAATTATGGCGGGATCTTCTGGCCGGAGCAGGCATTATCGTGCTCACCATCTTTTGCGCACCGGCAGGTCTCACGGTGGCCGTCGCCTACGGAGGAGCCAATATCGCGAGCGCGGCAACAGGAAAAGACTGGATGACGCAGCGGGAGTTAAACACAGGCGAAAGGTTTGAAAGAGGCGTGTTCGGCGCCCTTGACATCATCCCAGGCGCTGCCGCGGCGAAAGGCTCATTTAAAAGCGCAGCCACAATCGGCCAAATTTCAAGCAAAACAGAACATATGGTACAATCTCTTAAAGACAGCAAAAACATCTGGGCGAACCGCATGAAGGTGAATGGGCTGAAAGCTCAAGACCGGCTCAACGACGCAGGCTTCGCCATTAAAAAACAATTCGCCAAAAGCGCCGACGCTTTGAGCGATATTGCCCGCGGTGCGGAAGCAGGAGCAGGCGGCACCCTCGTCCGAAAAGGGTCCAATTACTCCGCCCACGTCAACGACGCCCATAAGGCTTCGAAAACGAAGATGCAGGATTCGATTCAGCGGGTTGAGAAGGAGATTGAGGCTGGATCCAGCAAAGCTGTTAAAGAAATAAGTAAAGCAGATAAGGCAAAACTGGAAGGCTGGTCTTATCCTCCAAGTGAAGAAAAATATTTAAAATACAAAGAGGTTTATGATAATCCCAAATACTATAATCAAGAGACTGGAGACATCAATTGGCCGCCAAATAACGGATTTGATGGTGAGCCTGTGAAAATGAAACTAGAACAAGGAACCATTATTGATAGATATGGAGGCCCGAATGGAACCTTTGTTTCTCCAGCGGGGATTCCATACGAACAAAGGGCTTTAGCTTTACATAGTGATGATGCACCTTATCATAAATACAAAATATTAATAGAATTTGAAGTCGAAGGTGGGAAAATTGCTCCTTGGTTTGATAGGCCTGGAGGAGGCATTCAATACTTCACAGGAAATACAAAAATTAAGCATTTAGAAACGGGTGAATTGTTCGAAGCTACCGTCGAAAATTTATTGAAATTAGGTTATATAAGGGAAATTAAATAAAAGGGGTGGACTTTTAGTGAATATTAATCAAACACATAAAATTTTGAATAAGTTGGGGAAATCAACTACTCTTGAAGATAGTTGCATTAAAGAGAATGTTGCTCCGTATGAAAATTTTTATATATTGAAGAAAGACAAAGATAAATGGGTTTATGGTTTGTTTATGGTTGAAAGACAAAATAATCCTTATTTGCAAATAACAAAAGAATTTGACAATGAAGTTGAAGGGGCAAAACACTTTTTATTGGATAGGTTATCTTCTTTTTATTTTTTAGAAAAGTTTCAGCTTTTTGTGATGGAACATGAAGAGTTGGATATAGGTGGACCTACATTCGATCAAAGTAAACTTTTTGAAGGCATGTATATATTAGGGATCCCTGCTTCTTTATTTGTTTTGGGACAATCACAAGTAAAAAATAGAGCGATTATGCTAGAGAAGAAAGACGAAACAAGTTCAATTGTCTCTTTTGTCAACGATAAAGGTAATGTGATTCAATCTACAGTAGCAATCCAAAATCAAAGAGCACTGTTTATTGCGTTCAAAAAAGTTTATTTGCTTTATCAATTTGAAAATGAAGTGAAAAACTTGTTGGAAACTGAAGGAATAGCAAATAATTTCTCTGAAGGAGACATAAATACTTTTCTTTCGTAGAATTTTTCATCGGTCACTATAACAGAGGGTTTTGTTTTAATTTAATATCTTTCTGAAAATGAAAAAGGAAACGACAAGTTAGATAGAATAGTTAGTGAATTTTTTAATAATTAATTAAATGGATTTTCTAAACCGAAATTTGAAAAATGAAGAGCAAAAAAACTAAAACGCATGGAAATCGATCTCCATGCGTTTTAAAGATTATCTAACAAAGCAGGTGTGCCAAATGAAAAGACGAACAATACCGTTTCAGTGGAACGAAGATAACCATTTATCTAACTTTAGAAAAAGACTGTACTCCACTATCATTGGCGGAATTATCGGTGATGCACTGGGCGTCCCTGTGGAATTTAAAGCCAGAAACTTAAATATAACTGGAATGACAGGGTACGGGACATATAATCAGCCGCCTGGAACATGGTCAGATGATACATCACTCACTTTGTGTTTAATGGAGAATCTGATCGAAGAAAAAGATGAGACCGAATTGATGAAAAAGTTTGCTGCGTATCGGGAAGGGTATTGGACTCCATACGGCAGCATGTTTGATATTGGCAGAGCCACTGATGATGCAATCGAGCGTTTCAAAAGGGGTGTTCCGATTGAACAATGCGGCGGAGCAACTGAGTTCGATAATGGAAACGGAGCGTTGATGAGAATATCTCCGTTGGCTTTTACACTATGGAACGAATCCGATTTTTCAAAAAGGCAAGCTGAGATCGAACGGTGGGCCTTTATTACACATCGTCATCCCCGATCAACGCTGGGATGCTTCATTTATATAGAATTTTTAATAAACTTATTTGATCATTCTCCTGAAGAGGCATATAAACAAGCTGTTCATTCTTGTCTGGAGAATTTGAGAGGAACCGAGTATGAAAATGAGTTTTCTGCGTATAAGAGGATACTTAATGATGACATTGCGAGAGTTAAAAGAGAAGACATTATGTCAGACGGCTATGTTGTGCACTCTTTAGAAGCGGCATTGTGGTGTTTCCTCAATTCAGACCGTTATTCTGATGCCGTATTGGAAGCAGTGAACCTAGGGGAAGACACAGATACAATTGCCTTTATTACAGGTACGATGGCTGGAATGTATGATCAAATGAAAAGCATCCCGGAAGAATGGATCGCTGCCTTGGCAAGGAAAGAAGACATTCTGGATTTGTCTGAAAGGTTCATTCAGTTCTGCTTTGAAAAATCGGAGCGATAGATTGTCTATGTGAAAAAGAAAATGGCCGGCTGACAGAGCATTTTCTTTTTCACATCAAAAACCACTTGCTTTTCTCCAAAATTCCATCTATAATAAATCATGTCTCAAATATACGGGGCATTAGCTCAGCTGGGAGAGCGCTACACTGGCAGTGTAGAGGTCAGCGGTTCGAGCCCGCTATGCTCCATCTCGGAAATCCTTGGTATATCAAGGGTTTCTTTTTTATTGTTATTTATAAAAATTCCACTAGAATAATGAGTTGTTGGCGAATTGCTGGCAAACCTTTTTTTCAGTGATCGATACCGATGTTTTTAGGATTAAATTGATTAAAATAATCGACTGTTTCATTTTCAAGTTTTTCGGTGACATGCCCATATATGGCAGAAGTAATTTGGTGACTTGAATGTCCAGCGCGTTTTTGAATCGCACTCAGGTTTTCCCCTGCTTCTATAAGTAATGCTACCATAGTGTGCCGGAGATCGTGTAACCTTATATCTTTTAATTTGTATTTTTTTTAAAACTTTGACCACTTGCTTGTTGGCGTGGTGTAATAATATGGTTTTCCTTTTCCGCTATGGAAAATGTATTGATTTTCTCCGCCTTCCCACGCATCCCCGAGCAATTCTTTTTCTTTTTGCCATATTCTATAATAAGATGCCAATTCCTCCATATAAAAATCAGGCAAAGACAACATCATCCACCAGCCAGTCAAGCAAACCCACAGGGACTATCCTGAAAAAAGGGTCGTCCGGTTCCCAGGTCAAGGCGCTGCAGAAACGTTTGATTGCCGCTGGCTTCTCACTGCCGAAATACGGGGCTGATGGGTCTTACGGAAATGAAACGGTGCAGGCCGTCAAAGCTCTGCAAAAGAAAGCGGGTATCGCGGTGGATGGAATTTACGGACCGGCTACCGAAAAGGCGCTCGCAGCTATTGAAGCGAAAAAGAAAAAGCCTTCCTCAAGCGGCAAAAAATCATCCTACCCGCTGCCGTCTGGCATCTATAAGGTAAAAAGCCCACTGATGAAAGGGACGGCCGTCCGGCAGGTTCAGGAGGCTTTAGCTGCCCTCTATTTCTATCCAGACAAAGGGGCGAAGAATAACGGCATAGATGGCTATTACGGGCCGAAAACGGCGAACGCGGTCAAACGGTTCCAGATGATGCACGGGCTGTCTGCGGATGGAATTTACGGACCTAAAACGAAGGCGAAACTTGAAGCTCTGTTGAAGTAATGAAGAAATGCTGAAAAAAATCCAAGAAATTGATGAAAAAATAGTTGTTATTGAAGAGCGAACTAAAAAAATAGACAGCTTGCCAACAAAAAATGAAATGCAAAGTTGTATTTCTGAAACATTAAAAACCCTTTTGAAAAAGCCCTGTCCTTAAACGGTTCCAGCTGATTACGGGCTGTCTGCTGACGGTATTTACGGGCCGAAGACAAAGGCAAAACTTGAATTGTTATTGAAATGAAAAAGGCCTTTCTCCAAATGGAGAAAGGTCACTTTTTCTTCTTTTCATTTTCATCCAAAAGCTCAATAATTCTATGGTTAGACTTCCTTATGTCTCTAAGCAAAGAGACAATAGTACCTGTAAAACCAATTAAAATAATGAGTAAGAGAGTTATCAATATCATCCACAATACAAATTCCCCCTTATGGCTCTATTAAAGTTCTCAATGTCGAGTAGCTTCTGTTGTTTATGCCCTCCTCGATTTTACCTGTCTTGTAAGGGGAAGGAAATAGGACAATTTGATAGTTTTCTTTTTCCCTCACCTGAGGAATATTTACTTCATAAATATTAGTTGATCCCTTTTTTACAGATATATAAGATACAGTTTGCTTGTTAAATTTAACTTGCTTATTGCCTGAAAAAGCAATTATTGCGTAATCTAAAGGTCTATTATGTGGGTTGAAAACTTGTAAAAACGCTTTTTTATTGCTTTTTACTTTATATAAGATTTCACTTCCTTGTGGATGAGAAGTTAGAAATGCTTCTTCACCTGTTAATTCATCAGTAGTCTGTAAAGGGTGTAAGTAGTCCTTTTGATTGCTGTTAGGTGTGTTTTGTACGTATCTTAGTGTGAAAATCTCCTGTAGTCCAGAAATAATGTCAAGGTTCTTAGTTTCTAATTGGAACTCAGCTTCGGGAATAATCAATAAGCTTAACTCGCTATGATTATGGGGAATTTCAAATTCTAATTTAATTTTTCTTACAGTATTTTCATTCATTTCGAATGTGTAAGATTCCGAATATTTTTTGTTGTCAGCTTTAAATGGAATTGCTTGAAAGTCTGAAAGAATTATTAAGCTATAGTTTCTTTTCACACTAACATAATGACTGAATGACAATACTTTTTTGTACTTTTTTCCGTCTTTGTGTCCGATATTTGATGTGTCAAGGAGTTTTCCATTCATCTCATATAATCCATATGAGACTGTTTCTGTTCCTGGTCCTGTAATACCCTCTTGTTCATCGTTGTATCTTTCGTCAGAAGAAGGAGAAGCAGTCTCCTTCTTCTGACTTTCGGTCTTTTCAACAGAATGACAACCAGAAAATAAAAAACAAACTCCTGCTATGAGAAAAAAGTTTAAAATCTTCATTCTAATATTCATTTATATTTTAAAGCAAATCAAATATGTTATATTTTTTTTGATGAGTGACAGTTTTATATCCTTTTTGTTCATATCTTGAATTACCATAGGCGCTACCTTTGCAACCCCATCCTCCAGTAACTCCGCCTATTGCTTCTGCCCCGGCATAACTTGAGTTTTTATTTGTGTCTGTAACACTTTTTGTAAGACCACCACTTTGTGCATATAATCGTGATTTTGCTTCAATTTTATTAATTTTCTTTTTGGCTCTTGCTGTAGTAAGCATCGAATATTTGCATCTCCACCATCCGTTACCAGCTCTCACTTTTTTCATACGCCAGTTTGTAGTGTAATCTTTTTTTGCTGTGATATTGAAAGCTGGTTCTAATGCATTTTCTAGAATTGCAGGTGAGCTCTGTTCAGCTTCGTCAATAGTAACCCATTCTTCTTCTACAGTATTAGAAGTAGCACCGGCTGATTCGGGCAAAGAAAATATCGTGCTTGATACCAAAATAAAAGTAGCGGCCAACGGTAATACAGTCTTTTTCATGCTTAATTTCCCCTTTACTGTAAATTTTACACAACCAATTATACAGGCCTAATTTTTTCATGAATGGGTAAATATCCCTATATATTCGACAAAATATAATATATTCTTATTGATTCTGATCTGAAAAAATAGGGAGTAACTTCTTTCGGATATGGAACAAAAAAATCCTGGGAGACCTCTTATAACTTTAAAGGGGTTACTTCATTTCCACACCAACGATATCTTTAAATTTAATGAAATTCGTGTCTCCTTTTGAATCCACGACATGGAAAGCCTTGTAGAAATAAATTTTAATTGTTGGCGAATTGTTGTCCAACTCTGCCAACAATCATCATTTTCATTCAGAAGTCATCAGATGTACAATTCAATAGCCCTTGAAATAAAAGGGATGGTCAGAATTGAACATACTTGTTCAGAAGATGTCAACTACACTGGCAGTGTAGAGGTCAGCGGTTCGAGCCCGCTATGCTCCATCTTTAAAACCCTTGATCATTCAAGGGTTTTTTTGTTGCCTTTTTTCGCGAGCCATTTTCCTAGGTTTATGGCCTAGCTGTCCGTACGGTATTTGACGACTGGCCATTTTTCTTTTCGCAGAGCGTTCATCAGCTCAGGGCCTGCATGCAAATGCTCTTCAACCAGTTCTCTCGGAGTCAGCGCCATCCACTGATTTAATGAAATGTCTGCGAAGCGGCTGCTTTTGAATATTTCTAAAAACCACAGGCTTTCGCTGCCTGTATTTTGAATGTAATGTCCCATGGCAAACGGGACATATCCGACATCCCCCGCCCGGTAATTAAAGGTCCGGGCAGTCCCGTTTGCGGCGAATACTGTCATTCGCCCGGTCCCTGAGATATAGTACTGCCATTCATCGTTGTTCGGGTGCCAATGCATTTCCCTCATTCCGCCGGGCTTGACTTCGACAAGCGCGGCGGCGATCGCTGTCGAAATCGGAAAGTTTGAAGAATCAACAATTCGCACCGTTCCGCCGGGTGTTACAATAGGCTTTTGTGCAAACAGCCTGTATGCGAAGCTTTTTGGTACGGTTCCATACGGGTCCGGCACTTTTTGGTTTTCGAGCGGTCCCGGCGCTTTTGCTTGGAAGATGTACCGCTGTTTGTCGGGGATGCGGGCGAAGGCGCTTTCGTGTACACCGAAATTCGCGGCCAGAACATCTTTCGGTGTGTGTGCGAACCAATCGGTAATCGTGAAGGTATCGAACTCGGAGAAGTTCCCGTCATCAAAAACGAGGAGAAATTCGCAGCCATCCTCAAGCCCTTGAATCGAGTGCGGTATTCCGGCGGGAAAGAACCACAAATCTCCGGGGCCGACATCGGCGATAAAGTTTCGGCCGTCCTGATCGACGGCGGTAATGCGCGCATGGCCCAAAATCATGTAAGCCCATTCCGATTGCTTATGCCAATGCAACTCGCGAACCCCGCCTGGCGTCAGCCGCATATTGACGCCGGCAATCGTCGTTGATACCGGCAGTTCCCGGGCTGTTATTTCACGGGACCAGCCGCCATGATTTAACTGCATATGTGTGTCTGAAAAAGAAAACTTTAAATTAGGGATTGCTCCGGCATCTGTTTTTGGAGGAACGAACATGTCGGGATTCTCTAAATCCCGCATCACGTCGCGGGGGCCAAAATCGGTCGCGCCCGCACCATCGTTTCTTATTGGATGCGGCACGTGATTGTACCAAGCTGGAGTCCCGGCTGTTCTTTTCATGCGGAAAGCTCCCTTCACAGGTCGTGTATACCGAAATTTATGACAGGGACGCTTAAAATATATCAAATCGGAGCCTTATTAAGACACTTTTAAAAAACTAGATGGACAGATTTGCATTTCCTTTGGCAGCAGAAGGAAACCTTCGATTTAAAGTCTGCACGGCACGGGCTCCTGCTGTTTGCCTTCCACCGCTAACGATTACTGGCTGAATGATTTCGCCCGAAGCTGAATAAGAATGAGATAGAAAGCATCCGGGCAATTTTCGAACGGCTACATGAAATGAATACTATGGGACAAGAAAGAAGGGAGCGTTGATGAAAAAGCTTTGCCGTGAAGTTTGGGTAGAGGTAAATCTTGATGCGATCAAAAAAAATTTGCGCGCGTTTCGGCGGCATATTCCGAAAAAGAGCAAAATTATGGCTGTCGTAAAAGCGAATGCTTATGGTCACGGATCGGTGGAAGTTGCACGCCATGCACTTGAACATGGTGCGAGTGAGCTCGCCGTTGCCTCGGTGGAGGAAGCGGTCGTTTTACGAAAAGCGGGGATTAAAGCGCCGATCCTTGTGCTTGGTTTCACCCCGCTGAGCTGTGTGAAAGAAGCGGCAGCTTGGAATATATCGTTATCAGCTTTTCAAGTTGACTGGATTAAAGAAGCGAACGAGATATTGGAAAATGAAGCAGATCCTAACCGGCTGGCTGTTCATATCAATGTGGATACCGGCATGGGGCGTTTAGGTGTACGAACAAAGGAAAAGCTTTTAGCAATCGTGGAAGCGCTGACGGCAAGTGAAAACCTCGAATGGGAAGGAATTTTTACGCATTTTTCCACAGCTGACGAACCGGATACTGAGCTAACCATGATTCAACACGAAAAGTTTATCAGCTTTCTTCGCTTTCTGAAAGAACAAGGCTTTAAGCTGCCTACGGTGCATATGAACAATACGGCCGCGGCGATCGCTTTTCCGGAATTCAGCGCTGATATGATTCGCTTAGGCATCGGAATGTATGGATTATATCCTTCCGATTATATCAGGCAGCTTAATCTCGTTAAGCTTGTGCCTGCACTAAGCTTGAAGGCGCGAATCGCTTATGTGAAAACCATGTTGACTGAACCGCGGACGGTTAGTTATGGTGCTACATATGTTGCAGAGCGCGGGGAAGTCATTGCCACAATTCCGGTCGGCTATGCTGACGGCTATTCCCGTGAACTTTCCAACCGCGGTTTTATTCTTCATCGAGGAAGACGAGTGCCGGTGGCGGGAAGAGTAACAATGGATATGATAATGGTCAGTCTGGGAGAGGGTGAAGGTAAACAAGGAGAGGAAGTCGTGATTTACGGCCGGCAAAAGGGAGCAGAGATATCTGTTGATGAAATTGCGGAAATGCTTGATACGATCAACTATGAAGTGGTATCTACCATAAGCTGGCGCGTCCCTCGTTTTTATATAAGAGACGGCGAGATTTTTAAAAAGTCGACCCCGCTGTTATACGTGTAGTTTTCCCATACTCACAGGCCGTTTGCTCGATCATTGATCAAAATAAAAAAGAGCAATTTCTTGACAAAAAAATTTATTTATGCTATAATTTACTAATTAAATATTGGTGTGTATAATAGGATTCTCCTGGCCGGGAGAATCCTATTTTTTTGCGTTTATGAAGGAGTGTCCGACATGAAAAAAGATGAATCGAGTATAACGTCCCTTATTTCGGCTTTTGGCAGAGCTTATCACAGCCAGTATGATGAACCAAAAATCTTTGATGATAATCTGGCCAAATCGCTCATTTCCCAACAAGAATTTGCTGATATCAAAAACAGCTTCATTCAAGGCATACAGTTCTTCAACAAAGCTATAGCGGAAAAATACGAGGGAGACGATGAAGAAATATTAAGATGGATCACACAAGTTCAGCTCTCTCCGACGCCGCTCGCCCGTGCCGCTTATTGCGAAAGAGTGCTGCATCATGAGATTCGGCTTGGGACAGAACAATACGTGATTCTTGGGGCAGGGCTGGATACTTTCTGTTTTCGGAACCTAGAGTTAAAGGACAAAATTGATATCTTTGAAATTGACCACCCAGCGACACAGAAATTGAAAAAGGAAAAGCTGGACAAAGCCGGTTTTCACATCCCGGACCACCTTCATTTTATTCCTTTGGACTTTGCCAAGTCGTTTTCTTATCAAGAATTGGCTGATAAGGGTTTTCATTTTAACAAAAAAACGTTCTTCAGCTTTTTAGGCGTTTCTTACTACTTAACAAAGGAAGAAACCGAAAAACTGCTCGGGGAATTAATGGCTGACCTCCCTTCAGGCAGTTCGATCGTTTTCGATTATGCTGATGAAAACTTGTTTAAAGAGAAAGGCTTCTTCAACAGGGTGGAAAATATGGTAAAAATGGCAGCGGCAGGAGGAGAACCGATGAAATCATGCTATTCGTATCAGAAAATACAGCACATGCTGCAGCAATCCGGACTGCTCGTTTACGAGCATTTATCACCTTCAGATATTCAAGGGCGTTATTTTAAAAATCGAAAAGATGATCTGTCAGCCTTTGAAACGATTCATTACATTCATGCCGTAAAAAAATAAACATAAATCTAGAAAAACGCCCGGGGCCGGGCGTTTTTCCTATTTAAGCCGCGCGGTCGTCTTTCTGTTTTTCTTGGGGGAGTACAAGCTGTTTAGGAGGGCATTTGCGCTGCGTCAATTCGGACACAGCGAAGATCGTCATAAATGCTGTGACTGCAGCCAGCGTCCGGAAAGGAAAGAGGACCGTGCCGTCTTCAATCATCGGATACGGCAGAAGCGGCGGAATGCCGAATGCGGGTTCACCACCGCCGAGCCTCAGAATGACTGCAACTGCAAATCCAGCAATCGACCCGTAAAGATTTGCTCTTTTATAAAAGAGGGCCATTGTTAACTGGGGAAAAAGAATGCAATAAACTAAATCCGAAGCCAAATACCATAAAGTATAAACGCTTTTGACATTCAGCGCGATGACCGCTGCTCCCGCGCCGAACAAAATGATTGAGCGTTTGACGACTTTTTGCAGCTGTTTTTGGGTGGCCTTCGGCTTGATGAGCGGACGGTAAATATTCCATGCGGCCATTGATGATGCCGATAGAATCGATGAGTCCATGCTTGACATGACGGCTGCTGCGATTGCACCCAAGCCGAGGCCTGCGATGATTCCTGGCGTCAAATACGCAAGCGTTTGCGGCAAAATCATCGCCGGGTTATCCGGAGCGCTCGCTCCGAACAGGCTCCAATCGGTACTGTTTCCGGCAGCTCCGATGATTACGCACGGAATGGCGGCAATGATGCAGATCACTCCGGCAATTATCGACTGCCACATGGCGGCGCTTTCCGATTTTGCCGAAAGAACGCGCTGAAAGTACACCTGCCATGCGATACCTCCGAAAATTAAGAGGAGCGCATTATCCCACCAGTTCCAAAACAGGTTTCCCCAATCCGGGTTTTTCCAGCCGTCCAACGGCGGAAGCAGATTGGCGCTGCTGCCGAAATCGTGCCTGTAATTTGCCCATACGCTATCGAGAGCACCGACATTCGACAATACAAATGGGACGACTAAAAACAGCCCGAGCAAAATGACAATCATTTGAAAGACATCTGTGAAAGCAACTGCCCACATGCCTCCGGCCACCGTATAAGCGATGGCGATCATCGCCGAAAGAATAATCGACGTTTGGAAATCGATATTCAGAATCATTCCGAAAGTCGTGCCCAATGCCGTTAAGATCGCGGCGCTCCAAAACAATTCTCCTAACAGCGCCGGTATATATAAAACGCCGGCCATCCGCTTACCGAAGCGCTGTTCGAGAGGATCGATAATGGTCATAAATTGATGACGGCGCATTTTTCTGGCGAAGAAAATACCGCCGATAATCAGGCTCAATGTGTAGCCCCAAGGCGCTTGGGCCCAGATGAGGCCGTCGCTGTAAGTCGATTCGGCCGTTCCGTTAATATATCCGCCGCCGACCCATGTTGCGGCCATCGTCACCATTCCGACGAAAAACGGCATGCTCCTTTTTGCCACGATCATATCGGAAAAAGAATTTGATTTCTTTGCTGCGTAAAAAGCGCCTAAATAATAGGTGAAAGCAAAGAATATCATCATGGAGATAAAGCCGCCCCAATGAATGTCCGCATTCGAAATGCCGATATACGCGAGTATGCCTCCCGCAAACAGCGCAAAAATACCTAATTTGATCCAGTTTTTTTTCTTCTCAGCATAATTCATGTATGCACATCGCCTCCGAAAATATTTTTTGAATTTTCTTGAAATTAAAATATGAAAAAAGGTTTTGCCCCACTCTGGGAAGTATGCAAATTGCTGACTTCAGAGCGGATAAAACCTTTTTATTTCTTGTTATCAATCGGTATAAACTCAAAAATCTCTCCGGATTGGACAGATTTAGCGAGTCTCAGCAGCCAGTCATAATACGGTTTTGAATGTTCAAGCTGGTCATAAAGAGTTCTCGCTTCCTCTTTTATGCTTTCGTCAAGCCCTTCGCTTTCGATGATGTCCTCCAATGCTTTTTGAGCGTCTTGAATAGCCATGAGATTCACTTTGACTTCCCTTTCCCATTTTTTAGGGAAAAAGCTTGTGAAAAATTTGAAGAAATCCTTTTCAGCAACAAAGCTGTGTTTTCTTCTTCCTCTGTGGAATGTCTTTTTGACGACGTTTAAGTCTTGGAGCTTTTTTACGCTTGTGCTCATGCTGGGCTTGCTCATTTGCAGTTCTTCCCGCATTTCGTCCAGCGTCATTTCATCCGAAAGGTACATCGTTCCGTACAAAATGCCCGCACTCCGGGTAATGCCGTACAGATCCATTGTTTCTGCGATTGAATCAATGACAAGATCTTTTGCCTGTGCGATCGTTTCTTTTGCTGAAACATCACGGGGATTGTCCATAACTTGCCTCCTTTCACAGGAGCGGAACATCGGCATTGCAGATTCAATGCCCCCCGAAAAATCGGGGATTGTTCTAAAATCCGCGTTAAGTTTGTTAAGTTATTTCTGTACGTTCTTTATCTTAACGAAAGAAATTGAAATGTCAAAATCAAAAATTTTTTTCAAACGGTCTCAGCCCATGTGAGCTCTGCATTCACATAAAATTCAAAAAAAATAATCAGCCTGATTTGCTTTGACACAAAAAATGGCGCATGATAAATTCAAAGTGTTCAAAACATTAAATTTTTATTTAACAAACTTTGCGTAATGAGGAGGCTGCTTTTATGAGTCAAACACTTTTCATTGACGGAAAGTGGGTGGGCGCCAAAAAAGGCGAGACTCGCCAAATTATCAATCCTTACAATCAAGAGCATATTGAAACCGTCAGTGAAGGAGACAGAGAAGACGCTGTTAGGGCGATTGCTGCAGCGCGCCGCGCATTTGACGACGGCGAGTGGGCGAATACGCCGGGTCTTGAACGAGGCAACATCGTATTAAAGATCGCCGAACTGATCAGACGCGACCACGAAGAGCTGGCAGAACTTGAATCGCTTGATACCGGCAAGACGATTGAAGAAAGCAGAGCCGATATGGATGATATTGCAAACGTATTTCAATATTATGCAGGGCTTGCGGATAAAGACGGCGGAGAAGTCATTTCTTCACCGATCCCCGATTCTAAAAGCAAAATTGTCAGGGAGCCGGTCGGTGTCTGCGGGCAGATCACACCGTGGAACTATCCGCTCCTGCAGGCAAGCTGGAAAATCGCTCCGGCTTTGGCGGCGGGCAACACGATCGTTGTCAAACCAAGTGAAATCACACCGCTGACAACCATTAAGATCTTCAAGCTGATGGAAGAAGCCGGTGTGCCTGAAGGGGTGGCCAACCTTGTTCTCGGCCCCGGGGCGACTGTCGGCGATGAACTTGCCAGAAATAAAGACGTCGACTTAATTTCCTTCACCGGCGGAATTGAAACCGGAAAGAAAATCATGCAGGCTGCAAGTACGAATGTGAAAAAAATTGCGCTTGAGCTTGGCGGGAAAAATCCGAATATTGTGTTTAAAGACGCAGATTTTGACGTAGCGGTTGACCAGGCGCTGAATGCGGTATTTTTCCACGCAGGACAGGTTTGCTCTGCGGGCGCTCGTCTTCTCGTTGAAGAGTCCATTCATGATGAGTTTGTCGCAGAGCTTGTCAAGCGTGCGAAAAAAATCAAGCTTGGCAACGGATTTCACGAGGAGACACAGAGCGGTCCGCTTATTTCAGCTGAACACCGCAGCAAAGTTGAAAAATATGTGGAAATCGGCTTGCAAGAAGGCGCCAAGCTGGAAACAGGCGGAAAACGTCCGGAGGACCCTGAACTTGCAAATGGCTTCTTCTATCTGCCGACAATCTTCTCGAGCTGTACATCAGATATGAGAATCGTTAAGGAAGAAGTATTCGGTCCTGTATTAACAGTTGAAACATTTAAAACAGAAGAAGAGGTTGTCTCACTTGCGAACGATACGATTTACGGCCTTGCCGGCGCCGTTTGGTCAAAAGACATCGAAAAAGCGGAGCGCGTCGCTTCCAAACTGCGCATGGGAACCGTCTGGATCAATGACTTCCACCCTTATTTCGCACAAGCGCCTTGGGGAGGTTACAAGCAGTCAGGCATCGGCCGCGAGCTTGGCCGCATGGGCCTTGAAGAATACACAGAAGTGAAGCATGTCTACCGCAATACGAAACCGGCGGCTGTCAATTGGTTTAAAGCATAAGAAGGAGGAGACTATTCATGGCTTTAAATATGAAAGTAGAAGCGATGAACAAATTCCACACGTTTGAAATCCCTACCGTCATTAAGCATGGAATCGGAGCCGTTAAACATGTGGGGGAAGAAGTGAAAAAGCTTGGCGTTTCAAAAGCGCTGCTTGTCACAGACCCTGGCATCTACAAAGCCGGTGTAACAAACCCGGTCGTTGTATCCCTTCAGGAAGCAGGCGTAGAAGTTGCCGTCTTTAATAAAGTCGAGCCGAATCCGCCTGTCCGTCTTGTCGCTGAAGGTTCCAAACTGTATGCTGAAGAAAACTGCGACGGCCTTGTCGCGGTCGGCGGCGGAAGCTCAATGGATACGGCGAAAGCGATCGGAGTTGAAGCCACTCATGAAGGCTCAGTCCTTGACTATGAAGCGGCAGAAGGAAAAAAGCCGCTTGAAAACCGGATTCCTCCGCTTACAACGATCCCGACGACTGCCGGAACCGGCTCAGAAGTTACACAATGGGCGGTTATCACAGATGAAGAGCGCGAATTTAAATTCAATACGGGCGGCCCGCTGATTGCAGCTCATTTGACAATTATCGATCCTGAATTGCATGTATCAATGCCTCCGCACGTAACAGCGATGACCGGCGTTGACGCTTTGGCTCATGCCATCGAGTGCTATACGATGAAATTTGCCCAGCCGATTACTGACGCGGTGGCCCTTCTTGCGATCGAATACGGCGCACATTACATCCGCAGAGCGTTTGCCGATGGAGAAGATCTTGAAGCGAGATACGGCATGGCGCAGGCGGCCATGCTTGCAGGCCTTTCTTACGGAAGCGAATCCGCAGGCGCTGCTCACGCGATGAGCCAGACGCTCGGAGGGATCATCCCTGTCGCGCACGGCCAATGTGTGGCGGCGATGATGGGCCCTGTAATGGAATACAACTGGAAAGGCTACCCTGAAAAATTTGCCCGCATTGCAAAAGCGTTCGGAATTGACACAAGCGGCATGTCTGCAGTTGAAGCGGCTAAAGCTGCGGTGAACTGGATGTATCAGCTTGTGGAAGACTTAGAGATTCCTAGTCTTGAAGAGCAAGGCGTATCATCTGACATGATCGACCGCCTTTCAAAAGAAGCGATGAAAGATCCGCAAACGGTCGGTAACCCTAGAGACCTGAACGAAAAAGCGTACAATTGGATTTACAAACGCTGCTTCAATTTAACCCCGAAAACTGTCTGAAAAAATTGAAAAAGCCCGTTGTGTGCAGCACACAGCGGGCTTTTTCAATTTGAGAAAAAAAGGGAGGCAATGTAAAATAAATCACATCTTGAAAAAAAGGGGATGGGTTGAATGTGGAAGAAGCGCACGGCTGTGGCGGAGCACGTATACATAGCGGACACAGCGTCATTTGTGACAGAGAAACAGGCAAAGATCGTAATCGATTACGGGGGCATACCGGGGGATCTGCATTTTGGACTGACGAAAAAAGCCGGGGCAAGGGAGCCGATGTATAAAAGAGGAACGGAGATTTTCAACAGGAGGCAGATTTCTATCGTCTCGGTAGAAGAGTGCCTTGAAATTGCCGGACGGCTGAACATTCCGGCGGTCCTTCCGGAATGGCTCGGGGCCAATATCGCATTAAGCGGCCTGCCTGATTTAACCTCATTAAGAGAAGGAAGCAGAATCGTTTTTCCAAGCGGCGCCTCTTTGTTGAGCGAGGGCGAGAATGAGCCGTGCATTCAGCCCGGAGAAGTCATTCAGGAGCAGTTTCCCGACAAACCGAAGCTTGCTTCGCGCTTTGTGCGCCATGCGATGGGAAGAAGGGGAATCGTCTGCATCGTTGAACGCCCGGGCCTGATCCATCAAGGCGACCAAGCAGAAGTGTGGGCGTATTCGCCTGCTGCCATGAAAGACGCCAGGTCGTTTGCCTAGGCGGATGAAAAGCCCCGAGTCTCTAAGAGCCGGGGCTTTCCGCTTATTACAACAGTTTCTGCTTGACTTCTTTGATCTGTTTAATATGTCTTCTTTCATGATGGCCGATGAAGTCGAGCCACTGCCTGACCGTAAGCTCTTCGAAAATCGGATGCGGCAGCACCCTTTGAAAATCTTCATCGTGAAAGGCGGCGATGACTGAAGTTAATTGTGTTCTGACATTGTCGAGCTCAGCTTTGAGGGTTAAAGCATCCGCTGTTTTTCTTTCCGGCTCCGCATATGGAGGCGCCTTTCGTTTGGAGCTTCTGTCTTCCAACTGATGAACCGGTTTATCTTCGATTGATTTAACCGGTGCATGCTTGATTTGTTCCTTCAAGATTTGAAGTGCCATCAGATCGATTTTTTTCAGGTGGTCGATCACTTCTTGAATGCTCCATTCGTCTTCCGCCGGCCTTTTATTCAGCATTTCGTCTGACAGGCCTTGAATCTCGCTCCAAAGTTCTTTTCTCGCTTCATTAAAAATGCTCATCATATCCCCTCCTAGTTTTAACTGTACCATATCGAAGGCTGGTAAAATAACCAAAAAACACTCGATTTTCGCATCGCCATCGGATATGCTTAAGAAAAAAATGAAAAGAAGGAAGGATTTCATTTTGAGAACCACATTGTACCCGTATATAGCATTAGTGGTCGGGGTGTTGGCTGTGTCTTCCTCCGCCATCTTCGTCAGGCTGTCAACAGCTGATGCTGGAATCATCGCTTTTTATCGTCTCTTTTTTTCCGCTTTGCTGATCTTTCCTTTTTTCTGGGGAAAAAGAAAAGAAGTCTTGGGTTTTTCGAAAAAAGACTGGCTGTTTTCCGCGGCAGCGGGATTCTTTTTAGCATTTCATTTTATTTTATGGTTTCGCTCGCTTGAATACACGTCTGTGGCGAGCTCGGTTGTTCTTGTTACGCTGCAGCCGATCTTTTCCTTTATCGGTACATATTTTTTATTTAAAGAAAGAGTCTCGTTCGCTGGGATCATCAGTGCGCTTCTCGCGATCGGCGGAAGCGTGTACATCAGCTGGGGGGATTTCAAAGTAAGCGGCCAGGCGCTCTACGGCGATATCCTGGCGCTTTTGGCATGTGCGCTTGTGACGGCATATCTGCTGTTTGGCCAGCATGTCAGAAAACGCCACAGCTTGACCGTTTACACTTTTATTGTATATGGAATCAGCGCCCTCACTTTATGTCTATACTGCCTGTTTTCGGGCGCCGCCTTTTTTTCTTATCCTGCGTCAGATTGGGGTTACTTCTTTCTGCTTGCCGTCATTCCGACTTTGCTCGGCCACTCGCTCTTTAACTGGGTGCTGAAATGGCTGAGCACAAATATGATTTCTGTGGCGATTTTATTTGAACCCGTCGGAGCGGTTGCGCTGGCGTATTGGATTTTAGACGAATCCGTCATGATGACGCAGGTGATCGGCGGAGCGGTCATTTTTTCAGGCATCATCCTGTTCATGGCCTCGCAAAGCATACGGAAAAACAACGTCCCGGCGGTGAAAGGGAAAACGCCCAAGGCGCTTTAAAGTCCGCGCTTTATCCAGTCAAAATATCTTCGCTTGAATAGCGGATGTTTTCCTTTTCAGGTCTGGCCAGGGAAAACGCCAATGTGAGCGGCCCGAGTTTTCCGAGAAACATAATGAAAACAATCAGCATCTTCCCGATAGGGGACAGGTCGGCCGTAATCCCCATTGACAGGCCGACCGTGCCGAAAGCTGAAACGACTTCAAACAAAATCGCCAAAAACGGTATAGGTTCTGTCATATTTAAAATAAAGATGGCCGTTAAAATCAACAGCACGCTGATTGTTGAAATAGCGAGCGACCGGAGGATCAATTGGTCTTTCAGCGTTTTTTTGGCTATTGAAATATGTTTTTTGCCCTTTAAAAAAGTGATAACCGACAGAAGAATGACAAGAAACGTCGTCAGCTTGATTCCTCCGCCGGTCGATGCGCTCCCCGCTCCGACAAACATAAGAAGGAGCAAAAGCGTGATCGTGCTTTCGCGCAGGCTTCCGATGTCTGTCGTGTTAAATCCTGCTGTTCTCGGGGTCACAGCCTGAAAATAGGCGCCCCAAAGTTTTTCAGCTAGCGGAAGCATTCCCAGCGTTTTTTGATTTTGATACTCAAGCAGAAAAATAAGGATCATGGCTGCCAAATTGACGATAAACGTACCGTATATCATCAATTTCGAATGAAGGCTCAACTTTTTAAAGCTCCGCTTATGCCATAAATCGGACAATACAGTAAATCCTATCCCGCCGACGATGAACAAAAAACTGATCACCAGGTTGACGAGCGGATCGCCTTCATACCGCATTAAACTGTCCGGCCATATGGAAAATCCCGCATTGTTAAAGGAGGAAACCGCATGGAACAGGCTGTAGTAGATGCCGCGGGCGAGACCGTATTCAGGAATCCATTTGACAGCAAGTATCAGCATGGCCAGCATTTCAATCGCGAAGGAGTAAATAAACAAACTCTTGATCAGTTTAATAATCCCGCCTAAAGAAGTCTGATTAAGCGACTGCTGAATCAACAGCCGTTCTTTCAGGCCGATTTTTTTCCCGAGCATGATAAAAATGAGCACCGCAAAAGACATGATGCCGAGTCCCCCGAGCTGGATGAGAACGAGAATAATAAGCTGACCAAACATCGTATAATCCGTGCCTGTATCAACGACGGCCAGACCGGTAACAGTCATCGCCGAGGTCGATGTAAAAAGCGTATCAATCCAGCCTATAGGCTTGGGCGTTGCTGCCGGCAGCTTCAATAAAAGGGTTCCTAATATGATGAAAAATAAAAACACTAGCACGAGCAGTTGGGACGGGCTTAATTGTATCTGTTTAAACTTCACGGTTAATCGCCCTTTTTTTCAAAGGTCTCAATATCTTTATTTTGCCCGATCACAATCAAAATATCGTTTTCATATATCATGTCATCAGCGCTCGGTGCGATGATGAAATGCCCGTCCCTTTTTATGCCGACGATATTGCAGCCGAAGTTGGCGCGTACGTCGATATCCCCCAGGCTTCTTTTGTCCAGCTTTTTAGTGGCCACAATTTCGACGATGCTGTAGTTTGGCGACAGCTCGACAAAATCGATCATCTTTTCCGACGTGATATGGCTGGCTATCCGCTTGGCCATATCTTTTTCAGGATGAATGATACGATGGACGCCGATTTTATGGAGAACTTTTTGGTGATAGTCATTTTGTGCTTTCGTCCATACTTTGGGGACGCCCATTTCAATCAGCAAAAGCGAGGTCAGAATGCTTGCTTCAATGTCATCGCCAAATGATACAAATGCGTGGTCAATGTTGCGTATCCCGATTTGTTTCAAGGTCTTTTCATCAACGGCGTTGGCGCAAATGGTGTAGGTTGCATAAGTAGAATATTCGTTTACTTTTTCTTCTGATTTGTCGATGCCTAAGACTTCCGCCCCTTTTGCGTGGAAGGCTTTCACAAGGCTGCCGCCGAACTGGCCGAGCCCGAAAACGGCGTAAGATTTCTGCATCCGTATTCACCCTTTTACCTGTTTTTCTTATAGTGTTTACTTTTTTTAAGAAAAACACACTGGGATGTACAAGAATCCGGAAGGTGAAGCCGGAGGGCGCTTTGAGGCGGCTGCGGTGTCAGCTGATCGATCCGCCCGTTTCGCGAATATCTTTTTCGTGCAGGGCGGAGATGACCGCAGCTATTCTAAGTCCTTCGACGATCGTTTCAAGGCTGAGACTCGGCTCGGGTTTATCGATTGTTTGTTCGGGGAGAAACGGAATGTGGATGAACCCTCCGCGGATGTTTGCCGAGGTGCGGTCTATACGGTGCATTAACTGGTAAAAGAGATGGTTGCATACGAAAGTTCCCGCTGAATTGGAGACGGAGGCCGGTATTCCGTTTTTTCTCAACTCTTTCACAATGAGCTTGATCGGAAGCGCGGACCAGTAAGCAGCAGGCCCGTCTGCCGCGATGGGTTCATCGATCGGTTCCCGGTCTTCATTATCCGGAATGCGAGCATCATCGATGTTGATTGCGATGCGTTCCGGCGTAATATGAGCCCTGCCGCCTGCTTGCCCTGCGCAAATGACGACATCGGGTTTGTGCTTTTCGATCGCTTTTTTCAAAACGGCCGCTGAATGATGAAAAACGGTCGGAATCTGCTCCGCTGCGATAGAGACGCCTTCTGCTTCCTCTCCGTTCAGCCGTTTTACAGCTTCCCAGGACGGATTGACTGTTTCTCCCCCAAAGGGGTCAAATCCTGTCAGCAGTACTTTCTTTCCCATATCGATCACTCCTGAATATGAATGTAAAGTGCAAAATACCCATTCAGCAGATGTCTGAATGGGTATTTTGAGGATGTAGTCACCCGCCTGCTCCACGAGAAGCCAAAAGTATCTCATTGCTTTGGGAAGCCGCTTCAGGAGCGTGATTTGCAAACGAAAAGCTGAAAACAGTGCCTAATACAAATACAGCTAACAACACTTTTTTCATCCTATTCTCCTCCTCTTCCGGCAAGTTTACTTGCCTTGTCTGTTTTAATGTAGAAATATATGGCTTCTTCGTATAACTTATTTTCCCTATAGTAATTCGCTACGTCCATCAGCAATTCCTCCAGATCAACCCATGCTTTTTTATCTTCTAATTGGTGAATAAAGTCCTTGATTACTTCCAGTTTATTCTGACAATCGGAATGTAATGTATATAAAGTTTTGAATTTTAATTCGAAAATTTCGCTATTCACTTCTTGAGCTTTTTTAAAGCCTGTGTCGATCCATTTAAAAGCTTGGTCGGGATCGTTGGTTTTGAAAAGAGACCTTGTGTTTTCATATACACATAGAAGGTAAGCATACTTGGCTTTCGTTTCAAAGTCTTTGATTGCAAAAGCTTTATTATAATACTTCAGCGCTTCTTCGTGTTTATCTTCCTTACTCTTCAAAAAGCCCATATTATAGTAGGTATAAGGCAAAAGATATTGGTCGCCGATTTTTTCGGTTTTTTCAATTGCTTCCTTTAACAATACTTCACTTTCGGCAAACTTAAATTGGTCAATATAATTGAGCCCGATCAGCATTTTGCAGTTGATGACCCGCTTGGCATACCCGTCATACCCTTGGAAGATGCCTGAGGCAATGTTGATGTGGTGAATCGACAGCCATGTCGCTTTTAAGTTGTAATACAAAACACCGATTTTATAATGAAATTCGGCTTTTTCAATTTCATTTTGAATGACGCTCAGCCTTTTTTCCGCTATTCTGAAAAAATTAAGCGCTTCTGTATGGTTTTGCTTGTAGTCTTCATAAATCCCTTTGAACAGATAAAAATAATAATTCAGCTTATCGTCCGTACTTTTTGGATCTTTGTCCTTAAAACTGATGGCTTCCAATTTTTCTGTGGAAGATTGGGAGATATCTTCAAGAAGAAGCCTTAAGCGAAAATCCAGCATTTGATAATAGAGAAGAACGTCATGATCTTCTTCCATCTTTTCAATTGCTTTATCTATGTCATCTTTCATTTCGATTGAACCTGAAATGTCTCGTTTTTTCATCAGTATGTACCAGTCGTTCAGCATATTGGCGACTTCTTGAGAAGCCACGGCTTTGGCCATTCTTTTCCCTCCAATCTTTGTGAATTTTTTGTAAATTGAAGTTCTATTAATCATAGCATAAACTGCCGCCGTCTGTGAATAACACGGAAATGCATGTTTGTTGGCGAAAAAATTCATTCCCGAAATTAAATCGTCATTTTCCAAAAAAAGTGCGCGAAAAAAGCGAAAACCGCGCCAAGCGGAATACAGGAGATCATTGCGGTTCCGTTGACCAGCCCGTCAGCCCCGCTTATTTTCAGGGCTTCCCGATAGCCTATTAAAAAGTGGATGATCGATAGGACATAACATAAGAGCATCATATAGTAAGGATTCATTTGTATACCCTCCTCTATTCGCTTTACTATATTACATTCAATAGAGGGAAAGATTATGCCTGTTTAAGTAGGAAAAAGAACAAAATATTATAGACGAAAAGATTTTCAATTACAATACATGTTTTTAAAAATATTTCCACTATAATCAAAATGAAAGATAAATTTAGGGGGTCATACAAAATGAAAAAAAGGCTGATGTCACTATTGGTCTGCATCCTGGTTTTAGTGCCGGCAGCAGGAGCTTTTGCCGCGCCGAAACAGGCCGAGCTTAAAGATTATCTTGAAGAAATAGGAATGACAGAAAAAGAATTGGAAGCCTATTTGCAGGATACATATGATGAGAGTTTAAAAGGTTTTGACTCGGTGGAAGAGTTGAAAGACTTTTTAGGGCAAAGACTGACTAAAAAGCTTTTGGCATCCTATTTGAAAGAATACGGATTGAGCGAAAAAGAAGCGGCTGACCTATTTGTTGAAAATGGCTATATGGAAAGCGGCCAAAACATTCTCGACGTGTTTATGTTTGAATACGAATTGGACGATGCGCTCTACACCGTGACATATGAAGAAGACGATTTTCAGATCGGAAACATGTTTCAAGAATTGGGTGTGGATGATCAGGAGTGGGAAAGACTCGTGAATCACCTCCGAAAAGTGCGCGATAACAATCCGAACCTTGAAAATGACTTGATGGCTCTTGGAGAACGTCTTGAAGCGGTAGCCGATTTCGAGTCTGTATCAGAGCTGTCAGCTCAGGATATCGCTGAAATGCTGTCCATTTTAAACGATCTTCAGAAGACGCTCGAAGTGAAAACGAAATATTATCTTGTTAAAGACGGAAAGAAAAAAGAAGTGTCTTTGACGACGCTTGTCAGTGCTGAAGATCTGAAGGGAGCAAGCCTCCTAGTGGAAGTATACGATCTGCAGGGCAATTTCATTTTGGATGTATTGCTGACGCCTGAAATGATCGGATCTGATTTAATTCATGACACAGGGTCGAAAGTGAAGCAAACCCAAACGGCTGTTAAACACGACGCAAAGAAATCTCATGTGAAAAAGACGGTTAAAGGTGCAAAGCTTCCGAAAACGGCCGGGCATTACGCAGAATGGTCGATCTTTGGCGCCGTTCTGATGTTTGGCGGATTGTTTATGGTCAGAAGGCTTCGAAAAGCGGCTTAACATTTTACTTCCCATTCTAAGTCTGTATAGAATGGGAAGTTTTTATAAGGAGTGAAAGGAAATTAAGGCACATCGAAAAAAGATCATCTGGCTTGCAGCCATTGCGATGGTTGCGTGCGGCGCTTATTTTACAACAACGAATGTGTTCAAGCTGATGCACGGCTACGCTCTATTTTCATTTCAGCAGATGAAAGAAGAGGAAAAGCCTGAAAAACCTCCGATTCAGACGACGAAAAAAGAAAAGACGGCAATTGATCAAACATTTGAAACCGGGGAGAAAATCGGTGATCTTGTTATTCCGAAAATCAATGCAAGGCTTCCGATATATCACGGAACAGATGAAGACGAGCTGCAAAAAGGCGTGGGCCATTTCGCAGGATCCGTTCTGCCTGGAGAAGATGACAACTCGGTTTTATCAGGCCACCGGGATACGGTTTTCCGAAAACTCGGCCGAGTGGGGAAAGGCGATCAGTTAATTGTTGAAGCTTCCTACGGAACTTTTACATACAAAGTGAAAAAGGTCCGAATCGTGGATGCGGATGACCGGACGGTGATAGTTCCAAAGCCGAGAGCGACATTGACGGTTTCCACCTGCTATCCTTTTGACTTTATCGGTTCAGCACCGGAGCGGTATATATTGGTCGCAGATTTGATTAAAACATAAAAAACAGCGGAATCTCAGGCGAATCCGCTGTTTTTTTATGTTATCTCATGTTTGTTCTGTTTTCTAGAAGTCTTGGTGCGGTTAGCAGCAGTATACAAAGGACGATTGTGCAGACAATGAAAGACGGAAGCATATACGTTCCATTATATACCAATGAATAAATCCATACCGGAGTGCCTTTAGGCGCATAGTTTCCAAAAAAGACAGCGCCGCTGATGACATGTGCGAGAAATTTCAGTCCGCTTCCAAGAAGGACGGCCAGCATAACATAGGAAATGATCTTTCCTTTTTGTTTCTCAAATGAAGCATTTCGGATCGATCCGGCAAAAAAGCCGCCGATTCCCGCGGCCGTAGGCGCGATAAAGTAATCAAGAAGAAGCTGCAGAGGATGAACAACGTAAAATCCTCCAGTGACAAATTGAAGCAATCCGGCTAAAAACCCGGTCGCCAGCCCTGCCTTGAGCCCCCATCTAAAGGAGATCAGGAAGATCGGAATCATCATGACGGCGATTGAACCGCCTTGAGGCATTTTTAAAAACATTCCGGACACCATATCAAGTATAAGTGCTATTCCTGTCATAATCGCAATTTCAATCAGCTGTACAAGTTGTTTAGATTGATTCATCATAACCCTCACTTTTGATGAACAAAGGGATACTGGACTTCTTTCCCAATAAAAAAAGCAATGCGGGGAAGGAGTAGGACAGTTTTCCACGCACTGCTTTGGATGCAATTAGAAATGACTTTGCCACATTCCTACGCCAGCATTAACTAACAGGTTCGAAGGGTCAGAACGGTCGTTCACTCTCAGCCCGGAGGCTCCCCTTGTGGTCATCAAGTTATTTAGTTATATTCTACTATACTAAAAAAAGAAACGGACGACAAGCTAATTTTTCGAAAAACTTTTGCTGAAACCCTCCAATATGTAGCAATGCAAACATCTTTTCCTTATAATAGAACTTATTCATACGTACAAGATGCAGTAAAGGGTTGATCTGATGAGTGAACTCACAAAATACAGCATGGTGAAAAATGAAATTAAATCGTGGATATATGAAGGCAAAGTGAAGCCGGGCGAAAAAATCCATTCGGAAAACGAATTGATGAAAATATTTGATGTGAGCAGGCATACGATCCGGCAAGCAATTGGCGACCTTGTTCATGAAGGGCTTTTATACAGAGAGCAAGGCTCAGGGACGTATTGCTCTCACCGCCTGCAGCTTTCTGAAAAAGGAAGGGAAAGAAATAAGATGATTGGGGTCATTACGACTTACCTTTCGGATTACATTTTTCCTTCTATTATAAGAGGAATCGAATCTTCATTGTCGAGTGCAGGTTACACCTTGGTCGTCGCGAGCACGAATAATGACATTGAAAAAGAAAAACAATGTCTTGTAAATATGCTTGACAAAAAAATTGATGGGTTGATTGTGGAGCCGACGAAAACCGGCAGCTTTAATCCGAATTTAAATTACTATCTGACCCTTGAACAGCACCATATACCATATTTGATGATCAACCAATTATATCAGGAGTTAAACCCGCCTCATTTCATTTTGGATGATGAGCACGGCGGTTTTATCGCCACGGAGCATTTGATTAAGCTAGGCCATGAAAAAGTGTTCGGTTTCTTTAAACAGGACGATATGCAGGGCGTCAACCGGATGAAAGGATTTATCCGGGCTTTCAGGGAAAACGGCTTGTCGTTTTATCCGGAGATGGTCGTGACTTACACAACAGAGAACAAAAAAGAAAAAACGATTGCTGAGGCAAGGAAGCGGCTTTCCTCAGCAGACCGCCCGACTGCCATATTCTGCTATAATGATGAGATAGCACTTATAGTGTTGGATGTCGTAAGGGAATTCGGTTTGAAAGTACCGGACGACATATCAATTGTCGGATATGACGACTCACACTTGAGCGAGGCGTCTGAAGTGAAGCTGACATCAGTCACCCATCCGAAAATGCAGATGGGGATTGAGGCGGCAAAATGGATGATTGCCAAAGTTGAGGGACGGAACACGAATAAGCTTGAGCATTCTACCGTCTATAAACCTGAACTTGTTGTCAGACATTCGACCGCCAAGCCGAAAAGGTAGGCTGATCAGCTTTACCCATACAAGCGATTCGAGTATTCGGCTGCTTTCGTTGCCAACAGCACGACAGAGTGAATGTCATGAGACAAAGATAGATCCTTTAAAAAGCTCCGAATTCGGAGCTTTTATTAAATTGAAGGCTGATAGCGGAGAGTTTAAGGGCATTTCCGCAGCTTCGGGAACAATGGTACAGCGTCTCGATTTTTTTGGCCGCTGTACATCTTTTATATAGAAGAAAACAGTAAGTAAGAAGGAATAAGTTGCGTCAATTGTCGGCTGGTCCGGGATGATCGGGAATTTCATTTGATTATTATTTTTTTAAAAAAGCTATTGTGCAAAACGAAAATAGATGTTATATTAGTATCCGCCCTAAAAAGAAGGCTTTATAAATACAACTTCAAAAAAACTTTTAAAAAAAGTTGTTGACATTCACATTGATAGAATGTTATATTAATAAAGTCGCTTCGGACAGGAGCGGAAATGATCTTTGAAAACTAAACAAGACAAAACGTACCTGTTAATTCATTAAATAAATCGTACATGCGAATGTGCGTAGTCAGGGGCCTGCACGATGCAGGTCATGCAGATGTTGTCACAGGATGTGACGAACTTAATCTGCGCTCCATTACTTCATGGAGAGTTTGATCCTGGCTCAGGACGAACGCTGGCGGCGTGCCTAATACATGCAAGTCGAGCGGACCGACGGGAGCTTGCTCCCTTAGGTCAGCGGCGGACGGGTGAGTAACACGTGGGTAACCTGCCTGTAAGACTGGGATAACTCCGGGAAACCGGGGCTAATACCGGATGCTTGATTGAACCGCATGGTTCCAATCATAAAAGGTGGCTTTTAGCTACCACTTACAGATGGACCCGCGGCGCATTAGCTAGTTGGTGAGGTAACGGCTCACCAAGGCGACGATGCGTAGCCGACCTGAGAGGGTGATCGGCCACACTGGGACTGAGACACGGCCCAGACTCCTACGGGAGGCAGCAGTAGGGAATCTTCCGCAATGGACGAAAGTCTGACGGAGCAACGCCGCGTGAGTGATGAAGGTTTTCGGATCGTAAAACTCTGTTGTTAGGGAAGAACAAGTACCGTTCGAATAGGGCGGTACCTTGACGGTACCTAACCAGAAAGCCACGGCTAACTACGTGCCAGCAGCCGCGGTAATACGTAGGTGGCAAGCGTTGTCCGGAATTATTGGGCGTAAAGCGCGCGCAGGCGGTTTCTTAAGTCTGATGTGAAAGCCCCCGGCTCAACCGGGGAGGGTCATTGGAAACTGGGGAACTTGAGTGCAGAAGAGGAGAGTGGAATTCCACGTGTAGCGGTGAAATGCGTAGAGATGTGGAGGAACACCAGTGGCGAAGGCGACTCTCTGGTCTGTAACTGACGCTGAGGCGCGAAAGCGTGGGGAGCGAACAGGATTAGATACCCTGGTAGTCCACGCCGTAAACGATGAGTGCTAAGTGTTAGAGGGTTTCCGCCCTTTAGTGCTGCAGCAAACGCATTAAGCACTCCGCCTGGGGAGTACGGTCGCAAGACTGAAACTCAAAGGAATTGACGGGGGCCCGCACAAGCGGTGGAGCATGTGGTTTAATTCGAAGCAACGCGAAGAACCTTACCAGGTCTTGACATCCTCTGACAACCCTAGAGATAGGGCTTCCCCTTCGGGGGCAGAGTGACAGGTGGTGCATGGTTGTCGTCAGCTCGTGTCGTGAGATGTTGGGTTAAGTCCCGCAACGAGCGCAACCCTTGATCTTAGTTGCCAGCATTCAGTTGGGCACTCTAAGGTGACTGCCGGTGACAAACCGGAGGAAGGTGGGGATGACGTCAAATCATCATGCCCCTTATGACCTGGGCTACACACGTGCTACAATGGGCAGAACAAAGGGCAGCGAAGCCGCGAGGCTAAGCCAATCCCACAAATCTGTTCTCAGTTCGGATCGCAGTCTGCAACTCGACTGCGTGAAGCTGGAATCGCTAGTAATCGCGGATCAGCATGCCGCGGTGAATACGTTCCCGGGCCTTGTACACACCGCCCGTCACACCACGAGAGTTTGTAACACCCGAAGTCGGTGAGGTAACCTTTTGGACCCAGCCGCCGAAGGTGGGACAGATGATTGGGGTGAAGTCGTAACAAGGTAGCCGTATCGGAAGGTGCGGCTGGATCACCTCCTTTCTAAGGATATTATACGGAATATAAGACCTTGCGGTCTTATAGACAGGTGCGTTTGGATCTTGTTTAGTTTTGAAGGATCATTCCTTCAAAGCGTGTTCTTTGAAAACTAGATAACGAAAGTAGACATTCACATTCAATTGTAATGCAAGATATCACGTAGTGATTCTTTTTAACGGTTAAGTTAGAAAGGGCGCACGGTGGATGCCTTGGCACTAGGAGCCGATGAAGGACGGGACGAACACCGATATGCTTCGGGGAGTTGTAAGCAAGCTTTGATCCGGAGATTTCCGAATGGGGAAACCCACTGCTCGTAATGGAGCAGTATCCATATCTGAATTCATAGGATATGAGAAGGCAGACCCGGGGAACTGAAACATCTAAGTACCCGGAGGAAGAGAAAGCAAATGCGATTCCCTGAGTAGCGGCGAGCGAAACGGGATTAGCCCAAACCAAGAGGCTTGCCTCTTGGGGTTGTAGGACACTCTGTACGGAGTTACAAAGGAACGAGGTAGATGAAGAGGTCTGGAAAGGCCCGCCATAGGAGGTAACAGCCCTGTAGTCAAAACTTCGTTCTCTCCTGAGTGGATCCTGAGTACGGCGGAACACGTGAAATTCCGTCGGAATCCGGGAGGACCATCTCCCAAGGCTAAATACTCCCTAGTGACCGATAGTGAACCAGTACCGTGAGGGAAAGGTGAAAAGCACCCCGGAAGGGGAGTGAAAGAGATCCTGAAACCGTGTGCCTACAAGTAGTCAGAGCCCGTTAACGGGTGATGGCGTGCCTTTTGTAGAATGAACCGGCGAGTTACGATCCCGTGCAAGGTTAAGTTTGAAAAGACGGAGCCGCAGCGAAAGCGAGTCTGAATAGGGCGCATGAGTACGTGGTCGTAGACCCGAAACCAGGTGATCTACCCATGTCCAGGGTGAAGTTCAGGTAACACTGAATGGAGGCCCGAACCCACGCACGTTGAAAAGTGCGGGGATGAGGTGTGGGTAGGGGTGAAATGCCAATCGAACCTGGAGATAGCTGGTTCTCTCCGAAATAGCTTTAGGGCTAGCCTCAAGGTAAGAGTCTTGGAGGTAGAGCACTGATTGGACTAGGGGCCCCTACCGGGTTACCGAATTCAGTCAAACTCCGAATGCCAAAGACTTATCCTTGGGAGTCAGACTGCGAGTGATAAGATCCGTAGTCGAAAGGGAAACAGCCCAGACCGCCAGCTAAGGTCCCAAAGTATACGTTAAGTGGAAAAGGATGTGGAGTTGCTTAGACAACCAGGATGTTGGCTTAGAAGCAGCCACCATTTAAAGAGTGCGTAATAGCTCACTGGTCGAGTGACTCTGCGCCGAAAATGTACCGGGGCTAAACGTATCACCGAAGCTGCGGACTGTTCTTACGAACAGTGGTAGGAGAGCGTTCTAAGGGCTGTGAAGCGAGACCGGAAGGACTCGTGGAGCGCTTAGAAGTGAGAATGCCGGTATGAGTAGCGAAAGAGGGGTGAGAATCCCCTCCACCGAATGCCTAAGGTTTCCTGAGGAAGGCTCGTCCGCTCAGGGTTAGTCGGGACCTAAGCCGAGGCCGAAAGGCGTAGGCGATGGACAACAGGTTGATATTCCTGTACCACCTCCTCACCATTTGAGCAATGGGGGGACGCAGGAGGATAGGGTAAGCGCGGTATTGGATATCCGCGTCCAAGCAGTTAGGCTGGGAAATAGGCAAATCCGTTTCCCATAAGGCTGAGCTGTGATGGCGAGCGAAATATAGTAGCGAAGTTCCTGATTCCACACTGCCAAGAAAAGCCTCTAGCGAGGTGAGAGGTGCCCGTACCGCAAACCGACACAGGTAGGCGAGGAGAGAATCCTAAGGTGATCGAGAGAACTCTCGTTAAGGAACTCGGCAAAATGACCCCGTAACTTCGGGAGAAGGGGTGCTCTGTTAGGGTGCAAGCCCGAGAGAGCCGCAGTGAATAGGCCCAGGCGACTGTTTAGCAAAAACACAGGTCTCTGCGAAGCCGTAAGGCGAAGTATAGGGGCTGACGCCTGCCCGGTGCTGGAAGGTTAAGAGGAGCGCTTAGCGTAAGCGAAGGTGCGAATTGAAGCCCCAGTAAACGGCGGCCGTAACTATAACGGTCCTAAGGTAGCGAAATTCCTTGTCGGGTAAGTTCCGACCCGCACGAAAGGCGCAACGATCTGGGCACTGTCTCAACGAGAGACTCGGTGAAATTATAGTACCTGTGAAGATGCAGGTTACCCGCGACAGGACGGAAAGACCCCGTGGAGCTTTACTGCAGCCTGATATTGAATGTTGGTACAGCTTGTACAGGATAGGTAGGAGCCTTGGAAACCGGAGCGCCAGCTTCGGTGGAGGCATCGGTGGGATACTACCCTGGCTGTATTGACCTTCTAACCCGCTGCCCTTATCGGGCAGGGAGACAGTGTCAGGTGGGCAGTTTGACTGGGGCGGTCGCCTCCTAAAAGGTAACGGAGGCGCCCAAAGGTTCCCTCAGAATGGTTGGAAATCATTCGCAGAGTGTAAAGGCACAAGGGAGCTTGACTGCGAGACCTACAAGTCGAGCAGGGACGAAAGTCGGGCTTAGTGATCCGGTGGTTCCGCATGGAAGGGCCATCGCTCAACGGATAAAAGCTACCCCGGGGATAACAGGCTTATCTCCCCCAAGAGTCCACATCGACGGGGAGGTTTGGCACCTCGATGTCGGCTCATCGCATCCTGGGGCTGTAGTCGGTCCCAAGGGTTGGGCTGTTCGCCCATTAAAGCGGTACGCGAGCTGGGTTCAGAACGTCGTGAGACAGTTCGGTCCCTATCCGTCGCGGGCGCAGGAAATTTGAGAGGAGCTGTCCTTAGTACGAGAGGACCGGGATGGACGCACCGCTGGTGTACCAGTTGTTCTGCCAAGGGCATCGCTGGGTAGCTATGTGCGGACGGGATAAGTGCTGAAAGCATCTAAGCATGAAGCCCCCCTCAAGATGAGATTTCCCATTCCTATAAGGAAGTAAGATCCCTGAAAGATGATCAGGTTGATAGGTCTGAGGTGGAAGTGTGGCGACACATGGAGCTGACAGATACTAATCGATCGAGGACTTAACCTAAATATTTGTGAATCGTCTGTCCGTTATCTAGTTTTGAGAGAATGCTCTCAGAAAGCCAAAGGCAAGGAAACTCGGCTAAAGGCCCTCACATCCTGTGAGGAACGCCCAGTACCTTCGTCCTGAAGGCATAGTTTGGTGGCGATAGCGAAGAGGTCACACCCGTTCCCATGCCGAACACGGAAGTTAAGCTCTTCAGCGCCGATGGTAGTTGGGGGCTTCCCCCTGTGAGAGTAGGACGCCGCCAAGCGCTTAAGAAGACCAGCTTATATAAGCTGGTCTTTTTTACGGCTGTTCGATTGTATATACCGGAAGGGAAGGAGTGCATAGACGATTTCAACCCTTCAGGCTCCGCGAAACAGTGTGAAGAATAGGCAAGCTGCCTTCATCTTCTCTGGCCCGTGTTCTGGGTGTTCAAATCCAAATTTTAAAGCGGAGTGAAGCCAATAAGCACGTTGGCATGCATAAAATCAGTGAAGCCAGGGAGTAAAACTCATGCAAATAGAAGAGTGGATGCTGCCATGTTCCGGCAAATGGATTTCGAGGGATTGAGGTAGCTGGAGGATTGACAAATGAATGCATATATTTTGAGCCGCACAACACTCATTTTCAAAACACGTCGCTTGGCTATTAAGAGTTGGGATAGAGAGAGTCGAGAAGCCAATTACATTGCTTATCGTTCGAAAAGGACTTAAAATTGTTTTGAGAAATCAATTCGAATACAAATTTGCCATGGGAACAAGACAGGAATTCACGGATCGTCTGAAGAATCTATTTTATAAGCAGTACATAGGGATAAATGTTGCTCTGAAGCTTTTGATGCAATATACGGATTAAGCGGAACGAAGTATGCATATTCGTCTGTTGTGATAGAATAAACTGAAAATAAAATTTTTTTAATATAGCCTTTACAAATGGGTGTATTCCCGTATATAATAGTCCTTGTCAGATCGAGAGTTACTCCAACAACTGACGAGGAGGATTAGCTCAGCTGGGAGAGCATCTGCCTTACAAGCAGAGGGTCGGCGGTTCGATCCCGTCATCCTCCACCATTCATATTGGAATGGGCCGGTGTAGCTCAATTGGTAGAGCAACTGAATCGTAATCAGTAGGTTGGGGGTTCAAGTCCTCTTGCCGGCACCACGATTTTATGATACAATATAAAAGTTGCTAAAAAAAGACAGATAGCTTTCGAAAAAGTCTTCAGCTTTCATTGCAGTATTGGAGCCATTAGCTCAGTTGGTAGAGCATCTGACTTTTAATCAGAGGGTCGAAGGTTCGAGTCCTTCATGGCTCACCATTTTCATGCGGATGTGGCGGAATTGGCAGACGCGCTAGAATCAGGCTCTAGTGTCTTTTAAAGACGTGGGGGTTCAAGTCCCTTCATCCGCATTGCCAATCTATTTTGCGGAAGTAGTTCAGTGGTAGAACACCACCTTGCCAAGGTGGGGGTCGCGGGTTCGAATCCCGTCTTCCGCTTGATCATCTATGCGCCCGTAGCTCAATTGGATAGAGCGTTTGACTACGGATCAAAAGGTTAGGGGTTCGACTCCTCTCGGGCGCGCCATTATATAACGGGAAGTAGCTCAGCTTGGTAGAGCACATGGTTTGGGACCATGGGGTCGCAGGTTCGAATCCTGTCTTCCCGACCATTATTTGGGGCCTTAGCTCAGCTGGGAGAGCGCCTGCTTTGCACGCAGGAGGTCAGCGGTTCGATCCCGCTAGGCTCCACTTTGTTATCTTTAATATTCACCATGGCGGTGTAGCTCAGCTGGCTAGAGCGTACGGTTCATACCCGTGAGGTCGGGGGTTCGATTCCCTCCGCCGCTATTAAAGGACCTTTAGCTCAGTTGGTTAGAGCAGACGGCTCATAACCGTCCGGTCGTAGGTTCGAGTCCTACAAGGTCCACCATTGTTACGGAGGAATACCCAAGTCTGGCTGAAGGGATCGGTCTTGAAAACCGACAGGGGTGTCAAAGCCCGCGGGGGTTCGAATCCCTCTTCCTCCGCCATATATCTTTCATTATTTTGATCATCGCGGGGTGGAGCAGTTCGGTAGCTCGTCGGGCTCATAACCCGAAGGTCGCAGGTTCAAATCCTGCCCCCGCAACCAATTTACTCATTAAATGAGAAGTCCCCGAAAGGTGCAATCAAAATGGTCCGGTAGTTCAGTTGGTTAGAATGCCTGCCTGTCACGCAGGAGGTCGCGGGTTCGAGTCCCGTCCGGACCGCCATTTTAAATAAAGGCTCGGTAGCTCAGTTGGTAGAGCAACGGACTGAAAATCCGTGTGTCGGCGGTTCGATTCCGTCCCGAGCCACCATTTTACAATTTTATATATTGCGGCGGTTGTGGCGAAGTGGTTAACGCACCAGATTGTGGCTCTGGCATTCGTGGGTTCGATTCCCATCAACCGCCCCATGCGAAATGCGGGTGTAGTTTAGTGGTAAAACCTCAGCCTTCCAAGCTGATGTCGTGGGTTCGATTCCCATCACCCGCTCCATTTGCATATCATGGGCCTGTAGTTCAGCTGGTTAGAGCGCACGCCTGATAAGCGTGAGGTCGATGGTTCGAGTCCATTCAGGCCCACCATGATATTCCGCAGTAGCTCAGTGGTAGAGCTATCGGCTGTTAACCGATCGGTCGCAGGTTCGAATCCTGCCTGCGGAGCCATGGAGAAGTACTCAAGTGGCTGAAGAGGCGCCCCTGCTAAGGGTGTAGGTCGCGTAAGCGGCGCGAGGGTTCAAATCCCTCCTTCTCCGCCATTTTTTCAATAAGGCCCGTTGGTCAAGTGGTTAAGACACCGCCCTTTCACGGCGGTAACACGGGTTCGAATCCCGTACGGGTCATCATGTTAAACTCTGCATCATTATGATGCGGAGTTTTTTTATGCCTGTATGACTTCAGTCAATGTTCAAAAAGGATATTGTTGAACTTTGTCAATAAAAAGAAGCGCTTTCACGTAAGGGATCAAGCCATATTATGCGAATAAAAGAGTAATCTTTAAATATAGTGGCAGAAAGGATGAAATCAATGGCTGATGTGAGTGCCTCGGATATTAAAGTGCATCTCTTTCATGAAGGTCGGCTTTATGAATGCTACAGATTTTTCGGCGCTCATCAGATGGAACAGGACGGCCGCCAAGGTTTTCGGTTCTGTGTTTGGGCCCCGAATGCGAAGGAAGTTCGAATCGCCGGAACGTTTAACGGCTGGTCCGGTGCCCTGCATCAAATGGAGAAGCGTCATCAGGAAGGCATATGGGAACTGTTTATCCCCGGCATCGGAGAAGGGGAGCTGTATAAATATGAAATGATCACAGCCGCAAATGAAACAAAATTGAAGGCCGATCCTTATGCTTTTTTTTCTGAAGTCAGGCCGAAAACGGCATCGATCACTTATCAATTGGCCGGATACCCATGGGGCGACCGAAAGTGGCAAAAGAAAAAGCAGCAAAAAGCTGTGTATGAAAAACCGATTTCCATCTACGAGCTTCATGTCGGTTCATGGAAAAAGAAAGCGGATGGGCGTTTTTTCACATACCGGGAACTGAGCGAAACAGTCATTCCTTACGTCAAAGAACACGGATTCACACATATCGAGCTGATGCCGTTGACAGAGCACCCGTTTGACCGTTCATGGGGCTATCAGACAACGGGGTACTACAGTCCGACGAGCAGATATGGCGAACCGCGTGACTTGATGTATTTTATCGACCAGTGCCATCAGCATGAGATCGGCGTCATTATGGATTGGGTTCCCGGCCATTTCTGCAAAGATGACCACGGCTTGTATTTGTTTGACGGTATGCCGCTGTATGAATATACACACGAGCATGACAGGGAAAATTGGGAATGGGGGACCGCCAATTTTGACCTCGGAAAACGAGAAGTTCGCAGTTTTTTAATCTCGAATGCGTTGTATTGGATCGAGATGTATCATATAGATGGATTTCGAGTCGATGCAGTTGCAAACCTCCTGTATTGGCCAAACCGTCCTCAGCCTGAAGCGAACGGCTTTGCCGTCGAATTTATTCAAACTTTAAATGAACAGGTTTTTGCAAAAGATCCCCACTTTTTAATGATTGCTGAGGACTCCACAGACTGGCCGCTTGTGACGCATCCGACCTATGCAGGCGGTCTCGGGTTTAATTATAAGTGGAATATGGGTTGGATGAACGATGTATTAACCTATATGGAAGCTTCCCCAGAACAAAGAAAACACCTGCATCATCTTGTTTCATTCTCCTTAATATATGCCTACTCAGAAAACTACATCCTGCCGTTCTCCCACGATGAAGTGGTATACGGCAAAAAGTCTCTGCTTCATAAGATGCCCGGCGATTACTGGCAGAAATTCGCCCAGTACCGCCTGCTGATCAGTTATTTTACGCTGCACCCGGGAAAAAAACTTCTCTTTATGGGCGGTGAGTTTGCTCAATTTGATGAATGGAAAGACGAAGAAGAGCTCGATTGGTTCTTGGACGATTTTGACATGCACCGCAAGGCCCGGATGTTTACAAAGGAGGCTCTTCACCTCTACAAAAAAAGCCGTATTCTGTATGAAAATGATCATCGGCAGCAAGGATTCGAGTGGATTGACGTCAACAATGCGGAACAGTCGATTGTATCGTTTATCCGCTATGGAAAACAGCCCGGTGAAGCGCTGATTATCGTCTGCAATTTTACGCCTTCCGTTTATCACGAATATCGGGTCGGCGTCCCTTTTCAAACCGAATATATCGAAGTGCTTAACAGCGATGATGCAAAATACGGAGGTTCACACCAAATCAACCCAAAACGCCTTCAGGCAAGAAAAGGCGTTCTGCACGGCAAACCATACAGCATCAGCATGACAGTCCCTCCGCTGGGAGCTGCGGTTTTCAGAGCAGTCAAAAAGAGAGGAGCGAAAAAGGGATGAAAGAACAATGTGTGGCTATGCTTTTGGCTGGCGGCAAGGGAAGCAGGCTGAATGCCTTAACGAAAAACCTCGCAAAACCGGCCGTTCCATTTGGCGGCAAGTACAGAATCATTGATTTTGCCCTCAGCAACTGCGCCAACTCGGGAATTCATCATGTCGGTGTGCTGACTCAATACCAACCGCTTTTATTAAACTCATATATCGGCATCGGCGAGCCATGGGATCTTGACCGCAATGACGGCGGGGTCTCCATTTTGTCCCCTTATGCGGAAGCGTCGGAAGTGAAGTGGTACAAAGGAACGGCAAGCGCGATTTATGAAAACCGCCATTTTTTAAAAGAGCTTCAGCCTGAACATGTACTCATCCTATCAGGAGATCATATCTACAAAATGGATTACGGAAAAATGCTCGAATACCACGCGGAGAAACAGGCTGATGCCACCATTGCCGTCATCGAAGTGAGCTGGGCAGAAGCCGGCCGTTTCGGTATCCTTCATACCAATGACAAGATGGAGATTACAAGCTTCGAGGAAAAGCCGAAATATCCGAAGAGCAACTTGGCATCGATGGGTGTCTACGTTTTCAAATGGAGCGTGCTTGAAAAGGCGTTGGAACGCGATGAAAAAAAATCCGGCTCAAGCCACGATTTCGGTAAAGATATCATACCGGCTCTTCTCGAAGAAAAAAAGAAGCTGAACGCTTATCCGTTTAAAGGGTACTGGAAGGATGTCGGTACGGTCAGAAGTTTATGGGAAGCTAATATGGATCTGCTTGGAGATCATCCTCTGCTTGACCTGTTCGAACGGAACTGGCGGATTTATTCCGTCGCCCCGAACCTACCGCCGCAGTTTGTTGCCGAGCAGGCGGACATCAAAGAATCGCTCATCAGCGAAGGGTGCGCCGTATATGGGGCTGTCACCCGTTCGGTTATCTTTCAGCGCGTTGCAATCGGCAGACATTCCGCGATCAAACGTTCAGTCGTGATGCATGACGTTTCAATTGGAGAGCATGTTGAGATCGAAAATGCTATTGCATCGGCAGGAATACGAATTCCGGACGGTTTTCGCGCGAAGGGGGAAGATGGCGAAGTCCTGCTGATCACAGAGGAATATGTCAAAAAACATAAGGTTGTTTAAACAACACGGAGAGGCGGATGGTGCCAATGAATAATCAAATGCTGGGAATTATTGATGCAGCTGTTAACCAGCACTCTCTTCAGGATTTAACGGCCGGCCGTTCGATCGGAGCCGTGCCGTTTGCAGGAAGGTACCGGCTGATCGATTTTGCGTTGTCAGGCATGGTTCATGCAGGCATTCGGAGTGTCGCTGTATTTTCCAAGTCTCCGTATCGTTCCTTGATGGATCATTTAGGATCGGGAAAAGAGTGGGATTTAAACAGGAAAAGGGACGGTCTTTTCTTTCTTCCGTCTTCGATTCCCCATGATGAGCACGTCGGGCTTGGTTCGTTTCGGCAATTTGCGGAGCATCTCGATTATTTTCAAAGAAGCACTCAGCCATATGCTGCTGTGGCAAACAGCTATACGGTCTGTCACATACCTTTTCAAGAAGTGCTCAAACAGCACCTTGAATCCGGGTGTGATCTGACTGAAGTTTGTCAAGAAGGAAAGCCTTTAGGCTTGTATATTACGAAGAAAAGTCTGTTGAGGGAGATGGCTGAAGGGCATTGCGCCGGAGGAGCGCAATCTTTTGAGGAAGTCTGCCGGAAAGAGCGTGGTTCGCTATCCGTCAACAGCTATGAGCATTCAGGGTATACCGCCGTGATCGACTCTCCCGAAAGCTACCTTTTTCATAGTTTGAACCTCATCCAGCCTGTGTTTCGGGAGCAAGTCTTTCATATGAGCCAGCCTGTCTACACAAAAATAAAAAACGATCCACCTGTAAAATACGCTAAAAACAGCAGGGTAAAGCAATCGATTATCGCTAACGGCTGCGTAATTGAAGGCGAGGTTGAAAATTCGGTTTTGTTCAGAGGAGTTCACGTAGGAAAAGGAACGATCATCAAAAACAGCGTTATTATGCAAAAAACAAGGATCGGGGAAAACTGCCGGCTGGAGCACGTCATCTGCGACAAGGATGTCAAAATCGGCCATCATATCGAAATGTCCGGCACAATGAGTCTCCCTTTCATAATAAAAAAAGGAGCCGTACAAGGAGCGCTGATGAACTCTTGAAAGTCTTATTCGCTGTCTCTGAATGTGTGCCGTTTGTTAAATCAGGCGGGCTCGCCGATGTCGCCGGGGCGCTCCCGAAAGAGCTCGCCCTTTTAGGAATAGAAACGGCTGTCATGATGCCGAAATACAGCTTGATTGCGGAAGATTTCAGAAGAAGGATGGTTAAAACGGCTGAATGCGAAGTTCGCGTCGGTTGGCGCAGGCAGTTCTGCGGCATTGAACACCTTGAACATGACGGAATTTCTTATTATTTTCTAGATCATGAGTATTATTTTAACCGGGATTCCCTCTACGGCCATTATGATGATGGAGAGCGGTTTGCTTTTTTCTCGCGGGCCGTTTTGGAAGCATTATACGCGCTGAATTTTGATGCTGATGTCATCCATACCCATGATTGGCACGCAGGGATGATCAATTATGTATTAAAAGAGGAATATCGAAAAAAACCGTTCTATCAGCGCATGAAAAGCGTATTCACCATTCATAACCTTCAATTTCAGGGAATTTTTCCGAAGGAAGCGGTCCATGACTTGCTCGGCCTTGACATTTCCCACTTCACAACGGAAAAGCTCGAGTTTTATGGACACATCAATTATATGAAAGGCGGCATTATTGCCGCTGATCAGGTGACAACGGTCAGTCCGACGTACTGCGATGAAATGTTGACTCCATACTACGGCGAACGGCTTGAAGGAGTTCTGGCAGACAAGAAGGATGTGCTGACCGGCATTTTAAACGGGATTGACGATGTGCTGTACGACCCTTTAAATGACCCTCACATCGATTATCATTACGATGCCGTCAACCGTGACGGAAAACGGAAAAATAAAGCTGTGATCCAGAAGACATTCGGTCTGCCGGTGAATGAAGACATTCCGCTCATCAGCATGGTGACAAGGCTGACGAAGCAAAAAGGCATCGATTTGATCAAGCGGGTATTGCATGAACTGTTTCAAGAAGAAGACATGCAGCTGCTCGTTTTAGGAACCGGGGAAGCGGAATACGAAAATTATTTCCGTTATATGGAGCATGCTTTTCCGGACAGGTGCAAGGCGTATATCGGTTTTAATGAACCGCTCAGCCGCAAGATTTATGCCGCGAGCGATCTTTTCCTGATGCCTTCAAAATTCGAGCCGTGCGGTCTTGGACAGCTGATTGCCCTCAGGTACGGCGCGGTGCCGGTTGTCAGGGAACAGGCGGGCTTCATGATACGGTGACCGCTTACCGGGAAACAACCGGTGAAGGCAACGGTTTTACGTTCGCCCATTTTAACGCCCATGATATGAAGCATACGATCAAAAGAGCACTGTCATTTTATCACAGGAAAGAAGAGTGGGGCAGGATCGTTCAAAAAGCGATGACACATGATGTCAGCTGGGCTTTGTCAGCCCGTCAGTATCAGCGGTTATACAGCCGGGAGATAAAGGGGGAAGCGCATGTTCTCAAGTAAAGAAAGCTTTAAACAATGCTTTTTGAAACGTGTTGAACGGTTGTGCGGAAAAAGCTTTCGGGACTCTTCAACGCTTGACCAGTATCAGACGCTCGGCATCATGGTCAGGGAACATATCAGCGCTAACTGGATCGGGACCAATGAAAGGAGCCGCTCCAACCAAAATAAACAGACGTATTATTTATCGATTGAATTTCTTCTGGGCAGACTGCTCGGCCAAAACCTGCTCAACCTCGGCGTCCGTGAAGTTGTCCAAGAAGGTCTTTCAGAGCTTGGCATTTGTCTTGAAGACATCGAAGAGGCCGAAATGGATGCAGGCCTTGGCAATGGCGGATTAGGCAGGCTCGCGGCGTGTTTTTTGGATTCACTGGCTTCGCTCGACCTTCCCGGGCATGGGATGGGGATTCGCTACAAGCATGGCTTTTTCGAACAAAAAATCGTTGACGGTCATCAAGTCGAACTGCCTGAACAATGGCTCAAACATGGGTACGTGTGGGAAATCCGCAACGCCGATCAGGCTGTTTGTGTTCGTTTCGGCGGACGGGTCAAGATGGCGCAGGAAGGAGGGCGCCTCCGCTTTTGGCAGGAAGATGCGGAAGTGATGACAGCCGTGCCTTACGACATTCCGATCATCGGCTATGAGACCGAGACGGTCAATACCCTTCGGCTGTGGAATGCGGAGCCTTGCTCGCTCCATCATGAACCGAATATTTTGAAGTATAAGCGCGAGACAGAAGCTGTATCTGAATGCCTGTATCCGGATGACACGCATGACGAAGGCAAGATTCTCCGTTTGAAACAGCAATATTTTTTAGTATCGGCAAGCCTGCAAAGCATTGTGAAACGTTATAAATCACCCGTCACTCCATGATTTTCACCAAAAAGTCGCGATCCATATCAATGACACCCATCCCGCTTTGGCGGTGCCGGAATTGATGAGAATTTTGCTTGACGAAGAAAAAATGACGTGGGATGAAGCGTGGCATGTTACCGTACATACGATCTCATATACGAATCATACGACGCTTGCCGAAGCGCTGGAAAAATGGAGGATCGATTTAATTAAACCGCTTCTGCCGAGAATTTATATGATCATTGAGGAGATCAATGAGCGGTTTTGCGGCTGGCTGTGGGAAAAATACCCGGGTGAATGGGAAAGGATCGAAAAGCTTGCCGTCATCGCCCACGGCGAAGTGAAAATGGCCCACTTGGCGATTGTCGGCAGCTACAGTGTTAACGGTGTCGCCAACATTCATTCGACCATATTAAAAGAGAGGGAAATGAACGACTTTTATTCCGTTTTCCCTTTTAAATTCAATAATAAAACGAACGGCATCTCACATAGAAGGTGGCTGTTAAAGGCAAATCCGCCGCTTGCGAACTTGATTACTGAAGCGATAGGAGACAGGTGGCTGAAAGATCCGGAAAGCCTTCTGGATCTTCGTCCATTTGCGAACGATTCCGTGTTTCTCGAGTCGTTTCAGCGCATTAAAAGGGAACGAAAGCAGCTTTTGGCAGACATGATGAAAGGCAGCGTCGGCTTCGCCGTCAACCCTGACAGCATCTTCGATGTTCAAGTCAAGCGTCTCCACGCTTATAAGCGCCAGCTTTTAAATGTGCTCCATATCATGTATTTGTACAACAGGCTGAAGGAAGACAAAGGCTTTGCCATTTATCCGCAAACCTTTATTTTCGGAGCGAAGGCATCGCCGACTTATCATTATGCCAAAAAGGTCATCAAGCTGATCCATTCAGTCGCAGATAAAATCAATCATGATCCGGATGTCAGACATTCGATCAATGTGATCTTTCTGGAAAATTACCGGGTATCAACCGCCGAGCGTATTTTTCCGGCGTCAGATGTCAGCGAGCAAATATCTGCGGCCAGCAAAGAAGCCTCCGGAACAGGGAACATGAAGTTCATGATTAATGGGGCTTTGACGATCGGCACGCATGACGGCGCCAATATTGAAATGCTTGAGAGGGTGGGGACAGAGTGTATCTACACGTTCGGTTTAAAGGCGGATGAAGTGCTGGACTACGCGGAAAAAGGCGGCTATCTGTCAAGGGAATACTATCAGCATGATGCAAGGATCAGACAAACGGCCGATCAGCTGATCAATGGTTTTTTCGAAGGAGAAGCCGGCGAATTTGAGCCGATTTATGACTCGCTGATCGCTTATAATGATGAATACTTTGTTTTAAAAGATTTTGCTTCTTATATTGTAGCGCAGGAGCGGATTCAAAAAGACTACTTGAATAAGCGTCTTTGGGCTGAAAAAGCCGTCACAAACATCGCGCATGCCGGATATTTTTCAAGCGACCGCACCATCCGGGAGTATGCGGACGACATTTGGGAAATTAAGCCGTACCAGCATTGAATTTAAAAACACTAAGCCCCGCTGGTCAGGGGCTTAGTCGTCGTCTTCAGTATAAGGATCCTTTTCATAAGCCGGGAGATCGCCGAAAGAGGTCATGATGCCTTCTTCATCAAGCAGGTCTTCATATTTTTCGTGTTCTTTCGTCGGATAGACGGTAACATCTTTTCCGGTAATGTCTGTTGCGGCATAGTTTTCGTAATCTTCCACATATCCGAGCGGCTCTTCATACTCCATGTACATCTGGCTGTATGACAGAGGCGGAACGGCCAGATCTTGAGGCGTTTCCGAATTGCCGTAGCGTTCGACATCCTGGTAAGCGTCCTCTGAATCGTATGCGACATTTTCATCGTCCTCGTCTTGTTCAAAATGTCCAAACGGCGGGTTCAGCACTTCTTCCTCAATCGGCCGATCTTTTGAAACGGAGACGGTTGACGAATGTTCACTGCACGTCGTTGCGGTTGGAAGTACGGACAGCCTTTCATACGGGATGTCCTTTCCGCATACTTCACAGCGGCCGTATGTTCCTTTTTCGATCATGGCTAAAGCATGTTCGATATCGTGTAAATGCTCTCTTTCATGTTCAAAAAGGGCAAGGTCTTTTTCGCGTTCGTACAGTTCTGTACCTTCATCTCCTGGATGATTGTCATAAGCCGAAAGATCGCCCGTCGAGTTGAACGGGTGCGTCGCATCGATGCCAAAATGTCCGTTTTCTTTAAAGCGGCTGATGATCTGTTCTTTTCCGGCTTTCAGTTCATTTTCGAGTTTTGTCAACTGTTCTTTTGTTAGCACATGCATCGCCTCGTTTCTTTAAAGTGCTCGCGTTTTTAGTATGAACGAATTCAAACAGAACTTTCATTGTAAATAAAAGCAAAAAAAAGAGCCGTATAGGCTCTTTTTTTAAAAAACGTACTGAATAAGCAGGGCGATGGCGAGCAGAAGGCCGAAAAAGGTGTTCGTCTGCGCAGTCGATTTCATGGCGACCATCAGTTCTGCCGGCTTTTCTTTTGCCTTGAACTCCTGGATGGCTTTAATCGGTTTAGGCAGGCTTAAAAGAACGAGGCAGCTCCACAGAGAAACGATCTCAAAGCCGATGTATATACCGATCAATATATAGGAAACAGCAAAAACCCAGCTTAAAATCTGCACGGCGTTTTTTCTTCCGGCCAAAATCGGAAGCGTCTTCCTTCCGTTTTCTTTATCTCCGACCAAATCGCGGATATTGTTGGAAAGATTGATGCCTCCGACTAAAATCGTAATCGGAAGGGAGATCAGAAAGACGTTCCAAGTCAGCCCGCCGGTTTGAATATAGTATGAAATCAGGATGATGACCATTCCCATAAAAACGCCTGACATAATTTCACCAAACGGCGTATAGGAGATCGGAAACGGCCCGCCCGTATAAAGATAGCCGACGGCCATGCAAACCAATCCGATCAGCGCAAGCCACCAGCTTGAAGAAGCGCAGATGTACACGCCGAGTAAAACGGCTGCTCCAAACAGTCCGTATGCCAGGTATAAAACCGTCTTCGGTTTCATTCCATAGCGGACGATAGCGCCTCCGATGCCGACCGAGTTTTCATTATCAAGTCCTCTTACAAAATCAAAATACTCATTGAATAAGTTCGTTCCGATTTGAATCAATATTGATGCGGCCAGCATAGCTAAAAACAGCCAGATGTCAATTTTCCCCGATTCAAGGGACATCACGGTCCCGAGCGTTACAGGGACAAAGGCGGCTGTCAGTGTATGGGGTCTTGTTAACATCCACCATACGCGCCATTTTTCCGGCTTTATTTCAGAAACACTCCCTGAAAGTGATTGATGCTGCATAAAGTATGACTCCTTTAGTTTTAATACGTACACGTCCATACTAAGTTTAGAAAAAGTTAAAAAAGGTGTCAATATAATGGGTGATATTGTTAGAAAAAAAGCGGCCGTCCTGCAATTCGAAAATAATAAATGACCTTGTCTTTTTCAATCGGCCGATTACGTTTATAATAGGTGGTGGCAGTTGTTAATAAAGTGTCGTTTTGTTGACACATACCGTTCACAGGTGTATGGTTATAAAAGCATTTTACGGATTTTGGAGGAATGTATCATGGTGACAACAGTGCAGCGCACTTTCCTCAAGGAAGCGCCTGAAGCATTAAACATCGTCAAAAAAGTCAACCATGCTGTTTTAATAAGCTATTCCAGAAAAATTGAGAGCATAGATGCTCTTTCCTTTTTCATAAACGGGAAAGAACAATTTGCCGGGGAACGGTTCTTCTGGTCTGATCCGGACGGCGGGCTGACGCTTGTCGGGCTGGGAAAGGAAATATCGGTTTCCACAGATCTGAAGGATGCCGGACGTTATCAGGCTGTACATGAAAAATGGGAGCGCTTAAAAGAGAAAACCTATCACTTTCATGAAGATCAAAGCAGAGGTCAGGCAGCGGTGGGGCCATTGCTGTTTGGCGGTTTTTCATTTGATCCGCTGGAAGATCGCAAGCAGCATTGGAACGGCTACCAGGAAGGCGCTTTTTTTATTCCCGCCGCTATGCTGACACAGGACGGAGAGGAAACATTCATAACGGTCAATAGATGGAAGACTCCTGAAGAAGACGTGCGCAAAGTACTTGAAGAAATAAAGGGCGCTGCTTCACAGCTGACCAAGGCGGACGATTCCCGTTATCCGGAAAAAGGTCATACGCAATATACCGCCAAGGAAGAGCTTGATGTTCCTGAATGGCTTGAAGCGGTCCGGCGGGCGACAGACGACATTAAAAACGGGAAGTACGATAAAGTCGTGCTCGCCAGAGAGATCCTTTTAACGTTCGATCAGCCTGTCGAACTTCACAGAGTATTATTCAATCTGATGTCTGAACAAAAAACGAGCTATATATTCGCCATTGAAGAAAACGGCAAAAGTTTTGTGGGCGCGTCTCCGGAACGTCTTGTCAAAAAAGACGGAGAGAACGTTCTGTCGACCTGCCTCGCCGGTTCAATCAAGAGAGGCGAAAGTGAGCAGGAAGACCGGATGCTCGGTCTTGAGCTGTTAAACGATGAAAAAAATCTAATCGAACATGACATTGTCGTCAATATGATTCATCAGGCGCTTTTGTCAAATTGCAGCAATATCAAAAAGCCGGCCAAGCCGGGACTTTACAAAACAAAAAATGTGCAGCATTTGTATACGCCGATTGTCGGCAAAATGAATGCGGAGTCCTCGATTTTTGATTTAATCGAGAAGCTTCACCCAACTCCTGCGCTCGGAGGAGCACCACAGCAAAAAGCGATTGAGGTTATCAGGGAGTTGGAACCGATGTCAAGGGGCTGGTATGCGGCACCGGCGGGCTGGATCGACATGTCCGGCAATGGGGAATTCGCGGTGGCGATCAGGTCGGGACTTATCGATTCAAATGCGGCCAGAATTTTCGCCGGCTGCGGGGTTGTGGCTGATTCCGATCCTCTTATGGAATACGAAGAAACACAAATTAAGATGAAGCCGATGCTGTCTGCTCTTGGAGGCGATATCCGTTGACTGAAAATCCGATTACAAAATATATAGGGAATTTTATTGATGAGCTTTCCCTTGCAGGCGTGACAGAAGCGGTCATCTGCCCGGGATCAAGATCGACGCCCCTTGCGATTTTGGCCGCGAGTCATCCGGACATCAATGTTCATATCCATGTGGATGAAAGATCCGCTGCTTTTTTTGCAATGGGCATGGCAAAGGCAATGCGGAAGCCAGTCGCATTGATCTGTACATCCGGGACGGCTGCAGCGAATTTCTACCCGGCTGTGATCGAGGCTCATTATTCTAGAATACCGCTTATGATCTTAACGGCTGATCGGCCGCATGAACTGAGAGAAGTAGGAGCACCTCAGGCGATTGATCAGCAATTCTTATTCGGAAACTTTGTTAAGTTTTTCACAGACTCGGCTTTGCCTGACAGTCATCCTGACATGCTGGCGTACATCCGGTCTTTGGCAGCACGTGCAGCCGGAGAAGCCAAAAAAGCGCCGCGCGGGCCCGTGCATATCAACTTTCCGCTGAGAGAGCCGCTCATGCCGAACCTTGAGGATGAACCTTTTCAAAGGCTGAGAAGCGGCAGTCATGTGACGGTTGAAAGCGGCCGCTTCCGTGCTGATCGGCATGAGCTTGTAGTGCTGAGTGCTCTGATTAAAGAGACCGAAAAAGGCGTAATCGTCTGCGGAGAGCTGCAAGATGATGATGCAAAAGAACATATTGTAGCTCTTTCACAGGCAGCAGAATACCCAATTTTGGCTGACCCGCTCTCAAACTTGAGAAACGGCACCCATTCAAAAGAAACCATTATCGATGCATACGACTCATTATTGAAAGAAGAACAGCTGAAACGCGAGCTCATGCCTGAGCTTGTCATCCGCTTCGGTGCGATGCCGGTTTCCAAGCCGCTTTTTCAGCTGCTGAAGCAAAATCCGAGCATTAGGCAAATCGTCGTTGATCCAGATGGAGGATGGCGCGATCCGACTCAGCTCAGCGCACATATGCTGCATTGCACGGAAGAGGAGATTGCTGTTCTTGCGGATTCCGCTGTCAATTCAGAAAATAGGACAGGCAACTGGCTTGAGAAGTGGCGGTTTGCCAACAGCCGCTTCCGCGCTCTTTTAAGAAATCTTGAAGCTGAGGATCTTACCTTTGAAGGAAATATCTACCGGAACCTTCAGCATTTGATTCCGGACAACAGCTCCGTGTTTGTCGGAAACAGCATGCCGATCCGCGATGCGGACACATTTTTTGAAAATCAGGAACGGACCTTCCGGATTTTTGCCAATAGAGGGGCGAACGGGATAGACGGTGTTGTCTCAACGGCGCTGGGCATATATGCCGCAACGAAAGAACCGGTAACCCTTGTCATCGGCGATCTGTCATTTTATCACGACTTAAACGGCCTCCTCGTCAGCAAAACGCTCGATATTCCGCTGACTGTCGTTCTCGTCAACAATGATGGCGGCGGCATTTTCTCATTTCTTCCCCAATCTGCTGAAGAAAGGTACTTCGAGCTCTTGTTCGGAACGCCGACGGGTCTCGAATTCGAGCATGCTGCCAAGCTGTATGGGGGACGCTATATATGCCCTGAATCATCCGCACATTTTGCCGATGCGTATTTATCCTCCGTCAACCGCCGCGGCTTGGATATCATTGAGGTGAAAACGAAGCGCGATGATCGTGTGGAGCAGCATCGCCGGATGCTTGATTCCGCGCTGCATGAAATAAGAAAAGAGTGGCCGTTTTGAAATTGACACTGAAAGACGGCGTTTCCTATAAAATTGAAGACAATGGCCTGTCTGCAGAAAAAACGGCGGTGTTTTTGCATGGCTTTACAGGAAGCGCGGCCACATGGGACGGGATAGACGGCTATTTTCAGGGGATGCGTCTGATCAAGCTGAATCTGCTCGGACACGGCGGAACCGACTCGCCATCGGACAGCCGGCGCTACACAACAGAGAAGCAGGCAGCGGATCTCATCGAAATTTTTGATCGTTTAAATGTAAAACAGGCTTACCTCATCGGTTATTCAATGGGCGGCCGGCTTGCCTTATCCTTGGCGATGATTCACCCCGAGCGTGTGTCCGGTCTTGTGCTGGAGAGCAGTTCTCCGGGGCTTGATTCGCCTGAAGAAAGAAAAGCGCGCAGGGAGCAGGACAGCCGGCTCAGCAGGCGGATACTTGAAGAAGGAATCAAGTCTTTCGTAGATTATTGGGAAGGCATTCCGCTGTTTGCATCCCAGCTTTCAATGGACCCTTCAAAAAGAAAAAAAGTGCGCGAAGAACGTCTGAACAACAATCCGATCGGCCTTCGAGGCAGCTTAATCGGAATGGGGACCGGATCACAGCCGTCTTGGTGGAACAAACTGAGCGGGATCAATTATCCGGTGCTTCTCATCGCGGGAAGCCTGGATCAGAAATTTGTCGCCATCAATGAAAGCATGGCAAAGCGGATTCCAGCCGCCCGCCTCGAGATTGTTGAACATACCGGTCATGCGGTTCATGTGGAAGAGCCCGATTTTTTTGGTAGAATAGTAAGTGAGTTTATTTTAAAGTAGGAGGTACACATCAATGACTGTAGAATGGAAAAGCGAACGTCAATACGAAGATGTATTATATGAAACATATAACGGCATCGCCAAAATCACGATCAATCGCCCTGAGGTACATAACGCATTTCGTCCAAAAACGGTTTCAGAACTGATCGATGCGTTTGCATATGCGCGGGATGATGCCAATATCGGTGTCATTATCCTTGCAGGTGCCGGGGATAAAGCGTTCTGTTCAGGAGGAGACCAGAAAGTAAGGGGACACGGAGGCTATGTCGGTGAAGACGAGATTCCGCGTTTGAATGTGCTTGATCTTCAGCGGCTGATCCGCGTCATTCCGAAGCCTGTTGTAGCGATGGTGTCAGGCTATGCGATCGGCGGCGGCCATGTGCTCCACGTCGTATGCGATTTGACGATTGCTGCGGACAACGCGATTTTCGGACAAACAGGGCCGAAAGTCGGCAGCTTTGATGCGGGCTACGGATCAGGCTATCTGGCGCGTATCGTCGGACATAAAAAAGCGCGCGAAATCTGGTACCTGTGCCGTCAGTACAACGCTCAGGAAGCAAAAGAAATGGGCCTTGTCAATACGGTTGTACCGCTTGAAAAGCTTGAAGAAGAAACGATTAAATGGTGTGAAGAAATGCTTGAGAAAAGCCCGACAGCACTCAGATTCCTTAAAGCGGCCTTTAACGCCGATACGGACGGGCTTGCCGGCATCCAGCAGTTTGCCGGAGATGCGACACTGCTTTATTACACAACAGATGAAGCGAAAGAAGGCCGCGATGCGTTTAAAGAAAAACGCCGTCCAGACTTCGGACAGTTCCCGCGTTTTCCTTAAAAATCGGAAGAGAGAAACAGCTTGGTGCGACTGAGCTGTTTCTTTTATCATTCAAGACATTTTTTGGAGATGATGATATGCTGATGGACCATCCGAATTGGCTTAAACAGCGAGCAGAACTGACACCTGACAGGATGGCTGTGATTCAGGGAGATCACAAGCTGACTTTTATTCAATTATTTCATGAAGCAAAAAAAACGGCCAGCCGGCTGAAGAGCTTTGGTCTGAAGAATGGGGATACAGCGGCTTTACTTCTCACAAACCGGATGGAGATGGTCATCGCCGTCCATGCCTGCTTTCTTCTCGGCGTTCGCATCGTTTTGCTGAATACGAAGCTGTCAATGGCCGAACGATCATATCAAATTGAACATTCTGAAGCAAAGCTATTGCTTACAGAGAAGCCTTTCATAGAAGAGCATAGAGGGGGACAGCCGGCTCGCGCTGTTGACATTGAAGACGTTCAAAACGCCGCTTGCCCGCCGGTTACAGAAATCGAAAGCATTCATTTGGACGATGCGGCAACAATCATGTATACGTCTGGAACGACCGGACGGCCGAAAGGGGTTATGCAGACATTTGCAAACCATTATTTCAGCGCGGTTTCATCCGCCTTGAATTTGGGGCTCCAAGAACACGACCGCTGGCTGATCGCCTTGCCGCTTTTCCATATCAGCGGCTTATCGGCGCTTTTTAAATCGGTCATTTACGGAATGACTGTCGTTTTGCATCAAAGGTTTGACGCGGAAGAAGTTCTTCGTTCGATCAAAGACCAGCAAGTAACGATTGCATCGGTCGTTCAGACGATGCTGTCGAGGCTTGCGGCAAAAGTCGACAGATGCCCCGGATCATTAAGGTGCCTGTTATTGGGCGGAGGGCCAGCACCGCTTTCTCTCCTTGAGGAATGCAAAAGAAAGCGGCTGCCCGTCGTACAGTCGTACGGAATGACTGAAACGTGCTCACAGATTGCGACCCTCGCCCCGGAATACTCGATTGAAAAGCTCGGTTCAGCCGGCAAACCGCTGTTTGCATCAAGCATCAAAATCGAAAAGAACGGAACGGAATGCCAACCCGGAGAACATGGTGAAATAACCGTAAAAGGGCCGACCGTTATGAAGGGCTACTTGAAAAATGAGGCGGCAAATAAAGACTCATTCAATGACGGCTGGTTTAAAACCGGTGATATCGGGTATTTTGACGATGACGGATTTTTATATGTGCTGGACAGGCGTTCAGACTTAATCATATCAGGAGGAGAAAACATCTATCCGGCTGAAGTCGAGGCCGTTCTTCTGTCACACCCCAATGTCGCGGAAGCGGGGGTGAAAGGAGTCGATGACAAAACTTGGGGAAAGGTTCCCCACGCCTATCTCGTCGCCGACAGCCCCGTTGATGAAGAGGAGCTGAGCGAATTTTGCAAAGAACGGCTTGCTTCATATAAAGTGCCTAAAGCATTTCATTTTGTCGATAGGCTGCCGAGAAATGCTTCAAATAAACTGATGAGACATAAATTGTAGAGGGAGAGCGCCATGATTCAAATCAAACAGCTGACATTGTACCATCTCAGCATGCGGCTGAAAAAGCCTTTTAAATCAAGCTTGGAAACCTTTCAGGATCGCAAGTTTATCATCGTTGAAGCTGCTGATCAAGAAGGTGTGACAGGCTGGGGGGAAGTATCCGCTTTTTCATCTCCGTGGTACACCGAAGAAACAACGGAGACATGCTACCACATGCTCAAAGATTTTTTGATTCCGGCTGTGCTGCGCGAATCATTCACACACCCTTCCGAAGTGCCCGAGGCGCTTCGCGGATTCAAAGGCAACCGAATGGCAAAGGCCGGCCTTGAAGCCGCCTTTTGGGACATTTACGCCAGGAAAAAAGGGATCTCTTTAAGAGAGGCGCTGGGCGGAGTAAAAACAGAAGTTCCTGCCGGAGTCGTCGTCGGTCTTGCCCCATTGGATGATATGCTTCAGGAAATTGAACAATATGTAAAAGAAGGATATCAAAGAATAAAAATCAAAATTCAGCCCGGGCAGGATATAGAGCTTTTAAAAGAAATACGCCGGCATTTTCCGAAGGTGCCGCTGATGGCAGATGCCAACTCTTCTTATGAATTAAAAGACATCAGCCGGATTAAAGAGCTTGACGCATTTAAATTAATGATGATCGAACAGCCGCTGGCTGATGATGATATCGTTGACCACCGCCATCTGCAAAAACATATCAAAACATCAATTTGTCTTGACGAAAGCATCCGTTCGGCTGCTGATGCGCGAAAGGCAATTGAGCTCGGCAGCTGCAAAATTATCAATATAAAGCCGTCCCGAGTCGGCGGTTTGACAGAAGCTCTGAAAATCCACGACATCTGCAAAGAACATCAAATGCCTGTCTGGTGCGGCGGCATGTTTGAAACCGGCATTTCAAGAGCCCATAATCTTGCACTGAGTTCTCTTCCGCAGTTTTTGATTCCCGGGGATCTTTCTTCATCCTCAAGGTATTGGGAAGAGGATATCGTAAAACCGGAAATCCGGATCGAGGGCGGCTATATTCAGGTTCCAACCTTACCGGGAATGGGATTTGAAGTCGATACTCATATTTTAAGAAAGAATTCATCTAAAATAGACGTTTTTAAGCAGTAAAGGCTGTTTTAAACGCCGATTTCCAGATTTTCAAGCTTTGTTAAATAGGCGGCCTCTCATGTATATTAAAGCTGTACATTATTCCCTTCTCGTTTGGACCGGCTTTCTAGCCGGTTTTTTTAACATAAAAAGAGCTGCCTTTATGACAGCCCTTTCCTTTAATCGCCCAAAAGCAAATCTTCGTGCACGATCTGTCCGATCACCCGGTCCGCTTGATCCGGCAGCCCGTCGAGACAGCCGTATTCATAATCCCATAAGTTCATGAAGGAGCGGGCGGCTTTTTGAAATGCGGTTTCATCCGCCCCGTGGATTTCCTGATAAAAAGCCTGTAACAGCGACTCTTTATTCACGACTGTCCCTCCTTCATTCATCCGTTTTAATGATGTTCAGGTTTAAAGGTTTTGCAATCCGTTTCTTCACTATTAGAAGCTTTTTCACCTTCAGCATGGCTGACGACATAGATGGCGTCGGCTGTGCATTTGTTACCCTCTTCCCAATAGGTGCAGTTGCTGACTTCACACAGTATTTTTTGCTCCATTTAGTTTGGGCCCCCTTTAAAAGTTGTACACATTTAGCTTAACCTTATTCATGCTGTTTGATGTACCGCTTGTCCTTCATGAACAATTTCCAGAAATAATAAAAGCCGGGGAATAAAATAATAAAACCGACGATGTAGGAGATGAACAGCGCCCTGAATGTCTCCGGTGCGGTGAAGCCCGATTGAATCGTGACATCAGGATAGACCATGTAAGGAAGGTGCGCCCTCCCGTACACATAGCTCGCCGTAAAATACTGCAGCGTAATGGCGATGACAGCCAGGCGCGGCTTTCCCAGCCGGTCGCTGTTATGTCTGTTTGGCAGAAACAGAGCCGCAAATGCGACGAGAAACAGCAAAAACGATAAAATCAGCCATGGAAGCCCGTCCATCATTTTTGTATAAAGCCAGCTGGCTTCCGTCCTCATGGTCATCATGATGCTGAACGACATGAGCAGTGCGAGCGGCCCGGTAATTAAAGCGTTTCGGCGGTAGACCTGATACGCGTCTTTTTCTCCGGCTACATTTGAAAAATCAGCCAGCAGCAGTGAAGACAGAAACAGCGTACTGAAAATGGCGAAGCCCATAAAAGAATAGGCATGAGGGCTTAAAAACAAATTGACAAAGTCCAATTGGTGGCTTCCGTCTACCTGGTATACGAAATTGCCGTGTGTCACAGGCAAGACAAGGATTAAAACAGCCGGAATGATAAAGCCGCTGATCCCTGAAACGTAAGTCAGCGCCCTTTCATAATCTTTTGCAGCGTGGGAGAAGACCAAAAATCCGCTTCGAATCGCCAAAAGCAATAAAATGATGCTGCCGGGAATCAAAAGCACAGTCCCCAGCACAAAAGTGCCGCCCGGGAAAAAGCTGAAAAGGGCTACGACGATTCCGACGATGAAAACATTGGTTACTTCCCAGGTCGGAGAAAGATAGCGGTTTGCAATATTGGTTGCTTTCAGCTGTTTTTTGTTCATATAAATCATCGACCAAAATCCCGCTCCAAAATCCATCGACGCCATAACGGCGTATATAAATATAAATCCCCAGACGATCGAAATAGCCAGCAGGGCATCTGTTGTTCCATCCAGTTGCATCATATGACTTCCCTTCTGTTTTTTTTGTGCATTCAGCTGCTTTTTAAGTCCTCTTCGACAGGATGGCGTTTAAAGTAATATTGCAATACGAACACCACCGCTGCTCCTAAAATGATATAGACGATAAAGAACAAAAGAAACAATATGCCGATCGAGCCGGAGGTGGTCACTACTTCCGACGTTTTCTGCATATGGTAAATGACCCAAGGCTGCCTTCCGGTGCAAGCGAATACCCAGCCAAGTTCGATTGCGAGCAATGCGAGCGGGCCGCCGGTTATGAACACGGCCAGCATCCAGCGGGGAAAGCGGTCTTTTTTCATGACTTTTCTCCAAATAAAACCCACAGCGGCATAAACAATCAAAAGGCTGCCGATAAAAACCATGCCGTTAAATAAGGTATGAATGAACAGGGGAGGCCACTCATCCCTTGGAAAGTCATTCAGCCCTTTTACGACGGTGTCAAAGCGGTTGTCGGCCAAAAAGCTTAAAGCCCACGGAATCTCAATCGCCCATTTCACCGATTGCGTCTTTTCATCAGTAAATCCGCCGATCGCAAGAGGAGCATGGGACTGGGTTTCAAACAGCCCTTCTGCGCCCGCCAGTTTTTCAGGCTGGTAGCGGTGAAGTAGCTGTGCGGATTCGTGCCCGCTCAGAGCCGTGACCAGAGAAAACGCTCCTCCGACAATCAGCCCGAGCAGCAGCGCTTTCCTATGAAGGGCGTAGACTCTATCATCGCCGCGGTTTCGGAGCATTTTGTAGGCGGCTATCGTCGCAATAATAAACGCACCTGTCATAAAAGCGGAGACGACAACATGTCCTGCTGTGGCCACAAAGCTTTTGTTGAAGAACGCCGTCCACGGCTGAACATCCGTAATTTCACCGTTTACAATTTTGAAGCCTTCTGGCGTTCCCTGAAAAGCGTGCACATTTGTAATCAAGATGGCCGATGCGGCTGCTCCGATAACGATAAAAATGACGGCTGTAATTCTCATAAGTGGAGTCAGCCGATCGGCTGCGTAAACATAAATGGACATAAATAAAGCCTCAATAAAAAAGGCGTAGATTTCAATTTGAAATGGAAGGGACATGACTTTTCCGATCACTTCCATGAATCCCGGCCAGAGCAGGGCTAGCTGCGTGCCGGCAATGGTTCCGGTCGGTATGGCGACCCCGAGCAACACGGCCTGCGCCTTCGTCCATCTTTTGGCCATAATGGCGTAGTGGGGATCTTTCGTTCTTTGATAGATCAGCTCGGCCAGCAAAATCATCAAAGGAATTCCGACACCGAGCGAGGCAAAAATAATATGGAATCCCATCGTTGTTCCGAAAAGGCTTCTTGCAAAAATCAAGTCATTCATCCGGAAAACCACCTTTCATTTACACCATTTTGCTTTTTATTGTTTACCGCCTTTTTTAGATTATTCTTCCTGTAGGAGGTTAAAATGGATAAAGGGATTAAGTATGGCAAATGAACATTCATTTTTGACACAGGGATTTGAAAGGTATATAATAAAACGTAATTATTACGTTTTGATAGGAGGAATGGCATATGAAACCAAATATTCATCCGAAAACTTATCAAGTGATCTTTCAGGATGTAAACAGCGGGTACCGTTTTTTAAGCCGCTCAACTAAAACTTCCGATGAGACGGCCGAGTGGGAAGACGGCAAGACGTATCCCGTTATAAAAGTTGAGGTGAGCTCTGATACCCATCCGTTTTATACCGGAAGACAGAAATTCAATGAAAGAGGCGGAAGGGTCGAACAGTTCAAGAAAAGATTTAATATGGATTAATAAATTAAAAAGACCGGATGTTTCCGGCCTTTTTTTTCGTCCATTTAAAAAACAAGCGCATGACATCTCATGCGCTTGTTCTCTGTTATTTGCTTGATAAAGCTTTTTTCAAGACGTCCAGGTTTTCTTTCATGATGGCGGTATAATCTTTGCCGCTTTCAATGTCTTCTTTTGTTACAGATTCAAGGTTTTTCATCGTCAGACTTTCCGCTCCGATTTCTTTTTTGATGATCTCGGAGATTTTGCTGCTGACATTGCTTTCAAAAATGATATATTTAATATTATGTTCTTTCGCTGTTTTAACAATGTTTTCAAGCTGCTTTTGTGAAGGTTCCTCAGTAGGCGAAAGGCCGAGAACGCTTATCTGCTTAATGCCGTAGCGTTTTTCCCAGTAGCCGTAGGCGGCATGTGAGACGAGAATTTCTTTTTTATCAGCTTTGTCGACTGTTTGTTTGAAGTCTTTGTCAAGCTGCTCCAAGTCTTTTTTTAATGACTCATAGTTTTTCGTAAACGTTTTTTCGTGTTCAGGTTCTAATTTTACGAGTTGGTCTTTAATGTTTTCGGCCATTTTTTCAGCAAGGACAGGATCAAGCCATGCGTGCGGGTCATGATCTCCATGGTCGTGATGATGATCGTGGCCTTCGGCTTCTCCGTGTTCATGTTCTTCTTCATGTGCATGCTCATCATGTTCGCCTTCTTCTTCACGTGACAGAAGGTCAATGCCCTCCCCGGCTTTGACGATTTTGACGTCGCTGTTTTTAAGTGTGCTTACAGCTTTGTCTGCGAATCCTTCAACACCGACTCCAGAGTATATAAAGGCATCCGAGTCGGAAATTTCCGCCATCGTTTTTGAGCTTGGCTCGTAAGTGTGCGCTTCAACGTTTGGCGGGTAAACACTTTTAACGTTCACATATTCTCCGCCGATCTTTTTGGTGAAGTCTTCAAGCGGATAAATGGTTGTATAGATGTCCAGCGTGTCTTTATTTTCTTTTTGTTCACTGGAAGCTCCATTGCTTGAGCAACCCGCTGTTAATCCGGCAGCAAGAATGAATGCAGATGCTATTCCGAATGTTTTTTTCATGGTATTTCTCCTCTCAATGTAAAACTGAAATGGTTCCGATTTAATGGTCCTGTATCATTGTATCGTAATAATTACGATTTGAAAAGAGGAAATGATAGTTAAATATACTCAGGCAGTGAATCAAGTAAGGCCGACCAGTCTGAATTCATTTCTTTATCTGTAAGAAGGGTCTGATCCAGGGAGCGGATAATGTCTTCCTGATTCATGTCAATGCCGATAAAAACGATTTCCGTTTTCCGGTCTCCGTATGTTTCATCCCAGTCCGCTTTCAAATTAGGGTCCTCTTCAAACGCGAGCTTTTGTTCTTCCTCGGTAGACGCTGCAATCCAGGGGCCCGCGCTTTGGATCATCAGGGAAGAGCCTGCCTGGGACAGAAGGCCTGCTGTGTCATTTCGAGAAGCAAGCCAGAAGAAGCCTTTTGCTCTGATAATTTGCGGCGGCCAGTTTTCAAGCCAGCGCTTCAGTCTTTCAGGATGGAAAGGCCTTTGCTTTTGATAGACGAAAGAAGAGATTCCGAATTCCTCTGTTTCAGGTGTGTGCTCTTCATTCAGCTCTTTGATCCATCCCGCTGATTGACTTGCTTTTTCAAAATCGAACGATTTCGTATTCATGATGGCCGAAAGCGGCACTTTTGCGAATGCCGCAGAAATGATTCCGCAGTCCGGATTCAGTTTTCTCAGGGACCAGAACAGCTTTTCCTGCTCTTCTTCATTGAGTAAATCAGTTTTATTCAAAATGAGGACATCGGCAAATTCAATTTGCTCAATTAAAAGGTCGGCCACTTCCCGGCTGTCCGTTTCATCTGCCGCCTGCTTCCGTTCCAATAGGCTCTCGCCCGAAGCGAAGTCCTCAAAAAAACGGCTGCCGTCGACGACGGTGACCATTGTATCAAGCCTGCAATATTTGCCTAAATCAATATTCAGCTCCTCATCTTTGTACGTAAAGGTTTGGGCGACGGGAATCGGCTCGCTGATACCGGAAGATTCAATGAGAATATAATCGATTCCGCCGTTCTCCGCCAGCTTTTTGACTTCGATGAGCAGATCGTCTCTCAGCGTACAGCAAATGCAGCCGTTCTGCATTTCGACAAGCTTTTCATCCGTGCGGATGAGGTCACCTTTTTTCACGAGGGAGCCGTCGATATTAATCTCGCTCATATCATTGACGATCACGGCGATTTTCAAGCCGTGCGCTTCATGCAGGACATGCTGCAGCAGCGTCGTTTTCCCGGACCCAAGATAACCGCTTAAAACAGTGACCGGAATCAGGTTTTCCTTCATGTTTTTCACCTTCCTTAAAACGTAATTGTTTCGATTTGCACAAAGGAAATCTTACTGGACTTGTGAAAAAAATACAAGAAATATGTTATATTTAGATATAAAAAGCGTTTAGAAAGGAAATGAGCCATGAAACTTTTGGATAATATTCTACAGTTCAATCAACAGTTTGTTGAACGGCAGGACTATCAAAAATATCAAACAAGCAAGTTTCCCGATAAAAGAATGGTGATTCTGTCTTGCATGGACACAAGGCTTGTCGAGCTGCTTCCTCATGCCATGAATATGCGGAACGGAGACGTGAAGATCGTTAAGAGCGCGGGCGCACTCGTGGCTCATCCTTTCGGAAGTATTATGCGGAGCATTCTCGTTGCGGTATACGAACTGAACGCTGATGAAGTATGCGTGATCGGCCATTATGACTGCGGCATGAGCAAGCTGAGCTGTGACAGCTTTTTGGACAAAGTCGTCAAGCGCGGCATTCCAAAAGAACGGATTGAAACGCTTGAGTACTCCGGCGTCGATTTTGAACAATGGCTGAAAAGCTTTGATTCTGTAGAGGACAGCGTCAGGGACAGTGTAAGCGTTATTCGGAACCATCCGCTGATGCCGGAGGAAGTACCTGTTCACGGACTTGTCATTGATCCGGAAACAGGCAGACTGGATCTCATTGTCAACGGATATCCGGAAGAGCGCTAATCCTTTTGCTTTTTTTCCGGAACGGGATCTATTCCGCCGGGATGAAACGGATGGCATTTTAGAATCCGCTTGATGGTGAGCCATCCGCCTTTAAATGCGCCGTGCTTTTCGATCGCTTCAAGACCGTAATTGGAGCATGTCGGATAAAAACGGCAGGTCGGCGGAAGAGCCGGTGATATCCATTTTTGATAAAAGCGGATGAGCAGCAGGAATACGGTTTTCATGTTTTTCGCACCTTTTTTGTTTTGATCTTATTATAATATAAGCAAAAAACGCATAAAAAGGAAAAGCATTCACCTGAAAACTTATCGGTAAAGTATGATATAATACAAAAAGACCGATTAGAGGGGAGAGAGGAACCATGCCTTCAGTTGAAAGTTTTGAGCTTGACCATAATGCGGTAAAAGCGCCTTATGTCAGACACTGCGGCGTCCACAAAGTGGGAACGGACGGCGTCGTCAACAAGTTTGACATCCGTTTTTGCCAGCCGAATAAACAGGCAATGAAACCTGATACGATTCATACTTTGGAGCACCTTCTTGCATTTACAATCCGCACATATGCGGAAAAATATGACCACTTTGATATTATCGACATTTCGCCGATGGGCTGCCAAACGGGCTATTACCTGGTGGTAAGCGGTGAGCCGAAAGTGGAAGAAATCGTTGATTTGCTTGAGGATACGTTCAAAGAAGCCGTTGAAGTGACTGAAATTCCTGCGGCTAACGAAAAACAGTGCGGCCAGGCAAAGCTTCACGATCTTGAAGGCGCAAAGCGCATGATGCGTTTTTGGCTTTCGCAAAATAAAGAAGACCTGCTCAAGGTGTTTGGGTAAAATGATTGAAAAAAACCGGCTCATAAGAGAGCCGGTTTTCATTTTTTGTTCACAAAGAAAATAATGCCATTTATCCCTGAACTTTGCTACACTTTATATTGTAATACATATCATAGAAGAAGGGTGATAGGATGCGTTTTGGAAAATGGTTCATTCTCTTATGTTTAGCGGTCGGTCTTTCCGCCTGCAGCCAGGGGGACAAGCAGGCGGCATCGGATGAGGAGCCCAAAGTGCTGACGGCAAAACTGGCGGCGCCTGAATCGGCGGCCAAAAATGAAAAGGCTGTCATAAAAGCGACCGTCCTCTACGGGGAAGAGCCGGTTGCAGATGCCGATGAGGTGGAGTTTGAATGCTGGAAGGCCGGGAGCAAGGAAGATAGCGAGCTAATCAAAGCGAAGAATGAGGGAAAAGGCGTATACAGCATGGAAAAAGCGTTTCCTGAAGACGGCCACTACAAAGTCCAAGTCCATGTCACGGCGAAAAAACAGCATACAATGCCTGTTGCAGACATTAAAGTAGGGAAAGCGACGGATGAGACCGATGAAGATGAAAAAGAAGAAGCCCACCATCATTGATGGGGCTGTTCTTCTTCCCGCGACGGGAGGGGATCGACTTCATGCTTGAAGTCATAAGCTTTTGATGTTGTGACAAGCGATATGGATAGAACGGCGCCGGTGATCAGAATTCCTACAATAATCCAAAAGAGGATCATCACTTACCTCCGAATAGCTTTTTCCAACAGTTTACCATATCAGGCAAAGAAAATCATGATAAAGAGTAAAAGAAATGTTTCCTGCACAAGCTAAACGGGTAAATCAAAAGTAAACGAAAAGGAGGACGATCTAATGTCTGAAAAATTGAAAGCAACCGTCAACAAACAAGTCGCGAACTGGACCGTTCTATATGTGAAGCTACATAATTATCATTGGTATGTGAAAGGGAAAGATTTCTTTACGCTGCATGAAAAATTCGAAGAGCTTTACACAGAAGCGGCAGAGCATATCGATGATTTGGCTGAACGCCTATTGGCCATACAGGGCTCTCCGGTCGGAACGATGAAGGAATGCCTGGAAATGTCCGCGATTAAAGAAGCGGACGGAAGCGAGTCTGCTGAACAAATGGTGCAAAATATTTATAATGACTTTTTAACGGTGGCTGAGGAGCTGAAAAGCGGAATGGAGCTTGCCGATGAAGTCAACGATGAAACGACGGGAGACATGCTGCTCGCGATTCATCAATCGATCGAAAAACACAACTGGATGCTGAAAGCCTACTTAGGGTAAGGAAAAGCTCGGGCAATGCCTGAGCTTTTTTGTGTTTTCGTTCTTTTTAAAGCCTTTTTTAGAAATTGTCAAACAATTCATCCAAGCCTTTCAAAGTCTTTTTTCATAGGATAAGCTATGAAAAGTCTTTTTTGAAAGGATGTTGAAGCATATGTTTAAGGACTTAAGCATCTTTTCGCTCTTTACAATTGGTTTATCGGCCATCGGATTTTTGTTTGGCCGAATCGAATATTTATTTATGATCTTAATTACGCTGATGGGCATTGAATTTGTCAGCAAAAGCTTGAACGAATGTGTGGAAGATCGATTTACAATTAAGAGGCTGTTTACAAGGCTGGCGAAAAAATTGGTTACGCTCTTTCTGATATCCGTTGCCCACCTTTTTGATCAAATGCTGCAAACAGGCAGTTCGATCCGCGATTTTTCTATTATGTTTTATATTTTATATGAAGCGTTTCAAATCGTGAGCACGGCTCATTCGTTAGGAATCCCCGTGCCGCAGATGTTATTGGACATTTTAAATACCATAAAGGAAAAACTCCGGGGAAAGCCGTAACATTTTAAAACAACTGGTCATACTAACACGAAAAAGGATGATTGGCTTTGGAAAAAAAGACATACTATGTTTCGGTGCAAGATGGAATGATTTCGCAGAGCTCTGACGCTTCCCCGTGGGAATTTCAAATTTCGGCGACAGATGATGACATCATCATTTTAAGGGAATATTTTGATCAGCTGTATTCAGAAGACTGGGTCAACTTTTTCAGAGCTCACGTGCCTGCGGTCGAATATCACAATGACAGTGCAAATGATAAAATGGACGAACTGCGCAAAGACATTTACTCGATGCTTTACCGTCTGGGCAATGAAGAAACCAAGTCATTTATCAGTGAAAACGGCCTTGCCGAACTCAATTCAGCAGATTAAAAAATGCCGCTTTTGAAAAGCGCCCGCAGGCGCGGAGTCATCCAGCCTTGCCGCCTTCTCACTCAGGAATGGACAATGAAGTTCTTTAGGGAACGATAAAATTACTGAACTGAACTGGACAAAAACTCTACCGAAAGAACCAATATATGATATGATGAGTGGAAGAAGCAAGGAAACGGATAAGAGGGATTAGGATGTACGAATTTAAAGATTTTTACCGTAATACGGTTCAGCTTTCTTTTGAGAAGGAACCTTTTTCAAAAGAACCAAAGCATGTATGGGTGATCTGCCGTTACGAGGATCAATGGCTGCTGACAAATCATAAGGACAGGGGCCGTGAATTCCCCGGCGGCAAAGTCGAACCGAGCGAAAACGCTGAGGAAGCGGCTTTGCGGGAAGTGAAGGAAGAAACGGGCGCTGTCGTAAGAAAGCTGACCTATCTCGGACAATATAAAGTTCTTGGCAGGGAGAAAGTGATCGTCAAAAATATTTATTTTGCCGATATCGAAAAGATAGAAAAACAGCAGACGTACTATGAGACGAATGGTCCTGTTTTGCTGAAGAGCCTCCCGAAGGATATCGCAAAAAACAAAAATTACAGTTTTATTATGAAAGATTCCGTCCTGACGATCAGTCTTGAAAAGCTGAAAAAGGCCGGCATCATCAAATAAAAAGCCCTGCATTTGCAGGGTTTTTTCATGTTATACTCTGCCTTTCATCCACTTTCTTTCCAACAGCTCGACACCTTGATACATCAATGTTGCGAAGACGGCGATGATCAGGAGGCTCAGCATGACGAGGTTGAAATTAAAGACTTGAAAGCCGTAGATGATCATATAGCCGAGGCCTTGAGCCGATACTAAAAATTCTCCTACGATGACACCGACCCAGCTCAAGCCGACATTGACCTTCAGTGTAGATATGATCGTCGGAATGGAAGCGGGCAAAATGACTTCTTTGAAAATCTCGCGTTTCGTAGCGCCGAATGTTTTCATCACTTTTAAATAGTTTTCATCAATTTCTTGAAAGGACGTATAGACGACGATAGTCGTAATGATAACGCTGATGATGGCGCCCATTGCAATAATGCTCGTCAAGCTGGGGCCGATCGCAACGATGAGAATGGGACCCAGCGCCACTTTCGGCATCGCATTTAAGACGACAAGATACGGATCTAATATTTTGGAGAGCCTCGGGAACCACCATAAGAGGGCGGCTAGAAAAGTTCCAAGCAATGTTCCGGCCAGAAAGCCGAGGATGGTTTCAAATACGGTTACACCGATATGTCCCGGCAATGATCCGTCTCCCATTTTTTCGAGGAAAAGCGCCCAGACGGCTGAAGGAGAGCTGAAGATCAGCGGATCGATCCATGCCAGACGGCTTGCGGTTTCCCACAGCGAAAAGAAAACGATGAAAATCACAATTTGAAAAAAGCGGACCCGCCTTTTTTCGGCCTGCTGCTCCTTTAAAAAAGCCTCATGAAGGAAGTCAACTTTTGGTTTCGGATGTTTGTTGTTCAAGGTCATTGAGCTCCTTCCATATGTTCTGAAAGAGGGGCTGAAATTCCGGTTCCTGCCTCGCTTCAAACGGTGTCAGCTTCCTGATCGGTTCAGGAACGGCAAATGTTTTATGGATAGTGCCCGGCTGCTTTGAAAATAGCAGAATCCGGTCGCTCATCGCTATCGCTTCACCGATATCATGGGTCACGAGCACCGCTGTTTTTTGATACGTCTTTAACGTGTTGAACACTAAATCTTCGAGGTTCAATTTTGTCTGATAGTCAAGGGCTGAAAAAGGTTCATCAAGCAGAAGGATATCGGGGTCGACAGCGAGAGTGCGGGCAAGCGCCGCCCTTTGCCTCATGCCGCCCGAGAGCTCTTTTGGATACTTTTTTTCAACCTCGTAAAGCCCGAATTTTTTCAGCAGGCCGAGAGCGGTTTCCTTCGTTTCCGGGCCTAGTTTTTTGGAAATGTGCAAACCGATTAAGACGTTTTCCTCAATGGTTTTCCAGGGAAATAAATAATCCTGCTGGAGCATATAACCGATGTGCCGATCCTTTCCATCAGGTGTGCGCCCTTCAACCAAGACGCGTCCTTCCGTGGGGGAAACGATGCCGGCGATGATCGATAAAAGCGTTGTTTTGCCGCATCCGCTTGGGCCGAGAAACGAAACAAATTCGCCTTTTTCGACTTCAATGCTGACGTTTTCCAGCGCCGCTGTTTTTTCCTTCAATGAAAAGTAAGTATGTGTGACATCCTGAACTTGCAGAAAAGACACTGCGGCCACCTCCTAGTGATTTTTTGTGACCTTTTCGGCGATCTTTGTATTGACCAGCTTTTGATGAGGGGTGCGCTTCGGCAGCTCGCCGGCTTCATCCATGATGGTTTGAAGCTGGTTCCATTCTTTTTCATCCAAAACAGGATCAAGAGCAAAAGACTGTTGTTGTTTATACCGTTCGATTGAAGATGCAATGATTGAAAGCTCGGTATCTTTAAAATAATCTTGAATGCTTTCGGCTGCTTCTTTTGCAGAGTGCGTCTCAACCCACTGCTGCGCTTTGTAAACCGCGCGGGTGAACTTTTCGACCGCTTCTTTGTTTTTCGTTAAATAGCTTTGTTTGGCCATAAAAGTTGTATATGGGATTCGGCCCGATTCTTTTCCGAAGGAGGCGACAATGCGGCCGATGCCTTCTCTTTCAAAAATGGATGCCTGGGGTTCAAATAATTGAACATAATCACCTGTACCAGATGCAAAGCTGTTTGCGATATTCGCGAAATCAATCGTTTGGATCAGATCCACATCCTTTTTAGGATCGATGCCTTTCTGTTTGAGGACAAATTCGCCTGCCATCTGCGGCATTCCGCCTTTGCGCTGGCCAAGGAACGTTTTGTCTTTCAAATCATCCCAGCTGAAATGCCCCGAATCGTTCCTGGAGACGAGGAAGGTTCCGTCCGTCTGGGTAAGCTGTGCAAAATTAATCACCGGATCGCTTGCGCCCTGGGCATTTACGTATATTGACGTTTCCGAGCCGACAAGCGCAATATCGGCGCCGTTTGACAGAAGGGCAGTCATCGTTTTATCTCCGCCCCAGGTCGTTTTCAGTTCAACATCAAGGCCTTCTTCTTTAAAAAAACCTTCAGATAAGGCGATATATAAAGGCGTATAGAAAACGGAACGGGTCACTTCCGCCAGACGGATCTTTTCGGTCTTTTGTCCGCCGCATGAAGCGAGGATAAACAGCATCATGATGAAGGATAATATGGTAAAAAAGAAACGCTTCAAACCGATTTCCCTCCTTTGATTTCGGTTATTTTCGGCATAAAATAGTTTATGTTATATACTAAACAGGTGTGAGGGACAGCTGCGGATTAAAAGAGGTGACGTGACGAATGTGGATAGAAAAAAGAAGGTTTCCATCGCCGAACAAAGAGGTGCGCCTGTTTTCCGTCATATACCTTTCACAAGGACTCAAGGTTAAGGGGCTTTTGGCCGAACCGGCCGCTCCCGGAAATTATGACGGGTTTTTGTATTTGCGCGGCGGAATTAAAAACGTCGGGATGGTCAGACCGGGCCGAATCGTCCAGTTCGCTTCACAGGGCTTTGTCGTTCTTGCTCCGTTTTACAGGGGCAATCAAGGAGGAGAAGGCGATGAGGATTTTGCAGGTAATGACCGGGAAGATGCTTTTGCCGCTTTTCGTCTTCTTCAGAAGCACGAACTGGTAAAGGACGGACGCGTTCACATTTTTGGCTTTTCCCGCGGCGGAATTATGGGCATCTTAACGGCAATCGAAATGAAAGCAGCGGCCGCTTCGTTTGTGTCTTGGGGCGGTGTCAGCGACATGGTCATGACCTATCGCGAACGAAAAGATTTGCGGCGGATGATGAAGCGGGTCATCGGCGGGACGCCTGAAAAGGTTCCCGAAGCGTATGAATGGAGGACGCCTTTTGACGAGCTGGAGAAGATTGAAGCGCCCGTGCTTTTGATCCACGGAGCAAACGATGAAAATGTCTCCATCGAGCATGCGCGGCGTCTTGAGCGTGAACTTCTGCGAAGGAACAAGTCTGTGGATACGTGGTATTTCAGCCAATATACCCACTATTTTCCTCCGCGCGAAAACAGGCGGATTGTTAGAGAATTATCCCAATGGATGAAAAGCCGTCCTTGGACAAGTTATGGTAAACTAAAGTAAAAGAGAAAAGGAGGGGGACTTTAGGTGGGAATGCCAGTTGAATTTAACACGATGATTGTGACAAAAGGAAAAGAAACGCGGGTTGAGGAAAATGTGTTTACACTCGAGAAAGAAGGTTATCGGGTTTACCCTCTTCATGTGCCGCTTGAAGTCAGAAAGACCAAGCGGGGCGACATTACCGGCACCGCGCAGGCGGAGCGCCTTGAATGGTCAGACGGACGGACTCATTTAACATACAGGCTCGTATCATTAAATTCCACGAATTAAAAAAAGCCAAGGCGCGGATAGCGTCCTTGGCTTTTCTGTATTATGCAGGCACATTTTCCTCTTTTCCGATTCCTTTTTTGGAAGTCAGCCTGTGAATCAGCATGGTGAGAGCGCCGTCTCCTGTTACGTTCGTTGCTGTGCCCAAGCTGTCCTGGGCAAGGTAAAGAGCGATCATCAACGATACGCTAGTTTCATTAAAGCCGAGCATCGACTGCAACAATCCGGCAGCGGCCATGACGGCACCGCCTGGTGCACCGGGCGCTGCGACCATTGTGACGCCAAGCATTAAAATGAACGGCATCATGACCGAAAAAGTCGGCGTTTGACCGTTTAGAATCATCACGCCCATTGCACAGCTTGTCAGTGTAATTGTGCTTCCTGACAAATGAATGTTGGCCAGGAGCGGAACGGCGAAGTCAGCCACTTTTTGGCTTGCCCCCGTTTTTCTGACTTGTCTCAGCGTAACGGGAATCGTTGCCGCTGACGATTGTGTGCCGAGCGCGGTGAAGTATGCCGGTGCTACGATTTTCAACAGCGACAGCGGATTTCTGCCGTTTGCAGCACCCGCAACGGAGTACTGAATCAAGAGTATGACAAGGTGAAGCACGATAATCATCACGAAAACTTTCGCAAATACGGATAGAATCGTCTGCACCTGACCGCCGAACGTCATATTGGTGAAAATACCGAAAATATGAACAGGCAGTAACGGAATAATAATATATGATATCAGCTTTTCAACGATCGTTTGAAATTCATCAAACGCGTTTTTTAATGTTTTTCCGGGCAGATAAGCGATGCCGATCCCCATGATGAAAGCAAAAATCAGTGCGCTCATCACGCTCATAAACGGCGTCATTTCAATGGTGAAAAATCCTGCTTGCAGTACTTCTTCCGGATTTTTAAACTCCTGCAGCTGATGGCCGGAAATGATCGCGGGAAGAAGGTTTGAACCGACAAGGTACGCCAGGAGGCCTGCAAAAATGGTTGACGTGTAGGCGATACCTGCCGTAATGCCGAGGATTTTTCCGGCGCCGCTGCCGATTTGTCCGATGCCGGGAATAATAAAAGCGATAATAATAAAAGGAATGACAAATTTAATGAAGCTTCCAAAAATATCATTGAAAGTAGCTGCCGTTTTGACGAACCAAAGCGGAGCAAAGCTTCCGACGATAACACCAAGAACAATTGCCGTAATGATCCTTGGCAGTAATCCAAATTTCATAGATGTGTCCTCCTGAAATATACAAATGTTTTTATAATATTAACATATGAAAGATTTCTTTTGTTAAAAATAAAAAAAGTCTGTATTTTCAAATAATAATACTTGCAAATTGGAATCGTTTTATCTGAGGCGGTGCTTGACTGTCATCTTGATCATTGCCCAGGAAATGGCATCGGCCGCTGATAGGCGAAGAGGTTTTCGATAAACTGGATCAGCGCAGAAGATCTGCGCTGATGCAAGCGGGCTGAGTTAAACGAGCGGTCCTCCGGCTTTTTCGATGTTTTCCGTATTGGAGAACTTTTTGAAATTCTGTTTGAATGCATTCGCCAGGTGGATCGCTTTTTCCTCGTATTCGTTTTCATCTGTCCAAGTTTTGGCCGGGTCAAGCACTTGATCAGGCACACCCGGAACGTGGACAGGTGAATGAAGTCCGAAAATGCGGTCAGTCCTCATTTCGGCTTTATCCAGTTCTCCTTCTATTGCGGCCTGAACCATCGCTCTCGTATATGCGAGGCTCATTCTTTCCCCGGTTCCGTATCCGCCGCCGGTCCAGCCTGTATTGACGAGAAAGACGCCGACCCCGTGCTCATCGATTTTTCTTCCGAGCATTTCAGCGTACACATGTGCCGGAAGCGGGAGGAACGGTGAACCGAAGCAGGTCGAGAATGTGGCTTCAGGAGTGGTGATCCCGCGTTCGGTGCCGGCGAGCTTGCTTGTATATCCGCTCAGGAAATGATACATGGCTTGTTCTTTCGTTAACTTGCTGATCGGAGGAAGCACGCCGAAAGCATCTGCGGTCAAAAATACGATGGTCTGCGGGTGCGCTGCGATGCTCGGCTTGACGATGTTGTCAATCGCGTCAATCGGGTAAGCCGCTCTCGTGTTTTCCGTGTAGAATGAGTCGGAATAGTCCGGCTCTCCGGTTTTGCTGTCAACCACGACATTTTCGAGAACGGAACCGAAGCGGATCGCATTGTAAATCTGCGGTTCTTTTTCTTCGCTTAAGTTAATGCATTTGGCGTAGCAGCCTCCTTCAATGTTGAAAACGCCTGTGCTGGACCAGCCGTGTTCGTCGTCGCCGATCAGCTTCCGCTTCGGATCGGCGGAAAGCGTCGTTTTGCCTGTACCTGACAATCCGAAGAAGAGAGCAGTTCCGCCTTCCTCGCCAATGTTTGCCGAACAGTGCATCGGTAGAATGTTTTGTTCAGGCAGAAGAAAATTCATAATAGAAAAAATCGATTTTTTCATCTCTCCGGCATATTCGGTGCCTCCGATTAAGATCGTCCGCTTCTCAAACGACACGATGATAAACGTTTCAGATCTGGTTCCGTCAACGAGCGGATCGGCTTTGAAATGCGGAGCTGAAAGAATCGTAAACGGCTGTTCTTCAGGTTTTTTATCATGTTCTTCAGGTCTGATGAACAACTGTCTTGCAAACAGGTTGTGCCAGGCGAACTCGTTGACAACAGTAATCGGAAGCCGGTATTTTTCGTCTGCTCCTGCAAACCCTTCAAATACATACAATTCATCGCGTTCCTTTAAATAGCCGAGCACTTTTGCGTACAGCCGGTCAAAGGCGGCTTCTGAAATCGGCTGGTTTACTGCGCCCCAATCGATTTTGTCCTTTGTGCTCGCTTCTTCCACAATGAATTTGTCTTTTGGCGAGCGGCCGGTGTATGTACCGGTTGTTGCCCGCACGGCTCCGGAAGATGTCAAGACTCCTTCTTTGCGCTCAAGGATCTTTTCAACCAAATGGGGAACGGATAAGTTCATCTGAACGTTTTCGCCCGTTAATAGCGTTTGTAAGTCAGTTGTTAAATCTACAGAATTCATAAAAAACCTTCCTTTGCGTGTTTTTTAATGTGTATAACATTAATGTAGAATTAGTATAACACATTTACTCTTATAGTCTATACCGTTTCTTCATTTTTCGTTCGGGTTTTTTCTCGTAGGACAAGTTCAAATTTATTTCGGCCGATATTGACATAACAAGCCATTTTAAGATAAGATATTTCATTGAGCGGATACTCTTATCCCGAGCTGGTGGAGGGACAGGCCCAATGAAACCCAGCAACCGGTTTCTCTTATTAATGGAAAAAAACAGTTTCTGAGACAACTACGGTGCTAACCTGATGCAAGGTGTTCAATACCTTGAGCGATAAGAGTGAAAGGCACGCAATACCAGACCCTTTCCTCACCGAATAGGAAAAGGTTTTTTTATTGCATAAATCGAGATCCAAAAATTGCTAAAAAAACTGCCTTCAGGAGGAAGGTACTGGGCGTTTTTCACAGGACGTGAAAGGTTTTAGCCGAGTATCAAGCAGGAGGAAGGTACTGGGCGTTTTTCACAGGACGTGAAAGGTCTAGCCGGGCAACCAGTCAGGAAAAATTCTGCTAAGGGGAATTTCGACTCAGAATCTCGTCAAGAATAGCATAATGGAAATTGTTTCAAAACGAGAGCGTATGAAGCCCGAGTATCGTCATATAATCAAGAGGGACGAGTTCCGTATCATACTTAAGATCACGGCTGATCTTCATATACAGGAGGAAACATAAATGAGCAAAAACCGTCGGTTATTTACATCAGAGTCAGTTACGGAGGGACATCCGGACAAAATTTGCGACCAGATTTCGGATAGTATATTAGACGAAATTTTAAAGAAAGATCCGAATGCCCGCGTTGCCTGTGAAACATCTGTGACAACCGGATTGGTGCTGGTAAGCGGTGAAATCACGACGTCCACATACGTCGATATTCCGAAAACAGTCCGCGAAACGATTAAAGAAATTGGCTACACACGTGCAAAATACGGTTTTGATGCCGAAACTTGCGCGGTCTTAACGTCTATAGATGAACAGTCTCCAGACATTGCAATGGGAGTCGACCAGGCGCTTGAAGCGCGTGAAGGAGCAATGAGCGACGCTGAAATTGAAGCGATCGGAGCCGGAGACCAAGGTTTAATGTTCGGTTTTGCCTGCAACGAAACAAAGGAACTTATGCCGCTGCCGATTTCGCTTGCCCATAAATTGTCTCGCCGTTTGACAGAAGTCCGCAAAGAGGAAATTCTGCCGTATCTGCGTCCGGACGGAAAGACACAGGTAACCGTTGAGTATGATGAGAACAACAAGCCGATTCGCATCGATACAATCGTCATTTCGACTCAGCATCATCCTGAGATTTCGCTTGAACAAATCCAGCGCAATCTGAAAGAGCACGTCATCAATCCGGTAGTTCCAAAAGAGCTGATCGATGAAAACACGAAATACTTCATTAATCCTACGGGCCGTTTTGTTATCGGCGGACCGCAGGGGGATGCCGGTTTAACAGGGCGCAAAATCATCGTTGACACCTATGGCGGCTATGCCCGTCACGGAGGCGGAGCGTTTTCCGGCAAGGATGCGACAAAGGTTGACAGATCTGCAGCTTATGCAGCGAGATATGTAGCGAAAAATATCGTCGCCGCAGGCCTTGCTGATTCCTGTGAAGTACAGCTTGCCTACGCGATCGGTGTCGCTCAGCCGGTGTCCATTTCAATCGATACATTCGGTACAGGCAAAGCGAGTGAAGAAACATTGATCGAAGTGGTTCGCAAAAACTTTGATCTAAGACCTGCCGGCATTATTAAAATGCTCGATCTTCGCCGTCCGATTTACAAACAAACGGCAGCTTACGGACATTTCGGCCGCCTCGATCTCGATCTGCCTTGGGAGCGCACAGACAAAGCAGATCAGCTGAAGAAAGATGCATTAGGAGAATAACAACCGCATAGCCGCTTTAATAAGCGGCTTTGTTTTTCGATGGCAAAATGCGGGCGGATGTTGAAACTTGAAAAATATCCAGATTTAATATTGATGTGATATTGCCAGATACAAATATTTTAATATGAACATTTTTCAAGTTTCTTGAAACGTTTTTCTTTAAACACTTGTCTAATCAAGAAGCAGACTTTGATTTCTGCACGAAATTTAAAAAATCGGAGGCAATACTATGTGTGGATTTGTAGGGGTATTCAATCATCGCCCATCATCCGAGACAGCAGCACAGGAAGAACTGATTAAACAAATGAATGAAATGATTGTACACCGCGGTCCGGACGATGATGGGTACTATCATGATGAGCATGTAGGCTTCGGATTTAGAAGGCTCAGCATCATCGATGTGGAAAATGGAGGACAGCCTCTGTCTTATGAAGACGACTCCTATTGGATTATTTTTAATGGAGAAATCTATAACTATATAGAACTGAAAGACGAACTTCTTTCTAAAGGATACGAGTTCAAAACCGATTCAGATACGGAAGTTTTGCTTGCGACTTACCGCCACTACAAACAGGAAGCCGCTTCAAAGCTGCGCGGTATGTTTGCTTTTTTAATCTGGGATAAAAAAGAGCAGCTTCTATACGGAGCGCGCGATCCGTTCGGCATTAAGCCGCTCTATTTTACGAAAACGGACGGCCACGTTTATTTTGCGTCAGAAAGAAAGAGCCTGATGGCTGTCGATGCTGACTTGGAATTGAATGAAAAAGCGCTTCAGCAGTATACATCGTTCCAATTCGTTCCGGAGCCTGAGACGCTGGACAAAAAGGTGCAAAAAGTAGAGTCGGGCCATCAGTTTACCGTCCGCCCGGGTGAGGATATTCAATTTAAAACATACTGGAAAGTTCAATTCAAGCCGGTTCAGACAGAAGAAGACAAGCTTGTTCAGGAAGTAAGAGACGCGATCTTTGATTCTGTAAAAGTTCATATGCGAAGCGATGTGCCTGTAGGTTCCTTCCTTTCCGGGGGCATTGACTCGTCCTTTATCGTGTCAGTGGCGAAGCAATTCCATCCCAACTTAAAGACGTTCTCTGTCGGCTTTGAACATGAAGGCTTCAGCGAAGTTGACGTTGCGAAAGAAACCGCTGATAAGGTCGGCGTGGAAAACTTCAGCGCGATCATTTCCCCTGAGGAATATATGAACGAGCTTCCAAAGATCGTCTGGCATCTGGATGATCCTCTGGCAGACCCTGCTGCGATTCCTTTGTATTTTGTCGCGAAGGAAGCGAAGAAGCAAGTTACGGTTGTTTTGTCAGGAGAAGGGGCAGATGAGCTGTTCGGCGGTTACAATATTTACCGAGAGCCGCTTTCATTAAAGCCGTTTGAGCGGATCCCGTCCCCGCTGAAAAAGATGCTTCTGCGCGTAGCTTCAGCGATGCCGGAAGGAATGAAAGGGAAAAGCTTTTTAATGAGGGGCTGTACTCCTCTTGAAGATAGATATATCGGCAATGCAAAGATTTTTGAAGAAGGCATGAAATCAAAACTTCTTCGCCAATATGACAGCAACCTGTCTTACTGTGACGTGACAAAGCCATATTTTGAAGAAAGCAGGTCCTACAGCGAAATCAATAAAATGCAGTATGTCGATATCCACACATGGCTGCGCGGCGATATTTTGCTGAAGGCCGACAAAATGACGATGGCCAATTCGCTGGAGCTTCGCGTTCCGTTTTTGGACAAAGTCGTATTTGAAGCGGCTTCCAAAATTCCCGAAGAGCTGAAAACGAAAAACGGCACGACAAAATATCTTCTTAGAAAAGCGGCGGAAGGCATCGTTCCAGAACACGTGCTAAACCGCAAAAAACTAGGGTTCCCTGTGCCGATCCGCCACTGGCTGAAAAACGAAATGCATGACTGGGCCGTGAACATCATTAAAGAGAGCGAGACAGATGCATATATCCATAAAGATTACGTGCTTCAGCTTCTTGAAGACCACTGCGCCAACAAAGCGGATAACAGCCGCAAAATCTGGACGGTTCTCATCTTTATGATCTGGCACAGCATTTTCGTTGAAAAACGCTTTGTACCGGAAGAGCTGAACCATCAGCCAAAAGAGGTCATTATTGTTTAAGCCAAAAAAAGAAGGTTTTCGATTAACCGAAAACCTTCTTTTTTTATGCCGTTTTTTCTGCTGATAAATCTGCAAGCACGCTTTCACATTCGGAGAGGAGATTGTCAAAGATCACGTCCCACGACTGGGTAAGGGCATAGCTTCTCGCTTCGTATGCCATCCGTTTTTTTAACGATGGGTTGGAGAGGACGCGCAATATATTTGCGGTGAATGCTTCCGGATTTCTAGGTTCGGAAAGAAAACCGTTTCTTCCGTTCTGTATAAAATCTTTCAGGCCGCCGGAGTCTGCCCCGATAACAGGCGTCCCACAGGCGAGCGCTTCAAGGGCGGAATTTCCGAAGGTTTCCGTCGGAGAAGGAAAGACGAACAAATCTGAGCTCGCATAGATGCTTGCCAGCTCTTCTCCTTTGACATAGCCGGCAAAAGTCATGTTGAGGGGAGCTCGCTTCTCAAGCTCTTTTTTTAACGGGCCGTCTCCGGCGATCAGCCAGTGGACGTCATCTTTCAAAGCGGGGTGACTTGCGATCTTGAGCAGCGTCTCCAAGTCTTTTTCAGGTGCAAGCCTTCCGACATAGCTGAGGATATAGGTTTCCTTTATGCCGTATCGCTTGCGGATGTGTTCGGTTTGATGCGCCGGACTGAACTGCGAGCAGTCCACGCCGCGCTTCCAGATGGAGAGGTTCCTGAATTGTTTGGCTTTAAGCTGCATAAATGTTTCGCGCGAAGGCACAAAAACTTTTCGAAAATCTTTATGAAACCAGAGCATATATTTCCATAAGAGTTTGGAAAACATTTGAAGATCATAATATGAAAGGTACTGGTCAAAATCGGTATGGTAAGAGCCTACGACGGGGATGTTCCATTTCTTCGCAAGCTTGAGCCCCGCCAGGCCGATATTAAAAGGAGTCGCGATGTGAATGAGATCGGGATGGAATTCGCGGAGTTCTGATTTCATTTTGATGAGATTAGGAAGAGCGATTCTGCACTCGGGGTATAAGAAGAACGGCATGCTCGTAAAACGGCGGATGCGGCTCGAAAATTGTGTTTCATGCGTGCTTTCCGGCGCAAATACTTTATAGGGCATCCCGTTTTTTTCAAGATAATCCGTATACCTTTTCAGCGTTCTGGCGCAGCCGTTCACATCTGGTGTGAACGTGTCCGTAAATATCGCAATTTTCATCGTTTCCCCTCCTGTTTGTGTGTGAAAAATCAGTGACGCTTTGGAAGAAACGGCCGGCTTAGAAGATCATCGCCGACAAGGTTCCGACTGAAATCCCGAGGGCTGTGCCTGCCAGAACATCCGATGGATAATGAAGACCGAGATAAATCCTGGAGAGCCCCACACTGACGCCAACCGGTATTAATAAAAGCGCGAGTATCGGAAAGAATATCATTAACGGTGTAATAACAGAAAATACAGCTGTCGTATGTCCGGATGGAAAAGAATGATCCTTGAGCGGATTTTGCAAAACCTGAGTTTCCTTTAGCGTTAAATACGGCCGCTTTCTCGGATACAGCTTTTTGATCAGCATGACTTGAAGGTGGCTGACCAAAAGTGCAAGGGCGCTGGCCATCCCCGCTGTACGAACACTTCCCGAGCCGAACAGCAAGAGAGACAGGCAGAAATCGTGCACATAGCCCCTCCCAAATGAGTTGAGGAACGAAAATAACGGTTGAGTGTTTTTTGATGAAATAATCTGTTCATACCGAGGAAAATCCGGCATTCAAAGTTGTAAATGCCAACCATCAGTTTATTCAAATGTCCTAACCCCCTTTACATGTATGGCTGCTTCATTTTTTATTGTAAAAAATGAATGTTTAGCAAATGATAAGTATTTGTAAAGATTTCGGAAAAAGAAAAAAGCCGCAGACGCGTGCGGCCGAAAAGGTTTTTGCTTAAATTATCGGTGGAAAAATGGTAAAGTTGTAGCAAAGCTAATCTTTTTTTTGCAAGGATTTGTAGTATTGTCCTTTTTCAATATATTCTTTGCGTATTCTTTCCATTTCCTGTTTATCTTTGTCGGTTAACGGACGGATGACTTTGGCGGGCCTGCCGAATGCGAGGTGCCCGGACGGGATCTTTTTGCCAGGCGGGACAAGGCTGCCCGCCCCGATAAAAGCGCCTTCCCCGATCTCCGCTTCGTCAAGAATAATCGACCCCATTCCGATAAGGGCATGCTTTCGAATCACGGAGCTGTGCAATGTAACCTGATGGCCTACCGTCACACCGTCTTCAATCACGAGAGGGCGTTCAGGGCTTTGGTGCAGACAGGAAAGGTCTTGAATGTTCACACCTTTTCCAATTCTGACCGGGGCGACATCGCCGCGGATAACAGAAGAGAACCAAATGCTTGATCGCTCTCCGATTGTTACATCACCGGTGATGACCGCGTTGTCGGCGATAAACGCCGTTTCATGAATAACGGGTTCCGTTTTTTTATAAGGGTAGATCATAGGTTTCATCCTTTCATTTATAAAATTGTGTGAGGTGGTCAGCATGTGGTGCATGGAAGCGGAAAGACCTGTTGCTACAATCGTCATCATTCACGGTGCATGTGAGCATCACGGGCGGTATAAATGGCTGTCCGAAATGTGGCGTTCATCCGGCTTTAATGTCGTAATGGGGGATTTGCCCGGCCAGGGAACTTCGACAAGAGAAAGAGGACATATACGCTCTTTTCAAGAATATATTGATGAAGTGGACAAATGGGTCGCCAGGGCGAAAGCATTTGAACTGCCTGTGTTTATGCTCGGGCACAGCATGGGCGGCCTGATTGCGATCGAATGGTTTAAGCAGCAGCAAAGCGGCATTGCCGGTCTCATTTTATCATCCCCTTGTCTCGGGCTGCAATTAAAGCCGAACAAATTTCTGGACTTGATTTCCAAGGGGCTCAACGTTTTGGCGCCGTCTATGCGGTTTGAATCCGGGATCACGCCTGATAAAGCGACGAGAAACAAAGAAGTCATCGAAATGGACATCAACGATTCATTATATATCACAAAAGTTTCTGTCAGATGGTATCAAGAAATGTTAAAAGCGTTGAAAAGCGCGATGGAGCCGACGGACGCCTTTCTCAACATCCCGCTCTTTGTCATGCAGGCGGGCACCGACTGGCTTGTCGACAAAAAAATGGTCGTCAAGTGGTTTAACCAGCTTGCTTCCCACAATAAGACGTACAGGGAATGGGATGGCTTGTACCACGAAATTTTCAATGAGCCTGAACGGGAAGACGTTTTTAAAGCGGCCAGAGCGTTTGCGGAGCAGTATATAACATAATGGAGGTGCATTCTTTGGCAGTACCGGAGCATCCTTTTGGATTAATGGCTAAAGTATACAGAGAGGTTTTTCCCCTTGTTCATCAGGAATTGGACAAGTGGAAACGAAAAGCTGAAACGATTCAAAATCCCGAACTGAAAACGCAGGCGAAAGCCAGCATCAGGGATAAAACCTTTCACTGTGAAGGCGGCGGCATTATGGCCCTTCTTTCAGGAGACAAAATCGAGCAGTCGATCCGGTTTATTACGGCGTATCAGACGATAAGCGACTACCTCGACAATCTATGCGACCGGAGCACCTCGCTTGATCCGGATGATTTCACCATGCTTCACCAGTCGATGAAAGACGCGCTGACAGTCGGGGCTGAATTGAAAAACTATTACCGGTTCAGGGAAGATCAGGATGATCAAGGCTATTTGCACGACTTAGTGAAAACATGTCAAGGCGTGCTTGCGGAAATTGAGAACTATGATCTGATCAAGGAGCATCTGATTGAGCTTTGCAGCTACTATTGCGACCTGCAAGTTCATAAACACGTAGTGGAGCATGAGCGTGTTCCCCGGCTCGAAGCGTGGTTTGAGAATTATAAATCGGCTCTGCCGAAAATGGAATGGTATGAGTTCTCGGCCTGTGCGGGTTCAACGCTCGGCATCTTCTGCCTCGTATCGTATTCCGTCCGTCCCGATTTTACTGAATCGATGGCCGGAAAGATCCGCGACAGCTATTTTCCGTACATACAGGGACTGCACATCCTGCTCGATTATTTAATTGACCAGGAGGAAGATTTAATCGGCGGGGATTTGAATTTCTGCACTTATTACCCATCACATTCAGATATGATGGAAAGGCTCGAATATTTCATCGAAATGGCGGATGAACATTTGCGCGGGATTCCGCACGAAAACTTTCACCGTTTGATCAACAGAGGACTGTTAGGCGTTTATTTGTCGGATGACAAAGTAGCGGGCCAGAAGGAAATCGGCCGGCTTGCGAAAAAGCTGATTAAAGCGAGCGGCAAAACATCTTTCTTTTTCTATATTAACGGCAGGGCATACCGCAAAATTCAAAAAATGCCGTGGATGAAAAGCTCGTAAAGAAAAGCTCAAACCGTTTATCGGCTTGAGCTTTTGCCGTTTATAAGCTTTCCGTCCGGTATTGTTTTTCAAGCACAAAGCGCTTATTATACCGGAAGCTTTTTTCCCATTTAGAAACAACGATGCAGGCGACAGCATGACCCGGCACGTTCACGCCTGTTCGCGCCATGTCCATCACGCGGTCCACTCCCGCGATAATCGCGACTCCTTCAGCGGGAAGGCCGACTGCGTTGGCGGTAGCCAGAAGGACGACGAGCGAGCCAGATGGCACGGCGGCGATCCCTTTGCTTGTCATCACTAGCACGAGCATCATGAGCAATTGCTGGGAAATGCTCATGTCTATATTGAAAGCCTGCGCCAAAAAGATACAGGCGACCGATAAATATAGGCTGGAGCCGTCGCAATTCAGAGATAAGCCTGAAGGAACCACGAAGGAAACGACCCGTTTTGGGCAGCCGTATTTCTCCATGCGGTCCATCAGCTGCGGCAAGACTGTTTCTGTGCTCGTCGTGGAGAACGCGATCAGAAACAAATCCCAAATCATTTTCAGGACTTCGAAGTATTTAATTTTAAAAACAAGACCGACGATCGGAAATAAAACAAAAAGAACGAGAAACAGTCCGAGAAAAACAGTGCCGACTAATTTTAACATAGGAAGCAGGAGCTCGATGCCGTATTGCCCGACGGATGCGGCCATAAGAGCAAGCACGCCGATAGGCGCTGTGACCATCACCATCTGCGTCAGCTTGAACATGATGTTGGCAACAGATTCAAAAAACTTCATGACAGGTTCCGAGGCTTTGCCGATCCCGGCAGCTGCAACGCCGAACAATATCGCAAAGAAGATCACGGCGAGCAAATCATTTCTGGCCATGACGTCAACGATGTTGGTAGGAATGATATCGAGGATCATTTGTTTAATATCGACCACTTTTTCCGTGTAGCCCGAGAGTTCGTCGATATCCTTTTTGGCCAAATGGGAAAGGTCAAGGCCGACGCCGGGCTTTAACACATTAGCCAAAAGCAGCCCGAGTCCGAGCACGAACGTCGTAATCACTTCAAACCAAATAATCGTCTTGATGCCGAGGCTGCCCATTTTTTTCATGCTTCCGCTTCCGGCCGCTCCGATGACAATTGTAGAAAAAACGATTGGAACGACGATCATTTTAATCAGACGGATAAATCCGTCTCCGACGGGGCGCAGCGCCATTCCGAAATCAGGGAAGAAATGTCCGATAACTGCTCCAATGGCGAGTGCGATCAAAATTTGATAAGCGATAAATTTTTTCAAAGCGAAATCCCTCCGTATTTTCCATGAGTTTTCAATAATTTCGCGACAAAGAGTGAAACCACCTCCATTATTTGGTGTTTTTTAGAAAATTCCGAAATCTAAAGTGTTCATATTTTATTTTGATATCGCTTACATTATGTTTGAATGAAAAAAATCCTCCAAACGGAGGATTTCAGGCTGTCACTTTTGGACCGCTTCTTTCTTTTCGATCGCAATGATAAACGGCGGATCGTTTCGCTGGTTTAAATATTGGTAACAGAGGACACGGGCCGTATCCTGGTCGAGCGATGCACAAAATTCGAGCAGGGCGTCTTTTTCCCGCTTTCCTTCGGGATGGCCATGGTAGACGACAAGCACGATCAGCCCCTCATTTTTCAGGATTTTGAGAAGCTGCTTGATGCTGGCGATGGTCGAATCGCTTTTTGTCGTCACCGATTTGTCGCCTCCCGGAAGATATCCGAGGTTAAACACGGCTGCTGCCACCTTGCCTGAGATGTCGTCAGGAAGCGAAGTGGTGAGCTCATCATGGCTTTTTTGAATCAATGTCACCCGGTCTTTATACTCGTTTCCAAGTCTTTCGGCAGTATTCATAAGAGCTGCTTCTTGAATGTCAAAGGCATAGACATGCCCGCTTTCACCGACAAGTTCAGCTAAAAAGTGAGTATCATGTCCGTTTCCCATTGTCGCATCAATGACGATGTCTCCTTCGCCTGCGGCTGTTTTCAGCAGTTCTTTCGCATACGGGAGGATTTTCTTGAGCTTCATGTGGCCATGCCTTCTTTCGCCTTGTTGAACCATTTCCCCTGATGGCTGCCGCGCCTTTCCAATTCCCCGTTGATGGCGTTTAAGACTTCCCATTTATTGACGCTCCACATCGGTCCGACCATCAATTCGATCGGTCCGTCACCCGTAATCCGGTGAATGATCATTTCCGGCGGAAGAATTTCAAGCTGATCGCAAACAAGCTGGACATATTCATCTTGAGAAAGGAACGTTAATTTTCCTTTTTCATACTGCTTCACCATTGGTGTCCCTTTTAACAGGTGGAGCAGATGGATTTTAATCCCCTGCACGTCCAAATCGGCGACGGCTTTTGCGGTTTCCATCATCATGCCGCGGTCTTCGAGAGGCAGTCCGTTAATGATGTGGGAGCAGACCCGGATGCCGTGTTTCCTCAGCTTGTTCACGCCTTCCACGTAGCAGTCGAAATCATGGGCGCGGTTGATCAAATCAGCCGTCCGTTCATGAACGGTCTGAAGGCCGAGCTCCACCCAGAGGTATGTGCGTTCATTAAGCTCGGCAAGATATTCGACAACATCGTCAGGTAGACAATCCGGCCGGGTAGCGATTGAAAGGCCGACTACGCCGTCAAGGCCGAGGACGGTCTCGTATTTTTCGCGAAGAACGCTGACGGGAGCGTGCGTATTCGTAAATGCTTGAAAGTACGCCATGTATTTGCCGTCTTTCCATTTTTCATGCATTCTGTCGCGCACTTCATTAAATTGGGTAATCAGATCGTCGGCGCGGTTTCCCGCAAAGTCTCCGCTCCCTGCGGCGCTGCAAAATGTGCATCCGCCGTGTGCGACCGTACCGTCGCGGTTCGGGCAGTCAAAGCCTCCGTCAAGGGCGACTTTAAACACTTTATGACCGAAATGATTTCTTAAATGATAATTCCATGTATGATATCGTTTTTCACTGTTCGTATATGGAAAAGGGTTGTTCTGATGCAAACAAAAGGACCTCCTTTTAGTATCACGCATCCTAAAATTGTAGCAAATAAACACGATAAGAACAAACCGATTCCCAATTATTTTCTTCAATGATCACAGCTGTGATGGCCAAACTAATCACGATGGATTTTTCCATTAAGGAGGGGTTTTCTTTGGCTACAAGACAATCCGTCGGAGAGCACATCCAAAGAAGCGAAGATGCTTATGATTATGCTTTATCTCAATTTGAAACTGCAAGCAGGCAGGAACATTACAATGAGACAGAGTACAGCGATGCGCAGCTGATGCTTGAAAACGCGGTCAATGAATTAAACAAGCTTTCGCTGTTTGCCAATGAGCAGCAAAGGGAGGAAATTCACCGCAAAAGGCTCCAGCTGCAAACCCTTCAAAACAATATGATTCTGCAGAGATCGTATGAAAGATGAACCCTTTTTGAAAGGGTTCATTTTTTTGAAAAAAGCGATTGACAAAAAAGGACGATGTCTATATTGTATTAAGTGTACTACATCGAGTAATACAGTTAACACACACATGTAAAGGAGCAATACTCATGAGTGATAAACATAAAAAAGTAACGCCAATGGTTGTCGTGGCGTTTATCATTGCCTGTTCGTTCTTGTTTGTACTTGCGAAGCTGGGCTTTATGATTCAAGAAAATTTGGGATATGTGTTTTTTTAAAAGTGAATAACGCTGAGATTGAACGAGAAAGAAGGGAGATAGATGATTCAAATCGATCCGAGAAGCTCAACCCCAATCTATGAGCAGATCATCCAGCAGATGAAAGAGCTGTGCTTAAAAGGGATAATCAAGCCTGGAGATAAACTTCCTTCTGTCAGAGAGCTTGCAACCATTATCATTGCAAACCCGAATACGGTCAGCAAAGCCTATAAAGAACTTGAACGGGAAGGGATTATTGAAACGTTGAGGGGAAGAGGAACGTATATTTCAGAAAACGCGAAAGTTACGCTTGATGAAGGGAAGATTGCGATGATTAAAGAGCAGTTAAAGCAGCTGATCATCGATGCGCATTACGCGGGGATCGACACCAAAAAGCTGCAGGAGTGGATGGCGGAAATCGACGAAGAAGTGAGAGGAGGCGAAGTGAATGATTGAGCTCAAATCTGTTTCAAAAACGATTGACGGAAAACAAATACTTAAAGACATCTCCTTTAAGCTGGAGGAAGGAGAGATTTTCGGACTTCTCGGAAGAAACGGCTCAGGAAAAACGACGCTTCTTCGCCTGATTCAGCAAATCCTGCTGCCTGATGAGGGAGATATCTTTTTCGGCAGCGTCAAGGTGAAGGATCATCCGCTCGTCAAGCGCAACATCGTCTATATGCCCGTTCAAAACACCTATTTCGAAAAATACAATTACAAACAGCTCGTCAATATTTTGCGTAACATTTATCCGGACTTTGATGTTACATATGCAAATGAATTAATGAACCGATACGATATTCCCGAAACAAAAAAGTACAGGGAATTGTCTACAGGATTGAAAAAGCAAATGTCGCTGATCCTGTCATTTGCGATCCGGCCGGCGGTCATCCTGCTTGATGAGCCGACAGACGGCATTGATGCCGTCACAAGACAAGACGTTCTTCAGCTGATGGTCGATGAAGTGGCTGAAAACAACACGACGATTCTCATCACATCTCACCGGCTTGAGGACATTGAAAGAATGTGCAACCGAATCGGTTTTCTCGAAGACAATACATTGTCGAACATCATGGATCTTGATGAACTGAAAGGCGATTTTATTAAAATTCAAATGGCATTTGAAGAAGATGTCAATTTAAAAATCAGGGAAAGGGAAATCCCTGTTTTGGACCACACCGGCGTCTTTTATACGGTATTGGTTCCGAAAGAAGACAATGTGAGCAAACAATTTCTTAAAAGTTTGTCTCCGAAAGTTTGGAACGAGCTTCCGGTCAGTCTTGAGGAAGTATTCATCGCGAAGTATGGAGGTAAGCGAAGATGGTAGACCGCGGACTTTTATATAAAGAATGGAAACAGCATTTCTGGATTTTTTTAGTTGTTTTTGCAGCGGTGTTGCTGAGTGAACCGCTTGCGATTTTGAATGATTATTTCCAGTACCAGGGATGCCTTGCAGAACAGAAAAAATTTCCCGATATAGAGTGCGTTTTATATAAAGATTATGGGGTAAGCGGGGCCATGAGAATGTTCTGGGTTGGCGGAGTCGCGCTTGCGATCAGCCAGATCGGGTTTGAACGGAGCAGAGGAACGCTTGACTTTACACTCGGCCTCCCTTACAAGCGCGGCGTCATTTTCAATACTAAATATTTCTTCGGCATTTCAATTCTTATAACAGCCCAGCTATTATCTTACTTGTTATCTTACGCTTTGATTATTTTGTATAACGTTGACGTTGTCTTTTTCCATGAGTATTTTATCGGGGCGGTTATCTTCTGCTTTATGGTCTACTCGCTTGTCATGGCGGCGGGCGCGATGACCGGCAATCCGCTGGCCCAGATGATCGTTGCTTTTTCAGCGTCGATTCTGCCGTATTTGCTGATCGGCCTTCCGCTGGCCAACTTACGAATCATCCTGGGTTTCTTTGGGCATGACCCTGCTTTCTTTTATGGTGAAACAGAACTACTAGATTATATAACGCCGATCATATACCTCAACAGTTTCGGCATTCAAGACGGCAGCCTGGCCTTTACGCTTATTCCGCTCGCCATGGGGATCTTGTTTTATATAATCGGCTATTTCTGCTTTATCAAACAGCAGCTTGAACGGAACGGACATTTTTTCCTTTGGAGAAAAATGGATCGTCCGATCCAGATTCTCGTGATTTTATTCGGCATCTGGGGATTCGGCACAGCCGCTGCTTCGAGTCTGTTCAGCTATATATTCGGTATGTTGATCGGTTCGGCAGTCGGATTTTTAATCAGTTACTTCTTGATTTTCAAAAAAATAAAACAGCTGTAATCATTAATGGAGAGGAGATTTACAAATGATCAGTGTAAAGCATATTCACCACTCGTTTAAAGTCGGCAAAAAGGGAAGGGAAAATGAAATTAAGGTGTTAAAGGACGTCTCGCTTACCGTTGAAAAAGGAGAAATCGCCTGTATTGTCGGACGGAGCGGCTCCGGAAAGTCGACACTGCTGAACTTGATTTCCGGCTACATCGCCCCGACAAAAGGGAAGATCATGATTGACGGCACGGATGTCACGAAGTACAGCGAGAAAGAATGGGCCGCATTCAGGCTTGAACATTTCGGCTTCATCTTTCAAAGTTTTCAGCTGATTCCGAGCTTGACGACTTTCGAAAATATCGAACTTCCCCTGACTTTAAAAGGTGTTCATCCGTCGGAGCGGAAGCAGCGCGTCAACGAGATGCTCCACCGCGTCGGCCTTGAAAACCACGCCGGCCACTATCCGAATGAGCTTTCAGGCGGACAGCAGCAGCGCGTCAGCATCGCCCGCGCTTTGATTTTGAATCCTTCAATCATTTTAGCCGACGAGCCGACCGGAAGCCTGGATTCCGAAACAGAGCAGGAAATCCTTGAATTCATTCGGCAGCTGAACAGGGAACGCGGCATTACATTTGTCATCATCACGCACGATGACGAGGTGGCATCGATCGCCAATACGAAATTTCATTTATCTGACGGCGTGTTAGAGAAAGGGGAAGAGACTGTTGAAGTTTAAGGACCAGTTGAAGTTCATTAGAAGAAATATGAGGAAAAACCGCCTGCGTGTATTCATGACCATTCTCGCAACAACGGTGGCCTGCGCGTTTTTAATCGTGCTCGCATCGGTCGGATTCGGACTGCAAAAATCAATGACTGAACAGCTGATGAAAGAGCAGATCGTAACCGAGATAAATGTTGTCGGAAAAGAAGGGCAAAGCGATCAAAAGGTTCAAAAGAAAGACCTGAAAGAATTTGAAAACCGCAAAGATGTGTCCGCGATTATCGAGCGCACAAACGTGTTCGCACCTGCTGAAGCAAAATTGGGCAACAGGACCAATAATCAAATGTCGAATATTACAATTACCGACATGGCCGCTGAGCAAAAAGCCAATATCAAACTCGATCGCGGCCGCGTAGCGAAAACACCGAATGAAATTGTCGTCGGCTACCATTTCGGGAAGAACCTCTGGACGAAAAAGGAAGCCGCAGATTATGAAAAGCAGATGGAAAATAATGCTGAGGAAGCAAAAGAGCCGAAAGGATACGAAGAAGATATTCTCGGCAAAACGATTGAATTAAAGATCTCAAAAATGGATGAAAAAACAGGAGAAGAAGGGGAAGCGAAAACATATGATCTGAAAGTTGTCGGAGTGACAAAAAAACCTTCGTATGAATGGGCGAGCGATTCAACAGTCTATGTCAGCAACGGCATGCAAAAAGACATCACCGGCTTTCTGAAGTCGGAAAAAGACAGCGGCATGATCGAAAAAACGCTTTCGGTTTACGCGGATAACTTTGAACATGTCGGACAGCTGACAACAGATTTGGAGGATGAAGGCTACTACGTCGATTCAATAACGAAAAAGCTCGATAGCATCAATCTTTTTTTCATGGCTTTTAAAATCGGTCTGATCTTTGTCGGAGTCATTGCCGTCTTGATTTCAGCGATCGGGATTTTCAACACGATGACAATGGCGGTTACAGAGCGGACGCAGGAAATCGGCATTATGAAAGCGATCGGTGCAAGCCCGAATGTGATCCGAAAAATGTTCCTGCTGGAAAGCGCCTATATCGGCATCTTAGGATCTGTTTTAGGTATTATCATTTCATACGGTGTCAGCTTTTTAGTGAACAAGATTATACCTGTCATTTTATCATCGGTTTCAGAAGGAGAAGCGAGTGCGGCAGAGCTCAGTATCACCTTCTCGCATATTCCGGTCAGTCTTGTCCTCATCGCGACATTGATCAGTGCGGGTGTCGCCATTCTTTCCGGCCTGAATCCGGCCATTAAAGCGACAAGAACGAACGTGCTGACAGCATTAAGAAGAGAGCTTTAGGAAAAAAGCCGGCGGTATGCCGGCTTTTTAACGTTTTGGCGGTCTGTACCCCGCATCACGCGCCTCCTGTTCTGTGCAGAACCAGCGAGCGACGTTTTTCGTGCGGTCATAATATGTACTGCCCGGTGTATGATAAATATGGTTGACGCTTCCTTTGATTTTGCACTCCTGTTTGCTTTCAGCGCTGCTTTTCTTGGCGGCGGGCGTGCTGTGTGACGCTTCGGCCTGAGCGGCGGCGCTCTTTTCTTTTACAGAGGTTTCGGCACTGCCGCTTTTTTCTTCAGCCTTGGCCAGTTTTTCTGTCAGCGATTTTGTTTTTTTCGTAAGCGAATCTTTTTCTTTTGTCAGTTTTTCGTTTTCTTTTTTTAATGTGTCATTCTCCGCTTTGACTGCCTTCAGTTTTTTGTTTGCCTGTTTGACCTGCTGCTTTAATGCGGTTTGCTCCTTTTGCAAAGCGCTGTGTTCAGTTTTCAGTTCCTGAAGCTCGGTTGTCAGATCCTCCGTTTTTTTCTCATCGGCGGCATATGTTTCCTCATCGTAATAAGGTGCAGAGATGATCAGGAGGAGAAGTCCGCCGGCAAAACAAGGATAAAAGAGTTTCCTGGAAAACCTTTTGCCTGGAGAAAAAATCCTTCTGATCAAATGAAATACAAGATAGCAGATGGAAAAAAGGAAGGATAAAAACCCGATCAGCATGATAGATTCCATGATTCGTCTCCTTTCTTAATTGATAACTATATTTTAGCTTAAAAAGAAAAAAATGTTTATACCGAAAAAACTTCTTGCAAATCTAAATATTCAAACGTAAAATAAAGAAATCATTTAAAAACCGAATATGCAGCTTATAAAGAGAGATGGAGGGACTGGCCCGGTGAAATCTCAGCAACCTGCAGCAGTGCAAGGTGCTAAATCCAGCAGAATGTCAGGCGCATTCTGAAAGATAAGTTGAACAACTCTTTCAGGCGGCTGAAAGAGTTTTTTTATTTTGAAGGAGGAGATCAACATGAACAAGTTATTAAAATGGACTTCTGCGCTGGGACTGGCCTTGAGCCTGGCGCTTCTGGCCGCGTGCGGAAACAATGCCGCAAGCGACGGCAAAACGATCAAAATAGGCGCCACTGCAGGACCGTATTACGATATGGTCAAAAAAGCGATTCAACCTGAGCTTGAGAAAAAAGGCTACAAAGTGGAGGTGATCGAATTCACCGATTATGTACAGCCGAATACTGCGTTAAGTGAAGGCGAGCTCGACGCGAATTTGTTTCAGCATGAGGTTTTTATGAAATCATACAATCAAGAAAACAATAAAAATCTTGCGGCTCTCATTTCTGTGCCGACTGCTCCGATGGGGCTCTATTCTGCCAAATATAACGACTTGAACGATGTCAAAAGCGGAGCGGAAGTGGCTGTTCCAAACGATCCGGCCAATGCTGCCAGGGCATTTTTAACCCTTCAGGATCAGGGGCTGATTCGGCTGAAAAGCGATGTCGACACATTGAAAGCCTCTGTGCAGGACATTGCGGAAAATCCGAAAAAGCTGACATTTAAACAGCTTGAATCCGCCAATCTTCCAAGAGCTGTCGATGACCTGGATATCGCGGCCGTCCCGGGAAATTTCGCTCTCTCCGCCAATATGAAGCTGCAGGACGCCCTAGCGCTTGAGAACATGCCCGACCGCTACCGCAACCAAGTGGTAGTGGATGAAAAAAACAAAGACAAGCCATTCGCCAAAGATCTCAAAGAAGCGGTAAAATCCAAAGCTTTCGAGGAGACGATCGATCGGGAATTCGCCGGTTTCGGAAAGCCGAAATGGATGACGCAATCATAAAAAAATTCCCCCTTTAAAAAGGGGGTTTTTATGTTGAAAATCGAAAACGTGTCAATTGAAAAAAATGGGCAAAACGAATAGAATCTAGAGGGAATGATAAAGAGAAAGAAGGAAACGCTATGCCGCGCACATTATGGCTTTTGGTCATCGGAATGTTTATCAATGTCACGGGGGCATCTTTTTTATGGCCGCTGAATACCATCTATATCCATCAGCATTTGGGAAAGTCGCTGACAGCGGCCGGATTTGTGCTGATGCTGAACTCAGGGGCAAATGTGCTGGGCAACCTGTTCGGGGGATATCTATTCGATAAAATCGGCGGATTTAAAACGGTTGTTCTTGGAATTGTGATCACGTTTGCGAGCCTTTCTGGCCTCGTCTTTTTTCACGATTGGTTCCAGTACATTCTTTTCTTAACGTTGGCCGGTTTTGGATCAGGGATCGTTTTTCCGGCATGCTATGCAATGGCCGGATCAGTTTGGCCGGAAGGCGGCAGAAAGCCGTTCAACGCTGTATACGTGGCCCAAAATGCAGGTGTGGCAGTTGGCTCAGCGCTCGGCGGAATTGTCGCTTCTTTTTCATTTACGTATGTTTTTCTCGCGAATGCGATGCTGTACGCCGTCTTCTTCATGATTGCGTTTTTCGGATTTAAACGCATCCGGTCTGAAAAAGCCATGCAGTCATCTGTTTTGGATCATGCCGATTCAGTCAGCGGGAAATCGAAATTTTCTGCGCTTTTGGTCATATGTACGGGCTACCTGCTCGGCTGGATCGCTTATTCGCAATGGTCCTCGACCATCGCTTCACATACCCAGGAGCTGGGGATATCTCTTGGGCAGTACAGCGTGCTTTGGACAGTGAACGGGGCGCTCATCGTTTTCGGTCAGCCGCTGATCGGTTTTTTTGTGAAACGGTTTGCCGAATCGCTGAAAAACCAAATCGTGATCGGATTTGTCATTTTTATGATGGCATACGGAATTTTGTTTGGCGCTGAACGGTTTCCGGCTTTTCTTGCTGCGATGGTTGTGCTGACCATTGGCGAAATGCTTGTATGGCCGGCTGTGCCGACGATTGCAAACCGTCTCGCACCGAGAGGGAAAGAAGGGTTTTATCAAGGGTTTGTCAACAGTATGGCGACCGGCGGAAGAATGATCGGACCGCTTTTTGGCGGAATGCTGGTTGATTATTTTAGTATGCAGCTTTTGCTCGCGGTTCTGCTCGCATTGCTGCTGATTGCAATAGGAACGGCGCTTTTATACGACAGGAAGGAAAAGCAGCTCTCCGCTCAGTCAGATGCATGAGTAATATAGAAAAAATAGGTAATTGTAATTATTCGAAAATGAATCGAAGGAATCAAGATTATCAACCAAATCTTCACATATAATGGAAGAAACAAGCTTTTTTTCTTCTCAGACAGAACACATTTTCTGTATGGTAGTATCGAATATCATCGCAAGGGGTCTAGGGGGGCTGCTCGATGGCCTGAAGTCGCTTGACTAAACTAAGGGCTTTAGGAAGGTGATGAAGATGCTGCATCAAGTTTTGGTTGCTTGTTTGATTGGAGGGATTATGGGGGTTCTCGGGCACGTTAAAAAAAGAGGACGACTCGAGAAACCGAGAACAACGAAACGATTCATTTACCTTGGATTTTTTGAAGATATTCTTGTCGGAATGGTTGCTTCTATTTTGCTTGTTTTATCTGCGGAACCTGATTCGGGAATTCAGCTTGTCGTGTTATCGATCATTGCCGGCTACGGCGGTGAAGCTGTATTGAGAAGCTTTGACTTTGTCAGAGAACAGCAGGCAAATGTACAGAACTCCGAACGGCAAAACAAATCTCCACACGATTAAGATCCTCACTCTTACCCTTTTTTCAGCACATTCCCATTGTATACAAACCTGCTTGCACTTATGAACAGAATTCTATAAAATACAGATAAGATTACGGTTACGGCAAGAACAGTGAAGAGGAGCAGTAAGAAGCCCATTTTGTTTCAGAGAGTTGACGGCTGGTGAAAGTCAATCAAATGAGCTTCCGAACTCGCCTCAGAGTTGCAGCAGTGATAAGCTGCTGCCGCGTATCTGCGTTACAGATATCAAGTGAGTGTGCCGCGTGCACACTAACAAGGGTGGTACCGCGGGAAATCTCTCGTCCCTTCTTAGGGATGGGAGAGTTTTTTTGATTTTAGAATAATCTGAATATAACGCTGCCAGTCCCGTCCATACTTGAAGACAAAGAAGCCGTACACATATTCAAAGGAGGTTTTTACAATTGAGCTTTGACCATCAAACAATCGAGAAAAAGTGGCAGGACTATTGGCTGAAAAATAAAACGTTTGCCACTCGTGAAGATAAATCCAAACCTAAATTTTATGCATTGGACATGTTTCCGTATCCGTCGGGCGCAGGCCTTCACGTCGGACACCCTGAAGGCTATACAGCAACTGACATTTTGTCCCGCATGAAACGGATGCAAGGGTACAATGTCCTCCATCCGATGGGCTGGGATGCATTCGGGCTTCCTGCCGAGCAATATGCGCTAGATACGGGAAACGATCCTGCCGTCTTCACCGAGCAGAACATTGACAACTTCCGCCGCCAGATCAGAGCGCTCGGCTTTTCGTATGATTGGGACAGAGAAGTCAACACAACAGATCCGGACTACTATAAATGGACGCAGTGGATTTTCTTAAAGCTTTACGAAAAAGGTCTCGCTTATGTAGATGAGGTCCCTGTAAACTGGTGTCCTGCGCTTGGAACCGTTCTTGCCAATGAAGAAGTCATCGACGGCAAAAGCGAACGCGGCGGACATCCTGTAGAACGCCGTCCAATGAAGCAGTGGATGCTGAAAATTACCGCTTATGCCGACCGCCTGCTTGAAGACCTGGAAGAACTCGACTGGCCGGAAAGCATTAAAGAAATGCAGCGCAACTGGATCGGCCGTTCTGAAGGGGCGCATGTTCATTTTGCGGTCGACGGCACCAATGAAACGTTTACGGTTTTCACCACGCGGCCTGACACATTATTCGGTGCGACATATGCCGTGCTGGCTCCGGAGCATGATTTGGTTCAAAAAATCACAACGCCTGAACAGAAAGACGCAGTCAACGCCTATATTGAAGAAGTTCAATCAAAGAGCGACTTGGAGCGGACAGACCTTGCCAAAACAAAGACAGGCGTCTTCACAGGTGCATATGCGGTTAATCCGGCAAACGGAGAAAAAATTCCGGTCTGGATTGCGGACTATGTCTTGGCTACATACGGGACCGGGGCGGTCATGGCCGTTCCTGCCCATGATGAGCGGGACCATGAATTTGCATCAGCATTCGGGCTGCCGATCAAAGAAGTCGTCAAAGGCGGGGATGTTGAGAAAGAAGCATATACAGGCGACGGCGAACATATCCATTCAGATTTTCTGAACGGTCTTGATAAAGCGGCTGCGATCGAAAAAATGATCCAGTGGCTTGAGGAAAACGGGAAGGGCGAGAAAAAAGTAACATACCGCCTCCGCGACTGGCTGTTCAGCCGTCAGCGCTACTGGGGCGAGCCGATCCCGATCATCCATTGGGAAGACGGCACATCGACTCCGGTTCCTGAAGAAGAGCTGCCGCTGATCTTGCCGAAAACGTCGGAAATCAAACCGAGCGGAACGGGTGAGTCCCCTCTTGCGAATATTAAAGAATGGGTGGAAGTGACAGATCCTGAAACAGGCAAAAAGGGAAGACGCGAAACGAATACGATGCCGCAATGGGCGGGAAGCTGCTGGTACTTCCTGCGCTACATTGATCCGAAGAACCCGAACGAGCTGGCTTCCCCTGAAAAATTAAAGGAATGGCTTCCTGTCGATATGTATATCGGAGGGGCGGAGCACGCCGTTCTTCACTTATTGTATGCGCGCTTCTGGCATAAATTCCTTTATGACATCGGGGTCGTTCCGACGAAAGAGCCGTTCAAACAGCTTTATAACCAAGGGATGATTCTTGGCGAAAACAATGAAAAAATGAGCAAATCCAAAGGCAATGTCGTCAATCCGGACGAAATTGTGGAGACGCATGGCGCGGACACGCTCCGGCTGTACGAAATGTTCATGGGACCTTTGGATGCATCGATCGCCTGGTCAACGACAGGGCTTGACGGAGCCCGCCGCTTCCTTGACCGCGTATGGCGTTTGTTTATCGATGACAATGGCGGGTTAAACGAGAAGATCGTTGAAGGAGCCGGCGAAACGCTTGAGCGCGTCTACCATGAAACGGTCATGAAAGTAACGGACCATTTCGAAGGTCTGCGCTTTAATACAGGCATTTCACAGCTGATGGTCTTCATCAATGAAGCATATAAAGCTGATCAGCTTCCGAAAGAATACATGGAAGGCTTCGTGAAATTGCTTTCTCCTGTCGCGCCTCATTTGGCTGAAGAGCTCTGGAACCGCCTCGGTCATGAGGAAACGATCGCGTATGAAGCATGGCCTGTCTATGATGAAGCGAAGCTCGTGGATGATGAAATTGAAATCGTCGTTCAGCTGAACGGAAAGGTGAAAGCGAAGCTGAACGTTCCAGCCGACGCGGACAAAGAACAGCTTGAAGAGCTGGCGAAAAACAATGAAAAAGTAAAAGAACAGCTAGAAGGAAAAACGATCAGAAAAGTGATCGCTGTGCCTGGAAAGCTTGTAAATATTGTTGCAAATTAATGGCGAAAGCCCCTTCAATCCGAAGGGGCTTTTTCTGTCATTCCGCCGAAAGGATGATAATATTTCAGACGATCGCTTCGTTTCAAATGATCCATGACCGCTTAAAATGGGAAAAAAGGAGATGATCATGATGCATTTTTCCGATTTTTCCGCCGTACAGGTCAGAATCGCCCGGCCTACAGACCGTTTTGACGAAATCGTTGCATTTTACGAAAAGGGGCTGGGGCTGAAAAAGCTTGGCGGTTTTTCCGGCCACCACGGGTATAATGGCGTCATGTTCGGCCTGCCGAATGTCCAATACCACCTTGAATTCACCTCACATATCGAAGGAAGCCCTTGTCCGGCACCGACTAAAGACAATCTGCTCGTTTTTTATATTCCTGATCCGGAGGAAATCAGGAGCATATTAAATAGGCTCGCTGACATGGGCTATGACGAAGTGCCGCCTGAAAATCCGTATTGGAAGGAAAAAGGGGCAACGGTGGAAGATCCGGACGGCTGGCGGATCGTGCTGATGAATACCGAAGGCATATAGGGATGTTATGTCTGTTCCCATTCTCTTGCCTTCCTGCGGACGATATCCGTAAAAGCCGCCATAGCAGGAGAAAGCCATTTGTTTTTATGATAAACCATTTGAGTGGAAAACAGGGCGTCGCGGACCAGCGTGCCCTGAAGCTTTCCTTCTTCGATATCAGTGCGCGTTGTGATCAAAGGAAGAAGGGAGACGCCCAAACCGCACATTACGCATTGTTTAATCGCTTCGACACTCCAAAACTCCATCGTATGGCCGGCAATGACTCCCCTTTGACGTAAATATTCCTCAAAAAAATCACGGTAGCTGCAGCCGTGCTCGGTATATAAAAACGTTTCATTTGCGTTAAAAGTCAAATCATCAAGAGCTTTTTGTCCTGCCGGGTGTTCTTTGGGAAAGATGAACACCATCGGCTCATTGACCAGCTTTTCAACATGAAGGTCGTTTTCTTTCCGGTCGTTGTCCAAAAGAAAAGCGACATCGATTTTTCCCTGTTTCAATTCGTCTCTCAGCTGCCAGCACGTGGAAGACTTTAAAGTGACCGTGACCTGCGGATATTTGCTTGTAAATTCGTGAAGAATGGCGGGCAGCCTGTATACCGTTAAAGATTCCGAGGCGCCGATGATCAAGTTTCCCGACGGCTCCTGGTCGTTTTCCGGAATGTGCCTCGCTTTTTCATACAGCTCGACCATTTCTGCGGCATAAGGGAGAAGGTGCTTTCCCGCTTCTGTCAGCATCATTTTTTTCCCGAGCCGGTAGAACAGCGGCTTTCTTAATTCTTGTTCGATTGCTTGAACGTGCGAAGTCACAGTGGACTGTGCATATCCTAAATAATCGGCAGCACGGGTAAAACCGCCGATATCCACGATTGTTTTAAATGTTTTCAAGTGTCGGATCTCCATCTCGTCCATCTCCCTTTTTTATCTTATATCGAAAAATTCGAAGTTGCAGATCGATAATATCTATTTTACTGATGAATCGAACATGATTACAATCATTTTAAACGACTTTGTGAAAGGATTGTATTCGTATGAGAGAAAAAAAGCTTGGTCCTTTATTGTTAAGCGGGCTGATGACGGGGCCCATTTTAGGATCCGGAATCATTCTGCTGCCTCCGATGATTCATCAGACAGCTGGAGACTACGCGATTTTTGCGTGGCTGTTGATGCTGGGAATCGGTTTTTTATTTGCCTGGGTTTTTGCCAGATTAAGCGTCGAGTATCCGAATGATGCCGGGATTGCTTATGCGGCTGAAAAAGCGTTCGGGTCGCGTGTTAAAAAGTTGGCAGTCTTTTATTTTATCATGGCTGCGAGCTTCGGCCCCGCCGCCGTATTAATGACGGCCGGCGAATATATTCATTCTCTTGCGGCAGGCACGGCATTCCCTGCTGAACTGTACGGCTTTGTTTTTTTCATCTTTTGTATGGTTATCCTTTGCTTTAATCTTTCATTTGTCGGCATGGTTGCACTCATTTTTTCCACTGCCGCGGCGCTTATCCTGTTTGGAAGCAGCGCGGCTTCCGTGCCTTACTTCCGTGAGGGGCCTCTCGTAGACGGAACATTTCAGTTTACCGATTTTGGCCGCGGATTGCTGCTCCTGTTCTGGGCATTGGTCGGATGGGAAATCGTCGGCAACTACAGCATGGAAGTGAAAAACCGCGGGAAAACGATTCCACGGGCTGTCGTGATCAGCAGCCTGACGGTAACGGTCATATATTTGGCGACCGCGGCAGCTGTTCAGTGGATTGATCCTGGATTCTTCGCAAACGGACAATTGAAGCTGGCGATGATGCTGACGCCGTTGTTCGGATCTTTTGCATTGCCGGTGATCGCAGTGCTCACCGCTGTCCTCTGTATGTGTGCTTATTTTCAGGTGACAGGCGGAGCAGCCAGGCTGGTGGCCTCGCAGGCCGGCGGGCTGTTTGCCTACAGATCAAGGGGAAATCAGCCGACTGCAGCGCTGGGGCTTATATTTCTCATCCATACGATCGTTTTCGTCTGCCTTATGTTTCACTTTCTTAATGTTGAGACGCTGGTTCTGATCGCAAACGCCTTTTTCATCTGCAACTCGCTGTGCGGTCTTGCCGCAGCTTACAAGCTGTTATCAGGCCGCATTTACAAAAAAGTATGCCTCTTTCTCATGGGGGGCTTCATGCTGCTTATTTTGTTTTCATCATCGTGGGTATTACTGTTTATCATGCTTGCCAGCGCATTGTTTGTTGTGAACTTCCGCCAACTTAACATCTGGAAAAAGGTAAAACGCCCTTTCAAATCGTATTAATGAATCAAACGAAAAAAGAAAGGGGAATACGATGCGCAGTCAACTTTTCAAACTGCTCGGCGATTTGCCGGGGAAAAAAAGCATTGATGCGAGCACTCTTAAAATCGAAGAAAAGTCATCTTTTATTCTCGAAACGCTTTTGCTTGATTTAAACGGAATTGAAGCGGTGCCGGCCTATTTTGCAAAACCGAAACAGATGAACGGCAAGCGGCCGGCCGTGCTTTACTGTCATTCACACGGAGGGCGCTACGAAAGGGGAAAGGAGGAGCTGGTTGAAGGAGCGGAGTACTTGCAAGCGCCGCCGTTCGCCGAGGAATTGACGGCTTTGGGATTCTCCGTGCTTGCGATTGATCATTGGGCTTTCGGAGACAGGCGTGGCAAAACGGAGAGTGAGATATTTAAAGAAATGCTTTGGACAGGGCGGGTGATGTGGGGAATGATGGTTTTCGACAGCATCAGAGCCATCGATTATCTGAAAATGAGGGAGGACATAGACGAAAGCCGCATCGCTTCACTCGGCATGTCGATGGGAGGTCTGATGGCCTGGTGGACTGCTGCATTGGATGAGCGGGTCAGCGTATGCGTTGATATATGCGCTCAGGTGGACAGCGAAGCATTAATCAAGACGCAGAATTTGGACCGCCACAATCTCTATTCTTATGTTCCAGGGCTGGTCAAACACTTTTCAACCGCTCAAATCGAAAGCTTGATCGCTCCAAGGCCTCATTTAAGCCTGGTCGGAACCGCAGATAAACTGACGCCGGTTCAAGGGATTGACATTATTGAAGAAAAGCTGTCCGATGTGTATATAGAAAAAGGCGCAGGTGAACGCTATGAAGTGTTTCGTTCTCATTCAGGGCACCTCGAGACAGCCGGAATGAGGCATAAAGCGGTCGGTTTCTTAAAAACATGGCTGTAAAACAGGAGGCGATAACCGTGAAAAAGGTGACGATCGTCGGAGGGAACGGCACGGTCGGCCGCGTATTAGCGGGCGGATTGGCAGGCGAAGGGTATGAGGTGACAGTGCTGGATTTAAAAGAACCGGATGACAAACAGGCTGTCCGTTTTATCCGGGTGGATGCGACAGATTACAACGAAGTCGTCAAAAGCATTCCTGCACAGACGAATGCGCTGATCAATCTTTTGGCTGTAAAGCCGTCGGGCGATTTGCTTGACCGGCAGGAGTTTGCGAAAATGACGGATATCTTTTTTAAAGCGACATATACGATTTTGCGGGCGGCGGCGGAGCTCGGCGTGCCGAAAGTGGTATTTGCCAGCAGCAACCATGTGACAGATGTATATGAAAAGGGCGGCGATTCTCTGTTGGGGAGGCAGATCAACACAAATGACTACCCGCAGTCCAAAAGCTTGTACGGCTTGCTAAAATTGGCGTCCGAAAATCTCGGCTACCTTTTCTCGCACCAATTAGACGCCAAGGTTTCCGTCATCAATCTGCGGATCGGGACAGCTGCTGAAAATGAGCTAGAAACGCTGCACGCAAAACCGAGAAGCAAAAAAACGCTTTTATCCCACCCCGACCTCATCGGAATCTTTAAAGCCGCGATCGAATCCGGCAAAACATATGGTACATATTATGCTGTCAGCGACAATAAGGGGCGGCCGTGGTCGATCGATTCCGCCATTCGGGAACTGGGGTACAGGCCGCAAGTCAGCGCCTCTGACATCCTTGATGAAGACTGACGTATCATCTTCTAAGGTGATGATCTTTTTCTCCGCTTTCCTGCTCCTGCTTAAAAAATGATTATAGACGCTCTCCTTTCTGTCTGCTACATTTTAGACACGATATCGTAATATTTTGACAGCGCTTACAAGGAGGGGGAATAACGATCAGGCATTCTGCTGGAAGCCGCGTGTTTGACATATTGAATTATTCATTTTTAACAGGGTTCGGATTGGTTTGTGTGCTGCCGTTCATCCACGTTATTGCAGCCTCTTTTGCGACAGTCGAGGAGGTTATTTCGAAAAAGTTTATTTTAATACCGACGACTTTTTCGCTGGATGCGTACAGGTATATTTTTTCAACTGACATTGTGTACAGGAGCTTAATCGTTTCTATTCTTGTCACAGCCGTAGGGACGGCGGTCAGCATGTTTCTTTCCTCTTTAATGGCATACGGGCTGTCGAGAAAGGAGCTGATGGGAAGGCGCGTCCTGATGTTCTTGGTCGTGTTCACGATGCTGTTCAGCGGAGGGATGATCCCGACCTTTCTCGTCGTAAAATCGCTCGGATTGCTCGATACCTATTGGTCTCTGATTCTTCCGACCGCCATCAATGCGTTTAACTTGATTATTTTAAAGAACTTTTTTCAAAACATACCGTCAAGCCTCGAGGAATCCGCCAAAATCGACGGCTGCAATGACATCGGCATCTTCTTCCGCATCATTCTTCCGTTGTCTTTGCCGGCGATCGCGACGATTTCGCTGTTTTACGCCGTCACCTATTGGAATACGTACATGCAGGCGATTCTGTACTTGAGCGATGCGACAAAATGGCCGATACAAGTTTTGCTTCGACAGATTGTCATCGTATCAAGCGGTATGCAAGGGGATATGACGGAAATGGGAGCAGCCGCGGCGCCGCCGGAACAAACGATCAAAATGGCGGTCATTGTCGTTGCAACCATACCTGTGCTGCTCGTGTATCCGTTTATTCAAAAACACTTTGCAAAAGGCGCTCTTTTAGGGTCAATTAAAGGATAAAAACGGAGGGGACAATATGGGGAAAAAATGGCTGATCCCGATTTTTGCGTTCGTGCTTTTGGCCGGCGGACTGCTTGGCTGTTCGAACAGTGGAGCAGACCAGGCTTCTTCGAAGGAGGAGAAAGTCGATTTGAACTCGCCTTTGGACTTGAGCTGGATGGTGATCCTTTACCATCAGCAGCCGCCGAAGGACACGGCGATTAAAAAAATCGAGGAACTCACCAATACTAAGCTCGATTTAATGTGGGTGCCTGATGCGGTAAAAGAGGACCGTTTAAACTCAGCGCTCGCCGCCGGAAACCTGCCGAAAGTCGTCACCATTCAGGACATTAAAAATTCATCTGTCATGAATGCATTCAGATCGGGGATGTTTTGGGAAGTCGGACCTTATTTAAAGGATTATCCGAATTTAAGCAAGATGAACAAGCTGATCAATAAAAACGCTTCAATCGACGGAAAGCTTTATGGCATCTACAGGGAGCGCCCATTATCAAGACAGGGGATCGTCATCCGTAAAGACTGGCTTGACAACCTTGGACTCGATATGCCGAAGACAGTTGATGAACTTTACGAAACAGCGAAGGCATTTACAGAAAAAGATCCTGATCAAAACGGGAAAAACGATACGATCGGCTTTGCCGACAGAAACGATTTGATCTACGGCGCCTTTAAAACATTGGGGTCCTATATGGGCATGCCGACTGATTGGGAGGAAAAAGACGGCAAGTTCACGCCTGACTTCATGACAAAAGAGTACATGGATACGATGAAATATATGAAAAAGCTGTATGATGAAGGGCTGATCAACAAAGACTTTCCGGTGACGAGCAAAACGCAGCAGCAAGAAATGTTTTCACAAGGGAAGGCCGGCATTTATGTCGGAAATATGGTTGATGCCGTCAATCTAAGAGACCAGTCTGTCGATGATAAAATGGAACTTGAGATCATCAATCGGATCAAAGGGCCGGACGGAAAGGAACGCGTCTGGGCATCAGGCGGGCATAACGGAATCTTTGCCTTCCCGAAAACTAGCGTCAAAACAGAAAAAGAGCTGAAGAGGATTCTGGCCTTTTTCGACCGGATCGCCGAAGAGGATGTTTACAGTCTGATGACATACGGGATCGAAGGCGTTCACTATAAAAAAGAAGGGAATAAACAATTCAAACGGATCGACGAGAAACTGAAAGACTGGCAGGCGGAAATTCAGCCGCTCGTTTCTCTCGTCGGCATTGATAAGCAATATTTGAAAAATACGGGCGATCCGCTCCGCACAAAATATGAAGAGCTGACAGAGGACAATAACGAAATCATCGTCTCAAACCCGGCCGAAAGCCTGTACTCACCGGCCGCATCTGAAAGAGGCGATGAACTGCAAAAGATCATTGATGATGCCACATACCAATTCATTCTCGGCAAAATCAATGAAAGCCAGTTCGAGAAAGCGGTTGAAAAATGGCGCACGAACGGCGGAAATCAAGTCATAGAAGAATATGAGGAGTCATTTAAAAAAGCAGAAAAATAGAAGACAATCCCGGGGAGCCGGGATTGTCAGCGTGTCGACAAACCTTCGCATTCGTTGTCAGGCCTGCGCGTCGGTGCTCACGAATTCCAACATTCGCTGCGCTCCGATGCTCGGCCTTCCTAGACTGCAAGGGTTTTCAATCACGCTGAAAGGATGACAAAATCCCAAAACTAAAAGTCGTTTTGGGATTTTGTCAACAATGTAGACAATCCCGAGGAGCCGGGATTGTCTTTTTATGCCGAATGGTTTTTCAGCTCGCGGTATTTGCCGGGTGTGATTCCTTCCAGCTTTTTAAATGAACGGATGAAATTCTGCGGATTTTTGTATTTCAGTTTTTCGGAAATTTCTTTTACGGACATAGTCGTTTCCGTCAGCCAGTTTTTCGCGATATGATGCCTGTATGATGACAAGTATTCGCTGAACGATATTTTCATTTCCTTCCTGAAGATGCTGCTTAAATAATTGGGGTTGTAATGAAGCCTTCCTGCGATCGATTCGAGCGTCAAGTCCGTGTCGAATTCCTGCTGGATAATATGGACGATTTTTTCTGAGATGTTTTTGTATTGCGATTCTTCTCTGATGCTGAGTGTATCGATCATTTTAATGATAATCTGCGCGTTCAGCCAGCTTTCAATTTCCTCGATGGTCGTCAGCTCAAAGACGTCGTCGTACAGCATCGTATTTTCGTTCGGCTCAAAAATCTCGATTCCGAGCAAATGCATAAATTCAATCAAGTTGTTCAACAGCCTTGCAATCGCAATCTGGCAGTGATGCGGATTCATGTTTTCAGAACAAATCGACTCAAGAAGAAGGTGTAGCTGTTCGGCCGCTTGTTTACGGTTGCACGTTTTAATGGCTTCAAACAGTTCATTTTGAATCTGCTTCGGAAACTGGGTTAAAAACGCTTTGTTGCGGTCAAGGTGTTCATAGAAAATCACCGCGTGTTTTCCGGATTTCAGACGGTATGTCAGTGCTTCAAGCCCTTCCAAATAACCGCGCTTTGACATTGCAAGACTTGTAAATGGCTGGCTGATGCCGATGCTGACGAACAACCCAAGCTCTTCATGAATTTTATCCTTAATGGCTGATGCGGTATGCTCTAAGTCTTCCTGAAACCTTTCCAGCGGCTGTCCGCGATTCAGCATGATGATGGTCTGCGTTTTATCAATGACAACCGGCGGAAGGCGCTTATTCTTGGGCACAGATCGTTCGACAAGGCTGTTGATCGCAAACAGCAGGACATCAAGATCCTTTTTTTCGTATGATGTGTCTTTCAATGTATCAATTTGCAGTGTGAATACCGACAGATGGCTCCAATCTTCAGGGAAGCCGAGCCCAGTAAAGCGGTCTTTGATTTCTTCTTCGCTCAGCTTGCCGAGCAATAGCCTTGTTAAAAAATACTGCTTCAGCTGGGTGACCTGCTGTTCGACGCGCACCTTCAGATCATGGTTTTTATTTTTCATTTCTTTAATGTTCCGTTCAATCAGTTCAAATTCGTTTTTCGGTTTCTCTTGGACGGAATCGGCTCCTGCAGAAAAGCCGGAGACGGATTCGTATAAAACCTTGATCGGCCTGTAAAAATGGCGTGAACCAAACCAGGAGAATAAATATGAAAGCGCTAACAAAATGAGGCAGATCGTAAACGTGAACCAGCCGATTGATGCCGTCTGCTGATAGAGTTCCGGAATGGTCGTTAACGAAACGTATATCCAATTATTATAATCTGATTTCTGGTATGTAATGTTATAGGCGGTGTCGCTGACTGTTGTATCAAACTGGCCGTTTTTTTCTTGGTGCCGGCGGATCGTTTTGAAGTAATTTTCTTGTTTGATCGATTGCCCGATCATTGACGGGTCTGAGTGAAGGATGATCCGTCCGTTGTCATCAAGCACCATCATGCTGTTTGTTTTTGAATGATCCGGCATGCGCTTGACAAGCGAACAAGAAGGAATGCTCGCGATCGCAAGGCCTCTGTTTTCCATGCTGTTCAGGGGAAGCTGTTTGACCAGATTGACGTTGTACAGGCAGTTTCCCGAAGCCCCTTCTTTTGTGGCGACAAGGCCGTTGTTTTTTTCAAGCACCCAGCTGGAACGGCTTTTTAAAGCGTTGTAAAGCGAGAGCGTGATGGCTTGTTTTCCCTGATCTAAAGGGTATAAACCGGAGTTGTTGATATACCACTTTTTTTCTTGGCTGATCAGCGTGATATCCGACAGATCGGTATCGAATGTCTGGAGTTCGTTTAATTCCTTGTTGATTTGGTTATACAGCTGAAAGCGTTCTGGTGTAATGGTGCGGCTGAGCGTCTGAATTAAAGGATAGGAACGGACGTAATTGGTGAAGGAATGGTCAACCGTTTTTAAAATATGTTCAATATTTAGCTGTGTCTGGCTAACGGTTTGGAGCTTTTCGTTTGTAACGTTTTGTTCAATCGTTTCCGCTGATCTCTGATAGGAAAAAAAGCCGACGATGATGACCGGAATGGTGCTCAGAATGAGAAAGAAGGTCACCAGTTTATAGTAAAACTTATATTGTTTTCTCTTCATAAATTCCCCCCCAACAAATCTTCGTTTGAGTTGTTCATATATAATTAATCCGACTTTTGTGTGAATTTGTCAATAATCATTTTCTAACCATCGTTTCATTTTATTAGGTTTTGCCGGCTGCCGGGCGAGGTGCGGCCGATGTGATGATATGATTGTAGATTTATTTTTTCATGGTGGGATAAAGTGAAAGCAAACATCACGAAGGGAGGCCGTTTATGAAAGCAGCCGATGTCCAGACCGGAAAAAATCCGGCCCTTGTTGTTGGAAAAAAACGAAAGACGCGTTTTTGGGAAAAGCTTCTCCAGCAAAAATATTTATATTTGATGATTTTGCCGGGACTGATTTATTTTTTGCTTTTTAAGTATGTGCCGATGTGGGGGATTGTCATAGCGTTTCAGGATTACCAGCCGTTTCTCGGCATAACGGGGAGCGAATGGGTGGGCTTTAAGCATTTTGAAAGGCTGTTTACCGAACCGACGTTTTTTATGCTGTTGAAGAATACATTGATTTTGTTTTTTCTCAACCTTGTTGTATTCTTTCCGATACCGATTATTTTGGCGCTTTTATTGAATGAAGTCAGAGTCGCATTGTTCAAAAAGTTTGTCCAGACGCTGATCTATATTCCGCATTTTATGTCATGGGTCATTGTGGTATCGCTTTCATTCGTCCTGTTGACTGTTGACGGAGGATTGATCAATGAGATTATCGCCTACTTCGGCGGAGAAAAGATCAATTTTTTGCTGAATGAAAGCTGGTTCAGGCCGGTGTACATTCTTCAGGTCATCTGGAGGGAAGCCGGCTGGTCGACGATCATCTATTTGGCGGCGATTACAGCTGTCGATCCGCAGCTTTACGAAGCGGCGAAAATGGACGGGGCCAATCGCCTGAGGAGGATGTGGCATGTCACACTTCCCGCGATCAGAAGCGTCATCGTCGTTTTGCTGATCTTGAAAATCGGCGATACGCTCGAACTCGGCTTTGAGCATGTGTATCTGCTTTTGAATGCAACGAACCGCGAAGTGGCCGAAATCTTTGATACGTATGTATACACGGCCGGGTTAAAGCAGGGACAGTTCAGCTACAGTACAGCCGTCGGTTTATTTAAAGCAGCTGTCGGTCTCATTCTTGTCGTATTTGCAAACAGGATGGCGAAGAAATTTGGAGAAGAAGGGATATATTAATATTTTTTGATGAAAGGAATTGAATGACATGAATCAATCTCTCATCACAAAATCGCCTCTTTACATTGCTGAAGAAGCGGCCAATACAATAATGAAAGCGTATACACCGAAAGAGCTGCCACCGGCCGGGCGCTGGCACTACCATCAGGGCGTATTTCTGTGCGGCCTGATTCGCCTTTGGGAAGAAACGGGGAAAGAAGCATACTTCAAATATGTAAAAGAATATGCCGATGATCTCATCGATGACTGCGGCAATTTTTATTTCAGGAGGGATGAGCTGGACGCTATACAAGCCGGACTTCTCCTTTATCCTTTGTACGAGGAGACGGGCGATGAACGCTACCGCAAAGCTGCAAAAAAGCTGAGGGGCCTTTTTGAAACGCTGAATCAAACAGAAGAAGGCGGTTTTTGGCATAAAGATAAATACCCTTACCAAATGTGGCTTGACGGGTTGTACATGGGAGGGCCTTTCGCACTCAAGTATGCAAGGGCGTTCAATGAGCCTGAACTTTACGATAAGGTCATCCTCGAGGAAAAACTAATGAGAAAGCATACGAAAGACTGCAGGACGGGATTATATTATCACGCGTGGGATGAAAAGAGGCAGATGCCTTGGGCCGACCCCGTCTCAGGCTGTTCTCCAGAATTTTGGGGAAGGTCAATCGGCTGGTACGCGCTTGCACTGAGCGACATGATCGAACTGCTCCCGCAGGGGCATAGCACAAGACAGGAGTGGACCCGGACGCTTCAAGAGATGGTCAAAAGCATTGCTGATTTTCAAGATGAAAGCACAGGGCTATGGCACCAGGTTGTCGATAAAGGCGGACTTCCGGACAATTGGCTCGAAAGCTCCTGCTCGTGTTTGTATATGTACGCGATGGCCAAAGGGGCTCGCATGGGCTATATTGATTCATCATATATTGATAGAGCGGCAAAGGCTTTCAAAGGACTCGTCGAAGAAAAAATCGAGATGAGCGCAAAAGAAGGCTTGCTTTTAAAAGATATCTGCGTCGGAACTTCTGCAGGGACATACGATTATTATGTCGGACGGGAAAAAAGCACCAACGATCTTCACGGTGTCGGCGCCTTGGTTATGGCTCTTGTAGAACTTGAAAAGACCGGCCGTTTTTCCTGCGGGGAAGCGAAGTGAAAAACTTCGCTTTCTCCGTCCTTCTAATAGCAGCAGTGCTTCTTCTTACCTCATGCGGAAAGGATGGTAGCCGGGGAACAGACGTATTGATTTTTTCGGATGCACCGGCTGAAGTAAAGGAAAACGTGCAGCGCGCTGTCGGGAAAGAACAGCTCAACATCACCGTTTTCCCGGCAACCCCGGAAAAACTCCTTGTTGAAATTGCGGCGAAAGAAGGAGATCTGTTTATCGTTCCAGAAGACATGTTTAAACCTTTTTACGATCCTGAAGGACTTCAGCCATTGAATGCTGCTTCGGAAGAAAAAGAGCCGTACAGCGCTCCGGGCAAAAACGGGGAAGTACAGCTGTATGCGGCTGTCATCGAAAAAGGAGAAAAACGTTTGAACGGCTATACGGTTCAGTTGAATACAGATATGGCAGCTTTCATACCGGTTTATGCGAAGAAAACCCCTGAAGCGACGGAACTCATCGAAGCGCTTCAAGCAAAATGAATGAAAGGGGGAGGAGCCGATGAAAAAATATGCGATATGCGGTCTGAGCGGCCGCGCTTTTAACATGTTTATCGAGCCTCTGGTGGGAAAATACGGGAAAGAAAACCGCATCGCTGCGCTCTTGGACATCGATCCGCTGAGGGAGGAAGTCTGCAAAGAAAGGTTTCCGGCGCTTCGCCCCGTCCCGTTTTTCGAAGAGAAAGCGTTTACCGAAATGCTTGACAAAATCAAGCCGGACGCCATTATTGTAGCAGGCCGTGATGATACGCATGTCCGCTATATATTGGGCGCTTTACGGGCAGATATTGATGTGATCACTGAAAAGCCGATGGTGACAACGGCACGGGATGCGGCAGCCGTGTTAAAAGCCGAAGCCGAGAGCAAAGGAAAAGTGACCGTTACGTTTAACTATCGCTACAATCCGTACCACCGCAAGATCAAAGAGCTGATACTTGACGGAAAGCTTGGCACGATTACGTCGGTTGATTTGAACTGGTACATCGATACGTATCACGGCGCAAGCTATTTTAAACGCTGGAACAGGATGAGAGCATTCTCAGGCGGTCTTTCCGTCCATAAGTCAACCCATCATTTCGATCTTGTCAATTGGTGGCTTGATCAAACGCCCAGCGAGGTTTTTGCCTACGGCGGTCTGTACTACTACGGACCCCGCGGCGAAATGAATCCTGAAAAAGGGGAAAACCGCTATTGCGGAACATGCCATGTCAAGAAGAAATGCCGCTATTATATGAGGTGGCAGGCAGGCGACCCGCAGGACGACCATGTCAAGACCAATGAAAGCCAGCATCTGCTCTATACCGATTACAGGCCTGACGCGTGTATTTTCGATGAAGAAATCGACATCGAGGATACGTATGCAGCCGTTTTGAAATACGGCAAAGGGGCGCTGCTGAATTACTCCGTTCATTTTTCAGCCCCGTATGAAGGCTACCGGCTTGCAATCAACGGGACAAAGGGAAGGCTTGAAACACAGGAATATCATGCTCCGGCAAGAGTCCCATTTGAAGTTCCCGAACAGACCATCGATTATTATCCGCTGTTTGAATCGAAAGAAACGATTCGCGTCGTCAGGCAGCCCGGCGGGCATGGCGGAGGAGACCCGCTGCTTTTGGAGGAGCTGTTTGGCGGAGGAGACCCTTTGAGGAATTATGACATTCTGGCCGGTGCCGAAGCAGGCGCCTATTCAATTGCAGCCGGCGAGGCATTGTGGCGCTCCATCAAAGAAAAAAAGCCGATAGGAATCAGTGAACTTCTGCATACCCGGCAATATACATAAAGGGGGAGAGAAATTCATGGAACAAAACGTCTCCATGGGAAGGGTGCTGAGCTTTTGTGAATGGGTGCTGAAGTTTTTTTACGCCAATCTGCTGTGGTTTGTTTTTACTATGCTCGGCCTTGGCGTCTTCGGGTTTATGCCGGCGACGACTGCATTGTTTTCAGTGACGAGAAAATGGATCATGGGCAAAACCGATATTCCGATATTCAAAACGTTCTGGCAGGCGTACCGCGGCGAGTTTTTTCGTTCCAACGCCATCGGTCTCATTCTGGCGGCGGCCGGCATCATCATTTATGTAGATCTTGCTTTTATTTATCCGGATCATCTCCTATTGCACGTTCTCCGGTTCGTCATTATGGTTTTTGGATTTTTGTTTTTGATCATGCTGTTTTATATGTTCCCGCTGCTCGCCCATTTCGATTGGAAGAAGCGAATGTATTTCAAGTTTTCGCTGATTCTGGGCATATCGTATTTGCAGTATACATTAACGATGATGGCGGTCACTGCAATGCTTTATATCGCTTTTGCGTTTCTGCCCGGGATCGTTCCTTTTTTCAGTGTCAGTCTGCTTAGTTATGCGGTTATGTGGCTGGCATATCAAGTGTTGAAAAAAGCGGAAGCCGCAGAACAGAAGGAAACCGTCATAACGACAAGACACACTTAATCCTTTGTTTTAGGTGTGTGAAAGGAGCTGGCCCATATGGGTGAAGAATTTGAAAAACGATATCTTCACTGGATTGATGAAGCCGTGAAGGAGAGCGAAAAGAAAGACGATTTCAAGTCCCTCCCCGGTTATGGAAAACCGCTCAGCAAAGAGATGCTCGAGGGGGATGCGCTTTCGTCAACCCTTAAAAACGCCCGATATCTGCCGGAATGGCTGAAGCTGCAAAAGGAAATTAAACAAGAGATTGAAAAAGCGATCAAATCGAATCAGCGCGAAACGCTGATTGATGCCATCAACCAAAAAATTAAAAAATACAACCTCACCTGTCCGAACCAATTCCAAAAAGGCCTTGTTTCAGCCAAAAACCTCGAAAGTCAGCTCAAATATTGGAGCTGATGCCATTCCCTGCACTTATTCATAAAAATAATTGCCAATAACAATCATATTATGTAAAATAAAGGTAATATTTATGCTTTTAAAAAGGAGAAAGGATGAATGAAGAAGTGGAAGCGAAAGCGGCATACGAAAAAGCGGCCGGGCTCCTGAATCAGTGGTACACCATGATCAAGCGCCATGAAGCGCTCCAGGCTGTATCTTTGAGGTACGAGATCCAAAACCTGCTTTCTAAAATGGAGAAAAGCGGAGATCTGGAGCTTTATTTTCAGCTGTTGGACTATCGCTGCAAATTGATGATGGAGCAGTTTGCAGAATCAGCCGAGCTTTTCCGGAAAATTAAAAGGCAGAAGGAAACGGTTAAGAGCGCGGATGACATCATTCAGTACTATTTTTTCTTTTTTTCAGGCATGTATGAGTTTTATGAGAAAAACTATTTTGAGGCGATCAGCTGTTACAAGAAAGCGGAAGCGAAGCTGCATAAACTGACCGATGAAATTGAAAAAGCGGAATTTTATTATAAAATCGCGACCGCCTACTACCAAATAGACGATCATTTCAGATTGTTGAACTACTCCGAAAAAGCGCTCTCACTTTTCAGCAAGCATAAAGAATACATAGACAAAACGATCGGATGCGAAATGATACTCGGATCGGTGCAGTTTGAATTGTTCCGCATCAAACAAGCTGAGGAGCACTACGGGCGGGCGCTTGATCAGGCCGTTGCCCTTCAAAACCGGCGAATCATCGGGCTGATCTATCATAATATGGGACTGAACTATGCCAAATGCGGCATGCCGCTTTTGGCGGAGGAGCACTTTAGAAAAGCCCTTTCAATCGGTGTCCATGAGCAATCGGTTTTTGGCATTAACACCCTTTTCGAGCTGTCTCACCTCATGTACAAAAACGGTTCTCCCGAAGAAGCGAGACGTCTCTGCAAAGAGGGATTTACCAGATCGGCCGAATTAGGAGAGGATGAATACGCAGCGAAGTTCAGGCTGATTTTCGCCCTGTATGACGCTGGCCATCCGCTCGATATTGAATTTTCGCTTGAATATATGAGTGATAAACGGCTATGGCCGCATGTTGCTGAACTGACAAAAGATATTGCCGACTATTACATGAAGTCAGGCGACCATGAAAAAAGCGCGCTTTACCTGGAAAAATCGCAGCATGCGAAAAATCAAATATATAAAATGAAGGAGGGGATTATATGAAAAAAAACATTTGTTTTTTCGCCGTCATGCTTGTTTGCCTGATGGGGGGAAGCTTCACAGCTGATTCTGCAGCACAGGACGGATCGTTTCAGCCATTGGGAAAGTCGGTGTTTCCTGACAGCGGACGATAGAGAAAACATGCCGAAATAGAAATGGCCTCCCGACTTTTGCTATAATAGTCTCACCTAAAGGCAATTGAAGGGAGCAGTAATGATGACGATAAAAGAGATTTCGACTGATGAACTGAAAGACAGGCTTGCAAAAGGAGAAACGCTGAACATTATCGACGTCAGAGAAGATGAAGAGGTGGCTGAAGGAATGATCCCTGAAGCCGTCCACATTAAAATGGGGGATATCCCTGAAAAACTCGACGTCTTTCAAAAGGATCAGCCTTATATTTTTGTGTGCCGATCAGGCAAACGAAGCGAAAATGTCTGCCTCTATTTGCAGGATAAAGGCTTTGATGTCACCAACATGGTCGGCGGCATGCTCGAATGGACCGGAAACACGAAGCCGAAAACAAAATAAGCGGATTTGACTTCTTATCTGTACAGGTAAGAAGTTTTTTTATTTAAAATGGAGCACCAAATGCCAGGTAACGTTCGGAGCGTCTGCTGCCAATGTTGAAGGCTCTTTTGCTAAGGATTTTAAGCATAACTTCGGCTGTGTGCGAATACATTTCATTATAGAAAGGAGAGAGCGTATGCTGAAGGTGGCCGTATTTGATGAAGAACACGAAAAAGATTTGCAGCATGAAATCAATGAATTCTTAAAAAAGCTGTCGGAAGACCAGCTGGTCGATATAAAATATGACGTATCAGCCGCATGCGATCCTCAAGGCGAACAGCTTTACTGTTTTTCAGCGTTAATCTTATACAGGACATAAAAAAACAGCTCTTCAGAGAGAAGAGCTGTTTTCATTTATGCTTTTTTCACCCTCGGGCTTCTTGGCTTCTGGAATTTCTCGGCTTGTTTAATCTCTTTTCGTTCTTGTGACAGAGATTTATATAACGATACAATCATGAGAATCACGACGACTGAGAACGGCAGTGCGGCCAGGATGGCGGTGTTTTGCAGCGCCGATAGTCCGCCTGAATACAGGAGCGCCCCAGCCATTGCTGACTGGATGATGCCCCATGATATCTTGACCGAATTCTCAGGATTCAGTGAACCGTAAGTCGTTTGCATTCCGAGAACAAATGTTGCCGAGTCTGCAGAAGTGATAAAGAATACGGCAATGAGCAACAAGGCAACGATAGATGTAATCATAGCCAGCGGGTAGTGGTCAAACATTCCAAACAGCATCGTGTCTGTAGACAGTTTTGCAACGTTGAAAATCCCTTTTTGCTGAAGATCCATCGCTGAAACCCCGAAAATTGAAAACCATAGAAACGCCAGCACAGTAGGCGCAAACAAGACGGCAATCAAAAATTCCCTGATTGTGCGCCCCCTTGATACGCGGGCGATGAAAATACCGACAAACGGCGACCAGGAGATCCACCAAGCCCAGTAGAAAATCGTCCATGAATTGATCCATTCACGGCTGTCCGGATCATTAGGCGCAAGGCGGAAGCTCATTTGCACCACATTGGAGATATACGTTCCGATCGTGTCCGTAAACGAGTTCATAATTAACACCGTCGGTCCGACAAACAGCATAAAGATCATCAGGACGCCGGCCAGCACCATGTTCGTATTGCTCAAATACTTGATGCCTTTTCCGATTCCGCTCCAAGCGGAAATTAAAAACAGAACGGTGATGACTGCAATGATCGCCAGCTGCACCTGGAAGCTGTTCGGCACTCCGAATAGATAATGGAGTCCGCCGTTGATCTGCGTGGCGCCGATTCCGAGACTAGTCGCTACACCGACGACGGTTGCAAATACAGCGATGCAGTCAATCCCTTTTCCAAGCGGTCCGTTGACTCTGTCGCCGAAGACCGGAAACAGCGTCGCGCTGATCAAGCCAGGCGCGTCTTTTCTGAATTGAAAGTATGCGATGCAAAGGGCAACGATCGCATAGATCGCCCAAGCATGCAATCCCCAGTGGAAAAATGTATACCTCAGAGAATCTCTGAAGGCCTGGGCTGTTTCTGTTTCACCTGATGGAGAGCTAATGGCATAATGGCTGATCGGTTCAGCCGCGCCATAAAATACGAGACCAATGCCCATACCTGCGCTAAAAAGCATGGCAAACCAAGATAATCGAGAGAATTCAGGTTTTTCTTCAGGTTTCCCTAATCTGATCTTTCCAATCGGACTGAAGATCAAAAAGATGCTGAATGCGACAAACAGAGAAACCACCAATAAGTAATACCATCCGAGTGTGTTTGTAACATAACCTTGAATCGAAGTCGTTAACGCCTGAAGGTTATCCGGAGCAACGATTCCCCATAATACAGCTGCTGCTGTGATAACAATCACAATCCAAAAAACGCTTGAAATATTTTTCAAAATCATCCTCACCCTCTAATCATTTTTCGTCCTTACTCCCATCATTATGTTTAGTATGAGTTGCACATATAAAAATCATTCTCTCTCAGGAAGTTTGACCTAGCTTCCCCTATTACCCCACAATCAGGTGAAACAAAACTCTTTAACCGTAACATACTTTTCAAAAAAGGCACAAGTCTCAGCACTGGGCTGAAACTCTGCCATTCCACATTTGTCAAGGGTTTGGAGCAATTTTATTTTTTTCTCCGGCAAAGCGAAAATTCGCCTGCATTCAAGCCTGCAAGTCTGCCTGTGACAAGCGCGGATGTGATATTATACCCACCCGTATAGCCGTGAATATCGAGGATTTCCCCGCAGAAATAAAGCCCTTCCTTTTTTTTGGACGCCATTTTTTTAGGATCGATTTCTTTTACGGAAACCCCTCCGCCGGTCACAAAGGCTTTGTCAAGCGAAAGGGTGCCGTTCACGTTGACAGTAAACTCTTTACAGTCTTTGACGAAAGCTCTGAAACGGTCTTTGGAAAGGGAAGAGAAGGTTTCAGAAGGATCAATCTTGTTGCGCTCGAAAAGAAACAGCAGATACCTTTCCTGCATCCAAGGCTTCAGCACGTTTTTGAGTGATTTCTTCGGAGCGTCCTTCAATTCTTTATGCATGCGTTGAAAAAGCTGTTCCTCATGAATATCAGGGAACAAGTCGATTTTCAGCCTGAGTTTTTCCTGCTTTTTCAACTCTTTGACGACAAATTGGCTGCATCTGAGGACTGCGGGTCCGGACAGTCCAAAATGGGTAAAAATCATATCCATTTGGTGGGTGATGACCGGCTTTCCTTTTTTGTTCAATACGCTGAGGGCGACGTTTCTCAGTGATAGGCCCTGCAATGTTTTCTGCTTGATAAATGGCTCGTCAGACGTAACCGGAACCTCTGTAGGAAACAGTTCCGTAATCGTATGGCCGGCTTTTTCCGCCCATTCATAGCCGTCTCCGGTCGATCCCGTATGGGGGACGCTTTTCCCGCCGACAGCAATAACGACAGATCCCGCTGCAATTTCTTCACCGCTGCCCGTCACGATCCCGCACGCTTTTTCTTCATTGTATAGGACAGTTTTCACTTTTTCGTTTGTACGTACGCTTACATGAAGCTGTTCGAGCCTTGTTAAAAGTGCATCCACTACGCTTTGCGCCTTGTCGGAGACAGGAAACATTCTTCCGTGATCTTCCTCTTTCAGCTTGACGCCCAGACGCTCAAAAAACTTGATGATGTCCTCATTGTTAAATTCAGAAAAAGCGCTGTACAAAAAGCGTCCGTTTCCGGGAATATGCCGGATGATCTCATCAACCGGCAAGCGGTTCGTCACATTGCACCGTCCGCCTCCAGAAATGGCCAGCTTGCGTCCGAGTTTGTTTCCTTTGTCGATTAAGAGAACGTCCGCCCCCTGTTCACCGGCCGCGATTGCGGCCATCAATCCTGAGGGGCCTCCGCCGATGACGATGACATCAAAATACTTCATACCAATATCCTCAACTTTCCTGTCTTGTAAAGCCTGCATTCTGTGCAGGCGGGGCAGATTGCATCAGACAACAACCGCGCTCCATCTTCTTATTATAACGAAAGAACGGCATGATGAAAAAACGATAAAACAAAGCCATGTTAAAATTTAGCCATGTTATTATTACCTGAGTGGAGCGCCTGTATGTTAAAATAGAAAAGTTGAATCTATTGAAGAAAAATGGTGATTGGGAACATGTCAAGCAAACTGTTAAGAGGCACATTTGTATTAACGCTTGGTACCTATATTTCAAGGATCCTCGGAATGATTTATTTGATTCCGTTCGGAGCCATGGTCGGTGCCACCGGCGGTGCCCTGTTCCAGTACGGTTATAATCAATATACGATTTTTTTAAGCATTGCGACCATGGGGTTTCCGGCGGCCGTGTCCAAGTTTGTTTCGAAATATAACTCGATGGGTGATTATGAAACAACGAGAAGGATGCTGCGCGCCGGAATGTCGATGATGCTCGTCACAGGCATCATTGCTTTCTCCATTCTATATTTGTCCGCCCCGTTTTTTGCAGAGATGGCCCTTGGCGGAACAGAAAACAACGGGCTGACGCTTGAACATGTCGTGTATGTCATTCGCATGGTCAGTCTCGCGCTACTGGTTGTGCCGATCTTGGCGCTGATCAGAGGCTTTTTCCAAGGTCACCAGATGATGGGGCCGACAGCCGTTTCACAGGTAGTTGAACAAATTGCCAGAATCGTCTTTCTATTAACGGCCACTTACTTGGTGATCAAAGTATTAAACGGCGGGCTTGTCGTCGCTGTCGGCTATGCGACTTTTGCGGCTTTGATCGGAGCGTTCGCCGGACTGTTCACTCTTTACTTTTCCTGGCAGAAAAGAAAAGGGGCGCTCCTGGCGCTGAAGCCGAACCTTGTTCCTTCAGCCGATATTACGTACCGGCAAATGTTTAAAGAGCTGTTCAGCTATGCCGCCCCTTATGTCTTTGTCGGGCTGGCGATACCGCTTTACCAGTACATTGATACGAATACGTTTAATAAAGCGATGATTGCAGCCGGCTATCAAAACATCAGCCAGGATTTGATGGCGATCGTGACGCTGTACGTGCCAAAGCTTGTGATGATTCCGGTATCTCTCGCGACGGCATTCGGGCTGACATTGATTCCGGCGGTGACTGAAAACTTTACCAACAAAGATTTCCCTGCTTTAAACAAACAGATTGATCAGGCGATGCAGATCATTCTCTTCATCGTTCTTCCGGCATCAGTCGGTATGGCTCTTTTGTCGGGGCCGGTTTACACGTTCTTTTACGGCTCGGAAAGCCTGCTCCCTGAAATGGGACGAGATATTTTGTTCTGGTACGCGCCTGTGGCGCTGTTATTCTCGCTCTTCACCGTCAACGCTGCAATTTTGCAGGGGGTGAACAAGCAGAAATTTGCGGTTGTCAGCTTGATGATCGGGATTGTGATCAAAATCGCGCTTAACGTTCCGCTCATCAAGCTGCTTCAAGGCAGCGGGTCGATTTTGGCAACGGCGCTCGGCTATTCAGCTTCACTCCTATACGGATTTATCATGATTAAACGCCATGCCGGCTATTCGTATCGCAAACTGTTTAAACGGTTTTTGCTGATGCTGATCCTGACGGCGGTCATGGGCATCATTTTGCTGCTTGTCCAGGCGCTTCTAAGTATTTTTATTTCATACGAAGGCGGGCAGATCAGGTCTGCTGTCGTCATTTTCATCACAACCGCAGTGGGCGGGTCAGTTTATCTGTACTTGGCTTACCGTGTGAAACTGCTCGAAAAAATCTTCGGTCAGCGATTGAATCGCTTTTTCAAAAGAAAGGCCTCCTAAAAAGGGCTTTTCTTTTTATGTAAAAAAAGGGGTGTCTTCATGAGATTGGATAAACTGTTGTCAAACAGCGGCTATGGTTCGAGAAAAGAAGTCAAAAAAATGCTGAAAAACGGCGCGGTGCGCGTCAATGATCAATTAGTCAAAGACGCCAAAAAGCACGTTGACCCGGAATCAGACGACATCACGGTATACGGGGCACCCGTCATGTACCGGGAATTTATTTACTTAATGATGAACAAGCCGCAAGGAGTGCTGTCAGCAACAGAAGACAGCCGGCAGGAAACGGTTGTCGATTTGCTCGACCCGGAGCTGCTGAGGTTTGAGCCGTTTCCTGTCGGAAGGCTTGACAAGGATACTGAGGGACTGCTGCTTCTGACGAATGACGGACAGTTGGCACACCAGCTTTTATCTCCGAAAAAACACGTACCTAAAACGTATGAAGTCCATGTCAATAAGCCGATTGATCAAGCGGCACTTGATCAGCTTGAAAAAGGGGTCGATATCGGTGAAGGATATGTCACGAAACCTGCTGAAGCATCGCTTCTGGCAAGCGAAAACGGCGTAGAACGCCTGCTTTTGACAATAACGGAAGGAAAATTTCATCAGGTGAAAAGAATGCTGAAGGCGGTCGGCCATGACGTCATCTATTTAAAGCGGCTGAAAATGGGGGATGTCGATCTCGATGAAGAGCTATTGCCAGGGGAATACAGGGAGCTCTCTGAACACGAGCTTGCCGCATTGCAAAACAAAAAGACACTCTGATTCATCGAGTGCCTGAAATGGGTTTGTGGAGCATCGAACTTAACCAAGTTTGATGCTTTTTATGTTTGATGGCTTTCTTATATGATATTCAGCGCTAAAGTTCAATTTTTCAGAATATTGCTATGAGGAGATTTTCACTTTTTTTCTTGTAGTCTCCCATTTGCCTCTGCTGGGGCTGTGTACTAGATCGTTGTATGCCAACACATTCAGATCACGCTGGATTGTTCTCGGTGTAGTGCCAAATTCATCAACCAGTTCCTGGGTTGTAACGAGTCCCTTTTCTTGAATGAACATGTAGACTGATTTGATCCTGGTTAGCATTCGGTTTGTTGAAGGTTTCAAACAACCACTCCCTATCGTATGATCGAATGGACTTGACTACCACAACTTACGACTCCAAAATGCAGCATGGACGGTTAGCGACCATTTCTTGAAAATGATCAATAAATATTATACACGATCCCTTTGCCAAATATCCAGAAAAAAGGCGGAGCCAAATTATTGAAAAAACGAAAATCGCGAGCAGAACATGCAGTGCGAACACGTTTTTTTGATGAAAAAATTTAAACTTTTTCTTTCTTCATACGTAATAAAAGAAAGGTGGTGAAGATGATGAAGTTAAAAGTACATATTGAAAAAACCCCGTCTTTTTAAATAAGACGGGGTTCAGTTGATTAATGCCCTTCCAAAAAGAAAAGGTGTATGAAAAAGAGAACAGCAAACACGAAGACAAGCGGATGAATCTCGCGCCATTTGCCTTTCGCGGCTTTCACAATCGGATAAGCGATAAACCCGAGGGAAATGCCTGTCGCAATAGATGATGTCAGCGGCATTGTCAAGATGACGAGAAAGGCCGGAAATGCTTCGTCAAGTTCTTTCCAGCGGATGTTCGTCACGGCGCCGATCATCATGCTTCCTACAATGATCAATGCCGGCGACGTAATCGCTGCGATTCCGGAGACCGCACTGACAAGCGGGCTGAAAAACAGGGCCGCGCCGAAAAGCACAGCGACTGTTAAAGACGTAAGCCCCGTTCTTCCGCCTGCGGCCACCCCGGCGGATGATTCGATATAGGCGGTCGTCGGACTTGTCCCGAACATTGCACCGACTGTCGTCGCTGTAGAATCGGCAAGGAGGGCTTTTCTTGCATTCGGCAGTTTGTTGTTTTTCATGAGTCCGGCTTGCTCAGCGACACCGATCATCGTTCCTGTCGTATCAAAAATCGTCACGAGCAGAAACGAAAAGACAACCGAATAAAGGCCGTAGTGGATGACATCGCCAAAAGCGGCGAAAGGGTTTGTGACGATCAGTTTTTCCGGCAGATGAGGCATCGACATAATCCCTTTGGTAAACTCAAGCTGGCCGGTAAAAAAGGCGATCAGCCCGGTTAAGATCATACCGAAAAATAGAGCGCCGCTCACATTCATCACCATCAAAACGACAGAGAAAGCCAAGCCGATTAATGCCAGTATCACTCCGGGCGAGTGCAGATTGCCGAGTCCGACCAAATTGGCTTCGTTCGCGGTAATGATGCCGGCTCCTCTCAGACCGACAAAAGCGATAAACAATCCGATTCCGGCGGTAATTCCGTATTTTAAATTAGCCGGAATCGCTTCGATCAGTTGTTTTCTAAGAGGTGTTAGCGATAAGATAATAAAGAGAATGCCGGCCGCGAAGACTGTGCTGAACGCCGTCTGATAAGAAATTTCGCCGTTGGATGAGCCGACGACTGACACTGCAAAATACACGTTCAGTCCCATCCCGGGTGCAATCGCGATCGGAAAGTTGGCGGCAAGCGCCATCCAAAGCGTTCCGACGACTGCAGCGATGATTGTGGCAGTGAACACTTGATCAAACGGGACGCCTGTGCCGGAAAGGATACTCGGGTTGACCACGACGATATAAACCATTGTAAAGAAGGTTGTAATACCGGCGAGGATTTCTTTTTTGACTGTGGTTTGGTTTTCTTTTATGTTAAACATCATTTCCTCCAATAACGAACATTATAGCAAAACAATATCTATATTATTCGTTATCGGGTGTTTTTGCAAGGGTTTTTGGCTAAACTGAAAAAAGAAGGGGCGAAATTATGAACTGGGAACAGGAAGTTTTAAAAAGACGGAATGAGATCGTTGAGGATATTCAAGGTTTTTTAAAAATCAACAGCGTCCTTGACGAAGAGACGGCGGGTCCGGGACGGCCGTTTGGAAAAGGGATTCAAGAATGCCTGACAGCGCTTCTGAATAAAGGGGAGGAAAGCGGGTTTACGGTAAAAAACCTTGACGGTTATGCAGGCCATATCGAATGGGGGAAAGGCGAGGAGATTATCGGCGTGCTTTGCCACATTGATGTCGTTCCTCCCGGCGATGGATGGACGAGCGACCCGTTTGCAGCTGAAATAAGGGGCGGCCGAATCTATGCAAGAGGAGCGCTTGATGATAAAGGGCCGACAATGGCCGCGTTTCATGCATTAAAAATTGTCAAAGACTCGGGCCTCCCTTTATCAAAACGGATCAGAATGATTATTGGAACCGATGAAGAAAGCGACTGGCGCTGTGTGGAGCATTACTTTAAACACGAAGAAATGCCTTCGGCCGGTTTTGCGCCTGATGCTGATTTTCCGATTATCTATGCAGAAAAAGGCCTGATTGACGCAGCTTTAAAAATTGAAACTGATCAGGCGGAAACAGGTGCGGACTTAGTATTGGAGGCATTCCGGTCCGGCCGGCGCCTGAACATGGTGCCTGATGATGCGGAAGCCGTCCTGGCAGGGGCCGTCCCGTCAGAATTTGAAGAGTCATTTGCCCGGTTTGTAAAAGAAAAACGCGCAGAAGGGCGTATTCTTCAAGAAGGCGGCAGACTGACATTAACCGTGCACGGCAAATCGGCTCATGCCATGGAACCTAATAACGGAGTCAATGCCGGTCTCATTTTGGCCGAGTTTTTACATACACAATCCCTTGACAGAGCCGGGCTCCATTTTGTTCAAACGGTTAGCGGGGCTTTTGCCGGAGATACGAGAGGGAAAAAGATCGGCATCGGCTGCCGCGATGACATCAGCGGAGAGCTGACGCTGAATGTCGGCCGGCTGCAGTATGAACAAGGAAAAGGCGGGGAGGCCCATATTAACATCCGCTATCCTGTTACTGAAGAGAGCGGCCGGGTGAAATCCGGGCTTTCACAAATAAAGGGCGCCCGGCTCATCAGCTTTAAAGACAGCAAGCCACATCATGTAGCAAAAGACCATGAACTGATCAAAACGCTGCAGCGGGTCTATGAAGAGCAGACAGGGGAAACGGCACAATTAATTTCCATCGGCGGGGCGACATATGCACGATCACTGAAAGCCGGCGTGGCATTCGGCCCGCTGTTTCCAGGCCGTCCTGACGTTGCCCATCAGAAAGACGAGTATATGGAAATCGACGATTTGCTGAAGGCTGTATCGATTTATGCACAGGCCATTTATGAATTGGCGAAGTAGCAAAGAGAGTGATGGCATGAGTCATAAGCGAGGCGTTTTATTTGAAATCCCGAACGGGTACGGGCGCTTTCTTCTCGATATACTGAAGCCGGTTGAACCGGCCGATTTCAATTGGCTGCTTGCCGATGGCGAATGCTATCTCGTGGAAAACGGTGAATTGTCAGATGAAAATCTTTTTCCTCAAGATCCGCAGGTGATGACAGGAGAAGCATTTAAAAAAAGGCTGGAAGACGCAAGGTACTATCTCATCTTCGCCGATCTGAAGGCTTTTCCGAAGGATGGCCATCCCGAAGATGTCAGCACAAATGAATCATATATGAAAAGCAGCTGCGAGCTGATTGTGCTTACAGCCGATTCGAGTTTTGTCACGATATACTGCAAAGATCAAAAAAACCTGGAGCTTCTATATCAAAATGCAAAGGACTGCGGTTTCAAGCGGATTGAATATATAACGGATCACAACGATGCCAGAACAGGAATGCATGTGTAGCACAACATAGACGGCCGCTCTAGAGAGCGGCTTTTTTGCTGTTAAACATTGCTGTTTTCAGGGATAACGAATATAGTGAAGGTGCGTACAGGCGTCCGGGAGGAGAGGGGCTTTTTGAAGCAGGAAAAGGAATTGAAACGGTTTTATTCATTTTATTTTTGTTCTTTTTCGGTTGCGGGGCGTTTTATCCGCTTCTTTCCGTGTCGGCAAACCATCGCATTCGTTGCCAGGCCTGCTAAGTCGATGCTCACGAACAAAAGAGAAACGGCGGCTAACGGAGCGGGCGTCGTCCTGCCTGAACACTGCCGTCATCACATCCTGTGAAAACCAGCTCCAATGCTCGGCCTTCCTAGACTGCAAGGGTTGCGTTCACGCTGAAAGGATGAAAAAATCCCAAAACGTCTCTTAGCTTTGGGATTTTTTCAACAATCTGAGCCTGATTTCAAAACAGAAATCCAGGCTTTTCTCTCTTAATCAAATTGAAATAAATCGCTTGATAAATAGCGTTCCCCTGTATCGGCCGTCATGCAGACGACCACTTTGTCGGAAGGGAGCTTCTTGGCCGTTTCAACAGCAGCGAAGCAAGCGGCTCCTGAAGAAGGGCCGACAAGGATTCCTTCTTCCCGCGCCAATCTGCGCGTCATCTCATAGGCCTCTTCATCCTTGATCTTTAAGATTTCGTCATAGACGTTTTCGTTTAAAATGTTTGGGATAAATCCAGGGCTTGTCCCGACAAGCTTGTGTTTTCCGGGTTTGCCGCCGGATAAAACAGGCGACCCTGCAGGTTCTGCCACGTGAACGGTTATTCCCGGAAATAAAGCTTTCAGCTTTTCGCCTGTTCCGGTAATCGTTCCCCCTGTCCCTGCTGTTGCAACAAATGCAGCGAGCGGTTTGCCGATTTCTTCTATTGCCCGGGCAATTTCCAGAGCGGTTGATCTCCGGTGAGCCTCCGGATTGGCTTCATTATCAAACTGCATCGGAATAAAGCTGCCTGGTATTTGCCGAGCGAGCTCCTGCGCTTTTTTGATGCTGCCCGGCATTCTTTCATCCCCCGGCGTCAGGACGACTTCAGCTCCGTACGCTTTCAGAAGATTGATCCGCTCCTTCGTCATCGTATCAGGCATGACAAGAATGGCTTTGTAGCCTCTTGCCGCCGCGTTCATCGCAAGGCCGATGCCGGTGTTCCCGCTCGTCGGTTCGATGATGGTTGAACCCGGTTTCAGCAGGCCTTTTTCTTCGGCATCCAGGATCATTTGGTAGGCCGCGCGGTCTTTTACGCTTCCGCTCGGATTAAAAGATTCAAGCTTGATATAAACTTGGGCCGCGTTTTCGGGCTGAACGCGGTTCAACTTGACAAGGGGCGTTTCCCCGATTAATTCTGCAATATTTTGAACGGCTCTCACAACTGTGCACCCTTTCTGAAAAACATGATTCTGTCAATATCCTATCATAAGCCCTTGGAAAGTGGAAAATAGAGAGGTTATAAGTCCATATTTTTTGTTAAAATATAGAGAAGACGAATGAGGAGGAAGCCATACATATGTCAGTCAAACCGCATTACTTTATTGGAATTCCAATTCCGGCGGAGCTTAGTGAGCCGCTTTATCAAACGGTCAGCAGCCGTCCGGAATTTTCTTTTCATAGATGGGTGCATCCTTTGGACTACCACATCACCCTCGTGTTCCTCGGCTCTGCTGAAAAGGAGCAGCTGGCGATGCTTGCTGGCAGCCTCAAGCTGATCTCTGATGAGACGGCTCCGTTTCAGCTTGCGATAAAACGTTTCGGAACCTTCGGAAAGCCGTCGGAGCCGAGAATTCTTCATGTGGAACCGGAATACTCAGCCGCTCTCTTCCATGTGAGGGAACAGGTGAAGCATGCAGCGGATGAGGCGGGCTTTGAAATTGAAAAACGGCCTTTTCATCCACATGTGACGGTCGCCAGAAAGTGGAATGGATCGGCCTCTTTTAACGGACGCCTGGAGCCGCTTGAAGACGCGGTGTCTTTTACGGCCCTGCATTTCACCATCTTTCAAACCCATTTAGACGGGCTTCCCAAATATGAGCATCAAGCCGTTTTCCATTTCGGCGAACGGCCGGCTGCAGAAAAGCAAGATTCGGAGATGAACGCAGATGGCACAGATTATTAAAATACAGGACTGTATTTCAAGGTATGAACAGGATCCTTATCATTATATCAACCAGTTTATCCGCTTGAAAAAGCAGCGCTGGCAGTCAATTAAAGAGATGTCTGAAAAAAAGAAAGAAAGCTTTCATCACGATAAAGGAGCCGCCGGTGATGAAACGTTCGGAAAAAGAAAGAATACATTTACATTAAAGAGAAAAAAAGAAGCATCCGATATTAATAAAGGAAAAGAAGCCGATGAATGGTTTAACGGACTGGACGGAGAAACGGATGAAAGCTTGATCGCAAGAATTCCTGCGGCAGGGGAAGAACTCATATCGTTTTTTAAGGAATACGTGTACGAGTTTCAGCTGAAATGGGCAAGCTCGACAATCTCTGACATATCCAGGCTTTCCCGGGAAATAAAAAGCGATAAAATCCTGCACATTTTGGCACAGCAGCTCCCGGATTCATATTTCATCATGTATCGGCCGGTGCTGCAGGTGAATCAGGCTGCGGTAGAGCTCAGCGTCTTGATTCTCACTCCCCTTGAAATCTACTGTATGTCATTTCTTGAAGGTGAGAGGGACAGCGCATTTATCGGTTCCAAAGATCGTTTTTGGAAAGAAAAAACGGTAAGGGGCAAGGAACGGTCATTGTTAAATCCGGCTGTCGAGCTCCTCAGGACAGGCAAGGTTCTTTCCGGTTTGTTAAAGGGATCGGGGATTGAACTGCCTGTGCGCAAAGTCATCGTCAGCCGTACATCGTACATCGATTATCCGGAACCTCCCTACGGAATCGGCATTTGCGACAAGAGACACTGGAAAAAGTGGCTGGAGAAACAGCAAAAAAACTTCGCCCCGATTAAAAGCCAGCAGCTGAAAACGGCGAAAATTCTTTTGTCGCACGGCGTCTCCGACTCGGTGCGGAGGCAGGAATGGCTGAGCTGACCGACAGAACGTTATCCCGGCTTTTTCATACTATAAAATGGAGAATGGAATCATGAGCGATTGGTATATCATCATAAATCCAAAGGCGGGAAACTCGATGGCCTTCAGAGTATGGAAATCATTGCAGAAAGACCTCCAAAAGGCAAATATATCGTACCGCTCGTTTATGACTCAGCATCCCGGGCATGCTGAGGTGTTGGCAAGGCAAATATCAACGATGCAGGATGACAGGCTGAAGCGTCTTCTGGTGATCGGCGGGGATGGAACCGTCCATGAAGTGCTCAATGGTTTAGTCAGCTTGCGGGACATTCAGCTGAGCGTCATCCCGTCAGGCATAAGCAATGATTTTAAACGCGGCTTTGGCGTGAAAAAATCGAATGTCATCAAAGAAATGAAGCGAAAAGGCCAATCGCTGACCCGGACCTATGCCCTCGGAAGCTTTCATACGAAAGACAGTGAAAACGAACTTTATTTTGCGAATCATCTCAGCCTCGGATTTGATGCATGCACCGCCAAAAAGATGTCAGCTTTGCCGAAATGGACGGCTGCTCTCAGGCTGAATCATTTGATTCATCCGCTGATTTTCTTTGTCACGGCGTTTACGTTTAAACCGTTTGTTCTTTCGTATGAAAACGGGGATGACAAGCGTACGTTTAAAAAAATCTGGTTTGCGTCGGTTTCAAATCATCCTTACTATGGCGGAGGAATGAAGATTGCACCGAATGCGAATCCGCGGGATGAGCTTTTAGACGTGATCATTATTGAAGACCTGCCCGTCTTGAAAAAAGCCGGCCTCTTGTTTGCGATGATATTCGGCAAACACGTCGGCAAAAACGGTGTTACGGCATTTAAGACGAAAGACATCTATTTTCATACGAATGAGCGGGTGCTCTTTCAAGCGGATGGAGAGGTGATCGGCTGGGCGCCCGTTTTCATTAAAACAGGGACTGAATCCCTTCGATTAAGAGCATAAATCTTTCGAATGAAGGAGAGACTGAAATGCCGGGTATCAGCCGCCCTTTTGAAGCTTATCTCGATGAAATGAGAACGATCACTGTTTTAGTTCCGAAGAGCCGTGCGTCAAGCTGCAGTCCTCCTTTTCTGCTTGAAGATGATCAAGGAGAGAGGATAGAGCTTTCGGTAAAAGCGCAGGTGGAGCTTGAGGAACAATTCAAGTATGTTCTTGAAAGCAGCTGCACCGTTCCATTCGGAAGAGTTCACAAAGTATGCTGTGAAGAAAGCGTCTGGACAGACCTGCAAATCGGCTCTGTTACGAGAAGCGCGGCGTTTGACAAGGCTTTTTTTTATGACGGCCGCCTCGGCGCTTTTTATTCAAAAGGAAGTACTTTATTTAAGGTATGGGCGCCGACCGCGAGTGCGGCAGCGATCAAGCTGGAGGACCCTGATTCGCTTCAAACAAATACTTTTCAAATGATGCGCAGAAAAAAGGGCGTTTTTGAGGTAACGGTCGAAGGCGATCTAAACGGCTGGTCCTATTTATATGAGCTTTATGTAAATGGGAAGCCGTTATTGACAGTCGATCCTTATGCAAAAGCCGTTACGGCAAACGGTGAAAAAGGCGTTGTATTAGATCCAGAGGAAGTCAAGGTGGAAAAACACCGCGCTCCAAGACTTCACAGTCCGTGCGATGCGGTTATATATGAGGTTCACATCCGCGATTTCTCGATTCATGAAGACAGCGGTATGCGCCATAAAGGCAAATATGTTGCTTTTACTGAGGACGGAACTGAAACATCCGGCGGCTTCTCAACGGGAATCGCCTATTTGAAAGAGCTCGGCGTCACCCACATCGAGGTTCTGCCCTTTCACGATTTTGCCGGAGTGGATGAGCTGTCTCCTGATCAATCTTATAATTGGGGCTATAACCCCCTCCATTTTAATGCCCCGGAAGGAAGTTATTCGCTCGATCCACAGAACCCCAAATGCAGAATCACCGAGCTGAAAACAATGATTCAGTCGCTGCACAAACACGGCTTCTCCGTGATTATGGATGCCGTATATAATCATGTGTACAAGAGGGAAACGTCCCCTTTTGAAAAAACGGTTCCCGGGTATTTTTTCAGACATAATGAATACGGTTTTCCATCCGACGGAACAGGCGTCGGAAATGATATTGCTTCTGAGCGGCTGATGGTGCGAAAATATATTCTCGATTCTGTCCGCTATTGGCTGGAAGAATATGATGTCGACGGCATCCGTTTTGATTTAATGGGCATTCTTGATATTGAAACCGTCCGCCAAATCAGTACGCTTGCCGAGAATGTAAAGCCGGGCGTGCTTCTGTTCGGAGAGGGCTGGGATTTAAATACCCCGCTTGACAGCGGGCAAAAAGCAACATTGCAAAATGCCGGAAAAGTTCCGGCGGTCGGCTTTTTTAATGATCGGTTCAGGAACGCAGTCAAAGGGAGTACATTCGAGCTTAGCGACCGCGGATATGCTTTAGGGGACACCGGAAAAAAAGCGGCGCTTCAGCACGGTATTGCCGGTTCACCCGGATTCTTGCAGCCGGCACAGTCAATCAATTATGTGGAATGCCATGACAATCATACATTTTGGGATAAAATGGCCTTATGTTTTGAAGAAGATGCGGACACTAAACGGCTTAGGCAAAGGCTCGCGGTGTCGATCGTCCTGCTTTCGCAAGGCGTTCCATTTCTTCACGCCGGGCAGGAATTTTGCCGAACAAAGAATGGGGACAGCAACAGCTACAGGTCCGGAGATGACATCAATAAGCTTGATTGGGAAAAGCGTGCGGAGCTTTGCGAGGATGTCGAATATGTGCGCCAGCTGATCCGGCTGCGAAGAAGCCATCCCGCTTTTCGTCTGCAAAAAGAGGAAGAAGTCAAGGAGCATCTTTCTTTTATGGACGGTACAGGAGAGGTAACGGCCTACAAGCTGAAGAACATTGCAGCAATTGATCCCTGGAACGAAATCATAGTGGTGCATTGTCCGTTTGCAAAAAAGGAGACGCTTAAGCTGCCCGATCAGAAACAGTACTTGCTGCACTGCGATCCTTTTACGTTCTTCAATGGGAAGGTTCAAGCGGAAAAAAGGCTTCGGCTGAACGGCATCGGGACCTATGTTTTATACGAACCAAAAGGGATTTTTTAGTTTTGCTTGACGAAGTTTGGCGTCTAGCGCTAAAATTTAAAAGACGGCTATTGTTTAGCACAAATGACTCTCAATAGCCGTCTTTTTATTTGAATATAAAGAGACGACAATACAAGCAGTTTGCTGCCCGCTCTAGGGGGCAGATGCTTTTTAAAATCTTTTAATGAAATGATGGGTTGAAAATCGATATGAACTGGTTGGGACAATTACTAGGTAGCGAATGGGAGATTTCCCCCGCAGGAGGAGCTACAGGAGACGCATATTATGCAGAACATAATGGACAGCAGCTTTTTTTAAAGCGCAACAGCTCTCCTTTTTTGGCTGTCCTGTCCGCGGAAGGAATTGTTCCTAAGCTCGTTTGGACAAAACGAATGGAAAACGGGGATGTGATTACGGCACAGCACTGGCTCAAGGGAAGAGAGCTGAAGCCGAAGGATATGAACAGCCAGGCGGTGGCTGAGATGCTTCGGAAAATTCACAGCTCCAAAGAGCTTTTGGATATGCTGAAGAGACTCGGCAAACAGCCTTTTCAGCCAAGCTCTGTAATCACTCAATTGAAGCAGTTTATCCAGGCCCGGCAATATCCGATACCGCAGCTGGACCAGGCCCTTTTGTATCTGGAGCACCACCTTGAAGATGTACAGTCCGGAGAAAAGGTCGTCTGTCACTGCGATGTCAATCATAATAATTGGCTTCTTACAGATCAGAACCAGCTTTATTTAATCGATTGGGATGGAGCGATGATTGCAGACCCCGCGATCGATCTGGGGCCGCTTCTTTATCATTACGTTGAAGAGCGGGAATGGGGAAGCTGGCTCGAACGCTACGGCTCTTCTCTTACAGACAATCTCAGGCTGAGAATGGCCTGGTACGTATTGGCGGAAAAAGCAATGACGACACTCTGGCAAAAAGCGAAAGGCAATCAGGAAGGCTTTCACCAGGGGCTGGAACAGCTGCATGAATTAATGGAGCGTCTCGCCAGGTCCTCATGAAAATGAGTCGATATCTTCCACCCATTGCGTGAGATAATCCTGGTGCTCCTGAATGTGGTTGTTGATCGAAGCGGAAGATCTTCCCTTCTGGCTGTACAAATAAATGTCTTCCAAAACGCCTTTCAAGCCGGCGTCAAGATTCGTGTTTGCCATTAAAGACTTGATAATCCGCTCCATCTGTTCGCATTCAGCGACGGTTCCGGTGCAGTCTGCTTGATGGTCTGAGAGAATGTCTTTTAATAGATGAATCTGATTTTGCTGATTTAAGCCCATAATATTGGCACTTCCCTTCATTCTCGGAGTATATGGATTAAAATGTTCAGAAAGCTGTAATTTATACGCGAAAGACCCGGAGGCCGATCTTCGGTCTTTTTTGCTTTGGAAGAGGCCTTGCGGGATTCCTGCGTTTCATGGTATGTTGTAAGACGATATAACAGATAGAGGTGTAAGTACATGCGAATGCGTCACAAGCCATGGGCGGATGACTACCTGGCTGAAAACTCTCATATTGTGATCAGCGAGCCGTCTCAATACAAAGGGAAATGGCATTCCGTTTTTGGAAATGACAACCCGATCCACATCGAAGTAGGAACCGGAAAAGGGCAATTTATTTCAGGAATGGCCCTGCAAAACCCGGATGTAAACTATATCGGAATCGAACTATTTAAAAGCGTCATCGTAACCGCTGTTGATAAAGTAAAGCAGACAGAGGCGCCGAATGTAAAGCTCTTGAACATCAATGCCAATATGCTTTCAGACGTTTTTGCAGACGGGGAAGTCGACCGGGTCTATTTGAATTTTTCCGACCCGTGGCCGAAAAAGCGCCACGAAAAGCGCCGTCTGACCAATCATGCGTTCTTGAAAAAGTATGAGCAGGTGCTCGGAGGCAAGGGAGCGATTCATTTTAAAACCGATAACCGCGGGTTGTTTGAGTACTCCCTCACCAGTTTTTCCGAATACGGACTCGTTTTGACATTCGTCAGCCTTGACCTGCATCAAAGCGATTTTGAAGGAAATGTGATGACCGAATACGAAGAAAAGTTCGCCGCTAAAGGCCAGCCGATCTACAGAGTCGAAGCTGAATGGCGAACATAAAAAAACAGACTGCTTCCTGCAGTCTGTTTTTTTGCTTTCAAATGAAGCTGATTCAGGTTGCATTTTTTGCTACGATAGGAGAAGGAGGGATGATCATGGAAACTTTAACAATCGGACGAATCAAGCTGACATGGCTGAACGGAGGCGTCACGCACATGGACGGAGGCGCCATGTTCGGCGTTGTTCCCAAGCCGCTTTGGTCAAAAAAGTATTACGCCAATGAGAAAAATCAAATCGAACTTAGAACAGATCCTATACTAGTTCAGAAAGACGGCACGAACCTGCTGATCGATTCCGGTATCGGGCTCGGCAAACTGACGGATAAGCAAAAACGAAATTACGGAGTCACCGAAGAATCGTCAATTGATGACTCGTTAAAAGCACTCGGGCTCTCAACGGAAGATATCAAAGCCGTTTTGATGACTCATCTCCATTTTGACCATGCATGCGGATTGACGCGCTATGAGGGAGAAAGCCTTGTTTCCGTGTTTCCAAATGCGGCGATTTACACGTCTGCAATCGAATGGGAAGAGATGAGAAACCCGAATATCCGCTCCAAAAATACATATTGGAAAGAGAACTGGGAAGCGGTTCAGCATCAAGTGAGAACCTTCGACGAGAAGCTTGAAGTTTTGCCCGGAATCACGATGCATCATACAGGCGGCCACAGCGACGGCCATTCCGTGATCGTTCTCGAAGATGCCGGTGAAACGGCCCTTCATATGGCTGACATTATGCCGACGCACGCCCATCAAAATCCTCTCTGGGTGCTGGCGTACGACGATTATCCGATGACATCGATTGCCGCGAAGCAAGCATGGCAGGCGAAGGCCGCCGAGAAAAACGCCTGGTACATTTTTTACCACGATGCCCTTTACAGAGCATTAAAATGGGATGAAAACGGCGATATTGCAGAGTCAGTAAAAAGAGAAAGCCGCTAGCTATTTTGGTGAATGGTTTGCTTTGTTGTTATCCATTCTAAGGGTAACTAACTTTTGAAAGGAAGACGACGGGTGAGCCACAATAAATTAAATGAACAAGTGATCGAGACGCGGTTAAGAGGATTTGAAGTCCTTGCGACTCCCCTGTTGAACAAAGGGGTTGCCTTCCCTCCGGAGGAAAGGGATGCTCTCGGCTTGACAGGATTGCTTCCTCCCAAGGTGCTGACGCTTGAAGAACAGGCAAAACGGGCGTATAAACAGTTCCAATCACAGCCTGATGATTTGAGCAAAAACGTCTATTTAACGGCGCTTCATGATCGAAATGAAGTGCTGTTCTACAGGCTTCTGAACGACCATATGACAGAAATGCTGCCGATTGTCTATACCCCGACTGTCGGAACGGCAATACAGCAATACAGCCATGAATACAGAAAGCCGCGGGGGCTGTTTTTGTCGGTTAATGACCCTGAAGGCATGAAAACGGCATTTGAAAATCTGGCCGCTAAAAGAAGCCGGATCGATTTGATCGTGGCCACTGATGCTGAAGGAATTCTCGGAATCGGGGATTGGGGAGTCGGCGGCATCGCCATTTCGATCGGAAAGCTTGCTGTTTATACTGCAGCTGCGGGCATCGATCCTAACAGGGTCCTGCCAGTAGTCATTGATGCGGGGACGAACCAGGAAAGGCTTCTGAACGATCCGCTTTATGTCGGGAATCAGCATTCGAGGATCAGGGGCGAGCGTTATGAATCGTTTATTGATCAATACGTTCAAATCGCAACCGAGACGTTTCCGGGCGTTTTGCTGCACTGGGAAGATTTCGGAACGCAGAACGCGCGTCAGATTTTGAAAAAATACAAAGACAAAATTTGCACCTTTAATGATGACATTCAAGGCACAGGAGCTGTTACCCTCGCAGCGGTGCTTGCGGCCGTTAAAATATCAAAAATGCCGCTGAAGGATCATAAAGTGGTCATATTTGGAGCGGGGACGGCCGGAATCGGCAATGCTGAGCAAATTCGCGCCGCACTCGTTCAAGAGGGAGTGTCGGAAGAGGAATCATACCGCCGTTTTTGGTGTGTTGATCGGAACGGTTTGCTGACAGATGATATGAACGACTTGCAGGACATTCAACAACCGTATGCAAGGCCTGCTGACGAGGTAAAAGACTTCAGCCGGAACGGCCCGGGGGATGCAATTGATCTGCTCGAGGTGGTTAAAAGAGTGCAGCCTACCATTTTGATTGGAACCTCGACGGTATCGGGCGCATTTACAGAGGAAATTGTAAAAGAAATGGCAAAGCATGTGAAACGGCCGGCTATATTCCCGATGTCCAATCCGACGCCGTTATCTGAAGCAAGGCCTGAAGATTTGATCAATTGGACGGAAGGGCGGGCGCTCGTCGCCACAGGAAGCCCGTTTGCGCCTGTGGAATACAGCGGCACCCGTTATGCGATCGGCCAGGCGAATAATGCCTTTGTATTCCCCGGCCTTGGGCTCGGAACGCTCGTATCAAAAGCAAGACTGATTACGGACAACATGTTTTACGCCAGCGCGGCTGCGATCGCGGGTATGGTTGATACGGGCCGGCCCGGCGCCGCGCTTCTTCCGGAAGTTGAGGATTTGCGCACGGTTTCCGCAACCGTGGCAACGGCTGTCATCAAAGCAGCCATAGAAGACGGAGTTGCAGAAAACGAGCCGGACGATGTGATTCAGGCGGTGCAGGATGCGATGTGGCATCCGGTCTACCGGCCGATTCGCGCCATATAAAAAGATGCGGCCCTGATGGCCGCATCTTTTTTGATGCTATGCTGCTGTATCAATTACATCTACGATCATGCCTGTTTTTGCATCAACCATGACTTCGTACTGTTCGAGCTCTCCGAAAGCGGAACGCGTAATGCCTGTTTTGTACACCATGACGGTTTCGCCGTTTACGGTATAGGCTTCCGGAACGGTATATATCCATGAACCGTCGATCGGGCCTCTCTGTTTAAAAGCGGACTTGACGATGCGCAGCGCTTTTTCAGAAGAAATGTAAGGCTGCATGACATATTGTTTGACAACGACGGCCGCGGCAATGCCGATGCCGGCTCCAATAAGAAAGTGGCGCAGTTTCATCCTTTCAGCACCTCCAAAGCTTGTTTTTTTCATTATACAGAACATGTCCGTCCGTGTTAAGGATGGGCTCTCTTCTGGAAACACATCGCACACTTATGTAAAATGTAGAGAGATACATAAGAAAAGAGGGAAACAGATGAATCAGGAAACGAGAACGCTTTTTCAAACGCTTACGGAGCTCCCCGGCGCCCCGGGAAACGAACATCTTGTCCGTCGCTTCATGAAAAAAGAGCTTGAAAAATATGCTGATGAGATCATCCAGGACAGACTTGGAAGCGTGTTCGGCGTTAAACATGGACCTGAAGGCAGTCCAAAAATTATGGTGGCCGGCCATATGGATGAAGTGGGGTTTATGGTCACATCAATTACAGATAACGGCCTGCTTCGGTTTCAAACGCTGGGCGGCTGGTGGAGTCAGGTTTTATTGGCCCAGCGGGTGGAAATCCACACGGACAACGGACCGATCCCCGGCGTCATCGCGAGCACGCCTCCTCATCTTTTGACAGATGAGCAGAGGAGACGTCCGATGGATATCAAAAACATGATGATTGATATCGGGGCGGATGACAGGGAAGATGCCGAACGCATCGGTGTCAAACCAGGCCAGCAAATCGTACCGATCTGTCCGTTTACCCCGATGGCAAATGAAAAGAAGATCCTTGCGAAAGCATGGGATAACCGCTACGGCTGCGGACTCAGCATTGAATTGCTGAAAGAACTGCAAGGAACAGAACTTCCGAACAATCTTTACTCAGGTGCGACCGTCCAGGAAGAGCTCGGAACAAGAGGCGCGCAAACTGCGGCCAATATGATACAGCCTGACTTGTTTTTCGCGCTTGATGCAAGTCCGGCAAACGATTCGAGCGGCGACAAAAATCAATTTGGCCAGCTTGGCAAAGGAGTGCTGTTGAGGATTTTCGACCGGACCATGGTGATGCACAGCGAAATGAGAAATTTTGTGCTGGATACGGCAGAGACAAATGACATCCCGTATCAATATTTTGTTTCTCCGGGAGGAACCGACGCCGGCCGTGTTCACATCTCAAATGAAGGCGTTCCTTCGGCCGTGATTGGCATTTGTTCAAGATACATCCATACATCTGCTTCCATTATCCACGTTGATGACTACCTTGCTGCAAAAGAATTGCTGATCAAGCTTGTCAAAGCTTGCGACAGTTCTGCCGTCCAGTCGATTTTGCGAAATGAGTGAACAAAGAAACCCTGTGCTGCTTAACGCCCAGGGTTTCTTTTTGGAAAAACAACTACCGGCTTTCAAATACGTATGACAACGATTTAATTGCCTGATTTACAGTTTCCACAGTAATGTTCGCTTTGTTTGACAGTTCTTTTAACGGATGATGGAGTGATTCGGGTCGGATGATGATCAGCGGTTTGCCTTTGGCGATCGCGTATGATGCATCCATTGCCGTGTTCCATTGCTTGTATTTTTCCCCGAAAAGAGCGATGACAACATCCGCCTTGTTCATTAAAACGGAAGTTCTAAAATTGTTCAAATCCGAGGCTGCATCATCCTTTGCGATTGAATCAGCCTGCTTGCCCATAATTTCTTCACCGATGTTGTCGGAGCGCTCGTGATTTTCCATCGGTCCGACAAATGTGATCGGCAGCTTGAGCGATTTTGCTTTTTCCTTCACCTCTTCGCGCCAATTGCTATGTATTTCTCCGGCAAGATAAACGATAAATTCCATACATGCTCCTCCTGACTGTCATGGGATCACGGCGCGAGGCGCCTTAACGGATATTTTTACCCTATTACTTATAATGTTAAACGAGAATGGCTTGATAAAGCAAAAAAATTATGCTTATGATATGAAAGAGGTTCGGATCCTTAAGATTTTCCCTTTTTAAAACGGGTAAGATACATAAGAATCGTCCATCTTTTAAAAAAGCCGGCAGGCAGCAAAAGGCTGGCTATAGAGCCGGCAGTCTGGTATGATCCGAATGGATGATAAGAACTTATATTGGAGGCGTTGAGTGATGAAAACGATCGAGACGAATGAAGAATTGCAAAAAGTTGTGAAAGACGATTTATCCTTGTTGATGTTTTCGGCTGACTGGTGTCCGGACTGCCGTTTTGTAGAACCTTTTTTGCCCGAGCTTGAAGCGAACTATCCGGAATTTACATTCTATTATGTTGACCGCGACAAATTTATAGACACGTGCGCGGAGTGGGATATTTTCGGAATCCCAAGCTTCCTCGTATTTAAAGAAGGAAACGAAATCAGCCGCTTTGTCAGCAAAGACCGGAAAACGAAAGAGGAAATCGAGCAATTTTTGACCGATTCACTGAATAAGTAGCCGAAAGGAGAGTTCCTCTATGAAAATGACCTCAAGGAAACTTTCCGATATATTAAAAAAACGTTTGCAAAATGACAGCTGGTCCTTTCATTTCGACAGGGAAAAGGACAGCTTGAGAATCGAAGATAAAAACACTGGAAAAGGCATTACACTCGAGCTCCCGGGGATCATCGCGAAATGGGAGCAGAAAAAAGATGATGCGATTGACGAAGTCGTCTATTATACTGAGGAAGCGCTCAACGCCATGAAAGGCCAGTCGCAGGAAATGGAAGGACGGGAAAGCCTGATCTATCCCGTCATCCGCTCAACTTCCTTTCCCGAGAAGTCCAGCGCAGGCGTTCCCTTGGTTTTTGACGGCCACACGGCTGAAACACGAATTTACTATGCGCTCGACCTTGGCAACACATACCGTCTGATCGACGAAAAAATGCTTGAAAAAGAGGGCTGGACAAAAGAAAGGATTCGGGAAACAGCTTCCTTTAACCTTCGCTCGCTCCAGACCGTTGTCAAAGAAGACGAAGTCGCAGGCAATCACTTCTACTTTTTCAGAGCGAATGACGGCTATGACGCCAGCAGGGTGTTGAACGAATCGATTCTCGCAGAGTATGAGAAAAACGCGGAAGGGACCCTCGCCGTGTCAATTCCGCACCAGGATGTGCTGATTATTGCCGACATCCGCAATAATGCCGGATACGATATACTCGGGCAAATGTCGATGAGCTTTTTTGCAAACGGCACAGTGCCGATCACTGCGCTTTCTTTCCTGTATGAGGATGGAAAGCTTGAACCGATCTTTATTCTGGCTAAAAACCGCCCTAAAAAGAAATGATAGAAAGGAATTTTTCTCATGAACGCATTTTATAATCCAGAAGGCGTAGGCGATACGCTGCTCATCTCATTGAACGATATTCCACGTGAAGAGATCGCTTTTGAGCGGTACGGAGACGTCGTGAAAATTTTTCATAAAGACACAAAGGAAACAGCAGGCTATAACATTTTTAATGCCTCCTCATATTTGAGCATTGAGGAAAGCGGAGCTATTGCGCTTTCCGAATCCTTTGTCCAGGATGTGAATGAAATTCTGGTCCGCAACGGTTTGAAAGACGAGCTGACCGTCGACCTTTCTCCGAAGTTTGTGGTCGGATATGTTGAAGAAAAAGAAAAGCATCCGAATGCCGATAAATTAAGTGTTTGCAAAGTGAATGTAGGGAGCGAGACGCTGCAAATCGTCTGCGGAGCTCCCAATGTTGAAGCCGGCCAAAAAGTCGTCGTTGCCAAAGTCGGCGCCGTGATGCCTAGCGGTATGATCATTAAAGATGCGGAACTTCGCGGAGTGGCGTCAAGCGGCATGATTTGTTCTGCCAAGGAGCTGAATCTCCCAGACGCGCCGAAGGAAAAAGGCATTCTTGTTCTTGACGACGGCCGTAAAGCAGGAGAAGCCTTTACATTTTAACGGCATAAAATGAACAAAACTTTCGAATAGATGTAAAAAGAAGCCGCTGGGTAGACAAACTTGGCGGCTTTTTTATTCGGAGGGCGGACGCTTGGAGAAGGACTTGTCCTTTTCTGGGTGGGGAAGCAGTGGTATACTTAAAACCGTCCCCGAAAAATTTAAGGGAGTTAGAGAGTGATGATTCATGAGCTGGTTTAATAAAATGTTCAGCCTGTTTTTAGGCGATGATGAAGATAATGAAAAACAAAAAAAGCACATAGACGAATTTGAGGCGGATTCATCTTCAGAGGACGAAGAGATGCCGCAAATAACCGACGCAAAAGTCGTATATGAATATCCAAAAGGGAAATTCCGCTTTCCGGTTATACCTGATCAAAACACGCGGCCGCGGGAAAAGGACGACAGCCGCGAACAAAGGACCCGCCGCCCGGCGAGCCGATATTCAGCTTCTCAGCCGAAACCCGGCAATTCATATCATTATGAAGAGAAAGCGGCGGCGAAAAAACCTTTTAGGCCGTCCGTCATCCCATCACCGGTTTACGGCTTTCATGAGCAGAAAAGAGCCAAGCCGGAAAATCATACATATCGTGCAAAAAAACAAACTGAAGCGCGTGTCACGCTGTTTAACGAAGAAATTGAAAAAGAGCAGAAGTCTGCAGAACATAAGCAGCCGGTACGAGAAGAAGCTTCCGTGCAAACTGAAAAGAACGGCCGTCCGCTGATCAAAAGCGAGAGCCGCAATCCTGCATTGCGCGCCGAATTCGAAGATGTCCCGCAGGCATCCACGGAGATTCCAAAAGAAACGGAAATCCGTCCAGAGCGAATGACAGAAGGCGCGGGACTCGCAGAGGAAAAAGCGCTGCGAAATGAAGCTGTAGAAGAGACCGCCTCCGCATCACAAAACATAACGGAGGAAGACGCAATCCCCGCTGAGCAAACACCGGAACAAATCGAAAAGCTTTTGGATAAGATTGAGGAAACCGGAGAAGAGATGGTACTGGCAGAGGACGCAGAAGCCGCCACGGAAGAACAAGGGAAGACTTACGGTTCGGGCAAAACGCATCCCGACCCGGAAGCTTCAGTTCCGGAAGAGCCGCACACTCATGGCCGCGCCTCTGAAATAACCGTCCAGAGCGATGAATCTTCCCATAGGACAGATTCAAACACCCCGGCTGACGCTCTTGAAGAAACAAGCGGAAGCCGCCAGACTGGCTGGAGACAAGAGCAGGCGTCATGTTCACCGGAAACGGCAGCGCCAAGCGCGGGTGAACCCGAAAGCAGGCAAGAGAACCGGGAGACTACAAGGATAAACGAGGATCGGCCGGAAGCTCCGCGGAAGCGGGAAGCAGGAGCCGCTCCGGGATCGAAGAAAGGCTCTGTTCCGTTTAATGTCATGATGTTTGCCTCAGATAAACAAAAAGAAAAAGCGCCTCAAGGGTATCAGTTCCCGAATATGTCTTTGCTTGATGTGCCGCCGGCGCAAAAGCAGGATGATCAGGACTGGATACACGAGCAGCGGGAGCTGTTGGACGTCACGCTTGAGAACTTCAATGTTAAAGCAAATGTCGTTCATGTCACCCAAGGGCCTTCTGTGACAAGATTTGAAGTTCATCCTGAACCCGGAGTGAAAGTCAACAAAATTACAAATCTGTCAGATGATATTAAACTCAGCCTGTCAGCGAAAGATATTCGGATCGAGGCACCGATCCCGGGAAAAAATACGATCGGAATTGAAGTGCCGAATCTGCACAGCAAAATGGTTTATTTACGCGAAATGATCAGAAGTTCGGAATTTAGAACGAATCCGTCTCCTCTGACAGCAGCTCTCGGACTCGACATATCCGGAAAGCCCGTCGTGGCTGATCTGAAAAAAATGCCCCACGGTTTGATTGCCGGGGCTACGGGATCAGGAAAAAGCGTATGCATCAACACGATCTTAGTAAGCCTGCTGTTTAAAGCGTCGCCTAGGGATGTAAAGCTTCTGCTTATCGATCCTAAGATGGTGGAGCTTGCTCCGTATAATAATATTCCTCATCTCGTCAGTCCTGTCATCACAGATGCAAAAGCGGCAACCGCCGCATTAAAATGGGTTGTCGAGGAAATGGAACGGCGCTATGAATTATTTGCTCATTCCGGTGTTCGGGAAATTGAGCGTTTTAATGAAAAAGTCCGGGAACAGAACATGGGTGAAAAACTTCCTTATCTTGTTGTCGTGATTGATGAACTTGCCGATTTAATGATGGTCGCTCCGAATGAAGTGGAAGAGAGCATCTGCCGAATCGCACAAAAAGCAAGAGCGTGCGGCATCCATCTTCTGATTGCGACGCAGCGGCCTTCAGTTGATGTCATTACCGGCTTGATTAAAGCCAATATCCCAACAAGAATAGCGTTTTCTGTTTCAAGCGCTGTCGATTCAAGAACAATTATCGATATGGCGGGAGCTGAAAAGCTTCTTGGAAAAGGGGATATGCTGTTCTTGGAGAATGGTTCAGGCAAACCGGTCCGCCTGCAAGGCAACTTTGTGTCCGACCGGGAGATTGATCGTGTCGTTTCACATGTCAGACGGCAGCAGGAGCCGAACTATTTATTTGAACAGGAACAATTGGTCAGACAAAATCCGGCCGGATTTGACCACGATGAACTGTTTCTTGAAGCGTGCGAATTTGCCGTGGAACAAAACAGCGCCAGCACTTCAAGCCTGCAGCGGCGCTTCCGCATCGGCTATAACAGAGCTGCCAGATTAATCGATATGATGGAAAGGGAAGGCATGATTTCTGAAGCGAAAGGGAGCAAGCCGAGAGAAGTCCTGATTACAAAGGCTGATCTGGAACAGTTAATAGAAAGTAGTTCACTTTTCGGCTAAACATGGTATGATAGCTGATGGGCGTGTTTTTTTAGAGCGCCGTATATTAAAGCGCCGCCAGCGGCGTTTTAATCCGTTTTTAAGAGCACTTCCGTGAAAGGGATCAAAAAAATCCTTTCCGCAGGAGGTTTATTCGCTCTTGAAAATGCCTGATACTGAATATAATTATGACTTTGAAGAAAACGATGCGGCCGGGCTTTAGGTTGCAAATTGAAATAAGCGTCATATACTGGGAAGCAGATAGACGTTTGTTGGAGGTACTATTATGACTGTTTATCATTTTGTCGGAATAAAAGGGACAGGTATGAGTCCGCTTGCCCAAATTCTCCATGATAATGGATATAATGTCCAAGGATCGGATATCGAAAAGTACATTTTTACACAAACCGCTTTAGAGGAGAGAAATATCCCGATTTATCCGTTTGATCCGGAAAATATCAAGCCGGGAATGACTGTTATTGCCGGAAATGCTTTTCCCGACACTCATCCCGAAATTGAAAAAGCGCAAGCTGAAGGCCTGCCAGTCGTGCGGTATCATAAATTTCTCGGCGATTATCTGAAGAAGTTTACGAGCATTGCCGTAACAGGGGCACACGGCAAAACGTCAACGACGGGCCTTTTGTCACATGTCATCAAAAAAGCAAAACCGACTTCTTATCTGATTGGAGACGGAACTGGAAAAGGCTGCGAAAACAGCGAGTACTTTGTGCTTGAAGCCTGTGAATACAGAAGGCATTTTCTGAGCTATCAGCCCGATTATGCAATCATGACAAATATTGATTTTGATCATCCCGATTATTTCGCGAATATCGATGATGTATTTGATGCATTTCAGACGATGGCATTACAGGTGAACAAGGGAATTATCGCATGCGGTGACGACGAGTATTTGATGAAAATCCATGCGAACGTTCCAGTCGTATACTACGGCTTTGCCGAGGAAAACGATTTTCAGGCGAGAAATGTCATCAAAAATACTGAGGGCACAACGTTCGATGTTTTCGTCAGGAACACATTCTACGACACTTTCTATATACCGGCATACGGCAGCCATAACGTTCTGAACGCTTTGGCCGTCATCGCCCTCTGCCATTATGAACAGGTCGATGTCGACATCATTAAAGAAGGATTGCAAACCTTTGGCGGCGTTAAACGCAGATTTAACGAAAAACATGCCGGCAGCCAAGTGCTGATTGACGATTATGCCCACCATCCGACTGAAATCACGGTGACGATTGAAGCAGCCAGACAGAAGTATCCGGAACGGGACATTGTTGCAGTATTTCAACCGCATACATTTACGCGCACGCAGTCATTCCTGAATGAGTTTGCCGAAAGCCTCAAGAAAGCCGATTATGTATATCTTTGCGATATATTCGGATCTGCCCGGGAAAACGCAGGAAAGCTGACGATCGGTGATTTGCAGGAGAAAATTCCGCAGGCGAAGCTGATCGATGAAAATGACACATCAATTTTAAAGGAGCATGAAAATGCGGTGTTAATTTTCATGGGCGCAGGTGACATTCAAAAGTATTTAAGAGCATATGAAAATGTATTAGCATAACAAGAAAAAGGCAGTGTGAGTCAATCCGCTGCTTTTTTGTACATATGAAGCGGGAGTTTCTGTTAAAGGAATTCACCCGTGCGTATAGAAAAAGTAAATATAGAGGTTTACGATTTAAACAATTGGGTATACATCAATTGTAAGCCCTTAGCTGAAGGAGGATAAGATGATTATTATTCTGTATTTAAGCGCTGCACTCATCGCTGTTAGCTTTCTTATTTTGGTTATCTATTTATCAAAAACATTAAAATCGCTTCAAGTCACACTTAATCATGTTGCATCAACGCTGGAAGGTGTGGAAGGACAAATGAAAGGCATCACCGCTGAAACAACGGAGCTCCTGAATAAGACGAATCGGCTCGCTGATGATATTCAGGAAAAATCTTTGAAGCTGAATACGGTCGTGGATGCCGTTCAGGAAGTCGGCACATCGGTCAGGCAGTTTAACAACTCCATTCAGCAGGTTTCACAGTCCGTCACATCAGCCGCAGAGCAAAACCGTGAAAAAATTTCTCAAGTTGTCAGCTGGAGCAATGCAGCTTTGGAAATTTGGAATAGATGGAAACAAAAGAAGATGAGGGAGGAATAATAAATGAGTAAAGACGGAATGAATACTAAGGATTTTTTAATCGGCACGTTTGTAGGCGGAATCATCGGGGCGGCTGCAGCTTTATTTTTAGCGCCGAAGTCGGGGAAAGAGCTTCGCGATGACCTTGGAAATCAGGCCGTCGTTTTAAAGGATAAGACCGGAAAGCTCACAAGCGAAGCGAGGGAGAGAGGCTCTGAGTACGTCAGCATCGCCAAAGAGAAGACATCTTCGATTTCACAGCTTGTTGCCGACCAGTCTTCACAGATTATGGATAAAGTCAAAGACTTGCGAAGCAAGGGTGCCGAAAAAGCTGGTGAACTAAAGGAAGAAGCATCGTCTGCAATCGAAGAACAGGCTGAAGAAGCCAAAAATGAAATAGAAGATGAAGCAAGGAAAACAGCAGATACCGCTCAGAAATAACTGTGGAAAGGGAGATCACCGTGTCGAAACAGCTCATTCAAACAGAGGATGAATTTAAAAGGCTTGCAGAAAACAATGATACATTTATCTTTTTGAAACACAGCGTGACATGCCCGATCAGCAGGCGCGCGTTTGAAGAATTCGAATCATTCGCCAATCAGCATGAAGACATACCGGCTTATTATTTAAAAGTGCAGGAAAGCCGCCCGCTGTCAAACTATATCGCTGAGCAATACGGGATTAAGCACGAAAGTCCTCAAGCCTTCATTTTTACAAACGGGAATGTGAAATGGCATGCCTCCCATTCGCAAATTACCGCACAAGCACTTGCGGAAAACAGCAGATAATCCGCTGCTAAAAACGGCCAAGACGTATAGCGTTTTGGCCGTTTTCTATGTTGTTATGATGCTTTTGCCTCATGGAAATGCCTTTTTAGGAAAATGTATCGTTTGATCCATTGGTGTGCGTTATAATTAATAAAACGGGAGGTGATCAGTTGAACACTGAATTAAAGGACATGCTTCAATCCGTTCTAAAAGAAGAATTGAGTCCGATCAATCAGCGCCTTGATGGAATCGACAAGCGCTTAGACAAAATCGACGCACGCTTCGTTGAGATAGACAAGCGCTTCGATGAAGTGGACGCACGCTTCGTTGAAGTAGATAAGCGCTTTAACGCAATCGACAAGCGCTTCAAAGAAATAGACGGGCGCTTAAACAAAGTAGAAAACCGCTTAAACGCAATGGACAAGCGGCTGAATCGGCTTGAAACAGATATAGATGAACTGAAAAGAGGGCAGGAGAGGCTCCCGAAAACGATCATCGAGAACATCGGACAATTTACGGAGAACATTGTCGAACATGCCGATGATAAGGCGGCTGCCTTGAATGACAGGGTTTTTAGCGTCGAAACCGCAATACAGAGAATATACAGGTTATCAAGTTAAAGAATCAAACATGATTCTTTTTTTTATTCTTCCGATAAACACCCGCACAGCAAGGGATAAACTGCATATAATGCTTTATCACTTAAAAGCGTTTGGGTAATAAAGAATTTTTTCGTGACATTTTAAGAAACATTGTTTATAATAAACCCTAATCAATTGAATCATTCTTATTTTCATAGAGGGTGAAGTTAAAAGAAAGGATGGATTACCATGAGCAACACTGAACTTGATTTGCTGAGGCAGCAGGCGAATGAATTAAACTTGCAAATATTAAAGCTGATTAACGAGCGAGGAAGAATCGTTCAGGAGATTGGAAAAGCGAAGGAAGCACAAGGCATCAACCGCTACGATCCTGTCAGAGAAAGAGCGATGCTGAACGAAATTATTGAAAATAACGACGGACCGTTTGAAAACTCGACGATCCAGCATATCTTCAAAGAGATTTTCAAAGCCGGGCTTGAACTGCAGGAAGACGATCACAGCAAAGCGCTGCTCGTTTCTCGCAAGAAAAAGCCTGAAAATACAATCGTTGATCTGAAAGGCGAAAAAATCGGCGACGGAGAACAAAGATTTATCGTCGGTCCGTGTGCGGTTGAAAGCTACGAACAAGTAGCGGAAGTCGCAGCGGCAGCTAAAAAGCAAGGCTTGAAACTGCTTCGCGGCGGAGCTTTCAAACCGCGTACAAGCCCGTACGACTTCCAAGGCCTCGGCGTGGAAGGCCTGCAAATCTTAAAGCGTGTTGCTGATGAGTATGATCTGGCCGTCATCAGTGAGATCGTGAATCCGCAGCATATTGAAGAAGCCATTGATTACATCGATGTCATCCAAATCGGCGCCCGCAACATGCAGAACTTCGAGCTCTTAAAAGCGGCCGGTTCAGTGAAGAAGCCGGTTCTGCTGAAGCGCGGACTTGCCGCAACGCTGAAGGAATTCATCAATGCAGCGGAGTACATCATGTCGCAGGGCAATGATCAAATCATCCTTTGTGAACGCGGAATCAGAACGTATGAAACAGCGACTAGAAATACGCTTGATATCTCAGCTGTGCCGATCCTGAAGCAGGAAACTCACCTTCCTGTATTCGTGGATGTCACTCATTCAACCGGACGCCGCGACCTGCTTCTTCCGACAGCAAAAGCAGCGCTTGCGATCGGAGCTGACGGTGTCATGGCCGAGGTCCATCCTGATCCTTCTGTCGCGCTTTCCGACTCAGCTCAGCAAATGGATATCCCGACATTTGAAAAATGGTTAAATGAACTGAAGCCGCTCGTTCAAGTAAAAGCATAAGATTTGTTTATGGACCGCTCGCGAGCGGTCCTTTTTTTACGTTGTCATCAAAAATTGTCGAAAAAATTTCTTATTTTTAAGTAAAAAGCTGTTTATTCTTATTTAAATTAATTATAAAAATAAAGGGAACGTTTTCATATTAGGTAAAACCGTGTATAATTTCAGAGAGCCCCTTTTGTTTTGGCAGGTTATGAAAAATAATGTAAACTGGTGTTCTGTTTATTTTACATAAAGTTTTACATTTTGACATTTCTCTACATGAAAATGTTTATGCTATAGGAAAAGAAAAGTGTACCCAGTTAAGGAGTGGTAAAAATGAGTAATGTGACAATATATGATGTAGCACGCGAAGCAAATGTAAGTATGGCAACCGTTTCCCGGGTCGTCAACGGGAATCCGAATGTCAAGCCGACGACGAGAAAGAAGGTGCTTGAAGCGATCGAGCGTCTTGGCTATCGTCCAAACGCCGTGGCAAGAGGGCTGGCAAGCAAAAAGACGACGACTGTCGGCGTGATCATTCCCGATATTTCCAGTATCTTTTATTCAGAGCTGGCGAGGGGAATCGAAGATATCGCAACGATGTACAAGTACAATATTATTTTGAGCAATTCCGACCAGAATATGGACAAAGAACTTCATCTTTTGAATACGATGCTAGGAAAGCAAGTTGACGGTATCGTCTTTATGAGCGGAAATGTGACTGAAGAGCATGTGGAGGAATTTAAGCGATCGCCAGTTCCGATCGTGCTTGCGGCATCTGTTGAAGAAAAAGGGGAAACGCCGTCGGTTGCGATCGATTATGAACAGGCGATTTATGATGCGGCAACCATGCTGATTGAGAAAGGCCATAAGCGCCTTGCGTTCGTCTCAGGACCTATGGCTGAACCGGTTAATCAAGCGAAAAAACTGCAAGGCTTTAAAAGAGCGCTTGGGGATAAGGGGCTGCAATTTAAGGAAGAGTATGTTGTAGAAGGCGATTATACGTACGATTCAGGAATGGAAGCGCTGGAGGCTTTAATGAAGCTGGATGAAAAACCGACAGCCGTCCTGTCAGCGACAGACGAAATGGCGCTCGGCGTTATTCACGCAGCACAGGATAAAGGACTGGCTGTTCCGGATGACCTTGAAGTGATCGGTTTTGACAATACAAGGCTTTCATTAATGGTTCGGCCGCAGCTGTCGACTGTCGTCCAGCCTACGTATGATATCGGTGCCGTGGCGATGAGGCTTCTGACAAAGCTGATGAACAAAGAGGAAGTCGAAGAGCATATTGTCCAGCTGCCGCATCGCATTGAACTCAGACAATCAACAAAATGATCATCATTAAATAAACGAGAAAGAAAGCAAGTGTTCACAGCTTTTTTCGTGAATTGCTTGCTTTCTTTTCCTTGAGCTGGAGAGATTATGAAAAAATGAAACGATTTGATTATCTGACACCGGTCGGTTTTATTCTGGGTATTTTCATTTTAGTGCTCGGCGTTGTCTCTGGAGCGGGGCTTTCCGGTTTTTATTCGTTTATCGATTTGACGTCTTTTTTTATTGTGACGGGTGGATTGTGTGCAGCTGTATTCATCAGCTTTTCCCCGAAAGATTTAAAAAGAGCGCCGGCTGTGCTGAAGCAGGTCTTTATTTCGGAGGAAGATGATGTGCGCGAATTGGTCAAAACCTTTGTCAGCCTGTCTGAACAGGCGCGCAAACAAGGAATTTTATCATTGGACGCCAATGTCAATGAAATGAAAGACCCGTTTTTGAAAAAAGGCCTGCTCCTTGCCATCGACGGATGGGATGAGGAGACGATCCGCAATGTGATGAACTCGGAAATTGCCGCGATGGAAGAACGACACAGAAAGGGGAGAAGGATCTTTGAAAAAGCAGGAGAATTTGCGCCTGCATGGGGAATGATCGGAACGCTTGTCGGTCTCGTCATGATGCTCAAAAACCTGAACAAGCCGGAAACGCTCGGTCCGAATATGGCAATCGCCCTTTTGACGACGCTTTACGGATCACTTTTAGCCAACATGCTGTTTATACCGATCGCCGCGAAGCTTGAAGAAAAGACGGAGAATGAAATCTTTAAGAAGCAAGTCATGATCGAAGGCATCATCGGCATCCAGTCGGGAAGAAATCCGCGAAATCTTGAAAGTCAGCTTGTCGTTTTCAGTTCAAAAGAAGAATGGACAAAAAAGCGGGCGGACCGCATGAAACAAAAGGACAGGTCTCATGAAGCTTAGACATGAACGAAGGAAGCGCGAGCAGGGCCGCAAATCGCCAAACTGGATCATCACGTTTTCGGATTTGATTACGCTCATCCTCGTGTTCTTTATTTTACTGTTTTCGATGTCGCAAATCGATTTAAACAAATTCAAAGCAGCAGTCGGTTCATTTCAAGACAGGGCCGACGGCAAATCCGTCGCAGAGTTGAAAAAAGACGCGGGCGATCAGAAGGCTGAAAAAACGGCTAAAAGCCAAGATGATTTATTAAAGAAAATCAATGACTATATTGAAAAAAACGAACTGTCAAGTTTGATTGCGGCCAAGCGTGACGAACGGGGCGTCATTCTCGTCCTTCAGGAAGCGGTTTTGTTTGATTCAGGGAAAGCGGATCTGAAAGACCAAGCTCACCCGCTTTTGCATAAAATCGCCGTCCTTCTCAAATCGGTGTCCAACCCGATTCGTGTGGAGGGGCATACGGACAGCCGCCCGATTTCGACTTACCGTTTTCCATCCAATTGGGAGCTTTCTGCAGCAAGGGCGAGCACTGTGATCGGCTACTTTACGTCGAAGGAAAAGCTCGACTCGTCGCGTTTTCTTGCCATCGGTTATGCGGATACAAAACCGGTCAGGGACAACCGCACTGAGAGCCATATGAAGGAAAACAGGCGCGTCGAGATTGTCATCGCAAAACAATAATGAGAAGAAAGCAAGGTCTTGCACAAAAGCAAGGCCTTTTCTGCGTGCCGCAATTTTCATATTAAGTGGTACGCTGGGCAGAGCGAATCGGATAAAGGGCTTTGGCAACGGTTTGTGCGTTTTTTTCCGTTATTTCGGTTTTTCTTGGAATTGGAGGATACAAATCTTCCGGGTCGGACCAGTTGGCAGGAAGCCGGACAGATGCCTGTTTCCCCCATTTTTTCAGCCATTTTTCAGGCATTTTCTCCTCTGGTTCCATCCCTTTCATTTCAAGCCAGATTCTTGCCCATGCCCTCGGTACGACGCGCCAAATGTCGTAGCCGCCTCCGCCGACAGCGATCCATCTTCCGCTGCAATAGGTGTGTGCAAGTTCGTGAGCGAGCTTTGGAATCTCTTCGTAAATCTTCATCGTCGTGCACAAGTGTGTCAGCGGATCGTAGTAATGTGCGTCAGCTCCGTTTTGCGACAAAATGACATCCGGTTTGAAAAACTCGGCTATTTCAGAAACAGCCGTCCGGTAGGATTCAAGAAAAGACTCATCTTCTGTGAAGGCATCGAGCGGGATATTAAAAGCATAGCCGTAGCCTTCGCCATGACCTCTTTCCTGAACCTGCCCCGTTCCCGGGAATAGGTAGCGGCCTGTTTCATGTATCGAGACGGTGCAGACGGAAGGATCATCATAGAACGTAAACTGCACCCCGTCGCCGTGATGGGCGTCTGTATCAATATATAAAACTTTCGCATGATATTTTTTCTGCAAGTAACGTATCACAACTGAACTGTCATTATAGACGCAAAAGCCTGAAGCCCTTCCTCTGAACCCGTGGTGAAGCCCGCCTCCAAGATTGAGGGCGTGTCTAGCTTTGCCCGTCATGACATAGTCTGCAGCCGTCAGCGTTCCGCCTACCAAAAGGGAGGCGGCTTCATGCATCCCGGCAAAAACAGGGGTATCCTCCGTTCCAAGCCCGTAGTTTTCGCTTTCGGCTGCCGGGAGCTTTCCCGCCCCTGCAAGCTGGACGGCCCTGATATAATCGCCCGTGTGAACAAGCTCGAGCTCGGTTTCTGTCGCTGCGCGCGGGGCAATCGTTTCTCCCGGTTCAAATGCGCCGACCGTGTTCAAAAGATCGTATGTTACATAGACTCGCAGCTGATTAAACGGGTGGTCTTGATGAAATTGATAGGTTTGATATGAGGGAGAAAAAATAAATACGCTGTCCTTCATGGCAAATCCCTTTGAACAGCCGGCCAAAGAACCTGATACCCTTTGGATTTTACGTCTTTGATGATAGAGGCGGGATTCATCGTTTGAACGCGAAACACGAGTATTTTCGAATCATCTTCATCACCGGGATATACGAGCACGCTCAATATGGCGATTTGGCGCCTGCTGAAGATGGCGCTGATATCAGCGAGGCTTCGGGCAATATGATCGGTTTTAATTTCGATTTGGGAGCCTGGAAAATGGGCTCCTGTCAGCTGAACTAACGTATGCAGCAAATCGGATTTTGTCACGATGCCGACAAGCTTTCCGTTTTTTACGATCGGGAGGCAGCCGATTTCGTGTTCAAAAAAGACGGCTGATATTTCTTCGGCAAAATCAAGCGGGTGACCGGTGATCACTTCTTTGGACATGATCAGTTCCACCGGCTTTTTTAAATCTTCGTTAGATCTGTTTTGGGCAAAGATACTCGGACTTGCTGTTTTGACGTCCCTGTCCGTGACAATGCCTATGACCGTTCCCCGTTCATTGATGACGGGAAGGTGCTTTATGTGGAATGTTCGCATGCGTTTGATCGCTTCTTCAATCGTATCGGTTCTGGATAGTGTCACAACATCCCGTTTCATGATTTTTTCAACAATCATATTCAGGTCCCCTTTGCTCCCTTAATACATAAAACGATTGTGGAATCTGAGTCTGTCAAAACGCTCGATCGATTCCTGACTGACCTCTTTTCCGATGCGTGCCATTAAACAGTTGGCGGGATGGGAGCTGATTTCCGGATCGTCTGTCGCAAACCAGACAAGTCCTCCGGCATTCATCATCTTCTCCATCATCTTTCTGTATTCCCAAACATCTTTGTTAGTCCCCTTTAGATCCCAATGCCAGTAATATTCAGTCGTGATGATAATATATTTTTCCATCTGCGGATCCATCATGCTGACCGCAAGCAGCGTCTTCCCGACAGAGTGACCTCTGAACGCCGGAATGACTTCGATGGCTCCAAGCTCGATTAAATTTTCCATGTTTCCTTCAGACCATCTTTCAAGCGGGTCTGGATAAACATATGTCACATAGCCGACAATGGTTTGCCGGAAACGGGCGATGATGATTCGTCCTTCGGGAAGCCCTGCGATTTCGATTAATGCTTCATGTTGTTTTTGTGATGGGCGAAAGGCTGTAAGCTCGTCGTGAAATTCATATTCTGCGAGTTTTTCGGGACTGATAGGGCCCTCTATCAGCACAGAGCCTTTCTCGGTCTGCAATTCTTTGGCATGATAAGTTTTGTGATGCTCCACGTATCCACCGCCTTACATCTTAGTTGAAGTCTTTTATACATAACATACCAAAATATTAAGCGTTTTCATAGGAGAGAAGAGTATTTTTTAAAAATTGAGAAAATAAAAAATCTATACTATAATATATTTTGATGATCGAACAAAGGGGGATGGGCATGGAATTGAAAGCGCTGCCAGCAGAAAAGGGAAATTACAACTTGAAAGACTATGATGAAACATACCGGACATTTGACTGGAAGGATGCCGAAAAGCATTTTTCATGGCACAAAACGGGAAAAATCAATGCAGCTTATGAAGCTATCGACCGCCACGCTGAGTCAAATTTGAAAAACAAAGTGGCATTTTACTACAAAGATCCGGTCCGCGAAGAAAAGTACACTTTCAGAGAGATGAAAAATGAAACCAACAAAGCCGGGAATGTCTTAAAGCAGCATGCCGATGTGGGAAAGGGAGACCGTGTGTTTGTTTTTATGCCGAGATCGCCCGAGCTTTATTTTATTCTTCTCGGCGCCATCAAATTGGGAGCGATCGTCGGGCCGTTATTTGAAGCGTTTATGGAAGGTGCCGTCAAAGACAGGCTTGCAAACAGCGGAGCGAAGGTCATCGTGACGACGCCGGAATTGCTTGAACGGGTGCCGGCCGATGAACTTCCGGATCTTGAATCAATCATTGTCGTTGGAGAAGGCGTAAAGGAAGAAGGACCTGTCATTGATTATTACGCGAAAGCGGCGGAAGCAGGCACTGATCTTGAGATTGAATGGGTGGATCAGGAAGACGGGATGCTGCTTCACTATACGTCGGGTTCGACCGGCGCGCCAAAAGGGGTTCTCCACGTCCATAAAGCAATGATCCAGCATTATCAAACAGCCAAATGGGTTCTTGATCTGCATGACGATGACATCTATTGGTGCACCGCTGATCCCGGCTGGGTCACCGGAACGGTTTACGGGATTTTCGGTCCGTGGCTGAATGGAGCTACGAATGTTGTCGTAGGCGGCAGATTCAGTCCTGAGGCATGGTACGAAACGATTGAAAAAATGGAAGTGACGGTATGGTACAGCGCGCCAACGGCTTTCCGGATGCTGATGGGTGCAGGCGACGATCTTGTGAATAAATATAATCTAAGTTCCTTGCGGCATATTTTAAGCGTAGGGGAGCCGTTAAATCCCGAAGTCATCAGGTGGGGGCATAAAGTCTTCGGCAACCGGATTCATGATACTTGGTGGATGACTGAAACAGGATCGCAGCTCATCTGCAATTACCCGTGCATGGAAATTAAACCGGGATCAATGGGCAAGCCGATTCCCGGTGTAGAGGCTGCAATCGTCGACAACCAGGGAAATGAACTGCCTCCTTACAGAATGGGAAATCTCGCCATTAAAAAAGGCTGGCCGTCGATGATGCATTCGATCTGGAACAATCCTGAAAAATATAGCTCCTATTTTATGCCGGGCGATTGGTATGTGTCAGGAGATTCCGCCTACATGGATGAAGACGGGTACTTCTGGTTCCAGGGACGGATCGACGATGTCATCATGACATCGGGCGAACGCGTCGGCCCGTTTGAAGTCGAGAGCAAGCTTGTTGAGCATCAGGCCGTCGCTGAAGCAGGCGTCATCGGCAAACCGGATCCCGTCCGGGGTGAAATTATTAAAGCGTTCATCGCCTTGAGGGACGGTTATGAACCGTCAGATGCGTTAAAAGAAGAAATCAGGCAGTTCGTGAAACAAGGCTTGGCCGCACATGCCGCGCCAAGGGAAATCGAATTTAAAGATAAACTGCCGAAGACAAGAAGCGGAAAGATCATGAGACGCGTCCTGAAAGCATGGGAGCTGAACCTTCCGGCAGGCGATCTCTCATCGATGGAAGACTGATGTCTCATTGACAATGCAAAAATATTATGTTAAAAAAGATTTAGTCGAATATTCAAAAGGTGAAGACTGAGATCAGTAGAACGCATCCTTCCCTGTCTTAGAGAGCTGATGGCCGGTGAAAATCAGCACATATGGATGGTTTGAATTACACTCATGAACCGCTTTTGCGAAAAAAGCCTTCCGGGCTTTCTGTAGCAGAAGAACGGAAGCTTTTCCGTTATCAACGAGAGTGAAAAGAGCGCGGCCATGCGTTCTTTTAAGCAGGGTGGTACCGCGATTTTTATCGTCCCTTCGTTTTTGCGAAGGGGCGTTTTATTTTGGAAAAAAGGAGCTAATTGATGATGACACACATACTTGATGATTTGTCCTTCAGGGGACTGATTCAGCAGCAAACCGATGAAGCAGGCTTGAGAGAACTGCTCGATAAAGAGAAAATCAGCTTATACTCCGGATTTGATCCGACAGCTGACAGTCTGCATATCGGCCACCTGCTGCCGATTTTAATGCTTCGCCGCTTCCAGCTGGCCGGACATCGTCCGATTGCGCTCGTAGGCGGGGCGACGGGCCTTATCGGCGATCCGAGCGGAAAGAAAGCGGAGCGCACGCTGAACAATGAAGAAATCGTCCGCGAATGGTCGCAGAAAATCAAAAACCAGCTTTCGCGTTTCCTTGATTTTGAAGCTGAAGAGAACCCGGCGATCATGGCGAACAACTATGACTGGATCGGCAAAATGAACGTCATTGATTTCCTGCGCGATGTCGGCAAAAACTTCGGAATCAATTACATGCTTGCCAAGGATACGGTAAGCTCCAGAATCGAGACAGGCATATCTTATACTGAATTCAGCTACATGATCCTGCAGTCTCTCGATTTCTTGAATTTGTACAGAAACCAGGAATGCAAGCTTCAGATCGGCGGAAGCGACCAGTGGGGCAACATCACATCAGGTCTCGAACTCATCCGCAAATCCGAAGAGAATGCAAAAGCTTTCGGATTGACGATTCCGCTTGTGACAAAAGCAGACGGCACGAAGTTCGGAAAAACGGAAGGCGGCGCGATCTGGCTTGATAAAGAGAAAACGTCGGCGTATGAGTTTTATCAGTTCTGGATCAATACCGACGACAGGGATGTCGTGAAATACTTAAAATACTTCACTTTCTTATCAAAAGAAGAAATTGAAGATCTCGCTGAAAAAACAGAGACGGCGCCTGAAAAACGCGAAGCGCAAAAGCGCCTCGCCGAAGAAGTGACCGTTCTTGTACACGGCCGTGAAGCGTTTGAGCAGGCCGTCAACATCTCAAAAGCACTGTTCAGCGGAGATATCAAACAATTGACAGCTGAAGAAGTAAAAGTCGGCTTTAAAGGGGTTCCTTCCCTGGAGGTCGAGAAAGCGGATGAACTTCCTCTTGTTGAAATACTCGTCCAATCAAAGCTGTCTCCGTCTAAACGGCAGGCGCGCGAAGATATCACGAATGGCGCGGTATACGTTAACGGCGAGCGCCGCACCGATGTTGCGGACGTCCTCACCGCCGACGACCGCATCGAAGGACAGTTTACCGTCATTCGCCGCGGTAAAAAGAAATACTTCCTGCTGACTTATAAGTAATCAAAAAAACTCTTGCCAAACGGCAAGGGTTTTTTTGTGTCAACATGTTTCATGCATGTTCATTCAGGAAATGTCAAAAATATAGATGTAATAGGTAAAGCGTTTCCATCGTTGAAGAGGGAGGAATGTAGCATGAACCTGTTCATTGCAGCCAAAGAAAAATTTATGGAAGATTACCACAAGCAGCTGGAAACGGAACGAAAACAAGAGGTGCAGCAGTCGGCTGACGGATACAATCAATTGAATCAGACGGAAAATGCAGCAAAGCGGCTGAAGTAGAGGGTCTTTAGAGGCCCTCTTTTTTATCAATAAAACGGCCGGCAGTCTCTTTACCCACCCGTTTTATTGATAACGATCGACAGTTTATAATTTGCATGATGGTTTAAGTCTATTAAAAATTGGTCCAACTGTTGATTTGACGGAAACTTGCATTCAAGAAGATAACAGCCGTCTCCGCTGATTTTATAGTTATGAATGATGTATTTCTGCTGTGCTTTAATAAATGAAAGATAAGGCTTATGATAAGTGCTTTTTGTATAGATATTGATAAAAGCGTGAATAAAACACCCGAGTTTCACTTGATTCACTTGTATGGTATAACCTTCAATCACTCCTTGATCCTCTAATTTAGCAACCCTTGCTGAAGCCGCCTGACCTGTCAAATGAACTTTCTCTCCTAATTCCTTCATGGTCATCCGGCTGTTTTTTGATAATTCCTCTATGATTTGCTTGTCTGTATGATCCAGCATTTCATCAAATCCTCTCAAATGAACGTTTTTCAAAAATCAAGTCAAACGCTGTAAAGACTTGATTTTATCTATTTAAATGTTGATCGGTCATAGTATAAACTAATCGTAAATGAAAGGAAAGGCATGATAACTATGAATATTCAACAAATTCGAAATGCAACATTGGCCGTCAAATATGCGGGCAAAACATTTTTAATAGATCCGATGCTGGCTGAAAAAGGCGCTTACCCTCCTTTCCCGAACTCAGCAAGACAAGAGCAAAACAACCCTTTGGTCAGCCTGCCTGTGCCAACCGACGAGCTCGTCAAGAATACAGACGCAGTCATCGTCACTCATCTGCATTTAGATCATTTTGACGATGCTGCCAAAGATCTGCTTCCGAAAGAAATCAAACTGTTTGTCCAAAATGAAGCAGATGCTGAGGAAGTGAGAAAAGCCGGTTTTCATAATATAGAGGTCTTAACAAAAGATACGGTGTTTGAGGGGATTCAATTAATCAAAACAAAAGGCGAGCATGGGAGGGGAGAGATATTAAAGCTTGCCGGAGAAGTGTGCGGCGTTGTCTTCAAACACTCAAAGGAGAAAACGCTGTATGTGGCAGGGGATACAGTTTGGTATGAAGGTGTCCGGGAAGAAATCGCTGCGCATCAGCCGGACGTCATAGTCGTTAACGGAGGAGACAATCAGTTCTTTGAAGGAGGGTCTCTTGTGATGGGAAAAGAGGATATTGCTGAAGTCTATCAAGCTGCACCTAAGGCCACAATCATTTCCAGTCATATGGAGGCTGTCAACCATTGGACTTTATCACGAAAAGAATTGAAGAGCTTCATTCAGGAAAAAGGAATGTCCTCGCGCGTACTTGTGCCGGATGACGGCGAATCTTACACATTTTAATATATGACAGGTCAAAGCCGTAAAAAACAGACAGTGAACTTCTGTCTGTTTTTTAATTCTTCTTCGAGACCAGAGATGTAATCAATGCCTCCGGCGGGATTCGAACCCGCACTCCTTCCGTAAGCATAGGCTAGGGGAGAACACGCTTCCCTACGGACTTTCACCGACAGGAATTCCACCTGTCTCAGCTATTTGCTTTTCGGTGCTTCTGAAACCCTTGCCTTGCGACCCGTTCCTACAATGTTTAACGGCGCTCTTCCCTTCTAGAGCTACGGAGGCGAAATGAATGATTCATATTATACAGAAGCAATGGTTAAATGGAAACTGTATATTGTTTTTCCTATGATATGAATGTAAGCTCAAAGCCCATAGAAAAAATGTTCTTTCCGAACAGGCATCAAAACATCCCTTCAAGTAAATGGTCGAAAATGATATTTTATGGTATAATTCATATGTTTTTCGCAAATTTATAGATTTGGCAGTGGAGGAAATTGTATGAAGTGGTATTGGAGAGGCTTGAAGAATTATGCGAATTTTGAAGGGAGAGCAAGACGAAAGGAATACTGGTTGTTTCATGTATTTAACGGCATCATATGCTTTATATTATTTATCTTATCATTAATGGTAGTAAGTTTATTTATTTCAGGAATCATGACAGCAGAAGGATATGACAGATATCAAGTAGGATATATCATTGGGTATGGCGGGGGGTTCCTCGGATACATTCTCATCTTTATTTATCAGTTGGCTGTTTTGGTGCCTTCTTTGGCTGTCAATGTCCGCAGGCTGCATGATACCGGGAGAAGCGGCTGGTGGATTTTAATTGGCTTTTTGCCGATTATCGGTGCTGTCATTCTGCTTATTTTTTACTGTCAGGCTGGCGAAGCAAAAGAAAATCAATATGGACCAAATCCAAAAGTAAATGTATCGTAAATTGGCCCCCAATTGTTAGAAAATCATCTGGCGATTGGGGTTTTTTTATATACTGAAGCAGACCTGAATTTTTAATTTTATTGAGCAACCCTTCAATAATATCATCGGAGCTTTGTTCAATGTGCCAGCAATACCGAAGAGTGTTTGGCGGTATCACTCTCAGCAGCGATTGAGGATCGTATGGTGATACCGGAGAACAGTCAAATCGGCGAGACTAAATAAAAGCAGTCGCTGAAGTTCAGTTGTGGCTGCATCGCGACACGGATCTCGGTCCTTTTTCGGAAGCTTTTTATAAATAAATCGCACACCATCCCGCTAAAACCCCCATAACAAAGCAGTCGTTGCTGTCCATTTTTTTGCCGTGTTTAAGAAAGACATTCAAAGCCCAATTCAGTTTAGTGCCCTCCGCCGTCTTTGTAACCCATTTTTTGCTGATATTGTAGTACATGACTTTGAAAAGGGCGAATGCAACTGAACAGAATACGTAGAACAAGACAAACTTAGCAAAAAACAAAAGCATTTGTCGGCCACTCCTCCGCTTTCATTGTCTAACCAACGATTTAATTTTACCGAAGATGTTTAAAGGAGAAAAGGAGATGTTTGCTTGTGAGAAGGTACCTTACTCTTATGAGGCGGGTCTGTTTTATTTCGGCGGGCGAATTTCGAACCAGGATGAATGTGATCACAGATATCATTTGAAAGTGAATCATCAGATCTATCAGCAGCCAGAATCAACGGGGAGTAAACAAAAAACCCTAGAATCGTTGGGATGTCAACAATTCTAGGGTTTTTGCCCATGCTCTTTAAAGAGCATTTTCTATTAACGAGAGTAGAACTCAACGATCAGCGCTTCGTTAATCTCAGCAGGAAGCTCAGAACGCTCTGGAAGGCGAGTTAGTGAACCTTCAAGCTTTTCAGCGTCAAAAGTCAGGTATTCAGGAACAAAGTTGTTCACTTCAACCGCTTCTTTAACGACAGAAAGGTTTTGAGATTTTTCACGAAGTGAAATCGTTTGGCCAGGTTTAACTTGGTAAGACGGAATGTCAACGCGGCTTCCGTCAACAAGAACGTGACCGTGGTTTACCAATTGGCGTGCTTGGCGGCGAGTGCGCGCCAGGCCAAGACGGTAAACGATGTTGTCAAGACGTGACTCAAGAAGAATCATGAAGTTTTCACCGTGTTTACCGGCCATTTTCGCAGCTTTGTCAAAAAGGTTGCGGAATTGGCGTTCGTTCACACCGTACATATGGCGAAGCTTTTGCTTTTCTTGCAATTGCAAACCATATTCTGATAGTTTTTTACGCTGTCCCGGACCGTGAGGACCTGGTGCGTAAGGACGTTTTTCTAATTCTTTACCCGTACCGCTTAAAGAGATGCCTAAACGGCGGGATAATTTCCAGCTTGGACCTGTATAGCGAGCCATAATGTGACTCCTCCTTTGGTTTTATTTTTGTGAAAATAAAACCCATCTGTTCAATTCAGCCATGTCCATTTTGTTTTCATGTATCCTCGCTCCAGCAGCAAAGAGTTACACGATACACCTTAATAAATAAGGAACAAAATGAAACATAGAAGCAGAACAAAAAGGCTGCATTATTTCACACAAAGAAGATTATATAATGTCCGCCGGGCAAAGTCAACCATTCATGGATCGTCCCGAAAGGAACGGACTGTTTATAAGTATATAGTCCTGTTTTTGTGATATAATCAGGAAAATAAAATACAAAAAACGGATTTTTTAAGGTGATGACCATGAATAAACAAACTGAAGACCTATATCTGTCTTTTCATCAAAAGCTGTTTCAATTTTTTTTAAAAAAGCCGGCCGTCTCGTACGACGACTCTGTTGCCTGGCTAAAAGCGGCAGCAGAGTCATTTTTTTCGTTTATATCTCTAACAGTGCAGCCTTCTTCAAGACTGCAGGGATCGAGAGGCGACGGTGATCCGATCAGCCGAGTGAGCGATTATCATACCATTATAACAATAGAAGAAAACAGCAAATATATAGAACTTTCATGTCAAAAGAAACATAAATTACCAGAACGTCTCGCGGAATCCATTCATCTGTTTTTGGTGCATTGTCTGGAGCTTGACGCATTATTTCGTGATGAGCTTAAGAAAACAAAGATTTATGAAAAGACGGAGCTGCTGCATGAGCTGATGGATCAGGAGCAGGTGCTGAAGACAATGCTCGAAAGCTTAAGGAGTGTGTTTCCTTTTTTAACGTATTGTCTTTTCTTGTCATACGATGAGGATCAATACATCAACCTCCCTGCGATAGAGTTGGATGTGCAAAGCGAATCGACCGATTCTTTTGCCTTGGAGGCATACTTATCAGGACAGGAGAAGAGCAAAAATGAAGCGGAAGTATACATTCCGATTAAAGGCCGGCAGGGAACGTACGGCGTTTTGAAAGCCTTTGGACCAGGCGCTGCCGATACGGCAGCGGATATATGCATTATTTCGAATGCGGCAGGGAAAGCATTTGAAAATTCACGGCTTTACGAACAGTCGCAGAATATGATTTCAAATTTGGAGCTGATTAATGAAACATCGCATCAGCTGAACCGGACGAAACGCCTTCCGGATATGATGAAGAGCTTGTCCGAAAGGCTGATCAGTTCATTCGGCGCCGAAGAGGTGGGCTTTTTTTATAAAAATCACTTAGGCAAGGAAACCCTGCTGCCGGAAAGCACTAGTTTTTTTCAGACGGATGAGGCCCTTCCATACATCCGCTATGTCAAAGAGAAGATATCAGAGGAAAACGGGGTGTTTGTCGGAAACGGTTCTTCGCTTTTTGGGAATGAAGGATATGCTTCATTAATGGGCGTTCCGATGCTGGAAAATAATGAAAACAAAGGATTTGTCATCGTGTTGAAAAAAAATGTCTGCTCCTTTTCGTTTGAGATGTTTAAGCTGTTTCAGACGCTGATCAGGCATTCCACGCTCGCCGTATCGAATTTGATGCTGCGCGACCGGCTGAAGTATCTTGTTCAGACAGACCGTTTGACAGAGCTCTACTCGAGAAGCCATCTCGATGAGAAAATCGGGTACAGTATGAAATTGGACGAGAGCGGCGTCCTTGTATTGATCGATATTGATGATTTTAAACAGATTAACGATACGTACGGCCATCAGAAAGGCGATGATATTCTTATACAAGTCGCCCGGGTGATCCAGCGAAACATCCGCGATCAGGATGTCGCAGCAAGGTGGGGAGGAGAAGAGCTTGCGGTATACTTGCCGAAAGCAAGGCTGAACGCCGGTGAAATGCTTGCCGAAAGGCTCATAATGCTTGTCAGGGAATGTACGGATCCGACGGTGACGATTTCGTGCGGGGTATCCCATTGGTCTCAGGATCGTCCGAAATCTTTATCCGACCTTTTTAAAGAAGCGGATGTCGCGCTGTACAATGCAAAGCGGAACGGGAAAAACAAGTTTATGACACATTAAAAAAGAGCCGGAATTACCGGCTCTTTTCGCTTAAACGCTCTCCAAGCTTCTCCGTGAACTTTTTCAAATAATACTCATCAGTTTCATCGAAGCGGTTTTTAATCGGGCTGTCGATATCGAGCACTCCGATGATGCTCCCGTCAACTTCAAGCGGAACTACGATTTCGGATTGGGACGCTGCATCACACGCAATGTGTCCGGGGAATGCGTTCACATCTTCAACGCGCTCGACCCGGCCGTTTGTATAAGCGGTGCCGCAGACGCCTTTCCCGAACGGGATTCTTACGCATGCAGGAAGTCCCTGGAACGGCCCGAGCACAAGCTCACCGTCTTTGGCAAAATAAAAGCCCGCCCAGTTGACGTCTTCCAATGATTGATACAAAAGAGCGGAAGCGTTTGCTGTATTGGCGATCATATCAGGTTCGCCTTCTGTCAGCGCATCGATCTGTTTGAGGAGAAGCTCGTATTTTTTTTCTTTACTGCCTTCTGTTTTTTCGACATGAAACATTATATTTCCCTCGCTTTTTCTTTGAAATGGCAAAAACGCGCTTGCCGTGATGCTATTTGTCGAGCGCTTTTTACAGGAACAACTCCGCTTGAAGTGGAATTGTTTTAAGTAAGAAGGGGTGAAACAAGATGGGATCAAACGCTACTCCAACCACGAAGGACAGGATCATCGAATCTGCCGTGGAACTGTTCAACCAAAAAGGTTTTTCAGGAACATCAGTCCGCGAAATTGCCCGAGCAGCCAATGTCAATGTCGCCCACATCTCCTATTATTTTAATGGAAAAGGCGGGTTAATGGAGCATTTAGTATCCCGTTTTTATGAAGGATATTTAAGAATCCTTGAAAAGGGCCATGAACGCCTTCAGGATGCAGGTGCAACGGATTGCCTTCTTCAATTGGTTTTTGATATTCTATCGTATCAGCATGAACATCGTCAATTAACTCGGTTTGTCTATCGCGAAGTCACGATTGATTCCACACTGAATCGTGAAGTGATGTCGACATATTTAACGAAAGAAAAGTACATTCTCCATCTGATCATTGAAAAGGGAAATGAGGACAACGAATTTTCCCGTTTTCCCCTTTCCCATTTTATGATTCAGCTGAAGTCGCTTTTAATGATGCCTTATCTGCAGCCTCAATATATTTCAGAAGTGCTTTATGTACAGCCGCACGAGCCGTACTTTTATCAGGCGTATTACAAGGAAGTCAAAACATGGCTTCTCAGTCTGTTGTACAGAGAGCGTCGGCAAGCCGCCGTTATTTAACAAAGCGGCTCTCAAAATGTTCGTAACCAAATCCGGCATCCTCTGCTTGGTGGGCGTCAGACCCAAAGACAAGCGGGATGTTTTTTTGTTCCGCTTCTTTTATCATCCATTCTTCCATATAGACGTTGCCTGCATAAGGCTTGCGGAGGCCGGCCGTATTAAAGTCAAGTTCAAGTCCGCGTTTTGCGGCTTCATCCAGACAGGAGGAGACCGATTTTCTAACGCTTTCCGACATCGTATACGGAAACAGCTTCACAAATTTTTTCGCAAGCGTGATGTGGCCGATTCGTTTTGGCTTAAATGCTCCCAACGGTGATACAATGGAAGAATAGATTTCGTCATAATAGGCGAGATAAACCTGCTCTGTGCTGCCGTAGCAGTCGATCAGCTGCTGAAACGCTTTTTCATCGTAGTCAAGACAGATGTATGAAGATCCAGCCGGCAAAAAATGAACGGACAGGATGCTGTCGTCAAGATGTGTGCCGTACTGATCGAGAAAAGCTTTCGTTTCATGTTCAAAGGCGCGGATATAATCGACTTCAAGACCGATCAAAATGTCAAGCTGTCCTCTGTATTCTTCCTTCAGTTCGGTCAGCCGTTCAATATAGCGGCCCAGCTGGGAGATCGGCATGGCGCTGTCTTTCTCCGGAGTCGGATCAATAAATGAAGGCGGAAGCGGCGCGTGCTCAGTAAAGGATACGGATTGGAAGCCTTTTTTGCACAATTCTTCTATATAATATCTGAATTCGTCTTTTGATCCGTGCGGACAAAAGGGAGAATGAACATGACCGTCTCGTTTCAGCATGATGTCACCCCGTAAAAAAATAGTCAGATGTTGTCACTTTGATGTAAAAAAATTAAAAATTCTGCTCAAAAAATGTTGGTTACATGGTATCATAAGAACAATGAAAACGATAGTTTAACTTCATTTTTACATAACAATTTCAAATATCATACCCTGACAGAACAAGATAAACAGCAAGGGGGCTCATTATGGAGTTTGTCATTGGCTTACTGGCGTTATTTTTAATCTTATTCGCTACGGGCTACTTATTCAGAAAAAATATATATAAAGAGATCGACCGTTTAGAAGCTTGGAAAATCGAAATCATGAACCGTTCGATTGTGGAAGAGATGTCAAAAATCAAGCATCTGAAAATGACGGGGCAGACTGAGGAATTCTTTGAAAGATGGCGCCGGGAATGGGATGAAATCGTCACCTCGCATATGCCCAAAGTCGAAGAGCTTCTGTTTGAAGCCGAGGATTGCGCCGACAAATACCGTTTTCAAAAATCGAAACAGGTGCTCGCGCATATTGAGAATCTTTTATCAGCGGCTGAGTCCAACATTGAAGACATCTTAAAGGAAATCGCCGATCTTGTCTCAAGCGAAGAGCAGAACCGCAAAGAAATCGAAGAGGTAAAAGAACGTTATACAAAAGTGCGGAAAAACCTTTTGGCATACAGCCACCTGTACGGAGACCTCTATGCGAAAATTGAAGCCGACCTCGATACCGTGTGGGAAGGCATTAAACAGTTTGAAGAGGAAACAGAAGGTGGAAATTACATAGAAGCCAGAAAGGTGCTGCTTGCCCAAGACCGTTTGCTTGAAGAGCTTCAATCATACATAGACGATGTGCCGAAACTGCTTGCCAGCTGCAAGCAGACAGTTCCGCAGGAAATCGCAAAATTGAAAGCCGGCTATCAGGAAATGATCGATAAAGGGTATAAGCTCGATCATATTCAAGTGGAGAAGGAGCTCGAAAACCTTTTGAAAGAATTGAAGCGCGCTGAAGATGCGCTTTTGGACGAGCTTGATTTAGAGGAAGCCGCCGCAATCGTGCAGATCATTGATGAAACGATCCAGACGCTGTATAACCAGCTCGAGCATGAAGTCGAAGCAGGGCAGGAAATTTTGGGCAAAGTGCCTGAGCTTGCCGCTGCATTGGAAAAGCTTGAAGCCTCCAAAAAGGATACCGAAGCTGAAACCGAGCTCGTCAAGAAAGGCTACAGACTGACTACCGGCGAACTGGAGAAGCAGCAGTCATATGAAAAGCGCCTTGAAATGATCGAAAAGCAGTTCGAACAAGTGAGAGAAAGGCTTGATCAGAAACATGTCGCCTACTCGCTGTTAAAAGAAGAGCTTGCCGATATCGAAAAGCAGATGGAAGCCGCGCAACGGGAGCATGACGAATACAGGGACATGCTGCAAATGCTGAGAAAAGAAGAGCTTCAGGCAAGAGAGCTTCTCAAGCAATTGAAGCAGACAATCAAGGATACGGCGCGCAGCCTGGAGAAAAGCAATGTTCCAGGCATCCCGGAGGCCATAACCGAAAAGATCCGACAGTCGCAGACGACTGTGCAGAAAGTGACAGAACAGTTGAATGAGCTGCCGCTGAACATGGATGCGGTGAACGAACGTCTTCAAGAGGCGGAACAGCTTGTCACGGAAGTGAAAACAAAGACGGACGAACTGGTTGAACTGGTTTTGCTGATCGAACGCATCATTCAATATGGCAACCGCTTCAGAAGCCAGGACCGTATCCTTTCCGAACAGCTGAAAGAAGCAGAAAACTGTTTTTACGCATATCAGTATGAAGAGGCTTACGACATAGCCGCCAGAGCGGTGGAAAAAGCGTCGCCTGGAGCAGTGGCCCGGCTTGAAGCGGACGCGAAGCAGCCTGAATAAAGCAAAAACCCGGCATGTAAAGTGAACTGACCCGTTAAAATGAGACTTAGAAAAAACACCTATGCTGCCTGTCCCCTGTATTCCAGTGGGGACAGGTAGTTTAATTTTGCCTGAATTCGTACATGATTATATCGATACATGTATTGATTTACAATTTGTACTACTTTAGAATTGGATATAGATGCTCTACTTTGAGCGTTAAATCCTTCCGACTTTAGCGAGGAGTGAAAGGATTCAATGACGGCATTATCATGGCAGTTTCCTTTTCGAGACATGCTTGTGGTAATGCCTTTTTCTTTGGCCAAATTCTGATATGCATGTGAAGTATAGACAGATCCCTGGTCGCTATGAAGAAGTAACCCTACTGGTTTACGTAATTCTACAGCTTCCCTCAATGTGTCTAATACTAGGTTAATATCTTGGCTCGTACCTATTTTGTAAGCCACTATTTCGTTGTTATATAAGTCCATAATCGTTGATAAATATAACATAGTCGAGCCATAAGGTAAGTAGGTAATGTCGGTTACCCATTTTTCATTTAATCGGCTTGCTTTAAAATTACGATTGAGAGTGTTCGGCACAATAATATTACTCTCACCACAAATGTACTTTTGTCGCTTCTTCTTAACTTGACACTGAATCTCAAACTTTTGCATAATTTTTTGTACAGTTTTGCGGTTTACATTTATCCCATACTTTCTGTTTAAGATGGATTTAATTTTACGATGACCATAGTGATAGAAGTTTTTCTTACACAGCTTGATTACTAGCTCTTCTAATGAAGTTAGCTCAACTTTTTTATACTTCTTTTTCCAACGGTAATATGTTGACTTAGGTATGCCTAATACTCCAAGAATATCAATTATTTTAAAAGTGGCTGAGAGTTCTTCTACAACTTGGACAATGACTCGTGGCTCCAACTCCTTTCGATCTCCTGGTACTTTTTTATAATTGCCAATTGAGCCTCTAGCTGTTTATTCTTTAGTTTTAATTCTTCTAGCTCACTCATTTCCTCCGATTCTTTACCGTAGGAATATTGTTTTCCAACTTGTTGCGAAAATCGATAGGTTTGGCCTGTTTTGTACCATCGCATCCATGTTTTAATTTGAGTCTTATTTTTTATCCCCAGTTGTTCCATTATTTCTTTGTTTGTCATTCCAGCTTGTTTCATTTTAATTACTTCCCATTTTACTTCTTCTGCGTAATGTACTCTTGTGCCCATAGAAAAACACCCTCCTAAGAATCATATTGTATTAATACGATTCAGGGGGTGTTTTTTCCTTGTCTCATTTATTTGGGTCTCTCCAAAAGATGTGTGCCGGGTTTTTTGTCTAAAGAAATGAAAGATAAAAAAACAGCCCTGTTTTAAACAGAGCTGTTTTTTGCAAAGGTCAGCTGACGTTCTTTAATTTGTCCTCCGGCAAAGCGATAAAAAATGTCACAATGTAACCGATCACTGCGCCGATAACAGCCGGAACGACCCAGCCGACACCCATGCTGAACAGCGGGATGTTCGCTTTTAAGATATCGTTAACCGGCCCCAGCGGGATTTTCGCCGCGTTTAATCCGTCGATGATGCTCAGAATTCCTGTCGGGATAAGGGTGCCGATATAGACCTCGCGCCGTTCATTAAACAGCTTATCAATGAATGAGAGCAAAACGACGACGATCGCAAGCGGATAAATCGCAGACAGAATCGGTACTGAAAACGAGATGATTTCTGTCAGTCCGAAATTGGCAATCACAAGGCTGAAAAGCGTCACAATGATGACAACTGCTTTGTAAGAGAGCTTCGGAATCAGATTTGAAAAATACTCTCCGCAAGAAGAAACAAGTCCTACGCTTGTCGTCAGGCAGGCGAACAAGATCGCGATGCCGAGCACGGCATTTCCAAGCGAGCCGAACAAATATGCGGAAGCTTTGGACAATATTTCGCCGCCGTTGTCGAGCGAACCGACGGTTTCAACGCTTGTCGCCCCTAAATAAGCGAGTGAAACGTAAACGAGTCCGAGACCGACTGCAGCGACTATCCCCGCTTTGATGCATGAAGCGGCGATTGACTTTGGATTTGTGACTCCGCGGTCTTTAATTGCCGTAATGACGACAATTCCAAAAACAATTGAAGCGATCGCATCCATCGTTTTATACCCTTCTAAAAATCCGACAAACAGCGGTGCGGATTGGTAAGCCTCTGTCACAGACCCGATGCTGCCCATCGGGGTGATAAACGCTTTGATGACTAAGATTGCGATTACAGTCAATAATATCGGTGTTAAAATTTTACCGATGCGGTCAACAAGCTTGCTTGGGTTTAACGCCAAGAAATAAGTGATCCCGAAAAAGATCAGGGTAAAGATGAACAGATAAAGACTTGACGAATGTTTTCCTAAAAACGGCTCAACCGCTATGACGTATGAAACGTTTCCCGTCCTCGGAATGGCAAATAAAGGTCCGATCGTTAAATAAATGCTGACGATTAATATCGTGCCGAAGACCGGGTGGGCTTTGTCAGCTAGGCCTTTTGCACTCCCTTTTAAAGCAACCGCGATGACGCCGAGCAGAGGAAGACCAACGCCCGTCAGCAAGAATCCGATGATAGCCGGCCAAATATTCTCTCCGGCAGCTTGACCAAGCTGGGGAGGAAAAATCATATTTCCCGCTCCGAAAAAGAGGGCGAACAGCATAAGCCCAATCGCCGTCGTTTCCTTAGCGGATAGTGAAGTTTTCATTAAAAAGAACCTCCTGGCATTTTGTTTAAATTTTCTGTCAATTTATTTTCGTGATATAATATGACAAAAGTCCAAAGACTATTATATTTTAAAAATCAGAGAAGTCAAACATTTATTTTTAATTTTCAATTACAAGTTGATATGATAACATATACAGTCATGAAAAAGAACGTTCATTTTAAAGGAGTAGATCATGATTTATCTTGATAATAGTTCAACAACAAAACCATATCCTGAATTATTACAAATTTATGAACAAGTAAATCAGCGCTTCTTCGGCAACCCGTCGTCTCTGCACCGCCACGGCGTTGAAGCGGATCAATTGCTTTCTGAAGCGCGGAAACAGATTAAATCGGCGCTTTCGCTAAAAAATCATGATATCGTGTTTACGTCCGGCGCTTCAGAAGCCAATAACATGGCGCTTAAAGGCATTGCTTTGGCACATGCGCAAAAAGGAAAGCATATCATTGCTTCCTCCATTGAACACCCGTCTGTGACGGAATCCTTGGAGCAGCTGAAGACGGCCTTCGGCTTTGAGGTTACATATCTTCCTGTCGACGGCCATGGCTTTGTTTCTCTTGAAGACTTGAAACAAGCGCTCCGCAAAGACACGATTCTTGTAAGCATCATGCACGTCAACAATGAAACAGGCGTCATCCAGCCTCTGGAAGAAATCGGGAAAATCGTAAAAGAAAACACAAGGGCATACTTTCACGTTGATCATGTTCAGGGCATCAACAAGGTTCCGCTGGACATCTCCGGGGCAGCCATTGACCTTTGTACAATCTCGGGTCACAAATTTCACGGCTTAAAGGGAACAGGAGCCCTCATTCTAAACGAACGGATCTCGCTTTTTCCTTTGATTTCCGGAGGAGAACAGCAGAACAACAGGCGTGCTGGAACTGAAAATACCGCCGGCGCCGTTACACTTGCAAAAGCGATCAATTTGTCAAAACAGGATTATAACCATTATATAGAAGAAATAAAGGCGGCAAAATCAGCTTTTATCAAGGAGCTAAAAGAGCTGAAAGGTGTTATATTAAATACGCCGGAAGAAAACAGCGCGCCGCATATCATCAATTTTTCCGTTCCGGGATTGAAGGCTGAGGTCCTTTTGCATATGCTAGAGGAGCGGGATATTTTCGTATCGACGACATCAGCATGCTCTTCAAAACAGCATAAGCCGAGCAAGGTGCTTTTAGAAATGGGAAAAGGTGAAGGTGCGGCCTCAAGCAGCATCAGAATCAGCATGACGTACCGGGATAATCATGAGATTGTCGGCCCGTTTATGACGGCCTTAAAAGAAAGTTTACACAAACTAAAAGGAATTATGAGGTAGAGGCACAATGAATGAGGACTACATTTTAATCAGATTTGGCGAAATTTCAACAAAAGGAAAGAATAGAAAGCTTTTTGTCGATCGCCTGAAAAGAAATATCAAAATGGTCTTGCGCGATTTCCGCAACGTCCGTTATGAATCAACACGCGACAGAATGACTCTCGTATTAAACGGAGAAGACGCTGAAGCTGTAATGGCTCGTCTGAAACACGTTTTCGGCATCCAATCGTTCAGTCTTGCCGTGAAGTGCCGGACAGATCTGGAAAGCATTAAAGAGACGGCGCTCGCTTCTGTTCAAGAACAATACAAGCCCGGGGATACCTTTAAAGTATCGACGAAAAGGGCTTATAAGCAGTTTGAATTAAATACAAATGAGATGAATGCCGAGATCGGAGGACACATTTTGCGCAACACCGACGATCTTACCGTTGACGTCCACTCCCCGGACATCCATTTGCGTATCGAAATTCGGGAAGATGCCACGTATTTGACATTCCGGGATGAAAAAGGTGCGGGCGGACTGCCGGTCGGAAGCGGAGGAAAAGCGATGCTTATGATATCCGGCGGAATCGACAGCCCTGTTGCCGGGTTCTATGCCATGAAGCGCGGACTTGAGATCGAAGCCGTTCACTTTTTCAGCCCGCCATATACAAGCGAGCGGGCCAAGCAAAAAGTGATCGATCTTACTAAGCGGCTTACGGCTTTTGGCGGAGACATCAAGCTTCATATCGTTCCGTTTACAAAAACTCAAGAGCTCATTCAAAAGCAGATTCCCGAGAACTATTCCATGACGGCGACCAGAAGGCTGATGCTCCAGATCGCCGACAAACTGCGCGAACGCCATAACGCGCTTGCGATCTTTACAGGGGAAAGCCTCGGCCAGGTGGCAAGCCAGACGCTTGAAAGCATGTATGCCATCAACGCGGTCACGAGCACGCCGGTTTTGCGCCCTTTAATCGGCATGGATAAGACGGAAATCATCGAAAAAGCGAAGGAAATCGATACGTACGATATCAGCATACGTCCGTACGAAGACTGCTGCACGATCTTTACGCCTTCTGCGCCGAAAACGCGTCCGAAAAAAGAGAAAATCGAACACTTTGAAAGCTACACAGATTTCGAACCGCTTATCAACGAAGCTGTGGAAAACACGGAAACGATTGTTTTGAGCAGCAAAGCGGAAACGAAAGATCAATTTGCGGATTTTTTCTAAAGGAATATTCAATCAAACATCTTTGTCTGTTTTTGCATACAATTACCAAACATTCTTTGTATGAAGTCATGTGTTTTTACACAATCTATACTCACAAGGAGGTGAGAACACATGGCTCAAAACAACAGACAAAGCAGTTCTAACCAACTATTGGTTCCTGGTGCTGCTCAAGCTATCGACCAAATGAAATTCGAAATCGCTTCTGAATTTGGCGTTAACCTTGGAGCAGAAACTACTTCTCGTGCAAACGGTTCAGTTGGAGGAGAAATCACTAAGCGTTTAGTTTCTTTCGCTCAACAGCAAATGGGTGGAACACAACAATAATTAAAATTAAAAAGCAATGGATAATGGGTGGGGTTTAATCCCCACTCTTTTTTATGTTCTGCAAAATAGGCATTTCGGAATACAATTGTATGAAAGGATTATGTATAATAAAAAGATGGCACAAGACAAGGAGATGGAAGGGTTGAGAAGAGAAGATTTGATTGCGCCGGAGAAGTATAATGCGGTTGATGAAATTGAAAAATTTAAATCTTCCCGCGATAAGACCGCATTGATCTGGGAAGATGAATCAGGGCGTCAAGTGTCATGGTCCTATGAAAAATTGATTGAAAAGGCTTACAAAATCGGCAGCATATTGACCCGTTCTGGACTGAAAAAAGGTGACAAGCTTATCGTGATGATGCCGCGGATACCGGAAACGTATGCCGTGTACATGGCCATTTTAAAAGCTGGAATGGTGGTCATCCCATGTTCCGAAATGCTTCGGGCGAAAGACTTGGATTACAGGATCAAGCATGCAGGCGTCAAAGGAGCCGTCGTATATTCAGCATTTCTTGATGCTTTTCTAGATGTTCGTTCAAAAGAGGCACTGTCGTTATTTGCCGTCGGAGAAAGCAGCGAAGGGTGGATCAATCTGCTCGAAAAAATGAATCAGGCCATTGCAGCGGATTTTCAAGCGGCGGATACCTCTCGCGATGACATCGCATTTTTATCTTACACATCCGGCACGACCGGTCAGCCAAAAGGGGTTGTACATACACACGGCTGGGCTTATGCTCACTTAAGAACGACAGCTTCCGCATGGCTTGACATTTCGGAAGGGGATCTCGTCTGGGCGACAGCAGGGCCGGGCTGGCAAAAATGGGTATGGAGCCCGTTTTTAGCAGTGCTCGGTAGCGGTGCAACCGGCTTTATCTATCATGGAAAATTCACGCCGGAAACGTATTTGCGGCTGATTGAGCGCCATCAAGTCAATGTGCTGTGCTGTACGCCGACAGAGTACCGGTTCATGGCGAAAGTCAATGATTTGTCCCGATTTGACCTGTCTTCTCTGCACAGCGCTGTTTCGGCCGGAGAGCCGTTGAACAGGGAAGTCATCGATACATTTAAAAAGCATTTTCATATTGCTGTGCGGGACGGATACGGACAAACGGAGAGCACGCTGTTGGTGGGGATTTTAAAAGGTATGAAAATCAAGCCTGGAAGCATGGGAAAACCGACGCCTGGAAACTTGGTTGATATTATTGACGGGAATGGAAAGAGCTGTCCCCCGGGCGAAACAGGCGATATTGCCGTTCACTTAAGCACGCCGGCTCTTTTTAAAGAATATTACAAAGATCAAGAACGAACGCTCCGACAAAGAAGAGGGGATTACTTTATAACAGGGGATAAGGCGCGAAAGGATGAAGACGGCTATTTTTGGTTTGAAAGCCGCAATGACGATGTGATCATCAGCTCAGGATATACAATCGGCCCGTTTGAAGTTGAAGATGCGCTGATCAAGCATCCTGAGGTCAAAGAATGTGCTGTTGTGGCAAGCCCTGATGAAATCAGGGGATCGATCGTGAAAGCATACGTTGTCTTAAAGGACCCATCCCGCGGAAATGAACACCTGACAAAGGAATTACAAGACCATGTAAAAGCCATGACGGCCCCTTATAAATACCCCCGGGAGATAGAATTCATCGAAGAACTGCCGAAAACGCCTTCGGCGAAAATCAAGCGCTTTGAACTAAGACAACGGGAAATCGCACTTAAAACGAAAGCTGAATAACCACACAAAGAGGAGGGAATATCCGTTGGGTCATGACTCACTCCGAAACATAGAGAAAGAAATCGCGCTTTTGGTCCGTCTGACGACGGCCTACAGCCCGCGCTTTGGAAGTCTGGACCGCTCGGAATATCTGCTGTTAAGCGAGCTTGATAAGCAAAGTCCTCTCGCCATCAACTCGCTGGCTGAAACCTTAATGCTGAATCTGTCGACAGCAAGCAGACAAGTTTCAGCCTTGGAACGGAAAAAGCTCATCAGACGTTTTCCTGATCCCAACAACGGCCGGATCAGCCTTGTGGAGATGACTTCGGAGGGCATTGATGCTCTGAAAAAAGTGCAAAAGGCCCGCTATCATGTATACACTGAGGTTCTTCAAGACTGGACAACAGAAGAACTGAACACGTTGGAAACCCATTTGATCAGACTGAATCAGGATTTTAAAAAGTGGAGCAAATAAGCGGCTAAAGGCTGTTGGTCAGACGATCATCAGCCTTTTCTTTTTCTTTCGGTTGATTTATTGCGGGAAGGATGTATAATTTAACTTGCATAATACAACTTGTAATATGAAATATATAACTAAAGGAGGAGCGCTTATGAGTCAATCTGATATGGCGATCCCGAGCTCTAAAAAAATCGGCATTCCGAAGTATTTGATCATTTCGGTTTTAACGATACTGGCCATTGGGCCGCAATATTTTCTTAATCTTTCCTATACGCTCAGTCAAGTCGTCATTCAAAACGGACTTCATTTGTCACCGGACGATATGCGGATTCCGTCCATTTTGACAAATCTTGCTTTTGCTCTCGGTGTTCCGCTTGGACGTATATTTTCAAGGAGGTTCGGCATTCGGAACAGCTACCTGACACTCATCACCTTATTTTTATGCGGCTCGCTGATCGACGCATTTTCAGCAGGCTTGTTTTCGCTTCTTATCGGAAGGGTGATACAAGGATTATGCTCCGGAATGTTATTTTTGACGATTCTTCCTGTCAAATTGATTTCGTTTCCGAACAAGGTCCGCAATTTGTTTTTGTTTTTCGTCATTAGCGGATTGTTCGGCGCTTCTGCCATCGGAGCGGTTTTTGGTTCCCTGTCACTCAGCGCGGATGCATGGCGCTGGGTGTTTATATTAAATATTTGTTCGCCTGTCCTTTGCCTTGTGATCGGCTTCTTCTCTTTGCCGAAACAAGCAGCGGAAGAGCGGGAGCATCATTCGATTGATAAGACGGGCGTTTTTATGCTCTCATTGCTCATGGTTGTTTTGACGGTGCCGCTTATCAATTTGCAGAAGACGGGTGTTCATTCTTTTTATGTGTGGCCGTTCTTTTGGCCGGATTCATCATTTTGGCGTTGTTTGTCATTACAGACTTGCGCGCCCGGGAACCTCTTGTGCCGTTTCGTTCACTGTGGTCCGCAAAAGCTGTTTCCGGGACAGTCATGGCCGTTGCTTCACACATTGCACTCATTGTTTCCCTTGCCGTGATAAACGGATTTTTGGAAAACATTGCAGAGGCTTCTTTTGAAAGCATGACACGCTTTTATTTGTGTTTTTTCGCAGGGATTTTAGCTACTGCCGTGCTCAGCACGCTTTTGTATGATCATTTTGGCGCCGGATTGCTCGGCTGTATCGGCGCTTTGGAAATGATCATCGTCGGTATGGAATGGAGATCGGTTCAACCCGGTGTTTCGATGGAGTCGTTATATCTTCATGCTGTTTTGCTGGGCAGCGGCGTCAGCATGGTATTGGTATCGGGAGCGCTGGGCACGGCGCTTGCCGGAGATATTCACCAAGCTTCAAAACGCTCGGTTTCGCTTCACTTTATCCGCAATTTCGCCCGGTGCCTGGGCTGCACCGGTGATCGGCTGGTTTGCTTCAATGAAGAATGCGGTGCACTACGAGATGATAAGAGGACATATCAGTGAAGCTGATCCTGAAATTCAGCTGGAATTGTCAAAAATGATTCGTGATTTTGTCAGCAGCGGGCTTTCTGTTGGTGATGCGAAGAACATGGCGGCCTATACGATTGTTGCAAATGCCAGAAAGCTTCAGCCCTTGGCGCATATCACGATTTGTTTACGATACTGCTCTGGCTAAGCATCATCATGCTTGCGGCTTCAATTGGAAAGGCAGCGACCGGAAAAGGAAGATCGCTCGTTCAGAAGCGCCTTCGCCTGCCAGACCCTTCAGCAAGTCAACAAAAGGAGATAGGATAAACATGAGTAAAGGACGTTTGATGATCATCAATATGATTGGTATTATCGCAACTTTAGCGCTTGTCGCTGTATGCGGATATTACTATTATCAAAATAAACATTATGTCACGACGGATGAAGCAAGGGTTTCCGCAAATATGACAAAAATAACGGCGCCTGCATCCGGAAAATTAAGCGGCTGGGATGCAAAAGAAGGCGACCATATATCAGACCGGCGACAACCTCGGAAAAATATCGGACGGGCAGCAGTCGGTAGCTGTCAAAGCCATTTCCGACGGAACACTGGTCAAAAATACAGCCGTCAATCATAAAATCGTAAATGCGGGGGTTGTCATCGGTCAAACTGCCGATATGGATAACATATATATTACGGCTCATATTAAAGAAACGGAATTACGCGATATCGAAAAAGACGACAAAGTGGACATCAAAGTCGACGGGGACCCTGATACAACGTTTGAAGGGAAGGTCGAAGAGATCGGATATGCGACAGATTCGGTATTTTCAATGTTTCCGGAAATGAACCAAAGCGGAGACTATACGAAAGTCCACCGAGAAAGTTCAAGTCAAGATTTCGATTCAAAATCCGTCCGCCAAATTGCTTCCCGGCATGAATGCGGAAGTGAAAATTTCGTTATAGGCATTCGCAAAAAAGAGCAAGACGATCGTCTTGCTCTTTTTTAATGAAAAGGTTTTCAAAATTATAGAAATGTGCGCCTTACTTTTTCCCAGAACGAATTATCTTTTAATTTAATGGTTTTGATCATCTTGCCGGAGAGGCTGACTTCGACTTTTTTCACATTCATCGTACTGAAGGCTTCGTTATCAAGGCCGATGATCGGATAGTCGTTCCCGTCCTGG